>NZ_OZ247584.1:0-807500 GCF_965233845.1 Flagellimonas sp.
AACTCAACGAAGTCCGGAAGGCTATCCTTCGGAATCACAGTATTCAGCCCGTCATCAAAAATGCAAATGGAACAGTCCTCATTGACATGGGGAATAAATTTCAGGGACTCGTAAATGTTCCTTTCAATGTATAGCTTTGGAAGTTTGTATGGAAACTCCGGCGGAAAATCCAAATAGAGTACCAATTCTAAAAAATCGCCTTTAAAGGTAATCTCTGAAGTGATTTCCCATATTTGTCCCTCTTTGGTAAATGGATACTCTAAACCTTCGTATTCCCCAGCATCAACGATTCGGCATTTCTCTGTTTTGCTTAGATGTTCAAAAAGGTCTTCCAATTCCAAGGTTAGGCAGATTTATTATCCCTGATTACGTCCGGTACGACGAACGATTTGGCCAATTGCTCATCATCTTCCACAATGTTGGCACAGGGGAATCGACTTCCTAAATGCCGTTGCCATTTAGCACAGGCATCTTTTTTGCTTTTCAATTCAAGGGCCTGTTTCCCAGAAATGATAAAATTGTCCAGTGCTTCCAAAAAGTTCTTCTTTCTAGTTTCCGAAGCATATTTGTCCATCAGGTTTTCGGTTGTATCCACAGTGGGCCTGTAACAGCTGTAAGAAGCGGGCCAAAACTTGACATCATCAATAGCTTCCTGAATGTTTTCCAGGGTCTTCAAAAGTGCTTCGTCATCCCTATCCATAGATGTGAAATGTTCTACGGCAAGAATTGTAAACACCATACCACTAGGTAAATTTAAGTAGGATTTGTTGTCCGTCCAGGCTTTCAGGTACCGGATTATCCGTTTCAGTTGGTCTTTGCCTCTGGCCTCATTGATAAACCATTTTCTAAAGGCGTAGGGGTCACTTTCAATCCATCCCTTGCCTTTGTGGGCCAATTCAGGTATATCCTCGGAATCAAAAAAATATTCGTCCTTGGTGTCGGTGGTCTTATAATAGATGGGTAGATCAACATGATAATTTCTGGCATACTGCACTCGGACACACGTGTTCTTGTCGATTGTATCTTGGTTGGTCCTGTCCTTTACCGCCTCATAAATCCAATTGTGCGCGGTTTGTGGTGTAGGCCGGTCTTCCTCCTTCCCAAAAATATAGACTCCATCATCCACATCATACTCTCCACTTATCGGTAAGATACAAGTGTTAGTCGAAAATGACCCTTGGCCTTTATATTTTACGGTATGCTTGTCCCTTTTTTCATTGAAGTATTTGGTAATGTCATCCCTGATAGAGTTTCTGGATGTTCTCAGCTCCGATTTTTTCTGCGGACTCAAATAGATAATATCATCGAATTCCATAAAAGTGTCATGTAAGTTTGCCATATCACATTAGTTTGTTTTGTATGTTTTCTCGGTTTCGAAAAACTGTTTTATTTCATCCTTTTTCCGCCAGATGATGCCCATGTCGTTGCCCTTTCCCTTTAACAGGTCAATGGATTGCTTAGTGGCTTTGTCCAACTTAACCATGCTTTGCTGCTCCGGGGATAGGATTTCGCTCGGTACACGTATGTGCTTTACAGGAATCGCATTGATTTCGTGGACTTTGGACATGAAATACTCAATAAATTTTGCTTGTCCCGTTAGCATCGTATCAAAGAGCTCGTCTCTCCAATCAATAAATGCGCGGTCTCTTGCCAATCCTGTGTTTTTTCCAACCGTATTTGTCAAGCTGCTGATGGAAAGAATCTGGACCTCGTCATACTCCTTATCCTCACCAACAAAATAAGTCAGTGCCTCTATGAAACCAACGATACTGGGATTGTTAGCATAAAGACCTCCATCAACGAACTGTTTGTTGTCATAGTCCTTGATTTCAGCCAATGGAAAATAGGTGGGGGCTGCGGAAGTGGCGAGTGCCACATCTACATATCTCGCCATGTTGTCGCGGCTTAGATTGCCTTCCTTGTGATCATATTTGAAGACGAAAGGCCTAGCATCGGTCAATGAGTAACTGGGAATACACAGTAGACAATTGCTATCACCAATCTTGTGCTCTCCAAAAGTGGTTTCAAGAGCCTCCTTCAAGGCCTCGTCGCCGTATTTACCCCCTCTGAAAGTCTGCTTGAAAATTCCCCTAACTTTTGACTGTGAAGGAAAAATCAGAGCTCCTTTTTCTTCATATAGCTTGGAGATTTCTGCTGCTTTAAGTTTTAATGAAAGAGCAAGGCCCAGTATTCCCCCTGTAGAGGTCCCGCAAATCATGTCAAAGTAGTCTACAAGATTGCACTGAAATTCCTCTTCAAAATGCTCTAGGATTTTTGAGCTGTACAATCCCTTAATACCACCTCCATCTATGGAGAGTATTTTAAATGGTTTTTCCATAATAATCTGGTTATCAATTATATATATCAAATTTCATGCCTTATGCTTTTCATTTTAGTTTTAAAGCGATGAGTTTAACCAGAAATGTCATTTTGTCTGATTGAGATTTTAGGTCTGTCATGATTTTTGTTAATCAACTCTGGAACTAAAAACATATAAAATTTACTAGTATAATTACTTGTTGTTTTCTATTGTAGATACCCCAAAAATTAGGGCAGAAAGATTGAGATACCTACACTTAGGTACATCATCTTTGTAATTGTCCATAAATTAATCCCCAGGTTTATGTCTATGCGGTTTTAGTCCCGGGTGTTTTGGTTTATTCGGAGGTGTAACCCTTCTTCTTTTATCTGGGGTTCCATCTGGCTTTTTTGGTTTTGGACCAGGTTTGATCGCTTTAGTTTTTAAAACTGTATTCATTTATAGTAATTTTTAGTTTTTTTTATTAGTCCAACATTGGAAATAGAGTTATGACTCCTTAGAATTTGCAAGTTCAAATTATCATTTTCAATAACCTTGCGTAAAACCACATCGCTCAAATTAATTCAATCTCCCTTCTTTAAGTCACTCAATAGAATTCAAGGAAGTATTTGCCTCAGAAGAATCTCTTGGCTTCAAAATATGTATTTCACAAATATGCTCAGTAACACGTTTGAGCGTCTTGCCGTTAGTGGGGTGTTTGCCATAATATGTAAAAAAAGTAACCTTGTTATCCGTTTTATCGTACCATAGTTCGTGCTCACATATTTCTGGGATTATTTTCCGCATCTTTTGTAACTCCACTTCATTTAATTTTCTTTCATTTTCCAATCCAGAACATCTTATTTTTTCATAGTGATCCTCAACCCAAATCATACAATTCTTTTTGTAGTACTTGGAAATAAAAAATGATAGTGTACCCAATAACAAGACTCCAATCACCAAACTCATGGAGATCATTTTCTTGTATTTTTCTTCTTGCCGAGTTATTTCTTTTCGCAATTTTCTTTTTACTATCTCACACTCACTTTTGATTTCAAAATCCTTGAAATCTTTATGATCAAGATATTGACAAAGAGCATTTAGGACATCATCAGTTGGAGATTGTTTTTCCTTTTCCTTCGAAATGTAACCTTTATAGTATCTCGTAAACGTGTTGACATCGATATTGAACTGAAAGCTTTCTTCAAATCTATCGGAGAGGTATTTGGCAAGTCCGTGGATTGGCTTCTTCTTTGATTCCTTTTGGGCTTTTTCAAATACTAGCTCCATTAATTCTTGGATCAGTTCTTCTTTTTTAAAACCCTTTCCTTTTTCTAAAGACATTTCTTAGGTGGTTGATATTTAGATGTTTATGTGAATGTCAAATTGGTGATGAACAAATGAGGAAAAGATGTCGAACCGATGTCTGATCAAAACTTCGAAATCTACTTTTCATTTGCATCGAACAGTTCATGCTACATGTAGCTAACATAGCAAAATGCAAGTGATGGTTCTTGCAGGAAGACGCAGTTCAGGGCAAAAGGCTTGGGGAAGTTACCTAAAGTTACTGGATTCTCTTCCACTTCCCAAACCATAGCGTACGCAGAAAAATGAACGGGTCTCTGAACCCCGTGGTGAATTCAGGTGAAAGCCTGACAGGGACCCTTTTGTGTAATTAAAAATTTAAAAATCATGAATAAAGTTTATATAGCACTTTTATTGTTGCTCTGTGCAGAAGTCGTTTCGTGTACAAAGCCAGATCTTGCAGAAGATTTAATTGAAACTCAAGCCTGTTGTGGGGAAGAAGAACATAATCCACCTCCACCACCTCCACCTGGTGATAATTAACAGGAATTAAATTTTAATTTAGAGGAATGAACAAGCTAGGCTTTTTATTCCTCTTTTTTGTTTTTGGTCTAATGGGGACAAGGTTCCATTTTGCCCACTCCCAAGATTCTTCTGATAGTCTGAGACACTACCACAATGTTATTATTAAACCAGAAAATAGTACAGAGCTTAATTCTGCATTCCGTTTTTTTGAGAGAGAAATACAGAGACAGTTGGAAAAAGGGGACACAGTACCTGCGATTCAGAATTTGAGAAGGATTGCCATTGGCCAATATGAACTGGGATTTTTGTATGAAAGTGAAGCTACTGCTGTAAAAGCGCTAAAATTATTGGAAGGCCAAAATAGTAATGCTATTATCCAAGAAGCTAGGAGCGGTATTTTAAATCATTTGGGAATAGTTTATAAGCAAATTAAGTCTTATGATAAAGCGATTTACTATTACGAAGCAGCTCTGGGTTTGGCATTGGATTCCTCGGATAGTATCCCCACTCTAAACAATATGTCCTATTTATACCTTGATCAGGACAAAAATGAATTGGCTTTGAAAATCTCTATGCTGGTGCTAGGAAAACGTTTAAAGCAAAATGATTCATTGGGAATTGCCAGAGCTCTTGATAATGTAGGTTTTGTTCAATCAAAATTGAAAATAACCGAAGCATTGACCAATATGGAAAAAGCTTTGAATATTAGGCAACGAAAACATGATTTATCAGGCATGTATACCAGTCATCATCATTTTTCCGAGTATTTCTTGAACCAAGGTAATCGACCAAAAGCAATCGAACATGCAGAACAAGCTTATGATTTGGCTAAACAATTGAACAGTGCTTCGTACTTGGAAAATGCTTTATCCCTCTTACTCGATTTAAGTGATGATCCAAAAGTGATTGCGTATAGAAAATTGACCGATAGTATATCATCCGCAAAGCAGATTCAGGAGAATAAATATGCAGTCATCAAATACAATGTCGAAAAAGAGCGACAAAAAACTCAGATGGCACAATTGCAAAATGAAAGAGAGAAAGGGTATAAGATAATATTTCTATCGGCCTTTTTGTTAGCTGTCATGGGTGCTGTATTCATTGTATACCGAAAAAACCAGCAACGTAAAAGGGAACTGGTTCAAACAACTCAAAAGACAGAAGCACGAATTTCAAAAAGAGTCCATGACGACCTAGCCAATGATGTGTCAGGTGTAATGACTTTTGTAGAGAACAAATTGAACGAATCCACCAATATCAAGGAAAACCTTCTGAATTTTTTGAATGATATCTATTTAAGGGCTCGTGATATTTCAATGGCGAATGCAGGTGTGGATGTAAGGGACTTTCCCGCGGCATTAAAGAGTTTGATAGCCCAATATCACCCCAAAGGAGTTAGTATGATTACATCACCATATTCAAATATCAATTGGGTTGATGTTCCAGAACATAAGAAAATACAGTTGTATAAATGTCTCCAAGAACTATTGGTAAATTCTAAAAAACATTCAAAAGCAACATTGATCAGTATTGCTTTTAATGTAAAGGGAAAGAAAAATGAGATTGTTTACTCAGATAATGGTATTGGATTTGATGTCGACAATATAGTATTGGGAGGCCTAAACAATGTGGAAACACGCATGACAGAGATAGAAGGAAGTTTTAGTTTTGAATCGGATGAAGGCAAAGGTTTTAGAGCAAGCCTTCTTTTTTAATTGTATTCCATGTTTCAAAAAGTACTTATTGCAGAAGACCATGGCCTTACTGGTTCCGGCTTGAGAGAAAGTTTAGCAACCTTATCGATTCCTGAAATCATAGTTGTACATTATTGTGATGATGCCCTTCTAAAGATAAAAGCCGCTTTACAACAGGGTAGACCCTATGAAGTTCTAATTACTGATTTATCTTTTAAAGCTGATTATAAGAACCGAAATTTGGTTTCGGGAGAGGAATTGATTGCTGAGGTAAAAAAAAATCAGCCCGACATGAAAATAGTGGTGTATTCTGTTGAAAATAGGGTTGGAAAGATTAAAACTTTATATGATGATTTGGGGATAGATGCTTTTGTTGGGAAAGAACGAAGGGATATTAATGAAATAACCAAAGCGATTCAACAAGTCCTTGAAGGTAAAACCTATTTTTCCGAATCTTTGAAACACGCGCTAAGAAGTTCCGAAAACCAATTGGAACTGGATGAGTACGATATTCTTTTACTCCAATTATTGGCGAAGGGGCTAAAGCAGGAAGAAATAGCCCAATACTTTCAAGAAAGAAATTACTCTGCCAGCAGTCTCCGTAGCATTCAAGACCGTCTTGGTAAGCTTAAAACAATTTTTGGAGCAAAAACACCAGTTCACTTGGTAGCCCAAGCCATGGAAAGAGGGTTTATTTAACGCTGTCTTCTGCATAAATCCGCAAGCAAAATTTTTACGATAGCCCTATGTTTGGCCACGACCCTTCATGCAGTGATGTCTTGACCAGGGGGAGGCTTGGCATGACTCAATTGAAGGGTTTTTAAATATTAGCCTGCGGGAACATGCAAGGAATTGTCTTTTGGCGGGCTTAGGTTTGAGCATCTTTAATTTAAAAACTAAACAAATGGGAAATACTGTCGGATATATCTTGATTTCTTATGACGTTAATAAGCTACATACTAGTGTCAAGTCCGCCATGGAAAAACTGGATTATAGAGATAATTTCCAATATAAAGAGGAAACAAAAACCTATTATTTACCTAATACTACTCTATGGCATCCAAAGAAAACTTCAAGTCAAGCAATTACAGATTTAAAAAACACTTGTAGAGGGTTAGGAGTTACACTGGAAAAGGCTATAGCAGTATTAGCGAGTGAATTTAAAGCAATCTAAAGGGTTAAAGTCAATTTATCAAATTTTAAAGATTAAAAAAATGGCAAAATATTACGTTAACAAAAATGCACAGACCAATGGAGATCATGAAGTCCATAAGGAAGGGTGTGCTTGGCAACCTTCTGTAGATAACAGAATCTATTTGGGCAATTTTACCAATTGTAAAGATGCTGTTAAGGAAGCAGAAGAGCATTATGATCAGGTCAATGGATGTTACTATTGCTCTAATGATTGTCACACTTCCTGAATCTGGCCCCAACAATATTAACTTTTAATAATATAGATAACATGGAATATAAAGTGATTCCTTTTGTTGCCTCAATAGACTCAAAAAAAGGTAATTCCACACATGTTGCCGAGCAACTAGAAGGTATTATTAAACATCACTCCAATCAAGGTTGGAATTACATACGTTTAGAAAGTGTTTCCACTTTCGTACAACCTAACAGCGGATGCTTCGGGCTTGGTGCAACTCCCGGGTACACTACTACCAGGCAAATGATGGTATTTGAGAAGGATTAAAATGCGCCTTGTTCTTTTAATAGGAATTAGACTGTATTGGTTTTTCATTCCAAAATCTAAACGTAAGTGTTGCATCTTTCAAGTGTCTTGCTCTCAATATGTTTATAAAACCACTTCGAGTAAGGGTTTTTGTCAAGGGATTAAGGCGCTCATTTTTAGATATCAGAATTGTAGGTATGGTTATGAAATATTTGAGAATGCTATTACGAATAAAATTCAACTGATACTTCCCAATAAAGAGATAATAGATGAAAATGAAATTTCAACGAGGGTAGTAAATCAATACAAAAAGGAATTATTGACAATTGTAAACCATTATGAAAAGCAATGACGGTTATCTTGATTCACTTTACATTAAGGGTTTACTGTCCTTGAAAATCCTATTGTATTCGCCTAAAATTCTTTTACGATTTATAGTACTTCTCATAAAAAGAAAACGCCTTAAGCTCCATTTCTTCAAAGCCGACGCCCGCTATTCAGTACATGGTACCTTAAACCAACTTAGCTGGACGGTTGAAAATGCAATTTTCATAACGCTTAAAAACTCTTCAAAGCTATTCTTTGAGTCCAATGAACTCGTATTTAGGGTAGACCATGAAAGGACAAAATTTAATATCACTTGTTATGGAGTGGGTAATAAAATTAGGGCAACTACCTCAATCAGGGTAGTGCGAATGAAGGTAAATGACTTTAACGAAGTAACCTTAAGAAAGCAAAATCAAATCAAGGAATACAATGAGATAGATCTTGTTCCGTGTAGAATCAAGGTAAGATATAATCCTTTCAAGCCCATACTCACAAAAGTTCAGTTTAAGATAAGAAATCGAGAATTGAAAAGTATGGAACATACAGAGTTGAACCAACAACTTTGCCAATTGTACAAAATGAATTCCGAACAAAAGATTACAGAACTGGGAAAAACAATAACCAATCAATCATAAAAAATGAAACGAGAGTATTATGAAAGTCCCAAGCCAGGGAAAATTATGCAGTGGCTCTGGAAAGCTGCAGGTTCAGATGGTTATATACTTAAAAAGAGTACCTATTCCGATCAAGTTAAATATGCTTGCTTGGGTGGGATTGTAGTGGCCACTGGTTTTATGGCCGCCATGGCAGGAGGCTACGCTATTTATACCATATTTGAGCCCAAAGGCTCAGCTTTAGACGGTGGTGTGCATACTTCCACAGCTATTATGTCTTGCATTTTTGGGGTAATATGGGGGCTCATCATTTTTAATATTGATAGGTTCATAGTAGCAGCGACTGGGAAAGGTGATGGGACGGAGGCCATTACTTTGCAAGAGTTCACCAACTCTCTACCTCGGATTGTTATGGGGTTGGTCATTGCTATTACCATTTCCAAGCCGATGGAAATAAGGATGTTTAAATCTGAGATTGATGCTGAGCTGCACCAAGAACAATTGGAAAAACGTAAGGCATATGAAATCGCGACTAAGGCGAATTACGAAGCTAGGTTTAATGCGATTGATGTCGAGATTGAGAAAATAGAACAGGAAAGAAATAAACTATTGGATAGATTGACTGAAGTTGAAAGTCAATATACGGAAGAGGTGCGAATTGTTAGACCTGGACCAAAGGCTGCAGCTTTGAAAGAGTTAATGGATTCATTGGGAGAAAAACTAAAAACATTTGACAAGGATAAAAAAGCAGAGTTGGATAGGCTTACATCTGAAAGATTAAAACTAACCCAAGAACTTGATAGTGAACTTGCAAAAAACCAAGAAGTGGCCAATGGCTTGGACGGTCTATTGGAACGGATAAAGTTGGCACATGAAATTGCCGGAGATTTGATAACCTTCTTTATTACACTTCTTTTTGTGGTCATAGAGTTAACCCCCATTTTTTTCAAAATGATGCTTATTAAAAGTCCTTACGATTTTATGAGCGATAATATAAAGGAGCTTATAAGAGCAGAAGAGGGGATTCAGATTAAATATGAGTACTATAAGGACAAAAAAGGTCAGGAACGAAATTTGGTAATCAATCATCAAGTCAAACGTAGAATAGATGAGAAAATCGCTTTAATGGCTGCGCAGACCGAACTGAGTGATTACATAATCGAAAAGTGGAAGGAAAGAGAGAAAAAGAACATCAATGAAAATATAGATGCCTATATCTCAGAATCAAAATGAGACCGAACAGCACATATCGATTTTTATGGAAAGTGGTTGGGGAAGATGAACAGATATTGTACAACTGCGGAAAGAGAACCCAGGCAGTTTTTGCAATTAGTGGTTTATTATTTTTATTGTTATCCTTGATAGGGATTCTGTCCTACCGCTATGTTTTCAATGGAATTTTTAAAATCCCGACCATTTCATGGTTTTTGGCTTTGATGTGGACTATTATCATTTTCAATATTTATAAACTGAACCTTTCCACACTTTCTGCCAATAAACCAAAGTACAGTGTTGGATATGTAATCTCATTGATCATCAGGATTGTTTTTATGGTTTTGATCGGTATCACATTGATCAAACCACTGGAAGCATTCATCTTCAACAAGTCATTGTCAAAAGGACTTTCAAAAGTAATAGCTGAAAAGATTGAAAATAGTAGTAAAAAATCCAATATGTATTTTGACGCTGAAATAGCCAATGTGAAAGAAGAATTATCCCAATTAGGTCGGCAGGCCAATGAAGGGCGAATTTCAATAGGAAATGAAAAATTCAGCTTTCTAAATGAGAAAAAACAATTGTTGTTGGATGAAAAGGGCAGAACACTATCCGAGACCCATGATCTTTTCAATCCCTCCAATTTGTTTTTTATTGGGCTTCTGGTCTTCAATAAAGAAAATCCTTGGATTTGGTTTTTCACCTTAAGCTTTTTGGTGATTTTTCTCTTACCTCTATTTTTAAAATTTTCCGTTTCGCCCAGAGGTAAATATGTTCAGGATAGAATAGCTCTGCAAAAACATATGATTCTTGAGGAGTATGGTAAGTTCAAATTATTATATCCCCAGGTTTTTGGAAACTTCAGTAAATCCCAAATTGTATGGGAAGAAAATTATGAAGACTCTCCTTTCAATACACAGAGAAAGCCCAATATCATAAAGTTGGGCAAGGAGAGTGATTTCTTAAACCAAATCCATGGGCTTTAAGACCATAAAAGTTGAGAAAAAGGTTCCCAGAAAAACCTATATCCGCGGAGATTTTATAGGTAAATATTTTGGACGCTTAAGCAAAGAGCAAGACCCATTTTCCATTTCCAAAGTCTATGACATATCAATTTATGAAGGAAAGATTTTCAATGTAGAAAATGAAATAGAAGATTCGAATACAATCAATGAATCAATTTATAATGGAATCCAATCGCATATACAGATTGAACAAAAAAGCTTTGAAGAAGTTGCATGCTTTCCCAAGAAGAGTTTATCTGGTTTTAACGGTTATAAATTAAGCATCAACGCTCCAAAATTAGAAGATGTAAAAATTAAGAATGTGGTCAAGGAAGGGAATCAAACCTTTGGCACCCTTTTTTGCAAGGTCAGCGGCTATCTTTTGGATTATAAAACAGAAGTAGAAGAAATTGAGATTGAAATATGTGATAGCTGTAAAAACCCAATAGAAAAGTGTATTTGCCCTAAACCCTTTGAGGTTAACAAACTGCCCCTTAAAAAAACTTTTTTTCGAAGGCTGCCCTACAGACAGCCTAATGATTCCACATCAGGCTGCCTAACTGTATTTGGAATACTTGCTGCTCTTACTATTTTACTGGCCTTTGGACTTCCCGGTTTGTTTTTCTTGTTACTTATAGGCCTTTTATATCTGATTGGCAATTCAAATATTCTTTCTAAAATATTTTCATGGTTGGCATATATTGGTCTAGGGGTATTTATTTTGGTTGTTTTTTTCGCAATCATTGATGATTGTTCCGATTCGACCAGAAACAGAAGTTTAAATAAAATCGAATCAAGTCCCTCGCCCCTCCTATCTTATCCAAGACAGACGACTGTTCCACTCGATGAAAAAAATGAAAAGAAAAAACTAAGAGAAAGTAAGGCCAATCCTATTCTCGTAACGCCAAAACCTACTTTAAAAACACAATCTGTGTATATCTGTAATGGCAGATATTCAAAACGTTATCATTTAACACCTTATTGTAGAGGCCTTTCAAACTGCAAGGCATCCGTTTCAAGTGTATCAGTGGATGAAGCAAGAAATATGGGAAGAACCCTGTGTGGTTGGGAGGATTGAGCCGAATAAGGACTCTAATTTGCTCACAATAACAAAAATTGGTTACAAAACAATGCAAGAGACATAGTCTGTTGCAAATACATTTTAAAAGTATGGTTGTTTTTATTCTGTTTTACAAGGAGTAGTTTCCCTAAATGAAAAGTAATGTAAAATGCCGCAAAGAAGTAAAATAAGTCGAAAAATGCAGCACGAACGCAGCACGCTAGAGAGAATATGATTTTTAGATTCAAGCATAAATAATTGAAAATCAATTATATTAAACCAAAAAAGCTCCGATTTCTCGGAGCTTTTTGCGGTCTGGACGGGACTCGAACCCGCGACCCCCTGCGTGACAGGCAGGTATTCTAACCAACTGAACTACCAGACCAATGATTTTATCTTTTCAGACCCTGACAACAGCCAGGTTCAAATCTTGTTCGTGCTTTTTGCAAAGCGAGTGCAAATATACATTCTCAAATTTGATTCAACAAAACATTTTTTTGAAAAAAGAAACTAAACAAATTTTTGCCGCTCGGTCATAAAAGTATTAAGCACTTGTGCAAAGCTGGAACCTACATCAACCTCTACATATTTAATTTGATATTGGGCACATTTCAGCTTTAACTCTTGCTGGTAATCCTTCACTTTTTGCCGATAGGCATCTTTGATGTTGTCCGCATACAAATCAATATGTGAACCTGTTTCAACATCCACAAATCGCTTGGGGGTATTGTCAAAATCAAAATTCAATTCATGTTCGTAATCCATAAGATGAAACAAGACCACGGCGTGCTTGTTGTATTTCAAATGACGCAAGGCCTCAAATAACTGGGCCTCTTCCGTTTCGGTCTGGAACATGTCCGAAAACAGGAATATTAGACTGCGTCTATGGATTTTTTCTGCAATCTGGTGCAAATAGGTGTATGTCCTCGTACTGTCCGAAGTCTCTTTAGTTCCAACAACCTCGTTTAATTTGGAGTACAACATCTGAAAATGCCGTTCACTGCTTTTTTCCGAAGTATAAAAATTGTAACTGTTGGAGTAGATGCTCAAACCAACTGCATCCCTTTGCCGTTTGAGCATCTGCATCAATGCGGCAATGGCTAAGACCCCAAATCCAACCTTGTTCAGATTTTCCAAGCTCAAATTGCCAATTTCTGGATAGTACATAGAGCCCGAATTGTCTAAGATCATATGACATCTTAAATTGGTCTCGTCCTCATAGCGTTTGGTGTAAAGTCTATCTGTCTTGGCAAAAAGCTTCCAATCAATGTGTTTGGTACTTTCTCCGGGGTTGTAGATTTTATGTTCCGCAAACTCCGCTGAAAACCCATGAAAAGGACTTTTGTGGATACCACTGATAAATCCTTCCACAATCTGATTGGCCAAAAGCTCCAAGTTTTGGAAAAGTTGGGCCTTATGTAGTTCTGATCGTATATCCATTTCCAGATTATGAGATCAATATAAAACAAAAAAGGCTTGGCATTTGCCAAACCTTTTTTAAAATCCAGTTTCGGATTATCTTATAATACAGCCTCAATAGCGTCGGTGTAAACCTTCTTTGGGGAAACTCCAACTTGGCGATTTACAATTTCACCATTTTTGAAGACCAATACCGTTGGAATATTTCGAACACCGTATTTAGCGGCAAATTGCTGATTGGCATCAACATCTACCTTTCCAACAACGGCCTTGCCTTCATATTCCTGACTTACTTCCTCGATGATGGGTCCAACCATTCTACAAGGTCCGCACCAAGCTGCCCAAAAATCCACAACAACGGGCTTGTCACTTTTAAGTACTACTTCATCAAAGGTTGCATCTGTTATTTCTAGTGCCATTTTATTTATTTTAATATTCGCAAATTTAGTCAAATATTGTCCACTTTCCTTACCGTGATTGCATTCGTTTTCATTATTGTGCCATTGACATAAATTATGGCCCCCTTAATTCAGCTTGTAATGTATCTCGTTCTCTTCCAATGCCGAGAGCAGCTCACTGTTGATTTTTACCTTTTGTTTTCTGCTGGAAAGATTGAGCTTGATTTCGTCTTGCATTTCGTAGACCACAAAGTTGAGCGGATGATCTCCTTTGTAAGATCGCAACGTATCCTTCAGGGCTTGAATCCTTTTTTCCTGTAAGCGGTCTATATCCAGTTTGATGGTCAATTTCTTGGCATAGGCCTCCATGACATCCTGAAGCTGTTTAAAGTCGTTGAACTGGAGTCTAGGGTCCCCTTTCTTTCCAGTATCACGGTTTACCCAGCCTTCACGGACAAAAGTTTTGACGTGCACAAAGGAATTGATCATTAAAAAGTGACGAAACTTGAGGTATTCCTCCCCAAAAATTCGGAATTCATGCGAATCGGTATAGTCCTCTAGAGTAAAAAGCCCCCATCCCTTCCCATTTTTTGAAATGCGATGTTGCACATCCGTAATAACTCCAGCTACCGTCAACTCCCTATTAACGTAAGGCTCCAAATCTGAGAAGGCGGAAACATTGCTATTACAAAATGCCGTGATTTCTTTTTTGAAATCGTCCAACGGATGCCCTGAAATGTAGATACCTACCACCTCTTTTTCTCGACGCAGTTTTTCCATGGTGCCCCAATCTTCGCAGGGTGGTACCACAGGTTCAGGAATCTGAACTTCACTGGACTCACCGAACAGGCTTACTTGGGATGAATTTTGGTTCTCTTGGTATTTGGATCCATATTTTATCGCCTTTTCCAAGAAAGTTACTCCATCACCCTCATGATGAAAATATTGGGCTCTATGGGTGTCGCCAAAGGAATCAAAACCGCCGGCCAAGGCCAGATTTTCAAAAGCTTTTTTGTTGGCAGAACGAAGTTCCACACGTTTGGCCAGATCAAAAACAGACTTATACGGCCCATCTTCCTTCCTGTTTTCCACTATGGTTTCCACTGCTGAGCGTCCCACTCCTTTGATGGCTCCCATTCCAAACCGAACAGCATTGTCTTTGTTCACGGCAAATTTGTAATAAGATTCGTTAACATCCGGTCCAAGTACCTCCAGACCCATACGCTTGCACTCCTCCATGAAGAAGGTGACCTGCTTGATATCATTCATATTATTGGACAGCACTGCCGCCATATACTCTGCAGGGTAGTGCGCCTTTAAATATGCAGTTTGATACGCTATATAGGCGTAGCAAGTTGAGTGGCTCTTGTTGAAGGCATAAGAAGCGAAGGCTTCCCAGTCTTTCCAGATTTTTTCAAGAACATCCCTAGGGTGCCCATTCTTTTCCCCACCATCCAAGAATTGGGGTTTAAGTTTTTGCAGTAGCGCAAAAATCTTTTTCCCCATCGCTTTCCGTAGAACATCTGCATCACCCTTGGAGAAACCGGCCAATTTTTGGGACAACAACATTACCTGCTCTTGGTAAACCGTAATCCCGTAGGTTTCTTTTAGATACTCCTCCATATCAGGAAGGTCATAGGTAATTTCCTCATCTCCATGTTTTCTGGCGATAAAACTCGGAATGTATTCCATAGGGCCAGGCCTATATAGCGCGTTCATAGCGATGAGATCATCAAAAACAGTAGGTTTCAGATGCTTCATGTGCTTTTGCATTCCAGGGGATTCGTATTGAAATATCCCCACCGTATCTCCACGTTGAAAGAGTTCATAGGTTTTTTCGTCATCCAAAGGGAACTCGTCTGGAATTAGTTCCACTCCCGTCCTCGCTTTCACAATTTTTACCGTGTCCTTGATCAAGGTCAGGGTCTTTAATCCCAAAAAGTCCATTTTCAGGAGACCGGCACTTTCCACTACGGAGTTGTCAAACTGGGTGACATATAAGTCCGAATCCTTGGCCGTTGCCACGGGGACAAAATTAGTAATGTCATCTGGTGTGATGATAACGCCACAGGCATGAATGCCAGTGTTTCGGAGCGAACCTTCCAGCACACGGGCCATGTTCACTGTCTGGCCTTCCAAATCATCTCCTTCGGAGATATTCAGTAATTCATGCACCTTTTCCAGCTCATCCGAACGGAACTTTTTCTTTAGATCTGCCTCCTCAACCCCAAAGATTTTATTGAGCTTCGACATGTTGGGAATCAACTTGGCAATGCGATCCGCATCATTTAAAGGAAGGTCCAAAACCCTTGCGGTATCCCGAATGGAGGATTTGGCTGCCATGGTGCCATAGGTGATGATCTGGGCCACCTGGTTTGCCCCATATTTGTTGATTACATAATCCATGACCTTACCACGCCCTTCATCATCAAAATCTATATCGATATCTGGCATGGACACCCGATCTGGGTTCAGGAACCGCTCAAAAAGCAAGTCATACTTTAAAGGGTCGATGTTGGTGATTCCCAAACAGTAGGCCACTACGGAACCAGCTGCCGAACCACGCCCAGGTCCCACAGAAACTCCCATGTTTCGGGCTTCCCTAATAAAATCCTCAACAATCAAGAAGTACCCTGGATAGCCAGAATTTTGAATGGTGCTCAATTCAAAATCCACCCGCTCGGTAATCTCATCGGTAATTTCTCCGTACCTCTTTTCGGCACCCTTATAGGTAATATGTCTTAGATATGCATTTTCTCCACGCTTTCCGCCATCTTCAAGGTCTTCAGCTACCTTAAACTCTTCTGGGATGTCAAATTTTGGTAGAAGTACATCCCTTGCCAGGTCAAAAGGCTCTACCTTGTCCACGATTTCCTGAGTGTTCAGGATGGCCTGGGGTATATCTTTAAACAGGGCCTTCATTTCGTCCGAAGACTTGAAATAGTATTCCTGGTTGGGCAATCCATATCTATATCCCCGACCTCGCCCAATAGGAGTAGCCTGTTTTTCACCGTCCTTTACACAAAGTAAAATATCGTGCGCTTCAGCATCCGTTTTGTCGCAGTAATAGGTGTTGTTTGTGGCTACCAATTTTACTTCATGTTTTTTGGCCAGTTGTACCAAAACTTGGTTCACACGATCTTCATCTTCCTGCCCATGGCGCATCATCTCAACATAAAGATCTTCCCCAAACTGCTCCTTCCACCATAACAAAGCTTCTTCCGCTTGTTTTTCGCCAACATTCAGGATTTTGTTGGGGACTTCCCCGTAAAGGTTTCCTGTTAGGGCAATAATATCTTCTTTGTACTGCTCCACCACCTTGCGGTCTATTCGCGGTACGTAGTAGAAGCCATCCGTATAGGCAATGGAAGACATTTTTGCCAAGTTGTGATAGCCATTTTTGTTTTTGGACAGTAACACAATCTGGTATCCGTGGTCCTTGATATTTTTATTGGTGTGCTCTTCGCAAACGTGAAATTCGCAACCTATGATTGGGGTAATTTCTTTTTCGGAAGGCGTTTCACCATTTTCCTCCCGTTCGGCATTTCGCTCTTTAACGCCTTTATTGTGGGCCTTTATTTCTTTCACAAAGTGAAAGGCCCCCATCATATTGGCATGATCCGTCAACGCAACCGCGGGCATGGAGTTTTCCGCAGCGGCCTTCACCAAACTTTTGATATTGATGGTGGACTGTAGTACCGAAAATTGGGAGTGGTTATGTAAATGTGCAAAGGGTGCGTCCGCCAGGCTCTGGACGTTTTCATTGATTTCATCCTCCGAAATTCCATCGGTGTCCTTGGCCCAAAGGGCATCCGCAATTTTCTTGGAAGCCTTTTTAAGATTGATGTGTTTAAGGCCAATCAGTTGTATTTCTTGCGGATTGGCTTCAGAAAAACGTTCAAAATAATCAGGTTGAACGTCCAGCTGCTCAATGGAGTAATGCTTTTGTCTGACCAGTTCCAAGAAACAACGCGTTGTGGCCTCAACATCTGCGGTGGCATTATGGGCTTCGGCAAAAGGTTCCCCAAAAAGGTGCTGGTGCAGTTCGGTCAAGGTTGGCAACTTGAATTTTCCACCCCGTCCCCCTGGAATTTTACAGAGTTCGGCGGTGTCTTCCGTACAAGTGTCCAGTACGGGGAGAGACGTTAGGTTGTTTGCTACCCCCATCCGATGGAACTCACATCCCATGATATTGACGTCAAAGTCCACATTCTGGCCCACTACAAACTTGGCCTTGGAAAGCGCTTGATTGAAGGCTTCCAGAGTTTCCTGTAAGGACACGCCTTCCTGTTCTGCCAAAGCTGTGGAAATCCCATGCACCTGCTCAGATTCGTAAGGTATGTTGAACCCGTCGGGTTTCACCAACATGTCCTGATGTTCCACAAGATTTCCCATTTCATCATGCAATTGCCATGCAATTTGCACGCAACGGGGCCAGTTGTCCGTATCCGTAATTGGAGCGTCCCAACGCTTTGGCAATCCAGTGGTTTCAGTGTCAAATATTAAGTACATAGATGGGCTTTGCTAGCAAAAAATAAATGACTAAAAATAGACAAACACAAAGCTATTTTAAAATGTAGTTTTTAGGAGTTATTAACTTCCTTTTTAAACTTTGATTTTTATGCTTGTAATGGACATTCGCTATCTTTAGCAATTCACACCAACCCTTAAAATGAAAAATTCCTTTTGTTTTTTACTATCGATTTTTTTGATCCTTACTTCTTGTAAAGAAGAACCCAAACCTGAACCTAAACAAGAAAGTGTCCCTCCTAATTTCATTGTCATTTTTGCTGACGATTTGGGCTATGGGGATTTAAGTTGTTATGGGAATCCCACTATTCTCACCCCAAATTTGGACCGTATGGCACATGAGGGGCAGAAGTGGACCAATTTTTATGTGGGAGCCAGTGTTTGTACCCCTAGTAGGGCGGCCTTACTTACGGGAAGACTCCCTGTTAGAAGCGGAATGGCCAGCAATAAGAGTCGGGTTCTTTTCCCTGATTCCAAAAATGGCTTACCGGCTGATGAAATCACTTTGGCAGAACAGCTGAAGAAGGTGGGATATACTACTGCGGCCATAGGAAAATGGCACTTGGGGCATAAGGAACAATACCTGCCCACAAATAATGGGTTCGATTATTACTTTGGCATTCCTTATTCCAATGATATGAATCGGGTGACCGAATACCCCAATGGTGATTATTGGAGCCAACAAGATGAAGACATCAAAACTGAACATTTCAACGTCCCCTTAATCCGCGGAACCCAGATTATCGAAAGACCAGCGAATCAGAATACCATAACCAAGCGTTATAGCGAAGAGACCGTTTCCTATATAAAAAAGAACAAGGATGAGCCCTTCTTCATTTACTTGGCACATAACCTCCCCCATATTCCATTGTTTGCTTCCGAAGAAGCGACGGGCAAGAGCAAGCGTGGCCTGTATGGTGATGTGGTGCAGGAAATTGACCATGGGGTAGGGCTAATCCTGGAAACATTGGAAGCAGAAGGGTTGGCTGAAAACACAATTGTCGTCTTCACTTCGGACAATGGGCCTTGGCTCCCTTTTAAAAACAATGGCGGAAGTGCCGGACTTTTAAGGGCTGGAAAAGGTTCTACTTGGGAAGGCGGTATGCGGGAACCAGGCATTTTTTGGGGGCCAGGGCATGTTAAGCCAGGAGTTGTTACAGACTTGGGTTCTACCATGGACCTTTTCGCGACCTTCAGTGCCATGGCTGGGGCAGAACTTCCCCAAGATCGGATTATGGATAGCTATGATCTAGGGCCTACTTTGATGGAACTGAAGCCGAGTCCACGGAATCACATTATGTATTATAGGGGAACGGAACTTTATGCCGCCCGTTTGGGGGATTACAAAGCGCATTTTATCACCCAAGGGGTCTATGGCCAATTTGGAGATCGGGAAGAGCATGATCCCCCAATTTTATACCATCTGAATCACGATGCTTCAGAACAGTTTGATATTGCCGAAGGGAATGAAGAGATTTTGGGCCAGATCAAGGAATTGGTGGAAGGACACCAAGCCAATTTGGTGCCCGGTAAAGATCAGTTGGCGGAAAGGGAATAGAAAGTCGGGTAAGTCATTGTGCATTAAAA
Source organism: Flagellimonas sp. (assembly GCF_965233845.1). Taxonomy (GTDB): domain Bacteria; phylum Bacteroidota; class Bacteroidia; order Flavobacteriales; family Flavobacteriaceae; genus Flagellimonas. The sequence continues at coordinate 19,653 of NZ_OZ247584.1, forward strand.
GAAATCAAGTATATTTGCACCCGCTTAAACAGAGAGCGATTGATTTCCGAGAAGTCGGAAATGACATCTTAAGATTTAAAAGAATTAATAACCAGGGTCGGGCACCCTACAAATTAATGTGATATGCCAGTAAAAATTAGACTTCAAAGACACGGTAAAAAAGGAAAACCCTTCTACTGGGTTGTAGCCGCAGATTCAAGAGCAAAAAGAGATGGTAAGTTTTTGGAAAAATTGGGAACCTATAACCCCAATACCAATCCGGCTACCATTGATATCAATGTGGACAATTCTGTAAAATGGTTGCAGAATGGTGCACAACCTACAGATACAGCAAGGGCTATTCTTTCTTATAAAGGAGTGTTGTTGAAGCACCACTTGTTGGGTGGGGTTCGTAAGGGCGCCTTGACCGAAGAGCAAGTAGAGGAGAAATTCAATGCTTGGGTAGAAGAAAAAGAAAAGGGAATCCAGGCCAAAAAAGATGGTTTGAGCAAAGCTGAGGCCGAAGCTAAAGCCAAAGCTTTGGAAGCTGAGAAAGAAGTAAGTGACAAAAGAGCTGCTGCTGCCCTTCCCGAAGTAGAGGAAGAAGCTGCAACTGAAGGCGAAGAGGTTGCCGCTGAGGCCACTGAAGAAACTCCTGCAGTTGAAGAGCCAGCTGCTGAAACCGAAGAAGCTCCTGCCGCTGAGGCTGAAGCTGCCAAGGAAGAAGAGTAAAAGTTCTGACGATGCGCAAGGAAGACTGCTTCTACTTGGGCAAAATCGTCTCAAAATACAGTTTTAAGGGGGAGGTATTGGTGAAGCTCGATACCGACGAACCTGAAATTTACGAAAACATGGAATCAGTTTTTGTTTCATTGGGAAACAATCTGGTTCCATTTTTTATTGACCGCTGTCGGCTGCACAAATCAGCCTTGCTCCGCATCGATTTTGAAGAGGTGAAGGATGAGGTTTCTGCGGACAAAATCATGGGTTCTGAACTGTATTTACCCCTAACGATGCTACCACCATTGTCTGGAAACAAGTTTTATTTTCATGAAGTCATTGGCTTTAATCTTGTAGATGAGGTGCATGGCGATATTGGAGTGATAAAAGCTGTAAATGATAGTGCTTCCCAAGAACTTTTTGAAGCCGAAAAAGATGGGAAAGAACTGCTGATTCCCATTAGCGATGATATCATTATAAAAGTTGATCGTGAAAAACAGCAAATATGGGTCAAGACTCCAGAAGGCTTGGTTGACCTTTATTTGGGATAGGAGAGGGAAGGGGTTATATTTATACCTCAAACAACCAAAATCATGTTCAGATACTCTTTCCTCATTGCACTGCTGTGTCTTATTTCCTGCGCCGAAAAACCATCCAAAGAACAAAAAGAGAAAGCTCCGCCCAATGTAGTCCTTATTTTTACCGATGATCAAGGATATCAAGATGTAGGCGTTTTTGGTTCGCCGGATATCGCGACTCCTAACCTAGATCAGATGGCGGCAGAGGGATTGCAACTGACCCATTACTATGCTGCCCAAGCCGTATGCTCCGCCTCCAGGGCTGGAATTTTGACGGGATGCTACCCTAATCGAATTGGGATACACAACGCCCTTGGGCCCGACAATACACATGGTATCAATGCCTCCGAAACCACTTTGGCGGAAATGCTCAAGGAACAAGGATATGCAACAGGCATTTTTGGGAAATGGCATCTGGGCCACCATCCAATGTTCTTGCCTACTAGGCATGGTTTTGATGAGTGGTTTGGCATACCTTATTCCAACGATATGTGGCCTTATCATCCACAACAAGGGCCAATTTTCAACTTTCCTGACCTTCATTTGTATGAAAATGAAAAAGTAATCGATACACTCACCGAACAATCCCAACTAACCACCCAAATTACGGAGCGGAGCGTTGATTTTATCAAAAGAAACAAGGACAGACCCTTCTTTTTGTACGTGCCCCATCCGCAACCTCATGTTCCCTTGTTTGTTTCTGAAAAGTTCAAGGGAAAATCAGAACGGGGACTGTACGGGGATGTGATCATGGAGATTGACTGGTCTGTAGGGGAAATCAACAAAGCACTTAAGGAAAACGGTTTGGAAGACAACACTATAGTCATATTTACCTCGGATAATGGGCCTTGGCTTTCTTATGGTAACCATGCGGGAAGCGCCTTGCCACTTCGTGAGGGAAAGGGTACTGCCTGGGAAGGTGGGCAGCGCGAACCTTTTATCATGAAATATCCGGAAAAATTGAAAGCAGGGAAAGTCATAAACGCTCCTATGATGGCCATAGATGTGCTGCCTACCATTGCTGAATTAACAGGGGCAGATCTGCCTGTCAAAACCATTGATGGCAAAAGTGCCGTAAAGTTATTGACCGGGGAAAGTGAAGATAGTCCACAAAAAGCCTATTTCTTTTATTATAGGGTCAATGAAATGTTTGGAGTGCGCTATGGCAAGTGGAAGTTATATTTCCCTCACCGTTATCGTACCATGGACGGACAAAAACCTGGGAAAGATGGTCAACCTGGGGATTACCGGATGATTGATTTGGAGGAAATTGAATTGTACGACGTGGTCAACGACGTGAGTGAGACCAAGAACGTAGCCGATGGGCATCCCGAGATTGTTTCAGAAATTAAGTTTTTAGCCAATGGGATGCGGCAAAGACTTGGGGATGCATTGCTGGGACTTGAGGGTTCAGAAACTCGGGAACCGGGAAGGTTGAATTGAAAACTCCAATATTCAAATTCCAAATCCAAAAAAAGAGCATTTCAAGTTTATGGAGTTTGGTACTTGTGATTTGTCAGTTATTGCAAAGCAATGAAGCCATTTCAATTTAAACAGTTTGCCATCCATCAAGACCGTTGTGCCATGAAAGTGGGCACCGATGGGGTATTGCTTGGAGCTTGGACCAGTTTGGAAACCCAACCGGATTCCATTTTGGATATTGGTGCCGGCACCGGCTTGATTGCCCTTCAATTGGCTCAACGTTCAATGGCAGAGGTCATAGATGCCATTGAATTGGATGAGGACGCCTATGAACAATGTGTTGAAAATTTTGAAGCATCGTCCTGGGCAGATAGACTTTTTTGTTACCATGCTGGTCTGGATGAGTTTGTGGATGAAATTGGAGATACGTATGATTTGATTGTGTCCAATCCCCCATTTTATTCCGAAGAAGTGACCAGTGGAACGGAGGCAAGGGATATGGCAAGGCAAAATACGTCATTGCCCTTTGATGAACTCTTGGAAAGTGTATCCCAATTGTTGTCCCCCGAGGGTATTTTTTCTGTGGTTATCCCATTCAAGGAAGAAAAACAGTTTGTGGATATGGCTAGCGCATTGGGGTTACATCCCAGGCGGTTATTGCACGTAAGGGGAAATCCAAATGCTCCTTTCAAACGAAGTTTGCTGGAATTTGGTCTTGGAGAAACCCAACTTAGGATGGAAGAATTGACCATTGAACAGGGACGGCATGAGTACACCGAAGAGTATGTTGCATTGACCGGAGCTTTTTACCTAAAAATGTAACAATGGGATGGTATAAAGTTATATTTCGTTAGTACATTTGACAAGATTCTTTAAAGAGTCCTGTCATTCCGCATTGATTACGGAATCCATTTGAGCAGGTAGCTTATGTACGTTTTAGGCAAGCCTGATAATATTAAACCATATTTGATGAAGCCAGATTTATTTGAAGCCCCGGATTATTACAATTTAGATGATCTTTTTTCCGAAGAACACCTATTGGTTCGCGATGCGGCCCGTCAGTGGGTAAAAAGAGATATCTCGCCCATTATTGAGGAGTACGCCCAAAAAGCCGAATTTCCGAAGGAAATTATTGGAGGCTTGGCAGAAATCGGTGCTTTCGGGCCTTATATCCCCGAGGAATATGGAGGGGCTGGTTTGGATCAAATCAGTTATGGACTGATCATGCAGGAGATAGAGCGTGGGGATAGTGGAGTTCGGTCTACGGCTTCTGTGCAATCTTCTTTGGTGATGTACCCCATTTTTGCGTACGGTACGGAAGAGCAACGAAAAAAATACCTTCCCAAACTTGCTACTGGTGAGTGGATGGGCTGTTTTGGACTTACCGAACCCAATCATGGATCCAATCCCAGTGGAATGGAGACCAAGTTCAAGGATATGGGCGACCATTATCTATTGAACGGTGCCAAACTCTGGATTTCCAATTCGCCATTTGCAGATGTTGCTGTGGTATGGGCCAAAAATGAAGAAGGAAGAATACATGGTCTTATTGTAGAAAGGGGAATGGAAGGTTTCTCCACTCCGGAAACCCATAACAAATGGTCGTTACGTGCTTCTGCTACAGGAGAGTTGATTTTTGATAATGTGAAAGTTCCGAAAGAAAACCTACTGCCTGGTAAAAATGGTTTAGGAGCTCCGTTGGGTTGTTTGGACTCTGCCCGTTATGGCATTGCATGGGGAGCCATTGGCGCTGCTATGGATTGTTACGATACGGCGTTGCGCTACGCCAAAGAACGAGTTCAGTTTGGGAAGCCTATTGCAGCATACCAGCTTCAGCAGAAGAAACTGGCCGAAATGATTACGGAGATTACCAAGGCGCAATTATTGGCATTCCGGTTGGGTCAACTAAAGAATGAAGGTAGGGCCACTACCGCCCAGATTTCCATGGCCAAACGGAACAATGTGGAAATGGCCATTAAGATAGCTCGCGAAGCGCGACAGGTTTTAGGGGGAATGGGTATTACTGGGGAATACAGTATTATGCGCCACATGATGAACCTGGAAAGTGTGATTACCTATGAAGGTACCCACGATATTCATTTGTTGATTACGGGAGCTGATATTACGGGGTATCCTGCTTTTAAATAGGTTAATAATTCTGCCGCTGATTTAATATTCGAAGAATCAATACTTCATCATTTTGTATAATGTAATGAATGGAGTAGTTAAATTGTTCGAACTGTACTATTCGAACGCTTCTGTACTTGACCTGGAAGGATTCTGGGGTAGTTTTTAAAAATTGAAGCTGTTTTTTGAAATCTTGAAGAAAGATTTGTTCTAATTTTTTCGCTCTAAAGAAACATTCGGCAAAGCTCAATTCAATTTGTGCTTCTTTAGAAATATAGACTTTATAAGCCATATTTTTTCTCTATTTCCTCAATGGGGATATACTCCACTTTTCCTTCGGCGACACGTGTCAACATGTCGTCCATCATAGCTTTGTATTCCTCTGATGGGGATTCCAATCTCCTGGCAGTTTCTTCCAAAGTATATTCTAGAAAACTTTTAAGGGAACGTTTTTGTTTTTTCGCCTCCGTTTCCAAAATGCCGAGAATGCGTTCGTCCATATCGATAAGTTTTCTAATTTTCTCCATGGTATATATTTTATATATATAAATATAAACTATTCTTTTATCACTTTAGGCTTCAATAATTTCTTGCTCGTTTTCATGTCTGCATAGCGAGGGTCTGGGAGGTAATCCTGTTTTTGCATTTTCACGACCTCAATGCTTAAAAAGCCAAACTCACTTACCACTTTTCCGTAAAAGCGATAAATCCCTTTGCCCCTGAAATGGTATTTGGCGGCAATAGGAGGGAAGAGCACGGTGTCAAAAACCTCTCCGTGTTGATCCACCAAAGTGGCAAAATGCATCCGCTTACCGCTGTGGGTGTTGGTGTTTTTTACGGTGACCAAATACCCATAAATATCAATGTGTTTGTTCAAATATCGATGCAAATCCCGTTGACCATTGTTGTTTTTGGGAGGCTCGGCCAACAACTCAAACGGACTGCAAAGACAAAATCCCAGGAGTTCCAATTGATCAAAGGCCGTTTCCAAGTTGGTGGTATATAGTTTGGGAATCTTAAATTTTTGATGTCGTGGAGGGAATAGCTTGGGATGTTCCAAGCGATCATTTTTGGAGAGCATTAAATGAGCCTTCCAAAGCAGTTTATGCTTGTTGATGCCCGTAAACCGAAAGGCATCAATCCGAATGAGAATGGAAAGCTGTTCCACTGAAATAATGACCCGATCCAAAAAGTCTTCGAGGGAAACAAAAGGGCCATTCAAACTTCTTTCTTTAATGATGCGTTCCATAACCCGGCTTTCCAAATCCCGCAAGTACATCATTCCTAGATAAATATGGCTGCCGTGAATACGGTTGGCTGTATTGCTGTTGTTTACGCAAGGAGCATGAATGGTAGCCCCAAGCATACGGGCGTCGTGAATGTAAAATTCGGAACGGTAAAAACCACCGCCATTATTGAGTACGGCCACCATGTATTCGAGAGGGAAGTAGGCCCGTAGAAAAAGGCTTTGATAACTCTCCACGGCATAGGAGGCTGAATGCCCCTTGGCAAAGGCATAGCCGGCAAAACTGGCCACTTGGTTCCAGATTTCAAAAATGAGGGTGTCCGCATAGCCTTTTTTTCTGCAGTTGGAAATGAATTTATCCTTCACTTTTTGGAATTCTTCCCGCGAACGGAATTTTCCGCTCATTCCCCTACGGAGGACATCGGCTTCGCCTAGATCTAAATCTGCGAAATAGTGGGCCACTTTGATCACATCTTCTTGATAGACCATTACCCCATAGGTATCGGGCATAATGTCCAGCATCACCGGATGGGCTTTTTCTTCTGCACGACCCTCGTTCCGATGTCGCAAAATATACTCCCGCATCATCCCACTCTTGGCCACCCCGGGGCGGATAATGGAACTGGCGGCCACCAAGCCCAAATAATTGTCCACTTCTAGTTTTCGCAGCAGCATCCGCATGGCGGGCGATTCCACATAAAAACACCCCATGCACTGCGCGGTTTTGATGAGATTGTTTATGGTATTATCGGTTTTAAAGCCCTGGATATCATGAATGTCGATTTCCTGATGTTTTTCTGGCTGGTTGTAGGCCACAATTTCCAGGGCCTCTTTGATTTTTCCCAAGCCGCGTTGTCCCAGAATATCAAATTTGTACAGCCCCACGTCTTCGGCAATAACCATGTCGTACTGGGTGGTAGGGAAGCCTTTGGGTGGCAAATGGGTGGCCGAAAACCAATGTAAGGGCTTTTCGCTGATCAAGATTCCACCGGCATGGATGCTCAAATAGTTGGGTTTGTCCTTGAGGAGTTTTCCGTATTTGAGAACGAGTTTGGACATGCTGTCCAGTTGATTGGGGTTGTACCTTCCTGTGGCCAAAAAATCGATTTCCTGTTTGGGCAGTCCAAAGACTTTGCCCAATTCCCGAATAACGCCTCGTTCCTTAAAGGTGACATAGGTTCCCAAGAGGGCCACGTGGTCAAAGCGTTCAAAAATATATTGGGTCATGGCCGGTCTGTCCCGCCAGGAAAAATCGATGTCAAAATCGGGTGGATTGGCTCTATATAGGTTGATGAAGCGCTCAAAGTAAAGATCCAGTTCCATGGGGTCCACATCGGTGATCCGGAGGAGATAAGCCACAATGCTGTTGGCGCCACTACCCCGACCCACATAATAAAATCCCCTGCTTCGGGCTTCGGAGACAATATCCCAGTTGATTAAAAAGTAAGAGACAAAGCCCATTTTTTTAATAAGGTTGAGTTCCTTGTCCAATCGACTTTGGATAGTGGCATCTACTTTTTTATAGCGATAAGGAAGGCCTTCATAACACAGCTTTTCAATCAATTTTTCATCTTCTTCCACGCTGCCCGAATAGCTGTTGAGGTTTTGGGGTTTCCGGCCTTTGGAAAAATCGAAATGGATGCTACAGCGATTAAGCAGTTTTTCAGTGTTCTCTAAAATAAAGGGGTATTCGGAAAAAGCGGCCGCCAGATTTTGAACGGGAAACATCTTTTCCTCTTCGTTTGCCTCTTCCTCTTTGGGGAGTTTGCTCAAAAGCACATTATTGTCAATGGCCCTGAGTAAACGGTGGGCATTAAAATCGGCCTTGTTGCGAAAAGTAACGGGTTGCTGTACCACCAGTTTTTTTTTGAGCTTTATCAATCTGGAAAAAGGTAATCGTCTTAAATCCTGAATGGAAACCCCAACAAATTCATGTTCTTTAAAATTTTCCAACTCGTTGAGCAAGACCTGTTCAAAAGGATAGATAACAAAGGCATTTTCAAAGATTGGGGCTCTAGCTGGGATTTCCAATTCGTTGTGAAGATGGCGGGACAAAAAATTGTTCAGTTCCAGATAGCCTTCATTATTATGGGCAATTCCCAAAAAACAAGGCTGTGCGCCATTCCTGAAATCGATGCCCAAAAGTGGAGTAACACCATATTCCGGAGCTTTCCTCACAAAATTGAGCCCTGCAGAAGTATTGTTGATATCCGTCAACACCAAGCGGGTAACATGGTTTTGTTGGGCAAGTGCCAAGAGTTCCAACTCCGAGAAGGTGCCGTAACGCATGCTGTAATATGTGTGGCAGTTTAGGTACAATGTTCAATTATCAATTATCAGTTATCAGTTATCAGTTTTCAATGTTCAATTATCAATTATCAATTATCAATTATCAATTATCAGTTTTCAATTTTTATTGCTCATTGCTCATTGCTCATTGCTCATTGCTCATTGTTTATTGTTTCCTGTGTGCCAATACCACTGGAGGTTCCCCATTAAAAGGGTTGTGCATGCTGCCTATGGTTTTTGCGCCCATGGCAGAGGCCCGTATAACACTGCGACCGCCAAATCTGTTTCGTACATAATCCATGGCTTGATATAGGTTCAGGGCTTCTTCGGTGTCCTCAAAAAGATTGATTTGGTAATTGCCCGAAACCAAATGGCTAAACCGAATCCCGATCAGTCGAACCAACATTCTTTTGCTATACAGGGTGTTGAACAGCTCCAAGATTTTTGGGATAAGGATATGGTCCGCACTGGTATATGGAATCCGTAATTGTTTGGAATAGGTGTTGAAATCGGAATAGCGGATTTTTACGGCAATACAGGCGGTCAATTTATCGCCTCGCCGTAATTGATAGGCGAGATTTTCCGTCATGGCGAGCAAAATGCCCTTAAGTTTGGTGACATCGATAGTGTCCCGATCAAAAGTACGTTCAGTGGAAATGGATTTACGATCATGAAAAGGAATTACGGGAGTATTGTCCATGCCATTGGCCCGTTTCCAAATAACCCTACCATTGGCCCCCAATACCCGTTGCATAATGTCCATGGGCATTTCCTGTACCGTCTTTACTTTCCGAATGCCCAAATTCCGAAGGGTTTGATAGGTTTTATCGCCCACCATGGGGATTTTTTTGATGGAAAGCGGAGCCAAAAAAGGTTTTTCCAAGCCAAAATCTATTTTAAGCTGATTGTTGGGTTTGGCCTCATTGGTGGCTACTTTGGAAACCACTTTGTTCACGGAAAGCCCAAACGAGATAGGTAATCCAGTTTCTTTTATGATTTTTTGTCGCATTTCAGAAGCGTATTTATAGCAACCAAAAAAGCGATCCATGCCTGAGAGGTCGGCGTAGAACTCATCAATGCTCGATTTTTCAAAAAGGGGCACATGTTCTTTGATGATTTCCGTGACCACATCGGAATATTTGCTATAGGTTCCTGCATTGCCGCGAATCACAACGGCTTCTGGGCAAAGCTCCTTGGCCATTTTCATGGGCATGCCGGAGTGCACCCCAAATCCCCGGGTTTCATAACTGCATGCGGCCACCACGCCCCGATCACTGGTGCCACCTACCAGCAAGGGCTTATTTTTAAGCTCAGAATTGATAATGCGCTCCACAGAGACATAGAAGGTGTCTAAGTCCATGTGCAAAATGGTCTTTTTCATTGTTCAGTTTAGAGGGACAGCTAATTTATGGAATAAATCCTAAAAAATGGAAATAATCCATTAAAAGAAGGTATGTAATTTGTCAAAAATCATTCCTATCTTTGCCGCGTTGTGTTGGATTTCAATTTGTAATAGAATTGGAATCAGGTTGTAGCATTAAAACAATGCTCGCCAATGAAAGGCTTTCCATTTGGAAGGCTTTTTTTGTTAGTGAAGCTTAATTTTGGAAAGGTCTTGTGCCGCATCCGAAATTGATAGCTGAACTAATTCCGCCGAAAAGGCGGAATCCCTTTGATCGTATTGGGAGCATGGCAATCTAGAGCTGAACTAATTCCGCCCACACAGCGGAATCCATTAATCTGAAAAGAAAATATCCTATTAAGGAAATTGCAAATCCATAATATGATGGATCAAAGAAGCCGCTAATTTGGCCGTTTGTCCATCCATATCATATTTGGGATTCATCTCGGCAAGGTCTGCACTGATCAATTTCCCTGAAGCAATGATGGTCTTTAGACATTCCAAGACAATATGTGGGGTAAAACCCATAGGAGAGGGGGCGCTCACCCCTGGAGCATAAGCAGACGAAAACCCATCCAGGTCAATGGTCACATAAACCTTGTCCACAGTTTTTACAAACGCATTGATCCACGTATTGATCTCATTCAAAAATTGAATTTGGAAAGTGTCCGTGAGCACGTAAGTAACGTCCAGTTCCTTGGCGATTTGAAAGAGGGAGCGGTCATTTGCGTCTTTTCGAATGCCCAGGCAGAGGTAATTGAAACGGATATGTTCCTCCTTGCACTCCTGGGCAATTTGATAAAATGGCGTACCGGAATTGTTGTTCTGGGTATTTTTTCTAAGGTCAAAATGGGCGTCAAAATTTACAATGCCGATGCGCTGTCCCTCCTTTTTGGAATCCAAATGTTTTTTGATTCCGTGATAATGTCCATAAGCTACGTCATGGCCTCCGCCCAAAATAATGGGAAACTGCTTTTTGTCCAACAGCGAACACACTGAAGATGTCAATTTGGCTTGGGCAGCCTCCATGTTTCCATTGGTACAGGCGATATTTCCTGCATCATATAGTTGTACAGCGCTGGGTAAATGGTTTGGGAAACGCCCCAAACTGTTTTTGATTACATCTGGCCCATCTATAGCTCCAACCCGACCTTGATTGCGGCTCACCCCTTCATCACAGGCATAACCCAATAGCGTAATTGATTTTTTGGGCGGCTCGGGAATCTCATCCAGAGGAGCGCACTTTACTTTTTCATGCAGGTAGAGGTTTTTTGTGCTTTTGCGTCCCTGCCAATTATCCTTTTTAGGTGTGCTGTAATGTTTCATTGGTTGCAATAGCTAGTTGACAATCATAGGCTTCGTTTAAAGACTTGCTGTTTTTCTAATTTTTTGACACAAATTTTCACCAAAGTTCTCGAATTCATTCAGGTTTTTTAAGTAATTGCCTAGCAAAATAAGAGCAGGATTTAAAGCTCTAAATAAAGTTCACCAAAACAATCCAATATATACTGTATGAATCCGTGAAATTCGTGTCTAAACATAATAAAGAACCACTTTTTCAAAATGTTTAAATCATCTCATTAAGCATCAAAAAGATGGTTTAAAATATCAGTTTCTACCAAATTGGGCAAAGTTACTTTCAAATTCGGGGTTCTTTCCATTTCCCGTTTGATGGCAAAAAGAGCTTCTTTGTTCCTGGCCCAACTCCTACGGGATATGCCATTGTTCACATCATAGAAGAGCATGTTTTTGAGTCGTCTCGAAGCTTCTTTGGAGCCGTCCAATACCATTCCAAACCCTCCGTTCATTACTTCTCCCCAGCCTACGCCACCGCCATTATGGATAGATACCCAAGTGGCTCCTCGAAAACTGTCGCCGATCACATTATGAATGGCCATATCGGCGGTGAACTTACTGCCGTCGTAAATATTGCTGGTCTCCCTAAAAGGCGAGTCCGTACCACTAACATCGTGATGGTCCCTGCCCAAAACTACGGGCGCAGAGATATCCCCATTGGAAATGGCCTGGTTGAAAGCTTCGGCGATTTTTGCCCTTCCTTCGGCATCCGCATATAGGATTCGGGCTTGTGAACCTACGACCAATTTGTTCTGCTCCGCCTCCTCGATCCATTTAATGTTGTCCTGCATTTGTTGTTGGATTTCTTCCGGCGCCTCGGACTTTATGGTTTTCATTACTTCTAAGGCAATAGTATCGGTTTTTTGCAGATCGGATGGATTTCCAGAAGTGCACACCCATCGGAACGGCCCAAAACCATAGTCAAAACACATGGGTCCCAAAATATCCTGCACGTAAGAAGGATACCTAAAATCGATATTGTTTTTAGCCATCACATCGCCACCGGCTCGGGACACTTCCAATAAAAAGGCATTTCCATAGTCAAAGAAGTAGGTGCCTTTGGCGGTATGCTTGTTGATGGCATTAATCTGTCTTCGCAAGGATTCCTGGACTTTATCCTTGAATGCTGACGGATTTTCGGCCATTAGGGCATTGGCTTCTTCAAAAGTCAATCCAACTGGATAATATCCCCCAGCCCATGGATTGTGAAGGGATGTTTGATCCGATCCCAAATGCACAAATATATCGGCCTCCAAGAATTGTTCCCAGACTTCAACGATATTTCCAATATAGGCTAAGGAGACCACTTCTTTGTTGGTAATGGCCTTTTGGGTTCTTTGGACAAGCCCTGAAATATCGCTCCACAGTTCATCTACCCAACCCTGTTCGTGTCTTTTTTTGGCCGCTTCCGGATTTACTTCGGCGCAGACCGTGATGCATCCTGCAATATTTCCTGCTTTGGGTTGTGCCCCGCTCATACCTCCCAATCCGGCAGTCAAAAATACCTTGCCATTGGGGGATTCTCCCTTGTTCAGAACTTTCCTAAAGGCGTTCATCACCGTAATGGCGGTACCGTGCACAATGCCTTGTGGACCAATGTACATATAAGAACCTGCCGTCATCTGTCCGTATTGGGTAACGCCCAAAGCGTTGAATTTCTCCCAGTCATCAGGTTGGGAATAGTTGGGGATCATCATGCCATTGGTGACCACTACCCTTGGCGCTTCCTTGGAAGAAGGGAACAATCCCATGGGGTGTCCGGAATACATATGCAGAGTCTGCTCTTCGGTCATCTCGGCCAAGTATTGCATCGTCAGGAGATATTGCGCCCAGTTTTGGAATACGGCCCCATTCCCTCCGTAGGTAATCAATTCTTCTGGGTGTTGCGCAACGGCCGGATCCAAATTGTTCTGGATCATGAGCATGATGGCAGCTGCTTGTCGGGATTTGGCAGGGTAGTCGGAAATGGGCCGGGCGTACATGCTATATTCCGGTTTGAAGCGGTGCATATAGATTCGGCCATAAGTTTTGAGTTCCTCGGCAAAGTCATTGGACAATTCTTGATGCCATGCCTTTGGGAAATAGCGAAGGGCATTTTGAACCGCTAGTTTCTTTTCCTCTACGGTCAGAATATCTTTCCTTTTGGGAGCCGGGTTTCCTCCTTTGGGATAAGGTTTTGGCGCAGGAAGTTGCTCTGGGATTCCTTGAAGGATTTGTGATTTGAATTCTTGAAGCTCCATACTAATTTCTTTCAAAAACTTGTTTTCCATTTTTCCACACAGCGACTGGTTTCAATTGCCCCTGATGATAGGTTATTTCTTGATAATTATCTGTTGGGAAGACCACAAAATCGGCTAGATTTCCAGATTCCAAAGTTCCCCTGTCGGATAGGTTTAATGCGGCGGCGGCCCTGAAGGTGATTCCCGCCAAGACCTCGGCATTGGACAACTTTTCAAAAGTGCCCAGAATGCTGGCCTGGGTAAGTAAATCTCCCATGGGGGCCGAACCTGGATTGTGATCACTGGCAATGGCCAAGGCACCACCAGCGTCCAAAATTTTACGGGCTGGGGTATAGGCACACCCCAGTCCCAAGGAAGCCCCGGGCAAGGCGGTTGCAATCACATTGCTCTTTGCCAATAGTTCCACTTCTCTTTCGGTACTGGCCTCCAAATGGTCGGCACTAATGGCACCAAACTTTATGGCCACTTCACTACCGCCTGTGGTAAATTGGTCGGCATGCACGGTAATATCAAAGCCCATCTCTTGGGCTTTTTTAAAATAGGGTTCAATTTCTTCCGGGGTAAAAGCACTTTCCTCAATAAAGGCATCCACTCGTTGGGATAGATTTTCAGCTTTAATTACAGGAAACAATTTTGCATTGATTTCATCGAGATAGGCAACTTCCCCATTCCAATCTTTGGGTTTCATGTGGGCGGCCAAACAGGTGGACACCAAATCAGCTGAGGTCTTTGTATTGGCATTTTTGATGGCACGAAGCATTTTTAGCTCCTCTTCCACAGAAAGGCCATAACCACTTTTTACTTCTATGGTAGTGGTTCCATTTTGCAGATGAACCTTGCTTCTATCTATAATGCCAACTTCCAATTCTTCTTGGGAAGCTTTGCGTGTTTGGGTCACGGTATCCCAAATACCACCTCCGGCCTTGGCAATCTCCAAATAGGATGCCCCGGCATTTCGTAGCGCATAATCCCGGGCACGGGAACCCCCGAAGCAGATATGGGTGTGGGAGTCCACAAACCCTGGGAGACAGACATATTGTCCTTCAATATGGTGCACATCCACGTCTGGAGACTTCAAATCTTTATAAACACCAATCGCTTTGATTTTTCCTTCGGAAACCAAAATGCCCCCATTTTCAATAATAGGTAAATCAACATCCTTTAGACTGCCTTTTACAGACAGATGGGTCATTGGAAGTAGTTGACTAAACGGGCCTATCAATAAAGGTTTGTCCATGGGTCAATACATTTCAAATTCAACTTGATGGGGAGTGTTCCATTGCAGTTTTTTATCTGCCATAACCTGTTCAACCAAGGCAATGATCTCCCCTTTTTGGATCATTTCAATTCCTTGCTCAATATCATCGGCAAAGACCCGGTCACTTTTGGCAAATGAAACCTTGGTTCTTACGAACTTATGGATTTCATCCAGCAATATGCCTGATTTTAATGGTTTTCTGTATTCGAAGGCCTGTGCCGCAGTCAACAATTCGATGGCCAATATTTTTTCTACATTTTCAATGATGTTCAGCGCTTTTCTACCACTTATGGAGCCCATACTCACATGATCTTCCTGCCCCAAGGAGGTTGGAATGCTATCAGCGCTAGCCGGAAAGCATAGACTCTTGTTTTCACTGGCCAAAGCCGCTGAGGTGTACTGCAGGATCATATATCCCGAGTTGATTCCCGTATCTTCCATCAGCAATTTGGGAACGCCAGGACTGTTTCCCTCAAGGGCCAAATACACCCGGCGATCAGAAATATTCCCCAACTCAGATGCGGCTAAAGCCGCATAATCCAAAGCCATGGCTAAGGGCTGCCCGTGGAAGTTGCCCCCGCTTATGGTAAGTTCGTCGTCAATAATGACGGGGTTATCGGTCACCGCATTCAACTCTACTTCCAATAATTCTTTTAAATGCAGCCAGGCATTTCGGGATGCTCCATGTACTTGGGGAATGCAACGCAGCGAGTAAGGGTCTTGAACCCTTTCACAATCGATATGGTCTTCCAGAATTTCAGAACCTTGAAGCAGCGTTCGGATTCTGCCTGCTACATGCTGATTTCCTTTAAAGGGACGAACCTCATGAAGTTTTTCGTGAAAAGGTTTCATGGAACCTTGAAGCCCTTCCAGCATCATGGCTCCAATAACATCAGCATGGCGCAAAGCATATTGTAACTTTTGAACGACCAATACCGCATGGGCCGCAATAAATTGGGTACCATTGATCAATGCCAATCCTTCTTTAGGGCCAAGTTCCAAAGGTTTTAGTCCTGTTTTTTTGAATAGTTCATCTGTGGTAATGGTCTTGCCTTCATGATCAACTTTACCCAGCCCGATCAAGGGGAGAAAAAGATGGGAAAGTGGCGCCAAATCTCCTGAAGCTCCCACAGAACCCTGGGATGGAACCACGGGAATGGCATCGTTTTCCAAATGCCAGAGCATCCTTTGTATGGTAGCCACGGCGATTCCGGAAAATCCTTTGGAAAGGGCGTGGATTTTTAGAATGAGCATAAGTTTGGACAACTTCTGGTCAATAGGTTGCCCAACGCCCACACTGTGACTTTGTAAGATATTGGATTGAAGGATCCTGGTATCCTCCTTGGAAATCTTGGTATTGCACAAAGGGCCAAAACCCGTGTTTATTCCGTAAACGGTGTCACCCTTGGCCACTATGTTTTGTACGCGAAGACTGCTTGCTTTTATTTTTTCGAAGCAATGGTCGGTCACTACTTCTTTAATGGAACCATCTGCTATGCCCAAGGCAATGCCGGCGGTTAAATGATCTTCACCAAAATGAAATGTTTTGGGTAGTTGCATGTGTTCAATTTTATCAGATAAAGGTAAAAGCTATGTTTAATAATTACCAATACTTATTTTTGTAATAATTAATAAGTATGAATTATCAAATAGAACTTCGACATTTCATCTATTTTTTGGCTGTGGCTGAAGAACTCCACTATAGAAAGGCTGCTGAAAAACTGTTCATTTCCCAACCTGGATTAAGCACGCAAATCAAGCAAATGGAAGAAATCCTGGAGACCCAATTGTTTATTCGGGATAAGAAAAAAGTGCAATTGACTCCTGCGGGAGCATTTTTAAAAGGAGAGGTGGAGTTTGTGCTGAACCACTTGGAACAGACCAAAAAACAACTAAAATTGATAGGTGAGGGGCATTTGGGGGAAATCAGGATAGGATTTTTGGGGTCCGCCATGCAAAATGTGGTGCCCAACTTGCTTTTGGATTTAAAGAAGCAATTCCCCTTGATACATACCAGTTTGGAGGAACTTTCCAACAGGGCACAGGTCAATGCTATTTTACACGATCGGCTTGATCTTGGCTTTGTCCGCTTGGCTAGGGTACCCAAGGGATTAAAACTACGACCCGTGTTTGAGGACACTTTTTCTCTGGTTCTTCCCGAGGACCATCCCATGGAATCCAAAAAATTTAAAGGGATGAAACAGGTATCCGAAGATGATTTTATCTTGTTTTCGCAAGACTATAGCCCCTTGTATTATGATACGGTATTGAGCATTTGCGAGGATGCTGGGTTTACCCCCAAGGTTTCGCATAAGTCCGTACATGCGCAGACCATTTTTAAGTTGGTGGAAAACAAATTGGGCATTGCCATTGTGCCCACAGCCTTGCAATACGGCTTCCAGATGAGGGTAAAGTTCATTGAATTGAAACGCATTAAACAGCGGGCGGTACTTTCCATGGTATGGAAGGAGGACAATAGAAATCCTGCATTGGAAAATTGCATGGATTTGTTGATGAAACTCTAGTAAGGAACCGAACAGACCTTATCTTTGGAACTCTAAACAATTGTCTATGATTTTTGAATTGATCCAGAATCGAAGAAGTGTTTTTCCGGCACAGTACAATAACAAACCCATTGCCAGGGAGACCATAGAAAAGATATTGGAAGCTGCCAACTGGGCACCGACCCACAAAAAAACCGAACCCTGGCGGTTTAAGGTTTTTATGAATGGGAAACAGCAGGAATTAGGACAATTTCTTTCGGACAAGTATCAGGAAGTGGATCCCAAACCCAAGCAGGTCAAAATAAACAAACTAAAGGAAAATCCCGAGCGTTCCGGAGCTGTGATTGCCATTTGTATGCAACGGGATCCAGAAGAGCGTTTGCCCGAGTGGGAGGAATTGGCCGCAACCGCAATGGCTGTCCAAAATATGTGGCTGTGTTGTACGGAATTAGGTATTGGGTGCTACTGGAGCTCCCCGGGCTTGATCAAGTATATGGATGAATTCCTGGATTTGGAAGTAGGGGAAAAGTGCCTGGGCTTTTTTTATATGGGGTATTATGATGGTGACATAGAATCATCTCCCCGAAAACCGATATCCGAAAAAGTGCAGTGGTTAGAATGAGAATATTTCCCCAGCGTACTTTAAGGCCACAATAACATAGAACACAGCAAAGGCAAAGGTCAAAACCAACTTCATAAAGGTGCCTGTCAAAAACCCTAAAAATGATCCAAACGCAGCTTTCATGGCCGTTTTCTGATCAGCTTTATTCATCAATTCTCCCACCAAAGCACCAATAAAGGGCCAGATAATAATTCCGAATGGGCCAAAAACGGGGAAAACGATGGCCACCAATAAACCGATAATGGTACCCCACATCCCTGCTTTACTGCCACCAAATTTTTTCGTTCCGGCGGCGGGAATTACATAGTCCATAATGGTAATTGCCAGAGCAAGTACCAAGGTGCCACCTAAAATCCACCAATTGTCGGGTACAGCTTTGGTCAAGTACAGCAGCAAAAGACCCACCCAACTGATCGGTGGACCGGGCAATACAGGTAGAAAACTACCTAGGATACCAACCAACATCAAAATAAAACCTAAAACAAGAAGTGCTATATCCATATGGGTGTTTGACTATGAGACAAATTTAAACATCAAATGTTACAGCTTGAGGTGTAAAAAGAACATTTTCAACTATAAAATTAGTTTAAACTAAATTTTTAGTTATATTTGCTTCGAGTTTAAACTAAAAACTTAGTTGAAAAATGAAACAGTTGACAAAGGCGGAAGAGGAGGTAATGCAGTTTTTATGGAAATTGGAAAAGGCCAATGTGGCTTCCATTATTGATGAATTGCCTGAACCCAAACCTGCCTACAATACAGTGTCTACCATTATTCGAATTTTGGAGGACAAAGGCTTTGTGAGTCATGAAAAAGTAGGAAAGGGTCACCTGTATTTTCCCTTGGTACGAAAGGAAGAATATAGCAATCAGTCCATATCCAAATTGGTGGACGGTTACTTTCAAGGCTCCTTTAAAAGTATGGTGTCTTTTTTTATGAAAAAGAACGATATCAGCTTAAGTGAGCTGGAGGAGATTATGAAAACCATTAAAGAAGATACGGAATGATTACTTATCTATTAGAGAGCTTGACCATTCAATTGGTCTTTTTATTGGTCTATGACTTGCTATTGAAAAGGGAGACCTTTCTTCAATGGAACCGGTTTTATCTTTTGGCGAGCTTTACTTTATCCTTGATACTTCCCTGGATAAAAATCGAAGCACTACAAACCAATGTTCCGGAAAACCTGATCGAATATCAGACGTTTTTCTTGCAATTGGATGAGGCGGTGCTATTGCCATCTGGTATGGAAACTTCAATGTTTGAACCCAATTCCTGGGAGTATGTGCTGTTTGCCATAGGTGCCTTGATCATGGCTATTTGGTTTGTTGTGAAACTCTTCCGATTGTACCACTTAAAAGCGATAGGGAAAACCAAATATTATGAGGAGTACACCGAAATTAAAATTCCCAAAAGTTCGGCGGCCTTCTCTTTTCTTAAAAATGTCTTTTTGGGAGAAGAAATTCCAAAGGAAAAGCAGGAACACATAGTCCAGCATGAATTGGTCCATGTAAAGCAGCTACACTCCTTGGATTTAATCTTTTTTGAGTTGATGCGGATTGCATTCTGGTTTAATCCACTGGTCTACTTGTATCAATCACGTATTTCTGAACTCCATGAATTTATAGCAGATGCCAAGGCATCCAAAACAAGTAAAAAGGAGCAGTACGAATTGTTGCTTTCAGAGGTTTTCCACAGTCAGAATTTCAGTCTAGTCAATCAGTTTTATAAAAAATCATTAATCAAAAAACGAATCGTCATGTTAACAAGAAAAAAGTCAAAATCAATTTATCAATTGAAATATGGTATGCTTCTGCCTCTAGTTTTTGGGATGCTAGTCTATACTTCCTGTGAAAGTGAAGAAAAATTTCAGGTTCGTGATCAGGAGATGATCGTGGAGGATGTGAACAACCTCTCCTTGGCACAGCTAGATGCACTTTACTATAAACTCGAAGCCCTTTCAGATAGCGGCGATGACTGGCAATTTAAATTAAAGGATGAGGATTCATTTATACTTTATCAGAGCGCGACCAACGGATCAATTATCCGGTTTAAAAATAGAGAGAAGGCCATTCTAGCGACCATGACCATAGTTTCGTCAGACATTAATGCTGGTGTGTTTTCGTCAGATATTAATGCTGGAACCATTTATGGTCAGGATGCCAATGGGGTTCAAGTGCCTTTTGCAGTTATTGAAGAGGTACCGATTTACCCTGGCTGTGAAAATAGCTTGGATAAAAGAGCTTGTTTTATGGAAAACATTACGGAACATATCCGAAAGCACTTTAAATATCCAGAGGAAGCGCAGGAAAAAGGAATTCAAGGTAGGGTGAGCATTATTTTTCGGATCAACATGGAGGGAGAAGTTGTTGGGATTCGACAACGAGGCCCCCACAAGTTGTTGGAAGATGAAGCAGTTCGGATAATTTCTAAATTGCCAAAAATGATTCCAGGAAAGCAGAAAGGAAAACCGGTCGGTGTCCCGTTTAGCATTCCCATATCCTTTAAACTTCAATGATATTGACAATCCAAAATAAAGGGCCCGAAGTTTTTCGGGCCTTTTTTGGTTTAAGGGTATGGTCAAAAAATCGTAATTTCAGCCAAATTCATGGGGCCGTATGCGCAAGTGTTTAGCAGTGTTGTTTTTGTTTGTTTTATCCTCATGCCAGCTGTTCATGTCCAGGGAGGAAAAGACCGATAAACTAGTACATGACAAGCTGCAGGAAATTGATTGGAACGAAGTGGACCAATACCCCTTGTTTGACAATTGTGATGAAATGGCACCCAAAGCAACCCAACGAGAGTGCTTTAGAACGGAAATGACAAGATTGGTATCCGAAGCTTTGGAGAGCTTGCAGTGGGAGGTCAAAAACGATTTGAACGATACCGTCCTTATTGATTTTAAGGTAGACGAGGATGGCTTTATCTCTATTACGGAAATGGAGGTTAGCCCAAGTATTTTGGCAGAAATCCAGGATTTTAATGAGCAGATTAGAAACCAACTAAAGGATTTAACCGTGGCTCCAGCTGTAAAAAGAGCCAAAAAAGTAAGCATGCGTTTTCGTCTTCCGGTAGTTCTCAATACACAACCATAGTTTGGCAACAGAAAAGATTATTTTAGGAATAGATCCAGGGACTACCGTAATGGGGTTTGGAATCATTAAGGTGGTAAGGAAACAAATGCAATTTGTCCAGATGAATGAGTTGCTCCTCAGAAAATACGACGATCCCTATACCAAGCTAAAGCTCATCTTTGACCGTACCTTGGAACTGATAGATTCCTATCATCCAGATGAAATTGCCATTGAAGCCCCATTCTATGGAAAAAATGTCCAGTCCATGTTGAAATTGGGCCGGGCGCAAGGAGTGGCTATGGCTGCTGGACTTTCTCGACAAATTCCCATTACGGAGTATATGCCCAAAAAAATAAAGATGGCCATTACCGGAAACGGAAATGCCAGCAAGGAACAAGTGGCCAAAATGCTTCAGAGCGTACTCCAATTAAAATCCCTCCCCAAAAATTTGGATAGCACGGATGGACTGGCGGCCGCAGTTTGCCATTTTTACAATGAAGGTAGAGTAGATATAGGAAAAAGCTATACGGGATGGGAAGCTTTTGTGAAGCAGAATCCGAAGAAAATTAATAATTAAAAATTTTTAATTATTAATGTGCAAATTAGAGGCTCATTATTAGCATGTCCGGTATTTACATCCACATCCCGTTTTGCAAGCAAGCTTGTTACTATTGCGATTTTCATTTTTCCACACAATTGGGAAAAAAGGAGTTGATGCTGCAAGCGCTTTGCAAAGAAATTCGACAACGTAAAGTTGAATTGGGAGATACGGAAGTGGAAACTGTTTATTTTGGGGGAGGAACACCTTCAATTTTGGAAAATACTGAAATTGAAATGCTCATTGATCAGGTCTATACTAATTTCAAGGTCACCCCAAATCCGGAAATTACCCTAGAAGCCAATCCTGATGACCTATCCAAAAATCGAATAGAACAACTATCCAATAGCCCGGTCAATAGATTGAGTATAGGAATCCAGTCCTTTTACGATGAGGATTTGGAGTTGATGAATCGTGCGCATAGTGCAGATGAGGCCGCAAATTGCATCTCCGAGGCGACAAAATACTTTGAAAATATTTCCATCGATTTGATTTATGGTATTCCAGGGATGGATCATGATCGTTGGAAATCCAATATTAAAAAGGCGCTTGCTTTTGGCCTACCCCATATCTCCAGTTATGCCCTTACCGTGGAACCCCGAACAGCACTAAAGAAATTTATAGAGCAAGGCAAGGTGGCGGATGTTGATGATGCCCATGCCCAAGAACAATTCCTTCTCTTGGTGGAAATGTTGGAGGCAAATGGTTTTGTAAACTACGAGATTTCCAATTTTGGAAAACCGGGTTTCTTTTCCAAGAACAATACTTCGTATTGGCAAGGCAAGACGTACATAGGTATAGGACCATCAGCACACTCTTTTGATGGGATAAACCGCAGTTGGAATGTACGGAACAACAATAAGTATATAAAAGCCATTCAAGCAGGAGAATTACCATCCGAGAAAGAAAAACTGACTTTGACGGATAGATATAATGAATATGTCATGACCGGCTTACGTACCATTTGGGGTGTTTCCCTGAAAAAAGTGGAGGCAGAATATGGTGTAGACTATCTGCGGCATATAAATAAACAAGGCAAAAAATTTCTTGATTCGGGATTGCTCATGCTAAACGATGGCAGGCTGACGGCTACGCAAAAAGGAAAATTTTTGGTGGACGGAATTGCTTCGGACCTTTTTATGGTTAACTTGGATTTATGATCGCTACCATCAAGTACAATTCAAAAAACTATAAAATAGATTTGTCCAAACCCTTGGACATTTCCATCCCTTTACGGGGAGATAAAGACAATGTCAACGCGTGGTATTTGGATCCACCTAGAATAGTACCACATCAAGAAGGGAAGTTCATTGGAAAGGTATCTGAGGGTGCTTCCACCAATTTTAATGACATTTGGTTCAACCCGCATTCCCATGTGACCCATACGGAATGCTTGGGTCATATTACAAAGGCGTTTCATTCGGTCAATCAAAAATTAAAACGTTATTTTTTTTGGGCTGAAGTGATTACTGTAGCTCCTGAAAGACAAGGTAAGGATTTCGTGATTTCGGAAAAGCAGCTTCGCTATGCACTTGGCACCAAAAAAAGGGAAGCTGTAATAATCCGAACCATTCCCAACTTAAAAAGCAAGTGTGCACAAAACTATTCCAACACCAATCCGCCTTTTTTGCTACAGGAAGCCTTGGAGTTTTTGGTGAATAAAGGAATCTTGCATTTATTGGTGGATCTTCCATCTGTGGATAAGGAAAAAGATGGAGGGGCACTGGCAGGTCACCATACGTTCTGGAACACTGCTGAGACACCTAGACTGGATGCCACAATTACCGAGTTGGTCTATGTGGACAATGAGATCAAGGACGGCCCTTATTTCTTAAATCTACAAGTGGCCCCGTTTGAAAACGATGCCAGTCCCAGTAGGCCGGTTTTATATCAAATAGAGAACCTATGAAAAGTGTACTAAAAATTGAAGAGGTAGCCATGTTTGTGTTAGGGCTGTATCTTTATAGCTTGTTGGACTTTCCTTGGTGGTTGTTTTTAGCATTGATTCTTTTGCCCGACATAGGAATGCTGGGGTATTTGTTAGGAAATAGGATTGGGGCAATTATTTATAACATATTTCATCATAAAGGATTGGCTATTTTGATTTATTTAGCTGGTGTGTTTTGGTCCATGCCATTGGTTCAAATAATCGGGGTGATTTTGTTTTCTCATGCCTCCATGGATAGGATTTTTGGCTATGGATTAAAATATTACAAAGGATTTAAGTTTACCCATTTGGGAGAAGTGGGGAAAGGAAATGGATGATATTCTAGAAGTTATACTCGGTCTGATTTTGGGCGCCATACTCATGTACTGGCTGTTCTCTTTGTTTCGAAAAAAGAAAAACAAGGATTTGACCAAACAGCAGTCCACCGTTTTGCTGGATAAGATCAGAAGCGTGTGCAAACTGGTTTCGGTGGAAGGGGATTTTGCGGAGATATACAATTACGAAAACACCAAAGAAGGACTGTTCAGTTTATTGAGCAGCAAAAAAAAGGCGTTGATCATAGTTAAGGCCAAGGCACAAATAGGATATGATCTTACCAAACTGAATCTAAGGGCCGATGACAAACGCAAAAGGATAATCCTCGATAATTTTCCGCAACCTGAAGTACTTTCCATAGAACCGGAGCTTCAGTTCTATGATATTAAAAATGGATTGTTCAATAGCTTTTCCCCGGATGACCTTACCAATGTAAACCAAGAAGCCAAAGACCATATCAAACAAAAAATCCCAGAAAGTGGACTTATGGATACTGCGCGCAAAGAAGCATTACAAGCCGTATTTTTAGTGGAAAAGATAGTGGAGACCATTGGATGGACCTTGGACTACTCCGCCTTGGAAATAACAAATCGCGATAAACACTTTTTGGAAGAATAGAAACCTATGAGAACTGCATTTATAACTTTATTTTTATTGGGCATTGTTAACATGTCCCTTGCGCAAACCCAAGACAGTATGAATACTTTTGATTCCGCTTTTGCACACACGGTGTACTTTTGGTTCAATAACCCGGACAACCAGGCTGACCGTGACCTGTTTGAAGCTTCGCTAAAGAAGTTCCTGGACAATTCCAAGTTTGCCAAGACCAACTTTATTGGCACACCGGCCAAGGCAACCAGAGAGGTGGTGGACGGATCGTTTACCTATTCCTTGATTGTTACGTTTGAATCTGCAGAGGCACAGGAAGGATACCAAAAGGAGCAGGCGCACTTGACGTTCATTGATGAGTGCAAACATTTGTGGAAAAAGGTCATTGTATATGATTCTTTAGGCTTATAAGGATGAACGTTGAACAATTTAGGGAGCTGTGTATACGGAAAAAAGGGGTAACGGAGGAATTTCCTTTTGACGAACAAACCTTGGTTTTCAAGGTCATGGGTAAAATGTTTGCCCTTATTGCCTTGGAGCGTTTACCCCCGCAATGCAACCTCAAGTGCAATCCAGAACGGGCGGTAGAGTTACGGGAGGAATACGATGGCGATATTATTCCCGGCTACCATATGAGTAAGAAGCACTGGAATACCTTGTTGTTGGAACAACTTCCTCCAAATCTTATTGGAGAACTTGTTGACCATTCCTATGATTTAGTAGTTTCTGGACTGACCAAAAAGCTAAAAGACGAGCTGTCTTCCTTGGGGTAGCTTGGTGGATACGGTGTTTGGTTCATCGAAACAAAACTACAGTTCATCGATAGTTTTTTTGTATTTAACCATTTTGTAGTCTTTTTCTGATTGTGATTCCCCAAATTTGTGTACTAAATCGAATAAGATCATGAATGTGCTGTTCATAGAAGACGATATGATAGAGACCATGAAATTGCAACGGGCAATTTCTAAGTTTCAATCCAAGCATAAGATCATCGAGGCCAAAAATGGAGAGGAGGCTCTCGAAATTCTTAATGGTGAGAGCTTGCCCGATATCATCCTTTTGGATTTGAACATGCCTCGAATGAGTGGTATTGAGTTTCTGACCAAAATAAAATCGGACGAAAAACTTAAATACCTGCCGGTCATCATTTTGACCACATCCGAAAATCGAGTAGATCTACTAAAATGTTTCGAGATTGGAATTGCCGGTTACATCATAAAGCCTTTAAAATATGAGGATTACGAATCCAAATTAAAGAAGGTTTTTGATTACTGGGAAATCAGTGAATTGATCAAAGGCTAACAAAAAACCCGTTTTCACAACATTATTTTTATAATTAGGTAGTACTATTCCTACATTTAATTCATAATATTCTTTATTGTGAAAGGAATTGTATTCACCGAGTTTTTGGAAATGGTCGAGTCCAACTATGGACTTGGGATTGTTGATTCCATAATAGAAAATTGCGACCTCCCTTCTGGAGGGGCGTATACATCCGTAGGTACATATGATTTCAATGAGATGGTAAGTCTCATTGGAGAACTAAGCAAACAAACAGAAGTTACCCAGGAAAAATTGCTGTATTCCTTTGGGCTTTATTTGTTTGGCGGATTGATCTCTGCCCACCCTGAGGTAGTAGCCAGTTATAGAAACCCCATGGGTCTTTTGTATGGTATAGAGGATCATATACATGTGCATGTACGAAAACTGTATCCAGACGCAGAACTTCCGCGATTTAAAATACTGTCCAAGACCGAAGATAGCTTGGAAATGATTTACATTTCTTCAAGAGGGTTGTATGCCCTAGCGCATGGATTGATTGAAAAGACCTTTGAACATTTTGGAAAAAACGTCCAGGTAGATTATAAACTCTTAAACGAAAAAGGCACAGAAGTAAAGTTTGCGATTGTCCAAAATGGCTAATTCCGAAATTTCCATACTAAAGCGGGCACTGGAACGGGAGAAAAAAGCCCGAAAGACTGCCGAAAGCCTTTTGGAAACAAAGGCTAAGGAGCTTTATGATGCCTCCCTGCACCTTAAGGAGGCCAATGGGAAATTGGAGGCCTTGATCAATAAAAAGGGGGATCGGATAGATAGTGCTTTTGTCAATATCATAGACCCTTATGTGGTCATGGATATGATGACCAACGTCATCAATATGAATACATCGGCAAAAGAATTTTTGGGGTTCGATCATACCAAAGAAGAAATTCAACTGTCATCCATTGTCCATCCAGATTATATTGAGTACACAGCAGAGTCGTTCCAAACTTTGTTGCAGGTAGGAATCCTAAAGAATTACTCTGCAAAGATCATCACCAAAAACTCCGAGGAAAAATTTGTGAACATCAATGCCAGTCTTATTTATAATGAAAATGGTCAACCCATTGCGGCCCAGGGGGTAATTCGGGACATCACAAAGGAAGTGGAGATACGGAAGCTTTTGGAGGATCAAAAAAAGCAACAGGACATTATAGTGGAAAACTCCTCTTTGGGCATTTTGTTGATTGTGGATGACAAGATCATAAAAGCCAATAAATCCTTTGTTGAACTTTTGGGATATTCAGAGGCAGCTTTGAAAAAACGATCTATAGATGATATTTCTTCCCTTGAGGACAGCAACCTATACGATGACCTATTGAAGAAGAGCTTGGAGAACGACACCAAAAAGTTCTCCATTGTTCGAAAGTTTTACAAAAAGAATGGGGAGACCCTCTACGGCAAAACTTCCATGAGTACCGTATTGGATTCCAAAGGAAATATAGAGTACAGTGTAGCAAT
This sequence comes from Flagellimonas sp., assembly GCF_965233845.1. Classification (GTDB taxonomy): domain Bacteria; phylum Bacteroidota; class Bacteroidia; order Flavobacteriales; family Flavobacteriaceae; genus Flagellimonas. Next base: position 46,721 of record NZ_OZ247584.1, read on the forward strand.
GATCGAGGACATCACTCGGGAAAAAGAGGCTGAGGAAAAAATTAGGGCCTCTGAAGAGCGAATGGCCACCTTGATCAAAAACCTGCAAACCGGAATTTTGTTGGAGGACCAGGATCGCAAAGTGGTACTGGCCAACCAAAAATTCTGTGATCTTTTTGGCATTCCAGTTTCTCCGGATGCCATCAGGGGTGTAAATGGGGAAAAGTCCATCCACAAATACAAGAACATGTTCTCGGATCCTGATGTGGTATTAAAACAAATTGATCAGGTGGTCCGCAGGAAGGAGGTTGCAACGGCAGATGAAATGGAATTGTTGGATGGAAGAACTTTTGAACGAGATTATATCCCACTTTTCAGCAATGGGGAGTACAAAGGTCACTTGTGGAGCTATAATGACATTACCCTACGCAAGAATTATAGGAAAAACCTAGAGATACAAAAAGAAAAATACGGAAGCATCATTGCAAATATGAACTTAGGATTGGTTGAAGTGGACAACGATGAGAACATCCTTATGGTAAACCACAGTTTTAGTGATATGATCGGGTTGCCTACAGATAAACTGATCGGGAAAAACACCGAAGACGTCATTCAGTTGTATGAAGAAGACCGTGAAAAGCTAAAACAGCACAACAAAAAAAGAAAAAAGGGAATTTCGGATTCCTATGAAGTTGCCGTTAAGGTTGCCAACGGAGAAAAAAGATTCTGGTTGCTCAGTGGCGCCCCAAGATATGACGATGCCGGAAATGTTGTGGGATCCATTGGAATCCACTTGGACATTACGGACCAAAAGCACCTGGAGCTTCAAAAGGAAAATCTGTTGCAAGAACTGGAGGACAGTAATAAGGGCTTGCAGGAATACGCCCATATTGTTTCTCATGACCTTAAGTCCCCATTGAGGAGTATCAGTGCCTTGGCCACTTGGCTTTACGATGATTATAAGGACACTCTGGATGAAAACGGGAGGTACAACCTTAAAATGATGCAGGAAAAAATTGAGGGAATGGATAAGTTGATCAGTGGAATCTTAAAATATTCAACGGTCAACAATGATGTTTTGGACAGTACCACAGTTGATGTGAACGAAGTGATTCAAGAAATAAAGGAGATCATCTATATCCCGGAACACGTTCGCATCAAGGCCACACAAACTTTACCAACCATTAAGGCCGATAAAACCAAAATCCATCAATTGTTCCAGAATTTTTTGAGCAATGCGGTGGTGAATATTGACAAAAAGGATGGATTGGTCGAAATAGATTATAAGGAACATTCCACGCATTGGGAGTTCAGTATAAAGGACAATGGCGTGGGAATTCCAGAAGAGTATCACGAAAAAATCTTCCAGATTTTTCAGTCCATAGGAAACAAGGAAAGATCTACAGGGATTGGATTATCCATAGTTAAAAAAATTATTGACCGGTATGAAGGAAAAGTATGGTTGCAAAGTGAAATAGGCAAAGGAACCACCTTTTTCTTCACCCTTAAAAAAGAAATTAAAAACAAGAAATCATGAAAGTAAATCAAGCTAAAAAGTTAAAAGGAGGAACTTGGGAGTTTACTCAAAACCAACCTTTAAAGGAACCATTGGTTTTGGTTTTTGGGGATCGATTCCTATTGGAATCCAAAGATGTATATCAAGAGATAAGGGATTTATATCCAGATGGACATCTGGTTTTTGGATCTACCTCCGGAGAGATCATGGAGACCAGTGTGTACGAAGAAAGTATTACCATTACCGCCATTGAGTTTGAAAAAACCCAATTTGAAATCGTAAGCAAAAACATCAAGGATTTTGTGGACATTGAAAAAATGGGAGCTAGTATTTCGGAGCAGTTCAATATGGATGAGTTAAATCATTTGTTTATTGTGTCCGACGGTAGTTTTGTGAATGGAAGTGGCCTTATTGAAGGCCTGGAATCTGTTGAAGGGTTTAAGGCTTCCATTACTGGCGGACTTTGTGGTGATGGTGCCCGTTTTGAAAAAACTTTGACGTCTTACAATGAAAATCCGAAGCAAGGAGAAGTCGTAGCCATTGGACTTTATGGCCAGGCCTTGGAAGTGAGCTACGCCAACTTTGGAGGTTGGACTCCGTTTGGTCCAGAGCGGACCATTACCAAATCTGAAGGTAATGTGCTCTTCGAGATTGATGGAAAGCCCGCCCTGGATCTCTACAAAAAATACTTGGGAGAAAAGGCAGCTGAGCTTCCCCAAGCCGCATTGCTGTATCCACTTACGGTACAACAGAGTGAGGATTCCGAACCTCTGGTGCGTACCATTCTCAATATTGATGAGGAGGCAAATTCGATGATTTTGGCGGGAGATGTGCCCATGAACTCCAAGGTGCAGTTAATGATGTCCACTATGGATGACATTGCAGAAGGCGCATGTAATGCTGCGGAATTGGCCATGCGGGATAGAGAAAACAAACCGGAGTTGGCCATTTTGGTCAGCTGTGTGGGTCGCAAATTGGTGCTGGACCAACGTACCGAGGACGAAATTGAAGAGGTAGCCGATGTGATTGGTGAACAAGCCAGTATCACCGGATTTTACTCTTATGGGGAAATGGCCCCATTTGCTGGAAAAAATGAGTGCCAATTGCACAATCAAACCATGACCTTAACTCTATTGAGCGAATAAATGCACTCCCTGCTTAAAAGACAATTAAAGAAATTTTTGCCCAAGGAATTGGCGGAGCATCCAGAAATGAAGATGTTCCTTGATTCTGTGGATAAGTCGTATTCAGATTTTGACCAAAAGCTGAAAATGATCCAAAGGGCCACGTCTTTAAGCTCGGAAGAACTGTATGCAGCCAACCAACGGCTGAACAAAGAGGCAAAAAGTCAGCGTAAGGTACTGGAGTCTCTAAGAAAGGCCGTGGTTTCCATGCAGGACAAAACCAATGATAGGATCAATGGCTCATTGGACTTTAATCCCCAACAATTGGTGGAGGATATTGAAAGACAAGCACTTAAATTGGTGCAGATGACCGCAGAAAAAGATATGCTTCTCAAGAATTTGGAACAGCAAAACGAGTCATTGAACAACTATGCCCATATGGTTTCGCATGATTTGAAATCCCCCATACGAAACGTCCATTCCCTGGTAAGTTGGGTTTTTGATGACGGACAGGAAGAGTTTAAAGAGCAAAGCAGGGAAAATGTCCAGCTCATTTTTCAGAACCTGGCCAAAATGGACAGTCTTATTGATGGTATTTTGCGCCATTCCACTATAGACTCCATTCAAGAAAGTGCGGGGGTTCTAGATCTAGGTCAGCTCATTGAAGAAATAGAAAGGACCATTTATGTTCCTGAAAACATTACCATTAAAAAGAGCAAGAACCTACCCCAACTATATACGGGAAAATACCGCCTGGAGCAGTTGTTCAAAAATTTGATGACCAATGCCATTACGGCAACAGAGCACAATCCGCAAGGGATGATCATGATTGATGTTATGGAAGAGGAGGATGGGTGGATGTTCAGTGTTTCCGATAATGGCAAGGGAATTCCAAAACATCTTCAGGATGGCATTTTTGGTATGTTCAAAAAATTGGAGAACAATTCAGGCGCAACGGGAATTGGACTCGCTTTGGTAAAGAAAATAATCAATTTCTACAAGGGAGATATTTGGTTGTCCTCGGAAGAGGGCAAGGGTACCACCTTCTTTTTCACTATTAAAAATAAGCACAATGTCTGAAGTACCAAATCTGGACTACATAAAGGAAATATCAGGGGGCAATGAAGATTTTGAGAAGAAATTCCTCAACATTATCCAAACCGAATTTCCCAAGGAAAAACAGGATTACTTCTCCTTTTTGGAAGGTGATGATTTGGAAGAATCGGCAAAAGTTGTGCATAAGATCAAGCATAAATTAGGGATTCTTGGACTTACGGGCGGCTACAAATTGGCCATTCAGTATGAAGAGGATCTTAAAGATGGAAATACCAAGCTCAAGGATCAATTTCATGAGATTTTGGAATCGGTTGAAGGGTTCATTTTAAAAATTGCGTAAAATGAAATGTATTATAGTAGATGATGAGGGGAGCGCTAGGGCCATCATAAAGGAGCTCTGCAACACCATTCCGGAAATGGAGGTGGTTGCTGAATTCCCCAATGCTTTGGAAGCGCTCAAATTCCTTAAAAACAACCAAGTGGACCTTATCTTTTTGGATATCCATATGCCCAAGCTTACAGGAGTGGATTTTGTGGAAACCGTGGCCAATCCGCCCAAGATTGTTTTTACCACATCCGATAAGGACTTTGCCATTGAAGCCTACGGTTATGACTTTATTTTAGATTATTTGGTTAAACCAATATCTGCAGAAAGATTTCATAAATGCGCAAAAAAAATACATAGTGAATTTCAAAAAGCAAACCTCAATCTGGAAAAGGAGGGGGCTTTAAATGAAGAAGACCACCTGTATGTCAATATAGACAGACGGTTGATCAAATTGAAGTTCCATGATATACAATTAATCGAGGCGCAAGGAGATTATATTGAGATTCAGACCCGAGACAAGAGATACAGGGTGCATTCAACACTTAAGAAAATCAAAGAGAAGCTTCCGGATTCAAAGTTTTTGCAAATACATCGATCATATATTATCAATTTTTCACAGATCGTGGACATTCAGGACAATAGCGTGCTCATAGAACGCAATGTTATTCCCATTAGCAGATCCAACCGTCCCGAGCTTATGCAACGATTGAATTTATTATAAAAAGTAGGAAAAAAACTACAATATTTAGTTTCTTTTGCGTTAGTATAGTTAGGCACTTTTTGAAAATGTTAAAGAGATTGAAATCACTTAATTAAATCTTTTGGAATATGTCTTTGGAAATACGTGAAAATCGAGGAATTTTTGAAATTTTAGGTCGGGTTTCAACCCAACAAATAGGGGCTTTGAACTCTTACTTCAATGCCGTTTTGGAGCAGGAAGACAATATAGTGGTCAGTCTGGAAAAAGTAACCCATTTTGATTCAACAGCGGCCCGCTTTTTTGAGAAATTGTATCAAAATTCCGCTCGACAAAATAAAGTGGTTTCCTTGATTGGAAGACAGAACAGCAACCTTATGGAAGTATTCAATTCTACCAAGACCAATTATATCCTAAGCCCAGATCGTATTTAACAAAGAAAGATTTTAAAAAGGTTCGATATGAATGTCACCGACTACCAGCCCTACTTCAAAGCAACTCCGCAAAATTTGGGTACTGAGGATTTAAATCGTTTGATTACCTATTTTGAACTATTGGATGATGTTCAGAAACCCGTGGTAAGCTTGGTTACCCCTGTGTACAGGGCCATGGACACCTTGGTGGCCCATATACTTTCGCTTTCCAATTTAAAGACGATTATACCATACGAAGTCATTTTTGTGGAAAACAATGCGGATGAAGGAACCTTGTCCATATTGAAACAGCTTGGGGCCAAAGTGGTCAGCGAACCACAGCAAGGTATTACCTACGCACGGCAAAAAGGACTGGAAGAAGCCAAGGGGCAAATTATATGTACCATGGATCCAGATTCCATCTACGATCCCTATTACATAGATAAAATGGCTCTTCCTTTTTTTGTCGATAAAGATTTGGTGCTCTGTTATTCGGTCTCGCAGAGTTATGAAAACGACTTCCAGCTCTCGCCTAAAATGCGACTTAGAAACAAGCTTAAATTGGCCTATTTTAGATGGAAACTCTCCCAAAAGTTTACTACTAAAATCAAGCATATTAGGGCAGTTTCCATGGCCATGCGCAGGGAGGCGTTGCTTCCCATAGGCTATGATACGGACCTTAGAGTAGTGTCTGGCTGCGATGACGGTATGCTGGCCATCCACTTGCATAATTTGGGAACCTTCAAATATGTCAATGTTGAGGTATTTACAGCACTTCCGCCGGAGCGGGAACCGGGAAAGCCATTTCCCTTTTGTAACGAGCGGTTCCGAACCCCAAAAAATTCCTTGGAAGCCACTTTTGAAGCCCTTGATATAACAGAGGCATCCAACTAAAACACTTGCTTAACAACATCTACTTGCATAGGAAGGACGCTTACATATTAGTAGAGTGCCCATAGTTTCCATATCTGTTATTTGGCCCTGGACCATTCGCCGATAAGCTGGCTAATGGCCTAACCTCCGATAATTCATCGCTTACAACAGCATCCCTTGGTTTTACAACATAGAATTATTAAAAAGTAATATAAATCCTACTTTTCCATTGTGTTTAGTACTACAAATCTTAAAATCGATATTATGAAAATTTTAGTTGTTGACGACAAGCAATCCCTGAGTGAGCTGGTATCCCAGTTTCTGGGACAGTCCTACCAGGTGACCACCATGGAAGATGGATTGGCGGCCCTAACATGGATGCAGGAAGGAAATATTCCGGATTTGGTCATAACAGATTTGGAAATGCCCAACATGGATGGTTTTGAATTGATCCGGAAAATTAAGGAAAGTGGATACTTCGCCAATATACCCATTATTGTACTCAGTTGCAGGGATAGCAGTTCCGACAGGATTGAATGCCTGAAATTGGGAGCGGATGATTATCTGGTAAAACCGTTTAATCCGGAAGAGCTGCTCATTCGGGTTGAAAAATTACTTATACGAGCGTAACCATGGAAGTATTATCGGCTCAAAAAGTATGTCTCCTGTATGTAGGGGTAGATCAAGTTGTGGTAGATCAATTTGAGGCTCTTCCTGAAAAAGTGGATTTCCATATGGCTAAGAATTCGGTTTTGGCCATAAAATGGTTGGAAGAAAACCAACATGTGGATGCCATTATCTGTGAGAAACAGATTCCAGGACAAACAGGCATTGAGTTTCACAGTGTTGTTAGGGAACGGTTTACCAATAAAGATGACATTCCTTTCATATTAGTGGCCAAAAGCCGAGATAAAAACGATTTGTCCGAGGCCGTAAAAAACGGTATAGATGACTTCTATGTACAACCCTTGTCCACCGATCGGATATTGGAAAGGGTGCAGTTTTTAAAAGAATTGAAGGCCAACCTCAAAAGAGAACGGATAGGTGCTCCCGAGGGAGTGCAAAAGGAATACAAAATTGGGTTCTGGAAACGGACATTTGATATCACTGTTGCGGGCTTGGCGCTCTTGTGCGCGGCTCCGTTTCTGCTTCTGTTCATCATTGCCATCCGATTGGAATCCAAGGGCAAGGTCTATTACATCTCCAAAAGGGTAGGGACCAGCTACAAGATTTTTGATTTCTATAAACTCCGATCCATGTATCCGGATGCGGACAACCGCCTAAAGGAATTTCAGCATCTGAACCAGTATGTGCATGATGATGAAAACAAGGAAGAGGAACAACAGGAGGAACAGGCCATTAAAACAACGGGAACCGTACTTATCGGTGACGATTCGGAAGTGGACGAACTTCAGCATAACAGCCAGAAAAAAGAAAGTGCCAAGAGCGCGTTTGTAAAATTTGATAACGATCCCAGAATCACAAAAGTGGGCAAGATCATCAGGAAATTGAGCATAGATGAACTTCCGCAATTGATCAATGTCCTTAAAGGCGATATGTCCATTGTGGGCAACCGTCCCCTTCCTTTGTATGAAGCCGAAGTGCTGACCACGGATGAATGGACGGACCGTTTTAACGGCCCCGCCGGCATTACTGGATTGTGGCAGGTTGAGGCCCGGGGGAGAAGCTCAAAAATGTCTCCTGAAGAGCGTAAATCATTGGATATTAAATATGTGGAATACGCCAACAGCAAATATGCCTTTTTAATAGATTTGTGGATTGTGCTAAGAACCTTCAAAGCCGTTTTTCAAAAAGAGAATGTATAATGAAGAAAAACCAGCTTTGTGTGCTACTTCTGTTGCTGTTGTGCAATCTCGCATGGGGTCAATCCATAAATGATTTTATTGAAAAAAGTCTAAAGGAGAATGACATTGCCAAAAAGCTACCGCCCATTGACTCCCTCGTGGCCATGGCCAAGGAGTATTCGCCCTTTGTAAAGGTAACCGTCTCCGAACAACAATATAGGGATGGGGTAGTGTCTGCAGAGCAACGCGCTTGGTTGGAGTACGTCAATTTAGAGGCTGGTTACAACTACGGCATTTTTGATAACCTGAGCAACTCCCAGATTGCGGGTGATCCACAAAGCCAAGCCTTGTTTTCAAGCGAACAAAGTAGGTACAATGTTGGGGTTTCCTTGCGATTACCGATTTCAGCAATCATAAATAGAAGAGCCAAAATTAAGAGTGCCAAGGGTGAAGCTGAAAAAGCACGTTTTGAAACCCAGGTGGCGGAATTGGAACTGGAGCAGAAAGTGGTTGAACTCTACAACAACCTCCTAAAGTCGCATAGACTCTTCTTTATCTCCGGATCCATAGTGGACAATTTTAGAGTACAGTCCATCAGGGCAGAAAAAGACTTTGCCAACGGGGTAATCAATATTGCCGAATACACCCGCTTGCAACAGATGATGAACCAGGCCACCATGGGATTTGAATTACAGCGGTCAGAATTTATTTCCTCCGTAATGGCCCTGGAGGGCATTATTGGAGCAGAATTGAATATATAGGAATGAAGTTTAATCTTTTATTTTTTGTCCGTCTTTTAGTAAGACACATAAGTCTTCTGGTGGCCATGCCCATTATTTTGGCCGCTTTGGTGTTTTTTATGACTAGGGACGAACCCAAAATCTATAATTCCAAGGCCAGGGTATATACTGGCATTGCCACGGGTTCCAATATTGAACTTGAAAACACCAAGATAGATTTCCGGGCTACCAATACCGCTTATGACAACTTACTCAATCTTATCAAGGCCCGAACAACCATTGAAATCGTAGGGCTGAAACTGTTTACCCAACACATGGTGCTGGACAGTGCGGACATCAAGATCATTTCCCGGGAGAAGTACCAAAAGCTGATGAAAGAAGTACCGGATGAGGTAAAAAAGCTGGTGGTCAAAGGGGATATGCAAAAAACCTATGAAAACTTCGTAAAGCTTAAGGAATCCAACCATACCAATTACCTATATCAGCTCATCAACCTAGATCATCCAGATTACAGTATAGAAAAGATTTCGGGCCGTGTTGGTCTAAGAAGAATTTCCAACAGTGATTTTGTTGATATAGCGTTCGAGTCTGAAGATCCGGCCATTTGCCAAAACACCTTGTTGATTCTGTGTGAGGTATTTGTTCAATTGAACGCGGATATTAAAGTAAATCAGTCTGATGCGGTGGTCAAGTATTTTCAGGGACAGTTGAACAAATCCACGGACGACCTTCACAATGCAGAGGATGAATTGCTGGATTTTAACCGCACGCACAACATCATCAATTACTACGAACAGACCAAGCATATAGCTGCTGAGAAGGAAGAATTTGAAATCAAATTTTTTGAGGTACAACGAAAGTTTCATGCCGCAAAAGCGGTTTTGACCACGCTGGAATCCAAGCTTGAAACCCATGAAAGAAAACGAATATCCAGTCAAAGTATCATGGAAATTCGGAAAGAGCTTTCCACTTTGAACTTTGAGGTGTCCATGAAAACTTTGGGGCTGGAAAAGGATTCGGTTCAAAGACAACAGGATGCCAAAGAGGTGGCCCGAAAAATGGAACGTATAAAAGTTTTGGAAAGCCGGCTTGCCTCACATATCGATACGCTTTATACCACAGACTATAGCACAAAAAGTGTGGCATCTACCAGTGTTTTGGCTGACTGGCTGCAAAACACCATTGAATATGAAGGCTATAATGCCCAGTTGAAGGTGATGGAGAAAAAACGCTTGGAGTTTGAAAAATTGTATCAAGAGTTTTCTCCTTTGGGAGCGACCATGAAACGCTTGGAACGAAAAATTGACATTGCGGAACGTGAGTATTTGAGTTTGCTGCATAGTTTGGGTCTTGCCAAATTAAGACAGCAGAATGTGGAGTTAAAGTCCAATATTAAACTTACAGAGGTTCCTTTCTTCCCGATAAATCCAAAACCTAGCAAGCGTATGCTTCTGGTCATAGTGGCGGGCATGGTTGGTTTTATTTTGGTGGCAGCAACCATTTTGATCCTGGAATTTTTGGATGGAAATCTGAACACGGCAAAAAGGGCGGAAGATAAAATTGAGTTGAAAGTGTCTTCCATATTTCCGGTGATCAGTGCCAAACAAGGAAAGATAGATTACAGCTACCTACAGAACAAGGCGGTAAATGCCATTTCCCGAAACATCATCCTTAATCAGTATAAAAAGGAAAAGGAACAGGAACCCGTGGTAAACATGCTCTTTTCCACCCAGGAAAATGAGGGGAAAACATTTATATGCAAACATTTGATCGCCAAACTTTGTGAGTTGGACTACATTGTGCTGCATATCACTTACGACGAAGAAGATTTGGGATTGGCAGGGGAACATTACAGCAAGTTGATCTACGAAATAAGCGACCAGCTTTACAAGATTTCCCATATTAAGGAATTTGATCGCAATCAAACCATTGCGAATTTCAATGCGTACCATTTTGTAATTCTGGAAATACCCAGTATTATCAAAAACCCGTTCCCGGTTAAGTTGGCGTCCACCATGGACTATACCTTTTTGGTTACACGAGCCAACAGGGCATGGGGAGACGCCGATAAAAATGCCTTGTCTCTCTTTAACGAAGCTACAACCGGTCCCGAACCCACCATTATTTTGAATGGTGTCAAGGTCTTGGAAATGGAAACCGTTGTGGGCGACCTTCCCAAAAAACGATCCTTGATTAGAAAATGGGTGAAGCAGATAGTGCAGTTCAGATTTTTCACTAAGAAAACGGTTGCCTAAATGTTGGGAAAACTTAAAAATATCAGCAAGGAAAAGAACTTGTCCTCTCTAATGGCCAATGTAAGTGTCGCCTTTATGGGATTGGTGAGTTTTATGCTATTGACCAGGCAATTGAATAAGGAACTTTTTGGAGAATGGGTGCTGTTTATTACCCTGGCCACTTTTGTTGATCTTTTACGATTTGGCTTGACGCGCACCTCTTCCGTTCGATTGCTCTCGGGAACAGATAAACAGGGTCAGAAGACCATCCTCGGGACAGCATTTCGAATAAACCTGTCCCTCCTGGGGATATTGACTTTATTTTGTTGGGGTAGCCACGTAATCCTACTCTTTTCCGGTATTGAAATCAATAATGGATATCGATTGTTCTTGTTTTACTATCCCTTTTTGGCACTTTCCAACTTAAGTTGGAACAACGCCATGTCCTTATTTCAAGCAGAACAGAATTTTAGAAGAATGATGGTGGTACGGATTTCCAATGTGGGTCTTTTTTGTCTGTTTTTACTATTGAACCAATGGTGGCTAAAATGGGGTCTTATAGAAATCATCTGGGTAAACGTAGCCGTAAATGCAATCTCGGGAATTTGGTGCATGCTCAAAAATTGGGATGGACTTTTCTACTTAAGATTCGCCCGTAAGAAAACAGAAAAGGAGCTGGTGAACTTCGGTAAATATTCCATGGGGACCCTGATCAGTTCCAGTTTGCTCAAAAGTTCCGATACCTTTATCATTGGGATGAGCCCTTTTTTGGGGTCGGCAGGGATAGCCATGTATGCCATTCCACTAAAACTGACTGATTTATTGGGAATCCCGCTGCATAGCTTTGCCATGACCGCCTATCCCCGAATGTCCAAAAAGGCCATTGATGGGGATTTAAACGGGACCAAAAGTATTTTCTATTCCTATGTTGGAATTATTACTCTTTTGTTCTTTCCCGTTGCCTTGGTAAGTTTTGTCTTTGCCGAGCATTTGGTGCTCTTTTTTGGGGGCAATGAGTACAAAGATGCCCTACCTCTACTGACCCTGATTTTTAGGGTATTCACCGTTTACATTATGTTGTTGCCCATTGACCGATTTACAGGGGTACTGCTGGATAGCATTAACAAACCAAAGCTTAATTTGTATAAGGTTTTGGTTATGACCTTTGCCAACATTATTCTGAATATCCTAGCGGTATTCGTTTTCAAAAGTTTGGTGGCAGTGGCAGTTGGGACCGTTTTATTCACTTTGATGGGGATTTTCCTCGGATTCCACTACCTCAAAAAGGAAATTCAAATACAAAGCCGGCAGATTGTTTCCGAAAGTGTGGATTTCATCAAAAACCTAAAAACACATTTGAGGTAATGAATCCTTTTGAAACAACACAGGGCTCAGATTATCTAAGGAAACCACTTCCCATTTTATTGCTGTTGTCTGTGGTCATTACCACCGCACATCTAACTGCAACCAAAGGTTTGGTGGCGGGCATTGGAATCATGGTGCTTCCTTTTGCCATAACCTACATGGGGGCTCTTTTTATAAACCCTAGGATAGGAATTATCACCATTCTCATTTTTAACTTTTTTGTACTTGGTATTGGAAGATATATTCCCATGACCTGGGGATTACTGATGGACGGTTTAATGGTATTGATGTACCTGGCTTTGTTCTTTAAAGCATTTCGGATAAAAATACCTTGGGAGAAGGCCAACTCACAATTGACCCTCTTGGTTACGATATGGTTTGGCTATGCAGTTTTGCAAATTGCCAACCCCGAAGCGGTAAGCGTGGCCGCATGGTTTTATGCTATGCGAGGCTTGGCTTTATATCAATGGTTGTTTGTGCCATTGGTCTTTATTTTGTTCAACAAACGAACCGACCTCCATCTCTTCTTTTTGATTTGGGGAACCCTGTCCGTTTTGGCTACCATGAAGGGCATGCAGCAATTGATATTTGGAGTCGATTCCTACGAGCAAGCCTGGCTGGATGCTGGAGGGGATGTTACCCATATCTTGTTCGGAAAGCTTAGGATTTTCTCTTTCTATTCTGATGCAGGTCAATTTGGAGCATCCCAAGGGCATACCGGAGTGGTGTTCGGGGTATTGGCCTTATTCGCAAAAAACCGAAAATTTCAAATTTTTTGTGGTGTTGTGGCCATGGCAGGCCTTTTGGGGATGATGATTTCAGGAACGCGGGGAGCCATTGCGGTACCGGCCATGGGAGGGGTCATGTTTATTTTGATTCGCAAACACATTCCTAGCATTGTGCTCGGCGTAATCTTGGGGATTGGGGTCTTCGTCTTTTTCAAATACACCACCATTGGGAACGATAATGATCAGATTCGGCGTATGCGTACCGCATTTGACCCTAATGACGCCTCCCTTCAAATGCGGAAAATCAACCAGGAAAGATTAAGGGGGTATTTGGCCACCAGACCTTTGGGAGGAGGTATTGGTTCAACAGGGAACTGGGGGAAACGGTTTTCGCCCAACACTTTTTTGGCCAATACCGCAACGGACAGTTGGTTTGTGGCGGTTTGGGCCGATACGGGAATCGTAGGGCTTTATCTACACCTTTTTATCTTGTTTTTTATCCTGATTACTGGAGCCTATAACTGCATGTTCAAAATACGGGACGATTGGTTAAAGGGGCAAATTACCGCCTTGGTCTGCGGTATGGCCGGAATCATGTTGGCTTCCTATGGAAATGGGGTTTTTGGACAATTTCCAACCTGTATTTTAATGTATACGGGAATGGTGTTCATCTTCATTTCACCCAAATTGGATAAGGAAATTTTGGATGGGAAGGAAGCCGAATTACAACTACAAGCAGCATAAAACACAACTCATGGAACCACTTGTTTCAATCATAACCATCAACTATAACGAATCCGAAGTGACCTTGGATTTATTACAATCCATAAGGAAACTCACCTACCCAAATATTGAGGTTATTGTGGTGGATAACGCATCGCCGAATGATACTCCTGATGTAATCAAGGAAAAGTTTCCAGAGATTACGTTGCTTAAAAGTCCAGAAAATCTGGGATTTGCGGGAGGCAACAATTTGGGGGTAAAACAGGCCAAAGGAGATTACCTGTTGTTTATTAACAATGATACCATTGTCCCATCAAATTTTATTGAACCGCTGGTGCAAACTTTACAGGCGGATACCAGCATTGGAATGGTGAGCCCCAAGATCAAATTTCATTGGGATCCCACTTTGATCCAATATGCAGGATATACTCCCATGAGTCATTGGACCATCAGAAATAGTAGTATTGGATACCATCAAAAAGATGATGGTTCTTTTGACCAACCTGGGGAGACCCAATCCATACATGGGGCTGCCATGATGGTTCCAAAAACGGTTGTGGAAAAGGTGGGAATGATGACGGAAATATACTTTTTGTACTATGAGGAGCACGACTGGGCGGAAATGGTGAAACGTGCCGGCTATAAAATCTACTACCAACCCCAATCCTATATTTTACATAAGGAATCCGTTTCAACTGGGAAATTCAGTCCCCTGAAAACATACTACATTTCGCGGAATAGGATCCTCTTTGCACGAAGGAACTTTAAACCATTCCAGTTATTTATCAGCCTATTGTTCCAAGGCTTGGTGTCCATTCCCAAGAACAGTCTGAAGTTTTTGGTCAAAAGGGAGTTTGAACATTTAAAAGCATTCTGGCGAGCCGTCACTTGGAACCTAACGCACGGGAAAACAGTAAATCAGGTCTAGTGTAAGACAGAGAACTTCCTAACATATATATGCCAGCCTCTTATTTACAACACGAAACAGGCCGTACGCAACAAATACTTTTCTTTATTAAAATGTAGGATAATATTTACAAAAAAGAAATTTATAATGATATTTAGAAATTTCGGCTTTGTAATGCTGCTTTCCATTTTTGTGTTGAATCTCGGCTGCGTAAGCGAGAAGGATTTGGACCCTCCAGTGGATAACCTAACAACAGGAGAGGAACCGGAAGAGGAAGATCCCTTAGCTGTTTTTCAAGTTTCAGCGGATTTTGACTATTCCACCAGTCAGGAGGTACAGGTTACTTTGGATGTTCCTTCTTTTTTAAGCAAGGCGGTTTTTTCATTGTATAGCAAGATAGGTTCTCAGGACAGCATTCCGTTTGGTAGGGCCGTTTTTGATGCCAACGGACACTATGAGCAAGACTTTTTGGTTCAGGCACAAGCCGATAGTATTTTGTTGTACTCAGACTATATCGGATTGACGAAGGACGTAAGGTTGAAGATCCAAAATGGATCTGTAGCCTTTGACTATAGACCCTTGTATGACAGGACAACAGCTAGCAAGAGTGCCCCATCCATCTTAAGCAAAAAAGGGATTTCGAACTTGACTGGTAAAGTACCCTACACTTTTCTAGGTGGCTTTGACAATCAAGGGGTGCCCACAGAAATGGAACTACCGGACGTGATCCAACAAAATCTTTTGGATGATATCAACGCTTCTCTTCCTGAATACAGTAGAGTGCCAATTGCCAACCCACAATTTTTGGCCAATACCAGCGAGACCAGTATGGTACTTACAGATTTGGCCGATGTTTGGGTCACCTTCGTATCCGAAGGAGCTGGATATAGAAATGCCTTGGGGTATTATTCCTATCCGGTTGGCGAGGCTCCTGCAACTGTTGATGACATCACTGCCCACAATATAATTTTTCCCAACGTATCCATGGTTGGGTCGTCCGGAGGATTGGTGCCAGGAGACCGTGTTTATCTGGGGCGTTTTCAGCCCAATACGGTAATTTCTTGGTTTGTGGTGGCCAATGGCTGGACAGGATCGGGAGTTGGTGACGGGAATGGCATTTATTATTCCGAACCAAGTTTCAATCCAGAAAATACCAATCTAAACACCCATATGGTGCAGTTATATGACAGTGCCAGGGGAATCAATTTCCTAGCTTTTGAGGATTTGAGGAGAGACCAAAGTTCTGATGACGACTTTAATGATGCCGTGTTCTACGCCCGCGCAAATCCCGTGGAATCTATAGAGTTGACCAACGTGGTTGCTTTGATTCCTGCCAACGATGAGGACGGGGACGGGGTAAACGATGAGCTGGACGAGTTCCCGTTTGACGTGAACAAGGCGTTCAACAATTTTTCCACAACCGCCAACTTAACGGGTGTTTTGGCCTATGAGGATTTATGGCCCAGCCAAGGGGATTATGATTTTAATGACCTGGTGGTTACCTATAACTACAATTTGATTACCAATGCTTCCAACCTGATTACACGGATTGAGGCAAGCTACACCATTGATAATATTGGAGGATCCCTTCAGAACGGATTTGGATTGGTTTTCCCTATTGACCCTTCTCTTGTAGAAGATGTTCAAGGCCAGGTGGTCAATGCCGATTACATCGATCTAAACGCCAATGGAACTGAAACCGGCACAGCGGCTAATGAGACCGTAATCTTTGTGGCTGGCAACGTGATACTGATGGAAGGTGAAACCATCGAATTGGGGATAGATTTTAACACGCCCGTTAGTTATTCAGATTTGGGCATGGTACCCTTCAATCCTTTTTTGATTGCAGGGGCCGATAGGGCCAAAGAGGTTCATTTGCCAGATCACACCCCTACCAGCAAGGCAGGTTTTCTTGGTACGTCCGCAGATGATAGCGATGCCAATGAAAATCGGTTTTATAAAACAAATACCAACCTGCCTTGGGCATTGAATATTTCGGATGATTTTGTTCCTCCGCAAGAATTCATTCCCATAACCATTGCGTATCCAAAATTTGTCAATTGGGCAAACTCAGGAGGTACACAGGATTTGGATTGGTACGTACGATAGCAAGAAAAATAAAATATAACAAACCATAAATACACTTCAAATTATGAACATAACAGTTATTGGTACAGGTTACGTAGGATTAGTGACAGGTACTTGTTTCGCAGAAACCGGTATAAATGTGGTCTGTGTGGACATTGATGAAAAAAAGGTGGAAAAATTGCGTAATGGCGAGATTCCCATTTATGAACCTGGCCTGGACGTCCTTTTGGAACGCAACATGGATAAGGGAAGAATCTCCTTTACCACAAGCTTGCAAAAGGGAATCAAGAATAGTGATGCCATTTTTATTGCCGTGGGAACCCCACCTGATGAAGATGGGAGCGCAGACCTTAAGTATGTTCTTGGAGTGGCTCGGGAAATAGGTCAACACATGGAAGATTACAAAGTAATCATTACCAAAAGTACCGTTCCCGTTGGAACCTCATTTAAAGTAAAAGCTGCCGTTGAAGAAGAGTTGGCCAATAGGGATGTACGTATCCCTTTTGATGTGGCATCCAATCCTGAATTCTTAAAGGAAGGAAGTGCCGTGGATGATTTCCTAAAACCTGACCGTATCGTGGTTGGAGTGGAAAGCAAACGGGCCGAAAAGGTGATGAAACGTTTGTACAAACCCTTCTTGATGAATGGTCATCCACTGTTGTTCATGGATATTTTCTCTTCGGAAATGACCAAGTATGCGGCCAATTCCATGCTGGCAACCAAGATTAGTTTTATGAACGATATCGCTAACCTATGTGAATTGGTTGGGGCCAATGTGGATTTGGTTCGAAAAGGAATAGGTTCAGATTCCAGAATAGGCAACAAGTTCATCTACCCTGGAACCGGATATGGCGGGAGTTGCTTTCCCAAGGATGTACAAGCTTTGGTTAGAACGGCAGATGAATATGGACATTCTTTAGAGGTTTTAAAAGCCGTGGAAAGTGTCAACTACAGACAGAAATCCGTACTTGTGGAAAAAATCAAGCAACATTTTGGGAAAGACCTAAAGGGAAAACAGTTTGGTCTTTGGGGATTGGCTTTCAAGCCAAAAACTGATGATATGCGAGAAGCACCTTCCTTGGTGATCATTGAGGAATTAAAAGCACTGGGTGCCAACATTAGGGCATATGATCCTGTGGCCATGGAGGAAGCTGAACGCATTTTGGGCAACAAGATTGAATACGCCAAAGACGAGTATGATGCCATCATTGATGCAGATGCATTGATTGTGGTAACGGAATGGTCAGAATTCAGGATGCCCAACTTTAGGATCTTGGAAAAATTGATGATCAACAAGACCATTTTTGATGGCCGTAATGTCTACGATCCAGAGGAAATGGAGGAACTGGACTTTACCTATTACAGTATTGGTAGGGATGCCGTTGTAAGCGATAAGGAAGAGACCGTAAAAATTTAAAAAGGGGCAAGATGAAACGAATATTAGTAACCGGGGGAGCAGGTTTTGTAGGTTCCCATCTCTGTGAAAGGCTTTTGAACGAAGGAAACGAGGTCATTAGCATGGACAATTACTTCACAGGAAGAAAAAGCAAGATTGTACATTTAATGGACAACCCCTATTTTGAGGTAGTTCGGCATGATGTTACCCTTCCCTACTTTTTGGAAGTGGATGAGATCTACAATTTGGCATGTCCAGCATCACCGGTGCATTATCAGCATAATCCCATCAAAACAATAAAGACATCTGTTTTGGGGGCGATAAATATGTTGGGATTGGCCAAACGGATCAAAGCCAAAATATTGCAGGCATCAACCAGTGAGGTTTATGGGGATCCAGAACTGCATCCACAACCCGAAGGGTATTGGGGGCATGTGAACCCAATTGGAATCCGTTCTTGTTACGATGAAGGGAAACGATGCGCCGAATCCTTATTTGTGAACTACCACAATTCCAATGACGTTTTGGTGAAGATCGTTCGGATTTTTAACACCTACGGACCTCGTATGGAGCCGGATGATGGTAGGGTGGTATCCAATTTTATCATGCAGGCCTTGCAAGGTAAGGACATCACGGTTTTTGGAGACGGAACACAGACACGAAGCTTTCAATATGTGAGCGATTTGGTTGACGGGATGATCAAGATGATGGGCACGGAAGACGATTTTATTGGGCCAATCAATATTGGTAATCCAGGTGAATTTACCATGTTGGAATTAGCTGAGAATATAATCGATATCACAGGATCTAAATCCAAGATTGTACATCTGCCACTACCTTCGGATGACCCTATGCAACGCAAGCCGGATATTTCATTGGCTCAAGAAAAGCTAACTGATTGGAACCCGTCCGTTGATCTTCGTGAAGGTCTTGGTAAAACCATAGCGTATTTTGACAATCTGCTAAAAGAGCAGTCGATAAAGGAATTGGTAGCCGGATAAAAGAACCCAATGGATGTACTAAAAATCATAATCAACGGTTTGGAAATCCTGTTGTTGGGATATTTTGGATTTGCATCCATGTATGTCGTTGTTTTTTCAGTGGCTGGCCTTTTTAAGGCTAAAACCCGTGATACCTTATCCGTAAAACAGCGAAAATTTGCGGTGCTGATCCCTGGGTATAAAGAGGACAGTGTAATTGTGGAAGTGGCCCAAAAGGCCCTGGAGCAATCCTACCCTTCCCATCTGTACGAGGTGGTGGTCATTGCCGATTCTTTTCAGGCGTCGACCTTGGAAGAATTAAAAAAACTTCCCATCAGATTGGTCGAGGTCTCCTTTGAGAAAAGTACCAAGTCCAAGGCACTGAATAAAGCCATGGAGGTCATTGGTGATGAATATCATGTGGCCTTGATCTTGGATGCGGACAATATTATGGAACAGGATTTCATTGTTAAAGTCAATGAGGCGTTCAATCAAGGGTATAGGGTTGTTCAAGGGCACCGAATTGCCAAAAACACCAATACCTCTTTTGCCATTTTGGACGCCATCAGTGAAGAAGTCAATAATCACATTTTTAGAAAAGGACATCGGGTATTAGGGCTTTCATCGGCCTTGATCGGCTCAGGAATGGCGTTTGACTACTATTTCTTTAAACATACCATGGCCCATGTAAATGCCGTAGGTGGATTTGACAAGGAATTGGAGTTGAAATTGCTGAAGAACCGAACCAAGATCGAATATTTGAATGATGCCCTGGTTTTGGACGAGAAAGTTCAAAAATCGGAAGTGTTTGCCAATCAAAGGAAACGTTGGCTGTCTGCCCAATTTGTATACTTCGGCAGATATTTTGTTCCCGGGCTAAAGGAACTTTTCACCAAAGGAAACATCGATTTCTTTGATAAGGTGTATCAGATGGTATCGCCTCCCAGAGTTTTATTGTTGGGATTGGTGACCTTGTTCAGTGGACTTTACCTCGTGATCAATCTGGTTATACCCAATAATCTATTGGTGGTGCCAGCCATATATTGGTACATAAGTTTTGGACTTACCATGTTGGCATTTGTTTTTGCCGTACCTAAAAAATACTACAGCACGAGCACATTACGGGCCGTGCTCACCTTGCCCAAAGCATTTTTCTTAATGTTCCTTTCGCTTTTCAAACTCAAAGGGGCCAATAAAAAGTTTATCCATACCCAGCATGGAACCATTAACCCCCAATAACCAGAGATGAAAATCGGAATAGAAGGACAGCGACTTTTTAGGAAAAAGAAGCACGGAATGGACATGGTGGCCTTGGAATTGATCAAGAGCTTACAGGACATTGACCCGATCAATGAATACGTGATCTTTGTTAGACCCGATTTTGATGATGGTTGTATTCCCAAAGCCGATAACTTCAAGATTGTGGAGTTAGAATCCCGTTGGGGGTATCCAGGATGGGAACAACTGGTTTTGCCACGGGCAGCCAAAAAAGAAGGCTGTGACGTGCTGCATTGCACAAGTAACACAGGACCTCTTTTTTCAAGTGTACCGTTGATAACCACACTTCACGATATTATCTATCTGGAGAGCATTAGCTTGTTTAACAAAGAAGGGACATGGTACCAAAGATTGGGCAATATGTACCGTAGATACTTTGTGCCACCGGTCATTCGAAGGAGTAAGAAGGTCATCACCGTTTCCAACTATGAGAAAGAGCGTATCAAAAAACACTTTGGATTTAAGGACAATAGATTAATAGCCATATATAACGGAGTAGGGTCGCACTTTAAAAAAGTGGCCAATCCGGTACGGTTGAATCGTATAAAAGAACAATATCAACTGCCGAATAATTTCTTTTTCTTTTTGGGAAATACCGACCCCAAAAAAAATACTAAAGGGGTACTGAAGGCCTTTTCAGATTTCAACAAGATCTATCCTAATAAGTACTATTTGGTAATGCTGGATTACGATGAGGAAGAACTGCAAAAACTGTTGAATGCTATTGACGCTGCCGAAATAAGGGAGCTCATTCATCTTACAGGATATGTTCCTAATTCTGATTTACCCGCACTAATCAATCAGGCAACCATTTTCCTTTATCCTTCGCTTCGCGAAAGCTTTGGGATTCCCATTTTGGAGGGGATGGCCTGTGGTGTTCCGGTAATCACATCCAATACGTCATCCATGCCCGAAGTAGCAGGAGATGAAGCTGCATTGATTGTGGACCCCACACGACCCCTGGAAATTACCGAAGCCATGAGGCGCTTGGTGGAGGACAAGATGCTGGCCAAGTTGCTGTCTGAAAAGGGAATTGAAAGAGCCAAGGAATTTTCCTGGGATACCATGGCCAAGAATGTGCTCAAATTGTACACGGAGGTATATGGGGAACTAAACAAGAATTAAATGATTAAAGGACAGGACATCATTGTAGTGGGTATTCAGGCCTGGGATATTGAAATTGGAAGTAATTGTAAAAACATTGCTACTGAATTTGCGAAACACAACAGGGTACTCTATGTGAATCCACCCTTGGATCGAGCTACCCTAAGAAGGGATAGAAATTCCGAAAAAGTCCAAAAAAGGGTACGGATTGCCAAAGGTGAAGACACGGGCTTGGTTCCCATTGCGGATAATCTTTGGAACCTATATCCAAAATCCTTGACGGAGTCCATTAACTGGATACCATCACATTTTCTGTTCAAGAAACTCAACAAAAGAAATGCCAGGCTTTTTTCCAATGATATCTTGGAGGCGATGGAGCAACTAAAATTTAAAAATGTGCTGCTATTCAATGACAGTTCCATGTTTTTGGGATTGCACCTTAGGGAACTTTTGCGGCCACAGAGCTATACCTATTACATGCGGGATTACCTGATAAAGGTACCCTATTGGAGAAAGCACGGGGAACGTATTGAACCCCAGGTTATTGAACTTGCTGATACCGTGGTAAACAACTCTGCTTTGTATGCTGAATACGGAGCCAAGTATAACACGAACAGCTATATGGTGGGGCAGGGTTGTGATGTTTCCTTGTTCAGTGATGAAGACAATACCATAGAAATTCCGAAGGAATTCAAAGATATTCGAGGACCCGTTTTGGGTTATGTTGGGTATTTGACCAGTATGCGTTTGGATATTGAACTACTGGAGTATATGGCCAAGACCAAAAAGGAATGGAGTATCGTTTTGGTAGGTCCCGAAGATGAAGATTTTAAAAATTCTGCTTTGCACCAATTGAACAATGTGTTCTTTCTCGGGAGCAAAGATGCTTCAGAGCTTCCAGCCTATGTCAAGGGTTTTGATATTGCCATGAACCCCCAGGTGGTCAACGATTGGACCATTGGAAACTATCCAAGGAAAATTGATGAGTATTTGGCCATGGGGAAGCCCACTTTGGCCACCAGGACCAAGGCTATGGAAATGTTCCAAGAGCATGTGTATCTGGGAAGTACCAAAGAAGAATATATCCAACTGGCTGAAAAAGCTTTGGGAGAAAACAGCGAAGGACTGCAGAACAAACGAATTGCTTTTGCCCAAAGTCATACTTGGGAAAACAATGTGAAGGCCATTTATGAGGCCATAAAAAAATCAGCGTAAAACAGGTGTTATGGGATTAAAAGACAAAATAAGGAACAGTGAAAAGAT
The DNA here is from genome assembly GCF_965233845.1 of Flagellimonas sp. Lineage (GTDB taxonomy): Bacteria > Bacteroidota > Bacteroidia > Flavobacteriales > Flavobacteriaceae > Flagellimonas. Next base: position 69,318 of record NZ_OZ247584.1, read on the forward strand.
CAAAGGATTGGTGCACTGGATGTTGGTTCCCAAAAATCAGGCTAGGCCCAGACGTTGGGTACGGCTGTTTGTCAATCCCTTTTATCATAAAAAGGGAAAGGGCGCTACTGTATGCAAAAGAACCCGAATGGATGTACTTCCCTGGAATACTTTTGAACTGGGGTCCAATTCCACCATTGAGGATTTTTCTACCATCAATAATGGGGTAGGAGCAGTAAAAATTGGCAATCGTACCCGCATTGGTTTGGGCAATACCATTATTGGTCCGGTAACCATTGGGGACGATGTGCGATTGGCACAAAATATAGTCTTATCGGGACTAAACCACAATTATGAGGATGTCACCCAACCTATACATGCCCAAGGAGTATCCACTGCGACCATTGTTGTAGAGGAGGAAACTTGGATTGGGGCCAATTGTGTGGTAGTGGCTGGAGTGACCATAGGGAAGCATTGCATTATAGCGGGAGGTAGCGTGGTTACTAAAGATATTCCGCCTTATTCAGTAGCCGTTGGAAATCCGGCCAGGGTGGTAAAAAGCTATAATCACAGTACCGGGGAATGGGAAAAAGTTGCTAAAAAAAGTTTGGTTGCAGTATAACAATGGGAAAATGCAACAAAGGGATTTCACAGAAATAGTTGGAGATGGAGCGGAAGTGCGTTTCGCTTGGGCGAAAAAGAGCATGTAGCGAAAAATCTATCAACGGTTTTGTGACAAGGGAACAAAAATTTCCTTGAAATCATCTTGATTTTTTGGTTCGTTTTGTATCAAGACAAAATGAACAAAAGACTAAGGAAATGGCTTAATAACCTTCAGGAGCAAATCCTGAAATAAAAGAAAAGTAATGGAGGTTTTAAAAGTAGTATTCTGGATTTCATTATTTGTAATTTTCTATTCCTATTTGGGATACGGCATTTTGCTATTTGGCATAATAAAACTTAGACGTTTATTGGGTTTGGGCAAACCTTTTACGGGAAATGAGGATTATCAACCCGAGGTTACACTGTTCATAACCGCTTTCAATGAAAAGGATTTTTTGGACCAAAAGGTAAAGAACTCTCAGAGCTTGGATTATCCTCAGGACAAAGTGACACAAATTTGGGTAACTGATGGTTCGGATGATGGCACCCCGGAACTGCTTCGTAAGTATGAAGGAGTTGACGTATACCATAAAGACGAAAGAACTGGAAAAATTGCAGCCATGAACCGGGGAATGCACTTTGTGAAAACCCCCATTGTTATTTTTTCTGACGCCAATACGGATTTAGGGAAGAATTCCATCAAGGAGATTGTGCGTTTGTTCCGTAACCCCAAAGTGGGCTGTGTTTCGGGAGAAAAACGAATCTATTCCAAGGAATCGGATAATGCCGCTGGGGCGGGAGAAGGGATGTATTGGAAATACGAATCCTTGCTTAAAAAGTGGGATGCGGAACTGTATTCCGCAGTTGGGGCCGCGGGTGAGCTTTTTGCCATACGAACCGAGCTTTGGCAGGAAGTTGAAAAAGATACCTTGTTGGACGATTTCATAATTTCATTGCGTGTAGCTATGTCCGGTTATACCATCCAATACAACCCGGAGGCCTATGCCATTGAAACCGCTTCGGCCAATGTAAAGGAAGAGTTGAAACGAAAAATTCGGATATCAGCAGGCGGAATTCAATCCGTGGTGAGGTTACGGTCACTGTTGAATTTTTTCAAATACGGAACCTTATCCTTCCAGTATATTTCCCATCGCGTTTTGCGTTGGACACTGACCCCATTGTTGTTGTTGCTGATTATACCCATGAACTTTGCACTGGCTCAAAACGAAGGCTTGTTTGACTTTGGTTTGTTCAGCCTGTTATTCTGGGGACAGGTATTGTTTTACGTTGCCGCCCTGTTGGGATGGTTTTTGGAAAACCGACAGATTCGACTGAAAGTTCTTTTTATCCCGTACTACTTTTTTATCATGAACCTTTCCGTGTTTTTGGGCTTTGGAAGATATTTGAAGGGGAATCAGTCCGTAAAATGGGAACGTGCAAAACGAGGTGTGCAGTCTGAAGTTGTAGCTTAATCTTGTTCCGAATAGATGGGTAAATCAAAATAAAAAGTACTGCCTTTGCCCACTTCACTCTTAATTTTTAGGGCACCTCCATTTTTTTGAACAAAGTTTTGGCAAAGAATAAGACCCAGTCCGGTACCAGGTTCCTTTTCAGTCCCCAGTTTGCTAAAGTGCTCGTTGGGATTCAGGATTTTCTTGATATCCTCCTTGGGAATGCCATTTCCATTATCAACAATCTCAATAACAATGTGGTTTTTGCTAGTTTTACCATTTAGCTTGATGAGACCATCCACAGGGGTGAACTTAATGGCATTGGACACAATATTTCGCAATACGGTCTTGATCATGTTGTTGTCCGCAAAGGCAAAAGTCTCTGCAGGAATATTGTTCTGCATTTCAATTTGCTTATGGTCACTACCTAATTTGAGAAGCCTAAAAGTTTGCTCCCCTAAATCATTAAGATCCAATTTTTCAGGAATCATCTGGATTTGATCACTCTCAGATTTGGCCCAACCCAGCAGATTTTGAAGCAAGTTCAACGCCTCGTCCATTGTTTTTAAAAGATCATAAACCGTATCATCTAGAAAATTATCCGCCTTGGGGTCAATAATGCCCCGCATGATAAAATCCATTTTCAATTTAGCTGCACTCAAAGGAGATCTTAGGTCATGACCAATAATGGAAAACATTCGATCCTTCAAATCATTGGATTGCCGCAGGTTTTTGGCTTGCTTTTCAATTTGGTTTTTGGCGCGAACCAGTTCCACGTGGGTTTGTATACGGGCTACCAGTTCCTGTTCATTAAAAGGTTTGGTAACATAATCCACCCCGCCAACTTCAAAACCTTTGATTTTGTCCTTCACATTAACCTTGCCCGTGAGAAAAATAATGGGAATATCGCGATACGTTTCAAACTCTTTTACTTTTTCGCAGAGTTCAAATCCTTCAATACGCGGCATGATCACATCCAGAAGAATGAGATCTGGTTTTCGGGTCGCTAAAAGTTCAAAGAAATAGTCATCGTCACTAGTGCCTTCAAACTCAAAGTCGTATCGCTCCAAGATAAACCGAAGCAGTTCCAGGTTAAGCTGTTCGTCGTCAACGGCAAGGATATAGGGTTTTTCCGTAACTTGGTTTTCCATTTAAGTTATAAAGACCTATACGAAAGTAGGAAAAAGATTTTAGGATTGATAGGATTGCCTTTCAAAGCCCATAGAATAAGACCCATAAATTGGTTCAAATGGCGTTTAAGCCTATATTAAAGTGTTCCACCAACAAAAACCAGCTGTTCACAACATAAATTGAACGCGGTTAAAAAGTAGGATTATATTTACAAAACAAGTAATTAAATAAAATCTTCATGACTCATATCTTGGTAACCGGAGGGGCAGGATTTATCGGTTCCAACTTTGTCCCCTATTTTTTGGAAGCTAACGCCGACATCCATTTGGTCAATATAGACCTCCTTACGTATGCAGGAAATTTGGACAATCTGAAGGAAGTGGAAGGCCATGACCGATATACCTTTGTTAAGGGGGATATCTGTGACCGAAAACTCATTGAGGAGATTTTTGAAAAATACGATATAACAGGAGTAATTCATTTTGCCGCGGAATCCCATGTGGACAACTCCATTTCCAATCCGGATGCCTTTATGCAGACCAATATTTTGGGGACATTTAATCTGATTGATGTAGCCAAAAATCGTTGGATGGTAAGTCCAGGGGTTTACAAGGAAGCCTATAAGAATTCAAGATTTCACCATGTATCCACTGATGAGGTATATGGTACTTTGGGCAAGGAAGGTTTGTTTATGGAGACTACTCCGTATGCACCCAACAGTCCATACAGTGCGTCAAAGGCTTCTTCCGATTTCATTGTCAGAAGCTACCATCATACCTATGGAATGAACGTGGTGACTACCAATTGTTCCAACAATTATGGGCCTAAACAGCACGATGAGAAATTAATTCCTACCATCATAAGAAAGGCATTATCTGGCGAGGCCATTCCCATTTACGGCGATGGCTCCAACATTAGGGACTGGTTGTACGTGCTGGATCATTGCAAGGGAATTGCCCTGGCTTATGAAAATGGTGTTTCCGGAGAGACTTATAACATTGGTGGACGGAATGAACGTAACAATGTATACATTGCCCAGACCGTTTGCGAATTGTTGGATCAAAAACATCCTAAGGCAGATGGAACTTCTTATAAGGAATTGATTACCTATGTTAAGGATAGGGCAGGTCATGATTTTAGATATGCCATTGACGCCTCCAAAATAGAAAACAACCTAAAATGGAAGGCAGATGAAAACTTTGAAAGCGGTATTGACAAAACCATAGATTGGTATTTAAACAAGTTTATCCAAAACAAAACAAAAAGTCTGGCTTAGGACAATTAACCCCGAAGACATGAAAGGAATAATATTAGCAGGTGGTTCAGGAACTCGTTTGCACCCCATTACCTTGGCGGTGAGCAAACAGCTGATGCCCATCTATGACAAACCCATGATCTACTATCCGCTTTCCACGCTGATCGAGTCGGGAATTTGGGAAATATTGATTATTTCCACACCACATGACTTACCTATGTTCCAGCGGTTGTTGGGCGATGGAAGAAAATACGGCTGCAAATTTGAGTATGCCGTTCAGGATGAGCCCAACGGCTTGGCTGAAGCCTTTATCATTGGGGAAAAGTTCATTGGCGACGACAAAGTAGCCCTTATTTTGGGGGACAACATCTTCTATGGAACTGGATTGGAAACCCTGTTGCAATCCAACAACGACCCAGATGGAGGTATTATCTATGCGTATCACGTGAACGATCCTGAAAGGTATGGGGTAGTGGAGTTTGACGAGGAAGGCAATGTAATTTCCATAGAGGAAAAGCCAAAGAAGCCAAAATCGAATTATGCGGTACCAGGTATTTATTTTTACGACAACGATGTGGTGGAAATAGCCAAGAACATTGAACCCAGTGCCCGTGGTGAATTGGAAATAACCGATATCAACCAAGAATATCTAAGAAGAGGTAAACTTAAAGTAAGCATCATGGACCGCGGAACGGCCTGGTTGGATACCGGAACTTTCAAGTCGCTAATGCAGGCCTCCCAGTTTGTTCAGGTTATTGAGGAAAGACAAGGGCTAAAAATTGGTGCTATAGAATCCTCGGCCTATAAAATGGGCTTCATTACCAAAAGTCAGTTTAAGAAATTAACCGAGCCTTTTTTGAAGAGCGGTTACAGTGCCAAATTATTGGAAGTTTTAGCCTAGCCCATGGAAGTACATCAAACCCAAATAGAAGGATGTTTTATCATTGAGCCCAAGGTCTTTGAAGACAAAAGAGGCTACTTTTTGGAAAGTTATAATCAGGAAAAATTTGAATTACTGACCGGTGCCAAACCCTATTTTGTGCAGGACAATGAGTCGTTTTCGGTGAAAGGTGTGCTGCGTGGACTTCACTTTCAAAAAGGGGAGCATGCACAGGCCAAATTGGTTCGCGTTCTTGAAGGCGAGGTACTGGATGTAGCAGTCGATATAAGACCCAACTCCAAAACTTTTGGGAAGGTGGTCTCCACTTTGCTTTCCTCCCAAAACAAAAAACAAATGTTTATTCCCAGAGGATGTGCGCATGGTTTTGTAACTTTAAGTGATACGGCCAAATTCTTTTATAAATGCGATAATTTCTATAATGCCGAGTCGGAAGGGGGTATCATCTATAACGATCCAACCTTTAATATTGACTGGATTTTGAACAAGGAGGATTTGATCATATCGGACAAAGACAAGATTTTACCTGTTTTTAAGGAAGCCGTTCCACATTAAATGAAAAGTAAACTATGAAAATACTGGTCACCGGTGCGTCCGGGCAATTGGGAAGCACTTTTAAGGCTTTGGTAGATGAAGGCAAAGCACAAGGTCTGGACTTTGTGTTCAAGTCCTCATCCGAGCTGGACATCACTGATTATGATGCCGTAAACGAAGAGCTGATTTCTTTAGACTATGCCTATTGCATCAACTGCGCAGCATTTACCAATGTAGATAAAGCTGAGGCAGAAAACGAATTGGCCTATCGGGTAAACGTTAGCGGAGCAAGAAATCTGGCCCTCAATTGCAATGAAAGCAATACAGTACTTATTCATATTTCCACAGATTTTGTGTTCGACGGCTTTATGACAACCCCATACCTAGAAGAAGATATTGCCCGACCCATTGGGTTTTATGGCGATACCAAGTATAAAGGGGAACGGGCCATTATAAATAATCTGGAAGAGCATTTTATTCTCCGGACTTCTTGGCTGTATTCTGAATTTGGTCATAATTTTATGAAGACCATGATCCAGTTGGGAACAGAACGGGACGAACTTTCCGTGGTATATGATCAGGTGGGCACACCCACCTATGCCTTGGATTTGGCAGAAGTTGTGCTTCATATCATTAACGCACATAGTATAGAGTATGGCGTGTACAACTATAGTAACGAAGGGGTGGCCAGCTGGTACGATTTTGCCAAAGCTATTTTTGACGGGTACAAGATTGATGTGGATTTAAAACCCATTCGTTCTGAAGAATATCCTACCCCCGCAGAAAGACCCAAATTCAGTGTGTTGGATAAATCCAAGATCAAAACAACCTTTGGCCTGCAAATTCCACACTGGAGGGATAGCCTTTCAGTTGCCTTGAAGGCATATTCCAGGATAAATATTTAGTTTGTCATACCCTAAGCTATCTCCCTGAGCCTGTTCGAAGGGGCAGTCAAGTGGTCTTTGACTTTTTATTTCCCCTTTCCGATGAGTGCAAAATTTAGTTCGACACGAATCGTACTAATCTGCACGAATACACATGCTTATAATGGGTGTTAATTGGTGGAATTCGTGTCGTAATGGAAACAAGGGGTTGCACATTGCTAGGTGAAAAATAAAGCTAGAGTCCTTTTACCTGTACCTTGTGAAAGGAATCTGCTTGGAGTCGCAGTAACTCTTCCGTCTTTTCTTTCTTGTAACGATACAGTTCTTCCTCCCCTTTGATGTCCTCATAGATTTTTTGGTTAAGCTCACCATCTGTGGAAAAGAGCAACTTGCGCTGTGCCACTTTTTGGGTCACCCAGGTAGCCACCACACTTTCCTGTTCTTCAAACTTATAGTCATATTCGCCCTTGGGAGCCAGTAGTTTGGCAATAATGGGTGCGGTTTCTATGGCCAGGAACAATAAAAAGATGAAGAAGGATGGAAACCATGGAAGTTTTCCTAGGGAATTGATGCGCGCCATGAGGCCGTCGAAACCATCAATAATGGGTTGTGAGTCGGTTACTGCCGTGTTGTAGTCCACGCCCAAGGCTACAATTTGACTTTCCAAATCCTGAATTTTTTGTCCATTGGTTTCTTTAAGTTGGGCCAGTTCCGCCAAATAAGCATCATGCTTTTCCCGTTTTTCCTTGTATACAGGTCCTTTGCCCAGCAATCCGGTTCCTGCGGTACCTTCGGCTTCGGTAATATAGATATCATACAGGGCATTGGTTGCTGCCTCCTTGGCCGCTATTTCCGCTTTTAGTGTTCCAATTTCTTCATTGAGTGCCTCCACTTTTGGGGTGTATTGCAAAGCAATTTGTTCTTGATTGGCCAAAGTCATGGCATTTTTCTCCTCCAATAAAACCTGATTGATTTCCTTTTCAAAAATTTTCATTTCAAGCGGTTTGGAAATCACCACTGCAATGATCATGGCCAAAATGATTCGAGGTGTGGCCTGGAGCAATTCGCTTTTAAAGCTGTCCCTTTTTTTGATGGTGGACACAATGTACCGATCCAAATTGAAAATGAGCAAACCCCAAATGAATCCAAAGAAAATGGCCGTGTAAATGTTGTCGAAAACGGTGTAGAGTGCATAGCCACTGGCAATAAAGGCCATGACAGCGGTAAAGAATACTGTGGCTCCAATGCCAGCATACTTATTGCGTTCCCCGTTGGAACAAGTTTCTAAAATTTGGGTGTCCGCTCCTGAACAGAAAATAAAAAAGCGTAGTAACATGATAGTGCTCGTTTAGGTTTATACTTGACTGCATACCGCTTTTGGGTCAAATACTCCCACGGAAGGTTGGTTTGGAAGGAATTTGGCCTCTAGAAAATTGAAAGCGATGTAATTAGAACGCAGTTTTTTGGTATTTGTTACAGGGAAGACCCTAAAATCAAGGCTTAAATGTCTTCTTTACTGGGAGAAATCCAATCTAGCTACTATCTGTTTTAGGATTGATGAACACTGAAATGGCAGCGCTTACAAGTCCAACCACAAGTATAAAATCTCCGTTGATTATCCCAAATTGCCAATGGAGAATTTTTACTATTGAGCCAACAATTATTCCGACCCCTGCAAGCGCGTACAAGAAATATTTGAGTTGGTATTTGGTTTTTGATTCTTTATTGTCTGTGGTCTCCAAAGTACTTTGCCCGCTAGAAAAAAATACATCCTTGAAATACAGAATCAGGAAAACAAGCAGACAGCACTGGAATGTATAGGTGAAAATTGTTCCGTAAGCCAAGTGAAAAATCCGAAACGAATAATGCAAGAGAAATGTAATTACCAATGCCAGTTTGGAATAGTCCATCAACGTCTTCCTTCTTTTCTGATAAAACCGAATAGCGTAAAAGACGCCTATTCCGACTATTCCTGCTGCCAATATCGTAGGGGCAAAAGGCCAATGGAGAATTTTAAACAAGATTCCCAAAATGGCAATGCTGATGCTCAATCTTAGAAAAAGATGTGTTTGTCGTTTAGAAAGCAAATAGGTAGGAATTAATTATTCCTTCATTAAAACGCTGTAATATTTGTAAAAGTACGGAATGGTCTCAATCCCTTTCAAATAGTTCCAAACCCCAAAATGCTCGTTGGGGGAATGAATGGCATCGCTGTCCAAACCAAAGCCCATTAAAATGGTCTTACTTTCCAAAACCTGCTCAAAAAGAGCCACAATGGGAATGCTTCCACCCGTACGCTCGGGTATGGGAGTCTTGCCAAAAGTGGTTTCGTATGCTTTGGCCGCGGCCTTATATCCAATACTATCGGTCTTGGTAACATAGGCAAGGCCACCATGATGTGGGGTAACCTTGACTTTCACACTTTTGGGGGCAATGGACTCAAAGTGTTTGGTGAACAGTTCTGTAATCTCATCCGGGTCTTGGTCAGGAACCAAGCGCATGGATATTTTGGCAAAGGCTTTACTGGCAATCACAGTTTTGGCACCTTCTCCCGTATAACCGCCCCAAATACCGTTCACATCCAACGTAGGACGGATGGAATAACGTTCCGAAGTGGTATAGCCCTTCTCTCCATAAACATCAGCAATGTCCAAGGCTTGTTTATAGGCATCCAGACTAAAAGGAGCTTTGGCCATTTCCGCACGTTCTTCGGCCGATACTTCTTCCACTTTGTCATAAAATCCAGGAATGGTAATATGGTTGTTTTCATCATGCAGGGAGGCAATCATTTTGCTCAGCACATTAATAGGGTTGGGAACCGCTCCACCATAGATTCCCGAATGTAAATCACGGTTAGGTCCGGTGACCTCTACCTCTACATAACTTAATCCGCGTAGGCCTGTGGTGATGGAGGGAACATCATTGGCCATCATACCGGTATCTGAAATAAGAATGATGTCATTGGCCAGCTTTTCCTTGTTGGATTCCAAAAAGTCAGCCAAGCTATCGCTTCCTACCTCTTCCTCACCCTCAATCATAAATTTGACGTTACAGGGCAATTGGTTGTTTTTGATCATAAATTCCACCGCCTTTACGTGCATGTACATCTGACCTTTATCATCGCAAGCTCCCCTAGCAAAAATTGCGCCCTCCGGGTGCAATTCGGTTTTCTTTATGACGGGCTCAAACGGGGGAGAGGTCCAAAGTTCCAGTGGATCTGGAGGTTGCACATCGTAATGGCCATAGACCAACACTGTGGGGAGATTTGGGTCTATTATTTTTTCCCCATAAACCACGGGATATCCCTTGGTTTCACAGATTTCGCTTTTATCACAGCCTGCTGCTATTAGCGATTTTTCCACCACTTTGGCGGTCTCCAAAACATCTTGGGAAAAAGCGGTATCTGCGCTTATGGACGGAATTTTAAGTAGTTCGATCAACTCAGTAATAAAGCGATCTTTATGGGTTTCAATGTAGTTTTTAATTTGTTCCATGAAGTATTTTAAAGGGTCACTAAAAGTACAAAAAACAAGTTTTTAAAAAGAGAGTATTTAGTAATCGGAAAATTGATTTATATTTGCACTCCTTTTGCGGGTGTGGTGGAATTGGTAGACACGCTAGACTTAGGATCTAGTGCCGCGAGGCGTGGGGGTTCGACTCCCTTCACCCGCACATATAAGTAATCGCAAATAACTAAATATCAGTTCTTTGCGATTTTTTTGTTCTTATGTTTCCCAACCATTTCCCAACAATTGATTTTTTAAGAATATTATTAGACTATTAAATGTTAATGAGAGGTTAATTGTATTTGTTAAAAGTTAGGTTGGTATGATTTTTACGTATATAATGATGTAATTAATCGAAATATTAACAGTTAGTTAGTGATATTTTTTTATTTTTAAGCGTTCGCTAACTAACCCTTGTCCTCCCTTGCCATGGAAATATTCAGTAATTTGCCAGCCCTTAATAAAGGCATTCTGCATGCTTTAAGGGGGGTTAGAGATGCATTTGCAATATCATTAGAACAAATTTCAGATATTTTTGGGCATGATGATTCAATTTCGGTGGAAAACTCTGAAATAATTACAAATGAATCTGATAGGCTTAAGGTTTCTCAGGCAATTAATGATATGCTCGAAGAACAATTGGAAAACGCAAGAAACAATAAAATAAAGGAACTTGTGGAAGACGTTCAATTGCAAAATGGAAAAATTACCATTAGATTGTAATTGACTTTCCGTAGCTTTATAGCATGTCAATCGCACTAGACACGCTAATTCTTTTCCTATTTATAATTGTACCAGGTGTAGTCTTTCGAAGATTTTACTTTCAAGGGGAATTTACTAAGCAATTTAATTCAAAAACACTTGCTCATGCTATTATGGCAAGTGTATTGCCAGGGTTGTTCATCCAGTATCTTACAGCCAATATATACCAATACTACTGGCGTAAAATTGATGGTAATGGCATCAAAGAATTCTATGGAGAACTTGCAAAGAATGTACTTCCTGAAACATTGTTTGATTTAGATATTCTTTGGAATGTTCTTATCTATATTGGTTTAATGTTGTTGGTCTCCTTTTTGCTTGCAGTGATAAGCTGGGGGTTTGTAAGAGTTTTACGAGTTGATCGATGGTTTACAGTTTTAAGGTTTAGGAACCATTGGAACTATTATTTCAATGGAGAAATAAAAGGATTTAAATCCTATAAAGGACTGCTAAACGGAAAGGTAATTGAAGTTCGAGCAGATATCTTGGTTAGAATTGAAAATGAAGAACCAAGGTTATATAGTGGCGTTGTAAAAAGTTATACAATCAATAACAATCACGAACTGGAGTATATATATTTGTCAAAGGCATCTATCTACAAAAAAGGTAACCACAGTAGCAATAAGAAACGTCAATTAAAACCAATACCAGGGGATGTTTTTATTGTCAGCGCACAAGATATCATTAACTTAAATCTCCACTACATTACAACGGATTATCAACGCAGGTACAACTTGAAGGGTGTATTCAATATTTTAGTATTGGCTGCATTCATAGCCTTGTTGGTTACAAATTATGGCTACTTTGTTAGTGACACGCTTTTTAAGACTATTCTTATCAAATTGTTTTTTGTTTTTTATCTCACCTTTGTGGTTTCTTTGATCAGGGCATTCTTTTTTGACCCAAAAAGTGAAAAGAGAAATTCGGCAATTTCTGGGTTAATTATGTTGATTGTCATTTTGTCCATATTATACTATGTCCTGAGATTTGTTATTTTCTAGGATTGAGTTTTGAAAACTCTTTTATTTAGATTTAGACAATCTTTTATAGCCTTACATCAGCCTTCTTCTATACCACTTTCATTTTAAAATATAACTTGCTGTGGAGTAACAATCCGAGCAGTCTGGTTTGGAAACACATTTATTAATTAGATTGCCTTTTGTCAAACTCCTACAAACCCTTGCTATTAGAGTTCCAATAAGCCTGGCCTTTTCCAACTCCAATATGGCAATAACAGATATGTAACTCATCGTTCTTTGAATAGTCCAGGATTAAAATACTGCTTTGATTTTATTGAGGTTTAATATCACTGAGTTTGGTCTAAAGCATCGAAATCCCTAACAAGGTCATCTAGGTTATTAAATTTAGAAAATAATTTAAGTGTCTAATGAAACCATAAGGATTTCGGTTAGTTTTTTTTGCAGGTAAACAACACTTGGACCAGTTAACCAGTTAAAAAGGGGAGAGAGATTGGATTGGTGAAAGAAACCAGCCTCAATAAAGAAATTGGTTGTTGATTTAAAACCTCAAGATAAAATTTAGTGGTAGCAAAGGGGATATTTCCCTGAAGTATTATTTATATTTTCTTTTTATTACAACTATGGAAATGAGAAATCCAACAATAAATACTTCAATTAGAATTTGAAAAACAACAATAACACGTGTAAATGATGAATTGGGTAGTATGTCACTATTACTGACTTTAGTAAAACTGAAATACAAAAAATCCCAATACGTCCATACATCAGTATTCTCGAGCTCTACATCCCTTAACTCTTTTTCTTTTTTGTTCTTTGTGGATAGCACTTTATTAAGCTCACCCTTCAATTCGGTGGTTTTTGATTTCCGGTAGGATTCAAGTGATTTAAGTAAAATTTTTCTTTGTTCTTGTTCAATTAAAAATTGAGACCCTCGACCCAATACATCTGTTTCTATGTTGAGGCTAAATCGCTTGGAAAAGTCTCGTTTATCATAACATTCAAACTTAAGAATCAGTAATTGGTCTCCTTGTTTTCCTGGTGGGGCCATTCCCCTTCTACCTAAAGGATCGATCAGTTCCATATCATAAAGTGCACCTTGATAATTCGTGAGCTTTGAACCAAAGATGTTTTCTTGCAACTCCTTAAAACTAATATTCTCAATTAACCCTTCCGCCAATTTTACTTGTCCAATAGTTTGCGATAGATGGGTTGAGTCGGTTCGGATATTCGAATATTCTTTGTCTATAATTAAGATTTCTTGATATAAATCCTGCTTGACTTTAGAGACCTGAGTCGATAGTATTTCTTTAAGGAAGAAAAAATTACGGTTATCGTTCTTATATAGTCTGTAATAGATAATCGAAAAAACGATTTGTACTAGAAGAAACAGAATAAATACTTTGAATATTTTTCTCCTCATTATATTGTTCTATAAAGGAAAAATAACAGAAATAATCAAGATAAAGAAAACTTTGAATATCACTGGTCCACTTAACCATCCAAAAAGGGCAGAGGGTGTGTTCGAATGAAAAAAACAGCAACCCATAAAAGAGTTGCTGTTGTTGGTTTAAGGTCACTAGTTATAAACTGGGGCTAGCGGGGGAGTTTCAAAAACCGTACAGTAATATACTTGATGTGAACCAAGATTTTTATTCCGAGTTTTTTGCAACTTAGTTTCCATCTAAGGCCAAGACAATATTATTATCTTTACTATGTGGAAACTTTTAAAGACATAGCAATAAACCTTATATCAGATGCAATTTCTTTTGTATTGGGAGCTACGTTTGTTTCTGTACTTGCCTATATAAAAAAACCTAAACTCACGCATGCGAAGTTAAAAGCGAACAATAGTTCGTATTTCTTCTAACTTTTGTATCAATTGTGCGAACAAAAGTTCGCTTTGTTAGAATTATTTAGAATAACGGAAACAACCAACCCATACAAAATTCTCGATAGTACAAGCGTGGTATAACATTTAGTTCTATTTCTAGTACTCTGGATTTTTCATTTCAAAGTCATTATTTACATTATTCCTGACGTAAACAAGCCTCTATAAATTTTTCAAACATGGATATTTCAACGGTAGTTAACTCGATGGGCTTATTTTTTGACATAGTAGGAGCTTTGCTAATGTTTTTTAATTCACAACCAGTAAATTATGATACTTTGTTCCGTGATAGGGAACGTTTAAAGCAATTGAGGATAAGAGCACGAAAAAAGAACCGAAACATTAGACTTGGAGCCTTTTTATTGTTCATTGGTTTTACACTTCAAATCGTCTCAAATTTTATTTGAACTTCTCTTTTTAAAATCAATCCAAAGTTTTGCAATTCCTGTGAAGGGTATTGTTGGAATCACTTTGGCAAAGAAGTCTCCAATTAATTTAATCCTATCTCTTTTAATAAAATTCAAAAGAGTGGTCATCACCACTATGAAAACACAAAAAATTAAAATTATATATACAGCCATCATGTTTAAAGATTATTGGTTCAAGCTAAAAACAATTGTCATCAGTCTAAAAGGACATGCTGTTGACAACCTCTGGAAAGCAATATATTCATGGGGATTGTTGCAAAAAAGGACATCCAATTCAAACTTGGTTGTTAAAGAGAATCAATTATTTGAAAAGACGCTGTAACATGAACTATCAAATTCAGTAGTTTCAGTATTTTTTGATGAATGAAGTTTTTTACTGGTAAAAAATAATCCAAGTTTAAAATAAGTGTCTATAGTATTTTGTACTTTGGGTTTATGGAAGTATTGAAAGATATACTGGTCAATCTCCTTTCTGATAGAATTTCAGTTCTTGTTGGAATCATTTTGGTTTATGTATTCAAGTATATAAAAAAATCCAAATCCTGTTTTTTTTCCAACCTTTCCCCAACGATTTTATAAGTGATATTGCTAAAATCTGTATAAAAAATTAGAAATCAGAATCTTAAAAATAATGAAGTGCTGCTAAAACCTTTTGACATTATATGATTTCATATAGTGTTTTTCAATCCCAAAACCTTGAATACTGTTGAAAAACAGTATTGGAAAGTGTCATCCGTTTAAATAAAAAACCAGCCCCTAAAAAAGAGACTGGTTGTTGGTTGCAAACCCCTAGTTGTAAACTAGCGGTAGCGGAGGGAAATTCTTAGACAACCTCTCACGACACACCTCATTTCTACCAAAAAAATCCAACGGGATAATCCTGGTTCCTAATGCCTCTCCAATAATCCAATATTGGTGCAAATAATTCATTATTATGATTATTTGCAATGAAGTCAACAAAGGTTTTTACCAATTTAAAATTTGATTTATCCTCAACAATTGCATCATTAAATGAAGCTACTATTAAATCAAACAATTCATATTGGATGGATTGATTTTCATGCTTACAAGAATGAAAATAATCCATAAAATCTAATATTCTTGAAGAAGATGAATTGATAATTCCCCAATCTTGAGTTTCAAAATTCAGTCCCAAATCGGCTGAAGCTTTCTTCAGTAGTTCATAATTAGGTTTCACTGCCATCTATATTAAATTAACATTATTTTGGCAAAGTTTCTATTGTTCCAGGATACGCAGTTTTTACACCAGAGCCGCTTGGAACCAATCTTGCATGAGTTGCTGGAGTAAATGTTCCATCGGGATTTACTACCCTTCCAAGCCCTTCCGGGATCTCTATGGTCACAGAACCATTTTTAGTTTTGTCCAAATTCCTAGCAATAAAATCCTCAGCAGCAACATTATCTAACCATTGTCCTTGAGGATTCCCACTTCCTTTCGCCTGCTTAATCAATTGATCTGTATTCTGACTTCCATGTTTTGTAAAGGTATGCTTAATTGTTTTACCTTTCATTGTCATGGGCTTTACAACAACAGGAGCTTTTGGCTTAGCTGTTTTCAGTTTAAGTTTTGCAGGTGCAACAACAGCAGCTACGGTTTCAGCCCCTTGTCTTGAAACCCTTCCAATTGCTCTGGCATCACCCTTTTTGATTGCGCTGACTTCCTTTGCAGCGGCAGTAGCATCACCAGAGCCTGCAAGGTTCAAATTTACCGCTGCACTCTTGTAATCTCCATCGACTAATTGCTTTACCCCTGCAACTTTCTGATTTAGGTAATCTTCTGTGTCGGTTTGAGGATCAGGTAGACTCTCCACCCCAGCTTCAACCCAACCGACGGCAAATTGAGCAACCTTATTGTCTGTTTTAGAAGCTAAAAAGTTTAGGAATGCCCTCGCTCCCTTTTTCCATCCTGGCGGAAAAGGAAACTCTCCATTTTTCTCTTCAAAATAAATCGGATTATTGGCTGCGTAGGCGTACGGGGTTTGAAATTCAAAAAGTTCAGCTTTAGGGTCTACAGAAGTAAAGTAAGCAGCAGCAGGATCGTACATCCTCGCCCCATATTCATAAAGGTTTAAACCTAGGGCATCCGTAAACTCTTTCCCATTATATTTAAACCGCTGTGCCACATTGTTACCAAATGACGTTGCACCGCCAATGTTGTACCCTTTGTGTTTAAGGCCAAAGGGGTAGTAGTTGTTTTCCTCCACAATTTCAGTCGTCATAGGGTCACTTGTAACATCTATATCCCCATCCCCATTACCATCTGTATAACTCAATCGTATATTGCCCAAGTGGTCCTTGTACTGATATATATAGTCGTAACCACCTTGTCCATCCGATGTTATATACCCTTCAGGTTGGCTCAAGAACTCCAACACAGGTGTCCCGTTGTTATCGGTATATACGTAGTTACCGGCATAGTCTGTCACAGAACCTTCCGCGTTCTTCCGTAACTTGGTGCCCGCGGCGTCGTAAATATAGGAAATTGTTTGGCCGTTTATCACAACACTTGTAGGAAGATTCAGGTAGTTATATCCAATAGAGGTAATCCCCTTGTTGGTGTCGCTGGTCATGTTGCCGTTGGCATCGTAGGTGTAATCATTTCCGGAGTTGCTACCATCTTCAAAGCTTCCAGCTCCATCATGCTGTTCTTCCACGGCCAACAATCTATTGCCCTGGTCATAGGTATAGGTTAGGTAGTCCATCGGAGCTCCTGCCGTTGGACTTCCCATTTTAGCACGATCAAGTGACTGAAGGTTGCCGTTCTTGTCATAGTTGATGTTGGTCACATTGAACCAGCCCGGCTCATCGGACAGTTCCGAATTATAGCCAGCTACTTTGATCCTGTTCAGCGCATCATAGGTATAATTATAAAAGCGTTTTTTGCCGTCATTGGCCGTCCTCCATTCCGTATGGGAAATGTTTCCATTGTAAAGAGGGGTAGAGCCATTTTGTGAACTGTTATAGTTTATCCCAAAATTAAGGAGGTCGTTGTCATCATGAGTGTCCTCGTTGATGCGCTTGAGCCATCCCCTTATGTTATGGGCATAGTCCACAGTCTGAAGACCCAGGGTACTGGCATTTGGGTTGCCACCCACTTTTTTGGACTTTAACTGTCCCAGCTTGTCGTAATCGTTATATACAATAAGTTCTTCGTTTGTGCTTCCGCCACCGCCGCTGTTAGCCGTTGGATCTACTCGTAATATCAAGGTACCACTCAAGGTCACGGGATTGCTGGTGGCCTTTACCTCGATCCTGTCCGTTGCGGTTTGGTCGGTGGTATAGGAGGATTGATCAAGTACCAAGATATCATTATATATGATGTTTGCACAACTTTCTCCAAGAGTGTCATCGCCAATGCATTGAGTCTGTTTTAGCAAGCGGCCCCTATGGTCGTAGGTAAAGTTATCCAAGGTCACAACAGTGTTCCCATTGCGGGTATGTTGACTGCGTACCTTTATAGGTTTGCCCACAAAGTCCAGCTGGCTCTCCACTACGTCCGTGGTCTGCAGATAGTCGTTCTGGCCATAGGTATAGATGGGCCTTCCCTTGTCGTCGTAGCGGGTAATGGTGGTAATCCAGGTTTCCTGTCCCGGGATGGCATTGGGGTCCAATACCTTTACCTTGCTCCCAGTGGCAAGGCCCTTGGTCCTACCATCCACCGAAAATCCAAAGACTTCCGTGGGCGGGGTGCCCTCGTTGGCCCGGTCAAAATTATGATCATCGTAGTAATTGATGGTAAGGACTTCTGTAATCGCGGCAGTGGTGGGATATGCAGTATTACCATATTCCACGGTGACATTGTCCATGGCAAAACCACTGCCACGTTCTTCCCATGTGTTACTGTTATTATCGGCATTGCCCTGTACATAAGCTCTAGAGGCAGGGTTTGCGCCATCCATCTCCACTGCCTTCCCGGTGTAGGCCACGCGTCCAAACATATCGTACTTGGAAAACAACCATTCGCCAGAAACGCGCTGTATGCTGTCCTGGGTCATTATCGGCTGGTCCAGTTTGTTGTAAACGATATATTCCCTGGCCTTGCCCGGCAGCTGTTTTTCCACCAAACGGTTACGGTGGTCATAAACGTATTGGTAGCCGAGATCAGCGAGATTCGAATTGATGGTTGCCAATGTAGCCGTACCGGCATCCATTTTTGGAGGTAGTACGTAGGTAAGGTTGCCATGGTCATCATATATATAGTAGGTCTCGTGCGCTACCTGGGATTGACCTCCCAAATCGGCATAGGTGCGTTTGAGCACCACCCGGCCCAGTTTGTCCACAAACTCCTCGGTACTGTGGTTTTTGCCTGAAGTATGGTTTTCGTCATATGTAATGTTCTTGTACAGCTCACCAATGCCGTACTCTACACCGGCACTTTCTTCTACCAGGCTGGGTTCAAAGGTGTTACCGTTCTCGTTGAGGAGTACTTCAAAACGACGCACACCGTCTTGAGCGTCATTCGTCAGATACGCAAACACGACCTCATGTCCATTGCCCAATTTCCAGTCCTCCCCTGGTGCAGCCTGTTTCAAGATCCTGTTCAATGGAGATCGTTCAAATTCTTTTTGGGAATAGGCGTTTACTTCTATCCCTGTTGTGGTCGGGAAATCCAGACCATAATCCACATGATCCTTGTAGTAGTTGCGGGTGGCCGTTTCCTGGCTGCCGGTACGGAATTCGCCCAAAGAACCCACCGGTTCGTACAGGGGCAGCCACTCCAGTTCCTGCCGCCCAATGCTGTCATAGCCTATATGGGTTATGATATCCTTTTTGTCCGGTGACTGACGGATGGCATTTTGCTGCTGTGGCCTTCCCAAACCGTCAAAAAAGGTGATTTGCTGGATATAGGCATCATCATTCCCAAATTTGTTGATCGGTACCGTAGCCATCTCACTTTGGTAGGTTCGGGTATAGATGTAGTTATGGGTCTCCGGATCACTGCTAATGGGAACACAGGTATTGCTGGGATCATATTGGTCCGGGCAATTGTCCAGCGCATTTTGGACATAACCCGCTGGCTGGTCGCACTGGACCAAGGAGTCCGCTGGGTTTCCGAGCCCGTCCTGATCAATATTATCGGCATACCAAGTGATCATCGCAGTAATGTTGACATCGACCTGTACCCTAGTAGTGGATTCACATTGTGTCGTTGTGTTGTAACTGGATGCATAATAACTGGTATTGGCACTGAGCACCGGGGTGGTAAAACTTGTCGCTTCGGCCAAATGTATCCCTCCATTGGCAACATCGTACCATCTGATAGTATTGGCATTGCTACCAGGTGCCAAAACCAAGGTCACCGTGTTTCCAGTACAGACCTCGACAGTCTGTGATCCAATTGGGTCCAGCAATTGGGGCAATATCTCAATTTTTACGGGTACTTCTGCAAACAAGGTATAATTGCATGATTTGACACCCCTACGATAATAGGTGGTGACGGTGGCATTGGGGTCCGGGGTATAGTTTGCAAGGTCCTCTCCCGTGATTGGGGCCCAGGTACCGTTGGCTCCGCTGGGGGAAGATTCCCATACATATTCATAGTCGTTCTTTCCTCCTGTAGGCAAGGTCAAATTGGTTATGGGTCCAGGATTGGCACCATAGCAAAGCACCTGTTCTCCTTGGATGGACCCAGCGGTAAGGGGGTCGTAAACGTCTACCAAGATGCTGGGCGTCTCATCGGTCTGTCCGCAGGACATAACCACCTTTCGGTAGTATGTTGGAGTTGTTAACCCTGCCGGGGGGTCATAAGTGGACAATGTCTCCCCAGTAATGGGGTTCCAATTGGTGTCATCCACAGAGCTTTCCCATCGATAGGAATATACAGAACCATTACTGGGACCTAAGTCGCTGGTAAGGTTTGGCGGATCGCCATTATAACAAATTTTGGCCACCGTATTTAAGGTACCCGCGTTCAGGGGATCCATTACCGTAACTTTTACCGGTGTCGTGTATACTGTCTGGTTACCACCACAGGAGGTAACTCCACGCCTGTACCAGCGGTCCGAGGTTAGGTTTGTGGAAGGGTCAAAATTTTTATCTGTCTCACCTGAAACATTGGTCCATGTACTGTTATTGGTCGAAACCTGCCATTGATAGTCATAGGTAGTCCCGTGGCTTGAATCTTCGCTACTGGATATTAACGGTGAATCCGTTCCATAACAAATGATCTGGGTACCGGTGATTGTAATTGAGCCTGGGTCCAGGTCATTCGCTGTAACCGTTACACTACCCAAACCGGGACTCCATTCCCCAGTGGTGCTCCGTGCACGAATATAATAGGTTCCGCTACCTGGGGCAGTGTAGGTAGATCCGCTTCCCATGGTCGTATGAAATCCGTCATCGTCAGTTCCTTGCCAATACCAAGTGTCCCCTGTTTCTGTGGTAAATCCGGTACGCTGAAGCACAGGCGCACCACAGTTATTGGAAAGGACTGTGGGATTACCTGGGTCGTTTGGCACTCCTCCAGATACAGGGAAACTTTCTGTCAGATCATGTATCACTGTTGTATCGTCCAATATGCGTGCACGGACCACCAAGGTTCCGCTATTGGTCATGATCAACCTGAACGCATTGTTATTGCTGCCAAAGATCGTTGCCTGAGCGCTCCCTTCCAACCACCATTGTGTATCGGTGCCCGCCGAACTCGATAGGCTTACGGTAATACTGTCACCAACTACGGCGGATGCTGGAACTTGAAGAGTAACCTGAGCCTGCGCACTGATGGAAGAAAGAACCAGAAACAGTAATCCTATAAAAAATTGTTTTTTAGGATTTATTATTTTATTGAAGTTCATTTTTGTCTTTTTAATGTGTCCCTGATTATTGTTGCCCTCCTAGATTGTAGACATGGTCCGTCACAAGGTTGTTCTTCTCGTCCCTTACTTCCTTGAGCCTGTTCTGGCCATCGTAGAGGTAATAGGTGGAGTAGCCTCTTGCATCAGTTGTGCTTGTAATCCCGATCAAGGGGTCATAGGTAAAGGTGGTGACCATCGCTTCTGGAAAGTTTGTCCGGATAGAATCGAGGTGGTTCCTCAATATCTCCTCCTTACAGGTTGGATCCGAACAATTGTCATTGTCCTCGTCCGAGCGGTCCTGGATTGTTGATATTCCATAGCCCACGGATTGTGTCAAACCATTATTGACCTGGTCATAGGATATGTTGCCCTCGATCTTTGCAATTGGATAGCGATCATTGTAACCCCATATATAGACCGTCTTGTTTCCATCAGGTCTCTCAAACTCCAGGATGTTGCCCTGGTCATCATAGGCCAAATAGTTCAATTGTATATTTTCCGAACTGTTTCCCTTGATATTCTTCAACTCCATGGGAAGTACCAAATTCCCATAGGTCCCGTACATGAGGGATTCCTTTTTAAGGACTGTCCCATTCTTGCTCTGCTGCATCTCCAATAAGGCGGATAGCCTGTTTTGATCATGCAATGTTTGGATAACAGTGGATTCGCTTGGGCTTTTGTCCAGGACATGGGTATACGACGTCTTGAACGAATCACCATTACTGTCCACCAAGGTAACCTCATCGACAATCGGCAATGAAGGTTTATAGGTTGTCTGTTCAATGGTAACCAATTGCCCGCTGCCCAGGAATTCTGTTGTGGTCTTGGTTGTTAGAAGGTGCTGGGCCACGGGGATCTCTGTGCTGACATCGAGCATATGGGACTGTTGGTCCCATGCATCCAGGCCACTGCCCAGTTCCGTTGCACCTATCTTCACGTTCTTCTGGAGGGCCAGGGTCGAGAGCGTCCTGGGGGTAAGGATGTATTCTTCCTGTCGTAGGATGTCATCCGATTCAGAATACACCTTCCTAGTCTTTAGCTTGCCCCTTTTGTAATCATTGTCCACATATGCCAATGAGGGATAGGCACTGTTGTCGATCAGTTCGTCACTGCACTGGAAACTGTTCTGAACGCTGAATATCTGGTGGCCATTGGTGGGCAACCTGGATTCCTGGACATTTGGATGTTCTGAAGAAGAGGAATATAGGTATTCCGTATGTCCATTGCCCGGTTCTATTTCCAATACCCTGGAATACCCCACAAAACTTCCGGAGGTAAGCTCTATACCTCCTTTTGGCTTGTCATATACGGCGGCCTCATATAGCAAAAAAGGTGAAAGTTGGACCTGGTTTGGGTAACCAAAGACCGGTATATTGTTGATTTCGCCGGATGTGTTGCCATCAGTTCCAAGATAGGTATACTCGTATTGTTTGACGGTCACTCCCTTGTCCTTGAGTGTCTGCTTCCTGACCCTTGCCCCCCCGGCAACATAGTCCTCCCCCATGAACCTGAATGAATTGTTCTCATATTCGAACTCCGATGTCCCTCCCGTGGGGTATGTGACCCTTGTCAAGAGTCCGGTCAATGAATAAGAATTGGGCGTGAAATCGATGGCACCAGGGATTAGTTGGTAGTTGTTCTCATTAGCCCTTTGGAACGGTAAAATGGAATGCTGTCCCTGATTCGGGTAAAAGTACAATTGTGGGGTTATGCTGGTTGTCGAGTTCGAATTTCCCGTCACACCATTGTTATTGTAGTAGCCTAGATAGTCCTGTTGCAACGACCCTCTTTTGGGGAGCTTGTCGGTATATTCATAATCAAATGTGTAGATCTGCTGGTCATCCCCCTCAAAGACGGAGACACCGTCCAATCTGAGCCTTTTGCATTCTGCATCCGAACAGTTTTCCTTGGAATCGAAATAGGTATAGGAAAATTGCACTTTCTTGATCACATTGCCGAACACATCCTTGACCTGGACTTCTGTCAGTGCCTTTTCTCCGAGATAGTCCAACCTGTCCAGACCGTGGATGAAATCAATGGTCCCGCCATCAAATGTGATGGTCTGCAACCTTTTCCTCATCGGGTGCTTCTCCCAGTTCTCAAAGGCACCCAAGTAGGCGTAGGGTGCTGATCTTCCTATCGAAAATGTGTTGTGTGCGAAATAACAGGAGTTGCCGGGTGAAAGTGACGCAGGGCCATTAGTGGCAATGGTATGGTCGTTGACCATGGTGTTTTCGACAATGTCATCGTTGGCATAGTCCCCATACTGGAAATCCACGCTCCGTCCAGTGGCCGGATCGGTGATCTTGGACAGGTTCCAGGTATGTATCCGTTTGGTATAGTTGTTCGCGTCCATGGTATCCCAGGTATTGGTCCATTGGTTGATCGATCCCGAGGGCTGTGTTTCCAGGGGCGAGTAAAAACCCTCACTTACCTCAACCTGATCGAAATCATAAACGAGGCCACTGTTGTTCGATATCTGGAACTCGAAAAAATCCTTTATGGGCTCGGTCATCCTGCCCTTATGGTTACCTGTGTTGCCTGGGGCATAGAACCCAAGTCCATCTATAGTCCGGATATCAACCAATACTGAATCCATCCGGGCACCGTTGCCATCCAGGAATGTGGTGGTAAAGCCAGTGTTGTTATCTGGATAGATACATAGATTCGAGGTGTTTATACAGGTAAACTTCGAGTTCAGGCCAGGGGCGCTCACCATAAACAGGTCAGGTGACAGGTCGGTGGCGTGAAGGCCAAATCCAGGCGGATTGCCCCCGGGAGTGTTGTTCACCAAGGCGTCCACGTCCTCGTAATAAACAGCATGTTTGTTCGTCGGTCCCCAAGCGGTCACAATTTCCCTGTAGTTTGCACAGCCAGGGTTCCTGTTGTAGCCCTGAGAGGCAATCCAACCTGTCAAAATCGTCCCAAGGTCCGGGTCGCTCTCGGCGTTCAATGAAAAACCTATCTCATTGTCATGCAGGTCCCGTATGTTCCTCACAATGTTTCCCCCCGCATTGATGTTCCATCCAATGCCAACAGATGAGGCAATATCGTCCACCTTGATTCCTCCGGAATTGTAAGAAATGGAGATTGGAACTGTTATATTTCCCGATCTGATCTCATAAATGGGAATGGTAAGGTCGATTTTGCCCGTATAAAGACTAACGGGAAGCGCGTGAATTTTTTGGAACGCCATGGCATCCGGGGAAGCCGTGATGGAATTGTCCGGAATCGGGTTTGCAAAGCCCCCATGGTTTCCGTCTTGTGCTTGCAGTTTGAACATTGCCAACAATAGTGGCAATGCCATGTATATTCTGATATTCATCCTTTGGGTTATTTTTTTGCAGTCGTAAATTTCTCAAGTATCACTTTCTGGGCTTCCAGCTCCTTTTCGAAAAGTGTGATTTTTGCCAACTTTTCATTCTGTTGTTCCAATCTTTTCTCGTGTAGTTTTTGAGTGCTCTCCAGTAAAATGATGTACAAGGTCATCTCCTCAATTTTCTCCAAAAGAAGCTTGTTCATTTCGCCCACGTCCATACCATTGGCATGTACTTCTTCGGCAGAGGGAATATTGGGCAGGTGGCCATGCTGATCAATATGTTTTTGGACTTCTTGAAGTGAGGGAAGGTCATAGCCTTCCTCAAAGACATAATCCGGCCAAGTCCCTGAGAACTCAACCCTAACCTCCTCGGTAATGAGCTTTCCATCAACGGCCAATTTGTATCCGGAAGGGACCGAATTTGAGCCAATGGCAACCTCGTCTGAATAGCTAGCCGTGGTACCGTTTTTTGCCCATTCCGCGTTACCGCCGCCAGCAGGTGCAGGATCCGTGGTTACGTCCAAAAAAAGACTTGCAGGACTCTCATTCTCATAATAATCCAAGGCGGTCACATGAAACTGATATGGAGTTGACGGGGTCAGTTGGTCAGCCGTATATTCCAGAACATTGGAAAGTGTATCCACAGCGACGTTGTTTTGGTATACCTTATATCCGGTGACACCTATATCGTCTCCGGCCGCTGTCCAATTAAAAAATACTGAATTACTTGTTTTGGAAACAAGGGTAGGTTGACCAGGTTGCGTCGGTGGCGAACTGTCCAGTTCCTGTATGGAGATATTGTCAATCAATACGGCTTCCCCAATAGTTGAAGGGGCACCTGCATACACCTTCAAGGTGGCCGAAGTTCCACTGGCTGTCACATTGAACTCATAACGGTGCCAGCCTGTTCCATAAAAATCCACGCCAGCAAAATCACTAAACCCGTCCCATGACCAAAAACCACCATCCAAGCTCAATGACTTGGCGTGTATAACTATTTTGTATTGGGTATTGGCCGTAGTGGTAAAAATGTATTTTCCACGACTCGCTGCTTCGGCGATGGTCTCTATCCGTATGGCATAGGACCCTCCGTAAACATCGCTGGTCTCTACTGACACTGTGGTAACATTATCGTTTTGGGGAACCCATCCTGTTATTGCATTGGATTCATTGGCAATGCTTCCCGCATTGCTTTCGGTGTGAAGTTCTTGGGCATGGATGTTTATACATCCAAAAATTGCAAATAGGGCTACCGTATAAAACGTTTGTAAGGGTTTCATAGTTGAAAAGAAATTAGGGTTGAAATAAAATGTTTGATGTTGTTAATATGGGACCGATTGGCCCCTAAAAATGTCGAGTTATGCATGTAATGTAGGTTAAGATTTTGGGTATAATCCTCTACTATTGAAAATATAATCGACTATATATATCTGCTATTTCTTCTTTTTATTGTAGTATTTTTCTTTTTTCGATGAAATACTTATTCTTATAAAATGATTATTTCTTAAGGAAAAAGCATGATGTTCTTAGCAAAAGACTTCATGAAGGAGATACGTGATGAGGAATGATTCCACTTAAATTAATTTAGAGAATGGCAAGAATTTTATTTTGTTGTAATTCAGCCACCTTGGCTAAGTAGGTTAATGAATACCAAGCAGTTAAATGCCCAGAACGTTCAACATTGGTTATTCATCGTCTTGTTCAAAAATTCTAATACTGTGCAAAATAATTTAGCACAATTAACCAATGTTATACCTATTGGAAATGTTGATTCCTTATAAGGTAAATAAGACTGCTAAAATGCTCCTTGGGTTTTATTTAGGCTTATAGCTGGTGCATTTGGTCCTGAAGCATCAACACTCTTAACCATATTGTTTGGGTCATTAAAATTGACGTTCACATTAGAGTCATGGATTGCTTTTTTTACGTCATTATTGCTTTTCACCATAATTAATTCTGGTCCATCTAATCGCTCACGGCTTTTTGCTAAAGCCTCCCTTTCTCCGGTTAAATGGGAGATTTTATCCAATGCCCCTTTGGCCATATTTCCAACACCTGGCAATCTACTGGCCATTTTCAGCATCATTTGAATTGGAGCCAATACAAACTTTAAAACGCTTTGACCAATCCTCTTAAAGAATGCAACGAAGTCAAAATCTTTAATCCAGCTAACAACATTGTCCCATGCCTCCCCAATCCACGATGTGAACTTGCCCCACTGTTTTGAAAACCATTTTGAAACGTTGTCCCAATTGTAGAATAGGGCTATTACACCCCCAATAATAGCAATCAATGCCAGTATTGGCCATGAAGCTAAATTAATTGCAACTCCAAAGGCTGTTGTGGCGGCAGTTGCCAACCACGTAACCCCTGTGGATACAACCTGCATGGCTTTATAAGCACCCAGGGCAACAGAATTTTGGCCTATTGAGATTGCCGCTGTTTTACTAAGTGCAGCTTGGGCACCAATAACAACATTATATCCAATAGCCGCCGCCTGGGCACCCAATGTTATGGCTTTCATTCCACCAAAAATAGCCACAGCAGAACCTCCAATACCTACTATCATTTCCATGTTGTTGGCTACCCAGTCCATTGTACTTCCCAATAATCGCAGGGAGTTGTTTTCTGAATTGGTAGCTGTAGTTACATTGAAGAATTGATTTTTGATTGCGGTGATTCGAGCTCCCAATGAAGACATATTTTTGTCTGCTTGGGCTTGTGCAGCCCCTGTTAGACCGATATTCTTTAACATTTCGGCAAATCCCCCTGCATTATTGAAAAGTGCCTGAGCGAGTGCAGAATTTTCTTTTCCAAAAACCTTCATGACAGCATTATTGTCAGTTGCAATTTTGCCGAATTCCATTAACCTGGTATTAAGCGGTAAAGCAGAATTGGCAACTTTTTCTATATCCACTCCCATTGACCTTAGAACATTAAGTTGATCTTTAGGCAATATTTTGGCACTTGCAATGGTTGCTAAAATGTTTCTTAGTTTGGTGCCTGCCTCTGCTCCTTTTTCAAATGGACTAACCAATTGTATTAATGCTATTGACTCATTTAAGGTGGTGCCCGTTGCTGCCGCAATTGTTCCAAATTTTGCCAATGCATCAGCTGTCTGTGGAATTTTCGAGGATCCGTAAACACTTCCAGCGGCCAATGCATCTATGGCCATTAAAGATTTCTCAGCGCCTAATCCGAATTGATTCAAACTAGTGGTTAGAGCATCTGCTGACATTTTTAAATCCAATCCGGATGCCTTGGAAAGAATGATTGCATTCTTCGTAATGTCTGCCAAAAGATCAGGAGTCTTGAGCAATTCAGGTTTTGCGGATGCTATTTCTTCGAATCCTATTAGAACATCTTTTGCCATCATTTTGGTCGAGTTGGCCACTCCCATGGCATTTCTTTCTAATATGGTTAGATTCTTTCCCGTTGCGCCTGTAATTGAACTAACACTCATTAAAGATTTGTTATAATCGATATTCGCTTGTATCGCAGAAGAGAACAGAGCTCCTGCTGATATTCCCAAGGCCACTTGTGAAATTCGCCCCATACTTTTGAATGTCTGATTGATTTTTGCATCAAACCTCTGCATTGAGCTAATACCCATTTTAGCAAAATTTTTAGTTCCCATTCCCATTGATTTCAGAACATGTGAAAAACGGTCAACTGCTTTGAATGTGGCAGGGATTGTTACTGTAGCACCCATAGAATTTTGTTTTAATTATTTAATGTAGTGATATGATTTTTATATAGTTACGCTTAACCATTGGTTAAATTAAAAGTTGTCAACAGGAGCAATTTTACTTTCTTTCACCTCGACTTCTTACCTCAGCATAAGAGGCAATTGCTCGATGTATGTCGATTAAGGATTGTTTCTCTGCAGTTTTGATTGCTTTATCAACACTCTTTCTCATCTGGGTTCCCATTTCGCTTAAGTGGGTTCGATCTCCACCTAGAATTTCACAATAGATTGATGCCAAGTTGTCCGCTTCAGCTTCAAACGTTCTGAATATAGTGTGGATGTTAATTACCAAAATTTTCTCTACCAGTTCCACAGGCATTAACTTGCCCAGCTTTTTTTCCAGTTCCAGTTGTTTTAGTTGGTTTTCCCTTTCTGCTTTTTCAGCATCTGCTACTTTCTTTCTAATAGTCAGCGAATGGTATTGTGAGTTTTCATTAGCGGATTCAATCTGATCTTCGACACTTAATTGTACTGTTGGTTTTTGGTTGGGGATAATAGATAGCTTTGATTTAGGTTTTTTGGTTATTTTTTTTGTGTCCAAACCATTCCCGTTGGTTTGTTCAAGGATGTATTCCTGGTTGGCATCAAAATCTGTATCTATCAACTTGCCAGACTTAAATACTTTTTTTCTTTTGATATGCTGTCTGACGGTTGCTTCTTTTATACCAACAGCCATTGAAAAATCTTTAACTGATAATAACATGTTTTATGGATTTAATTGTGGATTAGCTGTCACGTAGTGATGGTGTTTTTGATTCGAAATTGTGACACATTTCGTTACGATTTTCAAAAGTGTGTCAAGTACTTGAAAAACGCAGTGCGCAACGTATTGCTTTGGGTTTAAATTCATTTTACAGTACCTTTTTTCTTAATTGCTTTTCTTTTGCTATTGTAAAATCTATTCCTGATTTGATGTGCACAATAGCTGATAATACTTGAGTCGTGCTTTGGTAGTCTAAAGTCATTTGATGATATATTTGGGGCAAGCATGGATGTCAGATGAATAAATAACTCATAGTCATTCTGTCTTAAATGCTTCAGTGTTTTTGTTCGAATGTATTTTGGGATTGGTTTTCCTGATTTGATAGGACCTTCCCTTTCTAAGGTTATCCCAGTAACAGCACATTTTAGTTGAGATAAATCGATAGGGGTGAAGATTCGACTTATATGTATAGTGGAATCGTCACCCCTCACATTTTTTGAAGCTAAACTGAGGGGTGAGGATTCGACACCTAACAATTGAGCTGACTTCGTTGTGACTTGACTGTGGAAAATTGAGTGTACATTGTTACCTGTCTTATTCAAAAGCGAAAAATATCTTGTTTTCATTCTTGAAAACATATTGACAGATTTTTGTGTTTGACAATACCAGGTGTATGAATTCAGGTATTGGGTAAGCCTTTGTTTTTCGTTGTTGTCAAGGTTCTTAAATTCTGTACTATTATCTAAAATCAATACTTCTTTCGCAGTAGATCCCAGATCCAAAGCCATTGATGTATACACTTTTTCCAATAGCAAATCTTCAAGGGTGGAAATTCCATGTTTCAAGATGTATTTAGTTTGTTTTGATTTTATCTCAAATCGGATGGTGTCGGGGTGACAATAATTGGGGTGCTGTACACCCTTAGCGTATAGCTTTACTATTTTAAATGTATTTGGTCTACCATTTGGTTTGACACCATATGCTTTCTTGCTGTATGCTAGATCTGCGTCATACTTAAACTGGGTTTTTTTCCAGTATTCAGTCCATCCTATTAGCTCTTTGCCATATCCAGGCACAAGGATATTGACTCCAAATTCAATATTGATCACTTTCCATTTGGTTGGTTCGCTTATTTGAAAAGCTTCTACAAATGTTTTGATGCAATCAACGCTTTCTGTTAGGCTAAAGTCGTTTGCGTTATGGGTATTTGCGTTATAGAAGTAATGAGGACGAAACAAGATTTCTAATCGGTTTTGAAGTTTACAGAATAGAATACCTCTCCATTTTTTTGTCTCTTTTGTTATCAGAGTCTCAAAATCAAAATGATTAAGTCTCTCATTGAAATCATGGAAAATCAATTTTGGATTGCGCCATACTCTAGCAATCTCATCCATGTCCCGAACAACGAGTTTAATAAAATCAATCACTATATTTGAGATGTTGAATGCTCCTAATTCCATTTTTTGGACATTTAACTTTGAATCTGAACAATTCGTAAAACCCTGGGACACTGTGTCAGGGTTTTATTTATTGTCATCGTAGTTTGATAATGGCCTTTTCAATTTCACTTCGTTTGAAGTAAATCATGCCACCTAAGCCGTAGGGTGTTAGTATGCCGCGGTTAGTGTAATTATTGATGGTGGTTTTGGTGACTTTCAGAAGTTTCGAAACTTCCTCCTTGGTCATAAATTCTTCTGGAGGGTCTGGTTTAAATTTTTTTGTGAAATCAACAAATCGATTATCTAATCTTTTATCGACCTCATCTAGAAAATCTTTGGGGGTAATGTTCAGAAATTGGATTGCACCAGACATAACTATTCGTTTTAAAAATCAAGGTAAAGGTTGCTAGATATTTTTACCTATTGTCGGTGGAAAATCCCTACTGGTGAAAAAACCAAAAAATTCAACCAAAATACTTGTTGAATAGCCTATTGAATTTTAGAAGTCTTTCTTCAGATTGGCAATTTTTGTAGGTGGAAAGAGGATTTTTATGATCTCTATTATAGAAAGAATCGAATAATCTTTGGGTAAGGAATTCGCTATTAAGCATCCATTTGAGATAGTCTGGTCTGGAAGGAGCGAAGATTAATTTCCTCTTTTTCAGTTCTTGATATAAATAACTGTGATCGAGGTATTCATTTAATATTTCATTAGTGACGTAATCTCGGAACAGTAGAAAAGCTTCTTTGTTTTTGAACCAATCAGGGTACTCTATTGCATCCGGACGGAGTTCGTTTAGAATAAGCTGCTTTAAGTTGTTTAAAAAAGGAAGATAGATTGAAATGAATAGGGCTTCTTCCTCTTTTGACAACAATCCGTCATTGCGCTGATAGGTAGTACGAAAATTGACGGATTTGGCTAGTGTGGTAAAATAAACGAGTAAGTTGTCTAATTCAATTTCTGTCATTGTCTCTGCAGTTATTAACAACTGTACTAGCTTTGCTTTTAGGGGCTTAAAATTACTCCAATGACTAGGCGGCCTGAATTTGTGAAGAGCCTCAAAATGATGAAGTATTTCATTTTCTGTAAGTTCCTTTGGGTTCCAACTGCCACCATTTTGGTAAACCCAAGCTAAGTCTGCGGGAGAGATGTTCCGCGGATCCTGAACAATTTCAAATATGTAATCTAAAATTTTATAGGCTTCCATGAAGATGTATAAATTGGTGGATCAAGCGATAACATCATACTAAGCACTTAAAAATCATTTACTATACTTTTCTATTAACTGTTGGTCCCAGTCAGTCAATGCGATTCCAGCATTTTTCTTTAGTTGAATTATTTTCATGTCTTGATGGTCCTCGCGTACTTCAGCGGCTTTATGACGAGCTTCCTCCAATTCTAGTTTAGCTTCTTCGTATCGTTGTTTTGTTTTTATCCATTCAGTTATTACATATCTAACATCCTCTTCGTAAGAATGTTTGTGGTCTTCAGCTATTTTATGCAAATTGGAAGCTAGGATACTTTGAACTTTTTCCTCTATTTCTTTTAGAATTGACTTTTTCAGTTTCATTTTGAATTATATTCAATGGTTACTTGATATACTTTTCGACCAATTCATCTTCCCTTTCTGTCAATTCAATTCCTGTATATCTTTTTAGTGAGATTATTTTGGAATCCTGTAAATCCTGTTCAACCTCAGCGGCTTTCATAACCGAAATTCTAATTTTGGCATCTAACTCGTCGGAACGTTGTTTTTCCTTTCCCCAAGCCATAGCTATAAAACGTACATTTTCCTCAAGGTACTTCCTTTGTTCTGTACTCATGCCGTTCCAATTTTTTGACAGAATAGATTGGACTTGTTCTTCAACTTCCTTTAGGATTGACTTTTTCATTTTGATTCGGATTTTAAGATTGATAATTTTAATTCTTTGGGGTTTTGTTGTTTCAGTTTTTCCATGAATTGAATGGTTTCCTTGGCATAGTCATAATTGGATTTGCCGATATACCCTAAAAGGCTTTTTTCGCTGCTGTGCCCTGTTATCTGCATTAATAGATGCAGTGGAAGAATACCATAATAATTCGTTGCAAAAGATCGTCTGCAAATATGTGAGGTAATCAATTGGTGTTTTGGGAATACTCCTTTTACCTTGCGTTTCTTTTCCTTATCAAATTTATAGCCTTCAGTAGGGCCATCAATTTCGGCTATTTGGCAAACCTTTTTAATGTATTCATTGAATCTTTGGGTTGAAATTTTATTCGGAAATCCTTGTGATAAAATTTCTTGTGCTTCTTCCAAAATTGGGATGGTTACATGTTTTTTGGTTTTTTGTTGAGTTATTTGAATTACCGTGATTCCTTCAACTTCTCTCAAATGCGTTTTGGTAATTGAGAGTAGGTCACCACCTCTTTGGCCAATGTAACATCCCAGAATTAACCATTTGCGTGCATTTTCCAGATAGGGTGTTAGCATTTTCGCCTTTTCAATCTTTTTTATTTCTCCTGGTGTGAGATACACTATAAGATCATTCCTTACCTTACCCCCCTTTATTTTTTTAAGTTGGTCGGAAACTTCTAGCCCATTAAATGAGGCATCATAACAAACGGTCTTTAGGTTGCCGATTAGCCTCTTGGAATAGCCTTTAGAATAATTCTGGTTATTAACTAAGTAATCAAGAAATTTGGTGGCCAGAGCTCCATCAACATCTGAAACCCTAATAGCTTTTTTCCCCTGGAATTTTTTAAAAATTGATAGGAGTGACCTATAGTCATTTATTCTACTTTGGGAAAGACCCATATTACCACTTTGGTTGATCCTTATATTTGCGGTGTCAATAATGGATTGGATAGAATCAATAACAAGATCACTTTGGTTGTTAGGATTAATTTTTTTCAAATGGATACCAATGCGCCTATCCAGCCAGTCATAATTGATAATTTCTCCTTTGGCTGTGGACTCATTGACTTCATCCAAAACATATTTTTCCAAGGATCGTAATTTGGCAGCTAGTTTTTTTTCTGAGGCAAGGTTTTGTTTGGGCAATCCTTTCAAAACACTCCATTTAGAGAAATCAACCTGATAATCTGTTTTCTTTTCAAAAACTTTACCTCTTCCCAAGGACAGTTTAAGGTATATGGATGCATTTTGGGCTTTTGATTTCACCCTAAATTTTATGGTTGCCATAAATTGAATCTGAACAACTCAAAGTTATATAATTTTCCCAACCATTTCCCAACCAAATGTTGTTTATTTTTATCTAATTTTATTTGATTTTATCACTAAGAAGAGTACATATTTAGTATAATAGGCTAATAATCAATAAAATAATATTGATAAACAATGTGTTGAGTATTATAACAAGAAATAAGGTTCGACTCCCTTCACCCGCACAAAACAACCTCTCTATTTTATAGTGGGGTTTTTTTATGCCTTACCTCTAGATTTAGTGGAGGAGAAGTTTACCCTGAGCTGTGTCGAAGGGACTCCCTTCACCCGCACAAAACAACCTCTCTATTTTATAGCGGGGTTTTTTTATGCCTTACCTCTAGATTTAGTGGAGGAGAAGTTTACCCTGAGCTGTGTCGAAGGGACTCCCTTCACCCGCACAAAACAACCTCTCTATTTTATAGTGGGGTTTTTTTATGCCTTACCTCTAGATTTAGTGGAGGAGAAGTTTACCCTGAGCTGTGTCGAAGGGACTCCCTTCACCCGCACAAAACAACCTCTCTATTTTATAGCGGGGTTTTTTTATGCCTTACCTCCAGATTTAGTGGAGGAGAAGTTTACCCTGAGCTGTGTCGAAAGGACTCCCTTCACCCGCACAAAACAACCTCTCTATTTTATAGCGGGTTTTTTTTATGCCTTACCTCCAGATTTAGTGGAGGAGAAGTTTACCCTGAGCTGTGTCGAAGGGACTCCCTTCACCCGCACAAAACAACCTCTCTATTTTATAGCGGGGGTTTTTTATGCCGCAGTTGACTTGAATCTTGGCCGATAAATCAACTAAAAACTACCGGTAAGTCCGATGTTGTTTTGAATCATGCTACTGGGATATCGTTATTTTGATTACCGTTGCCATTTCGTCTACCGTGTTTCCTGGCATTGTCAGGTAAAGTCCATTTTCCGATTGTTCCCATGCAATCTTACTTTCACTCCCCAATACGGTTACGGTTTCTATAGCAGGTACGTCAAGTATTTTTTCTTTGGCAAAAGACTCCAACATTATTTGCTGGTTCGGAGTGGTCTTGCCCATTATGATAGCGTAAATGGTGTAATCCTTTGTAGTATACCGAATATCCTTACTGGAGTATTTTATTTTGTGAAAGAGATCATGATTTTCGAAATGGCCTGTGGGTTCTTTAGTGGGTCCTTCGCCAAAGGTGTACCAAGCTTCCGTTCCATAAATTGCCTCTCCATACTTTTTTAGCCAGTCTCCCATTTCCAAAAGGCCTTCCACCTGATTGTTTGGAATAGTGCCATCCGCCATGGGGGAGATGTTCAAAAGCAGCACTCCATTTTTACTGACAATGTCTATAAGCATATGAAGGATGTCCTGGGATCTTTTGACACCAAGATCTTTGGTATAACACCAGCTTCCATCGCTAATAGTGGCATCGGTCATCCATGTTTTGGTTCCTATGGTGTTCTTTCTGGATTGCTCAAGGTCTTCAACGCTCATGTTCAGCGGTAGATCGTGCTGTTTTCTTACAATTACGGCTTCTTGGTCTTTTTTATGGGCCTCGTTTAGGTAGTACGCTGCAAATTCCTTTCTATACGCTTCCGGAATGTCGCCAAGCACATAATCAAACCAGACAATATCAGGGCTATAGTTGTCAATGACTTCCTTCAATTTTCCCAACCAAACCTCTTTGTACCATTTCTCATGCTCAATATTTCCATACATTAATTGTAGGTCTGGGTCACTTGATGTGGGCGGCATGCCTTCAAAATATGGAAAATGGCTTATGCTAATATCCTGTCCAATAGCGGTGGCCCGCTGCAGGTTTTTGGCATGGTGAAATGCGGTTATGAATTTCAGTCCTTTACCCTTGATTGATTTTTCCAATTCTCCCGTTATGTCCCTATTGGGACCAGTGTCCATGGTATTCCATGGGGTAATCTTACTGTTCCACATAGCGTAGCCATCATGGTGCTCCGCAACAGGTCCCGCGAATTTGGCACCTGCATCCACAAACAATTGTGCCCATTTATCCGAATCAAACTTTTCTGCCTTGAAGAGGGGGGCAAAATCGTGATAACCAAATTCTGAAGGGTGACCATAGTTTTCCAAGTGATATTTGTACACAGGGTGATCCTCAAAATGCATATGTCTGGGATACCACTCGTTGTCAAATGCAGGAACAGAATAAAGCCCCCAATGGAAATAAATCCCCAATTTGGCTTCCTTAAACCAGTCGGGAGATTCGTTATGTCCACCTAACGAGGACCAGTCTTCACTATAATTTTCTTGGGTTTTTGGTATCTCAGGCTCATAAGATTGGCTCTCCTGTACAGTTTCCTTACAAGCAGTGATTGATAGCAAAATGGTAAGAACCAAGATTTTTGGTAATGCTAGTTTCATAATTTGACTGGTTTTTGAATACGCATGAAGTTGGCCAAAGCGTCTTTCATACCGTTGTTGATGATACTTTTTAAATAGCTTGAAACGGTTTTTTGAACTCCAGCTATTTGGGTTAAGTCCAATCCCCAAAATTCTGTGTTGGCAAGTGTATGCTGAACAATGTTTTCCAAATTATTCGAAGCCCATTGGTGCTTAAAAAATTCGAGAATTTTTGGGTCGTCCTTCAATGGAATTGGTTCCCCGTCCCTTTCCCCTTTATAAAAGGCTATCAGGGAAGCAAGCGAAAACAATAGGGGAAGGGGTAGTTCTTGTTTTCTTTTGATGTATTCCAGGAGGGAAGGCAACACCCTAGTTTTAAATTTGGATACGGAATTGAGTGAAATGCTGATCAGGGCATGTTGCAAATACGGATTTCTAAATCGATCAAGAACATCATTGGCAAACTGCTGCACTTCATCTTTTGGTAAGTCCAGCGTGGGGCAAATGCATTCAAAAATGACCTGTTGCAAAAAATTCCCTACCACGGGATCCTCCACAGATTCCCTAACGTGGTCAATCCCGTATAAGTATCCTACTGGAACCAAGCTGGTATGTGCTCCGTTCAGAATCCTCACTTTTCGGGTTCGATAAGGTTCCATGTTGTCTGTAAAGACAATATTCAATCCGCTTTCCTTTGATGGAATGCTGTTTTCGAGAAATTGGGGTCCTTCTATGACCCACAGATGAAATTGCTCGCCTTCAACGACCAAATTGTCCCTATACCCCAGTTCTTGGGTAATGGTTTCCATTCTGTCTTTGGGATACCCAGGTACAATTCGATCTACCAGGGTGTTACAGAAAACACAATGATCATCAATCCAAGTTTTAAAATCTGAACCCAATTCCCATTGTATTGCATATTTATGGACTATGCGTTTAAGATTGTCGCCGTTCCTATCAATGAGTTCACAGGGAATCACGATTAAGCCTTTTTCCACATCCCCATTGAATACTTGAAACCGCTTAAATAGCAAAGCGGCGAGCTTCCCTGGAAAACTGTTTTGCGGAGTATCTTCCAACTGATCATTGGGGTCGAATGAGATTCCAGCCTCTGTGGTGTTGGATATGATAAACCTTAAATCTGGATTTTCTGCATTCGCCAAATACCCCTCGAAGTCTTGGTATGGATCTATACTCCGTTGTATGCAGTCAATGATTTTGTGCTCACTTAAAACTTTTCCATTTTTAATGCCGCTGAGGTATAGGGTATATAGACCATCTTGCTGGTTTAGCAGATGGACCAATCCTTGTTCAATAGGCTGTACCACCACTACGCCAGCATCAAAATCGGATTTTTTGTTCATCTCATGCAGCATCCAATTGGCAAAAGCCCTTAAAAAGTTGCCTTCTCCAAATTGCAGCACTCTTTCGGTATAGGTTGGTACAGATACCGTGTTTCTATTAAGTAGTTTCATGCATGTTTCTTATAAAGAAATCCCTCTTTTCCATGGGATGAAATCATTATGGCCTTTCAGTACCGATTTGGCTTCAACCAAGCCGCTGGCCACTTGGATGATATGGTCCAGTATTTTCTCTCCCATGGATTCAATGGTGTCTTCGCCCGTAATCACCGTTCCAGCATTCATGTCAATGATGTCGTTCATTTTTTGGTACAGCTTGGTATTGCTTGAAAGCTTGAGAACGGGAGCAACCGGGTTTCCCGTTGGTGTTCCCAAGCCCGTGGTAAACACAATGATATTGCACCCCGACCCTGCAAGACCTGTGGTGCTTTCCACATCGTTCCCAGGGGTGCAGAGCAGATTTAATCCTGGTTTGGTTATTTTTTCTGCATAATCCAGGACTTCTACCACAGGAGAGGTTCCACCTTTTTTGGCTGCTCCTGCAGATTTCATCGCATCGGTAATGAGGCCATCCTTTATGTTTCCTGGAGAGGGATTGCTTTCAAAACCAGAACCTACGGCAATGGCAGATTCCGAATACGCTTTCATAAGGGACGCAAATTTTTTGGCGTCCTTTTCATTTTGACATCGATCTATAAGATTTTGCTCAACCCCGTTCAATTCCGGGAATTCGGCTAAGACGGGAGAGCCTCCCAAAGCGGTCAACAAATCTGACGCATAGCCAAGCGCAGGATTGGCAGATATGCCTGAGAATCCATCCGAGCCGCCGCATTCCAAACCGAGGGTTATTTGGCTCAAAGGAGCAGGCTCACGTGCTATTTTGTTGGCTTCCATAAGTCCAACAAAGGTCAATTTAACGGCTTCTGCAATAAAATCACGTTCACTTTTGCTCTGTTGCTGTTCCAAATAGGATACGGGTTTTGCGCCATTTGGGTTTAGGGTCGCAATGGCTTTTTGCAGCATCTCGATCTGGGCATTTTGGCATCCCAGGCTCAGTACTGTCGCACCTGCAACGTTGGGGTTGCTGATATAACCAGCAAGCAGGTTGCAAAGTACCTGGGCATCCTCACGGGTTCCTCCGCAACCGCCATCGTGTCTTAAAAACTTAACCCCATCCACATTGGGGAACAATCTGTTTTTTGATGCTTCTTCCTTGGATAAAACAACAGGAGTATCCAGAATTTCTTGGACGGTTGCCCCTTTTTTGTACTTCGAGATTAAAGCATCGGTATCCACGCTATAATCTTGTTTGGTCTGATAGCCTAGTTTTTCCAGCAAAGCGGCCTCCAAAATGTCAACATTCCGATTTTCACAAAAAGTCAAGGGAATAACCAACCAATAATTGGCCGTACCATAGCTCCCATCCACTCTTGGATATCCTAGGAATGACCGATGTTTAAACTTGGAAATATTCGGTGGGCTCC
This sequence comes from Flagellimonas sp., assembly GCF_965233845.1. Taxonomy (GTDB): domain Bacteria; phylum Bacteroidota; class Bacteroidia; order Flavobacteriales; family Flavobacteriaceae; genus Flagellimonas. The sequence continues at coordinate 108,045 of NZ_OZ247584.1, forward strand.
ATGCGACTTTTTTATTGGGAGTTCCATATTGGGCCGAAGCGTGCACTACATTTTGTGTTGTTATGGCCTGCCCAGCCTTAATTGGAGCAATTGCTTTTCCAATCAGCACTCCATACATGTAGATTTCATCCCCCAAATTAAAATCCTGTGAGGCAAACTTATGTTTACTCTTGATATTTTCCTTTAATACGGTGGTACCGTTATCCAAGTTTATGGACATTCCCTGTGGCAGGTCGTTTATGGCGACAACAATGTTGTCACGTGGGTCAATCTGCATATAATCTTTTGCCATAATCTTTATTCTATTTGAAATGTCCCTCTTTTCCTAATTGAAAATCATTCATTGTTAAAATGTACCACAGCTTTAATGGTGCCATATTCGGAGTCTAGCCAACGGTCAAAGTTGGCTATCATTTCAGTATAATGAACTTTATGGGTTATGAAGGATGCCGTAGGGAATTGGTCCATAATGTCAATTACTTGCTTAAAATCCGCCAAGGTGGCATTACGGCTACACATAATGGTAGCTTCCTTAGAATGGATTTTGGGATGATTGTAAGTAAGGTCCCCTTTAGATAATCCCACGAGGACAAACCTGCCTCCATGGGCCATGTATTCTGGCCCGTTTTCCAATGGGAATTTGGCACCCGTTGCATCAAACACAGCAGTACATAGATTTCCATTTGTAATGGCCTCAATTCTTGCCAATGGATCTTGTGAAGCATTGATGGCATAGTCGCAGCCAATGGTATTTTTTACGTATTGAAGCCGCCCTTCGTTGATATCCATGGCAATCACTTTTGCGCCCATGATCTGGGCCTGCTTTAGAATCCCAATACCTATGGGACCGCATCCCATGACTGCTATGGTTTCGCCGCTTCTAATCTCTGCCCGTCTTAAGGCGTGGGCGGCAATGGCCAAGGGTTCAATGATGGTTACTTCGTCATCTGTCAAACCCCCAACTGGTAGAAGAACATCTGAAGGAACTACAAATTGTTCCTGCATTCCACCATCAATATGCACCCCTAGAACATCAAGGCTAGTGCAACAGTTGTTCTTGCCATTGCTACAGGCAATGCAGTTTCCACAGCTGAGATAGGGCATTACCGTAACCTTGTCACCTACTTGAATGTTATTGGCATTCGGCCCAATTTCCAATACCTCCGCACAAAGTTCGTGTCCTAATATTCTTGGATAGGTGAAAAATGCTTGACTGCCCGCATATGCATGTAAATCGGTACCACAAATGCCGACACTTTTAATTTTAAGCAATGCTTCATCATGCCTCCGTACAGGGGCACTTTTTTCCTTTAGGGCAAATTGACCGGGTTTTTCGCAGACTATGTAATGCATTGTATATGTTTTTGGAATAACACTAAAACGATGACAATGTAATCGATTGCACAAAAGTATATAAATATTGCCATCCTGTATAAATCCGGTTAAAGATTTTTAAAAAAAAGGCCTGGAAATAGCATGATTTCCTTGTTGGGCGAGCGTCATACGACATTGGAGTACCTCGGGCAATAAAAGCTCGATGCAGATTATTTTTCCCAAATCTGATAATGCCCGTCCCGAATCTTTAGGTTGAAACCAATCTCTTTTAAAATTTCCTCACATTCCTGGGCTTCTTCTTCTGTTAGAATGCCAGCAAAAGGATGAATCTCAAAAAAGATATGCTTGAACCCTGAAATCTCCTGTTTAAAATTGCGCAGTAAACTCAATTCCCCGCCTTCAATATCCATGACCAAGGTGTCAAAGTCGATGTTGTACTTTTCCTTGAGCTGGGTAATGGTAAGGCCCTTAATTTCCGTTTTTACCGGGGTTTCCCGTTTGGTGCTTCCACCCACAATAAGCTTATGGATGTAGAAGGTGTTACTCTCGGTAGGGGAGACTATGGAATTCTCCAAATGAAATTGACAGTCATTGACCTCCCTATTTTTTTCTATCCAAGGAATCAGGTTGGGATTGGCCTCAAGGGCCACATGTTGGTCTTTTTGGGCAAGAATGTTATTGACGAGACAAGAAACGTATCCCAAACAGGAACCCAATTCCAATACTTTGGCGTTGGGCGACAGGTATTTTGAAAGATATTTGGCCTCTTCTTCCTCATATAAATCCAAAGCAAAGCGCCCCCGAAATTTAAAATCGGTAAGGTCAAAAGGAATATGGAGTACTACCCCGGCGTTTTTGTAGGTCTTGGTGAAAATGGAGAAATAGATACCGCCAAAAAGCAATCGGATTTTCTGAATTCTTCGTTGAATCTTGTTCTTTAAATAATCCAACCAAGTAGAGCTGTCGTTATTCATGTATCAAAGATTTCGGAGTATATAGTCGCTCAACTTTATATCTAAGCCTGTTTTTAAAGGTACAATAACTAATGAAGCACTGAGAAATCTTTTTGTTGGTTCTCCTTGCAAAGTCAAGAATCTACTCCTACTTCAATTATTTGGGTTGTCCTCCCCATCAGTCAACCATGAAATGGAGAAACGGGTAAATACATTTTCTGAATAGTCATCCTTTTCAAAGAACAGTCCAATATCCCCATTGTCCAAAACGGTCATGGAAGAATAGGCCGAACTCCCTTCAAAAATGGTTTTCCCTTGGGACCAACTTTTTCCCTCATCATAACTGATATGTACCGTCAGATTTTTACGCTCATCCTTATGGTTGGCATGGGCAAACAACAGCCGGTTTTTGTCGTCCCCGTTCTTCTTGGAACTATATCTGATAATACTGGCATTACAGCCTGGATCCACCAAGTTGGTATCTGGCACAGACATCCAGCTTTTCCCTTTGTCCGAAGAGGTATGGACAAACCTTGTACCCAGGCCATTAACTCTGCTATTGATCATCCAGCTACCATCGTCCAGTTCCATTACCTTGGATTCATCTCCGGGAGATATTGGTGTGTCTATGAGATACCAACGCTCCCCATGGTCTTCACTTCCAAAAAGATAAAGGCCTTTCTCCAAGTTCACCAAAGTGTGGAGCAAAGTACCATCATGGGTCTGAATTCCACGTCCGGAAGTGATAAACTTAAAATGATTATGCCATTCTGGCTTTGCGATTTGCGAAGTAATGTCCATGGGAGGACTCCAGGTTTTGCCATTGTCAGTGCTCTTGACGTACTTTAAATAGTAGATGTCTTTTCCCTTGTCCAAGTCCATATAATTAAAGAACATGAAAATTGAACCGGTCACTTTGTCCACAATCATGGATGGATCGGAAGCGGATTGGCCATGGGGATAATCAATTGCCCTTTCTATTTCTGTCCAAGAGTCGCCATTGTCAACACTGCGACGAACAACAATATTGATATCCTTGCTCCATTTCAAATCGCCGCAAGAGGGTACTCTTTCATCTATAGCGGCGATCAAATCCCCGTTGGGCGCGGTAATCAATGCGGGTATCCTGTAGCAGGCTACTCCAGCTTCTGTTTGGGCATCAAACAAATTGTTGAAATTCAGAGACTTGGTTCCACCTTCAGGATTCACCGTCTGGGCACATATCCCAGTGGATATGCCCAAAAAGATAATGACGAGAGCTGTTTTCATGCTTTGGATGACTTATTATTGTCTAATCTATAGAACAAAATGGATTTACCTTCCATCATTTTCTCCTCAACCAACTGCATATGCAATCGGTCGCAGACCTTTACGGAATCCTGGTTGGGACTGTCCATGGAAGCTTTGATACAATCAAATTTTAGTGTATCAAAGGCATATCGAATAATTTCTTGCGCAGCTTCCGTTGCATAGCCATTACCAGTGAATTTAGGTAAGAGTGCATACACCAATTGGGGAAGCGCTTCTTCAAAAAAGAACCAGAACCCAATATAACCCATATAGGTTTGGTCAGAGGTGTTCATTATTTTCCAAAGACCCCATTTTTCTTGTTCAAATTTGTTGCCCACCTCTTGGATGATTTCTTCGGAAACCGCCGCTGGGATTTCTTCATTATCCCACAAATACTTTTTTATATGGGGATCAATATTGGTTTGGTGAAAAATAGGTGTGTCTTCCGCCGTTATTGGAATTAATTGTAGTCGTTTGGTATTAAGTTCCATAGAGGAAATTTAGGTCTTTGGTTGTTTTTCTTCCAAGATATTGTGTTCGGAAGAAAGAGCTTTCATTTTTTAATTTTGTGTTGCCAGGGTTTGTTCATTGCATCAGCCAAAACAGGCCAAACAACACTAAAAGTACAAACACGAGACTAAGGGCGGAAAGAATCCACAGTCTTTTTTGGTCTTTAAGGGCAGCCTTTCTTATAGATTTCTTGATGCTGTCCAGTTCCGTTTCGCTTACGGTTTTAATATTTAGTGGAACTTCTTCCTTCTGGGATGCAGTGTAAATGGGATCTCTGTTATTTTCCTTGAACTTGGCACGTTTGGAGGGCCGCTGATCGCGATTCTGCCTTATCCGATTGTTCATGTCCTGGATGTTGCTCATTTACAGTAGTTTTTGATTTGAGACAAGCTCATCAATACATTTTAAAAGTAGCAATGAGTCAACCATGGTATTTATCGTCAAGATGAATTAGTGCCAATGTTGGCATTAGTTTTTTATTTTGTTTGTTAGTAGTTCAATTTCCAATTCCGAGTTTATTCCCAACGCGACCGCCAGTTTAAAACTGGTGGCTTTCAATACACCAAATTAAAAAAATATAAACCTGGAATGCCACAAGATAAAATCTTGCGGGAGCGGAGGGTTGGTAACAAGTAACTCTAGAAACTATGGCAGAAAAGCAGGGCTACGCCATTGGGTATAGCCATTGTTGTACAAAGTATTTTTGAACTAAGTTTCACCTTTTATCAGCTTTGATACTTCTTCTTAATCCTGTTCCATTCATCTTCTAATGTTCTGTGACCTTTGCCAAATTCTAGTCCCATAAAAATTATACTGATAACAAATAGAATTGAACAAATTACTACTAATATTGATGTGAATAAATTGGGTTTTGCAATTATTTTTATAATTATAGTTGTGATTAGTACACCTATTATAGAAATAAAGGCCCAACTGGTCTTTTTATATCTATTAATGAATGTAGTTGCTTGACTTTTTAAACTAGTATCTTTACCGTTACCTTTATCATACTTATCGAATATTTGCCTTGCGCGATCAGATAAATGAATATTTCTCAAACTAATCAATGCGGCCATAGCGCATAAGGCAACTAAAACCGGTGTGCCTAAGTTTCCAATAAAATTTTTAGTTAGTTCCTCCATTTGCGTCTATTTGTAGATGAATATTCCGTACTCTATATTTTGTACAACGGTCTCGGCTATGAACAGTTGCGTGGGTAAGCACGGACTTTCGCAAGTACACGACAAGCTGAAAATTCCGCAGGAATTTTCAGGATAAGCCTGTAATAGCAATTGTTTATAGCCATTGTTGGGCAACGTTTTTATATTTTTAATAATCTACTTGTTGAAACTAAAACTTTCTTTGCTATTGTTTCAAGAATAGATATGTCGAAAATTAAATGTTTCAATTCAGGTGAAGATGGTAAAAGTAATTCATAATTTTTGTCAGACGCTTTAGTGTGAACAACTCTGCATCTAATTTCATAAATTCTTTCCGAACATTCTGTTACTAAATCAGCATTTTTATTTGCTAAACTTAAACCTTTTGCAGAAAGACTTTTGGATTTTTTATCTTTAAAGAATTCTTCCATTTCACTATCTCCATCTATAATTTCTCTTAATTCTTCTGTAGTAATACAATTTTGAATTGTAGATTTTAATTGTTCCAGTTCCGAACCGAAACCGAGTCCACTTTTATTCTGGTTAATTGTGCCTAAAATTCTTGTAATATCAGAATCTTTATTAGGATTAAACCTTGGGTCTTTTATTATATTCTTTATTTGATGATGCGCATCTTTTTGTGAAAAAATGGGGAAGTAAAATTCTAAAATTTGATATAAAGCAAGGAACTGTAATAGTGGCATATCAATTGCTGATTTAGCATACCAATATAGTGACATTGGTTCACTGTCATATTCGTAAGTTGGAAACGACTTATCTAAATCGTGTTCCTCTTTTTTTCTTCTTAAGTATGAACGTCTAATATCTCTATCTTCTGCTAATTTGTATCCAATATTATTGGTAATATCAAGTTTAAATAAAAGTGAACTTCCAATTTTTTCTAAAATCCTTTTTGCTTGGTCGTGCGTTGTGATTTCTATGTTTTCAATTCGAAGAGTTGGACGTTTTTTTGCAAATTCAAATCTATGAATACGAGTTTTTGCAAATGTTAATATTGCGTATTCATCACTTGCACTACCAATTGAAACAATGTGATTATTTTCGGATTTGTCAAATTCAAACCTTGTATTTGTATCATCATTTTCATAATCTTCTCCTAAAGCTTTTGCAAGTCTTCGTAACAAGTATCGACTCGGAACTCCCATTCTTGAAAGTGTCTGAAGTTCACATTCAATAACCTTGTGTTTTGGCGACCAAATAGCTTCAAAATCTTGTATAAACTTATAATGTTCAAAATCACTACTCAAATAGGTTTCAAGTTCTATTTGGTCAGAAAATCTTAAAAAATGAAAATTTCGAGCGCACGGGAACTTTGCATAATCAATTTTTCTTATTTCTGTGGTATCTTCATCAATGTAAACTTCACGCTCTGTTTCTTCAATTTCTATTCCTGCGTTAGTCAGTTTTTCTAAAAGTTTACCTGTAATTTTCATAGTTTATTTCAAATGTTGCCCAACGGTTCCGGCTATGATTTCGGCCCGGCAGGGTTGAAATCAAGCCGTTCTATTATTTTGAAATCTAATGTAGGAAAATTTTTAAACGGGGCAGAGGAGTAGGGATGAATTATAGCCGTTGTTGTACAACGTATTTAATTAATTCCCACTAAGTCATCACGAACTTCTGAGCGCCATTTTTTACCATATTTGTTGTCCAAATATTTGGCGACTTCCGAATTGTAAAGTTGTAAAGATTTCATCGATATAACCTGGCATCCAAATTCATAGAAATCCACTCCGTATTTACGCGTAAATTTTCTATCTGTTGAATAAATAGTTGGCGCAATACCTCCTGATAGTAAAAATTGAACTTTACCGTTATTTATATCCTCTATTGCTGTTGTGCCATCAATTTTCGGATATAAACTAAGAGTTATTACAAGATTATTGAGATCTGTTTGCTTTGATGGATAATCAAATTCATGGTCTGTGTAACCCATTGAAGAAACTTTAACTCGAAGTATATCTGGCATACTTTCAGCTAAATATTCAAATTTGAAATTTCCTCCTTGATCTGTTATTGTTCCTTGTGTCCCAATTGTAACATATGCATTTGGAATTTCTCCCTCTTCTGAAATTACTTTACCAGATAAGGTAACTCCATTTTGGCTGCATAGGCTCATGGAAGTTAGGAAGCATAAAACTAGCAGATAGTTTTTCATATGTTGTACAACGGTTTGGCTATATGTAGTGCCGAACTTTAAAATTACACAAAACTTAATTTGAAAAACAATGGCTGAAAAAACAGAACAAATTGAATTAAACGAAGAGGCATTACATATAGCTGATGTTATATGCCGTCTTTTTAAAAGTGGGCACATCAAAATAGGTGTTAATATAGAACCTGAATATGCTGAATGTGGTGATGGTAGGTGGAATATTTCACAAGCCTATGCAATAGTAGGTGGTGAGTATATTAAACTTGATGAAGGGAGGGTTGAAATCATAGATGGCATATAACTCGTTTATATCCACAATGTACCCATTTTTATACGCATAACCTTCCCTTTTGGAAGGATATCACCTACTTTTTATCGAAAAGTGGATATTTCGCCAGTCCTAAATTTTATGCCATTATAGTGGGTTATCCGCAACTACAGAATTCTTCTGTTTTGTTTTAAACCGTATATTTACACCGTCAACACGTCTTATAAATCTCGCAACGCGTAATCTCCTAATTGGTTTAAACAAAAAGATAGGGAGGGCATACGGGTGAAAGTCCCGAGACCTGTCTGAGCGTTGCTTGGGCGTGTTGACGGTGATCCTCCCTCTTGTTTAACCAAAATTTCATGTTCTTATGTCAACACAAAAAGGTCAGAACAATTGCCCGCATTGCCATGCGGCACTTGCGCCTAAAGGCGCAGCCCCATTTTCCCAACCCTCCCCCGCACAACAAGCACTCCTGGAGTATGTAAGCCCTTTAGATGGCCCAGACAGGGTAAAGGCTCTAAAACTGGTGCACGATATTGTGGTCTACCACTCCGAAGAAATCTTGGACGGGGAAGAAAAACGCGCCCTCTACCAAGTAAAGGTACTTTGGGATTTAATTGAGGATACCTTTCAAAAAGGCTAAAAAAAAAAGGGAGGCCGTGCCTCCCTTTTCCAGCTTGCACGCAAGCTATTTTTTAAAGGCATAGCTTTCCAATACCTGGCCCCCAAATTTTTTTACCAGATTGGCGGCAATGTCGTCCAAGGCCATCTGGTAGGCCTCAATGTTCATGTGCAGGGTGGCATCGTCTGGGGCATTGTAATGGATATCCCAAGAGAATAAGGCTCCCTGCTCGGTTTGGGAAACCTGCACCAGGGCCAAACCTTCCGTATACCCATAATTGTTGGGTTCCTCCGATCGGGAGATGTACCCCAGCTGGTTTTCGTACCAGACCACCTTTTCTGTGTGTTTTAGACCTTCGGTCTGCCCTTCCATGGGCACAAAATGGCAGGTGAACTCGGTGCATTTGCCAGCGGTGTATTGGGCATCCACTTTTTCAAGTCCCGCGCTATAGTTGGGCATATGTTCTGGCTTGCCCACCATTTCCCAAACTTCGGGGAGGCTGGCGTTCAGGTTTAGCTTAATGCGGTTACGTAAAGGACTTGAAACATAGGTGCTGGGATTGGGTACCTGTACTTGGGTTTTGGCCACATCTGCCTGAGCGATTTTGGACGATTGTGCTTTGGTGGTACATGACACCAACTGTAATGCCATGCAAAGGCCTGTGAAGGCCATAATTTTGGTAATTTTCATCTTGTTTACTTTTTTGTGGGACGAAAGTAAGGGCAGGGGATGACAGCCCTATGTCAGGAGGGTTTTCGCAATATTTCCCAAAGTTTCCTTGGGTCTTGCCTGTTGTCCCAAAAGGCGGTGATAATGATACGCTCCTTGGTGACCTTGTAATACAAATTAAATGGCCCCAATGGAGGTACGCGTACCCCTTTAAAACGGGTGGATCTAAAAATGAATGGGTTTGTGGAAATCAGCTGGGTTCTTTTGGAGACCAACTGTACAAGTTTCTGCGGGTATAGGGTGGATTTGGTTTTCTTTGTCCAATATTCTAGAATGCCTACAAACTGAATATCTGCTGTCTTGGTCCAGGCTACAGGCCTTGGAGCCATTCAAGATTACGTTTGTCCATAGCTTCTTGGGAAATAAGCCTTCCATTTTTAATATCGTCCTCGCTCAACTCCAACATTGCCTTTTGTTCTTGGGTAAGTTTAACGGCGTCCAAGGATTGGGAGCCAGCCGAAAGTAGATGATCCAAGGCTTCCAAATAACCCTTGTCATTAATGGTCTTGATCTTGTGGATCAATCCATTTCTTAAGTTGTCCATAGTGGCCATCTGCATTGATTTTGTTCCTATAAATATGCAAAATTTAACTGAGTTGGGAACATACGAGCTGTAAAATAAGTGGGCCTTAAATATGCGCAAACAGTTCTTCACCGGGTTTTCGCACTTTGGCCAGGTGTTGGGAGTCGTCGTCCAGGCTTCTAAAACCAACGGGCACGATCACGGAGGCGTTCAGGCCTTTTTGGTCCAGTCCCAAAATAGCGTTGTATTGGTCCGCTTCAAAACCTTCCATGGGGCAGGCATCAATGCCCAGCTCGGCACAGGCGGCCAACAAATTGGCCATGGCAATATAGGTCTGGTTCTTGGACCAATGAAACTGCTCTTCATTGGATTTCTCTCCAAGTTTGGCCTTCATAAAATCTCCATAGCCCGTAAGCTGGGCTACATCCAAATCTCTTGTAACGGCTGTGAGTTCAATAAAACCATCAATACCTTCTGGGGCTACTTGATTCTCATTGCAAAAGACAAACAAATGCGAAGCATCTGTGATTTGCGATTGGTTCCAGGACACACTTCGAAGTTGTTCACGAAGGGATTGGTCTTCAATGATAAGCACCTTATAAGGTTGCAGTCCATAAGAGGAAACCGAAAGTTGAATGGCCTCTTTCAAGAGTTCCATATCCCCTTGGGATACCTTTCTGTTGGGATTGAATTTTTTGGTAGCGTAGCGCCAATTTTGGTGAATTATAAATTCCATTTTTAATCTTGTTTTAGTTTATAGTTCTGCATTAAAAAATCCATGGTGAAGCCCATTTTCAGGTACATGTTTTTGGCCATGTCAGAAGCCTGCAGCGTAGCCCATTCCGAGCCATCTTCGATGGCTTTGTTCAGAATGTTGTACATGATTTCGGTGGCATACCCCTGTTTTCGCTTTTCGGGGATAATGCCCAGGGCGTGCACTCCAGCAATTTTTCCGGTCCTGTATAGGATTACGGTGCCTACCAATTCCTTATTGTGGTAAACCAGATAGTAGGGAACTTTGTCCAGGGTCTTTTCCAGCGTTGTGGCACCAAAATCATAACCAAAGGCAGACATAAAGGCCGTGCTCCATAGGGCAGCTTGTACAGCAGTCTCCACACGTTTAAAATCCAAACTTTTTAGAGGATTAAATGTGGACTTTAAGGGCAAGCTCATTCCTGTTTGGTTAAACTGGAGTTCGAAACCCTGTTGGGCCAATAAGGAATCGTCCGTTGTATCTGGATTAAAATAGGAGAAGGTCAATTGGGGATGTTGTTCCATGGTATCCTTAAGCTGGCCCATAAGGTCTTCGGATATGGGAGCTTCCGTCCAAATTTTATTGGGCCATTCTGATTCGGGAATGAAGGAACTGGAAATTTGCCCTTCCTGTTTAAATCCATGGAACTGTTCTCCTGCCAGTTTCCAAAGTCCAGTTAAATTCTGAATGTTTGCTGTGATTTTTTTCATTTTGTATTGATTAAAAGAATGCCCAGGGTCATGGCCAGAGCACCAATAAGGCGTTTAGGGGTTATGGGTTCAATGGGCAGGTTGAGCCAGCCAAAGTTTCCGGCAATCAAGGAAAAAAGCAGTTGTCCGCATAAACCCAGTGCGATGATTTTGGAAATACCCACTTTTGGAATCGCATAGAAATACAAACTGATACCTGCCATGCTAAATAGCCCTCCAATCCACCATAAATACCACGGAATTTCTGGAACAGAGAACATTTGAAAAGAGGGTTTGCCCCAAAAAAGGACAAACAATATTCCTAAAATGGCACTGGTCAAAGAAGTGAAGATAACGGCAAGCACGGGTTGCCTTAAAAGGGAGCCCAACTGGGAACTGAACCCCGCCTGGACAGCCAAAAACACGCCTCCCAACAATGCCAACATGTATAATCCTATAAATTTCATGCAGCAAATTTGAGGTGAAAAATGATGCTTTTCCTTTACATATGTTGAGGCGGGTCTTTTTCTTTGAATTTTTTTCGGATTCTGCTCAATTGGGTAGGGGTAATACCCAAGTGCGAAGCAATATAATGCAGGGGAACCCGCTGTTCAATTTGAGGATGGGCAGTAATAAAGTCCATATAGCGTTCCGAGGCCTCCTTCATCACAATTTCAATTTCACGCTGCTCTTTGTCCACCACCCAGTTTTTTTCCAGATAGGCAATGTAAAAGTCCTTTAGGTCAGCATGTTGTTTGATTAGGGATTGATATTGGGCATGTTCAAAAGCGAACACCAGACTGTCTTCGATGACGGTGAGCGCAAAATGGGACGGTTCTTTTTTCAATGCAGAAACCGTGGACCCCACAAAATCCCCTTCCAGAAAAATGTTTTTGTGGTATTCAACTCCATCTGGACTTAAATAATGGGAAACAATGGACCCTTCCAATAAAATATGGATGTGTCGCGATGTTTTACCAATATCCAAGAGGCGGGTGCCCTTCTTCAATTCCTGATATTCCCCTAAGGAGTAAAGAGCCTCAAAAGATACCTCAGAAATGGGATGGTACCGACCAAATACTTGTTTGATATGCAATTTATAGTGATCCACAGGAGCAAGTTAACAAAAGAATTAGCTGCGTTGAATTACAATGGAACTCCTTTTAGTGCAAGCTGGAATCCTTAAACTGCCAAAGTACGTTCACAATCTGCCATTTGCCGTTGAGCTTAACAATGTGCATATAATCAATCCAGTCATCGGCAATGAGTTTTACAGAGGCCGTTTTGTCAAACACATCCAGAATCACCACTTCTTTCTTTGGATTTTCTGGGAATTTGTCGCCATTTTGGTTATAGGTTTCCGCCAATAGAACCATGGCATCGGTGAAGGTTTCCCGCAAATATTCTTTTTTGGCGAATTTGTCCGTCCAGAAGGTGCGTTTTACCATTCTGGGGTGTGCAGAACGTTCAAATTGTTCAGGTTTTACCTGGTGTTGCGACTCGATATAGTCCAAGGCCGCTAGTTTGATTTCCAAGGAATCCTGTGGCGTCTGGGCGCGGAGGCAGCCTGTACTTAGGGCAATAAGAGCCATGGTAAAAAATGTTTTTTGCTTCATTTAACTGTGTTTTTTGATGATTTTGGTATGCAGATGTATCGACCTTAAAATTCAAGGTCTTTAGGAGGACAAAGTCTGGAAATTATAATCAATTTTCCCCAAAACTGAGTTAAAATTCCAGCAGCGTACTTTTTGGAAAACCCTGAAGGAATCAATGTAACGGATGAAAGTCTATTCCAGAAATAAATGAAGGCGGTGTTTCCTAATTTTCAACAACCTGATCCATTTTTCGGGGACTGTCTTTGGCTACCCCTTCCATGCCCAGTTCAGGAATGACCAACAATGGGGTTTGTGTATGGAAAGCAGTTCGTTTAACGATAGGCTCACGGGTCATTTGTTCCATGTAGCTGTGCTGGTAATTGAGCATGGCCAACAGATGAATGTTGAGTTCCTGTGTAAACAATTCCAAGGTTTTGGAAACTGAGTTGAGCTCGGAAACTGTATGCACATAGTGCTCCATCCCTTCGAAATACCTTCGAAGCATATTCAAGTTAAATTGCTGAAGTTCAGATAGTGCCTTGATTCCATATTGTACATGTACAATGCGAATTGTGGCTTGGAACATTTGAGCCAGTTCCAATAGCGGATTCAGTTCCGAAGTGGAATAAAAGCGGTTAAAATCTGTGGCAAAAGCTATTTCGGTGGGGGTGATAAACTCAAAATGCTGGGGAATGGCCAAAACTGGACATTTTTTGGTGCTCTTTATAATGCGCACCGTATTGCTTCCCATAAACACCTCTTCTATACCAGAGGCTCCTTTGGTACCGGTAATGATCAATTGTATTCCGAAGGTATCCACCAAATCCTTGATTTCCTCCGTCAACAGGTTAAAGGAAGATATGGTCTCAAAGCTGTGTTTGGAATTTCGGTATTTGCTCTTTATCCGGTCCACGGTCTTCTGCAGCCCTTCTTCCGAAGCGTCCCTAACCGCATCCACAATACGTACCCCATTGACCATTTTGGCCATGAACCTGCCACTTGGAATAACCGGGGTGTACGTATTCAGCAGATAAAAGGCGCAGTTCCTGTTCCTGAACAATTGCATAGCATAGTCTATGGCATTCCATGCGTTATCTGAAAAATCTGTGGGTATTAATATTTTCTGCATTCCTCCAATTATAAAAACAAGGTAAAATTACCGTTCTGTGGAGGGGCATACTATGACAAATATCAGTTTAATGGACAAAGGGTTTAAAGACCTTCCGCCAGCTCTATCAGTTTCCGTTCGTTTTTTATCCCAATTTTTTTGCCGGAAGCATTGATCAAACCTTTTTTCTTGAATTCGGAGATAATTCGGATGGCCGATTCTGTGGCAGTGCCCACTACATTGGAAATGTCTTCCCGTGAAAGGGTGAGGGCCAAAAAGCCTTCCTCATCTTCTCCAAAATTGTTCTTGAGATAAAGAATCGCCTCGGCAATACGCTGCTTTACCGTTTTTTGTGACATATTCACGATCACATCGTCTGCCTCTTTAAGGTCGTGGGCCATATGGCGCAGGACTTCCAGGGTGAAATTTGGATTTTTATGAAGGGTATGGGTAATGCTTTCTTTGGGAATGAAACAGACTTCCATATCATTGACGGCAACTGCGGATAGGTTTGTGGTTTCCTCGGCAATTACAGATCGTTGTCCTATTACTTCCCCTTTGGTGGCCAATTTTACAATTTGGTCCTTACCATTGGCACTTAGTTTGGACAATTTGGAAACCCCGTCGCGCACACAGTACACTCCGTTGAGCTTGTCCCCTTCTTCAAAAATAGGGTCTCCTTTTTTTATTTTTTTAGTGGTTTTGGAATCTGAAACTTTTTTCAATTCCTCTTTGCTCATCGCCCGCAAGGAGTTGAATTGCCTGATGATACAATTTTCACATCTACTTTCCATACAATTGCTATTTACCTGTTACCTGACGTCTAAAATTACGGCTAATTTAAGTAAGGAAAACTGTAATTTTATAGGTTTTTAAATCAATGTTTTTAACTTTTCCATATTGCCCAAAACAATTTCCCCTTTATCGATGGACAATGCACCCTTACGCTTGAATTGGGTCAATAAATTGATAATGTATTCGGGCGAAGTACCCAATACGGAAGCCATATCCTCCCGCCTTAAACGCATTTCAAGTTTTCCGTCTGCTTGTTGACCAAATTTTTCCGCTAAATAAATCAACAGGTTGATCAGACGTTCTTTAATGCCCTTATGGGCAGAAAAGGCTATCCGGGCATTTTGGTTCAGGTTAATGTCCTGTACCATAGCTTGTAATAGGTCGTTACAAAAATCCGTATTGATACGAAGATTTTCGGAAATCTCATTTCTATCCAAACAATACAGTTCCGTATCGGTTAAGGTAGTAGCGGAAACCCTGGCTCCCTTGTTGGAAATCAATGACCGTTTGCCCATAATTTCACCCTTTCCCAAAAAACGTAGAATGTGCTCTTTACCAGATTTGTCAATGGTACTGAACTTACAAGCACCTTCTTTAATGCAGTATAATTTTTTAAGTTGTTGGTTTTCATGAAAAACGGTGGTTCCTTTAGGCAAAAAGACGGATTCTGACGTCCGCATCACTCGCTCCAAAGCCTTTGCAGAAAGCGACTTGAGGTTACGTAGTTCATCAACACATATGTCCATGCGCTTTTCCATAAAACAAAGGTAGTCATCATCAAAATCAGAATACCTGACATAAGTCATATTTTAGTACATTGAAGCGTCTCATATTTGCATCAGGTAAAGCAAATGTAAATGGCAAATATGACATGTTATCATTGCGGTGATGACTGTGGCAGGGACAAGGTGCGTTTTGATGAGAGGGATTTCTGCTGTCATGGTTGTAAAACAGTGTATGAAATTTTTACTTCAAATGGCCTTTCCAACTTCTACGAAATTGAGGCCAAAGCTGGAAACACCCCAAAAGAAGTAAGAAGCAACTACGATTTTTTGGATAATCAGGAAATCGTGGAAAAGCTGTTGGAGTTCAATGAGGAAGCCATCCAGGTAATAAATCTGAGCATACCTTCCATTCATTGCAGTTCCTGTATTTGGGTGCTGGAGAATTTAAATAGGCTTCATCCCGCTATCACCAATTCCCAGGTGGACTTTCCTAAGAAAACGCTGCGAGTTACCTATTCCTCACAAGATTTTTCCCTAAAAGGTTTGGTGCTGATGCTGAGCAGTATTGGTTATGAACCCTATATCTCCCTGGACGAGTACGATAAAAAGGAAAAAAAGAAAGATCGCTCCTTGATCTATAAGTTGGGGGTGGCAGGTTTTGCCTTTGGCAATGTGATGCTTTTGTCTTTTCCTGAATACTTTGAAGTTGAGGAATTCTGGCTGGAACAGTACAAACCTGTGTTTCGCTGGTTGATGTTTGCCTTTTCCTTGCCTGTGGTGTTTTATGCTTCGCAAGATTATTTTATATCGGCCTACAAGGGCTTGCGATCCAAACTTTTGAACATTGATGTACCCATTGCCCTGGGTGTTCTCACTTTGTTCTTGAGAAGTACGGTCGATATCATTTTTGATTTGGGCTCCGGTTTTTTTGATAGCCTGACTGGACTGATTTTCTTTTTGCTCCTTGGCAAATTCTTTCAACAAAGAACCTACTCCTTTCTTTCTTTTGAGAGGGACTATAAATCCTATTTCCCAATTGCCGTTACCCGTCTGAATCAGGATAAATCCGAAGAAAATATCCAAATCTATAAGGTTAAGGTAGGGGATAGGCTCTTGATTAGAAGCAACGAGATCATTCCCGTGGATTGCATATTGATCAAGGGATCAGCGCAAATCGACTACAGTTTTGTAACCGGGGAATCCCAAGCGGTTTTTAAAGAATCGGGAGAAAAACTTTTTGCAGGAGGGAAGCAACTCTCTGGACTACTGGAAGTGGAGGTGCTCAAATCCGTATCCCAAAGCTATCTGACCCAACTTTGGGGCAATTCGGTGTTCTCTAAAGATAAGGCGAGTGCCTTCCAAACCTTAACGGATAGTATAGGGAAACGGTTTACAGCCGGCGTGTTGACCATTGCCACTTTGGCAACCCTATTTTGGTTGGTATACGAGCCTAGCATGGCCCTAAATGTTTTTACTGCTGTACTGATCATTGCCTGTCCTTGCGCCATTGCATTGGCGGCCCCCTTTACCTTGGGGAATATGTTGCGCATATTTGGGCGGCAAAAATTGTACCTGAAGAATACCAACGTAATAGAGCGCTTGGCAAAGATTGACACGGCTATTTTTGATAAAACCGGAACCCTTACCACAACAAAAAAAGATGCCATCTTATATGAGGGCGTTGAACTCACCTCAGAAGAAATCGCGTTGCTCAAGACCACGCTGAGGGCATCCAACCATCCATTGAGTCGGTCGTTATATGGGATTTTGAAATCCAACGCGATTATGACGTTGGACGAGTTCCAAGAACATACAGGCAAGGGGATTGAAGGTAGGGCCAACCAACATTCCGTCAAGATTGGGTCTGCAGGTTATGTGGGCAGGGATTCCGTTCATACCACTGCGGATACGGCGGTTTACATAAGCTCAGATGACGATTTTAAAGGACGTTTTGTTTTCAAGAACAGTTATCGGGAAGGCGTTTCCACGGTGTTTCAGTCACTAGGGAGTTCCATGCAAATTGGAGTTTTGTCAGGGGATAACGATGGGGAACGCAAACAGCTGCAAAAAATACTTCCCGTGAGGACCCAGATGCACTTTAACCAGAAACCAGAGGATAAACTACAGCATATAGAGCATTTGCAGAAAGAACATAAAGTACTGATGGTTGGGGACGGACTCAATGATGCTGGGGCCTTGGCCCAAAGTGATGTGGGCATTGCGGTCTCGGAGGATATCAATGTGTTTTCACCGGCCTGCGACGGGATTTTGGACGCCTCCCAATTTAACAAACTGTCCACTTTTATGGAGCTTTCAAAAAAATCCATTCAAGTGATTAAAATGAGCTTTGTACTGTCTCTTTGCTATAACGTGGTGGGGCTGTATTTTGCGGTAACTGGTCAATTACAACCTGTTATAGCCGCCATTTTAATGCCCTTGAGTTCCATTAGCATTGTTTTGTTCACTAGCTTAATGACCAATGCTCTGGGACGAAAACTAAAACAACCAACTAACTAAGTCATGAGCAAAAAACTTATTAACCAACTAAGGGAGCGAATAGGGCCAAATATATTGGCCATCAGTATTGGAATTGTGTATTTGTGGTTTGGGACCTTAAAATTCTTTCCACATATGAGTCCTGCCGAAGATTTGGCAAAAAACACCATTCATCAATTGACTTTTGGACAACTTTCAGATGGTATTACCATCAATTTATTGGCATTTTGGGAAGTGTCCATAGGCATTCTGTTGGTATTCAATCTGTGGAGAAAGGGTGCACTGATCATCACCATGGTTCATATGATATTGACCTTTACTCCACTATTGCTGTTTCCTATGGATTCTTTTCAAAATCCCCCATGGATTCCGACCCTTTTGGGACAATATATTGGAAAGAACTTGATCATAGTGGCGGCGCTTGTTACGCTATGGCGGCAAGCCCAAAAAAAAGAAATATATAAATCGCTGTAAAAACTGATATATGTCATTTTTTGCCAATGGGCCTGACAGTAGTTTTACAGCCAAATTCAGGTAGGTATGAGTGTTATTTATGTGTTGTTGGCCATAAGCATTACGGTTGCCCTGGTCTTCTTTGCCGCATTTGTATTGTCCGTCAGGAGTGGGCAGTACGATGACGCCTACACCCCCTCTGTCCGAATGCTTTTTGAAGACGAACTTTTGGATCAAGAATCCGATTTAGATAAAGACAAAGCAGAAATCACACAAACTAAAAGAACAAACCAATAAATATGGAAATACAACAATTTCACTACGACAACAAAATCGTACAAAAGTTTTTATACGCCACCATGTTATGGGGTGTTGTTGGAATGTTGGTGGGTCTCCTGCTGGCATTTATGTTTTTGTTCCCTAACATCACCGACGGCATTTCATGGTTGAGCTTTGGACGTATTCGTCCCCTGCATACCAACGCGGTAATTTTCGCATTTGTGGGGAACGCCATTTTTGCCGGGGTGTATTATTCTACCCAGCGGTTGTTAAAAGCCAGGATGTTCAGTGATGCGCTGAGTAACATCAATTTCTGGGGATGGCAATTGATCATTGTGGCGGCAGCCATAACACTACCATTGGGGTACACCACCTCCAAGGAATATGCAGAACTTGAGTGGCCCATAGATTTGGCCATTGCTGTCATCTGGGTAGTTTTTGGTTGGAATTTGATTGCCACCATCTTAAAGCGTAGACAGCGTCACTTGTATGTGGCTATTTGGTTCTATCTGGCCACCTTCGTGACCGTGGCGGTATTGCATATCTTCAATAGCTTGGAGTTGCCCGTATCCGCTTTAAAGAGCTACTCGGTCTATGCTGGGGTTCAGGATGCACTGGTGCAGTGGTGGTATGGGCATAATGCGGTAGCATTCTTCCTGACCACGCCTTTCTTGGGACTGATGTATTATTTTGTTCCAAAGGCAGCGAATAGGCCCATTTATTCCTATAGGCTTTCCATCGTCCACTTTTGGTCCTTGATATTTATCTATATCTGGGCAGGTCCGCACCACTTGTTATACTCCTCATTGCCTGACTGGGCACAGAACTTAGGGGTGGTTTTCTCCGTGATGCTGATTGCACCTTCTTGGGGTGGTATGATCAACGGATTGTTGACCCTCCGTGGTGTTTGGGATAAAGTAAGAAGTGATGCCACCCTGAAATTCATGGTAGTAGCCATCACGGGTTACGGTATGGCCACTTTTGAAGGACCCATGTTGTCCTTGAAAAACGTAAATGCCATCGCCCACTTTAGTGATTGGATCATTGCCCACGTACACGTAGGGGCCTTGGCCTGGAACGGATTCTTGACCTTCGGGATGATCTATTGGTTGGTTCCCAAAATGTTCAAGACCACCTTGCATTCCAAAGGCTTGGCCAATCTCCATTTCTGGATTGGCACCCTGGGGATCATTCTATATGCATTGCCTATGTATGTGGCCGGGTTTACCCAAGCCTTGATGTGGAAAGAATTTAACCCAGATGGTAGCTTGGTATACGGTAACTTCCTCGAGACTGTTACCCAGATCATCCCCATGTACTGGATGAGAGCCATCGGGGGAACCATGTTCATTGTGGGTATGTTGATTATGATATACAACGTGGTCGTAACCATTAGAAAAGGAAGCGGCGTTGAAGATGAATTGGCCGAAGCTCCGGCTCTGGCCAGGGTTTCCAAAAGACGTGTGGCTGGTGAAACCTTCCACAACTGGTTGGAAAGAAGACCCGTACAGCTGACCATCTTGGCCACGATTGCCATATTGATTGGGGGAATCATCCAAATTGTACCAACAATTTTGGTGAAATCCAACATCCCGACGATAACCAGTGTAAAACCATATACCCCTTTGGAATTGGAAGGACGTGATCTCTATATCCGCGAAGGCTGTGTGGGATGTCACTCCCAAATGATCAGACCTTTTAGGAGCGAAGTGGAACGTTACGGTGAATATGCCAAGGCCGGGGAATTTGTTTACGATCACCCATTCTTATGGGGTAGTAAGCGTACCGGACCGGATTTGCTTCGGGTAGGAGGAAAATACTCGGACAACTGGCATTTGAACCATATGTACGATCCACAAAGTACTTCGTCGGGATCCATAATGCCAGCATATCAATGGTTGGTAAGAAATGAACATGATCGAAGCCAAGTGCAGAGCAAGATGGAGGTCATGGTCAAACTTGGGGTTCCGTATACGGAAGAGGATATAGCCAATGCACCGCAATCTATGGCGGAGCAGGCCGAGGCCATTGAAAAAAATCTCTATACCGACCCGGAATTTGCCAAAACTTATGAAGCTGATAAGCAGTACGCGGCGGATAATGGAGAAGATTTTGTAGAGATGCGAGATCGTGAAATTGTGGCACTGATTGCCTATCTACAGCGATTGGGCACAGATATCAAGATGCAAGACACTGAAGAACTGCTATCGCAAAACAAAGAATAAAAGAATCAGGATGATAGAGTCAAGACATAAGAATCAAGAGACAAGAACTCTTAGCTTGAATCTTGGCTCTTCCATCCAAAATCTATACAAGCTATGTTGAAATTCGTAAAAAACCACATGGAAACCATAGACGGGGTAGCCAGTTATCCCATGATATCGCTAATGATCTTCTTTGTGTTTTTTGTTGCCTTGTTTTGGTGGGTGTTTACCGCTACCAAGGAACATATCAAAGAGATGGGCGAATTGCCTTTAGATAACGATCAACCTAACAAACTATAATATTATGAGCACAAGAACACCGTGGTGGATCCGTATTCCAGTAATCTTCTTTCTAATCTTTGGATTGATGGAATACTTCATAGATTCAGGAGACAAACCCGCAATTATCGAATATCCGATCACTCAGTTTTTCCTGTTGTTGGTCCTAATGATTTTGATTGCGATTGAGCTAATATTGAAGTCCATTGAAAACGTAATGTTCCAAACCCTTTCCGAAGAAGCGAAGGCCAATTACTTGGCTTCCAAAAACAAAAAGACGGAATGGACATGGGCCAAAAATATATACAAACGTTTGACCAAGAGCCGTGAGATTGAAAGGGAAAGTGAAATTATCATGGATCACAATTACGACGGTATCCGGGAATTGGACAATGTATTGCCTCCTTGGTGGGTATATCTATTTTACGCAACCATTGTTTTTAGTGTTGTTTATCTGGTTCGCTTCCACATCATTGGCGACTATGACCAGGCCATGGAGTACGAACAGGAAGTGGCTGCTGCCAAAATTGCCATTGAGGAATACAAGAAAACAGCAAAAGATTTGGTGGATGTCAATACGGTGGAATTTCTATCCGACGCTGCTGATTTGAGTGCAGGAAAACAAATATTCACGGACAACTGTGTGGTATGCCACATGGCTGATGGAGGAGGAGGTATTGGCCCCAACCTTACGGACGAATACTGGATTTTGGGTGGAGGTATCAAAAATGTCTTCAACACCATTTCCGAAGGTGGCCGTGATGGTAAAGGAATGGTAGCATGGAAGCAAAGCTTAAAGCCAGCTGAAATGGCCCAGGTAGCCAGTTATGTACTGACCATGGGCGGTACCACACCGGCCAATCCCAAGGCTCCAGAAGGAGATGTCTGGATAGATCCGGATGCTCCCGCACCCGCAGAAACCGAAGAAGCTCCGAATGAGCAAGTTTCGGATTCCACGGATGTAGCCATGAATGAATAGTTGAATACTAAACTCCACTTTTAAGGGGAGATGTCCGAAGGACAGAGAGGTATAACCAAAATTGCAATGGAAGAAAATTTCAGGGATTCCATAGGAACCATTACCAAAGAAGGAAAAAGGGCATGGATCTATCCCAAAAAACCGAGTGGCCGATTTTATGAGTATCGCAAATATGTGAGCTACGGTCTATTGCTATTTTTGTTTGCCTCTCCCTTTATCAAAATACAGGGACACCAGTTTCTGCTGTTCAATGTACTAGACCGGAGGTTCAATATTTTTGGATTTCCCTTTTGGCCCCAGGATTTTCATTTGGTGGTAATCTCCATGATTATCGGAGTTATTTTTATCGCCCTTTTTACGGTGGCTTATGGTCGGATTTTTTGTGGATGGATATGTCCCCAGACCATTTTTATGGAGATGGTCTTCCGCAGGATTGAATACTGGATTGATGGAGATAGAGGAGCCCAGACCCGCTTGGACAAAGCTCCGTGGAATGCCAAAAAAATCTGGAAACGTTCTTTAAAATGGACCATCTTTTTTGTCATTTCTTTTTTGATAGCCAATGTATTTCTGGCCTATTTGATCGGGAGCGATAAATTAATTGCTTATATCACGGATGGACCAATGGCACATTTGGGTACCATGGTGCCCTTGCTCATTTTTACGGGAGTTTTTTATTTCGTCTTTGCCTGGTTCCGGGAGCAGGTGTGCATCATAGCTTGTCCCTACGGAAGACTTCAGGGTGTTTTGTTGGATGATAAATCCATCATTGTGGCCTATGACCATAAACGTGGAGAAGGGGAGGCAGGACGTAAAAAATTCAGAAAGAATGAAGACCGGGATGCCTTGGGCCATGGCGATTGTATAGATTGTTTTCAGTGTGTGAATGTATGCCCAACCGGAATTGATATCAGAAATGGAACCCAACTGGAATGTGTAAACTGTACCGCCTGTATTGATGAGTGTGACCATATCATGGAAAGCATCAACAAACCCAAAGGCTTGATAAGGTATGCCAGCGAGGATGAAATCAATAAGAAGGAAAGGTTCAAGTTTACGGCCAGAATGAAGGGCTATACGGCCGTTCTGTTCATCTTGACGGGAATCTTGGTCGGAATGCTGTTCCTTAGAAATGAGTTGGAGGCCAATGTCCTCAGGCTGCCAGGGCAGTTGTACGAAAGAAAGGAAAACAACATCATCAGTAATGTATATACCTATAAGTTGGTCAATAAGACTACCAAGGACGTTGAAGATGTCAGTTTTAAGTTATTGTCCCATAAAGGCGAAATAAAAATGGTCTCCCAAGATCAATTTGTGGTCCCTGCGGAGGAACTTGCAGAGGGAACATTGTTTATAGAGATCAATGTATCGGCATTGACAGGGGACAAGGACAAGCTCAAAATAGGGATTTATAGTGGGGATAAACTTATAGAAACCACGGTAGCCCAATTTTTGGCACCAAGAAGTTATAATTAGGCATAAGGTTAAAAACGAGAAAAATGAAAATCAATTGGGGAACAGGAATCGTGTTGAGTTTTGTGGCATTCATTGCCTTTATTCTATATTTCGTGGTTCGGATGAGCACAGATGATAGGGCCAACCATGATTTGGTCACCGATGATTATTACAAACAGGAACTGGCCTATCAGAAAGAGATTGATGCATCCAACTCCGCGGCCAAAATGAACGCCCAATTGAAAATTGAAAAAACTGGGGAAGGTTTGAGAATTAGCTTCCCGGAAAAGTTCGACTATAAAAAAATTGAAGGCACTGTGTCCCTTTACAGACCGTCCAACAAGCATTTGGATATTGACTTTCCTTTAAGTTTGTCCAATACACATTTGCTCATACCTGACAATAGCTTGGTGGGCGGTCGCTGGGATATAGCCATAAAATGGTCGTATGAAGGTAATACCTTTTTGCACAAAGAAAAATTGACCTATTAGATCATGTTGGTATCGGCGTTGGCATTGGGATTTTTGGGAAGCTTGCACTGCTTGGGCATGTGTGGCCCCATTGCCTTTATGCTGCCGTTGGATAGGGAAAGCAACGTCAAAAAAATTTGCCAGCTTTTTATATATCATTCAGGACGATTACTGGCTTACGCCAGTATTGGGGTGCTGTTTGGATTTTTGGGCAAGGGACTTTCCCTTTTTGGGATGCAGCAAAAACTATCCATAGGAATGGGCGTTTTGATGATTCTTTTGGTTTTGGTACCTACTAATATTTTTGATGCCCACAAACTGTCCAGGCCTATCTATACCCTTTTGGGAAAAATAAAATCAAAATTGGGTAAGGAACTTCAAAAAAAGACCCCTGATGCTTTTTTAACCATTGGCTTTTTGAATGGCTTCCTACCTTGTGGATTGGTGTATATGGCCTTGCTTGGTGCCATAGCTTTGGGCAACGCATGGCAGGGTGGACTGTATATGATGCTGTTTGGGGTGGGAACTATACCCTTAATGACCGCGGCGGCCTATTCAAGTTCTATTTTAAGCACTCCCATAAAATCCAAAATTCGCAGATTGATTCCAGTTTTTGTGGTATTGATCGGAGCACTTTTCATTATCAGGGGAATGGGATTGGGAATTCCTTATGTCTCCCCAAAACCCATGAATGCCCACATGGAATCAACAAGTATAGAATGTCATCAACCATAGCTATAAAAAAATACAAGTGAAAATAACATCAGCAGAAGAAGCCGTTGGCTTGGTAAAATCAGGAGATCGTGTTTTTGTTCAAGGTGCGGCAATGACCCCAAATGAACTTGTGGACGCCCTTTGTGAACGCCATAAGGAGGTTGAGAACGTGGAGATAGTATCCATTCATACCGAGGGAAACGCTAAATACACGGAAGAACCTTATTGCAATTCCTTCCATCTTAATTCCTGTTTTGTGGGTGGGAATGTTAGAAAAAGTGTAAACACACCAAATGCGGGTTATATCCCGATTTTTTTAAGTGAGATACCTTGGTTGTTCAAACGCAATATTTTGCCTTTGGATGTGGCCATTGTGCAGGTTTCCCAACCAGACAAACATGGATATTGTTCCCTGGGTGTTTCTGTGGATGTGGCCTTACCTGCTGTAAGGACCGCAAAGAAAATCATAGCGCAGATCAACCCGTCTGTACCACGCACGCATGGAACGGGAATTGTACATATTGATGAAATAGAATTCGCAATTGAGGTAAATAGACCCATTCATGAACATAACCCAGGGGTTATTTCCGATTTGGAGCATGAAATTGGTGCCAATGTAGCCTCTTTGATAGAAGACGGAGCCACCCTCCAAATGGGTATTGGCAATATCCCCAATGCGGTTTTGGACAATCTAAAAAACCACAAACGCTTGGGCATCCATACCGAAATGTTTTCTGATGGGGTACTGCCCTTGATTGAGCAAGGTGTAATCACTGGGGAGGACAAGGCGGTAAAACGGGGCAAAATTGTAAGTTGCTTTGCCGTGGGTTCCCGTAAACTCTATGA
Organism: Flagellimonas sp.; assembly: GCF_965233845.1. GTDB lineage: Bacteria > Bacteroidota > Bacteroidia > Flavobacteriales > Flavobacteriaceae > Flagellimonas. The sequence continues at coordinate 133,455 of NZ_OZ247584.1, forward strand.
CTTTATTGATGATAATCCCATTTGTGATTTTAGGGATTCCGGTTACACCAATGATACGGCAAGAATTCGACGTAATCCCAAGGTGACGGCCATTAACAGTGCCATCGAAATTGACCTTACCGGGCAAGTCTGTGCAGATACCATTGGTAGCTATCAGTTTTCTGGGGTTGGTGGCCAGATGGATTTCATTAGGGGAGCCTCCCTTTCTGAAGGAGGTAAGCCCATTTTTGCCATGTCTGCGGCAACCAAAAAGGGTGTTTCCAAGATTGTGCCTTTTCTTAGGGAAGGTGCTGGTGTAACCACGACCAGGGCACACGTACATTATGTGGCCACGGAATATGGAGTGGTCAATCTATATGGAAAAAATCTACAACAGCGAGCAAAGGCTTTGACTTCCATTGCGCATCCTGATCATAGGGAAGCGTTGGAAGCAGCGGCCCATAAAAGGTTCCATCAATAGTTGACTTTTAAAAATAGATAGAATAAAAAAAGGGGAGTTGAAAACTCCCCTTTTCCCATCATGTAAAACCCAATCAAATACCAATCAATCAAATTTTAAAGGTTACAACAGCCGTATTGGAATGATTGGCAATATTTTCACCTATACTTCCCATAAAGAAGTGGGACAATCCTTTTCTGCCATGGGTTGGTATTCCTATGAGATCAGCGGCTACTGACTCACTATAATTTAATACGCCCTTTTCTACTGTATAGTCGTTGTAGATTTGAACCTCTAGCCCAACTTTGGCCAAATTCAAGAATTTGGACACCCGGTTATAGGCATCTTCCGTACTCAAGAATTCATCTCCTGGGGTATTGATATACACTAGATGCAATTGGGATTTTAAGAGTTTGGCCATTTCTATTGCCTTTAAGAGGGCAGGAACACTTTCCTCCTTAAAATCGCAGGCAAAGACAAAACGTTCCGGTCTAAATTTTTCCATGTCACCTTTGATGACCAAAACAGGTATATCTGAAGTTCTAACCACACGTTCTGTATTGGAACCAATAAAGATTTCTTGCAGTCCATCCGTTCCATGAGATCCCATGACAATAAGCTCGGCATCGTGCTTCTCAGCAACTTCGCTTACCTCGCTAAATACTTTATAGTGCTTAATTATGGGTATGATGTTGACACCCTTTAAATAGGGCTTGTCCAAAAAGTCATTAAAGCGCTTTTCCCCAATTTTGATCAGATGTACAATTTGCTCTTGGGACACATATCCAGAATCGGTCATGATGGCCGGTGAAAGCTCCAGCATATGGAGTACCAAAAGTTCAGATCCATGCATTTTGGCAAGATCAGCTGCTACTTTTAGGGCTTGTTCGCTTTGTTTTGAAAAATCTACGGGTACAATAATACTTTTCATCTGATTCGGGTTTAAGTTAAACGGTCATGGAAAACAGTCGGGTCTCTGGCTTTTTGCGATGTAGTTTTAAGTCAAATGCCATACTGATATTCCGAATAAATGGTCTTCCTTTAGGAGTGACTTTTATCTGGTTGGTGCCAATATCCACCAATCCGTCCAACTCCAATTCGGTAAGGTTCTCAATGATTCTTTCAAAATCTATGGTTTGTGTTTCTTCCATTTCCCATGCGGTCTCAAACCGGCACATGAGATTTAGGATATGTCTTCGTATGATTTCATCTTCCTCATTCAACACATGGCCCCTAAAAATGGGAATTACCCCATGGGCTACCAGATGTTGATATTCTTCAATGCTCTTCACGTTTTGGGCAAATCCATACCAGCTATCGCCAATACTCGAAACCCCAAGCCCAATCATCAATTGGGTTTTGGACGGGGTGTAGCCCATAAAGTTCCTGTGGAGCGTGCCATTTTCCATCGCGTGGAACAAACTGTCCGTAGGCAATGCAAAGTGATCCATTCCCACATCTTTATACCCGAATTCGGTCAACATGTTTTTTCCAAGCTCGTACTGCTGTTTTTTTACTTCTGAAGTGGGAAGGTCACTTTCCTTGTATCCGCGTTGCCCGTTGCCCTTCATCCAAGGAACATGGGCATAACTATAGAAAGCAATACGGTCTGGTTTCAGCGCATTGGTCATGGTAACCGTCTGCTTAACATCTTTCAGCGTTTGAAAGGGTAAGCCGTATATAATATCGTGCCCAACAGAGGTGTATCCAATTTCTCGGGCCCATTCGGTAACCTTCTTCACATTCTCAAAGGGTTGAATACGGTTGATGGCTTTTTGTACCGTTAAATTGTAGTCTTGCACACCTAAACAGACTCTTCTAAACCCCACATCAAAAAGAGCCTGTAAGTGTGCTTTGGTTGTGTTATTTGGATGTCCTTCAAAACTAAATTCTGGATGTTCTGCCTTACTTCCCAACCGAAGAATTCCCTTGACCAACATTCTTAAGTGTTCAGGGGAGAAAAAAGTTGGGGTGCCCCCACCCAGATGAATTTCTTTGATGATAGGCTTGGAACCCAAAATATCACAGTATAATTGCCATTCCTTGAGAACCGATTGTATGTACGGAAGTTCTACTTCATGCCTTTTGGTAATCCGTTTGTGGCAGCCACAAAAAGTGCACATGCTCTCACAATAAGGAAGGTGGATATACAAACTGATTCCTTCTTCCACAGATTCTTTATACGCCCTCAGAACGCTGTTTTTCCATTGCTTTCCGGAGAAGGATTCTATGTCCCAGTAAGGTACTGTTGGATAGCTTGTATATCGGGGGCCAGGGACATTATATTTTTGGACTAGATGACACATAGGGGTTTATTGTTTATAGTTCAAAATTACCCCTGGGCATGCTCAAAAAACATGATAAATATCAGTAAGGAACTAAATGGGACTGACAAGTATCATGTTTTAACAATAGCTGGGATTGTAGTTTTATACCCTACCGATGAAATACACTTTACAGTAAAATGGGTGAACATATTCCGGATAGCAAGTTTGATCAAGAAGAGCGGAAAGTTTTTGTAAAGCATCTGTTGGATGATCTTAAAGCCTTGGAGCAAATCTTGGGCAATAATCTTATAGAGAGCGATGTGGTTCGCATTGGTGCGGAGCAAGAGTTGTGTTTGGTCGACGAAGATTACCGACCTTCCGGGGAGTCCATTCAACTTTTGGATGCCATCAATGACGATCATTTTACAACGGAACTCGCCAATTACAATTTGGAGATCAATCTGGACCCATTTGAACTCAAAGACGACTGCTTCTCCAAGGTGGAGTCCCAATTGACCAATCTGCTGGAAAGAGCAAAATCCAAAGCGGAGAAACTGGGAATCAAGATCGTCTTAACGGGTATTTTACCCACCATCAGTAAAAATGAACTGGGGATAGATTTTATGACCCCAATTCCCAGATATCATAAATTGAACGAGGTATTGACCCAATGCAGGGGTGATCATTTTGCGTTGAAGATCAGGGGTGTAGATGAGTTGACCTTGCGTCATGATTCTGTACTGTTCGAGGCCTGCAATACCAGTTTTCAACTGCACCTTCAAATTCCCCAAAAGGATTTTATCCCTAGCTATAATTGGGCTCAGGCTATTACAGGGCCTGTACTGGGCGTATGTAGCAATTCTCCTTTGTTGATGGGGAGGGAGTTATGGAAAGAAACCAGAATTGCCTTGTTCCAACAAAGTTTGGATACTCGAAAATGGTCCTACGCCTTAAAGGAACAAGTGGCCAGGGTAGGTTTTGGCAATCATTGGCAAGAGGAATCCGTGGCCGAGATTTTTAAGGAAGATATCTCTGCCCATCGAATCCTATTGACCAAATCCATCAATCAAAATTCTTTGGAGCTTTTGGAAAACGGGGCCATTCCCAAACTTGAAGCCCTCAATCTATTTAATGGAACAGTATACCGTTGGAACAGGCCGTGCTATGGGGTGGGCAATGGGAAACCCCATTTACGGATTGAAAACAGATATATTCCTTCAGGTCCTTCGGTTATGGATGAGATGGCCAATTTTGCCTTTTGGGTAGGATTGATGGTGGGAAGGCCCAAAAAGTATGATAACATGCCTGCCATTATGGACTTTAAAGAGGCCAAGCACAATTTTATTAAATCCGCGATTACCGGAAGACAAACAGTGCTTTCCTGGCTGGGAAAAACCGTAACCTTAAAAAAGCTGATAGTAAAGGAGTTTCTTCCCATCGCAAAAAAAGGTTTGTTGGATCATGGGGTGGATTCCAAAGATGTGGAACGCCTACTTGGGGTAATTGAAAACCGTACAAAAACAGGAACAGGAGCGGAATGGCAAGTGAAGAATTTTAGGAGATTACGAAAGGAAATGAAGCTGGATTCGGTTCTGGTCAAGTTGACCGAGGCCATCCATGAAAATCAAAAGAAAAACATGCCCGTCCATAAATGGACCATGATCAATGAAAAGGAATCTACTGCAGAGCCCTATCTCTGGGTAGGACAGATCATGTCTACCCGACTTATCAAACTGTATGAGAATGATTACGCCAATTTGGCGGTATCCATTATGCAGTGGAACAATATTCATCACATTCCTGTGGAAAATAGTCGTGGTGAACTTTCGGGACTTTTGACTTGGAGCCATATTGCAGAACTGGAACACGACAAAGAAGAAAACAATGCCCTTGTTTCGGATTTTATGATACATAAAGTGGTCACGGTGCAGCCACGCACCAAAATAGAAACCGCCAAAAAACTAATGGAGGAGTATCAAATAGGATGCTTGCCTGTTTGTGTGGGCTCCCATCTTGTTGGAATCATAAGCAAGGTTGATTTATAACTATGGCCAAAGTATACAGCAATGCGCTAGAGGAAACCTTGGAAGTTGACCGCATCATCGGACAATTAAAAGGGGATAAGGATGGTCCCACTGTGGTCTTTTTTGCCGGTATCCATGGCAATGAACCGGCAGGAGTTTTTGCCTTAAAGCATGTAATCCGTGAATTGAAACTTCGTCAAACACCAATTCGTGGACAACTCTACGCCATAGCGGGCAATCTGCAAGCCTTGGAGCAAAAGGCGCGTTTTGTGGAAAAGGACCTGAACCGGATTTGGGTCGCGGAAAACCTAGAGCAAACACTTCAAAATGGTGATGGGATTTCCAAGGATGAACAGGAAATGATTGAGCTTTATAGGCTGTTGCAAGCAATTCTTGAGCAAAATCAACCACCTTTTTATTTTATTGATCTGCATACTACTTCCAGCGATACCTCCCCCTTTATGGTCTTGAATGATAGTTTGCTCAATCGAAAATTTGCTTCCCAATATCCCTTGCCCACTATTTTGGGGATAGAGGAGTATTTGGTAGGGGCTTTGTTAAGCTATATCAATGAGTTGGGTTATGTATCCCTTGGGTACGAAAGCGGTCAACATGACGATGTTGTATCCATCAGGAACTGTACGCATTTTATCCACTATACTTTAGGAATAACCGAGCTGGCTGCATATTCCCCAGCAGAGCTGGCAAAATTGAGGATGGAGATAACCGAATCCAGTAGGGTTTCAAGCAAATTTTATGAGATTTATTACCAGTATGAAATCCAAAACAGCGGTGGATTTGAGATGCGGCCCGGGTTCAAGAATTTCCAAAAAATTCCTAGGGGTACCGCCATTGCCACGGACAATGGCAACAAGATCATGACCCAGCGGAAACGGCAGATTTTTATGCCCTTATACCAAAAGTTGGGCAGTGAAGGGTTTTACTATATTAAATCCATACCTCTGGTGCTATTATGGATTTCCAAGGGATTGAGAAAGTTCAAAATGGATCACTTGTTGGTTTACCTTCCAGGAATCCAATGGAGTTCTGGGAAAAAAGATGGTTTGTTGGTAGATCAGCGTATAGCCAAATTTTTGGCCAAATCCTTTTTCCATTTATTGGGATACCGCACCCGTCAATTGGATAGCACCCATTTGGTGGTAAAAAGTAGGGAAATGGCATCTAGAAATTTAGAGTATAAAAGTTCTGGATGGTACTAAAAAAAACTCCTGTTCTAAACAGGAGTTTCTCAAGTTAGGTGTCTATAACATTTTAAAGGTAATCGGAATAGCGTAGGTAACCTTAGTGGGCTTGCCTCTTTGTATACCTGGCTTAACCTGGGGAAGTGCAGAGATGATCCTTACGGCTTCCTGCTCCAATAACCTATCCGGTCCCCGTTGCTTTATGTGGGCAACCCGACCGTTGGAATCAATTACGAACTGTACAAATACCTTGCCGGTTATTCCCATTTCGAGTGCTGTTTTGGGGTATTGGAATGTATTTCGAACATGCTCTTGTACCTTTTGGTTAAAACACGCTTTGCGCTCTTCCTCTGTGCTTAGGTTTTCACAACCCGGGAAAACAGGTACATGCTCTATCAGGGCGAATGGGATAATTTCCTCTTCTTCCACTTCCCCAACATTTACATCTTCAATGGCTATGACCACATCCTCAATAAAGGCATCCTGATTACTTTCGGTACTTTCGATCACGGTTTCCTCAATGTCTTCAACGTCTTCCACAATTTCAATTACATCAGGAGCTGATGGAGGAGGCGGTGGCGTTGTTGTACGAACCATTTCGGTAATGGGGACATCTTCCTTAAGATCGTCCATCACTTGAACCACTTCCGAAACGTTCGTTTCCTTGTCGTAGGTCTTGACCTCAAATGATTGCCATGTTACAAACAAAACCGAGGTCAAACCTATCATAAAATAAAGGCTGCTGTTACGGCCAATATCTGCATTAGGGTTCTTTTTTGGTTTCATGACTTATGTATTTAACTGAAATAAAATTAGACAGCTACTTTGTCAAAAAACATGATAATAGTCATGATGATTACAAATATGATAATTGAACATGGGTATTGCTGGTTATTTTTCAATTTCAGCCAAATCTTGATGGGTAAAATCGGTGGTGAAAGTAATCCCCATGAGAATGGCGTTATGGTGTGAAGTTTGAAAATGGTTTTTCAAATAGCCCAATTCAATCTTAAGGTCTGGGGACAACTCCCTCCCTATACCGATATAGAATCTATTTTGGTTAAAAAGGACCCCATCCAGATTTACAAAAACCTCGTTGGACGATTTCACAAAGGTCTTCCCGTAAATGGGTCTTTGGAACTGCAATCGATAGCGAAACCGATTATTAAAATGGGTTTGGCCATGATTATGGATCCATCGGTTTTCAAGTCTCCATCTATGTGACAAGGAATTCATACTGAATTTATTCTTCCAAGTAAATTCCTCATATAACCAATATTGAAAGGTCAAGGATGCTTCACCGGAATCCAAATACGATTTGGAATTAACATAGGCCACACCTCCCGTAAGGATGATGGAATGGTTCAGATGATAAGAAGCACCTGTCTTGATAAAGGAGAAATCGTAAACTTCAAATGGCTCGTGATGCCTTAAAATTCCCAATATGGGAATACTCCATTTCTCATCTATCTTATTGGTTCCGGAAAATTCCAGCCAAGAACCTGAACCATGCCCATCAAAAGTTTGGGAGCTAAGCGCACTTTGGAAAAGAATACAAGAAAGGAGGTGTAAAAGGCGGATAAACCTCATGGATTTGGCTTAGGAGATTTTAGTGCAAAGGTTGGCTTTTGAACCAGCTTAAAATATGATACTTGTCAGTCCCCAATGAATTTGAGCCTCAATCTTGGGTGTAGTGAAAATCTGGTAATACTTGGGCAAAAAATACCGGTTAACGTAGCCTTAACGTAATAAAATTTCAAACCTGATTTCTGTCATGTTTTAGGTGAGTGGTGCATTCTAATTTTGAATCAAAGATTTTAAGTCATTTAAATTTTATAGGTATGAGTATTCAGAAAATTTTAGTCCCGTTCGATTTCTCAGAGGCTTCCATAAATGCGTTGGAATATGCCATTGTTTTTGTTGGGCCAACGCGCAATATAGAACTTCAAGCCTTATATGTTTCGGCCATGCCGATAACGGAAGGTCAGGAGAAAACCCTGAAATTGGATTTTGGTCAGGTTGTGAAATCCTTTAATACCAAAATCAAAACACCACCTTCATTTAGTACCGTTACAGGTAATCTCATTGAATCTATTTTGGAGTGGCATAATACTAATGGCTCTGATTTGATATTGATGGGAACCATGGGGGACAAGGTTACGGATGAGGCCATAACCAACACCTCACGTTTGGTTTTGGAGGCCAATTGCCCGGTAATCTCGGTTCCCTTCGGGACTCCGATCAGAGAGCCAAAAGATATTGCTTTAGTGATGGGCCGCGAAGAAATTGATGACAAGGAAGTATTGAAGACCCTTTTGGACGTAGCAAGAACCTTTGACTCAAGAGTTCATGCACTGACCATTTACAGGGAATCGGTATACGCGGAAGAATCTATTGTGGACAGCACGGAGAACCTTTTGGAATATTATTTGGAGCATTTTTATGAAGAACACGCCTTTAGCAAAAATCAGGATGTGGAAGAGGGCATTTTGGAATACATCAACAAAAAGAACATTGATCTTTTGGCTATTCTGCCCAGAAACCATACCCAAATGAGTACCCCGTCTGAAGGGAGATTGACAAAGTTGTTGACCCTTCACTCCGAGATTCCTGTTTTGACCTTGGATTGATGATTGTCCCAAAATAGAAGCGATGATCACACTATTGGTAGTATTGGGTATTACGATCATTCTGTTTGTTTGGGGAAAGTTTCCACCGGATGTGGTGGCCCTAATGTCCATGTTATCCCTGTATTTGCTTGGTATCCTGGACATTCAAGAAACCTTGTCTGGATTCAGCAATTCAACAGTGATCATGATTGCGGCCTTGTTCATTATTGGAGAAGGACTTTCAAGAACGGGATGGACAGCCGTGGCCGGACAGCGATTTGTAAAATGGGCCAAGAGCAGCGTTCCCAAACTGCTGGTCATTGTAACCCTGGGATCTAGTTTACTGTCTGGATTTGTAAGCAACACAGGAACTGTTGCTGCCTTGCTGCCAGTTACGGTAACCGCAGCCTGGAATGCAGGAACACTACCGTCCAAATTATTGATGCCAGTGGCATTTGGCTCCAATACGGGAGGTTTGCTTACCCTTACTGGGACACCTCCAAATATTATTGCCAGCAATGCTCTGGTGGAAAACGGATTGGAAGGATTTTCATTTTTTGAGTTTGGATTGATCGGCCTTCCGCTGCTTTTGATATCCATTCTCTATTTCAGATATGTGGGCTACCGATTGTTGCCCAGTCATAGAACCAAGAATAGACCTATGGCATTGGATGAGGAAATGCATAAATGGATTGAGAACTACAGTATAGGGGATAACCTATACCGACTGCGTATTAGGTCCATGTCTCCGCTGATCAACTCCAAGGTTGGGGATTGGGATTTTGAAGAAGTCCATAATGTCTCCCTCATGCGATTAAAAAGAAGGCATCCCCATCCGCTGCAAGGCATACATCAATTTGTGGAATTACCAGACCCCCAGACAGAGATGCGGTACCATGATATCATCACGGTGAAGGGAGAAGCCGAGGATGTGGATAAACTGGTACTGAAATTTAGTTTGGGGGTAATTCCATGGAAGCCTGAAAAAGATTTGCTTAAAAAGGAGCTGATCAACCAAGAAGTTGGAATGGCCGAGATGATCATCACCCCTAAATCTGTTTTTGTGGGCAAGACCCTCCCACTTGGGCATTATCTAAGTCAAGCAGGGGTTCAACTCTTGGCAGCCTCCAGAAACAGCAGGCCACTAAGTGGAAAAATTAAGATTGAAGCCGGAGACGCTTTTGTGATTCGAGGGCCATGGGAAAACATGGAGACTTTGACCTCCATGTATGAAAACTTAGTCATTTCGGGAAGCCCTGAAGCCCTGTCCAAAAATGTGGACATGATAACGCCCAAAAGTTATATCGCACTGGGAACCTTAGTATTGATGATTGCCCTTTTGGTATTTAAAATATTGCCCGGTGCCATTGCAGCCCTTGCCTGTGCTGGAATTATGATGTTGACTGGCTGTGTTCCCATAAGCAAGGCCTATAAAGGAATTAGTTGGACCAGCGTGGTAATGATTGCCGCAATGATTCCCATGGGACTGGCTTTGCAGAAAACAGGAGTGGCCCAAATGGCCGCAAATAGTTTGGTCGATTTACTGGGGAGTATACACCCTACGGCATTACTGGCAGGCATATTTTTATTGACTACCACCTTTAGCCAGACAATAAACAACTCGGCCACCGCAGTCTTGATGGCACCTATAGCCATAATGGCGTCAACAACCTTGGGGGTGTCTCCCAAGCCTTTTATGATCGCTGTGGCCATAAGCGCCTCCACGGCATTTTTAACTCCTGTGGGGACCACCACCAATGCAATGGTGCTGTCTTCTGGGGGATACAAGTTTACAGATTATGTGAAAGTAGGAGGGCCACTGCTGCTCCTATTCTTTATAGCAACACTAGTACTGGTTCCATTGATATGGAGCTTTTAACCTTAAAACAGAAATTATGGACGAAGTCATGGAAACAACCAAAGATTTAAGCAAATATGGCTTACAGAACGCTACGGCACATTGGAATTTAAGTGCTGAGACCTTGCAAAAGATTACTGTGGAAAAAGGAATGGGCGTGGAGACAGAAAATGGCACCCTGTCCATCAACACGGGAAAGTTTACCGGACGATCTCCAAAAGACCGTTTTTTGGTAAAGGATGAGTACACCAAGGACAGGATTTGGTGGGGCCGAATCAACAAACCCATTTCTCCTGAAAATTTTGACAAGCTTTATGATGAGGTGGTAAATTACCTTTCCGATAAAGAAATCTATGTTCGGGATGGAGCGGTATGTGCCGATCCAAAATACCGCACCAATGTGCGTACCATTACAGAATTTCCTTGGTCCAATTACTTTATCAAGAACATGTTCTTGAGATTGAACGAAGCAGAATTGGAAGATTTTGAAGAGGATTGGCTTGTGTTATGTGCACCGGGCTATGAGTGTCCAAACCCAAATGAGTTTGGAATCATAGCAGGGAACTTCTCTATTTTGAACTACACCAGAAAAATTGCACTTGTTGGAGGTTCTGAATACCCGGGAGAGATGAAAAAAGGTGTTTTCACGGCCTTGAATCTAATTCTTCCTGTGGATAAAAATGTGCTGCCCATGCACTGCTCTGCCAATGTTGGCAAAGAGGGAGATACGGCGATTTACTTTGGACTTTCCGGAACAGGGAAGACCACACTTTCTGCCGATCCAGACCGAAAATTGATCGGTGATGACGAGCATGGCTGGACCGAGGATAACACGATTTTTAATTTTGAAGGAGGCTGTTATGCGAAGGTCATCGATTTAACAGAGGAAAAAGAGCCGGACATTTATAGGGCCATTCGCCCTGGAGCACTTCTGGAAAACGTAGTTTTTAAGGAAGGAACCAAGGAAGTGGATTACTTTGATAGCAGCATTACCCAAAACACCAGGGTGAGCTATCCTATTGATCATATCGACAATATCCAGACCCCTTCGTATGCCGGCAATCCAAAGAACATATTCTTCTTGACCTGTGATGCCTTTGGTGTATTGCCTCCAGTATCCAAGTTAAGCCCTGGCCAGGCCGCATATCACTTCATTTCCGGATACACCGCCAAGGTGGCTGGGACCGAGGCAGGTATCAATGAACCTGTGCCTTCTTTCTCTGCTTGTTTTGGAGAACCTTTTATGCCTTTGCACCCAGCGGTTTATGCTGAAATGTTGAGCAAAAAAATGAAGGAAGCCGGGGTAAACGTTTGGTTGATCAACACGGGATGGAGTGGAGGTCCTTACGGTGTGGGATCCCGAATTAAACTGAAGTATACCCGAGCCATGATTTCGGCTATTTTGGAAGGAAAATTGGATGAAGTTGAGTTTGATGCCCACCCAGTTTTTGGATTGCATATGCCTAAATATTGTCCTGGGGTTCCCACGGAAATATTGGATCCCATGAACACCTGGTTGCAAAAAGGAGCTTATGTGAGTAAATCCATTCAGCTGGCACATTCGTTTCATATTAACTTTGATAAATTTGCTAGTGAAGCATCAGAGGAAATCCTTAATGGAGGTCCCTTGATTGATTCGCACCATAGCTTGGATCATCATTTTTAATCAAAAACAGTGTGAGCGAAACAAATAGATTTCAAATAGAACATCTTGGAGTGCCAAATTATAAATCTCCCCTGCAGTTAAGTACTGTCAGGGGAGATCATATCTTTAATTTCGTCAGCGAATCGGATCGGTTGGTCTTTGATATTTCCATGGATCAATACACCCATTGCCTTTCTACCGGCGAGGAGCCCAATTGTTTGGAAAAGGCGGGCCCCCGTCAAAATATCTTTTTTGACCCCAAGGAAACCACGGCAGCCATAGTAACTTGCGGAGGTCTCTGTCCGGGAATAAACAATGTGATACGCGGGGTGGTCATGGCCCTTCATTACTTCTATGGAATCAAACGCATCGTAGGTATACCCTACGGCTATGAAGGCCTAAATCCTGAAATGGGTCACGGATTTGTAGAACTCACACCGGAAAAAGTTAAGGACATTCATCAGTTTGGGGGCACCTTTTTAGGTTCTTCCAGAGGAGGACAGGATGTGTCCGTAATGGTGGATACCTTGGAGTCCAACAACATCAATATGCTGTTTGCCATTGGAGGGGATGGTACCCTCAAAGGGGTGGATGCCATTGGTGAGGAAATCAAAAAAAGAGGAGCCAATATCAGCGTAGTGGGAATTCCAAAAACCATTGACAATGATATTGATTTGATTGATGAGTCCTTCGGATTTGAAACCGCCTTTGATGTGGCCAGTCCTATTCTCAGGGACGCGCACAATGAAGCGGCAGGAGCATATAATGGTATTTCCATAGTCAAACTTATGGGGCGGGATAGTGGTTTTATTGCCGCATCCGCGGCTTTGGCCATGCCTGTGGTAAATTTTGTGTTGATTCCGGAGATGGATTTTCAGTTGGAAGGGGAATTAGGATTTTTAGGGGTGTTACGAAAACGTCTTGAAAGAAAAAAACATGCGGTCATTGTAGTGGCCGAAGGTGCAGGTCAGCAACTTTTTACGGATAAGAACAGGGTCAAGGATGCATCAGGAAATGTAAAGCATGCGGATATTGGGGTTTTTCTAAAGGATAAAATCAAGGAGTATTTTACGGATATTCCGGTGACCATCAAGTACATTGATCCCAGTTATATTGTTAGAAGTGCCCCGGCCAATTCCAGCGATAGTGTTTACTGCAGTCGCTTGGCCTATCATGCCGTACATGGGGCCATGGCAGGGAAGACCAAGTTTGTGGCGTGTAAAGTGAACAACAAGTTTGTGTACATCCCTATTTCGGAAGTCACCAAAAAACGCAAGAAAATAGATTTGGAAAGCGAGTTTTGGTTTTCGGTGCTGCAGAGCACGGGGCAACCTTTCTTGCTGAAGTAAGATTTCACGGGTAAACATCATCTTTTTGGGGGCCCATTGTAAAGGGATAGCAAATTTTGTCCTACCCAATCCTGATAATTGTCATTTTTTCCGGAATAGGGTCTGGCTAGCTTTATACTGATTTTAAAAAATAATATTATGGTAGTCAACATTCAATATCAGAAAATGAAGTCCAGTGAATCCTTGAACAAAATATTGTTGAAGAAGTTAGAACGTCTTGGGGACAAGTACAGTTGGGTTATTAAGGCCAACGTACTGTTCAAAATTGAACATGACAAAGCTGGGGAAGATAATATTTGTGAGATTGAATTGAGTGCTCCCGGGCCCAGATTGTTTGCCAAGTCCAAATCGCATGATTTTGAGAAATCCATGGCAGAGACCGTGGACGATTTAAAAAGACAATTGGAAAAAAGACAAGGGGTCTTTATTAGACATTGATAGGTAATTCCTGAGGTACCGCAAAGTGAACCATTAAAATTAAGACGATGAAACCAAAGTTGATTCTATTATCATTGATTCTTTTGACTGGATGTGCTTCCACCCAATTGGTGGGAACCTGGAAGAATCCGGATATTGTCTTGTTTGATGCCTACAAAGTTCTGGTGGTGGGGATGAGTCAAGACGATGAGGTACGCATCGAGTTTGAGACCCGATTGACGGAAAAATTGGAACAAACGGGAGTGGAAGCCATGCGCAGTATAGATCTTTTTGATGTGGAGTTTACCTCTTCTGAAAAATCGGAGGAAGAACTTTCCGATGTAGAACAGCAATTGTTGGATAAGGGCTTTGATGCCATTCTTTTCACCAAAGTTGTTGGAACGGAAAATAGGCGGACCTTTAGGGAGCGTATGAACAAGTTCAATAACCTATATACCCGTTTTAGTACGGATTATCTAGGGCATCAGGATATGTATTATGACCCTGAGTACTACGAGACCTTCAATTTATACCATATTGAAACAGCGCTCTACTGTATCTGTGTGGATAAGGAACGAGAACTAATTTGGAAGGGAGACTTTGAGGTAACCGAACCTAGTAAGGTGAACAAAACCATTGACACATACATCAGGCTAATGACCACCGCCATGCAGGAAGAGGATGTGATTTTTTAGGTGATTTCAAGAGCTTAACAATGCGGTAGACCAACCATCTGCCGCATTTTTTTATCCCAAAAGCCCTAAAAAGTCCAAAAGGATGCAAACAGGGATGGCTATCAAAATGATTACAAGGACAAACACCATAAGCCGTAAAAAGCCAACCAGCATTTTGTTGCCAAAAGAGATTTCATCAGTCATAGTAGTGTAATTTCCTATCAATGTACGGAATTATTCACAGATGTTTTGCAAATGTCCACGCTATATTCGACTAAATGTCAGCTTTTAAGCATGTGATGTACAATCCTGTCTTATTCGGATTTGCCGCTCAACTTCCTGCCCAATTCCTCCAGGGATACCCCTTTGGTTTCTGGCATCTTAAAGATGGCCCATAGGAGTTGCAGTACCATCATGCCGGCAAAAAAGTAATAAATATACCATACTGAATCCTTCATATAGCCTTCTTGGTCGTCAAGAAAGATAGGTGTTACCAACGTGATCAGTGCGGCAAAGACCCAATGCGTACTTGTGCCCCATGACTGTCCAAAAGCTCTGACCCGGTTTGGAAAGATTTCGGAAATAAACACCCATATCACAGCCCCTTGACCTATAGCGTGGGAAGCTACGAACAAACAAATGAACAAGATGGTAAACGATGGGGCAAGTTGCTGTTGAAAACATATGCCCACCATGATCAAACTAAAAATGTAGCCCAAAGACCCTATAATGATCAATTGGCGGCGGCCCAGCTTATCCAGTAGCCGTACACCAATAATGGTAAACACCAGGTTGACTATGCCAATGGCTATGGAATTGAAGAGAGATTCCTTGCCTCCCAAACCTGCCTGTTCTAATATTTCAGGAGCGTAGTACAACACAAAATTGATCCCGGACAACTGGTTGAAAAAAGCTATCAAAAATCCCAACCACAGAATTTTGGAGTATTTTTTTTGGAAAAGACCTTCATTGGAGGCCGTTAGGTCTAGATTTGATTTTATCTCATGGATTTGTTTTTCAGCTTCTTCTAAAGAATAAATGCCCTTAAATACCTCCAGTGCGGCTTCGGAATCTCCTTTTGCGATATCAACCACCTTGGGCTGTTCGGGATCTTTAGTACCATTAGGGTATATAACAAGGCGGGCAGTGCTTCAATGCCCAACATCCACCGCCAATCGTTGGCTCCATCAAAACCTTTGAGGGCCCAGTTTGAAATAAAAGCCACCAAAATCCCAAAGACGAGCCAGAATTGGTACAATCCACCCAATTTTCCCCTATTGCTGCTGGTAGTAATCTCAGAAATGTAAATTGGGGCGGCCACTGACGAAACCCCAACCCCAACACCACCAACAAAACGAAAGAAAGAGAACAAATAAGGTTCGGGGGCCACGGCACATCCCAAAGCGGAAACAAAAAAGAGCACTCCTACCCAGAACAGGGTTCTTTTTCTGCCCAAATTTTTTGTGGGGATACCACCAAGTAGAGCACCAAGCACAGTTCCCCAAAGGGCCATGCTCATAATAAAGGTGCCATGGAAAAGTGGGCTTGTGTCCCAAAGTTCTTTGATTGGCAAGTTGGCCCCGCTGATTACAACGGTATCAAAACCAAATAAAAAACCCGCTAGGGCAGCGGTAAGGGAAATTCTAAAAATGCGGTTGTTCATCAGGTTGATTTTCGCTAAAACTAGGAAAAATTTAAAGAATGCTTTTGATCAACTCCATAACTTTGGATGTGGCGCCCACATTTTGTTTGATATATAAGGAATTGATTTCACCAGTTTGCTTTCTATAACTTTCATCCAGCACCAGCTGATCTAGAAGTGATTTGAATTCCGATTCATTCTGCACCACACAGATTCCTTTTTTATCAACCAAATCCTCAGCTTCCTTGAATCCGCTATAATCAGGGCCAATGATAACCGGTATGCCAAAAACGGCAGGCTCCAAAGTATTGTGCAGTCCTGTGGCAAAGGCTCCACCCACATAGGCCACATTCGCATAGCTATAAATTTTGGTCAACAGTCCAATGGTGTCAACAATGAGCACATCATATGTACTTAGGTCATCACCTGCCTTTATTTCTGAATAGCAGATCACTGCTTTGCCAATGGATTCCTTGATTTTTTCGATATGGGCCGGCTTTATGGTATGTGGGGCCAGTACAAATTTAACTTGGTGGGAAGAGGCATTGATATATGCTGTCAATATTTGCTCATCTTCAGGCCAGGTACTTCCCGCAACAAAACAAAGATGGTTTTGCTTAAAGCCATCCATAAAATCCAATTGGTTATGCTGTACCAGTATTTCTGAGACGCGATCAAAACGTGTATCCCCACTTACCACAAGATTTTGATGCCCCAGTGATTTCAAGAGCAATTTGGAGTTTTCGTCCTGAACAAAAAAATGGGTGAATGCATTGAGGCTTTTCCGCATAAAACTGCCCCATGGTTTAAAAAAGACTTGTCTTTTGGAGAAAATCGCAGAAACCAACAAGGTTGGAATATTTCTTTGCTTCAGCTCCCTGAGGTAATTGGGCCAAATCTCATATTTGATAAAAATGGCGAGATCTGGATTTAGACTATCCAAAAATTGTTTGGCGTTGGATAGCGTATCCATGGGTAGGTACAGAATAAGATCGGCAAGCGAACTTTTCTTTTTTACCTCATACCCCGAGGGCGAAAAAAAGGTGAGCACCAATTTATGGGAAGGATATGTAAGTCGGATTTGTTTTAAGATAGGAACCCCTTGCTCGTACTCTCCCAAAGAAGCAACATGCATCCAAATCCATTTGTCATTGGTCTCGTCCAGCGACTTAATGATGTTTTTGGATTTTTTTCGGCCCGTAACAAACAATTTCATTTTTGTGCTAAACAGGGCTGCAAGATGAAGGCTCCACCAGGTCAGCCTTAGCAATAGGTCGTAAATGAGGTGCAAGAGATTCATTTTCCGCTAAATTACATTCTTTCATCAATAGGCCATTATGGCATCTTAATTTCTTAATTTTGTAACTCAATTTATCTTGATGAAGAAAATACAGATGGTTGACCTTAAAGGTCAATACGAAG
This sequence comes from Flagellimonas sp., assembly GCF_965233845.1. Taxonomy (GTDB): domain Bacteria; phylum Bacteroidota; class Bacteroidia; order Flavobacteriales; family Flavobacteriaceae; genus Flagellimonas. The sequence goes on from NZ_OZ247584.1 coordinate 151,003, forward strand.
GGATAAAAAATGAGGTGAATTCTTCCATCACCGAAGTCCTGGAATCCTCAGCATTTATTAATGGTCCTTATGTTCATTCCTTTCAAAAGGAACTGGAAGATTATTTGGAGGTAAAACATGTGATTCCCTGTGCCAACGGAACAGATGCATTGCAGATTTGCATGATGGGACTGGGCTTACAACCTGGGGATGAGGTTATCACTGCTGATTTTACCTTTGCGGCTACCGTAGAGGTTATCGCCCTACTCAATTTAACCCCTGTCCTTGTTGATGTGGAACCGGACACGTTCAACATTGATCCCAAAGCCATTGAAAGAGCAATTACATCCAAAACCAAGGCCATTGTGCCCGTGCACCTTTTTGGGCAATGCGCCAATATGGATGCGATCATGCAACTAGCGGAAAAGCACAACTTGTTTGTGATTGAGGACAACGCCCAGGCCATAGGTGCCAGTCATACTTTTCAAGATGGTAGTAAGAAAAAGGCGGGAACGATCGGTCATGTGGCCTCTACCTCCTTTTTTCCTTCCAAAAATTTAGGCTGCTATGGCGATGGCGGAGCCATTTTCACCAATGATGATGATTTGGCGCATGTTATACGGGGAATGGTCAACCACGGAATGTACAGAAGATATTACCATGATGTTGTAGGGGTGAACTCCCGTTTGGATTCTTTACAGGCCGCAGTACTGAAGGCCAAACTCCCCAAATTGGATGAGTACAACAAGAAGAGGAGAGAAGCTGCAGCAAAATATTCCAAAGCTTTTGATGGGCAACCCAATATTGTGGTTCCGAAAATACTGAGCGATGAGATGGATGGCCATGTTTTTCATCAGTATACACTTCGGATTTTGAACGAAAAAAGAGACGAACTGGTGCAACATTTGAACGATAACGGCGTTCCATGTGGGGTGTACTATCCAGTTCCGCTCCATTTGCAGAAGGCCTATGTTGATAATCGCTATGATGAGGCGGATTTTCCGATCACCAACCAATTGGTCAAAGAGGTGATTTCGTTGCCAATGCATACAGAATTGGATGACGAACAAATTGTATTTATCACCAACTTGGTCTTGGATTTTGTAAACAATCAACCATGAAAATACTTGTAACAGGGGGACTTGGGTTTATAGGGTCCCATACCGTTGTTGAACTTCAAAATGAAGGTTTTGAGGTGGTCATCATTGATAATTTATCCAATTCATCTGAAGATGTTCTGGATGGCATAGAAGCCATTACCGGAATACGGCCCATTTTTGAAAAATTTGACCTTCGGGATAAGTCCGATGTTCAGGATTTCTTCAAAAGGCATAGTGATCTGAAAGGGGTTATCCATTTTGCTGCATCAAAAGCTGTGGGAGAGAGTGTGGAAAAACCGCTCCTGTACTATGAAAACAATCTTGGGGTTTTGGTGTACATGCTTCAAGAGCTCACAAAAATGGATAAGGCCAATTTCATTTTTAGTTCTTCCTGTACGGTTTATGGACAGGCAGACGAGTTGCCCATTACGGAAGACGCCCCGGTAAAACCTGCGGAATCCCCGTATGGAAATACCAAACAAATTGGCGAGGAAATTATTAGGGATACCTGTAAAATTAGCCCGCAATTGTCAGCCATTGCGCTACGGTATTTTAATCCAATTGGGGCTCACCCATCTGTGGAGATAGGGGAATTGCCCCTGGGAGTGCCGCAAAATTTGGTGCCCTTTATCACTCAGACTGCGGTAGGGCTAAGGGAACAACTTTCTGTTTTTGGAGATGATTATCCCACAGAAGATGGAACCTGTATCCGGGATTACATTCATGTGGTGGATGTGGCAAAAGCTCACGTTGTGGCGTTACAACGGTTATTGAATCAAAAAAATGAAGGCAATTACGAGGTATTTAATCTTGGGACAGGCACAGGCAGCTCGGTCTTGGAGGTTATTCACAGTTTTGAGCGTGTTTCCGGTAAAAAATTGAACTACAAGATCGTGGATAGACGACCTGGAGATGTGATCAAAGCCTATGCCGATACCACAAATGCAAATGAAGTGTTGGGTTGGAAAGCGGGGTCTACTTTGGATGATTCCATGAAATCGGCCTGGGATTGGGAGCGCAAGGTAAGAGGTTAATATCGACAACAAAGAAAATCAAAGAGCCCGTCATACGACGGGCTTTTTTTTTGCTCATCTGGACAGGGTGCTATGGCTTTAACGGAATCAATGCTTACATTTAGAGGATAATCTTTTAGCTAACTCAGATATGAAAAACTTTCTTTTACTTCCGGCATTGCTTGTGGGATCTATCCTAATGGCCCAAGAGACCTATCTACATTGTGGTAATATTGTGGACGTCCAATCCGGCAAAACACTTTCGGAGAAGACCATAGTGGTTTCTGGAAAATCCATTAAATCCATTCAAAACGGGTACAAAACTGGAGGTGAGGAGGACATCGTTATCGATTTAAAAGATAAGACTGTCCTACCTGGTTTTATTGATATGCATGTGCACATAGAAACGCAATTCAACCCACAAACCTACGTTCAACGGTTTACCTTAAATGAAGCTGATGTAGCATTTATTTCGTCCTTACATGCCAAGCATACCTTGATGGCTGGATTTACTACAGTGAGGGATTTGGGGGGCAGTGGTGTCAATATTGCCCTTAAAAAAGCTATAGCTAACGGCACGGTTGCTGGTCCACGGATTTTTACAGCAGGAAAATCCATTGGTACCACGGGGGGGCATGCAGACCCTACCAACGGTATGAAAAAGGCATTGATGGGCGACCCAGGTCCAAAGGAAGGTGTTGTGAATTCGCCCGAGGATGGAAGAAAAGCGGTACGGCAACGCTACAAAGATGGTGCGGATGTGATTAAGATAACCGCAACCGGTGGTGTTTTAAGTGTAGCTAAAAGTGGACAGAATCCACAATTTACCATAGAGGAAATCAAAGCGATCACGGAAACCGCCAAAGACTACGGAATGTTAACAGCAGCCCATGCCCATGGGGATGAGGGTATGCAAAGAGCCATATTAGGTGGAATCAAGACCATTGAGCATGGAACCTTGATGAGTGATGAGACCATGGATTTGATGGTAAAGCATAATTCGTTTTTGGTACCTACGATCACTGCAGGAAAGCAGGTGACCGAAAAGGCCAAGATAGCAGGTTATTTTCCACCGGTAGTGGCCAAAAAAGCCAGTGAAATAGGCCCAAAAATTCAAGGAATGTTCCAAAAAGCGGTCAAAAAGGGTGTGCCCATTGCCTTTGGTACGGATGCGGGGGTGTTCCCCCATGGCGAAAATGCCCGGGAATTTATCTATATGACCGAAGCAGGAATGCCAATAATGGAAGCTATTAAATCTGCTACGGTGACCAATGCCAAGCTATTGGGAATGGGGGACAATCTGGGGCAGCTAAAGGAAGGTTTTTTGGCAGACATCATTGCAGTGGATGAAAGCCCAAAAGACAATGTGGAAACCCTTCGGAATGTGACTTTTGTAATGAAAGAAGGTAAAGTGTATAAGTCAATGTAAACCATTTTTGCCCACCTGGCGTATATATCGCATGCTTCCCCAATACAATAATAGCTTGGAGGTCTTAAAAGAGGCGAAAAAGGAGCGTCTTTATGGGGATTTGCTTTTGCAACTTAAAAAAGACTTTGCGTTGGCCAGTGCTCCATTGGACTTTTCCAAGGACATTGAGGCAAAAGACTTAAAGTCCCTATTGCATGAGAAAATCTATTTTCTGATTTTGGAAAAATTCCAGAACTATTTGAACCTACTTTATGTGGTGGATATCCCTGAAAGGGAAATTAAAAAGTTAACCGCTCTGGATGCCGTGGATGCCTCTTCCGCCGTTTGCTTTTTGATCCTTAAAAGGGAGTGGCAGAAAGTTTGGTTTAGACATAAATATAACTCCTAGGTGGATTTTGTCAAATTAGGCTAAGTTTGTTGATGTACCTATGGTATTTGTTGTATTTTTGACTAAATTTTTGCATTGCTTTTGCTAGAAAATATCAATGGATAAATATTCCTTTTTAAATGCTGCGCACACCTCATTTTTTGCGGAGCTATACGATAAATATCTAACAAGCCCAGATAGTCTTGAACCCAGTTGGAGGGCTTTTTTCCAAGGTTTTGATTTTGGATTGGAAAGCTCCTTGGAAGATTTGGGGGTGGAAACTCAAGAAACGGGTATGGTGGTGCTTTCCAATGGAAAGCAGGTAGAAATGCCCGAAACGCTTCAAAAAGAGTTTCAAGTCATTAGGTTGATTGATGGTTATCGGTCTCGAGGACACTTGTTTACACAAACCAACCCTGTTCGGGAAAGAAGAAAGTATGAGCCGACTTTGGAAATTTCCAATTTTGGTCTGACCAATGCCGATTTGGCTACGGTTTTTGACGCAGGGAAGATTATTGGAATCGGTTCCAGTTCCCTAAAAGATATTATTGCCCACCTCCAGCGTATCTATTGCGATGCCATTGGGGTGGAGTATATGTATATCCGAACCCCGGAACGGATTCAGTGGATTCAGGATTGGTTGAATGTAAATGATAACCATCCCAATTTTTCTCCAGAAGAAAAGAAAAATATTCTCAGAAAACTGAATGAGGCCGTTTCGTTTGAAGGATTCTTGCACACCAAATATGTAGGGCAAAAACGCTTTTCCTTGGAAGGTGGCGAATCTTTGATTCCCGCTTTGGATGTCATTATCGAGAAAGCCGCAGATGCTGGCGTGAAGCAATTTGTAATGGGAATGGCCCATCGTGGCCGATTGAACGTACTGACCAACATCTTTGGTAAATCGCCCAAGGATATCTTTAGCGAATTTGATGGGAAGGATTATGAAGAGACCATCTTTGATGGAGATGTAAAATATCATTTGGGATGGACTTCAACAAGAGAAACAGACTCGGGAAAAGTGGTCAATATGAATATTGCCCCCAACCCGTCCCACCTGGAAACGGTAAACGGAATTGTTGAAGGGATTGCAAGGGCAAAACAAGACCGATATCACCAAGAAAATGTATCCGAGGTACTGCCAATTTTAGTGCATGGTGATGCCGCATTTGCAGGACAGGGAGTAGTATATGAAATCATACAAATGGCCCGCTTGGATGGCTACCATACGGGAGGAACCATTCATATTGTGGTCAATAACCAAATAGGATTTACAACCAATTATTTGGACGCACGATCGTCCACCTATTGCACGGACGTGGGCAAAGTGACTTTGTCGCCAGTATTGCACGTAAATGCAGATGACGCAGAGGCAGTGGTGCATGCGGCTACTTTTGCGCTGGAATATAGAATGCGTTACAAACGCGATATTTTCTTGGATTTGTTGGGATACAGAAAGTATGGGCACAATGAAGGGGACGAACCCAAGTTTACCCAACCCCTATTGTACAAATCCATTTCCAAGCACAAAAACCCAAGGGATATCTATGCCGAAAAATTGATTGCGGAAGGTATCATTGACAAGGATTACGTCAAGAGCTTGGAAGCAGAATACAAGAAAAACCTGGAAGAGGATTTGTTGGATTCCCGTAAGGTGGAGAAGACCCGTATTACTCCTTTTATGCAAGATGAGTGGGAAGGTTTTAGACAGGTGACGGAGGATGCCATGTTGGGTGAAATCAACACCAAATATCCACTTAAAAAGCTGGACGAAATTGCCAAGAGCATAACAGGCCTGCCAGAAGGCAAAAAGTTTTTGCGCAAGCTGGAAAGGCTAGTGGCTGCCCGGAATAAAATGTATTTTGAAGACAACCAACTGGATTGGGCCATGGGCGAGCTTTTGGCCTATGGGTCTTTGATGGAGGAAGGCTATGATGTCCGTATGACCGGTCAGGATGTGGAACGGGGAACCTTTTCCCATAGACATGCGGTAATCAAGACCGAAATGCATGAGGAGGAAGTAGCCCTGCTCAATGAATTGGGAGCAAACCAAAATGGGAAGTTCCATATATACAACTCCCTATTATCAGAGTATGCGGTGATGGGATTTGATTATGGCTACGCCATGGCTAGTCCGAAAACCTTGACCATATGGGAAGCGCAGTTCGGAGATTTCAGTAATGGAGCACAGATTATTATTGATCAATACCTGTCCTCCGCGGAGGATAAATGGAAATTGCAGAACGGATTGGTGCTATTGCTGCCACATGGGTATGAAGGTCAGGGTGCTGAGCACTCTTCTGCAAGAATGGAAAGGTACCTTCAGCTTTGTGCCAAGGACAATATGTACGTGGCAGATGTCACAACCCCCGCCAATATGTTCCATTTGTTGCGAAGACAAATGAAAGCTGGGTTTAGAAAACCCTTGGTAGTTTTTACCCCAAAAAGTTTGTTGAGACATCCAAAGGTTTTATCCACCAAGGAAGAAATGGCCAAGGGAAGTTTCCAACCGTTAATTGATGATACGGAAGCGTCTGCACCCAAGGTGAAAACCCTGGTTTTCTGTACGGGGAAATTCTACTATGATTTGCTCGACAAAAAAGAAGAATTGCAGCGAGACGATGTGGCCTTGGTCCGTTTGGAACAATTGTTCCCGCTACCTTCCAAGGAAATGCGGAGTGTGCTAAAGAAATACAAGAATGCGAAGGATGTGGTGTGGGCCCAGGAAGAACCCAGAAATATGGGAGCTTGGGGGCATTTGTTGATGCATTTTGAAGAAGCCAAAACCTTCAGGGTGGCTTCGCGAAGATTCTATGGAGCTCCTGCTGCGGGAAGTGCAGTAAGATCTCAAAGAAGACATGCGCAGGTCTTGGAATATGTCTTTGACAAGACCAAGGATAATATGGTTAGACGATAATTAAAAAGCATAAACTAGAATAACATGGTTTTAGAAATGAAAGTTCCCTCGCCAGGGGAATCCATAACCGAGGTAGAAATAGCAGAGTGGTTGGTGCAAGATGGTGATTATGTGGAAAAAGACCAGGCCATTGCCGAGGTCGATTCTGATAAAGCTACTTTGGAACTTCCAGCGGAAGAAAGTGGAATCATAACCCTAAAGGCTGAAGAAGGTGACGCCGTTGCCGTAGGTGAGGTGGTATGTTTGATTGATACCAGTGCCGCCAAGCCAGAGGGAGATGCAGCTCCTGCCGCAGAAGCCAAATCTGAACCGAAGGAAGAACCAGCAAAAGTGGAAGCCCCAAAAGCGGCTGAAGCAAAAAAGGAAACCTATGCTTCCGGAACACCTTCTCCTGCGGCCAAGAAAATCTTGGATGAGAAGGGCGTTGATGCTACCTCTGTTTCTGGAACAGGAAGGGATGGACGAATCACCAAAGATGATGCTGTAAAAGCAGTTCCATCCATGGGGACTCCAACAGGTGGAAACAGGGGAGAATCCCGTTCCAAGCTTTCGATGCTTCGAAGAAAAGTAGCTGAACGATTGGTTTCTGCCAAGAATGAAACGGCTATGTTGACCACCTTCAACGAGGTGGATATGTCTCCCATTTTTGCGCTACGAAAAGAATACAAGGAAACCTTTAAAGAAAAACACGGGGTAAGTCTTGGGTTTATGTCTTTCTTTACAAAGGCCGTAGTCCGTGCTTTGGAAATGTATCCCGCGGTAAATTCCATGATCGATGGCAAAGAAATGTTGTCTTTTGATTTTTGTGATATCAGCATAGCTGTATCCGGACCAAAAGGATTGATGGTTCCCGTAATAAGAAATGCAGAGAATTTAACTTTCAGAGGTGTGGAAGCCGAGGTTAAAAGGTTGGCCATTAGAGCTAGGGAGGGAGAGATCACTGTGGATGAAATGACCGGAGGTACCTTTACCATAACCAACGGAGGGGTGTTTGGCTCCATGTTGTCCACGCCTATTATTAATCCTCCGCAAAGTGCCATACTTGGAATGCACAACATTGTGGAACGACCCATTGCCAAGGATGGACAGGTGGTCATTGCGCCAATTATGTACGTGGCTTTGTCCTATGACCATAGAATTATTGATGGAAAGGAATCCGTGGGATTCTTGGTTGCCGTGAAGGAAGCATTGGAAAGTCCTGAAGAATTACTGATGGACGGCAATGTAAAGAAGGCTCTGGAGTTATAGGGCAGATTAGCTTCGATTTTGTTTCTGGCGCTCTTTTAGGGATAGGGAACTTCCTAGGGTCTATCGCATGCTAAAAAGGTGAAAATGCTTGGATTTGAAAATGGGAAATTCCATTAATTCTCTCAGCTTTTGTCCATTTTGTATGTTTAACCAATAACCAATACGGTGAAGGTTTTCAGGTAATTGATTATGGCTTTTTCAAAAACAAGCACCTTTTATCATAGTCGATAATAGCTTTTCCTTTATTAAGGATATCTCCGCCTATAATGCCATCAACAGGTAGGGAGTTATGTGAGGTTAAGGCCTGATTTACATGGACCAAATCAAACAGCACGATTTTCTGTTTTTTCTTGGTCCAAGACCCAATCTGAACTTTGTTTTTTGCAGAGACCAAGGTTTCCATTTCGGTTGCACCCGCACCTGCAGCCTTGATATCAGATACTTCAGAAATCATTTTGAAGTAGTCTATTTTATCCATGCCCACACAGGTGTTGGAGGCTCCCGTATCCAGGATAAATCGACCTGAGATCCCATTGATCATGGCTGAAATTTCAAAATGATTGGTGGCTGTCAACACCAAGGGTATCCGCGCGTAATTTTTGGATTTCAAGAATTTTTTGAGGGTTTTCATCCACAATTTTTATTAAAGATAAACCTATTTTTGCTTTATGGTTATAACGGATACACATACCCATTTGTATAGCGAAGCCTTTGATGAAGATCGGGCCCAAATCATACAATCTGCCATGAATTTGGGAGTGGAACGATTCTTCATTCCAGCAATTGATTCCACCTATACCCAATCCATGTTGGATTTGGAATCTGACTTTCCCAACAATGTTTTTTTGATGATGGGATTGCATCCTACCCATGTGAAAGAAAACTTCAAGGAAGAATTGCAGCATGTGGAGGAGATGTTGGCCAAAAGAAAGTTCTATGCGGTGGGGGAAATCGGTATCGATTTGTACTGGGATAAATCCTTTTTAAAGCAGCAGCAAGAAGCTTTTATCCATCAGATTAGGTTGGCGAAGAAATACCAACTTCCCATTGTGATCCATTCCCGGGAATCCTTTGACGAGATATTTGAAGTATTGGAACAGGAAAAAGGTGAAGATATGTATGGGATATTCCATTGCTTTACCGGAACGTTGGAGCAGGCGCATCGAGCTATTTCGTTCAATATGAAACTGGGAATTGGAGGGGTGGCCACCTTCAAAAATGGAAAAATAGATCAGTTCTTGCATGAAGTGGACCTGGAGCATATCGTCCTTGAAACGGACTCCCCATATCTGGCGCCAGTGCCGTTTAGGGGAAAGCGAAATGAAAGTTCCTATATAATTAAGGTGTTGGAAAAGTTATCTGAGATCTATAGCATGGACAAGGAAGCGATTGCCAATATTACCACGGAAAATTCAAAACAGGTTTTTGGAATTTAATCTGAAGAAATGAAAACAAACATATTGTTGATCTATACGGGAGGCACCATTGGAATGGTCAAGGATTATGAAACTGGAGCTCTAAAAGCGTTCAATTTTGAAGAGCTGGTCAACAACATTCCTGAACTGAACCAACTGGATTGTGAAATTCAAGGGCTTTCATTGGAGGACCCCATTGATTCTTCAAACATGAATCCAAAATACTGGGCAACCATAGCCACCATGATTGAGGAAAACTATAAAGCTTATGATGGTTTTGTGGTGCTGCATGGGAGCGATACCATGAGCTATTCAGCATCGGCCCTAAGTTTTATGTTGGAGAATTTGGCCAAACCTGTCATCTTTACCGGGTCGCAGTTGCCCATTGGGGACCTGCGCACGGATGCCAAGGAAAATCTGATTACCTCCATTCAGATTGCAGCATTACAGAGCAAGGGTAAACCCGTGATTCAGGAGGTGGGGCTATACTTTGAATATAAGCTGTACAGGGCCAATAGGACAACCAAAATCAATGCGGAGCATTTTGAGGCGTTCGCTTCCCTAAATCATCCACCTTTAGTAGAATCTGGAGTGCATCTTAATGTGCATCATTCCTATCTGTTGAAACGACCTTCAAAATCAAAACCCTTACAAGTGCACAAGAACATGGACGACAATGTCATGGTGCTTAAACTTTTCCCGGGATTGAATCAAGAAGTGCTAAAATCGGCTTTGCAAGTAACGGGATTAAAAGTATTGATTCTGGAAACCTATGGTGCTGGAAATGCTCCAATGGACGATTGGTTTTTGTCTGAAATTGGAAAAGCCGTCCGCAAAGGTCTACATATTATTAATGTTACCCAGTGTTCTGGAGGAAGTGTTGCCATGGGGCTTTATGAGTCCAGTGAAAAGCTCAGGCAGATGCAATTGATTAGTGGAAAGGATATTACGACGGAGGCGGCAATTACCAAGGCGATGTACCTGTTGGGAACCAAGGTTTCCCGCAGGCTTTTTAAAACCATTTTCGAAACTTCCTTACGCGGCGAAATGCACTAAAATTAACTCCTTAAATTTCGTTAAATAATTATTTTTTCGTTTATTGCTCGGCCTATACTGAGATTGATTAGAGAGGTGGCCGAGTGGTCGAAGGCGCACGCCTGGAAAGTGTGTATACACCAAAAGTGTATCGAGGGTTCGAATCCCTTCCTCTCTGCTAGGTATTAAAATTCTTTGGTATAAAAATTTTTATATCTTTAACATTATTAACTAACTAAATTTAAGTTTTAGAAAAATGAAAAAATTATCCTTTACTCTGGCTGCTGCCGGAATGTTTGTTATGGGAACTACAACTGCATCTGCAGCTATGTTTCAAGATGAAGCCGCGGCCGAAGCCAGCAAAGGTTTCACCCAGGTTTTGAAAGAACAGTTTATCCAAGGGGGTCCTGCTTTCATGGGAATCGTACTTTTATGTTTGATCCTGGGATTGGCGGTTGCCATTGAGAGAATAATTTATTTGAATTTGGCCAGTACCAATTCTGCCAAACTGAAGCAACAAGTGGAAGATGCTTTGGCTTCCGGTGGCGTTGAAGCTGCTAAAGAGGTATGCAGAAACACCAAAGGGCCTGTTGCTTCCATTTTCTACCAAGGTTTGGATAGAGCTGGTGAAGGTTTGGAATCCGCTGAAAAAGCTGTTGTGGCTTATGGTGGGGTTCAAATGGGACAATTGGAGAAAAACGTTTCTTGGCTATCATTGTTTATCGCTATTGCACCCATGCTTGGGTTCATGGGAACGGTAATTGGTATGATTGCGGCCTTCCAGAAAATTGCAGCTGTGGGTAACTTGAGTGCCTCTTTGATTGCTGGTGATATTCAGGTGGCGTTATTGACAACCGTATTCGGTTTGATCACTGCGATTATCCTTCAAATTTTCTACAACTATATCATTGCAAAAATCGATAGTATCGTAAATGACATGGAAGACTCCTCCATATCTTTAATAGATATGTTGGCAGCACATAAAAAGTAATTACGAAATTTAAACTATCGGGAATCATGAATAAAATAATTAAAATAGTATTGATTGTCATCGGGTTGGTAGCAGCCGTACTTTGGTTCTCTCTACCATCCGCTGATGACCCAGATGCCATTAATAGCGGATCAATGAACTTTATGTTCGTTATCATGTACATATTATTGGCAATAGCTGTTGTGGCTTCATTGTTCTTTGGACTTAAAAAATTGCTTTCCACACCTGGAAGCCTCAAGAAAACACTGTTTGCACTTGGAGGTTTGGCCATTGTGGTAGCCATTTCTTATGGACTTTCTTCTTCTGAAGAAGCAAAGGCGGTAGCGGATTCATTTGCCAACAATCCAAACATTGTCGCAACGGAAGGAACGGTTAAGAACATTGGCATGGGATTGAATGTTTTCTTTATCCTAACTGCCGTAGCCGTAGCTCTAATGGTTTTTCCAGGGTTGAAAAAAATGTTTGTTAAGTAAAAACTCAAAGTTATGCCTAGAAGAAAAGGAGCACCAGAAGTGAATGCCGGTTCTATGGCAGACATCGCTTTCCTATTGCTTATCTTTTTCCTGGTTACCACGACCATTGAAACGGATGCAGGATTGGATCGTATGTTGCCACCAATGGAACCGCCAGAGGAGGATGTGGTAATCAAGCAAAAGAACATTTTTACGGTTAACATCAATAAAAATGGACAATTGCTGGTTGAGGATGAGTTGATGGACTTGAAAGGTTTGAGAAAGGCCGCCATGGACTTTCTTGAAAATGGAGCGGATGGTTCCTGCAATTACTGCAAGGGACGTAAAGATCCAGCTTCCTCGGATAACCCATCCAAAGCGATTATCTCTCTGAAGAATGATAGGGAAACCAAGTACAGTACCTATATTACCGTTCAGAATGAGTTGGTAGGAGCTTACAACGACCTTAGAAACAGAGAAGCCGAAAGAATCTTTGGAAGATCTTTTGTTGAAATGGAAGCCGAATATTTGGATCCTAAAAACAAAGATTTATTGTCAGCGTCCCAGTTGGAAAAACTGAAGGATGATGTAAAGAGGATTCAAGATATGTTTCCACAGAAACTATCGGAAGCTGAAACAACAAGTAACTAAAGTAATTAACGTATGGCAAAGTTTGCAAAAAAGAAAGATGGCGATTTGCCTGCGGTATCAACCGCATCGTTGCCAGACATCGTATTTATGCTACTGTTCTTTTTTATGACGGTAACTACGATGAAAGATAGTTCTTTGTTGGTGGAAAATACGCTTCCAAATGCAACTGAAATCAAGAAGTTGGAGAAAAAAGACCGAGTTATCTACATTTATGTAGGGAAGCCTACGCAAGAATATCAAAAGGTTTTTGGTACTGAGCCCAAAATCCAGTTGAACGATAAGTTTGCAAATGTGGATGAGGTAGGATCTTATATTTTGGCAGAGCGTGCCAAAAAACCACAAGAATTACAAAATGTATTGACTACCGCATTGAAGGTGGATAAGAACGCCAATATGGGTCTTATTGCCGATATTAAACAACAATTGAGAGAAGTAAATGCCCTTAAGGTCAACTATACGACTTATGAAGGTAATGCTTTCAACAATCTGCAGTAGACAATAACTTAGATTTAGTGGAAAACGCTCCAAGTTTTAGATTTGGAGCGTTTTTTTATGCACTTTCATTAAATCTTCCGAATCGTGTTGGTCTCCAGTGTTTTGGAATAGTTGTTGTGATGGTTTGGATAGCCCATTCGGGCTAATTAATCATTACGTCCAACTAAATATTTTCATTATGGCTAGAAACAACGAAATCCCGGAAGTGAATGCCGGATCCATGGCAGATATTGCCTTTCTGTTACTTATTTTTTTCTTGGTCACGGCAACTATCCAAACCGATATGGGACTGGATAGAAAGTTACCTTCAAAAGAACCCACACCACCTATTACGTTTAATGAGCGAAACGTGTTCAGGATTGTTCTGAACAAAAATGATGAACTCATGGTGGAAAGCAAAGTTATGCAGCTCAAAGACCTTCGAAATGCGGCAATTGCATTTTTGGACAATGGTGGAGAGATCCAGGGAGAGAAAAACCATTGCAGTTACTGTATGGGAGCACGAAATCCAAATTCATCAGACCATCCCAAGGAAGCTATTATTTCTTTGAACAGTGATCGAGAGGCTACCTATGGCACCTATGTCACGGTGCAAAATGAATTGACTGCGGCATATAACGAATTGAGAAATAGGGAGTCCCAGCGTTTGTTCAATATGGATTTTGTGGAAATGGAGAAGCGTTATTATGATGTTGAGACCCCACCTGAAATCAAAAAGGAGCTGAAGGAGCATATTTTGGCAATTAGGGACTTGTTTCCCATGCAGTTGTCCGAAGCGCAAACCAATCAAACTAAATAAAAAAGATCATGGGAAATTTTAAAAAAAGCAAAAAGGGAATGCCGGCAATTTCAACCGCGTCCTTACCGGATATTGTATTTATGCTCCTCTTCTTTTTTATGACGGTGACTACCATCAAGGACTATCCTATGCTGGTTGACAATGAACTGCCAAAGGCAGATCAAGTCAAGAAATTGGAAAAGAAGGATCGGGTCATTGAGATATATGTTGGGAAGCCCACCGAGGATTTGGCCAAGGTTTTGGGTACAGAACCTAAAATCCAATTGGACAAAAGATTGGCCAATGTAAATGAGGTTGCCCCTTATGTGCTTTCGGAGCTTGCCAAAAAACCGGATGCCATAAGAAATTTGGTAACGGTTTCCTTAAAAGTAGACAAAAAAGTGGGTATGGGCATCGTTTCTGATATCAAGGAAGAACTGCGAAAAGTAAACTTGCTAAAAGTGAATTATACCACTTACGAGGGCAACAGTTTTTCTGGACAATAAGCCAGATAATTTTAGCTAAAAAACAATCCAAATGTGTATTTTGGATTGTTTTTACTGCTTTTGCCTATGAGGAATTGGACTTCTTTAATAACATTGCTTTTGAGCTGGTTTGCCATCCAAGGAATTTCTGCCCAAACTCCACAGCCGGTGGATGACCGGTACTTGGAGGATCAGTTCTATGTTGGTTTGGGATTTAATTTTTTACTCGATAGGCCAACGGATGTGGTTCAAAGAAGTCTTTCGTACAATCTGCAGACGGGATTTATCAAGGATATTCCACTATCACGCAGAAGAAATGTTGGATTGGGACTTGGATTGGGATATGCCGTCAATTCTTATTATACCAATATTAAAGCCACCCAAATCGGGGATGCTGTCACGTATGAAGTGGTGAGTACGGACGACATAGTTCGAAGCAAGTTGGAAACCCATACCGTTGAAGTTCCCTTGGAATTAAGATGGCGTACGTCAACTGCCGAGGAATATAAGTTTTGGAGAATTTATGCAGGAGGCAGATTGGGCTATGTCTTTTCTGGAAGATCAAGGTTGGTCATGGATGAAACAGGAGCTGAGGGATTTTCGAATGGCGATATCGAAAAACTGCAATACGGATTGACCTTGAGTTTTGGCTATAATACTTGGAATATTCATGCCTATTATGCCCTTAATCCCTTGCTGGAAGATGGAACCCAAATTGAAGGCGGAGAATCCATAGATATGCGTGTGCTGCGTATCGGCTTGATTTTTTACATTTTATAGCCAGTACTTTAAGATAAGCAGTTGGGATCCCATCCCAACCATAAACCCAATCAACAATTCGGCTTTACTGTGTGCTTTGAGGTACAATCTTGAAGTTGCCACGAGTCCGGTCAATAGGGTAAACAAACTTATTCCAAGGGTGATGTTTTGTTCAAAGTGGATGCTAAGTCCAATCATGAACATCAACAAGCTTCCCATGCCCAATAGGTGCATACTGGTCTTGAATTTGAGAAACAGCAATATCAGGGCAGCCCCCGTTGCGGTCAACAAACCGGTGAAAAAGAAGAAAAGCTCATTCACATAGTTGTTGGGGATTACCTTGTACAGAATCATTAGAAGTAGCACACAGCTGATATATAAGGGATACTTGCGTTCCTGAAGGGTGGGCAGAAAAATAGATTTAATGACCCCTAGATTTTTCAGGATAAGAAAGAAAATAATCGGGATAATTACCGTTAGAATAAAAATGGGAAGAATATTACCGCTCTGCACTTCCAGAGTACTATATGGGGTTAACCTGAAGAAGAGCAATGTTCCTCCTATCGGGACAAATAAAGGGTGAAAAATGTACGAGATAATATTGAGGAAATGATGCATTAGATTTGCTTTCTTAACCTCGCCACAGGTATTCCTAGCTGCTCTCGGTATTTGGCGACGGTTCTCCTTGCTATGGGATACCCTCTTTCCTTTAGTATTTTGGCTAATTTATCGTCAGTTAACGGCTTTTTCTTTTCTTCTTCACCAATTACGGTTTCCAATATTTTTTTGATTTCCTTGGTGGAAACATCTTCTCCCTGCTCATTTTTCATGGCTTCAGAGAAATATTCCTTAATCAGTTTGGTGCCATAGGGAGTGTCCACATATTTACTGTTTGCAACTCTTGAAACGGTGGAAACATCCATGCCAATTTGATCCGCAATATCCTTGAGAATCATTGGGCGCAACTTACGCTCGTCCCCACTTAGGAAATAATCCTTTTGGTAATTCATAATGGAGCTCATGGTCACATACAAGGTTTGCTGCCGTTGTTTGATAGCATCAATAAACCACTTGGCCGCATCCAGTTTTTGCTTGATAAAAAGAACCGTGTCTTTTTGGGCCTTGGATTTTTCCTTGGAATTTTTGTAGCCCTCCAGCATATTGCTGTAATCCCGGCTTACGTGCAGTTCCGGCGCATTTCTACCGTTCAGGGTCAGCTCCAATTCTCCTTCAACAATTTTGATGGAAAAATCTGGAACAATATGCTCAATAATTCGAGTGCTACCGGCATAGGAGCCACCGGGTTTTGGATTCAATTTCTCAATTTCCGAAATGGCTTCTTTGAGCTCCTCCTCGCCAATATGGTGCTTTTGCAGTAGTTTGGAATAGTGCTTCTTTGTAAACTGGTCAAAGGACTTCTCCAAAATGGTTATGGCCAATTCCACTGCTGGTGTTCTTTCCTTTCTTTTGAGCTGGATGATCAAACACTCTCCCAATGACCGCGCTCCCACACCAGGGGGATCCAATTCCTGGACGGTTTTAAGGACTGCTTCAATGTCTGTTTCCTCCACATAAATGTTTTGGGTAAAGGCCAAATCGTCCATAATATCTGAAAGAGGTCTGCGGATGTAACCACTTTCATCTACGCTTCCCACCAAAAACTCGGCAATGGCCCATTCCTGGTCATCTAGATAAATGGTATTGAGCTGGTTGATTAAATATTGGTTAAATGAAGTACCAGAAGCGTAAGGAATGCTCTTTTCGTCATCATCCGCACTATAGTTGCTTGTCTGGGTTCGATAGTCCGGAATCTCATCATCACTAAGGTAGTCGTCTATATTGATTTCGTCAGCAGATATGGTTTCGCTGTCGGTAGAATCGTCAAAGGCATCCTCATACGCATCATCAATGCCTTCCTTTTCCTCTTTTCCGCTCTCCAAGGCAGGGTTTTCCTCCAATTCTTGCTTTAATCGTTGTTCAAAGGCCTGAGTGGGCAATTGAATCAACTTCATAAGCTGAATCTGCTGCGGTGACAGTTTCTGGGAAAGCTTGAATTGAAGATGTTGTTTTAGCATAAAAAACTACCGTATTGCTTTCTGATAAAATTACGCAATCCTATTAAAATTCCGCATTTTGAGGAAACCTTGGGTAGGGGATAACATCCCGGATATTCCCCATGCCTGTGGCAAATTGAACCATACGTTCAAACCCAAGCCCAAATCCACTGTGGACAGCGGTTCCAAATCGTCTAAGATCAAGGTACCACCACAGTTCCTTCTCATCAATATCCAGCGCTTTGATTTTTTGTTGGAGTACTTCCAGGCGTTCTTCCCTTTGCGAGCCTCCCACAATTTCTCCAATCCCGGGAAACAAAACATCCATGGCCCGGACTGTTTTGCCATCTTCGTTCAATCGCATATAGAAAGCTTTGATGTTGGCCGGGTAATCAAATAGGATCACAGGGCACTTAAAGTGTTTTTCCACCAAGAACCGCTCATGTTCGCTTTGAAGATCGGCACCCCATTCGTTAATGGGAAACTGGAATTTCTTTTTCTTGTTGGGCTTACTGTTCCTCAGAATGTCTATAGCCTCCGTATAGCTTACACGTTTAAAGTTGTTATCCACAATAAACTTGAGCTTTTCGATAAGCGCCATCTCCGACCTCTCGTTTTGGGGTTTGGATTTTTCTTCATCCAAAAGACGCTTTTCCAAAAACTCCAGGTCATCTTTGCAGTTCTCCAATACATATTTAAGGATGGATTGAATAAAATCCTCTGCCAAGTCCATGTTGCCGTCCAGGTCATAGAAAGCCATTTCCGGTTCTATCATCCAGAACTCTGCCAAGTGTCTGGACGTATTGGAATTTTCCGCCCTAAACGTGGGGCCAAAGGTATAGACCTTTCCCAATCCCATGGCGTAGGTTTCGGCTTCCAACTGCCCGGAAACGGTCAAGTTGGTCTCCTTTCCAAAGAAGTCTTGGGAATAATCAACCGCACCGTCTTCTGTTAAAGGCGTGTTTTGTGGTTCCAAGGTACTTACCCTGAACATTTCCCCAGCTCCCTCGGCATCAGAGCCTGTAATTATTGGGGGATGCATATAATAAAAGCCATTCTGCTGGAAATATTGGTGGACGGCAAAAGCCAAGGCTGATCGTACCCGCATTACTGCAGAAAACGTATTGGTGCGTACCCTTAAATGCGCTTTCTCCCTTAGAAATTCCAAAGAGTGCTTTTTAGGTTGAATTGGATAGGTCTCCGGATCGGCGGTACCATGGACAAAGACGTCTGTTGCCTGGATTTCCACACTCTGGCCTCTTCCCTGGCTTTCAACAAGGGTGCCAGTTACCTTTAAGGCGGCACCTGTGGATATCTGCTTGAGCAATTCCTCATCGAAATTTTCAAAATCGACGACACATTGAAGGTTATGAATGGTAGATCCATCATTCAGCGCTACAAAACGGTTGCTTCTAAAGGTTTTTACCCATCCGTTCACCTCTACACTTTCTCCAATTGGTTGCTTTGCAAGCAGTTCTTTTACAGAATAAGACTTCATTATAATCTATGGTAAATTAAGCGGTAAAGATAGCTTTTTGGTCAAAAAGGATAACACGTAAACTGCAATTAAAACAGACCTTGTGGCTATTTGTCCTTGATATTGACTTCTTCCTGGGGAAGGATATCTATCTGTGGTTTTTTGAGTACTTGTTTGTTGGCAATGCTTCGCTCCAATGATAGGAGTAAGGAAGGAAGTAGAATCAAGTTGGCGAGCATTGCAAAGAGCAAAGTGGCGGATACCAATCCTCCCAAGGCCTTGGTGCCCCCAAAACTTGAAATGATGAATACGGAAAATCCAAAGAACAGGACAATGGAGGTATAGAACATACTTACCCCTGTTTCCCGAAGCGCCGCATATACGGATCTTTTGATATGCCATTTATGGGTGGCCAGTTCTTGGCGGTATTTGGCCAAGAAGTGAATGGTGTCATCCACGGAAATTCCGAAAGCAATGCTGAAAACCAGAATGGTGGAAGGCTTGATGGGCACTCCCAGATAACCCATAACCCCAGCGGTAATGACCAGCGGGAGTAAGTTGGGTACCAATGAAATGACGATCATCCGAAACGAACGGAACAAATAGGCCATGAACAATGAAATTAGTCCAATGGCGAGCGCCAGTGACAATAGTAAATTCTTGACCAGGTATCTGGTACCCTTGAGGAACAACAGGGCCTTTCCGGTCATATATACATTAAATCGCTCCGAAGGAAAGAACTTGGTGATGGATTCCTGCACATCCTTCTCGATTTCCTCCATGCGGTCAATTTTCACATCACGCATGTAAGTGGTCAACCTTGCTGTCTGTCCAGTGCTATCCACAAAACTTTCAAGTAGGTCACCGTCGCTTGAGGACTTTCTGACCACATCCATGATAAAGGTGTTTTCCTGGGACGTAGGGAGCTGATAATATTTAGGGATACCGTTGTAAAAGGCTTGCTTGGAATATTTTACCAGATTGACCACGGATACTGGCTTGGACAGTTCCGGTATCTCCTCAATAACGGTTCCCAACTGATCCATGCGTCTTAAGGTGGCTGGTTTGGTAACCCCATTTTTTCGCTTGGTGTCCACAACAATTTCCATGGGCATGATGCCATCAAACTCTTCCTCAAAAAAACGAATGTCCTTAAAGTAGTGGGTGTTTTTGGGCAAGTCTTCAATTCTACTGCCTGTAATTTCAATTTGGTAAATACCGATAATGCTCAATACCAACACAATGACTGAGGTAATGTAGACAGCAATACGATGATTTCTAACGATATGTTCCATCCAATTGACGAACATGTCAATCCACTTTTTGTTCAAGTGTTTTAAGTGCTTGGTCTTGGGAAGCGGCATAAAACTGTACAAAATGGGGATAATCAATAGCGAAAGGACGAAAATCCCAACAATGTTGATGGAAGCTACAATACCAAATTCCTTTAGCAGATCGCTGTCAAGGATGATAAAAGTGGCAAATCCCGAAGCTGTGGTGATGTTGGTCATCAAAGTGGCATTCCCAATTTTGGAAATGACCCTTTGTAGCGAAAGGGCCTGATTCCCGTGTTTTTTGACCTCTTGCTGATATTTGTTGATCAAGAAGATGCAATTAGGTATTCCAATTACAATGATCAAGGGTGGAATAAGGGCTGTAAGTATCGTTATTTCATATTGGAAAAGGCCCAAGATTCCAAAGGCCCACATCACCCCAATAATTACCACAAACATGGAGATGAAGGTTGCCCTGAAACTTCTAAAGAAGAAAAAGAAAATAATGGACGTTACAAGTAGTGCGGCTCCAATAAACACCCCAATCTCATCTACAATGGATTTGGTATTCCAGGTACGGATGTACGGCATCCCGGAAACACGGACGTCCAAATTGGTTTCCTCTTCAAAAATCTTGACCAAATCACCCAGATCATTGAGGATAAATTCATTCCGAACGGCAGTGTTCATAATGTCCTTATCCAAGTAGATGATAGTTTGGATGGTTTCACTTTCAGCGTTATAGATTAGATTATCGTAGAAAGGAAGTTCTTTAAAAAGATGGGTTCTTATGGCATTTATCTCCTCTTCGGTTTGGGGTGCTTCCTGAATCAGGGGCTCCATAACAAACACCTGCTGTTCACTGTCTTTCTTTAGAACTTTGAGATTGTCCGTGGAAATAACGTAGTCAATCTCGGGAAAAGCATCCAATTGTTTGCTCAACTTGTTCCACCGATTGAAGTTACTGGGAGTAAACAAAGCGGAATCCCTAATAGCGAGTACTATGGCATTGCCTTCTTCCCCAAAAATGCTCTTGAAGGCATTGTACTGTACAGTGGCTGGGTGGTCATCTGGTAGAATGTTGGCTTCTGTATTGGAGAACTGCATGTTCTTCCACTGCATGGCCAAGAAGACCGTAAAGGCGGCAACTCCAAGAAGGATCAAAATTCTATTGCGCAGAATTAGACGTGCGACCGTGGGCCAAAATCCTCTTGTAAGCTTTGCTACCATACGATTTTTATTGGGCGCAAAGGTAGAAAATGATTGTTTGTGTTCCTAAAGATAGCCAAGGGTTGTTTGTGGAGGCTATACCTTCATGATTTCTGCCTCTTTGACGGTAAGAATGGCATCCACTTTTTTGCTGAAGGTGTCTGTTAGTTCCTGAACATCAACTTCGGCATTGCTCAATAAATCTTCTGAGATTTCAAGCTTCTTGAGCTCCTTGTTGGCATCTTGTCTGGCGTTCCTAATGCTCACTTTGGCATCTTCAGCCTCAGATTTAGCTTGTTTTACCAACTGGATCCGGCGCTCCTCCGTCAACGGTGGGACATTAATGATGACCATCTCGCCATTGTTCATGGGATTAAAACCCAGATTGGCATTCATAATGGCGGTTTCTATTTCTTGAAGAAGCGACTTTTCCCAAGGTTGTACGGATATGGTACGTGCGTCCGGAGTATTGATGTTCGAGACCTGGGAAAGTGGAGTGGGCGAGCCGTAATATTCAACCATTACAGTTGAAAGCATTACAGGGCTGGCTTTACCCGCACGAATTTTAACCAAGGCCTTTTCCAAATGGGAAATGCTCCCTTCCATACTTTCCTTGGTGGTGTCTAGAATAAAAGTTACTTCTTCGTTCATAATCCTAAATTTTTACTTCTGGCATCAAAGCTCGTACCAATTTTAGATATTGACCACGGTTCCAATGTTCTCCCCAGAAACTATTCGCATAAGGTTGCCCCGGGTATTCATATCAAAGACCACAATGGGCAGCTCGTTTTCTTGGCTTAACGTAAAGGCGGTGGTGTCCATCACTTTCAATCCTTTGGAGAGGACCTCGTTAAAGGAAATGGAATCAAATTTGGTCGCGGTTTTGTCTTTCTCTGGATCCGACGTGTAGATACCATCTACCCGGGTACCTTTGAGAATCACATCGGCCTTGATTTCAATGGCTCGAAGTACCGCTGCAGAATCTGTGGTGAAATACGGATTTCCAGTTCCACCTCCAAAAATTACCACTCTTCCTTTTTCCAAGTGACGCATGGCCCTCCTTCTGATAAACGGTTCGGCTACCTCATTGATTTTGATGGCAGACTGCAATCGTGTTTCCACGCCTTGCAATTCCAGTGCGCTTTGCAGGGCCAGACCATTGATTACCGTTGCCAGCATGCCCATATGGTCACCTTGAACACGGTCCATGCCTTGGCTTGCTCCGGACAGGCCCCTAAAAATGTTGCCACCTCCAATAACAATGGCAACCTCAATGCCCTTTTCCACTACGGCCTTTATATCTTCCGCATATTCTGCAAGCCGTTTGGCATCTATTCCATATTGTTGTTCGCCCATTAGGGCTTCTCCACTAAGTTTTAGTAAAACTCTTTTGTATTGCATTGAGGATATCTTGAAGTCCGGACAAAAATAATCAAAAATATTTATGGGAATTGGTGGAACTAACGATGGTTTTCCATCAAATTGAACAAAAAAAATCATAGATTCTGTAACCATCTAAAAAATGGGCAGTATATCATTCAACAAGCCAAAAAAACACCATCAAATTGCAAAACCTAACCGACGACATGCTCATGCTCAAAGTAAAATCCGGGGATTTGGATAAGTTGGGCTTATTGTATGAGCGACATAAAAAAAGGCTCTTTGGATTCTTTTACAACTTGGGCAACAATCCGTCGGTTAGTGAGGATTTGGTTCAGAATGTATTCGTACGCATGCTCAAATACAGAAGTTCGTATGCTGGAAACGGGTCGTTTGCAGCTTGGATGTTCAGAATGGCGAGGAATGTCAATTATGATTACCACAAAAAAACTGCGAAAAACAAAATAGCAGTGGGTACCGATCCCGAGGATGTCCGTGTTGAAACTGATACGTTTTCGGAAAAGGTGGATATGGAGGATAAGGCCTATCAAATTAAAAGGGCCATGGCGCAACTGCCTGATGAAAAAAGGGAACTGTTGGTACTCAGTAAATACAGGGAAATGAAATTCAAGGAAATTGGAGAAACCATTGGATGTTCCGAAGGTGCAGCCAAGGTAAGGGTGCATAGGGCCTTGAAGGAGTTAAGAAATATTTTTTTACAACTAGAAACGGTTTAAAGACATGGATAAGGAACAATTGAAAATACAAATGATGGATTACCTGTCAGGCAGTATGCATGAAAACGAGATGAAGGAGTTTGAAAAACTGTTGCAAGATTCCCCAGGGTTACAATTGGAAATGCAAGCGCTGATGGATACTTGGGATATGGTTGGAAATCTAAAAACACCCGAACCATCCGAAGCCATGGATACTGCTTTTTTTGACATGCTTTCCAAAGAAATGGACAAGCAGAACCAGAAAGCGACAAGCAAAAGTTTTCCCCTTTGGTTTTGGCCACTCCCTAAGGCACAATGGGTATTTGGACTTTTGCTTTTGGGTTTGGGAATAGCAGTAGGGTATTTTTTGAATTCCAAGAACGAGGAGTTGCCTGTGGACAATGTTGTGGTCAATGAGGAAACGGAAAGTGTTAGGCAGAAATTAGTCTTGACCTTATTGGAACAACCTTCCGCCAATCAGCGATTGCAAGGCGTAAGCGAAGCCAACAAATTTGAAGATGCCGATGAGATTGTAATTAAGGCATTGCTTCAAACCCTTAACCAGGATTCCAACGTAAATGTTCGCTTGGCAGCCATAGAATCCCTGACCAATTATGTTGACCATCCGATCGTGCGTCAGGGGTTAGTGCAGTCCATCCCCAATCAGGAATCGCCAATTCTTCAGATTACCCTGGCCAACTTAATGGTGGCCCTACAGGAGAAAGCATCCATTGAACCTTTTAGGCAATTGCTCCAAGAAAGAAAGTTGGATACAACGGTGCAGAAGAAAATCAAAAATTCAATAGAATCAATAATCTAGCTTATTTATCAATCGCCCTTGTGGCATAATCAAATCACGAACAGTCAAATTAAAAAATGATGAAACAATTAATTTTTATGGCAAGTCTGAGCCTTTTGGTGGCCTTGCCTGGGTTGCATGCCCAAAAGAAGGAGTTTAGGGAAATGATCAAGAAGGAAATTGCCTTTTCCAACCAATCCGATCATAGCCTGATTGTAAAGAATGTCTTTGGGAATATTACTGTTGAAGGTTATGGTGGTACCCAAGTTGTTGTGGAAGTGGAGAAAATCATTTCAGCAAAAAACCAAGCGGATTTGGACTTGGGGAAGCAAGAGTTGAATCTAGGGGTCATTGAGAAGACCGGGCAAATAGTTTTATATGCTGATGCCCCATATGCGGATTTTGATGGGGAAAACTTAAGATTCAATTGGTGCAACAACCACGATGAACCTTCTTATGGGCATATCTTGAATTTTAAGATTAAGGTCCCAAATAAAATTCATGTCAATGTAAGCACCGTCAACGATGGAGAGGTGACCGTTAAGAACACCCGTGGAGAAGTTGTAAGTGCGGAGAACATCAACGGAGGTATTACCCTTACGGATATTACAGGAACAACTAAAGTCCATTGTATCAACGGGGATGTTAACATATCCTATGCCACCAACCCCAAGAATGCCTCAACCTATTATTCCTTAAATGGGGATATAACCATTGCGTATCAAAAGGCATTGTCTGCCTCCATCTCATTTAAAAGTATGAATGGGGAGCTATATACCGATTTTGATGTGAACAAACAGTTCATGAAAACGGATAAGACCATGGAAAAGGGAAATAAGCCCAAATACAGGTTCGAAGCTAAACCCGTGGTGCAAATAGGCTCTGGACTGGTAGACCACGATTTTGAAACTTTAAATGGAAATGTATTCATCAAAAAAATATAAGTCATGAAGAATATTAAAGCATTAGTAATTCTGGCCGTTACCATTTGTATGGTTGAGGGTACCGCACAAGAAAAGAGCATAGATTTGTTCGCTGTGCCATTGAGTAATCCACAAAACCCTGGAAAATTGGTTATTGACCAAATATCGGGTTCCATTTCCGTTGAAGCGTATGACGGGAAAGAAGTGGTGATCAAGGCTTCTTTTGGAGGGGAGCATGACCATGATGATGGGCACAGGGAAAAGAATGGCCTGAAAAGAATCAATAGTTCATCATTGAACATTGGTGCCGAAGAAAAAGATAATGTGGTGCATGTGATCAATGAGCAATGGAACAAGGCAACCCACCTTCATGTAAAGGTGCCAAAGGCCTTTTCGGTTAAACTCTCCACAGTCAATGATGGTGATATTAGTGTGAAAGGAATCAGCGGTGAAATGGAAATAACCAATGTCAATGGGGAAATTGTCTTGGAAGGAGTCAGTGGTTCTGCCACCGCAGATACGGTAAACGGGGATGTTAAGGTAGATTTTCAGAGCATAACCCAAGATGCCAACATGGCTTTTAGTAGTTTAAATGGAGATTTGGATATTACCTTTCCCAACAGCCTTAAGGCCAACGTGAAGGCTAAAACGGATATGGGGGATATTTACACCGATTTTGATATGAAAGTTGCTGCCAATCAACCTGAGGTCAACCAGAATTCTTCTTCTGGAACGTATAAGGTAAAGATTGAACAATGGGTCAGGGGTACCATAAATGGAGGAGGCCCTGAAATGCTGTTCAAAACCTTTAATGGAGATATTTTGATAAAATCGAAATAAAATAGCTCAGGCATAAACAAAAAAACGCTCCCAATGGGGAGCGTTTTTCTTTTATGGGTTTAGGAAGTTTATCCTAAAGCTACTCTTTGGAATCCGGTTACCTCCAAATCGGAGTCAACAGATTTTACGTATTGTGCAACACTTTGCTTGCTGTCCTTGATAAAGGCTTGGTTAACCAAGGTGTTGTCTTTGAAGAAACGCTTCAATTTTCCTTTGGCAATGTTTTCCAACATAGCTTCAGGCTTTCCTTCTTGACGCAATTGATCTTTGGCAATCTCAATTTCCTTGTCAATAACGGACTGATCTACACCTTCCTCGTTAAGGGCAACAGGGTTCATAGCTGCGGCTTGCATGGCAACATCTTTAGCTGCTTCAGCGGCACCATCAACAGATGCTGACAAACCTACCAATGTAGCAATTTTGTTACCAGCGTGGATGTACGATCCAACGAATGGGGCGTCCAATTTCTCAAAGCTTCCAATTTCGATTTTCTCACCGATCACACCAGTTTGCTCTGTTAATTTTTCAGCAACGGTCATCCCGTTAAAGGGAGCAGCCAAGAAAGCATCTTTGTTGTCAAAACCAAGGGCTAGATCAGCTAGATCGTTGGCAAGGGTAACAAAGCTCTCGTTTTTGGCCACAAAATCAGTCTCACAGTTCAAGGAGATAATCACACCAGTAGAGCTTTCTGCGTTTACTTTTGCAATAGCAGCTCCTTCAGAGGAATCCCTGTCCGCTCTTTTGGCAGCTACCTTTTGTCCTTTTTTACGAAGGATTTCAATTGCTTTATCAAAATCACCATCAGCTTCAACCAAAGCATTTTTGCAGTCCATCATTCCCGCTCCGGTGGTCTTTCTTAGTTTATTTACTTCTGCGGCGGTAATCTTTGCCATAATTTGATTTTTTTAGTCTTTTCCGCTAAAGCGGAAATCTTTTTAAAATTTATGTAAAATAAACACTGTTGGCAGTGTTTTGTTTTAGCCTAATGTTATCAATTGATTATTCTACGCCTCCTTTGGCGTTGTCTTGCCATTCCTTTAGCTCATCCCACTTGCCATCGGCAGCCATTTGAGCTTGTTTTGGCCAAGAAGTTGGATCCAAATGCGCCATTCTTGAGCTGGCTTCCGTTAGGATTTCCTTGATTTTCTCAGGATCCGCTTTCGCCAATTTTGCATAGGTGTCAATTCCGCTATTTACAAGAGCTTCTGCTGCTTTGGGTCCAGCGCCTTCAATTTTGGTCAAGTCGTCGGCTTTAGCTGCTTTTGGCTCCTCCTTGGTTTCCTCTTTGGCAACTTTCTCTACTTTAGGCTCTTCTTTTTTAGCCTCAACAGCAGGTTTTTCCTCTTGCACTGGCTCAGCTGCCTTCTCGGCTTTAGCAGGAGCTTCCTCTTTAGCTGGCGCTTCCTTGGCAGGTGTTTCTTTTTCCTCTTTGTCGTTTTTGCGTTCTGCCAAACCTTGGGCAACAGCTTCCGTTACCTGTCCCATGATCACCTCAATGGATTTTCCAGCATCATCATTGGCAGGAATTACATAGTCAATTGGTCTTGGGTCTGAGTTGGTATCCACTATCGCAAAGATTGGGATGTTCAACTTTTGGGCCTCTTTAACTGCAATGTGCTCTCTCATGGTATCCACGATGAAAATTGCACCTGGCAATCGGGTCATATCAGCAATGGAACCCAAGTTTTTTTCCAACTTTGCTCTTAGACGGTCTACTTGCAATCTTTCTTTTTTGGAAAGCGTGTTGAACGTTCCGTCTTTTTTCATGCGGTCAATGGCCGCCATTTTCTTAACCGCCTTACGGATGGTTACGAAATTGGTCAACATACCACCTGGCCATCTTTCAGTGATGTAAGGCATGTTGATTTTGGATACTTTGTCTGCGACAATATCCTTAGCTTGTTTTTTTGTGGCTACAAAAAGAATTTTTCTACCGGAAGCAGCAATTTTCTTGAGGGCTTCGTTGGCCTCATCAAGTTTCGCTACTGTTTTGTAGAGATTGATCACGTGAATCCCGTTACGCTCCATATAGATGTAAGGAGACATGTTTGGGTTCCACTTTCGGGTTAGGTGTCCAAAGTGCACACCTGCTTCCAATAAGTCTTTAACTTCGACGTTACTTGCCATTTTTTTGTACTTAGTTTACGTTCCGTTGTAGTAGCAATGGATTGGTGGTTGCAAAACTGCGCGCCCAGCCCATTTAGATGCTAAACTAAATTCCAAAAAGTTCGTTTTTTCCTTTTTGGAACAACGACAACTTGGTTAAAAATATAACCCTGAAATGCATCAGGGTTTTCAATGAACTTATAATATGTGGTGCAAATGCACCGAAAATCCTAACGTTTGGAGAACTGGAATTTCTTACGGGCTTTCTTCTGACCGAATTTCTTCCTTTCCACCATTCTTGGATCCCTGGTCAAAAGACCTTCGGGCTTAAGAACGGTTCTGTTCTCTTCATTTATTTCGCACAAAGCTCTGGACAATGCCAAACGAACAGCTTCCGCCTGTCCAGTGATTCCTCCACCGTAAACATTTACCTTAACATCGTAAGTGTCTTCAGTTTCGGTCAAGGTAAAAGGTTGTTTTACCTTGTATTGCAATGGAGCAGTGGTAAAGTAATCCTTTAATTCCTTTTTGTTTATGGTGATGTTTCCTTTTCCTTCAGAAACATATACTCTTGCTACAGCAGTTTTTCTTCTACCAATCTTATGAACCACTTCCATTATTTGTAGTCGTTTAAGTTTATTGCTTTTGGCTTTTGTGCCTCTTGACCGTGCTCTGCACCGGCATATACTTTAAGGTTTCT
This sequence comes from Flagellimonas sp., assembly GCF_965233845.1. GTDB lineage: Bacteria > Bacteroidota > Bacteroidia > Flavobacteriales > Flavobacteriaceae > Flagellimonas. The sequence goes on from NZ_OZ247584.1 coordinate 179,595, forward strand.
GAATAAATCAGCTCCCAATCTGTTTTTGGGCAACATTCCCTTAACAGACTTTTCAATAAGTCTTTCAGGATGCTTTTCCAATATTTCTTGTGCAGTAGTGGAACGCTGTCCTCCTGGGTATCCAGTATATCTTTGATACTCTTTGTCGGCCCATTTGTTTCCGCTCAAGTTAATTTTTTCAGCATTGATAACAACGATGTTATCGCCACAATCTACATGGGGGGTAAAGTTTGGCTTGTGTTTACCTCTTAGCAACTTGGCTACTACAGATGACAATCTACCTAATGTCTCTCCCTCAGCATCAACCAATAACCATTGCTTATCAACGGTAGATTTATTGGCAGAAATAGTCTTATAACTTAATGTGTCCACTTCTAGAATATTAGTGATTTAAAAACCTATCCCGAATTACGGGCTGCAAATGTACAATTATTAGATTGAATTACAAATGGTTGATTGGGAATATTTTTGACTTTTTGTTTAGTCACGAAAAAGCTTGCTTTGGAAGGGTCAAAACTATCCCATTCTTTTGTTAAAATTAAGCAAATGTTGAAGCCTACTGTAACTGTTCCAAAATTTGCTGGTCTTTAGGGTAGCAAATCAATCAAAAAACATTTAAAGTGTCCAGACTAATCATCTTTGTACCTTTGCTTTTTCTTGGCCTTCAACTAAAAGCACAGGACTCAACAGCCGTAGTTCCCAAGAAGATTTATGTTACAACATCCATAGGAGGAGAACAGCCTCCTGCAATAGATGGTCGGTTGGATGACCCGGTTTGGAATCTCGTGGAATGGGCTGGAGATTACATCGAATTGCAGCCCGATGAGAATACTGCCCCAACCCACCAAACCAGGTTCAAAATTGTATATGACAACAAGAACCTATATATAGGTGTACGCTGCTACGATTCTGAACCGGATAAAATTGTAAAGCGAATGTCCCGTAGGGATGGTTTTGAAGGCGATTTTATCGAATTCAATATTGACAGTTATCATGATAAACGAACGGCGTTCTCATTTACCACAAGTGTATCTGGGGTTAAGGGGGATGAGTTTGTCTCCAATAACGGAACCAATTGGGATGAAAGTTGGAACCCCATTTGGTATACCAAAACCAATATTGATGAAGAGGGTTGGACTGCTGAGTTCAAAATTCCATTGAGCCAATTAAAATTCGGCTCTTCTGAAAACCAAGTTTGGGGGCTGCAGTCCACCCGAAGGATATTCAGGGCAGAGGAACGTTCCGTGTGGCAGCGAAAGCCCATCGACCAGCCAGGTTGGGTTAGTGAGTTTGGTGAACTACATGGATTAAAGAATATTGAGCCTCAAAAGCAGTTGGAAATCCAACCGTACACCGTTACCAGCGGCGAAACCTATGAGGCGGAGGATGGGAATCCCTTTAGGGATGGAAACGAAAGTGATTTTACCCTTGGCTTGGATGCCAAAATTGGAGTGACCAATGACCTGACCATGGATGTGACGGTAAATCCCGACTTTGGGCAGGTAGAAGCAGACCCATCGGCCATTGCCCTGGACGGATTCCAAATTTTCTTTAGGGAGCAGCGGCCATTTTTTGTGGAGAACAAAAACATATTCGATTTCCGACTTTCGGAATCAGAGGCGGGGAACACCTTTGGATTTGATAACCTTTTTTATTCACGGCGAATAGGCAGAAGCCCCCAAGGCTCTGTGGATGCAGGGGATGATGAATTTGTGAACCAACCTGACAAAACACCTATTATTGGAGCAGCAAAATTCAGTGGTAAAACCAAAGATGGTTGGGCCATAGGGATTCTGGAAAGTGTGACGGCTAAGCGATATGCTGCCATCAGAAATGAAAATGGAGAAGAACGTAGGGAAATGGTGGAACCGCTGACCAATTATTTTGTGGGCCGATTGCAAAAGGACTTTAATGACAGAAACTCATATATCGGAGGGATATTTACCGCCACAAATCGAGACAATCTTAACCAAGCACTTGATTTTCTGCATAAATCGGCCTTTACTGGGGGGTTGGATTTTAAGCACCAATGGGCCAATCGGGATTGGTATGTGGAAGGGAATGTCATATTCAGCCATGTAAAAGGAAGTCCAGAGGCAATACAAAACACACAGGAATCCATTACACATTTGTTTCAACGGGTAGGGGCGAATCACGTGGAGTTGGACGCTGAAAGAACATCCTTGTCGGGAACTGGTGGGAATGTTCAAATTGGAAAAATTGGAAATGGTCATTGGAAGTTTGAATCCGGAGGTACGTGGCGATCCCCAGAACTGGAAATAAATGACCTTGGGTTTCAGCGGCAATCCGATGATATCAGGCACTATACCTGGATTGGGTACCAGACCCTTAAACCTGATAGCACTTTTAGAAGGGTGGGCATTAATTATAACCATTGGACGGCATGGGATTTTGGAGGGAATCACAATTACTTGCAATTCAATACCAACAGTTGGCAAAACTGGAAAAACAACTGGTTTACCAACGTCGGGTTCAATTATGCACCCATTGAATATGACAATTTTGCCCTACGTGGTGGCCCAAGATTAAGATCCTCCCCTTGGATTAGTTTTTGGAACAGTATAAACACGGACAATAGAAAAAAGCTTCGCTTTAGCGCTTTCCATAGAGGGACAAAGACAGTGGACAACTCCTTGAAATTCTATTTGATAGAAGCGGGGTTTGTTTATCAGCCTATCAATGCGTTACGTATTTCGGCCTTTCCCTCATTGAGCATCAACCATAACAAGCTCCAGTACATCGATAATTTTGATGAGGTCAATGGCTCGGCCCGCTATCTAAATGGGGAGGTCAACCAGCGTACTTTGAGCATGTCCCTACGTTTGAATTATAACATTAGCCCTAATTTGACCATTCAATACTGGGGACAACCGTTTATATCCAGAGGGCGTTATTCCAACTTTAAACATATCTCCAATGCTGGGGCCAAGACTTTTGAAGACCGATTCACGGCTTACGCCCCAGAGCAAATTAGCTTTTCAGAGGATGTGTTCTCGGTGGATGATGATTTGGACGGGGATGTGGATTTTACCTTTGATGACCCCGACTTTTCCTTTGTGCAATTCCGCTCCAACCTTGTTGTTAGATGGGAGTACATCCCGGGTTCAGAGATTTTTCTGGTCTGGTCCCAAGACGTGTCCCAGTCTGGGGATCCCACGGCTGGACTGCTACCAAGTTTGGGGGACAATATTTTTGGTCAGAAACCACAAAACATCTTTTTGTTAAAGGCGACGTACAGGTTTGTGCTTTGACCAAGCTTATATTTTATTGCTTTGCAAGCGTCTTGATCTTTTCCAGCGCCATCACCAATGCTTCATTGGCCTCATGGTCACCAATAGTAATCCTTACTTTTCCAGGTGCCCCAAATTGGGAAACAGGCCGGACCATTATACCTTGCTCCATCAAGATTTCGGTAAACTCGAGTTCTGGTAACGGAGGATCTATTAGAAAAAAGTTGGCTTGGGAGGGCCAGTGGGCAATTCCCATCCTATCAAAAGCTTCGGAAAGAAATTTACGGCCCTCGTGAACTGTTTCTACCGTCTTTTGGATAAAAGCCACATCTTCCAAAGCGCCAATACCAGCTTCAAGGGAAGTAAGCGGCAACAGAAAGGGTTTGTGAATCTGTCCGAGGTATTTTGCAATTTTTTCGGTGGTATACCCATAACCAATACGTTGTCCGGCCAATCCATAGGTCTTGGAAAAACTGTTGATGCCAATGATGTTCAAACCCTTTTGCACATATGGTAAAGCGGTTACATAATCCGGGGCGTCCGCAAAATGTCGGTAGACCTCATCAAAAACCACTAAAATGTTATTTGGGATTTTATGGAAAAAGTCATCTAGAACCGACTTTGGAATATAGGTGCCCGTAGGGTTATTGGGGCTGGTCAAAAAGACAATTTTTGTTTTTGGGCCAATGGCATTTAAAATACCTTCCAGGTCCAAGGTGTAATCTGGTTCCAATAGCGGAATATCCACCTGTACCGCACCATACCATCTAGAAAAAACGGAATAGGGCAGAAAACAGGGATTGGAAAAAATGACCTCATCCCCCTCATTGATAAACGCCCTTAAGACCATATCAATAACCTCGGAACCGCTGTTGCCACAGATGAACTGATCGGCCGCCAGTTGGTGGTCAAAATCCTTTACCAGGGCTTCCCGTAGTCTAATATCGGTCTGGTCTGGATAAATATGTACTTTTTGGGCAGCCTTGAGCAAAGCCTCCGTTGCTTTGGGAGATTGTCCCAAAGGATTCTCGTTGGAAGAAAGCTTATATATTTTTTTGTCCTTGGAAGGAGGAATGCCTTTTCCGCCTTCGTAAGCTTTTTTGGGCTGCAGATATGGTTTAAAAATGGACTCGATTCCTTTGCTCATGCTTCAAGTTTTTCAGCATACATAAGAACTGCCAATGCCTTTTCTGTTTGTTCGTCCATCAACATACGTTGTGATAACCAGTGCAGTTCTTTTTTCAATTTCTGTGGATTTCCGTTCAATTTCTTTTGCATCATTCGGATTTCATCATCTTTGGCTACCATGTCAATTTCATCCGCAGTGGGTAACTGTTCCAAATTGCCCAGTCTTCCCAAATTGTTACCTGTTAAAACAGGACTGTTTCTGATCCCGGAAGGTAATCCATCCACCCCCATACCTTTAGTTCTAATGGGTTTGGGAATTTCAAAAAGTGAGGCGGTGCTGGCTCGGGTATACCAACTTCCACCCATTCTTCCTACCAAGTCCAATTTTAAGGGATCCAATTTGCCCTCCTCATCCAAAAACTGATCCTGAATATGTATCAATTCAACCTTGGCCATGATAAGGTTGCCGGCTCCCTGGCCATCGCCCAATTCAATGATTCGATCTACGGTACACTCAAATGAAACCGGTGATTCACCTACTCTTGGAGGTTTTACTTTTGCGCTGGGCACTTGGGTCAGTCCGGATTTGACAAATTCATTGACGTCCTTATCATAGGCCGTGCTGGAGAGGGACATTTGCTCTACAATTGGGAAATCCACAATATTGATGACTGCCTCCGGAACTTCCTGTACATTTTGAAGCGAATGTTTGGGTATATTGTTCCTACCCCTAGCTGGAGAAAATATCATGATTGGGGGATTGGAACTAAAAACATTGAAAAAGCTGAATGGACTTAAATTCACATTTCCATCGGAATCAACAGTACTTACAAACCCGATCGGCCTAGGGGCTACGGAAGTAAGTAAGTACGAATGCAATTCAGGCTGGGAAATGGAATTGGGATCAATGGTCTTTATGCTGGACATGGATTGGATTTATGTAGTGCTAAGATAAATCTATTTTGCCGGAAGCACCTTGGTGGAAACCTCTCCAAAGCCAACGCGAACTCCATCTTTTTTTGCATGTCCGCGCATGATCACTGTATCTCCGTCCTGGATGAACTTACGTTCGGTACCATCCTTCATTTGAAGGGGTTTGGTTCCCATCCAGGCCAGTTCCAGCATAGAGCCATAGGATTTCTCATCTTTCCCTGAAATAGTGCCAGAACCGTACAAGTCCCCAACATTGATGTTACAGCCATTCACCGTATGGTGAGCCAATTGCTGTGCCATGTTCCAATACATGTATTTGTAATTGGAATTGCAGATAGTCTGTTCTTCCACTCCCTCGGGCTGAAGGGCAACTTCCAAGTTGATGTCGTAGTTTTTGTCGCCCTCAAACTCCAGATAGGATTGCACCTTGGGCTCCTGGACGGGTCCGGCAACACGGAAGGGCTCCAAAGCCTCCATGGTTACGATCCAAGGCGAAATGGATGAGGCAAAGTTCTTGGCCAAAAATGGCCCTAGCGGAACATACTCCCACTTTTGAATATCCCTGGCCGACCAATCGTTGAAAAGCACCATTCCGAAAATGTAATCCTCAGCTTCTGCCGTCGAAACGGATTCACCCAGAGTTGTGTTTTTTCCTGTGATAAATGCCATTTCCAGCTCAAAATCCAAGCGAGCCGATGCTTGGAACACGGGAGTTGAAGCATCCTTTGGCAAAACCTGACCTTTGGGTCTGTGAATAGGTTCGCCACTTAAAATAATGGAAGATGCCCTTCCATGGTATCCCACGGGAATGTGCTTCCAATTGGGCAAAAGTGCATTTTCTGGATCACGGAACATCATGCCCACGTTGGTGGCGTGTTCAATGCTGGAATAGAAATCGGTATAGTCCCCAATGTATACGGGCATATGCATTTGAGCCTCGGACTGAAGGACAAAGAGTTCTGGTTTTCCGGCTAAAATGGAACTTTCATCTTTTAACCAATGCTGAATATCAATCCTAACTTTTTTGGTAATGGATTTTCCCAAAGCGATAAAATCGTTAAGCGTGTCCTTCTCCAGAACGGCGGTATTAAACTCGAAAACATCCAACTCCGCGACTGCAGCTAGGTCTAAAATGTGTTCTCCGACTGCTATTCCAGCCCTTGGGCTTCTATCTCCAGTGGAAAAGATTCCGAAGGGAAGGTTGTGTATTGAAAAATCTGAATTTTCAGGTATGTTGATGATCATTTTTTATAGATATTAGATTTGAGACATTAGATATTAGAAACGTTCATTGAATCTGAAAGAACTCTCACATCTAGATTCTAACGTCTAACTTCTTGCTACTCCACCCAAGATTTGTAATAACTTCCATCATCAATCTTGAGTGCATTCTCAGTGACTTGTAGTGTTTTAAAGGTATCTATCATCACGGCAAGTTCTTCCGTGCCCTTTTTGCCAATACTAGCTTCATAGGTGCCAGGATGTGGTCCATGCGGAATTCCAGCTGGGTGCAAGGAAATATATCCTGGTCCAATTCCTGTTCTACTCATAAAATCCCCATCCACATAGTACAGCACTTCATCGGAGTCTATGTTGGAATGATTATATGGTGCTGGAATGGCTTTTGGGTGATAGTCGTACAATCGCGGACAGAACGAGCAGATGACAAAGGCACCGGTTTCAAAAGTTTGGTGCACAGGAGGCGGTTGGTGCACACGCCCCGTAATAGGCTCAAAATTGTGAATGGAGAACCCGTATGGGAAATTATATCCATCCCAGCCCACCACATCAAAAGGGTGGGTGTTGTATACCAAACTGTGCAGCATGCCCTGCTTTTTTACCTTGATGACAAAATCACCTTTTTCATCATAGGTTTCCAGGTCTTGTGGTAGTTTATAATCCCGTTCACAGAAAGGGGAATGCTCCAATAATTGTCCAAACCAGTTACGATACCTTTTTGGGGTGTAAATAGGGTGGAAGGACTCGGCATATAAAATGCGGTTGTCCTCTGAATCAAATTCTATCTGATAGATCATCCCTCTGGGAATGATCAGGTAATCCCCATATTCGAATGGAATATTGCCCAAAAACGTTCGCAAAGTTCCAGTGCCTTTGTGGATAAAGAGCATTTCATCTGCATCCGAGTTTTTATAGAAATACTCGGTGAGGGATTTTTTTGGAGCTGCCAGTCCAATATGAACGTCACTATTGACCAAAAGCGGTTCTCGAGCATCCAAAAAATCATCTTTTGGCTTTACATCGAACCCAATTAATTTACGGGAAGCAATGTTGTGGCTCACGGCTATTTTTGGATTTACATCAATAGAATCACCTATGGCAGAAACCTGTGTAGGCCTGTGCTCATGATAGATTAAGGAAGACATCCCATCAAAACCAATGGTGCCAAACAATTGTTCATAATAAAGACTTCCGTCCGGCTTGGTGAACTGGGTATGCCTTTTCTGTGGAATTCTTCCAAGTTTGTGATAAATCGGCATGGATTTTAATTTTGAGTTGGGAGTAAAGAGTTATGAGCTTAAGTAAACAACAATGTACCTTAACCCATAACTCAGCACTCTTAACCTAATTAATGCAAAGTACCTCTTACTTCTTGTTCGCGTTCAATGGCTTCGAACAGTGCCTTAAAGTTACCTTTTCCAAATGATTGTGCACCCTTTCTTTGGATGATTTCGAAGAACATGGTAGGTCTAGGCTCCACAGGACGGGTAAAAATCTGTAGCAAATACCCCTCATCATCGCGGTCAACCAGGATGCCAAGCTCTTTTAGCGGAGCAATGTCCTCATCAATTTGTCCCACACGATCCGTAACGGCATCGTAGTAAGTGTCCGGGACGCGAAGAAATTCGACCCCACGGCTTCTCAATTGACGCACTGTGGTAATAATATCGTCCGTGGCCACCGCAATATGCTGCACGCCTTCGCCTTCATAAAAATCAAGGTACTCCTCAACCTGGGATTTCTTTTTACCCTCGGCAGGTTCGTTGATCGGGAACTTGATACGTCCGTTGCCGTTGCTCATTACCTTGCTCATCAAGGCGGTGTATTCTGTGGAAATATCGTTGTCATCAAAGGATAGAATGTTCACAAAGCCCATTACTTTTTCATAGAACTCTACCCAGTAGTCCATTTTGTTCCATCCTACATTGCCCACCATATGATCAACATATTTTAAGCCTGTGGGTTCTGGGTTGTAGTCTGGAGTTTCCCATTTCTTGTACCCGGGCATAAAAGTGCCTTCATAATCCTTGCGCTCCACAAAAATATGAACGGTCTCTCCGTAGGTGTAGATTCCAGAGCGGACGATTTTGCCCGTTTCATCTTCCATCACTTCTGGTTCCATATACGATTTGGCCCCTCTTTCCATAGCCGCGTTGTAGGCATAAGTGGCATCGTCTACCCATAGGGCAACTACCTTGATACCATCTCCGTGTTGATCAATATGTCTACCTATATCCGTCCCACTTTTAAGGGGAGAGGTAAGCACCAAGCGAATCTTGTCTTGAATTACCACATAACTTTCGCGATCGGTAAGTCCCGTTTCCAAACCGGCATAGGCATATGACTGAAAACCAAAAGCGGTCTTGTAGAAATGGGCTGCTTGTTTGGAATTGCCCACGTAGAGCTCAATGTAATCGGTGCCGTTGATGGGCATAAAATCCTGAGCGGAGTCATGAATTTTAGGGATTGCAGTAGTTTCCATAGGTGTTATATTTTGATGTGAGATAAAAATTGTTGTTAATGCAACAAAAATATGAAATTTGAATTGATCTTTTGGGATTGGAAACATAATTTTTGTTAAAATTGACAAGGGTTTTACCTGACGGGTGAAAATGGATACATTAGTAAGGTGATTTTCAAAAAGGTGATGGACGAAAACAGGCGTAGTGAATGCTGAATCAAATTGATGAAATATCGGGTATTGGGCTTCATTTGGACTTGGTTCTGAGAAGGATTCAGGAGGCCTATCTAAAAAAGTTCGAGGAACTTGGAGTGGATCTGACCATTGAGCAATGGGTGATTTTGCACCGCATATCCGAATTGGGCAAAACGGCTTCCCAAAGGGATATAGTACGTTCCAATTTTCGAAATCGTGCGACTACCTCAAGAGTTATTGGAAAGCTGGAGAAAAAAGGTTGGATAAGCAAAACTCGGTTTGATGGAGATCAAAAACGCTTCAAATTGGAACTCACCAGAAAGGGAAAGAAGATTATTAAATTGGTTTTGCCCCATGCAGTAAACCTTCGTAAACTCGCTATCAAGGATTTGGACAATGAGGACTTTGAAATATTCCTAAAGGTCTTAGTCCAGATTGGTTACAATTACTACTCCAATGAGATGTAGTTAAGGTAGCTGCGCTTCTTTAATTGATTTCAATTGGGCATGGATAGTTTTCTGTCTTCGTTGATCTCGCCCTCAATATTGTAATAGGCCACTATCTTGTAGATAAGGTTGTTCATGGTATAATGCCACTCCGTTACTTCTAATCTAAATGCTTCTTTTATGGCCGTGTATCGGATGCATGCTTTGTTTGAGTCCGAAATCAAGTCATGGATTTCAAATGTATGCCCCAAGAATTTATCCTTGTTTGCCTTTACCAGATCCAGATATGCCGTTTTTCCTTCAATGGTCCCATAGGGACTGGTGTGGGCAAAATCATCGGAAATAGGTAAATCCTCAAACTCACCGGTTTCCCAAAGTCGAAACCACTCTTTTGCCAATGCTTTGGATTCCATATTTGTATGAATTAAATACCTTTCTACATGATTGGAGACTGGGGTCAGCTTACTTATCTCCCAGCTCAGCAAACTTAAAGCGATCATTGACCGCCGGCTCGTGTTCCTGCTCCATGATTCGGATTATTTTTTCAACAACCTCTGGATATTGGTCCGCCAAATCGTGGGCTTCCTTAAGGTCATGGTCCAAATCATAGAGCTCTATTTTAAGATTGCCCTCAAAAATGTTTTTCCGGATGCCTTTCCATTTGCCCATTCTAACAGCTTGCTGCCCTTTGTAGCTGGGGAATTCCCAATAAAGAAAATCATGTTCTTGCTGTTTGGAACCTAGTAGCGTTGGTTTAAAACTTATCCCATCCACATTGTTGGGAAGTGGAACATCCACTATGTCGCAAAGTGTGGGCAGTACATCATAGAAAACGGAAATGTGGTTGGACACACTCCCTGCCTTGATCTTCCCAGGCCAGCTGGCCACAAACGGAACACGGATACCCCCTTCATAGACGTGGCCTTTGGTTCTTCCTGCACCATTGGTAAAAGGTTTTGAGCTCTCGAAATACTCAAAATCAGCACCTCCTGTATAGGTAGGGCCGTTATCGCTGCAAAACATGATCAAAGTGTTTTCGTAGAGCCCCAATTCCTTCAGTTTGGCAACCAGTTCTCCCAACTGCTGGTCTAACATAGTAATCATAGCAGCATAGCTTGCCCGAGGATAGGGATTGGGGAAATAGCCTTTGTTCCCAACATATGGCTCTTCATCGCCAATTTGCTCTCTGTACGGAGCAGCGTATTTTTTTGGAATCTGTAGCGGTAAATGGGGAAGGGGGGAAGCGTAATAAAGAAAGAAATTGTTGTCTTGGTGCTGCGCTATAAATGAAAGTGCCTTTTTGTGGATCAAGTCAGGGGCATAATCTTTTTGATAATACATATCATAATTAGATTCATCCCTGGGATCTGCCGAAGCATCCAGCCTGGCATGGGGAGCAATAAGCTCGTTGTTCAAATAGACTTTGGTTTCATTTTCCCATAAATGGCTGGGATAAAGATTGTGTGCCTGTCTTTGGCAGTTGTACCCATAAAAGGAATCAAACCCCTGTTTGGTAGGAACCCCTTCGGTTTCCGGAGCCCCAAGACCCCATTTGCCAAACACTCCAGTGACGTAATTGGCCTCTTTGAGTTTTTTGGCCAAGGTGACCGTGTTTTTGGGAATTGGGCGCTGTCCTTCCAGCTTGGTATTGGTAAAAGCCTTTTTGTAATCCCAAACCTCTCCACGTTCCCGCCATTCATCATTTCCTCGGATGTACGCATGGCCCGCATGCTTGCCGGTCATCAAAATGTAACGGGCAGGGGCACAAACGGGTGCTCCGGAATAGTGCTGCGTAAAAAGCATGCCCTCTTTGGCCAAGGCATCAATATGCGGGGTTTTGATTTTTTCCTGACCATAAACGCCAACCTCACCATAACCCAGGTCATCAGCCAAAAAATAGATAATGTTGGGTTTTTTAACGGGCTGTTGGGCATTAAGTTCTGGAACCAAGCAAAAGGTGACTAGAATGAATAATGCAATCTGTAGGATTCTTGACATGTTAAATATTGGATTAATGCGCCTCCAGCCAGTTATCCCCAAGACCCATTTCTACATCTAGGGGAACAGCTAGCTCATAGGCATTTTCCATTTCGGTTTTGATTAATTTTTTGACTTCCTCCAACTCGGGTTTATAGGCATCAAAAACCAATTCATCGTGAACCTGTAATAACATCTTGGTTTTAAAGCCACCTTCGGTGAGTTTTTTGTGGATGTTGATCATGGCAATTTTGATGATGTCAGCGGCGCTCCCTTGAATGGGTGCGTTCACCGCGTTTCGTTCCGCTGCGCCCCGCACTACTTGGTTACCCGCGTTGATATCCTTCAAATACCTTCGTCGGCCCAATACGGTTTGGACATATCCGTTGTCGCGGGCAAAATCCACTTGGTCTCCCATGTAATTCCGAAGTTTCGGATAGGTTTTGTAATAGGTCTCAATAAGCTCTTTGGCCTCAGTTCGGTTAAGATCCGTTTGATTACTCAATCCAAATGCCGAAACCCCATAAATGATTCCGAAATTGACGGTTTTGGCATTGCTCCGCTGTTCCCGGGTCACCTCTTCAATGGGCACATTGAAAACTCTGGAAGCCGTGGACGCATGGATGTCCTCCCCATTTTTAAAAGCTTCTATCATGGTATCCTCCTCACTCAAGGCCGCAATAATGCGGAGCTCTATCTGGGAATAATCCGCAGCAAGCAAGGTGTAGTTTTCATCCCTCGGGATAAACGCTTTTCTAACCTGTCTTCCCCGCTCCGTTCGGATAGGGATGTTCTGCAGATTGGGATTGTTACTGCTCAAACGGCCGGTAGCGGCCACGGTTTGCATATAATCGGTATGGACCCTGCCACTATGCGGTTGGACCTCATTGGGTAAAGCATCTACATAGGTGCTTTTAAGTTTGGTAAGGCCTCTAAAGTCCAAAACGTTTTGAATAATTTCATGGTCCTTGGCCAAATAGGAAAGCACGTCTTCCGCTGTGGAATACTGACCCGTTTTGGTTTTTTTGGGTTTGTCCACCAATTTCAGTTTCTCGAACAGTATTTCACCTAACTGTTTGGGTGATGCTATATTGAATTGTTCGCCGGCTGCCTCATAGATTTTTTGTTCCAACGATTTAATGTCCTTGTCTAGCTCCTCGGATAGGTCATTGAGAAAAGCTTTGTCCAGATTGATGCCTTCGGTTTCCATATCAGCAAGTACCCTGAGCAGTGGAACTTCAATATTTTCGAAAAGCTCGTCGGTTTTTGCTTCTGCCAATTCGGGTCTGAAATGCTCCGCCAGTTGAAGGGTGATATCGGCGTCTTCGGAGGCATACTCCGTTTGCTTATCCAAAGGCACCTGACGCATACTCAATTGGTTTTTTCCTTTTTTGCCGATAAGCTCCGTAATGGAAACAGGAGTATAGTTAAGGTAGGTCTCGGCCAAAACATCCATATTGTGGCGCATATCCGGATTGATGAGGTAATGGGCCAGCATGGTATCAAAGAGCTTTCCTTTGACCTCAATCCCATAATTTTTCATCACTTTGATGTCGTATTTCAGGTTTTGCCCTACCTTTTCTATGGCCTCTGATTCAAAAAATGGCCTTAGTATTTCCAAAATTTCCATGGCCTTTTCCCGTTCTTCGGGAATTGGAACATAATAACCTTTTTTGGCTTCCCAGCTAAATGCAATACCCACGAGTTCTGCTTCCAACGGATTGATGGAGGTGGTTTCCGTATCAAAACAAACCGAAGTCTGTTGCATCAACTTTTCCATAAAAATTTGAAGCCCAAGACCGGGCAGGATGCTTTGGTACAGATGGGAAACATCGGATACCGTATTTCTACTGTTGGCATCTTTGATGGTGGCTGGAGCTGCGCTGGGATCTGCTCCAAACAAACTGAATTGGCCACTACCGGCCGCTTGGGGTTTGGGAGCGGTGGGCTTTCCTTGGGTAGGCGTAGTTGTAGCCGGGACTTCAGCTTCACCAGAAAATATCTTAATGAATTGCTCTTTTAGTCTCCTGAATTCCAGATCATCAAAAATCTGCTGCACTTTGTTTCCATCGGGTTCAGACATTTCATAATCGTCCGCATTGAAAGTGACATCACAATCCGTTTTGATTTCGGCCAACTTTCGTGACAATCGGCCCAACTCAGCATTGGCTTCTACTTTCTCCTTCATTTTTCCCTTAAGCTGGTCGGTATTGGCCAAAAGTCCTTCCAAAGAATCGAATTCGGCCAGGAATTTCTTCGCCGTTTTGTCTCCAACTCCGGGTAGGCCAGGAATATTGTCACTAGCATCGCCCATCATTCCCAAATAATCGATCACCTGTTCCGGGCGTTGCACCCCAAAGCGTTTTTGCACCTCTGGAATGCCCCATATTTCAATTCCATTGCCCATTCGGGCTGGACGATACATGAAAATATTTTCGGAAACCAATTGCCCAAAATCCTTATCCGGGGTAACCATAAAAACTTTGTAGTCCTCTTTTTCAGCCTGTTTTGCCAAGGTGCCGATAATATCATCGGCCTCATAACCTTCCAAGACCACCACGGGAATATTCATGGCCCTTAAAATATCCTGGATGTAGGGAACCGCTATGCGGATGGCATCCGGAGTTTCGTCACGGTTGGCTTTATACTCTTCAAAGAGTTCGGTACGTTCCACGCTTCCGCCCTTGTCAAAACAAACCGCCAAATGGTCCGGCTTTTCCCGTTTGATCACATCAAAAAGGGAATTCACAAACCCCATAATGGCAGAAGTATCCATCCCTTTGGAGTTTATCCTAGGGTTTTTTAGCAAGGCATAATATCCTCTAAAAATAAGGGCGTAGGCATCCAGAAGGAAGAGTCTTTTCTGATCGGACATAGTGTTGGGTTAGAAGTATGAAATTAAAAATGCGAAGCTTGTTTTCACCATAGTAATCGCACAGTTTTTAAAGGTAGAAAAAGAAGTTGAAATCAAGAAACAAGAGCCAAGAACTCTTGTATCCAGAAGCGAAGCGGTCCAACATCTCCTGTCTAACCTTGATAAAAACTTTCCACCGTTTTGTTTTCGTGTCCTTTTTCGGAATATTCCCGATAGGTGAATCCAGGATGTACACAGTAACCCCCTGTTTCCCCCTTTTTGTTCACCGCTATAAAGCCAATCTGGAAATCCTTTCGGCCTTCATTTTTTTTCATGATCCGCTTAACCCCTTCTTCGCAAGCTTCTTGGGGCGATTTTCCTTGACGCATGAGTTCCACGATCAGAAAACTGCCTACCGTTCGGACTACTTCTTCCCCAACTCCAGTTGCTGTGGCTCCTCCAACTTCATTGTCCACAAATAAACCAGCACCAATAATAGGGGAGTCCCCTACACGGCCGGCCATTTTGTAGCCCATTCCGCTCGTGGTGCAGGCCCCGGCAATGTCCCCATTTTCATCAATGGCCAACATTCCAATAGTATCGTGGTTTTCAATATTGATAATGGTCTCATACTTGGAAGTTTTTTTCCATTCCTCCCATTCTTTTTTGGATTGCTCGGTGAGTAGGTTCGTCTTTTCAAAACCCTGTTCGTAGGCAAAAAGTTCGGCACCTAATCCAGCCAACATTACATGGGGTGTTTCCTCCATGACCTTTCTGGCCACCGAAATAGGGTGGGCAATGTTTTCCATGCACAAGACCGCGCCGCAATTGGCATCTTTGTCCATAATACAGGCATCCAAGGTAACTCGGCCTTCACGATCAGGTCTTCCCCCTACGCCTACGGTTTGATTACTGGTATCTGCCTCTTCCACCATTACTCCGGCTTCTACGGCATCAAGAGAGCTGCCGGAATTGCTCAATACTTCCCAAGCCTTTGCAGAGGCATTTTGAAAGTTCCAGGTACAAATAACTATGGGTTTTACAGCGTTGGTTTGGGGCAAAGCGGGTGCTTTTGTGGTTTCGGTTTTACAGGAGGCCAAAACAGGGGTGGACAATAATCCCGCCGTGGTCAAGCCAGATTTTTTAAGAAACTTTCTTCTTTGCATGGATCGTTAAGGTTTGGATGGTTTGTTCCTGATGCTTTTCCCGTTCCGAATTTTGCAGCATCGGAAGTCAATATTTTTGTTGTTATTTTGAGTTTATAAATATAGGAATATGCTGGTAGAAGTTTGCGCCAATTCGCTGGAATCTGCACTGAATGCCCAAGAAGCTGGGGCAGATAGAATTGAACTTTGCTCCGAGTTGGGGGTAGGGGGAATCACCCCTTCCGCTGGACTTATCACATTGGTAAAAAAGGCCTTGAAAATCCCGGTGCACGTGCTTATAAGACCCCGTGGAGGTCATTTTACCTATACCGATGCGGAATTCAGGACCATGAAGCAGGATATAGAAGTTTGTAAGGACTTGGGTGTGGAAGGTATTGTTTCTGGGGTTTTGCATCCGGATTTTGGACTGGATGTTGATCGCACCCGGGAATTGATCAATGTGGCAAGACCTATGCGATTCACATTTCACCGCGCCTTTGATTGGGTGCCTGACCCTCAAAAAACCTTCAAGCAATTGGAAGCAATGGGAGTGGATTGTTTACTGACTTCAGGTCAAGAAACCTCTTCAGAAATAGGGTTGGAACTTTTAAAGGAGCTGAATTCCATTTCCAAGGGAGTAAAAGTTATGGCGGGCGGTGGTATCAAATTGGGGAATGCGGAGCAATTTAAGTCTGCGGGTCTAACGGCCATTCATTTGTCCGGAACCTCTTTTGGAAACACCATTGCGTTGGAGAGTAAAATTTCAATGAATTCCAATACCCATCTTCGGGAAGATCAGGTGGCCGTAACAAATTTGGAAACCGTTCGTCAAATTGTACGGCGCGTTAAATAAACGCAAAAAGCCGATTGTTCGTTAAGGAAAGAAATATCTTTATAAAAAAGTTTGCATGCCCAGGTTTTTAATCATTTTATCCATTGTTTATATAGTACTGGCCATTTATGGTTTTCAAGGTTTTAAGACCCTTTTTAAAAGTACTTGGATTCAAATGCTGTATGGGGGACTGTTTTTAGCGGCCTTGCTCAATTTTATCATACGAGTGCTCAATTACACCCCAGGCGATGGGGTTCGTGGTCAGATAGCCACGGCAGGTGGAATTTTCTTTTCGTTTCTGATGCTGGGTCTCGTTTTGGGAATCGTCCTCTTGTTGGAGGATGTGGTGCGACTCTTTGTCTTTGGATATAACAAAATTGCGGGGTTGACAGAACTGCAGACCAAGTTTTTTCCATCCCGAAGAAAGTTTATAAGCGCGATTGGACTGGGAATTGCAGCCTTGCCATTTGGCGCTTTGCTCTATGGAATGTATAGGGGGAAATACAATTATAAGGTGCTTACCTATGAAATGGAATTTGACGATTTGCCAGATGCCTTTGATGGCTATCGGATAACACAAATCTCCGATGTGCATAGCGGAAGTTTTGATAACCGAAACAAGGTGGCCTATGGTATTGATCTGATCAATAAGCAACAAAGTGATGTGATTCTTTTTACAGGGGACATGGTCAACGATAAGGCGGTGGAGATGGAACCCTGGGCAGACCTTTTTTCGACATTGGAGGCAAAGGACGGCAAGTATTCCATTTTGGGGAACCATGATTATGGGGATTATACGGAATGGCCTTCGGATGAGGCCAAGGCCCAAAATCTTCAGGATTTAAAGGACCTTCAAAAAGAGATGGGCTTTGACCTGCTTTTGGATACGCATCGCTATTTGGAAAAGGATGGCCAACGCATTGCTCTTCTTGGTGTTGAGAACTGGGGTAGGGGCGGATTTAAAAAAGCAGGTGATTTGGAAAAAGCTAAGGCCGGTGTGTCCAAGGATGACTTTAAAATTTTGATGAGCCATGACCCCTCGCATTGGGAAGATGTGGTGATTCATGACGATTACCATTTTCATTTGACCCTTAGTGGGCATACGCACGGAATGCAGTTTGGGGTTGAGATTCCGGGCTGGGTAAAATGGAGTCCGGTAAAATGGCGTTACAAATATTGGGCTGGGGTGTATGAAGAGCTCAACCAATTTATTAACGTGAACCGAGGGTTTGGATTTATTGGTTATCCGGGGCGTGTGGGTATCTGGCCGGAGATTACTGTGATTACCTTAAAAAAGAAAGGTTTAACGTGAAATTAACGTTGTCTTTTCTCGGTTATATAAGGGCCTATACAGGATTTTAACAAATTTTCTTACTTTTGGTTGGTAAACCCAGATAATACATGTCAAAATTCGGCGAACTTATCGATTTAAAAGTACCAGTATTATTGGACTTTTATGCGGAATGGAACGAACAATCCACTTCTATGCACCCTGTGCTGCGTGATGTTGCTGCGGCTTTAGGTGATAAGGGAAAAGTGATTAAGATTGATGTTGATAAAAACAAGGAGTTGTCGCAGGCACTTCGAATCAAAGGTTTACCTACCCTTATGATTTACAAAAAGGGTGAGATGGTATGGCGGCAGAGTGGAGAGCAAGATGCCAATACCCTGATTGGGATTTTAAATGAATATATTTAAAGCGCAAGGTTTAACCTCGCTTTTTTATTCCAAGATTTCCGCAGAGTCCTGAACTGCTTCAATAGTGTCCAACGGAATGGAATCTCCCATATCTGGATCAGGTACCGGTTCTTCAAACATTTCCTCATCATCCCCCACAAACTGAGAGAACTTGTCAATGTATTCATTGAATATTATGGTTTCCGATTCGGCTTTCTCACGGTCTTGGTTTTCAATTAGGATGTCGATGTTTCTTCGGTAAGCCTGCATGTCCGCTAAAATATCATCAATTCTGTCGTATTGCTCATCCAGCGGTACTGCGGAATAGTATTCCAAGCGCTCTTGATACACCTTTTTAAGTTTTTCAAAAAGAGCATGAGCCTTTTCTGTTTCACCTACCTTGTAATACCCATCCACATAAGGTTCTACAAAGGCGTAAAACCCAAACTCTTCCACGGGCATATTGGTAATGGCAATATCAATGATGTCTTTGGCTTTATCGACTTTTCCCTCTTCCAATAATTTCTCCATTAAACGCGCCAGATTGCTTCTAAAAGACAGTCCTTGGGAACGGGTTTGCGGGTCATGATAGATTTCAGTGTCCCCAGAATTTCCCCAATCCCATTTTTTGACAATGTTGTACATAAGGTCGGAGTCAATTCTACCCATTTCAAAAGAGCTTTCATTTTTTGTCTTGATGGGAACTAATTTATAGACCAAACCATCCAACTGAAGATAGTCTTTCATCCAGATGTATTCCGCTCTATCAAAACTTCCCCCTGAAAAGTAAATAGGTCGTTTCCAATCATTGTTGGCAATCAAATCCAACATTAGGATGCGGTTTTTGGGCAAAGCCCCTTGCGGCAAATCAATATCAATATAGTCCAATATCTGGTCGGCATCCTCTGGCTTAACCAATCCGCTCTCCAATACATTTTGCTTGTTGACGGGAATACGGATTTTGTTGGTGGGATAGTAGATGACATTGAGTGTACCTTCTGGAATCTCGCTGATATCCACACCCTGTTTTTCCAATAGATAGCGGTATTTGTTCTGCGGCTTGTCGCTGTCAATCCAGTTCACAAAATCCTTGATGTCCCATCTGCTATCGGTAATAGCTTGATAATAGACAGCATCCCTTGAACCATATCGGTATTTATCATGGGTTAGCTGCGAAGGAATGGGCTCACTTTCATAAGCTTTTCGTTTCATTTGGTCTATATACCAATCGGTGGCGAACAAACTGGTGTTTACAATACGTACGTCAGTTCTATGGCCTTCAATTTCTTGTGCATACCACAATGGGAAGGTATCATTGTCCCCAATGGTAAAGAGAATGGCGCCTGCATCTTCCTGACAAGAATCCAAATAGGCTTTGGCCGTGGAATTGGCTGTATAGCGATTGGAACGGTCGTGATCATCCCAGTTTTGAAATGCCATCAAGAATGGGACCGACAGCAGGCATATGGTGGTTAGTGCCGGTGCGGCAATTTTGGCTGAAATGAGCTTTCTGAATTCATCAAACAGGCCATAGACGCCCATACCTACCCACATGCTAAAGACGTAGAACGATCCTACTAAGGAATAATCCCGTTCCCTGGGCTGAAAAATGTACGGATTGGTGTAGAATTGAATGGCTATACCCGTAAACATGAAAAAGACAAACAGGACCCAAAACTGTTTCGGGTTTTTGGAAATCTGGAAGACCAGTCCTATAATCCCCAGAAGAAGGGGCAGGAAGAAATACGTATTTCGGGCTTTGTTGTTTTTCCAATCACTAGGTAAATTATCCTGACTGCCCAATCTTAGGCTGTCAATAAAACCAATGCCGCTCAACCAATTCCCGTTTTCGTCATAACGCCCTTGGACATCGTTTTGTCTACCTGCAAAATTCCACATAAAATAGCGCATGTACATATAGCCAAACTGGAATTCGATCATGTACTGAATATTTTGCCCCAAAGTAGGAGGCTCCACTTCAATATACTCTCCAAACTCACGAAGGAACCTGACATATTGCTCAGCATCCAGTTCTCCCCGATCATAGGCAGCTTTAAATTGCGAAACAGCCTCCCTTAGGTCATTTCGAGAAATGTATTCTGATTTAATCCTAAAATCAAGAACGCCAAAATATCGCATGTAATTTTCAGCATGCTGATCGCTCCAAAGTCTGGGCAAAAGACCCACATGCTTTTCATTGGGCCCTTGCATGGCCCCTTTATAATTGTTGACAATCACATATTTGCCCAAGGTTTCATCCTTTTCATATTTTGGGCGGTCATCCTTGTCCTCCCCGGCAGGCGCAAAGGTGTCTGAGTAATAGGCTCCGTAAAATGGACTCTCAACCCCGGGATACTGTTCACGGTTATAGTACGCCAAAAGAGAACGGGCATCGGAAGGGTCATTTTCGTTGACCACGGTCTTGGCATTGGCACGAATAGGCAACATTAACCAAGATGAAAATCCTAGAATCAGGAACATCAAACACAGCACAATGAGGTTTCCTGTGCGAAAATCATTTTTCCGTGTATAGCGAAGCGCAAAATAAAAGGCGGCCACAAAAAGCAATCCCATAATAATGGTTCCAGAGTTGAATGGCAACCCAATACTATTGATGAAAAATACTTCGCTCCATCCAAAGAGTTTTAGTACGTATGTAAGGGAAAATTTGTAGACCAACATCAACACGGCAATCACCGATATGTTGGCCAACAGAAAATTCTTGATGTTGGTTTCTTTATATCTCTTGAAATAGAACAATAAACCTATGGATGGAATGGCCAAAAAGCCCATGAATTGGATTCCGAAGGTAAGACCGATCACAAAGCAAATGAGCAATAACCATCGATGACCTCTTGGTTCGTCAAGGTTATCCACCCATTTAAGTCCAAGCCACAACAAAAGGGCCATGATCAGACTGGCCATGGCATATACTTCGGTCTCCACCGCGTTAAACCAAAAACTATCTGAAAAAGTAAAGGTCAAGGCACCCACAAGTCCACTTCCAAAAACAGCAATGGCCTTGCTGTTGCTAAGGCCCTTCTTCTTTACAATCAGTTTACGGGTCAGGTTGGTAATGGTCCAAAACGTGAACAGAACCGCAAATGCACTGGACACCACGGATACGGCATTCACCATAAGGGCAATCTTGGAGGGGTCGCCAAAGGCAAACATGGCAAAAAAGGCACCTATCATTTGCAATAGAGGCGCACCTGGCGGATGCCCTACTTGAAGTTTGGCAGAGGTGGTAATGTATTCACCGGCATCCCAAAAACTCCCGGTGGGTTCTATGGTAAGGGCGTAAACAATAAAAGCTATGGCGAAGGAAACCCACCCTAGGATGGTATCCCATTTTCTGAAGTTTGCTGCAAACATAAAGATGGTCTTAACCAGTTGGGGCGAATTTAGTAAATATAGTAGAGACGTCTGGCGAATTTTGGAAAAGCTTTAACATGGGCCACTCTGGAAAAATCCTTCGGATTCTTGTGAAATTATTTGCCGAAACAAAAGTTTGTTATAAATTTGCACGCTCAAATACCAAATCTTGTAATTGGTTTTTCAAGTGAGGTTGAGAATGGTACTGGCCTATGGTGTAATTGGTAACACAGCTGATTTTGGTTCAGTCGTTCAAGGTTCGAGTCCTTGTAGGCCAACAGAAAACCTCCTTATTTTCAAAATAAGGAGGTTTTATTTTTTATGGGATTATATTGGCGAACGGATCAGTTGGGCCCTATGGAACTGCTAATATGGGAAACGAAACCCTTCTTAGCCGGATGGTCCTCCACCAGCTCTTAAAGTACTGAATGAAAATTCCCCTCCCCAGTTTTTAGTTTCTGAAGAATTTAATCAATCCGTAGCACGCTATCATGCCCCAAGCCAAATTGATGAAAACAACCGCCCAAGCGGAATGGTGGGTACCGTTGATTACGAACAGGATACTTCCTGCAATATTGAACCAATGGTAAATAGGTTGGTCCGAACGCCATTTTTTGCTGATCAGCATATAATACGACCATAAAAAGCAAAAGGTGCCTACCCAACCCAGGGATTCAAAAAAGACATTCATTAATCTGGATACTTAAAGAGACTTAGACAATGGTCAATATAGATTTTCTGTTGTTTTTTATGTATCCTATCATTTTGATTGAATAGTCCCAAGTAGTAATATGAGCCGTCTATCAGAGCAAAAATGATTTCCGTCAGTTCATTGATATTTGTGTTTCTGATGACTTGGTTGGTATGGGCTTGTTGCAACTTTTCCTTCAGTACACCGTGTAGTTTAAGCAGATATTGTTTAAAACTGTCGTTGAAAGTTGTGTTCCTATAGATAAGGGCATAACAGTTGTAAAAAACCCCATCATCAAAATACTGGTTCCATTTTCTGGAGAAAAGGCTTTTGATCAGATTTTCCAAATCCTTACGTGTCTCGATCACACCACTGTTGTTTGTCGTCATTACATTTAAGTGCTGTTCCAGAATGTATTCATTGAGTCCGATCAACAACTCGTCCTTTGTGTTAAAGTAGTGCATGACCAAGCCATTGCTTATACCCATAAAATCGGCGACTTTGGCAATGGAAGCATTTTCAAGACCGGTTTCTTTGGCCACCTCATAAAAGGCTTCAACGATTTCCAATCTTCGGGTTGGTCCTAGTTTTTTTCTTCCCATACTGGTTTTTCTTGCTACAAAATTCTGAAGGTATTCCCTCTTAAATGATCGACAATGATACTTCTTTTTTGTGATATTTAAATTGAATGGTCATTCAATTTATTTTGCATAAAACTTTGTCCATTAATTGTTTTTTAATAATATTGAACGACCATTCAATTTATTTTACAATATAGTAACAATGAATTAAATATTTATTAATTGAGTGGTTGTTCAATTTATATTCCTTTGACCTGTTTTTAAAAATCACTAAAAAGCCACCAAATAATTATGAAAAGATCTTATGTACTTTTTATGGTCAGCCTTTTGATTCACAGTGTAGGCTGGGTACAACTTAAAGCTTCGGACTCTACTGCAAAGAAAGTAGTGTTCATAATTGTAGACGGTATTTCTGCTGATCAACTAAAAACCGCAAAAACTCCATACTTGGATGCTATCGGAGCTCTCGGCGCATACTCTGATGCCTATGTTGGCGGAATTGCAGGAACATATTCAGAAACCCCAACCATCTCTGCCGTAGGCTACAATAGTCTTCTTACCGGCACTTGGGCCAATAAACATAATGTTTGGGGCAATAGTATTAAAGCTCCCAACTATAACTACCCAACAATTTTTAAGCTTTTTAAAGATCAATACCCAAATGGCACCATAGGTGTTTTCTCTTCTTGGTTGGATAACCGGACCAAATTGGTTGGAGAAGGTTTGAAAGAGACTGGGGCCATTAAAGTTGACTATGCTTTTGATGGTTTGGAGCACGATACCATAAACTTTCCCCACGACAAGAGAAGAAACTTTATGAAACTCATTGATTACTCTGTGGCTGACCATGCTGCCGAGACCATTTTTGAAAAAGCACCTGACATTTCTTGGGTTTACTTGGAGTTTTCAGATGATATGGGTCACGGCTTTGGAGATAGCAAAAGATTCAATGCGGCCGTGCAGTTTGAAGATAAGTTGGTGGGCAAGATATGGAACGCTGTAAAAAAAAGGGAAAAAATGTATAACGAGGATTGGCTTTTGGTGGTAACCACAGACCACGGAAGGAGCGCCAAGGATGGAAGGCACCATGGAGGTCAAACGGAAAGGGAGCGTAGCACATGGATTGTCATGAATGAAAAAAATACCAACTCCTATTTTAAAAACCATACCCCGGCTATTGTTGATATCCTTCCCACCATACTGGATTTTATGGACATCGATGTTCCTGTTGATATCAAGAGGGAATTGGATGGGGTGTCACTCATACGTCCTGTCGATGTAGTTGCGTTGAAGGCCAAAAAACAGAAGCGACATCTTCAGGTTACCTGGAAGAACCTCTCAAAAACCAAAGGAAAGTTATATGTGAGTCCCAGCAATCAATTCAATTCTGGCGGCACCGACAACTACAAACTATTGGCTACTGTGTCCACAGAAAGTGAACAGATAAGCATTCCGCTAAAAAAAATCCCCAAGGACTTCGGTAAACTGGTATTGGAAACACCCAATACGTTGCTGAATTTCTGGATTACAGAAAAATAACCAAACCAAAACTAAAACAATCATAATTCGATGAGAATGAAAAACAATTTACTTCTAATACTGTTTTTGGCCATGGTTTCCCTTGTTCAAGCGCAAAGGGAAATTACGGGGAAGGTCGCAGATGAGTCCGATGTTCCCTTGGCCGGTGTTACCGTTATCATAAAGGGAACCACTGTGGGAACTGTAACGGATTTCGACGGCAATTACCTTATCAATGCTGAGGAAGGGCAGGCATTGATTTTTTCTTACCTAGGATTTTTGGAAAAAACTGTGACTGTTGGTGCTTCAGATACTATCCATGTTGTACTTCAAGAAGATGTGCAGGGACTGGATGAGGTCGTTGTGGTTGGATTTGGCACAGAAAAAAAGGTAAACTTGTCAGGGGCGGTCAGCAATGTTTCCATCAAGGATTTGGATACTAGGCCCATAAACAATGTCACGCAAGGTTTACAGGGTATTTCGCCAGGTTTGAACATTGATTTCAACAGTGGTGAACCTGGAGCAAACCCTGTAGTGAATATTCGTGGTTTTACCTCTATCAATGGTGGAGACCCACTTATTATTATTGACGGTGTTCCATCTGATGTTTCCCTGTTGAATCTAATAGCACCAGAGGATATCCAGAACATTTCGGTTTTAAAAGATGCCTCTTCGGCTGCAATCTATGGGGCAAGGGCCGCATTTGGGGTTTTGCTCATAACCACCAAGACCGGAAACAGTGAAAAAATGAATATCAATTATAATACCTATGCAACGGTAGGAACCCCAACGGTTGTCCCGAATAAGACCGCAGACCCCTATATTTATTTGGCACTTCAAAAGTTGGCGGAGGACAATACACCATGGACAGGAGTAGGAACTTCTGCCGAAAGGCTTATTTGGGCACGTGAACGAAGCGATGA
This sequence comes from Flagellimonas sp., assembly GCF_965233845.1. Lineage (GTDB taxonomy): Bacteria > Bacteroidota > Bacteroidia > Flavobacteriales > Flavobacteriaceae > Flagellimonas. The sequence continues at coordinate 204,821 of NZ_OZ247584.1, forward strand.
CCCCCACGGTACGGTAGGGGTAAGGGAAAGCGTTAACAATCCTGGTTTTTGGGAATATATGGGGAATAGGAACTGGGAAAACTATTTCTTGTCCAACAACACCTTTTCGCAAAACCACAACCTAAGCTTTACAGGTGGCTCCGAAAAAGTGAACTATTATATGTCCGCTTCGCACAATAAGCACAATGGATCTTTAAAAATAGCGGATGACTTTTTTACCCGGACCGGGATCAGAACCAAGGTAAATGCAAAACTTACCGATTGGCTTACTCTTGGGAACAATACCTCTTATTTGATTTCCAAGCGTAAAAACCCATCCTATTTCAATATTCAAACACTTTACAATTTTGCTCCAACCGACTGGGATAAAAATCCTGACGGTAGCTGGGCCAATACCGGTGTTGGGCGAATGGGCGCACGGTTGACCGACGGAGGAGAGGAAGTAGACCGAATAAACACTTTTCAGACAACCTTTAATGCGGAGGCTTGGTTGGTCAGAGATTTTTTAAAGGTTAACGGGGAATACACTTTTCAAAAAGAAAATGAAAATTACGACGCATTTTACTCCAAATACAATATAGGTTACGGTCCGGACGACGTTCGGGAGGAAGGTGTAAATGAAGTCTGGAAAGATCTAGGGGATAAACAGTATCAGGTTTTGAACATATATGCCACGCTTAAAAAGACCTTTGGAGACCACGCATTGACGATTCTCGGGGGATACAACCAAGAAGAGTACCGTTATGACTACACCGACTTGAAAAGAGAAGGCGTTATATCGTCCTCCCTCCCCACATTGCAATTGGCAACAGGAACACTTTTTGGCAATCAATATATACGTTCATGGGCGTTACGAGGTGTGTTTTATAGGGCCAATTATATCTATAAAGACAGATATATCTTGGAGTTCAACGGTCGGTATGACGGTTCGTCAAAGTTTCCGCAAGACAAGCGTTTCGGATTTTTCCCATCCGTTTCTGGGGCGTGGAACATAACTAAGGAGGGTTTCATGGAAAGTCTTCATCCTGCAGTAAGTTTGTTAAAGCTTCGGGCGTCCTACGGCTCTTTGGGAAATCAGGATGTGGGGCCATTTGACTATATACCTTCCATGAGCTCAAGTTTGGGCAACTATATTGTTGATGGGGAATTGCCGCTACAAATAACTTCTCCGGCCCTTGTTTCAAATAATTATACCTGGGAGGAAGTGGTGTCTAAAAACATTGGTATTGATTTGGGCTTGTTCAATAACAAGTTCAATGCCACCTTCGATTATTTTGTTAGGGATACCAAAGGAATGCTAACCCTTGGAAAAGATTTGCCCGGGGTTTTGGGGGCAAGTGAGCCCAAAGAGAATGCCGGAGACCTGAGAACAAAAGGTTGGGAGTTGGCTCTGACCTATAGAGACAGCTTTGGTGATCCGAACAAACCTTTCAATTTTGGAGCCAGGTTCAATTTGAGTGACAGTAAATCCACCATAACACGTTTTGACAACCCCAATAACAGCCTGTTGCAATATTATGAAGGAATGGAAATCGGGGAGATTTGGGGACTTACCTCCAATGGATTTTTCAGGAACCAGGCCGAGATTGATGCCTTGGACCAGACCAGTGTTATTCCGTGGGGAGCGTTGGATATTGTTGAGGGATGGCCAAAGTACGTCGATATGGATGGAAACCAAGTTATTGAAAAGGGTTTGACAGCTGATGATTCCAAAGACTTAAGAGTCATAGGGAATATGTTGCCGAGGTTACGTTTTGGATTGAACTTGGATTTTAATTGGAACAACTTTGATCTAGGGGTGTTCTTGCAAGGGGTTGCCAAAAGAGACTACTATCCACGGGATTACCTATACTGGGGCTTCTACCAGCAACCTTACTCAGGAGGCTACGTGCACTTGCAGGATTTTTATAGACCAGCCGATGACAATGGGAATCATTCCCAGTCGTATATCAATGCAGGATTGGCAAGCGCCAATACCGATTCAACATATCCCATTTTGCAGGCATGGTTGGCGGATAGAAACTTAGGAGAGCGAATAGATCAAGCGCAAGGATTGGCTATTCCACAAACGGCCTATCTGTTGGATGGCTCGTACCTCAGACTAAAAAATATCACTTTTGGATATACCATTCCATCAAAATTTATGAAAAAGACGGGAATCACGAGCTTGAGAGTTTACTTCAGTGGGGATAATCTGTTTGAATGGTCTGAGATTGCAGATTTCTTTGACCCAGAAGCCGTTTCTGATGTCACCGAACGGATAGATCCCGGTTATAGCCCGGGAAGAGGTGAAACCAGTGGGTATCAGTATCCCTACCAGAGGAAGTATTCCTTGGGAATCAATGTTAACTTTTAATTCAAAAAATAACGACTAACAGAAACAATAATGAAAAAGATTTTCAACTTAGGTTTAACCATGGTGCTGATATGGGTGTCATCGTGCAATGATGATTTTCTGGAGCGCCTACCTGAAACGGAGATAGCGGTGGACAATTTTTTCAATACGGAAGAAGACCTGTCCATCTACATCAATGGGCTGTACAATTTCCCTGGCTTCGGTATTTATTTTGATGATGAAGCTACTGATAATGCTGCCACTACCGGGAGCAGGGAAATAAAATTGATCATGACTACCGAAGCCAATTCATCCACTATAACATCTGGATGGGACTGGGGACAACTCCGGGATATCAATTTGTTTTTGGAAAATTCAGGGAAGGCCAGTGTTACAGAGGATGTAAGAAACCATTACAACGGTGTAGCCCGTTTTTTCCGGGCGCAATTTTACATGGAAAAAATTAAACGCTACTCCAATGTTCCATGGTATGATAAGGTCTTGACCACGGATTCGGAAGATTTATACAAACCAAGTGACCCGAGGGAAGTTGTGGTAAGCAAGATTTTCGAGGATTACCAATTTGCCATTGATAATGTTTTTGAAAGTCAACCTACCGGGGCAGTTAATAAATGGGTTGTTTTGGCCTACGCCAGCAGAAATGCACTGTTTGAAGGTACGTTCAGAAAATATCATGATGAACTTAATCTACAGGGTTCCGCCAATGCCTATTTAGAACTTGCCTCGAGTTATGCAAAACAAATTATGGACAGTGGCGTGTTCGCCGTCCACAATACCGGTAATCCCGCTACGGATTACTATAGTTTGTTTATCAGTGAGGATTTAGGCTCAAACTCTGAGGTGATTTTCTCCAACATTGCAGTGGCCAATGTTAAAAACAGTGGGTTTAGCGTAACCGTCTTTGGAAACTATGAAATGTCTCCCACTAAAGATTTGGTGGAAAGTTACCTGATGGCAGATGGCACCTATTTCAGCGATCAAGCAAATGCTGATACCATGACCTTTGTGGAAGAATTTACAGATAGAGATCCAAGATTGAGCCAGACATTTTCCTTTCCCGGTTGGGAACTGATTAATGTGACCAACTACTCCGCTGGGGTTAGCAATTATGTACAGCAGCTTAACAAAAACTTTACAGGGTACCATCAAATAAAAGGGTTTTTGAACAGTGTGGATCAGGATTACAGAAATGAAGTTGATGCCCCCATCCTTCGCTATGCCGAAGTATTGTTGAATTATGCCGAGGCCCAAGCTGAATTGGGAACCCTGTCACAAAATGTTTTGGATCTTACCATAAACCATTTGAGAAATAGGGTAGGAATGCCAAACTTGTCCATGGGAATTGCCCCAGACCCAATACAGGCTGGTAGATATCCTGGTGTTAACGACCCCGTATTGTTGGAGATAAGACGTGAAAGAAGAGTGGAATTTGCCCAAGAAGGAAGAAGGTTGGACGACCTTACCCGTTGGAAAGGAGGGAAGTTGATGGAAAAGGAACCTGTCGGGATGTACTTTCCTGGCCTTGGAAGATATGATCTAACGGGTGACGGAGAAGATGATATCATCTTAATTGATGCCACGGAAACAGTTCCCGAACCTGATAATAGGGAAACCAATGGGTTAGGAGTTACCTTGATATATTATCGCGCTGGGAACGTTGGTGATGACGTTGATGTCTATCTTACCAATGGTACAAGTGGTAATGTTATTGCTACCCCAGAGCGCGGAACTTTTGAAGAGCCAAAACATTATTACAGGCCTATTTCTGCCTCAGAAGTTACGCTGAATCCCAGTTTGGAACAGGTTTTTGGATGGGAATAGATTTTGTAAAGTTGATTTCATAGGTATAGTTTGAGTTAGTTATGTATGATGAAGGCGCAGTTTTTTAACTGCGCTTTTGTTATGTTTTATATTCCTCGGAGTCAAGGTTGGATGGCCGATAGAAAATGAAGCGAAATCCCGATTTCTAAGGAAATTGGGATTTTTTGTTTGACCTATTTTAGGTACATTCATCCCTTAAACCAACCTAGGGAAATGAAGAATCAACCAAACCTCCTTTTATGCCTTGTTTTACTGGTAATCACTATTAGTTGTGTCGAAAAAACGGAACCCAAAAAACCAGAGCAAAAACCAAACATTATTTTCGTTTTGGCCGATGATTTAGGCTACGGGGATATTACCGCTTTCAATGAAAACAGCAAAATCAAAACTCCACATTTGGACATGCTGGCCCAAGAAGGAATGCGATTTACGGATGCACATACCTCGTCTGCCGTTTGTACTCCAACCCGATATGGAATTCTTACGGGGAGATACAATTGGCGAAGCGAACTAAAACAAGGCGTACTTATTGGAGCCTCCAAGGCATTGATTCCAAATACAAGAACAACCGTGGCCGCTGTCTTAAAGCAGAGTGGCTACAACACCGCCTTTATTGGCAAATGGCATTTGGGATGGGATTGGGCTTTAAAGGATCCAAATCAGGAACCCACCACGGGTTGGCAAGACACTACCTTTGTCAATATTGATTACACCAAGCCTGTTACAAACACCCCCAATGACCTTGGATTTGACTATGCCTATGGGCATAGCGGCTCCTTGGATATGGCACCCTATGTTTATGTGGAAAATGGAATGGCCACCCAGGTACCGGATTCCAGTACGGTAAACACCGGGAAGTATTCTTGGTGGAGAAAAGGGCCCACTTCCAAAGATTTTATCCATGAGGATGTCACCCCAAACTTTTTCCGTAGAGGCATTAAATATGTAAAAGAACAAGCCAACAAGGAAAAGCCCTTCTTTTTATATTTGGCACTACCCTCACCGCATACACCTATCCTTCCCACGGAAGAATGGCAGGGGAAAAGTGGACTTAATCCGTATGGCGATTTTATGATGATGGTAGATGATTATATGGGGCAATTGAATGCGGCAATCAAGGAAGCGGGTGTGGAAGAAAACACCTTAATCGTGTTTACGAGTGATAATGGGTGTTCGCCAGCAGCAAAAATTGATGAGATGACCGAAAAAGGACATTATCCAAGTTATGTGTATCGAGGGCACAAAGCCGATATTTTTGAGGGCGGACATAGAGTGCCCTATATCGTAAAATGGCCCGCTAAAGTGCAAAAGGGCTCGGTAATGGATCAGACTATTTGTACTACCGACTTTATGGCGACTTCGGCCGCCATAGCAGGATATCAATTAAAGGATAACGAAGGGGAGGACAGCTATAACATACTACCTCTTTTAACACAACAAACAATTGAAGGGGATTTTAGGGAGGCCACGGTACATCATTCCATTAATGGAAGCTTTGCCATCCGAAAAGGAGATTGGAAATTGATTATGTGTCCAGGTTCCGGGGGATGGAGTTTTCCAACACCTAACAACAAGGAAGCTTTGGAGGACTTGCCCAAAATTCAGTTATACAATCTTAAGAATGACCCAGCAGAAGCCAAGAATTTACAAGCTTCAAATCCTGAAAAAGTGGAGGAACTAAAAACCTTATTGACCAAATATATTCAGGAGGGTAGGAGTACTCCCGGTTTGGCACAGCAAAATGATGGGGAGGACAAGAATTGGGACCAATTATGGTGGATGGATGAGGCCAACTAATGGAATTGCCCAGTAGGCTGTTGCCCACAATTTTGCAGACTCTTAAATTATTGTATCTTTGCACCACTGAACGGATATAAATGTATTCATGAGGGGACTTCGAGTCCCCTCTTTTATTACTTGATTTTATGTTGAGGGAAAAAGTGGAACAGCTACTGGACAAGGCTTTGGAGGAACGACCTTCCTTGTTTTTGATAGATTTCACGATAGGAAGTGACAGTACAATCCGCGTGGTGTTGGATGGTGACCAGGGTGTCAATCTTCAGGATTGTATGGACGTTAGCAGGGCCATAGAGCACAATCTGGATCGGGAAGAGGAGGATTTTTCTTTGGAGGTAACCTCTGCAGGAGCCACTTCCCCACTTCAATTACCGCGTCAGTTCAGAAAAAATGTGGGAAGAAAATTAAAGGTCAGGACCAGCGACAACGAATGGGAAGGTACGCTTACCCAGGCCAATGATGATCATATTACCCTGGAGTGGAAGGCGAGAGAGCCCAAACCCGTGGGTAAGGGAAAAGTTACGGTTCAGAAAAAAGAGGTGATTGCCTTTTCTGATATCCATCAAGCAAAAGTTATTTTAAAATTTTAATCGTAATTCAAAAATGGAAAACCTAGCGCTCATCGAATCCTTTTCGGAGTTTAAGGACGATAAGTTTATAGATAGGGTAACCCTTATGGCAATTTTGGAAGATGTTTTCCGAAATGCCCTGAAGAAGAAATTTGGTTCTGACGAGAACTTCGATATCATTATCAACCCTGATAAAGGGGATTTGGAGATTTGGAGAAACCGTATAGTTGTGGAAGACGGAGAAGTGGAAGAACCCAATGAGGAAATATCGCTTTCCGAAGCGAGAAAAATTGAGCCCGATTTTGAGGTGGGTGAAGATGTTTCCGAAGAAGTGAAGCTAATGGATTTGGGAAGAAGAGCCATCTTGGCCTTGCGCCAAAACCTGATTTCCAAGATTCACGAGCACGATAATACCACCATCTACAAGCAGTTTAAAGACTTGGAAGGTGAAATTTACACCGCAGAGGTGCACCACATTCGCCATAAAGCCATCATCTTGTTGGATGATGAGGGCAATGAGATCATTCTGCCCAAGGAAAAGCAAATCCCTTCGGATTTCTTCCGAAAAGGAGATAATGTAAGAGGAGTGATTGAAAGTGTGGAACTCAAAGGGAACAAGCCCGCCATTATCATGTCCAGAACTTCCCCCGTATTCTTGGAGCAATTGTTCTTCCAAGAGATACCAGAGGTATTTGACGGCTTGATTACCATTAAAAAAGCGGTGCGTATTCCTGGAGAAAAAGCTAAGGTTGCCGTGGACTCTTATGATGATAGAATTGACCCTGTTGGGGCTTGTGTGGGGATGAAAGGTTCAAGAATCCATGGAATTGTCCGTGAATTGGGCAATGAAAATATTGATGTGATTAACTGGACCAACAACTCCCAATTGATGGTGACAAGGGCGTTGAGTCCAGCCAGGGTTTCATCCGTTAAGTTGAACGACGAGAAGAAAACGGCCCAGGTTTATTTGAAGCCTGAGGAAGTTTCCAAGGCAATCGGTAGAGGAGGGCACAATATTCGTTTGGCTGGTCAATTGACTGGTTATGAGATTGATGTGTTCCGGGAAGGTGTAGAAGAAGATGTGGAGTTGACCGAATTCTCAGATGAAATCGAAGGTTGGGTGATCGAGGAGTTCAAGAAAATTGGATTGGACACAGCCCGAAGCGTTTTGGAACAAGACGTAGCCGATTTGATCAAACGTACAGATTTGGAAGAGGAAACGGTTGTTGAAGTGGTACGAATTCTTAAGGAGGAATTTGAAGATTAAACTATATATTAGCAGCAAATTTAAGGGCTAGGAAAAACAATTTATGGCAGGAAACCCAACAATAAGGCTTAATAAAGTTCTCAGGGAGTTGAACATTTCACTGGATAGGGCCGTGGAATATCTTGCGTCCGCAGGACACGAGGTTGAAGCACGTCCTACTACCAAGATTACAGATGAGGTGTATCAAGTGCTGTTGGATGAATTCCAAACGGATAAGAGCAAAAAAGTTGCTTCCAAAGAAGTAGGTGAGGAGAAAAGGAAGGAGAAGGAAGCGCTCAGAATCCAAATGGAGCAGGAGCAGGAAGAAAGAAGGCTTGCCAGGGAACGAAGAAACGCCGACCAGGTCATTAAGGCCAAAGCGGAACTTTCGGGACCTAAAACTGTTGGGAAGATTGATTTGGACCATAAGCCCGAGGCACCCAAAGAAGAGGAGAAGCCTGTTGTTGAAGAACAGCCCAAGGTTGAAGTGGAGAAAAAACCTGCCGAGCCCAAGGTTGAAAAAGCAGCCAAACCGGTGGAGGCCAAAAAAGTGGAGGCCGAACAACCCAAGGAGCCAGAGGCCATTCAAACCCAATACAAAAAGCTATCCGGTCCCAAGATTACTGGGGATAAAATTGACTTGTCCCAATTCAACAAGCCTAAGAAAAAGAAAGAGGAGACCAAGGCCAAAACTGGAGATGCTGCTGATTCAAGCGCAGACAGAAAGAAAAGGCGTAAGCGAATAATAAGCAAGAACAACCCGCAATCTGGGAACGGTCGTCCAAACCAAAGAGGTAACAACGGTCCTGGAAGAAGGGGGCAACGTTCGTCGGTTCCTAAAGTTGAGCCAACGGAAGAAGAAGTACAAAAGCAGGTACGGGAGACCCTTGAAAAACTTCAAGGCAAATCCAGTAAAGGAAAAGGGGCAAAGTATAGAAGGGAGAAAAGAGATCAGCATCGTCAGCAGACAGAGAAAGATCTGGAACAACAAGAACTGGAAAGCAAGATTCTTAAGGTAACAGAATTTGTTACGGTGAATGAAGTTGCTACGATGATGAATGTGTCCACAACCCAAATTATATCTGCCTGTATGTCCTTGGGGATCATGGTGACCATGAACCAACGTTTGGATGCGGAAACGCTTTCCATTGTTGCTGAGGAATTCGGCTTTGAAGTGGAGTTTGTCACAGCAGAAATTGAAGAAGCCATTGAAGAGGAGGTGGATGCTCCAGAGGACTTGCATCCAAGAGCACCGATCGTTACCGTAATGGGTCACGTGGACCACGGTAAAACCTCCTTGCTGGATTACATCAGGGAAGAAAATGTAATTGCAGGTGAAAGTGGTGGAATTACCCAGCACATTGGTGCTTATGGTGTAACCTTGGAAGGGGGGCAAAAGATAACCTTCTTGGATACTCCAGGTCACGAAGCCTTTACGGCCATGCGTGCTAGGGGTGCCCAGGTAACGGATATTGCTATTATTGTAGTTGCTGCGGATGACGATATTATGCCGCAAACCAAAGAAGCGATAAGTCACGCCCAGGCGGCCAATGTACCTATTGTTTTTGCTATAAATAAGATTGATAGGCCTACGGCCAATCCAGATAAAATTAAAGAAGGACTTGCAGCCATGAACCTTTTGGTGGAAGATTGGGGAGGTAAGATCCAATCCCATGATATTTCGGCCAAAACAGGTCAGGGGGTAAATGAGTTGTTGGAGAAGGTATTGTTGGAGGCAGAATTGCTTGAACTTAAGGCCAACCCTGAAAAATTGGCCTCTGGAACTGTGGTTGAAGCCTTCTTGGATAAAGGTCGAGGTTATGTGTCCACCATTTTGGTGCAGGCAGGAACCTTGGAAATTGGAGATTATGTTTTGGCAGGAACCTGTAGTGGTAAAGTAAAGGCCATGCAGGATGAACGAGGGAAGAATATCAAAAAAGCCGGGCCGGCAACGCCTATTTCCATTTTGGGATTGGATGGAGCGCCCCAGGCAGGAGATAAATTCAATGTATTGCAGGATGAACGTGAAGCGAAGCAAATTGCGACCAAGCGTTCCCAATTACAACGCGAGCAATCCGTTAGGACGCAGCGACATATTACCTTGGATGAGATTGGAAGACGAATTGCCCTTGGGGATTTCCAGGAATTGAACATTATTCTCAAGGGGGATGTGGATGGTTCGGTGGAAGCCTTGACGGACTCCTTCCAGAAGTTATCTACGGATGAGATTCAGGTGAATATTATCCATAAGGGTGTAGGAGCCATTACGGAATCTGATGTGTTGTTGGCGAGTGCTTCAGACGCCATCATTATCGGGTTTAACGTTAGACCAATGGGCAATGCCCGTGCGGTGGCCGATAAGGAGGAAATCGATATCAGAATGTACTCCATTATCTACGACGCCATCAACGATTTGAAGGATGCCATGGAAGGGATGTTGTCTCCAGAAATGAAGGAGGAGATTACCGGAAATGCAGAAATCAGGGAGACCTTCAAGATTTCCAAGATTGGGACCATTGCAGGTTGTATGGTGACCACAGGTAAGGTCTTTAGAAATTCCCAAATTCGTTTGATCAGGGATGGGGTAGTCATCTTTACAGGTGAGCTGGCGTCATTGAAACGATTCAAGGATGATGTTAAGGAAGTGTCCAAAGGATACGATTGCGGTCTTCAGATTAAAAACTACAACGATATTAAGGAAGGGGATATCGTAGAGGCCTTCCAAGAAGTCGCAGTAAAGAAGAAACTGTAATTTCGAAAATAATCACACTCCCGCTTCGGCGGGATTTTTTTTGCTTTAATGTTAGGTGCTGGGTGCTGGGTGCTGGGTGCTGGGTGCTGGGTGCTGGGTGCTTGGTGAGTTGAAGGAATTGAAAATTGAAAATAAAAAATTGATTATAGTAAGTTGGGATTTGGAATTTGGAGCTTGGTACTGGAAATTTAGAACTTGGAATCTTTAAGTCTTGAGTCTTTAGTCTTGGTTCCTGAGTTTTGAACTTGAACTTGAATTTTGAGCTTGAACTTACCTAATCTGCCCACCGAGTTGGAATTTGGTGCCTGTAATTTGGAATTTTATGACCTTAGCGCGAGTCTTGAGTCTTACATCTTGAATCTTGGGTCTTGGGTCTTGAGTCTTGAACTTGAGCTTACCTAGAATTGCTCTCCGGTTTTAGCAGCATCGCATCCGGGTACTTTTTCCGAACTTCAAGATATTTACGCTCGGCTTCCAATTTGGTTTTAAACTTTCCCAAACGAACACGATAGGTTGGGGATTCAAACTCAATTTTGGAGTACCACCCGGGAAAATCAATATCTATTTTTGACTTTAGGTTTTGTGCCTTTTGATAGCTTCCAAAGCCCACTTGGATTTGATAATAATCGGCTTTGGAATTTACTTGGGCGTAAAGTTTCATCAATTCGTCAATCCTTGGATCCTGATCAATCACAACCTGTCCTTCTTGAGCAGATAGGTTGTAAGTCAAACCAATCAAAATCAGTGCTAAAGCATAAGTTTTCATGTTATTTTCAAGCTTATCGGATTCGTCCTTGTACAAATGTAATTTTTTAGGGATTATTCCATCTACTTTCAACTTATTTAGAATAGTTATAAATTAGAAATTATAGATCCCTTAACATTTTGAAAAATGACCTTATTCCGTACTTTTGTCTGCGATTTTAGGCCACCCAAATGCTATTGTTCTCAGTATCAATTGGAATAATCGTGCCAAAGATTTCGATAGAAATTCTGTTAGTATGAAAAAGGTTTTATACCGCCATCTATTTTCAAAAGTTTTAGGTTTCTCTCTCCTACTTTTTTCCGTTTCATTTTATGCGCAAGAGGAAGCTTCTGCTGATGTTGCAGCGGGAGGTGATCCCGTAAAGGGAAAGCAGCTGTTCAATCAGAATTGTGCAGCCTGTCATGCCTTGGATCGTAAAATGACCGGGCCTGCCTTGGCCAACGTGGAAAGTAGGCTGTCCGAAGATGAAGGTTTGGACAAGGAGTGGCTTTACACATGGATTAAGAACAGTCCGGGAATGATTAAGTCCGGAGATGCATACGCCAATAAGATTTATGCGGAGTACAATCAGGCGGCGATGACCGCCTTCCCTACGCTGTCCAATCAAGATATTGATGATATTTTGGCCTATACCGCAGCTCCCCCGCCTGCTCCTGCAGTACCAGCGGCTACTGCTGCGGCAACTGGAACCGGGGAATCTGAAGGAGGTATTTCCAATGAAATGATTCTTGGGGCGTTGGCTCTAGTCTTTGGTCTATTGGTGGTTATGTTGATCTTGGTAAACAATACCTTGAGAAGAATCGCAGAGGCCAATGGGGTTGATTTGGAAAAAGACAAAGCCGAAAAAGGACTTCCTATCTGGAAAGCCTTCGTGAAAAACCAGTTCTTGGTTTTGGTCAGTGCTATTTTCTTGTTGTTGGCCAGTGGGTATTTTGCCTATGGATGGATGATGCAGGTTGGTGTTGACCAAGGATATGCTCCTGTTCAACCTATTCACTATTCCCATAAAATTCACGCGGGAGACAATAAAATCGAATGTAAGTATTGTCATTCATCAGCTAGGGTTTCCAAAACTTCGGGAATTCCTTCCTTAAATGTATGTATGAACTGTCACAAATCCATTTATGAGTACAAAGGCAATCCAGAAGGACCTAGTGCAGAGGATTTGGCAAACGGTTATACCAATGAGTTCTACACTGGCGAAATCAAGAAATTATACAAGGCCGTAGGATGGGATGAGGAAGAGCAAAGATATACTGGGGAAAGTCAGCCAGTGGAATGGGTTAGAATTCACAACCTTCCTGACTTTGCCTATTTCAATCACTCCCAGCACGTTTCCGTTGCAGGTATTGAGTGTCAGACCTGCCACGGTCCGGTAGAGGAAATGGAAATAATGGAGCAGTATGCGCCATTGACTATGGGGTGGTGTGTTAACTGTCACAGGGAAACCAACGTAAAAATGGAGGGTAACGAATATTATGCTGCCATCCATGCTGAGCTTTCCAAAAAGTACGGCGTTGAGGAATTGACCGCTGCAATGATGGGTGGTATGGAATGTGGTAAGTGTCACTATTAAGAATTAAAAGAAGATAATCTCAGATATATCGTATGGCATCAAACAAAAAATATTGGAAGAGCGAAGCGGAGCTAAATCCGAACGATTCCATTGTTGAGACGCTAAGACAAAACGAATTCATGGAACAAATCCCTGTGGATGAGTTTTTGGGCGACAAAGAAAATCTGTCGGCCACAACTACCAACAGAAGGGACTTCTTGAAATATGTTGGTTTCAGCACGGCGGCAGCTACCGTTGCAGCCTGTGAGGGACCTGTGCATAAATCCATTCCTTATGTGGTGCAGCCGGACAATATCGTTCCTGGTGTTGCCAACTACTACGCGACCACCATTGCGGATGGATTTGATTTTGCCAGTATTTTGGTGAAAACCCGTGAAGGGAGACCCATCAAGATTGAGAACAATACAGATGCCAAGATAAATGGAAGTGCCAATGCCAGAGTGCAGGCTTCTGTTCTATCCTTATATGATAGCAAGAGAGTTCAAGGGCCATCCCAAGGTGGAGAGCCTATAGATTGGAAGATATTGGATGCCAATGTAAAGGCTAAACTGGGTAACCTTAAGGGTTCCAACAGGCAAATTGTTTTGTTGACCCAAACCTATGCAAGTCCATCCACAGATAAATTAATTGCCGAGTTCAAGGCGGAGTATGGTGACAATGTAAATCATGTGGTTTATGATGCCATTTCTGAGGATGCTGCCTTAAATGCATTCAACGCGGCTTACGGAGAGCGTGCCTTGGCAGATTACAATTTTGAAAAGGCAGACCTGATTGTTTCTTTCGGTGCTGACTTTTTGGGAGATTGGCAAGGTGGTGGATACGATAGTGGATACGCCAAAGGTCGTGTGCCAAATCACGGTAAAATGTCCAAGCATGTGCAGTTGGAGGCCAATATGTCCTTGACTGGTGCCAATGCGGACAAGCGTTATCCAATGACACCGACCCAACAGAAAATAGCGTTGGCCAAACTGTATAGCAAGCTAAACGGTAGCAACTTGGGTGGAGGTACTTCGGATGTGGATGCCGCTGTGGACAGTGTTGCTGCGCAAATCAAAAAAGCTGGAAGCAAGGCTGTGGTGGTAACGGGATTGAATGATATTCATGCACAAACTGTGGTGTTGGCCATCAATAAATTGTTGGCCAGTGAAGCTTTTGATGCAGAAAATCCAAGATATGTTCGTCAAGGGGATTCGGCCAAAGTAAACAAGTTGATTACCGATATGAATGCCGGTCGTGTAGGGATTTTGATTATGGACGGGGTAAACCCAGCCTATTCTTTGCCGAACGCTGCAGAGTTCATTGAGGGTCTTGGAAAAGTGGATGTTTCGGTTAGTTTTTCATTCAATAATGATGAAACCGCACAGTCCTCCCAATTCGTGGCAGCTGCTTCCCATTACTTGGAGTCTTGGGGTGATGCCGAATTTAAAAAAGGACAATACAGCTTGACCCAACCCGCTATTCGTGAACTTTTTGATACACGTCAGTTCCAAACTTCTTTGTTGAACTGGTTGGGCAAGAATCAGACCTACTACGAATACATAAAAGAAAATTGGAATACTTCACTATTGCAAGGTGGGGATTGGAATCAGGCACTTCAAGATGGTGTTTTTGTTCCTGCTGCGGTTGAAGAAGAAGAGGCTGCTGTTGAAAGTGTTGCCGAAAGTACGGATGGAGATGAGGCGGAAAGCATTGCTCCAATATCTGCGGCAGTAAATTCTTTGGTAAACAGTACCAGTTCTGGAACGGAACTAGTGTTGTACTCCAAAGTAGGAATGGGGGATGGTAAGCAGGCCAACAACCCATGGTTGCAAGAATTCCCGGACCCTGTTTCCCGAGTTTCTTGGGACAACTATGTAACGGTATCCAAAGCTGATGCTGAAAATCTGGGTCTTGAAAACTACAATGTGGCCGATGGTGGATTGAACGGTAGTTATGTAAACCTTACTGTAGATGGTACAACATTAAATAATGTTCCTGTGATCATTCAGCCAGGACAGGCGCCAGGTACCGTGGGACTTTCCTTTGGGTATGGTCGTGAAGCTGGAATGAAAGCTGAAATGGCCACTGGAGTAAATGCCTATGCGTTGTACAAGAACTTCTCCGATGTTCAGTCCGTGAGCTTGGAAAAAGCTTCCGGTGACCACGAGTTTGCCTGTGTTCAGTTGCATAAAACCCTTATGGGAAGGGGAGATATCATCAAGGAAACTACCTTGGAGATTTTCAATACCAAAGACCATCACGAGTGGAACCCAATGCCGCACGTAAGCTTGAACCACCAGGAAATTCCGGTTACTTCTCCGGATGCTGATTTGTGGGAAGAGTTTGATCGTTCCATCGGACATCACTTTAACCTATCCATCGACCTGAACGCTTGTACAGGTTGTGGGGCATGTGTTATTGCCTGTCATGCAGAGAACAATGTTCCTGTCGTGGGTAAAGAAGAGATAAGACGTTCCAGGGATATGCACTGGTTGCGTATAGATAGATATTATTCTTCAGAAGAGACCTTTGAGCAGGACAATGAAAAGAAAGAGGGTCTAGAAGGCTTGTTTGGCGATCAAGGAACCTTGGGTGGATTAGGACAGATGGAAGATGCCTCTGCAAATCCTCAGGTTGCATTCCAGCCTGTAATGTGCCAGCACTGTAACCATGCACCTTGTGAAACCGTTTGTCCAGTAGCTGCTACCTCGCACGGTAGACAAGGGCAAAACCAAATGGCTTATAACCGTTGTGTAGGTACGAGATATTGTGCCAACAACTGTCCTTATAAAGTTCGGCGATTCAACTGGTTCTTGTACTATGACAATGACGAGTTTGATTTCAATATGAACAACGACCTTGGGAAGATGGTCATTAACCCGGATGTAAATGTACGTTCCAGAGGAGTTATGGAAAAATGTTCCATGTGTATCCAAATGACCCAAAAAACCATTTTGGATGCCAAAAGGGATGGTCGTGAGATTAAGGATGGGGAATTCCAAACGGCTTGTTCAGCTGCTTGTAGCAGCGGAGCCATGGTGTTTGGGGACATTAACGATGAGCACAGCAAGATTGCCGAATTGAAGGAGGATGATAGAATGTACCACTTGTTGGAGCATGTGGGAACCAAACCCAACGTGTTCTATCATGTTAAGGTAAGAAATACCAACGAGGCTTAATCAATTAATAAAGAAGTAACTAGAAGATAAATTATGGCGTCGCATTACGAAGCACCTATTCGAAAGCCCTTAGTACTTGGAGATAAAGGATACCATGATGTTACCGTGGATATTGCCGCTCCAGTAGAGGGAAAGGCCAATAAGCAGTGGTGGATTGTATTTTCCATTGCCTTGGTTGCATTACTTTGGGGTATAGGATGTATTATTTACACCATTTCCACAGGTATCGGGGTTTGGGGTCTGAACAAGACCGTAAACTGGGCCTGGGATATTACAAACTTCGTTTGGTGGGTAGGTATTGGTCACGCAGGAACCTTGATTTCTGCGGTATTGCTGTTGTTTAGACAGAAATGGAGAATGGCGATCAACCGTTCTGCAGAAGCAATGACCATATTCTCTGTTATCCAGGCCGGTTTGTTCCCAATTATTCACATGGGACGTCCATGGTTGGCCTATTGGGTATTGCCTATTCCAAACCAATTTGGTTCGTTGTGGGTAAACTTTAATTCACCTTTGCTTTGGGACGTATTTGCAATCTCTACCTATTTATCGGTATCCTTGGTGTTCTGGTGGACGGGTCTGTTGCCTGACTTTGCGATGATCAGGGATAGGGCCATTAAACCATTCCAAAAGAAAATATACAGCCTGTTAAGCTTCGGTTGGACAGGTAGGGCAAAAGATTGGCAACGATTTGAGGAAGTTTCCTTGGTATTGGCAGGTTTGGCTACACCACTTGTACTTTCGGTACACACTATTGTATCCTTTGACTTTGCCACCTCGGTAATTCCTGGATGGCACACCACCATCTTCCCGCCGTACTTTGTTGCGGGAGCTATTTTCTCAGGATTCGCCATGGTAAACACCCTCTTGATCATCATGCGTAAGGTATGTAACCTGGAGGCCTATATTACCGTTCAGCACATAGAGCTGATGAACATTGTGATCATGATCACGGGATCCATTGTGGGTTGTGCCTATATCACGGAGTTGTTCATTGCTTGGTATTCAGGAGTAGAGTACGAACAGTACGCGTTCCTAAATAGGGCTACAGGGCCTTACTGGTGGGCATACTGGTCTATGATGACCTGTAACGTGTTCTCGCCGCAGTTCATGTGGTTCAAGAAATTACGTACCAGTATCATGTTCTCATTCTTTATTTCCATTGTGGTAAACATAGGAATGTGGTTTGAGCGTTTTGTGATCATTGTAACCTCTTTGCACAGAGATTACCTGCCCTCTTCTTGGACAATGTTCTCACCAACTTTTGTGGATGTTGGAATCTTTATTGGAACCATCGGATTCTTCTTTGTATTGTTCCTGTTGTATTCCAGAACCTTCCCTGTAATTGCGCAAGCGGAGGTGAAATCCATATTGAAATCTTCAGGAGAACGATTCAAGAATCTTCGTGAAGCTGGAAAACCGCTATATGAAAAACCTTCAAAAGGAGGTAAAGTGGAAAAAGCAGCCGCAACAGAAGCAAAACCTGAGGCAGATGCGAAGCAAGTGGCATCCCTGTTGGGAGCTATCGGAACCTTTGATGCTGAAACAGATCAGGCAGACGATTTGAAAAAAGTTAAGGGGATTGGACCTCAAATGGAGGAAACCTTGAACCAAATCGGGATTTATACCTTCGCTCAGGTAAGTAAAATGACCGAGAAAGAATATGATTTGCTGGATTCGATCACAGGCTCGTTCCCAGGTAGGGCACAGCGGGATGATTGGGCTGGACAAGCTAAAAAATTAAACGATAAAAAGTAGTTATGGCTTCAAAAGTTATACAAGCACTTTATAATGATGACGATGTGTTGATGCAAGCTGTCAAAAAGGTGAGGGCGGAACATCATCATATTGAGGAAGTGTATACCCCTTTTCCTGTACACGGTCTGGACAAGGCCATGGGACTTGCGGATACACGGATTGCAATCACATCTTTTATGTACGGATGTTTGGGTCTTGCGGTGGCCATTACCATGATGAACTATATCATGATAGAAGATTGGCCCCAGGACATTGGTGGTAAGCCAAGCTTTAGCTACTTGGAAAACATGCCGGCCTTCGTTCCCATCATGTTTGAGATGACCGTTTTCTTTGCCGCTCACTTGATGGTGATCACATTTTACCTTAGAAGTAGAATGTGGCCTTTTAAGAAAGCTGAAAATCCAGATGTAAGAACAACTGATGACCATTTTTTAATGGAAATCGGGCTACATGATAACGAAGATGAGTTGACCGCCTTGTTGTGGGATACTGGAGCTGTGGAACTAAAAGTTACAGAAAAGGAGTCGTAATAATATGAAGCATTTAGGTAAAATAGGTGTTGTTTTAGTTTTGGTTCTGTCCATGGCTTCGTGCGCGGATAAGAATAGCCCAAACTACCAGTATATGCCAAACATGTACGAACCGGTTGGGTATGAAACCTATCAAGGAGTGGATAATGGTTTGTTCCCTCAAGGAACAGAAGCCCTTCTTCCACCGGAAAATACGATTTCTAGAGGCTATATGCCCTATAAGTTTGAGAACACCTTGGAAGGAAAGGATTTGGCCAGATTGGAGCCAAGCCCGTTGGATTCACTTCAAAGTCAGGCCAATTTGGCAAAAGGAAAGGAATTGTACGATATCTATTGTGCCATTTGTCACGGACCTAAAGGAAAAGGACAGGGTACTTTGGTAAAGCGTGAAAAAATATTGGGTGTGCCCAGCTATGATGATGTGGCCCGTAATATTACCGTGGGAAGTACCTATCATACCATATATTATGGTTTGAACTCCATGGGTTCATATGCCGCTCAACTTGCCAATGAGGAAGAAATGTGGCAAGTGTCCGAGTACGTGATGAAGTTAAAGGAAGACCTAACAAAATAATTGGATAAGTATACTATGTACACGTTTTCAAACAGACTTAAAATAGGATCTTTCATAGCCATGGCAGTAGGACTGATTTTTTTAGTGATCGGTTTTGCCTCTGCCCCAAGCACTGTGGAAGAAGCTAAGGCAATTGTGGCATCTGCCCATCATGATGATCATGGTGGTGGTCATGCCGAGGCAGCAGATGATGCACATGGTGAAGCAGCTGGTCACGGACAGGAAGCTGCACATGAAGAAGGGCATGATGCATCCCACGATGAGCATTTGTTGCACCAATTGCAAAACAGACCTTGGTCTGCCTTATATGTAGCCGCATTCTTTTTCTTTATGATTGCCCTTGGGGTTTTGGCGTTCTATGCCATTCAAAGAGCTGCTCAAGCCGGATGGTCGCCACTATTGTTTAGGGTAATGGAAGGGATTACGGCATATCTGGTTCCAGGTGGTATTATCGTATTTGTGATTTTGGTACTTTCAGTACTGCACATGAACCATATGTTTGTATGGATGGATGCGGATGTTGTGGCCCATGATAAGTTGTTGCAGGGCAAAGCAGGATATCTTAACCCAACGTTCTTTTTGGTAAGAGCTGCCATTTTCTTGGGAGGTTGGATTTTCTACAGGGAGATTTCCAGAAAACTATCCTTGGCTCAGGATGAATCTGATGACAATACCAACTTTGTAAAGAATTTTAGATGGTCTGCCGGTTTCTTGGTATTCTACCTGGTTACTGAGTCCATGATGTCATGGGACTGGATCATGAGTTTGGATCCGCACTGGTTTAGCACGCTGTTTGGCTGGTACGTATTTGCCAGTATGTTTGTTTCCGGTATCACGGTAATAGCTATTGTAAGCATCTACTTGAAGTCCAAAGGCTATTTGGAAAATGTGAACGACAGCCATATTCATGATTTGGCCAAGTTTATGTTCGCCATTAGCATTTTCTGGACCTACCTTTGGTTCTCGCAGTTCATGTTGATTTGGTATGCGAACATTCCAGAAGAAGTAACCTACTACATAGCAAGATTCCAGGATTACAAATTACCTTTCTTTACCATGTTGGTCATGAATTTCGTATTCCCATTATTGGTATTGATGAATAGTGATTACAAGAGAATAAACTGGTTTGTGATCATGGCCGGTATTGTGGTGCTGTTTGGTCACTATTTGGATGTGTACAACATGGTAATGCCTGCAACAGTGGGTGATCAATGGCATTTTGGAATTCCTGAAATTGGTGGAATACTGTTCTTTGGTGGATTGTTTGTTTTCTGGGTGTTCAACACCTTGACCAAGCATCCTTTACAGCCCAAGCGAAATCCATTTGTTGAGGAAAGTAGACAATTTCATTATTAATACGATTAAGTCTTAGAGCAATATACAATGACTGCATTATTAACATTGACTGTTTTAGTACTGGTGGCAATTGCAATCTGGCAAATGACCAAGATTTTTGAATTGTCCCAACTTAAAGCGGAAGAAACTGGAGTGGCAACGGACAAGGATAACAAGTACAATGGTTATCTAATGTTTACATTTTTATTCTTCATTTACGGTATTACCATCTTTAGCTTTGCGAAGTACTCCAAGGTATTGTTACCGGAAGCTTCTTCAGCGCATGGAGGTGGATACGACCAATTGATGTGGGTTTCCTTCGCCATCATTTTTGTGGTGCAGACCATTACCCAGGCTCTTTTGCACTATTTCGCGTACAAATACAGAGGTGAAAAAGGGAAGAAAGCCCTTTTCTTTGCGGACAATGACCGTTTAGAGTTCATCTGGACCATTATTCCAGTTATCGTATTGGCAGGTTTGATTCTTTGGGGATTATACACTTGGACCAATATCATGGATGTGAATGATGAGGACGATCCGTTAATTGTTGAATTGTATGCCCAGCAGTTTAATTGGACTGCCCGCTATGGTGGTGAAGACAATGTATTGGGAGATGCCAGTGTAAGACTTATTGATATTGATAGGGCCAACGTTTTGGGATTGGACGAATCCGACCCCAATGCAGCTGACGATATTTTGGTTAAGGAATTGCATTTACCAGTAGGTCGCAAAGTGAATTTTATGATGCGCTCACAAGATGTATTGCACTCCGCATATATGCCTCACTTTAGAGCGCAAATGAATTGTGTGCCGGGTATGATCACACAGTTTTCTTTTACGCCGACCATTACTACTGAGGAGATGAGACGCAACCCGGATGTAGTGGACAAGGTGAAAAGAACAAACGCATTAAGGGCCAAATGGGCTGCCGAAGGCAAACCCAACTCCGACCCTTGGGAATTCGATTATGTATTGCTTTGTAACAAGATTTGTGGAAAATCCCACTACAACATGCAGATGAAAATCATAGTGGAAACCGAGGAAGAATATAACAAGTGGATTGCAGAACAAGCTACTTTTAAGGAAACTGTAGCCTCTGCCGAGTAAGAAAGGCCATCAAAAAATAAAAACAAAATTTAAAGAAGATTATGTCAGCTACTGGACACGAACACGGACACGAAGATCACGGACATCATCATAAGGAAACCTTTATAACCGAGTACATCTTTAGTCAAGACCATAAGATGATTGCCAAGCAATATCTTATTACTGGGGTGTTGATCATGGGCTTTATTGGTATTGCCATGTCTTTGCTTTTCAGAATGCAATTGGCCTGGCCAGGTGAATCTTTTTCCGTTTTTGAAGGATTGTTGGGCAAATGGGCTCCAGGTGGAGTAATGGATGCCGACATTTATTTGGGCTTGGTGACCATGCACGGTACCATTATGGTATTCTTTGTGTTGACAGCTGGCTTGAGTGGTACCTTTAGTAACCTTTTGATTCCATTGCAGATTGGGGCCAGGGATATGGCTTCCGGTTTCTTGAACATGCTCTCTTTCTGGATGTTCTTTTTGTCTGCTGTGATTATGGTGATTTCACTTTTCGTGGAAGCAGGTCCTGCAGCAGCTGGATGGACCATTTATCCTCCCTTGAGTGCCCTGCCTATGGCGCAAGCTGGTTCAGGTGCAGGGATGACACTGTGGTTGGTCTCCATGGCCATATTCATTGCATCATCGCTATTGGGATCCTTGAATTATATTGTGACAGTACTGAATCTAAGGACCAAAGGGATGTCCATGACACGTCTTCCCTTAACTATTTGGGCTTTCTTTGTAACAGCGGTTATTGGGGTAATTTCTTTCCCAGTACTTCTTTCAGCAGCTTTGTTGCTGATTATGGACAGAAGTTTTGGAACATCCTTCTTCCTTTCGGATATCTTCATCCAAGGTGAGGTATTGCATTATCAGGGAGGTTCTCCTGTACTGTTTGAGCACTTGTTCTGGTTCCTGGGTCACCCAGAGGTATATATCGTAATTCTGCCTGCTATGGGTCTTGTATCCGAAGTGATGGCAGTAAATGCCCGTAAACCAATTTTTGGATATAGGGCTATGATTGCATCTATCTTGGCCATTGCCTTTTTGTCAACAATTGTTTGGGGGCACCACATGTTCATTTCAGGGATGAATCCATTCCTTGGTTCGGTATTTACCTTTACAACTTTGTTGATCGCAATTCCATCCGCAGTAAAAGCATTTAACTGGATAACTACACTTTGGAAAGGAAATCTGCAGCTCAATCCGGGCATGCTCTTTTCCATTGGTATGGTTTCTACCTTCATTACTGGTGGTCTAACAGGTATTATTCTAGGGGACAGTGCCTTGGATATCAATGTGCATGACACTTATTTCGTGGTCGCCCACTTCCACTTGGTAATGGGTATCTCGGCACTTTATGGATTGTTCGCTGGGGTGTACCACTGGTTCCCAAAACTCTTCCAAGGAAGAATGATGAACAAGAATTTGGGCTATGTCCATTTCTGGATTACGGCCATAGGTTCTTACGGTATCTTCTTCCCCATGCACTTTGTTGGAATGGCTGGAGTACCACGAAGATATTATGAGAATACAGCATTCCCTATGTTTGACGAATTAACCAATGTTCAGGTGTTGATGACGGTTTTTGCCATTATCACAGCTGGAGCACAATTGGTGTTTGCATTTAATTTCGTGTACAGTGTGTTCTATGGAAAGAGGGGATCATTGAATCCTTGGAAGGCTACTACTTTGGAGTGGACCGCACCACAGGAGCATATCCATGGAAACTGGCCTGGAGCCATTCCACATGTACATCGCTGGGCATATGATTACAGCAAAACCTATGAAAATGGGGAGTACATTATAGCTGGTCAGGATTTTGTTCCGCAGACCATACCGCTGCAAGACAATGAAGAAGAGCTGAATCATTAGCGAAAAAGATAAAACAAGGCCCATCCCATTAGGATGGGTTTTTTGTTTCCAGGGTTTGGTACGGCAATTGTTATTGCTAATTGTAATATCTTTAATAATCCGTAATGCGAACACTTTTGAAAAATCTAGCCATAGTTCTTTTACTGCTGTTTAATCTGACTGCATTCGCACAGCGCAAGCCCAAAATAAAGGGGAGCAGGATTGTAACGGAAGTCAACGGCGAACTTCCCATGTTTAATGCCGTACAGCTCAATGACGATCTGAATATTGTCCTGAAAAAATCATTTGGGCCGGGATATAAAATAGAAGCGGACGACAACTTGATTGATATCCTCAAGTTCAACGTTGTGGACGGTACCTTGATCATAAGCTCGTTTTATGATGTTACCTCCAAGAAGAAATTGGATATAACCATAGAATTTACCGAGTTACAGGCCATTGTGGTCAAAGAAGGCAGTATTACCTCTGAAGATATCATCAACAGCGATGAACTTTTTGTGGATGCTTTTGCGAACACAAGGTTAAACCTTCAGGCCAGCGCCGCGGTTATGGACATTCGCATGGAAGAAACCAGTCGTGGTGATTTTAATGTGGATGTGGACTCTCTCAACATTTCCGTAAATCAAAGGGCAGAGGCCTATGTGTATGCCGTAAATGAAGTGGGCTTGGTAGATTTGGAGCAGAATGGCTCTTTGACCTTGGAAGGTACTTCGGACAGGATTGAGGCCAATCTAACGGATAATTCCAGATTAAAGGCTGAAAGAATGGAAGCGGCAGCTGTCAAAGCAAAGTTGGAAAACAGTGCCACGGCTCGTTTGAATGTGTATCGTGAACTCGAGCTCAGCGCAATAGATAATACAAGGACCTATCTCTACGGGAATCCCCGCATAACTCTTCTTGAGTTCTTGAATACCGCACAACTTATAAAAAAGGAGGAACAATAATTACCCTATGAACGAAAACCTGGATCCAACATCGGAAAATTTTTCCCAGGAAGAGCTGGATATTGAAAGGGCTTTGAGACCTATTACCTTTGACGATTTTACCGGTCAGGAGCAGGTGCTGGAGAACCTTAAGGTCTTTGTGCAGGCTGCAAACCTTAGGGGTGAGGCATTGGACCATACCTTGTTTCATGGTCCACCCGGATTGGGCAAGACCACCTTGGCCCATATTTTGGCCAACGAATTGGGAGTGGGAATCAAGGTTACCTCCGGACCCGTTTTGGACAAACCAGGAGATTTGGCTGGACTGTTGACCAATCTGGAGGAGCGAGACGTATTGTTTATAGATGAGATCCATCGCCTGAGCCCAATTGTGGAAGAATATCTGTATTCGGCCATGGAGGACTACAAAATTGATATTATGATTGAAACGGGCCCCAATGCCAGAACGGTACAGATCAATTTAAGCCCGTTTACCCTTGTGGGAGCTACCACCCGTTCAGGCCTGTTGACGGCTCCTATGCGAGCGCGTTTTGGTATTCAAAGCCGATTGCAGTATTATCACACCGAACTGCTCTCTACCATTGTGCAGCGAAGTGCAGATATTCTTAAAGTTCCCATTACCAACGATGCAGCCATTGAAATTGCCGGAAGAAGCAGGGGAACACCCAGAATTTGCAATGCCCTTTTGAGGAGGGTGAGGGATTTTGCCCAAATCAAAGGGAACGGAAACATTGATATGGATATTTCCAAATTTGGATTGAAAGCCCTGAATGTGGATGCCCATGGCTTGGACGAGATGGACAATAAAATCCTTTCTACCATTATTGATAAATTCAAAGGAGGCCCCGTTGGTATAACCACTTTGGCCACCGCGGTTTCGGAAAGTGCGGAGACTATTGAAGAGGTCTATGAGCCATTTCTCATTCAACAGGGTTTTATTATGCGAACCCCAAGGGGTAGGGAAGTCACGGAATTGGCCTATAAACACTTGGGGAAGATCAAAGGAGGAACCCAAAGCGGTCTTTTTGAATGAAGAAGGTACCTTCCATTTCCACTTTTAAGGTTTTTGCCAACCGACGTACCATCCAGAAAAACCCGCTGAATTTCCATCACAGGAATTTTAAGAAATTGGGAGATACTTTTAGCGTGTCCATCCCCGCCGAAGGAGGGGTAATCTTTACCCGGGATCCAGAATTGGTGAAGCAAGTACTTCAGAAAAAGCACAGAAGCTTTGAAAAATCAAAGTTGCAGACGAGAGACCTGGCCAAATATATTGGGCAGGGATTGTTGACTTCAAACGGGGAGCATTGGCGAACCCATAGACGAATGATCCAACCGGCCTTTCATCAGAAAAAACTGAAAGGACTTATTGGAATTATGAGATCTGCCATTCAGGAAGAGTTGGATAGAATTGAGCCTGGCTCAGACGTCAATGTTATCCCGTTAATGGGGGACTTGGCTTTTCAAGTAGTGGCAAAGACCTTGTTCAGTCATAATGATATTAGGCAGCCCATGGCGGAGCTAAAACAAATCACCGAAGCCAATCAGAACATGTTGGTGACCGAAATGCGAAGACCCTATTTCAGATGGTGGTATCGTCTCACAGGAGAAATCGGCAAACATATAGGGTTCAGTGATCGCGCTCGGGATATTCTTAATGGCCTGGTGGAAAATAGACTGGCTCAAAATGTGGACAGGGATGATTTGTTGGACATGCTCCTGAAGGCCACTTACGAAGATGGGACGCACATGCCCAGAAAGCAACTATTGGATGAATTGATGATCTTGTTTACGGCAGGATATGAAACCACAGCCAGTGCCCTTTCTTTTACGTTGTATTTTTTGGCAAAGAATCAATTGGCACAGGAAAAAATATTGGACGAGATTACCAATTTGGGCAAAACGCAATTGGAGTGGCAAGACTTTGCCAAGCTGCCCCTGACATCTTCAAGCATTAAAGAAGCCATGCGGCTGTACCCACCAGCTTATTTTATGGATAGGGTGGCCACAGAAAACACGGACCTCAATGGGATTGAAATAAAAAAAGGAGGTATGATCCTACTTTCCATTTTCGAATTGCATCGACACCCATCATTTTGGGAAAGTCCCTATGAATATCAAGTGGACCGATTTGTAGGGCTGGACAGTAAAGAGTATGGTAACTACTTTTATCCCTTTGGAGCTGGACCAAGAATGTGCATTGGCAATGCCATGGCCACCTATGAAATGATTCTTACCGTGGGAGAAATCGTAAAAAACTTCAAATTGTCCACCAAAATGGAAAAGGTTGAAATAAACCCTTTGATTACCTTAAAGCCATTGGATATCCAAGTGAATTTTGAAAGAAGGAATAGCTAATGGGAGCCGCTGAAAACACTAGACGAATCAAAGCAGAGGCCAAACGCCTCGGTTTTTTGTCTTGTGGTATCTCCAAAGCCGTTTTTCTGGAAGAGGAAGCTCCACGTCTTGAGAAATGGCTCAAGCAGGGCATGCATGGGGAGATGCAATACATGGAGAACCATTTTGATAAGCGTTTGGATCCCACCAAATTGGTGGAAGGTTCCAAATCTGTGGTTTCATTGTTGTTGAACTATTTTCCGGAACAACATCAAATAGAGGATACATACAAGATTTCCAAATACGCCTATGGAACGGACTATCACTTTGTGATCAAGGATAAACTAAAATCCCTTTTACAATTTATCCAGGAAGAGATTGGGGATGTCCATGGCAGGGCCTTTGTGGATTCGGCCCCCGTTTTGGACAAGGCTTGGGCAGCCAAAAGTGGCCTGGGATGGATAGGCAAGCACAGCAATTTACTGACCCAACAAATGGGGTCTTTTTATTTTATTGCCGAGTTGATCATTGATTTGGATTTGGAGTACGATGCTCCAACCACTGACCATTGTGGTACCTGTACGGCTTGTATTGATGCCTGCCCAACTGAGGCTATTGTGGAGCCCTATGTGGTAGATGGTAGTAAGTGTATTTCCTATTTCACTATCGAGCTCAAAAATGAGATTCCAACCGAGTACAAGGGGCAGTTTGACGACTGGATGTTTGGTTGTGATGTATGCCAGGACGTATGTCCTTGGAACCGATTCTCCAAACCACACCAGGAACCTTTATTCAACCCGCATCCGGAATTATTGATCATGGAACGGAAGGACTGGGAAGAGATCACAGAAGAGGTTTTTAAAAAAGTGTTCAAAAAATCGGCGGTAAAAAGAACCAAATTCCAAGGGTTGACCCGAAATATTAAATTTCTGAAATAGGGAATTGCAAAATTTCAAACGTTTTCGTTGCCGATATCTCGATTTCAGTAGTGTTATTTTATAAATCCTCTATGGAAAACACTATATTGAAGGAACTTAAAGACAATAGGCGATACCTGGCCTTGGATTAAATCTCCCTCAGATATGATGAAGATCACAAAACCCCGATTGAGTTTTTGGCAAATTTGGAATATGAATGTGGGATTTTTTGGAATCCAGTTCAGTTTTGGTTTGCAGCAAACTGCGGTAAATCCAATATTCTCTTTTTTGGGTGCGCATCATGAAGAGTTACCGTTGTTGAATTTGGCAGGTCCTGTAACCGGTTTACTGATTCAACCCATTATCGGAGCCATCTCAGATAGAACGTGGTCGCCAAAATGGGGAGGCCGGAGAAAGCCATTCTTTTTAATTGGAGCTATTTTGGCCAGTTTGTGCCTTTTTGCATTTCCCTTCAGCCCAGAACTTTGGTTTGCTGTAGGGTTACTCTGGATTCTGGATGCGGGTAACAACACGGCCATGGAACCCTATAGGGCTTTTGTAGGGGACAAACTTCCAGATGAGCAATTGACTTTTGGATACCAAATGCAAAGTTTGTTTGTGGGTGCTGGAATCACATTGGCCAATTTTTCACTGTTCCTTTTTCAGGATTGGTTTAGCGTACCTACAGAAACTGCCGATTTGTGTAGTACCGGTGTTGAAGCTGCTAACAGTATTCCAAAATGGGTGTACTATTCCTTTTTCCTTGGAGCCATAGCATCCATTGGAACAGTGTTATGGTCGGTTTGGAAAACGCCTGAAATACCACCTTCTGATGAGGAGTTAAAAGAAATTAGGGAATTTAATGCGGGCAAACCATCCCCGGTAATTCAAATTTTTAGCGTTTTATTGGTGATTTTCTCTGTACCAATGGCCTTGGGATTTGTCTTGGGCGAAATGGCTCCAGTCCTATATGAGGATATCAATGTTTGGGTGATTATTGTACTCTTTTTTGCTTTTTTATGGCTTTTTGCACTTTATAAGATTATTAAAAGGAATCCGGATAAACCCAGTATAAAAAAATTGGGGGATGTTCTAAATCCCTTTGTTGAGGCCGCCGATGCAATTGGCGAAATGCCCAAATTTTTATGGAAGCTTTCCGCGGTATATTTTTTCCAATGGTATGCACTTTTTGTCTATTGGCAGTTTATCACACCTATGCTGCGAAACAGTTTATACGGAATTACCAATGCCGACAACGAAAAGTTTGAGGCCCTCACCGAAGCTTGTAGGGAAGGTGCTGTTTTAAGCACGGAGGATATGGCGTTTGCACAGAATGTACAAGCCCTGGCAGAACAGGCATTGGCCCAAACCGGTTTAATGAACGGGACGTATAATCTAGTGACTATGTTGGTAGCTTTGGCCCTTGTGCCCATTGCTTCCAAAATAGGCTCTAAATTGGTTTATGTTTTTTGCTTGTTCCTAACGGGCATTGCCATGCTGAGCATGCCCTACATTAACGATCAGTGGTTACTATTGGCCCCTATGGTGCTATTTGGAATTGGTTGGGCAGCAATGATGGGAATTCCTTATGCAATGGTTTCCAAAGTGATTCCTGAAGAACGCCGGGGAGTATATATGGGCATTGTGAACATGATGATTGTAATCCCCATGCTTATTCAAACCGTTTCTTTTGGCCCAATCATTAAGAACGTATTGGACAATGATGCCGTAAATGCCATTCTATTTGGAGGTATATTTTTTGTTATTGCAGGAGTCTTGGCCATGCGGTTGAATATTTCCAAAAATGAGGAGGTGAATACCCCATAATGGAATTACCATAAAGGTATTTATTGGAACATCTAAAGGGTAAGTTGCATTTTTGACTTATTATCTACTGGAATGCCATAAATTTACCCCTTCAAACTTTAGGTATGAGTAAAGAGAAACAACGACGGGAGGCATTATTGTACCATGCCAAACCCCAGCCCGGTAAGATAAAAATAGTTCCCACCAAACCCTATGCCACCCAGCGCGATCTGGCCTTGGCATATTCTCCAGGTGTGGCGGAACCCTGTTTGGAAATTGAAAAGAACAAGGAGGACGTCTATCGCTATACAGCCAAAGGTAACATCGTAGCCGTAATTTCCAATGGAACAGCTGTTTTAGGTCTGGGGAATATTGGCCCCGAAGCATCCAAACCTGTGATGGAAGGGAAAAGTTTGCTCTTCAAGATTTTTGCTGATATCGACGGAATGGACATTGAATTGGACACCACTGATGTTGATAAATTCATAGAGACCGTCAAGACCATCGCACCAACTTTTGGTGGGATAAACTTGGAGGATATTAAAGCTCCGGAAGCTTTCGAGATAGAAAGACGTCTAAAAGAGGAACTGGACATTCCGGTGATGCACGATGATCAACACGGAACAGCCATTATCTCTGCCGCCGCATTGATCAATGCGCTGGAAATAGCCCAAAAGAAAATCGAGAAAGTGAAGATCGTGGTCAGTGGAGCCGGGGCTGCGGCCGTTTCCTGTACCCGGTTGTACAAGGCATTCGGGGCCAAGGCAGAGAACATTGTAATGCTGGACAGTAAAGGCGTTATCCGAAAGGATCGGGAAAACCTTTCCCAGGAAAAAATGGAATTCGCTTCAGATCGGAAAATAGATACATTGCAAGAAGCAGTGAAAGATGCGGATGTGTTTATTGGACTGTCAATTGCCAATATAATGACTCCAGAAATGCTGTTGTCCATGGCCAAGGACCCCATAGTTTTTGCAATGGCCAATCCGAATCCGGAAATTGAATATGGCCTTGCCTGTAAAACGAGGAAGGACGTTATTATGGCTACCGGAAGGTCTGACCATCCCAATCAGGTGAACAACGTACTAGGGTTTCCATTTATTTTTAGGGGCGCTTTGGATGTTAGGGCCACCAAGATTAATGAAGAAATGAAAATGGCAGCGGTCCGGGCTTTGGCCGATTTGACCCGGGAACCCGTTCCGGAACAGGTCAACATAGCTTATGACACCACAAGATTGGCCTTTGGTAAGGAATATATCATTCCCAAACCTTTTGACCCCCGTCTGATTACCAAAATTCCACCCGCAGTGGCCAAGGCGGCCATGGAAAGTGGGGTGGCAAAAGCACCCATTCAGGATTGGAAAAAATATGTGGAGGAACTGTACCAAAGGTCAGGGAACGACAATAAAGTAGTGCGGTTAATGCATAATAGGGCACGGATGAATCCCAAGCGGATTGTTTTTGCCGAAGCAGAGCTCCTGGATGTGATGAAAGCAGCACAGATTGTTCATGAGGAAGGCATAGCAATACCCATTCTTTTGGGGAATAGGGAAATCATTGAAGGACTCAAAAAAGAATTGGATTTTGATGCTGAGGTGGAAATAATCGACCCTAGATCGGAAGAGACCAAGGAGGTGAGAACCCGATATGCCATGAAGCTGTGGGAATCCCGGAAAAGGAAAGGTGAAACCCAATACAGTGCCCGAATCAATATGGGGAAGCGAAATTATTTTGGCGCCATGATGCTGCTGGAAGGCGATGCTGACGGAATGATTTCAGGGTATTCCAGATCGTATCCCAAGGTGTTGAAGCCCGTTTTTGAGGTGTTGGGCAGGGCCAAAGGGGTTACTAATGCATCAACGGTCAATATTATGATCACGGATCGTGGGCCCTTGTTTTTGGCGGATACCTCCATTAACATAGATCCCAATGCCGAAGAATTGGCAGAAATTGCCCAAATGACCGCCAATGTTGCCGGTACTTTTGGATTTAACCCGGTGATGGCATTGTTGTCTTATGCCAATTATGGATCATCCAGCCACCCCAATGCCCGAAAAGTAAGAGAGGCAGTGCGCATCTTGCATGAGCGTAACCCAGATTTGGTGGTCGATGGGGAAATCCAAACCGATTTTGCGTTGGATCAGGATTTATGCCATAACAATTTCCCATTTTCCAAATTGGCAGGAAAAAAAGTGAATACCTTGATTTTTCCCAATTTGGATTCGGCAAACATTACGTACAAACTTTTAAAGGGATTGCATAATGCAGAATCCATTGGACCAATTATGGTAGGTCTGCGCAGATCGGCCCATATTTTACAATTGGGTGCCAGTGTGGATGAAATGGTAAACATGGCAGCAGTTGCCGTAATTGATGCCCAAGAGCGAGAAAAACGAAGAATGGCCCATATGCAAGGGGAAGATTAAACCTTATGTTTCAATAACCAATAACCAATAACCAATAACCAATAACCAATAACCAATAACCAATAACCAATAACCAATAATCCAAAACTCCAAACATGATTACCCATCTATCCGGAAAACTGGTCGAAAAAAATCCCACCTATGTAATTATTGAATGCAATGGGGTTGGTTATTTTTTGAACATATCCCTGCACACTTTTTCACTTTTAAAGGATGAGGAAAACATCAGACTTTTTACCCATTTGCAGGTTAAGGAGGATTCCCATACCCTGTTTGGATTTGTGGAGAAGGCAGAACGCGAGATTTTTAGACTTTTAATTTCAGTTTCAGGTATTGGATCGAGCACCGCACGAACCATGTTGTCTTCTTTATCCCCGACCCAGGTTAGGGATGCCATTGCCAACGGGGATGTCCCTTCCATACAGGCAATCAAGGGGATAGGAGCCAAAACTGCCCAACGGGTAATTTTAGATCTTAAAGACAAGATTTTAAAAGTCTATGATATGGGCGAAGTTTCCCTTCAATCAAACAATACTAGCAAAGAAGAAGCGTTATCTGCTTTAGAGGTTCTTGGTTTCGTTAGAAGACAATCTGAAAAGGTTGTGGACAAGGTACTGGCCCAAGACCCTGCACTAAGCGTTGAGGACATTATTAAACTGGCGCTGAAAAATTTGTAACTAGTTTGAAAAGAGGGGCAAAACCGATGCTTAAATCGCTGAGATTTAAGTACTTTTTCTTTTATATATGTTTTCTGATGGCCACTACCGTAATGGGCCAGGAAACTACCGAGCAGGTACAGGACTCTGTTAAAACAGGTGTTGCCCTTGGTAAGTTGATATTGGAAAACCCCAATAGTATTATTGCAAAATACACCTACGACCCCAAACTGGACCGATACATTTATACGGAAAGCATTGGGGATTTTGATATCACCCATCCCATTATTTTGACTCCCGACCAATATTTCGATTTGGTCCGAAAGGAGCAGATGAAATCCTATTTCAAGGAAAAAATAGATGCCTTTACAGGGAAAAAAGAAGGAAGCGAGGAAGCGCGTAAGAACCTTTTGCCCAATTTTTATGTGAACAGCAGCTTTTTTGAGTCCATTTTTGGAGGAAATACTATAGAAGTCATTCCGCAAGGTTCTGTTGCCATGGATTTGGGAATCTTATGGCAGAAAAATGACAATCCGGCCCTTTCTCCAAGAAACCGGACCAATTTGTCCTTCGATTTCGACCAGCGTATCAGCTTAAGTCTTTTGGGTAAAGTGGGGGAACGGCTTCAAGTCACTGCTAACTATGATACAGAGGCTACCTTCGATTTCCAAAATCTGGTAAAACTGGATTATACGCCCACCGAGGATGACATCCTGAAAAAGATTGAGATAGGAAATGTGAACATGCCACTCAACAGTTCGTTGATTACCGGTGCCCAAAGTCTATTTGGTGTTAAGACGCAACTGCAATTTGGAAAAACTACGGTTACTGCCGTTTTCTCCGAACAGCGTTCCCAAAACAATACCGTAGTGGCCCAAGGAGGGGGAACACTCAACGAATTTTCCCTCACCGCTTTGGATTATGACGAGGATAAGCACTTCTTCTTGGCCCAGTACTTTAGGGATAACTACGATCGCGCCTTGTCCAACTATCCTTTTATTAGGAGCGAAGTACAGATTACCCGTTTGGAGGTATGGGTCACCAACCGAAACCAACAAACCTTGAATGTACGTAACGTTGTTGCCATTCAGGATTTGGGAGAAGCAGAGTTGGGCCAAAACGGAAACCCCAAAACCAGAATTGGGATAGCGGGCGGTGCACCTGCGGGCTTTTTCAATGTTTTTGGCAATGATGTACCTCCACAAAACGGTGCCAACGATTTTGACCCCAACCAAATTGGAACCGGAGCGCTTACGGAATCCATTAGGGATATTGCTACCGTGGAACAAGGATTCAATGTTCCCGGATATCAAGTAAACCAAGGATTTGATTATGCCATTCTTGAAAATGCCAGAAAATTGGAGCAGGGGAGGGATTATCAATTCGATACCCAACTAGGGTATATCTCCCTAAACCAAAGATTGAGCAATGATGAGGTGCTTGGGGTGGCCTTCCAATACACTATAGGGGACCAAGTATATCAAGTAGGGGAATTTGCCAATGGCGGAGTAGATGCTACAACGGTGTCCGGAGGAGTAAATCCCATTATAGAAAACAATACGCTCATCTTGAAATTGCTCAAGAGTAACATCACCAATGTGGATGATCCCATCTGGGATTTGATGATGAAAAACATCTATGCCACAGGAGCTTTTCAGTTGAGTCAGGAAGATTTTAAATTGAATATCCTGTATTCAGATCCTACACCACGAAATTACATTACCCCGGTCGATCCCAACCAAGGATGGCCTACTGGGTTGGAGGAAAGAATATTGATCGATGTCTTCAACCTAGACCGATTGAACATCTACAACGATGTGCAGCCCGGTGGGGATGGTTTCTTTGATTACGTCCCGGGAATTACCGTGGACACGCAAAGTGGACGTATCATCTTTACCAAGGTGGAGCCTTTTGGGGAATTCTTGTTCAACCAACTGGGCGGGGGGACGTATGATGTTGAAAACGATCAGGGATACAATCCCAATCAGCAACGGTATGTGTTCCGTAATATGTATGCCAAAACCAAGGCAGCTTCCTTACAGGATGCCGAAAAGAACCGTTTCCAAATCAAGGGGCGATACAAATCCGAAGGAAACAATGGTATTCCCATAGGAGCCTTTAACGTGCCAAGAGGTTCTGTACGGGTCACGGCAGGAGGGAGACAACTTCAAGAAGGCATTGATTACACCGTGAATTACCAGGCAGGTACGGTTCAGATTTTGGACCCCAGCTTGGCAGCCTCCAACACCCCCATCAACATTTCGGTGGAGAACAATGCGGTGTTTGGGCAGCAGACCCGAAGATTTACCGGGGTGAACGTGGAGCACAAGTTCAATGACAAGTTTGTTTTGGGCGGAACCATTCTCAATCTGAATGAAAGGCCCCTGACCCAAAAATCCAACTTTGGGGTGGAGCCAGTCAACAATACCATTTTTGGTTTGAACGGAAACTTCAGTACAGAGTTGCCCTTCTTGACCCGGTTGGCCAACAAATTGCCCAATATTGACACCGATGTGCCTTCCAACCTATCGCTACGGGGAGAAGTGGCCTTTTTAAAGCCAAATTCACCTAAAAATGCTGATTTTCAAGGTGAAACAACGACTTATTTGGATGACTTTGAAGGGGCACAGGCCCTTATCGACATCCGTTCCAGCTTGGGTTGGTCCTTGGCCAGTCCACCTGTGGAATTCTTGCAGGACAGAACGGATATTGATGTGGGATATGAACGGGCAAAAATGGCTTGGTATACCATTGATCCCATATTCTATACCAACCAAAGACCTTCTGGAATTTCCGATAATGATATTTCCCTGAACGAAACCCGTAGGGTTTTTATCAATGAAGTCTTTACGGAAACCGATATAGCCCAAGGACAGACCCAGGTACAAGGAACCTTGGATATGGTCTATTATCCCAACGATAAAGGACCGTATAACGCGAATCCCAATTTTGCCGCAGAGACCCCCCAGGATAAATGGGCGGGTATTATGCGCCCATTAAGCAGTACCAATTTTGAGCAATCCAACGTGGAATTTGTCCAGTTTTGGGTATTGGATCCCTATATAGGCGGGCAAGCCAACCCAGCCAATTCTGGAGAGCTGGTCATCAATCTCGGGAATATTTCAGAAGATATTTTAAAGGATGGCCGCAAGCAATATGAAAACGGATTGCCGGCAAGCACCAATAACGAAATTCCTCGAGCCACTATCTGGGGACAGGTACCTTCCACCCAATCTCTGGTCTATGCCTTTGATGCCGATGAAAGCAATCGAACTTTACAGGATGTTGGTTTTGATGGTTTGAATGATGCCGAGGAAGCTGCCATATACAATGGCCCCAGTGAAGACCCTGCTTTGGATAACTATCAATACTATTTGAACCGTGAGGGTGGCATTTTGGAACGTTATTTTGACTTTAATAACCCAGATGGCAACTCGCCAGTGGCCGTGACCAACACCAATAGAGGTTCCACCACCTTGCCCGATGTAGAGGATATAGACCGTGACCTTACCATGAACACGGTAAACAGTTATTACGAGTATCGCATCCAAATTAGGCCAAACACCGATATCAATGATCAATATGTTACCGATATCAGGGAGGGACTTACACCAGACCTTCCCAATGGAACCCAATTGAACCGAAGATGGATTCAGTATAAAATTCCTTTGAGCGATTTTACAGAAGCAGTTGGGGGAATCACGGATTTCCGTTCGATTAGTTTTATGCGGATGTATATGACCGGTTTTCAGGATGACATGGTCTTGCGTTTTGCCACCTTGGATTTGGTAAGGGGAGATTGGAGAACCTATACAAATTCCTTGCAGCCCGATATTGATAACGATCCTTCGGATGATGGTACCGTAACGGATGTGAATACCGTTAATATTGAAGAGAATTTTGGACGTCAACCCATTCCTTATGTGTTGCCTCCGGGCGTTGTTCGGGAGCAGTTGAACAACAATAACACCATCATTCGCCAAAATGAGCAATCACTTTCATTTGTGGTGGAGAATTTGGAATCCCAGGATTCCAGGGGGGTGTTTAAAAATGTCAACATTGATGTAAGGCAGTATGAGCGAATCAAGATGTTCATGCACGCCGAAAAGATTTTAAATGGGGATTATTCGGATGACGATACACCCCTTGTTGGTTTCCTACGGATTGGAACGGACTTTTCGGAAAACTTCTATCAGATAGAACTCCCGCTTCAGTTTACATCCTTTAATGTGACCTCCGCAGATGAGATTTGGCCCGATGTAAACCAAATCAACGTTGCCCTGAGTGATTTGAACAAGGTGAAGTCGAGAGGCATTGCTGAACAGACCCTAAATCAAATCAACTATTATGAAATTGTGGATGGCGAAGCTGTTCCAGTAGATGAATTTGCCCCTAGAACATTGGGAAGGTTACGAATTGGTATCCGAGGTAATCCATCTTTGGGAAGTATAAGGGGGATGATGGTAGGGGTCAAAAATATTGATGACTTGCCTGCACGAGGAGAAGTTTGGTTCAACGAACTGCGTTTGGCTGGTTTGGATAACAATGGAGGTTGGGCTGCCATAGCCGCTATGGACGCCAATATGGCCGACTTTGCCAATGTTACGGCAACAGGAAGCAAAAGTACTTCTGGCTTTGGTTCAATAGATCAAATGCCTAACGAGCGATCTAGGGAGGACGCCATTTCCTATGATGTGGTCACCAATGTGAACGTGGGCCAATTGCTCCCTAAAAAATGGGGCATCCAGGTTCCGTTCAACTATGGAATATCAGAAACCTTGATCACCCCGGAATTTGATCCTGTATACGACGATCTTAAATTGGATGACAGAATTGCCGCCGCAACTACAGCAGAAGAGGCAGAAAGCATTAAGGAACAAGCTGAAGACTATACCAAAAGAAGGAGTATAAACTTGATCGGAGTTCGAAAAAATCGCGGTGCCGAGGCGAAGGAGAATTTCTTTGATGTTGAGAACTTTACCTTTAACTACTCCTATAACGAAACCAACCATCGGGATTTTGAAGTGGCTGACCTGCGTGATCAGAATGTCACCACAGGATTTGTATATAACCACAATTTTAAGCCAGCACCGGTGGCGCCTTTCGCCAAAAACGATTCTTTGTTGACGGGCAAATATTGGCAGTGGCTCAAGGATTTGAATTTTAATTTGCTACCTACCAGTCTTTCGGTAAATGCCAATTACAATCGCTCATTTAACCAGCAACGTTTTAGGGATGTGTTGGAACCTGGAGTGGATGCCTTGGAATTGCCCTTGTTACAACAGCGTAATTACCTTTTCAATTGGCAGTACACTTTAAACTATAGTATCAGCAAGTCTTTACGATTGAATCTGACCGCTTCCAATAACAATATTGTCCGCAATTATTTTAATGTGGATGCAGACCCGGATTCAGGAATCAACGAAGCCCTTGATCTATGGGATGGATTTTTTGATATTGGGGAACCCAATCGTCATCAGCAGAATATGCAGTTGAACTATGACCTCCCCACAGCTAAGATTCCGTTTTTGGATTTTGTCAACGCCCAATACAGCTACACTAGCAATTTTGATTGGCAACGAGGCGGGGATGCCCTGCTTGAGGTGGCTGGTGAAAACATTAACACCGTTCAAAATGCCAGCACCCATAATTTAACCGCTAATTTGACCATGCAGCGTTTTTACGACTACTTGGGATTGAAAAAGCGGGATGGCAAAGTCACCGCAGCCCAAGCACGTCAGCGTAGGGACAAAGCAGGAAACCCAGCTTCGGGAACGGATGAAAAACCTATTAAGAAGACCAGTAAAGGTTTCAATACCTTGGTGGATGTGTTGACCATGGTGAAACGGGTGAATGTAAATTACAGCAGAAATAGCGGAACGGTATTGCCTGGGTATACCCAGTCCATTGGATTCATTGGAACTGCAAGACCTAGTTTGGGCTTTGTTTTCGGAAGTCAATCTGACGTGCGGTACGAGGCAGCACGAAATGGATGGTTGACCACATTCCCTGAATTTA
The DNA here is from genome assembly GCF_965233845.1 of Flagellimonas sp. Classification (GTDB taxonomy): domain Bacteria; phylum Bacteroidota; class Bacteroidia; order Flavobacteriales; family Flavobacteriaceae; genus Flagellimonas. Next base: position 243,129 of record NZ_OZ247584.1, read on the forward strand.
ATTCGCAGTACATGCGAAACACCAACCGTCAACTGAACATTACGGCCACGGCCCAACCAACCCAGGATCTGACCATAGATTTGACTGCTGATCGATTGTTGACCAGTAGCTCACAGGAAAACTATAGTCCGGAAGAATGGATCAATCAACAGGATGGGCTGATCAATGAGTTGGGAAATTTCAGTATTTCCACCATCATGATCGGAACCATTTTCAATAAAAGTGACGAGTTTGATTCCAAAACCTTTGAGCAGTTCAAGGCCAATCGTATTACCATTGCCAATAGACTGGTTTCGGACAGGGGACAAACCCCAGGGCCTTTGGATGATGATGGCTTCCCGCAACGTTATGGAAAAACGCAGCAAGAAGTCTTGTTGCCTGCCTTCTTTGCAGCCTATACTGGTCAGGATGTAAACCGGGTGAATTTGGATACCTATCGCGAAATTCCCATCCCCAATTGGAACATCAAATACACAGGTTTGATGAAAAACCGTTGGTTCAAGAAGAAATTCAAGCGATTCTCATTGAGCCATGGCTATAGGGCGTCTTATAGCGTCAATTCCATCCAGAGTAATTTGGAACGCCAAAACGGGCAGTTTGATCCTGAGACCGAAGACCTATTACCTGAAAATATTATCAACAATGTGGTATTGACAGATCAGTTTAATCCGTTGATCCGCATGGATTTTGAGATGAAAAACTCCTTTAGTTTCTTGGCCGAAGTACGTACGGACAGGGTATTGACCTTGAGCTTTGACAACAATTTGATGACAGAGATCAATGGAAAGGAATATACCTTGGGATTGGGGTACCGATTCAAAGATGTAAAATTTGTAACCAATATTGGGGGTGAAAGAACCCGACTTAAGGGTGATTTGAACCTAAAAGCGGATCTGTCCTTGAGGGACAATATTACCATTATCAGAAATCTTGATATTGATAACAACCAAATTACTTCGGGCCAGAAATTGGCTTCTCTAAAGTTTACCGCGGATTATGCATTAAGCAAAAGTTTAAATGCCCTGTTCTTCTACGATCATTCCTTCTCTAAGTTTGCGGTTTCCACGGCATTCCCACAGACTACCATCAACGCAGGATTCACGCTTAGGTACAATTTCGGGAACTAAAATATATCGGAATTTGAGCCGGTTTATAAAGCCAATATTTTTGTTGCAAAGTTTACTTGAAAAGCTATATCCGATCCGTTACATTTGTCACTGGACTAATACAAATTAATAATGAACATACCAGCAGAATTAAAGTACACCAAAGACCACGAATGGATCAAGATTGACGGCGATGTTGCCACCGTGGGAATCACGGATTTTGCCCAAGGGGAACTTGGGGACATTGTTTATGTGGAAGTGGAAACTGTGGATGAAACCTTGGACAGGGAAGAGGTTTTTGGAACGGTTGAAGCCGTAAAAACCGTATCGGATTTGTTTTTGCCCTTGAGCGGCGAAATCATCGAGTTTAACGAGGCTTTGGAAGATGAACCGGAGAAGGTAAATACAGACCCTTATGGTGAAGGGTGGATGATCAAGATCAAAATCAGTGATGCTGCTGAAGTTGATGATTTAATGAGCGATACAGATTACAAAGCATTGATTGGTGCTTAAAAAAAATATTTATACCGTACTTTTTATAGGCTGGGTCTTGTTTTTAACAACACTCAGCTTATTTTCTTTTTCAGGGCTGGATACGGGTTCCATTCGCATACCTTATGCAGATAAGATTACCCATTTTATTTTTTATCTGATTTTTGGGGTACTTGCCTGCCTAATGTTGCGTGAGAAAACCCAAGGCCAAATGGAACTGGGAAAGGCTATGCAGTGGGCATTGATCGCTGCCATAACTTACGGTATAATTATTGAGGTATTACAGTACGCACTAACGCAGGATCGCATGGCCGAATTGGGAGATGTGGTTGCCAATACATTGGGGGCATTTGCAGGAGTTCTCTTAATTAAATGGTATTTTTCCAAAGAAAGGCCGTTAAAATGGAAATTTTAATTGTTTATTTCATCAATTAATAATTAAATTAGCAAACACTAAATTCAGAACGATGGAACTAAAAAAGAATCCAAAAGCAGACGTAGGAAAAAACAGTTCACTCTATTTTGTGATAGGGTTGGCCGCTGTTTTGGGGTTGGTTTATGGAGCCATGGAGTGGAAGAAATATGACAAATCCAATGATTATGACATCTCTATGAATGTTGAAGATCAGTTGGATGAGGAGGTGCCCATGACGGAGCAGATCAAGACACCACCACCACCACCGCCACCAGCTGCACCTGAAGTTATCGAGGTTGTTGAAGATGAGGAGGAAGTTGAGGAAACCGTAATCGAATCTACAGAAACCAGTCAGGAAGAAGAAGTTATGGAAGTGGAAGAGGTTGAAGTGGAAGAAGTAGAGGAAGATATCTCCGTTCCATTTGCCGTAATTGAAGACGTACCGGTATTCCCTGGTTGTGAGGGGGCCAGCAATAAAAAACAGTGTTTCCAGGATATGATGCAGAAGCACATCCGTAAAAACTTCCGTTATCCGGAAATCGCCCAAGAAATGGGAGTTCAAGGAAGGGTAAACGTAATTTTTGTTATCCAAAAGGATGGAAGTATCGGAAACATTAGAATGCGTGGGCCGGACAAAAACTTGGAGAAAGAAGCGATGAGAATTATCCAAAAGCTTCCTAAAATGACTCCTGGAAAGCAGAGAGGTAGAGCTGTAAAGGTTCCTTTCAGTATTCCAATTACCTTTAAGCTACAGTAAAAGAAGATTTACAATTCCTGTTGAGGCAGGAATGAAAAAGCCCTGATGGAAACGTCAGGGCTTTTTTTGCGGGTTTAACTAACACATGCTTAGCTTTGTAGATATGACCACAAGATGCAATCTTGCGGTAGCGGGGCTTTAAACAATTTTTATAGAGCAAAAAAGTTAAAGTATTGGAAAGCGGCAAGAGATTTTAAACGACAACATCCAAATTTGAAATAATGATAATTGCTTATGATTTATTTGGGCATGACAATTTGAGTTTTATGTGGCCCAATTCTGTACCAGCTAACTTGGAACGATGTCCTTGTGACGATTTAGTTCTAAACAATGAAAAGGCGGTGTCTTCTGATTTTAAAATTAAAAAGAAGCTGGACGTTTCCTATACCTATGATGGATATTTAATTGTTTCAGAAAGATTTAAGGAATTTGTTCAAACAGAAAAAATTACTGATGTCAATTTTTATGGTTTGCCTGCAAGTCCCGGGTATTACCTTTTTACCGCAAAGAATATTCTAGAATTTGATGCTTTACGCAGAAGGGTCAAATTTTCAAAACCTTGTGAGGTTTGTAATCAAAGTTTGGAGGTTATCGGGTCAAGTCCAGTTTGTTTGAAGCAAAATGAAGTTATTAAGAGGGGGATATTTAGATCAGATGTAGAATTTGGAGAAAAGAACAATAAGTTTCCTATAATCATTATTGGAATTGATACACATTCTAAACTTATGGCTAGCGGTATGACAGGAATCGATTCTCATGAGATATTGGACAAATATGATTGGGAGAAATAGGTGGAAGTTGCTTGATAGGTGAAATCAACCGAATTTCAATACCTCTGAAGGGAGTTTGTAAGAGTGCCTCACCCGTAATTCCCTTTGTTTCTCTGGAGGTTCAATGGTAAACTCCAATTCTAGGGAATGAGGTTTAATACCGAGACTCCCGTGGTTTAAGGGCCGTGGGAGTTTTTGCATGCTTGCGGTTTTGCCAGCCAGCGCTTCTTTGGGATCAAAAGCAAAGAGAAAGGGAAACACCAGATTGTCCACCACATCCATCGTTAGGAGAGTTGAGTCTTTGGATTTTTGAAGGATAAGCTCGGCATCCCGTCGTATATGTTTGTCAAGCGGATTGCCATGGTTTAACAAAGTGATTTCCAAAGTTTCAAAGGTCAGTTCTAGGGTAGTGTGGGAGTTGCTTTCCCAAAAGTTTTGGATTCCCTCTAAAATAGAAATAGGTGTCATAGCCAATGGTGTTGGATAATTGGGGGGCTATGCTCGGTGTCTGTTTAAAGATATATAAATAATTTAGCAAAGCGCAACGATGTAACCGAATTTTGACATAAAAGATGCCATTTTGGAGTTGTGTATAGAGAGTATCAGCCAGAGGACTTGGCAATTATAAAGAAAGTAGGTAAAAGGATTCGTTTTCTACGTGAAGAAAAAGGCATGTCCCAACATGATTTATCCATAGAGGCAGATATACCGAAAACTCAGGTAGGTCGAGTAGAAAGAGCTGAAAACAATACAAGTTTGGTTACCTTAAACCGAATAGCAAATGCGCTAGAAGTTCCTTTGGCCAATTTGTTTTTACTTGACGACTAAGAATTGTATTTGATTCTGTATGCGAAGAAAGTATACCGAAAAAGATTATGAATTTCTAAAAAAGCTTGGAAACCGCATTAGGGAACTTCGAGAGCAAACCGATTTGTCACAAGCGGCGTTGGAAATCGATTCAAAAATGTCCAAAAACCAAATTGGACGCATAGAAAGAGGTGAAATCAGTACTTCAGTTGCTACTTTGAATTTAATAGCCAAGGCGTTACAGGTAGATATTCAGAGTTTCTTCGATTTTGAAGGCTAGTTTTGATGAAGTTCAAACTCAAGTTCAGGTGCAAGTGTCTTTTATCTTTTATCTTATTTCTTGGGTCTTCAGATTTCAGATTTCAGACTTCAGATTTCAGATATCTGATTTTCGTCTTCTGACTTCCAGCATCTAACTTCTAACATTCAGCATCTGGCATCCATCATCAAACAACCTTCAAATCCCAAATTCCGCCAATCCAATCATCGAGCGTTCCACTTTAAGTTCAAACTCAAGTTCAGGTGCAAGGGTCTTGTTTCTTGGGTCTTGTTTCTTGGTTCTTCAGAAATCAGAGTTCAGACCTCCAACGGCCAATTTCCAAATCCCAACAATCGAACAATCCAAAAATCTAACCATCTAGCTTCTGACCTCCAACATCAAGCATCGAACATCTGGCACCATTTTCCATTTTCAATTTTCCATTTTCAAACTTCTGTACACTGCCTCCCGCATCTTTTCCGGATTTATATAGGCTTTCCCATGGGTTTCATCATACTTGGCTAACAGCGCGCTGTTGTTTTTTACCTCTTCCAAACCTTTACCCGCATCAATTTCTTTCTGGATAATGCTGCGTATATCCTCCAACATGGCCACAAAGCCTTGCAGTTCTTTTTTGTTTGAAGGTCTACCATGCCCAGGGATAATTTGGGTTTCGGCATCAATCACCATGAGCGCATTTTTACTGGCAGCGATATACCCATCAATGCTTCCCCCGCTGTTGATGTCGATATAAGGGTAACGACCCGCAAAATAAGTGTCGCCCATATGCAGCACATTTTCGTTGACAAAATAGACTTGGGTATCCCCATCGGTATGGGCATTGTGCACGTGCATGAGCATAATAATCTCATCACCCTCGTAAAAGGTCATCCCATCGGCATGTGTGATTTCAGGTAGGCTCTTTTCGTAATCGGATTGCGATAACTTTTTATCGGCCACATTTTTTTGCCCACGTTCTTGTAGTCGTTTGCGCACATTGTCCTGTGCCACAATGGTGGTTTCATAAGAATTGAAATTTGCATTTCCTCCTGTATGGTCACCATGCATATGGGTGTTCACCAAAAAGGAAACGGACTTGTTGGTTAAGGAAGCAATCGTTTTTTTGATTTTATCGCTTAAGGGGGCAAACTGGTCATCGATCATATAAACTTTATCCTGCCCCACATAAATCCCAATGTTACCGCCTCTACCCGTAAGCATATAGGTGTTGGAAGTTAGGGTATCCACGGTAATGGTCACCTCTTCCATTTGGGCATTGAGAAAGGCTGGAAAAACAAAAAGCAGGGTTAAAAGGAGGCGCATGATGATGGTTTTAAGGGTTGTTACCTATTCTTGGACGTACCGTCCCATCAAAAATAACACAAAGACCGTCAATAGGTTGGAAAAGAGATAGGCTGGCGTTATCTTTGCCTGCCATTAAAAAATGAGGATGAAATCTGCCGTAGGTTCTGTAAAAAGCACTTCCCTTTCCTTGATTTTTACCGATTTTAAGGAAATCACCAAGGCCAAACTGGCCGTAAGTGTGGTGTTTTCGTCCATTGCAGGTTATTTTTTGGGAGCCTATCAAATCGACATGGTCTCTTTGATGCTCCTTGCCTTTGGCGGCTATTGCATGGTTGGGGCTTCCAATGCGTACAATCAGGTGATAGAAAAGGATTTGGATGCGCTCATGAACCGCACCAAAAATCGACCCATCCCATCTGGTCGGATGACAGTGGCCACAGCCATGACCATTGCCATTGTAATGACCATCCTTGGCGTGATCGCCCTATACATTTTGAGCCCCAAAACGGCCATGTTCGGGGCCATTTCCATTTTTCTGTACACCAGTGCCTATACGCCTCTTAAGACCAAAACTCCGCTTTCGGTATTTGTAGGAGCTTTGCCAGGGGCCATTCCCTTTATGTTGGGATGGGTGGCGGCTACCAACGATTTTGGCATTGAACCGGGAACCTTGTTCATGATTCAGTTTTTTTGGCAATTCCCCCATTTCTGGGCATTGGGCTGGATGTTGGACGAAGATTACAAAAAAGGCGGCTTTAAAATGTTGCCCACTGGAAAAAAAGATGCAGGTACCGCCCTTCAAATTATACTGTACACCATTTGGATGATCGTAATTTCCATTATGCCCGCATTTGGGTTTACAGGAAGATTGCATTTGTCCATTCCAGCAGCGGTACTGGTGTTGTTGGCAGGGCTGGTGATGCTGGTTTTTGCTTTCAAACTGTACGAAAAAAGGGATAACCCAGCCGCAAGAAAGTTGATGCTGGCCAGTGTTACCTACATCTCATTGATTCAGATTATTTACGTTATAGATAAGTTTATTGGTTAAGCCTATGGATTTCACCGAAGTGGATATTGAAGTAAAGAACAAAAGAGCCAAAAAAATGTTGCTCTGGTTTGGAATTGTGAGCCTGATCATGGGTTTTGCAGGATGGACGAGTGCCTACATTGTAAGCAGCAAACGGGAGGATTGGATCAGTGATCTGGAACTGCCCCAGGCCTTTTTTGTGAGCACGGCGATCATCATATTGAGCAGCATCACTTATTTTTTGGCCAAACAGGCGGTAGCTGCGGGCAACGCAAAAAGAGGAACGCTGCTGTTATTGGGAACCTTGGTACTGGGCATTTCCTTTATTGTGCTGCAGTTTATTGGATTTTCCCAAATGTTGGAGAACGGCTATTACTTTACAGGGCCAACCAGTAACATTAAAATGTCCTATGTGTTTTTGATCGCTGCGGTGCACATTGTCCACGTGGTGGCCGGGCTTATTTCATTGTTGACGGTTTTGGTTCAGCAGCTTAGGGGGAAATATTCACCGGACAATTTGTTGGGCTTGGAACTGGGGGCTACCTTCTGGCATTTCTTGGATTTCCTTTGGGTATATCTCATACTTTTTATGTATTTCGTGAAATAAATTTTTGATGAAGTAGTTTTCATTCAACTTTGTCTTTTTCAATACAGCAAAAGATGTATTTTTGCTAAAGTTTTATTAAAACGACCTTTTTATATGGATACAACGGTAACTACCGGTAATGAAGAAAGCGTTTGGGGAGGCGGAAACAGGCCCCTAAATGCGAGTTATGGAAAAATGATGATGTGGTTTTTCATCGTCTCGGATGCCTTGACCTTCTCTGGATTCTTGGTTTCTTACGGTTTTTCCAGGTTCAAGTTCATTGAAACCTGGCCCATTGCCGATGAGGTGTTTACCCACGTTCCTTTCTTCCACGGTAATTATCCCATGTACTATGTGGCCTTTATGACCTTTATTCTGATCATGTCTTCCGTAACCATGGTATTGGCTGTGGACGCTGGACATAAAATGATTCAAAAAAAGGTCATTCTTTATATGTTCCTTACCATTATAGGTGGTGCCATCTTCGTTGGTTCACAGGCTTGGGAATGGGCTACTTTTATTAAAGGTGACTTTGGGGCGATTGAGACTAAAGGGGGTAGGATACTTCAATTTGTAAATGCCGAAACTGGCGAAAGGGCTGCCTTGGCAGATTTTGCCAAAACCTTGCCAGAAGACCGGATTAAGCATGTAAAGAGCGAGGGTGTTTGGTTTATGCAAGAAGGCTACAAAACCAGCTATTCCTTAAATGAAGTAGTTGAAGGGTTCAAGGCTTCACCAAATATTTTGATTCGTACCGAGACCATTAACGAACATGGTGAAAAGACTGTTTTGGATCGAGCAGGTTCATTGGCAAAATTAGCAGATGCCTCTCAAGTGGTGGAAGGTGCAAACCTTATCCATAACGAATACGGAAGCCGACTTTTTGCGGATTTCTTCTTTTTCATCACGGGATTCCACGGGTTCCACGTATTCTCTGGAGTAGTGATCAACATCATTATCTTTTTCAATATCATTTTGGGAACCTACGAAAGAAGAGGTCATTATGAAATGGTGGAAAAGGTTGGACTCTACTGGCACTTTGTAGATTTGGTGTGGGTATTCGTATTTACGTTCTTCTACCTGGTATAATTGATTTTCATTTCCGAGAAGTCGGAAATCCAATAAATAAAAACACATGGCGCACGAGCATAAACTTGAAATTTTTAGAGGACTGGTAAAGTTCAAGTCCAACGTCCAAAAGATTTGGGGAGTACTGATTTTTCTAACCTTGGTAACCGCAGTTGAAGTAGGCTTGGGTATCGCCAAACCAGCGGCTTTGACGGGGAATTTCTTCCTTGGAATGAAACTCCTCAACTGGATATTCATTATTCTTACCTTGGTGAAAGCCTATTATATTGCCTGGGATTTCATGCACCTAAGGGATGAGAAAAGTTCTTTGCGTAGGGCTATTGTTTGGACACCGATATTCTTGATCTGCTACCTGATATTTATATTGCTCTTTGAAGCGGATTATATTTACAACGTGTTCAAGGATGGGTATATGTCCTGGAATTTCTAGTAAAGGATTAACAATATGAAAAGGCGGTTTCTTGACCGTCTTTTTTTATTTTTGCACTCAGCAAATTCATCATGAAAAAGGCCTCTGTTTTAATCGTTCTCTTTGTCTTTCCCCTAGTGGCCTATTTGTTTTTTGCCTCTGGCGTAAACAACTTTGGGAGATTGCCCATTTTAACCCAAAACATACCTGAGCTGGATAATTTTGAAGGAAGTGCAAGGCTCAACAACAAGATTACCGTTCTGGGTTTTCTGGGGAACAATATTGACTACAAAAAAGGAAATGCCTTTAATCTGAACCAAAAGATTTATAAGCGCTTTGGTAAATTCACCGATTTTCAGATCATCATGGTGGTTCCCGCGGGTGAAGAGGAAAAGGTGGAGGTGCTTAGAAAGGATTTGGGCAAACTTTCCGAAACCGACAGATGGAATTTTGTGTATGGTACGGAAGGGGACATAAAATCCCTGTTTGAAAGCTTGAAAACCAATTTATCCTTGGACGAAGATTTGGGTACCGCCTATGTGTTTATTGTGGACAAAGACCGTAACCTTAGAGGAAGAACAGATGATGAGGATGAAGGAACCAAATATGGATTCAATACCACATCTGTAGCTGATCTGAACAACAAGATGGAAGATGATGTAAAGATCATTCTTGCCGAATATCGCCTTTCTTTAAAGAAAAACAATGCCGACAGGAGCAACTAAGAAGAAGAAATACAACTACGTTTGGGTATCCGCCATCATCCTGATTTTTGGGATATTTGCGGTGAGTGAGATTACTAAGACCCTAAAAAAGGGAACTGTAGTGGAAACGGATCGCATGAGTGCGGTTCCCCAACAATCCAAATTGGGATATGTGATCAGCAATGGCAAGAAGAGAAAGGTTCCCAACTTTTCCTTTTTGAACCAGGATAGTGTATTGGTTTCCAACAAGGATTATTTGGGGAAAGTTTATCTGGTGGACTTCTTTTTTACCACCTGCCCTACCATTTGCCCAATTATGACCCAGAACTTGGTGGAATTACAAGATACGTTTAGAGAGCATCCCGAGTTTGGCGTGGCATCGTTTACCATTAACCCAAGATATGATACCCCTACCGTGTTGAAGAAATATGCAAGCAAGTATGGGATTACCGATGAAGATTGGCATTTGTTGACAGGGGATAGGGACTCCATTTATACCTTGGCCCAAGAAGGCTTCTATATTGTGGCCAGCGAGACAGAGGATGCTCCAGGTGGTTTTGAGCATTCGGGTATGTTTGCCTTGGTGGACAAGGAGGGCTATATCCGTTCGCGCGATGACGAATTTGGAAATCCAATGATATATTATCGGGGAACTATAACGGAAAAGCAAGGGGTAAATAAAGAAGGAGAGGCCCAACAGATTACCATGCTCAAGGAAGATATTCAAAAATTATTGCTCGAGGACTGATGGAACATGATTTAGCCAAGGAAAAAAGATTTAAGCGTTGGATTACCATAATTTCAATCGCTATACCGGTAGTGGTTGCCCTATTATTCGGGTATAAGATTCCCAATGCCAAACCACTTTCTTTTTTACCGCCAATTTATGCTTCCATTAATGGACTGACAGCCATACTGTTGGTTTGGGCGGTGATTGCCATTAAAAATGGAAAAAGGAACTTGCATCAAAAATTGATGACCACCTGTATTGTGCTCTCAGCACTCTTTTTGGTGATGTATGTGGCCTATCACATGACATCGGATAGTACTAAGTTTGGAGGTGATGGTGCAATCCAATACCTATATTTCTTTATTCTAATCACGCATATCGCCCTCTCTATTGCTGTAATTCCATTGGTATTGGTCACCTATTCCAAGGGATATCTAGGGGATTTTCAAGGTCATAGGAAATGGGCCAAATTCACTTTTCCCATTTGGCTGTACGTGGCAGTAACCGGGGTTGTTGTTTATCTCATGATATCACCCTACTATGCACATTAAACTGACCAAATTAAGCTTCTCTCCTATTAGGAGAGGTGTCCTGATAATTTTATCAGGACGGAGAGGTGTTTTTATACTTCTTGCTATGTTTTTCCTTTTCCCCCAACTCACCGAAGCCCAATGTGCCATGTGTAGGGCCGTAGTGGAAAGCGATGCCGATGGAAAAACCGCGGAAGGGATCAATAACGGCATCGTCTATTTAATGGCAATTCCCTATATTTTGATAGGCGGATTGTTCTATTTCGTGTATAAAAAGCTCCGCGCTTAAGAAAAATCTAAAATTTTCACATATTTTTTGCAAAAAGGTGTAACAATTTGATGGTAGCTTTGTCTTATTGAATATACGTTTACGTATTTCATCAATCATCAAACACCAACCATCATGTTCGACATTGAAAGGTGGCAAGAAATATTTGACACCATACGGAAGAACAAACTGCGTACTTTTTTGACCGGGCTTTCCGTGGCTTCCGGTATATTTATTCTTGTCATATTATTGGGTTTTGGACAAGGGATGCAGAATGGTATTGAACACGAGTTCAAACAGGATGCAACCACTAGCGTATGGGCTTGGCCCGAGGCGACTTCAAAAGCGTACAAGGGACTCAACCCGGGAAGGGTTATCCGCTTCAAAAATGCGGATTATGAAACTGCTGGAAGAATGTTCAAGGAGGATATTGAATATGAATCCCCGCGTGTTTTTGTGCGCAACGTCAACATCAACTACGGTAGCGAATCCTTGGTCTATGGCATTCAAGGGGTATCCTCCGAATTTCAGTTTATAGAAGGTTTCTCCACTATAGAAGGGCGGTTTATCAACTACAAGGACGAAGTGTCCCTGGGTAAGGTGGCCGTTATCGGAAAGAAAATTCGGGGTGATGTTTTCAAAGATGTGGAGACACCCGTTGGAGAGCGCATTGAAATCGCGGGAATCCAGTTTACAATTATCGGTGTCTTTAAAGAACAAAACGAAAGGGAAGAAGAGCGTATTTACATACCCTTGACTACGGGCCAAAGGGTGTTTAATGGGGATGACAAATTAAACACGCTTTCCTATACTTTACCTCCAGTAGAAAATTTTGATCAAGCCGTAGCCCAAGCTGTAGCGTTTAAGGACAACCTCCGAAAATTCTTGAAAGAGGAGCATCTGGTTGCACCAGAAGATGAATCTGGAGTGAGGGTTTGGAGTGCCATGGAGGAGGCCAAGCGCTACTATGGTATTACCAACAATATGAAACTATTTTTCTGGTTTGTGGGCGTTTGCACCATTATTGCCGGAGTGGTTGGGGTCAGCAATATTATGCTGATCGTGGTCAAGGAACGTACCCGTGAAATTGGAATTCGGAAAGCTTTGGGTGCCAAGCCTTGGTCCATTGTGGGCATGATTTTGCATGAATCCATTTTTGTTACCGCAATTTCCGGTTTTTCAGGTTTGATTTTTAGCATGTTGATACTGGAGTTTTTGGGACCCCATGTTCAAATTGAATATGTAAAGAATCCGTCTGTGAATTTTACGGTGGCATTTTCCACGGTTATGGTGCTCATTTTTGCAGGAGCTCTTGCAGGACTTGTACCAGCACTGCGCGCCGCTAGGGTTCAAGTGATAGAATCGTTACGGGATGAATAACCTTAAAACCAATTACCATGTTTAACAGGGATAGATGGCGGGAAATTTTGGAAGTGCTCACCAGCAATGTGGGCCGAACCATTCTTACGGCTTTCGGGGTGTGTTGGGGTATCTTCATCCTAATTGTGCTTCTGGCCGCTGGGAAAGGCTTTGAAAATGGAATCCGAGCGGATTTTGGAGACATTGCCACCAATACCATGTTCATGTGGACCCGCAGAACCACAAAACCTTATGAAGGCCTTCCCAAAGACAGAAGATTTGAATTCAAAGTAAGTGATGTCCAGGCCATTTGGGATAATGTGCCCAACCTTCGGTTTGTCTCCCCAAGGAATCAATTGGGCGGGTTCCGCGGAGGCGGAAATGTAATCAGGGGCATTCGCGTGGGAGCCTATAATGTCTATGGCGACTATCCCGAAATCATCAATCAAGACCCCATGACCGTGACCTCGGGGCGGTTTATCAACCACAATGACCTCAGGGAGAAAAGAAAGGTGGCCGTAATTGGGCAAGGGGTTAAGTCCGAATTGTACGAGAAGGGAGAAGAAGTACTTGGTAGTTATATCAAGATTCAAGGGGTCAATTTTATGGTCATAGGCACCTATAAAAAGAAAAATAACGATGGGGATGGGGAAGAGGCCCAAAAGGAAATATATGTACCCTTTACCGCTTTTGCACAGGCCTTTAATCGAGGTGAAGATGTAGGCTGGATGGCTATAACCGCCCACGATGGCAGTTCCATTTCCCGTTTAAAGGAGGATATTATCAGAGTTATGAAGGAACGGCATAAGGTGCATCCAGAGGATAACCGGGCCATTGGCCATTTTGACCTATACGAGCAGTTCAATAGGGTGGAGAGCTTGTTTGTGGGATTAAAAGCCATTGCCTACCTGGTTGGAATTATGGTGTTGCTTTCCGGAATTATTGGCGTCAGTAACATTATGCTCATTGTGGTGAAGGAACGCACCAAGGAAATTGGGATTCGCAGGGCGCTGGGGGAACAACCTTGGTCCATTAAAAAGCAGATTTTAATGGAGTCCATTTTCCTGACTATTATTTCAGGAATGGCGGGCATTATATTTGGGTCGCTGGTCATTTATGGAATCAATTCGCTTTTGGACAGTGTGGGGCCCGTGGACATGTTTATCAATCCCAGTGTAAGCGTTGGGGTGGTAAGCGGAGCACTGGTCATTCTTATGGTATCTGGACTTTTGGCTGGATTCATACCCGCCAATAGTGCCATCAAAGTGAGGCCCATTGAAGCACTTCGAACAGATTAAGATAACTTGAATCAATCAAATAACAATAGGAATTAAAATGAAAAAGTCAGTAACCATCATCATCTTGTTGCTCATCGTTGTGGTATTCGGTGGCTCCATGTATTACTTGTATCAAAAAAATTCTGAGGATCCCGTGGTCTACGAAACGGAAAAGCCCTCCAAACAAAATATCGTTAAAAAAGCTGTGGCCACAGGGAGTATTCTTCCTTTGGAAGAAGTGTTGATCAAACCCAATATCTCTGGAGTCATCGAAGAGATTTATGTGGAAGGGGGCGATTACGTTAAATCGGGCGACCTTTTGGCAAAAATCAAGGTTGTTCCCAATTTGAATGCACTTAATGATGCCCGAAATGCCATTGACGAGTCCAAAATCAATTTGGATGACCAAAAAAGAAATTACGAAAGACAACTGTCCTTGTTCAACAAAGGGGTTATATCCAAGGCCGATTTGGAGCGCGCCCAAGTAACCTATGATCAGGCCAAACAGGCTTATGGCGCAGCCAATAAACGCTATGATATTGTGAAAACAGGAACCACTAGGGGGTTGAGCAATGCGGCCAACACCTTGATTCGATCCACAGTGAGCGGAATGGTATTGGAGGTGCCTGTGGAAGTGGGGAACCAGGTGATTGAAAGCAACAATTTTAACGAGGGTACAACCATTGCCGCAGTAGCCGATGTGGAAAAGATGATTTTTGAGGGGAAAGTGGACGAATCCGAAGTAGGAAAAATTACCGAGGACCTACCTCTGGAAATTACCGTTGGAGCCATAGAGAATGAAGTTTTTGATGCTGTTTTGGATTATATCGCGCCCAAAGGCAAAGAGGAGAACGGTGCCATTCAATTTGAAATTAAAGGGACGCTCAAGAAAAGGGATTCCGTATTTATTAGGGCAGGGTTGAGTGCCAATGCATCCATTATTTTGGCCCGTGCAGATAGTGTTTTGGCACTGAAGGAAGCTTTGGTGCAGTTTGATCGCGAGACCAAGGAACCCTATGTGGAAATAGAAACTTCAGAACAACAATTTGAGCGCAAGGATGTGGAGTTGGGTATTAGCGACGGCATTTTTGTGGAGGTAAAATCCGGCCTCAATTCCGATGATAAGGTGAAAATATGGAACGCCGTTGAGGAGGAAGAATCTGCCAATTAATCATTTAACAAAAATTTTCAAATAATCTTGTAACATTTTAACAACTTGTAAGTCATATTACAGGAGTTAAAATGCCAGATAGCTAATAGCACCAATCATGATAGAAATCAAGGACCTTCACAAATCCTATAGAATGGGAAGCAATTCCCTTCATGTACTCAAAGGCATCAATTTTAAGGCAGAATCAGGCGAACTAGTGGCCATTATGGGATCCTCGGGTTCCGGCAAATCTACCTTGTTGAATATTTTGGGAATGTTGGATGTGGCCGATTCAGGGGAGTATACATTGGATAATGTTCCGATCAAGGATTTAAGTGAGACCAAAGCGGCCCAATACAGGAATAAGTTCTTGGGATTCATCTTCCAATCATTTAACCTGATCAATTACAAGTCGGCATTGGAAAACGTGGCCTTGCCCTTGTATTATCAAAAAGTGGGCAGGAAAGAACGACAGGAAAAAGCCATGAGCTATTTGGAAAAAGTAGGTCTTAAAGAATGGGCAAGCCATTTACCCAGCGAACTTTCAGGGGGGCAAAAGCAAAGGGTGGCCATTGCCAGAGCCATGGCCGCAGAACCTAAAGTACTGTTGGCAGATGAACCTACGGGAGCCTTGGACAGTACAACTTCCTATGAGGTTATGGACCTTATCCAAAAAATAAATGACGAAGGGAATACCATTTTGGTGGTGACCCACGAAGAGGATATTGCACATATGTGCAAGCGAATTGTGCACCTTAAGGACGGTGTTATTGTAGAAGACAAAAAAATAGACCAGGTAAGAGCACAACAATATGTTTGATCGGGACATTTGGCAAGAAATCTTTCACACCCTCAAGAACAACAAACTCAGAACGTTCTTGACCGGTTTTTCTGTGGGATGGGCCATCTTTATTTTGGTGATGCTGTTGGCTTCCGTAAACGGGATGCAGAACGGATTTACAAGCCAATTTAATGATGATGCCACCAACTCCATTTTTATTAGACCCGGTACTACCGCCCAAGCCTATGGAGGTTTTGAAGCAGGAAGAAGGATTCAGCTGAAAAATGACGATTATCAATACATAAAGGAGAGCTTTCCCAAGGATGTTGAATATATCAGCACCCGTTATTTTACAAATACAACGGCTCGCTATAAAAGTGAGACTGGGAACTACTCCGTGCAAGCCGTACACCCGGACCATCAGATCATAGAAAAAACCCTTATTACCAAGGGGAGGTTTTTTAACAATGCCGATGTGGTCAATAGGGCCAAGGTGGCCGTGATTGGAAGAAAGGTGGCCGAGGATTTGTTTAAGGATGAAGATCCGTTGGGCCAATTTGTTGAGTTTAACGGGTTGCCTTTTAGGGTTGTTGGGGTCTTTACAGATGATGGCGATGACAATGCGGAGCGAGGTATTTATGCTCCAATAACAACCTATCAAAGAATTTTTGGGGATACCAATGACGTCCACCAAATTGTGTTGACCTACAACCCAACTTACGACCTTACCAAGGCTTTGGAATTTTCCGATCGTTTGGAGGATTTAATGAAAAGAAGACATAAAGTGGCTCCAGAGGATCAGGCTGGAATCAATGTTTGGAACTATGCGGAAGCCTTTGATGACATCAGCAGTTTTTCTGCGGTTTTAAGTGCGATAAGTATTGGTGTGGGCTTTCTAATATTGATTGCTGGAATTGTGGGCATTGGGAACATTATGGTATTCACCATCAAGGAGCGAACCAAGGAGATTGGGGTTCGAAAAGCATTGGGTGCACAGCCCAAGCAAATTATTAATTTGGTGCTTTTGGAATCCACATTTATAACGGCTTTATCTGGTTTTATCGGACTGGGATTTGCGTGGATTATTTTGTCCTTGATAGGACCGACTATAAACACGCCCGCCTTTACCAATCCAAACGTTAGTTTGTCAACAGTGATCACAGCAACCATTATTCTAATTGTTGCCGGGGTACTGGCCGGATTGATTCCTGCAGTAAAAGCTGCCAATGTCAAACCTATAGTGGCCTTAAGCGATAAGTAATATGTGGTTATTCGATAGAGATTTATGGATTGAAGTTTTCCACACCCTTGGAAAGAACATGTTTCGCACATTCTTGACCATGTTGGGGGTCATCTTTGCCATGATCATTTTGATGCTGCTTTTGGGATCTTCCAATGGAATGACCAACGGATTCGACAAAATTTTTGCGGGTACGGCTTCCAACAGTCTTTTTGTTTGGGGACAGTCCACCTCTGAACCTTATAAGGGCTTTGAAAGAGGAAGAAGGATTCGCTATAAAATTGAGGATGCGGAGATTCTTAAACGTGAAATTCCTGAAATTGAGGTCTTGGCACCAAGAATCGAATTGGGAAGTCACAGAAGTGTGGTCACTGTATATAGAAAGGGCCAAACCAGCGGATCCTCCGTGTATGGCGATTATCCCGAAATCGATAATATCACCAAAAAGAGACTGGTTGAAGGACGCTTTTTGAACCAAACAGACATTGACAATTCCAAAAAAGTCTGCGTGATTGGGGAGGAAACGTATAAACTTTTATTTGAGAAAGGCGAAGATGCTATTGGTGAGGATATCAGGATCAATGGAGTGTTCTTCTCCGTGGTGGGTATCTACAAGCCCAACAACAATATCAATATTGATGGGGAGAATGCGGTTTTTATCCCATTTTCAACCTTTCAAAAAGCCTTCAATTCCGGAGATCGGATGGGATGGATGGCGATCGCAGTGGAACCCAACACCAAGGTTCCCGTAGTAGAAAGTAGGATCAAGGACATTCTCAAAAACAAATACGATATACACCCCAATGACGAGAGGGCGATTGGAAGCTTTGATATGTCTGAGATATTCAACAATATTTCTTCCTTTACCATGGTACTAAGAGGGTTCTCCTACTTTGTGGGACTGCTCACCTTATTGGCAGGGGTGATTGCCATTAGTAACATCCTGTTGATTACTGTAAAGGAACGGACCAAGGAAATTGGAGTGAGAAGAGCTTTGGGTGCAACCCCGAGATTGGTACTAAGGCAAATCTTGATGGAAGCGGTAGTGTTGACTTCCTTTGCCGGATTGGTTGGATTTGCCATTTCCGTCGGAATTTTGGCCATCCTGGATTCGCTGTGGGGAAGTGGGGAAGATTTTCCCTTTGTCAAGCCCATGGTGAGCATAGGACAGTTTAGTTTCTCCTTCTTTTGGATGGTGTTCCTAAGCTTGTTGATTGGGTTGATACCAGCGATCAAAGCTATTAAAGTCCGTCCCATTGAAGCCTTGCGGGAAGAATAAGTTGATATTAAAAAAAAATTAGATAACGATCAAATAAGTAGTAATGAACAAATACGTAAAATACGGGTTAATCACGATTGTATCGGTCGGAATTTTAGGCGCTGTGGTTTATTTCCTTAAACAAAACAGTACCCCAACCCAGATTTATGAAACGGAATCTCTGGAACGCAAAGACATTGTAAACAAAGTAATTGTTACGGGCAAGGTTATTCCGGAAGATGAAATCAACATTAAGCCACAGATTTCCGGGATTATAGATAAAATATACTTGGAGGAAGGCGTTGAGGTCAAGGCTGGGGATTTGATCGCGGTCATCAAAGTGGTGCCCAATGAGCAATCCCTGAACCAAGCAGCGGGGCGGGTAAGAAATGCAGAATTGGCTTTGAACAATGCCAAAATCGAGTTTGATCGCAACAAAGCCCTGTTTGACAAAGGCGTTATTTCTAGCCAAGATTTCAACAACCAAAAGTTGACTTATGATCAAGCAGTGCAGGAGCTTACCAATTCCAGAGCGGATTATCAGATTATCAGAATAGGTTCTGCAGGTGGATCCTCAAGCGCAAATACTAATATCAGGGCTACCGTATCCGGAACCATACTGGAAATCCCTGTGGAAGAAGGAGATCAGGTTATCCAGAGTAACAATTTTAACGATGGAACCACTATTGCCACCATTGCGGACATGACCAAAATGATTTTTGAGGGAGAAGTGGATGAAGCCGAGGTTGGTAAACTAAGCGTGGGAATGCCCTTGGAAATTAGCTTAGGTGCCTTGGAAAAGAACAAATTTGATGCGGAACTAAAGTTTATCGCTCCCAAAGGAGTAGAGGAAGAAGGTGCGGTTCAGTTTAAAATAGAAGGCGATTTGGTGGTGAATGACAGTACCTATGTAAGAGCGGGATACAGTGCCAATGCCTCCATTGTTTTGGAAGAAAAGAAGGATGTTTTGGCCATCAAGGAAGCATTATTGCAATTTGATAAGGAAACAGAAAAACCCTATGTGGAAATAGAAGTGAGTGAGAATGAATTTGAGCGAAAGGATTTGGAGTTGGGTGTTAGTGATGGAATTGATGTAGAAGTGGTTTCCGGAATTGAGGAAGGAGACAAAATAAAGGTTTGGAACAAATTGGAGAAGAAGAGCGATGAGGATGATTCCTAGAATGGCCCAAACAATAATCAATCAAAAAATCAAAAAACGAATGAAATTTAAGATCACAGTGATCATGGCACTATTTGCCATGCTCGCCACCAACGCTCAAATGAAAAAGTGGACCCTGCAGGAATGTGTAACATTTGCCGTGGAGAACAACTTGACCATTGAACAGTTTGAATTGGACTTGGAAAGCGCCAAAATTGATAAGTCGGATGCCATTGGAAACATGCTTCCCAATTTAAATGGGTCATCCACAATCTCAAGTAACACGGGTTTTTCCATTAATCCAACTAATAACCTGCCCACCAACAGTACAGCTTTCAACGTGAATGGGTCATTGAGTTCCAATGTAACCTTGTTTGACGGCTTGCGTAACATGCGCCAATTGGAAAGGGCCAAATTGAACGCTATTGCCAGTCAGTATCGCTTGGACGATTTGAAAGATGATATTCGCTTAAACGTGGCCAATGCGTATTTGCAGGTAATTTCCAATAAAGAACAGTTAAAGACCTTCCGGGCACAATATGCAGTTACTGAACAGGATTTGAAGCGAACTAAGGAGTTGGTGGAATCCGGGGTGGTGCCTAGAGGGGACTTGTTGGAAATTGAGGCCACCGCCGCCAATCAAGAGCAGCAAATTGTAAATGGGGAGAGTCTGGTGTTGATTGCCAGAATCAATTTGGCACAGTTGCTTCAAATTACCGACTACGAAAATTTTGATATTGCTGATGAGGAGTTTGAGATTCCGCCATCGGATATTTTGGATAATTCTGCCAAGGTCATTTTTGATAAAGCACTGGGCTTTAGAAACGATATCAAGTTCTCTGAGTCCAACGTAAAACTTGCAGAAGAGGACTTGAAAATTTCCAAAGGAGCCTATTACCCTACACTGTCGGCATTTTTCCAATATGGAACAAGATATTCTGATGTGACCCAAATCCCAGATCAGAATGGAGTGCCTTTTACACCAAGTTTCACCGATCAGTTGTGGATTTTTGATGGGGTTTCCTATGGTGCCCAGTTGAATGTGCCCATTTTTAATGGTTGGAGTACCCGGAACAATGTAAAGCGCTCACAAATCAATCTGGAGAAGGCCAAATTGCAGTTTGAACAGGATAAGCTGGATTTGGAAACCAACATCCAACAAGCCTATGTAGATGTTACCACTTTTTTTAAGGCCTATGAAGCCGCTGAAAAAACCTTGGAAGCCAGAAGATTGGCTTATGAATATGCCAAGGAACGTTTTAATGTGGGGTTGATGAATGCCTTTGATTTTAGTCAAGCGCAGTCCAGGGTGGACAATGCGGAAGCGGATGTAATTCGTACCAAATATGACTATATCTTTAGATTGAAAATATTGGAGTTCTACTTTGGCATTCCCATTTCCCTAAACTAACAGGGTAGACTATTGAACTGTAAACCTTTTATTTTCCAGTGAATTTTGTCAGGTCGAGCGGAGTCAAGACCTATGGAATGGATAGACTTCTCGACTGCCTGCCTGTCGGCAGACACAGCGCTCGAAGTGACCGTTGGATTTTGGCTATGAGACTTCCTCTAAACTAGTATCTTTGTGGCCGCTATGGCCATAATACTCAATTTAGAAACCGCAACAACCAATTGTTCTGTAAGTATTTCCAATGGAAAGGAAATTCTGTGTATAAAGGAGAATAATGCAATAAACTATTCCCATTCAGAGCAGTTGCACGTCTTTATAAAGGAAGCCTTGGAAGCGGCTTCTTTGTCTTTTTCAGACCTGGATGCCATTGCCGTGAGCAAGGGCCCTGGTTCGTACACCGGACTTCGGATTGGGGTATCCGCGGCCAAAGGGCTCTGTTTTTCGCTGGATATTCCCCTGATTTCCATTCCAACACTTCAGGGTATGGCACTACAAGTGAAGCTCAATACAGGGGAGGTTGCCATTCCTGTTTTGGATGCCAGGCGAATGGAAGTGTATTCCGCTGTTTTTGATGATCAAGGAGAAGAAATCCGTGAAACAAGGGCAGAAGTAGTGGATGACCAAACTTTCAACGAGTTTGCCAACTTCAAAGAAGTACATCTGGTTGGGAGCGGAGCGGAGAAATGCAAAGAAGTACTTCAACGTTCCAATTTTCAATTTCATACCAAAGTAGTTCCTTCAGCAAAGGAAATGGCGGAATTGGCTTATACCAAATTCAAAGCAAGGGAATTTGAGGATGTGGCCTACTTTGAGCCATACTACCTCAAAGATTTTGTATTGCAAACCAAGAAAAAAGCTTAATCCACTTCGTGAACCACTCTTTGTGGGAATGGAATTTCTATCCCCGCTTGGTCAAAACGAAGTTTGGTTTCCTCAATGACATAAAAATGGGCTGGCCAGAAAACGTCGTTGTTTGCCCAAAAACGCAATGTAAGGTCAACGGAACTATCTCCAAGGTTTCCCACATACACTTCGGGAACGGGGTCGGTCAAAATATTTGGGTTGTCCGCACAGATTTGCAATAAAACTTCCTTTGCTTTTTTTATATCGGAGCTGTACCCAATGCCCACGTCAAATTTACCACGTCGGGTGTTTTCCATATTGTAGTTTACAATGCTACCGTTGGACAACTGTCCGTTGGGTATAATGGCCACCTGATTGCCAAAAGTGTTGAGTTTGGTGTTAAAAATACTGATCTGTTTCACCGTTCCCTCCAGGCCTTGGGCAGAAATCCAATCGCCAACCTTGAAAGGTTTGAAAATAAGGATGAGGACTCCCCCCGCAAAATTGGATAAAGATCCCTGAAGCGCCAGACCAATGGCCAATCCAGCGGCACCAACAATGGCCACCAAGGAGGATGACTTTACCCCTAATTGGGTTACGACAACCACAAAAAGCAGTACTTTGAGGGCTATGCTAATAAAACTCTGAAGAAAGCTTTCGAGGGTAGGGTCATAGTCTTTCCGTTCAAAAAATCGGTGAACCATCCTGTTGATCAACCGCACTATCCAAAATCCAACAAAAAATATGACAACTGCCAATATCAGATTGGGCATAAAGCCCCAAAACCATTCTATGGCATGCTCTAAATGTTGCTCAAAATCCCTGAGTTCTTTCATAACTTGAAGCAGAAAATAAGTTTATTAGTTGTTTATCAGTGCTACGGCCTTATCTGCCGTTTGCACCGGAAGTTTGCAAGTGCCTTCAATACAGACATATACAAAGGTTTCTCCTTCTGCATATCTATTGGTTAATAATTCTACAGGGCCATCCTTGGCCGATCCCACCAAAATGCTATTGGGAATATAGGTTTTGCTAATTTCCTTCCCAAGGGCTTTATAGTTTTCCCCAACCACGGCAATCTCGTAGAAATTCTGATTCTCAAAAAGGACCAGGTTCATCCAATTGGCGTATCCCTGTGCACTTTCCACAAAATCGTCCTGTACATTTTTAAGCATCTGTTTGGCCATGTCCCCATAGCCTTCATTTGGATACAGCTTATGGAATTTTAGGAGATTTTTTGCCATGATGGAATTGGATGAGGATATTTCCTTGTCAACAGTCTCGATGGATCGTCTGATAAGAGAGGTGTCCGCATCCGAAGTATAGAAGAACATTCCGGATTTAGGGTCCAAAAAGTGAACTTTGGCATACTCCACCAACTTTTTGGAGTGATTCAGCCATTTTTCGTCAAAAGTTACCTCGTAGAGCGATAAAAAAGCCTCGCTGATAATGGCATAGTCTTCCAAAAATGCATCAATGTCACTTTTACCATCCTTATGGTTTCTAAACAGCGAATAATCGTCTTTGATCATTTCCTTTTCAAGAAATTCTGCATTTTTCAGGGCCATATCCAAGTATTCCTGGTTCCCCAAGTACCGATGTGCGTCTATCAATCCGCTTAACATAAGGCCGTTCCAGGAAGTGAGGATTTTATCGTCCAATCGGGGTTTGGAGCGTTTGGCACGTTCTTTTTTCAGGACTTGCTGGGCATTTTGCATTTTCTGCTTCAATTCTTCCACAGCAATGTTGTGTTTATTGGCTATTTCAGCATCTTCTTTATCCCGAATCAGGACATAATTACCGTGTTCCCAAAGGCCATAGGAGTTGATATTGTAATAATCCTTGAAAACGTCAAAATCTGCTCCAAGAAGTTGACTAAGTTGTTCCTTGGTCCACACATAGTAGGCACCTTCCTCCAATTCGCCGTTTACATCCAAGCTGTCTGCATCCAAAGAAGAGTAGAATCCGCCATTTTCATCCAATAGTTCCTCTTTCACAAAGGCAATGGTCCGTTCAACAACATCCCGATACAGCTCATTTTTGGTGACCGCATAGGCCCTGGCGTACAAGCTGGTTAAGGGGCCATTGTCATAAAGCATTTTTTCAAAATGGGGAACATGCCATTTGGTATCCACGGCATATCTGGAAAAACCACCGCCAACATGATCAAAAACCCCACCAAAGGCAATACGTCTTAGGGTAACATCCACCTGCTCCATGAGTTCAGGTTTGTTGTTGGTATTGGCATAGTGCATTAAAAAATCCCAATTGTTGGGCATCATGAACTTTGGAGCCCGTTTATAACCTCCCAAAAAGTTGTCAAAGTGCTTGGCCCAATTCTCCACCGAAGCATCCAGTTGCTCCATGGTAAATAAACCGGAATCGGGTTTATGCTCCACCAAATTAATGGCGTTGATCCCATTGGATAGGTCCGTTGCATACTTGACTATCCTGGATTTATCATTTTGGTATAGCTCGATGAGTTGTTGAAGGGATTTTATCCAATTGTCCTTGGGTACATAGGTGGCGCCCCAAAAAGGTCTACCGTCTGGTAGGGCAACAATGTTGAGGGGCCAGCCTCCGTTTCCGGACATCATGGTTATAGCGTCCATGTAAATTTGGTCCACATCGGGTCTTTCCTCCCGATCAATTTTTATGTTGATGAAATTTTCATTCATCATTTGGGCCACTTCCTCATCCTCAAAACACTCCTTCTCCATAACATGGCACCAGTGGCACGATGAATAGCCAATACTGATAAGCAAGGGTTTATCCTCTTTTTTGGCCCTTTCCAGCACTTCGGGTCGCCAAGCTTCCCAGTTCACCGGATTATGCGCATGTTGAAGCAGATAGGGACTGGTTTCATTGATTAAGGCATTGGTGTGTTTATGGGTCACTTTACTGGTTTTTTGGGTGCAGCCCTGGTTCAGTGACATTATCACTGATAATAGGATAATTCTTTTGATCATAACAATTCTTTTGGACATAAAAAAAGCGCCCACAAAGGGCGCATTCTTTTTCTTGCCCTTTGATTATTTTACCTCAAAGGTAATCTTTACATTGACTCTGTATTCATCAATTTTGCCATCTTTAACAGAAGCACTTTGCTCGTTAATGTAAACAGAACGTATGTTTTTTACCGACTTTGATGCCTGATCCAGCGCATTTTTTGCCGCTTGTTCCCAACTTTCATCCGAGTTGGCCAATACTTCGATTACTTTTAATACTGCCATAATAGTTAATGATTTTAAATTTATTCAATTTAACAAAAATTGATCACAACTATGGCAGGATAGCTTGAAATCAGCCGTTGATGGCGACCACTTCGTTTACCTTGTCGCCCAACATATTTTTCAGCATGGTTTCAATACCGTTCTTAAGGGTGAATGTTGATGACGGGCAACCACTACAGGCCCCTTGGAGGATAACGTTGACCGTTTTACTGTCAGCTTCATAGGACTGGAACAGAATATTGCCCCCATCACTTGCAACCGCTGGCTTTACGTACTCGTCCAAGATGTCAATAATTTGTTTGGAAGTATCATCATAAGCGGTTTGTGCTTGGTTTTGACTCGCGTCTTCTTTGGACTTTTGAATACTTTCCGCGGAAATCACTTCTTTACCATTGGCCAAAAAATCCCGGATAAACTCACGTACTTCCATGGTCACGGTATCCCATTCAGCGATGTCAAATTTGGTAACGGAAACATAGTTTTCATCCAAAAACACCTCTTTGACAAACGGAAAGTGAAAAAGTTCCTGTGCAAGCGGACTGTCCTTGGCCTCATCTATATTCTTGAACTCGTAAGTTGCAGGCACTATTTTCTTATTGGAAACAAACTTCATTACTCCCGGGTTGGGCGTTACTTCGGCATACACGGTAATGGGTTGTTTCTTTTGCACTTCCTCTTCAAGAATCACCGGCTGGCCGTCGTTTAGATATTCCACCAATTGTTGGGCCACTTCATCCTTGACATCTTCCCACTCCACAATATCAAATCGCTCTAGGGCAATAAAATTTCCGGAGATATATACCGTCTTAATAAAAGGAAGGTAGAAAAGTTGTTGGGCTAAAGGCGAATTCTTTGCCTCGTCTATGTTTTTGAGCTCATAATTGCCTTTTGCAAGGAACTGATTTGCCTCAAATTTTATGATTTTTGGGTTGTTGGTGGGTACAACCGTGATGTTATAGTCGTTCATAGCCAAAATTTGTACAAAAATACCAAAGTAAAGATGAGGGGCAAAATATATAATAATGTATGCCGGAGGGCGTTATTTAAATGTTTGATTACCTTTAAACCCCAACTATAGCCCCAAACACTGCATGAGACGCTATGTAACCTCACTGATCGTAGCCCTTACCATAGGGCTTTCCGCTAAGGCCCAAGAGGGCATTCCTGTTTATTTTGATTATTTGGCGGACAACTACTATTTGGTGTATCCCTCAATGGCTGGTATTGCGGAAGGAACCAAGATTAGGCTTACTGCCAGAAAACAATGGTTTAACGTGGATGAAGCACCCAGTTTGCAGACCTTGAACTTTAATTCAAGGGTAGGGGACCGTAGCGGAATTGGTGCTATTTTGTTCAATGATAGCAACGGTTATCACTCCCAAACAGGATTTAAGGGCACATTTGCCCAACATCTTCAGTTGGGTGGAGATTTTAGGACTTTGAACCAGATTTCGTTGGGACTTAGTGCTGGGGTAATTTTAAGTAGTTTGGACGAAACCGAGTTTCGTTCCATAATTCCTGATCCGGTGGTTACCGGTACCAAGAACACCGTTAGTTATTTTAATGTGGATTTGGGAGCTTCCTATAACTATATGGAGTTCTACGCGCACTTTGCTGTTTTGAACGTACTGGGCAGTGGTAGGGATTTGTACAGTTTGGAAGAATTTGATAACCTCAGAAGATATTTACTGTCTGCAGGCTACATTTTTGGAAGAAAGACCAGGATTGAACCTTCCATTTTGTTCCAGCTAACAGATTTTACCCGTGAAAAGACGGTGGATATCAACGCCAAGGTATATAAAGATGTAAGTTTTGGTACCGTTTGGGCAGGACTTTCCTATAGACGAAGCTTTGATGGGGCGCAATTTCAGACCAATGGCGGATTTGGAGAGCAACGTTTACAGTTGTTCACTCCCATTGTAGGGGTAAACTGGAACCAATTTTTGTTCTCCTATAACTATTCTTATCAATCCGGGGATATTCGTTTTGACAATGGTGGTTTTCATCAAATTACCTTGGGCTACGAATTTGGACAGAATGATCAAAGCAAACGCTACGATTGTTATTGTCCCGCCGCCAATAACTAAAAATGGCCCATCGGTTAGGATGGACCATCTTAACTACAATCAACACAAAACTAATCCCACTTGTAGTTTTTCTTGGCTGCCTGGTTTTTAATGGCCGATAAGAGCGCATTTTCCAATTCTCCAGTCTCTTCTTTTTGGTTTTTGGCAATATAGGCCTCGCGTTTTATGTTCAAATCCTGGATTTGTTTCTGGATCTTTTCACGCTCCTCTTTTTTGTCTTCCACATATTCCTTGATTTCCTTCTCTGATTTACCTTGAAGTTCCTTGGGCAGGTCTTCCACAGCTATTTCGGAAACTTCCATCTCATCCTCTTCAATGGCGTCCACCAAATCCCATTTGGAGTTTTTATAAAGCCTGGAGCTTTTGCTTACCGATCGTTTTACGGCAACGCCTTTGTTCATTTCATTTGCCCTCATATCTTGCGCCGCTTGTGCAGCTTCCTTTTCGGCGCCAAGGTATCCGTAGGAAACATAGGTCTTGTTGAGCTTGGAATTGAGCTGAATAATGATATCATCATAGGGAGTTTCAATATGGACCACCTGTCTGTTATGGTCAATGGCCATATACTCACCACCAGTCAAGGTGGCGCCGTTTTTCCATTCCGTTGAGATACCTTGCTCGTAATTTCCGCAAAAGATGGTATTTACAATAACATCGTTCTCCTTAGCAGTATGGGCGGCATCCCTGTAATTCAATTTTCCTTGGGTAAAGGGCTCGTTCCCCGCAATGAATATCATTTTAAGGTCGTCGGCATTTTTGCCCCATTCCAATTGCTTTAATGAAGTTTGAATAACTTCTCCACAGAATTCTTCCCCACCATTGGTGGTCAAGGAAAACAGTTTTTCGGAAATCTCATCCAAGTCTTCGCTGAATCCCAGCACTTGACGGATATAGCCTTCGCTCGAAGCCAAATTATCATTGCCGTACTCGTAAAGTGCGATTTGAAGTAATGGGCGTGTCTCGTTTCCGCATCGGGCATGGGTAAATTCGTTGACAATGTCCCAAAGTTGCGCTTTTGCCTGGTTAATAAGTCCGTCCATACTGTTACTGGTATCCAATAGCAGAGCTATTTTCACATATTGCTTTGCCGGCTTTTCAACTACTGCTGTGGTTACCAAAGAAGCCGTTTCCGGTTGATGTGCCTTAAGATTGCAACCATATAGTGTTCCAGTCGCCATAGTCATAAGGGCTATTCCAAATAGGTGTTTCAAATGTTTCATAGTTCAATGTTTTAAATCTGCCCTAAAACTATTTCCAACTTTTTTGAATTAAAATCCAGAATGAGTGAACAGGTCATTTTGGTGAGGGAGCAGGGCAAACCATTTTGTGACGTGGGGAAAAAGGCTAAAAATTGCTGTGTTTTCAGGGGAACACCATTTTTTAAAAAGCTTGGGATGAACTAAGTTTACAGGAGTAATAAAGAAATGGGACACCGTCATATTATATTAATTCTTGTTTTGGCTTTTACCAGCATTGGTTTAGGGCAGCAGAACGGACGCAAATTGGTGGAAATCAAAGGCTCTGTAAAGGGCAAGGAGAACTATGAGCCCATTTCTGGTGTGGATGTGTCCACGGATTCGGGGTATTATACCACGACCAACAGCCTGGGAGAGTTCAGAATTAGAGCGGCTATTGGAGATCTGCTCATTTTTGAAAGCGGGGAGTTTGAAACTGCAAGGCACAAGATTACTTCCGATGAGGATGTGGATGTATTGGTGGAAGGTTATGCTCCCTCTAGAAGCAGTAGAAAAGAGAAAAAGCTAAGTTCAATTTCCAGAAAAGTGGAGGATCATCAGCGTTTTTTGGATTCTGCCAACCAGTATAAAAGAACCGATTTGGAAAAAAGTATCGACTTCATTGCGCAGTCCATCTCCCTTTTGGGTAAACAGGGAAACAAAATAGAACTCTCCAATTCCCTTACGGCACTGGGCGAAATTTATTTATATCATCAACAATACGATTTGGCCATAAGCAGTTTCAAGGATGCTCTTGCCGCAAGAAGAACGGTAAAAACAGAGTTGCTTTTAGGTCAGGCCCATATTTTGAACAAGGAGTTTGGGAATGGCGAGTCCACGCTGGCCCCACTGGTAGATGTCAAAGGTCTTGTGCCTTATCAGCGAATTGAAATTTATGAAGGCCTGGGAGATGCCTACAAAGGCTTGGGAGATGTCCAGAAAGCGTT
The DNA here is from genome assembly GCF_965233845.1 of Flagellimonas sp. GTDB lineage: Bacteria > Bacteroidota > Bacteroidia > Flavobacteriales > Flavobacteriaceae > Flagellimonas. The sequence goes on from NZ_OZ247584.1 coordinate 272,363, forward strand.
GGAATTCTATCAAGAAGGGCTTCAAATTGCCGAAAAAAATCAGATTTCCCCTAAAGTAATCGATTTGAATTCCAAAATTGCTGATACCTATGCTAGGGATAACAGGCTTGTAGAGGCGGAAGGTTTTTTTGCCAATTCCTTGAACCTCTCCAAAAAAGTGGCTCCAGAACGCCAAATCCAGGAAAATGAGAAAGTGGCGGATTTCTATAACGAGAAAAACCGTTATGAAGATGAGATTCAATTGCGCAAACAGAGTTTGAATGAGCTACAGCAACTCCCCAGTGTTTCCGTTAATAAAGAAAATGCCGCTGCAGGACTGCCGGATTCCATCACTTCCCAACAGATAAATTATAAGATCGGTAGGGCGTATATAGCCCAAGATAAGCTGGATGAGGCCATACCCTATCTACAAAAGAGTATCGTAGAGGCAGACAACGAGGACGATTTGGTAGTGCAAAAGGATGCCACAAGAAGATTGTCCGAAGCATACCGGTATAAAGGTGATTTTGCCAAAGCCTTGGAAACCTATCAAGATTACGTGGCGGTGGTGGATAGTTTGTATGCAAGAAAAGAGCAGGAAATTTCAAGGGCGGCCCGATTGAATCGTGAAATAGCTACCAAACAAAACCGTATTTCAAGCCTGGAGCAAGAAAGGGAATTATCGCAAAGCAAGTATAGCCTGGCCTTAACAGAGCAGCAATTGTTTGAGGAAGCCAGTAAAAGGCAAAAATGGATCATTTACTCCCTGATTTTTGGAATGGTATTGATGGCCTTGACCGCATTTCTGTTCTATAGAAACAATCAGCAGCAAAAACTGGCCAACAATCTTTTGGCACTGAAGTCGCTTCGAACCCAAATGAACCCCCATTTTATCTTCAATGCGCTCAATTCAGTGAACAACTTTATTGCTAAGAGTGATGAACGGAGCGCCAATCGTTTCTTAAGTGATTTTTCCGTTTTAATGCGAAGTGTTTTGGAAAATTCCGAAGAGGATTTTATCCCCTTGCCCAAGGAACTGGAACTTTTGGAACTCTATGTAAAATTGGAGCACTCCCGTTTTTCGGACAAGTTTGATTTTTCCATAGAAATTGATGATAAAATTGATGTAGAGGCTTTTGAGATTCCGCCAATGCTCTTACAGCCCTATATTGAAAATGCTATTTGGCACGGACTTCGATATAAGGAGGAGAAGGGGTTTTTGAAAATTAAGGTAGGTGAAGTGTCCAAGGATAAGTTGAAAATCGTGATTGAGGACGATGGGATTGGGAGAAAGAAGTCGGCTGCATTGAAGACCGAAAATCAAAAGAAACAGAAGTCCAAGGGAATGGGAAATATCAAAAAACGGATTCAAATCCTAAACGATATGCATAAGAATAAGGTGGAAGTGTCCATAACGGATTTGAAGGAAGATCAAACGGGGACAAGGGTTACCTTAAATCTAAGAAAGGACTGATGGATTTGACAGCAATTTTAGTTGAGGATGAGGCTAATAGCAGGGAGATTCTACGAAATTATCTGGCGAAGTATTGCCAAGGGGTGAAACTTTTGGGAGAAGCTTCCAATATTGACGAAGGGCTTGAGCTCATTAAGAAAAATGAGCCTGACCTGGTCTTTTTAGATGTGGAAATGCCATTTGGAAATGCTTTTGATTTATTGGACAAGCTACCTGACAGAACTTTTGAAACCGTTTTTGTTACGGCTTACAACCATTACGCGATGGATGCCCTGAACAGCCATGCGGCTTATTATTTAATGAAACCCATCAATATTGATGAATTGATTAAGGCCGTGGATTACGTAAAAGAGATCAAAGAAAAGGAAAATGCTTTGGAAGGACGGGTGCTCAGCGCAGGACCTATTAAGGCGGAGGGAAAAATCACTTTGCCCCAACAAGATGGGTTTCAAGTGTTGGAAGTAGGGGATATCTATTTTTGTAAAGCTGATGACAACTATACCGAAATCTATCTGGAGCATAAGAAGATATTGGTGAGCAAAACCCTTAAATATTTTGAGGATGCCCTCAGCTCCTATGCCTTTGCTCGAATACATAAATCCTATTTGGTCAACGTAGCAGAAGTGGTTAAGTACAAAAAAGGAAAAGGGGGGAGCGTGGTGTTGTCAAATGGAAAGGAATTGTCAGTTTCGGCATCAAAAAAGGCTACATTGCTCTCTTATTTTAAATAAGAATGGAAGAATTATGATTGTAAAATCAGTAAGGGGTAAAACCCCGGAATTTGGTAACGATTGCTTTATTGCAGAAAATGCCACTATTGTTGGGGAAGTAACCATGGGAGACCAATGCAGTATTTGGTTTAATGCAGTGGTTAGGGGCGATGTTAACTATATAAAAATGGGAAACAAGGTCAATGTGCAGGATGGAGCGGTGATTCATGGAACCTATCAAAAAGCGGCAACAACCATTGGAAACAATGTTTCCATTGGCCATAATGCAGTGGTGCACGGCTGTACCATTAAGGACAATGTGCTGGTTGGTATGGGAAGCATAATCATGGATAATTGTGTTGTGGAAAGCAATTCCATAATAGCGGCAGGTGCAGTGGTTACTCAGGGAACCCGCGTGGAGGCCGGAAGCATATATGCAGGTATGCCGGCAAAGAAAATTAAGGATATAAGTCCCGAACTCAGCTCTGGGGAAATTGATCGCATTGCCAACGCTTATGTGACATATTCAGGTTGGTTCAAAGAAAGTGATTAATCTATCCTTCACCCATTGCCCATTACCCATTACCCATTACCTGTCACCTATCACCTAACACCTAACACCTAACACCTAACACCTAACACCTAACACCCATCATCTAAGCCCCATCATCTAGCACCCTTGGCCCTTTGCCCGCTACGCACAACTCCTCGTCAAAAATGCGCAGTAACATTCCAAAATATCCCTATTTTAGCAGAATCAAAACCAGACTATAATGAAAGCACATATATTTCCCGGACAAGGCGCCCAGTTTGTTGGAATGGGACTGGATCTTTATGAAAACCACTCCTTGGCGCAAGAATTATTTGAACAAGCCAACGATATTTTAGGGTTCTCCATCACCGATATTATGTTTGAAGGTACAGCAGATGACCTGAAGCAAACCAAAGTTACCCAACCAGCAATATTTTTACATTCAGTAATATTGAGCAAAGTGTTGGGAGATGGGTTTACGCCCGAAATGGTGGCAGGCCACTCTTTGGGGGAGTTTTCCGCCTTGGTTGCCAATGGAACCCTTAATTTTGAGGATGGACTTAGTTTGGTTAGCCAGCGTGCTTTGGCCATGCAAAAAGCCTGTGAGCTAAAACCTAGCACCATGGCAGCTGTATTAAGCTTGGCCGATGAAGTGGTGGAAGAAATATGTGATAGCATTAATGGTGTTGTTGTGCCTGCAAATTATAATTGTCCTGGACAGCTTGTTATTTCAGGAGACATAGAAGCCGTAAATAAAGCCTGTGAAAAGATGAAAGAAGCAGGAGCCAGAAGGGCATTGTTACTTCCCGTTGGGGGCGCTTTCCATTCCCCATTGATGGAGCCGGCAAGAGAAGAATTGGCAGCAGCCATAGACGCTACTAATTTTAACGAACCAAATTGCCCCATCTATCAAAATGTTCCTACCACAGCTGTAACCAGTGCCTCTGAGATCAAAAAAAATCTAATGTTGCAGCTTACTGCCCCGGTCAAATGGACGCAGAGCGTGCAACAAATGATCAAGGATGGAGGAAATACTTTCATAGAAGTTGGTCCAGGCAAAGTATTACAGGGCTTGGTAAAGAAAATTGACTCTGGGGTTGAGACTTCATCCGCAGTCCTCTAGCATACTATTTATCCACGAATTACTACAGTTCAGCCAATAAACCTAGATTTAATCCACAATTTTCTGGGCTTCCTTTATTTTTTAGTAATATTGGTGCTTCCCAAATCACTAAATTAATGGATTAAAAACGTCACAAATTTACTTGGATAGGTAATGCTGCCAGTCATGAAAAAAAGCACAAATTTCATCACAAACCTCCTGGTTGGCAAAGGTCATGGGCTAAAATTCTTCTTTTTGTTTTTTTGCGTAGCCACCTTTTCTCAAACGGTTTCCATTACCCCCAGTATCCCAACGGCTAGTGAAGTGGGGCCAACCTCAGGGGAGTTTACAATTTCCGTCACAGGAGCAGGCATAATTTCCAATCTAGAGGTTTTTCTGGAAGTGAATGTATCCAGTAGTGCAACTTCCGGTGTTGACTACACTGCGTTACCGGCATCTGTGAATGTTCTTTTGGTTTTGGGGGCTGGCTCGGCCACAGTTGATCTGGATGTTTTACAAGATGGGCTGGCAGAGGGGGTAGAAAGCGTTATTTGGGATATCACTCCAGATGTCTCTTACACTATAGATGCGGGCAACCCCTCAGCAACAATAAATATAGACGACAGTGTTTCCATTGAATTTTCACAAGCTGCAGGGTCGGATGATGAGAATGTGGGAGGAAATCTCCCGACTTTGATTCTTAATGGAACAGTTACAAATGCCACAACCGTTACTGTGACAGATGACGGGACAGGTGACGCAACCTCAGGTGTTGACTACAATTTTACGAGCCCTCAAGTAATTAATATTCCTCTTGGTTCGCATAGCGGGACGGTTGTTCCAATACCAACGCTTGCCATAATAGGTGACGCTGTTTTAGAGCCAGATGAGGATATCGATTTATCACTGGGGGGGGCAACAGGTGATGCAGTCCTTGGATCCCAACTCACAACAACATACACAATAAACAACGACGACAGTGCAACGCTGACGATAACGAACGAGACGGAGTCGGAGGACGTTGCCGGTGGCAACATGGTCTTCACGGTGACCCTTGACAACGCCGTTGCGGGGGGCACGGACGTGGCCTACAGTTTTGCCGACGGCTCCGCCACGGGCGGGGGCACGGACTACGACAGCACCGGGGGCACCCTGAACTTTGCGGGGAACGCGGGGGAGACCCAGGATATCACGGTGGCCCTGAACAACGATGCCATAGTTGAGGGCAGCGAGGACTTCACGGTCACCTTGGGGACACCGACCAACGGGGTGGGCACTTCTGGCTCGCCTGCCACGGGCACGATCACGGACGACGACGGCGCGACCCTTACGATAACGAACGAGACGGAGTCGGAGGACGTTGCCGGTGGCAACATGGTCTTCACGGTGACCCTTGACAACGCCGTTGCGGGGGGCACGGACGTGGCCTACAGTTTTGCCGACGGCTCCGCCACGGGCGGGGGCACGGACTACGACAGCACCGGGGGCATCCTGAACTTTGCGGGGAACGCGGGGGAGACCCAGGATATCACGGTGGCCCTGAACAACGATGCCATAGTTGAGGGCAGCGAGGACTTCACGGTCACCTTGGGGACACCGACCAACGGGGTGGGCACTTCTGGCTCGCCAGCCACGGGCACGATCACGGACGACGACGGCGCGACCCTTACGATAACGAACGAGACGGAGTCGGAGGACGTTGCCGGTGGCAACATGGTCTTCACGGTGACCCTTGACAACGCCGTTGCGGGGGGCACGGACGTGGCCTACAGTTTTGCCGACGGCTCCGCCACGGGCGGGGGCACGGACTACGACAGCACCGGGGGCACCCTGAACTTTGCGGGGAACGCGGGGGAGACCCAGGATATCACGGTGGCCCTGAACAACGATGCCATAGTTGAGGGCAGCGAGGACTTCACGGTCACCTTGGGGACACCGACCAACGGGGTGGGCACTTCTGGCTCGCCTGCCACGGGCACGATCACGGACGACGACGGCGCGACCCTTACGATAACGAACGAGACGGAGTCGGAGGACGTTGCCGGTGGCAACATGGTCTTCACGGTGACCCTTGACAACGCCGTTGCGGGGGGCACGGACGTGGCCTACAGTTTTGCCGACGGCTCCGCCACGGGCGGGGGCACGGACTACGACAGCACCGGGGGCACCCTGAACTTTGCGGGGAACGCGGGGGAGACCCAGGATATCACGGTGGCCCTGAACAACGACGCGATAGTTGAGGGCAGCGAGGACTTCACGGTCACCTTGGGGACACCGACCAACGGGGTGGGCACTTCTGGCTCGCCTGCCACGGGCACGATCACGGACGACGACAGTGCAACGCTGACGATAACGAACGAGACGGAGTCGGAGGACGTTGCCGGTGGCAACATGGTCTTCACGGTGACCCTTGACAACGCCGTTGCGGGGGGCACGGACGTGGCCTACAGTTTTGCCGACGGCTCCGCCACGGGCGGGGGCACGGACTACGACAGCACCGGGGGCACCCTGAACTTTGCGGGGAACGCGGGGGAGACCCAGGATATCACGGTGGCCCTGAACAACGATGCCATAGTTGAGGGCAGCGAGGACTTCACGGTCACCTTGGGGACACCGACCAACGGGGTGGGCACTTCTGGCTCGCCTGCCACGGGCACGATCACGGACGACGACGGCGCGACCCTTACGATAACGAACGAGACGGAGTCGGAGGACGTTGCCGGTGGCAACATGGTCTTCACGGTGACCCTTGACAATGCCGTTGCGGGGGGCACGGACGTGGCCTACAGTTTTGCCGACGGCTCCGCCACGGGCGGGGGCACGGACTACGACAGCACCGGGGGCACCCTGAACTTTGCGGGGAACGCGGGGGAGACCCAGGATATCACGGTGGCCCTGAACAACGATGCCATAGTTGAGGGCAGCGAGGACTTCACGGTCACCTTGGGGACACCGACCAACGGGGTGGGCACTTCTGGCTCGCCAGCCACGGGCACGATCACGGACGACGACGGCGCGACCCTTACGATAACGAACGAGACGGAGTCGGAGGACGTTGCCGGTGGCAACATGGTCTTCACGGTGACCCTTGACAACGCCGTTGCGGGGGGCACGGACGTGGCCTACAGTTTTGCCGACGGCTCCGCCACGGGCGGGGGCACGGACTACGACAGCACCGGGGGCACCCTGAACTTTGCGGGGAACGCGGGGGAGACCCAGGATATCACGGTGGCCCTGAACAACGACGCGATAGTTGAGGGCAGCGAGGACTTCACGGTCACCTTGGGGACACCGACCAACGGGGTGGGCACTTCTGGCTCGCCTGCCACGGGCACGATCACGGACGACGACACAGCTACAGTTACTATTGCCAATGCCTCCGGTAATGAAGATGATGGGGCCATTCAGGTTACGGCCACTTTGGACTTGGAAGTTGATGGCGGCTTTACCGTTCAAGTAGCTTCTTCTGATGGAACTGCTACCTTGGCTAACAGTGATTATACAGGCCTTTTGCAGACCCTAAGTTTTGGTGGAACCGCTGGGGAAGTCGAAAATTTCAACATTATACCTACAGCTGATGCGGCTATTGAAGGGGATGAAACGGTAAACGTTTTCATGCAAAACTTGGGGAGTACCAGTTTGCCTGTTGATATAACGGATACGGCCATAATTACGATAAACAATGATGATAGCTGTGCTGCAGGAACAACAGCACCGGTACGGGATGGTTTGGTAAACACTACATTTTGTGACTCCTTTGTACAGGATTTGGATGCATATGTCACTAATGCCCCGCCAGCAGGATCTAGTTTAATGTGGAGCACCAATTCGGATACTTCTGAGGAGGATGACTTTCTTCCTACTAGTACGGTAACTACTGCAGGAAGTTATTTTGGTTTTTTCTATGACACCCTTAACAATTGTGCAAGCCCTACTTTAAGCGTAACCTTGGTTTCAAACAGTACACCTTCAGCGGGCACCACAACCAACATTTCAGCCTGTAGCAATTCCGCAGATGGAAATAGCATTGTGGATTTGGATGATCAATTGACAGGAGCGGATCCAGGAACTTGGTCCTTGTCCAATGCTCCCGGAGGGGCTTCCATAACCATCAACGCAAGTAATATTGTAAACTTCAATGGCCAACCGGAGGGAGATTACGAGTTTAGTTACACAACAACAGGAGCAGATGCACCCTGTGTCAACCAGGTTTCAACCTTGACCGTGACGGTTATTGATTGTTCCATTCCTTGTGATGCTGGTGACTCTGCACCCGAATTGGATACATCCCAACCTACCAATTTTTGTGATGTGGTTTCAGCGGACCTTAATGATTATGTAACCAACACAGCTCCTACCGGAAGTGTGCTTACATGGAGCACCAATCCTGATCCATTGGAAACCAATGCCCATAGAAGCAGTGTTGTAATTGCACCTGGATCCTATTTTGGATTCTTTTATGATGAAGTAAATGGATGTGCCAGTCCAACCTTAACAGTAACCTTGGTATTGAACAACACCCCTGCTGTTTTAAGCTCATCGGGAGCTTCCAGATGCGGGGAGGGTACTTTGACTCTTACAGCTTCAACTACTGATGATGCCTTGTTAAATTGGTATGATAGCGCAACAGGAGGAACCTTCCTGGGCAATGGAGACACTTTTGAAACTCCTATTATTTCGGAAACCACTTCCTTTTTTGTTGAAGCTTCAGCCAACGGTTGTAACTCTGTGAGAACAGAGGTAGTGGCCACAATCAACCCGAACCCTGCCACGGGGACTCCTACCAACACCGTTGCTTGTAATACTACTGGAAATGGAGGGCCAACGATTATCGACTTGGATGATACCCTGACGGGTGAAGGAGAGGGAACATGGTCTATTGTTACCGATCCATCTGGAGGGACGCTTGTTATTGATTCCGAAAACAATGTGGACTTTGAGGGCCTAGCTGCAGGGGATTACGTATTTGAGTTTACCACCACAGGTGCCGTTGCCCCTTGTGTCAACTCTTCTGTGCAGGTAACTATCGCGGTAAGTGATTGTATTGTTGATTCGGATGGTGACGGACTAACAGATGGGGAGGAAGCCAGTTTGGGTACGGACCCCAACAACGCGGATACCGATGGGGATGGATTAACGGATGGGGAGGAAGTTTTAGTGGTAGATGACCCCAATACAACGGCAATTCCAGAAAACGCATCGGATCCTTTGGATAGCTGTGACCCATTCCTTACTCCAGATTGTAATCCATCAGATATTGATTTGGCGATTACCAAAGAGGTGGATAATGCAACACCGTTATTGCAGACGAACATAACATTTACGCTTACCTTGGAGAATACAACCATGGATAGGGTTTTGGATATTGTGGTCAACGATTTGATTTCTACCGATGCTGGCTTTCAGTATGTTTCCCATACGGCCTCCAGTGGAGTGTACGATCAAATCACGGGAGTATGGTCCATTGATGAAATGGGTCCAGAGGAAGTCATCACCTTGGAAATCACCGTAACGGTTTTGGTTACCGGAACCCTTCAAAATACAGCATCTATAACAAGTTCCTTTCCTACGGATGGGGTGGCATCCAACAATACGGCGTCCGTTTCGGTGCAAGCCAACCGAAGTCCATGTGAAACCCCCGGAACCTTGTGCAATATATTTTCACCCAATGGTGATGGAATAAATAATACATTGGTCCTAGTCAACCATCAGGACTTCCCTCAAAACAACCTCCAAATTTTTGATCGCTATGGCAACAGTGTTTTTGAAATGACCGGATACGATAGTTCATGGGATGGTACAAGGGGTAGTGGGGATGTTCCCGATGGCACCTATTTTTATGTCCTGGACCTTCTGGGAGATGGCACAGAAATTGTTAAAGGTTGGATTCAAATAATAAGATAAGCTGAATATGCCCAAAACTTTTGGTTCAAAGACATATAGGTTTTTCGCGTTAACATTCATGGCTGTTTTGGGTATGGGTTACGCACAAAAGGAGCCGCAATACACCCAGTACATGTATAATATTGGAAGTTTCAACCCTGGATATGTGGGTTCTGTTGAGACTCCTGAGGTTTCTGGCCTATACCGCGCCCAATGGGTAGATATTCCAGGGGCACCAACCACCATGAGATTTGGGGCCAATGTTCCATTGGCCAATGAACGTTCTGGATTGGGGCTTAATGTGGTACTTGATGAGTTGGGGCCGTCCAAGCAGACCTACGCCAATGTTTCGTACAGTTATGAGATCAGCCTTACCGATATCACCAAACTATCATTTGGAATGGTTGCCGGGGGGTCATTTTTAAGCTTGGATTATTCCGAGGGAAGTTTTGTTGATCCTTCCGACCCCACCATTCTTGGGGAGAATTATAGCAATTTTTATCCGACCGTGGGAGCTGGATTGTTTATGTATGAAGAAGACTGGTATCTGGGGCTTTCGGTGCCTAATTTCTTAACAGAAGGGCTTTATAATGAAGAGATTGCCACTGTAGTGGAAGGTAGTTGGCAGTACCACTTTATTGGAGGGTATGTGTTCCAGATTTCCGACAGGACCAAGTTTAAACCGGCATTTTTATTAAATTACCTTCAAGGATCGCCTGTTACGGTCAATTTATCCGCTAACTTTCAGTTCATTGATGCGCTTACCGTTGGCGCTTCGTATAGATTTGATAATGCTATAAGTGGTTTGGCCGGGTTTCAGGTTTCCAATTCGCTTTTTATCGGGTACTCCTATGATTACAATACCAATGGTCTTGGAGATTTTACAGGAGGGTCGCACGAGGCTATTTTGAAGTTTTATATTGGTCGTGAAGGAAGCAATAGAGGCCCACGAACAAAGAACAAGGACAGAAAATTAAAAGGTAAACCTAAACAAATAGATTCCCCCAGATTTTTCTAGCTATGTTTAAAGTCAAAAAAATATTCCCCATTTTATTTACCTTTTTATTGGGTACCGTTGTAGGCAGCGGCCAGTCCAAAAAGTCTAAGGGCGATGATTACTTTTTTCAATACGAATACCAAAAAGCAGTGACCGCCTACGAAGCGGATTTGGCTGAGGGAAACTTGTCCTTGGAACAGTATCTGAACCTAGCAGATTCCTATTATAAAACCAATAATTTTGAAAAGGCTTCTGAGGCCTATATGAAGTTGTACAAGCAAGATACGCTGTTGGGCAACCATCACTTTAATAAGATGTTGCAAAGTTTTGCCAGAACTTCCAACAAAGAACGAACCGAAGCTGTTTTGTCCACAAAATCAACCAATTTTGAAAAAGAGTTTTTACAGAACCTGGAGTTCAATACCCAGCTGTTGGGCGGCTCCGACCCCTCAGAAACTATGGACTTCCGAATATTCAATTTGGAAGGGAACAGTCCGCAATCTGATTTTTCACCTACATTTTATGGAGATAAATTACTTTTCTCAAGTGCAAGGTCCCAAGACAAAAAACGGAGATATGTTCCCACTGGAGAAGGGTATTTGAATATTTATGAGGGAACACTGCAACCAAACGGACAGTTTTCCACCGCCACTCCATTCACGGGAATACCCACTTCAAAATATCACAAGGCAACGCCCTATTATACAGAAAAATTGGAAAGTGTGTTTTACGTCCTTTCCAACACCCAAAATGGCGAATTAAGCTTTGATGAGAACGGGAAAAATGCCTTGGCGATTGGTATGCAAACTAAGGAAGGGCCCTTTTACCTCTTATTAAAAGATTTAAGCACCTCTTTTTATTATCCATTCTATGATGATAAAGATGACAAACTTTATTTTTCTGCAAACTTTGAGGATGGTTATGGGGGTACTGATATTTATTATGTACATACCAATAAAGGGCAGATCATGTCGGCCCCAATAAATCTTGGCCCAAGAATAAACTCCCCAGGGAATGAAATAGCCCCTTTTATTTTTGAAAACAGTTTCTATTTTTCTTCTGATGTTTTTTATGGTTTAGGGGGAATGGACATCTATAAATCCAATATGGAGGGCAGCGGTTTTAGCATCCCCATAAATCTAGGTAAGGGAATCAATTCTTCAAAAGACGATTTTGGATTCATCATGCGTAACGATGGCGATGGGCTTTTAGGATATTTTTCTTCCAACAGACCTGGAGGAAAGGGAAATGATGACCTTTATGGGTTTAAGGTAGATGAGAAACCAGGACTAAGAACCCTTATTGTAAAGGGGAAGGTTGTAAAGTCGAACAAGCCAACAGAAGTGGTGGGCAAAGCGGCGGTTCAATTGGTGGATACGGTTGGAAATCTCTTGGCCGAAACCTATTCGGATGAGGATGGAAGCTATCGATTGGAAATTCCATGGACGAAGGAGCTGGTTTTGAAAGCGGTAAAAGATCGTTTTTCTGAGACTACGCAACAGTTTAATGAGGAAGAATTGGAAGCTATGGAAGGTAATAGCTATGATGTTCAATTGGCAGCATACGATGATCTTGTGGAGGAAAGGGAAGGACAGACTGTGGTAAAACTGAAGGATTTCTACTTTGGGCGGGGAAGAACCCAACTTACCCCAGAAATCAAAACCGAACTGGACAAGGTGGTAACCTTTGTAAAGGATTTTCCCTTTGTGCAACTAAGAATTGAAACCTATACTGATAGTAGGGGAGGAAGCAGTACCAACTTTAGATTGACGCAAGGGAGGTCTGATGCCATAAAAAGTTACCTGATTCAAAATGGAGTGCCGGAAACCAGTGTTTTATACTCCATTGGACATGGGGAAAATAAAATTCTGAATAATTGTACCAACGGCGTATACTGTTTGGAAGTCCTGCACAAACGAAACCAGCGGTCGCTCATTGTGGTATTGAACGACAATATCCTGTTCAACTGATCACCTGATCAGCATCCAACAATAGTAAAGGGCAAATACCAATAAAAAAAACATTCCCAGATAAGTTAGGAACCGCAGCCCCCTTTTTGGTCTTTGCGCGACTGGAACATCTTTACCCATTACCGTTTTAAGGTTCATCCAGCCAATTAATGGGGCCATTACAAAGGAAACAAAAGTGGCCAAAGCTACCAGGTTGCCCATGTTGGCTCCAAAACCGGCAATAACGATCCAATTGATTACCGCCATTAGGATTACCGTGACGGCAAAAGAGTTTTTATGACTGAATACAGGTTTTTTGGGAAATAGCTTTTGCAAAACGTCCAAGCTTACCCGTGAAACGGCATCATGGGCCGTCATACAGGTACTGAACATAGTGGCGAAAGCGGCTACTGCGATTAAAACGTAGGCCCAGTTTCCAATATGGGTGGTAAACAGGTTAACCACTTGATCTGCAAATACTGCAGCTTTTCCGCTCAGTTCTGTTCCGGTTCCATATAAGGTCATCCAACCAATGATCAAGAAGAACACGGCCAACAAGGCGGTCATTATGTAGCCCACATTAAACTCGTGAAGCGCATCTTTTAAGGTGGGTTTTTCCTTCATGGTCTTTTGGTTCTCCATACTCCATAAGCTCACCCATCCCGATGCCTCTACAGCAGTTGGCATCCAACCCACAAGACTGATCAGGAACAAGACTCCAACCTCATTGAATATTTCAGGTCTTTGGTAGGTTTCCGAACCTGGTACAGTACCTTTTTGGATAACCATCACTGTGGTGATCAAAAGGGCCACAAATAAAATGGAAATCACCGCTTTGAGGGAGTTTTCAAGAAATCGGTATTTCCCTATAATCAATAGCGAACCAATAAAAATGAAGAGGCAGAGTGCCACAAAGCCCTCTCCAACTTCGGTAATGCCAAACAAATTCATTAACAGGCCAGCCGTAACCACATAGAGTGCAGCCAGAATGGTAAATGTGGAGACTACCGTCACCAAGGCGTAAATCCACAGGTACTTTCTGCCCATGTTTAAATAGCCCTGGATAAGACTTTGATCGGTTACGGAAGTATACCGAATGCCAAATTCAAAAAAGGGGTATTTAAGCACATTGGCCAACACAATGGGTACGATCATGATCCAACCATACTGGGCACCGGCCTTTGTGGACAACACCAAATGGGAGGTGCCAATGGCCATACTGGCAAAAAGCAATCCAGGCCCTAGATTTTTGAGAAGCACCCTAATTTTTGACATGAATATCAATACGTGTTGGCAACGAAAATAACTTTTTTGTTGAGACAAGGAAAATAGCCTCCTGAATTATCCTATAGAATTTGAAAATGAAATCGGAAATCTGCTATGAATCAATTGGCTTTAACCAAGCGCAAAGTACTTTGGAAGATGATATCAAATATTTAGGAAACCTTGGAATATTTCTTTTTTTGTTAGAAAACAACTTCAAGTTAGGGATTGTTTAACCCTTAAAAAGCTCAATGGGTTCAGTTTAAGGAAACTGCTGGAAAATGCTTCATTCAGGTCTATTCTAGATAATTTAATAGAAAAAATCTTGAGGAGTATGGAATTCCTAAAGAGATAGGGCTTTGGTTTTTTTTGTGAGAAAATATCCCGCCAATTTTTATATATTTATCAATAATAAACTCAAAACAGTGTACTTATTGTGGTGTTGAACCACTAAATACAGGAACTCAAAGAATCTATCTAACTCAAACTAACTCAAACTATGACTGGAAACTTCTGTTGACTTTTTTCCCTTAATCAAGGTCTGTTTGGAAGAATGTAATTTCTTCTTGTTAACCAATTATTAGGATGGGAGGTGTTTGCCAAACCTTTCCTTACCTATGCTTGGTGAAATTAGGGAGCCATTTTCTTTTTTATGGCTCCGTGCTAAGAATAGTATCTATTTAACGCAGTATATGTTGTGTCCCATTGGTAGGGATACATCTAAAGTATATTGATTGGTTATGTTGGAAAACCAAAATACGAACGAACTTGCTTTATGGAATGAGATAAGGAAAGGAAATGTCCTGGCCCTGGGCGAAGTGTATGACATTTACATTGACGATCTTTTTTCATATGGCATTCAGTTTTCGGAGGATAGAAGCCACGTAATGGATTGTATCCACGACCTCTTTTTGGATTTGTACAAGTATCAATCCCGATTGGCGGCAACCACCAATGTCAAGTATTATCTGCTGACATCCCTCAAAAGAAAAATAATCCGTCGGCACAATAGCAAGCTTACGCATTATACCAACGAAACTCCACTACTTCCAAATGATCAACGAAACCATATACCATCTCCAGAAGAGGAGCTTATAGAGATGGAAAATGATTGGTTACGAAGTCACAGCTTACTGAAAGCAACGGAATTCCTTACCAAAAGACAGCAAAAAGGATTATCCCTGCGGTTTTATGAGAAAAGATCCTATGAGGAAATCGCGGAGATAATGAATACTTCCGTGGAAACTTCCAGGACTATCATATATAGGGCAATTAAGTCACTAAGAAAAAACATTGTTCTTCCCATAGTGATTTTGGTGAGTTACTTTTTATAAAGTCTTGATAGTTAGTAGGGTAACTGGTATCTGACAACCCTATTTTATTCAAAATCTCAATTTTGAAGCACTGGAATTAAAGATTTCTTAAAAAAAATCTAAAAAATTTGTCTATAAATCAAGTATTGAATGCTTTTATTAATAAGGACAGCTTTTGGAATTTGGCTTGGATGTAGATTTCAAAGGTGTCAGAGAACAAAATGAGAAAAGAAGAAACTACAGAAAATCATTCCGCTCCAATTAATCAAGAGGAAAAGGAACACCTAAAGAAAAAGATCACCCATTCCATTTTTAGGTACCAGCGTCATAGGAGACGGGTTCGGTTTGGATTTGGAGCTGCGGCTTCAGTCCTTTTGATTGCATCCGCAGGTTTTTATTTGTACAATTCCGAATATAATCCCACTTCCATTGAGTCCTATGTCAAGGCTACAAGTTGCAAAGTGGACGCGGGAAGCTCAACGGAGGTTACACTGATCTTGGACAACGAGACGAACATCCATGTGGATCAGGACAATACCAATATTAAATATTCCAATACAGGGAGCAAGGTACAGATAGGCTCCTTAAAAGAGGTTGATCAGGTTACAGAGAAAAACAATGAAATTGTTTACAACACCCTTCTGGTCCCTTACGGTAGACGCTCTCAAATAGAGTTGTCCGATGGGAGCAAGGTTTGGCTGAATTCAGGGTCTAAACTGGTCTACCCAGTTATTTTCAAAGGTAAGAATAGAGAGGTTTACCTTGAAGGAGAAGGTATTTTCGAAGTGGCCCATAATGAGAAACAACCTTTTATTGTAAAGGCGGAGAACCATGAAATTGAAGTATTGGGCACCATCTTCAATGTGAGCAACTATCTGGATGATAGGAACATTAGCACAACCCTAAAAAGTGGAAGTGTTGAGATTCACTATGGGGAGGATTCCTTCTTTGGACAAAAACAAGCGTTGAAAATTGCACCAGGAACCCAAGCTGTTTATACCAAAAATGCCAAAAGGATCGCAGCTAGAAAAGTGGACGTGGAAAACTACTTTTCATGGCGTAGGGGTGTATTTATCTTCAAGAGCGATGACCTAAAACATATCATGAAAAGACTTTCCAGATACTACAATGTGGATATTGTGATCAACAATGTGGAGCTGGAAAACCAAACATTCTCCGGTTATCTGGATTTAAAGGAAGATGTGGAGAATGTGGTGAAAATAATAAAGGAAACAACCGATTTTGAATATACCACACAAAATGAAAATCAAATAATAATCAACTAAAGTGCACTATATGACGTAAAAAAGACCACAAAAAAAACCAGAAGATGCGCCAACATCCTCTGGCTTAAAGCAAACATTGCTGAAAACTTATGTTCAGCAACATCAACTAACAAAAAAAACTAAATTATGAATAAAATTGTTAACCTCAGTCCTTTAGGTACAATAACACCCTTGAGGTCTTATTTCTGGACTATTATGAGAGTTCTTCTTTTATTAATTGGAATTGGCCTCAGTACTGCATATGCCAATTCTTCCTATGCACAGACCAAAATAGACATTGATGTAAATGATGTTGTGCTTGAAGATTTGTTCAAAGAGATTCAGGCTAAGACAGAGTATATATTCTTTTATAAAGATGATGTCTTGGACAAAAAGAAAAAGGTGTCCCTAAACTTAAAGAATGTAAAACTTGGTGATATCCTTAGAAAGGCTTTTAGAAATACCGATTTAAGCTATAAAATTGACGATCGGCAAGTGGTTATCGTCAAAAAGTTGCCAGAACCCGAAAAAATATGGGATGATGATTCCAAGTTTGCACAATCGGACATCAGTGGTACGGTGACCGACGCAGATGGACAACCTCTGCCAGGTGCGAATATCGTGGTTAAGGGAACTACCAACGGTACCCAAACCGATTTTGATGGGAACTATACCATTTCTGCTGCGCCCGATGCCACTTTGGTATTTAGCTACATTGGATTTGCTACACGGGAAGTTCCGGTGAACGGTCAAACCACCGTCAACGTTAGTATGGAAGAGGATTCCAGCAAATTATCGGAGGTGGTTGTTTTGGGATATGCTTCCCAAACCCGAGGTGATGTTACCGGTTCGGTTGCCTCTGTTGATATTGATGAAGCAGTAAAAACTCCTGTGGTAAATGCCGCAGAAGTACTTCAAGGACGGGTAACTGGGGTTCAAGTAATCACTAGTGGTGATCCAGGAACTGCTCCAAAAATCAACGTACGTGGTTTTGGTACAACCAACAACACGAATCCACTTTACATTATTGATGGTGTACAAACAGATGATCCAAACGTTTTGAACAATATCAACCCAACGGATATTGAGCAGATGAATGTCCTTAAGGATGGTGCGGCTTCCATTTATGGAGCTAGGGCCTCCAATGGTGTTGTTATTATTACTACCAAAGGTGGTGGTTACAATATGGAAAAGGCCGAGGTTTCCGTTGACCTTTATACTGGTTTTTCCAAGGTTAGCAACCCTATAGACCTATTAAATGTGCAGCAGCATGCCGATATGATTTGGCAGAGTAGAATAAATGACGGTATTGCTCCAAGCCATCCGCAGTATGGTGATGGTGCTACTCCAGTCATTCCTTCTTCCATAGTGGGATATACTAGGGTGCAGTCTTATGACCCCATTGTTTTCTTCCCTGCTGGCCAGGTAAATGCAACTGTACAACCCGGAGGTACCGACTGGGTGGATGAAATTACCCAAACAGCTCCTATTTCAAATGCT
Organism: Flagellimonas sp.; assembly: GCF_965233845.1. GTDB lineage: Bacteria > Bacteroidota > Bacteroidia > Flavobacteriales > Flavobacteriaceae > Flagellimonas. The sequence continues at coordinate 290,330 of NZ_OZ247584.1, forward strand.
TCCATTTCTATTGCAAATGGTAATGAGCATGGTAAATACTTTATGTCGGCGTCCTATCTGAGCAGAGAAGGTGTTGTAAACCATACTGGATTCAAGCGTGGTGGAACAAAACTAAACTCTGAATTCAAAATAGGTGAAAAATTACGTATTGGGGAGCATGTGAACTTTTCATTCTCCAATAATTCACCAGGTAATTCGGAGGCCATAGAAATGGCTTATCGTATTTCCCCATTGGTACCTGTACGCGATGACGATGGTTTCTTTGCGGGATCAGCTCCTCCAGGAATTGGAAATCCAAGGAATCCAGTTGCTCAATTGTACAGAACAAGAAATGATTATGATAAGCGCTATACTGGTATCGGTGACATTTATCTAGATTATCAAATTATCGATGGTCTTTCCTTTAAGTCTACACTAGCTGGTGGTTTTGAAATTTTCGATTCAAGACGATTTACGTCCTTGGATCCTGAAAATGGAGAGCCGATTTCCACCAACACTTTGACGGAAAGAGATCAAACCCGTTATAACTGGAGTTGGACAAACATCCTGAATTTCAATAAAACGTTCGGGGATCATACCATCAATGCCATTGCTGGTATCGAAGCCTTGGAGGAGGGTCAAAAGAGTAAGGAAGTCTCACGTACTGGTTTCTTATTTGAAGACCCCAACTTTTATTTGTTAAGCAATGGATCGGGTGCTCCCAATGTTCCAACTACCGTAGATAACGTAGATGTTACTTTTGATCGGCAGAATACGCTTTACTCCCTTTTTGGCTCTGTAAATTATTCCTATCTAAGTCGTTACTTCCTAACAGGTACTTTGCGTAGGGATCAATCATCCAGATTTTTGGGAGATAACCAAACTGGGGTATTCCCCGCTGTAAGTGCCGGATGGCTTATCAGTGATGAAGACTTTTTTCCTACGGATGGTATTGTCAATCGCTTAAAACTGAAAGCATCTTGGGGAGAATTGGGTAATCAAACTTTACCTGCCAACAACCCAACCATTAATATTTCTAGTTTGAGTGAGCAATTTGCCAACTACTCCTTTGACGGAACAAGCATAACCACGGGAGCCTTATTGACCCAAGTGGGTAATGCCGATTTGAAGTGGGAAACTTCGCAGACTACAAACTTTGGAGTTGAGCTTTCATTGTTTAACAGTAGTTTGAATATTTCTGCCGAGTATTTTAACATCAAGACCGAAAACTTAATCACAAGAGACTTCAGTTTGATCAGCTCAACAGCAATAGATGCTGAAGCTCCTTTGGTAAACTTGGGAGATGTTGAGAACAAAGGTTTCGACCTATCTATTGGTTATGGGAATATAACAGCTGGTGGCTTCTCCTATGATATAGCGTTGAACTTGTCGCATTACAAGAACGAGGTGACAAGGTTGATCAATGACGCACCAGTACCTGGAAGGGGCGATTTAAGAAATGGATCGGTGACCCGTACAGAGGTTGGTGATGAGCTTTCTTTCTTCTATGGAAGAAGAATTACTGGTCTGGATAGTAACGGTAGATTCATGTATGAAGATATCGATGGTGATGGCGAGTCCCTTGTGGATGGTGATGACAGAACTAAGATAGGTTCTCCGCATCCAGATTTCACCTATGGTATCAATGCCAATCTTTCCTACAAAGGATTCGATATGCAGTTGTTCTTTACTGGCTCTCAGGGTAACGACGTCTACAACTATAGCAAGGTATTTACAGACTTTGGACTATTCTTTAATAGTAACAGAAGTACAAGGGTGCTCAATGCTTGGACGCCCTCCAACACCAACACAAGTGTTCCAGCTTTGACCGCTTCTTATCCATTGGAAGAAGCTTCCGCCAATACATACTTTGTTGAGGATGGATCTTACTTAAGGTTAAAGAACATGCAAATTGGCTATACCCTACCAAGTGATATTACCAATAAGATTGGTTTGAGCTCTTTACGACTTTACCTTCAAGGAACCAATATCTTCACGATAACTGACTATGAAGGCTTTGACCCAGAAGTGATTCCGATTGATGCGGATGGAGTCGGTCAAAATTTAAATTTAGGTATAGATAGAAGGGTTTACCCTCAACCAAAGATCTACACCTTAGGGATTAACTTAAAACTCTAAAAAAATGAAAAAGAAAAATTTTATCAATTTATTTCTGGTTTTACTGGTCCTGGTAATTGGATGTAGCGATGATTTTACAGAGACTCCAGCGGTTGGAGCATTATCTGACGATGCTTTGGCCAATGAAGATGGACTTGCATTATTATTAACAGGAGCTTATTCCTCATTGAACGCTGTAAGCTCAACCAGCTATGGAAATGGCTGGGGTAGAGCTGCGGACAATTGGTGGATGGATGTATTGTCTGATGACGCACATAAAGGGAGTACCAATGATGACCAAGCAGATTTGAAAGAAATCGAAATTATGAACTGGTCATCAGCTAATGGTTATTTTTATGCGCGCTGGGGCGAACTATTTACCTTGGTAAATCGATCTAATGCTGTTATGGCACTATCAAGTTCCTTGGAAAACCCTGGGGATTTTATAGATCAAGTTGCACAAGCCAGGTTTTTAAGAGGATTGGCATATTTTCAACTTCAAGTAATGTATGGAAATGTACCCTTCATTTCAGAAGAGAATTATGCTGCATCTGAATTCAATCAACCCAATCCCGGCCCAGTATGGGACCAAATTGAAGCTGATTTTCAATTTGCCATAGACAACCTACCTAACACCCGTGATAGCGGGAATGTTGGTAGGCCAACTTCTTGGACGGCCAAGGCATTTTTGGGAAAAACGCATTTGTATCAATCTGATTGGGCTGCTGCTTTAACGTTGCTAAATGATGTGATCAACAATGGGCCATATGCGCTTCTGGCAGATTTTGTGGAAAACTTTAGATTGGCTGGAGAGAATGCTTCCGAGTCGGTATTTCAAATTCAGTTTACTACAGATAGCGGTCAGTCATACAATGGAAATGTAGTTGGGGCGCTTAATTTCCCCAATCCTGGTCCTTTTGGCTCTTGTTGCGGATTTTATCAACCAACACAGGATTTGTTGAATGCGTTTCAAACAGATGCCAATGGTCTTCCGTTGCTTGACACCTACAACCAAACAGATGTAACGAGCGATTGGGACATTCTTTCTTACGTTCCGGATACAGACCCTCCACAACCTACGGATTTTACTCCGTTTGAGGGCAATCTAGACCCAAGAGCAGATTATACTGTAGGAAGAAGAGGAATTGATTATAACGGTTATGGTGAGCATATTGGCGAGGCCTGGATCCGTGCCAAATTTGCCAATGGGGATATTTCAGGCCCATATTTGCCCAAAAAGAACGTCTACTGGGCTGATGATGCTGGAACACAGCAGGCAACAGGTGCTTGGGGACAGCAACTTTCAGGTGTTAATTATAATGTGATGCGCTATGCCGATGTGCTGTTGATGGCTGCGGAAGCTGCAGTAGAAACAGGCGACTTGCCCACGGCTCTCAACTATGTAAATTTAGTTAGGAACAGGGCAAAAAATTCCAATTATATGCAAGCAACAGATGGTTCCGGCGATGCCGCCAATTATGTGATTGAGCCATATGCATCTTTTGCTGATGCAAATTTTGCAAGAGACGCAGTTCGTTTTGAGCGTCGTTTGGAATTGGGCATGGAAGGTCACCGTTTGTTTGACCTTAGAAGATGGGGTGCTTCTCAGGCTATCCTGACGGAATATTACACAAATGAAGCACGTACTATTCCCGGATTTGGGGCTTTGATCAACCCTTATGACAGTAAGCATGATCTATTCCCAATTCCAATTGGGGCAATAGACCTCAGTGGTGGAAGTTTAACACAAAACCCTGGTTATTAAGAATTAGTAGTTTGGTTAGTTTACATGGTTAATTAAATTAAGTTTAAGTTGACTAAGAAAACAGGGTGTAAAAACCCTGTTTTCAAATTTATTACATCTCTCTAATGAAGTACAAAGGCAAGGTAGTTTTCATTGTAGGTTTGACAATTTTATTGTTTTTGTCATGTAATCGACAAAACAAGGATCAAAAGCCTCTATTATTTTCAAAAATTGGTTCCCAAGAATCAGGGATTGAATTTGCCAATAATTTAATTGAAAATGATTCCCTCAATTACTTTACATACGCCTATATCTATATGGGAGGAGGAATTTCTGCCGGAGACATCAACAATGATGGCCTGGTGGATCTATATTTCACTGGGAACATGGTTCCCAATAAATTATACCTGAACAAAGGAAATCTGAAATTTGAAGATATTTCCGAATCTGCTGGAGTTTCAGGTGATGATAGGTGGTATACGGGTACCACCATGTCCGATGTGAACAACGATGGTTTTCTTGACATTTACTGTTCGGTTGGTGGAAAATTTGGACCCAAGGAAAATCAATTGTTTATTAACAATGGCGATAACACATTTACTGAAAAAGCCGAAGAATTTGGGATAGATGACCCCAGCAATAGTGTTCAAAGCACCTTTTTTGACTATGATTTGGATGGGGATTTGGACTTATATGTCGCCAATTACCCCCCTACACGATTTAATGCCCCTAATTTTTACTATGCATTCAAACAAAAGTTTCCAAAACCTTTGGAAACGGATAGATTATTCAAAAATGAGGACGGAATATTCATTGATGTAACAGAGGAAGCCGGTTTAAAGACCTTTGGTCTTTCTCTAAGTGCAACCGTGGGAGACCTCAATCAAGATGGCTGGCCGGACCTTTATGTGTCCAACGATTTTAGTAGCCCGGATTACCTTTTCATCAACAATAAAAATGGAACCTTTTCGGAACAAGTAAGAACGGTGACCAAGAACACTTCATTTTATGGAATGGGAGTGGATATTGCCGATTTCAATAACGATTTGCTGTTGGATGTACTGCAGGTGGACATGACGGCCAATATAAACCGAAGGGCCAAGGCCAATATGGCCAGTATGAACCCGGATTTGTTTTGGAGTACCGTAAATGCTGGCTTTCACTATCAGTACATGCAAAATAGCCTTCAAATGAATAATGGGAATCTTTTGGATTCCTTACCTGATTTTAGCAATGTGTCCCGTTTGGCGGGGATTTCCTCTACCGATTGGAGTTGGGGACCCTTATTTGCCGATTTGGACAATGACGGGTGGAAGGATATCTTCATTTCCAACGGAACTAGACGGGAAATAAACAATAGGGATTTTTTCAAAAAGATAGAGAAAATGGGCGTAAGCGAAGACAGTACACTGATCAAGAGTCTTGCAATTCCATCTGAGAAAATAGACAACTTCGTCTTTAAAAATAAAGGGGACTTAACCTTTGAACGGAAAAATAAGGAATGGGGCATTGAGCATTTAGGTTTTGCCAATGGCTCGGTTTATGTGGATTTGGACAATGATGGGGACCTTGAAATTGTCACCAATAATATTGATGATGTGGCCACGGTTTTTGAAAACAGAAGTTCAGAAAAGAACAACCACCTGACCTTAAAGTTTAAGGGCACGGACAAAAACCCCTTTGGGATAGGAACAAAGGCAACTTTATATGCCAACGGTGGCCATCAATATCAGGAAATGACACTGACCAGGGGATTTCAGTCCTCCGTGGCCCCACAGCTGCACTTTGGTCTTGGAAATACACAAAAGATAGATTCCATTAAGATTGTTTGGCCAGATAATAAGGTGCAGCTGGTGAGGGGACCCAAAGTCAATTCTTCGTTAACTATGGATTACCGTATGGCCATTGCCATGGAGGAAGGCCAGAAGCCGCCCAATTCCGCTCAGCTGTTTCAGCAGGTGGATCCATCGATGGTTGTAGATCATCGTCACATGGAAAATCCCTACAATGATTTTGACAAGGAAATATTATTGCCCCACCAAATGTCCATGTTGGGTCCCAATGTAGCAGTGGGAGACCTTAATGGTGATCAGTTGGACGATTTTGTTGTTGGAGGTGCGGCACAAAGTCCTGCGGCCATTTTTTACCAAAATTCAGAAGGGTTCCGGAAAGAGGAAATGGATATTTTGAATGAGGACAGTGCCCATGAGGATATGGGGATTCACATCTTTGATGCGGACAATGATGGCGATAATGACATTTATATGGTAAGTGGGGGCAATGAATTTTCGTCTGATTCCCATTTACTTCAGGATAGGCTCTATGTGAACGATGGTACCGGAAACTTTGAAAAATCGGATTCGGCCTTACCTCAGATGGGCAGTAGCGGATCACGGGTACATAGTCTGGATTATGATAAGGATGGGGATTTGGATTTATTTGTCGGGGGCCGATTAGTGCCAGCAAACTACCCTTTACCGGCCAACAGCTATATTCTAGAAAATATAAGCGAAAAAGGAATGCCCAAATTTGTGGATGCAACCCCAAAAGTGGCACCCATGTTGGAAAAATTGGGAATGGTTACCGATGCAGTCTGGTCTGATTTTGATGGCGATGGGTGGACAGATTTGATTGTAGTGGGCGAGTGGATGCCCATTACCGTACTTAAAAACGATCAAGGCTATTTTTCAGACGTTTCCCAAGCATATGGACTGGAAGATTCCAGAAGCTGGTGGTTCAGCATTGAGGAAGGAGATTTTGATCAGGATGGAGATAAGGACTACATCGTAGGAAATTTGGGATTGAATTATAAATACAAAGCAAGCAAGGACGAGACTTTTGATATCTACCTCAATGATTTTGACAATAACAATACCAACGATATTGTTTTGAGCTACTTCAATGAGGGCGAAAAGTTTCCCTTACGGGGCCGGGAGTGTTCCTCCCAGCAAATGCCAGGAATTAAGGATAAGTTCAAGGATTATGAGTCCTTTTCACAAGCTACCCTTACGGATGTGTATACGGAAAGAAGCCTAGAAGAATCCTTGCACTATCAGGTAAAATCCTTTGCAAGTATCTACTTGGAAAATAAGGACGGTAAATTTATAAGTCATGAGCTGCCCAAACTGGCTCAATTGTCCTCCATCAACCAAATTCTGGTAAAAGACTATACCCATGACGGTCATTTGGATGTACTTATTGCCGGGAATCTTCACTGCTCAGAGGTGGAGACCCCAAGAAACGATGCCGGAAACGGACTCCTCTTAAAAGGTGATGGTGCAGGTGGTTTCACTCCAATAGAAGGGCATACCAGCGGTTTTTATGTGCCCGGGGATGTCAAGGACATGCAATCCCTACAAATGGATGAAAAAGAATATATTGTAGTGGTAAAAAATTCCGATTATATTCAGTTGCTGCAGTCCGTACCCTAGATGAACGTTTTCCAAGGGTTGATTGTGGGAACAAATCCGAAATCATTGCAAATACCTGAATGAAACTAATTTTAAGAATCCTCAAAGGCCTGCTGGTAGTATTGGCTGTGCTGCTTGTGATTTTCTTTCTGGGGCCAAAAGTGGAAAAGCCGGATTTGGACATTACATTGCCCGAAGTAAATACCAATTTATTGGTATTGGACCAGGAAATTAAACAAGGAGAAAAAGCAATTCCCAATATTAAACCGGATAACGATGCCCGTATCGTGTGGTTTGATAGCATCCCCAATAAAACACCTTATAGCATTGTGTACCTTCATGGGTGGTCAGCGAGTAGGGAAGAGGGGAACCCCATCCATATAAACACAGCCAAGGCCTATGGGTGTAATTTATACCTGCCCAGATTGGCCGGACACGGATTGCAAGAAGAAGAGGCTATGCTGGATTTAACCGCCAATCAAGTATTGGAGTCCGCAAAAAAGGCCATTGCCGTGGCAAAACAGTTGGGAGACAAGGTGATTATTATGGCTACTTCTACCGGGGGTACCCTCGCATTACATTTGGCGGGTGGAGATCCGGATGTAGCGGCCATGCTTTTATATTCCCCAAATGTTGAGATTTATGACCCCAATGCCAAACTACTTTCCGGGCCATGGGGATTGCAGTTGGCCAAGGCGGTCAAAAAGAGCGATTATCATGAATTTGAGGCCAAAGAGGACAAGATGAAATATTGGACCACCAAATACAGATTGGAAGCACTGACCCATCTGCAATCCTTGGTGGACAATACCATGGTTCCTGAAACTTTTGCCAAGGTTAGCCAGCCTGTATTTTTAGGTTATTTCTATAAAAACGATTCCATCCAGGACAATGTGGTTTCTGTTCCTGCCATGCAGGCCATGTTTAACCAATTGGGAACGGCCGCAGAGCTAAAACGAAAAGTTGCTTTTGACAAGGTGGGGGATCATGTAATGACCAGCCACATTACTTCCAAGGATTTGGAATCGGTGCAGCAAGAAACCGAAAATTTCTTGGAGGAGGTGTTGGGCCTTGAAAAGGTCAAGGTTTTGGATACTATTGCCAACATAGTTGCCGAGGAAGTGGTTCCATAGAATTGTTAAAATTTTTAAAGATCCTTTGGTTACTAGACGACTGGTCATATATTTGTGCTCGCTATGGAGACAAAAACACTTAAGGGTGAATTAAAATGCAACGAGCTTTTGGAAAAAGGGATGGAGGTCCTTTGGTCCAAAGGTTACAATGCCACAAGTGTGAATGACATAGTACAGGCAGCAGGAGTACCAAAAGGCTCCTTTTACTTTTATTTTGATAGCAAGGAGGATTTTGCGGTTAAAGCCATAACCACCTATTTCAATTTGAATTATACGCCAGCCAAGGAGATTTTGGATGATTCGTCCAAATCACCCAAGCAACGACTGTTGGACTTTTATGAATTCCGATGTTCTGTAATCAAGAATGAATTGGAGTGCAAAATGGGCTGTTTAGCTTGTAATCTGGGTAATGAAATGGCCGAACATAGCGAGAAGATTAGATCAGCTATTGCGGCCAAGGAGGAAACCATAAGAAATGAGATAGCGGCCGTTGTCTTGGAGGCGCAGCAAAAAGGGGAAATAAATAGCGCAATAAATGCTATGGATATTGTTGCCTTTTTTGAAGATGCAGGAAAGGGAGCAATGACAACCATGAAGGAAATGAAAAGTGCCTATCCTGTGGATAATTATATGTCGATGCTGCGGAAGTTCATGTTTAGTTAAATTTTTTTTGATTTTTTATAGATGACTGGTCAATTTTTAATTTGGCCATCATTGTTTTTCATCTATAAATAGTCCCACCAAAAGTTAAAGTTGACCGGACAGTTATTTATAAAAAAAATAAAAATAAATGTCCAAAGCGCATAAGTCAGAACGTCAAAAAATAAACATCATCATAAACCTTAATCAATCCTAATCAATGAATGCAATTCAGAAAACCAAAAATGCAGCCAATGCATTTGCGAAGAATTGGGCCAATTTTGTAATCAAGTTCAAATGGCCTGTTCTCATTTTAACTATTTTACTCGCCATGGGTCTTGCCTCCCAAGGCAAGATGGAGTTCGATGGGGACTATCACGTATTTTTTAGCGAATCCAACCCGGAGTTGGAAGCCTTTGATGCCCTTCAGGAAAAATACACTAAGGACGACAATATTATTATTGTACTTGCCCCGAAGGACGGTAACATTTTTACTAGGGAAAACCTCGTTGCCATCGAAGAACTTACCGCCGAAGCTTGGAACACGCCTTACTCTTCACGAGTGGACGCCGTGACCAATTTTCAGCACACAAGCGCACAGGGCGATGACCTTTATGTGGATGATCTATCCTATGATTCCGCAAACAAAACGGACGCTGAAATCGCTGAAATCAGGGAAAAAGCCTTGAAGGAACCGCTACTCGTCCATAGAATCATTAATGAGGAAGGAAGTGTAACCGCAATTAATATCACCGTACGCCTTCCAGGGGAAAATAGCGCAGCGGAGATTCCGGAAGTGACCATCGCCACCCGCGAGATGATGTCAAAATTTCAGGAAGATCATCCCAATTTTGATGTGTATACCACTGGTCTGGTACCGTTGAATACTGCATTTTTCGAATCGTCTCAAAAAGACCTGATGCTCACCATGGTTATGTTGTTGATCGTGGTCATCGTAACCTTGATTCTGACCCGTAACTTTTTCGCTACCCTGGCCACCCTCGTAGTGGTGTTGTTTTCGATCATGAGTGCGGTAGGCTTTATCGGCTTGAATGGAATCAAATTAACGCCCCCATCAGCAGTGTTCCCAACCATGATATTGACCTTGGCCGTTGCCGATAGTATCCACATTCTGGTTACCTATCTGCAAAAAGTTCGAAAGGATGGATTGGATAAAAAAGCGGCCTTGGTAGAGTCTATGCGACTCAATTTTATGCCGGTTTTCATTACCAGTTTAACCACGGTCATCGGATTCCTTACCCTAAATTATGGCGATGTTCCACCGTTTTGGGATTTAGGTAATATTGTGGCGTTCGGAATGGCCATGGCCTTCTTGTTTTCAACTACCACCCTTCCTGCGCTAATGGCCATTTTCCCAATTTGGAAATCCAAAAAGGCAGCCAAGAAACAGGATAAAGAGCTGCACACGGGTATGTATGCACGATTGGGTCAGTTTGTGATCAAGCAACCTGTAAGACTCACTATTATATCCTTAGTGATTATTGGCATGCTTACCTATTTGGCCAGTAAAAATGTCTTTAACGATGAGTTTGTAGAATATTTTGATACCACGGTAAAGTTTAGACAGGACAGTGATTTTATCAATGAGAATCTGACTGGGTTTTACAATGTGGAATTCTCCGTGGGAAGTGGAGAAAGTGGAGGAATCAACAACCCCGAATACCTTCAAAAACTCAATGAGTTTGAGGACTGGTTGGAAGAACAACCCGAGGTAGTGCACGTGAATGCCTTTAGTGAGGTAGCCCGAAGGGTAAACCGTTCCATGCACGGCGATGACCAAAGTTTTTATAAGGTACCCGAGAATAGGGAGGAAGCAGCACAATATCTTTTGTTGTATGAACTTTCCCTTCCTTTTGGCTTGGATCTGAATAACCAAATCAATGTGGATAAATCAGAATCCAGGGTAACGGTTACCTTGGAAAACAACTCCAGTGCCGAGATGATTGCATTTGCAGAACGATCGGAGCAGTGGTTGAAGGACAATACTTCTGAAGCGATGCATTCGCTAGGGGTAAGCCCTACCTTAATGTTCTCCAAACTTGGTTTTCGTCAGGCAGAGAGCATGTTTAAAGGAAATATCATCGCCTTGATATTGATTTCTTTGGTGTTGATGATCGCCCTGCGAAATGTCAAGCTTGGATTCTTGAGTATTATCCCCAATGTGACCCCTGTTTTGGTTGGTTTTGGACTTTGGTTTCTGCTTAAAGGGACTATTAACACCGGGATGGTTATCGTGTTCGGGATGACATTGGGAATCATTGTGGACGATACCGTGCACTTTATGAGCAAGTTCCTACGTGCCAGAAGAGAACTGGGCTATGACGCCAAGGATGCCATTATTTATGCTTTTGAAACGGTTGGTAAGGCGCTGGTAACCACTACTATAGTGCTTCTGGCTGGGTTTGTGGTATTGTCCACTTCCACCTTTGCATTGAACAGTTATATGGCAAGAATAACCGTAATCATCATTATTGCAGCCTTGGTTATCGACTTTATTCTCCTCCCGTCTTTACTGATTTTGGTCAGCAAAAAAGAAGAGAAAATGGTGACCGAACCAAAGATGCAAATGCAACTCGATAAATAATTTAAAAACACACAATTCGAATTTAATCATGAAAAAGAGTAGAATTTTTATATCAACAATTGTCTCGGTCTTTGCCGTGATGACTACAAATGCCCAATCTGCGGAAGAACGTGGATTACAGATTGCCAAAGCCGCCGAGAAAGCAGACGAAGGCTTTGGAAGCTCTATTGTGGAGCTTAAAATGACCTTGAAGAACAAAAACGGTCAGACCAGCGAACGGTTTTTGACTACCCGCACTTTGGAACTAACGGAGGACGGTGATAAGTCCTTGATCGTATTTGAAAGCCCAAAGGATGTTAAGGGAACTGCAACTTTGACATTTACCCATAAAATTGGAGCGGATGATCAATGGCTGTATCTGCCGTCAATAAAAAGAGTGAAAAGGATTTCCTCCAACAACAAATCAGGTCCTTTTGTGGGCAGCGAGTTTGCCTATGAAGATTTGTCTTCCCAAGAGGTGGAGAAATATGCCTACAAATTCCTAAAAGAGGATGGAGATTTGTTAGTGGTGGAGCAGGATCCCGTGGATCCAAAATCAGGGTATACGAGAAGAGTGGTCACCTATAACCAAAGCAAAGGATATCGCCTGGAAAAAATAGAGTTTTACGATCGTAAAAATGCCCTGTTGAAAACCTTGGTCTATAGTGATTACAAACTCTACAAAAACAAATTCTGGAGAGCTGCTACCTTCAATATGGTTAACCATCAGAGCAATAAGGAGACCCTGTTGAAGTTTGGGGAGTACAACTTTGGTGCAGAATTGGCCGAGGAGGATTTTACCGAAGTGGCTTTGAAAAGAGCGGGTAGCTAGTCCCGTTCCATTTTTGTCTGATTCAGAATGTTAAGGCCAAGGTATGTTCGCCACAAGCTTGTTAATGTGGTTGTGTGATGGTACAGGCTTGTAAATACCTTGGCTTTGATTTTAAATCCAAAGAATTTTGAAGATAAACATGCATAAAAAGTTACTTTTTTGGGTAGCCTTGGTTTTGATGGGAACCAGTGTTGGTTTTGCCCAGGAAAAGGAAAAACCCAAACCCGTCCATGAGTTGGAGTTGGAATTGGAGGCGGAATACCGTTATTTTTTGGATGATGCCCAATTTACAGGACAATTGGACCATTACCCCTCATTTGCCCTGCGACCCGATTACTCCTTGGAGTGGAATAAAGGGTATGAAAGTATCAACTTTACTGGTTTTTTTAGGCTGGATAGGGATGACGAGCGTACCCATTGGGACATTCGTGAACTCTATTACCAAAAGGCCAAAGGCAATTGGGAATTAAGCGTTGGACTCAAAAAAATCTATTGGGGTGTTGCAGAGAGCAATCATTTGGTAGATATCATCAACCAGACCGATGCGGTGGAAACCTTTGATGGGGAGGAAAAGTTGGGACAGCCCATGGCCCAGTTCAGCTACATAACCAACAAATTTGGGACTTTTGATTTTTTTTATTTGCCCTATCATAGAAAACGAACATTTCCAGGTGAGAAAGGTAGATTACGGTTTGGAACTGTAGTTGATCAGGACGATTTGGGTTATGAAAGTGGAGCGGAAGAGTGGCGTCAAGATGTTGCAGTACGTTGGAAACATTACTTCGGCATTTTTGATGTGGGAATTTCCCATTTTTACGGGAACGGACGGGAACCACTTTTTGTCTTTGATAACCAGGGAAATATCAATGCCTTTTATCCCGTAATTAACCAGACCGGGTTGGATGTACAGATTACCCATGATGCGTTCCTTTGGAAATTGGAGGCCATTTACCGTAATGCAGATGCACAGGATTTTACGGCTTTGGTGGCGGGACTGGAATATACCTTCAGCAATATTGATGGCAATGGCCTGGATATTGGACTTTTGGGGGAATATCTGTACGATGAACGGGATGAATTGTCCCTAAATGCGCTTCAAAATGATATATTTTTTGGAAGCCGAATCGCTTTTAATGATGTGCAGGACACCTCTATTTTAATTGGGGGAATAACGGATTTGGAGTCGAGCAGCAAGATTTTTAGTTTGGAAGCTTCGAGGCGTTTTGGTTCCAATTGGCGAGCGGAGGTTGAGGCCAGGATATTTAGCAAGATTGATAACACGGAGCTGATTCTGTCCAATTTTAGGGAAGACAGTTTTTTACGCTTCACTATTTCGCGTTTTTTTTAAAAAACTGGATGATGGGTTGACTAACTCAAATCATCTAGGGTAGTTCCTATCCAAGAAAGCCCCAACCAAAGGTTGGGGCTTCTTATATGCTCTGGAAACTTAACTATTGTTGGTCTTGACCCGAAAACAGGACAGTATCCAATTCCAGGTATTTATCTTTCATCAAAGCCAAGGCAAATGCGGCGGCTGATGCGGTAAAGACGGAATAGTCAAAAGAGCCTTTAATGCTCGAAGAAAAGGTAATGGCCAAAGCAAATGCCAGCAACAAATAGCCGGACAGTTTGGCCGTCAATTCTGTTTTTAGACCCAAAAGCAGGAAGAAGGCAAAAATAACTTCCAAAGCTGTGGCCAAAAAGGCGACTGCAGGGATGATTGCTTCGGGAAACCATGGGTTCATGGCCTGGGTACTTTGTACAAAAACCTCCCAATTACCCCAGGAATAAAGCCCTTCTGGCCAAAAACCAAGACGGTCGGCAACTGCGGATAGAAATGCGGTGGATAAGGATAGTCTTAAAAATAACTTGACAAATTTTGAATGCATAAGATTGATGTTTTCAACAAAGTTAACGATCCATCAGGCCATCATTCTTTGATAAATGTCAAAAAAATTAAGGGGCTTTTCTAATCCTGCTCAAAGTTTCCTGGGTCATGCCCAAATAGGAGGCGATATGACCCAAATTTACCCGTTGGATGAGTTGCGGCCTTGTCTTGACCAGATTGTCATAACGCTCTTTGGCAGAAAAGAACAAAAACTCCTCAATACGATCTGCACCTTCGGTGTACATGCGTTCCAAAACAAGTCGCACGTACTTTTCGTATTCTGGATGCTGCGATAATAAACGCTGCAGGTCGGCATAGGAAATGGAGAATACCTCACTATCTTCCAACAATTCCACATTGTACCGACTCTTTTTCAAGCTTATAATACTATCCACCGCAGTAATGATTTCGCCTTCGGAGGCCAGATGAACCGTGATGTCTTTTCCATCTTTATAAAAAAAAGTTCGGGCCAGACCTTTCTGGATTAGGTAGATATGTTCGCAAATAGCCCCTTTTTTATGAAGTAGATGGTTTTTGGAAAAACTTTGCTTTCCCATTCGGTCAAAAATTTTTAAAACCAGTTCCAAGGGAACAATACCATTCAAGTTGTTGAAATTCATGCTTAGGGTGTAGGGTTTCTGTTAGGTGGATGGCTATAAAGGTAAGAAGGGAATTATTGAAAAGGCATACTAATTTCATGGCAATTGAAAAAAGTCCAACAACACAATTGTTATTGGACTTTACTCGATATATAAATCCCAAAAAATTACCCTATATCTTCTAACAGCCTTACATCTGCTGAACCGGAAATATCCAAATTATGTAAGGTGTCGTTTTGATCTCCATCGGTGGAAGTAAACGAATAATCAAAAGTGAGATGCATTGTTTCCAAGTCATAATCCACATTTGAAATCTGGAAATTTAACACTGTATTGTCTTCCATATCAAAATTGCCTGTAATCGTGAAGTACTTGCTATCACTACCAATAACAGCATAGTGTTCCAATAGAAAAGTTCCAGATTGAACCAACTCATCGGTACCACCAAGATCTACAATACTAAAGCTAATCTCAACAAAGGTGTCTTGTGGTGTGATTCCAGGGGTACTGATATAACGCCTTAAGACAAAGTCATGAACCGTCCCATCAGGAGTGTCGATGGCTTCCACATGATTGTAGAACAACTGGAAGTTTCCGTTAACCGGAAGAAATTTAAAGGTCTCGTTGTCCTCAAATGGTTCATCATCTGGTCGAATTCCATCTAAGTTTAGCGTAATGTATCCGTATTGGGTCATAATTTCAAGACTTTCCCCACTTGCACCATCCATACCTTGGCAGTCCAACCCGTTAAGCTCGTTATCATTGTTGACATCCTCGCCTGGATCTACTTGTCCATTGCCATTGGTGTCCCAGCAACTAATTCCGTTGTCACCATCATTTCCCTGATCACCTGTTAACCCTTGGCAATCCAAATAGTTCCATTGTCCATCATTGTTAATGTCCTCAGAATCTTGGTTTATTCCATCCCCGTTGATATCATGGCAGTCCAGGCCAGCTAATCCATCTAGTCCATTTGCCCCATCTTCAGGGTTACAGGCTATCGATACCAACAGAAATATTGGAATCATGCATCGAAATAATCTAAAAAAATTCATATCGTTTCAGTTTAATGTGATTCCATTAAACTAGACTGGATTCAAGAAAATTAGGTGGTTCAATTGACGGATACCCTGTTTCAATTGACGGATGTAGTGCTTAGCTCAGAAAACCTTAAGGAAAGTGAGCAATTTTGGCTAGTTGGCTTTGGAGGAACCTCGATTTGTTATCAATAATCCAGTGATAATCAAAAGTCCTCCAATAAGGTGGTAGAAATACAAGTTTTCATTAAAGAAAAAGGTGAGTACGGCGGCAGAAAGCGGAACAACGTTCATGTAAATACCGGCTTTATCCGCCCCAACAATATGTACTCCTTTTTGCCAAAGGTAGTAGGCAAAGGCAGTCCCCAGACATCCAATTCCCAGCACCGCCATCCAGAATTTAGTGCTGTGGTTCAGTACATTTTCCATTCCCGTTAAAGGAAGCAAAAATGCAAACCCAATTAGACAACACACACCCGTGAGCATGGTGAAATTGATGCTGGAAAAATGGCCAGCAAATTTTTTTACCCATACATGGTGAAGGGCAAAGAAAACATTGGCAATAAAAATCAAAATATCCCCCTTATTGAACTTAAGGTTGGCCAAGTCCGTAATATTCCCCTTGATGATGATATAAATGGCCCCCAAAAATGCGATGGAAATGCCCAACAACTGGATTTTCTCAATCTTGGTTTTAAGGATTTGACGAGATAACAGTAACGTTATGGCCGGGTTCAGACTTATGATCAATGCTGCATTGATGGCGGTGCTATATTTGAGGCCTAAAAAGAAGAAAAAATTAAAACCAAACAGCCCAATCAAACCAGGAAGTGCCACACCTCTAAGATTGTTTTTTATGGAAAGTAAACTAGGAAGACTCCGAATCCCAACAAGGGCCAAAGTCCCTGCTCCAAACAGAAAGCGCCAAAATCCCGCTTCAATGAACCCTACTTCCGTAAGAACAACCCTCGCCAAATGGAAATTGAGACCCAATAAGGAGGTCGCTATGATCAAATAAAGAACAGCTCTCATGAATTAGTCGCTAAGTCTCCACGAATATGCAAAGGAAAGTTCCAAAAAGACCTTTTATGCTCCATTTTTTTTAGATGAAGTCATAAAATATTTCTATTTCAGGTGCTGACTATTCAAAAAAGTCAAGCTCTGCGATGGCGGCAACGGTATGATCACCCGCAATGGTTTTGGATTCAATTCGGATGAATTTAGCCGTTATCGGTGAATTAAAGTTATGACGCCTTGTTACGGGGTCGTTGATGAGGTTGCCAAACTCAAAATCTTCTACTTTTTTCCAATCGGTACCATTGCTGCTGATACTGATGGAACCTGCTTCGATCATGCCGTCAGCGTGGGCTGTTTGAGGAGTATAGGCAAAACCGCTTAGTGTTTTAACGCTGCCCAGATCAATTTCCAAATGATGTTTTTGGCGCGACCCGGAATTGGATTGCCAATAAGTGTCCGGGTCTTCATCAATGGCCAAATCGGCCCCATGATCTTCAGCTTCACTGTCTGCTCGGACAATTTTCCATTGATTTTTTAGTAGTCCAAAGGTTTTGGCAGCTACGCTTCCCATTTCCTCTTTTTCGAAGGCCACTGCCTTTACTTCCACTGAAGCAACTGGAACAGGTTCGGAATATAGTTTGGAGTTTTTATTTGGGATGCTTCCATCGGTCGTATATCGGATTTCGGTTTTGGAATTTAAATTTTCCACTGCATTTTCACCATGGGGTTTCCAACCAAAATCGTGTTGCTTTGGTGCTATTCTCAATAGCCCTTCCTTAGATCTTGAAATGTCAAGCTGCGGAGGTCTGGTGTTGTAATAATGGGCCGATATATTGGCCAGGGCAGGATTGGCCCGTGATTCCAATATTTGGATTTTGAATTGATCCGATGTGACTTCAGGAAATCTCAAAATCCGTTTATAGCCCACATTGGTAGCTTGTGCCAAGGTGACCCATTCTCCATCAACCTTGGCCTGGACCAAATGTTGTTCAATCCGTTCACCATGACTTTGTATGGCTTCCTGCAATACTAACCGGTTGATCGTAATGGGTGATTTGGTGCTCATAACAATTTCGTTGGAGGTTGCAGTCAACAACTCATAAGTTTCGGTATTTCCATCCAAAACGTTTTTGGGTCCTATGGCACCTTGGAGCAAATTAGTTTGATAGGTTGCCGTAATGCGTTGTCCCACTTCTTCGAGAACACTTACATCTTCTGGGGAAAACTTTCCATCACGGTTCGGTGGGATGTTCAGCAAGAAAGTGGAATTTCCGCCTACCGATCTTTCGTAAATGTCAAAAACATCGTCAGCACTTCTAACTTTTTGGGAGTCCTCATCCCGGTAGAACCAACCCTCGCGAATAGAAGTGTTGGTCTCCGCTTGCTGGTAGT
This sequence comes from Flagellimonas sp., assembly GCF_965233845.1. Taxonomy (GTDB): domain Bacteria; phylum Bacteroidota; class Bacteroidia; order Flavobacteriales; family Flavobacteriaceae; genus Flagellimonas. The sequence goes on from NZ_OZ247584.1 coordinate 308,702, forward strand.
GTAAATACTTGGCATTGTACAATTTTTCCCTGCTCCCTATGTCTTCTTCCATGATATCGGCAAAGCGATTCATCTCATGGGGATTGGTCTCGTACGGAATTACGTTCCATTCCGTATCCCGGGTAGCTCCGGCCTCGTTCCCACACCATCTTATGTCTTGCTTTCCAAAGATTACGGCTTTAGGAGCCAATTCGGAAATCAATTCTTTCCAAGCCAGGTAATTGTATTTTTGCCCTCCTTTGCGTTTGGGATGGGCTCCGTCAAACCACACCTCGTGAATAGGGCCGTATTCGGTTAAGAGTTCAAACAACTGGTTAAGAAAATACTCATTATAATCATCCACATTAAAGGTGAACGTCCTTTGGTTTTTAAAGGGTCTGCCCTCAACAGGCCTTGGGATAATACGGTCTGAGTATTCACTTAAATTCCCGTAAAGACCTTCGGCGTTTTCTATTTGATACAAGTCGGCTGGGGAGAGGTAAACCCCCAACTTTAGTCCATGTTTTTGACAGGATTCAGAGAGTTCCTTTAAAATGTCGCCCTTGCCATCTTGGTAGGGAGTGGACATAATGCCGTGTTTGGTGTATCTGCTTTGCCATAGCACAAAACCGTCGTGGTGCTTTACGGTGATAATGACCATTTTCATGCCGGCTGCCTTCATAGCCTTGCACCATTGGTCCGCATCCAAATTTTGAAGATTGAAAATCTTGGGATCTTCAAATCCGTTGCCCCATTCTTTTCTGGTGAAGGTATTTGGTCCAAAATGGATAAAGGCAATAAACTCGTTTTTTAGGGCCTGTAGCTGGTTTTCTGTGGGAACCACGTGAGCGGCCTTTAGAATGATGGAATCTTTGGAATCATCATCGTCAATGGCAATGGTGGAACTTGTGGCCATGAGTGACCCCTCTTCTTGTTTACAAGAAAACAAGGCTACGACCACAAAGGCTAGAAGAAATATTTTTTTCATGATAAGGTTATGCTAATCCAATTAATGACCTGATAAATAATTTTGAAGCTCATGGGTTTTGGTGCAACCTAGTTGTTCCATCACTTGCTTTAGTTGTGTTTTGAGGAGGGAAATGGTATGATCGCCTCCGGTCTTTCCCAGAGCTGCCGCCCCGTACATAAAGGAACGTCCCATAAAGGTGAATTGTGCCCCACTGGCCAAGCAACGGGCTACATCCGGCCCTGAACGGAGTCCGCTGTCCATCATTACCGTAATTTGATCTCCAAATTTGTGCGCAATACGTGTCATGGGTTTAATGGTAGATTCCCCTGCATCCAATTGTCGGCCTCCATGATTGGAAACAATAATCCCATCCAATCCCATTTGAAGCGCCAGTTCGGCATCCTGTTCACAGGCTACCCCCTTTAGTACCAATTTGCCCTTCCACAAATCACGAATGGGCTTAATTTTCTCCATATCCATTCGTTTGCTAAACATTTGATCCATGAATTGCCCTAGTTGCTTGAGATTTAGATTGCCCGGCATATAGGGTTTGAGGGTTTCAAAGTTCGGTTGTCCATGGCGTAAGGTCTCTAAAGCCCATTGCGGTTTACCTAAAATTTGCAGCATGTTTCGAATGGACATTCTTGGGGGCATGGAAAGCCCATTTTTGATCTCCTTGGGCCTGAATCCAAAAGTTGGGGTATCACAAAGCAATACCATTACAGGGTATTCTGCTGCTTGGGCTCGTTTGATCATGTCGTCCCGAACCGCAAGATCGGCAGGATGGTAGAGTTGGTACCAAGCTTTTCCTTCCGTTATCTCACTTATACGTTCAATGCTACTGGTGCTTACGGTACTGAGAACAAAAGGAATATTATGCTCTACTGCCGCTTTGGCCAAAATTTCTGCCGAGTTGGGCCACATTAGACCTTGTAGCCCTACTGGGGCAATGCCAAACGGAGCCGAATACGTATGGCCAAAAAGTTCCGTTTCCAGTGCTGCTTGGGTGTAGGCACCCAGATAATGGGGAATTAATTCCACATCCCTGATTTCCCGAGTATTTTTTCTAATGTTTACCTCTTCGTTGCAACCTCCGTCCAAATATTCAAAAGCAAATCGCGGAATACGTTTGCGTGCTTTTTCCCTCAATAAATCAACAGAAGGGTGTTTAGGGTCGAATGCTATTTGTTTTTGGTTTCGCATAGGGTAAGGTAAACTTTTTGAAGGAACCTTAAATATTACTTAAATGCCTTGGCCTGTTGTTTTGAACTTCCCAGACCTTCTATGCCCAATTCCACAACATCACCCGGTTTAAGGTATCTTGGAGGCTTAAGTCCCAGTCCCACTCCGGCGGGAGTTCCGGTGGATATGATATCTCCAGGAAGCAAGGTCATAAATGAACTGATATAACTAACCAAGGTGGGAATATCAAAAACAAAATCGGAAGTGTTGCTATGCTGAAGCACCTCCCTGTTTAGTTTGAGCCACAGGTCAAGATTATGCGGGTCTTCAATTTCGTCCTGGGTTGCAATGAATGGACCAACCGGGGCAAAAGAATCACAGCTCTTGCCTTTGACCCATTGTCCTCCACGTTCCAATTGAAACTCACGTTCACTATAATCATTGTGGAGGGTGTAACCAGCAACATGATCCATGGCCGATTCCTCACTCACATATGAGGCCTTTTTGCCAATTACCACCGCCAGTTCAACCTCCCAATCTGTTTTTTGACTGTTTTTGGGGATGATTACATCATCATTGGGACCAACAATGGACGAGGTGGCCTTAAAAAAAAGCAAGGGTTCCTCTGGGATATCCATACCGCTCTCTGCAGCATGTTTGGCATAATTAAGGCCAACACAAATAATCTTGGAAGGACGGACCAGTGGAGCTCCCAACCGGACATCTTGCCCTATAACAGGACAGTTTTCCTGATTTAAGGAAAACCATTCCTTTAGTTCTTCCAATCCATTCCCTCCAAAAAAGTCCTCGTCATAGTCGCGGCCAAATCCGCTTATATCCAAACGTGAGCCGTCTTCGAGTTGAACCCCTGGTTTCTCATGCCCTACGGCTCCAAATCGTATTAGTTTCATATCTCTTGTTTAAGGTAGGCTTTTGCCTTTTCAGGATAATTTATAGTGGTACATTTTCCGAACCTGCTTACTTAAGAAATCCAAGTATTTCATCAAGCTAGGAAACTGTTAGATTCAAATAGTGTTGTTATGATCCAATACTTCAGCTTGCCAAACGATTCCATTTGGAAATTCATGATCTCTCAAGGAATCTTCTTTCATTTCAATACTATATCCGGGTAACTGGGGAGGCATATAGCAGCCATCCTTGATTTCCACTGGATCTAAAAAATGTTCGTGGAGGTGATCTACATATTCAATGATTCGGTCTTCCAAGGAACCGCTGATGGCAATGAAATCGATCATGGATAGGTGTTGAACATATTCACAAAGGCCAACACCTCCTGCATGGGGACAAACAGGCACACCGAATTTGGCAGCCATAAGGAGCACCCCCAATATTTCATTGACACCTCCAATTCTACAACTATCTATCTGGCAGAAACCAATGGCATTGGCCTGCATTAATTGTTTAAAGATAACCCTGTTTTGGCAGTGTTCCCCTGTAGCTACTTTAATGGGAGCTATGGCTTGGGCAATTTTCGCATGGCCAAGCACATCATCAGGACTAGTGGGTTCCTCAATCCACCATGGGTTGTACTGGGCCAATTGCTCCATATTGGCTATGGCTTCATCCACATCCCATTTCTGGTTGGCATCCATCATCAGTTTTAGCTCGTCTCCAATTTCCTCACGGATAATGGCGGCACGACGCAGATCATCTGCCAAATCTGACCCTACTTTCATTTTCATATGCTTGAAGCCTGCATCCTTGGCTTGTCTGCAAAGCGTCCTCATTTTCTCATCGGAATATCCCAACCAACCGGCAGAGGTGGTATAAGCAGGATAACCATATTGGGTTAGGTAATCTATCCGCTCCTGTTTGGTGGCGGCATTATTTTTAAGTAATTCCAATGCTTCTTCTGGAGTGATGGCATCGGTTATATAGGTAAAATCGACACAGGAAACCAATTCTTCCGGCGTCATATCGGCCAAGAGCTTCCACAATGGTTTTTGTTCAACTTTGGCATAAAGGTCCCAAACGGCATTTACCAAAGCTCCGGTAGCCAAATGTATAACCCCTTTTTCCGGGCCTAACCAACGAAGCTGACTATCTCCCGTGATCATGCGCCAAAATTGGGCCATATTGCTGGTGAAACTCTCCAACGATTTCCCAATAACAAGATGGGAGAGGGACTGTATGGCCGCCACGCAAAGTTCATTCCCTCTCCCAATGGTAAAAGTCAAACCATGTCCTTGAAGTCCTTCCGCATGATCAGTTTCCAAAATCACGTAAGCAGCTGAATAGTCCGGATCTGGGTTCATGGCGTCAGAACCATCCAGATTCCTACTGGTGGGAAAGCGTACATCTTTGACTAAAATGTTGGTTATTTTGGTTGTTGGCATAGCAAAAGTTATTGATCAAAGATACCCCCGGCAATACGCCCAACTTTTCATTTTATCGCCTTTTATGGTACTTTTTTTGCCAAATTGCAAGGTCTAAGCGTGAATGTGCTTTTTTCTGTATTGGGAAGGAGACATTCCGGTTATTCTTTTGAACTGTCTGTTGAAGTTGGAGATGTTGTTATAGCCAGACTCAAAGCAAATCCGGGTAATATTGTACTTGTCCTCAGAAATCAGCTTGCAAGCGTAGCCTACGCGTAGTTCGTTTAGATATTCTTTAAAGGTCTTTCTATTGACTTTCTTAAAAAATCGGCTAAAAGCGGAAGGGTTCATACTGGCTACCTCTGCTACCTCATTAAGGGTAATGGATTTGTTGAAATTTTTAAAGATAAACTCATAGGTCTTATCCATGCCCTGCCCTTTAAGTCCTTTTAATGTATTTAGGTACCCTTTACTGGCCAGAAGAATCTTGTTTTCATGCTTGGCAAGACCATTGAGAATTTTAATAAAGCTAATCATCCTTTCAAAAGGGTCTTTATCCACTAGGAGACCTATTTCATTTCTAATGGAAATGTCAAGGTCAACAAACTTAATGCCTTGTTGAGCGGTATCAACAAGGTTGTTTATTGCTTTAAGCTCTGGTGCATTTAAGAACTCATTGCCCAAAAAATCCCTACGGAAATGTACGGAGTACCCCTCTGCTATTAAATCCGAGCTTTCATCAAAATACGGTTCGTCATTTAGCCACATATGTGGTAAATTGGCACCTATAAGCACAACTTCATCTTCCCGAAATCTTTCTATGCTGTCCCCAATAAACCGTGTGCCTTCACTTTTAAGGATATAAACCAGTTCCAATTCGGGATGGAAATGCCACAATCGCAAGAAATAAGGGTAATAATTGTGTTTTGCAGAGAAGGAGTTGTCCCTTAAACTGCTTCTATCCAAGAATTGAAGTTTCATAAAACTGTATAAAAAGTATGACTAAATAACGAGTTTTTTAGACAGAAACATCACCTATTGCAAAAAAAGTACAATATTCAGTAGAATTTTTATAGTTGCGACATTGGATTTTTAACTTAATTGTGATGGTTTTCATTGTAGTTTGATTCCGATAGCAATGAATAAACTTATAGGAGTCAGGCAGTACATAAATAAATAGTTAATAGTTTGATTTAGTTGAGTTTTAAAAGGTCGAGTTAATCGGCCTTTTTTAATGACTGAAAATTAGAGGTTTGGAGATGCAGATTATAAAGAACCGTTTGGATTTTGATGCGATTTTTATTGTAGGAGACACTAAGGTCAAAAGTTAAAATGTACTTTAGGCCTTGCAAAGCTCACGTGAGCTTTTTATATTCGCCCTAGTCAAAACCCAATGAAAAACAACATTACCATTAAGGATGTGGCCCGTGAACTGGGGATTCACCATGTGACGGTATCGCGTGCATTGCGTGATACGGGTTCGGTAAAGAAGGAAACTAGGGAGTTAATCAAGGAAAAGGCCAATGAACTGGGATACAAACCCAACCGCTTGGCCCAAGATTTTAGAAATAAACGGAGCAATGTACTGGCGGTGGTGGTTCCTGATATACGGCCTTACTTTTTTGCAAAGTTTGTTTCGGACTTTATGGAGACGGCCCAAGAAGCGGGTTATACGGTGATGATATTCCAATCGAGCGAAAAGCCAGGAGTTGAAAAGGAGATAATTGATTCCTTAATAGGATATAGGGTTTCCGGGGTTGTCGCTTCCGTGACCAAGGATACGATCCATGAAGGCCATTTTGATGCACTAAAGGACGAAAACATTCCCTATGTCTTCTTTGATCGGGCACCCGAAGCGTCTAGTGCTCCGCAGGTGTTGGTCAATAACTACCAAGGGGCCTATGATGCGGTAAAGGCCATGGTGGAGTCTGGGAAAAGTAGGATTGCCTACATTTCCACGCATTACAAGCATCAGATATTTGGAGAGCGTCTGGCAGGATATAAACAGGCATTGAAAGACTACGGTTTACCTGATGATCCGAATTTGGTAGCAGAAGGAGGTTTTTTTATGAAAGATGGTTTTGAGCTGGCGCAGCAGTTGATGGGATTGAAGGAGAAGCCAGACGGAATATTGGCTGTAAGGGATGAAATTGGAATAGGGGTGATCAAATATTTGAAAAAAGCAGGAATGCGCGTACCGGAAGATGTTGCTGTTATCGGATTTGACAATGATCCCATGGGCATAGCTTGCGAACCGGAGTTGACCACTGTGCAACAATGTATACCCTCCATGGTTTCCAGTTCTTTTGATTTGTTACGGGGCCATATGAATAACAAGGTTATGGGTTTTGAGAAGAAAATAATTGAACCCAAAATAATTTTCAGAGGGTCGGCGTAATTTTTTTGTTTAGGTACGCACACGTGAGCATAGAATGTAACATTACAATTGGCAATGACAAAGGAAATTTCGCGATCAAAAGATTTTTTTAACTTGATTAGGATGTTTGGATGTACACATACGATACGGGCGATTAGAAAATTGGGAGGACTATGTTTTTTCGGCGTTCTGCTTTCGTCTTGTAACATATCTGACCCTTCCTATGAGCCCTTGCCCAAACAGGTTGATTTCAATTTTCATATTCGCCCTATACTGGTTCAGAACTGCTATTTATGCCATGGTCCGGATCCTAGCAGCAGAAAAGCGGATCTAAGATTGGATACCTATGAAGGTGCCACCGCTGCATTGAAGGAGGGAGACTTTGCCATTGTTCCGGGAAAACCAGGTCAAAGCGAACTGATGTTTCGCATCAACCATGAGCATGAGGATAAAATCATGCCGCCCCCGGAGACCAATAGCATATTGACCCAACGTGAAAAAGATCTTCTGGAAAAATGGATCAAGCAAGGGGCGGAATGGAAACCGCACTGGTCGTTTATTCAACCTCAAGTTGCAGAGGAATATGGCGATGCCAAGATTGATCAGTTTATTGATGAGGCCATAGAACAGAAAGGGCTGCAAAAAGCTCCAATAGCTAACAAGTATACCTTGATTAGAAGGGTTGCCTATATATTGACCGGGTTGCCTCCAGCTCCAGAAGATGTTGAAGCATTTGTGATGGATTCATCTGAACAGGCCTATGAAAAAATGGTGGACCGTTATTTGAATGCGCCAGCCTATGGCGAGCGATGGGCAAGGCATTGGATGGATTTGGTAAGATATGCCGAGACCAAGGGCCATGAGTTTGACTATCCCATTACGGGGGCTTGGAAGTACCGTGACTATCTGATTAGGGCATTCAACAACGACTTGCCGTATGATCAATTTTTAAAAGAGCATTTGGCCGGCGATCTTTTGGAAGAGCAACGATATGATTCCGAAAGTGGACTTTTGGAATCGCAAATTGCAACCGCTTTTTACGCTATGGGGGAGGGAACCCACAGTCCGGTTGACATTAAACAAGACGAGGCCAATCGAATTGATAATATGATAGATGTCACCACCAAAACCTTCCAGGGGTTGACCGTATCCTGTGCAAAATGTCACGATCACAAGTTTGACCCGATTACCGCCGCGGACTATTATGCCCTCTATGGGGTTATGGAAAGTACTCGATTTACCCCCTTGGATGCCGATCAAACCCTTGCCAAGGAAATTACAGCAAAAGAGGTACTGGGTATTGAGGCCTATGTGCAAAAAACGGTGGCTGATAAAATAACTGAAAAGTACTCTGAAATAGCCTTCAACAAGGAAAAGATACTTTTGGAAACTCCAAATTATAAAGCCATAGGCGATTTCAGGGGCACCGATTTGGATGGTTGGAACACTACAGGCTTAGCCTTTGGAAGTAGAACAACGCTAGGTAATCCCATCATCCATCCAACAACTGGAAAGCTAATGGCACTGGATGAAGGAAAGGCGTCCAGTAAGATTTTTGGTTCGGGTAAAATGGGAACATTAAGATCTCCTGATTTCATTCTAGATACAGATTTTATCGGGGTTAGAGCCAGGGGGAAGCAGAGCACAATTCGAATCATAGTCGATAATTTTCAACTGATACAATGGCCCATTTATGGAGGACTTACCCATGAAGTCAACAATTCAAAATGGGAAAACTATACGTTCAATGTAGAGCCGTGGAAGGGGCATAAAGCTTATATAGAAATCCTTCCGGGAGAGTACCAGCAACACAATTATAAACTCCCTCCGGAGGCCTATATTGAGGCTCAATATGCCATTGCATTTAATGGCGATTGGCCTTCGAAAGTCGCATCAAATCAGACCAAATCTGCTACTGCCTTCTCGGAAAAGCAAGTCAATAGGTACAATGCTATGCTAAAAAAGGGTCAAATGAACCTGAGCTTCCCAGAGTTGATTACCGCTTTGGACAGTACCAAGAACTTGTCAAAAACTATCGAGAACTCCACTTTTATTTATGGAGTTTCAGATGGATCTGCCACCGATAGTCCCGTATTTATTCGCGGAAGGTATCAGGAACCCTCGGAGGAAAACGTACCGCGCAGATTTTTGTCAGCACTCCCGCACGGCAATGAACCGTTCCAATCTAAGGGAAGTGGGAGACTGGAACTTGCAGAGGCCATGTTGCAGGCTGATAACCCACTTACGGCAAGGGTAATGGTAAATCGCATTTGGCATCATCTGTTTGGAAAGGGTATTGTGGAGACGGTTGACAACTTTGGACTTCAGGGAAAACTACCAACCCATCCCGAACTGTTGGATCATCTTGCCATTACCTTTCAAAAAGAGGATTGGTCCATTAAAAAAATGATTCGGTACATTGTTACTTCCGAGGCTTTTAAAAGAAGTACAATTACGGAGGACGAAATGTCCGACAAAGATCCCAACAATCTCTATTTGGCCTCCTTTCCAATCAGGCGGCTGGAGTCAGAGGCAATTCGCGATGGTATTTTGGCGGTATCCCAAAGTTTGGATTCCACCCTTTTTGGGCCTCCAATCCCAACCTACCTCACAGAGTTCATGGGAGGTAGGGGTAGACCAGAGGAATCAGGGCCTCTGGATGGCGCTGGCCGAAGAAGTATCTACCAAGAGGTAAGAAGGAACTTTTTAGAGCCTATGATGACCACCTTTGATAGGCCCATTCCGTTCACAACTTTTGGAAGGAGGGATGTGACGAATGTTCCGGCACAATCCCTTATCCTGATGAATGATCCCTTTGTGATTCAGCAATCGGAAATTTTGGCCCAAAATGTACTGGCTCAAACGGACTTGTCCTTTGACCAGAAAGTGGCGTGGATTTATATGCGCACCTTCTCTAGAAAACCAACTGAAAAGGAAGTGGACAATGCATCCCAATTCATGGATAAAATAACAGCAATGAAAAAATCGGAATTGGATAAAACTGATTTGGATTTAGAAGTTTGGAAGGAGTATTGTCATAGCATTTTTAACCTAAAAGAATTTATATACCTGATCTAATGAGCAAGTACCACAATTTTATGCGAAAGCCACTTTCACGTCGTGAAATGTTGTCCATATGCAAAGGCGGATTTGGCTCTTTGGCTTTTATGAGCCTGTTTGGGGTTTCCGCCATTTCCTGCAATCGGTCCAAGTATGGTGCCCTAGGTTCAGGTTCCGATATTCTTTTGGGGCCGCATTATCTGCCCAAAGCCAAGAATGTAATTTTTCTATATATGGACGGTGGGGTTTCCCAGGTAGATTCCTTTGACCCCAAACCCCGTCTTGCCAAAGAAAATGGTCAAGATCCCCGGAAAAAATTCAAAGTGGATGCCACGCAGTTTGACAATGTGGGCAAGATTCTAAAGAGTCCTTGGGATTTCAAACAATATGGGGAGTGTGGTATGCCGGTCAGTGAGCTGTTTCCGCATATAGCCACCTGTGTGGACGATATTGCCTTGATCAGATCCATGACCTCGCAATTTCCAGAGCATACCAATGCTAACTATTTTCTGCATACGGGAAGTGGTCTGCAAGGGAGGCCTAGCATGGGCTCTTGGATGACCTATGGTTTGGGGAGTGAAAACAAGAATATTCCAGGCTACGTGGTTTTGGATGGAGGGTTGATTCCTCCAGGGGGACTTGATAACTTTAAGAATGGGTTCTTACCGGCTTCATACCAAGCTTCTATTCTTAGGGCTGGGCCGCAACCCGTTGCCAATATCATACCCAAAGAACAAATTCCCAATCTTCAAGAACAGAAATTGGATTTCATCAAAGAGCTGGATGAAAAACAACTGAATGCCATTGGGGAAGCCGATGCCATAGAATCAGCTATTTCCAACTATGAATTGGCCTATAAAATGCAGTCCTCAATTCCAGAATTAACCGAATTCAAAGAGGAAACCAAAGCAACAAAAAAGCTCTACGGATTTGATTCGGACGATCCCCATACCCGAGGATATGCTGCCCAATGTTTGTTGGCCAGAAGATTGGTGGAAAGAGGCGTACGCTTTATAGAACTTACCTGTCCCAAGGTCAGTGCGGATCGTTGGGATCAACATGGGGATTTAAAAGACGGACATGAGAAAAATGCACATGCGGTAGATCAGCCCATTGCCGGATTGCTAAAAGACCTTAAATCCAGGGGCATGCTTGAGGAAACCTTGGTGGTTTGGACAGGTGAATTTGGAAGAACCCCATTTGCCCAAGGCTTGAACGGACGGGATCACAATCCATCGGCATTTAGCATGTGGATGGCAGGAGCGGGAATAAAAGGCGGAACCATTTTTGGGAAAACAGATGAATACGGCTATCGCGTTATTGAAAACGAAGTTACCATACATGACATGCACGCCACCATAATGCATTTGATGGGAATAGACCATGAGCGCCTCACCTTCCGTTTTGGTGGCCGTGATATGCGGTTGACCGACGTGCATGGACACGTAATCAAAGATATTTTAGCATAAACAAATACCAGATGAGAACAAATTCAATTCTAAAGACTGTTATAACCCTATTCTGTTTGATACCCGTGCTGGTCATCGGGCAAAAATCTGCATCAGGAATCAGCCATTCTTTTTTTATAGCAGGCCCTCAGTTTACAGGAATCATTGGTGAGGCAGGCGAGGTGGTTTGGGATTCCCAAAAAGCTGGCGCAAGGGATGGTTATGTGCTAAAAAATGGAAATATCCTGGTTTGTTGGGCAGATGAGGTAAAGGAATTCAATAAAAAAAAGGAAGTGATTCTTAGCTATAAACGGGCCGAAGAACATATGGAATTGGGAACTGCTGTACGCCTTTCCAATGGACATACTTTGATAACGGAATCAGGAACCAAGCCCAGAATTGTGGAAATTGACAAAAATGGAGCAGTGGTAAAAAGTGTTCCGCTCCAACCGGAAACAGACAATGTTCATATGCAAACCCGAATGGCCAGAAAGCTCAAAAATGGAAATTATTTGGTGCCACACTTGCTTGCCTTTGCGGTAAAAGAGTATCAACCTGATGGAACTGTGGTGAACACATTTAGTACGGATTACGAACAATTTGGAGGCCGCACAGCGGAAACTTGGCCTTTCACAGCAATTCGGATGGAGAATGGCAATACCTTGGTCACACTGACCCATGGAAACAGGGTGGTTGAGTTGGACACCAATGGAAATATCGTTTGGGAAATTGATAATTCCTTGTTTTCTGAAAAACCTTTGGTAGACCCCTGTGGTGCGCAAAGATTGCCCAATGGAAACACGGTAATTGCAAGTTATGGGGCGCAAAAAGGAATCAAGATGTTTGAAGTGGATCCGGACAAGAACATCGTATGGACTTACGAAGCCCATCGTGCACATCATTTTCAAATATTAACCACCAATGGTAAACCTGTAAAGGGAACACCACTCAAATAAGGAACAGTATTGCTAACTATTTTACTTAACAGCACTGGGGAAGCACCCGCTGACATTCTCATTTTTTTTGGTAGGATACACCCTTTGGTAGTTCATTTACCTATTGGATTTTTGTTGTTGGCTGCATTGGTGGAAGTAGTTGCAAAAAGACCAAAATTCCAGCCTTTGGGAAATTTCACCCATTATCTATGGGCCTTGGGAAGTCTAAGTGCTTTGGTGGCGGTTGTCTTGGGGTATTTTCTTTCCTTATCTGGGGATTACAATGAACATACCTTATTCTGGCATAAGTGGGTGGGCGTTGCGGTTTTTGTGTTTTCCCTTGGGTGCTATTACATATCCAAAAAGCAAGTGAAGCTGCCATTTTATGGTAAATCTTTGCTCATAGGACTAATGGTATTTGCGGTATTTTATACAGGTCATCTGGGAGGAAATTTAACCCATGGTTCCACGTACTTATTGGAATATGCCCCAAATGTTGTCAGAAATCTTGCGGGAATGCCAGACAAAGCGGTTCCACGAAAAAAAGTGACCGTCCTGGATTCTGCGGATGTTTATCTGGATTTGATATCACCCATAATGGATAGCCGTTGTGTAAGCTGTCATAACAAGGATAAAAAGAAAGGTGATTTGGATTTGACAACTTTTTCAAACCTTATGGCGGGAGGAGAAAATGGTGAAATCCTGATTCCAGGAGACATCAATTCCAGCGATCTGTACAGACGAATAACCCTGCCAGAATCCCATGACGATTTCATGCCCTCGGAGGGCAAACCGCCATTATCCGAGGAGGAGGTTGCCCTGATAGGATGGTGGATCAGTGTCCAAGCCCCGGCACAAGGTTATTTTACAGCATTGAACCCAGATCAGGAAATGAAGGATTTGGTTGAAAAGTATTTGGGATTGGATCAGAACAAACTACTGAACCAACAAGTAGAAGCTCCCAATCCGAATGTTGTGGATTCGTTGACCAACCTTGGTTTTATCTTGAATCCATTGATGATAGACAATCATTTTTTGGAGGCCAATTTTAGCTTGAGCGAGCAGGAGTTCACTGATAAAGCTTCCGAAACCCTACTTCTGCTCAAGGAACAAATCATTTGGTTGAATTTGAGCAACTCCGGGATTGAGGATGGGCACTTGCAAAAAATTGGTCAATTGGAAAATCTGATCAAATTGAATCTGAGCAAAACTGATATTTCTGATGAGGGGTTGCGCCATCTCTCCAATTTGACAAATTTGGAATCCCTAAATCTGTATAAAACAAAAATTTCTGTTGGATTATTGGAAGTAATCCCAAAACTAACCAACCTGAAACGGCTATATATTTCGGAAACTATGGCCGATAGTACCGTGGTTAATCAATTACAGCAGCATAAAGATCTAAGGGTAGAATTTGATTGAATTGCCACAGTCAAATTATACCTTACCCAAACGCACAGGTCTATTTTCTTTTAAGGATTGGTTCGCTGCCTCGGCAATTTCCATAGCTCTAAGGCCATCTTCCCCAGTTACGGGCATAGGCTGTTTATTGATAAGGGCATCCACAAAAACCCGAATCTCCTCAAGGTAAGAGCTTTCATAACGATCCATAAAAAAGTTCAAATGACGATCAAAGGTGGAACCGGTTTCTGTGGCAAAGCTTACATTGCTTTTTAGTGGATTGTCCACTTTTATGACCCCTTTGGACCCAAAAACTTCCAAACGTTGGTCGTACCCGTATTTGGTTTCCCGACTGTTTTCTATGGTAGCCATCGCTCCATTTTCAAACTTAAGCAGCACCGTGGCAGAATCAATATCGCCTGCCTCGCCAATGGCGGAATCTACCAGGCAGTTGCCCGAAGCATATACCTCAGCCACTTCGCACCCCATGATAAACCGAGCCATATCAAAATCGTGGATGGTCATATCCTTGAACAAGCCTCCAGATTTTTTAATATAGGAAATGGGAGGTGGTTGGGGATCTCTACTTACAATATGCAGATTACGTAAATCCCCAATTTTTCCATCTGAAATTACTTCCCGTACTTTTGCAAAGTTGGTATCAAACCTTTGGTTGAAACCAATCATCAAGGGAACATTCAAGGCGGAAATTGCAGCAACGGTTTCCCTTGCTTTGTCCAAGGATTTGTCAATGGGTTTTTCGCAGAAAACCGCTTTTCCCGCTTCTGCCGCCTTGACGGCATATGCTGAGTGGGTGTCGCTTGGAGAACTTATGAGTACGGCATCAATTTCGGGATTGTTTAGAAGGATACCAATGTCATCTGATACATTCGGAATTCCTAAGTCATGTGCGAATTTTTGCCCTTCTTTCCCTGGGTTGACTGCGGCCATCAAATGCACGCCTTCAATTTTTCTGGAGAGATTTTCGAGGTGGATTTTTCCCATTCTACCTACCCCGATAATTCCAATATTTACCATGTAATACTGTTTATATAAATATACGTTTCACAGCCTACAAATACAACAGAATTTTGTTGTGAAAACAGGAAAATTCCTTGTAATATCAAGGGCTTGAGTCCATTTTTGACATTGGAATCATATAGCAAACCAATTGGATTTGGAAACGGGACAAATTCCTTGCATAAAATGGACTAAAATCTAGATGGTTTAGGGTAAAATTGATGCTGGATTGGTCCGGTACACCTTCAACATGGCTCTAAAAAATTTATCCTGGTCTATGTAATCTTAGTAATGTTAAATTCTTAAATTTTGGTAAACAAGATGTGTTAAATGCAAAAAAAGTATATAAAAGTGCTAAAAAATGGTAAAGCGCGTGTTTGGTTTTTTCTTTTACTTTGGCTTTAGGATTTTATTGCTGATAGTTTTTTATGTAGCATTTCCGTCATGACCAAACAAACAAAAACGTTCCTCCTACACACTGATGAGGCCCTTTTAAATCGTCTTAAAAATGACGATGAAGGTGCCCTTACGGCCTTTTATGATAGGTATTGGGATGCTGCGTTTTTGGCTGCTTATAACATCTTGAAGGATAAGAAACTTTGCGAGGATGTGGTTCAAGATGTCTTCCTGGATATATGGAACCGTCGGCAAAAAATAAAAATTACTAACACGTTCAAAAGTTATTTCTTTTCCTGTGTACGCTATCAGGTTTTTGCCCAGATTCGAAGAAAGAGCAAAAATGTCCGGGTTGAGGTATTCGAAAACCTTGGGCCACGGGTACATTATGGTTGCCCAGAATCCGAATATTTATACCAAGAGTTGGTAGCCCAAGTGAACAGTAGGGTGGAGCAATTGCCAAAGAAGTGTAGGGAAGTTTACAAGCTGAGCCGGAATGAGCAATTAACACATGCCGAAATCTCGAGTCGCTTGGATATTTCAACCAAGACCGTTGAGAACCACATGACCAAGGCTCTTAAAATACTGAGAAATACCGTGGGAAGTTTTTTGATTCTCATCGGTTTTCATCTCTTTTGATTCCCCTTTCCGCGTCTAATATTTCCCTTTGCATTTAGCCCTTTGAAAAAAAAATGAAAAAAAATTCATTTTTAAATAGGGGATACCTTCCATAATTGACACTATACAATAAAGGCCCATCAGGGGCTAATTGATTCGTATGGATAAAAAGAGCTTTTTAGCCTTATTGGAAAAACATCTAGAGGGAAAAACCACTAAGGAAGAAGAAAGATTTTTACTTAACTATTTCAATAGTTATCAGGAGGATGATTCTGAAAGTTGGCCCGAAGAATTAGGAGATAGACAGGAGTTGAAGGATAGGATGTTGGACCGGTTGACCGAAGGGATGGCAAAGAAATCCAAAAGAAGCATTAAAGCAAAGCCCTTACGGTCCACAAGGTTGCTGAAATATGCTGCCACTGTAGCTGTCGTTTTTGGGGTGCTCTACGTTTTCCAGCATTATAAGGAAACAGGACTGTCCGCTACGCCCCATCCGGACAATTCCAATGCCATAGTTCTGACTTTGGATAATGGTAATGTGGACGTGATTTCTGAGAACGACCAAAAGAAAATTACCGATTCCAAGGGCAACGTGGTGGGGTATCAAAAGGGAAACACCATTGCCTATGAGCAAAAACCAAATTCTAAAGAATTGGTTTACAATGAATTGACTGTCCCATTGGGTAAAAGATTTGATTTGGTGTTGTCAGATGGCACCACTGTAAAAGTCAATGCGGGAAGTACTATAAAATATCCTGTTCAATTTATTGAGGGCAGCCCTAGGGAAGTCGAAGTTTGGGGTGAGGCATACTTTGATGTTATCAAAGATATAAACCATCCATTTTTGGTCAATGCCAACAATATTCAGGTGGAAGTGTTGGGAACCAAGTTCAATGTTTCGTCCTACCCAGAAGATGAGGATATCAGTACGGTTTTGGTGGAGGGATCCGTGAAGTTATCCGCCCGTAATACTGATGAAGTTCGGGGCTCCTTGGTCATAACACCCAACCAAAAGGCATCTTGGAACAAAATAACGGCAGAAATGATGGTGACGGAGGTGGAGACGGACATCTATACCTCATGGATCAACGGAAGAATTGTCTTTAAAAACAGTCCGTTTAAGAATATTCGAAAAAAACTTGAAAGGAGATATAATGTTTCCATAATCAACAACAACACCTCTTTGGATGAGAAATTTTACAACGCTTCTTTTGACATTGAGACCATTGAGGAAGTAATGGAGGCGTTCAAGGAGAATTACGCTATTGATTACACCATATCTAACAATCAGATAATTATTAATTAAAACAAACTTGCATGACCAAAAACTAACGAACCAAAAAATCACAAAATCGGAGGATGGGCCAACATCCTCCGATGGTCAAACGTGATTCAAACTAATGTTAAACCACAATAACGCTATTAAAAGTATGAAAAAAACAACTAATTCGGGTGTGCCGTTATGGGGCATCCCGAAATTTGACCTCAAAATGAAACTGACAACAATTTTGGTAATTGTTTCGTTTTTCCAAATTCAGGCCAGTACATACTCTCAAACCACAAAAATTTCGTTGGACCTAACGCAGGTGAGGGTAGAAAAGGTGTTGGATGAGATAGAACGAAATACCGATTTTAAGTTCTTGGCCGATACCCAGGAAGTCAATCTGGGAAGAATTGTTTCCATCAAAGCAAAGAATGAAAGGATTAAAACAATCTTGGATAGAATTTTCACTGATGGCAATGTCGTTTATTCGATATTGGGCAAACAGATCGTGCTCAAAAGGAACACACAGATCCAAACTGATGACAACAATGCGGTTGTCCAGAGATCCATATCCGGAACCACGGTAGATGCTGAGGGGCAACCGCTTCCGGGGGTTAATGTTATTGAAAAAGGAACAGGCAATGGAACATCTAGCGATTTTGATGGTAATTACACCCTTAATGTGTCCAGTGATTCCGCCACCTTGGTGTTTTCCTATATAGGTTTTGTCACTGAAGAAGTTCCTGTTGGGGATCAGACCACAATCAATGTGACCATGAAAGAAGACGCAGGTCAGTTGGATGAAGTAGTGGTCACCGCATTGGGTATTAGAAAAGACGCTAAAGCACTGGGTTATGCGGTTTCCAAGGTGGATTCCGAGCGAGTTCTTGCCAGTGGATCTCCTGTTAATGCCTTGCAATCACTTTATGGAACCGCTTCCGGTGTGCAAGTGGCCAGTACGGCTAGCGGACCTACGGGAGGTTTTAAAATCAATATCCGTAATGCCGTATCCTTTGACCAGAATTCTACCACGCGGCCTTTAATTGTTGTGGACGGTATCCCAATTTATGATCAAGATACTGGGATTACTCGAAATGCAAGAACAGGAAGGGACAATGGAACGGGAATAAATGATATTAACGCGGAGGACATTGAGTCCATGGAAATCCTTAAAGGGGCAAAAGCCTCTGTGCTTTATGGTAGTGAAGGAGCCAATGGGGTAATATTGATTACTACTAAATCGGGATCCAGAAGTAGGGGACTTGGTATTAGTGCTTCCATGACCACAACCATAGAACAAAGTGCGTTTACACCAGTCCTTCAAGATCAGTACGGAACGGGTCGTAGCGCAAGTATAGATGCAAACGACGACCAAGGCTTTTATATCAATGAAGCGGGCGAAAGGGCTCTAGATGTTAGTGGCCCTGGCTTTGGCCCCAGATATGACCCCAGTGTACAACTTCGCTGGTGGGATGGTTCCCTTCGTCCGTGGCAACCCACAAGAAAGGATGTTTTTGATCAACTTTTTAGAACAGGTAGTCAAAGACTTCTTAATGTTGCAGTGAGTTCGGGTGGAGAAAAGGGTTCTGTTCGTTTTGCATACACCAATATGGATTACAAGCCCATTACAAGAGGTGGAGATTACGACCGAAATACCTTTAGCGTAAATGCTTCTTATAAACTTAATGATGCCATTTCGCTTAAATATGTGGGGAACTATTTTGTGACTGATAACTTAAACGCCTCTTTTGAGGGGTCTGCTGACGCACAAGGTTCCACCTCCGGTCTGGGAGGTTATACCCGTGATGTTGATGTAGATCTTTTGAGGAGGTATCTGGTTACGGAAAATGGATTTAACTTTTTCCGAGGCGAAGATCAGCAAAGGGAATTTATCTCTACAGGGAGACAAACTGTAGTAGGCTCCCTTTGGGATTGGACCCAGAATGAAAGTGAATTTAGACGTATTCACGGTATTCAGTCTTTAACCTTGGACATAACCTTGAGCAAAGTCTTTAGTGCACAAATCCTGGCTGGGATCGATAATACCGATGAAAGAAGTATTTATAAAGGTAAATTGGAAGACCCCAGTTTAATAGGGCCAAATAGTGGCTCAGTGTTCAGGGATCAAAATCGTGAGATCAGAAGGTCCTATATTCAAGGAACACTTAATTTTGATACTCGCTTTAATGACTGGGGCATTTCTGGTCTTGTAGGTGCCATACATAGAGATAATCGCTTTCAGACTAAAGGGGCGGAGCGTATAGGTGGATTTGTAATCCCTAACTTCTTCTCTTTTACCAACCTGCCTTCTGGTCAGCAGCCCAATTACATTAACGATAATGGGCGTGATATACTGTATGGAGTTTTGGGATCTGTCCAGGTAGATTGGAAGGATCAGATTTTTGTTGAGGCGCAGGCACGTCAGGACTGGTCCTCTATCCTGCCACCGAATAACAACAGCTATTTTTACCCAGGTTTAAGTACTACTTGGATTGCTTCCAACTCCTTGAATCTTCCTTCTTTTGTTAAGTTTTTAAAACTGAGGACTTCTTGGGCAGATGTAGGAAGACCAGGACCATTGTACTTTGGTAATGTAAACCTTGGAGTATCGCAATCTGGGAATGGATTCATTCTAAGTCCTCCAAGTTCCCTACCACCAATCGATGCCCAGTTTGTACAAAACCTGAAGCCAGAAAGAAAACGTGAGTTTGAAGCAGGTCTTGAAGCCTACTTATTTGAAAACCAAAGAATAGGTATTGACTTCTCCATATATAGAGCAAATACCTATGATCAAATTATGGCGATTACTGCTCCACCAGGACTTGGGGTAAATACGGTTAGGGTAAATGCAGCTGATGTACAGAACACCGGATGGGAATTGGGGCTTAGGACCAAGCCAATCTTCAACAAGAATTTCCAATGGGGATTGGATATGACCTTTGCGTCAGCCCAGACCAAGGTAAATGGTTTAACCGATGATCTTACTTCCCAATTGTTGTTCGAGAGAAATGGCCTTAACTATGTTGCCGAAGTAGGGGGCGAGTACGGGACGATCATCCAACAACAAGGATTCCGGAACTACATAAACCCATCTGATGACAACGATCCCAATAACGGTGCTCGCATTGTTGAAAACGGTGGAGCTCGTTACGCATACAGCAGAAGCAGCAACAGAAAGGTTGGAAAATTGCTTCCCGATGTTACAGGGGGTGCGTTCAATAGATTTAGCTATAAGAACTTCACTTTAGTGGCCAATATAGATTATTCTTTTGGTGCTACTTTCGTAAGTGAAGCTGAGACATACATGTTGGCCGCAGGAGTCTTGCGGGAAAGCTTACCCTTTAGGGACGCTGCTACAGGAGGTCAAGCCTATTATATAAATGATGAAGGTGCCAGAGTAGCGGGAACAAACCCAGGAACTGGGGCAACTTTTAACGACGGAGTTATATTGGATGGTGTACGCAGCGATGGGACACCAAATACCCAAGTTGTATCCGCCGAGGATTATTATGGGTCATCTTACTTTTCCAATGGTTTCTTCCCGGAAGATCGAATTTTTAAAAGTGATTATATAGCGTTACGTAATGTGTCGTTGGATTATAGGCTTCCCGTTATTGCCCAGAAAATGGGGTTGTCTGAAGCTGTAATCTCTGTTTTTGCCAATAATGTTGCTTATCTGTATAAAGCTGCGCCCAACTCTATTCCTGAAGCGAGCAATGGAACTGGGTGGTCGGCTGGTGCTTTTTCTACCACAGCATTGCCCTTGCAGAGATCGTTGGGATTGTCCTTAAGAGTTAAACTATAAAATTGCGTATTATGAAAAATGTATTAACTAAATTGACTTTATGTGTTCTGGTTTTGGCCACATCTTATAGTTGTCAAGATCAGCTAGAGGAGCTGTACCAAGATCCAGACGGTTTTTCCAAAAGCCAAGCAGATGCAGCCGGAGTAAGTATTATTGCTGGATACTTTACCTCCCAGTTGACCCAAGGATTTTATCTAAGGGGTGATTATGGTGCCCAATATCATCAGATGCGAAGCGGATCTCGTGTAATGGGAACCGGAGTGCAATTGTATTACATGGCACCTGAAGCATTTGGTGTTTCATACACCTTACGTGATGTTGAAAACGATTGGGGATCCAATGGGTTTAATCAATCAGTTTTTAATCAATTGAACAGTAATTGGGTAAAGGGTATCCTTTGGGCTCAAAAGGAGTTCAATAACATTGCTGAAGCGGATCGTACCAAGTTGGATGTACTTTTTATGCGATTGTTGCATGCCTTGAAGGGATATGCCTACCAACGCGGAATTGACGGCTATGACAATGTTCCTTATTTTCAGACGGGATCTGCTGGAGCCTTGGATGGCGAAAGAGCTGAATGGTTGGGTCAAGAGGAAGTGTACCCTATTATAATTGCTGAACTAGGTGAAATTGAGGAATATTTATCCACTTTGGAATTGGATGCTAGCGAACTAAGTGTTTTCCAAAATCAGGATGTTATTTTTAATGGTAGCATTATGCAATGGAGAAAGTATATAAACTCCTTGCGATTAAGATGGGCCATGACCGTTAGTGAACGACTTCCCGACCTCACTACGGCAACCATCAATGAGTTGATAGGGAAACCACTTTTTGACGAGGCAAATGACGTAGCGGGATTAGCGGATATTGCTATTGTTGATCCTGCTCGCTTGCAACGTGAATTAGGAATAACAAGGGCTTTCAGGGAAAGAGCAGATGAATGTCGTGCTCCAAAACGTTATTTGGAAGATACCATGTTTTGTATCCCAACGGAAGAAAGTGTGGAAGTTGAAGGTGAAACCTTGTACTATTTTAGTGGTGATAACGCTGCTGAAGGGCTTGAGAACGGAACAGTGGATCCCAGAATCAAATACGTTTTCTCTTCGGATATCTTAGGACGGTATATCGGTGCTGAAACCAGCTGGGATAATGGTAACGACCCCAATAGTTATTTGAACAAAATAATAAGGACTTATTACATTAACCATCCAATTATGACGGATGTAAATGTTACTGAAGTTTCTTTTGGTTCTGAAGATGGTGACGAGCAGACCATTGCACTCAGTGCAGAATTGGAAGGTACCTTGGTGGGTCGCGAAGCCTTTTTGCTAAATGCTTTCCGTGGGTATCTTACAAGTTCTAGTGATACTAATTTTCAGATTGGTACTGATAATAACATGATTGCAGAATTCAACGTGCGTCCTTTGTACAACTTTGACATTAGATACCCCACCTTGCATGCTGTAGAAACTGAACTTTCATTGGCCGAGGCTGCAGTACGTGGTTTTGGAAATGCAGGATCGGCTCGTGAACATTATGCAAATGCCATTAAATTGTCTTGTGATTATTGGTATGACGTTAATAATGACAACACGTATAGCCAGCAAACTGTACCTGCGTTCCCAAGTAACATGGATCCCTCCCGTATTGAAAGGGATAGACCTACAAAGGAATATGATGCTGCCGCTTTTGCTGAATATGCCGCCCAGCAATTTGATACTATGACAGATCAAGAGAAGGTTCAGGCTATCTTCAATCAATTGCAGTTGCACTACGGTCTATTCAACTTTGAGGTGCCATGGACAGCTGCCCGACGTTTAATAAACTATCTAGGAGATAACCCTGGATCACCTTATGAAACATTTCGATGGAAGGAGCGCTTTTTGTACAATCCCAATATTCAGGCGACAGATCCTGCGGCTTGGGCAATCATTAGCCAAACGGACGATCCCGATATTCCAGTTTGGTTTACCGGACGCGATACTAAATGGAAAAATGTACTTGAATAAAATCTAAACATGATCGAATAGACATCACGAGGCCAAAATGATTAGAACAGTTCCTGTTGTAAGTAAAATTTTGGCTTCTAGTCACGGTCAATAAATAAAACAAACAAATGAAGAGAGTTTTTTATGTCATCCTCACATTGCTTTTGGTAGTTTCTTGTACCAAAGATGATGAAGGATCTATATTCGGAAATGCAAGTGGAGATAATGGCAACATACTATCGGGTATCACCGTAAAGTTGTATTCCGAGAATACAGCCTTGCTCCAACAAACAACAACGGATGCCGAAGGTAACTTCAACTTTACGGGCTTGGATGCGGCCAATTATTATGTGGGTGCTACCATTACTGTTGGTGATGTTGTTTGGGATACAGGTAATACTCCCCAAATTGTGTATGTAGGAGGAGAAGTTGCAAAGGAAGTTGTACTTACCTTGAATCAGAAATAGCGGGCTTACTTTGTTTTAAAAAACTAGCAGTTATTGAAACAGAGTTCGCAACGCATATTGTTTGAGTTATGTTAGTTGGATTGCCGGCCGTTTATGGCCGGCTTTCTTTTTACGGAATATTAGAAAGCTGTAAGTTTTCTGTGAAAAAAAGAAAACCATACGGCAAAAAAACCTTTCGTAGTAAGGGTTTTGTACTCGAGGCGGGTACCGATTTTCATAGGCAGTGGACACAAGTCCTCTTTATGTCACTTTGTTCCATAAAAAAGCCCTTACAAAGTAAGGGCTTCCCTCGCTGTACTCGAGGCGGGACTTGAACCCGCACGGCCACAATGGCCATTGGATTTTAAGTCCAACGTGTCTACCAATTCCACCACTCGAGCTTGCTTGCCAAGGCACGGCTTTGGACTCCAAAAAAAAACTCCACCCGTAAGCACTGAGCGGAGTTGAAGTCGAGCGAAAAACGGGATTCGAACCCGCGACCTCCACCTTGGCAAGGTGATGCTCTACCAACTGAGCTATTTTCGCTTGTAAAGCGAATAGCTTCAGAGCTAAATCTCTTTAAGATTTCATGCTCTACTCCCGATATGCATCGGGAAGCTATTTTCGCATTTTAAAGAACTATGCACCCCTTTTCGCTGGTGCGGATGCAAATTTAATATATTTCTTCAATTCCGAAAGAATTTTTAAGCAAAAGAGATCGCAAGAATTCAAGAAAAATGTTCTACGAACTGGCTGTCTTCTTTTTACTTAACAGCCGTTTAATTTCATTTAACTTCATCAAAGCCTCCACAGGGGTCAAGGTATCAATGTCCAAATGCAGGATTTCTTCCTTGATTTCCTCCAAAAGGGGATCATCCAGATTAAAGAAACTCAATTGCATTTCGTTTTGGGTGGCCTGTAGCTTATCCGTGATTTCCTCGCTGGAATGGGATTTTTCCAGTTTTTTCAGGATTTTATTGGCTTTTTGGATCACCTGCTGAGGCATGCCCGCCATTTTGGCCACATGGATTCCAAAGCTGTGCTCACTTCCCCCGGGAACCAATTTTCTTAGGAAAAGCACATTGTCTTTCAACTCCTTTACCGAAACGTTGAAATTCTTGATACGCTCAAAGGTTGTGGTCATTTCATTGAGTTCGTGGTAATGCGTGGCAAAGAGCGTTTTGGCCTTGGCTGGATGTTCGTGCAAATACTCCGAAATGGCCCAAGCAATGGAGATACCATCGTAAGTGCTGGTGCCACGTCCAATCTCATCCAGGAGCACTAAGCTCCTTTCCGATAAATTGTTCAGGATGGAGGCCGTTTCGTTCATCTCCACCATAAAAGTGGACTCGCCCATGGAAATATTGTCACTGGCGCCAACTCGGGTAAAAATCTTGTCCACCAAACCAATATGGGCCTTGGAAGCGGGAACAAAGCTGCCCATTTGGGCCAAGAGTACAATAAGCGCGGTCTGTCTCAAAATAGCCGATTTACCACTCATATTGGGTCCGGTAATCATAATGATTTGTTGCTCTTCCCGGTTCAATAGCACATCATTGGTGACATAACTTTCACCCAAGGGCAATTGCTTTTCAATAACCGGGTGCCTACCGTCTTTAATTTCCAAAGTGGTGGAATCGGAGATTGTGGGCTCCACATAATCATTTTCACGAGCCAATTGTGCAAAACCACAAAGGCAATCTAACTGGGCCACCAAGTACGCATTTTGCTGCACGGGTGCGATGTATTCCTGCATCCAGACCAACAGCTGTTCAAACAATTGTTGCTCCAATTGGTAAATTCGTTCTTCGGCCCCAAGGATTTTGGCCTCATATTCCTTAAGTTCCTCGGTAATGTAGCGTTCCGCATTGACCAGGGTCTGCTTACGGACCCAACTTTCGGGAACCTTGTCCTTATGGGTGTTCCTAACCTCAATATAATACCCAAAAACGTTGTTGGAAGCTATTTTAAGAGAAGTGATCCCCGTTTGTTCGGTTTCCCGTTCCAGCATTTTATCCAGATAGTCCTTACTGGAAAAAGCCAGATTGCGCAGTTCATCCAATTCGTTGGAGTAGCCTTCCGCAATGGTGTTCCCCTTGGCAAGGTTTACTGGGGCCTCTTCGTGCACCACTTCTTTTATTTTGGTCCGAAGCGCTTCACAGGCATCCATATCCTCCCCAATTTGTTTCAATGAGGGGTTGGAACTTTCCTGGGCCAATTGTTTGATGGGAACCAAGGCTTCCAAAGAATTCTTTAACTGGATTACCTCCTTTGGGTTGATTTTCCCCGTGGCCAGTTTGGAAATCAAGCGTTCCAAATCCCCCATTTGCTTGATCCAATGCTGCAGCTTTTCCAGTTGTGGCTCCTCCGCTTTCAGATGGGCCACCACCTGATGTCTCCTGCGGATTTTATCCTGATTTTTAAGGGGAAGGGCAAGCCATCTCTTCAATAACCGTCCCCCCATGGGTGAAAGGGTTTTGTCAATGATGTCCAACAGTGTTACCGCATTGAGGTTGGTGGAATGGTAAAGTTCCAGATTTCGAATGGTAAAGCGATCCATCCAAACGTATTCTTCTTCTGCTATACGCTGGATTTTGTTGATGTGCTGCAGTTGCTTGTGTTGGGTTTCAGATAAATAATGGAGTACCGCCCCTGATGCCACAATTCCATGGGCCAAATGATCAATGCCAAAGCCTTGGAGGGTTTTGGTCTTAAAATGGGAGTTGAGACTCTCTAGGGCATAATCGTCCTGAAAAATCCAATCTTCCAGAAAAAAACTGTGCAATTGGCTGCCAAATACCTCCAAAAACTCCTTTTTGTGATTTTTTGAGACCAATACCTCGTTAGGGGAAAAGTTTTGCAGGAGCTTGTCCACCTGTTCGGCGGAACCCTCGGAAGTTAGAAATTCGCCTGTTGAAATATCCAAGAAAGACACCCCAAGTTTTTGCCTTCCAAAGTGAACGGCACAAAGAAAGTTATTGTTTTTGGCGGATAGAATATCATCGTTGAGGGCCACCCCGGGTGTAACCAATTCGGTGACTCCCCGCTTTACAATGCTCTTCGTCAATTTGGGATCCTCCAACTGATCGCAAATCGCCACTCGCTGTCCTGCCTTGACCAGCTTGGGCAAATAGGTATTTAGGGAATGGTGGGGAAAACCGGCCAATTCAGTTTTATCGCCCCCATTATTCCTATGGGTAAGTATAATACCCAAAATTTTAGAGGCCTTGATGGCATCCTCCCCGAAGGTCTCATAAAAGTCACCAACCCTAAAAAGCAACAACGCATCAGGATGCTTGGTCTTGATGGTATTGTACTGCTGCATTAAAGGAGTTACCTTTTTCGATTTTGAAGAAGCTGCCAAAGCGCTGTTATTTTGGTTAAAAATGAAGAGGTTGAAACGAATGTAGCTTTTTCAGGCATTCCCCAAAATAATTGTTGATATTTTTGCCACAATAGTTGAAAAATATGAGTCGGAAACTGGAAAACAGGGAATTGGATAGATTGGACCTCGAGGGATTTAAGTCAGCACAAAAATCCCCAATCATACTTATTCTGGACAACATCCGAAGTCTGAACAATATTGGTTCGGTCTTTAGGACAGCGGATGCCTTTTTGGTACAAAAAATCTATTTGTGCGGAATTACAGCGACCCCGCCCCATAAGGACATCCGAAAGACGGCTCTGGGTGCTTCCGAAAGTGTGGAATGGGAGTACCGAAAAGACACCTTGGAATTGGTTGAGGAACTCAGGGTTTCAGGAGTTAAGACCATAGCTGTAGAGCAAGCGGAAGCTGCCATCATGTTGAATGACTTTGAACCCCAATTGGATGCACCTTTAGCCTTAATTTTTGGTCACGAAGTCAAAGGAGTTTCCCAAGATGTAGTCTCCGCCTGTGATGCTGTTTTGGAGATTCCACAATTTGGCACCAAGCATTCTTTAAATATCTCGGTAAGTGCTGGGGTAGTGGTGTGGCATGTTTGGAACAAAATGAATGCCCAAAAAACAAAAAAGCCCTGAAAAATCAGGGCTAAACATATAGTTTGAGTTAGTTAGTTTCTCGATTAGAGAGGTCTAATAAAATAAAACCATTCGTTATATCCAAACATTTTGCAAAAATTCTCCTAAAAATTGAGGCTTAAAATCTGGTTCTCAAGAGCTTGCAAAACCCTCTGATAATCTGAAGAATCGTTTACGAAATCTAAGTCGCTCATATCCAAAATCATACTGTTCTGGTTGGGGTGTCCCTTGATAAAATCCAAATAGCCTTGGTTTATTTTTGCGAGATAATCCGGAGGGATGTTTTGCTCATATTCCCTCCCTCTTTTTTTGATATTGGACAACAATCGCTCCGTATTTTGATAGAGATATAAATAAATGTCCGGTTTTTTGACCTCCCTGTACATAAAGTTAAAAACCTTGCGGTATAACTTAAATTCCTCCTTTTGCAAGGTGATCTTGGCAAAGATCAACGATTTGAAAATATCGTAATCGCTGACCATAAAACTTTTAAAGAGATCAAATTGGGAAGTGTCATCCGTAAACTGCTGGTAGCGGTCTGCCAGAAAGGACATTTCCAAAGGAAAGGCATAACGGGCTTGGTCCTTATAAAATTTGGGTAAAAAAGGGTTGTCCGCAAAACGTTCCAAAACCAACTTGGCATTAAATTCTTCAGCAATCATTTTACAAAGCGTGGTCTTGCCCGCTCCAATATTCCCTTCAATGGCGATGAATTGCAATTGGGAAAACAAATCCAGGCGACTCTTATAGAGTTTATGCTTGGTTTTTTCAAGTTGGTTACGGTCCTTACATTCCTGAAGCAGGTTACGGATGTCCTTGTTCAAAACAGGATGGTACAACTGGGGGGCAATGTCGGCAAGGGGTTTCAAAACAAAATTACGATCTTGCATGCTTGGATGCGGGATGTTTAAGGCAGCATCTTCAACTATTTCTGTGCCGTATAATAGGATGTCGATATCCAAGGTGCGCGATTGGTATCCCGTTTGACTTTTTCTCTCCCGTCCAAAATCCTTTTCCAACTGTAAAAGTTGCTGGAGCAAGTCGGAGGGGGAAAGCTCGGTTTGAACACCAATACACGCGTTGAGAAAATCACCTCCTTCAAATCCCACGGCAGCATTTTCATAAACTGAGGAAACCGCTGTAATATCCCCTACTTTTTTGGCAATTTCCAGCACGGCCTTTTGCAAGTTTAGTGCGCGTTCGCCCAAATTGCTTCCAAGGGATAAATATGCCTGCTGTTTTGGTGCCATAATCAGAAAGGCAAAATAACAAAACAATCCACAATGGTTATCTTTGGCCTTTAATAAAATTTGTTGCATGAAGTTTTTGAGAAATCTCTTGGCCGCTATTTTGGGGTGTTTGATGGCGTTTGGAATCCTGATGGCCATGTTTATGATTTTCCTGACCTTGATTGGAAGTGCCGATCAGGGCGTTGTGGTGAAACAAAATTCCATTTTGGAATTGAGTTTTACCGAACCTATCCGTGATTATGTGGGACGGGATGATACTGACCCTTTTGCCGGGCTTTGGAGTAACGAGGTTGGATTGGACGATATTATTCACGGAATTAACGTGGCTGCCACGGACGATAACATCAAAGGAATAAGTTTGACCACCAGTTTCTTGCAGGCTGGTTTGGCCCAAGCCCAAGAAATAAGGAAGGCACTATCTGATTTTAAGTCAACAGGAAAGTTTATTTATGCCCATTCCGATTTCTTTACCCAAAAGGATTATTACTTGGCCAGTGTGGCCGATGAACTCTACCTAAATCCGGTGGGCGCCATGGACTTTAAAGGCTTGGCTACCGAAGTGCTCTATTTTAAGGACCTGCAAGAGAAAGCCGGTATAAAGATGGAAGTAATCCGCCATGGTAAGTACAAAAGTGCCGTGGAACCCTATTTATCCAATACCATGAGCGAGGAAAACAGGGAACAGATTAGGGAATTGATCGGTTCTATCTGGGGACAAATGTTGGAAGATATAGGAGCTTCCCGTGACATGGGCACTGACCGTCTGAATGTTATTGCGGATACCTTGGGTGGTAGAACCCCAAAGTTTGCGGTACAATCGGGTTTGATTGATGGGGAAATTTATTTTGATGAATACGAAACCTTGCTGAAGGCTCAGGTGGGCCTGGAAGCAACGGAACCCCTTAACTATGTCAAGTTTGATGATTATTTGCAAGTATCCGGATCCAAAAGATTAAGAAGTGGAAGGGATAAGATTGCGGTTATCTATGCAGAGGGAGAAATCTATTATGGAGAAGGTGGCAAGGAATTTATAGGTCAGGGTTTGATTACCCGAGCTTTGCAGAAAGCAGTGGACAATGAGGATGTAAAGGCTATTGTGCTGCGCGTGAACTCTCCTGGGGGTAGCGCCCTGGTATCTGATATCATTTGGCGCCAGGTGGAATTGGCCAAGAAAGAAAAACCAGTGGTCGTTTCCTTCGGAAACGTGGCGGCCTCTGGCGGCTATTATATTGGGGTTGCCGCGGATAAAATTTTTGCAGAACCCACTACCATTACAGGTTCTATTGGGGTTTTTGGCACTATACCCAATGCGCACGAACTGGCTGGGAACATTGGAATAAATGCGGAGCAGGTGGGTACCAACAAAAACTCGGTAGACTACTCTTTGTTCGAGCCCATGAGCGATACGTTCCGGGATGTGGTTCAAGAGGGTATAGAAGATACTTACGAAACCTTTTTGGCAAGGGTGGCAGCAGGAAGAAATATGAGTTTGGAAGCTGTGGATGCCTTGGCTCAAGGACGGGTTTGGAGTGGGGTAGATGCTGTGGAAAACGGATTGGTGGATGCATTGGGAAGTTTGGACGATGCCATTGAAGCTGCTGCAGAAATGGCCGATTTAGGGGACTTTGGCATTCGGAAGTACCCCAGGTATAAATCCGATTTCCAGCGGTTTATGGATGATATGGCCGGAGCAAAGTCCAAAGTGGGAGAGGTTCTTATCCAAGAGGAAATTGGCGGGGAAGCATATCGTATTTTAAAGGAGTTTAAAAATATTACCGAACAAAAAGGAATTCAGGCCAGAATGCCGTTTAGTCTAAATATCAAATAAGAATGACCCAAGAGGACAAGAAAGTTGCCTTTTCCATCTACCTCTATCTTGGGGCTTTGTTTATCACCTCCTTGGTGGTGTCCAATCTTATTTTTCAAAAGTTCTTTTATTGGAATCCCTTTGGGGAAATTGAAGTTGTTGGAGCTCCCTTGTTTGAAATTTCCGTGGGGATTTTACCCTATCCCATTACTTTTTTGATCACGGATTTAATATCGGAAATTTTCGGCAAGAAAAAGGCCAATCAAGTGGTCATTGCAGGGATTTTTGCCTCATTTTTTTCCTTATTGATTGTCACCGTGGCTAATATTGCCCCTGCAACGGATTGGTCACCGGTGAACAACGAAATGTTCAAATCCGTATTTGGGAACACTATTGTGGCCGTTTTTGCTTCCATGATGGCCTACCTGTTGGCCCAATTTATAGATATCCAACTCTACCACTTTTGGAAAAGGATAACCAAGGGCAAGTACCTTTGGCTGCGAAACAACTTTTCCACCTTTTCATCCCAGTTTATAGACACCTTTACGGTAGTGCTTCTGCTCTGTATTTTTGGGGAGATTCCATGGGAACTTTTCTACGGTTTGGTCATCAGTGGATTCCTCTTTAAAGTTTTTATTGCGCTGTTGGACACCCCTTTGCTCTATCTATTCGTATATCTCTTTAGAAAAAGATTTAACTTAAAAATAGGGGAGGAGATTAGTCTGGATTGAGCAGTTCTTCCTTATTTTGTGGTAATTAAATCCCAAATTATGAAACGAAAGCTGCTAAAAATTGTAGGCATCGGCCTGCTTGTACTTATCGCCTTGGTAATTTCCTTGCCCTTGCTCCTGGAAGGGAAGGTTGCCGAAATCATTAAAAACAAGGTAAACCAAAATATAAACGCCACCTTGGATTTTGAGAAGGCCAACCTAAGTTTGCTCAAGAGTTTTCCCAACGCCCATGTGGAACTCCGCAATATTTCTTTGGTCAATAAGGCCCCATTTGAAGGGGATACCTTGTTTGCATCAGAGGGCATAGCCCTTAAAATGGGAATTTCGGAGCTTTTTAAATCGGCCGAGGAACCTATTGGCATCAAAAGTTTGGAAGTAGAAGCTGCTAAGCTGCGTATTGTAGTGGATGAAAATGAAAATGCCAATTATGATATTGGTAAAGATGATGGGGGAGAAGCGGCAAGTTCCGAAGCGACTTCTGACAGTTTTACCCTTTCCATGGATTCCTATGCCATAACCAATTCTGAAATCATTTATCACGATTTGTCCAGTGGAATGCGTTTGGCCATATCTGAAATGAATCATTCCGGAACCGGTGACCTTTCCCTGGAGCAATCCCAATTGAAGACCTTGACGGATGCCTTGGTATCCTTTGAAATGGACAGCACCAAATACTTGAACAACAATAAAATCTTTCTGGATGCCTTGATTGGCATCGACCTTAAGGAAAACAAATACTCCTTTTTGGAAAACAAGGCTATGGTGAACCAATTATCTCTTGTGTTTGATGGCTTTGTACAGGTGAATGAAGAAAACCAGGAAGTGGATATTAGTTTCAAGACCCCTTCTTCGGATTTCAAAAATTTCTTGGCCGTTATTCCAGAGGCGTATTCAAAAAACATTGAAAATGTTAGCACTACAGGGAATTTTGAGGTGGCAGGTCAATTTAAGGGAATTGTGGATGAGGAACACATTCCAACATTTCATATCAGCGTTAATTCAGAAAATGCGTCTTTCAAATATCCAGATTTGCCCAAATCGGTACGCAATGTCCATATTGATACGGAGATTCATAACAAAACAGGGATTACAGAAGACACCTATGTGGATATCAACAAGCTATCATTTACCATTGATCAGGATAAATTTGACCTAAACGCCAAGATTAGGGACTTAATGGGCAATACCAAGGTGAATGCCCAAATGGATGGTAAGATCAATTTGGCGAATATTTCCCAGGCCTATCCGGTGTCAGAAGATTATGGGTTAAAGGGAATTTTAACGGCAGATGTGACCACTGCATTTGATATGGCCTCATTGGAAAAAAAACGATATGCTAATACCCAAACCCAGGGGGATTTGGCCCTGGAAGGTTTTGAATACCGCTCTGATGAGCTTAAAAATCCCATACAGATTAATTCAGCCGCGGTCAATTTTACACCAGAGCGGGTTAGACTGAGCAATTTTAAAGGGAAAACAGGAAGTACGGATTTTAACGCGCAGGGAACCCTCAATAATTTATTGGGCTTTATGTTCAATAAGGAGAATGTGGAGGGGAACTTCACTTTAAGTTCGAACACCTTTGCCCTGAACGATTTTATGGTGGAGGAATCTGGGGAGGAATCTGGAGAAAATACGGGAACTGTTGAGGAACGAATCAAAATTCCATCTTTTTTGGATTGTACCATTGATGCTACGGCCAATACGGTATTGTACGATAATCTCAGCTTGAAAAACGTAAAAGGGAAATTGATCATCAAGGATGAAACGGCTACCGTTCAAGGCCTGCAGTCCGATTTGTTCGGGGGCACGTTGGGACTTACTGGTTCCGTGTCCACCAAAGAGGAAGTTTCCACTTTTAATATGGATTTGGGAATGGACAATTTTAATATTGACGATTCCTTTGCTTCTCTGGAACTGTTTAAAGTGTTGGCACCTTTGGCCAATGCGCTGCAAGGTAAATTGAATTCTGATGTGAAGATTTCGGGAAATCTGAAAGAGGATTTTACACCTAACCTAGCCACTATTTCCGGGAATGTGTTGGCGGAGTTGTTGTCCACCAAAGTGAATGCCCAAAAGGCTCCATTGCTTTCGTCATTAACCGGGCAGCTCAGTTTTTTAAATACGGAGGATTTGGATTTGAGCGATTTAAAAACCGCTTTGAGCTTTGACAACGGTTCTGTTAAGGTGAAGCCCTTTAGTTTAAAATACAAGGACATAGCCATAAACGTGGATGGTAGTCACACCTTTGATAAGCAGTTGAACTACAACGCCACCTTGGATGTCCCGGCCAAATATTTGGGACCAGAGGTAAACAATTTGATTGCTAAAATTGACAATTCGGATTTGGAAAACTTGACCATTCCTGTGGTGGCAAGCATAGGGGGCAATTACACCAGTCCTTCGGTCCGTACAGATCTAAGTTCCGGAGTGACCAAACTGACCAATCAATTGGTGGAGATTCAAAAGCAAAAATTGGTCAATCAGGGCAAGGACAAGGCCAAAGATTTGATTGCCGATGTATTCAAATCGGATAAAAAAGACTCTACGGCTACCAAATCTAAAGGGGTTACAGAAACTTTAGGAGATTTGTTGGGCAACAAAAAGGAAACCACGGATTCCACGGAAACCCAGGAAGATCCAGTGAAAAATACCGCCAAATCCATTTTGGGCGGATTGTTGGGCAAAAAGAAAAAGGATACCGTGAATAATAACTAGTCCACCCTAACTAAAACAGGCAAATGGTCGGAAACAAAAAAGCCATTTTTTCTTTTGTCATCAATGGCAATATAACTTTTCACGGTCAAGTTCTTGACCAGGATGTAGTCTATTCTACGCTCAAGATTGTCCATGGATTTAAAGCTGTTGAAGGTGCCAACAGGGCCGTAAGGTGATTTTTTACTGGTCTCAAAAGCATCATGGAGCTCTTGTGTCAGTACCTGAATGGGCTTGCTGTCGGGAAGACTGTTCAAGTCACCAATCACGGCTACCCGTTCGTTGCTTACTCCCATTTTTTTGATCAAATCAAGAACCAATTTGGAGGAATTTTCCCGGGCCAAAGGGCCTATATGATCATAGTGACAATTGAAAACATGCAGTATTTTCTGGGTATGTTTATCCTTGAACTTCCCGTAGGTGACTATGCGTTCCATAGCGGCATCCCATCCTATCGAAACCTGGTCTGGAGTATCGGAGAGCCAATAGGTTTTGGTATCCAATAGTTCAAGCTTGTCCCGATTGTAGAAAAGGGCTGCATATTCACCTTTCTGTTTGCCATCGTCCCTTCCAACTCCAACGTAGTCGTATTGGGTAAGAAAATCATCCAAAAAAGCCACCTGTTCATGTAACCCTTCTTGAATTCCCATTACATCGGGTTGATAGAAGTTGACCAAGGCCCCAACATCCGCTTTTCTTTTTTCCCACCAATTTTCACCATCCTTGGGATTGTTGTACCTAATATTGAAAGTCATGATGGATTGCTGGGCATTCATGCCCAAAGCAAATCCAATACAAAGAGAAATTAGAGTGATTTGTTTCATTAAATAATTGAATAATTGTCACATTTACATAATTCCTATGCCAACAAAATAACCTTCGTTGCCACGAACGTTAAAAACGGTTTGGTCTTCAAATATGAGGTATTGGCCTTTAACTCCTTTTAAAATACCAGAATAGCTTGGGGTCTTGTCCAGATTGAGGCTTTTTACCTTTTCTGGGTATTGGAGCACCGGAAATTCCAAATGGGTCTCCGTATTGGAATCAATAAAATAACCTGCAACTTCTTCCGGGATGTGGGTTTTGAGTTTATCCCGCCATTCAGCCAAATC
Source organism: Flagellimonas sp. (assembly GCF_965233845.1). GTDB lineage: Bacteria > Bacteroidota > Bacteroidia > Flavobacteriales > Flavobacteriaceae > Flagellimonas. The sequence goes on from NZ_OZ247584.1 coordinate 343,562, forward strand.
TACGTCTTCAATATCGTTTTTGAGCATTTTTTGCCAACTGGTCTTATCGCTTACATGTGCTTTTAGGGCCACTTCGGTAATTCCTGCCAAATAACGGTTGGGGACTTCCACAATTTCTATGGCCTCATGGGCGCCTTGATCGATCCATCTAGTAGGCACCTGATTTTTACGGGTGACTCCAACTTTTACGTTGCTTGAATTGGCCAAATACACAATATGGGGCTGCAATTGGGTCTTTTTTTCATATTCCAAATCCCGATCTTCCTTGTCCAAATGGGCGGTGCTCAGTTCAGGTTTCATGATCCAATCCCCAGCTGCCGGGCTTTCGTAAAAACAGGATTTGCAAAATCCTTGCCGGTAAATGGGTCGTTCCCTGCCACAGTTTAAGCACTGGTATTTAATAAAATCGATTTGGATTTCTTTGTTTAAAAGTTGGTTGACATTGATAAAGTCGTTTTCAAAAACCAGAAAATATTGAATGGGATTCCCATTTTCGGTTCGCATTTTTCGGAGCACTCCTTGATAAAGCATGTTAAAATGGCTGTTTTTAAGCGTATTTTGAAAATAAGGGGTAGATGCCCTATTTTAGCTACAAGACCCCTAACCCCAAACTCGGTTAAAGATACCCAAAAATGCCAATACCTTTATTTAATTCCATAGCATCTTGGTTGTTGAAAAAACGCTATCATCAAATAGAACTTTTTTTGAAATACCCTTTGGATGTTCAAAAAGAGGTTTTGTTCCATCTAGTGGATTTTTCAAAGGATACCCAACTGGGCAAAGCATATGGGTTTAGGGACATTGGCCAATATGAGGAATTTGCCGAAAGGGTGCCCATAAGAAATTATGAGGGAGTGGCGGAGCTGATTGAACGGTCAAGAAGGGGGGAACAAAATCTTTTTTGGCCCACAACGATCAAATGGTTTGCCAAAAGTAGTGGAACTACCAACGCCAAGAGCAAATTTATTCCGGTCAGTAGCGAAGCTCTGGAAGATTGTCATTACAAATCCAGTAAGGACCTTTTGTGCCTCTATTTGAACAACAACGAGAATTCGCAGCTTTTTACAGGGAAAAGTCTAAGGCTTGGGGGAAGTAAGGAACTCTATAAGGACAATGGTACTTTTTTTGGGGATCTCTCAGCTATTTTAATTGACAACATGCCCCTCTGGGCCGAGTTTAGCAGTACGCCCAGCAACAAGGTTTCCTTAATGGCAGAATGGGAATCCAAGTTGGAAGCCATCATTGAAGAGAGCATCCAGGAAAATGTTACCAGTTTGGCCGGAGTGCCCTCGTGGATGTTGGTCTTGTTAAACAATGTCTTGCAAAAGACAGGCAAAAACCACCTTTTTGAGATTTGGGAGAATTTGGAGGTGTACTTTCATGGGGGAGTGAGTTTTGCGCCCTATCGAGATCAATATAAAAAGTTGTTGCCCAGAAAGAGCTTCAATTTCTATGAAATCTATAACGCTTCGGAAGGATTCTTTGGGATTCAGGATAGAAATAATAAAGACGATTTACTATTGATGTTGGACTATGGTATTTTTTACGAGTTTATTCCCATGGATACCTACGGCAAGGAAGAAAAAGCAGTTCCTCTTTGGGATGTGGAAACAGGAGTAAACTATGCCATGGTAATAACCACCAACGCCGGACTATGGCGCTACAAAATAGGGGATACGGTACGTTTTACTTCCAAAGACCCTTATCGCATACGCATAACCGGTAGGACCAAGCACCATATCAATGCCTTTGGTGAAGAATTGATCATAGAAAATGCAGAGGAGGCCTTGAAACAGATCTGCCAAAAGACGGATGCAGAAATCATGGATTATACCGCCGCACCCATTTTTATGAACGGGCAGGAAAAAGGAGCTCATGAATGGATCATTGAGTTTCGTAAGCCACCTAAAGATGTTGATTACTTCACAGAATTTTTGGATAATGCCCTAAAATCACTGAATTCGGATTACGAAGCCAAGCGTTACAACAATATTACCCTTAAAATGCCCAAGGTTCATATGGCCCGTAAAAATCTCTTTCATGATTGGTTGAAATCCAAAAACAAACTTGGTGGACAACATAAGATTCCCAGATTATCCAATGAACGTTGTTATGTGGATGAATTATTGGAAATGAACATGGAGGGCAAGTAATACAAAGAATAACGGATTTACGAAAACGTTTTCGCAAATCTTCCCCATTCGTCGAACAATCCTTCCTTTTGGACAAATAAATGCGGTTTTTTAGCGTTTAAGCTTGAAGTTTGGATGAGCAAACAAAGTTCCCTCATCTTAAAACTAAACTAAATTATAACTGGCATGGCTGAAAAACTAGTTGTTATCTCCGATATGTGGGGGGTAAAAAAAGGACTCTGGATAACTTCGTACTTCGGGTACCTGCAGCAGTATTACAATATTAAATTTTATGACTGCCAGCAATTGGCCGATATAGATGTTCCTGTATCTACAGAAGAGAACATCCATAAGGCCTTTGTTGAGGGCGGTATTGATACCGCTGTTGCCCATTTACTGAAAAAAGAATCAGAACCCAGTCATTACCTAGCGTTTAGCACAGGGGGAACCATTGCATGGAAAGCGGCCCTTAAAGGACTTCCCATGAAATCCTTGACGGCCATTTCGCCAACCCGCATCCGCTACGAAAAGCAAAGACCCAATGTGCCCATGAACCTTATTTTTGGGGAATGTGATAAATTCAAACCTGGCATGAAATGGGCCAAACAACTGGAGGTCGATTTGAACGTGGTCCCAAGTTTTGGACATCAGCTCTACTCTGACGAAAAAATTATTTCCGAAGTTTGTTTGGACCTTTTGGAAAAAGTGACCAAAAAAGCAATCTAAGAAACTGCCTTTAACTTTTTGATGGTCTCGTGGGATAACTTTTCCTCGGCATAAGCCTTGGTGACCTTAAATTCCTTTTCTTCGGTACTGGGCATTTCAAACATGGCATCGGTAAAGACGGCCTCGCATAAGGAACGGAGTCCACGAGCACCCAATTTGTATTCCACCGCCTTATCCACTATATAAGAAAGTGCTTGTTCCGTGATGCTGAACGTGATTCCGTCCATGGCAAACAATTTTTCGTATTGTTTGATAATGGCATTCTTGGGTTCGGTAAGGATTGCACGCAGAGTTTTGGAATCCAATGGATTCATGTGGGTCAGTACAGGAAGTCTTCCAATAATTTCTGGGATCAAACCAAATTCCTTTAAGTCTTTTGGAATGATGTATTGTAATATGTTTTCATTATCCAATCGATCTTCAGCCTTAGAGGCACTATAGCCCACAGCCTGCATGTTCAAACGTTTGGTAATGATTCTTTCAATACCGTCAAAGGCCCCACCGGCCACGAATAGGATATTTTCAGTATTTACTTCAATGAACTTTTGGTCTGGATGCTTACGCCCTCCCTTAGGTGGAACGTTGACCACCGTACCTTCCAATAATTTCAAAAGTCCTTGTTGCACTCCTTCCCCGGATACATCACGGGTAATGGATGGGTTGTCACTTTTACGGGCAATTTTGTCAATTTCATCAATGAAGACTATCCCTCGCTCCGCTTTCTCCAGGTTATAGTCAGCCGCTTGAAGCAAACGGGTTAGAATGCTTTCAACATCTTCCCCAACATATCCGGCCTCTGTAAGCACCGTTGCATCAACAATGGCTAAAGGAACATTTAACATGCGGGCTATGGTTTTGGCAATCAATGTTTTACCGGTACCGGTCTGCCCCACCATTACAATGTTGCTCTTTTGGATTTCTACTTCATCCTCCTTGTTTTTGGGCTGAAGCAATCTTTTATAGTGGTTGTAAACGGCAACGGACATTACTTTTTTGGTGCGTTCCTGCCCAATTACAAAAGTGTCCAAAAAATCACGAATCTCCATAGGTTTCTTCAAAACCAACTCTGAAGAAAGATCCTGATTCTTGGATTGCTTGGACTCTTCCGCTACAATACTATGGGCCTGTTCAATACATCTGTCACATATGTGTGCATCCAGTCCGGCGATCAAAAGATTGGTCTCCGGCTTCTTTCTTCCACAAAATGAACATTCCAAATTTTCCTTTGCCATATAAGACTAACTCATAAAGTTCAACCACAATAACGGAAAAAAACTCGATTTGGTTTGTGCCAAACGCCTGTTTTTAACCGTTTTGTTCGGTTTTAGGACTTATCCCTTACTAAAATTTCATCTATCATGCCATATTTTTTGGCCTCATCTGCCTTCATCCAGTAATCCCGATCACTGTCTTCGCTTACTTTTTCAAATTTTTGGCCAGAGTGTTTGGCAATAACACGGTATAGCTCCTCTTTTAGCTTTAATATTTCCCTTGCAGTAATTTCAATATCACTGGCCTGTCCTTGGGCTCCGCCCATAGGTTGGTGTATCATAACACGGGAGTGGGTCAGTCCGCTACGCTTGCCTTCGTGTCCAGCACAAAGCAATACAGCGGCCATGGAAGCGGCAATTCCTGTACAGATAGTGGCCACATCCGGTTTAATGAACTGCATGGTATCGTAGATGCCCAGACCGGCATAAACGCTACCCCCGGGCGAATTGATATAAATTTGAATGTCCTTGGAGGCATCTGCACTTTCCAAAAACAGCAGCTGCGCCTGGACAATATTGGCCACCTGATCATTGATTCCCGTACCCAAAAAGATGATACGATCCATCATCAAACGAGAGAAAACGTCCATTGCAATGGCGTTCAATTGTCTTTCCTCAATGATATTGGGGGTCATGTTCACAGGATACATGCTGCTCATGATCTTGTCATAGTACATGCTGTTTATCCCGTGGTGTTGGGTGGCATATTTTTTGAATTCTTTTCCGTAATCCATAGGATTTCTTTCGATTTTGCTTAAAAAAAAGGTGCCGAAAAAAAAGCTTTCCGGCACCGTAAAGATACTTAATTTTCTTTTAGCCGAATCCTAGCTATAGGCTTCCTTTACAAAGTCCTCATAGGTCACTTCCTTGACCTTAAGGTTCGCTTTTTCCTTGAAGAGATCCAGAAGTTTCTGGCTCATCAACTGCTCTGATAGCCTTTTTACCTCGTCCTGATTGCTCATAACCCTGTTGGCCACATTTTCCAACTCCTCTTCTTGGGGATTTAAATGACCGTATTGTGCCATTTGGGATTTGATGAAACCTTTGGCAAATTCCTTCAGCTCATCAAACTGTACTTGAAGATCATTTTCCTTAATGATTTTTCCTTCGATCAATTGATAGCGAAGGCCTTTTTCAGACTTTTCAAATTCTTCGCTGGCCTCGTCATCGGTCAATGGGTTTTCCCCACTTACCTGAATCCATTTTTTAAGGAATTCCGAGGGAAGTTCAAATTTGGTGTCCTCAATCAGTTTTTCTGTAACGTCGTTCAATAATTTTTGGTCGGACTGTTGTTCAAACTGCTTTTCAGAGTCTTCTTTGATGCGCTCACGAAGTTCCTTTTCAGATGTTACATTGTCCTTGCCAAACAATTTGTCAAACAACTCTTGATCAAGTACCGCAGGTTCCCGCTCATTGATTTCATCAATAGTGAAAGTAACCTCGATGTTCAGTTTTTCGGCCTTTTCACGGTCAATGCCCAAGGCACTTGAAAGCAGGTAGTCTTCCTTGAACAATCCTTTGGTCTTAAGCGCAACACTTTCACCAACCTTCTGTCCAACTAAGGCGTCAACAGCCTTTTTGCTTTTTATTTTATCAAGCTCAATGGTGGTCTTATGCTCAATTTCCTCGGCTTCGTTTACAAACGTGCCAGTGATTTCATCCTGTTTGCCAATTTCCGTTTTGGAAACCAGTTTGCCATACTGCTTTTGAATACGATCCACTTGCTCATCGATCATTTTCTTGTCGGCAACAATCTTGTATTGGGTTATGGCTTTTTTGGTTTTTACTTTAACCTCAAAACTTGGAGCAAGACCTAACTCAAATTCGAAATCAAGGTTTTCACTGTCCCAGTCAAAATTATCTTGCTGCTTGGGTAGGGGATTCCCCAATACGTCCAATTTTTCTTCTGTAAGATATTTGTTGAGGTTGTCCTGAAGCAATTTGTTTACTTCGTCCACCAAGACGGCTTTACCATACTGTTTTTTAATAAGGCCCATGGGAACCTGTCCCTTACGAAAACCAGGGATATTGGCCTGTTTTCTATAATCCTTAAGAATTTGATCAACCTTTTCTTGATAATCATCCTTGCTAATGGCAACTTTCACCACCGCATTTAGCTCATCAATCTGCTCTTTTGTGATATTCATCTCCTACCTTGTTTGCTATTCAAAAATGGGTGGCAAAAGTAAAGCATTTTAATCAGTGGGGCAACTTTTTAAAGTGTTGAATTTCAAACGAAATCTTTTCTATTTGTCTTCTTTCAGTAGCGAATGCAAAATAGATTGCAAAAATGAGAGCAAAAGGCTAAAAATAATGGCCCATAAAACACCAGAAACTTGAAAACCTGAGATAAAATGTGCCGCTGTTAAAATGATGATGGCATTGATGATCAATAGGAAGAGCCCCAAGGTCAATATGGTTATGGGCAGGGTAAGAATGATCAAAATGGGTTTGACCAATATGTTGAGAACACTGATCACAAGAGCTACAACAATAGCAGTTTGATAGGTGTCCACGTCCACTCCGGGAAGGACATAACTTAGAATGATTACCGCCAAGGCATTCAAAAGGAGTCTTATAATAAGTTTCATGAGGTTTGGATTTTTAACATAAAAAAAGCACCGTGTAAACGGTGCCCTTAATATAATGAAATTAAGTGTTGTCCAACTAGTCAATATAAAGTCCTGTAAAATTCAATGGGTCAACAGGAGGAAGATTTGAACCATATTTTGCATTGATTACATCCAAGAAGGCATTGGCAACAATGGCATAGCCTCTTGGTGCTGGGTGTACCCCATCCAGGGAAAAACCTCCACCGGTGGCAAAAACATTGGTTACCACACTACCATCGGTCTGTGGAAACCCGGTTTCTCTTAATTCCGTCAATTTGGCATTCATGTCAACAAATCCAAGATCATACTGGGTGGCCAGTGCTTCAATGGTTGCATTGTATGCGGTCAATGCGGTTTCAACAGAGGCTTGTTCTTCTGGGGTTAGCACCCAATTGTCCGCCAAAGGAATAGCAACCCCATTGATGGAAGTTGGATCAGCTTCGTTTGCTAAAGTCCCAATAAAAGAACTTGAAGGTAAAATCAGCAAATCCTCAGTGGTTGCCTGCCTCATGTTGATCAGGGCGGGATTTATTCCTGTCAAGTCGGTTAGGTCTTCATCAAGTAGAACTACTGCGTTGGTATCTCCAGCAGCGAAAGTAATGGTTCTCTTTGCGATTTCAGCATCTGCATCCTCTTGGGAAATGGCCATTTGGCTCACAAGAAAATTCAAAGCCCCTGCTACCCCAGCATTGTAAGCCGCGTAAGACCCATTTAAGAGCGCTGCCGTACCTTCATCCAAAGGTACTGGATTATGTGGTACCGTAGTGAAGTAAGGCAAATCCCTGACATCTGGAATATTTGCAATTACCCCATCCGCATTACCAGCGGTTAGGGCTTGCAAAATGGCATTCAGCGAGCCTGCAAAAACATTAGGGTCTGTAATGTCGTTTCTTTCGTATGATGAGGGATCCAAGTTTCCGGTCCGGTCCGTTCCGGACCCGCCGTTAGTGGCATACAATAGAATATCATTGGCTCCTGTCCATAGGGTGAAAAAGGTAGGAGCTTGTGCTACCGCATCCCCAATCACTGTGGCATCTTCACCAGAGGAGAACCGTGCGAAATAAGGATTGGCTGTTCCCAAACCTACCCCGGTCACGCTCCCATATCCTGGGGCCAACAGTTCATAACTCTTGGAACCGGGTACCCCCATGTTGTTGAACGACCCAGAGAGTTTGGTTGAAATCTCAGTGGTGCCCGTTCCGCTTTTAGGGGTGGGCGTAGGGCCATCTGGAGTGAACAGTAGAATCAATCGGTTGCCTAAAATTGGATTTCCGCCCAAAGTGGCTCCACCTAAATCATCTGCCATAAACGGAATATTGAAGTTGCCTCCTCCAGCCAACGCAAATTGGGTGGCCAACATATTGGGGAAAGAGGCTGCCTGCCCTGATTCAAAGAGCGCATTATCCGAAAAACCGGCGGTTAGGGAATTCCCCACGGCAACATAGTTGGCAAAGTTTGCAGAACCGGAGGTATATTCTATCGGATCTGGATCTGGCGTCACTATGGCCACTTCATCATCATTTTCACAAGCTACCATCAACCCTAGTACGGGGAGAAGCAGGGCATAAAACTTTTTCATCTTAATATCTGTTAGAGTTAGTTTATGTTAACAAGGGGTTAATCCAATGGTACCAAATCTAGATCAAAATTGTTATCCAGACAATAAAATGGGCAAAAAAATTATGCATGCATAATAAAATGCGGCAAATTTTATGAATTCAAAAAATGGAGCGACTTTTCAAAAAACTGTCTTGGATTTTCGGCATGAAGCCAATGCCCCGCTTTTTCCACAGTTTGTATATCGGCATTGGGAAAATGTCTATGTATGCCTGGAAAGTCATCGGGAAGTATATATTCCGAACGATCACCCCTTAGAAAAAGGGTAGGGCCATCAAAGGTGGCGGTGGAAGATATGTTTTCCCCTATCTCGTCCATTTTATCCTTAAGGATATCCAGATTGAACCGAAGGCCGAGTTGGCCTGCTTCCACCCAGTACAGATTTTTTAGCAAAAATTGACGAATCCCTACTTCGCTCAAGTGCTGCGCCAATGATTCATCCGCTTCTTTACGGGAGCTGATGTGATCAAAGTCCAACTGTACCAAGGCGTTTATTATGGGTTGGTGGTGCGGAGGATAGTATTTGGGGGAAATATCGGCTACCAGCAATTTTTCCACCCGTTGCGGTTGCTCAGTAGCTATTTGCATGGCAGTTTTACCTCCCATGGAGTGACCTATGATGCTGGTTTTCTCAATTTGATGTTGGTCCAAATAGCGAAGAACATCCTGACTCATTACCTCATAATCAAATTTCTCGGAATGAAAGCTTCGGCCATGGTTCCGTTGATCTGCCAAATGCACTTGAAATCCATTTTGGGCATACTGGTTTCCCAATGTTTTCCAATTGTCGGACATCCCCAAAAAGCCATGCAATATGACCAGTGGTTTTCCTTCTCCAATAATTTTTGAATGCAGTATTTCCATTATTTCAACCGGTGTAAATACATGTTGACCACGTTTTCAAGTCCAAGGTAAATAGATTCACAAATTAGTGCATGGCCAATGGACACCTCCAAAAGGTTGGGAATATGTTCCTTGAAAAATTGGATGTTGTCCAAACTTAAATCGTGGCCTGCATTTATTCCCAGCCCCAAGTCGTTGGCAACATGTGCAGCTTTAGCAAATGCAGCTATGCTTTCTTCCTTTTTACCTTGTGAAAAGGTATGCGCAAAACTTTCGGTGTACAATTCTATTCTATCCGTACCAGTTTCCGCAGCACCTTGCACCATCTTGTCATCTGGGTCAACAAAAATGGAGGTGCGGATTCCGTGGTCTTTAAAAGTCTTGATGACATCCACAAGAAAGTCCTTGTGTTTGATGGTTTCCCATCCGGCATTGGAGGTGATGGCATCTTCAGCGTCCGGCACAAGGGTTACCTGGGTTGGCTTTACCTCTAGCACCAAGTCCACAAATTTGGGAATTGGATTTCCTTCAATGTTGAATTCCGTGCTTACCACATCTTTAAGGTCACGTGCGTCTTGATAACGTATATGCCGCTCATCGGGCCTTGGATGAACCGTGATGCCTTGCGCACCAAAAGACTCTATGTCCTTGGCGGATTGGATAAGGTTTGGAACATTGCCGCCTCTTGAATTTCTTAAGGTTGCCAGCTTATTGATATTGACACTGAGTTTTGTCATGAACTTCCTTGGTTTAGAAAGCCAAAAATAAGAATTAGGCACGCCTTTTGCGATTTAAAATTAGTATTTTGCGCCTAATAGAATTGTTATGCAAATCCAAAATAGAATAATAAACTCGGTTCCAGTTTTTGAGGTTTCGGAAACGCTGGCAGATGTGATTCGTTTTTTTGAGGAAACGACCTTTTCGCATGTGGCGGTTTCGGAGAATGGGATTTATATCGGTTCCCTTTCTGAGAACGACCTAGCCTGTTTTGAAGCGGATAAGACCATTGAAGATTTCAGAATAGATTTGGAGTTCTTTTCAGTGACCAAGGAAACCTTGTGGCTGGATGTTCTGGAGATGTTTTCACGAAACCAAGCCAATATTCTTCCCGTTTTGGATGATAATCAAGTAATCATCGGCTATTACGATTTGGAAGATGTGGTAGCGGATTTTATTGACACTCCCTTTTTTAAGGAGCCTGGGGGCATATTGGTAGTGGCTACTGGAATCAAGGATTACTCGTTTAGCGAGATTGCGCAGATCGTGGAAGGTAACAACGCCCGCTTACTTGGTGCTTTTATCACCGACTCCCAGAACGATGTGGTTCAGATTACCCTGAAAATAGGTACCCTAAACCTGAACGAAGTCGCCCAAACCTTTAGGAGGTACAACTACACCATCGTTTTTGGCAATAGTGATGATCAATTTTTGGAGGATTTGAAGCAACGATCCGATTACTTGGAAAAATACCTTAACGTTTAGCATGAAGGTCGCAATTTACGGTCAGACTTTCCAAGAGCAGGACAAGGCTTTTGTTTTGGAGCTGTTGGAGGAACTTCAGGGAATAAAAGCATCCATTTGTATTGAGGAAGATTTTTGCAGAAAGATTGATGGCTGTCTGTCCCAATATCCCCATGGAAAATTTTCACAAGCATCTGGCTTGGATAGTTCCTTTGATATGTTCGTGAGTTTTGGTGGGGATGGAACCATGCTCAGGGCTGTTACCTATATTAAGGATTTGGGGATTCCCATTGTTGGTGTGAATACGGGAAGATTGGGTTTTCTTTCCACCTTTAAAAAAGAAGATGTTAGAAAAGTAGTCACAGAATTTGTGGCCGGACAGTATAGTATTGTTGAGCGAAGCTTGGTTGAAGTGGCCCTGGGCCCGGATTTGGAAGAATTTGGGGATTTGAACTTTGCTTTAAACGAAATCACCGTAAGCAGAAAGGATACCACTTCGATGATTACGGTGGAAACCTATTTGAATGAAGAGTATCTCACCTCGTATTGGGCAGATGGCTTGATTGTGTCTACCCCCACGGGATCTACCGGATATTCCTTGAGTTGTGGTGGGCCGGTAATCGCGCCCTCGGCAAAATCCTTGGTGCTCACGCCCATTGCGCCGCATAACCTTAACGCAAGGCCATTGGTTATTTCGGATGACACCCAAATTAGATTAAAAGTTTCTGGTCGAGAGGAAAACCATTTGGTTTCCCTGGATTCCAGGATCGCGAGCATCGCCAACGGCAAGGAAATCCGAATAAAAAAATCGGATTTCACAGTAAAGATGATAGAATATAAATCGGAAAGCTTCTTGAAGACACTTCGCAACAAATTGCTTTGGGGCCAAGATAAGCGCAATTAACCCGTTCAAAACAATAAAAGAAGCCAAAAACTGTTTAACAAAGGAGAACGTTTATAACCCAGTATTCTATTGACCTTCCTCTACCTCTAATATGTATAATTTTCTGGATAGTATGCGAATAGTTTTGTTTGCTATTTTTTTGGGCGGTATGTTCATGGTCAATGCACAGACCTATGAAATAGGTGTATTTGCAGGCGGAGCCAATGGCATTGGGGATGTGGGGCGCACCAATTACATTTCACCTTCGGGTCCGGCGTTTGGCGGAATCTTTAAATGGAACAAAAGTAAAAGATATGCCTGGCGTGCAAGTGTATTGTACGGATCCATGTCTTTTGACGATTCCAAATCCAGCAAAAGTTCACGGGTACAACGGGGCTATTCCATGGACAATTCGGTATTGGAAGCTTCTGTTGGCTTGGAATTCAACTTTGTTGAGTATAATCTTCACAAGCTTGGTCCGGCCTTCACGCCTTATCTTTACACGGGTTTTACCTATTTTAGGTACGATTTTAATTATTTTGATGCCCTTGTGGTGCAGGATATTAACCAAAAAGAAGGTAGTTTTGCAATTCCAATGACGGTGGGGGCTAAGTATCGCTTAAATCAGTTTTTGATTCTTGGTGCGGAAATTGGGGCCAGATATACCTTTACGGACAATCTGGATGCCAGTAATCCTGCAGGCTCAAATTTTGAACCTTTTAGGTTTGGAAACATTTTAAGCGATGACTGGTATGTCTTTACAGGTTTTACATTGACGTATACCTTTGGACGTAAACCTTGCCAGGATTGTTTTGAATAGAAATGCACACTTTAGAGGACGTAGACAAGCATAAACTTCCCCAACATGTTGCCGTTATAATGGATGGCAATGGCCGCTGGGCCAAACAACGTGGAAAATTAAGGGTTTTTGGACATGAGAATGGCGTGGAAGCTGTAAGAAGAACAGTGGAGAACTGTGCCAAACTGCAGATATCCTATCTAACATTATATGCATTCTCCACCGAAAACTGGAATCGCCCTAAAGTTGAAGTGGAGACCTTGATGAAACTACTGGTAGCTTCACTTCGCAAGGAACTTAAAACCTTGAACAAAAACAACATACGCCTAAATACCATTGGTAATATTGAATCTTTGCCAGCAAAGGCACAAAAAGAGCTTACCGAGGTCATAACCAAAACAGCAAACAACTCTGGAATGACGCTCACTTTAGCTTTGAGTTATGGGTCGCGGGAGGAGTTAAAATCTGCCGTAAAGGACATAGCGTTCAAAGTTAAAAATAATATAATTTCACCCGAAAATATTGACGAAGCCGTTATAAATACACATCTTTACACGCATTTTTTGCCAGATGTGGACTTGCTAATTCGGACAAGTGGCGAACAAAGAATCAGTAATTTTTTACTTTGGCAAATTGCATACGCCGAATTATATTTTATTGACGTATTTTGGCCCGATTTTAGTGAGCATCATTTGGTAGAGGCAATATTAAGTTACCAAAATAGAGAACGACGATTTGGAAAAACTAGCGAACAACTCAATTGAACTAATAAAAAATAGCACCCAAGTATACCTTAAACTACTCCTTCTACTCCTTTTTACCGCCCAGAGCTTTGCACAAGAAACCTCCTTTGAGGATGGGAAGGAATACATTTTAGGTGGGTTGACCGTTACAGGGCTCCAAAGTTATAACGAGCAGACGGTTAAAACATATACTGGACTTCGTGTAGGGCAGCCCATAACCGTTCCTGGGGACCAAATCAGTGCTGTCATTAAAAAGCTCTGGAGTTTGGAGTTGTTTAGTGATGTCAATTTTTATTATACCAAAATTGAGGGCAACCAGATTTTCTTGGAATTGAACATTCTGGAACGTCCAACACTTTCCAATGTAACAGTTTACGGAGTCAAAAAACGTAAGGTAGAGGATATCATCAATGATACAGACCTCAAAAAAGGCAAGAAAATTACGGAGAGCCTTATTGCCAATACCAAAAACTACCTTCAGAACAAATACAAAAAACAAGGATTCCTGAACGCCCAAGTGCATATTGTAACCGCATCGGATACCACAGGGACCAATACGGAAAACATGGTCATCAATGTAAAGAAAGGTGACAAGGTAAAGATCAGGAACATTGTTTTTGAAGGCAATGAAAAGTTGACGAACAAGCGTCTTCGGAAGACTTTGAAGAAGACCAAGAAGAAGAAAATTTACCGTTTCTGGAAAAAATCAAAATATATAGAGGCCGATTACAGGGAAGACCTTTCCAACATGGTAGACGCCTACGCGGAGAGAGGGTATAGGGACGCCCGAATACTTTCCGACACCTTCGTAAAGGTGGATGAAAATAACATCGACTTAAAAATCAAGGTTGAGGAAGGGGACAAGTATTACTTTGGAGACATCAATTTTGTTGGTAACTCAGTGTATACTGATAGACAGTTGAGCCAGGTCTTGGGAATTCGAAAAGGATCCACCTACAACGGAGTGTTGCTCAAAAAACGAGTTGCGGACGATTCAAAACCAGATGGCCAAGATCTTACAAACTTGTACCAAAATAACGGCTACCTTTTTTCCAGCATCAATCCTGTTGAAGTTTCAGCGGTAAATGACACCATCGATTTTGAAATAAGGATTATTGAGGGGAAAGAGACCTTTTTGGATCACGTGACCGTTGTGGGTAACGATAAAACCAATGACCACGTAATCTTTAGGGAATTGCGTACCCGTCCAGGTCAAAAATACAGCAAGGACAATATTGTACGTAGTATTCGGGAATTGGGTCAATTAGGGTTCTTTGATGCAGAACAGATTACTCCGGACATCCAAAACCCTGATCCCAACGCGGGAACTGTGGATATTCAATATAGCTTGGTGGAGTCCGGCTCCAGCCAAATTGAGCTGCAAGGCGGATTTGGTGGTGGAGGTTTCATTGGAACCCTAGGGCTTTCTTTCAGTAACTTCTCTTTAAAGAACATCTTTAATGGCGAGGCCTATAAGCCGGTTCCTATGGGAGATGGGCAGACCTTTGCCTTACGCCTGCAAGCAAGTAGAACTTTTAGGGTGTACAGTCTAAATTTCGCGGAACCTTGGTTAGGTGGTAAAAAACCGGTTCGATTTAACCTATCGCTTTCCAGAACACAGCAATTTGCCACCAGTTTCACCAATAGAGGTAGAATTGATGTGGACAAGGATCGTGGGTTTGCCATTACGGGAATTTCCGCAGGATTGGCAAAGCGGGTACAATGGCCGGACGATTTCTTTACCATTTCCCATTCGGCGAGCTACCAATTGTATGATTTCAACGACTTTAACAACGGGCTTTTCAACTTTGGAAATGGAAGCTCCAATTCCTTGAGTTACACCTTGGGGATTTCAAGGAGCTCGCAAGGTCCAAGTAGAATTTTCCCGCTTACGGGTTCCAATTTTGAGCTTACAGCCAAGTTTACTCCACCATATTCTTTATTTGGAGGCAAGGACTTCAAGCAGATTCGTTCGGATATTGATGACATTACCGCAAGGCTGTTCGAGATTGGTCCCAATCCAGCAAGCGTGGAAGAACAAATCGAATTTGCCGATTTGAGTAATCAGTTGGAACTGTTGGAGGAAGAACGTTTTAAACTATTGGAATTCTACAAGATCAAGTTCAAGGGGGATTGGTACACCAACCTAGTGGATAAATTGGTGCTTAGGACCAATGCCGAGTTTGGATTCTTGGGAAGCTATAACAATGATATTGGAGCCGTACCCTTTGAGCGTTTCTTTGTAGGGGGCGATGGTCTTGGAAACTTTACCTTGGATGGTAGGGACGTAATTCAGTTGAGGGGATATGAGAATAGTTCACTTACGCCATTTAGTACAAATCCAGTGACTGGAAACCAAGAGCGTGATGGCGGAACCATCTACAATAAATTTTCCATGGAATTGCGTTATCCGCTTACCTTGAAACCCTCTGCATCCATTTATGCCCTATCATTTTTGGAAGCAGGTAACGCCTTTAACAATTTTAGTGAGTATAATCCGTTTGAATTAAAAAGATCTGCCGGAGTGGGGCTACGTATTTTTATGCCGGCATTCGGTCTATTGGGTATCGATTTTGGATATGGATTTGACACAGATGCCAATCCATCCTCAAGCGGACCAAGTGGCTGGCAAACGCACTTCATTATCGGGCAGCAGTTTTAACCAAAGAATAATCGGGTCTTAAAACAGATGTAAATAACTCATTTTAAATTAATTAGTTATTTTGGCACGATATTTTCTTTTTAAAAAGCGGAATCAAAAAATGAAGACCAAAGTTCTTTTGACATTAACTGTTGTATTGGTGTCCATTAATGGCTTCTCCCAGCGAGGTGTGCGTATCGGATATGTAGATATGGAATACATCCTGGAAAATGTGGAGGAATACCGGGACGCCACGGAACAATTGGATGCCAAGGCCGTAAAGTGGAAACAGGAGATTGAGCTCAAACAAAGTGTAATTGAGCAGATGAAGAAGGATCTTATGGCAGAAAAAGTTCTGCTAACGGATGAATTGATAGCTGAACGTGAAGAAGAAATCCAGATTTTGGAAACCGAGATGTTGGATTATCAGCAGGATCGGTTTGGACCGCAAGGGGATTTGGTGTTACAAAAAAAGCTGTTGATTCAGCCCATACAGGACCAAGTGTTCAATGAAGTACAAAAAATAGGCGGTAATAAAAGATACGATTTTATTTTTGATAAATCCGCAGATGTTGTAATGTTGTACTCCGAAAAAAGACACGATATCAGTGACTTGGTTTTAAGGGAGATAGGGCGAACCAGAAAGGTGAGCAAATCCAACAAAAAAGCCAAAGAAAAAAATAGGCTGGATCAGTTTAGGGAGGAGCAGGCCGAAGAGGAAAAAGAGATTAGTGAAGCCCTCAAGGACCGCCAGGCCAAGGCAGAGGAAGCACAAGCAGCCAAAGCCAAGGCAGCGGAGGATAGAAGAGCTGAGCAGTTAAGGCTTCGGGAAGAACGCAAGAAGGCTTACGAAGCACGAAGAAAAAAATTATTGGAAGAGCGCGATGCCAAGCGGAAAGCCAAATTGGAGGAACGCAAAAATGCGCAAGAACAACAAAAGGATTCAATACAACAATAATATTGAAACACTAAATAGTAACATTCAAAATAGTATAACTTAGAGAATCATGAGAAATGTAAAGAAGATTGCTGTAGCCCTAGTCTTATTTGTAGCAGCTACGGGTTTTGTAAACGCACAGAGCAAGGTTGCCCACATCAATGTACAGCAATTGCTATCTGATATGCCGGAGATGAAAGCTGCCCAAGCGGAGCTTAAAAAATTGCAGGAAACCTATAGAGCGGATATAGAAAGCTCCATGACAGAATTTAGAAATAAGGCCACCCAATATCAAAATGAATCCAGTGCCAAATCTCGGGAAGAGAATGAAAAAAGAGCATTGGAACTTCAAGGGTACGAAAAAAATATCCAAGCAGCAGAGCAGGCCGCCATTCAGGAAATGCAGAAAAAACAACAAGAATTGTTTGCTCCTATTTCCGATAAAGCCAAAGCAGCCATTGAAAAAGTTGCCGCAGCGGAAGGCTTTGATTACGTAATTGATGCTAGCCCAGGATTGAGCTTGATCGTTGCCAAAGGAAAGGACTTGCTTCCATCTGTAAAACAGGAATTGGGCTTCTAAGTTTTACTTTATGATATTTGAAACCGCTTTTTCTTCTGAAAAGCGGTTTTTTTATGTCCAAACTTAACAATAGTACTTACTTTTAAACATGGTTAAACCCATTGGTATTTTTGATTCCGGTATCGGGGGCACTTCCATTTGGAGAGAGATTGAAAAACTGCTTCCCTATGAGGACACCATATATCTTGCCGATAGTGCAAATGCGCCATACGGGGCTAGACCCAAAGAACAAATCCTTGAACTGAGTATCAAGAATACAGAGCTTTTACTTCAAAAGAACTGTAAACTTATCGTGGTGGCCTGCAACACGGCAACCACCAACGCGATTGATTTTCTTCGCGCCAACTATGACGTTCCCTTTATAGGTATTGAACCGGCAATTAAGCCCGCTGCATTGCACACCAAAACCCAAAAAGTGGGAGTGTTGGCCACTAAGGGCACCTTGTCCAGTGCTTTGTTCCACAGTACTTCCAAAATGTTTGCGCAAGGGATTACCGTATTGGAACAGGAGGGAACTGGATTGGTAGAACTGATAGAGGATGGCAAAACACATTCGGAGGAGACCAGGACGCTCCTAAAAAAGTATCTAGACCCCATGTTGGAGGAGCACATTGACTGTCTTGTGCTTGGTTGTACCCACTATCCGTATTTGATTCCTTTGATCAAGGAATTGGTTCCTCCCGGACTAACCATTATTGATTCGGGAGAGGCTGTTGCAAGACAAACAAAGGCGGTATTGGAGAAGAACAAGCTGGCGGCTCCAACAAAAAATAAGGCCACTCATCGGTTTTACATCAATGCAGATACAAATGCTTTATCTTCTTTGGTGTCTGGTCCAGGTATCTATGTAGAACAGCTGGACTTTTAGCAACTACTTTCTACGGTAAGTCAAGTAGGTAAAACTGTGTTTGTGCTTTTCATCCGCCGGGTGAAAATCTTCATGCACCAATTCCCAAACCTGTTCATCAATTTCGGGAAAAAAGGTGTCGGCTTCCACTTCAGTATGCACCCGGGTCAGTTCAATTTTTGTGGCAAAATCCATCCCCAGTCGGTAGACTTCTCCCCCACCAATAATAAATGCGGTTTCTTCCGAGCCAACAAGATCCAAAGCACTTTCCAAGGAATGTACAATTTGACAGGGAAACTTGGGCTGGTAATTTTTGTCCCTAGTTATGGCAATATGCTCCCTATTAGGCAAGGCCTTGGGGAAGCTTTCCAGGGTTTTTCGACCCATAATTATTTTATGGCCCGAGGTAAGCTGCTTGAATCGTTTAAAGTCATCCGGTAAATGCCAGGGAAGGTCGTTGTTGATACCAAGGGCATTGTTCTCCGCTGCCGCGGCAATCATGATCAATTGCTTCATTGATCTTTTTTTTTATTGATGCTGGACAACGGGAATTCGGTCTCGATCTCCTTCTGAATTTCTGAAATGCGTTGCTTTTGTTGGTTCACTAGCTTTTCACGCTGTTTGCGTTCCCAATCCTGTCCCATGAATTTGTGGGTAACAAAAACATTGAAGGCATGAAAAATGAACAAAAATGCCCATATAAGAATACCCCAAACAAACCAATCGTAAGCTTCTCCGTATTTGAGTATTTTGTTGATCAAGACCAAAAAAATACTTCCAATCAAAAAAATCACAAAGTGGGAAAACAACCTTTTCTTCTGCTTGATCCGCTTTTGGGCATGTTCCAGCAGCTCGTGTTGTTCTATATCCACAGATTTTTCTTGTTTCTTTTTTGAGAACATGGAATGGCTATCTTTAACAACAAATATAACTGAATTACGACCAAAATAACCTTATGCAAAACCTCAGAAAAAAGTTCCCTGTCCTGCAACACTGCATCTATGCCAACACGGCGGCAACTGGCCTGTTGTATGAAGATTTGATGGAATGGCGGCAAGAGCATGATTTGGATTACCTCATTGGAGGTAGCCAAATGAAGCAAAAATGGTATGGTAAAATGAACGAGGTGAGGAGCACAGTGGGCCAATTTTTTGGCTGCAAGGCCTCCAATGTTTCCTTGGTGCCCAATTTCACTTTGGGGCTTAATCTGTTGCTGGAAGGATTACCTACGGACTCTAGGGTGCTTCTTGTCCACAACGATTATCCATCCCTCAATTGGCCTTTCGAAACCAGAAAATTTGAGAAAGATTATGTATCCATCGAGGCAAATTTGGAAGAGCAGATTCATGAGAAACTTAGCGCTGGAAACTTTGATATATTGGCACTTAGTTTGGTACAATGGATCAATGGCATTAAAATCGATTTGGCGTTTCTAAAGAAACTAAAGCAAGAGTTTCCCACACTTTTGATTATCGCGGATGCCACTCAATTTTGTGGCAAGCAAGAGTTCAATTTTGAGGAATCGGGAATTGATGTCTTGGGAGCAAGCGCCTACAAATGGTTGTTGGCCGGTTATGGCAATGGATTCTTTTTGGTGAAGGAGGAAGCCAAGAAAAGGTTCAATTTAAATGCTGTGGGCAATTGGTCTGTGGATAGAATGGGGGACGATTTTCAAAACAGCCCTTTTTGCAAGCGATTGGAGCCCGGACATTTATCATCCATGAGCTTCGGGAGTCTTCAGTTTTCCTTGAACTTCTTGGAAACTGTGGGCGTGGAAAATATTCAAAATCAACTCAAACTATTATCCCAAAAAGCAAAACAGGAATTCACCTCTTTGGGCCTATTGGAGGATAGTGTGGCCAAAAGGGACATCCATAGTACCATTTTTAATATAAAGGGAGATCAGGCCCTCTTTGAAAAACTAAGTCAAGAAGAAGTGGTCTGTGTGCTTCGCGGAAACGGAATTCGCTTAAGTTTTCACTTCTATAATACGGAAAATGAGATTGATGCGATTGTCGATATCTTAAAATCTTAGCCGACGGATATTCTATTTTGTGAAAATTCACACCTTAATTTTGTAAAGGTAATCCTATTGTTAGGAGCATTTTATCAATATGATAAATCGGTTTTAACTTATTGTACGTAAACGGTTTTATCTTTTGTTTTGCGGAGATTTTAATACGAAAATTAAAGTACCATGGCAATAAAGAAACAATACCTGAAAAGCAAGCCAGTATGTAAAGTTACATTTACTGTGCCTGCGGAAGAAGCTAAAAAAGTAGCTGTTGTTGGAGATTTCAACAACTGGAACCCAAAAGAAAGTACTTTGAAAAAGTTGAAAAACGGAACTTTCAAAGGAACCTTCGACCTTCCACAAGAGAACACTTTCGAGTTTAGATATTTAGTGGACGGAACTTACATTAATGATGCAGAGGCTGATCGTTACCAATGGAACGATTACGCTGGGACGGAAAATGCTGTTCTAGAGCTTTAGTCAAAAAAAGAACCAAGAAGCAAGACTTTGTCTTGTTTCTTGGCTCCCCATTCTTATTCGTTTAAGAGTGCTATTCCACCACTGAAACTCCTTTCCAAAAGGCCACTCTTCCTTTAATGGTCTTGGCCAACTCACTCACTTCAGGGTAGTACCAGGCGGCATCCACATTTTCTTTTCCATCCACCTCCACGGTATAGTAGGAGGCAACCCCTTTCCAAGGACAGGTGCTATGCGTTTCACTGGATTTAAAGTATTCTTTCTTAATGCTTTCAGCAGGAAAGTAATGATTGTTCTCAATCACAACGGTATCGTCGCTTTCTGCAATAATGGTATCGTTCCAAATAGCTTTCATGCTCTTATTTTTTAAATACATAGTTTTTGTACTGATTCTGGCTGTCGACAAACTCGGTTACAATTTGTAAGCCGGATTGCTCTGCCAACCATTCCACAGTAGCGTCATCATATTTTTGGGAAATCTCCGTATGAATGGTTTCCCATTTTTTAAGACGTATTTGAAGTTGTAAACTTTCAATATTGATGGTTTGGGCCTCTTTGGATACCAAATAACTCTTCGCCGTTCCCGTCTCTGGGTCATAAACCTCCCAATGCAAGAAATTGTCCAGAACAAAATCTCCGCCCAATTCCCTATTGATTCGGGCCAAAATGTTTTTGTTGAAGGCTTCCGTGATTCCTGTCTTGTCATTGTAGGCATCCAAAATGGTCTGCGGATTCTTTTTTTGGTCAAACCCCATCAAGATCAGATCTCCTTCGTTAACAGAATCCCGTAGGTTTTTTAAAAACTCTATGGCAGGTTCATGGAGCAGATTGCCAATGTTGGATCCCAAAAATAGAATAACCTTTTTGCGGCCATTTACCTTGTCAATATCCCTTAAAGTATCAAAATAGGTGCCTTGAAGCGTATTGATTTCCACTGCTGGGATTTCCTGCTTCAATGCCGTTTCCAATTGGTCAAGGGCATTTTGGCTAATGTCAATGGGCCGGTAATCAAAGGGAACCTTATTGTCTACAAGATATTGCAGCAATATTTTGGTCTTTTTCCCGTCACCCGCACCCAATTCAAAAAGACTAAAGGCTTCCCCATCTTGGGAGAAAAGCGCTGAAATCTCGGCTTTATTGGCTTTTAGAATATCAAACTCACAATTGGTAAGATAATATTCCGGCATAGCCATTATATCCTGAAATAGCTTATCCCCGATCTCATCGTAGAAATATTTGGACGATAAATGTTTGGGAAAACTTGTCAATCCCTCATAGACCTCTTGTTCAAAAGCTGAGGCGAAAGTCCTAGTTTGGTTGTTTTGCATGGGAGCTTTGTCGAAATTATTTGACCAACCTTAATCCAGTAAATTGCCATCGCAATTGCGGATGGAAAAAGTTGCGATACGTATGTCGGGTGTGTTTGGAAGGGGTAGCGACGGAACCACCTCTAAGTACTTTTTGGTTTACCATGAACTTGCCATTGTATTCCCCTAGCGCACCTTTGGCTTTTTGATAATTGGGGTAGGGGAGATAGGCACTTTCTGTCCATTCCCATCGTTTGCCCCAAGGGAAAAATGCCTGGGCCGCCTCCCATTCAAATTCAGTGGGGAGCCGCATCCCTTTCCACTGGGCAAAGGCAAAAGCCTCGAAATATGAAATATGGGTTACAGGCGCATCCTCATTCACTTTTTGGAGCCCCGTGGCCGTATAGTGCCACCATGCACCATCAATTTTATGCCAATACAGGGGAGATTTTGCATCTTGTTGGTTCACCCAGTCCCAGCCTTCGGCATGCCAAAGGTCAAAACGTTGATATGCACCTGCTTCAATAAATGACATGAATTCCCCGTTGGTAACCAGCATGTTGGAAATTTCATAGGGCTGCAGATAAACCTTATGCCTTCCCAACTCATTGTCGTAACAAAAGGCGTTGGAATCATGACCAATTTCGTAAATCCCTTCCTCCATAGAAATCCAATCCTGTTGATGGGTCTCCACGGGATGATCAACAAACTTTTCTGAATACATAGGCAGCAGTGGGTTGTTCCCAAGAATGTATTTAATATCGGTCAGCAATAATTCTTGATGTTGTTTCTCGTGATGGATTCCTATTTCGAGTAGATCGCTCAGTTCTTGGGTTTGGGCATGGCCAAAAAACTCCTTGATTCCTTCGGTCACATAAGCACGGTAGGCATAAACCTTTTTTACGGAAGGACGGGACAAATTACCCCTATCGGAACGCACTACCCGCTTCCCCACGGTTTCGTAATAACTATTGAAAACAAAGGAAAAATCAGGATCAAACTCACGGTAGCCTTTGGCATGGGGTTTTAGGATAAATTCTTCAAAAAACCAGGTAGTATGGCCCAAATGCCATTTAGGGGGACTCACATCCACCACAGGTTGCACCACATAATCCTCAATTTCCAGAGGTTCACAAATGGCTTCGGAAGCTTTTCTGGTCTCCAGGAAGAAATCCAAGAGGGAATCGGTAAGAATCATAAATGATTTTTTCTACTTAAAGATAGGGAATAATGGCTTAGCCAACAGCGTAAACAGGTAGGCTAAAACTAAAGGAAGTCCCCTCGTTGGGTTTGCTGAAGACCTTGATGCTGCTGTCATGGATTTCCATGATCTTCTTTACAATGGCAAGGCCTAGACCTGCACCTTCCTTTTCCTGACCCGCCTTGGTTTGTCTATAGCGTTCAAAAATCAACGCCTGGTTGTCTTTTTTGATTCCAGGGCCGGAATCTTTGATGGTGACCTCCACATGGTCTTCTTCCGATTCCAGTTTTACGGTAACCTCTCCGCCTTCAGGAGTGAATTTCAAGGCATTGTCCATCAAGTTTTGAATGGCACGTTCTACCAGTGAGATATCAGCAAAAACCAGGGGAACATTATCAGCCATGGACAATTTCAAATCGATATTCTTTTGCTGCGCAAGCAAGGAGTAATTTCGGTGGATGTCATTGGCCAGTTCGCTGATCAAGAATGGTTCTTTTTCGGGCTGGATCTGATTGGCCTCCAATTTGGAGTATTCAAAGAGTTGCGAGACCAATTTGGAGAGTCGCTCGCTACTTTTTGAGACCATGCTCAAATATTCGGCCCGTTCTTCAGATGAAAGCTCGGAATCTTTCATGTGAAGTGTCTCAATATAACCTTGTATAATGGAAAGTGGTGTTCTTAGGTCGTGGGAAATGTTTGCGATCAGTTCTTGACGCAGTTGTTCCACGGATTTTATTTTTTCAATATCGGACAGAATGGTATCTGCCATATTGTTGTAAGTGGTAGCTACGTTGGACAAATCGGTTTTTTCGGCGTTTTCAATGCGATATTCCAAATCTCCCTGCTGAAAGCGTTTGGCGGCATAAATGATTTTGCGAAGACTTCGGGTCAGGTACCAAATAGCCAAAATTCCCAAGAGGGTGGCAAAAATGAGGGTAAGTACAGAACCGCCAAGTCCAAGTCGCATAAAGTAGCTGTTGAAAAGATCACTGCGGGTAGCCAAAAAATCCTCTCCTGCCAAAATGATATAGATATACCCTTCGTGCCCATCTTTATTGAATTGGGCCGCCGAAAAAATGGTCTGCTTGGTCAAATCCTTGGGGTCATCACCCAATACATAATTACTTCCACTTTCCGTAATAAATTGTTTTATAGGAGCCAGATTTACCCTTTTCTCTTTGGTTTCCGGTGCATCGTGATCCAATACCACGGAATACTTCACTTGTCCATCCAGGTCCAAAAGATAGACCTCAATGGCCCTATTTACGGCCATCATATCGTGCATAATATCCCCAAACAGGGCTTTGTTCACATTGCCTATGGAATCAAAGGGTTGGGTATCTTTAAATTTTTCCTCAATAAGGTCTTGGGCCAAGTTGGCATGCAACCGTTGGGTAGTTTCGTAGAAGTACTTATTGGAGAGATAAATGGAGGTAATGGTATATCCTATTCCCGCCAAAAGCAAAATTGCTAAAAAGGAGAGGGTCAGTTTTAAAATAAATCGAACGGAAAGTATATTGTTTTTCATGGTCAGTGGTTGGCTTGGGTTTCCAAAAGTTCTTCGTTGAATTTATAGCCCACGCCCCAGGTGGTAAGGATAAACTTAGGATTGCTCATATCCGGTTCAATTTTGGAACGAAGTCTGTTAATATGCGAATTCACCGTGTGCTCGTAGCCTTTAAAATCGTATCCCCATATCATATTAAGAAGCTTACCTCGATCATAGCTTTTCCCTGGATTGGAGGAAAGCAATACCAGAAGCTCAAATTCCTTGGGTGAAAGCTCTACTTTTTTACCATCCAAAAGCACTTTTCGCATATCAATGTCAATGGAAAGCATATCAAATTGCATCAATTTGGGGTTCTTTTCCCCCGCGGTTTCCACTACATCCATTTTTTGCCTTCTGAAAATGGCCTTGACCCTGGCAATAAACTCCCGAACACTAAAAGGTTTGGTGAGGTAATCATCTGCTCCGACTTCCAATCCCAATACCTTATCGATTTCCTCGGAACGTGCAGTGAGCATCATTATAGGTGTGGTGACGTTGTGGGCTCGGATTTTTTGACAGATTTCAACGCCATCCATACCAGGAAGCATCACATCCAAAATAATAAGGTCTGGATTTTCTTTGAGTGCTTTTTGCAATCCAATATCCCCCCGAATGGCGGAAAGCACCTGACAACCTAAATCCTTAAGGTGTATTTCCAACAAACGAACGATTTCGATATCATCCTCTACGATCAACACTTTTTTCATGATATGGCGAATTAAAGGGTAAAGTATCACGGAAAGTTCACCTTTCCATTAAAAATTTGACAGATTACTTTCTAAAAAGTCCTTTTTAAGCCCAATTCTTTACAAAAAATACAATTTTTTCATGTAAGCAGCTCGTAGTCAACGCATAAGCAATTTTGATTTTTATGTGATATTTCTGCAACATCTTCCCCCGTCATTTGTGTTGCAAATAAAAAAACACGTAAAATGAGCAACTTAAAATCTATTTGGACTCTTGTGGCCATCCTGGTTCTAGCCGCAGGATGTAGCAATGATTCCGACGACGAACAACCAATTGCACTGGAAGCGGGAACACTTTCAGGCGGACCTTTTACCATCACCGTTGATGGCACTCCGGATATGATTTCCGGAATTACTTTGGATGATAGCAATGTGGTGGGTAGTAACCGCACCTATGTCATTACGGATGACTCCAGAAATATTTTGGGCCTACCACCTGATTTAACAGCCCTTGGAGGTGTGGATTTCGATGCAGCTGGAGTGGGTATTTGCTTTGTTTACCATTTGGTATATGAAGCTGGACTTACTGGGTTGGAGCCCGGAATGAACTTGGACAACCTATCGGGAGACCATGATCTTTCCAATGCCATTACAGTAAACAGAAATGGGCTTAATGCCGGAACACTTTCAGGAGGACCCTACACCATTTTGGTGGATGGCAACCCGGATATGATTTCAGGGGTTAGCTTAGACAGTTCTGAATTGACCGGAACCAACCAGACCTATGTGATCACCGATGATGAACAAAATATTTTAGGCCTACCGCCTACGATTGAAGCCTTGGAGGGTGTGAATTTTGATGGAGCTGGTGTAGGGGTATGTTTTGTGTACCATTTAACGTATGAAGATGGGCTCACCGGTTTGGAAGCTGGAATGAATCTTGACGATTTTAGCGGGACCTATGCCCTGTCCAATTCCATTACGGTAAACCGCAACGGATTAAATGCTGGTGTTATTGGGGGTGGACCCTATACCATTACCGTGGATGGCAATCCGGACATGGTCAGTGGAATTACCTTGGATGACTCCGAATTGACAGGTTCCATGCAGGGTTGGGTAATTACCGATGATGCCAACAACATTTTGGGCTTGCCACCTACAATTGAGGCTGTTGAAGGAGTGGATTTTGATGGTGCAGGCGTTGGAACTTGTTTCATCTGGCACATTACCTATGAAGAAGGCCTTACTGGATTGGAAGCCGGAATGAACGTTGCTGACTTGGAAGGCTTCTACGCACTGTCCAACTCTATCACCGTAAATAGAAATGGACTGAATGCCGGTTCCATTGCTGGCGGTCCTTTTACCATTTTGGTGGATGGAACTCCCGATATGGTCAGCGGAATTACTTTGGATGATTCGGAACTGACGGGCTCCAAACAAGGATGGGTTATCACGGATGATGCCAACAACATTTTAGGTCTGCCGCCTACCTTGGAGGCTGTTGAAGGAGTGGATTTTGACGGTGCCGGTGTGGGAACTTGCTTGATCTGGCATATTACCTATGAAGAAGGCCTTACCGGATTGGAAGCTGGAATGAACGTTGCTGACTTGGAAGGTTTCTACGCCCTGTCCAATTCCATTACCGTGAACAGAAATGGACTTAATGCAGGAACTTTGGCAGGCGGTCCCTTTACTTTTGATGTGGATGGTACTCCGGACATGGTGAGTGGAATTACCTTGGATGACTCCGAACTCACAGGAACAAATCAAACCTATGTGATCACGGATGATGCAAACAACATTTTGGGACTTCCCCCAACCTTGGAGGCTGTTGAAGGTGTTGACTTTGATGCCGCAGGAACTGGAGTTTGCTATATCTGGCATATTACCTATGAAGATGGACTTGTAGGGTTGGAAGCAGGAATGAACGTTGCTGACCTGGACGGGTTTTACGCTCTATCCAACGGTATTTCGGTGACAAGAAACTGATTTTTGAAAAAGAAAATTATTTGCTTTACTTGTTTCCAAGAAGGCGCCCGGACGAAAGTTCGGGCGTTTTTGCTTTTAGGCTCTTGTGTATAGCACAGGATTGAGCGGAGTGTCAATTGCATGTCCGATCTGCGCTCCCGGGCACCAAGTTTCCCAATCATTGACCTGCCCATCGTTTTCGGGTTTTTTAAGGAGCATGTCCTTGTCCATATAAATAGAGGTCATCACTTTTCTTGTTTGATTGGTGGTGTTGGGTCCGGCCCTGTGGAAAATCCATCCAGAATGAAAACTGACCTCCCCAACATCAAAGGGTTCGGAGATTTTGGGACAATCCGATACACGGAGCTTTTCTCCGATCAGGGTTTCGCTTTCATCACTTATGGACAGATCACGTCCCGTTAAGATATTTTGACTACCCGCTGCAAATTCCAAAGGCCCCATTTCTGAAGGAACCGCCTGCAAGGGAATCCAAACGGTGATGACCTTGTCCGTGGACAAAGGCCAGTAGTATTGATCTGCATGCCAAGGGGTGATGCCACCGCCCCCTTCCTTAAACAAGGCCTGATCATGGTACATGCGCACCCCATCTACTTCCATTAGGTCTGCGGCCAATTGTGCCAATCGTTTGCTAAACATCAATTCTTTGATTTGCGCATCCTGAGTCCACAAATTAAAAATCTGCAAAAAGGCCTTGCCATAGGTGTCCCGGTCTTTGAGTTCTTTGGTTTGGGTGTTGAGCTCGTCCACTTTAGCAGATATTACCTTATTGAAATGGGAGACCACCTCCGGAGATAACACTTTCTTGATTTTGATAAAGGCGTTGTGCTTGTAAAAATCGAGTTGATCTTGGTTAAGGGTGTACGGTTGACTTAGAATATTGAGATTCATTTGGCTATTGGTAAAAGGTAGAAGTCAAGGGACTTTACCATTGTAAGTTAACCAAAAGTCCTAAGAAATTTAATACTAAACCTCAATCAGTGATTGCGCTTCCTTTCCAATGGATTTTAAGGTCTTGGTATTTTTCTTCAGCAGTTGCCCCGCGGCTTTATTGATTTTCTTAACGCTTATCTTTTCCCACTTTTCGCGGGATGTCTCAAAATCGGATTCAAACAGTTTTTGGGACAAGTCCCGAATAACACAATAATTGGCCACCTGACGCCCATTTTCACTTTCCTTGTTCGCATTTTTGGCAAAAAAGGCAATCAATTCGAAGAGGGTGTCTTGGGCCAAATTTAATTCGGTAAGTTTTGCCCTGTATTCCAAATCAGCAGATTTTAAATCGGGCCATCTTTTCTTGTCTGCAAAATGCCTTGCCTCATGCGTCAAGTAGCTGATTTTGAAATTTTCGCTGCTTACGTCGTAGGCTTTTTTTACACAGTAAATACCTTCATCTTCTGTCCAGCCTCCTGGATGATGGGCTCCCAAGGTGGCGTATTCCATCCAACCCAAGGTGGCAAAGTCCTCCAAAAAAAATACGGTTACTTCTTGCATTTCTCCTTTACCTAAGTCCACTTCGTAGACTTTTGGGGTTTGTTTTTTCCAGATTACCAAATCTATAAGCCGGCCATGGTAGGTGACTTCATCCGTAGTGTATAGCCCTTTCGAGCGGATATAATCCCTTAGAAAGTAGCCCAAACTGTCCCGGGTCACTTTTTTGCCCCGAACTGGCGGATAGTTTTGCATTAGGAAAGGCACAACACTTCCTCCTAATTCCCGCTCAAAGTTCCCACTTGTATTAAGAAGGGATTTTCGCCAATAGTTTTTGAAGTGGGAAATCAAGGTTTCTATTTCCGACTCAGGGCTTGATGCTCCCAAATCGGATTCCCCTTTGAACCGGGCTTCAAAATCGGTTTTAAATTTTTGGTCTTTGGCATTCAATCCGTCTACTTCCAACAAAGGGAAAATAGGGGTAACGTCAGTATCCATGCCATAGGCATAGATTTCATTATAAGGAAGGGTGTTCTTTTTCTGTTGCGCCATGGCTCCGGTAAAAAGGAGCGTCAGAAGGGCACAAAGGGTTCTATTTCTTTTAGACATGTTTCGAGATTTGATTGATAACACAAAAATCAATCTCAATCAGAACAAGAAATTGTACCAGATTAACTATTTATGTGCGTAAGTCACTTCGAGCGCAGTCGAGAAGTCATTTAAACTGGGTTCTTTGATTAGGTCTCGACTGCGCTCGACCTGACATCATATATTGGTTGTCAAGACTTTCCGGAAGCGATTGGGTGAAATCCCATAAGCCATTTTAAACGACCGGATAAAATGCGCATCGTCAAAAAAACCATTAGCGAAAGAAACATCCGAGATGGATTGTTGGGTGGTAGATAACAAATACACCGCATTGTGCAACTTTGATTTCAATTGGAACTCCCCTATGGTCATGCCTTTTTCCGCTTTAAATGCGCGGGCCATATATACGGGATGCACATGAATACGTTCCGACAGCGAAGCCAAGGAATGAAATTGGGTCAGCTCGTGTTTCAGAATGCGCTCTACTTTTTGAACCCAAGATTTGGAATGAACTCTAACTTGATTCGGACTGATAGTACACAACCAGTCCAAGATCAATTCAGTGCTGGGGTCGGCATTGTGATCAATTTTAAAGTTTAATAGTAGCTTGTACAAAGAGGGAAAGGCCGTTTTGTTGAAATGGATATGGGTATTCGGTAGTTCCACATCCCAGTCCAACCGTTCTTGCCAACCTTTTTTGAATTCGATATTGAAACAGGTGGCAGAATCCTCCAAAAAAGTGTTTTGATGGCACCAAGATGTAGGCCGAAACAGGACATCCGAAGCTTTCACCAATTGGGTTGAGCCGTTGATGCGCTCCAAATAACTGCCTGAAGTGAGTACACTGATATAGCTGTTGTCGTGATAATGGTCCTCCAAGACACTATCTGGGGAATAAGCCGTTAAACTCAACTTAAAGAGCTCGTTTTCCCGTGTATCCAGATATTCTCCAAAATAATTGCCTTCTTTAAGGATGAGCATTTTTTGCCACTTTTTTGTTGCTTATAGGTATGAAAGTTTAACCATCCGTTACAGCAATCATCTTTTTAAGCATGGAAATTTGCCCCAGGTGGTAATAGCTGTGTTCAATGATTCCTTCAATGTTTCGGAGGTAGGTTCCATATTTTTCCTCCACAAAAGGTTGATCCAAAATGCCGTCCGATAGCTTGGCCACTTCTTGGACAAAGGTCTCGGAATTTTCCAGAAATTCCTTCACCAACTTTTCCCAGTCCGCCTGGGAAGTGATGGGCGGTAGGTCAAAACTGTATTTATCCCGGATTTCTAGTGTCCCGCCTTGGAACACTACGATCAGTCCCGCCAAATAATAATTGATATGAAAGGTGAGCGCCGCTATGGTGTTGAGGTTTCCCACCTTTTGCGTAGCTTGTTCCCAGTTGAGATTTTCCAGTTGTGCTTTGCAATTGGTGTTGGTTACCCAACGTCCGTCCAACAGTACTTCTCGGGCCCTATTGGAGAGCGCTTTGGTTCTTTCCATTATTGATCAATTTTTTCATTTGGTTTCTGCCTACCAAAGTACATTTTTAGAAATCAAAAAGCTGTTTAAGTTCAAGTTCTGTGTGAATAAGGCAAAGTCATAATTTGTTATGACCCTTAAAATCAGTAAGCTAAATATATTTGGGTTCAAATAACTAAGACGATGAAGCTTTCCGATAAAATAAACGTAACCGAAGAATTAACCGAACTGATTGAAGATGGCTATGGCGGCCCTGCTGAATTTGCCAAAGTCCTAGATCTCGGGATTGAAATGCTGTTTTATGTGGAACAAGAAGCCTTTGCCCAACGGGAAGTTCAACAAGTGGTGTCTGCCCTAAGAGGGATTATTGGGGTGTTGAGGGGGTGAGATGTCGACAGCCGTTATTTTGCAAATTCAGCAATGCTATGATCATTGATTTCATTTCGAACAAACACTTGTCCCGTTAAGGTGTCTATTTCAATCACGTGCCACCAGTCGCCAGCATTACCAGTAGCATTTTCAATACGATAGATTTCGTTTCCCATCCTTAGTTGGACTTCGGATTCCTTTAGGCTCGAATCCTTGGAATAATTGTGGACAGATACATAGTACTTTCCTGTTAGCCACTTGTTTATTGTTATGGTTTCAGTCCCATTTCCGTCTAGAATGTCCTTGTTCAATAAAAGAAAGGGGTGCTTGTTGAAAGTTCCTTTGTTGTTATAGTTGATCTCAAAAGTAGCTTGTTTGTCTTTAAACAATAAATGAAGATCAAGGTCCCTGGCTCCTTTTTCCCAGATCATTTCAATAGACTTATTCTCTTGATCAAACGGTGAGGATTTTGGCTGCGCGGAAATATTGCTCTGGTTTCCTAGGTAATTCTTATTGATGGAATCCAGGATGATACTTTTGAACAAATTGATTTGCTTTTGAAATTTCGGATTTAAGTTTCCGATCATAAGTGCACGATCAAATATTTCATTGGGAATGGAGTTTTGAATGCTATCTGAAATTGCCCCATAGTTGACAAGGACAATCTGAGCATATGGTCTTCCTTTGGCGTAATCTATTAGGGCCGAAATGAAATTGTTCTTAGAGGCCTTTTTGTACTGTTTGCATTCTATTTCCAAGATTGATGATTTTGGACTGCTTACCGGGTCTTTCAGTAAGGAATAATCCGGTTGGATCGCTTTTTTACGGTATTTGCCCACAGGATTGGACAGTGGTGAACGCAGTTCGGACCAGAAATGCAGGTTGGGTAAAAGTTGGTCAACTGTGGCTACATGTGTTCCCGAAAATGAAAACACCAACTTTTGGTCCACAGAATGGACCCTAATCGGGTATTTCTCCTTGATAACATTTAATGTTTTGATCCCAACCCATACGGAATACAATTCATGTCTTTGTTTCCAAATGGGCAGGTCCAAAAATTCAAGGATGTCCTCAACTTGTTCATGTATGGTCTTTATGGTTTGGTTTGTGTTGTTGAAAACCCGGTCAAGGTCTTTTTTAAGTGATTGTGCAAATGCATCTCTCCGGTTTGGCTCAATCTGGTAGTACTCCTTTGCCTTACTGTACAGTCCATTGATAAAGGATGAGGCCCATCGATCATGATCAATGCCGGCCAGGATATTTAAACTGCCGTTGTCCTCAGTTAAGTTCTCTGATTGATTCTGGGTGCTGCTCCAGCGCATTTTCCAGAATTGCTGCCGATCTGTATGAAACGCTTTGGATTCATCCTGAACCAGCTTAAAAATTTTGAAAGCTCTTTTAAACGCGGGTTCCAACTCTTCAGGAACAGATATGGGAAAGGGTGGATAGAAATCTGGCCATATAAGATCATCTTCATACATGCGTTCCCATTCACTTAGTTCAGGATGTTTGTCTTTTATGGAATTAGAGCGTAACACCCCGTTAAGGTTCCATAGGTTTTCAGAATCCCATTCAACAGTTACAATTGTGGATTCAATATTTCTCCATTGGGTGACCCAATTTTTAAATGCATTAATATCAAACTGTAACTGGGAAAAGTCCTTGCCAAAATCCAGTTCTATGTCCAA
Organism: Flagellimonas sp.; assembly: GCF_965233845.1. GTDB lineage: Bacteria > Bacteroidota > Bacteroidia > Flavobacteriales > Flavobacteriaceae > Flagellimonas. The sequence continues at coordinate 376,424 of NZ_OZ247584.1, forward strand.
ATTGTCGTTGGTTGATTTAATGGCGAATTCTTCGAAAAAGGAGAGGATTTCGGACATCATCATGGAAAAAGGTTGGACTACAACGAAAAAAGCTGTGATTAAATCTTCTACGGATATAGCTTCATTTTTCAAAGCTGAGTTCAACGAGGAGGCCTTTACGTTTAGTTCATTCAGGATATTGGATTCAATTTCAGTGTCGTAATGCTTAAGGTCAATTTTTCCAATAGTGACCATTTCATTCCAAAGACTGAGAGCATCTTTAATCCTGTTTTTTTGTTTCATCTTGGTGGTGCATTTAATTGAAATCCAATGGTTTCAGAGCCTACTAAAAGTAAATAAAAACAATGGTTTTTGTAGCTGTTCTGCTACGGATTTTGGCTTTAAGAGAAGGTATTGGGGTTTTGAGGGGGTTCTCTGGAATCAAGATTTATCTAAACCCGTTGTTTCCATCCTTTATAGGTGATGACTATTCCAAAGAGACAGAGTCCGATTCCGCTTATCCAATTGTGCTCCTTTTCATATTCATTTAGGAAAATCAACTTGCTTTTTTCTGCGTTTGTGAGCATAACAATTTCCTTTTTTCCCTCGACCAATTCGCAGAATTTGTGCCCAGTTCTTTTTATGATTTCCCTGCCGTTAAATTTCAGCGTGCAATATCCGCCACGCCTTCCTATACGATCACAATCCGCAGGTGACTTTAAAATTTCTACGGGAACCCTTCGCCCTTCTTCAGTAAGATTCATTTGGGTTCTGGCTTTGTTCATTACGATAAAGCCAATCAATACCATAAAAAGTCCACCAAGTATTAGTCCGTAATTGCCAAAAAAAAAGATAAGGGCAGAAGTGATTTTGGATTTCATTGCAATACTATTTTATTTTTTGAAGTTAAGACTAGAACTTTGTTGCACAGTTTAAATAAACCTATTTTTTCCACCCATCCATCCCATAATCCATATCGCCCCGTAGTTCCACGTCCACAATTTGGTCTCCATAGCCCATAAAATCGTTGAACAAGGCCATGTTCACTGTACAATTTTCTTTGTCCAAATGGTATACCTCCAGCCCCTGGATTCTGGATTGCCCAATGTAGAATGGCACCAAGCGATACCCTTTGAACTGTTTCTTTATTTTTTCTTCAACCGCCTCAAAATGGTTTTTAAAATCATCAATAGGGGAAACAATGACCTCCTTAACATTCTCCACTTGATAAGGCATGACCTCGTCCTCATACGACAGTTGGGTCTTTTCAATCCCATAGATCTGAAAATAGTTGCCCAACAGGCTCACCGAAAAATGGAGTTCCTTGTAATTGGAACGGTTGCCGTCCTTTTTCCAATCCAGTATCAGATATGCGCTGTAGCTGGGTGCTTGCCCATAGGTGGTTCCAAAAGTCTTTTTTTCAAGTTCTGAACCCAACTTTTTGGTAAAGGAGACCCAATTGCTTTTCCAAGTCTTTTCATCGTGAATGTTTTCCACGAGCAAACGTTCCAAGGCCTTATAACCTTCATATTCCCTATGAATCCCCTCGCCATAATTTTTTAGGATACCGATGGGATAAAATTTTTGAATGGTCTGGTAAAGGGGCCAAAAATCGTAAGCTTCGAAATCAAAGTCAAAGGTGTTGGTCATGGAGTAAACTTCATTTAGAAATGATGGTTGTTGCTAGCCAAACACCAATTAAAAGCCCAGTACCTGCAAATAAATCGGGAAAACCTAAAAAATAGATTTTTTGATGAATAATACCAACAACTAATATTTTGACAAGACTTTGGAATAAAATTATATAGCCACCAAATTGAAATAAAATAAGACTGGCTCCAGGTTTGAGAAATCTAATTTTTTTGTTCCAACTTGGCCTTTCGAATTTTCTGCCAAAGAGGCTTCCCAACTTTACTACAATTGGAATAAATAGTAATGGAAACACAAATGCTATAGTACTTACTGCGAGGGAGTGTTCCGTATACCGTTCTATATCTTTTGAAATACTTATTGATATAAATATTGAATAAAAGCAAATAATAAAGACGATTACGGCCTTTATCTTTCCTGTTCTATTCCATTTATCAAGCATAAGTTTAAAATGAGGGTGGCGCTGATTTAAGATTGGATGTTCGAATTTAGGTTTTCGCCCACAATTTTTTTGATGATCGTCTCAAAATCCTCCACTCTAATGTTCCCTTTAGTGGGAATCATGTTTTGCCATACCCAATTGTAGTGTTCAATCACTTTTTGGGCGGGCAAATGAGGTCTGTCGCCCGTGGTATGCCCGTCTGCCACCACGGTAATGTTATAATCCTTGGCCAAGGCAGATTGTACGGTGGCCTCCACACAAAAGTCGGTGGCGCAACCTGTGATCAGCAGTTCTTGGGTTCCCCAAGCCGTCAATAACTCTTGTAGATGGGATCTATAGAAGACATCATTGGCATATTTGTCCAGTAAGGTGTCTTGGGGTTCGGTTTGGAGTTCGTCCAGCAATTCCCAATCCCAGGTGTTTTTTTCAAACTCGCCTGTCCCTGTACCATCGTGCTGTACAATCACCCCGGGCCAACCCTTTTGCCGAAACAGTGCTGCCAACTTGTTGATACGAGCTACCACGCCCTCGGTATCAAAACGTGGGGTTTTGGGCGTAAAAGAGCCTTTTTGCATATCGATGACCAGAAGGGCTTTGTTGAGGTTCATGAGTTTTTACAATTTTTTAGGGATGTATTTGTTTATAAGATCCCAACTTATGCTATCCTTTTCCAATCTCACGAATCCGTTACTATGGCTCCAGTAAAATCTAGAAACACTTTCATTTTTATCAGATTCGGTTATCTGTTCAATTCCTATTACATCATTAAAGGTTCCAGCCTTAGTTATTATTGTTGTTTGGGGATAGCTCAAAATTTCCTCTGCAGATTTCTCCCAATGACTTAAATGGACATCATTAAAAAAACAATTAATCTCAAATTTGGTTGGGGTTTCAGAAGTTGAGGCAGAGATGTCAATTATTTTCCGACCCCCATCCAGCTTTTCGCTCGCATAAACTCTAAGCGATTGTTCATAGAAATCTAAGGGAGTGGGTCCGTCTGGAAAGACATTATCAAGTATTTCCGTTATAAAAAGTGAATCAATCTGACCGCTTGATGATTCGAAAATCAAAACCTGATTGACTTGATATGGATTTAATTTCCGTTCTTCTTCTGTCAAAAAAATCTTTTTTCCACAACCCAATACCAAAACAAGAAATAACAGGTAGCACTTTTTCATTCTTTAAGAAGTAAACTAGCTTTTTTGGCAATTTGAAAAATACAGTTTATGACCCATTTTTTGATAAAATTTAGAACTATTCTATCTTCTCCATCTCCACCCAAAACGGCATTATATGTTTGCCATCAATAGCATAGTGGGCCAGTAGGTCACAGTCCATTTGGGGAAGGTACACGTTTTTTAGTTCCAACACATCCACGTTATCTTGGGTGTTCGCTTGCTGTTTTACCAGAGTGTTGGCTTCCAAATAGAGTCGGCCACCGGCTTTTACAGGCTTTACAAACTTCATACGTATGTTGTAATGGCCTTCTGCTATGCTCACCTTCCAAGTTCCATAAATTTCTTCTTGGTTCCAGATACCACGTTCCCCTCCGGCATCGTTCCGGTTCAGGAAAATGGGATTTTCCGCTTTGCTCCCCACAACAATTCGGGGTTGGTTTACCAAATTTTCAGAAGTGATGAGTTCATTGTACAGTTCATCCAACTCCGTTTTAAGAGCTGTGGCTTTTGTTTTGTCTTTCAAAACCAAGTTGTTTTGCTCATAAGGGTCGGTTTTGAGATTAAAGAGCTCAAAATCTTCCAGTTTTGCATTGTAATTCGTCTTTCCCACCAATTTGTAGCCATCTTTTTGCAGAGCCATGTTGTAGTAGGGTTCGGGATAACGGCGCGTCCAGTAGAAAAATAGGGAACGGTCTGCCCAGTCCACATTTTTGCCCTGAATCTGGGGCAACAGGCTTTTGCCATCTAGTTGCCGGTCTTGTGGCAAGTCCACTTTACACAGTTCAGCTAAGGTCGGTAGCACATCAATATGGGCGCTCATGGTCTCAATGTCCTTGTTTTGGGCGAATGCCGCTGGATATTTTACATAAAAGGGTACCCGCACTCCACCTTGATATACATTGCCCTTTCGGCCTCGCATCCCTGCCACATAACGACGCTGCTGCGGGCCATTGTCCGTCATAAAAATCACAAGGGTATTTTTGGAGATCTTTAGCTCGTCCAATTTTTTGAAGAGCTTGCCCAGATTATCGTCAATATTGGTGACCATGGCATAAATCTTTCGGGCGTCTTCCTTATCCTTTTCGCTCATTTCAGGGAAAGGGCGGTTGTCTCCGTCAAAACCAGAGGATGGGTCAATGTCCTTGTACTTTTGGTAATATTCATCGGGTACCTGCAGGGGGGTATGCGGTGCATTAAAGGAGAGATAGCAAAAGAAGGGCGATGCCTTGTTGTTCTCAATAAATTGGATGGCCTGATCCGTGAAAATATCCGAACAGTAGCCCTCATAGGCCTCTTGTTGGTTGTTGTGCCAAAGCACGGGATCAAAATAGCTGGTATCTCCCTTAAAATAGGTGGTAATGTCGCCCACCTGTCCCATACCTCCGGAAAGGTGGATCACGGACTCGTCAAAACCTTGGTCGCTGGGTCGGCTGGGGTGGTTGTCGCCCAAATGCCATTTGCCAAATACGCCGGTGGTATAACCACCCTGTTTGAGCATTTCGGCAATGGTCACCTCGTTGGAGGCCATGATGGCACCGCCATTGTAGGTGTCGCGCACGCCTGTACGCAAAGAGTAGCGACCTGTCATAAGGCTAGAGCGGGTGGGCGCACATACGGGAGAGACGTAAAAATTATTGAAACGGACACTTTCGGTTGCCAATTGGTCAATGACTGGGGTCTGCACATGGGGGTTCCCGGTAATGCCCAAATCCCCGTAACCTTGATCATCGGTAATGATCACAATTACGTTGGGTCGTTCTTGGTTTTGGGCAAATAGGGGTACAATGAAAAAGGACCAGCAGCAGAATACCAGTCCAAGTATTTTTTTAAAGTTGATTTTCATTTTTAAAGGTTGGTTTGGATGGTACTTGCTTTTATGTGATGCCGTGCTTTTGCTACACCGCCACAACACCTTTGATGTGGGGATGGGGGTCGTAGTTCAGCAGTTCAAAATCCTCAAAGGTAAAATCGAAGATATTTTTGACCGCTGGGTTCAATTTCATGGTGGGTAAAGGCCTTGGTTCGCGGCTTAGTTGCAGTTCCACTTGATCACGATGGTTGTTGTAGATATGCGCATCCCCGAAAGTGTGGATAAAATCACCGGGTTCATAACCGCAAACTTGGGCCATCATCATGGTAAACAAGGCATAGGAGGCAATGTTAAAGGGTACACCCAAAAAGATATCGGCACTACGTTGATACAATTGGCAGGACAATTTCCCATTTGCCACATAAAACTGGAAAAAAGCATGACAGGGGGGAAGGGCAGCCTTGCCATTGGCCACATTCTCACTAAACGAAATGGAGGTATCCGGCAAAACGCTGGGATTCCAAGCCGAAACCAACATCCTGCGGCTGTTCGGGTTGGTTTTCAAGGTTTCAATGACCTCTTTTATCTGGTCGATTTCCTCGCTGTTCCAGTTGCGCCATTGGTGTCCGTAAACAGGGCCCAAGTCCCCATTATCATCCGCCCACTCGTTCCAGATACGTACCCCGTTTTCTTGAAGGTAGGCCACATTGGTATCGCCCTTTAAAAACCACAACAGTTCATGGATAATGGATTTTAGGTGCAATTTTTTGGTGGTGACCATAGGGAAGCCTTCGGAAAGGTCAAACCGCATTTGATAGCCAAAAACACTGGCGGTTCCTGTTCCTGTGCGGTCTCCTTTGGCATTTCCTTCGGTAAGTACGTGTTTGAGTAAGTCGTGGTATTGTTTCATGCTACATGCTGCTAATTCGTCATTTCGAGTGTCCCGAAGCTTTGCTAGGGACGTTTCGAGAAATCTCTGTTGGGAAAGCCTTGTTTTCGATAGATCCCGAATACGATTCGGAACACTCAAACCGACGGCTTTCTTTTAACCCAACTAATTTACTTCAAGTCTTAGGTCTAATAAAGTTAATGAAGTTGGACTTATAAAGATTTTATTAACGTCATTTCGAGTGGTTTCAGCTTGCTGAAATTATATCGAGAAATGGTTGTGGGAAGGCCTTGTTTTCGATATATCCCGAAGCGGGTTCGGGAACACTCAAACTGACGGCTTTTGCCCTTTTACCCCAAGATCATCCCAGCAATAGTAGCCGAAAGTAGAGAGGCCAAAGAACCGCCCAATACTGCTCGCATCCCAAATTCGGAAAGGGTTTTGCGTTGACCTGGTGCCAAGGAGCCGATACCCCCAATTTGGATACCGATAGAAGCAAAATTGGCAAATCCGCAGAGCATATAAGTGGCCATGATTACGGATTTATTATAGGTAAAGTGAAGGTTGTTGGTCATGGTCTTTAATTCTGCAAGTTGGATATAGCCAACAAACTCACTAGCGGCCAATTTGATACCCAAAAGTTGCCCCATAAGCATAATGTCCTCGTTAGCAACACCAATCAGCCACATAAGGGGAGCGAATATGGTTCCTAAAATGGCTTCCAAAGAGAAGCTATCATAAGGCGAGTTCGCTGCAATCCAATTATTGAAGGTGGTGAGGTCACCAATCCAGCCTAAAATACCATTGATCATGGCAATAAATGCCACAAAGACCAGTAACATGGCTCCAACGTTCATGGCTAGTTTCAAACCTTCTGTGGTGCCGTTGGAAATGGCGTCCAAAATGTTGGCTCCAATTTTTTCCGAGGAAACGTGTACATCTGTATTGACCTTCTCCGTTTGGGGGTACAAAATTTTAGAAACTACAATGGCGCCTGGTGCAGCCATTACGGAAGCTGCCAAAAGGTGTTTGGCAAAAACCAATCGTAGTGCAGGATCATCTCCGCCCAAAAATCCGATGTATGCTGCCAAAACAGCGCCTGCCACGGTGGCCATTCCCCCAATCATGACGAGCAGGATTTCGGATTTGTTCATTTTTTCCAAATAGGCCTTGATGAGCAGTGGTGCTTCGGTCTGACCCAAAAAAATGTTCCCAGCTATGGAAAGACTTTCCGCTCCGGATATTCCCAAGGATTTGGATAACAACCATGCCAATGCCCGAACTACTTTTTGGATGATTCCCAAATAAAATAGCACGGAAGTCAAGGCTGAAAAGAAAATGATGGTCGGTAATACCTGAAAAGCAAATATGAACCCAAAGGTGTCCATATCCACAACCAATCCTTCGAATAAAAATTTACTCCCAACACGGGTAAAATCCAGAATGCTCACAAAGACCTGTCCAATTTTCTCAAAAACAAGTTGGATAAAGGGAACCTTTAAAACTCCGATGGCAATTAAAAGTTGTAATCCCAAGCCAATACCAACTGTTCTCCAATTAATGGCCTTACGGTTGGCACTAAAAAGGAAGGAAATTAATATCAAAACCGCCATTCCCAGAGCCCCACGCCAAAGCGTGTTGATAGAAAACCCTTGGTTGGGCACCAATTGAGGGGTTTCCTTTGGGCTAATGTCGTCAATTATGGTGGTATCAATGGCCGCATTGATAGAATCCGCAGGAAGCAAATCCTGACCCAAGGCAACGGTACTTGTAAAACATAATAGGGCAAGGAAAACCTTGATGGATTTTGGCATGCAGTGTTTTATTTTCGTTTGGAGATTTCGTCCCGAAGTTTGGCAGCCTTTTCGTAGTCTTCATTGGCCACTGCCTTGTCCAGTTCTTTATGGAGTTCTTCCAAGGTCATTTCTCGATAGCCTTGTGAAGATGCGCCGGATTCGATTTCCACAGTTTCGCCCTCTTGCAATATCTCGTCCACCACAATGCTGTCGTCCTCCTCGTTTTCCTCACTTTCCTTGGAAGAGAACTTCAAATAGATTCCAGCCTTGTCCAAAATGGTCTTGTACGTGAAAATGGGAGCGTCAAACCGAAGGGCCAATGCTATGGCATCACTGGTGCGGGCATCCACAATTTCCTCCACTTTATCGCGCTCGCAAATAATACTCGAGTAAAATACCCCATCCACCAGTTTATGGATGATGACCTGCTTGACCACAATCTCAAATCGGTCCGCAAAATTCTTGAACAAATCGTGGGTAAGGGGTCTTGGAGGTTTTATTTCCTTTTCCAACGCAATGGCTATGGACTGGGCTTCAAAGGCACCAATGACAATGGGGAGCTTTCTATCCCCTTCAACTTCATTCAAAATAAGGGCATACGCGCCATTTTGGGTTTGGCTGTAGGATATCCCCTTTATTTTCAAACGTACTAAGCTCATATATTCTTCCTAAAACGAAAAAAGGCCGTTCAAATAAGTGGCACTACCATTATCTGAACAGCCCCTTGCTAAAGGCAAATTAACAAAAATTAAGTGTTCTGGGCTTTAAATTCCTTTAATTTTTCGATGAGTTCCGGTACCACTTCAAAGGCATCTCCAACGATTCCGTAATCCGCAGCTTTAAAGAAAGGTGCCTCTGGGTCGTTGTTGATCACTACTTTGGTTTTGGAGGCGCTCACCCCTGCCAAATGCTGGATGGCTCCTGAAATACCCACGGCAATGTACAGGTTGCTGGCCACAGGCTTTCCTGTTTGTCCTACGTGCTCGCCATGCGGTCTCCAACCCAAATCGGATACAGGCTTGGAACAAGCGGTGGCTGCACCCAGTACATCGGCCAATTCCTCGATCATACCCCAATTCTCTGGGCCCTTTAACCCTCTTCCACCAGATACCACGATATCCGCGTCCGCAATGGTCGCTTTTCCAACCACTTTGTCCACTTCTACAGATTTTGCAGTGAAATCAGCATCTCCCAGCGAAGGAGTAAAATCTTCCACTGTAGCGGAAACGTTGTTTTCATGTACGCCGTAAGCGTTGTTGGATACCCCAATTAATTTGGTGTCCGAATTGATTTCTGTATGCGCGAAACCTTTATTACTGAATGCTGTTCTTTTTACCGCAAAAGGAGAGGTGCTTTCCGGAGCGGCTACCACATTGGGTACATATCCCGCATTTAGTTTTGCGGAAAGAATGGGCGCCAAAAATTTGGCATCGGCACTGGAACTTACAATAATGACTTTTGCGCCTTCTGCTTCGGCCGCTTGGGCCAACACATGGGCGTAGGCCTTGGCGTTAAAGGTATCCAAATCCCCATTGCTAACCTTTAAAACCTTGGAAACACCATAATTTCCCAAAGAGGTCTCATCTCCAGCGTTGATGGCCACTGCGGTAACGGATTCACCCATATCTTGGGCCACTTTGTAAGCGTAGGATGCAACCTCCAAAGCGTTCTTTTTAAATGCTCCCTTATCGGATTCTGTATATACTAGTACTGACATAATTTTCTGAAATTACAATAGCCAAATTCCAAATTCCAAGTTGGTGCTTGGTGCTTGGGATTTGAGATTTTATTAAATGACTTTTGCCTCGTTATGTAAAAGATTGACCAATTCGCCCACATTTCCTGCATCCACCAACTTTACGGGGCCTTTGGCAGGTGGTTTTTCAAATTTTTGGTCTTGGGTAGGCTGTGGCGCATCTACGGGTTCTACCACATTCAACGCCTTTTTCCGAGCCATCATGATTCCGCGCATATTGGGAATTCGGAGATCACTTTCGGCGACCAACCCTTTTTGTCCACCGATAACAAGTGGCAAGGAGGTACTGATAGTTTCCTTTCCGCCGTCTATTTCCCTAATGGCTGTGGCTGAGGTGCCATCCACTTCCAATCCTATACAAGTGTTTACAAAGTTCATGTCCAACAGGGTAGCCAAGATACCTGGAACCATACCTCCGTTGTAGTCGATGGATTCACGTCCCGCTATGATTAGGTCATACCCTCCATTTTTGATTACTTCGGCCAACTGACGGGCCACAAAGAAACCGTCTGTAGGTTCCGCATTGATTCTGATAGCCTCATCGGCCCCAATGGCCAATGCTTTTCTAATGGTAGGCTCGGTTTGTGCACCTCCTACAGTGGCAACATGTACCGCAGCTCCTTGTTTTTCCTTGAACCACATGGCACGGGTCAATCCAAACTCGTCATTGGGATTAATAACAAATTGAACCCCGTTTGTATCAAACTTGGTATCCCCATCCGTAAAATTGATTTTGGAAGTGGTATCCGGTACGTTGCTAATGCAAACTAAAATCTTCATATCTTGTATATGTTTATCGCTTCAAAGATAGCTATAAAAATCATAAATTTATTATGCATGCATAATAAATTTTGTACTTTTTTTTGTTTTTCCTACTTCCGTTGTTCGTTTGGATTTTGCTATTTTTGCTTGCATTTTTAAGCACACAACTAATCTTAGTAGTACTACTTAATGAAAACATTACAATTTAGGCAAGCCATAGCCGAGGCCATGTCCGAGGAAATGCGAAGGGACGATACTATTTATTTGATGGGTGAGGAGGTTGCCGAATACAACGGAGCCTACAAAGCTTCCAAGGGAATGTTGGATGAATTTGGCCCTGAACGCGTGCTGGATACCCCGATTTCGGAATTGGGATTTGCAGGTATAGGTGTAGGTTCTGCCATGATCGGGAACCGTCCTATCATAGAATTCATGACTTTCAACTTCTCCCTAGTGGGAATAGATCAAATCATAAACAATGCGGCCAAGATCAGACAGATGTCGGCCGGTCAATTTCCATGCCCTATCGTTTTTAGGGGGCCTACTGCTTCCGCAGGTCAGTTGGCGGCCACGCACTCACAAGCTTTTGAAAGCTGGTATGCCAATTGCCCAGGATTGAAAGTGGTGGTGCCATCCAACCCAGCTGATGCCAAAGGTTTGTTGAAATCCGCTATCCGTGATGATGACCCTGTGATTTTTATGGAATCCGAGCAGATGTACGGTGATAAAGGTGAAGTACCAGAAGGTGAGTATACCATTCCGTTGGGTGTTGCGGATATTAAAAGGGAAGGAACCGATGTAACCATTGTTTCCTTCGGAAAGATTATCAAAGAGGCTTATAAGGCAGCGGATGAATTGGAGAAAGAAGGCATAAGCTGTGAAATTATTGACTTGCGTACAGTAAGACCAATGGATCATGAGGCCATTCTGAATTCTGTAAAGAAGACCAACCGTTTGGTGATTTTGGAAGAAGCCTGGCCTTTTGGTAATGTTGCCACCGAAATTACGTATCAGGTTCAAGATAAGGCATTCGATTATTTGGATGCCCCAATTGTAAAGATCAACACAGCCGATACCCCGGCACCGTACTCACCGGTCTTGTTGGCCGAATGGTTGCCCAATCATAACGACGTGATCAAGGCTGTTAAGAAAGTGTTATATAAATAAGTTACATATATTTGTAGGGTATATTAGCCTCGTCGCTCCCGACCGCCGTCGGGATTGATGGGGCTTTTTTAAGGAATAGTTTTTGATAGAAAATTACTTTTAAACAAAAATGATCAAGCACTTTTGAAAAACCATCTCGGTGTGGAGTGCCTATTTATCAGAACATGAGAAGATTCCTTGTCCCTATTTTTCTTTTATCCTTTTATTCCCTTTTCTCACAAACCAAAGTCAGTGGTATTGTGGTGGATGCTGATGGTTCACCCATAGCCTTTGCCAATATTGTGTTTCCCAATTCTACAGAGGGGACCATTACCAATGACAATGGTCGTTTTTATCTGGAATCGGATAACACGTATTCGTCGGTGGAAGTATCTTTCATTGGCTATGAATCTATGGTGATTGAACTGGCCCAAAGGGTCAACTACGACATGGAGGTGGTATTGGAGGAATCCACCGAGCAATTAAAGGAAGTTATTGTATATACAGGCAAGCAATCAAAAAAAAACAATCCCGCCATTGATATCCTAAAGAAAATATGGGCCAAGAAACGGGAAAATGGAGTGCGCAAGTTCAAGCAATACCAATATGATAAGTACGAGAAAGTAGAGTTTGACCTAAACACGATCGACAGTGCCCTGATTAAAAGTAAGCTCTTTAAGGGATTGGAATTTATGTTCGAAAACCTGGATACCTCTCGGGTTACAGGGAAAACCTATCTTCCCATGTTCCTAAACGAAACCTTTTCCAAAGTTTATGGCGATAACCTTTTAGGTGAAGAAAAAGAGGATGTGCTGGGGAATAAAAGCTCTGGTTTTGATGGGCATCAATCCATTACCGCTTTTGTGGAAGACCTGTACTCCGATTATGATGTATACGAGAACTATCTGAAGTTTTTCGATAAGAGTTTTACAAGCCCGCTCTCAAAAACTGGTGTGGATACCTATAATTATGTGTTGTCGGACAGCACCTATATTGATGACAAGTGGTGTTATAACATTATTTATTACCCAAGACGAAAGAACGAGTTGACCTTTAAAGGCGATTTTTGGGTTGCGGATACCACATATGCCATCAAAAAAATAAACCTTCAGGTCACCAAGAGTGCCAATATCAACTGGGTCAAGGAAATTTATATTGAACAGGAATTTGATGTGGTCAACGATTCTGTTTTTCTGCTGAAACGGGATTATATGTTGAGCGATTTCAGTTTTTCCAAAAAGGAGAAATCCCGGGGAATTTATGGAAAGCGGACATCCGTTTATGATAATTACCAGTTTGATACCCCTAGACCTGAGGACTTTTATAAGGCTGTTTCAGACCCGTATGACCCTAGGGTATTTGCAAGGGATAGCACTTTTTGGAGCAATGCCCGTTTGGAGACGCTGAATGAGGACGAATCAGGGATTTTTAAGCTTTTGGATACCCTAAAGACTGTGCCCAAATTCCGTACTTATTATGACATAGTCAGTATTCTCGGTTCTGGCTATGTGGAGATTGACAAATGGAATATTGATATCGGCGACATTTATAGCACTTTCGGGTTCAATGACGCAGAGGGAACCCGATTAAGGGCTGGTGCACGGACTTATTTTGGCCAAAATGATACCTGGCGGTTGGAAGGTTATATGGCCTATGGCTTTACGGATAAGAAGTTCAAACATGGACTTTCCGCCAAGTTTTTGTTGGATAGAAAGTCACGATTGATTTTGTCCGGTGGTCATCGTAGGGATATAGAACAGTTGGGATTGAGCCTAACCAGTACCAACGATGTTTTGGGCAGAAGTATAGCCTCGTCCTCCCTGGTCACCGTTGGGAACAATAATAGATTGACCAATATTGACCTCGCCACGGTCAATGTGGAACTGGAGCCCGCGAAGAACTTTAGGGTTCGGTTTGGGAGTTCCATGCGTACCCTAAACTCTGCTTTGCCAGATGATTTTAACTTGGATTATATAGATCCTGAAGCTCCTGGAGGAGTTTCATCAGAAGTCAAACAATTTGATATCAACACCACCTTGATCTATACCCCGGGAAGACGGATCATTGGATATGGGGTGGAGCCTGTTTCGGTGAACGATGATTACAGTACCATTCTTCTCAACTATACCAAAGGTATTAGTGGATTTTTGGAAAGTGATTTCGATTACGAACGGATTCAATTCTCCTACCGCCAACCTTGGCAAATAGGGGGTTTTGGAAGGTTGACCAGTAGTGTGGAACTAGGGAAAACATTTGGGGAGGTGCCTTTAAGCTTGCTCAGTGTAGTACCGGGCAACCAGACCTTGTTTTCTTTGTACAATACCTTTCCTAACCTCGATTTTTATGAATTCGTGACGGATACCTATGCCACGCTTCATCTGGAGCATAACTTTAATGGGCGTTTGTTCTCAAGAATACCAGTACTTAGAAATTGGAATCTTCGTGAAATTGTTGGGTTACGAGGAGCTTGGGGACAACTTTCAGACGAAAACCGGGCCTTGAGTGCACCGGCCAATATTCCTTTAATGGCACCTGAAGATCAGATTTATTGGGAATACTCCTTTGGGATTGGAAATATCTTTAAAATCTTCAGGATTGATTTCAATTTCCGTGGCAATTACCTCGATAATCCGGATGCACGGCGCTTTGGGGTTACCGGAACCTTCGGATTTAACTTTTAATCAACATAATCAGTGCGATTTGTTGACGCAAATCTTGGGTTTGTGGCTATTTTTGCAAAAAATTAAATAACACGTTCATGGCGAAAAACGCAGAAGTTACCTTTGATGTACTGATAGAAATCCCAAAAGGAAGTCGTAACAAATACGAATACGATTTTGCCCTCCATAAAATCCGATTTGATAGAACCCTTTTCTCATCCATGATGTATCCTGGTGATTATGGATTTGTTCCTGAAACCTTGGCTTTGGACAAAGACCCCTTGGATATTCTGGTATTGGGAACCGAACCTACCTATCCCATGGTAGTAATGGAAGTTAAACCTATTGGGGTTTTCCATATGACCGATGAAAAAGGTCCGGATGAAAAAATTATCTGTGTTCCGGTAAATGACCCCGTTTGGAACAAAAAGAACAACATCACAGATATAAACCCTCACCGCCAACAGGAAATTGAGCACTTTTTTGCCGTATATAAAGACCTTGAGGAAAAGAAGGTGGACACAGGCGGATGGGGAGATGCCAAGGAAGCCGTTGAAATCTATCACCAATGCGTGAAACGTTACGAGGAAAGCGAACATAAAAAGAAACGCACCTTTACCATTTAGATAAAATTTGGACAAGATTTATGCGCTATTGACCGTCAATGGCGCATTTTTTTTATTAGTCTGTATTTTACTACTTTTGCTGCCACTTAAAAACTCATAAATAACTACATAATTATGGAACTAATCGTAAAATTTCTGCCCGCATTCGGTGTTTTGGGCTTGTTGTACGTATTGATTAAAAACGTATGGGTCTCAAAACAAGAAGTAGGAGATGATAAAATGGCGAGGATCGCCAAAAATATAGCCGATGGGGCAATGTCATTTTTAAAGGCAGAATACAAAATACTCAGCATATTCGTGGTCACCGTTGCCGTACTTCTTTATTTTAAAGGGAGTAATGAGGCGGGTTCCAATGGCATGGTGGCCGTATCCTTTATTGTAGGGGCCATTTGTTCAGCTTTGGCTGGTTTTATCGGGATGAAGGTTGCCACAAAAGCCAATGTTAGAACAACCAATGCTGCAAGAACTTCTTTGGGGAAAGCACTAGAGGTTGCTTTTGCCGGTGGTGCTGTAATGGGGCTTGGTGTTGTAGGATTGGGCGTACTTGGTTTGAGTGGCCTTTTCATGGTATATAGCGGACAAGGATGGGCGCTTGGCGAAGTACTCAATGTACTTTCCGGTTTCTCTTTGGGTGCTTCTTCCATTGCACTTTTTGCCCGTGTAGGTGGTGGTATTTATACCAAAGCTGCT
This sequence comes from Flagellimonas sp., assembly GCF_965233845.1. Lineage (GTDB taxonomy): Bacteria > Bacteroidota > Bacteroidia > Flavobacteriales > Flavobacteriaceae > Flagellimonas. The sequence continues at coordinate 391,808 of NZ_OZ247584.1, forward strand.
GACGTAGGCGCTGACTTGGTAGGTAAAGTTGAGGCTGGTATTCCCGAAGATCACCCATTGAACCCTGCAACTATTGCGGATAATGTTGGTGACAACGTAGGAGATGTTGCCGGTATGGGTGCAGACCTTTTTGAATCTTACGTAGGATCCATTATTGGTACCATGGTTTTGGGAGCCATTATTGTTACGCCCGGTTTTGATGGACTTGGTGCCGTTTATTTGCCCTTGGCCTTGGCCGCGGTTGGTATTGTGATGTCGATCATTGGTACTTTCTTTGTTCGTGTTAAGGACGGAGGTAACCCACAAACCGCTTTGAACATTGGTGAATTTGGTTCTGCTGCCTTGATGTTGGTAGCTTCCTACTTTTTGATCAAGGCCTTTATTCCAGAATCCATTGAAGGGCTTCCATTTGGAGCTATGGGTGTTTTCTGGGCCACAATTTCCGGTTTGGTTGCCGGTTTGTTGGTAGGAAAGGTTACTGAATATTATACGGGAACGGGTACTAAACCTGTTAACTCCATTGTTCGTCAGTCCGAAACAGGCTCTGCTACCAACATTATTGCAGGATTGGGTGTTGGAATGATGTCTACTATGATACCTATTATCTTGATTGCAGCAGCCATCATTGTATCTCACCACTTTGCTGGATTGTACGGAATTGCTATTGCTGCTGTGGGGATGCTGGCCAATACAGGGATCCAATTGGCGGTTGATGCTTATGGACCAATTTCTGATAATGCCGGTGGTATTGCCGAAATGGCCGAATTGCCAAGTGAAGTACGTGAAAGAACCGATAAGTTGGATGCTGTAGGTAACACCACTGCGGCTATTGGTAAAGGATTTGCGATTGCTTCTGCCGCCTTGACGGCTTTGGCACTTTTTGCGGCCTTTATGCAAACTGCAGGTATCCAATCCATCGACGTTTCCCAACCAAAGATTATGGCCGGTCTGTTGATCGGGGGAATGCTTCCATTCGTTTTCTCCGCCCTATCCATGAATGCTGTTGGTAGAGCTGCTATGGCAATGATAGAGGAAGTTAGGCGTCAGTTTAGGGATATCCCTCAATTGAAAGCTGCTTTGGAAGTAATGGTGAAATACGATTCTGATATTTCCAAAGCTTCCGAAGAAGATAGAAAGATATTTGATGCTGCAGATGGTGTAGCGGAATACGATAAGTGTGTTGAAATTTCCACCACAGCTTCCATTAAGGAAATGGTATTGCCAGGTCTATTGGCCATCGCTGTACCTGTTGCTGTTGGATTCTTGGGTGGTGCCAACATGTTGGGTGGTTTGTTAGCTGGTGTAACCACTGCAGGTGTGTTGATGGCTATTTTCCAATCCAATGCAGGCGGTGCTTGGGATAACGCCAAGAAAACCATAGAAAGTGAAGGACGCAAAGGTTCCGATGCCCATAAAGCTGCGGTTGTAGGTGATACGGTTGGAGATCCATTCAAGGATACTTCTGGGCCTTCCTTGAACATCTTGTTGAAGTTGATGTCCGTTGTGGCCTTGGTTATTGCTCCTAGCTTGGTTAGCTTGTCTTCTGATGAGGTGAGCATGCTTAAGGAAGATGGAACTACTATTTCCATTACTGAGGATGGAATCAAGGAAACCATTCCTGTAGAAAAACAAATCAAGGTGGAAATGAGCAACACCGCTGAAGGAGAATTTAAAGCTGTGGTTACTTCCACTTATGAGGTTGCTGGAGAGCAAAAAGAAGAAGTAGAAGAGTTTGTTGCAGCTACCAAGGAAGAAGTTCAAAAATTGGTGGACGACTACAAAACAGCAAGTAAAGGATAAACCTTTTATCAAACAATGAACAAAAAACCACGCCAAAGGCGTGGTTTTTTGTTAGGGTTTGTCAGTTCGAGCACAGTCGAGAACGTCTAATAAGCTCTATTAATTCAATCTAAATGTTATGGGAATGGAAAAGGGAACTTTAACGGGCGTTCCCCGTTGTTTTCCGGGGGTCATTTTTGGAAGTTTTGAAATTATTCTGGAGGCTTCAGTTTTTAATACTTCATGCGGCCCACGCATTCTTACATTGCCAATACTTCCATCCTTTTGAATGGTAAAAACCACGTTGACCCGACCTTGCAAGCCCATTTCTTGGGCAGGTTCTGGATAGCGGAAGTTTTTACGGATGTGTTTCTGGATCATATTTTGAAAACATTCTCTTTGGTCAGCTGCATTTTCACAGCCTGGGAACATTGGGGCTTCTTCCACTGTTTTCCAGGGAACAATTTCAGGTTCTTCCTCCTCAACGACAGATACATCATCTATAGCTATCACTGCCGTGTCCTGATCGGGTTCATTCGCTTCAATGGTAGTTTCTGGAATGTCCAAATCATCCTGAGCAATTTCTATAATTGCCGGTGCTTGGATTTTAGGCTTTGGAAGTTCCGGCTGTTGGATGGTTACTGGGGGTAATTCATCCAATTCCGATAGCACATCCGCTTTGGCAATATCAATGTAAGGTGATTTCTGATAGGATTTCCATTCCAAAGCAACATAGGTCAGCAGGAGAACAGCGGCCAATCCAATGCTAAAATAGAGCAGACTATTTCGTTTCAATTCCAATTCTTGATTCTTTTTGGGTTCCATAATTTTCAAATTTTTTCCTTTTGAAAGAAAAAGGGAGTTATTAACTAGAACCAAGCTAGCTTGAAAATCAACCTTAAAAAGCCAAGAATGAGGGAATGCACCCTTTTGTTGAGGGAACAGGACTTACTTATAGATTTAGTGCTTCTAGGGTAGTCTCCAATTCATCCGTAGCAGGGCTTGGAGCCATGGCATTCACAATTTTGCCCTCTGGATCAATCAAAATATACCGAGGAATACCCTTGATTTGGTAATCTTTTATAAATTCCGAATCCCAGGCCTTGTCTGCTATCAATTGAACCCCTGTCAACTCTTTGTCAACTACCATTTTTTTCCAATCGTCATAGCTACGGTCGGTATCAACGGAAATACTTAGAAATTCTATGTTTTTACCTCGGTATTTCTTTTCCACTTCCTTTAAGTCTGGAATTTCCTTGATACAGGGAGCACACCAGGATGCCCAAACATCAACATACACGTATTTGCCTTTAAAATCCCCTAAAGAGGAATATCCACCGGCATGGTTCTCATAAGCTTCAAATGTGGGGGAGTAAGAACCCGGCTTTATTTTTTTTATCCGGTTGTAGGCATCCGTGATTTCCTTTTTATGGGTCTCATTAGTGGATATGGACATGAATTTTTCATAATAGGAATCCACATTTTGGATGTAGGGCATGCTGCCCCAAACCGTTCTATAAAGAACTGAATTTCTGATATTTTCCACTGGAATTTCCCCAACCACTTGAAAAAAGGCTTCATTGGGGTCCACCAAACTGTCTTTTTGTATTTGTTCCTTGTAATGCAGATGTACCAGGGAATTGTAAAATACTGAATAGTTAAAATCTTCCTCGTTCAAAAAAGACATGCTGGATCTTTCGTCCTTAAAGTTCTCCGAAACCGTGAAATTTGGATTTGCCGTAACATCGGCATGGGCAAAATCCTTATACTGCGCAAGTTGAATTATACTGTAATGGTCAATGGCTCTTTTCTCTTTTTCCCGAACATATTCTGGAATGTTCGCTGTAGAGGCGAGCAATTCATTGATTGCAAGGTTTAATTCCTCTACTTTTTGGATGAAGTGGGACTCTTCCAGCCCATAAAAACTTTCAAAATCCGTTCCTTCTATTTCCCGGTTTTTATCCTGTTTTTGGAGATAGTAACGGTTCAGGTCGGCCCCTTCCCCCTCAAATTGGATGGTATGGGCAAAATCCTTGGGGTTGTAATCAAGATGGACAGCATAGCCTTTTTCAAGATAAAGTACAATGTGGTTGATGCCGTCAGTCAATCTGTGCGGCATATCTGCCGTTAAAAAAAGAGTGTCCAAAAATTGACCTTCATTGCTCACGGGAATTTCCTTGTTGAAATCCCCATTAATTGAAATCAGCCTTACCGATTCGATGTCCGAATTGGAAAGCTTGCCTGAAACGATGGTGTATTCTTTTCTATCTTCCTTTTGGGCGCAAGAGGCCACAAAAATGGCGAGCAGAATGGCAATAGTACTTCTCATGGTTTTACTTTTATGCTCCGTCCAATGCCAGAAATGGGATGGTGATCATCTGAAACGTTGGTGCAGCGCATCATCAGAACAATCCGTGCAGTTCCGCATCAATACGGTTAATGACCTTGCCTAAATCCTCAGGGTCATCAACAAAGTTGATGTTGTCCACATCAAAAACCAGCAATTTGCCTTTTTCGTAGGTATTGACCCAGGCTTCATACCGTTCGTTCAATCGACTTAGGTAGTCAATGGAAATGCTGTTTTCATAATCCCGACCCCGTTTATGGATTTGGTTCACCAAATTGGGAATGGAGCTTCTTAGATAAATAAGAAGGTCCGGGGGCTGCACCAAACTTTCCATGAGCTCAAACAGGCTGGAATAATTTTCAAAGTCCCTATTGGTCATCAGTCCCATGGCATGCAAGTTGGGCGCAAAAATATGGGCATCCTCATATATGGTCCGATCCTGTATCACGTTCTTTCCGCTTTCCCTGATTTTGAGAATCTGTCTGTAACGACTGTTCAGAAAGTAAATTTGAAGATTAAAACTCCACCGTTCCATCTGGGTGTAAAAATCATCCAGATAAGGGTTGTCCACCACGTCCTCAAAATGGGCCTCCCATTTGTAATGTTTTGCTAGTAAATTGGTTAGTGTAGTCTTTCCAGCGCCAATGTTTCCGGCTACAGCAATGTGCATGGGGTAGTAGTGTTTTTTAGATTGGTGTTTGTACTATGGGGAAACCCTAAGCGCAATATACAAAGTATATCCAGTTGAAGAAAAAAAACAGATATAAATGGGGCTAAAAGATGATTTCAACAAAGTTTTAAAAATTACTTCCAAAGGTGTATTTTTGCGCATCAAAATGAGGATAGATTTGACTGATTGCAACCTCATAAACTGATTCAAATTCAGCAGCAAAAAATGCTAAAGCAGTTTACCCGGACAGGCTTTCGGGCTTCTCACAAGAGATTTGTAAACTCCTTTATACTTTTCCGTCAAATCCTATCCAACTAAAAATGGACTATGGCATATTTGTTTACTTCAGAATCGGTAAGTGAAGGACACCCGGATAAAATTGCGGATCAAATCAGTGATGCCTTATTGGATAATTTTCTAGCCTTTGACCCCGAAAGCAAAGTGGCATGCGAAACTTTGGTCACTACCGGTCAAGTGGTATTGGCAGGTGAGGTAAAGAGCAACACCTATTTGGATGTGCAAAACATTGCCCGAGAGGTAATCAATAAAATTGGATATACCAAGGGGGAATATCAATTCAGCGGAGATTCCTGTGGGGTAATTTCGTTGATTCATGAACAGTCCCAAGATATCAATCAAGGTGTTGATAGAGGCAGCAAGGAAGAGCAGGGTGCAGGAGATCAAGGAATGATGTTTGGTTATGCCACCAAGGAAACCGAAAACTATATGCCCTTGGCCCTTGATATTTCCCATAAAATCCTTCAGGTTTTGGCCGAGTTAAGACGAGAGGGATCCCAAATTGGGTATTTGCGCCCAGATGCCAAGGCTCAGGTAACCATAGAATATTCTGATGAGAACGTTCCGCAACGGATTGATACCATTGTGGTCTCTACCCAGCATGATGAGTTTGACTCAGACCAAAAGATGTTGAACAAGATCAAAGAGGACATCATAGCTATTTTGATTCCCAAAGTAAAGGAGTTACTGCCTAGAAATATCCAGGCCTTGTTCAACGATGACATCAAATACCATATCAACCCAACAGGAAAATTTGTGATTGGAGGTCCTCATGGAGATGCGGGCCTTACTGGGCGAAAAATCATTGTAGACACTTATGGGGGCAAGGGAGCCCATGGTGGTGGAGCCTTTAGCGGTAAAGACCCAAGTAAGGTGGACCGCAGTGCTGCCTACGCCGCCAGACATGCAGCTAAAAATTTGGTTGCTGCTGGAGTAGCCGATGAGATTTTGGTGCAGGTGAGCTATGCCATTGGAGTGGTGGAGCCTACCTCCATTTTTGTGGATACCTACGGCACTTCCAACGTTGATTTTTCAGATGGGGAAATAGCGGAAAAGACAGCTAAATTGTTCGACATGCGACCTTCGGCCATTGAAGACCGACTTAAATTGCGAAACCCCATTTATTTGGAAACAGCAGCCTATGGCCATATGGGCAAACAACCCCAGACTTTGACCAAGGTGTTTGAGTCCCCGTACAATGGTCGTGTAGAAAAAGAAGTGGAACTTTTTACTTGGGAGAAATTGAACATGCTGGATGATGTAAAAAGAGAATTTGGAATTTAAAATCCCCCGTGTTCATCATAAACAGGAAAAGGGAACCTTTTGGTTCCCTTTTTTATTTGGCATACTCCTTTGAACTTTAGTAGCTTTAGCAACTAAAATTTTCCACATGAGATTTCCCATCCAGACTTTGGTAGTGATTATTGGTCTATTGTTGACCATTTCAAGCTGTAAAAAAACAGTCAAAACTGAAACAGCGGCAGAGGTCAATTTTGTTCAAGAGCATTATACCAAGCAAGAGGTGGATATTGAAATGCGGGACGGGGTAAAATTGCACACTACCATATACACACCAAAGGACACGTCAAAAGAATATCCCATTTTGATGCAGCGCACACCCTATAGTTCCAGACCTTATGGAGCAGGCAACTATCGGACGCAAATTGGTCCTAACGAACATTTGATGAAGGAGGGTAACATCATAGTCTACCAAGATGTCCGCGGAAGATGGTTGAGCGAAGGCCACTATGAAAATATGCGGGCCTACATACCCAACAAGACTTCCAATGAACAGGTGGATGAAAGTTCGGATACCTATGACACCATTGAATGGCTGGTGAACAATGTGGAACATAATAATGGAAAAGTAGGTGTTTGGGGGATTTCCTACCCAGGGTTTTACGCCACTTATGCTACGGTGGATGCGCATCCCGCGCTAAAAGCGGCCTCGCCACAAGCTTGTATCGGGGATTTCTTTTTTGATGATTTTCACCATAACGGAGCCTATTTATTGAGCTACTTTAGGGCCACTTCCCTTTTTGGTACGCCAAGACCCAATAACGACCAACCCATTGACACCGCCTGGTATGTTTTACCGGATATTCAGACGGAAGATCAATACCAGTTCTTTTTGGACAATGGCCCGCTCAAAAACCTAAATTCCTTTTTTGAGTATGAAACGGTGGATACCCCAACCTTGAGGCCAGATGGAGTGACAGATGATTACTTCTGGAATGAGCTGAAGGAACATCCAAACTATGACGAACTCTGGCAAAACAGGGGTATTATCCAACATTTGAAAAATGTAAAATCCCATGTGGCCACCATGATTGTAGGGGGATGGTTTGATGCAGAAGACCTCTATGGACCGTTGGAAACCTATAAAAACATTGAAAAACACAATACTGGAAACTACAATACCATGGTATTTGGACCATGGGATCATGGGGGTTGGGCTAGAAAAAAGGCCAGAAATGCAGTAGGAAATTACTATTTCGGCGATTCCATTTCCCTGTTTTATCAGAAAAACATCGAAACCAAGTTTTTCAATCATTTCTTAAAAGGAGAAGGTGACCAAAACAGCGGTCTTCCTGAAGCCTATGTGTTCGATTCCGGGAAAAAAGAGTGGAGTACTTTGGATGCCTGGCCTCCAAAACAAGCCGAAAAACAAACATTTTTTCTTTCGGAAGGCCAAGAATTGACCCAAGTGGCTGAAAGTACCGCCCCACTTAAATTTATTAGTGACGTTAAGAAACCGGTACCTTATTCTGAAGACATCAAATCGGTTTTCACACCAAGAAAGTATATGACGGATGACCAACGTTTTGCCGCCCGAAGGTCGGATGTGTTGGTGTTTGAAACCGAAGTTTTGGAAGAAGATCTCACCCTTGCTGGAGATATCATGGCCAAATTGAAAGTGGCCACAACGGGAACCGCCGCTGATTGGATAGTCAAGGTCATTGATGTGCATCCCACCAATGTGGAGACCAATGAAGAAATGCAAGACCATCTAAAATTGGCCAACTACCATTTAATGGTTAGGAGTGAGGTATTACGGGGCAGGTTCAGAAACAGTTTCTCCAAGCCAGAGCCATTTGTGCCCAATCAAAAAACGGAGGTGAACATCAAATTACAGGATGTTTTCCATACCATCAAAAAAGGACATAAGCTTCAAGTGCAGGTACAAAGCACCTGGTTTCCTCTAATCGATTTAAACCCGCAAACCTATGTGGACAATATCTTTAAGGCAGAAGAAAGCGATTTTAAGACCCAAACACATACGGTTTTTACCGACTCACAAATTGAGTTTTCAGTTTTGAAGTAGGATATATGCACAGGTTTTAGGGCTAATTTTTTCAAAATCATTAGGATTTTAAATTTTTCTGACGTTATCTTTGTCTTGTAAGTTCAAACACGTATTGAATAGTTATCAAGAAAGGTGGAGGGAATAGACCCTATGAAGCCTTAGCAACCCTTGGCCCTAGTCCAAGAAGGTGCTAAATTCTATCCTAGTCCTGAACTCGTTTCAGGACCTCAAACCGGATAAAACCATAATTGAGACAGGAATAGATAACAACAATCGAAAATCTTCGATTTCTCTTTCTTATAACTTTTTGATTTTACCCGTAGGACGCGTATTTCCTATAGGGGTTTGGCTTTTTTGTGTTTTTAAATGGAATTTAAAACGGAAAAGTATTAATTAAAACGAAAAAATCATGAGTGATCAAAACTTTGCAACCAATGCCCTTCATGCCGGGCATGATGTTACCACCAACGGCGGAACCAGGGCCGTTCCCATTTACCAAAGCACCGCATATGTGTTCAACAATTCGGATCATGCGGCCAATTTGTTCTCCCTGGCGGAATTCGGGAATATTTACACGCGTATAAACAACCCTACCAACGATATTTTGGAGCAACGTTTGGCGGCCTTGGAAGGTGGAATTGCTTCCGTGGTTTGCTCTTCTGGAACGGGAGCGATCAATACCGCTCTTTTGGTATTGCTTAAAGCGGGAGATCATATTGTGGCCTCCAATAGTTTATATGGGGGAACTTATAATCTTTTTAGCGTTACCCTTCCCAGATTGGGAATCACCACAACCTTTGTGGATCCATCAGACCCTGCCAATTTTGGAAAAGCGGTTCAGGAAAACACCAGAGCCTTTTTTGTGGAGTCCTTAGGGAATCCGAAACTCGACGTATTGGATCTAAAAGCTATTTCAAAAGAAGCCAAGGCCGCGAAAGTTCCATTTATTGTGGACAATACTGTGGCATCCCCGGCACTACTAAACCCTATTGAGCACGGGGCAAATATTGTAATCCATTCCTTGACCAAATACATCAACGGAAATGGTACCGCATTGGGTGGAGCCATAATTGATGCGGGAACCTTTGATTGGGCCAATGGAAAATTCCCAGAGTTTACTGAACCTTCTCCGGGTTACCATGGATTGGTATATCATGATGCCCTGGGGCCAGCTGCGTTTATTGCCAAGGTTAGGATAGAAGGGCTTCGGGATCACGGGGCATGTTTGAGTCCGTTCAATGCCTTCCAGATTATCCAAGGACTAGAAACCTTGGAAGTGCGTATGAAAAAACATAGCGAAAATGCTTTGGCCTTGGCCAAATGGTTGGAAACCAAGGATGAGGTTACTTGGGTAAACTATCCTGGCTTGGAATCCAGCAAATACAAAAGGCTGTCGGATGAGTATTTGCCAAAAGGACAGAGCAGTATTCTGACCTTTGGGGTTAAAGGTGGATTTGAATCCTCCAAAAAAATAGCCGATGAAACCAAGATTTTCTCGCTACTGGCGAATATTGGGGATACCAAATCCTTGATCATTCACCCGGCCAGTACCACGCACCAACAATTGGATGAAGCCGCACAGGAATCCACAGGGGTGACCAAGGATTTAATCCGATTGTCCGTGGGCTTGGAGAATCTTGAAGATTTAAAGGCTGATTTGGAAAGTGCTTTCGCAACGTTATAATTCTCAACTGATTTTCTTGGAATGCTCCATAAAATAGACATAAAGAAATACACAACCCTAAGCGGAATCTCCCAGGACCTGCAATTGTCCTATCAGGTTTTTGGTCGGGAATTGCACACCGCTCCCATTGTTTTGGTCAATCATGCGTTAACGGGTAACTCCAATGTTACGGGCGAAAATGGTTGGTGGTCAGACATTATTGGGAAGGACAAGTGCATCGATACGGAAACCTACACCATCCTGGCTTTTAATGTTCCTGGAAACGGATATGATGGTTTTGTGATTGACAACTATAAGGATTTTGTGGCAGGTGACATTGCCAGAATCTTTTTGCAAGGTTTGGAGAGGCTTAAGGTAGAACAGCTTTTTGCGATCATTGGTGGATCTTTGGGAGGAGGGGTTGCTTGGGAAATGGCAGCATTAAATCCTAAAATTACCAAGCATCTTATTCCTGTCGCTTCGGATTGGAAATCCACGGATTGGTTGATCGCCAATTGCCAGATCCAAGAGCAATTTTTAGTCAATTCCAAGCAACCTGTACACGATGCGCGTATGCACGCGATGCTCTGTTACAGGACCCCAGAATCCTTTAAGGAACGATTCAAGAGAAGTACCAACGAAGAACTTCAGGTGTTCAATGTGGAAAGCTGGCTTATGCACCATGGCAAGAAGCTTCAGGAGCGTTTTCAGCTCTCAGCATACAAATTGATGAACCAGCTCCTAAAAACCATTGATATTACCAGGGATGGTGACAAAGCCTTTCAAGAATTACAGGCTAGTGAAACCAGGATTCATATTATTGGGGTTAATTCGGATTTGTTTTTTACGGCTGAAGAAAACAAGGAAACCTTTAGGCATTTGGCCCAGGCCAATGCCAATGTCACCTATGGTGAAGTGCAATCGCTCCATGGACATGATGCCTTTTTAATAGAATTCCAACAACTGGAAAACCTGTTAAAACCAATTTTCCATGAGCAAACCGTTAAGGAGCGAATTAAAATCCTGAAGTTTGGAGGTAAGTCGCTGGCCAATGGGGATGGACTTGAAAATGTACTGTCCATTATAACCAAAAGAGCCCAAGAAAATGAGCATTTTGGAGTAGTGTTATCTGCCCGGGGTAAGGCCACGGACCAACTGGAGGCTCTGCTAAAAATGGCAGCTAGAGGAGAGGATTTTTCAACTTCGTTCAACGAGTTTTCCACCTACCAAAAAGCGGCCTTGCCAAAAGCGGATTTAGCACAGGAACTCCAAACTATTGAAAAGTTGTTGAAAGGAGTTTCCCTTACCGGGGATTATAGTCTAAAGACCAAGGATGAACTGCTGGCGTATGGCGAGCTGATATCGGCGAAGGTGGTTACAGCTTTGCTATTGGAACGGGGTGTAAAGGCAAAGTTCGTTGATTCTCGGTCCCTGATCAAAACAGACGATACCTTTAACAATGCTGAGGTGGACGAAGCGGTTTCCAAAGAAAATGTGATACGATATTTTAGGGAATTGGAAGCTGGAGCAGTTGCGATTACCACTGGGTTTATTGCGTCCACCCATGAAGGAGAGACCACTACCTTGGGACGGAATGGGAGCAACTATTCCGCTGCGCTTTTGGCCAATTTTTTGGATGCACAGGTTCTGGTGAACTACACCCATGTGGATGGAATTTTTACCGCCAACCCGGATTTGGTATCAGAAGCCAAGTTGATTGACTCCATTTCTTATGCAGAAGCCAACGAGTTGGCCAATTTTGGTGCCAATATCTTGCATGCAAAGACCATAATTCCGCTGATAGAAAAAAACATTCCACTTCGGATAAAAAACACTTTCAATGCCGAAAGCAATGGAACCTTGATTGGTCCAAAAACGGATAATGGCGGAATTAAATCCCTGTCCGTTTTAGAAGATGTGGCCTTGGTAAACCTAACAGGTCGAGGATTGCTGGGAAAAGTGGGTATAGATGCGCGGATTTTTAAGACCCTGGGACAAAACAATATTAATGTTGGGATTATTTCACAAGGTTCTTCCGAAAGGGGGATAGGGCTGGTCGTTGATGCCAAAAAGGCCCAAAAGGCCAAAAAAGTGCTAGATCAGGAGTTTGAAACCGAATATTCCGCCCAAGATGTGAACCAGATTACTGTGGTGCACGATGTTTCTGTAATCTCCATTGTTGGAATGGACCTAAGTACTTTCCACAAACCTTTTAATGCTTTGGTTAAGAATCAGGTGGTGCCCTTGCTTTTTAACAATACGGTCACAGGTAAGAATGTGAGCTTGGTGTTGAACAAGTCCGATTTGCACAAGGCCATCAATGTAGTTCATGGTCAGATATTTGGTATAGCCAAAAAGGTGAATCTGGCCATTTTTGGGCACGGTAATGTGGGGGCAACATTAATTGACCAGATTTTGGATTCCCAAAAAAGTATAGAAAACCGAAAAGGATTGGATTTACGAATTTTTTCAGTCTCCAATTCTAGAAAAGCCTTGTTGAACAGCAAAGGCGTTTCAACAAAATGGAGGGATCGGTTGGACGCCAAAGGTGAGCCCTATACGGTTCAAGATATTATAGCGTATGCCAAGGAACATCATTTGGAAAACTTGATAGCTGTGGACAATACGGCCAGCGAGACTTTTGTTTCCCATTATGATGCCTTGATTGAAGGTGGTTTTGATTTGGTGTCTTCCAATAAAATTGCCAATACGCTAGGTTTTGATTACTATAAATCCGTAAGAAGGAACTTGGAAAAGAATCAAAAGCAATATCTGTATGAGACTAATGTTGGTGCTGGACTCCCTTTGATAGATACCATTAAATTGCTCCATCTTTCCGGTGAGAACATTACCAGGATCAAGGGTGTTTTTTCAGGCTCGTTGAGTTATATCTTCAATACGTTTTCCGAAAAGAAAGCTCCATTTTCATCCATAGTGAAAGAGGCCATGGCACAAGGATTTACAGAACCAGACCCCAGGGAGGACTTGTCAGGGAATGATGTGGGAAGAAAATTGTTGATACTTGCCAGGGAATTGGATCTTCAAAATGAATTTTCGGATATCTCTGTTGAAAATCTTATTCCAGAGGAATTACGATCATTGGATTTTGACAGCTTCATTTCCCAAATTGAAAAGATGGATGGCATCTATGAATCCATTAAAGGAGAACAAGAAGATGGGCATGTACTTCGATATATTGGGGATTTGCATGGTGACCTGCAAAAGGACAAGGGAATTTTGGACGTAAAACTGGTTTCTGTTCCCAAGGAAAGTGCATTGGGACAGGTAAGTGGTTCAGATTCGATTATAGAGATTTATACGGAGTCTTATGGTGAGAATCCTTTGGTGATTCAGGGTGCTGGGGCCGGTTCGGCGGTTACGGCCAGAGGCGTATTTGGCGACATACTTAGAATAGCAGAAAAAATATAGCTTCGGCTATGCTCAGCTACCTTTAAAATTTGATTTTGATGGCTGAGCGAAGTCGAAGCCACAATGGAAAGAGATTATGAAGGGGTATGTTTATATTTTGGAATGTGCAGATGGAAGCTATTATACCGGCAGTACTATAGATTTGGATAAAAGGCTTAATGAACATAAAGAGGGAAGAGGAGCGAATCATACCAAAAAAAGATTACCAGTACAATTAGTATACGTTGAAGAATATTTGAGAATTGATACTGCATTTAGACGTGAAAAACAAATTCAAGGTTGGTCCAGGATTAAAAAAGAAGCCCTGATTAACGGAGCATTTGAAGTCCTTTCCAATTTAGCTGAATGCAAGAATGAAACACATTATAGATATTTTAAAGAGAAGGAATAGTGAGCCTTCAATTACGCTTAGTCACTGAATAGAAGAATATGAGAAAGGAATCAGATAATAATGCCCGTAAATTTGAAACGGAAGCGGTTAGAACGCAAACAGAGCGATCACAATTTTTGGAGCATTCCACACCAATGTACCTCACATCGAGCTTTGTGTTTGAGGATGCTGAGGACATGAGGGCTTCTTTTGCGGAAGAAAAGGACAGGAATATCTATTCTCGGTATTCCAATCCCACCTCCACGGAGTTCATCGATAAGGTTTGTAAAATGGAAGGGGCGGAAGCTGGTTTTGCATTTGCATCAGGGATGGCCGCGGTGTATTCCACCTTTGTGGCTTTGCTTGAATGCGGAGACCATATTGTATCCTGCAAGAGCGTTTTTGGATCCACACATACCTTGTTTACCCAGTTTTTTCCAAAGTGGGACATATCCACCAGTTATTTTGACGTGAATGATCCGGATGCTGTGGAGGGTCTCATTACCTCCAAGACCAAGATTATCTATGCGGAAACACCCACCAATCCTGGAGTTGACGTTTTGGATTTGGAAGCCCTTGGAAACATAGCCAAAAAGCATGGGTTAATCTTTATTATTGATAATTGCTTTGCCTCGCCTTACTTGCAACAACCCATACAGTTTGGAGCAGATTTGATCATTCATTCCGGAACCAAGTTAATGGATGGTCAAGGTAGGGTACTGGCAGGTATTACCGTTGGGAGTCATGAGCTGATGGATAAAATTTACCGTTTTGCCCGAATTACGGGGCCTGCCCTGTCCCCCTTCAACGCATGGGTGCTGTCCAAAAGCCTGGAAACCTTGGCACTTCGGGTCGACCGACATTGTTCCAACGCTTTGGCGTTGGCCACTTTTTTGGAAGATCATCCCAAAGTGGAATGGATAAAGTATCCCTTTCTGAAGTCCCACCCCAAGTACGAAATTGCCAAAAAACAAATGAAAGCAGGGGGCTGCGTTGTGGCTTTTGAGGTAAAAGGAGGTTTGGAAGCGGGCAGAAAATTCTTTGATTCGATAAAAATGCTATCGCTATCTGCCAATCTTGGGGATTCCAGAAGTATAGTTACCCATCCCGCATCCACCACGCATAGTAAACTGACCACGGAGGAGCGAAGGGCTGTTGGAATTTCCGATGGAATGGTTCGTGTTTCGGTGGGATTGGAGCATATTGATGATATTATTCAGGACATAGAACAGGCGCTTGGCTAGGAGCTGCATAGTTCCCCTAAATTAGTGGGCGGGGAAAATCTTTTTTGGCTATATTCGTGAGATGCTCTCCAAGAAGACAAAATACGGCTTAAAAGCACTTACTTATTTAGCTTCCATAGATAGAAAGGAACCCATGCTAATAGCTGAAATTGCCAAGCACGAGAACATTTCCCAAAAGTTTCTGGAAAGTATACTTCTTACGCTTCGCCGCAATGGATTTTTGGGCTCCAAAAAAGGAAAGGGAGGGGGGTATTATCTCATTAGGGAACCCCATGAAATTTTAATGACCTCAGTTATTCGGGTATTGGAAGGTCCTATTGCCATGGTTCCTTGTGTGAGTCTCAATTTCTATGAAAAGTGCGATGATTGCCCTGATGAGAATAAATGTTCTGTCCACAAGTTAATGCTTCAAGTAAGGGATAGTGCATTGGAAGTGTACCGAAATACTACCTTGGCCGATTTAATTTCTTAAGGTCGAAAGATAAGCCGCTTGCATGGGATGCAGGTGGGAATTCCTTAAAATCCAGCTTCAGTTTTGTTAAAATCTATAAAAACTATGGGGTAATGGCAATTTTGTGTTGGAATTAACGATTATAATTATAAAATAATACTACTTTTGATTAACCTATTAAATCTATAGGAAATTAGAAGCACAAATGTTAGCAGATCAGTTAGTACTAAACAAAGAAGGTCAAAAAGCTTCCTTCGCTAAAGATAAAAATTCTGAAAGCCCTAAGCGCAGCATCGTTAAATCCATTAGTTGGAGGATTGTTGGAACTCTTGATACCATTGTCATTTCTTGGATTATCACAGGTACATTGACCCTTGCTTTTTCAATTGGTTTGGTAGAGTTGGTTACTAAAATGGTGTTGTACTTTTTTCATGAGAGAATTTGGAACACGATTTCCTGGGGCAAATAAAATATTTGGTTATGGCATTTACAGCAGAAGACATTGAAAGTTTGAACAGACAGTTTAGGGGAATACCTCCTCAGGAAATAATTTCTTGGGCCATCAATAATGGAAAAAATCCGGTAATTACTACCAATTTTAGGCCTTATGAGGTAGCCATTTTGCATGCGGTTTCCGATGTGGATACCGATATACCTGTTATTTGGTGTGATACCGGCTATAATACGCCCCAGACCTACAAACATGCCGAAGAACTGATTTCACGTTTAGGTTTGAACATTAAGCATTATGTGCCACTGCAAACCTCGGCCCATAGGGATGCCGTTATGGGAATCCCACAGATTGATGATCCCATGCATGCAATTTTCACTGAACAAGTAAAACTCGAACCATTTAGAAGGGCCATGAAAGAGCATAAACCGGACATTTGGTTTACTAACCTGAGAAAGGGGCAAACTGCCCATAGGGATTCGTTGGACGTGTTAAGTCTAAGTAGTGACGGTGTGCTAAAGGTAAGCCCGTTCTACTATTGGAGCGATACCCAGTTGGATTTCTATTTGGCAGAATACAAACTTCCCAACGAGCATAAGTACTTTGACCCGACCAAGGTTTTGGAAAACCGCGAATGCGGATTGCATACCTAGTCTCTGTTCAACAAGCGTTGCATGCACAAGTAAAAGCAGTGTGTTAAGGACAGCGCTTTGTAAGTCAACTGAAAATACAACCTTCGCCTATTTACTTACTTATGGCCAAAAAATATGCTGTTTGTATAAGGAGTGGGTGGGAAATCCTCAAAATTTAGCATCAATTTTATTAAAATCTATAAAAACGATAGGGTAAATCTAAATTTATAAAGTTTTTAACCATTTGTTACGTCTGAAGGGCTATCTTTGATATTCCTATTAAATCCATAGGGTAATATGAAATTAAATATCGATACCGAATATTACAACAAACAGTTCAGGGGCATTCCGCCTGAAGAAATCATTGAATGGGCTATGCGCTTGTCCAATAAGCGTATTGTAACCACAAGTTTTGGTAAGTACTCTGCAGTTTTGTTGAGCACTTTTCAACGAATCGACCCGAAAATCGATGTGGTCTGGTGTGATACTGGATACAATCTACCCGAAACGTATGAGCATGCAAGTTTGTTGACTGAGCGATTTAAACTCAATTTGAATACGTATGTGCCAAGGGAAACTCGTGCATTTATCGAACATCGTTTGGGTTTTCCCACTGCGGACCAGCCTGAACATTTAGAGTTTTCGGAAATTGTAAAACTCGAACCTTTTCGAAGAGCGTTGGAAGAACACCAACCAGACATTTGGTTCACCAATATTCGGATTCGTCAGACCGCACTCAGAAGTGAGAAAGATATTTTGAGCTATTCAAAAGATGGTGTTTTAAAAGTGAGTCCTTTTTACTATTGGACAGATGATGACCTGGATTCCTATTTGGAAGCCTACGATTTACCAAAAAACAGCACCTATTTTGACCCTGTAAAAGCCTTGGAGACAAGGGAGTGCGGAATTCATTTACAATAATTCGATTATGCAAAGCTTTAGAACAGAGATAGAAAATCCAATAGTAGAAAAGGACATCATTGAACTGGAACGCAAGATCCGACAGTTCAAGGGCGGCGAGGTGGACGAGGAAAAGTTCAGAAGCCTACGTCTGGCTCGTGGAGTCTATGGCCAGCGTCAGCAAGGTGTTCAAATGGTGAGGATAAAATTACCTTATGGCAAGGTGTCCTCCAAACAACTACTTCGTATTTGTGATGTTTCTGATGAATATTCCAGAGGGAGATTGCACATTACTACTAGGCAGGATATCCAAATCCACTACGTGGACTTGGAACGAACCCCGGAACTGTGGGCAGAATTGGAGCGGGATGACGTTACCCTTCGTGAGGCTTGTGGCAATACGGTTCGGAACGTGACCGCCAGTGAAACCGCTGGTATAGATGTCGATGAACCCTTTGATGTTTCTCCGTATGCCCATGCGGTATTTCAATATTTTTTGAGAAACCCCATTGGTCAGGAAATGGGACGAAAGTTCAAGGTTTCCTTCTCAGCCAGTGACGCAGATACCGGGTTATCGTACATGCACGACCTTGGCTTTATTGCCAAAGTCAAAAATGGGGAAAGAGGATTCAAAGTGATGTTGGCAGGAGGTTTGGGCTCGCAACCGCGTCATGCAGATGAATTGTACAGCTTTTTACCTACGGATAAAATCATTCCACTGATGGAAGGGGTTATCCGCATCTTTGACCGCCATGGGGAAAGAAAGAGTAGGGCCAAAGCCCGATTGAAATTCTTGCTCAAAGACATTGGACTTGATGGATTTAAGACGCTTTTGGAAGAGGAGCAATTGGCCATTCCACATAAAACCTATCCTATTGACTTTGAAAGTTATCCAAGACCTTTAGTGGCCAATGTGGAAGCACCCCAGGTACAAGTTGAGGATGAGGAAGCTTTCAATACTTGGAAGTCCACCAACTTAGTTCCCCAAAAGCAAAAGGGCTATGTGGCAATCGGAATCAAAGTACTATTGGGAGATTTCTATACGGATAAGGCCAGAAAACTGGCCCGATTGGTTCAGGATTATGCAGCAGGGGAAATTCGTCTTTCACTACGACAAAATATATTGATTCCCTATGTGAAGGAAGCCTTGATACCATTCTTTTACACCGAATTGCAAAAATTGGGATTTGTAGAAGCAGGGTATAACAAAGCTTTGGATATTACAGCTTGCCCGGGTACGGATACGTGCAACTTGGGAATTGCTAGTAGCACGGGTATTGCAGAAGAGTTGGAACGCGTCATAAAAACAGAATATCCACAATATATCAGCAATCCTGATGTGGTCATTAAAATTAGTGGTTGTATGAATGCCTGTGGCCAGCACAATATGGCCCATATTGGTTTTCAGGGAATGTCCATTCGCACCAAGGATAAATTGGTGGCCCCGGCACTTCAAGTGCTATTGGGAGGTGGGAATTTCGGAAATGGAAAAGCCAGATTTGCCGACAAGGTGATTAAGATTCCAAGCAAAAGGGGACCGCAAGCATTAAGGTTGATTTTGGACGATTTCAACAGCAACGGAAATGGTACTTCATTTGCCGACTACTATGGTGAGAAAGGGGAGCATTACTTCTATGATTTCCTAAAACCTTTGGCCGATATTGATAACCTTGCCCCAGACGATTTCATTGATTGGGGAACCGAAGAAAAATATAAAAAGGAGATAGGTATTGGAGAATGTGCTGGGGTCATTGTAGATCTTGTTGCCACCCTATTCTTTGAAAGTCAAGAAAAAATAGACAGTGCCCAAGAAGCCCTAAATGAGGAAAAATGGGCCGCAAGTATCTATTATTCCTATCAATCCATAGTAAACTCGGCCAAGGCCTTGTTGACTTCGGAAAAGGTAAAGGTGAACACCCATGCGGGGATTATCAAGGATTTTGATAAACTCTATGTGGAAACCGATAAAATTGGCTTTACAGGAAGTTTTGCGGATTTGGCGCTTCAGTTGAACAAGAACAAGCCAAGTCAGGCATTTGCGGAGAGTTATCTGATTGATGCGAAATCAGTTTTGGAAAAGTTGGAAGCCTATAGAAAATTGGAATTGGCCCATGTATAACGGAAAATTGACAGTAGTTGGAGCAGGTCCCGGTGATGTGGATTTGATAACCCTTAAGGGGATAAAGGCCTTGCGCGATGCGGATGTAGTTCTTTATGACGCCTTGGTGGATACCCAGCTCTTGGAATATGCACCGGATGCGGAGAAAATCTTCGTGGGAAAGCGAAAAGGATGTTATACCTATCAACAGGACCAAATCAATGAACTGATTGTTCAGAGGGCACAGACCAAGGGTCATGTGGTTCGTCTTAAAGGCGGGGATCCCTTCGTTTTTGGCCGTGGAGCCGAGGAAATGGAATACGCTTCGCAATTTGGTGTTGAGGTAGCCGTTGTGCCAGGGATTTCATCTGCAGTTTCCGTTCCGGCTTCACAAAATATTCCGGTTACCAAAAGAGGAGCAACAGAGAGTTTCTGGGTGATTACGGGAACTACCAAAGAGCACAAACTTTCAAAGGATGTGGAATTGGCGGCCAAATCAAACGCAACGGTCCTGATTTTGATGGGGATGTCCAAGTTGGGTGAGATTATGGAGCTGTTCAAAAATGAAGGAAAAGAAAACACACCGGTGGCCATTATTCAAAATGGCACCATGGAAAACGAAAAAATAGGAATTGGTACTGTTGCTTCCATTGAGTACAAGGCAAAGGAGCAGCAGTTATCCAATCCTGCCATCATAATTATTGGCGAGGTGGTGAACCATCGACAACGATTGTTGGAAATCCAAAAAGAAAACAGAAACAAAGAATTGGAGTTATTAGAAAAAGGAATAAGATGATAAAGACAGATATACTTATAATTGGCGCTGGGCCAACAGGTTTATTTACCGTGTTTGAAGCTGGACTTTTAAAATTGAAGACGCATTTGATTGACGCACTTCCGCAACCAGGTGGCCAATGTTCGGAGATTTATCCCAAAAAACCAATTTATGATATCCCTGCTTATCCGGAGATTTTGGCAGGAGATTTAGTGGACAGGCTAATGGAGCAGATAAAACCTTTTGAGCCTGGGTTCACTTTGGGAGAACGCGCCGAGACCTTGGAGAAACAAGAGGATGGTTCCTTCATTGTTACCACCAACAAAGGAACCCAACACCATGCCCCTGTAGTAGTTATCGCTGGAGGATTAGGCTCATTTGAGCCCAGAAAACCCTTGATTTCCAATATTGCAAACTACGAGGACAAAGGAGTGGTCTATATGATCAAGGACCCTGAAGTATATCGGGATAAAAAAGTAGTGATCGCTGGAGGGGGCGATTCCGCCTTGGATTGGGCCATTTATTTGGCAGATGTAGCTTCCGAAGTGGCCTTGGTACACCGAAGAAATGAGTTTAGAGGCGCTTTGGATTCTGTTGAAAAAGCTTCGGAATTGGCCAAATTGGGGAAAATCCAGTTATACACAGAGGCTGAAGTGAAGGAAATCCATGGAGAAAATGAACTAAAAGCGGTTGTCATCAAACATAATGATGAAGCCAAGGGCCAAACCTATGTGGAAACAGACTACTTTATTCCACTGTTTGGTTTGTCACCAAAATTGGGACCTATAGGAAACTGGGGCTTGGAAATTCAGAAGAACGCCATCAAGGTGAACAATGCCAAGGATTACCAGACCAATATTCCAGGTGTATTTGCCATTGGCGATGTAAACACCTATGAGGGCAAATTAAAATTGATTTTATCCGGATTCCATGAGGCTGCTGTAATGTGTCAGTATGCTTATCAAATTATCAATCCAGATAAACGATTTGTAATGAAATATACCACGGTTGGCGGAGTGCAAGGATTTGACGGCTCCAAAAAAGAAGCCAAAAAAGAGGTGGTTCAAAGTATAGTCTAGAGCTTTTTTAGATTATTTTGAGTTAGTCAACGCCCTCTTATGCAACGCTTAGGAGGGTATTGACCAACAAAATGTAGATTTCTGTTGTTTTTGAGGACAAAACGTGGTTATTTTGTCCTCAGTTCATTAAAAAATTGAATTGGTTATCAAGAAAGGTGGAGGGAATAGACCCATTGAAGCCTTAGCAACCCTTAGGAATTCCATTTCTTGGATCTAAGAAGGTGCTACATTCTACCCACAACGGTCAAATTTGATTGTTTTGGGATGGATAACGAAAAGAATACTTCTTTCTCAACGTCGTTTCCGCAACTTTCTTGATACATCTAAATCCCTTTACGGGACTATATTGTTATGGAAACCATTGAAGATATTTTACAAAAACGCATTCTGGTATTGGACGGTGCCATGGGTACCATGCTGCAGCGCTATAAATTTACCGAAGAAGATTTCCGCGGGGAGCGGTTCAAGGATTGGGAACATCCCTTAGTAGGGAATAACGATCTGTTGTCACTTACACAACCCGAGGCCATTGCCGAGGTTCATGCCAAGTACTTTGAGGCAGGCGCGGATATCGTGGAAACCAACACCTTTTCAGGAACTACCATTGGAATGGCAGATTACCACATGGAAGAACTGGTGTACGAACTTAACTATGAGTCGGCCAGGATTGCCAAAAAGGTGGCAGATGAGTTTACGGCCAAAGAACCGCACAAACCTAGGTTTGTAGCAGGAAGTATAGGGCCTACCAACAAAACAGCCAGCATGTCGCCGGATGTAAATGACCCTGGTTTTAGGGCCATTTCTTTTGATGAGCTGCGAATAGCCTATAAGCAACAAGTGGAAGCCTTATTGGAGGGAGGAGCGGATATTTTGTTGGTGGAGACCATTTTTGATACCCTGAATGCCAAAGCGGCCTTGTTTGCAATTGAAGAGGTGAAGGAAGAGCGGAACATACACGTTCCCATCATGGTAAGTGGTACCATTACCGATGCCTCCGGTAGAACCTTATCCGGCCAGACCGCGGAGGCGTTTTTGATATCAATTTCCCATTTGCCCATTTTATCGGTTGGATTCAACTGTGCTTTAGGGGCAAATCAATTGGTGCCCCATTTAGAGGTGGTTTCTGCCAAATCGGAATTTGCAATTTCTGCACATCCCAATGCTGGATTGCCCAATGCCTTTGGGGAGTATGATGAGACCCCAGAGCAAATGGCCGTGCAAATCAAAGAATATTTGGAAAAGAGCCTGGTAAATATTGTGGGAGGATGTTGTGGGACCACTCCTGAGCATATTAAGGAAATTGCAGATTTGGTTAAGGAATATGAACCTCGTAAGTTAACGGTTCATAGTTATTAGTTAAAGATTTATATGGAGCAGACGAATAACCATCAACCATTAACTATTAACCACAAACGCCCTTTGCGTTTATCTGGCCTTGAGCCTTTGGTGATTACCCCAGAAAGCAATTTCGTAAATGTAGGGGAGCGAACCAATGTGGCTGGATCCAAGAAGTTTCTACGCCTAATCAAGGAGCGGAAATTTGAGGAAGCTCTTGATGTGGCGCGTCATCAAGTGGAGGGCGGGGCCCAAATCATAGACATTAACATGGATGATGGCCTTATTGATGGAAAAGAGGCCATGGTCAACTTTTTGAACCTTATCGGTTCGGAACCGGATATAGCCCGTGTTCCTATCATGATTGATAGTTCCAAATGGGAAATTATTGAGGCAGGATTGCAGGTAGTCCAGGGGAAATGCGTGGTAAATTCCATTAGTTTAAAGGAGGGTGAGGCCGCGTTCATAAAACAGGCCACTTTGGTCAAAAGATATGGTGCAGCCGTAATTGTCATGGCTTTTGATGAGGTAGGGCAGGCAGATACTTATGAGCGCAGGATAGAAATTGCCAAACGTTCTTATGATGTTTTAGTGAATCGGGTGAACTTCCCTCCAGAAGACATCATTTTCGATCTAAACATTTTTCCGGTGGCTACGGGAATGGAGGAACATCGCAAGAATGCCATCGATTTTATTGAGGGAACCCGATGGGTGCGTGAAAATTTGCCCCATTGCAGTGTTAGTGGAGGTGTGAGCAATGTTTCTTTTTCATTTCGAGGAAACAACCCGGTAAGGGAGGCCATGCATTCCGTGTTTTTGTACTACGCCATTGAGGCTGGGATGAACATGGGAATTGTAAATCCAGCGTTGCTGGAGGTCTATGATGACATTCCCAAGGATCTTTTGGAACATGTGGAGGATGTGATTCTGGACAGACGGGATGATGCTACGGAACGGCTATTGGAATTTGCCGAAACTGTCGTGGGCAAAGCCAAGGAAAATAAGGTGGATTTATCTTGGCGGGAGGAACCTTTGCAGAATCGGATTACAAGGGCTTTGGTAAAGGGTATTGATCAATTCATTGTAGAAGATATTGAAGAGGCTCGTCAGCAAGCCTCCAGACCTTTGGAGGTGATTGAGGGGAATTTAATGACCGGGATGAATGTGGTTGGCGACCTTTTTGGAAGTGGAAAGATGTTTTTGCCACAAGTGGTAAAATCGGCCAGGGTGATGAAAAAGGCCGTTGCATATCTCACCCCATTTATAGAGGAGTCCAAAGATGCCAATGCCTCAGCTGCTGGCAAAATATTGATGGCCACCGTAAAGGGAGATGTCCATGATATAGGTAAGAACATTGTAAGCGTGGTATTGGCCTGCAACAACTATGAAATTGTTGACCTTGGGGTGATGGTACCGCCAGAGGTGATTATCCAGAAAGCCAGGGAAGCACAGGTGGATGTTATTGGGTTGAGCGGCCTGATTACTCCTTCCTTGGATGAGATGGTCTTTTTGGCGAAGGAAATGGAAAGGCAACAGTTTACAGTACCCTTGCTTATAGGTGGAGCAACGACCAGTAAAGCCCATACGGCTGTAAAAATTGACCCAATGTATAGTCAATCTGTAGTGCATGTAAATGATGCTTCCAGAGCAGTGACCGTGGTGGGTGACCTCTTGCAAAAAGATACTTCGGATGGGTATAAGAAATCCATCAAGCTGGATTATGAGAGCTTTAGGGATCGATTTTTAAGCAGGACCAAAAAGAAGGAGTATTTGTCACTGGAGGAAGCACGTCAAAATAAATTTCAGATTGAATGGAAGGCTTCTGATATTACAAAACCCAAAGCATTGGGAATTCAGGTTTGGGAGGATTTTGATTTGAAAAAACTGAAAGATTTCATTGACTGGAGCCCCTTCTTTCGGAGTTGGGATTTGCATGGGAAGTATCCCAACATTCTCCAGGACGAAGTGGTAGGTGAACAAGCCCAAGAACTCTTTCAGGATGCCCAAAAGATGTTGGATCAGATTTTGGATAAAAAGCTGTTGAAGGCAAAAGCAATTTTTGGATTGTTTCCAGCCAATCAAGTCAATGATGATGACATTCTCATTTCAACTCAATTTGATGGCACTGTCAGTTCGAGCGCCGTGTCTGCCGACAGGCAGGCAGTCGAGAACCAGGACTCCAAGAAATTCACCTTCCGAACCTTACGACAACAGTTAAAGAAGCGGGTAGGTGTTCCCAATATTGCTTTGGCAGATTTCATCGCTCCGAAGACAACAGGAATCCAGGATTATATGGGCTGTTTTTGTGTGACCACAGGATTCGGTACCCAAGAATTGGCGCAGGAATATGAAAAAAACCTGGACGATTATGGCTCCATTATGGTTAAAGCACTGGCAGATCGTTTGGCAGAAGCTTTAGCGGAATACTTGCATAAGGAGGTGCGGACCAAACATTGGGGTTATGCAACATCGGAGACCCTGTCCAATGATGAACTGATAGCAGAAAAGTACCAAGGGATACGTCCCGCTCCAGGCTATCCGGCTTGTCCAGACCATCTGGAAAAGTTGACCATCTGGGAATTGCTCAAAGTGGAAGAACAAATCGGCGTTCAACTAACCGACAGCTTGGCCATGTGGCCGGCAGCCAGCGTGAGCGGCTATTATTTTGGACATCCTGAAGCCAAGTACTTTGGATTGGGAAAAATTAAACCGGATCAAGTAGCTGATTTTGCGGAACGAAAAGGAATGCCAATTGAGGAAGCTGAAAAATGGCTGGCCCCAAACATGGTGGAGCATTGATTTTAATTCATAACCAAGAACCAAGAACTACAAAACCTACACCAACATAAATTGAATGAAAGTAACAGACCACATAAAACAAGCTAAAGGAGAAACCCTTTTTAGTTTCGAAATTATTCCCCCGGTAAAGGGTAGGAGCATTCAGGAGTTGTACGACAACATTGATCCTTTAATGGAATTTAAACCACCCTTCATTGATGTGACCACGTCTAGGGAGGAGTTTGTCTATATTGACCGGGATGGACTTTTGGACAAAAAACTAACCCGTATGCGCCCTGGAACTTTGGGAATCTGTGCCTCGATCAAGCACAAGTATGATGTGGATACCGTTCCACATGTGCTATGCGGCGGGTTTACCAGGGAGGAGACTGAATATTTG
Source organism: Flagellimonas sp. (assembly GCF_965233845.1). Taxonomy (GTDB): domain Bacteria; phylum Bacteroidota; class Bacteroidia; order Flavobacteriales; family Flavobacteriaceae; genus Flagellimonas. Next base: position 417,813 of record NZ_OZ247584.1, read on the forward strand.
TTGGTGGACTGTCACTATTTGGGTATTGACAACGTCATGGCGCTTAGGGGCGATGCCATGAAAGAGGAAAAGTATTTTGCGCCAACCTCTGGCGGGCACAAGTATGCTTCTGACCTTGTAGGCCAAATCCGAGAATTGAACAAGGGCAACTATCTACATGAGGTGATAGAAACCGATAATTGCGCCGATTTCTGTATTGGCGTAGCGGGATATCCAGAGAAACATATGGAGGCACCTTCCCTGAAATCGGATCTAAAAAGACTGAAACAAAAAGTGGAATTGGGAGCTGATTATGTGGTGACACAGATGTTTTTTGATAACCAGAAATTCTTTGAATTTGTTGAGGAAGCCCGAAATATTGGCATTGATGTGCCCATAATCCCCGGGATTAAGCCCATTGCCGTGAAAAGACATTTGCAACTATTGCCCCAGGTGTTTCGGGTAGATATTCCAGAAGACCTAATAGAAGCTGTGGAATCTTGCAAGAATAACAAAGAAGTACGTCAAGTAGGCGTGGAATGGTGCATTCAACAATCCAAGGAGCTGAAGGATGCAGGCGTACCTGTACTTCACTATTATTCAATGGGAAAATCAGATAATATCAAGGCAATAGCCAAGGCCGTTTTCTAAAGTTTGTCAGTTTAGCAACAAGGAGGCAAGGTGGGTTTACAAACCTTCGGGTTCAACCAATTATGTCTATTTTTGCCCCTCATGAAGCACCTACTTCTTTTATGTGTTCTATTGGGACTATCTGTGACCCGCGGATTTAGCCAGGAGGACCAGCCGCCAAAAAAGTACGTCATAGATGCGAATTATTTCTATGGCTCCATCCTTTTACACAACCCGGATATTTCCCATTTGATCACTGAACATCCAAACGGATTTATTCTAGGAATTAACAGAAAACGCTATGGGCAGGAAGCTTGGGAAGGCCTGTATGGGTATCCAGATACTGGAATTACATTTATCTATCAGAACATGAATAATCCCACCTTGGGAGAGCATTTTGGTCTGTATGCCCATTATAATTTCTATTTTCTAAAACGGAAGCTACAATTAAGAGTGGGGCAGGGAGTCGCCTACAATACCAATCCATACGATAAGCACAACAATTTTAGGAACAATGCCTACGGCACACATTTGTTGAGTTCCACCATGGCCATGGTCAATTATCAAAAGGATAATCTATGGCATAATTTGGGTGTCAAGGCTGGAATTTCCCTGATTCATTATTCCAATGCCAATTTTAAAGCTCCAAATACATCAACCAATACCTTTGCGCTAAATCTGGGATTGACATACGATTTAAGTGGTGGATTGACCTATGAGTACATTCCAACGGAAAAAGTAGAGAAGAAGAACTACCCAATCCGATATAATTTAGCGTTACGAGGCGGGGTGAATGAGAGTGATGTGATCAATTCTGGTCGGTACGGTTTCTGGATATTCTCCGCCTATGCCGACAAGCGTTTGGGACGAAAAAGTGCCCTTCAGTTTGGGGTGGATGCTTTTTTTTCCAATTTTCTAAAGGAACTGATTCGGCTTCAGGCCACTTCCTTTCCTGAGTTGGATGTGTCACCGGATACCGATTTTAAAAGGGTTGGGATTTTTGCAGGTCACGAACTTTTCATCCATAAAATGAGTATAGAAACCCAATTGGGGTATTATGTGTACTATCCATTCGATTTTGAAGGCCGTATGTATAACAGAATTGGATTGAAGCGCTATTTTGGGGATAAGCTCTTCGGAGCCATCACCTTAAAATCGCATGGAGCTAAAGCAGAAACCGTTGAATTTGGAATTGGGGTCAGATTATAGATATGTGATGAAAGCATTGAAAAAACCAAAAAACAGGGCGAATGTCACCCAGAGCGCCGTGTCCGCCGTCAGGCAGGCAGTCGTAAGGTCTTTTTATTTGTTTTTGGCTTTTCTTTTTGCTGCGTGCAACGGCGAAAACGTTCCTGATTGCTTTCAAAATGCTGGGGATTTGACCCGAAGGACTGTCGAGCTGTCCAACTTTACAAAAATCACTGTTTTTGAGAATATCAACCTGGTATTGTCCGAGGGTGACACCCAAAAGGTGGAAATAGCAACTGGGGAATTTCTTCAAAATGAGGTATCAGCAAAAGTGTCAGGGAACAGGCTCATCCTCGAGAATGCAAATGGATGTAATTTTATTCGGGATTATGGCCTAACCACCATTCACGTGACCTCGCCAAACATTGAAGAAATTAGGAGCAGTACGGGACTTTTAATTTCCAGTGATGGCGTACTTTCATACCCCAACCTTAGTTTAATATCCGAAAGTTTCATCAATCCAGAAACGGAAACCACCGATGGGTCTTTCGATTTAAACCTGAACTCTACTTCGGTTAGTGTTGTGGTCAACGGAATCGCTTACTTTAAGTTACGTGGAACAACTACCAATCTCAATGTGAACATAGCCGCTGGGGACTCCCGGGTTGAAGCAGAAAATTTGGTCGCTGAAAATGTGAGTGTCAGCCATAGGGGTACCAACGATATTTTGGTAAACCCCCAGCAACGGATTTCAGGTTCAATCCGAAGTACTGGGGATGTTGTCAGCATCAATCGCCCTCCAGAAGTTGATGTGGAAGAAATCTTTAATGGGCGATTGATATTTAGGGATTAGCTATTTGATTGGGATGTAAATCTCGGTTTTAAGCTTACTTTCCTCAGTTTTTTCAGCATTGTTCAAGTACTTCTCACGAACCGGTTCGTCGCGGAGTTCATGCTCACTTTGCAATAGCCACGTATTAAAAATATAGTTATAGACCTGCTCTAATTTGGTATAACTACCTTGATAGTGGAACACGGCAAACTTCCCGCCTGGTATGGTTTTAACCCCCACTTTACCATTGGGTTTGGCTTCCTTATGGATGATTAAGCAAGCATCGTAGCGAATGTTGTTTTCTTCGGTAACCTTGGGGTCGTCAAATGGGAGACCAATATGTTCAATACCGGCGGTGAACAGTTTTTGGCTTTTGACCTCTGCCCAGAGGGCGGCCCAGGTTGCAGGGTAATCCAATTTTTGATAAGCCCCCTTGAGGGTAATGTAGATACAGTTTTTATCCTCAACGGTCAGGATTTTGGGTTTTTTAATGTTTAGGGATGTTGTTTCCATCTTATTTACGCTATTTAAGTTCAATGTTTTGTTTTTTCTGTAAGCGGAGGGCGTTACCCCAAAATGATGCTTAAAGGCCTTGGTTAGGGAAGAAGGGGTTTCATATCCAATATTATACCCGATCTCTTCCATGGACAATGTGGTATATCGAATCATTTTGGCCGCCGCTTCCAAACGTACCCTGTTGATGTAGGCTCCGATAGGTTCACCCAGCATGGCCCGTGTTATCCGATGAAAATGAAAAGGGGAAAAATGCGACAGTTCTGCCAAAGCCTTTACATCAATTTTTTCGTCCAAATGGTTATGGATGTATTCCAAAACACGATTCAATTTTTGATGATAAAGTTGTCTATTGTCCGTGGATTGCATTTTCCTGTTTTGTTTAGCACAAATGTATATGGAATTTGATCGGGCAACTTTTCCGTTCTTGCTCATTTGGGATAAAACCCGTTTTTTGTTCTTTGGAATTCTCACTATGTTAGGAGACTCAAGCATATAAGGTGAAGGTATTTTTCTCAAACATTAAAAATTGGTTTTCCAACACAGGGGCAAGGTCAATTGAGGATTTGCAGGGTCTTAAAATGGTAGATGCCATGTTCACTGATTTGGCGACCGAATCTCGAATTCCTGCAATGGCTGTGAGTGTGATAAAACAAGGTCGACCATTGCTGCAAAAAGGCTATGGCCATGCCAATTTGGAAGAAAAAACCGCGGTTGACCCTCAGAAGACTTTGTTTAGAATTGCCAGTGTGTCCAAATGTATAACGGGTCTTGCTTTGGCGAGGATGGTAGAGGAGGGGCTCTTAAACCTTGACGATTCCTTTTATAAACATGTACCCTATTTTCCCAAAAAAGAGTTTGATTTTAGCTTGAGGCAATTGGCAGGCCATACCGCTGGAATCAGATCATATCGCGGAAAGGAATATGCGTTGAACTTGGCTTATTCCATTAAGGACAGCATTGAGGTATTTAAGGATGCCCCCTTGCAGTTTCAGCCGGGAAAGGGTTATTTGTACAATAGCTTTGATTTTGTTCTACTTTCCCTGGCCATGCAAGAGGCTAGTGGAGTTTCTTTTGAGGAATATGTCCAGGACGAAGTATTGGAGCCACTGGGCATGCATCATACCCTTTCACCCAATCAGGTTGGGCAAAACCCAAGCATTTTGACGACCAAAGGGTTGCAAAAAGCTGGGTTTTATACCAAAACCAGGGTAGGTTTTAAGCAGGCAATTTCGGTCAACAACCAATACAAGTTGGCGGGTGGTGGCTACTTATCCACAGCTTCTGATATAGGCAAGTTGGGCGTGGCCATTTTAGAGGGCAAATTGGTACAACCTGACACAATGCAGGAAATCCTCAGTTCGCAAAAGGTGGATGGAGATACTACTTACTATGGATTGGGGTTTCAGGTGAGCCAAGATGAACAAGGCAAATCCTTTGTAGGGCATGTGGGCAATAGCGTAGGCGCATATTCTAATTTTTTTATCTATCCCAAAGAAGAGATGGTGATTACTATCCTGATCAACAGCACAGACCCCAAAGTGCAGGAGGAACTAAACGGAATAGTAAAATATTTACTGGAAAATCACTAATAATTAGGAATCCTTACTATATTTGTGTCGCAATAATGCGATAACTTAAATTTTAAGACAAATGAGTAGATCAGTTTTTTATCATGCTGGATGTCCGGTATGTGTAAGTGCCGAACAGGATTTGGTTAACTTAATTGGAGTTGAAAAGGTATCCATCGTGCATTTAGGCGAGGACCAAACAAGAATTCCAGAGGCGGAACAACATGGAGTAAAGTCGGTTCCTGCATTGGTTACACCTAATGGAAATGTGCTTCACATCAATTTTGGAGCATCTATTGAAGACGTGAAAGGTTAATTTTGAATTACATAGTTAGGAATCCTAAATAAATAAAATGAAAACAAAAACTTTATACCTGTTGGGACTGCTCTTAATGGGAAATATGTTAACCTCGTGTGGCCAGCAAAGTCCTTACAACAATGAGGATTTTAAGATACAAGACGTTCAGGTAACCCATCAGGAGGAGTTGGGGGTCACCGTTTGGGAAATTAAGGTAGAGGGAAGTGCTGGAAACACGGTACCACAAAAATTGGGTCAGCTGGATGGTGCCCCTGTGCTGGGATACGTATTTCCTACCACTCTTAAACCGGAGTTTGTTGGATTTGGCAAGACCGAGGGAATCTTGGCCTTGGCACTTACTTCCCACCCAGATTTTGATGATACGCCCTTATGGGATGAAAATGGCGATGCCAATTTGAACAACGATGGGGTAATATGGCACCCGCATTGGGTAGTGCTTGTAGAAGACAAGAGAGTGCATGGCGGACTGTCGGTCAAACAGTTTAAAAAGGCGGATGAGACTATTGTGTTGCCACCAACAAATCCAGGGATGCCCATGTATATGGACTCTCCTGGATATCCTGTAGTAACAGCGAGTCATCTTATCAAGGTGGTCGTTCCTGACTATCGGATTCAGCACCAAACGGAATTCAATTACGATGGAGTGTCCGCATTCATGAAGGTAAACACCAGCAACGAAGAACTACCTATGTTGGGCGTTTATGAGGTTTACAGTATTCGCAGTGGAGACCTGTCCTTACCTTATACCGTAAAGTAGATGCTATGAAAATCGCAGTGTGGGATACCTATGTAGAAAGGGAAGATGGCATAACAATGCATTTCGATATTTTGGTTCCCAAGGAATTAACTGATGAGGGCCGGATTTTTTCATACGGGCAGCAGTATTTGGAAACCAAAACATTTAATACAGGTGCGCTTACCTCCAACGAATGCAGATTTTGCCATATCCAATCGGTACAAACTGAAGTGGAAGACGAGATTAGAACCAAAGGGTACTTCATTGTCGAAATGGAAAATTGTTCCTAATTTAATTAGGATAGCTAACTTTGCCTGTCGGAACACCCGACAGGCACTTTTTTATGGAAAACAAAAGCACATTTGACCCTACTCGGCAGCAAGAAGACCTTTCCAGTAAGATTGTTATTGGACTGGAGCGCATTTCCCAGGCCTTTAAGGTATTGCTTTGGAACAAGGCTAAGGAATTGGGATTAAGTCCGATACAAATTCAAATCTTGCTTTTTGTGGCCTATCACAAAAGTGAACGCAATAACGTTAGCGCCCTTGCCCAGGAATTCAATGTGACCAAACCCACGATCAGTGACGCCATTCGGGTTTTGGACAAAAAATCTTTGATTATCAAGGATTACTCCTCAGAGGATAACCGTAGCTATACCATTTTACTGTCGAGTTTGGGAAGTGAAATAGTAAAAAGCACCCAACATTTTGCAGGAGGCCTAACTGACTTTTTTGACGATGTTATGCCCGAAGAGAAAGAAGGCTTTTTTAAAGTCTTGACCCAACTGATCAGCAAGTTGAACAGGGAGGGTATATTAACGGTGCAGCGTACTTGTTTTGCCTGTAAATTTTATGAAAAAACAAGAGCCAACCATTATTGTCATTTGTTGGAAAAGCAGTTGAAGCACGAAGACATTCGCTTGGATTGTATTGAATTTGAGGAAAAGCTATGATTCCAGACGAGCTATTAGATCAATATGGAGCACAAAAAATAGCTTTAAAGAAGAAGGAGGTTCTTTTTCATATAGATACCCAACCCCGGTATTATTTTCAAGTTTTGTCCGGTAAGATCAAAATGAACAATTACAGCGAGGATGGTAAAGAATACATTCAAGGTATTTTTTCACCAGGTTCCAGTTTTGGTGAACCTCCCTTGTTTCAGGATTTGGACTATCCGGCACAAGCGGAGGCCGTTGAGGATGCAGAGGTCTGGAAATTGGAGAAGTCCAAATTCTTACAATTGCTTAAAGAACATCCCGAAGTACACCTTGAGTTGACTAAGGTTTTGGCCAGTAGGTTGCACTATAAAGCAACTATGGTTGCCGAAATTTCCACAGAAAATCCCGAGCACCGCTTACTGAAACTCATCGATTATTTCAAAACCCATATTCATCATATTCCTGAAACCGACCCGTATTTGGTGGAATTGTCCAGACAACAAATGGCCGACTTGACTGGGTTAAGGGTTGAAACCGTAATTAGAGCGGTAAAATCCCTGGAAAAAAGGGGACTTTTACAATTACAATCCCATAAAATCCTGCGGTAACTTCCCAGATAGACTTGGATATGATTTCGGTCATAAAAAAGCCCGACCCATCGGAAATAAATTTGTTCCATACAATGACAAATGACAGGATTATGGAACTATATCTTAAAAGTTTAAAAGCATTTGAAAAGGACGCAAGGGGCTATTCCACAATTTTTATCATTGCCCAAAGCTGTTTGGGTTCTGTGGCGGCCATGTACATCTTGATCAATGGGGTGCAAGCATGGCAGATGGTCCAACTTTTTTTGGTCACTATAGCTTGTATGGGATTCAACGCCGCAGTTTTGTCGCAACAAAAGCCCAAAATCCTAATAAACTTGTTTATCCTTAGTTTAGTGGTGAGTACCGTGGCATTAATTTTAAATTTGTTGTGAGATGTCCAAAAAGGAAATTGAATCCCGGGAAGATGTGACCCTATTGGTCACCCGTTTTTATGAGAAAGTAAGGGCGGACAAGGAAATAGGTCATTTTTTTAATGAAACCATCAAGGATTGGCCGGAACATATAGAAAAACTGGTCAATTTTTGGGAGACCAATTTGTTCTTTGTCCAAAAATATAAAGGTAACCCGTTAATGGTGCATGCAGAAGTAGATGAAAATATGGGCAATACCATTACCAATTATCACTTTGGGATATGGCTACGACATTGGATTGAGACCATCGATACCTATTTTGTGGGGGCCAATGCCGAAAAGGCCAAACAGCGCGCTAGAAATATTAGCGTTCGTATGTTCATCACCATTTTTGAACAACAAAAGCGCAAAACAGAATCGTATCGCTAGTGCTTTGTTTGAATTTTTTGCGTGTATTCCTTGGCATAATGTTCACAAAGCTCCAAAGTTTCCATCACGTCGGATAAGCTTGTTCTAGGATTGATCAAGCACATGCGTAGTACCACTTGTCCGTGCAGCAAAGTGGTGACCAACAAGGCTTTTCGTGAAGAGACCACCTGTTCTGAAATGTACTGGTTGATTTGATCCAGTTGTTTTTGCGAGTACTTTTTTCCAATAGGATGATACCTAAAATTAATGACCGCCAAAGTCGCTGGAAAAATAACCTCCCAATGCTGACTGCTCCGCAGATGGTTCTCAACTTCCTCTGCAAGTTCAATGTTATAGGTAATGGCCTTTCTAAATTCCCTTAGCCCAAATGTTTTAATGGACATATAGAATTTAAGTGCCCTAAACCTGCGGGTCAGCTGGATTCCATGATCATAAAAGTTGATTTCAGAGGTATTGCCTTCAATGTCCCTGAGATATTCTGGCTTTTCCGTGAAGGTTTGGCTGAGGTGTTTATGATTGCGTACCAAGAGACAGCCCATTTCATAAGGTTGGAAAAACCATTTGTGCGGATCTACGGTCAATGAATCCGCTTTCTCAATTCCTTTCAATAGCGACTTTCCTTTTTTGGATAAAATGGCCGCGGCTCCGTAGGCACCATCAATATGGAACCAAATATTTTCCTTTTTGCAGATTTTGGACAGTTCCACCAAAGGATCCACTGTCCCGGTGTTGGTCGTACCAGAGGTGGCTATCAAACAAAAGGGCTGCAATCCTTCCAATCGGTCTTTGGCAATGCAGTTTTTGAGTTTGTTTACGGCAAACTTAAACTCAATATCAGTTGGGATAATCCGAATCTGTTCTTTTTTAAATCCGAGAACACGGATGGCTTTAATATTGGAAGAATGGGCTTGGTCGGACAAGTAAATTACGGCTTTGGAGAAATCTTGACCACATTTTACTTTTCTGGCCGTGGTAAGCGCCGTTAAATTGGCCATAGAACCCCCACTGGTGAATATTCCACCACCTTTTTTAGCTGGAAATCCAAAGATTTTGAGCAGCCATTGGATGGTAATGATCTCCAATTCGGCTGCTGCTGGCGAAGCTGCCCACCCACCCGAAAAAATATTGTATCCTGTGGCGAGCGCATCGGCCATAACGCTAACATAGTTGCTCGGGCCGGGGACAAAGGAATAGGATTTGGGGTGGGACATATTGGTGCTATTGGTCATGACCTCTTCCAAGACAAATTGAAGCACCTGTTCTGGATTTGTTCCCTTTTCCGGGGCTTCTTCCAAAAAAAGGGAGTCCATTTCCTCCCTAGATCCCAGGGCAACGGGTTGCTGGTCACCTTGGGCGCTATGGTGGTTTACAATGGCATCAACAACCTGATACCCATAATCTTGCATGGCTTCTTTGGATAATTCGAGTTGTGCTGTGTTCTTTTTCATGAAATCGGATTATACTGAAGCGCAAAAATACCTATTTGGACATTGTGATAACATGATTTTTGATCTAAATTGTTGTCCATGCATCAAAAAAGATGAAACTGGGAATAATATTGCTTCTGCAATACAAATACAGTAAATTTAAGCGATGAAGAGCCTTGTTCTGCTTCTTGTTTTCGTTTTATCCGGTTTGCAACTCAGTGCACAGCAGGCGGTCTCGGGTTTTGTGAACTTTGATAGTTCTGCTAACTGGAAACCACAGATATATTTGAGTCACTTATCCGTTTCAAATACAGCAAACCAAAGTGAGGTAAAGCCAATTGCTATAGCGGATGTTCAAAAAAACGGCTTCTTTAAGTTTGATAAAAAGCACTTTTCGGATAGCAACAAGATTTATCGTCTCCATGTGGAACGGATCAGAAAAATTGTAAACGATACGGTGACCAAGGAGGTTCGTTTTATGTTCTCTGAGAAGGATAAAATCGAATTTAAAAAAGGCTCTCAGGTTTTTGGAACGTATACCAATACCAATCAAGGGGATAGGGAATGGCAAAAATTGAAAACCTTTGAATCAAAGTTGGTAAAGCAATATCTGGCTCAAGAAAACAAAATTGACCCAAGAAAGGGTTTTGTGAAGGATTCATTACAGATTTTGATGGTGAAGCTGATTGGAATAAAACAATTGGCGGATAAAAAATTATTGGACAAGGACATTTCTGAAAACCCAACCTATTATCTTGAATTGTTGTCCGAATTAAAAGAAAGTCCCATTGAAGCCTCTGAATACTGGTTTTTGGAGAAAAGATTGGCCTATTTGACCCAACTGGCAATGGAGCAGGACCTAAAAACCAGTAGATGGCTTAATATGATCCTACTTGTATTTGTCGCTGGTTTGGGCATTCTCAGTTTTAAACTGGGCAGACGTACCCTGCCCAATGCCCACTTGAGCAGACAGGAAAAAAACGTCAAGGCTTTGATTTTGGAGGGTAAAACCAATAAGGAAATTGCCAATGAGCTTTTTATAAGCCTGAGTACCGTAAAAACACATATTACGAGCATTTACAGCAAGCTCAATGTAAAGGGTAGGCAAGAGTTACTGCAAAAAAATACGGGTGCTAGTACCTAATTCAGACCGCTAAAATGCTTCAATAAGCGTGTTTCCAATCTTAATTTGTCTTTAAATACGACAGTTTTGAGACGAATAATCGCCTTACTTTTTTTTGTTGCTTACCATTCCAATGCACAAAATACCCATCAAATCACAGGACAGGTCTTCGATCAAGACGATACCGTAGTGACGGTAGGGGACGCACTTTTGTTTATAGAAGGGAGCGAAACATTAGTAAAGTACGCCACAATATTGGAAGGTCATTTTACCTTGGAAGATGTCCCAATCGGGGATTACCAATTACAGGTATCTGCTCTGGGGTTTGAAACCTATAAGGAGACTTTTTCCCTGACCGGTGATCATCAGTTCTTTATAAACCTGAAAGAAGCAACGACCCAGCTAAGTGAAGTTGAGGTGGTGGCAGCTAAGAATCCGATTGAATACAAATCGGGTAATTTAAAGGTGGATGTCCAGAACCCCTATTTCTCATCCATACCCAATCCCATTGATTTGTTATCCAGACTTCCCAATGTACAAGTGGCACCAGATAGGGAATCCATTTCCATTTTGGGCAAGGGCAATCCCTTGATCTATCTTGGCAATCAACGCATTTCAATGGAAGAGTTTGTTGGGCTACCGATTGACGGGATTGCTACGATTGAATTGATCAATAATCCATCTGCAAAATATGAAGCTGAAGGTCGGGCAGTCTTATTAATTAGCTTAAAAAAGAACACCCAACTAGGTTTTCGTGGAAGCGTATCCGAGACGGTATCTTCAAAACAGAATTTTAACAACTATCTGGATTTTAACTCGAGTTATGCCAGTAATGATTGGACATTTCGGGGCAATTTGGCTTACAACCAGTTGCTACAGTGGGAAAGCAATAGTTTTCTGTTCGAAATACCGGCAAGGGACGTGGCCGTGGATTACACTGTTTTGGTACCAAGAAACGATAGATTGCAACTCAACGCTGGATTTGGGACTTACTTTCAATGGAACGAAACCGATTATGTGTCGTTAAATACCACTTTGCGGTTGCAGACTGATGATGCCCCCATAGTCACGGATACTTTTTTAAGGGATGGGGCGGAGCAATTTATCAAGACTGATACGGGGAATGACCAAACAAAGAACTACTATAGTGCCTCGTTCAACTTCAACAAAAAGTTAAGCGATTCGTGGAACCTTTTTACGGGGGTGCAAAGTACAGGCTTTAGTCAAACCTTGTCCACTGAGATTGCAAACAATATTGACAATTCAGAGTTTGTAATGGATCAAAAACGGGAACAGGAGTATGATATTCATTCCTTGGCTTTGAGACTGGATCTTGAAAAAGCCTTATCCCAAGATTATAAATGGGAATCGGGGATAAATCTGAGTCAGGCTAAGGCTGATGCGTTTACCGAAATCCAAGATTTGGCAAATGCCGAAGAAACCATAATAGATTTTTCATACGAAGAGAAATTGTATGCCGCATACAGTTCCGTCTCTGGTAAGCTCAGCAAGAAAATCGATTTTGAACTGGGTATGCGCATAGAATATAATAAGGTTGATGGTTCTACGGTACATGACGGTTCGCCCATAGTTTCCAGAGGGCAGACCAATCTGTTTCCAAAGGCCAATGTGTCCGTAGCTTTGGATTCCAGCCAAACCCTGAACCTAAATTATGGGAGAAGCATCCGGCGACCTGATTTTTCAAGGGCCAGCTCCATTACGGTTTTTATCAATCCTTTTTTGGAAGGCGCGGGTAACGTGAACCTAATTCCCACCCGTACCAATGAAGTTTCGCTTAACTACCAAAAAAAGAACAAGACTTTATTTATGACCTATTACCAAAGTGCCGACCCCATGAATTTCACCATTTCTTATGACGAAACCAATGATAGGGCGATTCTTTCTCAAGTAAATCTGGACAAGGAAATTGGGGTTTATGCGGGGGTAACCCTGCCTTTTTCCAAGGGGATATGGACTTCAAACAACACCATTTCCTTGAATTATAACAAGCTAAAGGATGATGACGCTGGTTTTTCCACCGTCAAACCCTTTGTTTATACCTATACCAATCACCAGCTGAAGATTGCAAAGGATACCACTTTGGTTTTGGGAGCTTGGGGTATGGGCAGACGGCAAGAGGGTATTTTTAAAAGAAATGGCCTCGCGGTTTTTGAAGCATCCATATCCAAAACCCTTTTTTCCAATTGGGATTGTACCCTACGATTCAATGATATTACCCGAGCCATGAACTTTGAGGAGCGCTATGCCATAAACAGGGTTATTGCGGATGGGGTGTATTATGCTGATGGGAGGGAAGTGGCACTATCATTAAAATATCGATTTGGGAATAAGAAAAGTACGGATTTTAAGAATCGGGATGTGGACTCCAATTTGGAGCGGATAAATTGAGAAAACCCGTCGGTTCGAGTTTTTTCCGAAGGAAATAGTACCTGCCTGCCGGCAGGCGGTCGAGAACAAGGGTTTTAGCTTAAAATTCCAATTCTCGATACAATTTTTCAGGGTAGAACCCTAAAAAACCACTCGAATTGACGAATTAATATCCAAAAGCATCATTGGCTGAATAAATCCAATCCGAATTAAGAAGTCAATTCTGCGAACAAGCTCTCCAGGTTTTTGTTCTTTCTGCTCAGCTGCAAGGTTTTGAGCTCGTTGTCATGCGCAAAATCAAACACAGCAGGACGCATATCTATATCCGTGGAAAAAGTAAGCTCGTAAACAAAACCCCCCGTGTTTTTTACTTTGGAGACATTAGGCAATTGGTTGAGCAAGACCTCTTCCACCCGATAATCAAACTCAACTTCTATAATCTGCTCATTGACCTCCCTAAGCTCTTCCATTTTTTTGTCGGCCACTAGCTTTCCTTTATGGATAAGAATAACACGATCGCAGACCGCTTCCACTTCCTTCATGATGTGGGTAGAGAGTAAAATGGTCTTTTCCTTCCCAATCTCCCGAATCAATTTTCGGATTTCCACCAATTGGTTGGGATCAAGGCCCGTTGTAGGTTCATCCAAAATCAAGACCTCCGGATTGTGAAGTAAGGCGGCCGCCAGTCCAACACGTTGTCGATAGCCCTTAGAAAGCTGACCTATTTTTTTATGGGATTCCGGGGTCAGGCCTGTTTGTTCTATGACTTCATCAACACGGTTTTTGGAGACTTTGTAGACATCTGCGTTGAACGCCAAGTATTCCTTTACATACATATCCAAATAAAGCGGGTTGTGCTCCGGTAGGTATCCTATACTCTTTTTAACCTCACTTGCTGCATGCTGGACATCAAACCCGTTGACCTCGGCATTACCATTATCCGCTTTATAATAGGTGGTCAAAATGCGCATCATGGTGGATTTGCCAGCCCCATTGGGCCCTAGGAAACCCACTATCTCTCCTTTGGCAATGGAAAAGGATATGTCTTGCAGGGCTTTTTGCTTTCCAAAGTCTTTGGAAACGTTGTTTACAATGATGGACATGAGTGCGAGTTTAAATCAAAAATACAGCTTTAGTTAGATTCCCATAAACCTTGGTGAACCAAATCCCAATTTTGAATATTCCCAAAGAAAGGGGGATTTGAGCGAGCAAAATTCAAAAAAAGAAGGAGTTCAACAAAAAATCAAAAAAAATTTATGATCTGCTATCGATTTTAATATGAATACCTATCTTAGCCCAAGATTTGTGAAAAAATGACAAAGACGTATTTCTGGAACGGTTTTTATTTCTACTTCTTTTTTAAGAGAAGTATGGGACTGTTCTAGGTGTACGAAAAGTATATAAAATAGATAAAGTCCCGTTTTACCGGGACTTTTTTTTTACCATGAATTTAAAAGTAGCTATTCAGGGAATTAAGGGATCTAACCATCACCAAGTGGCCAAGGAGTATTTCGGAGAGCAAATTGAGCTGGTGGAATGTCTTTCATTTGATGCGATGATTGACCACCTATGCCAAGGCACCGCAGACAAAGGGATTATGGCCATAGAAAATTCCATCGCGGGATCCATTATACCCAACTACAATTTGGTGTACCACAATAACATCCACATTATAGGGGAGCATTATTTAAGCATTCACCACAATCTAATGGCGCTTAAGGGCACGGCCATTGAGGATGTGGAGGAAGTCAGGTCGCATCCCATGGCTTTACTGCAGTGTAAGACCTTTTTAAAACAGTACCCACATATCAAATTGGTGGAGGATGTGGACACGGCTGAAACCGCAAAACGTATCAAGGATAATCAATTGACCAAGGTAGCGGCCATTGCTCCCAAGGTTGCTGCGGATTTGTATGATTTGGATATCATCGCTCCAGAAATCCAGACCATTAAAAACAATGCTACTAGGTTTATCATCCTCAAGAAAAAGAATAAAGTATTGCCCAAAGACGAAATCAACAAAGCCTCTTTGAGATTTATCACCGATCATAAGCGCGGAAGTTTGGCTACGGTGTTGAACGTAATGAGTGATTGCAACCTTAACCTGACCAAGATACAATCCTTGCCCGTGATAGAAACACCTTGGAAATATGCCTTTTTTGTGGATGTTACTTTTGAGGCTTATGACCATTTTGCCAAGGCCAAATCCTTGTTGGAGATCATGTCCGAAGATTTCAGGTTGTTGGGAGAATATAAAAATGCATTATTGCCATGATTACAGCAGATAGGTTGCAAACAGTCCAAGAATACTACTTTTCTAGAAAGCTTAGGGAAGTAAGGGGGATGATCAAGGAAGGGAAACCCATTATAAATATGGGCATAGGAAGTCCTGATTTGGCTCCGTCCCCAGAGGTTTTGGAAACCCTTAAGGATGCCATCACGGATACTGGGGCACATCAGTATCAGAGCTATCAAGGGTTGCCCGAACTTCGGATGGCGATTGCTGATTTCTATCAAGAAAAGTTTGGGGTACAAGTAGATGAGGCAACTGAAATTCTTCCTTTGATGGGATCCAAGGAAGGCATTATGCACATTGGTCTTGCCTTTTTAAATGAAGGGGATGAAGTCTTATTGCCCAACCCTGGCTATCCTACCTATACCTCAGTTACCAAACTGATTGGTGCAGTACCCAAATCGTATGACCTAAAGGAAGAAAATGGATGGTTTCCAGATTTGGAGGCGCTGTCCCAAAGGGATTTGTCCAAAGTGAAATTGATGTGGGTAAGCTATCCGCATATGCCCACAGGGGCAACAGCCAGTCCTGAGAAACTTTTAGCCTTGGTGAATTTTGCGCAGGAGCATGAAATACTACTGGTGAATGACAATCCATACAGTTTTGTATTGTCCAAGAACCCAACCAGTATTTTGTCCATTCCGGGGGCCAAAGATTGTGCTTTGGAACTGAACAGTTTAAGCAAAACCTTCAATATGGCCGGTTGGCGTGTGGGAATGGTATTGGGAAAGCAAGAACATATCAATGCGGTGCTAAAAGTGAAGAGCAACATGGATTCAGGGATGTTCTACGGCATCCAAAAGGGGGCCATTGCAGCTTTACAAAGTGGGCAAGAATGGTTCAAAGCTTTGGATGAGGTGTATACAAAAAGAAGGGAACTGATGTTCCAATTGGTGGAAAAATTGGGATGTTCCTATGATAGAAACGCGGTAGGAATGTTTGTTTGGGCCAAATTACCGGAGGGTTCGGTTCCTTCGGAAGAATTTATAGACCAAGTGTTGAATGACAAGTACATCTTTATTGCGCCTGGAACTATTTTTGGGGGCAATGGGGAAGGGTACATTCGTTTTTCCCTTTGTGTGAAAGAAGAAAAAATTAAAGAAGCTATCAATAGATTTTAAACAGAAGATGAAGTCAAAAAACTCACATCTCGGCTTTCAAATCCCAAATTCAGTGGTATGCAACTAGTTGTCATTGGAATAGGGTTGATTGGGGGCTCTTTTGCCAAGGATGTCAAAAAATTGCATCCAGATACCCATATTGTAGGAATTGATAAGAACGAATCCCATTTGGATGAGGCCCTGGAACTGGGAATCATAGATCAAAAAGGAGGGTACGATACTTTGGCCTCAGCCGATGTGGTCTATGTAAGTATCCCGGTAAACGCATTAACGGAAGAACTGCCAAAGATCTTGGATGCCGTGGATGACGATGCCGTGGTCATGGATGCTGGATCAACCAAAGGACTGATCTGCGAAGCGGTCAAAAATCACCCTAAAAGAAGAAATTTCTTGGCTTGTCACCCAATTGCAGGTACTGAGTTTTCAGGGCCTTCAGCTGCAATAAACGGTTTGTACGAAGGAAAGACAAACATTATTTGCGAAGTGGAAAAAACCGCTTTTAAGCTTCAAGAACGGGCATTGGAACTTTTCCAGGAGCTGAAAATGCGTATCCGGTACATGAATCCGCAAGCGCATGATAAACACATAGCTTACGTCTCTCATTTATCACATATAAGCTCGTTTATGTTGGGAAAAACGGTTATTGAGAAAGAAAAAAATGAGCGTGATATTTTTGACCTCGCTGGTAGTGGATTTGAGAGTACCGTGCGCTTGGCCAAGAGTTCACCAGACATGTGGACCCCCATCTTTGAACAGAATAAAGAGAATGTGGTGGAATCGTTGGAAGAGTATATCCAAAATTTGGAAACTTTTAAGCAGTTGCTCTTGGACAATGAGTTTGAGGATGTCCATCAAGAAATGAACAATACCAATAGAATAAAACAAATATTAAAAGGAATACCCCTCACAAAAAGTTAGAACTGATTATGGAAAACAATAAAGAAATGAGAAAATGGCTGGATGACCTGGATTTACCACATCCATTGGTAATTGCCGGACCCTGCAGTGCCGAAACGGAAGAGCAGGTGTTAAAAATTGCCCACGATTTGAAGGATACAGATGTCAACTACTACAGGGCAGGTATCTGGAAGCCAAGGACGCGCCCGGGAAATTTTGAAGGGGTGGGGGCCATAGGCCTAAAGTGGCTTCAGAAAGTCAAGGAAGAAACAGGTTTGAAAACAGCCACTGAAGTGGCCAATAGGGCTCATGTAGACCTTGCATTGGAACACGATGTGGATTTGCTTTGGATTGGAGCCCGATCAACCGTAAGCCCGTTCATCGTGCAGGAAATTGCAGACGCATTGGAAGGAACGGACAAGGTTGTACTGATCAAAAATCCAGTTAACCCTGATTTATCCTTGTGGTTGGGTGCTGTGGAAAGATTGTATTCTGCGGATATCAAGAAATTGGGAGTGATCCACAGAGGGTTCTCGACCTATGAAAAAACGAAGTACAGAAATATCCCGGAATGGCAAATGGCCATTGAGCTGCAGTCCAAGTTTCCGGATTTGCCCATCATCAATGACCCAAGCCATATCACTGGGAAACGCGATATGATTTTTGACGTGTCGCAAACCGCCCT
Source organism: Flagellimonas sp. (assembly GCF_965233845.1). Taxonomy (GTDB): domain Bacteria; phylum Bacteroidota; class Bacteroidia; order Flavobacteriales; family Flavobacteriaceae; genus Flagellimonas. The sequence continues at coordinate 435,843 of NZ_OZ247584.1, forward strand.
TGATCTTAATTTTGATGGTTTGATGATCGAGACACATCATGATCCCGATAATGCATGGAGTGATGCCGCACAACAGGTAACACCCGCTGCTTTGGTACAGATCATGAAAGACCTTCGTATCAGAAAAGAAACTGACCAAGAAGCTGAATACAATAGCAAATTGAGCAATTTAAGGGCCCAAATCGATGTGATAGACAATCAATTGATTGATATCCTTGGAAAGCGCATGAAAGTTTCCGACGGAATCGGAGAGCTTAAAAAGCAAAGGAATGTGGCTGTTCTGCAGTCGAATAGATGGAACGCCATTTTGGGTAAAATGATTTTGGAAGGTGAGTCACAAGGACTTAGCGAGGAATTTGTTTTGAGAATGTTCAAGGCCATCCACCAAGAATCCATCAACCACCAAGAGAAGATCATCAACGCATAGCGTTTAAGAGCATCAGGATAAAGTGCCATTTGAACCAGGGATACCAGCTTGGGCAAATGGCATTTTTTTATGCGTTAACTGTAACGATCTCCAAAATGGATTATCTTTTAGAAAGTTAACACCAATAGTCATGAAAAAACTGCTACTACTCAGCCTTATCCTTTCATCTTCAGTTCTTTTTGCACAGCGTACCATTGATACCGAAGTTGGGGAGTTTAATGAAATCAAGGTTTTTGACCTTATCGAAGTCAATTTGATCCAATCCGATGAACATAGAATTGTGATCAAAGGGAGAAATGTGGACGACATCAAATGGATGAACAAGAATGGCGTTCTAAAACTCAGAATGCAGTTGGATATGAAATTCACGGGCGAGGATACCTTCATTGAGGTGTACTATACCGATTTGGATGTGATTGATGGGAATGAAGGAGCCCAAATCACATGCAACGAACTTGTTACAAAGAACAATCTGGAATTGAGGGCACAAGAAGGGGCACGGATCCGCATTGGAGTGGATGTGGAAAATGTGGATATAAGAGCAGTTACAGGAGGCATTGTTGAAGCTACAGGATTGGCCAGTAATCAGTCCATTGTATTGAATACCGGAGGCATTTTTGATGGAAGGGATTTACGCACTTCCAATACAGACATCAAGATTTCTGCTGGAGGCGAAGCCGATGTTTTTGCTTCGGAAGTAGTGGATATCAATGTACGGGCCGGAGGAGATGTAAATGTCTACGGAAAACCCAAAAGGGTATATAAAAATACCTTTGCCGGTGGAAGAATTCATGTTGTGGATTAGCAAAATCAGTATAAAAGAAAAGCCCAGTGGGAATACACTGGGCTTTTTTTTGGATTGAGCTTTCTATTTTTTGAAGATGTAACGGGTAATAAAAATACCTTGTTGGTCATCTTCCCCTGCATTGCTCTCCACGGCACTGCTTACAAAGGCCAATTCCCAACCGTTGGCCACCATATCGTTCATCATGGAGGTTAACATGGCGTCATTGGCAGCAATGTTCTGAAAGCGGATGCCACCGAGGTTAAAGAAGTTAAGGAGTTTGGTTTCCTCAAAATTTTTCACACGAATGTTTCCTCGTTTGGATTTGTTACGGGTGTTGTCCTCGGAGGTTTGTACGCTGGTATATTCCTTGTAATCCTTGTCTTCCAATGCGTTGATGATCCTCGAACGACCTAGTCCACTGGGGATTATGGATTCCACACTGGTAATTACCTTGTATTCCTGGGCGGCAAGGCCAAAATTTACTCCTAAGGCCATCCCGATAATGATAAATACTTTTTTCATAATGTCTTAATTTATTCTGCTCTAAAGACAAGATGAAATAACCAAGGGTTGCATGCATAAAAAAAGCCCTTGGATTTCCAAGGGCTTTCCAATACACCATAGGTGTTTTATTTTCTAAAAATATATCGAGTAATAAAAATACCCTGTCCATCTCCTTTACCACCTTCACTTTCCACTGCACTGTTCACAAAGGCCAGTTCCCATCCATCTGCGATCATACTATTGATCATGGAGGTAATTAGAGCATCGTTGGCTGCAATGTTCTGAAAACGGATACCGCCCAAGTTGTAGAAGTTCAACAATTTGGTTTCCTCAAAGTTCTTTACACGGATTTCCCCACGCTTGGATTTGTTTCTGGTATTATCCTCTTCGGTCTGTACACTGGTGTACTCCCTGTAATCCTTGTCTTCAAGGGCATTTACAATTCGTGAACGCCCAAGACCATTGGGCACAATGGATTCCACACTGGTCACTACCTTGTACTGTTGTGCGTTCATTTCAAAAGTAGCGACTAGTGCTACGAAAGCGATAAATAAGATTTTTTTCATAATGAGATTGATTATAGTTAACTAACTGTACACAAAGATATACGCCTCAATGGGAGGATTATTGTTTCTTTGTAATGAAAATATAAACAAATAGGTGCAAGGAACTGTTTATAAATCCACTGGGAGCTGGTACACCGTGAAATCAGAAGAAGCTGATTTTTACGAGTGTAGGATAAAAGGCAAGTTCCGAATCAAAGGGATTAAGAGCACAAACCCGGTTGCCGTAGGCGATGAAGTTGTCTTTGATTTGCAAAAAATTGGGGATGAGACCGTTGCGGTGATTTCCGAAATTAGGGAACGAAAGAATTACATCATTCGTAAATCGGTAAACCTCTCCAAACAAACACATATTATTGCCACAAATCTGGATCAAGTTTTTTTGTTGATTACCCTCAACAATCCGCCAACATTTACAAGTTTTATAGACCGATTCCTGGTCACTGCGGAAGCTTATGATATTCCCGTGGTGTTGCTTTTCAATAAAATGGACGGCTACGATGAGGATGAGATGGTGGAAGTGAATTATTTGGTGCAGCTCTATGGAAGTATTGGGTACCCGTGTCTGGAAATTGCAGCCAAAGAAGGCACCAATGTTGAGCAAGTGAGAGAATTGATGTTGGATAAGACCAGTATGTTTGCGGGTCATTCCGGGGTGGGAAAATCAACCTTGGTCAATGCGCTGGAACCGGGATTGAAGCTAAAAACGGCAGAGATTTCGGAGCAGCATCTGCAAGGACAGCACACAACCACCTTTGCAGAGATGTACGATTTGTCCTTTGGGGCAAGAATTATTGATACCCCTGGAATAAAAGGGTTTGGTATTGTGGATATGGAGGAGGATGAGATTGGAGATTATTTTCCTGAGTTTTTCAAACTAAAATCTGAATGCAAGTTCAATAATTGCCTCCATCTGGATGAACCCAAATGTGCCATAAAAAATGCCCTGGATAACAATGAACTGGCCTGGAGCAGGTATAGAAGTTATGTGCAAATGATTACAGGCGAGGAAGAGAATTACAGAACAGACATCTATAAAGAGCGATAATTGAGAGCAGTAATCCAAAGGGTCTCCAAGGCCAGTGTAACGGTTGAAGGTAAGGTGGTATCCAAAATTGATCACGGGCTTTTAGTGCTACTTGGAATTGAGGATGCGGATGACGACTCGGATATACAATGGTTGGCCAAAAAGATTGCCAATCTCCGAATTTTTAACGATGTCGACGGGGTTATGAACCGTTCCGTACTCGACGAAAAAGGAGAGGCTATTGTAGTGAGTCAGTTTACACTGCATGCCATGACCAAAAAAGGGAACAGACCCTCCTACATCAAAGCCTCCAAACCTGATATCGCCGTTCCTCTGTACGAAAAATTTGTGCAACGTATGGAATTGGAACTGGGCAAGAAAGTGGGGACTGGTGTATTTGGAGCTGATATGAAAGTGGACTTGTGCAATGATGGCCCGGTTACCATCATAATCGATACAAAGAACAAAGAATAGTGTGCTTTTATCGATCAGTGTTTTTCGGTTTGTAGGAAAATTGGCATCTTAGCAGCGACTAAATCAACCTACCGTCTTTTGATGCGAATTCTTACTTTTCTGCTTGCCTTTCTAAGTTTTTCTATTTCATTTTCCCAAAATTATACCCATAACAGTATACCGGACGAACTGCTTATCAATGCTGATGCCGTTGTTCGTTTAGATAAAATGGACGTGGTGGTGGAAGCTCGTGATCTGATGACCGTAACTGCAAAACGGGTGGTAACCGTACTGAATGAAAATGGGAACAGATTCGTGCATGCCTCCGCCTATTATGATGACGGTCATAAAATAGGCTCCTTGGAAGCAAAAATCTATGATAGAAATGGGGAGGAAGTCAAGAAATACAAGAAAAAAGATTTTTTTGACCAAAGTGCAGTAGATGGGGGAACCCTCTATTCAGATTCCCGTATCATGTACATGCGATATACACCTACGGATTATCCCTATACCGTCGAGTATACGCATTCCTATAACACTTCCAATACAGCTTTTGCCCCTACATGGTATTTTTTGGATGGATATCGGGTCTCCACAGAGCAGAGTGAGTTTAATTTTACGGTCACCTGTGGGATTCCGTTCAGATATAAAAAATCGAATCTGGGTTCTTACGCTATAGATGTAGAGCTTACCGATACCCAGTTGAAATCAAAAGGGACCCATCTTAAAGCATTGAAAAGAGAACCGTTGGCCCCTGCTATGCAAGATTTGTTGCCCCATGTCAAGTTGGCTCTAGAAGAGTTCCATCTTGAAGGGGTAGATGGAACCGCAAAGAGCTGGCAAGACCTTGGAAAGTGGATGTACGATAAGCTTTTGGTGGGGCAGGGATCCCTGGATGCCCAAACAGTCCAAAAAGTTCAGAGTCTGGTAAAGGATTTGGATAATCCCAGGGATAAGGTGTCCAAAATCTATCAATACGTGCAAGACAATACCAGATACATTAGCGTACAACTGGGTATTGGAGGCTGGATGCCCATTAGCGCCACAGAAGTGGACAGGGTTAAATATGGTGACTGTAAAGGATTGACCAATTATACCATGGCCTTATTGAAAGCCGTTGGTGTGGAATCCTATTATACGGTTGTTCATGCAGGTGCCAGAAAGCGCGACCTTGATGCCGAATTCCCTTCCATGCAAGGCAATCATGTTATTCTAAATATTCCCATGGATGAAGATGATATTTGGCTGGAATGTACCAGTCAGGTGACCCCCGTAGATCATTTGGGCACTTTTACCGATAACAGAAATGTGTTGCGGGTTACACCCAAAGGGGGCGAGTTGATACGATCCAAACAATATTTGGACGAGGACAACCATCAAGGTACCAAAGGGGAGTATGTTGTACATGAAAATGGAGGAGTCACTGGTCAAGTTACCATTGCTTCCACTGGAATCCAGTATTACCAAAAATTCAGGAATGGTTTAAAATCAGAAGTGGAAAAGGAAGAGTATTACAAGGATTATTGGAACTATGTGAACAACCTTTCCCTAGGAAAAATCGAATTCAACAACGACAAGCAGAATATTGTTTTTACGGAAGAAATAGAGATAGAAGCGGACAACTATCTTTCCAATATGGATGGAAAGCTGTTTTTGGCCCCTAACCTCTTCAATAGAAATTTGATTGTTCCAGAACGTAGTAGAAGCAGAAAGACCGATTTGGTTATTTCCCGTGGGTATCTGGATGAGGATGAGTTCACCATCCATTTACCAGAAGGGTATCAACTAGAGAATCCAATGGAGCCTCTTAAACTGGAGACCACGTACGGCAGCTACGAAATTTCTCTGGAGCAACAGGGGCCGGGAATATTGGTTTATAAAAGAAAACTACTGGTAAAGTCGGGCCAATACACCAAAGAAGATTACAAACCCTACCGGGATTTCAGAAAGCAAGTAGCCCGGTTTGACAATTCAAGAATCATTTTAACCAAGATATAATTATGAAAGTAAGATTGCTGATCCTGCTGTTGGTGGGAACCCACCTAACCCAAGCCAATGAAGTGAAATTTGGAAAGGTTTCCAAAGAAGAAGTCGCCGAAACCCAACATCATTTGGAGGCTGATGCAGACGCTGCCATCTTGTACAAAAAAGAAAGGGTCTTCTATAACTACAATGCCGAACAAGGCTGGTCTTTGACCAAGGAGGCACATTACAGGATCAAGATTTACAACAAAGAGGGATTTAGCTGGGCAACACTTCAAATTCCGTTGTATGTTTCCCAAGGGGATGAGGAGAAAATCTCTAACGTAAAGGGAATCACTTTCAATATGATCGATGGTAAGATTGTGGAAGAAAAGCTAAAAAAGGACGGAGTGTTTGTGGAAGAGGTAAACAAATACAGAAATAAAGCTTCCATCACCATGCCCGAAGTCAAGGAGGGTAGTGTTTTGGATATCGAATTTAAGGTGAACTCTCCGCTTTATTGGTATATGGACGATTTTCGGTTTCAATACAGCATTCCAGTTAACAGGGCGGACCTTAGACTGGATATACCGCAGTACTTTGTTTTCAAGCGGCACTCCAAAGGTTATTACCCTATTCAATTCCAGCAATCCCGTGAAAGTAGGTCGATCAATATATCCTATAGAACCGAGGACGTGGCAGGCAAATTGGGAAAAACTTCCAGGCAATCCCATAACCTGAGTTTCTATGAAAATGTGTACGAGGTTCAGGCTTCTGATCTACCTTCAATGGTTGAGGAAGAATATACCAGCAACATTGACAATTATAGGAGTGCCATCAAATTTGAACTGGCCTCGACGCAATTTCCGAACAGGCCCTATAAAAATTACAGCCAAACCTGGGAGGGTGTTGCCAAGACCATATATGAATATGACAGTTTTGGAACGGAATTGCGAAGGGAGAATTATTATAAGGATGAGGTGGATCGGATAATAGCCGGAGTAACTGATGATAAGGAAAAGGCCAAACTGATTTTTGAGTTTGTGCAATCCAAGATGAACTGGAACGATTACTATGGGGTAACCTGTAGTAGGGATGGTATAAAAAAGGCTTTTAAGGAAGGAGCCGGCAATACGGCAGAGATCAACCTCATGCTTACTTCAATGTTTCGTTATGCGGGATTAAATGCCAACCCGATTTTGGTTAGTACTCGATCTAATGGGATACCACTTTTTCCAACTACGGATGGATTCAACTATGTAATAGCAGGTATTGAAGTGCTTGATGATGTTATTTTATTCGATGCGACCGAGAAGAATACCATTCCAGGTGTTTTGCCCAACAGGGCGCTTAATTGGATGGGAAGATTGGTAAGGAAAGATGGATCTTCCTCCCAAGTACAGCTCACACCTAAGAAACTGTCCAAAGAAATACACTATATAACCGCAAATATTCATGCGGATGGCTCAGTTGACGGAAAAACAAGAACCCAATACACCAACCAACTGGCTTTGGAACTAAGGGACAAACTTGAGAAAACGGACGAGGAAACCTATTTGGAGAACATGGAAAACCAGCATGGGGAAATGGAGATTGATGGCTATGAATTGAAAAATAAGAAGCAACTGGAAAAACCCATGATCGAAAGCTGTGACTTTGTCAAAGAGAATCAGTGCGAGATTATTGGTCAAAAAATCTATTTTAAGCCTATGTTGTTCTTGGCCGAGTCCAGCAACCCTTTTATAATGGAAAAGAGGGAATATCCAGTGGATTTCAGCTTTCCCAGACAAAAGAAATACATGATTAGTCTGACGATTCCAGAGGGATATAAAGTGGAGTCATTACCTGAGAGTACCTTGGTTCAGTTACCGGAGAATTCGGGAAAGTTTTCATTCAAGGTACTTTCACAGGGCAATCAGATACGAGTAAATGCTACCACGGAGTTGAATTCAGCCTTTTTTCCAGTGGAATATTACGATGCACTTAAAGAATACTACAAAAATTTGATTCTAAAACAGTCAGAAAAAGTAGTTTTGTCCAAAGTGTAGACCATGAATATTCAAAATGCCCAACAAGCGGTTGATGAATGGATCCAAAATCACGGGGTTCGCTATTTCAACGAGCTTACCAATATGGCCCAACTCTCCGAAGAAGTTGGGGAGGTGGCCCGTATCATCGCACGGCGCTATGGCGAACAAAGCGAAAAGGAGTCGGATAAGGATAAGGATTTAGGTGAGGAACTGGCAGATGTCTTGTTTGTGGTGCTCTGTTTGGCCAATCAAACTGGGGTGGACTTGCAGGAGGCCTTCGACAAAAAGTTGGACTTAAAGGCCAAGCGCGACCATGATCGTCATCAGAATAACAAAAAGCTCAAATAAAGTTAGCCCTGTACAGGGACTTTAGGGGTGTTTTTTCTAGTTTTGATCTTTCAACCAAACAGCTAGGCTTTGAAACTTAAACTGTCCTTTTCCCAAAGTAAAAAAATAGATAAATCCATTGCGGTTACAGGTTCCAAGAGTGAAACCAACAGGTCATTGCTCTTGCAGGCTTTGTTTCCCAATGTGACCATAAAAAATTTGTCCAACTCTGATGACGGCCGGGTTATGCAAAAGGGTTTGGCCACTTCTCACGGAGTAGTCGATATTCATCATGCCGGTACGGCCATGCGGTTTTTAACCGCCTATTTCGCTTCCCAAGAAGGAAAGGAGGTAGTGCTAACGGGTTCCCAGCGTATGCAGGAACGACCCATTAAGGTTTTGGTGGATGCATTACGGGACCTGGGGGCCGAAATAACCTATGAAAAAAATGAGGGATACCCACCCATTAAAATAACGGGAAAGACGTTGACCAAAAGTCGGGTGTCCTTACCTGCCAATATTAGTAGCCAGTATATTTCTGCCCTCCTTTTGATAGCCCCTAGTTTGGCAAACGGTTTGGAATTGGAGCTCGTTGGGAAAATCACTTCGGTGCCTTACATAAAAATGACATTGGGATTGTTGGAGCAAATAGGGGTGGAGACCAAGTTTGAAGGCAACCATATCCAAATTTCACCAAAGAAAAAGGTTGAAGACACTATTTTGGTCGTGGAATCGGATTGGAGTTCTGCTAGTTATTTCTATAGCATTGCGGCATTGTGCGATGTGGGAACCCAAATCCAACTTTCTGCGTATAAGGAAAACTCCTTGCAAGGAGACAGCGTACTTGCCCAGATTTATCAGGATTTTGGCGTGAAAACAAGCTACTCCGACACCCAAATAACCCTGGAGAAAGTTCAGGAATGTAATTTGGAAACGGTTAACTACGATTTAGCCAATGCCCCGGACATTGCGCAGACCATTTCAGTGACCTGTTTTGGATTGGGTATGGGATGCCATTTGACCGGCTTGCACACCTTGCCCATTAAAGAAACAGATAGGTTGGGAGCCATGAAAGCGGAATTGGAAAAAGTAGGGGCAAAAGTGGCCATAGATCATGAAAGTTTAACTTTGGAACCTTCCCAAAACATCATTTCCGATGTTGCTATAGACACTTACCACGACCACAGAATGGCGATGGCCTTTGGTCCTTTGGGCATGAAAACCACATTGATGGTCAATGAAGCGGAGGTGGTATCCAAGTCCTATCCAGATTATTGGAAGGATCTCGCAACCCTTGGTTTTAGCGTGGACACGCTATAATTAACATTTAATCACCAAATTACTTGACATCCCCTATGTCGAGATTGTATATTTGCGCTCTTTAAAAATTTCCAAAAAAAGTCTACATGAAATTATCAAACTTCAACTTTGAATTACCTAAGGAACTATTGGCCGAATACCCTGCTGAAAATCGGGATGAGTCCAAACTCATGGTGATTCATAGGGAAACCGGTAAAATTGAGCACAAAATGTTCAAGGACCTGATCGATTATTTTGACGAGGGAGATGTAATGGTTTTGAACAACACCAAGGTTTTTCCGGCAAGACTTTATGGAAACAAAGAAAAGACCGGTGCAAGGATAGAAGTGTTTTTGTTACGGGAATTAAATCAAGAGCAAAGGCTTTGGGATGTTTTGGTTGATCCAGCCCGAAAAATCAGAATTGGAAACAAATTATATTTTGGGGATGATGAAAGCTTGGTGGCCGAAGTTATAGACAATACTACCTCAAGGGGAAGAACATTGCGTTTCCTTTATGATGGATCGTATACTGACTTTAGAAGGAAACTTCGCGAGTTGGGAGAAACTCCGCTTCCCAAGTACATAAAGAGAGATGTGGAGCCGGAAGATGAAGAACGCTACCAAACCATTTATGCCAAATACGAAGGTGCTGTGGCTGCTCCTACCGCAGGTTTACACTTCTCCAAACATTTGTTGAAAAGATTGGAGATCAAGGGCATTGACTTTGCCGAGGTAACCCTACACGTTGGATTGGGAACTTTCAATCCCGTTGAAGTAGAAGATTTGTCCAAGCACAAAATGGACAGTGAGGAATTGGTCATTGACGAAAAGGCAACGGAAGTGGTTAACAACGCCAAGGCAAATAAAAGAAAGGTATGTGCTGTTGGAACTACGGTGATGCGTGGTTTGGAAAGTGCGGTTTCATCGGAACATTCATTGAACACCTTTGAAGGGTGGACAAACAAGTTTATTTTCCCACCTTATGATTTTAGCATTGCTAACTGCATGATTACCAACTTCCATTTGCCAAAATCCACTCTTTTGATGATGGTTTCGGCATTTATTGGTCACGATTTGATGAAAAAAGCGTACAAACAGGCCATCTTGGAGCAGTACAGATTCTACTCCTATGGGGACGCTATGTTGGTCATCTAAAATAAAATAGTTCCTTATCCAAAGGAACCTTAAGTAATTGATCCCGAGTAGTAGATTGCTTCTCGGGATTTTTCTTGACTATCTTTAAACGGTGGAAACCAAAAAAAAGGACATACGGGCATTGACCAAGGAACAACTCCGGGATTTCTTCGTTTCCCAAGGGGATAAGGCTTTCCGTGGGAATCAGGTGTACGAATGGCTTTGGCAAAAATCTGCGCATTCTTTTGATGCAATGACCAACATTTCTAAGGAAACACGCCAAATGTTGGAGGATCATTTTGTAATCAATCACATAAGGGTGGATCAGATGCAGCGTAGTTCGGATGGGACCATAAAAAATGCAGTCCGACTACACGATGGATTGGTGGTGGAGTCCGTGTTGATACCTACTGAGACTAGGACAACAGCTTGTGTTTCCAGCCAGGTAGGTTGTAGCTTGGATTGTAGATTTTGTGCAACCGCCCGTCTTAAAAGAATGCGGAACCTAAATCCTGACGAAATCTACGATCAAGTAGTGGCCATAGACAATGAAAGTCGATTGTATTTTGATCGTCCGCTAAGCAATATTGTTTTTATGGGGATGGGGGAACCCTTGATGAATTATAACAATGTGCTCAAGGCCATTGAAAAAATAACTTCCCCGGAAGGACTGGGCATGTCGCCAAAAAGAATTGTGGTTTCAACTTCAGGTGTGCCCAAAATGATTAAAAAAATGGCGGATGAAGAGGTAAAATTCAGCTTGGCGGTATCCTTGCATTCTGCCATAGATGAAGTGAGAACATCCATTATGCCCTTTAATGCCACTTTTCCTTTAAAAGATCTTAGGGAGGCCTTGGAATATTGGTATCAAAAAACCAAAAACCGGATTACGTACGAGTATGTGGTCTGGAAGGGAATCAACGACACGCAAGAGGCTGTGGATGCCTTGGTCAAATTTTGCCGATTTGCGCCCTCCAAAGTGAACCTTATCGAGTATAATCCCATTGATGATGGGGAGTTCCAGCAAGCATCGGAAGCCGCTGTGGAAATGTACAAAAAGACATTGGAGCGAAATGGGATTACGGTGACTGTTCGTCGCTCTAGGGGCAAGGACATTGATGCTGCATGTGGACAGTTGGCCAATAAGCAGTAAGTAGTTAATAGTTAGCAGTTAACAGCAAACAGTTAATTTTAACCAAGCACCAAGCACCAAGCACCAAGCACCAAGCACCAAACACCAAACATTTAGTTTTAACCCATCACCCATCACCCATCACCCATCACCCATCACCAAACATCCATCATCCAACACCGAACGCCAAGCACCAAACACCAAACACCAAACATCCAACACCTTTAAATAGTAGTTTGTTGATAATTGTCAACGGTATTTTGTCGACGCTTTAAACCACCCATCTTAAAACTTAGGGCATCCAGTGCTGAACTCTTTCATTTTCCCTACTTTTAGCGTCCAAAACCAAATTTACTAACGTCTAAGTTTTGAAGGTAGTTTCACAAATTAGGGAACCTATTGAACGGGAGATGCAACTATTTGAGGAGAAGTTTCTCAAATCCATGTCCTCTAAGGTGGCATTGTTCAACAGAATTACCTTTTACATTGTGAACCGAAAAGGGAAGCAGATGCGACCCATGTTCGTTTTCTTGACCGCCAAGTTGATCAATGGGGGAAATGTCAACGAAAGAACCTATACCGGTGCCTCCATCATTGAATTGATTCATACCGCTAGTTTGGTTCATGATGATGTGGTGGATGACAGCCATAAGCGAAGAGGTTTCTTCTCTATAAATGCCCTGTGGAAAAACAAAATTGCCGTATTGGTTGGGGATTTTTTATTTTCCAAAGGAGTTTTGATGGCCCTCGAGAACAAGAATTATGACCTTTTGCATATCATCTCCAACGCAGTAAGGGACATGAGCGAAGGTGAGCTCCTTCAGATTGAAAAAGCACGACTTTTGGATATCACCGAAGAGGTCTATTATGATATCATCAGACAAAAAACAGCGACTTTGATTGCTGCCTGCTGTAGTATGGGGGCATGCTCGGTTAAACCGGATTCAGAGGAAGTGGAAACTTTTAGACGGTTTGGGGAACTGTGCGGAATGGCCTTTCAGATAAAGGATGACCTGTTCGATTATGGCGAGGAGAAAATCGGAAAGCCAACCGGAATCGATATCAAGGAACAAAAAATGACCCTTCCGCTCATTTATGCCTTAAATCAAAGTGATAAAGACAAGAAGCGCTGGCTCATAAATTCCATCAAAAAACACAACAAAAACAAGAACAGGGTAAAAGAAGTCATAGCCTATGTAAAGGAAATGGGCGGATTGGATTACGCCGTTACCAAAATGCTGGCTTTTAAGGATGAGGCGCTGGCCTTGCTTGACAACTACCCAGATTCCGAATACAAGAGTGCGCTTACTTTGATGGTCAACTACGTTGTGGATCGTAAAAAATAGATTTTGCTAGATGCTAGATGCTAGATGCTAGAAGGTTTAAAGCGCTCATTCTGCAACTATATACCATTAAAATTTCCAAAGAGGCAACCATTTTGAAAAATGCCTCGTCTATCTTTATAACAAACTAAACGAGAACCACTGTTGAAAATCGTGTCATTATATACGAACGAGAAGCAACTGATCAAAAAGGCCATTTCTGGCGATTCCAATTGTCAGAAGTTGCTTTATGAAAAATTTGCCCCCAAAATGTTGGGCGTATGTCGCCAATACATAAAGGATGTGCAGTTTGCGGAGGATGTTATGGTCAGTGCGTTTGTGAAAGTTTTTCGCAATCTGGCTTCCTTTGAACACAGGGGCAGTTTTGAGGGATGGATTCGGAAAATAATGGTGAGGGAGAGTATTTCCTTTTTACGGAAAAAACAATTCGTGGTTTATGATGATGAAGCCTATCAGCAGGCAGAAAAATCGGAAGAACAGTCCTCAATTTTGGACGTGGAATATGTGCAGCAGCTGATAGATAATTTACCAGAGGGGTATAAAATGGTGTTTTTGTTGTATGCCATTGAAGGCTACAAGCACCACGAAATAGCGGAAATGTTGCAAATATCCGAGGGTACTTCAAAATCACAATTGTTCAAGGCTCGGAAAATGCTGCAGGAGAATTTAAAACTACAAGGAATGACTAGTCGAGCACTGTCTAGACAAAAATAGAAGGAGTTATGGAGAAACTGGAAAAACATATCAAGGACAAACTGGGAAATCGGGAAATCAAGCCATCTCCAGGAGCTTGGGACAAAATTTCAAACCAGTTGGATACCCCTGGTGCTACAAAGCCCAAGAGAAAATACGTATATGCCATTGCTGCTGGGTTTGTGGGTTTGCTTTTGGCATCCGTTTTCTTTTTTGCATCTGGTGAAAAAAGTGAGCCTGCGCAGGTGGTTGATGAAAACTTGCATGTGCGCCCCGTAATCCCAGCCTTGGAAGGGCAAACAGAAATTGTGGATAAGAACGGAGCGGAATCTGTGCTGGCGGTTACTGAAAATGATACCGAAAACTTGCAAGAACAAGGAGAGAAAAATCAACCTTTGAGATCCATGCCCTTAGATGAAGCGGAAGTAGCTTCCAAACAATCCATTCAAAGTGATCTAATACAAGAAACCGACCCCCTAATCGCCCAAAAAGTAAATGAAGTAATGGCCCAGGTTCAGCTCTTGGAATCAGTTAACGCGCAAGTGACCGACGCTGAAGTGGACTCGTTGCTACGTGCTGCCCAGAAAGAAATTCTAACGGAAAAATTGTTTGACGAAAGTGGCTCGGTAGATGCCATGGCCCTCCTAACCGAAGTTGAAGACGAACTGGATGCCTCTTTTAGAGATCAGATATTTGATGCGCTCAAGGATGGGTATTTCAAATTACGAACCGCTGTAGCAGACAGAAACAACTAGAACTTATTCATCAATCAAAAATACCTTTTTGGTTTCCCTCTCCTGGAATAGTCCGGGAGGGGAGATTGGGAGGGGTAAATCAAAACAATCATGAGAACAATTACCTTTTACTTGGCAGCACTTGTTTTGCTGTTGCTATCACAAAACCTGATGGCACAAGAACCTTATCAACGGAAAATTGAAGATTTAAGGGAAAAGAAGGAAAAAATAACCCAACAGGAAAAAGATGCGCTAAAAGAGGAGGTCGAAAACATCAATAGGCGATTGGAGCGAGGAGATTTAAGTGGGGAAGAAGCCAAAGTTTTAAAGGCAGAAGCCGCAAAAAAGAGAGCGCTGAACATAGAAAACAGGGTAGCCATTATTGACCACCAAATTTCACTTTTGGAGCGAAATCAAGGGGAAACCTTGACCATTGCAGATGAACGGGACCGATGGGACGACGAAGACGGTTTTTCAATTCGTATTGATGGGGAACCCATTTTCTTTACCAATTCCAGAAGATGGAAAGATGATATTAAATATGATCGAAGAACCTATTCTGACCCAGTATTTGCCATTGGACTCAACAATGCCTTGATTGACGGGCAATCCTTGGATGATTCCCCATATAAGGTAGGTGGCAGTCGCTTTTTTGAAATGGGATGGCAATGGCGAACCCGTGTTTTTAAGCATACCAATTGGTTGCGCTTCAATTATGGTTTTTCATTTCAGTTTAATGGTTTAAAACCGGATGACAACCAAATTTTTGTCAAAAATGGAGATCAAACGGTTTTAGAGGAATTTGAGTTTGAATTGGACAAATCCAAGCTTCGGATGGATAACCTGGTCTTTCCCGTACATTTTGAATTTGGTCCTTCCCGTTTTCGAGAAACCGAAAAAAGCATCCGTTACTCCATTCAAAACCAATTCCGGATGGGCGTTGGAGGCTATGGGGGATTTAACTTGGGAACACGGCAGAAGCTTAAATATTCACGCGATGGAGAAAATGTAAAGGACAAATTTAAGCGGGATTACAATACCAGCGATTTAATATATGGGATTAGCGGGTATGTTGGCTTCGACGAGATTCTTCTATATGTAAAATATGACTTGAATCCCATTTTTAAGGATGCGGATGTGGAACAACATAATATTTCCCTGGGCCTAAGGTTCGATTTATAACCAACTATCAATTCGAGCGCACATCCAGAATTTCCATATTCGGATTGCGCTCTTTTTTCATGGGTTAATGGCCCTTTCCATTTCTGCGGAAAACTCTTCTTTATAAAACCCTCTTTTGCAATGGGAACATTCGGCAAAGCTGTTAGTGCCTATTTTAAATAAAGGAATCCAGAACAAATGAAAGTAGTTGGTTTGGGAAACGGAGGTCAGGGTTCCGTATTGATCGCAATGCGGACAGCTTACCCCAGTTAGGTTTTTACTTTCTTTTTTGCCCGGTCTAGTTCCGAAGAAGAGGATCATCCTGTTTTTTGGGAAAATTACAACTTTCCCAAATTACCGGTTCGATAGAAAGTATTTTGATTATTTAATCATCTTTTTTTGGGCATGGACCATATTGGTTTTCTTCCATAATACCATTTTTTACGAGCTGAATAAAAACCCAAAGCACCCCAACAATGGGAATAAACAGAATTAGAAGTGTCCAACCACTTTTGCCAACATCATGTAATCGTCTGACCGTGGCCGAGAGTGCAGGGAGAAAAACCGTTAGTACGTACAATATGTAGAGTGGCCCAAAACCAATATTTGCTATGGCGATTTCAAAAACATTGTCCAAGGCAATGGCAAATAAGCTAAAGAACAAACAAAATAAAGTAAACATCCAATATTCAGCCCTACGGGCCCTGCCTTTAAAATTTGCGTAGTTTTTTATGACTTGTAAATACCATTCCATTTTTAATTGTTTTAGGGTTATGTTGCAAAAGGGAGTGGAGGTTGAATTGTGCGGTAATTACACTGGTATCAGTTTGGGATTTGCCCCATAGGCATTTTCATTAGGGTCGCTGTCCTTGACCAATAAGAAAAGCAGCCAAAGCGATCCGATAACGGGAATCAATACCACAAGGAGCATTATCCCTTTCTTTCCAACGTCATGTAATCTCCTTACAGCTACGGCCAGCTCAGGAATTAACAGGGCAAGGGCGTAGAGTCCATAGATAGGGCCAACACCCATTTGCGCCAGCCCTGTTGCATTGTCCAGGGAAATGGCTATTCCACTAAAAATGATATTGAACAAGGTGAACATCCAATACTCTTTTCTTCTTGCTCGTCCCTTAAAATCTGCATACTGTTTTAAAACTTTTAAATACCAATTCATCTTTATGTTTTTGGTTGGTTGTCCTACTCGTATGGCTTTTCGGTTCCGCCCCGTTTTTTGGTTTCTGGACTCCAAATTTCATGGAAAAAGTAGGTAAACCCGGTCAAATTCAAGGGGTTGGTTTGATGGATGCCCCTTTTCAATTGATGGATGATGCTTTTCAGCTAAAATTTTGTTTTTTCGCTACCTTTAAAGGCTATTTAAATTCAAGCTTTGATTTCCAAGACCACCATAGATCAAGTTTATGAGACCGCCCGACTGGAAGAGGTCATTGGGGATTTTGTCCAATTGAAAAAATCCGGCTCCAATTTTAAGGGCTTAAGCCCATTTACGGATGAACGGACTCCTAGTTTTATGGTGTCTCCCGTAAAGCAGATTTGGAAGGATTTTAGTAGTGGTAAAGGAGGGAATGTGGTGGCTTTTTTAATGGAACATGAGCACTTTAGCTACCCAGAAGCCATTAAATACTTGGCCAAGAAGTACAATATTGAGGTAGAGGAGACCGAGCAGACCAACGAGCAAAAAGAACAGGCCAACGAACGGGAGAGTATGTACCTGGTTTCGGAGTACGCCCAAACCTATTTTTCTGAATCCTTGTGGGAAACCGAATCGGGCAAGGCCATTGGACTTACGTATTTTAAGGAAAGAGGGTTCACAGATGAAACCATTAAAAAATTTGGTCTCGGATATTGCTTGGACAGCTGGGATGCCTTTACCAAAGCAGCCTTGGACAAGGCATACCAACTGGAGTTTTTGGAAAAAACAGGCCTCACCATAGTAAAGGAGCAGGCTGGGGGCGAATCCAGAAAATTTGACCGCTTTAAGGGCAGGGTCATGTTTCCCATCCATTCCATGAGTGGTCGTGTGTTGGGTTTTGGTGGGCGAATTCTGACCAACGACAAGAAGGCTGCCAAATATCTGAACTCTCCAGAAAGCGAAATTTACCATAAAAGCAAGGTGCTTTATGGGATTTATTTTGCCAAACAATCCATAGCCAAAGAAGATAATTGTTATTTAGTTGAGGGGTATACCGACGTGATACAACTCTACCAAAGCGGAGTAAAGAATGTGGTTTCATCCAGTGGTACCGCCCTGACCCCTGAGCAAATTAGACTCATCAATAGGCTTACCAAGAACATCACCGTACTTTTTGATGGAGATGCTGCCGGTTTACGGGCTTCCCTGCGTGGAATAGACCTTATTTTGGAACAGGGAATGAATGTCAAGGTCTGTACTTTCCCCGAAGGGGAAGACCCGGATAGTTTCGCCAAAAACAATTCCTATGAGGATTTGGTGCTGTACTTGGAGGAAAATGCCAAGGATTTTATCCAATTCAAAACTTCGCTTTTGGCGGAAGAAGCGGCCAACGATCCCATAAAAAGGGCGGATACGGTAAGGGATATTGTAAATAGCATCAGCAAAATTCCCGACCGAATCAAAAAAGAGATCTACATTCAGGAATGCGCAAAAATAATGCACATTTCAGAAGAGGTGCTGTACAATACCTTGGCCCAGATTGATAAAAAAGGGGTTGTGGATGCTACCAAAAAGCTTAAACAGGAGCAAAAAGCCTTTGAAGTGGTAAAATCCCAACAGACCGTTGAGAAGGTGGATGTGCAGTACGAACTGGAAAAGCAAATTATTGAATTGTTGTTGTTGTACGGAAGCGAGAAACAGGAATTTGAGGATTTGGTATTGAAAGAAAATGAAGAGGGGGACTTGGTTTTGGAACCGGAAATTGTGGAGGCCAAAGTCTATGAAAAAGTGTATCTGGACCTTCAGGAAGACGAAATTGAACTGACCAATGATCAATTTAGAAGTATTTACTACAAGCTAATCGAGGATTTGAATGAGCGCGAGGAGTTTACGGTAAATGCTTTTTTGTCCAATTTGGATCAAGAAATGGTCAATGAAGTGTCTTCCATTTTGATGGAGGAGGAGCGCTATACCTTACATGATTGGGAGCGCAAGGATATTTATCCCAAAGCCAAAAAAATGGGGGTGGCCCAGTTGGTGGCCGAAACCATTCTTACCCTGCGCTGCAACCTTATAAAAAACCGGATAAAAAAACTTCAAAAGGACACTGAAGGTAGTAATGGTGACAATTCTGAAGTGTTGGAGGAAATTGTGAACTACCTCCAGTTAAACAAGCTTCTCAACGCCAAATTGAATCGAGTGCTTTCATAAAAAAATCCCGAACAATCGTCCGGGATTTCAAATTTTATGCTTGGGGTACTAGTACAATTCCAAGGCCTTTGCCTGTTGCAAAAGGTCTACCAAGTTGTCCACGTTCAATTTTTTCATCAAACGTGCTTTGTACGTACTTACCGTTTTTTCGTTGAGGTTTAAGCCTTCGGCTACCTCTTTGTTTCGCTTTCCGCTGGCCAAGAGTTTCAAGACCTCCACTTCTCTTGAAGAGAGTTTTCTAAAGAACCTTCTTGGTTTTTGGGTGCCTTCGTCAAAAGCAAGTCGTTGGGCCAGTTCATTGGTGATGAACATGTTTCCTTCACTTACTTTTCTAACGGCGGTCATGATGTAATCCAAGTCGGCACTTTTGGATAAATATCCAAAGGCTCCGGCCCGAATGGTGCTCAGGGCGTAAACATCTTCTGATTGTCCACTATACATTAAGGTTTTTACTGCGGGGAAATCTTGTTTTAACTTCCTTAGGGTGGCAATCCCGTTGATTTCGGGAATGTCCATTTCCAACATGACTACATCAGGGGAAACTTCTTCCAATGTTCCGAATAGTTCCGAGGTTGTGGAAACATCAGCAATGACCTCAATATCTGAACTATGTTCCAGGACCTGCTTAAGGCCCAAGCGAACAATGGGATGGTTGTCAGCTATTAATACTTTAATCATTTGGTTTGAGTTTTACGTTGTTTAGTACTTAATTCCTTACGTGGCGTAGCAGGCAAGTTAACAAATTGAGAACGTAAAACTGTAATTTTTTTCTTAAAACCTTAGAATTTCTGGGGTTTTTTTCGTCTTAAGCTGGGTTTTTTCGGTCAAAAGGTCACTTTAGGCTTGCAGGAATTTCACAAATTGGTATCGGAATCATCTTATGCTTGTTAGAAGTATTAAACTTTTTAAAAATAGCGAATACTTCCCGTTGTCTGTCAGAAAAATCGTCAACTGTCTTTCCTTCATCGTCCATTTGCATGGCCCACTCCAACTCTGGATAGCTGGCACCAATCTGATCTTCATCCGTTCTACTATCTCCCCAAAGCCCGTCTGTAGGGGCTGCGTCCATAATATCTTGGTTAACCCCAAGAACACTTCCAAGGGCATACACTTCGGTTTTGAGTAGATCGGCAATAGGACTAAGATCTACACCTCCATCCCCATATTTGGTATAGAAACCAATGCCAAAATCCTCTACTTTGTTCCCAGTTCCGGCCACCAAATAGCCTTTTAAGGCCGCAAAGTAATACAGGGTGGTCATGCGCAGTCGGGCTCGCGTATTTGCCAAGGACATAAATCGCTCTTCTTCGTTTGCAACTTCTGGAAGCGCGGCAACCAAGCCGTCGAACACTGGAGTCAAATTTACCGGTTGCCGTTCAACGTTGGGATAGTTTGAAATTAACCAATTAATATGCCTATCTGCCCGGGTAACCTGATTTTTACCTTGATGTATGGGCATCTCCACACATAAGAGGTCCAATCCCGTTTTAGCACATAAAGTAGATGTAACGGCTGAGTCTATCCCGCCGGAAACTCCAATGACAAATCCTTTGCAATTGGCCTTGATGGCGTAGTCCTTTAGCCAGTCAACAATATGTTCGATTACCTTTTCAGTTTGCATATCTTATTTTTTAGATTCAATAATTTACCTTTGTGCCCTGTAAATTTAAACGCTGTAGTGGTAAAAATAAAGAGCTTGCTTGATTACTTTGGATGGCCAGTTTTGGGGCTTTTGTTTCTTCCGTTGGTTGTTGGCTGCAAAAATGAGGATAAAACCGCGGAGGAGATAGCCAAAATACCCATTGAGCTCTCCATCTCCCGTTTTGATCGGGAGTTCGCCAATGCCAATCCACAAGATTTACCGGAGCTAAAATCCAAATACCCTTATCTCTTCCCTGCCCAGTTTCCAGATAGTATTTGGGAAGCCAAACTTACGGATACCATCCAAAAGGAATTATCACAAGAAGTACACAAAGCTTTTGGGGATTTTAAAACGGAGGCGGAAGATTTGGAATCCCTTTTTAGGCATATGAAATATTATTTTCCAGAGATGAAGCCACCAGCGGTGGTGACCGTTACTTCGGATGTAAGATATGACCAGCGTGTGATTCTAACCGATACGCTTTTGTTATTGGGGCTGGATGATTATCTAGGGCCAAATCATCACTTCTATAGAGGCATTCAAAAATACCTGGCCGCTGACCTGGACAAGAGGTATCTAACTTCTGATGTGGCCAGTGCAATAGCAAAGAAGGTGGTGAATTATCCAAAAAACCGTTCTTTTTTATCCCGAATGATATATTACGGAAAAGAGTTATACATAAAGGACAGGTTGTTGCCCAATGCCTCAGATGGGCAAAAAATGGGTTATTCCGAAGAAGATATTACATGGGCCCAAAACAACGAGGAGCAAATATGGCGATACTTTGTGGAGCGGGAACTGCTATATAGCACAGATGCCAAACTGGATAGGCGTTTTTTAGACCCTGCCCCGTTCTCCAAGTTTCAATTGGAGTTGGACAGTGAGTCGCCGGGGAAGTTGGGAAGATATATGGGTTGGCAAATAGTAAGGGCCTTTATGGACAACAATGAGGTAAACTTACAGCAAATGTTGGCCTTATCTGCGGATGAAATTTTTAAGAAATCAAATTACAAACCAAGAAAATAGATGGCAATAGCACATACTTCAGAAATAAAATTAACGGTTGGCTTGGATGAAAATAGGGTTCCAGAGGAATTGCATTGGTCGGCCGAGGACGGTGGTGTAAAGCACGAAGAAGCAAAGGCCATGATGCTTTCCGTTTGGGATAGTAAAAATCAAGAATCCCTAAAGATAGATCTTTGGACCAAAGACATGCCCGTGGATGAAATGAAGGTTTTCTTTCATCAGACTTTGGTAACCATGTCGGATACTTTTATGAAGGCTACGCAAGATGAAAAGATGACGGCAACCATGAAGGATTTTTGCGATTATTTTGCCGAAAAGCTTGAGTTGAAGAAATAACCGTTCCGGCTACGGAATGGGTTGATTGGATTTGTTGAATTGGGTTTTTTCTTCCCCCTTGAGCTGCAAGCCAAGTTCAATCTTCTCTTTGGTGGGTCTTAGCAAATACAGGAAGAGGATCAGTACCCCTGCAATATATAAATAGGTAAGGTTGCCCGTGTTCAAAAAGGCTACGGCCCCTAGTAATGCTGGACCTTCAATCAATGCATATTTAATTAGGGAAGCAGTTTGGAAACGGGCTAGTTTTGTTCGTAATCCATCTGTTTTCGTTGCAGATGCCATCAACTTTTTAAAGAGTAAGTTCCCCATGAAAATTCCGCTTATGGCAAAGACGGGAACCACGTAAATAAAGACATCTTCGGTATTCGTATAATCCAAAAAGGGGTGCTCTGTTTGTAAATAGGCAATGACTCCCAGAATAAAAGGCCCTGCCAATAACCCCAAATGAATGATGGACAAGGTTTTCACATAAGAATTTGGCGTAAGTGGTGCGGTGGATTGGTCCATAATAATTAAAGGAAGCTGTCTATATTGATATACGTAAGGTACAAACAAAGGCCATGCACCATTTGGTCAAATCCTAGAACGGGATAAAATATCCTGGGGTTATCTTGATATTTAGAAGCCAGTTTGCTGGTGAAAAAATCGGTCACAAAATGGAGCAGTGCGTTTAATGCCACATAAATCAAGGCCGATTCCAATGGGAAAAGAAAGATGGCAAAAACCCCAAGAACCAAGGAATAGGTTAATACATGTGCGGTTAACCATTTAAGGCTGGAACTTTTTTTTACCGCCATATTGCTAGTCTGAAACAAATAGTCCCCCACCCAATGAGCTACCAAGATCAGTGCAAAAGTCATGGGGTTAAGATAACAAACAACATCGGTATTAGCTGTCCAAACATATAATTAATTGAAATTGGCGCCAACTGATATGACTATGCTGGCATTGCGACGAATACTTTTAATTTTAGCTATCCATGAAAAAGAAAAGTGCCCAACTCGTATTTGTATACAACGCCAACTCAGGTACCCGAAATTCCATTTTGGATAGTATGCACAAAGTACTTAGTCCTTCAACCTATCAATGCAGCTTGTGCGTTATCACCTTTGGCATAGTCTCTGAAAACAGGGAATGGAAGAAATTTCGGGAGGAAAGCAATCTACAAATGGATTTTTTGCACAAGGATGAATTTGCCCAGCAAATAGGCAATCAAGTAGCTGAAAAATATTCCCTGCCCATAGTTTTGGTCGAGGAAAATGAAGGATTACGGGTTTTGGTTGAAACAGAGGAGCTCAATCAGCTGGAGTCGGCAAAAAATCTCATTGACCTCATTCAAAAACGTACCTAGCATTTGGCAAAACCCCTTATTGATTGGAAAAGAACTCATTGTTGATGCTATCAATGTAGCCCAATAGCTCTTCCTTGCCCAAGTGTTTGGACGAGGAAGTGATAAAGTAGGGAGGAGTTTCTTCCCAAACCCCCTCCAAAAGTTTTTTTAGGTAATCGGAAACATAGTTTTCGACGGCCCCGGGTTTTAACTTGTCTGCTTTGGTAAAAACAATGGCAAAAGGGATGGCATTGGTACCCAGCCATTCCATAAATTCCATATCCACCGGTTGGGGTTCGTGTCTAATATCTACCAAGACAAAACCACATACCAATTGCTTTCTTTTTTGAAAGTACTCCCGAATGTACCTTTGAAACACTTTTTTGTCCTTTTTGGATACCCGGGCATATCCGTAGCCAGGCAAATCCACCAAAAACCAGTTCTTATTGATCTTAAAATGATTGATGAGTTGGGTCTTACCTGGTCTTCCAGAGGTTTTGGCCAAATTTTTCTGATCCATAAGCATATTGATCAATGAGGACTTTCCCACATTGGAGCGACCAATAAAAGCATATTCCGGCAGGGGCTCATTGGGGCATTTGGCCACGTTGGAATTACTCATTACAAATTCGGCGGAAGTGATTTTCATTACAGGAATTAAGAATCAGTGGCAAAGATACGAGACTAGTCGGAATGGAAAATGGGAAACTGGATTCTAGTCAGCTAATATCTCCAACAGTCCAACAATGCAACAATCGGATAATCGAGTTTGAACTTGAACTTGTTCTATTCTCTATAATTAAAAGATAAGGGGGTATTTGGGCTAAGAACATCTGACATCCAGCAACAATCACCTCATTAAAACTCCCGTTTTTCCAACCAAGCTTCCAAGACTTTGTTAAACTCGTCAGGATGTTCCATCATGGGGGCATGACCGCATTTTTCAATCCAGAACAAATCGGAATCAGGAAGCAGCTCGTGGAATTCCTCGGCAACGTTGGGTGGGGTTACGGAATCATTTTCTCCCCAAATGATACAGGTAGGGGTGTTCATGTGTGGCAAATCCTTGGACATATTATGACGGATGGCACTTTTGGCTATGGCCAAAGTTTTGACCAACTTCATACGGTCGTTTACGGTGGCAAACACTTCGTCCACAATTTCTTTCGTGGCTACTTCAGGGTCGTAGAACACGTCCTGCGCCTTCTTTTTGATGAACTCGTAATCGCCACGTTTGGGATATCCGTCTCCCATAGCACTTTCGTACAGCCCTGAACTTCCTGTTATTACCAGGGCCTTGACCATTTCCGGGAACATTTTGGTGTGCAAAAGACCAATATGTCCACCAAGCGAGTTGCCCAGAAGAATCACATCTTTTAATCCCTTAAATTCTATGAACTCTTCCAAGAATTTGGCAAAATTCTTTACCGTGGTCTTAAGCATGGGCATGTCATAGATGGGAAGTTCGGGGATGAGTACCTGATACCCCTTGGAGGGAAAGTACTCGGATACACCCTGGAAGTTGCTCAATCCCCCCATCAAGCCATGTAGGATGATCATTGGGGTTCCTTCACCTATTTCAATATACCTGAATTTACCTTCCTTAATGATTTGGTCTTCCATCTACGATCAGTTGGTCCTTGGTAGGCAAATATAGACAATTCAGACTACACAAAACTTGACTTTGAACGCGTCTTCAAAATGGGGAATTTATAGATGGGTTTTGACCGCTGGATAGACCAAATGAATTCTTGGGATCATTTCATACCCCTAATTCCGCTTTTCATCTAAAAAGTGGAGAATTTATTAACAAAAGTGTTTTTAAGTGGAGAAATGTGGAAATAAAATCTATATATTTGAGTTATAGTTTATAACTAATTGATTTCGAGTGACCCATATCATAGGACAACATGATTGTAAAGCTGACACCAAAGGTAGGGTGATTTTGCCCATATCCCTTAAGAATCAGTTGTTGCCTGTTTTGAACGATGGGTTTGTGATAAAACGGTCTGTTTTTCAGCAATGTTTGGAGCTGTATCCCAAGCAGGAATTTGATGTTTTGATGCAGAAAGTGATGAAGAAAAGCAAGATTAATCGCAAGTACGATGCCTTTGTCCGAAACTTCGTGGCCGGAATGAAAGAGTTGTCCGTTGATGGGGATACCGGGAGAATTCAGATTCCGAGAAACCTTGTGGAATATGCAGGCATTGAAAAAGAAGTGGTCCTTAATGCGGTGTTTGACAAGATAGAGATCTGGAGCAAGGACAAATATGAAAAAGTCCTGGCGGAAAGCGAAAAGGACTACGCGGATTTGGCAGAAGAGATTTTTGCTGACGATGAGTAATCAATACCATGATCCCGTTTTGCTGCAAGAATCAGTTGACGGGTTAAATATAAAAGAAAATGGAGTGTATGTGGATGTCACCTTTGGGGGCGGAGGGCATTCCAAGGAGATTTTGAAACGGCTGGGTAAGGAAGGCAGATTGTTTGCCTTTGATCAAGATGAGGATGCGCTGGCCAACGCTATTGATGACGATAGATTTCAATTGATCAACCAAAACTTTCAATTTCTAAAACAGTATTTAAAGTTCTATGGCATTCGGAAAGTTGACGGAATCTTGGCAGATTTTGGGGTGTCTTCGCACCAATTTGATGAAGCTGAACGTGGTTTCTCCATTCGGTATGATGCCGAATTGGATATGCGGATGAACAGAAACAGCGAATTGTCCGCTTATGAAGTGGTCAATACCTATTCCCAAGAAGATTTAGCAGCAGTTTTATTTCAGTATGGCGAATTGCGAAATGCCAAAGCATTGGCAAAAACCATAGTGGATTATAGGACTGAACAACCCATCAAGACCACGGACCAATTGAAAGCGGTTTTGCAAAGGTTTCTGCCCAAGATGAAGGAGAACAAGATTTTGGCACAAATCTATCAGGCTATTAGGATTGAGGTCAACCAGGAAATTGAGGTCTTGAAGGCATTTTTGCAACAAGCACCAGATCTATTGGAGGCAGGAGGGAGATTAAGCCTGATCAGTTACCACTCTTTGGAGGATCGTTTGGTAAAACGGTTTATCCGCGCCGGCAAGTTTGAAGGAGAGCCGGAAAAGGATTTTTATGGCAACATCAACGTCCCCTTAAAAAAAGTGGGTGGACTCATAGTTCCGACAACCGAAGAAATAGCCAGGAACAACCGGGCAAGAAGTGCAAAACTCCGGATTGCGGAACGCATATAAGATGTACGCCCATTAAAGGGTATCTGTGAAATTCGTGTCAAGCCGATGACGGATTTTGGGAGTTTGCACAGAGCACTGTTTAAGAATAAGACATTTGGATTGCCGCCTTTGCGGAAATGACAAAAGGAACATAGAAATGAAAAAAGGATTACTGGACATACTAAAAGGAAAGTTTTTGGTGAGCGGGGATGCTCCCAAAAACTGGATGTTTTTGTTGTTTGCCTCTTTCTTGGCGGCCATGATGATCTCCAGTAGCCACAACGCCGATAAAAAGGTACATGAAATCGCGGCCTTGAACGAAGAGGTGAGAAAACTTAAAAGCGAATTCTTCAAGCACCGATCCACCGTACAGCAACTCAAACTGGAGTCCACATTAAGGGAGACCGTTGCGGTTGAAGGTTTGGCGCCATCAAAAAATCCACCGCAAAAAATCAAAGTAAAGTCTGAAGATTAATGGCCATCACCGAAAAAAATATCATGAATCGCCTATACCTTGTAGCAGGATGTCTGCTGGTATTCGCTATTGCCGTGGTGGTGCGTTTGGTGGATATCCAAATGGTCAAAGGGGAAGAATATAAAGAGCTGGCCCTTAGTAAGACCGAAAAAATGTTCACCATAGAGCCAAACCGGGGCAATCTGTATTCGGATGACGGAAGTTTGTTGGCCGCTTCAGTGCCCAAGTATGAGATTCGGTTTGATGCCAAAACGGTATCCGAAGAAAATTTTACCGAAAACGTGGCTGCCCTATCGGATTCTTTGGGCAATATGTTTAATAGGCCGTCCTCGTATTATCGGAAGTTGTTCAGAAAAGCCAGGGCCAATGGTAATCGCTACAAATTGGTGGCTCGCAACGTGGATTATTTGGATTATGTCCGCATCAAACAATTCCCTCTTTTTGAAAATGGACCCTATAAAGGGGGTTTTATTGAAACCCATCGAGTGGTTCGGGAATATCCATTGGGTAAACTGGCGGCGCGTAGCATTGGTTATGAGCGCGTGGATGAAAATGGATATTATACCCGAGTTGGCTTGGACGGAGCTTTTGGGGAGCAATATTTGAGAGGTAAGGAGGGTAAGCGCCTAAAGCAAAAAATAGCCAAGGGACAATGGAAACCCGTAGGCTTGGACAATATTGTGGAGCCTCAGGATGGTTTGGACGTGGTATCGACCATTGATATCAGCATCCAGGACATTGCGCACCATGAATTGCTGGCACAATTAGAAAAGTATCAAGCGGACCACGGTTGTGTGGTGGTTATGGAAACAAAAACTGGAGAGGTGAAGGCCATTTCCAATTTAGGGAGGACATCAGAAGGGAAATACTATGAAAAACTCAACTATGCTGTTGGGGAATCCCATGAGCCTGGTTCCACCTTTAAGTTGATGTCACTTGTTGCCGCTTTGGAGGATCAAGTAGTGGACACCAGCTCGGTAATCGATACGGAAAAAGGAAGGTATCGCATCTACGATAGGGTAGTAAAGGATTCAAAATGGGGCGGTTACGGAAAGATTTCCGTATCAGAAGCCTTTGCGGTTTCCTCAAATACGGCATTTGCCAAAATGATCCATGAAAACTATAAGGAAACTCCAGGAAAGTTTGTCAACCGCTTAATGAACATGGGGCTGCATAAAAAGCTGGATTTGCCCATAATCGGAGAAGGAAAACCTGTGATCCGCTATCCCGGCGATGAAGGTTGGTCCGGTATTTCATTGGGATGGATGTCGCATGGTTATGAAGTTTCGCTCACACCCATGCAAACCCTGGCCTTTTACAATGCCATTGCCAATGATGGTGAGATGGTAAAGCCAAGATTGATCAAAGCAGTGAAGGAAGGGAACAAAGTATTGAAAAGGTTTGATAAGGAAGTGGCCAATGCATCCATTTGTTCGGAGGAAACGGTTAAAAAGGTAAAACACTTGATGAAGGAAGTAGTTGAAAAGGACTATGGAACAGGTCATAAACTGTATTCCAAAAACTTTTCCATGGCTGGTAAAACAGGAACCACACAAAAGAACTATGTGGCCAAGGATCCAGATAAATTGGCTTATATCTCATCCTTTGCAGGCTATTTTCCAGCGGATAACCCCAAATATTCCTGCATTGTGGTCATTCATGAACCGGACAAGAGCGTGGGCTACTACGGTGCTGACGTATCCGGACCCGTATTCAAGTCCATGGCCCAAAAAATATATGCCACATCCCCGGTTACAGATGAAGTAAAGGGCAAAGCTTTCAATGGGGAGCTTTTGGATGAAAAATACAGGCAATACTATGCCCAAGTGCAAAAAGAGCACCCAAGGGTGCCCAATGTAAAGGGCATGTGTGGAATGGATGCCGTATCCCTGCTGGAAAATTTGGGATTGGAAGTGGAAGTAAGGGGTAACGGTAAGGTGAAAAAACAATCGGTCAATCAAGGAACGGATATCAACCAGGTTACAAAAATTGTGTTGGAACTTTCATGAAATTGTTGAAGGACATATTATATGGAGTAAGTCTATCTGCCGTAAGTGGGGATACAAACGTTATGATCAATAACGTGCATTTTGATTCCAGAGAGGTAGCAATGGATGATGTCTTTGTGGCTGTAAGAGGAACCATTACGGATGGTCACAAGTACATTCAGAAGGCGGTGGAGTTGGGTGCAAAAGCTGTAGTTTGTGAAGAACTTCCGGATATTTTGGTCAATGGCGTTACCTATTTAAAAGTAGCGGATAGTAACAGTGCACTTGCTGTTTTGGCCTCCAATTTTTATGACAACCCCTCCAAAAACCTGAAACTGGTCGGGATTACGGGTACCAATGGAAAAACAACGGTAAGCACCTTGTTGTACAATTTGTTCAAAAAGGCCGGCTATAAAGTTGGATTGATTTCTACCATCAAGATTATGGTGGATAATCAGGAATACAAAACAAGCCATACCACTCCGGATGTATTGACCATTAATCAACGACTTGCCCAAATGAACGAGGAAGGGGTGGAGTTTTGTTTTATGGAGGTGAGCTCCCACGGGATACATCAAAAACGGTCAGAAGGATTACACTTTGCAGGTGCCATTTTCACTAATCTTTCCCATGATCATTTGGACTACCACAAGAATTTTGCGGAATACAGGGATACCAAAAAGAAGTTGTTTGATGCCCTCCCAAAATCCGCTTTTGCCCTAACCAATCTTGATGATAAGAATGGGAAGGTAATGTTGCAGAATACCAAGGCCAGAAAGCAAACCTATGCCTTAAAAACCTATGCGGATTACAGGGCCCAAATTTTGGAAGAGCAGTTCAATGGGCAGTTGTTGAAGATTGATGATAATGAACTGTGGTCAAAGCTTATAGGCGATTTTAATGCCTATAACCTACTGGCAATTTATGCCACTGCAGACCTTTTGGGCTTGGAAAAAATGGAAACCTTGAAACTTATCAGTGAGCTGGAAAACGTTGACGGTAGGTTCCAATATTTTATATCGAAAGAGAAAATTACGGCTATTGTTGATTATGCCCATACGCCGGATGCATTAAAAAATGTGTTGGTTACCATCAACGCATTGAGGACTGGAAATGAAAACGTCATCACCGTAGTGGGGTGTGGTGGTGATCGTGACAAGTCTAAGCGTCCGGTTATGGGTCATATCGCCTCAGAAATGAGCAATCAGGCCATATTTACATCAGACAATCCCAGAACCGAATCCCCAACAACAATTATTGAGGAAATGGAGGCCGGGGTAGAACCCCAAAACACCAGAAAGGTGTTGTCCATTGAAAACAGGAAGCAAGCCATTAAGACAGCTTGCAAACTGGCTTTGGCCAACGATATTATTCTGGTGGCGGGCAAAGGACATGAAACCTATCAGGAAACTGACGGGGTTCGGGTGGATTTTGATGATTTTAAAGAAGTAAAGGAGGCCCTTGAGGGTCTTGGAAAGTAATATTGAAAAGAAAGATGAAACAAGAGACAAGAACCAAGAAACAAGATTGAGGTTTCAAGACCTGGCATAATACCGTCTGATATCTAACGTCTTTTATCTAACGTCTAATGTCTAACGTCTAATGTCTAATGACTATCATCTAACATCTAGTAAATGCTGTACTACTTATTTGATTATTTAGAGAAACAATACCAACTGCCGGGAGCAGGACTCTTTGGGTTCCTTACTTTCCGCGCAGCCATGTCCGTGCTTTTATCCCTTTTAATAGCCATGGTTTACGGTAAAAGAATCATTCTCTTCCTTCAAAAAAAGCAGATAGGGGAAAGCATCCGTGATTTGGGCCTGGAAGGACAGCAACAAAAGGCGGGTACACCCACCATGGGAGGACTGATCATTATTATGTCTACCCTTATACCGGTCTTGTTGTTTGCCGATATAAAGAACATCTATGTCATCCTATTGGTAATAACCACCATATGGATGGGTATCATTGGCTTTGTGGATGACTATATCAAGATCTTCAAAAAAGACAAACAAGGATTAAAAGGGCGCTTCAAGATTATGGGGCAGGTGGTATTGGGTCTTATTGTAGGCTCTATCATGTATTTCCATCCCGAAGTGACCATTAAGGAAAAAGATAGCACTCGAATTACGGAAAATTTTAAGGTTGAAACCGTTTTTGGTCAAGAAACCAAATCCGTTATGACCAATGTGCCCTTTTTTAAGAATAACGAGCTGGATTATGCCGAGTGGATTTCTTGGACAGGAGAGGGCATGGAAAATTATGCATGGCTCATATTTATTCCAGTAGTGATTTTGATTGTTACCGCGGTTTCCAATGGGGCCAACCTTACGGATGGGATTGATGGCCTGGCAGCAGGTTCTTCGGCCATAATAGCATTGGCCCTTGGGATTTTTGCTTGGGTATCGGGAAATATTCAGTTCTCGGACTACCTGGACATTTTCTATATCCCCAGGGTAAGTGAGCTTTTGATTTTTATTGCTGCTTTTGTGGGAGCGCTGATTGGTTTTTTATGGTATAACGCATATCCAGCCCAAGTCTTTATGGGAGATACAGGTAGTTTGACCATAGGTGGGGTAATTGCGGTGATCGCCATTATTGTAAGAAAGGAATTGTTGATTCCCATTTTGTGCGGAATCTTCTTTGCCGAGACCTTATCCGTAATGTTGCAGGTGAGTTATTTCAAAAGGACCAAGAAGAAATACGGTGAAGGCAAACGATTGTTTTTAATGGCTCCCTTGCATCATCATTTTCAAAAGAAAATGTACCATGAAAGCAAGATAGTAACACGCTTTTGGATCATTGGAATATTTCTGGCCATTGTGAGTATCGTCACCTTGAAGATTCGGTAGATGGCACGCTTGGTGGTACTTGGTGGAGGAGAAAGCGGTGTGGGAGCCGCCATTTTGGGACAAAAAAAGGGATTTGAGGTCTTTGTTTCGGACAAAGGTGAAATCCAGGAAAAGTATAAGAAAGTTCTTGAACATTTTGAGATTGAATGGGAGTCGGGACAGCATACGGAAGCTAAGATTCTGAATGCTGATCTGGTGATGAAAAGCCCTGGGATTCCGGATAAGGTCCCCTTGGTTAAGCAATTGGTGAATAAAGGGATTCCGGTCATTTCTGAAATTGAGTTTGCATCAAACTATACCGATGCCAGGCTCATAGGAATTACAGGAAGTAATGGAAAAACCACAACCACCATGTTGACCTATCACCTGCTAAAGGAAGAAGGTTTGCCTGTTGGAATGGCTGGAAACATTGGCGATAGCTATGCCAAAATGGTGGCGCAGGAGAACTTGGATGCTTATGTGTTGGAGATTAGTAGTTTTCAATTGGATGGCATTGTGGATTTTAAACCGAACATAGCCATCATCACCAATATCACCCCTGATCATTTGGATAGGTATGAGTACAAGTTTGAAAACTATATCGCCTCCAAATTTAGGATTGCCATGAATCAAGATCACAATGATTATCTGATTTATGATGCTGATGATCCAGTGATTGGTCAATGGCTTTTGCAAAACCCAGTTCAATCCAAATTATTGCCCTTTTCATTAAAGGCGAAACAGGAAAATGGAGCTTGGCTCGATAAGAATATTATAAAGATGAATGTAGAACATAAAACCTTGGAAATGAGCACAGATATTTTGGCCTTGGATGGTCAGCACAACGTAAAAAACACCATGGCAGCGGGTTTGGCAGCCCTATTGGTGAATGTGAGAAAGGAAACTATCCGTAAAAGTATCCAGTCTTTTCAGGGGGTACCGCATAGATTGGAAAAAGTATTGAAAATCAATCATGTGGAATATGTAAACGATTCCAAGGCAACCAACGTCAATGCTACCTATTATGCCCTGGACGGTATAAAGAAACCTATTGTTTGGATTGTGGGTGGCGTGGATAAAGGCAACGATTATTCGGAATTGATGCCTTTGGTAAGGGAGAAGGTTAAGGCCATTGTGTGTTTGGGGATGGACAATTCCAAACTCAAGGAAGCTTTTGGCAATGTCATTGATTTGATGGTGGAGACCTATTCCATGGAAGAAGCGGTCAAGGTGGCCTATAAAATTTCAGAGCGCGGGGATTCCGTATTACTGTCGCCCGCCTGTGCCAGCTTCGACCTTTTTGAAAACTATGAGGACCGGGGCAATCAATTTAAAAAAGCGATTAAAAATCTATAAATGGAAATCTGAATGTCCGCGATTGATAATTTAAACAGAAAACGTCATTCTGAACTTGTTTCAGAATCACATTTGACGGATAACAAAACCTTGTAGTGAGACCCTGAAATAAATTCAGGGTGACGAATGTAGTTAAGATATAAAACAGATATTTAAAAAGAGGTAAAGTGTTGGCAATATTTAAAAATCTGAAAGGGGATAAAGCCATCTGGGGACTCGTGGCCCTGCTGGCCCTTTTCTCATTTTTGCCGGTTTACAGCGCCAGTACCAACTTGGTCTACGTCAATGATGATGGAACCACTATTGGACATTTGGTAAAACATGGAGTGTTGTTGTTTTTGGGGTTCGGAATTATCTATGCGGTTCATCGCATACCCACCCACTACTTCAAGGGACTTTCCATAATAGCATTGCCCATCGTTCTCATTCTATTGGCATATACCCTAACTGTGGAAACCAAAATTGGGGGTGTCACGGCAAATAGATGGATCAAGATTCCCTTTGTTGGAGTCAACTTTCAGACCTCCACTTTGGCTTCTGTAGTATTGATGATTTGGGTGGCCAGATATCTTACCAAGATCAAGGATACGGTAATCACATTTAAGGAAAGCATTTTGCCACTTTGGTTACCAACTGCCCTAGTGGTCTTGTTAATACTACCAGAGAATTTCTCTACAGCGGCCATCATCTCTTTCATGGTATTGGTATTGTGTTTTTTGGGTGGATACCCGCTAAAATATCTGTTTAGTATTGTCGGTGCTGGGTTAGTGTTGGGAGCCATGTTTATGTTCGTGGTCTTCAAAACACCTGAAGTGATTCCCGGGCAGCGGGCCACAACCTGGAAATCGAGAATTGAGACCTTTTGGAGTCCCGAAAAAGCGGATAAGGATGATTTGCACCAGTTGACCTTGGCTAAAATTGCCATTGCAGAAGGTGGTGTGGTTGGAAAAGGAGCTGGAAAAAGTGTGATCAAGAACATGTTGTCCCAAAGCACCTCGGACTTCATTTTTGCAATCATCATTGAGGAGTATGGACTGCTGGGCGGGGGTGCATTGTTGTTTTTCTATTTGCTATTGCTGTTTCGGATTGTGGTGGTAGCCAATTCGGCCAAGACCATTTTTTCCAAGCTTTTGGTCATAGGTGTGGGCTTGCCTATCGTTTTTCAGGCCTTTATCAATATGGCGGTGGTGGTTCAGTTGTTTCCCGTAACTGGGCAGCCCTTACCGCTTATAAGTATGGGAGGAACTTCCATTTGGATGACTTGTATGGCCATTGGAATTGTGTTGAGTGCCAGCAATAAAAAAGAAAATTTGGAGGAGGAATCCTATGACATAGATGAAACCAATCCTTTAGAAGTATTAAGTGGGCAACTATAGGTTTATACTTTCTGGAGGAGGTACGGGAGGACATATTTATCCGGCCATTGCCATAGCTGGTGAGCTTAAAAAGAGGCATCCAAACGCAGAATTCCTTTTTGTGGGGGCCAAGGATAAAATGGAAATGGAAAAAGTACCGCAGGCCGGCTATAAAATAGAAGGGCTTTGGATAAGCGGATTACAACGGAAACTGACATTGAAAAATCTCATGTTTCCCTTTAAACTGATAAGTAGTTTGTTGAGAGCGCGCAACATAGTAAAAAGGTTTCAACCTGATGTAGCTATAGGCACCGGGGGGTTTGCAAGCGGACCGCTATTGCGAATGGCGGCAGGTTCCCGGGTGCCATGTGTGCTTCAAGAACAGAATTCCTATGCAGGAATAACCAATAAGATCTTGGCAGGCAAGGCCCAAAGTATTTGTGTGGCCTATGATGGAATGGAAAAGTTTTTTCCGAAGGAAAAGATTGTAAAAACAGGAAATCCGGTGCGGCAGGATTTGGTGAATTTGCAAGTAGGACAAAAACAGGCGCTGGAAACCTTTGGTTTGGACAGAGGAAGGAAGACGGTATTGATTCTTGGCGGAAGTTTGGGTGCTAGACGCATCAATCAGTTGATAGAACAAAAACTAGATTTTTTCAAACAACAAAACGTGCAGTTGTTGTGGCAATGTGGGAAACTGTACCATGATGAATACAAGAAATACGATTCGGATGGCGTAAGGGTCATGGCCTTCATCAACCAAATGGACCATGCTTATAGCGCAGCGGATTTTATTATTTCGCGATCCGGGGCCAGTTCCGTGTCTGAATTGTGTCTGGTAGGCAAACCTGTGATTTTTATCCCGTCGCCAAACGTGGCCGAAGATCACCAAACCAAAAATGCACAAGCATTGACATCAAAAAATGCGGCCTTGTTACTGAGAGAATCCGAATTGGAATCCAAGTTTGAAACCGCATTTGGCGAATTAAAGGAATCAGAGGAGAAACAAGCCGAGTTAAGCTCGAATATTAAAAAACTGGCTTTGCCTAAGGCCACTGAACATATTGTTGACGAAATAGAAAAGTTGCTCAAATGAACTTGAAGGACATAGATAACGTCTTTTTTATTGGTATTGGAGGCATTGGGATGTCTGCCTTGGCCCGCTATTTCAAGTATGTTGACAAGAAAGTAATGGGCTATGACAAAACACAATCGCCCATTACGGATGAGCTGATTGAAAGCGAAATTTTTGTCCATTTTAGGGATGAGGTGTATTTAATTCCAGACCTCTTCAAGAATCCGAAAAACACCTTAGTGGTATATACTCCTGCCGTTCCTAATTCGCATAGCCAATTGCAGTATTTCAAAAGAAATGGTTTTGAGGTTAAAAAGCGTTCGGAGGTACTGGGAATTATCACCAAGGATACTTTTTGCTTTGCAGTGGCAGGAACACATGGGAAAACCACTACCTCTTGCATATTGGCCCACTTGCTCAAAGAGACAGGTACTCCCTTGGTGGCATTTTTAGGGGGGATTTCGGAGGATTTCAACAGCAACTTTGTGTTGGAGGGGACCTCCCATGCCGTGGTGGAGGCTGATGAATTTGATCGGTCATTTTTGCAACTATCCCCCAATGTGGCCTGTGTAACCTCTATGGATGCGGACCACTTGGATATCTATGGAACCAAGGAGGAACTACATAAATCATTTCAGGATTTTGTGGCCAAAATAAAGCCTGGAGGTCATTTGTTTATTAGAAACGGCCTGCCCTTAAACGGCTATACTTATGGTATTGATGACCATTCAGACTATAGAATAGAAAATATTTCAATTGAACGAGGCACCTACATTTTTGACTTGATTACCCCATCTGAAGAGGTAAAGCAAGTACGTTTCAATAAACCGGGCAGGCATAACCTGCTCAATGGATTAGCGGCTTTTGCAATGGCGATGCAGGCTGGTTCCCCTCCGCATCGTCTTGCCGAAGCTTTAGGAACTTTTAAAGGCGTGCAGCGACGCTTTTCGTATCAAATTAAGGAAAAGGATTTTGTCTTTATTGATGATTATGCACATCATCCCACAGAAATCAATGCGGTTTATGATGCCATTCGGGAAATGCATCCAGAAGAAGAAGTGATGGCCATATTCCAGCCCCATTTATTTTCAAGGACCCAGGATTTTGGGGATGATTTTGCCAAAAGCCTTGCCAAATTCGATATCATTTTCTTGTTGGAAATCTATCCGGCCAGGGAAGAACCAATTGCTGGAATCAATTCGGAATGGCTATTGGACAAGATTCAAAACCCTCGAAAAAAATTGATTTCAAAATCCAACTTGATTGATGAGATAAAACAAAGTAAAACAGGGGTTTTGGTGACCATGGGAGCAGGTGATATTGGACTGGAAGTCCCCAAAATCAGAAAAGAATTGGCCTATGCGAGTTAACTGGAACAATATAAAACTGGGATTTTTGGGTATGGCGGTTATCGTCCTTTACGGGTTTGCCGATTATAGGAGTGACCAAAAAACAATAGACGATATATCCATTAAATTTTTGGGAGACAACAACTTATATCTCACAGAAGCTTCAGTTAATAAATTGTTAATACAAAATTATGGCACCGTAAAAAATAGGCCCAAAGAACAATTAGTTTTGAATACCATAGAGGAGGTATTACGGTCCAATGATATGGTAAAAAATGCCCAAGTCTATCTTACTGTAAACGGGGAACTTATATCCAAGATTGTTCAGCGAAAACCAATTGGAAGGGTAGAGGGAGTCTCCAAATTTTATTTGGATGATTTGGGAGAACGCATGCCGTTGTCCAAGCACCATTCCGCAAGGGTACCCATAATTACAGGGAAGATTACGGGGAAAACCTTGGAGGATGCCTATGTCATTTTGAATTATATCAACGAAGACGATTTTCTTAGGAAAAATGTCATCGGAATACATATTGAGGAAGAAGGGAAATATCAACTCAAGTTCCGCCTAGAGAATTTTGTGGTGAATTTGGGCGGGGTTGAGAACCTCGATGAGAAGTTCAAAAATTTTATGGCCTTTTATGCAAAAGCTACCAAGGATAAATCCTTGGAGAAATATGCAATAGTGAGTTTGGAATTCAGCAATCAGGTGGTTTGCACCAAAATTTAAAATATGGAACAGGGGAATTATTCAGTTGGATTGGACATTGGAACTACCAAGATCGTAGCGATCATTGGAAAGGAAAATGATTACGGAAAAATTGAAATTTTAGGAACCGGTAGATCCAAGAGTTTGGGTGTGCACCGTGGGGTGGTCAACAACATTACCCAAACCATTTCTTCCATCCAGCAAGCGGTGGAACAGGCAGAGTTGAATTCGGGTCTTAAAATTGGATCGGTTGTGGTAGGTATTGCCGGGCAGCATATAAGAAGCCTTCAACATAGCGACTATATCACCCGTCCCAATTCCGAGGAAGTCATAGATGATGATGATTTGGAAAAACTGTGCAACCAAGTGTACAAGTTGGTCATGCTTCCTGGGGAAGAGATTATCCATGTTTTGCCACAAGAATACAAAGTGGACGGTCAATCCGAGATTAAGGAGCCCAAAGGAATGTATGGCGGTCGATTGGAAGCCAATTTTCATGTAGTGGTAGGGCAGGTGTCCTCCATCAAGAATATTGGTCGATGCATCAAAAGCGCTGGACTTGATTTGGGAAACATCACCTTGGAACCCCTGGCGTCTGCAGAAGCAGTTTTAAGCCAAGAAGAAAAGGAAGCGGGAGTTGCCTTGATCGACATTGGAGGTGGAACTACCGATTTGGCCATTTTTAAGGATGGTATCATTCGACACACCTCTGTGATTCCTTTTGGAGGAAACGTAATCACCGAAGATATCAAGGAAGGTTGTTCCATTATTGAGAAACAGGCGGAGCTTTTGAAAATCAAATTTGGATCCGCATGGCCGGGAGAGAACAAGGATAACGAAATTGTTTCCATTCCTGGACTAAGAGGGCGCGAACCCAAGGAAATCACCCTGAAAAATCTTTCCAAGATTATCCATGCCAGAGTAGTGGAAATTGTGGAGCAGGTTTATGTGGAGATAAAAAATTACGGTCACGAAGAGCAAAAGAAAAAACTCATTGCCGGAATAGTTTTGACCGGTGGCGGAAGCCAATTGAAACATTTGAAACAATTGGTTGAATATATCACGGGAATGGACACCCGTATTGGGTATCCCAACGAACATTTGGCCGGTGATTCCGATGAGGAAATTGCCAGCCCATTGTATGCTACGGCCGTAGGGCTGTTGATGAACGCTTTGGAAACAACGAACAAGCAGCACGCGGTTGAGGAGGAAGCAGTTGTTGAAGAGGAAAAGGTACTTGTAGGCCAAGAGCACTCGGGAAGCACTTCCCACAAAGAACGCAAATCGATATTTGACAAATGGTCCGAGAAATTGAAGGACTTTTTGGATAACGCAGAATAATAACCCCATTAAAACGAAACACAACTGTCATGAGTAAGAGCACCGAATTTGACAACATCGCTTTTGATCTCCCCAAAAACAAGAGCAACGTAATTAAGGTAATCGGCGTTGGTGGAGGTGGTGGAAACGCCATCAATCACATGTTCCAGGCCGGAATCAACGGAGTGGACTTTGTCATCTGCAACACAGATGCGCAAGCCCTGCAAAACAGTCCAATTCCCAATAAAATCCAGTTGGGGGTTTCCCTAACGGAAGGATTGGGAGCCGGAGCCAATCCCGAAATTGGTGAGCAAGCAGCCTTGGAAAGCATGGAAGAGGTTAAGGGTATGCTGGAAAGCAATACTAAAATGGCATTTATCACCGCAGGAATGGGTGGTGGAACGGGGACAGGTGCTGCCCCGATCATAGCCAAGGTAGCGAGGGAGATGGATGTGCTTACCGTGGGGATCGTGACCATACCTTTTCAGTTTGAAGGAGCCATGCGTAATAAACAAGCGCAGGCTGGAATAGAAAAATTAAGGGCCAATGTGGATTCGTTGATCGTGATCAACAACAACAAGCTCCGTGAAGTTTATGGAAATTTGGGGTTCAAAGCAGGTTTTTCCAAAGCGGATGAAGTATTGGCAACGGCAGCAAGGGGTATTGCCGAAGTTATTACACACCATTACACCCAAAACATTGACCTTAGGGATGCTAAAACAGTGCTTTCCAATAGTGGTACGGCCATAATGGGCTCTTCTACGGCATCTGGGTCGGCAAGGGCCAGTGAGGCAATCATGAAAGCTTTGGATTCTCCCTTGTTGAACGATAACAAGATCAATGGAGCCAAAAATGTGCTATTGCTGATCGTTTCAGGAACTCAAGAAATTACCATTGATGAAATTGGGGAAATCAATGATTATATCCAGATAGAAGCGGGTCATAGTGCCAATATTATCATGGGTGTCGGGGAAGACGAGAATTTGGGAGATGCCATTGCGGTAACCGTAATTGCAACGGGATTTAATGTGGATCAACAAGACCATATAGTAAATACAGAGAGCAAAAAAGTGTTTTACACTTTGGAAGATGAGCAAACCGCTGAGCAAGAGTTGACCCCTGAAGCAACATCCGTACAAGAGATCAAATTGGAAAAACCTCCGGTCAAGGAGGAACCTGAGGTGGTGCGACATACCTTGGACATGGAGGAGGAAATCAGTGAACCTGAATTTGTTCCCCAAGAGGTAGAGTCAGATTTGATTCCGACCACCAACTACATCAGAAACTTCAATGTTTTCTATGAGGAGGTGGTTCCTGAGAATGTAGAAGATGATTTTGTAATCATTGAAGCCAAAAGTATCCTAAATGATATTGAGGTTGTTGATCCCGAAATTTTAGCACCAAAAGCCGAGGAAGACCAGTTTGCATTGACCTTTGATATGCCATTGAATGCCAGCGATCCAGAGGAAGATGAAACCCAGCATACCATTACTTTCGATTTGGATGACGATACCATCAAGGAAATTGATGTAGAGGAGTATGTAGAAGTAAAGCCAGTTTTGGAATACAACAAGCAAGGTGAAACTCGATATGATTTGGAGGAATACATGGAATTGGAGACACAACTGACGGGAGCAAAATCTGTTGCCGAGACCCATGAGCCTAAATTGGTGGAAAATGAATTGGTTTTTGAGAAAAAGACCATAAAACCGCAAGCTTCTACAGGAGATAATGCCTCTGGTAACCAAGACCCATTTAATAGCTCCATTAGTGATATGTTGAAGGACAGAGCTGATGAACGTAGAAAAAAACTGAAAAATTTCAATTATAAGTTTCAGAATAACAGAAACAGCATAGATGAAATAGAGAAGCAGCCAGCCTACAAAAGGCAGGGAGTAGATTTATCAGATACGCCCAAAGAGCAAAAGGTTTCCCGCACCACATTGAGTGAGGACAGCAATGACGAAATGCAGTTGCGTTCCAACAACTCTTTTTTGCACGATAATGTTGATTAGTAGTGTTTAAATTGTATCCATTTTAAATGGAAATGATAAGCCCGATAGTTAAGAGACTTTCGGGTTTATTTTTTTATCTTCGCAGCCCAAAATAATTTCAAATGGGTTTGCAGGAAAAAGTCATGACGGAAATGAAAGCGGCAATGAAGGCAAAAGATGCTGTTGCCCTTGAGTCATTGCGTGCTATAAAATCTGCCATTTTGCTGGCTAAAACAGATAAAGGTGCGGGAGGAGAGCTTTCTGAGGAAGATGAGATTAAATTGGTGCAGAAGTTGGTAAAACAGCGCAAGGACAGTGCTACCATCTTTACCGAGCAGGGAAGGGATGATTTAGCTGCTCCTGAGCTTGCCCAGGTTGCAGTTATTGAAAAGTTTTTGCCAGAACAATTGACTGAAGAGGAAATTGAAAAGGTGGTTGTCCAGACCATTGATGCAGTAGGTGCAGAAGGGATGAAAGATATGGGGAAAGTGATGGGAATGGTTTCCAAGGAATTGGCAGGTCAGGCAGACGGAAAGACCATTTCAAGTATTGTTAAGGCAAAATTGAGTTCATAAAATAAATTGGCCACGTAGCTCAGCTGAATAGAGCACTGGATTTCGGCTCCAGCGGTCGTAGGTTTGAATCCTACCGTGGTCACGAATAAGTAGT
Source organism: Flagellimonas sp. (assembly GCF_965233845.1). GTDB lineage: Bacteria > Bacteroidota > Bacteroidia > Flavobacteriales > Flavobacteriaceae > Flagellimonas. The sequence goes on from NZ_OZ247584.1 coordinate 477,461, forward strand.
TCGACAAGAAAAAACGCCAAGCTTGCTTGAGCGTTTTTTTGTTTGAACTATTTTCAAAGCGGAGCTTTGTGAGGATATCCAATCCGTTGCATCGAAGTTCACTGATTTAAAGGAGGTCCTTGCTTGAGCGTTTTTTTGTTTGAACTATTTTCAAAGCGGAGCTTTGTGAGGATATCCAATCCGTTGCATCGAAGTTCACTGATTTAAAGGAGGTCCTTGCTTGAGCGTTTTTTTGTTTGAACTATTTTCAAAGCGGAGCTTTGTGAGGATATCCAATCCGTTGCATCGAAGTTCACTGATTTAAAGGAGGTCCTTGCTTGAGCGTTTTTTTTGTTTGAACTATTTTCAAAGCGGAGCTTTGTGAGGATATCCAATCCGTTTGATGGAAGTTCATCGGTGCAAAAAAGTCATCCTTAATCCATACATTATTTTCCTTTTTCCTTTGTTTGAATCCTGCTACCTTTAGCGACCAATTACAATCTGGACAATTATGCATTTGAGTGGAAAAAATATCCTTGGAAATCATCAATCGGCAGAAGGCGCAACTACTTTTTACGCCAACAATCCTGCAACAGGTGATGCACTGGAGGTTGCATTTACCGAAGCTACCCAAGCTGAGGTGGACAAGGCTGTGGAATTGGCTGAATCCGACTTTGACGTTTACAGACAAAAATCTGGTATGGAGCGAGCGGAATTTTTGGAGACCATAGCCTCTGAGCTTGCCAAAATTGAGACATCCCTTGTTGAAAGGTGCACGTTGGAAACTGGACTTCCAGAAGGCAGGCTAAAGGGCGAATTGGGAAGAACCACAGGACAGCTGAGATTATTTGCGAGTTTATTGCGCGAGGGTTCATGGGTTGATGCCAGGATAGACCATGCCAATCCCGATAGAACCCCAGTGCCCAAACCGGATACCCGTCAAATGCAAATAGCCCTGGGACCTGTTGGGGTCTTTGGTGCCAGTAACTTTCCTTTGGCTTTTTCCGTGGCGGGAGGAGACACGGCTTCTGCACTGGCAGCGGGCTGCCCAGTAGTCGTTAAAGCCCATCCTGCGCATCCTGGGACTTCGGAATTGGTGGGGCAAGCCATTGCAAATGCAGCCCAAACATGTAATATGCCCAATGGAGTCTTTTCATTGGTGCATGGGGCATCCATTGCTGTGGGTCAGGCCATAGTGAGGCATCCTTTGATCAAAGCCATTGGCTTTACAGGATCTTTTAGAGGCGGAAAGGCACTTTTTGACGAAGCTGCAAGACGCGAGGAACCCATTCCCGTATATGCCGAAATGGGAAGTTCCAATCCTGTTTTTATGTTACCGGGGGCATTGAAAGAGAATTTTGAAAGCTTGGCCGCTGGTCTAGCTGGCTCGGTGCAATTAGGCGTAGGTCAATTCTGTACCAACCCTGGAATTACCATTGTACCTAAATCAGAAGATGCAGCCAACTTTGAAAAGGAATTGGAGCAACAAATTTCAACTTCAGAGTCCGCTACCATGCTCACCGAGGCTATTCAAAAAAACTATGTTTCTGGTTTGGAGACCTTAAAATCGAAAAACGAAGTGACATCACTTGGTAGGGGGAACCAAACGGATGGCGGCGCACAGGGTACAGCGGAAGTGCTTACTGCTACCGCAGCGGATTTTATTGCCGACAAAGAAATGGAAGAAGAGGTTTTTGGACCTTCCACGCTTTTGGTCAAATCTGAAAACAAGGAGGAGATGCTTGAAATTGCCAAGAATCTCAATGGGCATCTAACAGCAACCGTACATGGTACCGATGATGATTTAAAGGAATATGCTGATCTACTCAAGTTGTTGGAAAGAAAGGTGGGTCGATTGCTCATCAATTCCTTTCCTACGGGAGTGGAGGTTTGCCATTCCATGGTTCATGGAGGGCCGTTTCCTGCAACATCGGATGCAAGGATGACTTCGGTCGGGACAGCGGCCATAACTCGATTTACGAGACCTATTTGTTATCAAGGTTTCCCCGATTCCCTGCTGCCAGATGAATTAAAGGACGGGAACCCACTTAACATTTTGAGGCTGGAAAACGGTACGTATCAATTACCAAAATCCTAAAGGGTAAGCTTACTCCTCTTCTTGCAAGGTCCTGATGTCGGCAATAAGCTGATGGATTGCTGTTTGTTGAGCCCGTTGTAGATTCCACGGATATGTCTCTTTGTATCAATGAGAACGAAGTTTTCCGCGTGGAGAAATTCGTCCATGGATTTTTAAAACCCTTGGTCTTCCTCAACAAAGTAGGCAAACCGTCCTAGGTTATAGATGTCCCTGCCCTCACCAGTGACCAAATGCCATTTGTTTGCCAAAACACCTTTGGTCTCGGCATAACGTTTTAGGATGGGTAATGAGTTTTATGAGCGCTCGACCTAAGTTTTAGATCTAACCTAAATACCAAGCAAATATGTCTCAGAAATTGATTGAAATAGCCAAAGAACAACGTGTTGGGGAATTTGATTTAAGTGGCATCCTTCCATTCCCAATTGTTAGTGGGGATGAAAGGAATCCCTTGGCGCAAAGACATAATATCATATATAATAAGCTCCTTGAAATAAGCTGGGAGATGGAAAAATTGAGGGATTGGTCTCAGATAGGTATTAAAACACTAGATAAGAAATCTTCAATCTATTAATATGAAAAGAATACTGATTTTAGCATTTTTCTTTACAGGAGCCCTCATGTATGGGCAATCCAAGCATGTAAACACCAAAAAAGGGTATGCGGCCAATGGCTATGACGTAGTCGCTTACTTTAATGGCAAGGCAGAGGAAGGAAGTAAAAAATACAAGGCAAACCATGCAGGGATTGACTATAAGTTTTCATCCGAGGAAAACCTGAATGCATTCAGGGCCAATCCAGATAGATTTGTTCCCCAGTATGGCGGATATTGTGCCTATGCCGTTGCGGTTTCGGGAAAAAGGGTCAACGTTAATCCTGAAACCTTTGAAATTCGGGATGATAAACTGTATTTATTTTATAATTCCGGAAACACGAATACTTTGGAACTTTGGTTAAAGGAATCCCCGGAAAAACTAAGAACCAAGGCGGATCAGAACTGGAATAATCTCATTGCCGATTAATCTTAAGCTTAGGTTAAATTTGGAATTCTTCGCGTGAAATTTGGTTTAGGCTGTTAGGTATGCCTATTTTAGAGACTATAATAAACAATGTTTTAGCGAACACTTGTTGTCAAATGGATAAGCACGCAAAGGTTGGTTTTTATGGCGTATTGATTAGCTTTTTGGGAGCATTGCCCTTGGGAACGCTTAACCTCACCGCCTTTGATATTGCAGCTTCCCAAGGTTTAACTGCCGCTATTTGGTTTGCACTGGCCGTGGTGCTTGTAGAGTTGACAGTGGTTAGACTTACCTTACTGGGAAATGAACACTTGCATTTTGGGGAGAAGTTTTCATCATATCTCATACTATTGGGAATTGTGTTGCTATTGTATCTGTCAATTTCCAGTTTTCAAGCTTCGATGCGTTTAGCAAATGTGGAACAACAAATCACGGCTTTGCCCAAGATAAGTTCGGCCTTTGTGCTAGGATTGTTGCTAAGTGCGCTGAATCCGTTACAAATCCCTTTTTGGATGACATGGAACAAGGTGCTCTCCAACAAAGGAGTGCTTAAAAGTACCAAGAGCCATTATAATTTTTACCTTGCTGGAATAGGTGTTGGATCCTTATCGGGTCTTGGGGTTTTTATTGCGGCAGGAAAATTCATTTTTGCCAACTACGGGAATTATGCCATGATTACCAACATATTTATGGGATTGCTCTATTTGGGCTTCGCTGTTTATCTCGGGTATTTGTTGCTTAAAAAACGTCTTAAACTAAAAATTCAATAAACCATATGTTCAGGTCTTCCATTAACACATTGGAACAATTCAAGGAAATTCTGCTGCAACTGCCAGAAGGATGCTATACACATTCTTGCGCTGTACTTTCCAACAGCAGTATAGGTCAACATACCCGCCATATCATTGAACTGTATCTATGTCTTCTCAAAGGATATCAGAATGCGGATGTTTCCTATGACAATCGGGAAAGGAACAAACGAATAGAACAGGAACTCCCATTTGCCATTGAGCAGCTTGATTTGATACAGGAACATCTGGAGAAACCGAACAAAGCCGTAAAGGTTACCTATGAACTCTGTGGGGAGAAAACTTGTCTGGAATCCAATTACTTTCGCGAGGTAATGTACAATCTGGAACATACCATTCATCACCACGCTTTGATTAAAGTAGGGATACAACATTTCACCCAAATGGAGCTTCCGGAATCGTTTGGAGTGGCCCCATCCACGCTTCAATACAGACAAGCATGTGTACAGTAAGCTATATATCACGACAGGGACGTTGCTTTATCACATCCAACAGGGATGAGCATATCTCCCGTCCGATAGCTTTGGAACCCCGTGAACAAATTGTCAATTCGGTTAAACTGTTGTTTCCAAAAGATCCTCAAGCTGGCGGTACTTGGTTTGCCATCAATGAATTTGGAGCGGTAGCCGTATTGTTGAATGGGGCCTTTGTGAACCACGAACGCAAATTACCCTATGATAAGAGCAGGGGCCTGATTTTGTTGGATGTAATAGCCAACTCGGAACCACAGGTAGTTTTACAGACCATGGAATTAAAACAGGTTGAACCCTTTACCTTGGTTTTGTATGTTGGTGTGGATTTACTGGAACTTCGATGGGATGGAGAAAAGAGACATCTAAAGCAGTTGGATGCTGGAAAAGACCATATCTGGTCCTCTGTGACTTTATATGATGAGAAGGCCATTGCTCGGCGCGAATCCTTGTTTGATGAATTCATAGCCACCACCGAAGAAATTACGGAGTCTAAAATTGTTGATTTCCATTCCAACAACAACCAGGATTTTGAAAACGGCTTTATTATCGACAGAAATACAGGTCTCAAAACTTTTAGCGTAACCCAAATGGTTTTGGATCAAGACCAAATGGCCATGCAACATTTTGATTTGCTGAATGATCGTAAATATTATATCCCATTTTCACCCAAAACATTGGAGACCTCAAAATGAGCTCGTGGAAGTTAAAATGGCATAAATTAACGCATTGGGAGTATTGGCCTCTGTGGGCCATATATTATCCCCTGTTCCCGGTATGGCTTTATTTTTCCTTGAAAGCCCGCTCCTTTTTCTTTTTCAATGCAGCTAATCCCTCTATGAAAAATGGAGGTATGGCCATGGAGTCCAAAATGGATATTTACAAGCTGATTCCCCAAGAACATATCCCTCAAACCCTGTTTGTTTCCAAGGAAGCGAATCCAGTCATGATGCTGGAGAACATTCTGGATAGTGGTATTTCGTTCCCGTTTATTGCAAAGCCGGATATTGGAATGAAGGCTTTCGGAGTTGAAAAAATACATAACAAGGATGAATTTCAGGGGTATTTTGCAAAGACGCCCGAGAATTTTTTAGTGCAAGAACTTATTCCACATACCAAGGAGGTGGGTATTTTTTATGTCCGTATTCCTGGGGAGAAAAACGGCAAAATCACAGGAATTGTATCCAAAGAGTTTTTGTCCGTTATTGGTGATGGCAAAAGTTCCATTGAGCAGCTCATCAAGAAAAATCCAAGAAGTCATTTGCAGCTAAAGGCGCTTCAGAAAAAGTTTGGAGCTGGCTTAAAACAGGTGTTGGCCAAGGACAAAGAATTTATCTTGGTGCCTTTCGGGAGTCACACCCGCGGAGCCAAATTTGTGGATATTACCCATAAACTAAATGAGGGGCTATCCAAAACCATTGATGGGATATGCTCCAGAATGAACGGCTTTTTCTATGGTCGTTTGGATGTCCTTTACCATTCTTTGGAAGACCTTGCGGAAGGCAAGAATTTCAGCATTATTGAAATTAATGGGGCAGGGGGAGAGGCCACGCATATTTATGACCCAAAACATTCCCTGTTTTTTGCTTGGAGGGAAATTACCAAGCATTGGAATTATATGAACAAAATCAGCATCCTGAACCACGAAATGGGTCACTCGTATTTGAGTTTTAAGGATGGAAGGCAAATGCTGCGGGCCAATGGCGCCCTGGAGGCCCAATTAAGGGTGATTTAAATGGACAAAAAAACACTTTTAGGTTTGTTTCTGTTAGTGGGGATGTGGTATTCGCATGGGCAGGAGACAGCAGTTGGTGTTTCTTTTCAAGTTTACCCGGCCGGTTTTATACCAACCTTGAATTTTGAACACACGGTAAACGAAAATACTTCCCTGCTGTTTAGGGTAGGAGCAAACTTTACTGATAGAAAAGATTTTAGTGATGTCAACATATCCGAAGAAGGTGATGGTTTTGGGGGCACTCTGGGGCTTAGGAAACACTTTCCCTCTGGTAGCGGAAAGTTTATTACGGGTCTAAACTTGGATGTTTGGAGTATGCATATCGATTGGACGGATATGGGCCCTGCAGATGGAATCATTTCGGGAAGGACCTATATTTTTGTGGTTCAGCCTTGGTTGGAAGGAGGATACTTTTTGCCTTTCAAAAAGTCGAATTCAGAGATTGGACTTACGCTGGGGTTTGGTAGGGAAATCAATGCCATTACCAGTGGTGAAGAAGTGGAACAAGGCTTTATTGCAAGTATATCCCTGCAGTATATGATTTTACTCTAGATTTTTATAACGCGCCAAGGCCTCTTGGAAAAATTGCACCGCCATCTTCTCGGTTAAACCGGATACGGGCAATACTGCACCCTTGAATGCATCATTTACCCATTTACCACGAGTCAGGGATTTGAAGGCCCAGGTGCGGAGGGCGTCGTGGCCGCCGCGATACCCGCTAATATATAGGTAAAGGTCATCAACAAGAGTGTCGGGGATGGCCATGCCTAAGCCAATCGACTTTCCAGAACCGTCATTTAAGGCCGTAAAGGCCCCCGTATCAAAATGGTGTGGCCAGATTCGGATTTCCGAAACCAATTCTTCCTTTTCCAGAAAAGAAGCCAAAGCCTGTTGTGCCAAGGTTCTGGATTGAATTAGATGCTCTACTTGATCTGCATTGGACAACTCAAATTTGGAATTTTTGTCCATACTATAGGGCAGCGAATAGTGCAAATCAAAATGATAAGGAGGTAAGCCCAATTGTTCTGCCGTTCTCTTCAACCATGTTACAACTTCCTCATGACCTTTCCCTTTTAAATCCAGGGAAAGTGCTTCTTTGGAAGACCACTCTAAAGCAAACTCTCGGTAGTTCAAGCATAATTGCGTTCCGGCTGAATCCAGTGGCCAGGTTTCCAAGCGAGCTTTGTTGATCGAAAAACCAAGATTGGTATGGCTATCATCCGCTTTTTTCTCCAAGAAACTGATACCGGCAGTGGCTAGGTATTGGGCGGCAAGATGCAATTGTTGAAGCATTTCCATGGCTATATTTTATAGGTACTCCCTTAAAAATACGGAATTTTGGAATGCGTTTGAAGCGGTTGCCAGACTTTGGACTGACTCAGGATTTCTGCACCAATTGCATTTTTTCTACAATGCTGTTGATGATGATGGGAGCGTGAATTCTTGAATTCTCAATAAACCATTTATGGGTTTCCATACCCCCGCAGATCACCCCGGCCAAAAACAAACCTTCAACATTGGTTTCCATGGTATCGGGATTGTAATTGGGAAGTTTTTTATCGTCATCGGATAACTCAATGCCCAATTGCTCCAAAAACTTAAAGTTGGGCATGTAACCAGTCAGGGCCAGCACAAAGTCGTTTTGGAGATTAAGCTCTCCTTCTGGGGTATTTATAATGATTTCGGTCTCTTTTATTTCCTTGATATTGGAATTGTAATAGGCCTTTATACTCCCCTCCTTAATCCGATTAATGATATCGGGCCTCACCCAATATTTAACCCGTTGCCCCACCTCTGGACCACGGATGATCAGGGTTACTTCGGCACCTTTGCGCCAGCATTCAAGTGCTGCATCTATGGCCGAATTGCTAGCACCCACAATGGCCAGTTTTTGACTGGCATAAAAATGGGGATCCTTGTAGTAATGGGATACTTTGGGTAGATCTTCTCCTGGAACATTTATCTTGTTGGGGAGATCGTAAAATCCTGTAGCCATAATAATGTGTTTCCCTCTGTATTCGGATTTATCTGTTTGAACCCAAAATTCATCCACTTCCTTTTTGACCTGGACCACTTTTTCGAAAAGATGGATGTTTAATTGGTTGGAAGTGACAATTCTCCGGTAGTATTCCAGAGCTTCGTTGCGTTTGGGCTTGGCCTCCTTACTGATAAAGGGGATTTCGTCAATCTCCAGTTTTTCCGAAGAAGAAAAAAATTGCATGTTGATGGGGTAGTTGAACAGCGAATTTACAATAGGGCCTTTCTCGATGATCAAATACGTTAAGCCTTGCTTTTTTGCCTCCAGCCCACAAGCGATGCCAATGGGACCACCACCAACAATAAGTATATCAAAATTCTCCTGCATTATGCAATCTGTTCTTTTAAAGCTTTTATGGTCGCGGTTGGATCATCACTCTTAAAAACAAAGCTTCCAGCCACTAGTACATCTGCCCCAACTTCAACTAACTTCTTGGCATTGGTCGCATTTACCCCTCCATCAATTTCAATGAGGGTGTTGGAATTCTTTTGTTCAATCAGATTTTTTAGGTCTGCAACTTTTTGATAGGTGTTTTCAATAAAGGATTGCCCACCAAATCCTGGATTTACACTCATTAGGCAAACCAAATCAATATCTTGGATGGTGTCTTCCAATAGTTTTATGGAGGTGTGTGGATTCAATGCCACCCCAGCTTTCATGCCTTCGGCCTTAATGGACTGAAGGGTTCGGTGCAAATGATTACAGGCTTCGTAATGTACCGTCAAATTATTGGAACCTAAATCCGCAAAGGTTTTGATATATCGATCAGGGTCAACGATCATTAAATGTACATCCAAGGTTTTTTGGGTGTGTTGTGCCATGGACTTGATAACGGGCATCCCGAACGAAATGTTTGGGACAAAAACCCCATCCATTACATCCAAATGAAACCAATCGGCCTCACTTTGGTTTACCATTTCAATATCTCGTTGTAAGTTGGCAAAGTCGGCTGCCAAAAGGGAAGGTGCAACTAATTTTTTATGCATCGGAATAAAACTTACACAAAAATAGCGAAATGATCTGGCTTTAAACCTTGGGGAGAAAGTTTACTATAACCAATAGGTGACCTTCAACACCACAGACCTGTTTTTGATTCCCAATCCGGCAGTATCATGGTTTTCATTATAAATTAGGAAAATGTCGGACATGGGACTGTAACGCCATTGCAGACGTGAAAAAACACTCACGTTGTCGCCTTGGGTATTGTATTGCACCACGTTACGAAGAAATAGTTTGTTGGAAAAGCTAATGTCCCCATTGAACCGCATTAGATGAATCTTGTCCTCACCATAACCTTCGGCCAAACGGATGTCGTTGTAATCGTATGTAATCCCAAAACTACCCCATGGTCTTAGTCGGTATGAGGCTTCCACCATGGCTCCGTTACGTGTTCCATTGAAGAATTGCCCGTACGCAAGGTTGGCTTTCCAGACAAACTTTTTGCGCACATCCGAGCTGTAGCGAAGTTCTCCCCACGGAAAGTTATATTCGCCAATAGGAATGGGCGTAAAATCATCTCCCAACAGAGATGTGGGAAACAACAGGTCCACTTTTCTAAAGCGGGAAAGGACGACCAAGCGTGCCGTGTTCCGGTATTCAAAGTCCCAACCCAGGTTGTTCTGACTTTCGTTAAATGTTCCGTCAGAATTGAGATAAAGGTTGTGCCAAGTTCTTAGCCCGTGGTAGTTTAGTTTTTTGTTTTCATCTTCTATAAAAGTCAAATACCGTAGCCATGGGTTGATCAAGGTGTAACCCAATCGCACAGTTTCCTCGGTCTCGGCGTTGTAGTTCTCCAATCGCGGATTGATTCCCAATTCTGTGATGTAATTGTCCCCAACAACATTGAGGGTCCAGCCAGTCCGTAAACGCTTGGAGCTGTAGTAACCATCAAAACCGTAAAAGTGGGTGTCTTTGTAATTTTCAGGTGTAATGGAGGTGTGGTACAAAAAGGTAGTGTTCAGTTTCCCACTTTCAGACACATAACTGAATTCCAATCCAGCATTCCTGGAGTACTCCAATTCTTGGGTATTGCTGGTGGCCTGCCGATTGATAAATATGCCTTTGATTACGGACCGTTTCAAGACTTTTTGCTGAAATGCACCAACGCTGTAGTTTTGTGCAGCAAATTCCCCGGTTTGTCGGGTTTGAACGTTCATTACTCCAATACGTAGGTTAGGGGAGATGTTACCCGTCAATCGTCCACCAAAATCAATGGGAATGGCTTCCCCGTCCATAATTCCAATTCTTCTGGAGAAAAAGGGTTTTACGTCATAGGTTCCAAAATTGGAAAATACATCATTATTTTCCAGAAAGAAGTTTCGTTGTTCGGGCAGAAATATGTTGAATCGGGTAATATTGGTCACTTGTTGGTCTACATCGGCATTGGAAAAGTCCGGAAATAGGGTCAAATCCAAGTTGAGGTTACTGGTCAGTGCGATTTTGACTTCCCCGCCCAAATCACTGTTCAACTGGGCTTCCAATTCTTCACTGTCTTCAAAATCACGAATGGATGAGGAGGTCACATAGGGATTAAAAATAAAAGTGCCTTTTGCCTTTTCGGGACTTCGGTCCCATTGCAGGGAGCCCATGTAATTCATGCTTACCCCATTAAAGTTCACAGGAAACTGCGTCCATGTGGTATAGGCATTGTTATGCTTGTCTCCCCTAATAAAGTTGATGCCCCAAGTGCTTTGGTTTGGGTTGTAGCGCAGGGTTTTGAACGGGATGGCCATTTCAACAAGCCAATATCCCGGATATTCTGCCGTTTTGGAGGCCCATTTATTGTCCCAATTCTCGGATAAATAGGTCAGTGATCCCTCAATGGTTAGGCTACCTTCTGTTTCGGCACCACCAGCGGTAACCCCAAAAAAGAATCCACTTTGTTTGGTGTTCACTGGATCCAGCACCAGGGAGAAATTATCACTGCCCCAGTAGTCCTCGTCACTATCCCTTACCAAGGATTGCACAATACGTTCCCCATTGTCAAAACACTTGGCCAAAAGGTATAGGTTCTGATCATCGTAGGTCAGTTTTACTTCGGTTTGGTTTTGGGCCTGACCTACATCTGAGGGCCAATGATTGAAAAATTGGCTCACCGGCATATGATTGTCCCATTCGTTTTCCCCTATGGCAGCATCCAAGGTAATAGGATGCGTAGTTTTTTTGATGTGGTATTGGTACTGCGCCCTCGTATCGACACTGCCATTTTGGGAAAAACCAAGTATTGGAACTAATAAAAGCAGGTGTGGCCAAATGGTTTTCATGAACCGTTCGTTTTTTGATGATACCAAAGAACAACCTCGCTGAAAGCAATAACAAATGCATCTTGGGAATGTAGGGCAGGTGCTTGCAAATGACGCCCAAGGGCAGTTTGGTGCCGAAAACGACTAAAAAGAGGCTGAAAATGCAAAAGAAGGGCCGTTTGGGACGGAATTAAGGAATGCTTAACAGTAAAAAGCCCTAAACGTTAAAGGTATGTTAGCTGGATTTTTTCTGCAAAACGTCAAGCGCGTGGGATCGGTAATTTCTACCAATGGGAAGCTCTTTCCCATTTACCTCTACCATAATACTGTTGAAAGCGGTGACTTTATCCAAGGCAACAATAAAGGATCTATGGGTTCTAATGAAGTGGTTTTTCGGCAATTTTTCTGCCAGATAACCTATGCGTTGGGTAGTCTGAATCTGGGACTTGGAAGTATGAATAATGACTTTGTCATTTAAACTTTCCAAATAGCTGATGTCCGCTAAGTCCAGCTTTACAATTTTACGCTGGGCTTTGATGTATAGCAATTCGGGTTCTTCTGGAGCAGGGTTGGAGGTGGAGGTTTCCTGGATGGGTTCGTTGGATCCCTGCCCATTTGCACCATTCAGGTACTTATTGGCCTTGGCAACCGTTTTCATAAACCTGCTAAGGGATATGGGTTTTAGCAAGTAATCTATGGCGTCCAGTTCAAATGCCTTAATGGCGAACTCCCTATAGGCAGTGGTAAATACTACCAGCGGAACTGGATTCAGCGATTCCAATAGCTCCAATCCGTTGATTTTGGGCATTTTTATGTCCAAAAAAACCAAATCAATTTGCTGTTTTTGAAGGTGACCGAAAGCTTCAACGGCATTGGCGCACACCGCCACAACCTCCAGCTGGTCAATTTGGTTGGCATATCCTTCCAACACATCCCTGGCCAAAGGTTCGTCATCAACAATAATACATTTGATTTTTGTGGTCATAACTTGTTGCGAAGTTAGGAACTAATATCACTTAGGTCAATTTCCAGTTTGACCAAAAAACTATCGGGTTCCTCTAGGATTTTAAGCTGGTGTTTTTCGGGGAAGAAAAGATCTAAGCGTCTCCTTACATTTTTTAGTCCGATGTTTTTGTCGCTATCCAAATTTTCTTCCAGAGCCATGGTGGCCTTGCTGTTCTCCACCATAAATTGCAATTGCTGGTTTTCCAGCTTAAGGTCAATTTTGATCCACGAATCAGAGAGCAAACTATCGGCCCCATGTTTAAAGGCATTTTCCACAAAAGGCAAGAGAAGCAAAGGTGGAATGAGGCTTTCTTTGTTGTCATCCTTAATGGTGGCTGAAATGGAAAGTTGGTCGCCATAGCGCAATCGTTCCAATTCCACCAGGTTCATCAGTTGTTCCCACTCTTTATCCACGGTAATGAACTTGTCGTTGCAATCGTATAGCATATAATCCAGGAACTTGGATAACCCCAATACCGCATCCGGGGTTTTGGTGGATTTTGCCAAGGACAAGGAGTAAATACTGTTGAGCGTATTAAATAGAAAATGCGGGTGTATTTGTGCCTTGAGAAACTTCAGTTCCGTTTCCACTTTTTCCTTTTCAAGTGCTTTGTTGATTTGATCCTTTTGATAAAAAAAGCGTTGCAATTTAATGGACATGGCCACAAAAACAGGCGTGTAAACCCTAATCAGGGAGTTCAGTATTTTTGGGAAATACCAAACCGGGTCCTTCCAGTGTTCTTCCTCGAAATAAAACCATGGATAGATATAACGCCAAGTCATGTACCGATCAATCAAAGCCATACTAATGGCCAAGATTACGGAAAGCAAGATGTATATGCCCATTTTCTTGTGATACAAGTATTTGGGCATTAGGTAGTACAAGGTGATGTAGGTGGGGATTATTTTCCATGGGAGTAGAAACAATACCTGCAGAAACTGGTCAAAATAGTTGTCTTCATAACTGCCCCAAAAGACCGTAAAGAACAAGATATACCCCAACCAAAACAGCAGGTGGTAGTAAATCCGGTTTTTTGTGTACAGCGCTTTGTCTATCATGAACTTGGATAATACTTTTTGAATATCATAAACGGTGCGAAAATTACAAATTAGCACCCATTTTTAGGGAATTTGGACCGTAGATAACCCGTTTGTAACGCTAAATGTTTGTTTCTTAACGGGAACGGAATGGTATAAAATGAAAAAACTCCGGTAATCAGCCGGAGTTTATTCATCAATCAAAAAACGAACAGTCATGATAAACTGTTGTAGGATTACAAATTACAACTTTCTTGCCAAAAAAACAATTTGGGCTTTATTTAACTGTAATTTGTACGGATAATCCTATAGTTATCCCAAATAAGTCTTTAAAATTTTGCTTCTAGAGGTATGTTTTAACCTTCTAATAGCTTTTTCCTTAATCTGACGAACCCTTTCCCTGGTAAGGTCAAAAGTCTCACCAATTTCTTCCAATGTCATGGAATGTTGCCCGGCCAAACCAAAATAAAGGCGGATAACATCGGCCTCTCTTGGCGTCAAGGTCTCCAAGGCACGCTCTATCTCGGTGCGCAAAGACTCGTGCAACAATTCTTTATCTGGATTTGGGGATTCCCCACTTCGCAATACATCATAAAGATTGGAATCTTCCCCGTCAATCAAAGGGGCATCCATGGATACGTGTCGTCCTGAATTTTTCAAGGATTGCTTTACGTCTTCCACAGTCATGTCCAATTCCTTGGCAATTTCCTCAGCAGAAGGAACACGCTCATGGGCTTGCTCCAAAAAGGCAAAGGTCTTATTGATTTTGTTGATGGAACCAATCTTGTTCAAAGGCAAGCGAACAATACGGGACTGCTCTGCCAATGCCTGTAGAATGGACTGACGAATCCACCAAACGGCGTACGAAATGAACTTAAATCCACGGGTTTCATCAAAACGCTGTGCAGCCTTGATGAGTCCCAAATTTCCTTCATTGATCAAATCAGGAAGGGTCAATCCTTGGTTTTGGTACTGTTTTGCTACCGAAACCACGAACCTGAGGTTGGCTTTAGTTAATTTTTCCAAGGCTATCTGGTCTCCCGCTTTGATTCGTTGTGCCAATTCCACTTCCTCATCGGCTGTGATCAAATCCACCTTACCGATTTCCTGCAAATACTTGTCCAACGACGCGGTTTCCCTATTGGTAACCTGTTTTGTGATCTTTAACTGTCTCATCTAATTTTCCCTTCTTTTATAATTTTAGAACCGAAGCTCATTAAGTTATACGTAGGAAATTGCAAAAAGTTACAATTTGGTAAAGTTTATTTGGATTTTTGTTGTAAAAAAGGCCCCAAGCGGTACTTGGAGCCTTTAAACTCTGCTATTTGACTAAAATTAGTCTCTTCTAGGCTTTCTATCACGATTGCCTCCCCTGCGGTCATTGTTTCTGCGATCTCCACCACGATCATTTCTAGGTGGACGCTCTTTATAGCCTTCAGGTTTTGGCAAAAGGGCTTTTCTGGAAACCTTTTCTTTTCTAGTTCTAGGATCTAAACCGAAGTATTTCACATCAAATACATCTCCCATGTTCACCACATCGGAAACATTTTCGGTGCGTTCCCAAGCCAATTCTGAAACGTGAAGCAATACTTCGTTGCCCGGAGCTTCCATGTATTCAACCACGGCTCCAAAGTCAAGCATTTTGATCACTTTTACTTCGTAAACGCTACCAACCTCAGGTTTGAACATTACCGCATCGATTTTGGCGATTACCGCATCGATACCAGCTTGATCGGTACCCAAGATCTCAACAATACCTTCTTCGGTATCTGGATCTTCGTTGATAACAATGGTAGTGTTGGTTTCTTTCTGCAACTCTTGGATTACTTTTCCACCAGAACCGATAACCGCACCAATATATTCTCCAGGAATGATTTTGGTAACGATTTTTGGTGCGTAGGACTTCACCTCTGGTTTAGGCTCTGCAATAGTATCCGTTAGTTTTTCAAGAATGTGCAGTCTGCCATCTTTGGCTTGCATCAAAGCTTTTACCAAAATCTCGTAGGACAAGCCTTTTACTTTAATATCCATTTGGCAAGCCGTGATACCATCAGAAGTACCGGTCACTTTAAAGTCCATGTCCCCTAAATGATCTTCGTCTCCCAAAATATCGGAAAGAACGGCATATTTTCCGGTTTCGGTATCGGTGATCAATCCCATGGCGATTCCGGAAACTGGCTTTTTGAGTTGAACCCCAGCATCCATCAAAGCCATAGTTCCAGAGCAAACCGTTGCCATGGAAGAAGAGCCATTGGATTCCAATACTTCGGATACCACACGTACAGTGTACGGACAATCTTCAGGAATCATACCCTTTAATGCACGTTGGGCCAAGTTTCCGTGCCCTACCTCTCTTCGGGAAGTACCACGGATAGGTCTGGCTTCTCCGGTTGAAAAAGGAGGGAAGTTGTAGTGTAGATAGAATGTTTCTTCGCCTTCGTGGGATGGCATATCAATAACATTGGCCTCTCTTGAAGTACCCAAGGTAACAGTGGCCAAGGCTTGTGTTTCCCCTCTGGTAAAGATGGAAGAACCATGAACGGACGGCAAATAGTCGATTTCGCACCAAATTGGACGAATTTCATCGGTTTTACGGCCATCCAAACGCAATCCTTCATCCAAAGTAAGGTTACGCACGGCTTCTTTTTCTGCCTTGTAGAAATATTTGGACACCAAGCCACCAATTTCTTCCAATTCTTCTTCGGAAAAAGTAGCTTCTACCTCTTCTTTAATAGCCTGAAAAGCTTCACTTCGCTCGTGCTTGGCAGAACCTGCTTTTGCAATGGCGTATACCTTGTCATAAGTAAGGTCGTGAACCTTCTTCTGAAGATCTTCATCCTCAACCTCAGGCTCATACTCTCTGGTTTCTTTCTTTCCGAAAGCTTCAGCCAATTTTAATTGTGCCTCACATTGTACCTTGATGGCCTCGTGGGCAAATTTGATGGCTTCCACCATTTCTTCTTCGGAAATCTCATCCATTTCCCCTTCCACCATCATTACAGAATCAGCAGAAGCACCGATAACCATATCAATGTCTGATTCTTTAAGTTGTTCGCGGGTTGGGTTAATGATTAATTCACCGTTCACCCTACCTACACGAACTTCGGAAATGGCACATTCGAAGGGAAAATCCGAAAGTTGGATAGCCGCTGAAGCCGCAAGCCCTGCCATGGCATCTGGCATAACATTCTCGTCATGAGACATCAATTGGATCATCACCTGGGTTTCCGCATGATAATCTTTCGGGAACAAAGGTCTTAGAACCCTGTCCACCAAACGCATGGTCAATACTTCCCCATCGCTGGGTCTGGCCTCACGCTTGAAAAAGCCACCGGGGTAACGTCCTGCAGCCGCAAATTTTTCGCGATAATCCACGGTAAGTGGAAGAAAATCCACATCACTTTGCTTGTAGTTGGAGACAACGGTACATAACAACATACATTTGCCTGATTGGACAACAACAGAACCATGGGCCTGTTTTGCCAGTTTTCCGGTTTCGATAGAAATCTCTCTACCGTCACCAAGGTCTATGACCTCTCTAAAAGTTTTTGGAATCATAAAATTAATCTTACCCGCCAAAATAATACGGGTCGTTAAACATTTGGTCTACCGTCTGCCGGACGGTCGGGTTGTGTTGTTGTTGTGTGTGCCTAGGGCACTGACCAATGAAAAACTATAGGTAGCTTTTTGTGTTGCCCAATCTAAAGATTGGGACTTAGTTTATAATACCCTTCGCCAGCTCAGGGTAAAAATAATGGGAGCCCGATGGACTCCCAGTTATTTTATTTTCTAATACCCAATTCCTTAATTAGGACACGGTATTTTTCAATATCCTTTTTCTTCAGGTAATCCAAAAGACTACGTCTTTTACCTACCAATTTTACCAAAGAACGCTCGGTGTTGTAATCCTTGTGGTTCTTTTTTAGGTGTTGCGTTAGGTGGTTGATACGGTGTGTGAACAATGCAATTTGCCCTTCCGTAGAACCGGTGTTGCTCTCAGAGCCGCCGTGCTTCTTAAAAATGTCGGCCTTTACTTCTTTAGTTAAATACATTCCAATATTTAGTTAAATGATTTTTATGTATGCGATTGTCAGTTCCTTAGACATGCTCAGGACAAGCAATCAGCGTGCAAAGATAACTCCTTTTTTTGGAACGAAAAATTTTAACAGAAGATTAAACCTTTTGCTTTACGGAAGGTCAAAGAGGCAAACCATTAAATACAATCATTATGAAAAAGAGTCTCAAACAAATGAACTTGAAAAGAATTGCCCCACTATTTTTTGGAACAGTGTTATTGTTGATTACCTCATGTTCTGAGGAAACAGAATCCGTTGAAGACGGAACGGACACGGATACAGAGGTAATCTCTTCCACCGAATTGCAATATAGTGATGAAACAGAAATGATTTCTGAGGAGGTGACGACCATTGCGGAAGATGTTTATGCCACGGATGAAATCTCTATGACCTCAAAATTTGATTATGTTTCAGATCATTTGCCCGATTGTGTTATTGTCACTACGGTGGTGACGGACACCACTAGGGAAAAGACCATTGATTTTGGTGATGGCTGCGAATTGCCCAATGGAAATGTACTTTCTGGAATTATTCATTTGAGTTATGAAAAGGATATGGAAGCAGCTTCCAAATCCATAGCCCTGTCTTTGGAAAATTTTACCTTTAATGGTGTTGCTGTTGAAGGTTCAGCAGATATCCTTAGGGTACGTGCCAACGAAAACGGAAACCCACAGGGTACGGCCAACGCCTCTTTCAATGCTACATGGCCCGAAGGGGATACCGCATCTTTTGAAGGTACTCGCACCCGCGAATGGATCGAGGGCTATGGCTCTGGTTTTTGGGGTGACAACGTTTTCTTGATTACAGGCAAGCGTACCTATATAGGACGTGAAGGCAATGAGTTTGTAAAAGAAGTGATTACACCCCTGCGTAGGGAAACGGCCTGTAGATTTATTGTAAGTGGGGTCCTCGAAATTTCTAGAAATGACAATACCGCAAGCTTGGATTTTGGTGATGGTAGTTGTGATGCAACAGGAATTTTGACCCAACCTGATGGTACGGAGGTAGAAATATTCCTAAGACGTTTTTGGAAGAAGTAAAAAGAATAGGTTAAATAAAAAAGCCCCGATTCATCGGGGCTTTTTTTATGCTCGTATCGGCTGATTCATAATCAGGTCGATGTATAGATTAATTTTCCTTTTCAGTTCTTTTCGGTGTGCAATAAAGTCCAAGAAACCATGTTCCTTCACAAATTCAGAAGTTTGGAAACCTTCCGGTAAATCCTTCCCCACGGTATCTTTTACCACTCTGGGGCCTGCAAAACCGATAAGCGCACCTGGCTCAGCAATATTAATGTCCCCAAGCATGGCGTACGAAGCTGTTGTTCCTCCCGTAGTTGGATCGGTACACAAAGAGATATAAGGAATCTTTGCCTCTGCCAATTGGGCCAGTTTGGCTGATGTTTTGGCCAATTGCATCAAAGAAAGCGCAGCTTCCATCATTCGTGCACCTCCCGATTTCGAAATCATTACAAATGGGATTTTTTTCTTTTTGGCAACATCTATGGCCCTGGAAATTTTTTCGCCAACCACACTCCCCATAGATCCGCCAATAAAGCTAAAATCCATACAAGCTATGACCAATTCCTTCCCATTGGATTTTCCAACCGCTGTTCGAACTGCATCCTTCAATCCTGTTTTTTGTTGGGCAGCCTTTAGCCTGTCTGAATACTTTTTGGTATCCACGAACTTCAATGGGTCTTTGGCAGACAGCTTTTCATCCAATTCCTTGAACTTGTTGTCATCAAAAAGGATTTCAAAATACTCTTTGCTGCCAATTCTTACGTGATAATCGTCCTCCGGACTTACGTAAAAGTTTTTGGCCAAGTCCTCTGACTCCACAATTTTACCTGTGGGTGATTTGTACCACAGGCCTTTGGGGGTGTCTTTTTTCTCCTCCGTAGCGGTTTGAATTCCTTTTTCCTTTCTCTTAAACCAAGACGACATGCAATCTGTATTAAATTAAACGGCTATTTATGGTCAATTACAACGTGTTCACGTTATTTAGGTCTTCAAACGCTTTTTTCAAGCGCTCAACAAATGCTTTTTCTCCTTCTCTAAGCCAAACCCTTGGATCATAAAATTTCTTATTGGGTTGATCTTCCCCATCCGGATTTCCGATTTGAGCTTGAAGATAGCCCGATTTATCCTGAACATAATCACGTACCCCGGATAGAAATGCGTATTGTAAATCGGTATCGATGTTCATTTTTATTACACCATACCCAATGGATTCCCTAATTTCTTCAACCGAAGAACCGGAACCTCCGTGGAAAACAAAATCAATGTGATTGTGCTCTACTCCAAATTTTTCAGCAACAAACTCCTGAGAATTTTTCAAGATTTTAGGAGTCAAGGTAACGTTACCGGGCTTGTATACGCCATGAACATTACCAAAAGCTGCGGCAATGGTGAATTTTGGGCTTACCTTGGACAATTCCTCGTAGGCATAGGCCACTTCCTCTGGTTGAGTATATAATTTGGAGCTGTCTACATCAGTATTGTCCACACCATCTTCCTCGCCTCCGGTAACACCAAGCTCAATTTCCAATGTCATGTCCATTTTGCTCATGCGCTCCAAGTACTTTTTACAGATTTCGATGTTCTCTTCAATGGGTTCTTCGGATAAATCGATCATATGTGAGCTGAACAACGATTTGCCAGTAGCGGCATAGTGCTCCTCGCTGGCTTCCAACATCCCATCAATCCAAGGCAATAATTTCTTGGCACAGTGGTCGGTATGAAGAATAACTGTCGCTCCGTAAGCCTCAGCCAATTGGTGAACGTGCTTGGCACCGGCTACAGCTCCCAGAACAGCGGCTCTCTGATTGTCATTGGACAGTCCTTTTCCAGCATTGAACTGGGCTCCTCCGTTAGAGAATTGGACAATTACGGGTGAGTTTAGCGCAGCCGCAGTTTCCAAGACTGAGTTGATGGTATTTGAACCAATTACATTTACGGCAGGCAGGGCATATCCGTGTTCCTTTGCATGATTGAAAATAGCTTGAACTTCATCTCCTGTAGCTACTCCCGGCTTGATATTATGGGACATAATTTTAGTTAGTTATGGGTTAAATCAAGGAACAAAAGTAATAAAATAATTAGTCTAGAAAGGATAATTGATTCCGATATTGAATACGGCATCGCTGAGGTTGTAATTCCTGAACCAACGTTGAGACCATTCCTGTGCAGGATTGTATGTTTTAAAGCCCACATCCAGTCGAAAAACGAAATAAGTGAAATCGTACCGCAACCCTAATCCGGTTCCCAAGGCAATGTCTGCCAAGGAGGTAAAATCGCTAAAAACAGCATCTGGATTATCCTCGTTGTCAAAGACGTTCCAAATGTTCCCCGCGTCCGCAAACAACGCACCCTTTACATCACCCGCAATCGGAAACCGATATTCCAGGTTCATGGCAATTTTTAGGTTGGCCTCATTAAAATCGTTGATGTTGTCCGTGCTTCCAGGCCCTAATTCATAAGGATTCCAAGCCCGGTTGTCATTGGACCCACCCGCAAAATAACTTCGGACAAATGGCACACTTTCAGAGTTTCCATAAGGTACCGCAAGGCCAAAGAAGCTCCGGAAGGCCAATACATCGGTATCTGAGAGTTCCCAGTGCCGAATGTAATCAAACTCGGTTTTGATATATTGGGAGAAAGGAACCCCAAAAACCAAGAGCTGTCCATTGTCATTTTTGTTATAGGGAACCACATTTTCCAGAGCGGACAGTAGGTTTCCTGCACTTTCCAGCTTAACCCGAAGCTGGTAAAAGTCGTTGTCATTGATGTCCGTCCTACTATTTTTGGTGAAGGTGTAGTTACTGGCAAAAATGAGGTTGTTTTCGGTGAGCCGCTGTCGGCGTTCGTCTATGCTATTGACCTGGTTGAAATCATCAGCGGACACAGGAATCTCATTGCTCAAAATTCCTTGGACCAAGGAATCGGCACCTGACGGAATAATCAATCTCAAAGGATCCTCATCGTTATCTACTGTTTCAAAAAAGGATGAGAACTGTGGATCATCCTGAAATTGATCGGCAATATTATCAAGATTGTTAAAGGTATTTCGATACTCGTTATAGAAATTATCAGGATTTACATTACGGACAAACTCCACATTCATTAGTTCAATATTGTTCTTTAAACTCAAAGACGGGGTCCAATTATAGGACAATACCGTGTTGAACGTTTGCCTGTCCAAACCAAGGTTACGTTGAAAATTGGTACCCACCAAAAACCGACTCTGGGGTAGCATATAATAGGGAATAATGCGCTCTGTGTTCAACGGAAACCAAATGCGTGGAAAAGTGATATTGATATCACCCCCCAGCTCAGACGTAAAAGTTTCATCAGAGAGTGAAGGGTTCTTTAATAATCCAATGGAACCTCTGGCTGAAATATTCAAGGTTTCCGCACCTCCAAAAACATTTCTGGTGATTACGGTAGCACCAAACACGGTACCCACTTGCTGAATATTGGAATGGGTCACGTCAAAATCCAAGTTCAAGGAAAACTTGGGTCTTGGCGCTAGATAAATGTTGGTAATGAGCTGGGCCTGCGTTGAATCTGGTATAAACTCTATATTGGGATACTTAAAGGTGTTTAGGTTGGTAATTTGCCTATAAGTCCTAATCCGGTCCAAATCACGGTAGATACTATCTTTTTGAAAGAAAATGGCATCCGTAAGCGCTTTAGGACTGTATCTGAGTTTGTTGTTATAATAAATGGTGTAGTTGCCGTACTCCAAAGTGCTAAGGGAATCTTGGCTTCCAGCTATCTGATAATCGGCAAATACGTTGATTTTTTTGAACCGATGGATGCGATAAGGACTTTGGGCAGTGCTATCGTTGGTGCTTCGCGGTTTTTGAATGTTCAATTGTACATCCATCAATTGATCATCAGCGGCTAGGGTTGTATCCCTTAAAATATCGTAGTTGATGGAACTTTCCTGAAAATTATACACTCCGGAATTCCTGAAGAGGATGGTCAACCTTTCGCGCTCATTGTTGAAGTTGAGCAAATCAAATTGATCCCCGTCCTTAACAAAGGATTGCTCGGCTGTTTTATTGTAAATGGAATCCAATTCTGGTGAAGTAATATTGGTGACCACGGTATCTACCATAAATGGCTTTTCCAGATTGATTTTGTATTCAATTCTCGCCCGTTTTTTTCGTTTGCTCTCTACAATATCAAAGCTTCCCGTATTGTTAAAATAGCCTTTGCTGTTATAGTAAGCCTGCAAACGATCCACCGTTTTTTGTGTTAAGCTAGTATCGATTACGGAGGGAGGTTCGCCAATTCTCTTTAGAAATTCACTGGCACCCTTGACCACAAAAGACTCCCTAAGACGGTTTACCTGTTTTTGGGAAAGCAGGTTGTTGAGTCGTTTTTCTCTTTTTTCTTTTCGATGAAGCCAATCGGTAAATGAAGAATCTGGATTGTCCTTGGCCAAATTGTAAAGATTTAGACGAAGAGGATATCCCAAAACACTGCTATTGGGTTTTTGGACGATTAGGCTTCGAATGTCCTCATCCGTTATTTTCTCATCATCGGCATAAATGGAGTTCTTGGTGAGCAGTAATTCGTTGTCCTCCACCTTTTTTAGGGTATTGCAACCGAGCATGGTCAGCATAAGCAACAATAGCCCTATTTTTGCCCAGTAATGCATTAGACCAAAAGAACCCCTCATAGACGCCAAAAATACACGATTTAGATGGTTACCAAAAACCAAATTAAGCTAGTTACAAGCTTACAGCAAAAAAAGTACCGAAGTCAACATAGGCTGTTTGTTGTGGAAGGTAAAAAGTCCGTAAGTGAGTTGTTGGCGGAGGGATTGGTACCCTTTAAAATATTTGTTGACCCGGCCTTGAAAGGGTTGGATTTTGAAGAAGCTGAAACCGCGACCACCCGGGAATTGAAACAAATGAGTGGGCAAACCACCCCCAGTGGTGTCTTGGGTGTTTTTCATATGCCCGAACCCAAGAAAGCTATACAAGCAGATTGGATTGTGGCTTTGGACGCAGTCCGGGACCCTGGAAATTTGGGCACTATCATCCGATTGTGCGATTGGTTTGGAATCAAGCATTTGGTTTGTTCCCCGGATACCGTGGATTGTTATAATCCAAAAGTATTACAAGCAACCATGGGATCCATAGCCCGGGTACAAATAGACTATATGGAATTGCCGAATTTCCTAAAAACAACTGGACTTCCCATTTATGGGGCCTTTATGGATGGGGAAACGGTCTATCAGGAGGTCATTCCGGACAAGGGGATACTGGTCATGGGTAATGAGGCGAACGGAATTTCCAAGGAAGTGGAACAGGCTATTGCAAAACGAGTGTCCATTCCCCAGTTTGGCACAAAATCAGCAGAAAGTTTGAATGTGGCCACCGCAACTGCTATTCTTCTTAATGAGATACGAAGGATTTCTTGAGCTAAGAATTGAAAATGGAAAGTTGAAAATGGTAAACCCCTATGGTTTCTTGAATTCTGAGTTTTGGAATTTGCGAATTGGAATTTATAGTTTCACTATCCAACTACTCAAAAGTAAAATTGATAAAGAACCCTCTGGTGCGCATGGCATTGATGTTGCCTGTCCATGGGCTGTTGGGGTCATTGTCAGGTACCAATTCGTCCGTTAACGCAAATACGCCTCTTATAGAAGGTGAGAATTTAAAATACTCTGTGTAAATATCTATTCCAAAACCCAATTCGTAGCCATAGACGTTCTTTTTCATACGGAATTCACCCGTACTGTTGTCATCCAAACTATCCTCCTTGCTGCCAAGATTCATGGCCGTGTAAACGCCTCCGGTGACAAATGGCTTCCAGTTGCCAAAACGTTTGGCACTGGCCTTGAGCAACAAAGGAAAACGGATATAGGTGGAACGGACTTCCCTAAAAGCATCATTCTCATCGCTAAACCATCGAAAGCCCAAAATCCGTTGCGTGTACAAAAGGCCCGGCTCAAAACGGGCATCCAAAAATTCGTTGATTCGCAGCTCACCAATCAATCCAACATTAAAGCCAACACTCTTGTCCACCAAGATGTCTTGACTTGTATTGTTTTTGTAATCAAACTGGAAATCGTATTGGTTGAAACCTAGATAATAACCCCAGTTCAACAACTTCTGATCCTCTGTCTGAAGATTTAGAATGGGATCTTTTTTGAATTGGGACAAGGCACTTTGGCATACCAGGAGCAGGCCAAGTAACGATAAGAGGTTTTTCATCAATTTATTTTGTCGCGACATATATAGATGCCACCCCAAATGTCTGGGGTTTGTTCTCTATACCTATAAACCCAATTTTGGCCAAAATATTGTTGAAAGCCTTACCATGCGGAAACTTGGAAGCGGATTCGCTCAAATAGGCATAGGCAGACCGGTCTTTGGAGAAAATTTTGCCTATAACCGGCAAGATGTAGCCGCAGTACAACCCGTAACCTTGTTTAAAAGGGAATTTAGTGGGTACGGAGGTCTCCAGGATGACCAAACTGCCGCCTGGCTTTAAAACCCGATGTATTTCCTGAAGCCCTTTTTCAAGATTCTCGAAATTTCGAACCCCAAAAGCTACCGTAACGGCATCAAAGGATTGGTCTTTAAAAGATAGGTTTTCGCTGTCACCTACTACCATTTCAATGGTATCTTCAAGCTTTTTGTTGGTGATTTTGGTTCTTCCAACCTCCAACATTCCAGGAGAAATGTCCAAACCCACTATATGTTTGGCGCCTGTCGCTGTCATGGCAATGGCTAAATCCCCGGTACCTGTGGCAATATCCAATATCGACCTTGGTTTTTTCCCTTTCAGAATTTCCACAACCCGTTTGCGCCATTTGACATCAATACCAAAGGAAATAACCCGATTTAGCCCGTCGTAATCCTTGGAAATGGTATCGAACATCTGGGTGACCTGTTCCTTTTTTCCCAGCTCGGAATCCTTGTATGGGGTGACTTTTTTTGACATTCACTGAATTTGGGGGCAAATATACAACTTCGGTATATGGGAGGCGTACAAAAATAATTGCGTAATTTTGCCGTACAACAAAGGAAAGCTTTTCCGTATCATGTTACGTATGTGTCTTTTTGGACCAAATCTCTATTCTTTTTTTACCATTTGCAGCGCGAATTGAATTTATTTAAGAACATCTTATTTTAATCGATGAAGATTATTATTGCCGGAGCTGGTGAAGTAGGTTTTCATTTGGCAAAACTCTTGTCTTATGAAGCGCAGGATATCACCTTGATCGACACAGACAAGGAAAGCCTTACCTATGCGGATAATCATTTGGATATTCGCGTGTTGCGTGGCAATGCCACCTCCATAGAAGTTTTACGGGATGCCAAGGTGCAGAGTTCCGAATTGGTGATTGGGGTCACAGCTTCGGAAACTACCAATTTGACCCTGTGTATGCTGGCCAAGCAATTGGGTTGCAAGCGTACCATAGCCCGAATTTCCAACACGGAGTTTATGGACAATCGGGAATTGATCAAGTTCGATGAACTGGGGATTGATGAACTCATTTCCCCAGAAGAGTTGGCAGCCAGCGAGATTCAATTGTTATTGAATCAATCGGCGTTTAATGATACCTACGAGTTTGAAGGTGGACTTTTGACCATGATCGGCGTTTTTCTTCCCAAAGCAGCCCCATTTGTGGGCAAGATGGTAAAGGAAGCAGCTAAAATTTTTCCAGAACTGCACTTTATGCCCATAGCCCTGCAACGGATGGGCACCCAGTTCACCTTGATTCCAAGGGGGGATACCGTTTTTAAGGAAGGAGACCAGGTGTACTTTATAACCACCAGTGAAGGGGTAGAGGAGCTCTACAAACTTACCGGAATGCAGAAAAAGGACATCAAAAATGTAATGATCTTGGGTGGGAGCAAGGTGGGTTTCAAAACAGCTAGAGATCTTTGCACCAAAAAGTTCAACGTAAAGTTGATTGAAAAGGATAAGGAAAAGGCTTTTGATATTGCTGATAACCTTCCGCATGCCCTGGTTATTAATGGAGATGGAAGGAATGTAGAGCTTTTGGACGAAGAAAGTTTGGATTCCATGGATGCGTTTATTGCTGTCACCGGAAATTCCGAAACCAACATTATGTCCTGTTTGGTGGCCAAATCAAAGAAAATAAAGAAAACCATCGCCATGGTGGAAAACATGGATTACTTTGAACTTTCCCAGTCCATTGGTGTGGATACACTTATCAATAAAAAACTGCTTGCAGCCAACAATATCTTTAGATATATCCGTAGAGGGGAAGTCTTGGCACTTACTCGCTTGAATAACCTTAACGCTGAGATCCTTGAGTTTGAAGTCAAACCAACTTCCTTGGTCAACGGGGAGATTATTAAGGAATTGAACTTTCCCCGTGAAGCTAGTATTGGGGGTGTAATCCGTGATGGAAAGGGAATTATTGCCCTTGGGGATTTCAAGATTTTGGAAGGGGACCGTGTTGTGGTTTGTTGCTTGCCCAAGGCCATCCCAAGGATTGAAAAGCTCTTCTTGTAATGGGCCTTAATTCGCGAATAATTGTTCATATTATGGGATTGTTGCTGCTGTGCAATGGTTCCTTTATGTTGGTGGCGGCCTTTGTCAGTGGACTGTATAAGGATGGTGTTACCCTGGATATCAGTTTAGCGGCCATTGTAACCATGCTGTTTGGGGTTATGGCCATGTTCTATACCCGGGGTCATAGAAAGGAAGTCAAGCGTAAAGAAGGATATATTGTGGTGACCTTTGGTTGGATCATCATGTCTATTTCCGGGACGCTTCCCTACCTTTTTTCCGGAGCCATCCCAAGCATTACGGATGCCTTTTTTGAAACCATATCAGGGTATACCACCACAGGTGCATCCATTTTGAATGATATAGAGGCATTGCCCAAAGGTATTTTGTTTTGGCGCAGTCTCACGCATTGGATAGGAGGCATGGGTATCATTGTGCTAGCCATTGCCATTTTACCGCTGCTGGGAATAGGGGGAATGCAGCTTTTTGCAGCCGAAGCTCCTGGCCCTGCGGGAGACAAACTGCACCCTCGTATAACCGATACCGCAAAGCGGTTATGGCTCATTTACTTTGGTTATACCGTGGCAGAAACGGTACTGTTGAATTTGGCTGGGATGTCTCTTTTTGATGCCATGAACCACGCCTTGGCAACGCTTTCCACAGGCGGATTTTCTACCAAAAATGCCAGTTTGGCCTACTGGAACCATCAGCCTATCATTCAATACATCACCATTTTGTTCATGTTCTTGGCAGGGAGCAATTTTGTTTTGAGCTATTTCGCGTTTACTGGAAAAATCCAGCGAATTCTGAAAGATGAGGAGTTTAAGTACTACACCATTTTTATAGTGTTGTTTGCCTTGGCGGCATTTTTGGTGGTGAATTACAAGGTGGAGGTCCCGGTTTCCGATTTCCATCCCATGGTTTGGGGAGCTGCGGAAAGTGCTTTCAGGCACGCCTTGTTTCAGGTGGTAGCCATTGTGACCACTACGGGTTTTGTAACGGCCGATTTTACGAGTTGGACCTCTTTTTTGACCGTTTTCTTTTTTGGTTTGATGTTCTTGGGAGGATCCGCAGGATCCACAGCTGGGGGAATCAAGGTGATGAGACACCTGTTGATCATTAAAAACGGGATTTTGGAGTTCAAGCGCACCTTGCACACCAATGCCGTAATTCCCGTTCGTTATAACGAAAAGACAGTTACCGAGCATATCGTTTACAATATTATCGCCTTTTTTGTGCTTTACATGTTGCTATTTATCATAGGATCCCTGGTGTTGGGCTTTATGGGGCTGGACTTTGTTTCCGCCATTGGTGGTGCAGCCTCATCATTGGGTAACGTGGGGCCTGCTTTGGGTGACCTAAATCCAGTGAGTAACTATGCCAGTCTTCCAGCAGCTGGCAAATGGTGGTGTGGCTTTCTTATGCTTTTGGGCAGATTGGAGCTTTTTACGGTCCTTATCCTGATGACCCCATATTTCTGGAAAAAAACGTAGTTTTCCATTCCGTAGTAAATTACTGGACATAATGAATAAAATAGTTATTTTCCTTGTCGGGACGTTGCTCCTGTGTATGGCTTGCAATAGCTCAGAAGAAGCCGATAAAGCTGAAATCATTAGCTTGTTAAGAGATCAAGAAAAAGCGTGGTCAAATCACGATCTAGAAGGGTTTATGCAAACCTATTGGAAGAGCGATTCCTTAAAGTTTTATGGAGCCAGTGGCTTAACCTTGGGCTGGCAAAAAACACTGGAAGGTTACCAAAAAAGATATCCGACCAAGGATGAAACCGGAACCCTGAATTTCACTATTGATGACATGACCCAAATAGAGTCCAACTCCTATCATGTCATGGGGCAGTACCATTTAAAAAGAAAAGCGGGAGATGCCAATGGGGTGTTTTTGATTATTCTTCGAAAGATTGATGGAGAGTGGAAAATTGTAGCGGATATGTCCTGTTGAAGTTCTCTTTAGTTCTAATTTTTGAACATGCAACCACTACAGATCAGCTGGGAATTTATTGAAGGGCACACCAATTTTTTGGAATTGACCCAGGCTCTGCAAGAAGGATTTGCAAGTAACAAGATGTTGGTTCCCAAGCGTCATCACCACGATTTCCCCAATCCTAAGACCCAAAAAGATACCACTTTGCTATTGATGCCTGCATGGAATCCAGGAAAAGAAGCAGGGGTTAAAGTGGTAACGGTAAACCCGGGAAATGACAAATTCGACCTGCCGTCCATTCAGGGGTGTTATTTGTACTTGGATGCCAAAACGGGGGTGTTAAAGGCCGTCATGGAGGCAAAGAATATGACAGCCAAGCGCACTGCCGCGACATCTGCTTTGGCTTCGTCTTTTCTATCCAGGAAAAATACGGAGACCATGCTTATGATTGGTACTGGAGCCCTATCTGTCAATCTAATCAGGGCGCATGCAGCGGTTCGTCCCATAAAAAAGGTATATGTATGGGGTAGGAAGCAGGCAAAAGCGGAGGCGGTATGTCAGGAGCTCACCCAAGAGCCTTTTGAAGTGTGCAGTGTGCCCGGTGTTGCATCCTGTATTGGAGATGTGGATTTGGTGTCCTGTGCCACTCTTTCCGAAACACCTTTGGTATTTGGAAGCGATCTTGTTCCTGGACAGCATATTGATTTGGTGGGCGCCTACAAGCCCAACATGAGGGAATCTGATGATGAGACCATTCGCAGGGCATCGGTTTTTTTGGATACTCGCGAAGGAGGGCTGAAGGAAAGCGGCGATATCGCCATCCCGTTAAAAAATGGACTTTTGAAGGAAACAGAAATCAAAGCGGATTTATTTGACTTGTGTGCTGGGCTGGTCCCTGGAAGGACTTCGGAAAATGAAATAACCCTTTTCAAATCGGTGGGACATGCCTTGGAAGATTTGATTGCCGCAAGCTATTATTATTCCAAATTGTAAGAATGGGACAAACGTACGATAGGATTTTGGTGAAAAACACATTTGATACACCCAAAGACTGGTTGCAGATCAAGACCATTGATATGCATACGGGAGGTGAACCCCTTCGCGTAGTAGTGGAAGGTTTTCCAGAATTGAAAGGGAACAATGTACTGGAATACCGAAGGTATTGCAAGGAGCATTATGATGCGCTGAGAACAGCTTTGATGTTTGAACCCAGGGGGCATGCGGATATGTATGGCTGTATACTGCTGCCTCCCAATGACGATGAAGGCGATTTTGGGATTATATTCCTGCACAACGAAGGGTATAGTACCATGTGTGGCCACGCCATCATAGCCATTTCTACCCTGGCTGTTCAGATGGGCTGGGTTGATGAAAAGGAAGGAGTGACTGAGTTGAAAATTGACGCTCCTTGTGGACGAATTTACTCCTACGTTGAAATAGTGGGGAAAGAAGTAAAGGGAGTTCGATTTCATTGTGTGCCCAGCTTTGTAGTGGGATTGGATAGAAAAGTAGCGGTGAAAGGATTGGGAGAGGTGACCTACGATTTGGCATATGGCGGTGCTTTTTATGCCTATGTGGACCTTAGAAAGAACAAGCTGGAATTGGCACTGAATTCAAATTCATACCAAGATTTGATAAGTAAGGGAATGGATATTAAGCATGCCGTGATGGAGCAAGACCAAGAGATCTTGCATCCTTTTCAGGAGGATTTGAGTTTTCTCTACGGCACTATTTTTATTGATGGCTCCGAAACTCAAGGGGTGGATAGTAGAAATGTTTGCATTTTCGCCGAGGGAGAAGTAGACCGTTGTCCCACTGGTTCCGGTGTTTCTGGTAGAATGGCCATTCATTGGGTCAGGAATGAGATAAAATCCGGCCAGGTCATGGTGGTAGAAAGCATCACTGATTCCTCATTTGTTGGAAGTGTCGTTAAGGAAGTGGACTATGGTCCGTTTAAAGCTGTTATTCCCCAGGTTGAGGGCACGGCTCACATAACTGGGATGCATACATTTGTTTTGGACCCCAAAGACCCCATGAAAAAAGGGTTTATCTTAAGATAAACCCCTTAATATTCTTTTTACGGATGTGTGTTATACAACTGCCTTAATTCGGGCAATGGCTTCTTTGATTTCTTCCACACTTGCTGCATAGGAAATACGGATGGAATTTCCATTTCCAAAGGCATCACCTGTAACAGTAGCCACATTGGCTTCTTCCAACAAATACATCGCAAAATCCGAAGCATTGTTAATTTTCTTGCCGTTCAATGTCTTTCCAAAATAAGCTGAAACATCTGGATAAACATAAAAAGCACCTTGTGGCTCATTGCATTTAAAGCCTGGAATGTTGTTCAGGAGTTCCAAAATGAGCTTTCGCCTGTTTTTGAACTCGTCTACCATGTATTGAACCCGGCTTGGTGGTTCCAATAGGGCGGTGATTACCGCACGCTGGGCAATACAGTTGGCTCCACTGGTTACTTGACCTTGTAATTTGTTGCAAGCCCGGGCAATATAAGTTGGGGCTCCAATATACCCAATTCTCCACCCGGTCATGGCAAAAGCCTTGGCTACCCCATTTACCGTTACGGTGCGATCATACATATCTTCAAAGCCGGCCATAGAGGCATGTTCGGTTACCCCATAGTTGATATGTTCGTAGATTTCATCACTGACCACAACTATTTGGGGGTGTTTTTGAAGTACATCGGCCAAACCTCTTAATTCTTCCTTGCTATAAATGGAACCACTTGGGTTGCAAGGAGAGGAATACCAAAGCATTTTGGTCTTTGGCGTGATTGCCGCCTCCAATTGCTCTGGGGTCATTTTAAAATCGTTTTCTATGGAAGTAGCAACCTCTACCGGAACTCCATCGGCCAATTTTACAATATCGCTATAGCTTACCCAATATGGACAAGGTAGGATAACTTCGTCGCCTTTGTCCAAACAGGCTTGCGCCACATTATAAAGAGCCTGTTTGGCCCCGGTGGAAACCACAATCTGTGAGCGGTCATAGCTAATGCCGTTGTCCCGCTGAAATTTGGTGATGATGGCATCCTTAAGTTCTACATAGCCATCGACTGGAGTGTAAGAATTGTATCCATCGTTTATGGCTTGAATAGCTGCCTCCTTAATGTAATCTGGTGTATTGAAATCCGGTTCTCCCAGACTTAAACCGATAATATCTTTTCCTGAAGCTCTCAGCTCACGGGCTTTTGCCGCCATTTCAAGGGTTGCCGAAGGAACTAAACTATTAATTCTTTCAGAAAGTTGGTTGCTCATGGACCTTGCTATTTTACTGAAATTGAAGGGCTGGTTTTTTACCCAACTCCTTTAGATGTTTGAAGTGCGAAATTATGGCTTTTCGTGTAGTTTTATATTCGTTGTAGGGCAAATTAAATTCCCTCGCCGTCTGTTTCACAATTTTGGAAATTTTTGTGTAGTGAATATGGCTGATGTTGGGAAATATATGGTGCTCCACTTGGTGATTCAATCCACCGGTAAACCAATTTACAATCCTGTTTTTGGTCCCAAAATTAACCGTTGTAGCAAGCTGATGGATGGCCCAAGTATTTTTCATTGTACCATCTTTCTCTGGAAGTGGAGTTTCCGCATCATGGACAATATGTGCCAACTGGAAAACCACACTTAGAATCACTCCGGCCACATAGTGCATGATAAAGAAGCCCAATAGTACTTGCCACCAAGGAATCTCAACAAAAATCAATGGAAGAACAATCCAAATAGTAATATATATGGCCTTTGTAATGACCAAGGTGCTCCAATTGATAACCGGATTGGGTAATTTTCCGTAGGACAGCTTTCGCTTCATGTAACGATACATTTGCTGAAAATCCGTTGTTATGGCCCAGTTGAAAGTCAAAAGTCCGTACAAGAAAATGGAATAGTAGTGCTGAAATCTATGGTGTTTCTGCCATGCTGCATGTTTGGAAAAACGAAGGATTCGACCTGCCTCCATATCCTCATCATGCTCATGGATATTGGTATAGGTGTGGTGCAATACATTGTGCTGTACCTGCCAATTGTATACATTACCAGCCAAGATGTAGATACTGCCCCCCATTAACTTGTTCACCCATTTTTTGGTGGAATAAGAGCCGTGATTTCCATCGTGCATAACATTCATCCCAACTCCAGCCATGCCCACACCCATGGTTATGGATAACAACACATAACCCCAAAAAGGCAGGTTTAAGGTCAGCATTAAAAAATAGGGGGTCAAAAAGACGGCGAACATCACTATAGTTTTCAAGTGCAGTTTCCAATTACCGGTTTTCTTGATTTGGTTTTCACTAAAGTACTGGTTAACCCGTTTGTTCAGTGTTCTAAAAAATTGTGCGGAATCTTTTCTTGAAAACCGTATGGTATTTTCCATAAAATATCTTTTTGTAAAAATAGCTATTAATGTCTTGCAATAGCCACTTCCATTTCTAAACGAAAATTAGGTGCCCAAAAGTATTAATTTTGCCGAAATTAACAGTTAACAAATGGGCTCAGATTTGATCTTTAACTATTTTACGACACTCACCGAAAAACAGAAGGAGCATTTTCAGGCTTTGGAGGCATTGTATCAGGATTGGAACAAGAAAATAAATGTAGTGTCCAGAAAAGATATTGACGAGCTGTATTTGCGCCATGTACTGCATTCACTGGGAATAGCCAAAATTCAAACTTTTAATTCAGGGTCGGCGGTCCTTGATGTGGGTACCGGAGGAGGTTTTCCAGGAATACCGTTGGCCATCCTTTTTCCCGAAGTCCAATTCACTTTGGTGGACGCCATTGGCAAAAAAATACGTGTGGTACATGAAGTGGTGGAGGGACTTCAGTTAGACAATGTGAAAGCTTTGCACACAAGGGTTGAGGACTTGGAGGAACAATTTGATTTTATTGTAAGCAGGGCAGTTGCCGCCATGCCAACTTTTGTCCGCTGGACCAAGGGGAAAATCAAAAAAGACTCTATGCATAGTAGAAAAAATGGGATTCTCTACTTGAAAGGTGGCGACCTGTCAGAGGAATTACGGCCCTATCAAAACGCCCAAGTTTTTGATTTGAAGGATTATTTTTCCGAAGATTTTTTTGAAACCAAAAAGGTGGTGTATTTACCTCAAAAATATAAGGTATCCCATTAAATGCTCAAGGTGTCATAATACAACAGCCTGCATTTTTTGGCATAGGCCTTTAAGTATTGCCATATGCTTTCATACCTATCAGCCACCATTTTTCTCCAAATACGCATCCGTGCAGTCATAATTTGATGGTTTAGTTCCTAAAGATAAATAGATTACATTTAATTTACAATTACTTAACGTTAAATTTACATATAAATTGTCTTAATGGCGATTTTTTGACTTTCTCTAGTTATTTATTACCAGTTTTTTGGATTCAGTAGAACCATCATCAAAATGTACTGTCACAAAATAGATTCCATTCCCCTTTTCCAATAGATGTATGGGATTTTCCATATCTGGATTATCGATGGATTGAATTAGGATACCGTAGCTATTGTGGATATTTACCTGTGCTATTTGGGAATTCTCATTATTGGACTGAATGGTAAGTTGTGTTTTGGCAGGATTGGGATATAGGATTGATTTTGCATTATTTCCGCCATTTCCTCCACAATTCAACAGAAAACTATTGCATTTTTTTATGCAATCTGTTCCATTTTCAAGAGTTACTTCAGCACAAACGGCAATATAGTAATTGGTCCAGTTTCCCGGTGGATAGTAGAAAGATGCCGTATTGCCGGTGGTCACTACTGTTCCGGAGTGTCCTGCCAAGGCCCATGTCCATTTTATGGATTTGATGTTTTCCAAATTTTCGATTGTGGCCATTCCCGTGGCGCAAAGCCCATTTCCCGCCTCATTGGAGAATATGATATCATCCACAGAAGGACAATCTCCAGATGAACCCATGCCCCCTTCACCTTCACTGCCACCACCCTCGCCAATCATGCCATTTTCACAAATATGGGATACGCAGGCTTCAACACAGCTCCCATTCGTAAAACGAACCAGTTTAAGTTTAAAAACTCCGAATCCACAGCTTACCGCTACGTCCTGGTTTGTGTTTGAACCCTCAATACTGGCGTCACCGCTACAAATTTCCCAATAGTATGCCTGGGCATCGGTTGCACTAAAGGTACCGTCTCCGTTATACGAAATTGAATCGGAAGGATCTCCACAATTCTGACATTGTCCATATCCCGATTGAACAAATAAAGCAAGCAGGAGGACAATAGGTAGTATTCTGTTCATAACAACCCTAATTTAATGGGGTGTTGCAACGGCATCATTCAATAATAAATAATTGAAGTTTTATACCTGGACCCCGGTTAAAAAAGAAATTTAGGTATTGGCTTGTGTTAAACAGCTGCTGATCTGACGGTTGCCCTTTTTGGATCCATGGATGCGGTTTTTTGGGGTACCATTAAACGTTTCCCCTATAAAAAAACCAAAGGCCATTGTGATTCACAACGGCCTTCCAAGGATTGTTTGGTATGCTAATTTGATTGGATTCTGTAATTACAACTTCTTGTACACAGCTCCATTTTGGGTAAGGGAGTAACCAATAATTTGGTTGGCATCGTTTCTTTTGAAGTAGATGGGCTCACTGTTGACATTGGAGAACATATCTTCACTTTCATGATATACCGGATAAGGAATTCCATTGATCAGTGCTTGCAGATTTTCCTTTTCGCCATTGTAGGCAACTATAATCTGACTTCCATCCTCATGTTCGTACTTTCCTTCAAATTCGCGGAAAAAGCTTGCATTTGCCAATGGGTCATAAGGACTGTCGTTGGACAAAATCAATCCGTCACCTGGTTTCCAATTGTCGTATTCCATATAGTAGGCGGTACGTTTAGCTGCATTCAGTCCTTGAAGTTTGGCTACTAAGTGCAAGGCGCCATCTATTCCGGCAGAGACCCCTGCTGTAGTGATGACTTTGCCATTATCTACAAAACGAGCGTCCTTTTTTACATCAATCTTTGGATAGTCCTTTTCCAGACTATTGAGGGCACTATGAAAGGTAGTAGCTGTTTTTCCATCCAAAAGGCCTGCTTCTGCAAGGACAAACGCCCCTGTGCATACGGAAAAGTGGTATTGAACATCTTCCTGTTTTTGAACCCACTTTATAACATCCTTGTTCTGGGATGCTGCCCCTGAATTTCCACCAAAAAAGGCTAAAATATCCGCCTTAGGGGCATTCTCAATACTGTAATCTGGAATGACCTTTAGCGTGCCTTGGGAAATGATAGGTTCCTGGGTGGCCGAAACGGTAAATACTTTATATCCAGAATATACAAAAACCTCCATAGGGCCTGCAAAATCAAGGACTTCCACACCGTCCTGGAGATAAAAAGCTATGGTTTTGGACAAATCCTTTCGAATCAGGACCATATTACAATCCGTACAGATACCAGGGCCGTCGTGTTCCACTTCGTCACAGGACATGTTGCAAGGGGGGCAAATGTATTTGGTGGATGGAATTTGTGAATCTTGGGCAATACCGTTGGAAATCATAAAAAGTAGCGTGATAATTAAAATAGACTGTTTCATTGTTTCTTGTTTGATGATGAAACAAAATTATACCGATATAAGAATTAAAGAAAGGACAACTAAGCGCAGTATACGGACAATTATCCCTGCCATTCCGAAGGAAGGGAATGCGTATGTTTCTTTAGCAATGCCCTTAGTTGATTGCTACTCCGAAGGCCGCAGGCCAAGGATGCAGCACTCACTTTAGAGCCATCAGATAATAACTGAACAGCGCGCTCCACCCGAAGCTTTTCCAAATAACCTCCAACGGTGATTCCAGTGACTTTTTTAAACAACCGACTTAGATTTCGCGGACTCATGTGAACATGAGCTGCCAAGCTTTCCAGATTGGTCTTTCTGGCCAAATTCTGGGCCAAATAATCCTGTACTTGGTGGATTCGGTTATCCAAATGGTTTCTATACTGAAGAAATACACTCAATTGGGGGTCACTATCTGTTCTGCGGAGGTAAATGACCACTGCTTTGGCTATTTTGGTGGCAAAGACCGGCCCAAACAGTTCTTCCAAGATAAAAAGGGCCAAATCTATTCCTGATGACACGCCAGCACTGGAGTATAAATTTCCGTCTTTTACAATCAGCCGGTCAACCAGTAATTTGGATTGAGGGAACCGGTTTTGAAAATCTTCCAAATACTTCCAATGGGTGGTGCAATTTTTCCCGTTGAAAAGTCCAGCATAAGCCACAATATACGCTCCTGTACAAACCGAGCATATTTGAGCTCCATTTCCATATTGATTTTTTAACCAAAGGATGAATTCTTGGTTTTTGGCCGCATAGCCAGGCTCAGCAAAAATCCACCCTTCCAATCCAGGTATAAAAAGAAGGTCATCTGGTTTCAACTCAAATGCATCATAGGGTTGTAGTTTACCCAAGGACACCCCAGCACAAGTCACCTCTTCCTGTGAGGATGACATACTCAAAAAGTGGTTTTGAATGTCGGCTCCATACAAAGTGGCCTCATAGAACAGGTGGGCGGGACCTGCAAAATCCAGAAGTTGCACTTCTGGAGGGATAAGGAAAAAGGCTCTGTATTTGGGGCTTTTCGTATTCACAAGGAACTATTTTCCTCGTTGTTTCTCTATTTCGAGCAATTCAATAGCCTTGCTTAGTTCGCTCTGGAGTTCATCATACCCGATAACTCTTCCAATCCCCGAAAGTTCCAAGAAGTGAAATCTCAATTGTTGGTACAAGGACTCTTTAATCTGGTTTTTAATCTGGACTACCTCCTCGGTTTGAGGCATGCCTTCCAACTGCTTGTAGGTTTTTAATAATTCTGCGTTCATATGTTTGGTTATAAAAATGTCAATCCTATTCTTCGGCCAAGACCTTGTTCAAAAATCCGGATAAGCGTGGAAAGTTGAATATTCCCCTTGGCATTTTCCAATTTGGAGATATAGCTCTTTTTAGTGCCTGCTCGCTCTGCAAGTTGCTCCTGGGTGAGGTTGGCCTGTTTTCTTGCTTCCTTGAGCATTTCACTGATAATGAACATTTGGGCACCTTCATCATATTTGTTGCGATTTGCGGTACCTATTTTCCCATGTTCATGCTCAATGAGTTCCTCAAAAGTTCGTATGTTCTTGTATGCATCCATGAGGTTATTGTTTGCTTTCAAAATATCTTTTCATTAGCCTCTTGGCCTTTTCTAATTCCGTTTTAGGCGTTTTCTGCGTCTTTTTTTGGAAACCATTGAAGAGAATTACCAGCTTTCCTTCGTCAAAGCAACAGAAGATTCTGTATATGTTGGATTGATATTCTATTCTGATCTCGAATAATCCCTCAGATCCAGCAATGTGTTTGAGGAACTTTTGGGGAACATGCTCAACCTGTTTGATCAATTCCAAGACGTATTGAATTTTTCCCCTCACTTTGGAATCCTGTCTGCGATAGAAGTCGATAAAGTGATTTTCAAAAAATACAATCTGTCTGGCCACTGTATAAAGTTATCTTAAAAGATAACAATTTGCAAATTCAAAAGAAATCAATAAAAAAAAGTGCCATCTCCTCTAAAGGAAAAACTCGCTGTATGCAGTATCAGCTTGCACTATTCAAATCTATGTCAAAATACTTTTTCAGGTATTCCTCAAACTGATTTTCATGAAATTGAATCTCTTCAGTATCTGACCCTTCCGTAATTTTTAAACTAGTATTATTGAGTGTGATACGACCTTTTTCGGTGCTTATGGAGATTACCTTTTTTCTTGTAAAATGGGAATTGGGGTTGGTTTGGTGATAGTTGCACATGCCTTCAAATTCATCCAAACTCCTGGGTTTGGGATTGAAAATATATTGGGGTGTCCGATTTTTATCGGATTGTTCACTAACTCTGATGTAGGAGCGATCTGTTTCAAAATGATTTATGACAAAAGTGCCGTAGGGATCGTGTTGAGGAACATTTAGGTCTATGGTCAGGGGTTCCAGGGTAAATTTTCCGAAACCTACATCTACCAGATACTTTATACTGTCAAGGGTTACCAAAAGAGCCATGTGATCGTATTCTGGACTATAGGCGCCATCTTTATCATGCACTCTGGCAGAAACCCTATGGACGTTAAACCCAATTGTATGTAGAAGCTCATAAAAAAGGCCATTCAGCTCATAACAAAAACCACCTCGGTTTTGGAGAACTATCTTATTAAAGAAAGATGCTGTCTCTAAAGTAATCGGGACATTGTAATGAATATCCAGATTTTCAAAAGGCACACTGAGCAAGTGTGCCTTTTGAAGTCCAAAGAGGGTCTGTTTGTCAGTTCCAACTCTAGCTGTATAGTTGATTCTATTCAAATAGGCTGAAACGTCCATATGTTTGTGTATTACCCCAAAAAAGGATATCTATAATCCTCGGGTGTTACAAAGGTTTCCTTGATCAATCTAGGCGATACCCAGCGCAATAAGTTTTGGGCAGAACCGGCTTTGTCATTGGTTCCCGAAGCTCTTGCTCCACCAAAAGGTTGTTGTCCCACAACGGCCCCTGTAGGCTTGTCATTGATGTAGAAGTTTCCTGCACAATTTTGCAACGCCTTGGTCGCTTCGTCAATGGCATAACGATCGGTGGACAATACCGCTCCTGTCAATGCATACTCCGAGGTACTGTCTACCAACTTCAAAGTTTCACTCCAATCCGCATCATCATAAATGTAAACGGTTACCACAGGTCCAAACAGTTCAGTGCACATGGTCGTATATTTTGGGTCCTGGGTCAAGATAACCGTAGGTTCCACAAAATATCCTTTGGATTTATCATATCCACCACCTGCAATAATTTCGGCATCTTTATCCGCTTTGGCCTGATCAATGTATTTGGCCAACTTGTCAAATGAACCTTCATGGATCACAGCAGTGATAAAATTGCCCATATCTGCGGGTGAACCTGGCTTGTTAAAGGAAGCTATATCTGTTTTTACCAATTCCAGTATCTCATTGGCAGTAGATTTTGGGAGGTATACCCTTGAAGCAGCACTACATTTTTGGCCCTGGAATTCAAAAGCACCTCTGATGATTGCAGTGGCAACTTGTTCCGGTTTGGCTGTTGGGTGTGCCAATATGAAATCCTTTCCACCCGTTTCCCCAACTATTCTTGGGTAGGTTTTGTAGGTATGGATGTTATTCCCAATTTGTTTCCACAATTCTTTGAAAACAAAAGTAGAGCCCGTAAAATGGAGTCCAGAAAAATCCGGATTGGAAAGTACGCTTTCGGTGACCATAATGGGGTCTCCCATAACCATGTTTATAACCCCATCCGGAAGCCCGGCTTCCTTGAATACATCCATGATTACTTTGGCAGAGAACACTTGACTGTCACTGGGTTTCCAAAGCACAACATTTCCCATCATGGCAGCGCTGGCTGGCAGGTTACCGGCAATGGCCGTAAAATTGAAGGGGGTAATGGCATATACAAATCCTTCCAAAGGTCTATATTCAACACGGTTCCAGATACCATCTGCGGACTCTGGCTGCTCCGCATAAATTTGAGACATGTATTCCACATTGAAACGCAAGAAATCAATAAACTCACAGGCAGCATCAATCTCCGCCTGATGGATGGTTTTGGATTGAGCCATCATGGTGGCTGCATTAATTTTTGCTCGGTAAGGTCCAGCAACCAAATCGGCCGCTTTCAAGAAAATGGCAGCGCGTTGCTCCCAAGTTAAGTTGGCCCATTTTTCTCGGGCCTCCAAACCGTTGGAGATGGCTTGCTCCACATGTTTTTTATCTGCAATGTGGTATTGACCCACAGCGTGTGCGTGCTCATGTGGTGGAGACATGCTTTGGGTGTTTCCGGTCCTGATTTCTTCGGCACCTATATATAAGGGAACATCAACGTTTCCGCTATAATAGGCATCATACTGTTGTAGCACTTCTTCTCTTTCTGGAGTGCCTGGAGCATAACTTTTTATAGGTTCGTTATATGCTGTTGGAACCTGAAAAAAACCTTTTCCCATAGTGGTATTTTTACGATTTAAAAATTCCACCAAAGGTAGTAAAAGAAAAAGGGATTTAATGTCTAATTGTTAATTGATCAATTGTTAATTGATCGCAAAGGGAGCAGAAAACTTAAAGGTGGGTATCTCCACTTCAAATTCTTCCGTGGAAGTGAAATTTACCATATGATAATACCCGCGCATGGCGCCAATAGGAGAGGCCAAAAGACAACCGGAACTATAGGTGTGGGATTTACCGGGTTTAATGACCGGCTTTTTGCCTACCACCCCTTCACCGTCCACAGTCTCCATTTCCTTTAAGGCATCAAAAATATCCCAGTGCCTGGCCGTAAGCTGTACGGTATCCTGACTTTGATTTTCAATGGTAATGGTATATCCAAAGGCGTAGTGCATTTTATAGTTCTTAAAAAATGTGCCTTCGAAGGTGGTTTGCACCGATACTTTAATTCCTTTGGTAATCTGAGTAAACATAATTCTAATATGTAAAGACGCTTCCTGTCAACAAACCTAACAACACAAACAGTGCCAAAAAGGCAAAAATAGTGTTCAGAAATACGTATTTAATAATTGTCTTTATCCTTCCTTGGCCGTAGAACCGTCTCATGGCTTTGTACAGGTAAAATCCGAAAATCAGCAAAAAGATTCCTGCACTGGCCGTATTGAAAATGGTATCAATTATTAGGCTAAGGATGAGCAAGATAAATAATAATGATTGGTTGTGAAAACTAAAGATCAGATGATCGGTGTAGGTGTATTTTTTTCTGATGTACACCATCGAAATGAAAAGAGTGAACACCGGAAGAAAGAAGAAAATGACAAAAGGGAGTTTGGAGATGGTCGTATTTACAAAACTTCCCGGTTCACGAATAACCCGTAATAGGCTAGCTGTTGAATTAAATGCCAGTCTGGAGGAGAAATTTTCTTGTACCCCATATCTGTCCCTTGCTTCTTTAAAATTGCTTATGGTGTCGTGCCGAATCACTTTGGAGAAAAACTCCATCTTTTCAGCAAGTCCGCCAATTCCAGAATTGTTCTTGATGCTATCAAAATAAGCTCTAGGGTTGGCAAGCATCATGGAGTCCTTGGTAGCTTGGTTCTGCGCCAATTTTTTACTAAAAACCCCTATGCTGTCCAGATACTTCAATTGCGCTGTAGCTGGAACATCACTCATGCCAAGGGAATCCATTCGTTGGAGCGCTTTTTCAGTTTGTTTGCGCATTTCTGTGCTGTCCGCTGTGAGCTGTCCTGTACCCACATCAAAAGAAACCGCGCTGGGATTCATTATTTTACCATTAAAGTTTTCCGCCGCCTTGTCCCAACTGGAAAACCTATTGTTGTAAGTGAACATCAGGAAATACAGAAAGGCCAAGCTCAAAAGAAATCTAAAGGGATTGGTGTAGGTAATTCGCTTTCCGTTGACATAATCTTTGGTGATGGTGCCCGGTTTTAGCAACATCGCATAAAGGGTTTTGATTAGTTTGGAATCGTAATTGATCAAACTGGAAAAAAATTCATCCCAAAAATCCTTTAGAACCAACTTTTTGGTGCTATTGGCTTGTGAACAATTGGGGCAGTATTTATCACTGATATCCAGTGGATGACCGCAATTTTTACATTCCGTACCCCTAAACTTCAGTTCGTACCGGCCTTTGGAAATTAAGCTTGGTTTGTTTCCCATTTCCTGATGGAGGTTATGGGTTAAAGATAATTAATTGCTGATTGTTCTGGAATTAACGGAGCCTATTCCAATGATGCTGTCATGCATGTCACCAAAATCCCGATAATAGACCAAAATGAGGTAATTGTTTTCCGTGAAATGAAAGTTACCTCCCACGTAGTTAAGGTCAACAACCCCATCTTCCCGTTCCACCACATATTTATAATTGTAAAATCCTTGCTTTATGGGTAGGGTTAGTTCCATTTTTCCATTATCGGAGTTGAAGGTCATCAAATTTTCCTCTTCCAAGGCATAGTTGTTGAACTTCCCAAAGACGTATACCTTGTCCAAACCAATGTCATTGGAGTAGGGAAGGCTAAAATGGACTTTGGAGTATTCCGCCTCCCTGGAAACATCATCACCCTGAAGCGTACGGATCACAAAATCCCCGTTGATATCCGGGAAATAGGTGTACGGCTGATCATGTCTGAACTCGTTAGTGAAAAGATAATGGTGGTACAGATCTTTAAATTCTACTTTGGAAATAGCAAAAGTGGGAGATCGTAAATCTTTGGTGTCAAAATTCAAAAATTCGTTGCCTCCATAAAAACTGGTTTCCTGGTCGTATTTATAAACCAACTCAGTTCCAAGGGTAAATTGGGGTTGAATATTGTAA
Source organism: Flagellimonas sp. (assembly GCF_965233845.1). GTDB lineage: Bacteria > Bacteroidota > Bacteroidia > Flavobacteriales > Flavobacteriaceae > Flagellimonas. The sequence goes on from NZ_OZ247584.1 coordinate 520,768, forward strand.
ATCGCCGTGGGCCAAAAATGATTTTGGATTATGGCAACCTTGACCTCCTTTTTGGGATTGACAACTGGGAATCCTGCAGTGTTGATGCGAAACTGAACTACTTGTTTGGTATTTAAAAACTGGAAATCCCGGGAACGTTTTATGGTGCCCCCAACCCGCACTAGATCCTTGTAAACCACAAACCTGCGGGAAAATTGGAGTTCCCCGTACATATTGTAAATCTCAAGAAGGTAGTTGCCACTGACTTTAAGTCCTACATTTTGGTTGGGTATGGTCAGCCTATAATTGGAATACGGTTGCAGGGTGTTGTAACTGTTCTCGTAATCAATAATGCGCTGGTTGTCGGTTCCGTTGAGGAATTGTGATTTTAACAATTGGGAAGGCGTCCAGTCGTAATCACAGTGAACGATCTTGTAGTAATAATCTTGTTCACTGGCTGTGAGGTCGTCAAACTCCAATGTCATTTTTTCGCCAAGCTGAATAACGGGGAATTGATCCTCCGTTGGGCCTGTAAAGACAACCGATTTTATGTGGGAAGGTGGATTTACTTCTTCTTGCACCTGTGCAAAAACTCCAGAAACAAAAAAACAACAGCACAATTGTTTAATCAATAAGCGCATATTAGGCCCAAATTTTGGGTAAAGGTAAACAAAAAGTGTGCCTAGCAAATTTAGCTCGATGTAATCCCATTTTTATGGTCAATTATTATGAAAACTATCCTTTTAATGCTAAATTTGCCTGCGATTTTTCATAACACTAAGGTCTACAACAATATGTCTAAAGACATCCGGATTAAGAAAGGGTTGGACATCAACCTTGTCGGGGCAGCAGAACAGACTACTTCCAAAGCCGTTTTAAGCAACGTTTACGCCCTAAACCTAGATGATTTTCACGGAATAACCCCTAAAATGCATATCAAGCAAGGTACTGAGATCAAGGCAGGGGAACCTCTTTTCTATAACAAGAACAAGGAGGAAATGCAATTTGTCTCTCCTGTTAGCGGGGAATTGGTAGAAATTGTCCGTGGAGCAAGGAGAAGGATTTTGAGCCTAAAGATTTTGGCTGACAAAACCCAGGAATATATACAGCATAAACCGTTGGATTTGGCGGGTACCGATGCAGAAACTATCAAGGCATTTTTGTTGCAGTCAGGTGCTTGGCCTTTTGTGAAGCAGCGTCCGTATGATATCATTGCCGATCCAGATGCTACGCCCAAAGCCATTTTTATATCAGGATATACCACAGCGCCCTTAGCGGCAGAGGCAGATTATATTTTGAACGGTAAAGAGGAGCAGCTTCAAGCGGCCATTACCGCTTTAGGAAAATTGACTCCTGGAAAGATTCATGTTTCCGTAGGAAAATCAGGGAATTCCCCGTTGGCGCAATTGGATGGGGTAAGCGTTCATAAAATTTCTGGACCACACCCAGCAGGTCTTGTAGGGACGCAAATCAATAAGATTGATCCCATTAATAAAGGAGAAGTGGTTTGGACAGTATCCCCACAGGATTTGATCATCATTGGGGAATTGTTGTTGACCGGAAAATTCAATGCAGAACGAACCGTGGCATTGGCCGGTTCCATCATAAAGGCGCCTAAATACTACACCACCAAAATAGGAGCGGAGATTTCGACCTTCCTTTATGCAAGTGGGGTGAATCAAGATAAATTCAGGCTGATCAACGGAGATGTGTTGACGGGATCCAAAACCCATCCGGAAGGCCACCTTGGTTTTTACAACAACACCGTTACGGCCATTCCTGAAGGCGATGACTATGAATTCTTTGGATGGAACAAGCCCGTATTCAATAAAGTATCTACAACAAGGGCATTGACCTTCTCTTGGTTGCAGCCCAAAAAGAAATACGACCTCAATACCAATACCAATGGAGAGCATAGAGCTTTCGTGGTAACTGGGCAGTATGAGGAGGTTTTTCCAATGGACATATACCCCCTACAGCTTTTAAAAGCCTGTATGGTGAAGGATTTGGATGAAATGGAGCAATTGGGATTGTACGAGGTAGCCCCGGAAGATTTTGCCTTGACGGAGTTCATCTGTATCTCCAAACAACCACACCAGCAAATTATTAGGGAAGGATTGGATTTATTACATCAAGAAATCGGATAAAAATGGGATTGAAAGAAAAATTACATACGTTCAGAGTAAAGAATCAGGATAAAAAGTGGTTTCCTGTTTTTAGCGGATTTCACACGTTCTTGTTTACACCAAATGAAATCACACATCATGGAACCCATGTAAAAGGTGCGGACGACTTAAAACGTACCATGAATACGGTGGTGATGTCGCTTATCCCTTGTTTGATTTTTGGGATGTTCAATACGGGATACCAACATTACTTGGCCCTTGGTGAGATTGATGCCATTACAGGTGGTTTTTTTGGTTCCGGTTTTTGGACTTGGGACAACTTCATTTTGGGATTCTGGAAAATATTGCCCTTGGTTGTGGTCTCCTATGTAGTGGGACTTACCGTTGAATTCATTTTCTGCGTCATCAAAGGGCACGAAATTGAGGAAGGATATTTGGTTACCGGTATGTTGGTGCCATTGATCGTTCCTGTGGACTTACCCCTTTGGATGTTGGCCGTTGCCGTTGTTTTTGGGGTGGTCATTGGGAAAGAAGTTTTTGGAGGTACCGGAATGAATATTTTGAATCCAGCCTTGACCATAAGGGCTTTTTTGTTCTTTGCCTATCCAACCTGGATGAGTGGGGATAAGGTTTGGGTGCATGGTGCAGTTGATAGCGCTGGAACGGCCGATGCAATCTCTGGTGAGACTGTCCTGGGCTACTTGGCACAAGGGAATACGACCGATCTATCCCAGAAATACGATTTAGCGGATATGTTCTTCGGATTTATTCCTGGTTCGGTTGGTGAAACATCCACCTTGCTTATTCTTTTGGGCGGATTGTTCTTGGTATTCTCAAAAATAGCCTCTTGGAGGATTATGTTAAGTGCTGTTATAGGTTCCTTGGCAATGGGATTGATTTTCAATGGAATTGTTGCTGCGGAGTGGATTCCGGAATATAGCAAGTTCTATAGTTTGATGAGCTTTGAATACTGGCAACATCTGTTGGTGGGAGGTCTGGCCTTTGGTATTGTCTTTATGGCAACAGATCCGGTTACCGGTTCACAGACCAACAGGGGAAAATGGATCTATGGATTCCTCATTGGATTTATGTCCGTTATGATTCGGGTTTTCAACCCTGGATATCCAGAAGGCGTTTTCTTGGCCATCCTATTAATGAACGTATTTGCTCCTACCATTGATCACTATGTGGTAAGAGGAAACGTCAAGAGAAGATTGAAAAGATTGAAGAACGCAACCATTTATCCCAAAGTATCAGGAGAGGTTGAAGCATTAAAAACGGAAACAGTTTAATTATGGCAATCAATACAGAAAAAAACACCTATACTGTAATTTTTGCTGCCGTAATGGTGGTCATCGTGGGATCTCTGTTGGCATTTTTGGCCTCAGGTCTACGCCCTAGGATAGATGAGAACGAACGCTTTGAAAAGCAGCAGAACATCCTGTATGCCATGGGTGTTAACCAAAATGAAGGCGAAGGAAGCGTGAATTTCATTCCAACCAATGTCGTGGAAGAAGAATTTTCCAAATACATCAAACAACAATTGGTTGTAGTGGGTTCAGAGGCCAAAGAGAAGGAGGAATCCTATCTTATAGATATGAAGAAGCAGCTGAACATCATTAAAAATGGTGATGAGGCTGAATTACCCCTCTTCATTGGTGAAAAAGATGGAAAACAATATTACATCATCCCCATGTACGGTAAAGGACTTTGGGATGCCATTTGGGGCTTTATTTCCTTGGACGAAAACATGGTAGTGCAAGGTGTTGTTTTTGATCATAAGGGAGAAACACCTGGATTGGGGGCCAATATTAAGCTTCGCTATTTCATGGATGACTTTGTGGGTGAGTCTGTTTTGGACGGAAACCGATATGCGGGTATTTCCGTGGTCAAAGGAAACAACGATCCCCTGAACAATGATAAAGAGGACAATGAAGTGGATGCACTGGCCGGGGCTACGATTACAGGTAACGGCGTGACTGCGATGATCAAGGAAACCTTGAAATTGTACAAACCTTATTTAGAAACAATTAGAACCAAGTAATATGGCGCTACTTTCAAAAAAAGATGCAAATCTAATTTTAGACCCTTTGGCGGATAACAACCCCATCACCATCCAGGTATTGGGTATTTGTTCCGCATTGGCAATTACGGCAGAGTTGAAAGCGTCTGTGGTGATGGCCATCTCCGTACTGTTTGTACTGGGGGTAGGAAACGTGGTGATTTCCTTATTGCGAAATGTAATCCCTTCCAAAATCAGGATTATTGTCCAGTTGATTGTTGTGGCCACCTTGGTAATTGTAGTGGATCAGGTGCTGAAGGCCTTCGCTTATGAACTGAGCAAGACTTTGGCAGTATTTGTAGGATTGATTATCACCAACTGTATCATCATGGGGCGTTTTGAAGCCTTTGCCCTAGGTAACGGACCTTGGAAGTCTTTTTTGGATGGAATAGGAAATGCCTTGGGATACGGAGTAATTTTAATCATTGTTGGGTTTTTCCGCGAATTGTTGGGTTCAGGAACCCTATTTGGGATTCCGGTTTTGGGAGATCCCATTGCAAAAACCGGATTGTACGCCACAGGTTATGAAAACAACGGATTCATGATCATACCACCTGCAGCATTGATTGTGGTTGGGATTATTATCTGGGTACAACGCTCCAGAAACAAAGCATTAATTGAAGAAGCATAAATAGGATAGCATGTTAGAGCATTTAGAACTTTTTTTTAAGTCGATCTTCATAGATAATATGGTGTTTGCGGTCTTTTTGGGAATGTGTTCCTATTTGGCCGTATCCAAAAAAGTATCTACCGCGGTAGGATTGGGCGCAGCGGTCATCTTTGTATTGGCCGTAACGGTACCCTTGAACTGGCTGTTGGATCAATATTTGCTGCGGGATGGAGCACTGGTTTGGTTGGGCCCAGAGTATGCGGACTACAACTTGAGCTTTTTGTCATTCATCCTTTTTATTGCAACCATCGCTACCATGGTGCAATTGGTAGAGATAGTGGTTGAGAAATTTTCTCCATCCCTGTATAATTCCTTGGGTATTTTCTTGCCTTTGATTGCGGTAAACTGTGCCATTTTGGGAGGTTCCCTTTTCATGCAGGCCAGAGAGATTCCAAGTTTGGGATTGGCCTTCAATTACGGGGTTAGTTCTGGAATAGGTTGGTTCTTGGCTATTTTGGCCATTGCCGCTATCCGTGAGAAAATCAGATATTCCAATGTGCCTGCGCCGCTTCGAGGTCTGGGTATAACCTTTATCATTACAGGATTGATGGGTATTGGATTCCAAAGCTTTGGTGGCATGTTGACCGGGGATAATGAAGCTCCGGAACCAACAGAAAATACCACCGTTGAAAGTATTGAAGAAAAAGAAATTGAAAAAGAGATTGAAAACGAAGAAAAAGCAGTCTCTTATAATGACCTTGTAAACAAATAAAGATGATTTTAGCCACAAGCACAGGAGGTACCATTCTAATCACGGTTGTAGCATTTCTAATTTTATTGTTGCTTTTGGTGGCCCTTTTGCTGTTCACCAAAGAGAAATTGTCTCCCTCTGGACCGGTTACCATTACCATTAACGGAGAGAAGCAAATAGAAGTAGCTTCAGGAAGTTCATTGTTGACCACCTTGGGAAATCAAAAGGTATTTTTGCCATCTGCGTGTGGAGGTGGAGGTACCTGTATCCAATGTGAGTGCCATGTGCTTTCTGGTGGAGGTGAAGCCCTACCTACGGAAACACCTCATTTCTCTAAAAAGGAGTTGAACCATGGAGCTCGTTTGGCCTGTCAGGTGAAGGTGAAGCAGGATATGGAAATCACCATTCCCGAAGAAGTTTTTGGTATTAAGAAATGGCCGGCTAAAGTGGTACGTAACTACAACGTGGCTTCCTTTATCAAGGAGTTTGTGGTGGAGATTCCAGAAGATATGAATTACAAGGCAGGAGGGTACATCCAGATTGAGATTCCCCCTTGTGAGGTAAAATATGCCGATATTGACATAACGGCCCACCCAGAGGAGCACGAAACCCCGGATAAGTTCCAAAACGAATGGGATAAGTTTAATTTGTGGCCCTTGGTCATGAAAAACCCAGAAACCGTGGAGCGTGCCTATTCCATGGCCTCTTACCCAGCTGAGGGACGCGAGATCATGTTGAATGTGCGTATTGCAACACCGCCATGGGATCGTTCCAAAAACGGTTGGATGGATGTAAACCCTGGGGTGGCATCATCCTATATTTTCAACCTAAAACCAGGTGACCCCGTGACTATTTCAGGTCCATTTGGTGAGTTCTTCATCAATGAATCGGAAGCTGAGATGTTGTACGTGGGAGGTGGAGCTGGTATGGCACCAATGCGTTCCCACTTATACCACTTGTTCAAGACATTAAAAACCAATAGAAAGGTTACCTACTGGTATGGTGGTCGTTCCAAGAGAGAGCTTTTCTATATAGAGCATTTTAAGGATTTGGAGCGAAACTTCCCGAACTTTAAGTTCTATATGGCGCTTTCGGAACCTTTGGAAGAGGACAACTGGAAAGTCAAAAAAGATATCAATGATGAGGAAGGTGATGGTTTCGTTGGATTTATCCACAACTGTGTAATCGATAATTACCTGGATCATCATGATGCTCCAGAAGATATTGAATTGTATTTCTGTGGTCCCCCATTGATGAACAAAGCTGTTCAGAAAATGGGAGAGGATTTCGGAATCCCTGATGAGAACATTAGATTCGATGACTTCGGTGGATAATCACGTATAGAACAATAATGTCACCTCGAGCGCCCGCCTTACGAAGTTTCGCACGGAGGACAGGCAGTCGAGAGGTAAATAATAAACCAAACCGATGCGAAAGTGTCGGTTTTTTTATATGGGAGAACGGAGAACACTTACGGAACAGGAACTGCACAATTTGGCCATGAATATTGTAGGCAGGGAATTGGAGGCAGATGGGTTTGAATTTATGGCTATAAACAGCAAACCCAAGAAAAATCCGCAGTATGTATGTTTAAAGAACAAGATTCTGCATTTTATTGTGGTTCGCAACACGGAATACCCAAAGAACCCAAGGGAGTATGATCAGGAGTTGATGCGCAAAGTAAAAGATCAGGCCACAAAGTTTGAGGCCAGATGCTATTTTGCGGGAGTTGGCCTTTCCAATGCCACAAATCAAGAACTTCCAGTTTATCTAAATGAGGAATACATAGTAGATTATCAAGGTTTAATAGAGATTTGAGATGAAACAACTCGTTGTTGGAATTGGCATATTGTTTTTGGTTGGATGCACCCCAAAATCCTGGGTGAAAAATCAGACCTCGGGAGCCGCCTTGGGAACCTCTTATTCAATCCTCTATATATCGGGTGGGGAATTGGACTATCAAAAAGAAATTGACTCGGTTTTTCAGGTGTTGAATCGGTCCATGTCTACCTATATCCCGTCTTCGGACATTTCCAGAATTAATGAGGGCGATTCCACAATCATCGTGGATGAGATGTTTCAAGATGTTTTCAAAACATCCAGTGCTGTTCATAAAGCGTCTGATGGGTATTTTGATCCCACGGTTGGGGTGTTGGCCAATGCCTGGGGTTTTGGCCCAGGGGAACAAATGGATTTGGACAGTTTAAGGGTGGACAGCCTTCTGGCTTATGTGGGTTGGGAAAAGGTGCGGCTAAATAAGGATGGAACCATTTCCAAAATGCATCCTTCCATCCGCTTTGATTTCAACGCGGTGGCCAAAGGATATGCCATAGACCGTTTAGGAGCATTGCTTGATGCAAAGGGAATCGAAAACTATTTGGTTGAAGTTGGGGGAGAAGTACTGACCAAGGGAATCAATGTGATTTCCGGTAAAAAATGGTCTGTAGGTATTGATGATCCCCAAGTAGAGGTGGGGCGGCAACTGAAGTTGATCGTTTCATTGGAAAATAAGGCCATGGCCTCCTCGGGAAATTACCGCAAATTCCGGGTAGATCCCGAAACTGGTGAAAAGTATGTCCATACCATTGATCCAAAAACCGGATTTACCAAAAATTCTAGTGTGTTGGCGGCAAGCGTGGTGGCTAATAATTGCGCAGAAGCGGATGCCTATGCTACCGCTTTTATGGCCATGGACCTGACGGACACAAAAAAGCTTTTGGAAACAGAGGACGATTTGGAAGCCTATATCATCTATTTGGATGGCAATGGGGAAACCAAGGAATTTATGACTCCTGGATTTAGTGAATTGATAAGAAATTAAGTCTTCCTTACAAAGGGAACAATTTCCCCTTTGGCAAGTCTATATCTTTCAATTTCTTCTGGAGTATAATCTTGGGTCAAATCAACTTCTTCCACCTTAAAACCAATTTTTCGAAGTTTATCAAAATAATCCCTTCCGTAGATGCGGACATGATCGTACTGACCAAAAATCTTGGCACGTTCTTTTTTATCCGTTATGGAATTGTCTTCAAAAGTATGTTCCCTGCCTAAATCCTGCGGAATTTGAAAAACTCCCCAACCTCCTGGCTTCAAAACGCGGTACAGTTCCTGCATGGCTTTGGTGTCGTCAGGAATATGTTCGAGCACATGATTGCAAAGAATAACGTCAAAACTGTCGTTTTCAAACGGGAGCTTGCAGATATCGGCTTTTACATCCGCCAAAGGAGAATTTAAATCGGTGGTCGTGTAAGTGATGTTCGTAAGCTTTTTAAACCGTTTATAAAAAGCTTGTTCAGGAGCAAAATGCAACAGGCTCAGATCTTTGCTAAAAAAGTCCGTGCGGTTTTTCAAAAATAACCATAACAGGCGATGACGTTCCAAGGAAAGGGTAGAGGGGGAGAGCACATTTTCCCGCGGACTCTCGTAACCATAGGGTAGAAATTTCCTGAAACTTGTGCCATCAATGGGATCCGTATAGGTGCTTCCTCTTAAAAAAAATGCGATAAGTGGTCGCACCCAATAGCTCAGTTTAATAAGCCATGGTCTTGGGATGAGGTTAAGAAAAAACTTAAATATTTTAGACAATGGTAGCTTTATTTATCGAACCTTCAGGCAGGTAAAACCATCGGTGTAAATTCGTGGAATTCGTGTCAAACTTAATGCTATTGGACACGAATTCCGCAAATTTACACGAATAATTAAAGGATAACTCTTCGATAGACTAAACTATCTTCTCCAAAGTTGGCTAACAAACCAAGTTTCATTTTTGAAACGGCCAAATAATTCAAGGTTTGTTTAATGTGACTTTTTGCTAGGGTCTGAATGGCTTTGAGTTCCAGAATAATCTTCCCGTCCAAAACAAAATCTGCATAGTAACAATGCTTAAGCCTTTTTCCCTTGTAATCAATATGGAATTTCATTTCCCTTTGATACGGCACCCCGTTTTCTTGGAGTTCTACTTCCAAAGCTTCGGCATAAACGGCCTCACTAAATCCTTTGCCCAGTTCATTATGAACGTCCATACAAAGTCCGATAATGAAATAAGATTCTTGTTTATATAATACCTCTGTCATATCAATACCAGTTTATTGATTTTAACGAGGTTGATTTTTATGGAATGGGGAAGGTGTTTAAACCAACCCTTTTTTTATAGCACGAGGTTCTGATGTCTGAATTCCTCCTCCTCACTACTCTCAATTCCCAACGCTTTGTAGATGTATTGAAAAGTAGATAAAAGCTCAGGTTTACCATCCACTAAAGCCACATCATGCTCAAAGTGGGCGCTAGGCTTTCCATCTGCGGTCAAGATGGTCCAGCCGTCCTGTAATTGTTTTATTCTTCGGGTACCCATATTGATCATCGGTTCAATGGCCACGACCATCCCGTTGGTAAATTTCTTGCCCCTTCCACGTTTGCCATAGTTGGGCATTTGGGGGTCTTCGTGAAGCTCTGTGCCCAACCCATGTCCTACCAGTTCCCGTACCACACCGTAACCATGATTTTCACAGTACTTCTGAATAGCAAAGCCAACATCACCAACCCGGTTGCCCTCTTTAAATTCCCGGATTCCAACATATAGGGACTCCTTGGTAACCTTCAGTAGTTTTTTGGTAGCCTCGGCAACCTCTCCCACTTCAAAGGTGTAGGCATGATCGCCATAATACCCATTTTTAAGGGCACCACAATCCACAGATATAACATCCCCTTCTTTTAGGGGTTCGTTGTTAGGAATACCATGAACCACTTGGGCATTTGGGCTCCAATTCAAGGTGTTGGGAAAGTCGTACATCCCTAAAAAACCTGGTTCTGCGCCTTGTTCCCTAATAAACTCTTCGGCCATTTTATCCAAAGCCAAAGGATTGGCTCCAGGTTTGATTTCCGAGGCCAGCATGCCCAAAGTTCTGGAAACGACCAATGCGCTCTCGCGCATCAACTCAATTTCCTCTGCAGTCTTAATTTTTACCATGGGTGCAAAGATAATCGGAAATCAATAAACACAAGGGTTTTACGTCCTTAGCGCATAAAAAAGAGGATTTATACCAGAGAATTCTGGGTCATTAGCTCCGGTTTTGGGATACCCAATAGGTGCAAGATGGTAGGTGCAATATCACCCAGCACTCCATCTTTGATGGACGTAATATCCGAATCGACCAAAATTAATGGTACGGGATTGGTCGTATGGGCTGTGTTTGGACTGCCATCTGGATTGATCATGGTATCGCAGTTTCCGTGATCCGCAATAACGATGGAAGAATACCCGTTTTCCAGACCTGCGGTTACCACATCCCTTGCACATTCATCCACCGTTTCGCAGGCTTTTATCGCAGCTTCCATGATTCCTGTATGACCAACCATATCTGGATTGGCAAAGTTGAGACAAACAAAATCCGCTTCCCCCTTTTTCAGTTCAGGAATTATGGCATCCCTAATATCAAAGGCACTCATCTCAGGTTGAAGATCGTAAGTGGCCACTTTCGGGGATGGGCATAAAATTCTGTTTTCGCCATCAAAAGGTTCTTCACGGCCACCATTAAAAAAGAAAGTTACATGGGGATACTTTTCGGTCTCGGCAATTCGAATCTGTTTTTTACCGTTATTGGCCAGTACCTCTCCAAGGGTATCCTTAATATTTTCCTTGTCGTACACTACATGGATTCCCTGGAACGAATCATCATAATTGGTAAGGGTTACATAGTGCAGGTTCAATTTGTGCATGTTGTGTTCATGAAAATCCTGCTGGCTTAGAACTTGCGTAAGTTCACGTCCTCTATCCGTCCTAAAATTGAAAAACACAATAACGTCCCCTTCCGATATTTGAGCCACGGGCTTGCTATTGGAATCGGTCAAAACCAACGGCTTAATGAATTCATCGGTAACGCCTTCATCATAACTTTTTTGCATGGCCGCAGAAATGTCCTGGACTTTTTCTCCTTCATTGTTGACCATAACGTCATAAGCCAACTTTACCCGCTCCCATCTTTTATCCCGATCCATGGCATAGTACCTTCCGGTAACGGTAGCCAAGTCAGTGTTTTTATCCGAACAAAACTGATGAAGATCTTCTAGAAATCCTTTACCACTTTTGGGGTCAACATCCCTTCCATCCATAAATGCATGGATGTAGGAGTTGGCAACTCCACTTTCATCCGCAGCATTGACCAAGGCCTTTAAATGGTCAATATGACTATGTACCCCTCCATCACTGACCAAACCAAGAAAGTGTACTGGTTTGTTGTTGGATTTGGCATAGGAAAAGGCAGTTTGCAACACTTCCTCGTTCTTTAGGGTGTCCTCTGCCACGGCCTTGTTGATCTTGGCCAGATCTTGATAGACAATCCGCCCCGCACCCAAATTCATGTGCCCTACTTCGCTATTGCCCATTTGTCCTTCAGGTAATCCCACATTCATGCCATCCGTAAGCAAATTGGAGTTTGGATATTGGGTGTAAAGCGAATCTATAAATGGAGTGTTGGCCTGTTCAATGGCCGAAACTTTGGGGTCTGGAGATTTTCCCCATCCGTCCAAAATCATTAGGATTACCTTCTTGTTCATGCTGTTGGATTAAGCTTCAAAAATAGCATGAAAGCACTGGATACCCTAGTGTTTGTTAAGATTTCTAACTGAGGATTTGTTAATTATTTATGTTAAAAAAAAGGCTGTTGTTAAAGTTTAGTTATTTAAGTGTTAATGCTGTAACATTTGATTCCATATAGAGTCTACTTTTATATTAATCATTTCATTAATCAAAAATTATTCATCATGAAAAAAGCAATCCTAAGCGTAGCCGCGGCCTGTATGGTCATGGTTGCAGGTGTTAATGCCAACGAAAATTCCGCAATGGTTGAAGACCATTTGAACAGCACTGTGATTACAGCTGAAATCAACTCTTTTTGTAAGGCCATTGTAAAAGGGGATGTGGAAACGGTAAAGAAACTTATCGAATTGGGGGAGGACGTAAATCAGAAGTCATTGGGAATGGCACCCATCCATTTTGCCGCTCGTTACAATCAAACTGAAATTCTTGAAGTGCTTATTGCCAATGGAGCCAACCTTAGAAAGAAGTGCGATAAAGGATACACGGCAAAAAAATATGCAGAACTTTCCAATGCCGTGGAAGCATTGCGTGTTCTGAAAGATGCTATGAAGAAATAAAAGAGAGGGGTTTATTCATCCAAAAAAAGGCCCGTCCAACTGGACGGGCCTTTTTGCTCATTTACTTATAGTGTTCTTGTAAAAGAGAAAGTTCTTAAAAATCAAAGCCGGTCAATACTCTAAACATGAATGCGTATAGAGCCATTGACAACAAAATGGCGCAAAAAATCGCGTAGCCTTTTAAAAATAATACCAGATAACTAGGCTTACAGTCATCGAAAGCTTCAAAATAAAGCTGCTTAAAATGCAATAGTGTTCCCATATGTCCTCTCGTTTAATAGCACAAATGGGTTAAAGTAAAGCATGTTTGATTTGGGTACTACAAAGGTATTCAAATCTTGGAAACACCCATTTTTAATCGACAAATGAGGTAAATCTATCGACCTGAATACTTTTTTATGGCTTCTTTAATCTTTTCAATCCGGTTTTCTGGATCTGGATGGGTACTTTGAAATTCAGGAACGCGGTTGGGACCAGCAGCAGCTTTCAAGATTTCCATGACCCTGATCATCTCATAAGGGTCATATCCAGCCTGAATCATAAACATTACACCCAACTCATCACTTTCCAACTCATCGCCCCTGCCGTTTTTCAGTAGTGTATTCTGCCCAATGCTTCCAACAATGCTGCCCATATCTGCCCCAACATTGGCTCCCATAGTGAGGGTCTGCCAAAAACTGCTTTCGGCAATTCGCTCAGCGGAATGCCTTCCTATTACGTGGGCGATTTCATGACCCAATACACCTGCCAGTTGGGCTTCGTTTAACTGGGAGAACAAAGCGTAGGTGATAAAGCACTGGCCCCCAGGCAGGGCAAATGCATTAATAGTACGGTCATCCGCCAACAAATGAAAATCGTATTTATAAGGAGTTTCCCGGGCATAACTATTGTTTACCAGTTTTTGGCCAACAGCGTCAACCAAGGCTTGCATCCTTTGGTCCGGATAAAGCCCACCGTGTTGTTGGGCCATTTCGGGTGCACTCTGAAGACCAATCGCAATTTCCTGGTCCGGGGTCATGTTTATGTTCTGTACCCTTCCGGTATAGGGATTTTCCTGTTTGTTATTACAACGCTGGATAAAGGCAAAGGCAACAATGGCCAATCCTATAAAGATTCGGATTTTCCAACTTCCTCTTCTCATGGTGTTAGTGTTCTAGATAAATGAAATTACAAAAAATAGCTTACAAAAGCTCCGGGTTGATTCCCAATATGTTATCCTGAATATAACTTCTCAAGAATCCGGTAGTAAAATAATCACAGCCCAATAAATCCTGACTTAGCAGTATCCTTATTATGTTGATTTTTCTATAGGCCGCCAGCATAGGAATTGAAATTGGTGCATAGCTGTAATGCCAAGGCTCGTACTTAAATCCGGGTCTTTTGGGTTCATCGGTGTACACCAGATAGAAACCAAACTCCTCGGAATTTTCATCCAGCCAAAGTTTAAGCCCTTCAAATGGCCCGCCTTTCTCAAATTTTTGAGGAACCAGAACATCTCCTGAAGACTTCACGTTGCCATCAATAATGTCTATATCGGTACCCCAATGGTGCCTACTGGTTCCAGGGATTGTGGAATACTCAATGATTTTATTGATAGCATCCAAAGGTTGCATACCGTCATCTTCTGTGTAGCGAAGAAATTTCCGTTCCCAAATGCTTTCCTGCCTAAAATAATCCCGATAACTGGAAACCATTTGAATATCAAATCCCGCTTTAAGGGCGGCTTTTTTCATGGCAACGAACGCATGATAGGCCTCTTCCCTTAAATTAATGCCTTTACCATAAAGATCTATGTCTGCTTTTCCAATCAATTCATCAAGGGAATAATCCGAATCGGAGTGAACGGGAATCATTGGAGGTAGGGCGCATGCCAAGCTTGTTATGGAAGCCTTTTTTATAAATGTCCTTCGCTTCATGGATGTGATTTGTTGACCAAGTTAAGAAGTATTTTTAAGCCGGAATATGTCAGAATTCCGTTTTGCAAGTTTGTTATTGGGAAATATAGAGGTAACCTTGATATTTCTCTCTGGTATCTGTTACAGTAAGGATATAGAAGTAAACTCCTGCGGAAAGCCCTGAGGCTTTGCTAATTACTCCGTTCCGATTTGATTTGCCGTTAAATTCGTTGGTGTAGTTCAATTTGGAATATACCAACACACCGTAACGGTTATAGATGTTGAGTACATTATTGGGAACATTTTCAATACCGTCAATCAAAAGAAAATCGTTAACCCCATCATCATTTGGGGTCATAAAGTAATTGTCAAGTTCTAGAACCGTAAAAGGTTCCAAAAGATCATCTGTTCCGCCTAGTGTAATAATTTCGTAGTCGTTGGGCACAAAAGTCTCTGAAGAAATACTTCCTGTTTGCATATTACCGGACACCGTAGTATTGCCCAATCGTTCCCATTGGTTGGATGTTTTGTTCCATCCCACCACCAGTAAACTCTCAACCGTTTGGGCCAAAAGTTCCACGGCACTATTGGTATCCCAGGTAAGGGTGACTACGGAAGGCTGATCACCTTCCAATCGCCAAAATTCCAAGGTGCTGACTTGAAGGTCTTCAGTAGCTTTGCTATCTGTTGGGAATTGTTGGGACAATGAAACTGAATCATTGGGGTCTTCAGGATAATAAGCGCATTTGGCCAAAGTGTTGGCTGTACTTGAAGACAGGGTCAAATATCGAAAAAACTCCCCGTCCCCGACAGGAAAAGTTATGATTTCCTTATTTGTTGCGCCGGCATAGCCATTGATATGTGCCAAATTACCAGATCCCATATAAAAGGAATTATCGATAAAATTCAGATAGCTTGCAGAGTTGGATTTGGAGGTTAAAACATCTCCCACCACAAAATTGACATTTCCTGTTACACCTAGCCAAGTCTCCAACAGCAACCCATTGTCTGCAACAATTTCTATGTCCTGGAAAATCGGACTGCTTGAGCCGGAAACGGTCAGCAAGTTTCCGCTATAAAACCCAGTAAGTCCTGTATTGTTATCAAAAGCGCCATCGTTGATTACATCCAAATGAAAACCGACCGACGAGGTTCCGTGAAACTGAATATTGCCGAAATTATGAAAGGCCGTCTGTCCCCAAAAAAGGGTCGGAACTGCCATTAGGGAGCTCAAAAGTAATTGTTTTATATGTGGACTTAGGATGATCATGGATTATCTAAATGCTTGAAAGATGACAACGATTCCATCAGCAAAACTGTCTGTGTTTAAGGTGAATCCGTCTGTGTTAAAACTGGTGACCGTTGCTGATGTGATCCCAAGATTGTTTCCGTTCTGATTACTGTATCTAAGACCAATGCTATGGGTGTTGGATGCGTATCTTGAAATATCGTTTATTGAATTCCCACTTCCTCCAATGTAGATGACCTGTTCTGAGATGGAACCGCCATCGTTTCTTGCAAAACCATTCATGGAACCGTAGGCGTTGGCAATACCACTGTTATTGTTTCCTACGCCGTTGTCAGTGTTTAAATTGAAACTTTCCACATTGGCATGGGCCGAAAAGGTGATACTGGAAGGCTCAAACGGAATTCCCGTAATAGTTTGGTTGCCCAATCCCGAAATTTGGAAGGCACCCACATAGGTATTGGCCACGTTTGGAACTTCCACCCAGGCCGAATTGCTGTAAAAATGCATGCTGCTCGTTGTGGTGTTATAGACCATGGAGCCCTCCACTGGATTGGAAATACTGTTCATCTCCAATGTGGTCACATTATGTATGGCTACCAAGTCCCCGGCAGTAGGTGTTTGTGCACATAGACCCAATAGTGAAAAGAATAATATAGTGGTAAAAATGCCTCTCATTGTTCTTCTTTTATAGGTCTAGAATGGTAAACATAAATTCCGAATTGAACCTGTTTCTATCTGTACCCCCGTTGTCATTATCCCCTACAATTACTTCAAAGCTGGAACTGGTCTGTGCCCGATACGAAATACCGGGGTCGTCATTTCCAGATCCATCCCGACTTGGCTGTGCCAATTGAATAATATAGTTGGCGTCACTTACAAGTCCTGAAGGTAGGTTGACTCTGTAATATCCATTACCTGCGAGTTTGGTTACTGTAATTCCTGTTGTTGCCCGGGTGACGCTTCCATTGGCGGCAATTTTCCCAAATGCTTTAATGGGACTTTCATAGTAAGCACCACCATTGGCTCCTACGGTTATACTATTGTCCGTCTCCGCTCCAACCACATTGGCTGTTTGGTTCGCCGTAGCTTCGTTGGTATATGTGATAACACCGGTTGTTGTGTTTTGGGAAAGCGTGGTAACGGTGTCATCATCCCCATCCGCAATATCCGCGGGTATGTTGGCTAAGGATGACCAATCTCCGTCAAAATCGTCCGTGACATCGGTGTCCAGATTGGGGAACTCGTTGTTGACGGCCGTTGCCACCTGTGCATCGGTCAGCTGCGTATCGTTGTCGATGTCGTCGGCAAACCCGGCGGGCACGTTGTTGAGGGATGCCCATTCCCCGTCAAAGTCGTCGGTGGAGTCCGTGTCCAAGTTGGCCGGTACATTGGTCAAATCATTGAAATCCCCAGAAAAGTCATCTGTCACATCGGTATCGAGGTTGGGGAACTCATTGTTGACGGCCGTTGCCACCTGCGCATCGGTGAGCTGTGTATCGTTGTCGATGTCGTCGGCAAAACCGGCGGGCACGTTGTTGAGTGAGGCCCACTCCCCGTCAAAGTCATCGGTGGAGTCCGTGTCCAGATTAGCGGGCACGTCCGTAAGGTCGTTGAAGCTGCCTGAAAAGTCATCCGTCACATCTATGTCCAGATTGGGGAACTCGTTGTTGACGGCGGTTGCCACCTGCGCATCGGTCAGCTGCGTATCGTTGTCAATGTCGTCGGCAAATCCTGCGGGCACGTTGTTGAGCGAACCCCAGTCCCCATCAAAGTCGTCGGTGGAGTCGGTGTCGAGATTAGCGGGCACATTGGTCAAATCATTGAAATCCCCAGAAAAGTCATCCGTCACATCTGTGTCCAGATTGGGGAACTCGTTGTTCACTGCCGTTGCCACCTGCGCATCGGTCAGTTGTGTGTCGTTGTCGATGTCATCGGCAAAGCCAGCGGGCACGTTGCTGAGCGAGGACCACTCCCCGTCAAAGTCGTCCGTGGAGTCCGTATCGAGGTTCGCGGGCACATTGGTCAAATCATTGAAATCCCCTGAAAAGTCATCCGTGACATCGGTATCAAGGTTGGGGAACTCGTTGTTGACGGCCGTTGCCACCTGTGCATCTGTGAGCTGTGTATCGTTGTCGATGTCGTCGGCAAAGCCGGCGGGCATGTTGTTGAGGGAACTCCATTCCCTGTCAAAGTCGTCTGTTGAGTCCGTATCAAGGTTCGCGGGCACATCCGTAAGGTCGTTGAAACTTCCACTGAAATCGTCGGTGGAATCGGTGTCCAGGTTGGGGAACTCGTTGTTGACGGCCGTTGCCACCTGTGCATCTGTGAGCTGTGTATCGTTGTCGATGTCGTCGGCAAAGCCTGCGGGCACGTTGTTGAGGGAACTCCATTCCCCGTCAAAGTCGTCGGTGGAGTCGGTGTCCAGGTTGGCCGGTACGTCCGTAAGATCGTTGAAGCTGCCACTGAAATCATCCGTGGAGTCCGTATCGAGGTTGGCCGGCACATTGGTCAAATCATTAAAATCCCCTGAAAAGTCATCGGTCACATCGGTGTCCAGGTTGGGGAACTCGTTGTTGACCGCCGTTGCCACCTGTGCATCTGTGAGCTGTGTATCGTTGTCGATGTCATCGGCAAAGCCAGCGGGCACGTTGCTGAGCGAGGACCACTCCCCGTCAAAGTCGTCCGTGGAGTCCGTATCGAGGTTCGCGGGCACGTCCGTAAGGTCGTTGAAACTTCCACTGAAATCGTCCGTCACATCGGTATCCAGGTTTGGGAACTCGTTGTTGACGGCCGTTGCCACCTGTGCATCGGTCAGCTGTGTATCGTTGTCGATGTCATCGGCAAAGCCAGCGGGCACGTTGCTGAGCGAGGACCACTCCCCGTCAAAGTCGTCCGTGGAGTCCGTATCGAGGTTCGCGGGCACATCCGTAAGGTCGTTAAAACTTCCACTGAAGTCATCCGTTGAGTCCGTGTCGAGATTGGCGGGCACATCGGTAAGGTCATTGAAGCTGCCTGAAAAGTCATCGGTCACATCGGTGTCCAGGTTGGGGAACTCGTTGTTGACGGCCGTTGCCACCTGTGCATCGGTCAGCTGTGTATCGTTGTCGATGTCATCGGCAAAGCCAGTGGGTACGTTGTTGAGGGACGCCCACTCCCCGTCAAAGTCGTCTGTGGAATCAGTGTCCAGGTTCGCGGGCACATTGGTCAAATCATTAAAATCCCCTGAAAAGTCATCCGTGACATCGGTGTCCAGGTTGGGGAACTCGTTGTTGACGGCCGTTGCCACCTGTGCATCGGTCAGCTGTGTATCGTTGTCTATGTCGTCGGCAAATCCGGCGGGCACGTTGTTGAGGGAACTCCATTCCCCGTCAAAGTCGTCTGTGGAATCAGTGTCCAGGTTCGCGGGCACATTGGTCAAATCATTAAAATCCCCTGAAAAGTCATCTGTCGCGTCGGTGTCCAGGTTGGGGAACTCGTTGTTGACGGCGGTTGCCACCTGTGCATCGGTCAGCTGGGTATCGTTGTCCACATTATCGGCAAAGCCGGCGGGCACGTTGTTGAGGGATGCCCATTCCCCGTCAAAGTCGTCGGTGGAGTCCGTGTCCAGGTTCGCGGGCACATCGGTCAAATCGTTGAAATCCCCTGAAAAATCATCGGTTACATCGGTATCCAGGTTGGGAAACTCGTTGTTGACGGCCGTTGCCACCTGTGCATCGGTCAGCTGGGTATCGTTGTCGATGTCGTCGGCAAAGCCTGCGGGCACATTATTGAGTGAGGCCCATTCCCCGTCAAAGTCGTCTGTTGAGTCCGTGTCCAGGTTCGCGGGCACGTCCGTAAGGTCGTTGAAGCTGCCTGAAAAGTCATCGGTCACATCGGTGTCCAGATTGGGGAACTCGTTGTTGACGGCCGTTGCCACCTGTGCATCGGTCAGCTGTGTATCGTTGTCGATGTCGTCGGCAAATCCGGCGGGCACGTTGTTGAGCGAGGCCCATTCCCCGTCAAAGTCATCGGTGGAGTCCGTGTCCAGGTTCGCGGGCACGTCGGTAAGGTCGTTGAAGCTGCCACTGAAATCATCTGTTGAGTCCGTGTCCAGGTTGGCCGGTACGTCCGTAAGGTCGTTGAAACTTCCACTGAAGTCATCCGTTGAGTCCGTGTCGAGGTTGGGAAACTCGTTGTTGACGGCCGTTGCCACCTGAGCATCGGTCAGCTGTGTATCGTTGTCGATGTCGTCGGCAAAGCCTGCGGGCACGTTGTTGAGGGATGCCCATTCCCCGTCAAAATCGTCCGTGGAGTCCGTATCAAGGTTCGCCGGAACGTCCGTAAGGTCGTTGAAGCTGCCTGAAAAGTCATCGGTCACATCGGTGTCCAGGTTGGGGAACTCGTTGTTGACGGCAGTTGCCACCTGTGCATCGGTCAGCTGTGTGTCGTTGTCGATGTCATCGGCAAAGCCGGCGGGCACGTTGTTGAGGGAACTCCATTCCCCGTCAAAGTCGTCGGTGGAGTCCGTGTCCAGGTTGGCCGGTACGTCCGTAAGATCGTTGAAGCTGCCACTGAAATCATCGGTGGAGTCCGTGTCCAGGTTCGCGGGCACGTCGGTAAGGTCGTTGAAACTTCCACTGAAATCGTCCGTCACATCGGTGTCCAGGTTGGGGAACTCGTTGTTGACTGCCGTTGCCACCTGAGCATCGGTCAGCTGTGTATCGTTGTCGATGTCGTCGGCAAATCCGGCGGGGACATTGTTGAGCGAGGCCCACTCCCCGTCAAAGTCGTCGGTGGAGTCCGTATCAAGGTTCGCGGGCACATCCGTAAGGTCGTTGAAGCTGCCTGAAAAATCATCGGTCGAATCCGTATCATAACCACTAAGGTCAATTGTGGTGGTATCAGGATCGTTGGTTAATGAAATTACACCTGCATTAAATTGCAAATCTTGAATTTCATTTTGACTATCTGCATCCGCATCGTCAACATTGATTGCTATGGTGTTTCCGTTAGCAATGCCAATATTTCCTGGATTTCCATCGGTATTTAGGTTTTGGCTATCTGTATTTGCTGCATTGATAACTGTTTGTGCCCCGGATTCGTTGGTAAATGTATATGTCCCATCCAAGTTGTCAACTAAAGTGGTAATGGTTTCAGGTGCTCCATTGAATGTAAGATCATTTCCAAGACCATCTGACAGCGTAATGGTTCCATCTCCGTTGTCAACAAAAGAAAAACCTGTGGTATTGGATGAATTGCAAAGGTTTATCCACTGCCCACCATTGAAATAATGGACGCAGGAGGTGTCTATGTTATAAACTACGGCACCGTTTAGCGGAGTAATGCTTTGCATTTGGGCCGAGGTCAACCTAGTAAGTACCAGAGCCTTGTCGCTGCTCTCCAGTTCCATGATGGATGCCGGATGTATTGCATTGGGGTTATCTCCCACCTTGACTTGGCCGAATGCGATGATAGAAAAAAACAGGGCAAAAAAGGGTAAACTTCTTCTCAATTCCATTACAACTTGTTTGATAGCGCGCTAAAAATAAGGTCGGCGGTAGAGAAGAACCACAAAATGTTGTGTATGTGGATAAGATTGTTGTAAATGGGAATTGAATGGACAATCCTTTAAAAGATAGCTTGTTACGCTAGGTAATGTGAAGTATAATTCTTACAGGCTAGCGGTCCAAAAACAAAAAGCCTTGGTATTCCAACCCTAAATCATCCAAAGTGACCAAATAGAAGTAAACACCTTCGGGAAGCCCAATATTCTGGCTTAGATAAAAATTTCCGGTATTGGATTCTCCTATGAATTCGTCTACGTAGTTGATTTTTTCATACACCTTCTGTCCAAACCGATTGAAAATTCTAAGGCTATTGTTTGGGGATTCAGACATATTGTCCAGCACAAGAAATTCGTTGATGCCATCCCCATTTGGACTTAGGAAATAATTGCCCAAAGTAGGATTGTTCACGGCAAATGTATCTGTAGGTAATGGAATGGTCCCGAAGGTAATGGCTCCAAAATCGTTAGGATTAAAGACTTCGGAGGTGATAAAACCGTTTGTAATATCACCGCCTTTAGCTGCATTTCCGATGACAACCCATCGATTTGACGCTATACTCCAGCCCACCACAATAATGGACTCAAAACTGGCATTGGGAATGGAAGCCAAATCACTGCGTGCGTTCCAACTAATGGTTACCGATGCGGGGACGCCACTGTTGAGAATCCAGAATTCTTGATCGGTCACGGTTCCAATTTCCGGTACTTTGCTGTTTACATCAAAGGTGGATGTAAGAGATGTTGGACTGGAAGGGTTTTCAAACAAGTAAGCACACCGTGCCAAAGGTGTACTGCCTTGCGAATTGAGAGTCAGTGGTCGTAATTGGTTTTCATCACCAATCGGAAAAGAGAAAAAATCCCTGTTATTTATGGCGGCAAAGCCGGTTATTTTTGCACCACCCCGTTCCCCAGTAAAAAAACCGTTCTGCATAAAATTGAGATAAACGGTTTGGTCATTCAAGGGTGAGTCTACATTGCCGTCCACAAAATTGGTGTTGTTTTGTACATGCACCGGGATTCTTAGCATGACATTACTGGGAACAAAAAACTCCGCATCCCAAAAACTTGGGGCCACATTGCCAGAAACCTCAATAGAGCTGTTTCCATAGAAACCGGCCAAACCTATATGTTGGTCAAAGGAAGCATTGTTGATAAAATTAGTATGAAATCCGATGCTGCCATTAGAGTGTATCTTGATATCGCCTCCATTATATAGGGCGTTTTGGGCTTGTATAAGACCAGAAAATAGCAGAACGAATAAGAAACTAAAATATCTCAAAATTTAGAAGCTTAAGACTGTGAAATACCAATCGGAATCTGCAGCTACTCCTGTTGCATCATAAATCTGCACGTTAAACGATGCTGCTCCATGATTTGTGACCTGTATTGTTCTTACGTTTCCCACCGTGCTGTTTACAGAAAGTTGAACTACATAATCGGTTGGTGTACTAGAAAGGTTTATGGTATATGAACCTCCAGTATTGTTTACAAAAGTTGCACCTGTCAAACTAGTGGTGACTCCACTAGCAATTCTTCCCATAGCAATGACAGGGTTAAGGACCGAAACCTGAAAGTCCTGACCGATCTGGGCCACGTTGATTCCCGCTCCCGCGGAGACTGTCTGGTTCTCGTTGTTTGGGTCGCTGTCTGCATCGTTCAGGGAAGCCACGTCCACTGTAAGGTTGGGATACGTTCCCCCGATTGTTACGTTGCCGCTTCCCCCGTCAGCCAGCGTTACCGTCTGGTCCGGAGCCGAGTTGGTCACCTGGAAGTCCTGACCGACCTGGGCCACGTTGATTCCCGTTCCCGCGGAGACTGTCTGGTTCTCGTTGTTTGGGTCGCTGTCTGCATCGTTCAGGGAAGCCACGTCCACTGTAAGGTTGGGATACGTTCCCCCGATTGTTACGTTGCCGCTTCCCCCGTCAGCCAGCGTTACCGTCTGGTCCGGAGCCGAGTTGGTCACCTGGAAGTCCTGACCGACCTGGGCCACGTTGATTCCCGCTCCCGCGGAGACTGTCTGGTTCTCGTTGTTTGGGTCGCTGTCTGCATCGTTCAGGGAAGCCACGTCCACTGTAAGGTTGGGATACGTTCCCCCGATTGTTACGTTGCCGCTTCCCCCGTCAGCCAGCGTTACCGTCTGGTCCGGAGCCGAGTTGGTCACCTGGAAGTCCTGACCGACCTGGGCCACGTTGATTCCCGTTCCCGCGGAGACTGTCTGGTTCTCGTTGTTTGGGTCGCTGTCTGCATCGTTCAGGGAAGCCACGTCCACTGTAAGGTTGGGATACGTTCCCCCGATTGTTACGTTGCCGCTTCCCCCGTCAGCCAGCGTTACCGTCTGGTCCGGAGCCGAGTTGGTCACCTGGAAGTCCTGACCGACCTGGGCCACGTTGATTCCCGCTCCCGCGGAGACTGTCTGGTTCTCGTTGTTACTATCAGTATCCCCATCAGCAGCATTGGAAGCAGTTATTTCGGCATCAACATAGGCCATGGTAGCTGCATCTTGCGCTACCGTAGGGTCTTGTAAGTTATTGATTTGAAAACCTCCCATGCTTACATTGGCCGTTGCCGGTCCAAAACCACTGAGTGGAATATTTGCTTTGTCCAGTTTCGCATCTGTCACATTGCCATCAATTATTTCATTCGTCCCGACCGCATTATTGGCCATTTTATCATTGGTAACGGCATCGGTGGCCAAATCCAAATTGCTTACTTGACCATCTGCAATTTTTAACGAGTTAACCGCATTATCGGCAAGCTCTACAGTGTTGATTCCTCCCGCATTAACGTCCAACAGAAATGGGTTTAAGGCATCCCCTGTTCCAGACAGCACCAAGGTTGCATCAGCCGGTCCTGTAACTTCGTTTCCAACCACACCGTCCACTTCGGTAACGGTCAAGGCCGACTCATCCACCAAAATCCATTGTGTTCCGCTCCATTGCAACAACTCGCCAGTTGTGGTTCCAGGCCCTAACTTATCAAAAGAAATGGCTTCTGCTGCTATTCTATCTCCAGTAATGGATTGTGGCTGAATGTGAAGTTGTCCATTTACAGAGGTTGGAACAATATTCTCGCCTCGGATCATGCCTACTTCAAAATTGAAATTGGTACCATCCTCCGTGATTACAATGGTAGGGTTTGCATTTACAATGGGGTCCGTGGAAAAAGTCTGCTCGTCTGGCTGGTCGCAGGGATTGATCCATTGTGTTCCGTCGAAGAAATGCACGCACTCGGTATCCACGTTGTAAACCATGGCGCCTTGCAATGGGGTTATGCTTTCCATTTGGACCGTATTCATACGGGTAATGACCAAGACCCTGGAGGTACTTTCCAATTCCAGAACGGACGCCGGATGCAAAACTTCAGGGTTTTCCCCAATTTTGATTTGGGCTTGTAGCGAACAGATCATCAGTAGTCCAATGATCAAACTTGAAAATTGTTTTTTCACGGTGTCTGAGGGTTGAGGATATTTAGACTTAATGGGCAAAACTAGGCCTATGATCCGAGAATTCTAATAATTACCGTCAAAATACCTTAGTTCAAAGGTGAACGGATAAGTAATACCACAGAATTTTTAGGAGAATTAACAAAAGTTTAGAACAGGGATATTTTTTTATGTGGTCGCCAAGGGTTTTCTTTAACTTCGGCTAAATTGCCATGCTTATGAAAAACTTTACACTGATTTTATTTTTTCTTGCTTGCGCTGGTAGTTTGCTAGCTCAAGATAATAGACAAGTATTAAGGGGCAAGGTGATTTATCGTGGGATAAATGTGCCTAACGAAAACGTAATCAATTCCACTTCGGAAACGGCTACAATTACCAATGAAGATGGGGAGTTTGTGATATTGGTCAAGGAGGGTGACCAATTGGTGTTTACCGCAGTGAATTATCAGCTGGAGGTTGTAACAATCACTCCTGAAATTTTACACAACAATCGCCTTGTAGTTGAGGTGACTGAAAAAGTTACCGAGCTGGAAGGGGTGGTGGTAACTCCAGAAAATCAAGAGAAATTTTTGGAAGTCAAAAACGAGGACTTCAAAGAATTTGAATATGAAATAGACCGATCTACCGAAGTTGAGAATATTGCCGAATCCAGAACCGTAAGGGGAATGCGGGATGGAATCAACTTTGTAAATATTTTCAAAGCTCTGTTCAAGGCCAAAAAACTTGAAGGTGAAACAAGGGAGCCGTTAAAGGTAAGCGAGGTTTTGAGACAGGTCTACGAAGACGAGTTTTTTGTGGTGGATTTGAAATTACCACAAGATAAAATAGATGCTTTTTTGGTCTATTGTGATGACAAAGTTCCCTCGCAGACCTTGTTGCGTAAGGAAAATGAGTTCCAGCTAATAGATTTCTTAGTGACCCATAGTAAAACCTATTTGGCCGAGTTGGATGCGGAGTAAAGCACTACTTTTCCTTTGTATTTTTTTTTCGGTTACCCTTTATGCCCAGCAAACGGGCACCAAGCAGCTTCGAGGAAGGGTATACAGCACCAATGAGGATGTTGTAGGGGTTGTGGTACAGAACCTTACATCCCAAAAGGCAGTGATTACCGATATGGATGGGAATTTTTCCATTCTGGTCGCTCTTCAGGATACGTTGGCATTCTCAGCGGTCCAATTTCAACGCAAGTTCATTGTGGTCAATGATGTGGTCTATAATACAAGCTTTATCTCGGTTCCCTTGGAGGAATTTGTGAACGAGCTGAAAGAAGTTGTGGTGAGACCTTATGATTTATCTGGCGACCTAAACCAGGATTTAGATCAGCTTCAGCTGGAAAAGGACGTTAGTGCAGAAGCTTTGGGATTGCCCAATGCACACGCAAAAATCCCTACCCAGAGCGAACGGAAATTACAGCAGGCTTCTTTTGGGAAATTCAACGTGGGAATGATTTTGACTCCTCCCTTGGATCCAATCATCAATGCCATTACGGGACGAACAAAGATGCTTAAGAATAGGGTCAAAGTAGATAAAACCTATGCCAGAACCCAACGGGTACAGGGTTTTTATGCCGATTCCCTAATTAGCACCAACTTAAAGATTCCCGTAGAAAAACTGGATGATTTCATGTATTTCTGTGAGGTGGATGAGGATTTTCAGCGCACCGTGGACTCCCATGATAAATTGAAGATTTGGGATTTTATGGTTGTAAAGAGTAGGGCGTATCGCAGAAACAACAATTTGGACTAAAGGGTTGGCATGCCGTTTGTACTTTTGTTAATTGAATGCAAGGTTTTAGGAAGGTTTTTTATTTCTAAGTCCTAAAATTCCTTGTAACGAAAAATTGAAAATGTAGTCTGTTACCATATGATAAAGTTGAAAAAAATAGGAAATGCATTGGGCCTTTTGGGCATTTTACTGTTGTTTTCTTTTACCACCGCGCATAAATTCTATCTAAGTGTTACCAATGTGGTTTACTCAGAAGAAAACGCCTCCTTTCAAATTACTACCCGTATCTTCATTGATGACCTGGACGATGTTCTGGAAGAACGATACGGAATCAAGGCAGAATTGGCAACAAAAAATGAGGCCCCAGTAGCAGATACCTATATTGAAAAATACCTCCGTGCAAAATTTGCCATGGCGTTAAATGACGAAATTGTCCCCTACACTTTTTTGGGAAAAGCATATGACAATGATGTCGTAATCTGCTACATGGAGTTGGAAAATGTGGACATTTCCAACTTAAAATCAGTCTCCATCCAGAATGAAGTTCTTACCGACCTTTTTGAAGAACAACAAAATGTGGTCCATGTAAAATGGAAAGGACAGAAAAAAAGTTTTGTGCTGATCAAGGAGAATAATAAAGGAATGTTAAACTTATAACTGCCTTTTAACAGTTCGTTAAAAAAAAGTTATTTTTCACCGTTTTAAAAATCAATAAGAAAATGAACAAAATCAAGTATTGTTTTGCTTCCATGCTGTTTCTTTTTGGTGCAATGGCCTTTGCACAGGAAGAAGGGGAAACCAAAGAGCAAAGGGAGCCTGGTCATGTAAACCAAAGCAAGTTTAAACAGTTGTACGAGGAGTTCTCCACTCCAAACACCTACCGTTCAGCCTCCGGAGCTCCCGGGCCTGATTACTATCAGCAGAGAGCAGACTATGTAATGGACATTGAATTGGACGATAAAAATGCCAAGATTTATGGCGAGGAGACCATTACTTATTTCAACAATTCTCCAGATGATTTGGAGTTCCTATGGGTGCAGCTAGATCAAAATGTACGGGCTAAAGATTCCAAGTCTCCCTTAAGAAATGGAAATGGAGTGAGCTTTGCCTATATGGCAGGGGATTTTGCCCAAACCTATGTTACCGAGCCTTTTGATGGCGGTTTCAATATTGAATTTGTTAAGGATGCCAATGGCAAGCCCTTATCGTATACCATCAACCAAACCATGATGCGTTTGAATATTCCTCAACCGCTGAAGAGTGGGGAGCAGATTTCATTTTCCATCAAGTGGTGGTATAATATCCCTGATCATACTGTAAATAGGGCTCGTTCTGGTTTCGAATACTTTGCGAAAGACGGGAACCGCGCCTATGTTATTGCCCAGTTTTTCCCAAGAATGGCTGTTTATAGCGATGTGGAAGGATGGCAAAACCATCAGTTTTGGGGAAGTGGTGAATTTGCCCTTCCATTTGGTAACTATGAGGTAAACATTACCGTACCGGCCGATCATATTTTGGATGCAACGGGAGTCTTGCAAAACAGGGAGCAGGTATTCTCCAAAGAAATGATGAAGCGTTACAAACAGGCCAAAAAATCGTATGATAAACCTGTCCTTATTGTAACCCAAGAAGAAGCTGAAGCCGCGGAAAAAGGCTTTTCGGATAAGAAAAAGACTTGGAAGTTCAAAGCTACCAACGTTAGAGATTATGGTTTTGCGACCTCAAGAAAATTTGTTTGGGACATGCAGGCCGTAAAAATTGGGGGAAAAGATGTAATGGCTGTTTCCCTATATCCTAAAGAAGGAAACCCGCTTTGGGAAGAGCAATCCACCAAAGCTGTGGTGCAAACCTTGAAAACCTATTCAAAGCATACTTTTGATTATCCATACCACAAGGCAATTTCAGTACATGCCAAAAACCAGGGCATGGAATACCCCATGATTTGCTGGAACTATGGACGTCCCAACGAGGATGGTACGTATTCCGACAGAACCAAGTACGGTATGATCAGTGTGATTATCCACGAGGTGGGTCACAACTTCTTCCCTATGATCGTAAACTCTGATGAGCGCCAGTGGGGATGGATGGACGAGGGTCTGGATACTTTCATGCAATATTTGACCGAGCAGGAATTTGGAAAAAATTATCCAGATGTCATCGCTCCAAATTCCAAATATCCTTCAAGAAGAGGTGAGGCAGCGAAAATTGTACCGTATATGGCGGGTGACCAAAGTCATATTTCACCCATCATGTCCAATCCAGAGAATGTGTATCAGTTGGGGCCAAATGCCTATGGTAAACCGGCTACCGCTTTGAACATTCTTAGGGAAACCGTTATGGGCCCCGAATTGTTCGATCACGCATTCAAAACCTATGCCCAGCGTTGGAAATTTAAGCATCCAACCCCAGAGGATTTCTTTAGAACCATGGAAGATGCGTCTGCTGTGGACTTGGACTGGTACTGGAGGTCTTGGTTCTATACTACCGATTATGTTGATATCGGTGTAAAAGGAGTGAAAAAATACTATGTTTCAGACAAGCCTACCAAACAAATGGAAAAGTATATGGCAGATAGAAATATCACAGAAGCCGATTTGCCTCCATTGGTTTATTTGGCAGAAGAGGATAGTGAAGATTACAACCCCGACCTCAAGGGAAAGGCACCTACAGAGGTTTCCCAGAACTTAAAGGAATTCATGATGGATAACTTGAGTGCTGAGGAAAGGGCCCAGGTCCAGGAGCCCAAGTATTTCTATGAGATTACTTTTGACAAGCCCGGAGGGATTCCAATGCCTTTGATTGTGGAATATACCTACGCCGATGGTACAAAGGAAAACGTGACCTATCCACCGGAAATATGGAGAAAGAACGATGAAGAAGTGAAACGTGTATTATCTTCCCAAAAGGAATTGGTGGGTATTGTGGTTGACCCGAAGGCTGAAACCGCTGATATAGATACCGCCAATAATTCTTGGCCGAAGAAAGAGGAAAAATCCGATTTCGATAAGTTCAAAGAAAACATCAAAGGGTAGTCAAACCCTAGATCAAGTGTTAAAAGCCCTGTGAAATCGCAGGGCTTTTTTTAGTTTCCAAGCAAGTTCTCATTATATTTGTCCTATGCATTTTCTATTCATCAGCGGCGGAGAAATCTTTTTTATCCTTTTTATTGTGGTCATGGTTTTTGGTGCCGACAAAATTCCAGGTATTGCCAAAGGTCTGGGTAAGGGAATGCGACAATTACGGGATGCCACCGACGATATTAAGCGCGAGATCCAAAAGAGCGCTGAAAGTCAAGGCATTGATACCGATTTCACCAAAGACATCCGAAAAGAACTGAACGAAGTAAAGAAAAATGTGGATGAGGTAACCGGAGCTGTCAAAAGAAGCACCAAATAACCCATGTTGGACCAGCTCCTACAATGGGATCAGGACTTTTTCATTTATCTTAACGGGCTTGGTGTCGAATTTTGGGATCCTTTTTGGTCGGCGGTGACCAAGATTTCAGTTTGGACGCCCTTATTCCTTTTATTTCTAGTGCTGTTTTTGCTTAAGTTTCCTAAAAGACAGGCTTTTTCCAGAATTACGGCGGTTGTCTCGCTGGCATTTTTCATCACCTTAATTACCCATTGGACCAAAATTGGTTTTAAAAGACTACGCCCCTGTGACGATGCAGAAATAAATTCCTTTATCCGTATTTTGGATACCCCTTCGGGCTATAGTTTTTTTTCGGGCCATGCCTCCAGCTCCTTTGCCATTGCCCTTCTGGTCTACCTGCTACTTAGAAACAAGATAAAATGGGCAGGTTTGTTTTTTATTTGGCCCTTGCTGTTCACCGCCAGTCGTATTTATGTTGGGGTGCACTATCCTTTGGATGTTTTGGTTGGAGCAGTGGTT
The DNA here is from genome assembly GCF_965233845.1 of Flagellimonas sp. Lineage (GTDB taxonomy): Bacteria > Bacteroidota > Bacteroidia > Flavobacteriales > Flavobacteriaceae > Flagellimonas. Next base: position 551,198 of record NZ_OZ247584.1, read on the forward strand.
GGAGTGCTTTCGGGATTGCTTTTCCATCGGTTGCACCAAGCTATAGCACCCGGCACATCGTAAGCCCATCGCGTATGGGGAGCAAAACGGTTTCAACTCTTGGGTCTTGTTTTAATTTCTGGTTATAGGCCAACAAGGAAGCCGTAGCCTTATCCGAAGGAATCAAAGGTTCCACTACTTTACCGGACCAGAGCACATTATCGCTTAAAATGATACTCCCAGGCTTGGTTTTTTCAATGACGGCCTCAAAAAAAGCATCATACTGGACTTTTTGGGCGTCGATGAACACCAAATCAAATTGATGATCCAATTGGGGAACAATGTCTAGGGCATCTCCAATATGTTGCTTGATCTGTGCTCCAAAACCACTTTTATCAAAGTACTTGCGCTGCATGCCGTGCAATTCCTCATTCACTTCAATGGTGTGCAACTCGCCTGACTTTTGAAGTCCCTCGGCCAAACAAATGGCAGAATACCCTGTATAGGTCCCTATTTCCAATATAAATTTGGGTGAAATAATTTTGGAGAGCATGCTCAGTACCCTTCCTTGAAAGTGACCCGTGATCATTCGTGGTTGAATAACCTTTAGGTGGGTCTCACGGGTGAGCTCGGTTAAAATTGCTGGTTCCGACTCCGAGTTTTCAACAATATAGTTTTCCAATAAAGGAGATAAAAAATGCATGCGTAAATTTTCGCAAAAATAGAGAAAAGAAGTACATTGGATATACCATTTATCTCGAACTAGAACATATGGTTTCATCCAATTTTACAACCAGAAATGCCAGAATGGAGGATTTGCCCATTCTGTTGGATTTTGAGCAACAATTGATCAAGGCAGAAAGACCTTTTGATATCACCATTAGGGAGGATCCCGTTAGCTATTATGATATCAAGGCTATGATTGATAATGATGACGCCTGTGTTCTGGTGATTGAACATGAGGGAAAAATTGTGGCCTCTGGGTATGCCATTACCAAAAGAGCAAGACATTATCTGGATCATGAGTTCTATGCTTACTTGGGCTTTATGTATACCCACCCCAATTTTAGGGGGAAAGGACTGAATGCAAGAATAATCGAATCGCTCAAGCAATGGGCCGATTCCAAAGGACTTGCTGAAATGCGCTTGACGGTTTACGAGGATAACATTCCAGCAGTAAAAGCCTATGAAAAAGTAGGCTTCAAAAAACACATTAGTGAAATGCGACTGGAATAAAACTAGAGAAAACGATATTTAATTTCCATATTTAACCCAAACAAAACGTATGAGTTTTCAGCATTCCCTGGAATTTGCACAACAGTTGGACACCCAAGACCCCCTGGCCAAGTATAGGGAGGAGTTCCACTATCCCCAGCACAATGGAAAGGATGTAATCTATTTTACGGGCAATTCTTTGGGACTTCAGCCTAAACGTAGCCAGAAGTTTGTGGATGATGTCATGAAAGACTGGAGGGAAATGGCGGTGGAGGGGCATTTTTATGCTGAAAAACCATGGTGGGACTATCATGAGCGCTTGGCGGAAGGCTTGTCCAAAATTGTTGGGGCCAAAAAAGAGGAGGTTTCCGTAATGAACACTCTTACGGTGAATCTGCACCTGTTAATGGTGTCCTTCTATAGACCCACAGGCAAAAGGATAAAGATTTTGTGTGAGGAAAAGGCGTTTCCATCCGATCAATACATGCTACAGAGTCAAGCTAGGTATCATGGTTTTAAACCTGAAGATGTGATTGTGGAGGTTAAAAAAAGGGATGGTGAACATTTTTGGAGAACGGAGGACATTCTTGATAAGATCAATGAGGTAGGAGAGGAGCTGGCTTTGGTCTTAATGGGAGGGGTCAATTATTACAATGGCCAGGTACTGGACATGGAAGCAATTACCAAAACCGGAAAAGCTGTTGGGGCAAAAGTAGGTTGGGATTTGGCCCATGGCGTAGGAAACGTTAAGCTTAACCTGCATGATTGGGGTGCAGATTTTGCGGCTTGGTGCAGTTATAAATATATGAACAGCGGCCCTGGGAATGCTTCTGGAATCTATGTGAATGAAGACTATCTGGGACAAAAGGATATACTGCGTTTTGAAGGTTGGTGGGGCACCAAAAAGGAAACCCGCTTTTTGATGCAACCGGAATTTGACCCGATAGATACGGCAGATGCCTGGCAGTTAAGTAATCCTCCCATTCTTTCCGTAGCACCCTATTTGGCTTCGCTGGAGTTGTTTGATGAGGTGGGAATGGATGCTTTGGTGCAAAAACAAAAGAAAATAGTGGCCTTTCTGGAATTTGTTCTAAAAGAAATAGATAAAGAGGTGGAAAGTACCTTTGAAATCATTACTCCGGAAGATAGAGGATGTCAACTTTCCGTTTTTCTACATGGAGAAGGGCGCCCCCTATTTGATTATCTGATGAACAATGGGGTCATCACGGATTGGAGAGAACCCAATGTGATCCGATTGGCTCCCGCTCCTTTGTATTGCTCGTACGCTGACATGTACAATTTTGGACAAATATTAAAGGAAGGGATTTTAAGTAAGTGAGGTAGAGTACCTTCGCTTTACGTATACGGAAGGCGATAGGCCCTGATATCTCCTAAATTGCTTACTAAAGTAAGAGGGATCCGTGAACCCGCATTGGTACATGACCTCGGCAATGGTTGAATTGTCCTCATTGAAAAGTTCCACCGCTTTGGTTATCCGATACTCATTGACAAAATCCAGAAACCGTCTTTGGGTCATTTTTCTAAAAAAACGGCTAAAGGAATTGGGAGTGAAACCCAGTTGTGCTGATATTTCAGGCACGGAGATTTCTTTATGATAGCTGGTGTTTACATATTCAAAGACGTGTTCCAACCGCTTAATTTCATCACTTTTAAACTCGTTGATTGAAAATGTGTCCAACAGGGTTTTATAGCTTTTTTCCTTGGACAGATCACTTAGGATGGACAACAGATTGATTAATCTACTTTGATTGTCTTGATAGGCAAAGGCTTCAAATTTGGATTGTAATTCATCCTTGCACTGCTGGCTGAAGACAAGTACATGACCGGATTTTTCAATTAGCCTTTTGATACTATCAAATTCTGGGAATACTTTGATTTTTTCATCCAAAAACTCCTTTCTAAACTGGATGACCACCTCTATGTTATCTTCATTATCCTTGTTGCCAAAGTCTGCATGGGGAATGTTCCCTGCCAAAAACACCAGCGTTCCATGGGTATAATGGCTTTTGTTGGAACCAATATGCAAACAACCCGTTCCATTTTTCACATAGACCAATTCGTATTCCGGATGCACATGCCAACCCGCAGACTCGCAATAACTGGAATTGTTATACGTAGCTACCTTTAAGGAAGTGTTGTGGGAGACATTAATGGATTCCAACATGGGTTTCATGCTGTAAAACTACCAATAAAAACCTATTTGCATCCAGTTTGGGAATAAAACAGACAAGTATTGGAATGTTTTCAGCTATAAAGTTCCGCTGGGGTTCGGTTATTTTGCCATATGAAATCACTTCAACTCATTTTTTCCAATCCCCGATACTTTGCACCAGCTTGGGTTTTTACCACCCTTAACATTTGGTTCGGTACCTGGGCCATTTATATCCCAACGGTAAAAGAAAAATTGGACATTAACAAAGCCGATTTAGGGATTGCCCTGTTTTGTTTGTCATTGGGAGTTTTTGCCATTTTTCCCTTAGCACCCAAAATCATCAATAAACTTGGCGTGGGAAAAGCAACCTGGGTAGGAGTATTGTTAGGTAGCCTAACAGCCCTATTTCCATTATTGGCGCCCAATTACATTACATTGGCGGTAACCCTCTTTCTTTTTGGGGCAGCCAATGGACTTACAGATATTGCCATGAATACCCTGGTAACTGAGATTGAAAAGGAGGATAAGCAGAATTTTATGTCTGCGGCCCATGGATTTTTTAGCTTGGGGGGTGTTGTTGTGGGCGTGGGCAGTTTTTTAATTCCCATCATAGGAAACCCGGCACTGCATATGGGTATAACCGTTGGTGTTGCGTTTTTGATCAATTTGTTCTTTTTCCGCCATTATATAAACATTAAGGCAGCCCCACAGGAAAATGAGGCCTTCAATTTGAAGCTGTTCAAGCCGCTGCTTTTATTAGGACTGATCAGCTTTGTAGCTTTTGGTAGTGAAGGCGCCATTGTGGACTGGAGCGGACTTTATTTAAAAGAGATAACGCTGGCTCCAGAAGCACTAATCGGCTCTGGATTTCTGGCCTTTTCCATCGCTATGACCCTAGGAAGGTTTTTGGGGGATGGCATTAGTGCTCGGATTGGTTCCATTAAAATTGTGGTGTTGGGAGCTTCGGTGGCGCTTTTAGGGTATCTGTTGGTGCTTTCAGAACACACCCTTTTGGCCATTGTGGGCTTTGCCTTGAACGGTCTTGGGTTTTCCGTTATAGTCCCTGAGCTTTTCAGAATTGGGGGTAACGTAAAGGGGGTGGAATCGGCACAAGGAGTTTCCTTTATTGCAGGTACCGGATACTCAGGGTTTTTAATGGGGCCTGTTGTTTTGGGCTTTGTGGCGGAAAGCACTTCCCTCACCCACAGCTTCTATGGCCTTTTGGGCTGTATTCTGCTGGTTTTGGGAACCAGCTTGTTCCTTCAGAAAAAGAGAGCCTAGAAGTTCCGGAATTACTCTTTGATCACAGATAGGTTGGTAAAATTCAAGCTGAATTCTTCTACTGATTTTCTATGATCTTGGGCTAGTTTCAGTCCTTCCATAGTCACATAATCTTCCCAAGTGGTGGTCATGGAAGGTTCTGCTTGATTGGCCTTTCTAAATACCCATTCACGCAGTACAAAGTCGTCCTTAAAATAGAAATCATAGGCATCTCCGGGGGTATACCCACCTTCGTTGCCATATACTATGGTCAACTTCTGCATGGATTCCCCACTAATTGGTGCCTTCTGCCCTTTTTTGTGTTCCGGAGTATAGTTGTTGGCATCCCAAATTAGATTGAACGGCGCCAAAATCCAGAATCTGTCATTGATAAAACCAGCATTTCGTTCAAGGGCAACGCTATCCATGGATTTTCGATTGTAAACTAAAGTGTCCGAGGAAATTGAAGTGACCTGGTTGGTTTTAGGCTCCCAGACCCAGGTACGTTCAAAATGGGTGGTATCCCTGTCCACATTAAATGTAAATGTGATTTCCTTCACGGATTTCCACGCATCGTACCCATGTGCTTGGGCTATTTTTTCCGTAATGGACAGTTCTTTTTCAGGAGTGGGCTCAGCTTTGGGTTCATTTTTACAAGCGGAAATCAATGTAAAGCTGAGCAAGGCTAAAAAGAAGTAGTATTTCATCTGCTAATTTTCCATAAATATAAGGTCAATTTCATTTATCTTGGTGAGATATTCCCTAAAAGGGAAAACTTCATAAAAAGAACCCGAACAAACCTCGTCCAGTGACTTTTATCAGAAGATTGTTTCTAACTCTTATACATTACATTGATAAGAATTCATTGGAAACAGATGACCCATATGCCCATCTGACGGATGAGGAGCTGGTGAAGAAAATTGTTGCCAACAACAATCCGTTGCTCTTTGGTAAGTTGTATGACCGGTACGCAAAAATGGTCTATAACAAATGCTACGGATTTGCCAGATCGGAAGATGAGGCGGAAGATTTGACCCAGGATGTGTTCCTGCAGCTGTTCATAAAACTGAAGATGTTCAAAGGGAAATCCAAGTTTTCCACTTGGTTGTACTCCTTTACCTATAATTTCTGCGTGAACTATGTGAACAGGAACAAGCAACGAAAGATGAGTGATAAATCAGTGCCTGTGGAAGACTCGGAATACAAATTGACAGCGGAAATACCCGATGACAGCCTTTTTGAAATGAAGACCAAGAAATTGAAAAAAGCCTTGGAATTGGTTTCGCCAGAGGATAAGTCCATTTTATTGCTGAAATATCAGGATGGAGCCTCCATAAAAGACCTTGTAAACCTTATGGAAATAGGGGAGAGTGCCGTAAAAATGCGGTTAAAAAGAGCAAAAGAAAAATTAATGGAAATCTATAAAACCTTGTAACATGGCAAAGAAAATTAGAAATCCGTTTAAGGAATTGGAAGCTTCGTTACGGGAAGTTCCACCAGGCATGAAGAAAAAGGTAATGAACGATATAGCTGCTGCCAAATTGATAATGGATATGGCTTCGTTATTCTCGTTCAATGTGGGATCCGCCTTGCGAAAGCTTTTTAAAACCCCAGGAAATAATTGATAACTGCACTATAAAACTAAAGATATGGAAACACTAAACGAATGGAAGAACCTGACCTTTGATTCCCTGGCTGCAATGGGCAGGGATGTGGCATTGGCCCTCCCCAAGATCATTGGGGCACTGATCATATTACTGATTGGTTGGATTGTAACCAGAATCATACTCTTTGTCCTGGGCAAAATATTGAAGCTGGCCAAAGTGAATGTGTTGAGCGATAAGATCAACGATATGGAATTGTTTGGCAAAGGGGATTTTAAGATTGATATCCTAAAAATAATCCTTGGCTTTGTGAAATGGGTGTTGTTATTGGTTTTCTTGATTGTGGCCGCGGATATTTTGAGTTGGGAGATCATCTCTACCGAAATTGGCAATCTGTTACGCTATTTGCCAAGATTGTTCAGCGCACTGGCCCTGATGATGATCGGACTCTATATTGGGAATTTTATCAAGAAAACGGTCAAAAAAATCTTTGATTCCCTTGAGTTTGGGGGCTCCAACTTGGTGAGCAATCTGTTGTTTTACATTATCGTGATATTTATTTCCATTACGGCCTTGAACCAAGCGGGAATAGATACCACGATTATCACTAACAATGTGACCATGATCTTGGGCGCATTTCTATTGGCTTTTGCGATTGGTTTGGGCTTGGGGTCGCGCGATGTGATCACAGATTTATTGCGTTCCTTTTACACCCGTAGGACCTTTGCTGTGGGCGACAAACTGGTAATTGGCAAACATTCAGGTACGGTAGAAGCTATTGAAAATAACAGCTTGACTTTGGTTACGAAAGACGGAAAATTTGTGATCCCTATCAAGGATGTGGTGAAGAGTAAGGTGGAGGTAAAGTCGTGAGGCACCCCCTCCGGTTCCAACGTAGTTGGAACCACCTCCCCTTTGCGAAGGGAGGAGCCCCTTGGTTAACCCTGCACATGCTCCTCCCCCCAAGCTAGGGGAGGTGTCCGAAGGACGGAGGGGTTATATAAAACAAAAAAGCCGCCCAGAATTACTTCTTGGGCGGCTTCCTTTTTTGGTTGGCCTTGGGTGTTATGGTTACTCATTTTGTGGGTCAAATTCCCAGATGTCGTTATAGTATTCATCGATATTTTCATCTTCTGAACTGTAATACCCCAAACCTATATAAGCTTTTCCGTTGTATGAGATAGCACTTGCTCTAATTCTTCCATACTCGGCAGCAAAATCCACTTTTTTTGCCCATTTATTGGTAGAGGGATTGTATTCCCAGATGTCTTTATAATATTCCTCATAGTTGTCTCCTCCATATCCCAGTGCAATGTAACCTTTGTCCCCAATTGAAAAACCAACAGCTGAAGATCTTGGTCCGCCAGGAAAATCTGCTAATTTTTTCCAAGAATCTTGTTCTGCATCGTATTCCCAAAAATCATTAAAAAATTCTCCATCTTTTTCACCGGTTCCTATATATCCTTTGTTTCCAATGGAGAAACCTACTGCTGATTCCCTTCCAACTTCATCTGGTCCGTCTAGAGTAACCCAACTATCTGTACCAGGGTCGTATTCCATTAAATTGGAATATTCTGCGTTTCCATTTCTGCCACCATAGACGTAGCCCTTTCCATCAATTACAAAGGCTACTGAATTTGACCTCCATGCATCGCCTATATTTGCTCGTTGATACCAGATATTCAAAGCAGGATCATACATCCACAGGTCATAGACTTGGATTCCACCGGCATAGTAGAATTGATCATCAATTATGAAACTTGCCCCAGCAGTTCTTGCGCCCTCTGGAAACATCTCAGCTTCAAACGAATTTCCGCTGTCCAAACTATATGACCAAAGATCATCCCTATGTCCTCCTAAGCTATGATTTGTTCCCATAGCAATAAAAAGACTTTGGTTGCGTGCATACATAGCCGCACCGTACCTGGCTGGTCCTCCAAAATCTTCAAGTTGCGTCCATCTACCAGATAACAAGGTAAAATCATCTTCACTGACTATCGTTTCACCGTCCAGATAAATACTGATCGGGCCAGTTACTAAGGAGCCGGGCACAACCACAACCAGTTCGGTGTCAGATACACTTATCACATCTGGATTAGCCCCATTTCCACTAAATCTTACATTATAGTCGTCAGAATCATAATTTGCATCTAGACCAATACCGGTTATGGTTACTTCCGTGCCAGGCCCACCTTCCATGGGCGTAAAACTTAGGATTTTTGGGGAAGGGTCGTTCACCACAAACTCATTTTCACTGGTGGCGGTTTGGTTGTTTACGGTGACGGTAATCTTGGCGGTTTCCGCCCCATCTGGAACGGTAACATCCAGTTTGGTGGCTGTTGCGTTCGTAACCTCGGCATCCACATTACCAAACTTCACCAGATTTTCACTTAGCGTAGTACTAAAGTTTGCTCCAATGATGTCCACATCATCACCTACTTCACCTTCATAAGGATCAACGTCGGTAATCTCTGGTGGGTCTGCGGAAGGGTTGTCGGGTATTTTTGGGTCATCATCATCTCCGCCGCAAGCTAAAACAAGCACAAGACAAAATAGTGAGGTTACATAAAAAAGGGTATTCTTTCCCATAACTCAAATTTTTAAAGGTTAAAACCCAAAGAAACGTGAATACGTTATGGATTGGGTCTCCCAATTGACGGATGGCCGTTTTGAATTGACGGATGCGACCCAACCCCTCCGGCACAATGTAATTGAGCCACCTCCCCTCTACGAAGGGAGGAGCTATATATTTAACTCCAAATTACGCTCCTCACCTTGGAAAGGGGAGGTGATTCAATGCAAAGCATTGAATCGGAGGGGTTATATAAAACAAAAAGCCGCCCAGAATTACTTCTTGGGCGGCTTTTTAAAAGAATCCCTCTACTATTTATTTTGATTTTGCCAAATAGTTATTGTTGAGTTGAACCACCGGAAATTCGGTTCTACGGTTCAATTCCAGTTGTTCTTGATCACAGTCTTCCAAACCGTTGCAATCGTTGATCAATTTTCGTTTTCCATATCCTTTATAAGAGATAATACGGTGTCTTGGTATACCGTGGGCAATGAGATACTCGTAGGTAGATTTTGCCCTCCGTTCAGATAGTTTGTCATTGTAATTGTGGCTTCCCACGGGATCGGTATGCGATTCCAATCGGATAACCATTTCAGGGTAGGTTTCCGACATGAGTTTCACCACCTTGTCCAGTTCCCTGGCGGCATCGGGCCTAATATTACTTTTATTAAAGTCAAAATAGATTTTATTGAGTCCAGCCAAAACCTTTACATCCATTACAGGTTCCAGTTCAATATTCTGAACAACCGTTTTAGTAACCCGCTGTACCGTTTGTGTGCTAAAATACACGTGCTTATGGGGGTGGGTTTTCCGAACCGCTTCAATCAAGTAATTTTGTCCACGATTCACAAACATTTCGTATTTACCTTGATCGTTGGTCATGGTTTTCTGAACCAACTCCCCCGTATTTTGATCAAACAAGGAGATGGTAACACTGTCCAAAGGCTGAAGATTGATGGCATCCGTGACAGTTCCCTCAAGCATCAAGGAAGGAATGAACTTAAATCGATAGATGTCATCACTTCCTTTGCCCCCTTTACGGTTGGAACTAACATATCCATCCACACCGTTATCTAGGGCATAATAACCAAAATCGTCTTTTTCACTATTTAGGGGCTTTCCTAAATTGATCACATCTTTGATGTTTCCTTCCTCATCCGAAATAGCGGCAAAGACATCCAATTGTCCAAAGCCTACATGTCCATCGGAAGAGAAGAACAGCTGCCCTTCATTGTTGATGTACGGAAACATTTCGTTCCCAGGAGTATTGATTATGGGGCCAGCGTTTACTGGGAGTCCCACACCGCCCCTAGGGTGTATTTTACAGTAATAAATGTCAGTACCCCCATAGCCACCGGGTCTGTCGGAAGCAAAGTACAACAGCGTTCTATCAGTATTTACCGTCGGGTGACCGGTAGAGTAGTGGTCGGCATTGGTCTTAAGGTTTCGGGTAACCTTCCAGATACCATCCACTTTTTCCCCTTTATAAATTTTTAGGTTGTTTAGTTTTTCTACGTTCTTGTCTTCCTTTTTCTTGGTGAAAAAGCTCTCTTTATTTTGGAAGTAGCTGTTTCGTGTAAAGTAGACAATGGTATCGTTTTTGTAATCGGTGGAAAAAACCAAGGAACTTTCATGGAACTTGGAGTTGATCTCGCCTTGAAACTTTCTGGGAACATCCATGGTACTTCCTTCGGTAACATGGAAAATATCCAACCAAGATTCGTTGTTCCATCCGTAAATATCTTCAGAAGCAACCTCTTTTCTACTGGAGCTGAAATACAACTGCCCATCATGGACAAAGGCGCCAAATTCGCTGTATCGCGTATTGAAATGTACAGGCTCCACTTCGTATCGTTCCCTACTGTTGAAGACCACCGAAGCCAAGTTGCCATCCTTTAAAAACTGCTTGACACGTGCATCGTTTTTATGGAATTTTCTATAGCGTTTGAGCCACTTAACCGCCTCTTTCTCCTGACCAGAACTTTTTAGGGCCATGGCATACTTAAAGTAATAGTTGGTTGGGGTCTCGGGCTCGTTGATAAACCTTTTGAAATAGGGCAATGCCTTTTCAAAATCCCGAAGCATCAAATAACACTCGGCCAGCCGCTGATAGGCATGCACAGCGTTTTTTCCGGTGACCATTTTTTCGTACTCTGGAATGGCCTTTGCGTAAGCAAATTTATAGAACAATTGGTCCGCCCTCTTTTGGACTGTGGATTGTGCGGTCATGGTAACCACTCCAAAAAAGGCAATGAATAAAATTGATATGAGGTTGTGGCGCTTCATTGGAATTGATTTTAAAAATATCTTGGTGACTTATAAAGATTGGTCTTCTTAGAAAGTCTTGGTTCAAAGATCAAAATGACTTCATGAGTCCCACCCGTGTAGGGCCTAATGGTTGAAGTAGGAAGGTCGTAAGCATAGCCAATTCTAAAATTGTTGGAAATCTGGTAGTCCAAAAACGCTCCAAAATTGGAGGCGTCATTGAATCGGTAAGAAGCTCCAAGCCATACCTTTTCATATAGCAGAAAGCTATTGGTAATATCGTAGGTAGATGGTGCTCCATTGGTGAATTTGGTGATAAATGCAGGACGTAACTTAACGTCAGCGGAGATATCAATGACCAAACCTCCAATAGCATAATAGCTATTACGCTCCAAGGCTTCAAACTCCCCTTCGTTCAAATCCGTGTTCAAAATTCTAGGAGAGGAAATACCCGCATACCATCTGTTGGTACTCAAATAAACACCGGCTCCAAAATTGGGTTTCCAACTGTTAAAGTTGGCATTGAAGAAGGGATCGTTATAATCAGGATTTTCCAAGCGGTAATTGGTGAATCCGGCTTTTAATCCAAAAGAAAGTTTTGCTTCGGCCGTTACGGGAATGGTATAACTAAAATCCCCGTACACATAGTTGGTGCTCTCAAACCCCAATTGATCTGTGATATAGGAAATCCCCAATCCCACGCGTTCATTGTTCATGGGAGTGTGGAAGGAGAATGTACTTGTGGTCGGATTCCCGTCTAGTCCAGCCCATTGGTTCCTGTGAAGGGCGGTCATGTTCATACTCTCTCGGCTACCAGCATAGGCCGGATTTACAGAGATAGTGTTGAACATATATTGTGTAAACTGAGGAAGTTGTTGAGCCATAGCGCTGGATCCAACAATTGCCATCAATGCCAAGGTAATCTTGCGAAGCGTTTTCATATGGTTTCGGTTAAGGTTTTGCCCGGTTGCCCAGACTGGAATTTGGGTTTAAATTCTATATCAAAGCAACGGCAAACGGGTGTTATTGAGTAATATAGCCGTTGAATGAACTTGAATAATCGGCCTGAAACAAGAGGCTCGATAAAGTGCCTTTTTCTGTGGACGAATGCGGTAAACAGCCCGGTTCGCAAAAGGGCTTTGGTCTAAGAAATAGTTCGATAATCGATACAAAAAAAGGCCAGCCGCACAGGCTGACCTTTTAAAGTAGTTGCAGTTTGTTTAGTTTGCACCAGTTCCCAGATAAATGTATCCGTTCAGTGGTTTAATATCTGTATTTATCACGTTGATGATATAGTAGTACGTACCTGAAGGAAGCATACCGGAATTTCCAAAGGCATTGCTCGGAGCAAAACCACCCCAGTCATTCTGATAGTTCTTGGATTCGTAAACTTTATCTCCCCAACGGTTGAAAATCATCAGCTCAAAGGAATAGTTACAATACTCTACTCCAGTAATGGTAAACATATCATTGATATTATCTCCATTGGCAGTAACCGTTTTGGAAACGATGATCTCATCCCTGCCACATGGCACACAATCACTGTTTACGATGATGGTGAAATCTACATAATACTTACAGGTTCCTTCAGTAGAACTATAGCTGATCAGGTATTCTCCAACTTCCAAGTTGGCTGGATTAAAGATGCTTCCATCCAAGACAACATTACCGCTGACCAACTCAAATGTCCCGTTGGTATCAAAGGATTCAGGTAAATAGTCAATCAAGTTAATGGCATCGTCCTCAACGCAAATGTTGATTTCAACTTCCTCAGGTTGAGGCTGCATAACAAATATCACTTGTTCAAAAGAGGCTGTATTACCACAAGAGTCGGTCACATCCCAAGTTCTGGTAATCATAAAGTCCTCAGTATCGACCAAACTAACGGTCTCTTCAGAGAATTCTACCTGATAATTACCACATCCACCCATAAAGGTCAATTGTGGCACCTCAGGAATCTCATCCCCACAAATTAGGTTGATTTCCTCCTCGTAAGCACTTGCGGTTATAGGACCAGTAGGTTCTATCGTGATAACCTGGGTGTGGGTATTGACATTCCCCGCACAATCTTCTGTTGACCAAGTTCGGGTAACGGTATAGCCAGTTGCACAATTGGAATCATTGGTAATTATCTCATCGAAAGTCACCGCAGTAGTTGTATCACAATTGTCAATTGCAGTTAGAACAACAGCATCAGGAACTTCGTTACACATGGCTGTCATGCTTTGTGGCAAGTTTTCCACAAATGTAGGAGCAGTAGTATCCTCCACCGTGATAACTTGTGTATGACTCACAGGATTACCTGCACAGTCAGCGGTACTCCATGTTCTGGTAATGATGTAGTCGGAACCACAAGAATCAGAATCCGTGATTTGCTCATCAAACATTACTGTGATATTTGGATCACAATTGTCCGTAGCTGTCAAGATTTCCGCGGTCGGAACATTGTCGCACGACACAGTTATATCCAGGGGCAACGTTTCCAAAAATGTAGGAGCTGTAGTGTCCTCTACCGTAATTATTTGGGTATGACTCACAGGATTACCAGCACAATCAGCCGTACTCCATGTTCTGGTAATGATGTAGTCGGAACCACAAGAATCAGAATCTGTGATTTGCTCATCGAACACTACGGTGATGTTTGGATCACAATTGTCAGTAGCTGTCAAGATTTCTGCTACTGGAACATTGTCACACGAAACGGTCATATCCGTTGGCAAGGTTTCCACAAACGTAGGAGCTGTAGTATCCTCCACAGTGATAACCTGTGTATGGCTTATTGGGTTACCCGCGCAATCTGCTGCATCCCATGTTCTTGTGATGATATAATTGGATCCACAAGAATCAGTATCCGTGATTTGTTCGTCAAATACTACAGTGATATTTGGATCACAGCTATCAATGGCCGTTAGGACATCGGCAACTGGAATATTATCACAGGAAACTGTAGTATCCGTCGGAAGTACTTCAACAAATGTCGGTGCTTGGGTATCTATCACGGTGATCACCTGTATATGCTCACGAACGTTTCCAACACAATCTGTAAAGGTCCATGTTCGCGTAATGGTATAATCCATGGCGCAGCCATCGTCCTGTCCTGTAATGGACTCGTTGAAATCCACTGTAGTTGCACAGCTGCTGTTTACGGTAATTACTTCGGCAGTTGGAATCGTATCACAAGCTTCAAGCGTAATATCAGTTGGATAACCTTCATTTCCATCATTGTCAATAATGTTAACCGTAGCGGTATCGTTAGCCAGGATATTGACCAATGTGGTTGAAATATTGGTCAAGACTACCTGGAAGTCTTCCGTACTTTCAATAATGATGTCATCAATAATCGGAATGATTATGTTTTGATTGTTACTATTGGCTGCTCCAAAGGTCAATACTTGGGTGTTCTGGGGAATACCAGTATAATCAAATGCATCTTGAGCCGAACCATTGACGGTATAAAACTCCACGGTAAATTCGTCCTGTACGTCCACATTAAGGCTTACAGGTACTGAAACTGTTCCGGCATCTTCATCAATGTTAATGTTGGTGATATCGAATTGAATTCCATTCCCGGTACCCCCATCGTTATCGTTGATTGTTCCAGTTGCATTGGCGTTCAAGATGTTTATCAATCCAGTAGACAGGTTGGAGATGGCTATGGACAGGTCCTCGCTGTTCTCGATAAGGCCGTCGTCAAGTATGGTGACGGTCACGCTGTGCTGTTCGCCCGCGTTACCGGCAAATGCGATGTTCCCGGAGGCGGCGGCCACGTTATAGTCGGAACCTGCAATAGCGGTACCATCGGCAACGGCATAGTCCAGGTCAAAACCTCCCTGTACGTCGGCGTTGAGCGATAGTACAAAGTCAGCGGTACCGACGTCCTCGTTCACGCTGAAGCCCGCAACGGACACCCCGTTCCCGGCACCCCCGTCGTTGTCACCTATCGTTCCCGTTGCATTCCCATCGATGATGGAGATAAGCCCCGTTGAAAGGTTTGAAAGTGCGATGGACAGGTCCTCGCTGTTCTCTATCAATGCATCGTCAAGTATGGTGACGGTCACGCTGTGCTGTTCCCCGGCGTTACCGGCAAATGCGATGTTCCCGGAGGCCGAGGCCACGTTATAGTCCGAACCTGCGATGGCGGTCCCGTTAGCAACGGCAAAGTCCACATTGAACCCTCCCTGAACGTCGGCGTTGAGGGAAAGCACGAAGTCGGCCGTACCTGCGTCCTCGTTCACGCTGAAGCCCGCAACGGACACCCCGTTCCCGGCCCCGCCGTCGTTGTCACCTATGGTACCGGTGGCGTTCCCATCAATGATGGAGATAAGCCCGGTCGAAAGGTTGGAAAGTGCGATGGACAGGTCCTCGCTGTTCTCTATCAGTGTATCGTCAAGTATGGTGACGGTCACGCTGTGCTGCTCCCCGGCGTTTCCGGCAAATGCGATGTTCCCGGAGGCCAAGGCCACGGTATAGTCGTCCCCTTGGATGGCGGTGCCATCGGCAACGGCAAAGTCCAGGTCAAAACCTCCCTGAACGTCGGCGTTGAGCGACAGCACGAAATCGGCCATACCTGCGTCCTCGTTTACATTAAAGCCCGCAACGGAAACCCCGTTCCCGGCACCCCCGTCGTTGTCGTTAATGGTACCTGTGGCGTTCCCATCGATGATGGAGATAAGCCCCGTTGAAAGGTTGGAGATCGTAATGGACATATCCTCGCTGTTCTCTATCAATGTATCGTCAAGTATGGCAATGGTGACACTGTGCTGCTCGCCCGCGTTACCGGCAAATATAATGTTCCCGGTGGCGGATGCCACGGTATAGTCACTGCCCACAAGAGCGGTGCCATCGGCCACGGCAAAGTCCAGGTCAAAACCTCCTTGTACGTCGGCGTTGAGGGAAAGCACGAAGTCGGCGGTACCGGCGTCCTCGTTTACGTTGAACCCAGTAACGGACACCCCGTTCCCGGCACCCCCGTCGTTGTCGTTAATGGTACCTGTGGCGTTCCCATTCACAATGGAGATAAGCCCGGTCGATAGGTTTGAAAGTGCGATGGACAGGTCCTCGCTGTTCTCTATCAATGTATCGTCAAGTATGGTCACTGTCACGCTGTGCTGCTCGCCCGCGTTACCGGCAAAGGCAATGTTCCCGGAGGCGGATGCCACGGTATAGTCGTCCCCTGCGATGGCGGTGCCATCGGCAACGGCAAAGTCCAGGTCAAAACCTCCCTGAACGTCGGCGTTGAGGGAAAGCACGAAGTCGGCCGTACCGGCATCCTCGTTTACGTTGAACCCAGTAACGCTTACCCCGTTCCCGGCCCCGCCGTCGTTGTCGCCTATCGTTCCCGTAGAGGAACCATCGATGATGGAGATAAGCCCAGTCGAAAGGTTGGAAAGTGCGATGGACAGGTCCTCGCTGTTCTCGATCAATGTATCGTCAAGTATGGTGACGGTCACGCTGTGCTGCTCCCCAGCGTTACCGGCAAATGCGATGTTCCCGGAGGCGGATGCCACGGTATAGTCACCGCCCGCAATGGCGGTCCCGTCGGCCACGGCAAAGTCCAGGTCAAAACCTCCCTGAACGTCGGCGTTGAGGGAAAGCACGAAGTCAGCGGTACCCGCGTCCTCGTTTACGTTGAACCCAGTAACGCTTACCCCGTTCCCGGCACCCCCGTCGTTGTCGCCTACCGTACCGACAGCGTTGGCGTTCAAAATACCTATAAGCCCCGTTGACAGGTTGGAAAGTGCGATGGACAGGTCCTCGCTGTTCTCGATAAGGCTGTCGTCAAGTATGGTGACGGTCACACTGTGCTGCTCGCCCGCGTTACCGGCAAATGCGATGTTCCCGGTGGCGGATGCCACGGTATAGTCGGAACCTGCGATGGCCGTACCGTCCGCAACGGCAAAGTCCAGGTCAAAACCTCCCTGAACGTCGGCGTTGAGGGAAAGCACGAAGTCGGCCGTACCTGCGTCCTCGTTCACGCTGAAGCCCGCGACGGACACCCCGTTCCCGGCCCCGCCGTCGTTGTCACCTATCGTTCCCGTTGCATTCCCATCAATGATGGAGATAAGCCCCGTTGAAAGGTTGGAAAGTGCGATGGACAGGTCCTCACTGTTCTCTATCAATGTATCGTCAAGTATGGTCACGGTCACGCTGTGCTGTTCCCCGGTGTTACCGGCAAAGGCAATGTTCCCGGAGGCCAAGGCCACGGTATAGTCGTCCCCAGCGATGGCGGTCCCGTCGGCCACGGCAAAGTCAACGTTGAACCCGCCCTGTACATCCGCGTTGAGCGACAGTACAAAATCCGCTGTACCTGCGTCCTCGTTCACGCTGAAGCCCGCAACGGACACCCCGTTCCCGGCCCCGCCGTCGTTATCGTTTATGATACCTGTGGCGTTCCCATCAATGATGGAGATAAGCCCGGTCGAAAGGTTGGAAAGTGCGATGGACAGGTCCTCGCTGTTCTCGATAAGCGTATCGTCGAGTATGGTCACGGTCACGCTGTGCTGCTCGCCCGCGTTACCGGCAAATGCGATGTTCCCGGTGGCGGATGCCACGGTATAGTCGTCCCCAGCGATGGCGGTCCCGTCGGCCACGGCAAAGTCCACGTTGAACCCGCCCTGTACATCCGCGTTGAGCGACAGTACAAAATCCGCTGTACCTGCGTCCTCGTCCACGCTGAAGCCCGCAACGGACACCCCGTTCCCGGCCCCGCCGTCGTTATCGTTTATGATACCTGTGGCGTTCCCATCAATGATGGAGATAAGCCCGGTCGAAAGGTTGGAAAGTGCGATGGACAGGTCCTCGCTGTTCTCGATAAGCGTATCGTCGAGTATGGTCACGGTCACGCTGTGCTGCTCGCCCGCGTTACCGGCAAATGCGATGTTCCCGGTGGCGGATGCCACGGTATAGTCACCGCCAGCGATGGCGGTCCCGTCGGCCACGGCAAAGTCCACGTTGAACCCGCCCTGTACATCCGCGTTGAGCGACAGTACAAAATCCGCTGTACCTGCGTCCTCGTCCACGCTGAAGCCCGCGACGGACACCCCGTTGCCGGCCCCGCCGTCGTTGTCACCTATGGTACCTGTGGCGTTCCCATCGATGATGGAGATAAGTCCCGTTGAAAGGTTTGAAAGTGCGATGGACAGGTCCTCGCTGTTCTCGATGATGGTATCGTCAAGTATGGTCACTGTCACGCTGTGCTGCTCGCCCGCGTTTCCGGCAAAGGCAATGTTCCCGGAGGCCAAGGCCACGGTATAGTCGGAACCTGCAAGAGCGGTGCCATCGGCCACAGCAAAGTCCACGTTGAACCCGCCCTGGACGTCGGCGTTGAGGGAAAGCACGAAGTCGGCCGTACCTGCGTCCTCGTTTACGCTGAAGCCCACAACGGACACCCCGTTCCCGGCACCCCCGTCGTTGTCACCTATGGTACCAGTGGCGTTCCCATTCACAATGGAGATAAGCCCGGTCGATAGGTTGGAAAGTGCGATGGACAGGTCCTCGCTGTTCTCGATGATGGTATCGTCCAGTATGGTCACGGTCACGCTGTGCTGTTCGCCCGCGTTACCGGCGAAGGCGATGTTCCCGGAGGAGGCGGCCACGGTATAGTCGCTGCCCGCGATGGCTGTGCCATCTGAAACAGTGAAGTCCACGTTGAACCCACCCTGTACATCCGCGTTGAGCAACAGCACAAAATCTGCGGTACCTGCGTCCTCGTTCACGTTGAACCCAGTAACGCTTACCCCGTTCCCGGCCCCGCCGTCGTTGTCACCTATGGTACCTGTGGCGTTCCCATCGATGATGTAGATAAGCCCCGTTGAAAGGTTGGAAAGTGCGATGGACAGGTCCTCGCTGTTCTCTATCAATGTATCGTCAAGTATGGTGATGGTGACACTGTGCTGTTCGCCTGCGTTACCGGCAAATGCGATGTTCCCGGTGGCGGATGCCACGGTATAGTCGCTGCCCGCAAGAGCGGTGCCATCTGAAACGGCAAAGTCCACATTGAACCCTCCCTGAACGTCGGCGTTGAGCGACAGTACGAAGTCAACGGTACCCGCATCCTCGTCCACGCTGAAGCCCGCAACGGACACCCCGTTGCCTGCACCCCCGTCGTTGTCGTTGATGGTTATCTCTCCAGCATTGTCATTGATCGCTGGTGTATTGTTGCCATTAGACAATTGGACGGTGAAAGCTTCTGTTGCTTCAATAATGTTGTCATCATTTATTGGAACTGAAATTGAAACCAATTCCCCATGCGTTCCATTGAAATTCAATGTGCCAGAAGTTAGGCTGTAATCCAAGGATTCCACAGCTGTTCCATCAGCAGTAGTATGATTTACTGTAAAACCTCCAATAACTTCACCTACATGGAATACTTCCAAAGTAGCATTTCCTGCATCTTCATCCACCGTAATATCATTGATGTACAAACCAAGAGGGTCTCCATTTTCAGTAACAAAAATTTGTTGGGTATGATCAACGGAATTCCCTGTACAATCGGACGCAGTCCATGTCCTAATGATGGTATAGGTGGTACTTGTATTATCTCCAACATAAGTTTCAGAAAAGCTTACACTGGCATTGGTATCACAATTATCATTTGCTGTGAGTGTTTCTGCACTTGGAATCGCATTGTAAGCAGCAACCGTATCCGAAGGAAGCGTTTCCAAGAAGGTAGGCGCAGTAGTGTCCTCAACAGTAATTGTCTGTACATGCTCAGTAGTGTTTCCAGCACAATCCTCCACAGACCAAGTTCTTGTTATGGTATAATCGGAAGGACAGGAATCACCGTCTGTAATTTGTTCATCAAAGGTTACAGCAACGCCATTGTCACAGTTGTCCGTAGCCGTTAATACATCTGCAACCGGTACGCTGTCACAGGAAACCGTGGTATCTGTTGGCAATGTCTCCACAAAGGTTGGTGCAGTGTTATCTTCCACCGTAATGATTTGGGTGAATGTATCACTGGTTCTTCCGCAGGCATCTGTGAACGTCCAGGTATTGGTATATGTTCCTTCGCCAGGACAACTTGGGTCGGCAACAAAACTACCTGCAACCTTGTTCAAAGTAAAATTGCAAAATTCAGTAGCCGGTTCAAGGTTTTGGGCTGCATTTAAAGCATCAGTGTCATCACAGGAGACAGTAGTGTCCAGTGCATTGGCCGCTGTTGACCAGTTTACCTGATTGGGTTCATTGATGTCTACCACAGTAGGATCAAAGTTACCGATGCCGCAACTGTCCACTGTTCCTGAACTCTGGGCCACTACTGGATTGGTATTGGTTACACCACTAAAAGTTGCGGTGGCTTGCATGGCAAAGTTTGCGGAACAAGCTGTCTCCAAGAAATGACATTGGTCCTTGATTTGAACATTGAAATCCAAAGTATACAATGGATCTCCTACATCGGTATTGCCATCAGGAACAAAAAAGCGCAACTCCCTTGTGGAAGTATTAAAATTGTATGTTACTCCAGCGGGCAAAGATTCTGTATTCACAAAATCCACCTCTTGTGGAAGGGTGGTATAAATTTCCAAGTTTTGGATATCATCGTTACCAGAGTTTTCAACGCTAAGTGTCATTTGAACGTTGTCCCCTGGGTTAAAACCTGTACCTGAAGTTGAGGAAGTAAAGTTCAAGGCACCAAGGCTGGGTTCATAAACCTCAACACTTAATCCAAGCAAATAAAGACCATAACTTTCTTGGTCCGAAGTAATTTTCAGGGTAGCTGATGTTTGGTTATTGTCTATAAACTTGTTAGCTGTGTTCTGCAAATCAAAAACGGCAGCGTCAAAACCTAGGGTGTTGGTACTTGCGGGATTTCTATCCGTGAAGTCCGCCCCATCTATGGTAATCCGACTATTAAAGAAGTTGTTACTATCCCTAATTGGGGTTGAGATGTTGGACCAAGTGCTGTTGGTATCGAAGATTTGCAACTGGTCACCAGAGATATCCCTGTCCCCTTCAAAAGATCCAAGAACAATATCTGCATTTACATTTCCTGTAGGAACTGTTTGGAACCCATTAAAGTCGAATTCCACCTCTCCTTGTGTTTGTGTAATGTGCACATAGCCATCAAAAAGGGTGATGTTTTTTCCAATCATGCTCGGGTTTTCATAGACAAACACAATTTGCCATCCTCCCGAAGTACCTGTATGTGATCCTGTATGTGAGTATAAATCACCTTCAGTAGCTTTCACATTGGCTACCTGGAAATTTCCATAAGGATTGTCCAAACCAACTACGTCTGATGTAATATCCTTGACACATATGTAAGGATCGTTTACGAAATGCTCATCCCTTCCTCTATAGATTACTTCATCAGCCGTAATTGTGCTGTACGAAGATTGACCAGGAAGCATAAGCTTTACCTGGTTGTAATTCCAAACAGGTTCAGAACCACCATTACCAGTATTGTCATCAACAGAATACTCCTTGTCAGCTGCTGCCCAGTACAACAAGACCTTTTTGAAATTCAAACAGCTAAGGCTTGGTTCTGGATTTGAGAAATTGGCGCTACTGGAATTAAAGGTGGAGGCATCCGAATCAATATCTACAAAAAGATTGTTTGAGAAATCGTGGTTACCATCTGTTCCATTGTACGCATTTGTGGCATGACGTGAAAGCACATTATTGGCGATGATCGTCACATCTCCCTTAATGGTTTCTGAATACCTAGGGGTAAATGCCTTTTTAACCTGCCCCATCATACTGAACGAGAACAAGAGTAAGAAAGAAACAATTACCAGTTTAAATGTAGAAGTAGTTTTGCTCTTCATAGGTTTAGATTTGAGATGATCACTTATTTGATCGTCCAAACTTTATGAAAGTCTAACCTGCTAGGATTGGGTCACTAAAAACGTGCTTTGAAGAAAATCGCTGTAGGTTAAGGTTTTCACTGTTGGATTGGAATTATTAAGATTTGGGTTCATAATTCGTTTCAAAGAAATGCAGGATGTACTGGAATAGGAAAGTTACACGATATAGGTGTTGGATAAATCGACGTACGACCCGTTTTTCGATAAGGCGAAGAAATCATAGATAACTGTCAATCAGGTACTTATATTGATTATTTTATCGGTAAACGTGTGCAAATTATCGATGTGGAACACTTTTGCTGGCATTTTTAGCTCTTGGATGGTAATCCGTTTCGTTATGGATATTTCCTTGGGTTAAGGATTTTGGTACTTATAATTTGATTAATTTTGAAACTTTACAAAACACAAAGAATGAGTTCAAAAAAAGGTAAGGTTAATGAATTGATCCAAGAGAAATTATTGGATGAGCGTAAGGTGTTTTTATGGGGAATGGTAGATGATGATTCGGCAAAACATGTTATTGATCGCTTGTTGTATTTGGATCTTCAAAGCAATGATGAAATTCAACTGATTATCAATAGCCCTGGAGGGTATGTAACCTCGGGCTTTGCAATCTATGATACCATAAAACAAATTAAAAGTCCGGTGTCAACCGTATGTTCAGGGTTGGCAGCTTCCATGGGGTCTATTTTACTTTCGGTAGGGGAAAAGGGAAGACGATTTATCCAACCTCACGCGCGGGTTATGATCCATCAACCTAGCGGGGGTGCCCAAGGGCAGGCTTCCAATATAGAAATACAGGCCAAGGAGATTATCAAGACCAAAGAATTGGGGGCTAAAATTCTAGCAGATAACTGTGGACAGGATTATGACAAGGTGATGAAAGATTTTGATCGCGATTATTGGATGGGAGCCGATGAATCCCTGGAATACGGAATAGTGGACGGCATTTTGGAATAAAACGCTTCTTACAAAGGAAAAAGTCCTTCGCAATAAATTGTGAAGGACTTTTTATATATAGAGACGCCGAAGCGGAATATTTAATATATATACGGCAACTATGGTGCCAAAAGTTTATCCCAACCCAAAAAAAACTTTTCACATCAAGTTTTTCCCATAGAATAAGGACCTTTGAAGATGAAGTTTCACTGGTGCCCAAGAGACGGTAGGGTATAAATACAGCCTATTTTCCGTACTTTTATAGTTTAACTAGAATAGGCCCACGGGCATATGACACAGACTCCAAAAAATATTGCCATCATCGGTTCAGGATTGGTGGGTTCCCTCTTAGCTATATTTTTAAGAAAAAAAGGACATTCGGTAACGGTATTTGATCGTAGACCGGATATCAGAACTATAGAATTTTCAGGAAGGTCCATTAATTTGGCCATGAGCAATAGAGGCTGGAAGTCGCTCCGCAAGGTAGGGCTCGAAGATAGTATTAGGGAAATAGCCATTCCTATGGACAAAAGGGCCATGCATGTATACGACAAGCCTGTTTATTACCAGAATTACGGCAAAGATGGGGAAGCCATTTGGTCCATATCCAGAGGGATTCTCAATAGAAGAATGATTGACCTGGCGGAAGAGGCAGGGACAAAGTTTCGATTCAACGAAAAAGTGTGGGATGTGGATCTTCCGGAAGCTAAGATATATACGGGTGAAACCGTTAAAAGTGCTTGGAAGGAGTATCAATTTGACCTGATTTTTGGATGTGACGGGGCCTTTTCACGGGTTAGGCATAAAATGCAACGCCGGAGTAGGTTCGATTACTCACAGGATTTTATTGATGTGGGTTACAAGGAGCTCACGATACCACCCAATCCGGATGGTACCCATAAATTGGGTAAAAACTCATTCCATATTTGGCCAAGAGGGCAGTTTATGCTCATTGCCTTGCCCAATATTGATGGGAGTTTCACCTGTACGCTGTTCCTGCCTTTTGAAGGTGAGGTCTCTTTTGATAAGATAAAAACGGAGGAAGATGCGAAAACTTTTTTCAAAACCTACTTTCCCAATGTTCAGAAGGAAATAGAGAATCTTACCCAGGATTTCTTTAAGAACCCCACCAGTGCCATGGTTACCATGAAATGTTATCCTTGGACCTATTGGAACAAGGTTGCCCTTGTTGGGGATTCGGCGCATGCCATAGTTCCCTTTTATGGGCAGGGTATGAACGCTGGATTTGAAGATATTTATCAGTTGGACGAGCTCATGGATCAGTATGGTGATGATTGGGACCGCATTTTTGGAGAGTATCAAAAACTACGCAAACCCAATGCCGATGCCATTGCCGAGCTCAGTTACCGAAATTTCATGGAAATGAGCAGTAAAACAGCCGATTCCATGTTTTTATTGCAAAAGAAAATTGAAAAGCATTTTGCTGCCAAGCACCCTGATAAATGGATTCCGGTGTATAGTAGGGTTACTTTTTCGGATAGGCCTTATTCGGAAGCACTGGCCATAGGGGACAAGCAGGAAAAAATCATGCAAGAGGTAATGGAACTTCCCGATATCGAGTCCAAGTGGGATTCCGAAGAGGTTGAAAAAGAGATTTTGAAACTGCTCAACAATAAAAAAGCCACCTAAAAGGTGGCTTAGTTTTACTTTTCGGTCCAAATTAGATTTTGGCAAACAATTCTTGCATTCTTGCTTGCTCTTCCTCAGCCAATAATGGATCTACCAAGATTCTTCCACTATGTTCATCAGTAATGATTTTCTTTCTGGAAGCAATCTCAACCTGAACTTGGGGAGGGATAGTAAAGAAAGAACCACCGGAAGCGCCCCTTTCAACAGGAACCACGGCCAAACCGTTTTTCACATTGTGGCGGATTCTCTTGTAGGCCTGAATCAAGCGCTCTTCGATTTTCTCCTCAAATTCCTCTGACTTCTTTAAAAGTGCTTTTTCTTCTTTTTCAGTTTCGGCCAAAATAGCATCCAGCTCACCTTTTTTATGCTTTAGGTGACCTTCTCTTTCGGTCAATTTTTCCTTGGTTTCGGCAATGACCTCTTTTTTCTGCTCTATTTGGGCCTTAAATTCTTTGATGTTCTTTTCAGCCAATTGAATTTCCAATTCCTGGAACTCTACCTCTTTGCTCAAAGAGTTAAACTCACGGCTATTCCGAACATTCTTTTGTTGTTCGGCATATTTTTTAATCAATGCTTTGGACTCCTCAATGAGATTTTTCTTGGCCGCAATCTCAAAATTTACGGTTTCAACGTCGGTCTTTAGCTTGTCCATTCTGGTTTTAAGCCCCAGAACCTCATCTTCCAAGTCTTGCACCTCCAAAGGAAGTTCGCCCCTAACATTGCGTATTTCATCAACCCTGGAATCGATAAGTTGTAGATCATATAAAGCTCTTAACTTTTCTTCCACGGTGTTTTCACTTTTGTTCGCCATATATTATAAATACTTGATGGGATTTGTAATGCTCTCCGATAAAGAGATTGCAAAATTAGGAATTTTTTTGATAAGATAATCAACCAATAAATCTTTTGTAAACTGCTCAGTTTCAAAGTGCCCAATATCGGCAATGACCAATCGCTTTTCGGCCTGATAAAACTCGTGATATTTGATGTCCGAGCTTACAAATACGTCAGCTCCAGACTTTAACGCGGCTTTAATGGCAAAAGCCCCACTGCCCCCTAAAACAGCAACTTTTTTCACTTTTTTTCCCAATAACTCGGAATGCCGGACCACGGATGCGTTCATTTTTTTCTTCAAGTGTTGAAGAAATGCGGTTTCCTTCATTTCATGTTCTAGCGTACCCACCATGCCCATACCTATATCTTGATTTACGTTCTGAAGGGTAGTGATCTCATAGGCGACTTCCTCATAGGGATGGTTGGCAAACAGTGCATTCAGGATGGCTTTTTCCTTTTCAAATGAGAAAATTACATGGATTTGCGCCTCTTTTTCATAATGTACTTGGCCAATGCTGCCCACAGAAGGGTTGGTTGCATCACCTGGTTTAAAGCTTCCGGTACCATCTGTACTGAAACTGCAATTACTATACTTTCCAATTTCACCGGCCCCTGCCTTGAACAAAGCGGTTTTCACGGTATCCACAGCTTCCAAAGGGGCATACGTGGTCAGTTTTTTGATGGTTCCTTGTTTCGGTATCAGGATTTTTGGGTTTTGGACACCAAGCACCTCGCAAATTTTGGCATTGACTCCCATTTTACTGTTGTCCAATGCCGTGTGCATGCTGTAGATGGCAATATTATTGGCAATGGCCTTTAGAACCACCCGCTCCACATACGTACTCCCGGTTATTTTTTTTAGTCCTTTAAATATGATGGGATGAAAGCTCACGATGAGATTGCAATTCTTGGAGATGGCTTCGTCAACGACTACTTCCAAGGTGTCCAAGGTTACTAATATACCCGTAACTTCTTGATTGTGGTCACCTACCAATAGTCCCACATTGTCAAAATCCTCGGCATGGGAGAGTGGGGCCAGTTCCTCCAGAATATTTGCGATTTCCTGTACGGTCATAGAGTTCTTCTTAATGGGCTAAAGATAAAATATTATATTTTCGCCCTATGCTTCAATTCCTCCGGAAAATAGCGTTTCCGTTTTCCCTGATCTATGCCTTGATCGTCCATATCCGCAATTATTTGTTCGATTGGGGTGTTTTTAAGTCGATTTCCTATAAAACACCAACCGTTTGTGTAGGTAATCTGAGTGTGGGAGGGACAGGAAAAACGCCTATGGTCGAATACCTCATACGCACTTTGTCCAACCACAAAATAGCTGTTTTGAGTAGGGGATATAAGCGAAAGTCCAAAGGATTTTTGCTGGCAACCCCTTCTTCAACAGTTGCTGAGTTGGGCGATGAACCTTTTCAAATCCATCAAAAATTCCCGAATATTTCCGTTGCCGTGGACGCAGACCGGAGAAATGGGATTATGCAACTGGAAAAAATGGTGCAGCCGGATGTGATTCTATTGGATGATGCCTTCCAACATCGGAAGGTAAAGCCCAAATTTTCCATTTTGTTGACCGCCTATGGTCAGTTATATCCCAAGGATTGGTATTTACCAACTGGTAATCTAAGGGATGCCAAGCGTGAAGCTCGAAGGGCTAACGTTATTGTGGTTACCAAATGCCCTAAAAACCTAGCCAAAACAGAAAAGGATACCATTACAAGTTTTTTGCGGCCAAAACCCCATCAACTGGTTTTTTTCTCCCATCTTTCTTATGCGGAAAAGCTTAAGGATGACAAAGGTAACGAGCTTGCTCTTTCAGAATTGGGGGATCAGAATATTGCTTTGGTGACGGGAATTGCCTCACCTGAACCTTTGGTTCAGCATTTAAAGGATATAGGAATCGATTTTCAGCACTTGGCCTTTGCGGATCATCACAACTTTGCATCTGATGAGATTGAAAAGTTTAAGCAATACGACTCCGTTCTCACTACCGAAAAGGACTTTGTTAGATTATCTGGAAAGGTGGAGTCCTTATTTTATTTGGAAATTGCCCATGAATTTGACCTAGTAGATGGAAATCGGTTGAAGGAAGTAATCGAAAGCCAGCTTTAAACTAGGCCTTCCATTTTTTTCTTGAAGATGTTCTCCCCAATTTTCTGATAGAAAACTTCTGGCTTGAAGGGTTTGGTTACCACATCGTTGCACCCTGCCTCATAGAAACTGTCCAAACTATCATCCAAAGAAATGGCTGTTAGCGCAATAATGGGGATCTCGTCATCAAACTTTCTGATCTGTCTTGTAGCTTCCTCCCCACTGATACCTGGCATATGAATGTCCATCAAAATGGCATTGTAGGTGTTGGCTTTCGCCAAATCAATGGCTTCATTACCGTTGTTTGCAATATCGCAGGTAATCTCCTTTTTAGTAAGCATTTTTTTGGTGATGACCTGATTGATCTTGTTGTCCTCCACAACCAAGAGGTGCAAACCTTTAAAATTGAATTCCTCGGGATTGAGCTCAAAGGCTACCTCATCGATCGCACTATTGTCGCATTTCAAGTCTAGCTCAAAGAAAAAGGAACTACCCTCACCCAGTTCACTTTCCAAATGGACCTTGCTACCAAATAATCCTAGGAGGCTTTTCACAATGGTCAATCCAAGGCCGGTGCCGCCATATTCCCGATTGATCTGAATAGATCCCTGCTCAAAACTGTCAAAGATGTTCTTTTGCTGATCTTCCGAAATACCAATGCCATTATCCTTGACCTCAAAGTAAAGTTTGACCTCATCTTCCTCCTTGCGCAACATTTTGGCAATGACCTCAACCTTGCCATTTTTGGTAAATTTCAGTGCATTCCCTACCAAATTCATGAAAATTTGGGAAATCTTGATAGGGTCACCCAAGAGCTGCTGTGGAATATTTGGGTCGTAATCCAGCACGAGAGTAGTCTTATTTTCATTGGCGTTCTGCTGTAGTGAATCCACCACATCGGCCAACACTTTATGTAATTTGAACTCAATATTCAACGGTTCCAACTTATCCGCATCAATTTTATTGATCTGAAGGATGTCATTGATGAAATTCAGTAGGTAATCCCCAGAGAATTTAAGGGATTTTAAATGTTCCTTTTGATGCTCCGCCGGATTTTCCTCCAAGAGTAGGTGTGTGAGCCCCGTTACCGCATATAGTGGAGTTCGTAATTCGTGTGTAACTGTAGACAAGAAGTTGGTCTTGGCCTCCATGGCAGAAACCGCAGAATCGCGGGCAAGCTCCAATTCCTTGTTCTTGGTGTACAACAAATCGTTGGTCTTCAGCTTTATCTGGTTGTTTCGGAATAAGGAAACGGCCAAGAGCGAGATTATCGTTAGAAACGCAGATGTTAATATGGCAGTGATCTCAGAACGGTTCTTGGATTCGCTTAACTCCTCATTTTTAGCAGTAAGCTTGTTGATTTCGTTCATTTGGTGCTCAAACCGTATTTTATCGGCGGTCTTGGTCTCCAATTGTACCTTTTCAATATTGAAAATGGAGTCCCTGATTTTCTCAAGTACCTTGGTGTAGTTTAAGGCCTGGCTAAAGTCTCCCGTTTTTTCATAGATGGAGGACAGACTCTGGTTGGCCGCTTTTACCTCCTTGAAAAAACTGTGCTTTTCCGCTAGTTCCAATGCCGCCTGTGAGTGGATTACCCCTTCTTCCAAATCGTTGAGTTCCATGCTTATTTTGGCCAACTGCAGATTGGCCTTGGTAGCCAAATAGGCACGCTCCTTATCATCGGAATTGACAATTAATGCATGGAGATTTTTAATGGCATCCTCGTACTTTTCTATATTGGTAAAGATGTAGGCCTCCAAAAGCAGTATATTGTTCCCCAGGTTACGGTTGTTGCTGAGTTTTCTGCTTTCCTCCAAAAGTTTGAGCGACTGAAAATTGTTTCCTTCATCATACCGCAGTGCAGCATCCAGATAATTATGAAATGCTTGTCCGTAAGAATAGGAAAGATCCTTTAACAGGATACTGGCCCTGTCCCAATAAAAAATGGTGGTTTCCCGATCCCCTTCTTCAAGGAACAAACGGGCGTATTGATGGTAGGTGTCCAATAAAAGCTTGGCATCCTCATTGTTCTCGGCAATTTCCGCCGCCTGATCTAAGGTTTCCAAGGCTTTTTCAATCTTGTTCTGATGACGATGAACCATGAATTCATCGAAAATAGCCTGTACCTTTTCAGTGGAACTCATATCATTTTGACCAAACGAAATCTGGGTGCAAAGGAAAATGCACAGCATAAAGCATCTTAAAACGCCAAGATGTTTATATATCAGATTCGAGGTCAAACGTAACTTTTCTTAATAAACAAAGCTATTAAATCAATAATTCTGGAACCATATCCAGTTTCATTGTCGTACCATCCGATAATTTTCACCATTTTCCCAATAACGGAGGTCATCAAAGAATCAAACGTACAAGAATAGCAACTATTGTTTATATCGATGGAAACAATGGGGTCTTCGGTAAAATGCAATACGTTTTTAAGTTCGTTATTGGCGTAATACTTAAAAGTACTGTTTATTTCGGCAATTGAGGTATCTTTTTTCACATTGAAGGTAATATCCGTCAAAGAGCCATTGGGAACGGGCACTCTAATACCACAACCTCCTATCACATCAGATAAATCCGGGAAAATCCGGGTCAAAGCTTTGGCTGCTCCGGTGGTAGTAGGAATTATGGACTGGCCTGCTGCCCTGGACCTCCGCAAATCGCGATGGGGCCTGTCGTGCAGACTTTGGTCCGATGTATACGAATGTATGGTGGTTATATAAGCTTGTTCTATACCACAAAGCTCGTTGACCACCTTGATCATGGGGGCTGCATTGTTTGTGGTACAGGAAGCATTGGATACAATATCGTCCTCCGCGTTTATAATATCCTCATTGACCCCAAGCACTACCATTTTGATGTTATCTTCTACTGGGGGAACGGATAAAATCACCTTTTTTGCCCCATTTTTTAGGTGAAACTCCAAATCTTCTTTCGTTTTGAACTTTCCTGACGCTTCCACTACAATATCCACTTTGTGGGCATCCCAGGCAATTTGGCTTGGATGGTCGTGATTTAGAACAGCAACACGCTGATTTTCAGCTATGATATAATTCCCTTCTGCGGTTATGTCCGTTGCAAGCATCCCATGGATGCTATCATACTTGAGCAGATGGGCCAGGGTTTTGGCGTCCGTAAGGTCATTGACCGCTACCACATTGATATGGGGGTGCTGTTGCAGTAGTCTAAAAAGTGTTCTACCGATACGTCCAAAGCCATTAATGCCAATATTGATTTGTTTCATAAGAGGAGAAATGTGCAGGATTGGTCCTAGTGGATATGCTTGTGGGCTTTATAGGAGGAACGTACCAAGGCACCGCTTTCCACATGTCTGAAGCCCATTTCCAGACCAATTTCCTCATACTTTTTAAACTGTTCTGGCAAGATGAACTCTTTGACCGGTAAATGTTTTTTTGAGGGTTGAAGGTATTGTCCAATAGTGACCACATCCACGTCAACTTTCCGAAGATCTTCCATGGTCTGGATTACCTCGTCTTCCTGTTCCCCAAGCCCTAACATGATCCCGGATTTGGTTCTATTGGCTCCATTTTTTTTCAGATAGTTGAGCACTTCCAAGCTTCTTTCATATTTGGCTTGGATACGCACCTCCCGTGTAAGCCTCTTAACCGTTTCCATGTTATGCGAAATAACCTCGGGGGCAACCGCTAGAATACGATCCAAATGCGTTTCGATACCCTGAAAATCGGGGATAAGTGTTTCCAAGGTGGTTTCCGGGTTCATTCTTCGGATGGCCTTCACGGTTTCAGCCCAGATAATGGATCCCATATCCTTTAGGTCATCCCGATCCACGGAAGTAACCACCGCATGCTTAATGTTCATGATCTTGATGGAACGCGCCACTTTTTCCGGCTCGGCCCAGTCCACACTTTCGGGTCTGCCCGTTTTAACGCCACAGAAACCGCAGGAACGGGTACAAATATTTCCCAGAATCATAAAAGTGGCTGTGCCTTCTCCCCAGCACTCTCCCATATTGGGGCAGCTACCAGAGGTGCAGATGGTGTGCAAATCGTACTTGTCCACCAAGCCCCGTAGCTGGGTATATTTTTTCCCTGTGGGTAGTTTTACCCTAAGCCATTTCGGTTTTCCTTTTGGGGGGAGAACATTTTCTTGAGTGACTGTGCTCATAAAAGAAATTTGAAGTGCAAAGATACGAAACTGGGCAGGAAACCAAGTGCTCTGAACAAGCTAGTGCTTTTGGATAATCTCGGCCAAAAGTTTCTTGGCACGAAGCAATTTTACCTTAATGTTGTTGACAGGTTCGTTGAGTTCCTTGGCGATTTCGGCATAACTCAATTCATTGAAATACCGTAGGTTAATCACTTTCTGGTAATGGGGTTTCAATTTTTTGATATCTCGCAGCAAATTGGCCAAGTTTTGTTCTGTGATCAATTGGTCTTCAACGGAAGGCGACCCGTCAAGCACTTTTTTTACCTCATCACGATGACTGTCCATTTCATCCAATAGGCTTCGCTTACGTTTTCGGATAAGATCTACATGAAGATTTTTGGAAATGGTGATAAGCCAGGTCTTGAACTCATAGGATTCGTCATAGGAGTCAATCTTATCAAAGGCTTTGGAGAAGGTTCGAATGGTGATGTCCTCGGCATCGTTCTCATTTTTGGTCCGCGCCAATTGAAAGGCGTATACCTCGTTCCAAAAGGAATCCAACAACAAGCTAAAGGCCATTTGGTTACCATTTTTGGCCTTGTGAATGTTTTCCTTGATGGATTGCTCCGTTTTGTTCAAAAAATTGAGATTTACCAAGTAGGTTACGAGCTATTGCAGCTCAGGAATGGAATCCTTCTTGCATTCCTGCTCACTGGGAAGTTTGCCACAATATCCACAGGCCTCGCCTTCTTTGTTCAGATACGGGTTTTGACTTGCACAGGTACCTGCAAATTTGCCGTCTTTTTTGGACCAAATCTTTATTGCAATTCCAGCAAAGGCAAGTGCTAGGAGACCAATGGTCAATAATGCTAACTTCATATTCCAGCTTTTGCGCAAAGGTACAAAATACCCAGCTAAAGCGGTTACGGTTAACGTATTTTAAACAAATACCTAGTAGTTGATATTGGCTACAATATTCTTAACGGTAGGGGAAGTATTCCCACCTTCTGGCTCAATGGTAATATACCCAATGGCATTGTCCGCGTAAGGAAGGGCCAAAAGCTTGTCCTTATCCTCCAATTGCTTGATTACACCTAGGTTTACCAGTTCACCATTGACTTCTGCCCACATCTGGAAGCACTTGTTTTCCGGTAACTCCGGAACATTGCTCACATTGATGTAGGAAAGCTTCTTAACAGGATTGATGTAGGCAACCGCCTTGAGTTCCTTACCTTCTTTTTTACCGTTAAGCCTATACCTTTTGGTGGCGGGATTGTTCAGGACAATAAATTGGTTACGAACATCTTCCAATTGGTTTTTCATATTCTCCTCCAGATACTTGATCTGGTTGGTCACCAAAGTATTTTCCATTTGCAGGTTTTGGTTTTGGTTCCAGAAGAAATAGGAAGCTCCTGCCAAAATGAGAATGGCCACACTGGCGGCTATACCGTAACTAAAGAATTTGCGACTGACCGCTTTTTCCTTTTTGGCGCTGTGCAAAATGATCTCCTTAAGACCTTCAGGAGTTTTTCGGGCATACATTTTGGCAAATGTCTCCAAGTTGTCCTGCAGTTGGTTATAAGTGTCCCTAACCTCCGGATACATGGTTATATAACGCTCGGCTTGCAGCGTTTCATCCTTGGAAGTTTCACCCAAAAGATATTTTTCCAATATATCGGAATCCAGAAATCGTTGTACTTTTTCTTTCATGACAATAAATTTATTAGTAGGAGAAGGGCCATTGAGGTGCCGTAAATCTTACCAAGCTCCCGCAAACCAATTTTGAGCCTGGACTTGATCGTTCCCAGAGGAATTTCCAGTTCGTCACTGGCCTCTTGCTGTGTCATCCCCTGAAAAAACAGGGCCTCCAACACTATACGATACTTGTCTTCTATTTTGTCCAAGTTCTCTTGGACATCCATAAATTCGGGCCTAATGCCACTTACTCCTAGGCTATATACGTCAGAAACGTCTATTTGGACTTCCTTGTCCGCTTTATTATTGATACTTCTTAGTTTGTCAATGGCTGTATTTCGTGTAATTCGGAACAACCAGGTAAACAGCTTGGCTTTGGAGGCGTCATAAGAATCCGCTTTTTTCCAGATTTTAACAAAACTCTCCTGCAACACATCTTGGGCCAAATCCTCGTCCTTAACCACTTTGTAGGCCACCCCAAACAGGGTATCCCCATAATTATCATACAATAGCGAGATTGCCTTATCATCCTTTTCAGCAAGTAAGGAAACAATATGTCTTTCAATTAGTGTACTCATCTAGGGGCTGTTGGCTAAATTTTGGGGGTAAAAATCTAAAATAAGCTTTATCTCGTATATAAGGTAACGCTAAGTTAGAAAATCGATTATTCCACGGCGTTAAATTATTGCTTAAAGAACATACTTGTAGAAGTATTCAAAATTTTGGTTAGTTTGGTTTGGTATAACCCCTGTTATTGATGCAATGCAGGGGTTATTTTATGATGTTTACCTCTGGGATGATTTTGATCTTGAATTTTTTTTCAACTTCTCTCTGGACTTTTTTCGCTAGATCCAAAATTTCCTTGCCTGATGCATTTCCGTGATTCACCAACACCAAAGCCTGTTTTTCGTGAACACCGGCATCACCAAATCGTTTGCCCTTAAATCCGCATTGCTCAATCAACCATCCAGCAGGAATCTTGAATTGGCCGTTGTCCACCTCATATGAAGGAGCATCCGGATTTTTTTTCTTGAATTTCTCAAAGGTTTTCTTGGAGATTACGGGGTTCTTAAAGAAACTTCCGCTATTTCCAATTTCCTCGGGATTGGGAAGCTTACTTTGCCGAATGGCAATAACGGCATTGGAAATATCCCGAATGGTGGGGTAGATTACCCCATTTTTCTTTAGTTCCTGTTCGATGGCCCCATATCCTGTGTTCAGTAGGTGATTTTTTTTGGTCAGCTTTAAGGTTACCGAGGTAATAATGTACTTTCCTTTGCCTTCATTCTTGAAAAAAGAATCCCGATAGCCAAAACTGCAAGCTTCTTGGTCAAATGCCACCAACTCCATAGTATCAATTTCCATGGCCGCGCAACTCACAAAAACATCCTTTAGTTCCACTCCATAGGCGCCAATATTTTGGATGGGGGCCGTCCCTACATTTCCTGGGATCAGTGAAAGATTTTCCAAGCCCCCATAACCCTGCTCGAGGGTCCAAAGAACGAGTTCATGCCAGTTTTCCCCAGCCATGACCTTGATCTGTACTTCTTCATCGGTCTCCTCCACAACAGAAATACCCTTGAGGTTGATGTGCATGACCAAAGCATCAATGTCCGCGGTAAGCAAAACGTTACTTCCTCCACTTAGAATAAACTTGTTGGGATACGCCTTTAATTCCAACACTCGTTGCAATTGGGCCAGTCCATTGATTTCCACAAAAGAGCGTGCGGCAACATCAATACCAAAGGTATTGTAACTTTTAAGGGATATGTTCTCCGCAATGTTCATTAATTAGTATACTCTTTCAAGGCCGCGCCTAAAATACGGACGGCTTTGACCAATTCTTCTTGTTCAAGCACATAGGCTATTCTAATTTGGTTTTTTCCTAATCCTTCCGAAGCATAAAACCCTGCAGCGGGAGCAACCATAACCGTGGCTCCGTCCATTTCAAACTTTTCCAATAACCATTGGGCAAAATCGTCTGAATTGGAAATAGGCAGTTCCGCAACACAGTAGAATGCGCCTTGGGGAACAGCCACTTTGACTCCTTCAATTTTTTGAAGTTCGGACACCAAAATATTCCTACGTTCCACATATTCGCTGATTACGGCTTCAAAATAGGATTTTGGGGTGTCCAATGCGGCTTCACTGGCAATTTGTGCAAAAGTGGGAGGGGATAGGCGTGCTTGGGCAAATTTTAAAGCGGTTTGGATCACCTCCTTATTTCTGGAGACCAAGCATCCAATACGTGCACCGCACATGCTATAGCGCTTGGAAACCGAATCTACCATAACAGCATGGTTCTCGAGCCCTGACTCCTGAAGAATGGAATAATGTTCCCTGCCATCATAGGCAAATTCCCTGTACACCTCATCTGCAATGAGAAACAGATTGTGTTTTTTTACCAGCTTTGCCAATTGCTGGATTTCTTCCTTGCTATATAGATATCCCGTTGGATTCCCCGGATTGCAAATAAGGATGGCCTTGGTTTTGGGCCCGATCAATTGTTCAAACTCAGCTATTGGTGGTAAGGCAAAATTGCTGTCAATGCTGGAAACAATGGGAACAACCTTTACACCCGCTGCCGTGGCAAAACCATTATAATTGGCGTAAAAGGGTTCTGGTATGATGATTTCGTCATCTCCATCCATAATGGTGCCCATGACAAAGGCTAGCGCTTCAGATCCACCTGTGGTTACAATAATGTCACTCGCATTAACCGATATGTCGTTTTTGGCATAATAATCTGCAATTTTCCCGCGGTAGATTTCAGAGCCTTCCGTCATGCTATAGGCCAACACCTCAATGGTATGGTTCCGTACGGCATCCAAAGCTACTTGGGGGGTCTTTATATCGGGTTGCCCAATATTCAAATGGATGACATGGGTTCCCCTTTTTTTGGCTGCTTCGGCATATGGAACCAATTTACGGATGGGAGAAGCCGGCATTTGCCTCCCTTTTTCAGAAATAGTTGGCATGCATTAAATTTTAGGCAAAAATGAGAAAACCAATACTCGCAAACAACAGATTCAGGTAATATTTAAGGGGTTAGGGGAATGTTAAATTAAAATAAATATCTGTATTAATTTGTATATTTAGTAAGCATAACCCATTATTAGCTAGGAATTTGAAAAGAAACCTGCAATTTTTTACACTTCTTCTAATGCTGATGCCTTTTTTGGTTTCGGCGCAGGGCTTTAAGTTGCCCAAGAATCAGAAGTTTCAAAGGGTGGGTTTTGAGATGGTGAACAACTTGATCATCATTCCAGTGGAGATCAATGGGGCTGAATTGACTTTTGTTTTGGATTCAGGGGTTAGCAAACCCATTTTGTTCAATCTTTCCGACCAGGACTCCATTCAAATCAACAATGTATCTGAAGTGACCATAAGAGGCCTTGGTGATGGCGAACCCATGAAGGCATTAAGTTCTATGGGAAATACCTTCAAACTCGGAAATGCCAAGAACTACAATCAGGATTTATATGTTGTCTTGGATAAGGGGATAAATTTTTCCACCTCTTTGGGCATACCGGTTCATGGGATTTTGGGATTTGATCTGTTCCGTGACTTTGTTGTTGAGGTAAATTATGGCACCGGAAATCTGAAATTACATAATCCCTTACATTATAAACCGCCCAAAAACAGCAAGAAGTCGCAGACTATACCCATTTCCATTGAACGCAAGAAAGCCTATGTGGAAGGAACGGTGCTGATGAAGGATGAAGACAATGTCCCCGTAAAACTCTTGGTAGATACGGGGAGTAGTGATGCATTATGGCTGTTCCATCAGCCCGAAAAGGGATTGGAGATTCCTGAAAAGAATTATGAGGATTACCTCGGACGTGGACTCAGCGGTGACATATTTGGTAAGCGAACCAAGATAAGGGGTGTAAAAATTGGGGATTTTGAACTTAAGGATGCCAAGGCTGCCTTTCCTTATCGGGAATCCTTCGGATATATCAAGAACCTGGGTGATAGAAATGGCAGTGTGGGCGGTGAAATATTAAAGCGATTCAATATTATTTTTAACTACCGGGGAGGTACGGTCACTCTCAAGAAAAATGCCAATTTTAGGACACCTTTTCAATATAACCTAGCCGGAGTTGCCTTGCAGCATAATGGATTGCGATATATTGCGGAGAGCATAGCCGACTTCAATGGAGTGGTAAGAAATGATGATGACACCTTTGGAAACGTCCAGATTTTGTTGGAAAATAAAACTAGGCTTAGTTTGGTTCCGGAAATCATCGTTTCGGGGATAAGGGCCGGAAGTCCAGCAGCAGAAGCTGGATTACAAGAAGGGGACGTAATTTTGGCCATCAACGGAAAAAGAATCCACAGGTACAAACTCCAGGAGGTACTAAAAATGCTCAACGAGCGGGAAGGTAAACGGGTGCGCGTGTTGATAGAGCGCTACAACAGGGATTTACTGTTTTCCTTTGTTCTTAAAAATGTATTTGAATAAAATAAAAAAGCCCCGATTTCTCGGGGCTTTACTTCTATAAGTTTTACGCTTTATTTGGCGCCTTCCGCTTTCACGGTTCCTTTTATTTTTAGCACCTTGGTAGGCGTATCCGCATTGGAGGTAACCGTAATGGCTTTTCTAATGGGACCAACTCTCTTGGTATCGTATTTTACTTCAATTTGTCCCGTTTTACCCGGTAATATCGGTGCTTCCGGCTTTTTGGGGATGGTACACCCACAGCTGGATTTAACATTGCTGATTACCAACGGCGCAGTCCCAGTGTTGGTAAATTCAAAAACCCGAACACCGTCACTTCCTTTGGCAATTTCACCATAGTCAATGGTCTCGCTCTTAAATTCAATCTTAGCTGTAGCATCCTGGGCATAGATTCCTAGGGAAAGCAGCCCTACAAACAACATGAGTACAGTTTTTTTCATCATTTCTAGTTTTGGGTGAATTTCAAATTTAGATGTTTTCACACCTGCATCCAAAATTCTTTTGTTATGTAATAACGTTACTTATTTTTGTTTCGTATTTCGAGATTGGCCCTCAGCCGAAGAATAGCGTTAATTTAACATGGCGACTCTCCTGCAAAAAATCCAATCTGATTCCTAAAAAGACAAAAACTATACCGAAAAATGGAAATTCCATCAAAATATGAGCCCAAAAGGGTAGAGGAGAACTGGTATTCGTACTGGATGAAGCATGATTTTTTTAGCTCAAAACCTGATGATAGGGAACCTTATACCATAGTAATCCCCCCGCCAAACGTAACAGGGGTGCTGCATATGGGGCACATGCTCAACAATACCCTTCAAGACGTATTGATCCGTAGGGCTCGCTTGTTGGGCAAAAATGCGTGCTGGGTGCCTGGTATGGACCATGCTTCCATTGCCACAGAGGCCAAAGTTGTGGCCAAATTGAAGGAAGAAGGGATTGAAAAAGCTGATTTGTCCCGTGATGAGTTCTTAAAACATGCTTGGGATTGGACCAACGAATATGGTGGAGTTATCCTTCAACAGCTAAAAAAATTAGGGTGTTCCTGCGATTGGGAGCGAACAAAATTTACCATGGATGACGATATGTCAGCCTCCGTGATCAAGGTTTTTGTGGATTTATATGAAAAAGGCTTGATTTACAGGGGTTACCGGATGGTGAATTGGGATCCACAAGCAAAAACTACACTTTCGGATGAAGAAGTGGTCTATGAAGAACGTCAGGGTTCCCTGTACTATCTGGAGTACCCTATTGAAGGCTCTGATGAGAAGGTAACCATTGCAACCACCAGACCTGAGACCATTTTGGGAGATACCGCAATCTGTATCAACCCGAGCGATGAAAGATATGGTCATTTGAAGGGTAAAAAGGCTATTGTTCCTATTTGTAACCGGGTTATTCCCATTATTGAGGATGAATATGTGGACATGGAATTTGGTACAGGATGCTTAAAAGTTACCCCCGCACACGATGAAAACGATAAGAATTTAGGGGATAAGCACAATTTGGAGGTAGTGGACATTTTCAATGAGGATGCTTCATTAAACTCCTATGGACTTCACTATCAAGGCAAGGACCGATTTGTGGTTCGAAAGGAAATCTCCAAAGAACTGGAGGAAAAGGGATTTTTGGTCAAAACCGAACAACATACCAACAAGGTGGGTACCTCGGAGCGTACCAAGGCCGTCATTGAACCCCGACTTTCCGATCAATGGTTCCTTAAAATGGAAGGTTTGGCAAAACCCGCTCTTGAAGGGGTGTTAAAGACAAACGACATCAAATTATACCCTAAAAAGTTTGAAAATACCTATCGCCATTGGATGGAAAACATTCGGGATTGGAACATTTCCCGTCAACTGTGGTGGGGCCAGCAAATTCCAGCCTACTATTTTGGTGATGGCAAGGATGATTTTGTAGTGGCGGAAACCAAGGAAGAAGCCCTTAAAAAGGCCCAATCCAAGAATCCAAAAATCCAAGAATCTGATTTACGCCAGGACGCTGATGTATTGGATACTTGGTTCTCTTCCTGGTTGTGGCCCATAAGCGTGTTTGGAGGTATTTTGGAACCGGATAACAAGGATATTGGTTATTACTATCCCACAAGTGATTTGGTCACGGGACCGGATATTCTGTTTTTCTGGGTAGCCCGTATGATCATCTCCGGATATGAGTACCAAGGCAAGCGTCCTTTCGAAAATGTATATCTAACGGGCTTGGTAAGGGACAAGCAACGTCGAAAAATGTCCAAACAGCTCGGAAATTCTCCGGATGCCTTGAAGTTGATCGAGGATTTTGGAGCCGATGGTGTTAGGGTGGGACTTTTGTTGAGTTCTGCCGCAGGAAATGATTTGATGTTCGATGAAGCCCTTTGTCAACAAGGAAAAAACTTTGCCAACAAAATTTGGAATGCCTTCCGATTGATCAAAGGATGGGAAATTGCCGATTTGGAACAGCCAGAATCCGCAAAAACAGGAATTGATTGGTATACGGCCAGATTCAACCAAGTTTTGGCTGAAATAGAGGATCATTTCTCCAAATACCGTATTTCAGATGCTCTTATGGCCATTTACAAACTGGTATGGGATGATTTCTGTTCCTGGTTATTGGAAATTGTTAAACCCGCCTACCAGAAACCCATTGATCGAACAACTTATAATGCGGTCATTCATTTGTTTGAGCAGAATCTAAAGATTTTGCATCCGTTTATGCCATTTTTGACCGAGGAAGTCTGGCAACATATAACAGAACGAACTCCAGAGGAAGCCCTTATTATTTCCAGCTGGCCCAAGGTGGAGAAGGCTGATACTGCTTTAATTTCCAATTTTGACTTTGCTGCTGAGGTGATTTCTGGTATTCGAACCATTAGAAAGGAAAAAAATATCCCTCAAAAAGAGTCCTTGGAACTTTCTATGGTCAATAGTGAAAATGTGGGGAGTCAAATGGACAGCATCATTACCAAGCTGGGGAATGTTTCCCAATTGGAGACGGTGGACACCGGCTTGGACGGAGCTTTAAGCTTTAGGGTAAAGAGCAACGAGTACTTTATTCCCATGGGTGGTGCCATAGACATTGAAGCCGAAATCAAAAAACTTACTGAGGAGCTTAACTACACCCGTGGATTTTTGCAATCCGTACAGAAAAAGTTGGGTAATGAGCGGTTTGTAAACAACGCTCCAGAAAAAGTGGTGGCCATGGAGAAAAAGAAAGCTGCCGATGCAGAGGCGAAAATTGAAACCTTGGAAAAGAGCTTGGCCAGTTTGGGGTAATTTCCTGAATCTGTTTTGATTTTATTTGCTTGGTGCTTGGTGCTTGGTGCTTGGTGCTTGGTGCTTGGAGCCTGGTGTCTAAAGTCTAAGGTCTAAAATCTAAAGTTTATAGTCTATAGTCTATAGTCTATAGTCCAACATCTAGATGCTAAACTACCTCCTTCTTCCACCAGAATACTGCATGGCTTCACCCTTGCCAAACCCATAGCTAAAGCCAAAGGCAATAAAACGCCCACGTAAACGACGGCTATAGGTTTCAAAATCTGCCTGGGCTATTTCATTTTCACTGATACGGGAGGCAAAAACATCCCTGATACTTAAATTCAAGATGGCTTTGCCTTTCATTATTTTTTTGCGCAATCCCATGTTCATATAGGCGTAGCCGTTGGTCTCACCTTGGAATGTCCTGTAGCTGGACCGATAATTTCCGGTCACCTCCATATCTATGTCCGCTGGAAATTTCACTTTGGACATTAATTTGGAAGTCCATCGGTCAGCATTGAAATCGAATACCGTAGTTTCAAACGTACCTTCCCTTGTAAATTGAAAATAATTGAAATCCGCGTTTAAGGTCAACCATTTCGCTGGGCTGTATTTGGTGTTGAACTCAATCCCAGTGGTCTTGTTGGTCCCAATATTTTCTGGTCTTCGTGTGGTTACGTTGTTCTCAAAAGTGGATACACGTTCAATTACGTCCGTGGTATATCTGTGATAGACACCGAGATTTAAGGCTGTTTTTCCCACAAAAAAGATGCCCGTAAGTTCATACGAATCGGTGAACTCTGGCATGAGGTTGGGATTCCCTTGGCGGATGTTAAAGTTGTTTCTAATGTTAAAAAACGGATTCAAGTCCCAAAGCCTAGGCCTATAAATACGTTTGGAATATCCTGCTTGTAGCGAAACCTTTTCTGAGAATTTGTAGGAGGAATGAACACTGGGGAAAAAATTGGTGTAATTCTGGTCGTTATCCTCTCCGGTATTGGTCAAAAGAGTTTTCAAATGGGTTTGTTCCAGGCGCATCCCTGCCTTCAATCCCCAAGTTTTGCCTTCATAAGCTCCAGTTCCGTAGGCACCCAAAACCTTTTGGTCAAATTCAAAATTATTGGTCAGTCCTGGATCTATAACAAATTCCCCATTGATCCAATTTTGTACCTCATAATCGTTGCTCACATCGTTGATGACGTACTGGGCCCCTGTTTCCAAGGTCCATTCTTCGGTAAAAGGCTTGGTGTAATCCAACTTGAACGTAAAAACAGCTTCCTTGAAATCCGTGCGTGTCAATTGTGAATCATCATTGTTTTCTCCAGAAATAGTGGTATCTATAAACTCAGAGGATTGATCTTTCCCAAAGAAATTCCCCAAAGCACTGAACAGTAAAGTGTGATCCTCATTACCCTCAAAGTCCTTTTTGTACTGCAGCTCATATCTGAATTTGGGATTGGTGGCATCCGTGACCTCGGTTCGTTCCCATTCAGAAGTAACGGTTTGGTCTCCTTCCAAGGTGGCAAAATTGGTAATGGAAGGCTGATCTTCTATCTCTAGGGCAAAGTTCCCTGACAATGTAAGAACACTGGTAGGATCAAAATAATAGTCCGTCCCCAAAACAAAATTGTAGTAGGTTTCGTTTCGGAATTCTTCACCAGACGAGATTACCGAAGTATTGTTCACCAAATCGGTATTTCTACTTTCCACTTCGTTGGGCCCTTCACGGTAACCCGCACCCAATTGGGTAAACAGATTGAATTTTTCGGTCCGGCGATTCAGACTAATCCCAACACTATGACTATCGGGAGCACCAGTATTTACAGAAACCGACCCGTTTAAACCTTTACGTTGTTCCTTTTTGATAACAATATTGATAATTCCAGAGGTGCCTTCGGCATCGTACTTTGCAGAAGGATTGGTGATGACTTCCACCCGATCGATCATATCTGCGGTAATGGTACCCAAAGCATTGCTTTCATCACTGGATATGATGGACGGTTTTCCGTTGATCAGCACCTGCACTCCCTGACTCCCGCGCAAACTGATCTGTCCTTCAATGTTTACGTTGACACTGGGAACGTTGTTGAGTACCTCCAATGCGCTTGCCCCGGTACTGCTCAGATCCTTACCTACGTTAAACACCCGTTTGTCCAATTTGAATACGGTTTTTGAGACCTCGCCCTCTACCACTACCTCTTCCAATTGTTGGGCATCCTCGCTGATTTGGATGGTTCCCAAATCAATTCTACCGCCAGCGGATGCATTTGGCTCCACAATTTTCTTCTGATATCCAATAAAACTGATTTCCAGATAAAAGTCCGTA
Source organism: Flagellimonas sp. (assembly GCF_965233845.1). Taxonomy (GTDB): domain Bacteria; phylum Bacteroidota; class Bacteroidia; order Flavobacteriales; family Flavobacteriaceae; genus Flagellimonas. The sequence continues at coordinate 594,459 of NZ_OZ247584.1, forward strand.
GCATTGGTTTCCAGAACAAATGAACCATCTTCCAGGGTAGTGGTTCCTGATATTCCTTGTTTGGTGGTGTTGACCGCAACCATAACAGTGGCGTAGGCCACGGGTTGACCGCTAGATCTGTCCACTACCTTACCGCTAAAAACAGTTGTCTTCTGTTGTGCTGGACAGGATAAAATGCCAAGGGTAATAAAGAGAATGGAAAGGAATATCAATCTGGATTGCATAATCAATTCAATATCATTTGAAATAATATCACAAAGATGCTACGGAATCTTCAAGGATGACCTCTAAATTCTGTGAACAACCTGGATGATACCTCAATCGACAAATTTGTAAAACAATGGACTTAACTACCGATTGCAGACTTTTTTGCGTTGTTGACAGGATTACTTTTCTTTTGTTACCTTATGATGGATAGTTTTGATGAATTTAAATTTTCAAACTTGATTCCACGTAGAGAGCTTATTTTTCAGGTTATCCTGCATATACTGGTTTTTGTGTTCTATTCATATGACCGGCGCCATCCGGAAATTGACATTTATGAAGTGACTTTTTTCTTGACCTATGTGGTGGCTGGAATACTGATCAACTATTATTTGATGCCCAAGTTTCTGTACCAAAAAAAACACTGGAAGTTTTTTGGCAGTGTGCTGTTGGTCATTATAGGGTTAATACTACTGGAGGAGCTGGTATTGGAACAGATATTTTTCCCCGGTACCAGACGGGCAAGGGCTTTTCCAGGGGTGTATTATGCTTTGTTTGGGGTAGTTCCGGTTATAGCCATCCTTAGCGGATTTAAGTTTGCGTGGGATGCCCTACAGAAGCAGAAACAGATTGATGAGTTAAAAAGTACCGTTGAAGAAAGCGAGCTTCAATTTCTCCGATCCCAGATCAACCCACATTTCTTGTTCAATAACTTAAACAATCTGTACTCCTACGCACTTGAAAACTCCCCCAAAACCCCTGAGATAATTTTGGAAATGAGCGGGGTATTGCGGTACATGCTTTATGAATGCAAGGAGAAATTTGTTCCACTGAAAAAGGAAATTGAGCAATTGGACAACTTTATTAAATTGTATAAATTACAAATTGAGGATAGGGGTAAGGTTCGCTTTGAAACACATCGGATAAAATCTGGGTATAAGGTGGCCCCCTTAATTTTGATTGTTTTTATCGAAAATGCCTTCAAACACAGCCAATCGGGTCAATCGTCCAACATTTCCATTGACATCAATGTGAGCCAAAAAGGAAATCAGTTGCAATTTTCCTGTAGCAATAATTTTGAGGAGGCAAAGGAACTGGATACTTTGGCCAATGGAATTGGACTCAGCAATGTAAAAAAGCGTTTACGGTTGTTGTATCCCAACAAACATGAACTTGAGATCAGGAAAGAGAGCAACCAATTTTCGGTGTTGTTGACCATGGAGCTGGAAAAATCGGAATGAGATGAAATGTATCATTATTGAAGACCAACCACCTGCCCAAAGGATTTTGAAAAAATTCATTGAGGATGTGGATGCATTGGAGTTGAAGGGTGTTTTTTCAGATGCCCTCCAAGCCATGGAATTTCTCAATAGGGAACCCATTAACCTCCTGTTTTTGGACATTCATTTACCTAAGATATCAGGATTGGATTTTTTAAAATCCCTGCCCAATCCCCCGCATGTTATACTCACCACCGCTTTTTCCGAGTACGCTTTGGAAAGCTACGATCTCAATGTTGTGGACTATTTACTCAAACCCTTCTCCTTTCAACGCTTTTTAAAAGCTGTGGCCAAAGTGCCCGTTGTTAAGGCAACCCATGTATTGACAAGCGACAAGGAAACATCTATAGCGTCTAAAAGTCACATCTATATTAAGTCGGGGTATGAACATATCAAAATTCATCTGGATGATATTTTACATATTGACTCCGATTCAGATTATACGGAAGTTATAACCCTGGAACGGAAATACCTCTCCAGTGAGCCATTGCGATTTTGGTTGGAAGCCCTACCAGGAACAAGTTTCATCAGAACGCACAAGTCCCACATCATCAATACGGATAAAATTGATAAGATCATGGGCAATCAGATTTATTTGGAAGGAGGGCATACCATTCCCATTGGCAGGGCATACAAAGAACATTTTTTGAAAATAATTCTGAAATAGGGTCAATAACTCAATTTTGGTGGGGGCCCTACAGGTCAAATTTAACTTTTGAAATAGCTTGTAATCTAGCCGTTCAGTAAAGTATTTTCACCAATAAGATGGTACAAATGTCATTTTTTCATACATTCGATATGGAAAAGTGTTAACGTTAACATATAAATCAAATAGCACCATGAAAAACTTTGATCGCCGTAGTTTTCTTAAAAAGACCTCGCTGTCGGCAGCCGCCATTTCGGTAATGCCCAGCTACTTACAAGCTGATATGGAAAGACCATCCCAAGCTAAGTATATGGGTGATTTTGCGGCCCCAAAATTGGATTTGATTAGGGCAGCATTTATTGGAGTGGGTGCAAGGGGGGGTACCCATTTAAAATCCTTTGCCGCATTGGAAGGAACCGAAGTAGTCGCCATTTGTGATTTATATGAAGACTTGGTCGATCAAAAGATAGGATGGGTAAGGGAAGTTGCCGGTAAAAAAAGACATAAGAATATTGCCAAATACTCGGGAGACGAAAACCTTTGGAAAAAAATGTTGGCAGAAACCAAACCCGATGTGGTTTTCATCGCTACAAACTGGTTAAGTCATGCCCCCATGGCCATTGAAGCCATGAATCAGGGTGCCCATGCCTTTGTAGAGGTTCCCATAGCTGTAGGTTTGGATGAGATGTGGGATATTGTTGATGCTTCGGAAAGAACCCAAAAGCATTGCATGATGCTGGAAAATGTGAACTACGGTAGGGATGAGCTTATGTTTCTCAATATGTGCAGACAGGGAGCTCTAGGCGAAATTTTGCATGGCGAAGCTGCCTATATCCACGAACTTAGGGGGCAGATGGAAGAACAAAAAAGAGGAACGGGCTCTTGGAGGACCTATCACTATGCCCATAGAAATGGAAACCTATACCCAACCCATGGTTTGGGGCCGGTGGCACAGTACATGAACTTGGGAAGAACAGACGACAATTTTGGAAGTTTGGTCTCCTTTTCCACACCCGCCATAGGAAGAAGCGCTTATGCCAAAAAGAACTATCCAGCGGATCACAAATGGAATCAATTGGACTATAAAGGAGGTGATTTGAATACCTCAATCATAAAAACCACATTGGGTAGAACCGTAATGGTACAATGGGATGAAACCAGCCCCAGACCCTATAGCAGATTAAACCTTATCCAGGGAACCAAGGGTACCTTGGCCGGTTTTCCAACCCGTGTGGCCTTGGAAGGTGGCGTGGAAGGTATAACCAAGGACCATCATTCCTGGGTGCAGGGCGACCAATTGGCCGCAGTGTATGAAAAATACGACCACCCCTTGTACAAAAGATTAAACGAAAGCACCAAAGGCAGTGGACATGGCGGTATGGATGGTATCATGATGTACCGTATTGTGGAATGTTTGCAAAAGGGACTGCCATTGGATCAAAATGTTTACGAGGGATGCTTCTGGAGTGCCGTAGCTCCCTTGAGCGAACGTTCTGTGGCCAGTGGTGGGGCTCCGCAACCTTTTCCGGATTTTACCAGAGGAAGTTGGAAAAATACTGCTCCTTTGGCTATCGTGGAATAGCTTTCCAGGCTTTATACTTCAAGCTTTAACTGATTTTCAAAAGGTAGGAGATCGCATAATTTTTAGGGTACAACTGTAACAGTTGGCATTTGGGATGTGTCCAAATCATAAAGCAATTAATATGATAATTAAAAGACACATGTACGTAATCTTGGTCATTGGCTTTGGAATGACCACAAGTATGAAATCCCAAAAACAAAAAGTTATGCAAACAACAATTTCAAAAGAAGAACAAGCCGTATTGGGCGCAGTGGCCTCCATGACAAAATCGTTCAATAACTCAGATATTGATGGAGTTATGTCAAGTTACCAGGAAGGGGCATTGGTGGTTTTTGAACCGGAAATGCGGGTTACCGATAAAAAACAGCTTCGGGAACTATTTTTGGCAGCCTTTGCCATTAAGCCACAATTTGAATACCCCAACGGCCATGAGGTCTTTGTGAATGGAAATTCAGCCACACATATTGCACCTTGGATAATGAAGGGTACCGCTCCAGATGGAACTCCGGTCACCCAAAGTGGGCTTTCCGTGGCCCATCTTCAGAAACAATCCAATGGCAAATGGTTACTTATCTTTGATAACCCACATGGAAGTTATCTAATGTCCAAGAAACCATGAAAAAGGATTCCAAAGAACCAGTTTTAGATGAACAATTGATTGAAAAGGCCTTATCCGGGGATAAGGCCTCTTTGGAATTGTTGATTACCAGAAATCAAGATTGGATTTACAATGTGGCCCTTACCTTTGTTGGGGATGCGGATGAGGCTGCTGATCTTACCCAAGAAGTGCTGATCAAGGTGATAACCAAATTGGACACCTTTGAACAGCGTAGCCGCTTTAGAACATGGATGTACCGTATCTTAAAGAACCATTTTCTGAACATGAAAAGGGGAAGGCATGAGGTAAATGCACCAACTTTTGAACAATTTGGTGAGGGTTTGGATCAATTGCCTGATGAGTCACTTTCCAATTATACCTATGAGGTCGAGGAAAAGTTCTTGGTAAACGAGGCCAAGATCAGTTGTATGAAAGGCATGCTGCTGTGTTTGGATAGGGAACAGCGACTTATATTTATCATTGGGGAATTGTTCGAGTTTCCAGATTCCGTGGGTAGTGAAATCATGGAAATCAGTAAACAGAACTTTAGGATTAAACTCCATAGGGCCAAAAAGCAATTGTACAATTTTATGGACCATAAGTGCGGCTTGATCAATAAGTCCAATCCTTGCAGGTGCCACCGTAAAACAGCAGGTTTTATTAAAATGGGTTATGTGGATCCAAAGGCACTCCACTTTCAAAAAGATGTACTTGCAAAAATCAATGAAGTAGTGGGGGGCAAAGTAGATACCTATTCCAATGAAGTACTGTCCGAATATCAAAAACTATATCAAGAACACCCATTTTTAAAAGCCCCCGATAAACTTGAATCAATCAAAAAGTTACTTTCAAAGGATAGCATCAAAGAAACTTTTAACCTATAGCAGAGTACCAACCATTTTTTTCCTATCAATGAAGGGTTTAGGTTTATGACCCCTAAAAAGAACTGTGCAATTCCTATCTTTAGGGATACAGCTTTGGATAGGTTATGGAAAAAAGGGAAAAGCGCAATATTTCGGTTACGGGGGACATTTCTTTTGCGGATTTAAAGGTATCTGAGCCTAAGGCTTTTGCCGCAGGAATGCCGGCCATAAAGGTGGCACTGGAGCATGTGAACAAGGAGTCGGGTTTATTTCGCTCTATCAAAACCCTATCCAAAATGAACCAAAAGGAAGGGTTTGATTGTCCTGGATGTGCTTGGCCCGATCCAGATAAACCGTCCAAACTTGGGGAATATTGTGAAAATGGGGTCAAGGCTATTGCCGAAGAAACTACTTTTGAAAGGGTAGATCGTGAGTTCTTTCAAAAGCATTCGGTGGAGGAAATTTCCTCTTGGACGGACTACCAAATTGGTAAAAGTGGCAGGATTACCGAACCGTTTATACTTAGACCTGGATCTATTCATTATGAGCCCATTTCATGGGACGATGCCTATATGACCATTGCGGAACACCTGAAAACTTTGGACAGTCCTGATGAAGCTGTATTCTACACTTCAGGACGATCCAGCAACGAGGCCGCTTTTCTTTACGGTCTTTTTGCGCGGGCCTTTGGCACCAACAATATGCCCGATTGTTCCAATATGTGCCATGAATCCAGTGGGGTGGCCCTATCCGAAACATTGGGCATCGGCAAGGGGTCTGTGGTTTTAGAGGATTTTCATGAGGCTGAAGTAGTGATGGTCATCGGCCAAAATCCTGGGACCAATCACCCCAGAATGCTGTCTGCCCTGCAAAAATGCAAGCAAAATGGCGGAAAGATCATAACGGTGAATCCGCTTTCCGAAAGCGGGCTGAATCGATTTAAAAACCCACAAAAGCTTAGCGGTATTTTAGGAAAGGGTATCACCTTGACTGATATTTTTCTTCAGGTCAAGGTCAACCAAGATGTACCACTGCTAAAACTGATCATGAAGCGTTTGGCGGAAAAGCAGAAATCCGACCACACAATTTTCGACTTGGATTTTATTTCAACCAAGACCCAAGGATATCAAGAACTTTTAGCAGATTTGGAACAGCAAGACGCATTGGATTTACTTGATCGATGCGGGGTGGATTCCGAGAAAGTGAATCAGGCCGTTGAGGTTTTGGCCAAAAGCTCGAAAATCATTATTTGTTGGGCCATGGGGCTAACCCAGCACAAAAATGGGGTGGACAACATCAAGGAATGTGTTAATCTATTGCTCCTTAAGGGCAGTATCGGCAAAAAGGGAGCGGGTACTTGTCCCGTTAGAGGTCATAGTAATGTACAGGGGGATCGTAGCGTGGGCATTATGCACCATGTTTCTGAATCACTTAATAATGCGCTAAAGGACGAATTTGACTTTGAGCCTCCAGCAAAAGAAGGTCTGGATACAGTCAATGCAATTCAAGCCATGTATGAAGGCAAGGCCAAGATTTTTGTGGCCTTGGGAGGAAACTTTGTGTCTGCTGCTTCGGATACGGCCTATACTGCCGAAGCATTACAACGCTGTAAGCTAACGGTTTCGGTAAGCACCAAATTAAACAGAACGCATCTTACGGCGGGGCAAACCTCGTTGATACTCCCCACTTTGGGAAGAACGGAACAAGATCAAGGCAGGTTTGTAACTGTGGAGAATAGTATGGGAAAAGTGCATCAGAGCAAGGGGAGATTGAAACCGGCCAGTAAGCATCTAAGAAGCGAACCGGAAATCGTGGCCCGAATTGCAGACGCGTATTTTGGGGGAAAATCAACCATTGATTGGAACAGATTTGGGTCAAACTACGATTTGATTCGGGATAAAATTGAAAAAGTTTTGACTGGATACCACAACTACTCCAATAGGTCGGCCGGTTCCGGATTTTATTTGCCCAACAATGCCAGAGTGGCGGATTTTTCCAAATTACCCGGGGGAAAGGCACAGTTCTCCATTTGTAAACTCCCTGACACTAGGTTAAAAGCAGATGAATTTCTGTTGATGACAGTTCGGAGCCACGATCAGTTCAATACCACCATTTATGGTATGGATGATAGATATAGAGGAATCTACGGGGAACGTAGGGTAGTTTTTATGAATCCAAAGGATATGGATGAAAAAGGACTGAAACCACAACAGGTAGTGGATTTGGTGAGCCATTACGATGGCAAGGAAAGAAGGGCCCAAAACTTTAAGGTTATACCTTATGACATCCCGTCCCAAAACCTCTGTGCCTACTTTCCGGAGACCAACGTCTTGGTTCCAATTGATCTATATGCAGATAAAAGTCAGACCCCGGTAAGTAAGTCCGTGGTGGTTAAAATTGATTCAAGTCCAATTAATTGATATATCAATTAATTGTTTATATTTGAAAGGAATTTGTGCATTTTGGATAGAAACAAGCAAGAAAAACTTAAGAACATTGAGGATGTTATCCTCTTTCAGCTCGATGTGGCAAGCAAGCAATCCAAGATATATGCCCAGCGGGTAATGGACAAACAGGGGATGGGTATTACCACTGAGCAATGGGTAATCTTGAAAATTGTGGAGGAATCTGGGCCCTTGACCCAAAAAGAAGTGGCAAACATGTCTTATCGGGATCCAGCTTCTATTACAAGAACACTGGATTTGCTAAGCAAAAAGGATTTTGTGAGAAGAATACCCGTTGAGACCGATAGAAGGCAACACCACATAGTTTTGACTGAATTGGGACGGCAATTTGTGAAAAAACATATGAATCTGGTCAATGATTTAAGAAAATTGAGCGTGCGGGGCTTTAGTGACTCGGAGGTGGAAGTACTTTATAAAATGTTGCAGCGGATAAGGGCCAATTTCAAATAAAAAATTTTAAACATTAAATTGATATATCAATAATTGATAAGGCATATAAATATGATACGATCTATAATGTTACTGGGTTTGGCCTTAGGCTTGTGTAATACCTCTTCCTTCGCCCAAACGGGTCATGGCTCTATTAACAGATCGGGAATGGAGGTCAGTTGGGAGATTGTAGGGGAACGCATCCATTTTACCTTGAGCGCCCCCACTCACGGTTGGGTGGGCATTGGTTTCAACGAAAATGCGGGCTTGAAAGGAACATATTTGATCATGGGTAATGTTAAAGATGGCAGGCCCATAGTGATGGAACATTACGTCTTGTCACCTGGAGATTATAGGCCCATTTCGGATTTGGGGGGAACATCAAGTCTAGGAGACATTACTGGACAGGAATTCGAGGATAAAACCATAGTAAGGTTTTCAGTTCCCGTAATGCTAGATCAGATCTATAAAAAACAGTTGGGCAGGGGCAAATCCTTTCATCTATTGATGGCCTATAGTAGCGCGGATGATTTTCAGCACCATTCCATGATGAGAACTTCGGCCAAGATAACCCTCTAAACAGTGCTAAATCCTTTAAAATCATTTTTAATTCTAAATACTTTATACATGAAACAAACAATCTTTTTTTACGTCCTGGTTTTTTTTAGTGTGGCCAGTTGCCAATCCCAAAATGCAGAAGTGGAGCAAATCAAAAAAACCATAACTGAATTCAGCAAAGCAGGTGATCAACAGGATGCCACAACTTTAAGTCAATATTTGGATCCCAATTTCAGGATTGTAATGAATCAGCTATTTGGTCACAAAGAAGTTATGGTGATCTCTAAAGCGGATTATTTGGAAAAGATCAAAAGTAAAAAATGGGGTGGCGACACTCGGACCTTAACCTTTGGAACAATTGAGGTTAACGGAAACGTAGCCTTTGCCAAGGTAATCTTGACCGGTAAAAAATCCACTTTTCATTCCCTGATGCTGTTGGTCCGGAATGCCTCTGGGCAATGGGTGCTGGCGGAAGACGTTCCAACAGTCAAGTAAGACCAAATAGTACCAATTTCAGTACCGGTTCCAAATTGGGACCGGTTTTTTAATTCCATAATCTGAAACATTTTTCATAATTTATGGCAAAAAATCCATGGAAACCTATGCCACGGCCTTGTTGTATGCCATTCCCTTTTTTGTAGGTTTGGTGCTTTTTGAGGTCATCTACGGGTATTTTGTCAAAAACCAGAAGCATAATGTCATGGATACAGTGAGCAGTCTCAGCTCCGGTCTTACCAATGTGGTAAAAGACTCTCTTGGACTGGGAGTGGTTTTGGTCACTTACCCCTATTTGTTGGAACATTTGGCCCTTATGGAAATCCAGACGACCTGGGTAGTTTGGGTCCTTGGATTCTTGGCCTTGGATTTTGCCGGATACTGGAACCATAGACTGAGCCATCGCATCAATTTTTTTTGGAACCAGCACGTGATTCACCATAGCAGTGAAGAGTTTAACTTGGCTTGCGCCTTGCGTCAATCCATCTCCAATTTGTTGGTTTATTTTCCGCTTTTGATGATTCCTGCTGCATTATTGGGTGTACCGCACAAAGTAGTGGCCATTTTGGGTCCGCTGCATCTCTTTGCCCAATTTTGGTACCACACCCAACATATTGGCAAAATGGGCTGGTTGGAATACATCATAATTACCCCATCACAGCACAGGGTACACCATGCTATTAATCCGCAATATATTGATAAAAACCTAGGGCAGATTTTTAGTTTTTGGGATCGCATGTTCGGTACTTTTCAAGAAGAATTGGAAGAAATACCTCCGCAGTATGGCGTTTTAAAGCCTGCAAATACTTGGAATCCCATCTTGATCAATTTCCAACACCTTTGGCGACTGATCAAAGATGCGTGGAGGGCCCAAAGTTACTGGGATAAACTTCGAATATGGTTTATGCCAACAGGTTGGCGTCCGGCAGATGTAAAGGAGAAATATCCTATTCAGGTTATTGACAATGTGTACAATTTCAAGAAGTACATGCCAGAGGCGTCTCCCGCATTAAAAGGATATTCCATTTACCAATTGCTCGCCAATACAGGTTTGATGCTCTTTATGTTTTACAACTACACTGAAATTGGATTCAATGGGCTACTGTTGTTCGGAGCATTTGTGTTCATTGGAATTTATGGTTATACATCGCTAATGGACCGGGTGTCCTATGCAATTTGGATTGAAGTTTTTAGAGCTTTGGCAGGGCTACTTTTGATTTACCTTACCGAAGATTGGTTTGGACTAAATTCCTATCTGTTTTTTGGCAGTTATTTGGTAGGGATTTATTTTCTGAGCACGATAGCAGGTGCAGTCTATTTCGCCTATTTCGAAAATACATCTTTGGATAAAGAGCAGTTGGCTGTTTAAAGCATTTACTATCCTGGGAAAAGGAAGTGTTGATAGTTCAAAAACCAGGGTCGTAGAGATGCAGGACTAGTTTTCTCTTAACTCATTGTTCACAAGCTCGATGTAGTTGCGCATGGCTTCATCCGTGCCAATATTTTGGGCTTGGATCAGGGCATTGGCCTTAAAGGCATTGATCAACGGAGTTTTACTTCCAGGATTACTGAAATTCTTATTGGCTATTTTGTAATAGGCGTACAATTTGAGGAGCAAATCGGCGGGCATGGGTTTGGTGTAGCTACTTACAAAAGCCACAGCCTCTTCAAATTGCTTATGTAGTTCCTCATCAGTCATCCTTCTTTCTTAACGATGCAATACATGTTTTGGCACCTACCACTTTTTGATTCAGCTTAACGGTAATATCACAATCCAGGGGTAGCAATAAATCCACCCTAGAGCCAAATTTTATGAATCCAGCATCTTGCCCTTGGGTCACTTGCTCTCCTTCTTCCGCATAATTTACAATACGGCGTGCAAGGGCCCCAGCTATTTGACGATACCCAATCTCACCAAATTTAGGGGTATGCAAAACCACGGTGGTACGTTCGTTCTCGGTGCTGGATTTTGGATGCCATGCCACTAAGTATTTGCCCGGATGATATTGGGAATAGGTTACGGTGCCACTGGCGGCATATCGAGTTACATGCACGTTCACTGGCGACATGAATATGGAGACTTGCTTGCGTTTTCCCTTAAAATACTCAGGTTCGTCCACTTCTTCAATAACAACCACCTTACCATCCACAGGGGCCAAAATCTCGTCAAAATTGGGCGTTACGGGTCGCTTTGGGTTTCTAAAGAATTGCAAGACCAAAATCAATAGAACAAGTCCACCTATCTGGATTCCAAATCGTAACCATTCCAATGACACGTAAAACTGGGCGGCAAGAATTATGGCAACAACGAGAAAAAAGGTGATAGTAATTATTTTTTGGCCTTCTCTATGAAACATATGAAAATATATTAAGTGTCAAATACGCGAAGGGTGCGGCAAATACCAAGCTATCCAAACGATCCCAAATACCACCATGGCCAGGTAATATGGCCCCACTGTCCTTAACTTGGGCAATTCGTTTAAACTTGGATTCCAATAAATCCCCCAAACTTCCTGCTATTACAATCACAGTGGCTAAAACCATCCACTGCATGAGCGTCAAACTGGGCTCATATTTTGCCAGGAAGTATGCTGCTAACAATGCAAAAATAAAACCTCCTATGGAACCTTCCACAGTTTTTTTTGGAGAAACTGATGGATAAAGTTTGGTTTTACCAATACTCCTGCCCACCAAGTATGCAAAAGTGTCGTTTACCCATATCAAAATAAAAATGCCGACAATCAGAAATTGGGAGAAACTATTTTGTTTATAGGGAATCATGGTTAGAAAAATACAACCTCCCCCAAGATAGAGTACCGCAATGATAAACTTTTGTGCGGCGTTAAAAGTTTTGGACTTTTTGGAGAAGAGAAAGACCAGAAGGGCAAGGTTTACTGTAATGGTCAGTAACATCAAGCCTGTGATGATCAATTTGTCCGTAACAAAGTAAATAAAGGCCCACCAAAGCGCTAGATAGGCCACATATACATAGTAGTTTTTTAAGTGTACGATTCTTTTAAATTCGTACAAACAGGCCAATCCGAAGACCATAAAAAGGAAATCAAAGGCATCGGAGCTTAAAAAAACGGTTCCCATGAGGAGTACCACATAAATAACCCCTGTTATGCCACGCCTAAGAATTTCTTTCATGTAATCAGTAGTCTTCTAGCAGCAAAAGATATACATTTTTTGAGGCACTTCCGTAGGAAAGAAAATCATTTTTGTTCTCTGGAGTAGGTTGGAAGTGTTTTAGGGTAGTGATATTGTTTGGAATGTTCTTTTTATATTTTTCCTTGATGACTTTCAAAGCTTCGCTTATGGAATCCACCAATTGACTGGTGGTTGCAAAAACAATGAGGTTTGACGGGAGTTCATCCAGTTTTTTTTCCCTGATTTGATTGGAGCATACCAAAATGGAACCATTGTGCGCCACTAAATGTTCGCAAGTGGTAAAGAAAATATCGCTTTCCTTTCTGTTTTGGGTAAATCCGATTTTTTCCGAGGCAAACCTACTTTCCAGTCGAGGATCTAGGGTATAGAAAAAATGTTGCTGCCAGTTGTTCTCAGAGATGATATTTTGCAGGGCTTGGGAAATTTCCATATCATCCTCGCAGTAGATGAATTTTCCGCCGTTTTTCTTGAAGTAGATGGTAAATTTTTCGTCAACTGGAATTTTTAGGTCGGGCATGTGCTCCCCACGAGTTTCCAGGGTTTCCTTGGAAACCTTTTTTCCACCACCAAAAAGTTTATCAAAAACTCCCATTTACGGTTTCAAAAATACAAGTACTTGGGAAATAATTATCCCTGTGCTCTAAAAATTACTCGGCAGTTTCCAGCTCCTCTTCTTCCTTCTCAAAAGGTCTCTTTCCAAAAATCTTTTCCAAGTCGCCCTTAAAGATAACCTCTTTTTCCAAGAGCCTTTCTGCAAGTTCCGTTAATTTATCCTTGTTGTCATTCAACAAATTAATGGCCCTGGTGTATTGCTCCTCTATGATTTTTGAAATCTCTTCGTCAATTTTTTGTGCGGTTTCCTCGCTATAGGGCTTGGTGAACCCATATTCGTTCTGTCCCGAGGAATCGTAATAGGTGATATTGCCCAGTTGATCGTTAAGTCCGTAAATGGTAACCATGGCCCTAGCTTGTTTGGTCACTTTTTCCAAATCACTGAGGGCTCCAGTGGAAATCTTGTTGAACACCACTTTTTCAGCGGCCCTACCACCCATGGTGGCGCACATTTCATCCAACATTTGTTCCGGACGGACAATCAGTCGCTCTTCGGGCAAGTACCAAGCTGCTCCCAAGGATTGACCCCTAGGTACAATGGTAACTTTAACTAGCGGAGCGGCATGTTCCAACATCCAGCTTACGGTAGCATGTCCAGCTTCGTGGAACGCGATGGTCTTTTTCTCTTCCGGGGTAATAATTTTGTTCTTCTTCTCCAGTCCACCCACAATACGGTCCACCGCATCCAAGAAATCCTGCTTGTTCACCGCTTTTTTCTCCTTACGGGCAGCAATCAAGGCCGCTTCGTTACAGACATTGGCGATATCAGCTCCGGAAAATCCTGGGGTTTGCTTGGCCAAAAAGTCCAAATCCAGGGTTTCTGCTGTCTTAATGGGACGCAAATGGACTTCAAAAATCTCTTTACGCTCCCTTAAATCTGGAAGGTCTACATAAATCTGACGGTCAAAACGTCCGGCACGCATCAAGGCCTTGTCCAAAACATCTGCCCTATTGGTGGCCGCCAACACAATAACATTGGTATTGGTGCCAAAACCATCCATCTCGGTCAAAAGCTGGTTTAGGGTGTTTTCCCTTTCATCGTTGGAACCTGTAAAATTGTTCTTTCCCCGTGCGCGCCCAATGGCATCAATTTCATCAATAAAAATGATGGCAGGGGATTTGTCTTTGGCTTGCTTGAAGAGATCACGGACACGGGAAGCTCCCACACCTACGAACATCTCCACAAAATCAGAACCGGATAAGGAAAAGAACGGAACTTTGGCCTCTCCAGCTACGGCCTTGGCCAAGAGCGTCTTACCTGTTCCGGGAGGGCCTACCAAGAGTGCCCCCTTTGGAATCTTACCTCCCAGAGAAGTGTATTTATCCGGATTTTTAAGGAATTCCACGATCTCCTGAACTTCTTCCTTGGCTCCTTCAAGTCCTGCCACATCTTTAAAAGAAGTACGGGTATCCGTTTTTTCGTCAAATAGTTTTGCCTTGGATTTTCCAATGTTGAAAATCTGACCACCAGCACCTCCACCAGCACCACCGGACATCCTACGCATGAGGTAAATCCAGATTCCTATAATCAGCGCAAATGGAAGCAAGGAAAGCAACAGTTCTCCCAACACATTGGATTCGGTATCGAAATCGACAATGGTATCGAGGTTGTTTTCTTTTTTGATGCTCTTTATCTCGTCCTCAAAGTTTTGTAGGTCACCATAATCCAAGATGTACTGCGGAATTTTCCCTGTGGAAAAATTAAAGGGCCTGTCGGCTACATTGCGGTGCACATCCTTTTGAAGGGCTTCTTCAGTAAGGAACACCTTGGCTTGTCTGGCATTGGTGATGATCAGAATTTCTGAAATATCCCCGTTTCTTAGGTATTCCTGAAGTTCTGAGGTTGTGGTTTTTTCAGTACTGGAGAAACTGTTTCCGCCAAAAAACTGAAATCCAATGATCAACGCAATGACCACACCATAGATCCACCAGGAACTAAAACGAGGTTTTTTAGGGGTATTCGAATTGTTTTCTTTTGCCATTTTTTTAAGAATTATAGCTGCTCTCCACCATGGTGACCTTGGCATCTCCCCAAAGTCCTTCTATGTCGTAGAATTCCCTAATATGTTTCTGAAATACATGTACCACAACGTTTACATAGTCCATTAGGACCCACTCTGCATTTTCCGAACCCTCAACGTGCCAAGGTTTATCTTGGATGGCTTTGCTGACAGTTTTTTGGATAGAGGAAACAATTGCATTTACATGCGTGTTGGAAGTACCATTGCAGATTATAAAGTAGTCACAAACTGTATTTTCAATTTCCCTTAAATCGAGGAGATTTATATCTACTCCCTTCACTTCTTCAATTCCATGTAAAATTAAGGCAATCAGTTCATCTGCGCTAGCTTTCGTTTTCTGCATTCAAAAATTTTAGTTTCTACAAAGTTATATTTTTTTTGTTTTCTTAGCCCTAGATTTTAACATAACCTTGGACGCACCACATTGGGAGAACACTCACAAATAATCAAACTTGATGCCACGGACTCCACAAATTTGTATTTAAGATCCATGGCTCGTGCCAAAAACTTGGAAGATTACACCTGTGTAGTTACCCGTGCCCAAGAGAAGGGAAGGGGGCAAATGGGAACCAGTTGGCAGTCCCAACCCGGTAAAAACCTTACGTTTAGTATGTTGAAGAAGTTTGGGGCATTGCCGGCAGGGCAGCAGTTCAAGATCAATATTGGGGTTTCCCTAGCAATTTATGACACTTTGGTGAGGCTGAACATTCCTAATTTAAAGGTAAAATGGCCCAACGACATTATGTCAGGTTCGGACAAAATTTGCGGGATTTTGATAGAAAATGTCCTAAAAGGGCAGGCCATTCAAAATTCAATTATAGGAATAGGGTTAAATGTGAATCAAATGGAGTTTGACAACTTAGAAAAGGTAGCCTCTTTGAAATCTATTTTGGGCCATAGCATGGAGTTGGAAGAATTACTTCAAAAGTTACTCGCCCGACTTAAGTTTCAATTACACGATATTGAAAATAAGACTATCGAGGAACTGCTTCCCCAGTATTCAAAAAAACTCTTTCGAAAAAACAAACCATCCACCTTTAAGGATGAACAAGGGGAGGTGTTTATGGGTTTTATCCGAGGTGTTTCCCATCAAGGAAAATTGGTACTGGAATTGGAGGACCAAATTTTTAGGGAATATGGGCTAAAAGAAGTTTCCTTGCTCTCCTGACCTAAATTCTATCCATATTGGCCGAAAGTGTTTCCATAAAATTGGTGATGGGGGCTTTGATCATCATGGCCATCATGGCATTGAATTCCCCTTCAAAACTTAGGCCCACTTCACTTTCCGAATCACCTAAGGATTCAATGTTTCCGGTGAGGGTAAAGGGCAATTTGTCGCTAGCCGCACCTAAGACCACTTTGTCATGGGGTTGCTGCTCTTTTAGGCGCAATACAATTTCAGGCATTCCTTTCAAGGCAAATCGGAAGGTTTTTTCATCCAGCACCTCAAATTTGTCAATATTGTCAGGCATCAAGGTTTCAAAGTTTTTGATATCGGTCAAAAACTCAAAAACTTCCTGGGCGCTTTTGCCCACTTTCTTTTTGGCTACTTCAACGTGCATAATATGAGGTTATTTCCATTGCTGTGGATTGGACTTCCACCGCAACAAGGTTTGCATTTGTGATTCTTCAATATAATTGGTTTCGGAAGCTTGCTCAATTAAATGGGCATAATCCGACAAGGTGTGCAAGTTTAACTTCTCTTCTGCAAAATTGGCATCCGCCAAAGAAAACCCATAGGTGAAAACAGCAATCATTCCTTTTACATCAACCTGTTGGGAACGCAATGCCCTTACGGCATTAAGGCTACTTTTTCCGGTACTGATCAAATCTTCTATGACCACTACCGATTGACCTGCTTCCAGATGACCCTCTACCTGGTTTTGTCTTCCATGCGATTTGGGTTCTGGCCGTACATACACAAAAGGAAGTCCAAGGGCGTCCGCAACCAAAATCCCAATTCCAATAGCTCCTGTGGCAACCCCGGCAATGACATCGGGCTTACCATACAATTCCTCCACCTGTTTGGCCATTTCCTTACGTACAAAATCCCTGATTTCAGGATAGGAAAGCATTACTCTATTGTCACAGTAGATGGGGGATTTCCAACCAGAAGCCCATGTGAATGGATTTTCTGGTTCCAACTTAATTGCATTAATTTGCAGCAGAAGCTCGGCTGTTTTTTTAGCAGTATCCTTGTTTAAAACCATTGCGCAAATGTATAAAGTTTTTGTTAATGAGTCCCCACTGATTTTAACAAATGAGCGCCAGGACAATACCAATGGAAATCTCTTTTCGCTCGATGGCGATTCTATATTAATGGCCATAGATTCCTTGTCCAAAGGCAGACTTAAGGAAGCTTACATTTACCACCCTGACGAAGAAAAAATCCTGGATGTTTTTATGCATAAAATCCCCGTGGTGGTAGCTGGAGGTGGTTTTGTTACCAATCCCAAGGACAAGGTGCTTTTTATTTTTAGAAACGGCAAGTGGGATTTACCCAAAGGAAAGGTGGACAAAGGAGAGTCTATAGAAAAGGCCGCAATCCGGGAAGTGGAGGAGGAAACAGGAGTAAAGGATTTGGTCATCGAGAAGTTTTTGAGAACCACTTACCATGTCTTCAAAAGAAATGGGGAATACCGTTTAAAGCAGGTACACTGGTTTAGGATGAGCACTACCTATACTGGGAAGTTGGTAGGCCAGAAGGCCGAAGGCATTTTAAAGGTAAAATGGAAGGGGGCCAAAAAAACGAAGAAAGCACTGGAAAACTCCTATCACAATATCAAAATCCTATTCAAGGATTGGTTTATTCCTTCGGAATAAGCGTTGCCGCTTTACTATCCTTGGCTATTCTAAAAATTGGATACCTTAAATAAGGTTTCTCTCGATATTTTGAACGTTGATAAACCCAATCCAATTGGGCATACCAATTCTGCGCAAATGCTTCGTCCAGTTCCTTTTTGGTTAAGAAATTCTTGCGGAGCACAGAATCCTTTTGGAGCATCTCCAAAGCCACATCCTCAAAAACGTATGGGGAAAACCCTTCTTTTTGTTGAAGCACCGTATCAAAGAAATTCCAATTGAAAAAGGAATCGGCTGCCTGTGGCTCCAACGTTTCCAATAAATACCTTGCCCCCATTTGATTGGTGGGAACAACAAGATCACCTTCCCTTAGCGCTATATTGTCCAAGCGTTTTTCAACCTCGGTGTTATAATGTAGGTAATGGCCCTCATATGGGTTGTCCCTGGTTTCGTAGTTGGAGATGGTATAGGTTTCCAAGAGCAATTCCATGTCTTCCGTAACTTCTGTGTATTGTATCTGATTGGCATCCAAACGCTCCACGATGTTCTTCCAACTCTGTGGAATTACATAAGCTGCTGGAACTGTAATGGTATCGCTTGGCTTAAAATAGTTACGGTACACCGTTTCCCTGGTAAAAGGTTGGTCACGGTTATATTTTAGTCTTGGGAATCCGGTTATTTCACTTTCCAACTGCTCAGCTTCAAAACCCTTAAACTCAAGGATGGTTGTTTGTGAGGTATCCACTTGCCAATTGAAATAGTACTCCTGAAGATCAACAATTTCTTCCTGTGTCTTATTTCGGATTTTTTTTATGGTCTTATGATCTTTTTCTACAATACCTATCATACTTTCCATTAACGCATAAGTACCTTCCACCCGTTGCTTGTAGGGTTTAAGCATGTGGGTTTCCACCATCATTCCCAACGTATTCCAAAGTGTGGTATAACCCGTGGAATATCTAGGATGATCCATAAATTGGGTAAAGCCCAGCTCAGGAGGGCGATTGAACACATTTACATAAGGCGTTATATCCCATTCCTTGTCCGCTAGGGATTTTTCCAGTTTAGGGTGCAGTTCCTGATGGAGATATTCACCCAGTTTGCCCCCCAATTTGTTGTGTTGGGTAAACAAATGTGTCAATACATACTGATAGTCCGCTCCATTGCTCACATGGTTGTCTATGAATACATCAGGTTTTACCAAATGGAAAATTTGGGTAAAGGTTTTGGCATTTTGGGTATCCATCTTTACAAAATCCCTATTGAGGTCGTAGTTCTTGGCATTCCCCCTAAAACCGTAAGCTTCTGGGCCATTTTGGTTGGCCCGGGTATTGGAGTTTCTATACAGTGCCCCGCCAATATTATAAATGGGGATGGTGGCCAATGTGACATTTTTTGGGTGTTTAAGTTGGTTGGTGGCCAAATCCCTAAAGAGCATCATAGTAGCATCAATTCCATCACTTTCGCCAGGGTGAATGCCGTTGTTGATCAAGATTATGGCTTTATCTGCCCTAATATGATCAAAATTAAAGTCGCCATCAGGATTAAAAGTGACCAAGTGTAGTGGATAACCGCTATCGGTTTCGCCAAGGGTCTGTATATTGATTTCTGGAAAGTCCTTGGCCAATCTGATGTAAAAATCGATGGTTTGCTGGTAGGTGGCCGTTTCCGAACCGTCAGATTCTTCATAATGAGTTTCATACGAGGCAATTGTATCCTGCGTAATTGTCTCACAAGAAATAAAAAGCGTCAAAGCTAATACGAAAGCAAAGAGCTTATAGTTGGATTTGGTTTTGTATAAAACTTGCATGGAATTCCCCATTACAGAACCTTAAAAATAAGGAATATTATGGTCATGAGGCCAAATGCACCCTACTCAAGTCTGTGGCTTCCAATTTATAGAGCGGTTTATTCTTGAAATTGAGATAATGCCAGCAGTTCAATCTAAAATCGTTCCACCGCTTATAATCAATGGGGTCTATGGACGAGGTGATTACATTGATGATTAGTTTCTCTGGAATGTTCAAGCATACCAGTTCTTCCAAAAATTCCCAGCCATCCATAATGGGCATATTTATGTCCAAAAAGATAACCTCTGGGCAAGGTATTTTTAGCTCAATTCTTTTTTTAAGAGCTTCCAAGGCCAATCTTCCATTTTCAAAATCCGTGATGTCCTTACATATGGTTACGGTCTTTAACATTTTTCTTAAACCAAAAACAGTGATGGGGTCATCATCAATGATATAGATGCTATTCAGTTTCTTCATTGAAATACACATTGAATGTAGAACCCTTATCCACTTCACTAGTAACAGAAATACTACCGTCCATGGCCTCGATTTGATTTTTTATGATATACAATCCCAGTCCCCGGGCATCTTTATTGTTGTGGAAGGTCTTGTACATCCCAAAAATCTTGTCTCCGTATCGGTTAAGGTCTATTCCAAGTCCATTGTCGGTAACACTGAAGATCACATGTTTATCTTGTTTGATGGCTCTTAGTTTAACCACCGGACGCCTATCCGGGTGGTGATATTTAACCGCATTGGTCACCAGGTTAAGCAAAATGCTCTCCAAATAGGCCGGTACACTCGATACCATAATATCATCTGGGACATGGTTTTCAAATTCCACCTGGTTTTCTTCCAAAAATGCCGAAAGGTTTTGTTGCAGTTTAGTAATGTGTTCACTTAGATTCAACGACTTTTTGTCCAAATTGACATTGGTGCTGATATCCACCACCTCATTCAGATTTTCCAAGGTATCCAAGAGATTATCAGAGGCATGGAACAACATTTTCATGATCCGTTGTTTTTCCTTTTCATCCGATTCCCTAATGAGAAAATCCAACAACATGGAGAAGTTGGCGGTATGGGACCTTAGATTATGTGAAACAATGTGTGCAAAATTGATGAGCTTTTTATTTTGAATGGCCGTAACATTGATCAAGTTATGGAGTTGGTCCTCCTTTTGTTTGATATGCGTAATGTCCATGCTCATCCCAATAAGGCCATAGGCTTTCCCTTTTAAATCCAACAAGGGGATTTTGGAGGTCAAGAAATTGGTAGCGGTGCCATCTTTTCTAACATTGATGGTCTCCTTGCCTATCATTGGTTTATGGGTGCGCATAACTTCCAAGTCCTCGTCCCTTGAAATTTGTGCCACGGTCTCATCGTAAAGGTCAAAATCAGTTTTACCCAAAAGAGTATCCGGAGTGGTGCCCAAATAGTCGCATTCTGCTTTGTTGACCAATATTTTTCTGGAGTCCTTGTCCTTTATAAAAACATTAATGGGCAAGTTATCTATCAAGGTGGTGAGTAATTGTTCACTTTCCCTGATTTTTTCGTCCGCCATCATCTGCTCGTCAATGTCCTGAAAGGTTCCAAATATTTTGTGGATTTTCCCATTTTTTCGGATGGCTTTACCGGCTGCCGCCACCCAGCGTTCTTTCCCATTTTTTGTAACGATGGTCAATTTTTCGTGGAAAGGGGTGCTATTTTCCAGTGCTTTGTGAAACAGCATGGAAATCCGGTTTCTACTATATCCCTGCTTGTAGAATGCGATGGCTTCTGTTACCGTGGGTTGATAATCAGGCTGAACCTCGTGTATTTTTCGGGTTTCCTCGCACCAGTGGAGTTCCTCGGTTTCCAGATTATATTCCCAGCTCCCTACTTTGGCTACTTCAGATTTGGCCTTTAATAAGGTGGTGATTCTTTCCAGTTCCTGCTCTTTTTCCACTAGCCGTGAAATGTCATCGGTCTGAATAATGGTGCCCAGATGGTTTTCATCTTCATCAAACCACGGAGTGCAGGTGCTTTCATACCATTGTTCTTGGCCGTTTACAAGTTTTTTATGTCGAAACGACTGTCCAGTGGGGCTGGCTATACACTTCTTAAAGTTGGTTTTATCAATTTCTAGATGATTTTGGTACCAGAGCTCTATGTCTTTGTCTGGGCCTTGTAAGTCATCAAAAATGGCATACCAAGTATCCGAGGCATCGACTAAAAAAGAGTTTTTGTTGACCAAAGCGGTTGCCTTGGGCAGCTGTTTCAATACATACTGATGGTGTAGGGTTTCGGTGGTTTTCAAATTTCGGGGGAAGATTTGGGTTAGTGATTTTATACGAATTTTCCTACTAAAATATAGGTATTGAAGCTGCTCGCGTAGTATTTGTTGTGAATCAACAAAAAAATGTGGTTTCTTCGACGAATGGTATTTATCACCAAGTGGGAGGAAAGCTGGATTCGGTGGTAAGTCCAGCACTTTGGTGAATGCAACTATTTTAAACCAACCCTTACCGTGTCCGGCACCAATCCAGTATAATCCCCTCCATTTCTAATTACATCCCGTACTATGGAAGAGCTGATATACGATTTGCCGGAAGAGGTCAATAAAAAAACAGTTTCAATCTCCGAAAGCTGACGGTTGGTATGGGCAATAGCTTTCTCAAACTCAAAATCGGCCGGGTTACGGAGTCCGCGTAAAATGAAATCTGCATCTACCTGTTTGCAAAAATCCACCGTGAGACCTTCATAGGTAACCACCTTTATTTTGGGTTCGTTTTTAAAAGCTTCGGAAATAAATCGGGTTCTTTCCTCAAGGGAGAACATGTATTTTTTATCTGCATTGATTCCTATGGCGATCAACAGCTCATCAAACAGCGTAATCCCTCTTTGGATAATATCATAATGACCAAGGGTTAGCGGGTCAAATGAACCTGGGAAAATAGCGCGTCTCATGATATTTGGTTTAGTTAAAAATACTGAATTTCTATCGTAAAGCTTCTTCTATGGCACTGCTAAATAGTTGCTCCAAACTTATCCCTGCGGTATTGGCCTGTTGGGGAAGTATGCTTTCTTCTGTTAATCCAGGGGTGGTATTCACTTCCAACAAATAAGGTTCGTCCCCAATAAATATAAATTCACTTCGGGTATAACCTTTTAGCCCTAAAGTTTTGTATATGAATTCAGCCAGTTGGGTTACCTTGTTTTGCTGGATTTCGGAAATACGGGCTGGGGTTATTTCTTGGGATTTTCCCAAATATTTGGCCTCGTAATCAAAAAAATCGTTTTCAGAAACGATTTCCGTAATTGGAAGCACAGTGACCTTTCCTTGATAGGTGATGACACCTACGGAAACTTCTGTTCCTTCCAAAAAGGACTCGATAATAATTTCGCTGTCCTCCGTAAACGCCTTGTCAATGGCTGATTTAATTTCCTCTTGTTTGTACACCTTGCTGATACCATAACTACTCCCGGCCCTATTGGCCTTTACAAAACAGGGCAATCCTACTTTTTTGACAATTTGGGCCGTATCAACAGTATCTCCTTCGTTTAAAAAATAGGAGGTGGCACAGGGAACACCATAAGGTTTTAAGGCACTCAATAAATCCCTTTTGTTAAAGGTCAGTGCAGCTTGATAGTGATTGCATGAAGTGTGTGGCAGGCCCAGCAATTCAAAATAAGCCTGGAGCAAACCATCCTCTCCCGGAGTTCCGTGTATGGCATTGAACACACAGTCAAAATGAATTTTATCCCCATGGGGTGAAATGGTAAAATCCGATTTATCTACGGGAAATTCCGTGTTATTTCTGTCCACATAAACCCATTGTTCCTGAGTGACTTTGATGGGAAATGCATTGTACATGGAGCTGTCCAAAAACTTTTGGACCACCTTGCCGCTTTTAATGGAGATTTCGTGCTCGCTGGAGTAACCACCCATAATGATGGCAATGTTTTTTTTCATCGGCTTATCGAATATGGCAAGGCCAAAGTAAAGAAAAATGACTGGCTTTCCTATATTTGTTCAGTTAAGGAAAAGTAGATGAAACATTTTTTGAGCTTTTTAAAAAGTAAAACATTTTTTATCCAATTAGGCCTTGCCATGGTGGCGGCTGTATTATTGGTGCTTATCACCTTGCAGTGGCTCAAAAGTTCCACGAATCATGGCGAGTTTGTAGAAGTGCCGGATTTCTCAAGAATGTCGGTTATGGAGATGCGCGATGCCGTTGAAGATGCAGGCTTACGTTATCAGGTATTGGATTCCTCCAACTATAACCCCGATTTTCCCCGATTTTCCATTTTGGAACAGGATCCTCCAGCCGGAAACAAGGTGAAAGCCAATCGCAAAATATATTTTACCGTTAATCCTTCAGGATATAAAAAAGTATCGGTTCCAGATATTATCCAGGTTACCCAACGCAATGCGAGAACCATGTTGCAGGCCGTGGGCTTAGAGGTACAACGGGTCACCTATATAGATGAGCTTGGCAGGGACATGGTGTATCGAATGAAACATAAAGGTAAACATATCAAACCTGGAGATAAATTGCCCAAAACTTCCAAGATAGAACTGATTTGTGGCAATGGTACCATTCCAGGTAGTGCCAGGGTGCAGGCAGAATCGCAATAAGCATGGACACTCCCGAAAATCCTGAATTATCACAGGAAGAACTCTTTGAACACCATAAGTTTGTTGCTTCCAAGGGTCAAGAACCTTTGCGTGTGGACAAGTTCTTGATGAACTTCATTGAGAATGCCACCCGAAACAAGATCCAACAAGCCGCCAAGCAAGGGCATATTTGGGTCAACGATGCCATTGTAAAACAGAACTACAAGGTTAAGGCAGGAGATGAGGTAAAGGTGATGTTTGAACATCCGCCTTATGAATTTCTGTTGACTCCGGAAGATATTCCACTCGATATTGTTTATGAGGATGATTCCCTACTGGTGGTGAATAAGCCTGCAGGTATGGTGGTGCATCCCGGACATGGAAATTATTCGGGCACCCTGATCAATGCCCTAGTACATCATTTTGACCACCTTCCCAAGAACAGTTCGGAACGTCCCGGGCTTGTACATCGGATAGATAAAGACACTTCGGGGCTTTTGGTGATTGCCAAAACAGAGCACGCCATGACCCATTTGGCCAAACAATTCTTTGATAAGAGCAGTGCGCGGGAGTACTTGGCCCTGGTATGGGGAAATGTTACCGATGATGAGGGTATTGTGGAAGGTCATATCGCTAGAAATCCGAAAAATCGATTACAGATGATGGTCTTTCCGGAAGGCGATCAAGGGAAGGATGCGGTGACCCATTACAAGGTAATTGAGCGATTGGGTTATGTGACCTTGATCTCGTGCAAACTGGAGACAGGAAGGACCCATCAGATTAGGGTGCATATGAAATATATTGGCCACACCCTGTTCAATGATGAGCGCTATGGCGGAGATAAAATACTGAAGGGAACCACCTTTACCAAGTACAAACAATTTGTGGAAAATGCCTTTAAGATTCTTCCAAGACAGGCTCTACATGCCAAAACCTTGGGTTTTGAACATCCGGTAAGTGGTGAGTTTATGCAATTTGATTCTGAATTGCCCGAAGATATGACCCTCTGCATTGAAAAGTGGAGGAACTATGCCAAACATAGCGAATCATAAGCTTATTCAATTCAAGGATTGAAAAGACCTTTGGAAAGCTGTTTCCAAAATCCGATTTCCTCATTATTTTTACAAAAATCAAAAGTTATGAAAATCGTCATCTCGCCTGCTAAATCACTCGACTTTGAAACAGCCTTACCGACCTCGAAATATAGTCAACCACAGTTTTTGGAGCAATCCCAAAAGTTGAATGCCGTCTTGGTAAAGAAAAAACCAAGGGCACTTTCCAAATTGATGTCCATTTCGGATAAGTTGGCCGAATTGAATTGGCAGCGAAACCAGGATTTTTCAGTACCCTTTACATCTGAAAATGCCAGACCAGCGGTATATTCTTTCAACGGGGATGTATACCAAGGTTTGGATGCCTATACCATTCCCGAATCCAAATTGGAGCAGCTTCAAGATACCTTACGGATTCTTTCCGGCCTGTACGGTATTTTAAAACCACTGGATTTAATTCAGCCTTATCGGTTGGAAATGGGCACCCAACTAAAAGTGGCACGTAAAAAGAACTTGTACGAATTCTGGCAAAAACAGCTTACATCGCACCTTAATGAGGAAATGGAGGATGGGGAACTCTTTATTAATCTTGCCAGCAATGAATACTTTGGTGCCATTGACCCAAAAACGCTCAAAGTTCCCGTGATTACCCCAATTTTTAAGGATTGGAAAAATGATAAGCTAAAAGTCATAAGCTTTTTTGCCAAAAAAGCGAGAGGTTCCATGGTGAGGTACATTCTGGACAAGGATGCCAAAACTGTGGAGGATATCAAAGGATTTAACTACGATGGCTACATTTTTAGTGCAGAGCATACTTTAAAAGAAAACGAACCCGTATTCATCCGGTAAATTATCGCCTGGATAACATAGGCGCAACTTTGGCTTTACACTAATGCCAATTTGAGCTGTTAAGTTTGTGAGGCGCCCGTCTTAAATTGTGATGTGCATAAATTTTGGGTGCTCATTCAGCATTTATCACGATCTTAGCCTTTCGGCAAAACATTAACCATACCATTTGATCCATGCAGCATTCGAGACGTCTGGAAGAATTTAGAAAATCGGTGACCAACAAGTTCAACGTGTACAATAGTTTGTTCTTGAGCTTACCGTATAGGGATATAGAAAATGTTGGAATGTTGATTCCCTTGTTATTGGACCAGTGTCAACTGGGTCTCAGGGCAGGGAAACAACCCCAAGAGATATTGGAGACCTTTTTCACCAATTTCATGGACATAAAGGATGAACGGGAACGGCTGGATTTTATGTTCAAGATCATTCAGTACGTGGAACGCCAAGTGGTGCTTTACGATAGTGTGGAAGATTCGGCATTTCCAAAGCTTCAGGAATATACCAATTCCCTTTCGGTGAAGGATTATTTTGAATTGGTGAACCAGACCAAGAACTGGGACAAAATAGCCAAAAACCTTTCCAGCTTTAGTGCTCGGTTTGTACTTACGGCACACCCTACGCAATTCTATACCCCGGCGGTACTGGATATTATAGCCGAGCTCAGAAAGTTGATTCACAAGGACAAAATAGACGATATTGACCTTACCCTACAACAATTGGGATTGACCTCTTTGGTAAATTCCAAGAAGCCTACCCCTCTGGATGAAGCCAAGAACATCATTTACATTTTAAGGAATACCTATTATGATGCCATTGGGGAGTTGTTTGAATACATCAAAAGCAATATAAGGGACGAGGATTTTGCCAACTATAACATCATTAAGCTTGGATTTTGGCCAGGAGGTGACCGGGACGGCAACCCATTTGTGACGGCAGATATTACCAGAAAGGTAGCGGACGAGCTGAGGCTCACTTTAATGAAATGCTACTACAACGAACTGAAGGCACTTCGGAAGAAATTGACCTTTAAAAGTATCCAGGAGGATTTGCTCACCTTGAGCGGAAGACTCTACAAGGCTATGTTTGACGCCAGATCCATTATCAGCTATCCTGAGATCATGGAACGATTGGACGCCATCCGCGAAAAATTGGAGGCCAACCACCATGGGCTGTATTTGAAAGAATTGGACAGGTTTATCAACAAAGTGCATATTTTCAAAACCCATTTCGCCACCTTGGACATCCGCCAAGATCATAGCAAACATTATTTAACGGTGGAGACCATCCTTAAGCAGCAAGGGGCAATCAAAGAATCCTTGGATGAATTGAGTCAGGAAGAATTGGTGCATTGGTTGTTGGAAAAGGATTTAAAACTGGATCCTTCAGATTACGAAGAAGATATTGTTAGAGACACTTTGACCAATATTGGGCAGTTGAAAGAAATTCAGCAAAGCAACGGGGAGGAAGGCTGCAACAGATATATCATCAGTAATTCGGAAGACATTTATTCCGTTTTCTTTGTTTTTGGACTTTTCCGATGGTGTGGTTGGAAAACTGAGGAAATCACATTTGATATCATTCCACTCTTTGAAACCATGAAGGGTATGGAAGCCTCTGAAGAGGTTATGCAAACCTTTTTTGACACCCCAATTTATAGAGCCCATTTGGAACGGAGGAACAACAAGCATACTATTATGCTGGGCTTCTCAGACGGAACCAAGGATGGTGGCTATCTTAAAGCCAATTGGTCTATTCTAAGAACCAAGGAAACCCTGAGCAAGGTCTGTAAAAGAAATGGGATAAAAGCTATCTTTTTTGACGGGAGGGGAGGACCACCGGCCAGGGGAGGTGGTAAAACGCATCGATTTTATGCTGCCCAGACCAACGACGTGGCCAACCATGAAATACAGATGACCATCCAAGGGCAGACCATTACCAGTACCTATGGTACCAAGGAACAGTTTATGCACAATTCCGAGCAGTTGCTTACTGCGGGACTGAGCAATGATCTTTATGGCAAGGAACATGTAATTTCTTCGGAGCAGCGGAAACTTATTGAAACGCTTTCGGAAATGAGCTTCGATAAGTACAATGCCCTTAAGCAGCACGAAAAGTTCATCCCGTATTTGGAGCATAGGAGTACCTTAAAATTTTATACCAAGGCCAATATTGGAAGTCGTCCCGGAAAACGGGGCAGCAAAAAGCAATTGACCTTGTCTGATTTGAGGGCAATTTCCTTCGTAGGTTCCTGGAGCCAGTTGAAACAAAATGTTCCAGGGTATTTTGGGATAGGAACGGCCATTCAAAACCTGAAGGACCAAGGGAAATTGAACGAGGTGAAAAAATTGTATAAAGAGGTGCCGTTCTTTAGGGCTTTGATGCACAACAGCATGATGTCTCTGGCCAAGACCAATTTTGATTTGACTAGTTATATGGCAGAGGATGCTGAGTTCGGGGAATTTTGGAACATCTTGCATGACGAATTTTTATTGTCCAAGGAGATGTTGTTACAGATCTCAGGTCAAAAGATTCTGATGGAGGATGAAGAGGTATCCCGTGAATCGGTCAAGATCAGGGAACAAATTGTATTGCCACTACTGGTAATACAACAAAATGCCTTGTACCACATCACCAAAAAATCCGAATACCAAGAGCTGTACGAGAAAATCGTTACACGTTCCCTATACGGAAACATTAATGCGAGTAGAAACTCAGCTTAGAACGGCAACTTTCTGATTTTTAAGGATGTGCTTTTGGGTAGATGAAAATGCCTTGATCAAGCTTGGTATTTGCCTTTTACTTTTTATTTTTAGGCAATGTACTACTACGCCATAATTGCTCTCCAGGGATTTTGTGTCTACCATTGTTATACCAATAGAAATAACTACTACTGGATTTTTGCTATCATTTTTCTTCCTGTGATAGGATGTATTCTCTATCTCTTCACCAATGTGTTTCAGAAGCGGGATATTGAAAAGGTCCAGGAAAGTTTGGTAACCGCAATTAATCCTTCAAAAAAAATCACGGATTTGGAAAAAAAACTGAAATTTTCCGAAACCTTTGAGAATAGAGTGGCCTTGGCAGATGCCTATTTGGAGGAAGGACTGTACCCAGAAGCAATTTCGCATTACGAATCTTCCTTGAAAGATGTTTTTTCCAAAGATTTTTACGTGATTTCAAAACTGTTGGAGGCACATTATCACAACTCCAATCCGGAAGAGGTTGTAGTTTGCGCAGAAAAGATTTTGGATAATCCCAAGTTTAGGAAATCCAAAGCATCGTTCCTCTATGCCTTAACACTGGAGAAAATGGGAAAAATGCAAGCGGCAGAGGAAGTGATGCGGACTTTTGATGCGCCCTATTCCAATTTTTCGGAAAGACTGGAGCTTGCCCGTTTTTTACAGCGACAGGGAAAACTGGAAGATGCAAAGGAGTTGTATCAAGAAATGGTCTCGGAATTCGAAAATATGTCCAAACCCAACTTTAGACAAAACCGACATCTAATTAAAATAATAAGAGAGGAACTACAGGCACTTCAATAATGTTTTTGCATACCCATCCCTACGAACCCTTTTTGTTTCCAGAAGCCACTAAAGTTATTGTGGGAACGCTTCCACCACCTCGTTTTACCACAGGCGAATTGAAACCGGATGATGTTGATTTCTGTTATGGGAGTCGTAATGGCATGCTTTGGCCCATTTTGGACCGCATTTTTGGTTTAAATCTCAAGTTTGAAACTACTCATGAAGCCATGGCGCAGCGCAAAGAGTTCCTTTTAGAACAGCAAATAGGGGTGTGTGATATAGTGGCAAGTGCGGAACGGCAAAAAGTGGATGCTTCGGATTTAGGCATGCAGAATGTACAGCTTCGGGATTTGGTAGGCTATCTAAGGGACTATCCAAATCTTAAAACCGTACTTTTTATGGGGGGAAACAGCAAAAACGGGCCGGAGTATTTTTTCAGGAAGCAACTGAGGGAACAGGGGCTATCAATGCAAGTAGTTTCGGATGAAGTTCCTAGAATACATGAATTGACGCTTCCCGTCCCATCGGGATCAAAGAAGAAGACAAAACTGGTAAGAACCGTTTCCCTAACTGCACCCTCTGGGGCTGCCAATAGGGCAGTGGGGAGCTTGCAAACGTATAAGGAAATAAAGTCGCAAAACCCTGATTTCAATACCATGGACTTTAGGGTCATGCAATACCGACCTTTTTTTGAATCTTAATAAGGAAGCTACAGATTCTTTATTTGAACGTGGACATTACTTCCGAAAGCTTGTAGGTTGGCGGTAATGTTTTTTTACCCAGTTCAATTTGGGCAATGGCTTTTTGAACAGCTTTGTCAAACCGCTTTTTGGGCATGGGTTTCATTAAAAAATCATCAACACCGTATTCAAATGCCTTGACTGCAAAATTGGACCAGGTGGAGTTTAGGATAATGGAAGCGTTGATTTCAATATTGTCCAGAAGTTCAAAGGCATCCACGTGATCCATGAGGATGTCCAGAAAAACAATATCCACCTTCTTTTCATATACAGCTTTAATTCCGCAAAAAGGATTTTGAAAAGAACCTACCAGTTTCAGTTGCGGATGGTTTTTGACCAAAATGGTCGTAGCCAAACGCTGAATGGAAGAATCATCTATGACAAGGGTAGTATATTGCATAAATAGGCCTCTAATAATTCAAAATTAAGGCCCATGTAACCATTCTCGGAATATAGGGGATATACTACAGTTTTAGTGGGATAAAGTCATAATTTCCTGAGTTTTATCCCATTTTCGGATTTTTTTTATCGAATAAAACGAACGTTTTACAGATGTCAGTAACCTGTTAAGGAGTCGGAGTGGAAAGAATGCTATACAGACTTTGGATTCCATACGCCAATTGCCCAATTTTCAGATTTTCGTTAGGACTATGCTGATTATTATCAGGATTGACCAAGGGAACAATAAAGGCTGGAATTTTCAGCTCATTGACAAAGGGTGAAATGGGAACAGTACCTCCCATAATTCGAAACCTTACTACTTCTTGGTTAAAGGTATTTTTTAGGGTCTCTACCAAAAAAGAACCGTATTTATTGTCCAAATCCGTACGGAATGCGGCTGTTACATTACCTTCCTCCACCGTAACGATTTTATCATAACGCATGCGCTCCAATTTTGAGGGAACATGGTCTAAAACATGGTACCCCTGATCGGCAATATAATCCCTGACCAGTTTTTTAAGACGATTGCCATCACTCTCGGGAACTAAACGCAAATCCAGTTCGGCTGTGGCACTTTCCGGGACTATCGTCCTTCTTTTAGGACCTATCCATCCTGAGCCAAGACCCCTGATGTTCAACGAAGGATATTGCAAAGCTTCCTGATAATACCCACCCACTTTTTCGGAGGTTTTAAACTGCAATTTTTCGGCTATGGCCTCATCACTATCCGGAACACTTTTAAGAACTTCCGTAATGCCATCATCCAAAACAATTCCATCATAGTATCCAGGAATGGTTACCCTTCCATCGGTATCTTTCATTCCCGCAAGTAACTGTGCCAGTTGAAACCCAGGATTTGGGGCATAATTACCGTAATGTCCGCTGTGTTGGGGTTTGATGGGACCGTATGTCGTTAGGGTCATTGTGGTTATGCCTCGGCAACCATAGACCACCGTGGGTCTCCCTGAAGCATGGATAGGGCCATCGGCAATTACAAGAAAATCAGCCTCCAATAACTCACGGTATTGCTTGACCGCTTGAGGTAGGGGTTTACTGCTTTTTTCTTCTTCCCCATCCAAAATAACCTTTAGGTTAAAAGGAATTTCCTTTCCATCCTTTTTCAAAAGGTCAATGGCGTTCAGGAACATTACTATAGGTCCTTTGTCATCCGAAGTGGAACGTCCAAATAAGCGCCAATCGTAATCAATATCATCGTTCAAAGCATCAAAGGAAACCGTTTCAAAGCCATCAGCTACCGGTTTTTTAAGCACGGTTTGATACGGATTGGGCTGGTTCCATTTGTTGGGCTCAACGGATTGACCATCAAAATGCATATAGATCAGCAAAGTTGGCTTGTTATCTTCCATGGGCATTGCTGCAAAGAAGAGAGGTAGGTTTTCCGTGTCCAGGACAGCAGTATTGAAACCACGCTCACCAAATTTTCTTTTGAGCCAAAGAATGTTGTCATCAATATCATCAGCGTTCAAGGCATCATTGGGAATAGCAATAAAATCCCGTAATTCCTGAATGGCGTGGGCCACTTGCGACTTTACCGCAGCTGCGTCTTGCGAATAGGATGAAATGGACAGCAAAAGGGCAAAAAAACAAGCCAGTTTTCTCATATTTCAGATAGGGTTAAATGAACATCGAAGTTAGCGAATTCCACTTACAAACCCATCTATTTTTTGAGGCCCATTTTTGGCCAAGTGTTTTATAAATGCAGAACCTATAATAGCTCCCTTGGCATGCTGGGTGGCCTGTTTAAATGTTTCTTGGTTGCTTATGCCAAAGCCCACAATTTGGGGATTTTGTAGTTCCATGGATGCAATTCGGTCAAAGTAAGCTTGTTGTTCGTTGCCAAAGCCATCTTTGGTTCCCGTGGTGCTAGCGGAGCTCACCATATAGATAAATCCATCCGAAGCATCGTCTATTTGGCGGATACGTTCTTCGCTGGTCTGGGGAGTGATCAAATACACATTGATCAATCCATATTTTTTAAAAATGGCCTCGTACTCTTCCTGATAGACATCCAAGGGCAAGTCGGGTAAAATAAGCCCATCTATCCCTATCTCCTGACACCTTTTACAGAATGCCTCCACCCCGTATTGAAAAACCGGATTAAAATACCCCATAATGATCAATGGAATGGAAACGGTTTTGCGAATATCTTGGAGCTGATCAAAAAGTAAGTCTGTGGTCATTCCATTATTCAGCGCTTGGGTTGAGCTAGCTTGAATTGTTGGGCCATCCGCCAAAGGATCGCTAAAGGGAAGCCCTATTTCAATCATATCCACCCCGTTTTCTTCCAAATCCTGGATAATCTGGACCGTATCATTGATGTTGGGATACCCAGCTGTAAAATAAATGGAGAGCAGTTTTTTATCTTCTTGAAGTCTGTTTTTGATTCTGTTCATAGTATTAGTTTCGTCAACCTGAACTTGTTTCAGGTTCTCATCATAATTTTAATGTTGAAAGTGAAGGATTCTTTTCCTTTATCAGATTGATTTTCCATTCTTTATGCCAGTTTTTTTACTGTTTTTCCCTAGCAATGGTTTGGTTTACATCAGAAAACTTTTCAAAATAGATTAAATCCTTCAAATTGTATTTTTTTGTAAAAGTTGAGCCAATACCATTTTCATGCTCAGAAACTCTTTTATATAAATCTGCGGTAACACCAATGTAAAAGGTAGTCCGATATTTATTGGTTAAGATATATACATAGCTTGATTTCATATCACTTTGAGATGCTGAAACAAGTTCAGCATGACGGCACGGATCACAGTTTAAAATAATCAATATAGTTCTGAAGGTCTTTGTCCCCACGCCCAGAAAGATTCATGACCACAATATCGTCCGGTTTGAATTTTCTTTGCTCCAAAATGGCCAATCCATGTGAGGATTCAATGGCTGGGATAATGCCCTCCAATTGACAAAGCGTCAAACCGGCAGTCATGGCTTCATCATCGGTAATGGAAATAAATTCCCCTCTACCCGATTTAAACAAATGGGCATGTAGGGGACCTACCCCGGGATAATCCAAGCCAGCGGATATGGAATAGGGTTCCGTAATCTGCCCATCAGAAGTTTGCATCAATAGCGTTTTGCTCCCATGGATAATCCCTACCTTGCCCAAGGCCGAAGTTGCGGCACTTTCTCCAGAATGAATTCCCTTTCCAGCGGCCTCCACAGCGATGATGCCCACTTCGGGCGAATCCAAAAAATGATAATAGGCGCCAGCGGCATTACTGCCTCCGCCTACACAGGCCACCACGTATTCTGGGTTTTCCCTGCCCTCTTTTTCCAAGAGTTGGGCTTTTATTTCCTCGGAAATCACGGATTGGAATCGGGCAACCATATCTGGATAGGGATGTGGCCCCACAACCGAGCCAATGATGTAGTGGGTATCCACCGGATTATTGATCCAATCCCTAATGGCCTCGTTGGTGGCATCCTTCAACGTTCGACTCCCCGATAAGGCAGGCCTTACCTCTGCTCCAAGCATCTTCATCCTGGCTACATTTGGGGCTTGCCTTGCTATATCCACTTCCCCCATGTATACCACACATTCAATTCCCATAAGGGCGCAAACCGTTGCGGTGGCCACTCCATGCTGGCCTGCCCCTGTTTCGGCAATTATCCGGTTTTTGCCCAACTTTTTGGCCATTAAAATCTGACCAATAGTGTTGTTCACCTTATGAGCTCCGGTATGGTTGAGGTCTTCCCGTTTCAAATATATCTTGGTATTGTATTTGTTGGATAAGCGCTCTGCAAAATACAGTGGGGTGGGGCGGCCCACATAGTCTTTCAGCAATTGGTGAAATTCTTCCTTAAAGGAAGGGTCCGCCATGATTTCCAGATAGTTCTGACGCAGTTCTTCGGTATTGGGATAGAGCATTTCCGGGATGTATGCTCCCCCAAATTCCCCATAGTATCCTTTTTCGTTGACGTGGTAACTCATATTTTTTTGTCATTCCTGCCCTGGCAGGGATCTTTTTAAGTTTGACTTTGATTTATAATGGATTCCGCATCAAGTACGGAAAGACAAATCTTTTTTAAACTCTTCTAGTTGTGTTATGTTTTTATGACCAGGTTCTATTTCAAATTTGCTATTAACATCTATGGCATGGCAATATTTTGAGGCAGGACTTGCCAAAAACCCTTTTAGATTTTCCATGGATTCCAATCCAATACCCCCACTTAAGAAATAAGGTTTTGTGGAAGGATATTCTTTAAGAATGGACCAATCGAAGGCATATCCGTTTCCTCCCGGGAGTTTTCCTTTGGTATCAAACAAAAAGAAATCACAGACTTCCTCATAAGGTTCCAAAATGGTGAAATCAAAAGAGTCTTTGATGGAGAAAACTTTGATAATTGTCAGGTCGAGCGAAGTCGAGACCTTGTTCTTTTCACTTCTCGACTGCGCTCGAAGTGACAGCTGGTTGTCCTGAACTTGTTTCGGAATCCCATTGGAATGAGATGCTGAATCCCCGCCTGCCGGACGGGCAGGAAGTTTAGCATGACGAAGTTCCTGACAGTATTTTGGACTCTCATTGCCATGGAGCTGAACACCATCCAAACTAAACGTTTCAACTTTTTTCAAAACATCTTCAATTTCAGCATCAACAAACACCCCAATTTTTTTAATGGTTCCTGGTAGCTCGGGCATTTCACCTTGAAAATAACGGGAGGAAGGTTCCCAAAAGATAAAACCCAGATAATCGGGCTGCAGTTGGGCCACCTCCGAAGGATTGAATTTCATGCCGCAAACTTTCAATTTCATGATTCAAGAGCTTTTATAAATGCCGTGGCATGTTCTCCAGGATTGTCGGTTTTCATAAAGTTCTCGCCAATTAGGAAGCCCCTATATCCGTATTGTTTTAGATCCTTGATGGCTTCAACGGAACTTATACCACTCTCGGAAACCTTTACAAAATCGTTGGGAATGAGCTTGGACAAATTCTTGCTCGTATCCAAACTCACCTCAAAAGTCTTTAGGTTACGATTATTGACCCCCAACATGTCCAAACTTGGTATAAGCGACTTTTGCAACTCTTCTTCATTGTGGACTTCCAAGAGCACATCCAAGTCTAAACTTTTGGCTGTTTCCGAAAGTTGTTTGATTTCATCCCGGGTTAGAACGGCAGCAATGAGCAAAATCACATCCGCACCATGGGCCCTGGCCTCCAGTAACTGGTATTCATCAATAATGAACTCCTTTCGCAAAAGGGGTAAAGAGGCGGATGATCGTGCCAATAACAAGTCATCCAAAGAACCACCAAAGTATTTGCCATCGGTTAAAACGGACATGCCACAGACCCCTGCTTGCTCATATCCAACGGCTACATCCTGAACGTTTAAATCTTGGTTGATCACCGATTTTGAAGGAGACCGCCGCTTGTGTTCTGCTATAATACCGGTAGCACTGTTTTTAAGCGCTTGGGCCAGTGAAACGGTGCTCCGCTCCATGAGAACAGATTGTTCCAATTGTACGGATGGAATCAAGGATTTTTTCAAAGCTACTTCCTTGCGTTTATCGGCTACTATTTTGTCTAAAATGTTCATATTCAGTGGCCATTCTGAGCGTAGTGAAGAATCTAATGAGACCCTCTCGACTGCGCTCGAGGTGACGTTAGTTTTTACTTAGTTCTTGTAACTTCTTCAATGCGTCCATTCCTTTTCCGCTTAAGAGTGACTCCTTGGCTTTTTCAAATCCTTCTTTTGGAGAAAGTTGTTCTACAGTGGCTATGGCTACCCCGGCATTGGCACAGACCACATTGTTTTGGGCTTCGGTTCCTTTTCCATTTAGAACATCCAGAAAAATTTGGGCCGATTCGGCGATATCTTCCCCTCCCGTGATTTGATCCTGGGAAATTTTGTCCACCCCAAAATCTGCAGGAGCCAACATGCCTTCAGAGTCATTGGAAATGGTTTTGGTTGCTCCAGTCAAGGAGATTTCGTCATATCCATCCAGCGCATGCAGCACAGTGAAATTCTTATCAGTGTTCTGATAAAGGTACCCATACATTCGAGCCAACTCTAAATTAAACACACCTACCATTTGGTTTTTTGGGAAAGCAGGATTCACCATGGGACCCAACATGTTGAAAAAGGTCTTTACGGCCAATTCCCTTCGGATGGGCGCCACATTTTTCATAGCTGGGTGAAACAAGGGAGCATGCAGCACGCAAATCCCAGCTTCATCAATAGATTTTCTAAGAAAATCAGCCTCATTACTGAACTTGATGCCCAAAAATTCCATCACGTTGCTACTTCCGCACTTGGAAGAAACTCCATAATTACCATGCTTGGTTACTTTTACTCCCGCACCTGCTGTTACAAAAGAGGCAAGGGTGGAAATATTGAACGTGTCTTTTCCGTCACCTCCCGTTCCGCAGAGATCTATGGGGTTATATTCCGCCAAATCCACCGCCAAGCACAATTCCAGGAGTGCATCCCTAAAACCTTCCAACTCTTCTATGGTGATGCTTCGCATCATATAAACGGTTAAAAAGGCCGCAATCTGGGAAGTGTTGTAATCCCCTTTGGCGATGTTGACCAAAATCTGCTTGGCATCTCCTTTTGGAAGAATTTCGTGATTTATTAATCGATTTAATGTTGCTTTCATTTTTTCTTTTTTGTCATGCCTGCGCAAGCAGGAATCTTTATCTATTCTCATGAATTCCCGTTTGCAAGGGAATGACTTTAGACTAGCCGTTGAGCCAATTTTTTAGCATTTGTTTTCCTTCCGGAGTCAACACGGACTCTGGATGAAACTGCACTGCCGTTACATCATATGTTTTATGCCTTAAAGACATGATTTGCCCATTTTCATCAACGGAGGTGGCTTCCAAGCTTTCAGGTAAATCGGGATGCACCACCCAAGAATGGTATCGGCCCACTTGGATTTGCTCTGGCATGTTTTGGAACAAAACACCTGGACTGGTTATCGTAATTTGGGTGGCAATTCCATGGTATACCTGATCCAAATTAACCAAAGTGCCTCCAAATACCTCTCCAATGGCCTGTTGTCCCAAACAGACCCCTAAAATTCGTTTTGTTGGGGCGTAGGTTTTGATGATATCCTTGAGCAAACCTGCTTCATCTGGGATTCCAGGTCCTGGGGAGAGCACAATTTCATCAAAAGCTTGTACTTCCTCCAATGTCAATTGATCATTTCGTTTTACGGTCACGTCGCAATCCAAATCCTCTAGATAGTGCACCAGATTATAGGTGAAACTATCGTAGTTGTCTATCATTAAAATCTTTCTGGCCATTTTTTAGATTGTTTCTGCAATTTCCAGCGCCTTGTTCAAAGCACCCAATTTGTTGTATGTTTCCTGAAGCTCCGTCTCGGGATCCGAAGCTGCTACCAAACCTGCGCCGGCTTGATAATGCAATTGATGGTTTTTGCTTAAAAAAGTTCGGATCATAATGGCATGGTTAAAATTGCCTTTAAAATCCATGAAACCAATGGCGCCTCCATAATAGGCCCTACTGGTTTTTTCATATTTTTCAATAAGTTGCATGGCCATATGCTTGGGAGCTCCACTCAAGGTTCCCGCGGGAAAGGTGTCTGCCACCACTTTCATGGTCGTGCTCTCTTTTTTCTTGAGCCCAGTGACCTTGGATACCAAATGAATCACATGGGAGAAGTACTGCACCTCCCGATAAGTTTCCACGTTCACCGTATTTCCATTTCTACTGAGGTCATTTCGAGCCAAATCCACCAGCATAACGTGTTCGCTGTTTTCCTTTTCATCCTGAGCCAGTTTTTTGGCCAATTCCGCATCTTTCTCATCATTTCCAGTTCTTTTATAGGTGCCCGCAATGGGATGGATTTCAGCTTTTCCGTCCTTAACGATCAATTGCGCTTCCGGCGAACTTCCAAAAATTTTGAAATCCCCATAATCAAAATAAAACAAGTAGGGGGAGGGGTTGATGGATCGCAGTGCCCTATAGACATTGAACTCGTCACCCTTAAACCCTTGCGAGAACCTTCGGGACAAAACCAATTGGAATACATCTCCCCGTTGGCAATGTTTTTTGGCCAAGGCCACATGTTCTATATATTCCTCATCTTTTAGGTTGGATAGAGCTGCTCCTTCCTTGGAAAAATTATAAGAGGCAAAGTTCCTTATCTTGAACAATTGCTCCAGCTCGTCCACATTACTTTCTGATTCGTAACAGTGGGCAAACAGGTAGGCTTCGTTCTTGAAATGGTTAATGGCGATGATGTTCTGGTAAACCGCATAGTAGATATCGGGAATTTGAATGGAATCCGCTTTGGACGTAACTTCAACATCCTCAAAATAGCGAACCGCATCATAGGCCATATACCCAAAAAGGCCATTGTTTATAAATTTAAAGCCATTGGTGGGGACTGAAAATCTTTGGCCAAAATTATGGATGACCTTGGTTACATCGGTATCTGGACCTATCTTGATTTCTTCCTTGCTTCCATCCGGAAAACGTTGGGTGATAATTTCATTTTGAACTTTGATGTAAGCTATCGGATTGCAACAGATATAGGAAAAACTGTTGTCGTTGGCATGGTAATCGCTACTTTCCAACAGAATACTGTTCGGAAATTTATCGCGAATTTTCAAATAAACGCTTACCGGGGTGATGGTATCTGCAAGAATCTGTTTAAAATGTGTTTCAAGTTTATAGGTCATTGTACCGTTATAAATTAAAAAAGGCCTGTCGTGATGACAAGCCTCTATATGATTACAATGGGGACTAGCTCACGACGTTTGACGTAAGTTGATCCACCACCAAGTATTTACTATTCTCAAATTCATTGCATCAAAGATAGAAATGAAATTGTAACTTCCAAATAATGTTTTGTGAAAATAAAAATCCCGTCCAAGACAAACTTGAACGGGATTTCCAAACACTAAACTAGCATTGACTACATCTGCAAATCAACCACTAAATCAAATTCGTCATAGATCAACTTGTCCTTTGCGGTACCAATAATACTTGACCCGTATTTTACGTCGTATTTGGTACGGTCAACTTTCAAATTGGCTGTAGCTTTATTACCATCAATGGATAAATCAAAACGAATGGATTTGGTAATCCCCTTAATGGTAAGGTTTCCAGTTACATCATAAAGCCCACCTTCATTTTGCTCAACTTTGGTAAATACCAAGGATGCTGTTGGATTTGAAGCTGTGGAAAAGAAATCGTCAGATTTCAGGTGTCCTTCCAATTTGCCCTTGTATTCGCCGGTCATATCGGTGTTGGTGATTGTAGTCATGTCCACTACAAATTCACCTCCTACCAATTGGTCTCCATCAAATTCCAATGCCCCGGACTTTAAACCAATGGTTCCTTCGTGGCCACCTCCTACTTTGTAAGCTTTCCAAACGATTTTACTTTCGCTCGTCTTTATTTCCTTCTTTTCGCCGTCAATAGGGTTGGCAAAGGCCGTTAGTCCAAATACAGTGGTCAAGGCCAAACTTAAAATTGTCTTTTTCATGATTGTGTTTTAATAATAATAATTAGGATTTATATATGGGTAAATAATTCTTCTTTTGATTTTCTTACTTTGGCGTAGTGTTGGGTCTCATCTTCCTCTGATCTGTAGCCAATAGGTAATACCACTGAGGCATTCAGGTCTTTTTCGTCCAAACCAAGAATTTCGTTGTAGGCCTTGGCTTCAAAACCTTCCATAGGGCAGGTATCGATTTTTAGCTCTGCCGCCGCCTGCATCAAATTTCCCAAGGCAATGTATACCTGCTTCATGGTCCAACTGCTTTTGACATTTACGGGAAGATCCAATAATTTGGATTTCATAAAATCCCCGTAACCCTTAAGACTTTCTTCTGGGATGTTTCTAGTGGAGCTTACGTTTTGTACATAGCTATCCAATAATTCTTCTCCAAAATCGGTTACATTGGCAAAGACGATTAAGTGGGATGCATCTGTAATCTGCGATTGTCCCCAAGAAACGGGCTTTAATTTTTCCCTTATTTCTGGGTCTGTGATTACAAATACGTGATAGGGCTGTAGGCCATAGGAAGAAGCGCTCAATCGGGTTGCTTCCAGAAGAAGTTCCAAATCTTGGTCGGAAACCTTCTTGTCAGGATCAAACTTTTTGGTGGCATATCGCCAGGTTCTGTTTTCCAGTATATTACTCATATTAAAATTTATCTAGAAGTGTATTAAAATTATCAAGGTCTTTGGAGGTAAAATTTTTTAAAACTTCAATTTCGGTTTGCTCCATTACCTTATCTATTTTCTTTAAAGCGGTTTTTCCCTCTTCTGTAATCATGATTTCCACCTTGCGGCGATTTTCAGGACAGGTGCGACGATCCACATAGCCTTTGAGAATGAGTTTGTCCACCAAACGGGTGGTGTTGCTCATTTTGGTTACCATACGTTCGTTAATTGTGGAAAGGTTGGCAGGCTTTCCCTTTTGTCCTCGCAGAATACGGAGCACATTAAATTGTTGTTCAGAAACATCATAGGGTTTTAACGCTATGGCGAATTGTTCCCTAACTTTATTGGCTACCAAGGCAAAGTGAATCATGGTTCGTGCCCTGATTGGTATTTTTATTTCTGTCTTTATGATTTCTTCAACATTCATGTTTCTACAACAATTGTATAGACAAATGTATGTGCTTTTATGAATAGGATGTTACTTTTAACAGATAATTTTTTGTTAAAAAATAAATGAAGGATTGGGCTTTGCCTAATTTTAATGTGTAAATATCAGCAAATGAAATACTTATTGTGCTCCAGTGTTTTTTTGGTTCTTTTGATTTCTGGATGTGGCAACAAAACAAAAAAGGATACCTCCATGTCCTCCAAGGAGGAAGACAATGTAGAAGCCCAAGCCCAAATTGATGAAAAGGTGAAATTTCCAGTGTATGATTTTGCCGGATTGGAACCTTTGTTATATAAAGATGATGGGAAAACCTATGTGGTCAACTTTTGGGCCACCTGGTGCAAACCTTGTTTAGAGGAGATGCCTTACTTTGAAAAAGTCAACGCGGAACGTAAAGTCGATGGGGTAGAAGTTATTTTGGTGAGCTTGGATATGCCTTCCATGTGGAAATCTAGGTTGGAGCCCTATGTGGAGAAGAAAGGATTACTATCTGAAGTAGTGATTTTGGATGACCCAGATCAGAACAGTTGGATTCCAAAAATTAATGAAGACTGGGATGGGGCCATCCCGGCAACCATTATTTATAAAGGAGACCAGCGGAAGTTTTACGGCCACGGTTTTACATATGAAGAGTTAACGGAAGCCGTGAACGGCTTTACCAAATAATAGGTCATGAAAACAATTCGGAATTTTGGATTTTTAGCACTTATAGTGTTAATGGGCGCATTTAGTGGACATACGGATTCTACTGAAGCAGGCTATGATATTGGGGATATGGCAACCGATTTTTCCTTAAAAAATGTGGATGGTTCCATGGTTTCCCTTTCTGATTTTGATACTGCCAAAGGCTTTTTGGTCATTTTTACCTGCAACACCTGCCCTTACGCTGTTAAGTATGAAGACCGGATTATCGCTTTGGACAAAAAGTACAAACCTTTGGGTGTTCCTGTAATAGCTATCAATCCCAACAATCCGTCCAAGCAACCGGGAGACAGTTTTGCCAAAATGCAACAAAGGGCAGCAGACAAAGGGTTTACTTTTCCCTATTTGTTGGATGAAGGTCAAAAAATCTTCCCACAATATGGGGCTACTCGAACCCCACATGTTTATGTGCTGGAAAAGACAACTACTGGAAATGTGGTACGGTATATCGGTGCCATAGATGATAACTACCAGGATGCAAATAAAGTGGAAGAAAAATTTGTGGAAAATGCTGTGGATGCCATGCTGGCCGGAAAAGAGATTGAGGTGACCAAGACACGAGCCTTGGGATGTCGTATAAAAGTCTAATTAAAAGAATAAAACGATTTAGATCCGGGGTTATGCTCCGGATTTTTATTTTTGCAGAGCTTAAACTCTTAAAGATGTCAGATTTATCACAAGAAGAATGGGAAGAGCAATTGGAAAATGATTCCAATGCCTTTGTTTTGGATGTACGAACCCCTGAAGAAGTGGAAGAAGGATACATTCCGGGAGCCACCAATATAGATATATACCTAGGTCAGGAATTTTTGGATGAAATTGAAAAATTGGATAAATCCAAAAATTACTATGTATACTGCAGATCAGGTAACCGAAGTGCCCAAGCTTGCGCTATTATGAACAGTGTTGGTATTGAAAATACCTATAACCTCGAGGGAGGTTTTATGAACTGGGAAGGTGAGGTAGCCGAGTAAGCATGCATTCCCATGAAATCATATCGGCATTGGAAAACAATGCGGGAGTTTTCAGGGAAACCTTATCGGGCTTACCTCCTCAAATGCTACTATGGAAGGCAAAACCTTCGGACTGGTGCATTTTAGGGATTATCTGTCATTTGGTGGATGAGGAAAAGGAAGATTTCAGGGCCCGCGTTAAGCATGCTTTGGAAACACCCA
This sequence comes from Flagellimonas sp., assembly GCF_965233845.1. Classification (GTDB taxonomy): domain Bacteria; phylum Bacteroidota; class Bacteroidia; order Flavobacteriales; family Flavobacteriaceae; genus Flagellimonas. The sequence goes on from NZ_OZ247584.1 coordinate 637,673, forward strand.
CAAAATCTTTGGTGCCCATTGACCCTGAAGGGTGGTATACCCAACGTAACTATATGGAACAGGATTTTCAAGAGATATTACAATGCTTTTTAAGCGAAAGGGCCACGTCCATCAAATGGTTAAAGGGCTTGGAAAATGTCAATTGGGAAAGTTCCTTGGAGCATCCTGATTTGGGTAAGATATCGGCCCGTTCCTTTCTGCTGAACTGGCTGGCGCATGATTACCACCACATTCGGCAAATCAATAATCTAAAACATGCTTATTTAAAGCATTCTTCCGGGGATTCCCTGACCTATGCGGGAAAGTGGTAAACATTTTCCTATTTTAGTGGCATGAAGGAAGACCTACTCCATTTTATATGGAGGTGCGACAAGCTTCAAGGACAACCCCTCACCACAACAACCTCCCAAGACATTGTAATCAAAAATCCGGGTACATTAAATTTGTATGCCGGCCCTGATTTTTTTAATGCTTCGGTTGAGGTTGGCGGTCAGTTATGGGCTGGTAATGTGGAAATTCACCTCAAATCTTCAGATTGGTATGCGCACCACCATGAAACAGACAGAAACTATGACAATGTGATCCTCCATGTAGTTTGGGAGGACGATATTTCCATTTTTAGAAAGGATGGAACGATTATTCCCACCCTTGAACTTAAAAACTACATTGCACCCACGCTTTTAGAGAAATATCAAGAGCTATTTCAGCACTACAACCCATCATTTATCAATTGCGAACATGAATTTGGAAAATTTGACACCTTTATGGTGGAAAATTACCTGAACAGATTGTACATGGAACGTTTGGAGCAAAAATCAAAACTGATTTTGAATTTGCTCAAGCAATCCAACAATAATTGGGAAACTGTACTTTTTGTGCTGCTCACCAAGAATTTTGGCAGCAAGATCAATGGGGATTTCTTTTTTCAAAGGGCTTTGCAGCTTGACTTTTCAATCATAAGAAAGGAAAGTAGGGATGTTGGGGCTTTGGAAAGTTTATTTTTTGGCCATTTTGGCCTGTTGGAAGAGCAAGACTGCTCGGATGCGTATTTCCTACAGCTCAAAAGTGAATATCGGTATTTACAAAGAAAGTATCAGCTAGTCCCCTTGTTTGGCAAGCCGGAATTCTTTGGATTACGCCCGGCCAATTTTCCTACCATTAGATTGTCCCAACTCGCCAACTTATATGCTAAGCACCAGAATTTGTTTTCTACCTTGGTGGAAAAAGAAAGCGTAATGGATTTGTATAGTGTGTTGCAGATAGCGTCCAGCCCTTATTGGAACAACCACTACACCTTTGGTAAGCGTTCTGGAAATAGAACAAAGACATTATCAGAAACCTTTATGGACTTGCTTATCCTCAATACTTTGATACCTCTTAAATTCTGTTATGCAAAACATCTGGGGCAAGATTGGAGTGATAGTTTGATTGCGTTGGTATCCAACATTCCAGGAGAAACAAATTCCATTATAAAGAACTTTGCATCCCTGGGGTCCAAGAGCCGAAATGCTTTGGAAAGTCAAGCAAAAATTCAGCTGTAAACCAAGTACTGTTCTAAAAATAAGTGTTTGCAATGCAGCTTGGGTTCCCATTTATTGAATAGAAATACATAATTTTAGCGAGCTTAGGTTAACCTATGCTTTGCATATGACACAAGGGATATTTTTGCAAAGAGACTAAAATCATGGGCTTGTTTTACAACACACTTTACTTTTTCCAAAAAAGGGGATTCGAGGTTTGCCGCCGTATAGCCGAACGATTGGGTATCCGTGCAAGGGTGGTTCGTACCACCTTTATTTATTTAACCTTTGTAACCTTGGGTTTTGGTTTTGCCCTATACCTTTTTATTGCATTTTGGTTGAAGATCAAGGATTTGGTCTATACCAAACGAACCTCAGTTTTTGACCTTTAATATGATAAGATTACTGCGATCCAAAATAGTCTGGGCCATTAGTTTAATGGTACTTGTATTGCTTTTTGGGGTGGTGGGCTACAAATTCTTTTCAGATTTTACCTGGATAGAGGCCGTTTACATGACCATAATCACGGTGACCACGGTAGGTTTCTCAGAGGTGAGGCCTTTGGATGCCGATGCAAAGATTTTTACTGTATTTTTAATTGTAACCAGTGTTTTCATTTTTGGTTTTGCCTTATCGGTGATAACCGAATACCTGTTGGGAAGAAATTCACTTCAAATTTTAAAACGAAAAAAAGTGAAAAAACGAATAGATGCGCTTACAGACCATGTTGTGGTTTGTGGTTTTGGTAGAAACGGAATGCAAGCTGCAGAAAGACTTAAAGCGTACAATAAACCTTTTGTGGTTATAGAAAGGGATAAGGAAGTCATTGAACGCTATGAAGATGAGGTACTTTTTGTTGAAGGGGATGCCAATGAGGACGAAGTTTTGTTGGAGGCAGGGATTGAACGTGCGCAATATCTGATAACCGCGGTTCCGGATGATGCCGAAAACCTGTTTGTTGTGCTTACGGCTCGTCAGTTGAATGAAAAGCTTTTTATTATCAGCAGGGCTTCACAGGTAACTTCCCAGACCAAATTGCAGTTTGCCGGAGCGGACAAAGTGATCATGCCAGATAAGATTGGTGGCGACCATATGGCCTCTTTGGTGGTCATGCCCGATCTGATCACTTTTATGGATAAACTTTCCATGGAGGGCGAGCACACCACCAATCTGGAAGAAGTGGAAATTGAGGATTTTACGGATCAGGTGGACTGCAATTCCCTTCGCGATTTAGATTTGAGAAGAAGAACCGGATGTACCATAATTGGGTATATTGAACCCGATGGCAATTACATCATAAACCCAGAGGCAGATCTTCAATTGCAACCCAAGGGAAAAGTCATTGTTTTGGGTAGACCAGAGCAGATTAGGAAACTCAACCAAATGTTTCAGATAGGTTAGTTTTATAACTTTTAAATTTGATTCCGTTGAATTTTTTTAGGATATTGCCCACTTTACATCAAATTAACATACCAAACTTCATATCATGAAATACAGAATTCCTCTGTTTCTACTACTATTTCTACCGTTTTTATCAACTGCTCAAGAAAAAGGCCTGGACGAAAGGGTCAACGATGCATTTATGCCCTTTGCCACCTGGTGGGAAGGATTCGTACTTACGTCCATCCCAATAGGGGAGTACAACATGCCCTTGGTATTGATCTTATTGATTTTTGGTGCCACATTTTTCACTATTGTTTTCAAGTTTCCCAACATTTCCAAATTTGGTTTGGCCATAAACACAGTTCGTGGAAAGTATGATGAATTGGACCATCACAGTGCAGAAAAAACAGATTTGAATGTTGTTGACGGTGATGTTCATGGTACCATCAAGGATGAAAGCAAGGAAGGAGAGGTAAGTCACTTTCAAGCCTTGGCCACCGCAGTTTCTGGAACTGTTGGTCTGGGTAACATTGCAGGGGTAGCGGTAGCTATTGCCATTGGCGGACCAGGAGCAACCTTTTGGATGATTGTTTGCGGTCTCATTGGTATGTCAACCAAGTTTGTGGAATGTACCTTGGGTGTAAAATACAGGGATGTTGGTGAGGACGGAACTGTGTACGGAGGGCCTATGTACTACCTGTCCAAAGGACTTAAGGAAAGAGGATTCACAGGCCTTGGAAAAGTGTTGGCTGTCATATTTGCCATTTTATGCGTTGGAGCGTCCTTTGGAGGAGGAAATGCCTTTCAGTCCAATCAGGCGGCGGTGCAATTGTCAACTATGTTAAATCTTCAAGGTGGAGCCACTGGATTTGTAATCGGTGTTGTCTTGGCCATTTTGGTGGGTATTGTAATCATAGGAGGAATCAAGAAAATTGCCAGCGTAACGGAGAAGATAGTTCCCTTTATGGCCGGTGTATATGTATTGGCATCCTTGGTGATTATTTTTGCCAACATTGAATATATAGGAGACGCCTTCGGAATGATTTTCGCAGGAGCCTTCACTCCTGCAGCTGGTTTAGGAGGTATAGTGGGTGTGATCATTGTTGGATTCCAGAGAGCGGCTTTCTCCAATGAGGCAGGAGCCGGTTCCGCAGCCATTGCGCACTCCGCGGTTAAAACCAAATACCCGGCAAGTGAGGGTGTTGTTGCCCTTTTGGAGCCTTTTATTGATACCGTGGTGATTTGTACCATGACTGCCTTGGTCATCATCTTCTTTAATATGGATGCAGGAGCATTTGATTATGGAAATGCAGTAAACAGTACCGTTCTCATTACGGAGACCGGGGAATACGTTGGGGGTGTTGATTTGACCTCCATGGCATACGATTCTGTTATTCCAGGATTTAGATATGTATTGACTATCGCTATCATACTTTTTGCCTTCTCTACCATGATTTCTTGGTCTTACTACGGACTTCAATCTTGGAAATATCTTTTTGGAAGAGGTAGAAAAGCGGATACGGCCTACAAAGTATTGTTCTTGATCTTTGTTGTAATTGGTGCTGCGGCAACTCTCGATGCAGTTATCAAGTTCTCCGATGCCATGATTCTAGCCTTGGTATTCCCAAATATGATCGGGCTGTTGTTCTTGTTCCCAAGGGTAAGGGAAGAAATGGACAAATATGTGACCGACATCAAGAATTTTGTCAAGAGCAAGTAATCCACCACTTTGAAAAAACTTAAGTCCCACTTCAGATTCAATAAACAAGAACGGAGTGGGATTTTCTTTTTGTTGCTGCTGATTATTGTATTGCAAGGAGTGTACTTTTATGTCAGCTCTTCGTCCAATACGGAACCTTCCAAGTTTTTGGTTGATAATTTGGAGCAATCTTGGGTTGACAGTTTGCGGCATATCCAACAGCAGAAGCCTTCCTTTAAGTTATATCCATTCAATCCAAACTTTATCAAAGAATATAAAGGGTATACCTTGGGGATTGCCCCAGACGAACTGGATAGATTGTATGCCTTGAGAAAACAAGGCAAGTATGTGAACTCTGCTGAGGAATTTCAACGAGTCACCCTGGTTTCGGATTCCCTGCTTCTTCAGATAGCACCATATTTCAAATTTCCCAATTGGAATAATAGTGCTAAGTCAACCTTTACGAAGAAGCGCAATGCGTCCAATAGGGTGGAAATTCTGGATTTAAACAAAGCCACTGCCCAAGACCTCAAGAAGGTAAAGGGGATTGGTGACAAGTTATCTGCTCGCATTGTCAAGTTTAGAGACCGATTGGGTGGATTTTTGGTTGAGGAGCAACTTCATGATGTTTACGGGTTGGAGCCAGAGGTTGTTGAGCGCACCCTGAAGAAATTTAAGGTGTTGACCCTTCCCGAAATCCGAAAAGTGAATGTGAACACGGCAACAGTTGAGGAATTATCCCGTTTAATTTATATCAACCAAAGTTTGGCCCAGGAAATTGTTCAGTTTAGACAGGTAAACGGCTCCTTTAAATCCTTGGGTGATTTAGCCAAGGTGGAGACCTTTCCCAATGAAAGGATTGATAGAATTAAATTATATTTGACCCTATAAAATTTTGCGAATGGTGACGGATACTTTGTCCACGATGAACTTTGAATATTCAGAGACCCAGAAGATGGTTGCTGAGGCTGCACGCGAATTTGCGCAGCAGTACATTCAACCTTATGTAATGGAATGGGATGAGAAACAGACGTTTCCCATAGAGGTGTTTAAAAAGGCTGGGGAGCTGGGCTTCATGGGCGTGTTGGTACCGGAAGAACTTGGAGGTTCAGGACTTGGGTATCATGAATACGTTGCCATTTTGGAAGAGATTTCCAAAGTGGATCCTGCTATTGGACTTTCCGTCGCTGCCCATAACTCCTTATGCACCAATCATATTCTTTCTTTTGGGAATGATGAACAAAAGCAACGATGGATTCCTAAATTGGCAACAGCCGAGTGGCTGGGTGCCTGGGGCTTGACAGAGCATAATACTGGTTCAGATGCGGGGGGAATGAATACTACAGCGGTAAAGGATGGGGATTTTTGGATACTCAATGGTGCCAAGAACTTCATCACCCATGGAATAAGTGGGGATGTTGCTGTTGTCATTGCCCGTACTGGTGAAAAAGGAGATAGCAGGGGGATGACGGCTTTTGCTGTTGAAAAAGGCACTCCTGGGTTTAGTAGCGGTAAGAAAGAAGATAAGTTGGGAATGCGGGCCAGTGAAACGGCTGAGCTCATTTTCTCTGATTGCAGGATTCCGGATGAAAACCGTTTGGGGGAGATCGGGGAAGGGTTCATTCAATCCATGAAGGTCTTGGACGGTGGAAGAATTTCTATTGGAGCACTATCACTTGGGGTGGCCAAAGGGTCTTATGAAGCCGCATTGAAATATTCCAAAGAGCGGGTGCAATTTGGAAAGCCTATCAGTGAATTTCAAGGGATATCCTTTAAGCTGGCAGATATGGCTACCGAGATTGAAGCCTCGGAGTTATTGTTGCACAAGGCAGCGTTTCTAAAAAATGAAGGCAAACCTGTGACCAAATTAGGGGCCATGTGCAAGATGTATGCCTCTGAGGTCTGTGTGAAAGCGGCCAACGAAGCGGTACAGATTCATGGTGGATATGGGTATACCAAGGATTTTCCTGTGGAGAAGTTCTATAGGGATGCCAAGCTTTGTACCATTGGAGAGGGGACTACCGAAATCCAGAAAGTGGTTATTTCAAGAAATATCCTCAAGTAATTTGTTCAATTCTATTTATTAGCAGTATATTTGCACTCCAAAATCTAAAAGAGAGGAGGTTGTAGCCCATGTTAATTATACCAGTAAAAGAAGGAGAAAACATCGATAGAGCTTTAAAGCGTTTCAAGCGTAAGTTTGATAAGACAGGTACCATGCGTCAATTGCGTAAAAGACAGCAATTTACAAAGCCTTCTGTAAAGCGTAGAGCCGAAATTCAAAAAGCTCAATATATACAAGGACTAAGAGATCAAGAGGAAATCTAGAATCTTATTCCCGAACCATATAGAATCCCGTTGCAAAACATTGTAACGGGATTTTTGTTTTTAAATGTAATTGCATTGGGTAACTTTGATTTATGCAGCTGTCCGCTTTCATATCATATCTAAGGCTGGAGAAAAATTATTCGGAGCATACCATAACCGCTTATCAAAAGGATATTGTGGAGTTTTCGGATTTTTGTCGGGACACCTACGAGATAACTTCTATAGATAATGTGGAGTACACTATTATAAGAAGTTGGATTGTTGACCTGGTGGGCAAAGGGATCTCCAATCGTACCGTAAATAGAAAGATATCGTCTTTACGGGCCTACTATAGATTTCTACAAAAGATAGGACGGCTAAATGTCTCTCCCCTGACAAAACATAGGGCACTTAAGACCAATAAAAAGGTGGAAGTGCCTTTTTCCGAGCAAGAAATGGAGAAAATATTGTTGGAAATACCTTTTAAAGACGATTTTGAAGGGGTTAGGGACAAGCTGATTATTGAATTGCTCTACGCAACGGGTGTCCGTAGGGCAGAGCTGGTCAATTTAAAGTGTACAGATTTCAGTGCTGCCAACCAAACCCTTAAAGTACTGGGTAAAAGAAATAAAGAAAGATTGTTGCCGCTTTTACCGGCCACGGTACAGATGCTCCAGGACTATTTGGGGCTGCGCAGCCAGCTTAATTCCGTTACAGACGGGACTTACCTTTTTTTGACGAAAGCAGGTCTTAAAATTTATGAAACACTTGTTTATCGTACCATAAATAAGTATTTTAGTTTGGTATCTCCTAAGGTGAAAAAGAGCCCTCATATACTCAGGCACACCTTTGCAACGCACTTGCTAAATAGGGGAGCAGATTTGAATTCCGTTAAGGAATTATTGGGGCATTCCAGTTTGGCGTCTACGCAAGTGTACACACACAACAGTATAGCCGAACTCAAAAAGGTTCACTTGAACGCCCATCCCAGAAACAAGAAATAGTGGATTTCTTGAAATGTTTAACCAAGTTGCCCTGGGCAACCCTAAAAACTAAATCTTATGAAAGTAAATGCACAATCGGTAAATTTTGACGCGGATGCCAAGCTATTGGATTTCATTCAAAAACGAATGGATAAGCTGGATGTTTTTTATGATAAGGTTATAGGTTCCGATGTGTATTTGAAAGTGGAAAATACAAGCGCAAAGGAAAATAAGATTGTGGAGATCAAGTTGTTGGTGCCCCGGGATAAAATCATTGTGAAAAAGCAATGCAAATCTTTTGAGGAAGCTGTGGATTCTGCCTGTAGTTCTTTGGAAAGACAATTGGTGAAAAAGAAAGAGAAAATGAGGGCAAAAGCTTGATGAAAATTTTTGAAAATTTATTTTGATTAAAAAAATAAATATATACATTTGCAGTCCGTTAGAAATAGCGGACTTTTTTTATGTAAAAAAGGCTCTAAAAAGCCGATATAGCTCAGCTGGCTAGAGCAGCTGATTTGTAATCAGCAGGTCGTGGGTTCGAGTCCCTCTATCGGCTCGTAAGTTACTGAAAATAAGGCGGGGAGATACTCAAGCGGCCAACGAGGACAGACTGTAAATCTGTTGGTTTTCACCTTCGCAGGTTCGAATCCTGCTCTCCCCACAACAAACTTGAGGGGGCATTTGTCAAAAGTTTACTTTTGTAAGAATGTAAATGAAAGTTTAAAGTTCAATTCCAACTTGTGTTGGGATTTAAGTTGAAATATTGAATACCATTGGATGTAAAATCCATAAATGCGGGAGTAGCTCAGTTGGTAGAGCGTCAGCCTTCCAAGCTGAATGTCGCCGGTTCGAACCCGGTCTCCCGCTCTAAAGTCATTCCTGCACTTATACTGAGCCTAGTCGAAGTGAAAGCAGGAATCTCTTCCTTTAGTTTTTAAAGGTAGTTGATTCAACACTTTACGCCGGTGTAGCTCAGGGGTAGAGCGTTTCCTTGGTAAGGAAGAGGTCACGGGTTCAAATCCCGTCATTGGCTCAAAAAAATGAAATGCTATTGGTGAAGCCAAAATGTTTTGGTTCCACCGGGGGGAAGTGACCTAGGGTCGCGCCTGTTCCGAACTTGTTTCGGGAGGTTCAAATCCCGTCATTGGCTCAAAACGATTTGTACACTAATATAAACTAAGATTAAAATTATTTAAAATGGCAAAGGAAACTTTTGATCGTTCCAAACCGCACTTAAATATTGGTACTATTGGCCACGTGGATCACGGAAAAACTACGTTGACCGCTGCTATTACTACCGTATTGGCAAACGCGGGCTTGTCAGAGCTTAGAAGCTTTGATTCAATTGATAATGCTCCTGAAGAAAAAGAAAGGGGTATTACCATCAACACGTCTCACGTAGAGTATCAAACAGAAAACCGTCACTACGCCCACGTTGACTGTCCGGGTCACGCGGATTACGTAAAGAACATGGTTACTGGTGCTGCGCAAATGGACGGTGCCATCTTGGTTGTTGCTGCAACTGATGGGCCTATGCCACAAACTCGTGAGCACATCCTTCTTGGACGTCAGGTAGGTATTCCAAGAATAGTTGTTTTCTTGAACAAAGTTGACATGGTTGACGATGAGGAGCTTTTGGAACTTGTTGAGATGGAAGTAAGAGAATTGCTTTCTTTCTACGAGTACGATGGTGACAACGGACCTGTTATCTCTGGTTCTGCCCTAGGTGCACTTAACGGTGAGCAAAAGTGGGTAGACACCGTAATGGAGTTGATGGCTGCTGTTGATGAGTGGATTGAGCTTCCTAAAAGAGATGTTGATAAAGATTTCTTGATGCCTGTAGAAGACGTATTCACCATTACTGGTCGTGGTACTGTTGCTACTGGTCGTATCGAAACAGGTGTTGCCAATACAGGTGATGCTGTTGATATTATTGGTATGGGCGCTGAGAAACTTTCTTCCACTATCACCGGGGTAGAGATGTTCCGTAAGATTTTGGATAGAGGTGAAGCTGGTGATAACGTAGGTATCCTTTTGAGAGGTATTGAAAAATCCGACATCAAAAGAGGTATGGTAATCTGTAAGCCAGGTTCCGTTAAGCCACACGCTAAATTCAAAGCTGAGGTTTATATCCTTAAGAAAGAAGAAGGTGGTCGTCACACACCATTCCACAACAACTACCGTCCTCAGTTCTACGTAAGAACAACTGACGTAACAGGAAACATCAACCTTCCTGATGGAGTTGAAATGGTAATGCCGGGTGATAACTTGACCATTACAGTTGATTTGATCCAGCCAATCGCATTGAGCGTAGGTCTACGTTTCGCTATCCGTGAAGGTGGTAGAACTGTAGGAGCTGGTCAGGTTACTGAGATCCTAGATTAATCATATTACAATAAATATTGCACTAAAGGGTGTCCCGATAAATCGGGATACCTTTCAGTGTAAATATAAACGGGTGTAGCTCAGTTGGTAGAGCACTGGTCTCCAAAACCAGGTGTCGGGAGTTCGAGTCTCTCCTCCCGTGCAAAGCGGAAAAGACAAAAAAGTATGCGAGACGAGAGCATTGACCCTATAGGAAATCTCTCCGAAGCCTGTGCTGAGCGCAGTCGAAGCATACTGAGAAAATACAAATACACTATGTTCACTTACATTAAGGAATCTTTTGAAGAATTAAAGAGTAACGTTACGTGGTTAGACAGGGAAAAAGCATCCAATCTAATGGTGATTGTGGCGGTTTTTTCAATCTTGTTTGCATTGGCCACTTGGGGAGTGGATTCCCTGTTCAGTAAGTTGATCCGTTTGTATTTTGATAACATAATAGGATAGTTGGGTATGTCTGAGGTTCTGGAGAAAAAATGGTACGTAGTAAGGGCTGTTAGTGGTCAAGAGAACAAAATCAAAGGCTACATTGAAAGTGAAGTGGAGCGCAATGGTTTTGGGGATTACTTGGAAGAAGTTCTTGTGCCTACCGAAAAAGTTGTACAGATCCGTAACGGGAAAAAAATCAACAAAGAAAGGGTTTACTTTCCTGGATATATCATGATCAAGGCCAATTTAGGTGGGGAAATGGTGCACATCATTCGCTCCATTACCAATGTAATTGGCTTTTTGGGAGAAACCAAAGGTGGGGATCCAGTTCCACTAAGAAAAGCAGAGGTGAACCGCATGCTTGGAAAAGTGGATGAGTTGGCCGTGAACACGGACAATGTGGCCATTCCTTTCGTTTTGGGTGAAACTATCAAAGTAATTGATGGTCCTTTCAACGGTTTCAACGGAACGGTTGAGAAGATTAATGAAGAGAAGCGTAAGCTTGAGGTGATGGTGAAAATTTTCGGAAGAAAAACACCATTGGAGCTTAGCTATATGCAAGTAGAGAAAGTATAGATTCGAGATGGATGGAACCAAGAAACAAGACAGTGAGCAGTCTTGAATCTTGTCTATAAAGGTCTTGACTCTCAAAAATAAAATAGAGCTGTTACATATATAAAGTTGTGTTGCTTCCAATTAACACACTTTCATTTTAATTAAAAACAATGGCAAAAGAAGTAGATAAGGTAGTTAAATTACAAGTTAGGGGAGGTGCTGCGAATCCATCGCCACCGGTTGGACCCGCCTTAGGTGCTGCTGGTGTTAACATTATGGAGTTCTGTAAGCAGTTTAATGCGCGTACACAGGACAAGCCCGGTAAAGTATTACCAGTTGTTATCACCGTTTACAAAGACAAATCGTTTGAGTTTGTTGTAAAAACACCACCCGCGGCAGTTCAATTGTTGGAAGCAGCTAAGATTAAAAAAGGATCTGGCGAACCTAACAGGGTTAAATCAGGTAGTGTATCCTGGGATCAGGTAAAAGCAATCGCTGAAGACAAAATGGTCGATTTGAATGCATTTACCGTAGAATCTGCAATGAGTATGGTTGCGGGTACTGCAAGATCTATGGGGCTTAAAGTAGCTGGTAAAAGACCTTTTTAAAATCTTAAAGCAATTTAATAATGGCAAGATTGACTAAAAAGCAGAAAGAAGCCCATTCCAAAATAGACAAGAACAAGCTCTATTCTTTGGAAGAGGCATCAGCTTTAGTAAAAGAAATAACCAATGTAAAGTTTGACGCTTCCATTGACCTTGCAGTTCGTTTGGGTGTAGACCCAAGAAAAGCAAACCAAATGGTACGTGGCGTAGTTACCCTTCCTCATGGAACCGGTAAAGACGTAAAGGTTTTGGCATTGGTGACCCCGGATAAGGAAGCAGAAGCTAAGGAAGCTGGTGCTGACTTTGTTGGGTTGGATGAATATTTGGATAAAATCAAAGGCGGTTGGACTGATGTTGATGTAATCATCACCATGCCAAGCGTAATGGGTAAACTAGGTCCTTTAGGTAGAGTTTTGGGACCAAGAGGTTTAATGCCCAATCCAAAGACCGGTACTGTAACCATGGATGTGGCAAAAGCTGTATCTGATGTGAAGGCCGGTAAAATTGATTTTAAAGTGGACAAAACCGGTATTGTACACGCAGCAATTGGAAAAGCTTCCTTTTCCGCTGATAAAATTGCAGGAAACGCCAAGGAATTGATAGATACTTTGGTAAAAATGAAGCCTGCTGCTGCAAAAGGTGTTTATATGAAGAGCATCTACTTGTCCAGTACCATGAGTCCTAGTGTTCAATTAGATCCTAAAGCAGTTTCATAACTGGTAGTTCAATATTTATAACGATGACAAGAGAAGAAAAAGCAACCGTAATCGAAGATTTGACTGCACAGTTAGCTGAGAACGCCAATATTTATTTGGCAGATATCTCAGGTTTGGATGCCGTAGCCACTTCTAACCTTAGAAGAGCTTGTTTTAAGGCAAACATTAAACTTGCGGTCGTAAAGAACACCTTGCTTGCAAAAGCAATGGAAGCTTCTGATAAGGAATTTGGAGAACTTCCCGAAGTATTGAAAGGGAATACCTCCATGATGTTTTCCGAAACCGGGAACGCACCTGCGAAACTTATCAAGAACTTTAGAAAAAAATCAGATAAACCGGTATTGAAAGGTGCTTTCATTGAGGAAGCTGTTTATATCGGGGATGAAAACCTTGAGGCACTTGTAAATATCAAGTCCAAAGAGGAAGTTATTGGGGATATTATCGGATTGTTGCAATCACCGGCCAAGAATGTTATTTCTGGGCTTAAATCTGGTGGCGGAAAACTTGCCGGTATCCTTAAGACCTTATCTGAGAAAGAATAATTCGCGCACAATTAACTAAGTATATTTTAAAAATTTTATTTAAACGATAGAAAAATGGCAGATTTAAAAGATTTTGCAGAACAGTTGGTTAACCTAACAGTAAAAGAGGTAAACGAGTTGGCCGACATATTAAAAGAAGAATACGGTATTGAGCCTGCTGCTGCTGCAGTAGCCGTCGCTGGTGGTGCTGCCGCTGGTGGTGGTGAAGGTGAGGCTGCTGAGGAGAAGTCAGAATTTGACGTGATCCTTAAAGCTGCCGGTGCTTCCAAATTGGCTGTTGTTAAACTTGTAAAAGAGTTGACCGGTCTTGGATTGAAAGATGCTAAGGACATCGTTGACAGCGCTCCTAAAGCTGTTAAGGAAGGTGTTGCCAAAGATGAGGCAGAAGGTATCAAGAAATCATTGGAAGAAGCTGGAGCAGAAGTTGAGCTTAAATAATAGCTTTTACCATACAAGTTTGGTTAAGGTCTTTCCATTTTAATGGTTAGGCCTTAGCCTCTTTTAATAAGGAGTGTATAAAGCCGTACACCAACCCGCATAGTATTCACGATCAAAACTTGTCCATTGATGTTCACAAACAATACTGAAAGAGTAAATTTCGCATCCGCTAAGAACATACCGGAATACCCGGATTTCTTGGACATTCAGATTAAATCCTTTCAAGACTTTTTTCAACTTGAAACCAAATCTGACGAAAGAGGAAATGAAGGTCTCTACAACACCTTCATGGAGAATTTTCCAATTACAGACACTAGAAACCAGTTTGTACTCGAATTTCTAGACTATTTCATAGACCCGCCTAGATATTCCATCCAAGAATGTATAGAGCGTGGGCTTACCTATAGCGTTCCATTAAAAGCGCGACTAAAATTATACTGTACCGATCCAGAGCACGAAGATTTTGAAACCATCGTTCAGGATGTGTATTTGGGAACCATCCCTTACATGACTCCTAGCGGAACCTTTGTGATCAATGGGGCAGAACGAGTAGTTGTTTCCCAGTTGCACCGTTCACCCGGTGTATTCTTTGGACAATCGTTCCACGCCAACGGTACCAAGTTGTACTCTGCCAGGGTAATTCCTTTCAAAGGTTCTTGGATAGAATTTGCAACCGATATCAATGGCGTTATGTACGCTTACATTGATAGAAAGAAAAAATTGCCCGTAACCACACTATTCCGTGCTATCGGATTTGAGAGGGATAAGGACATTTTGGAGATTTTCGACCTTTCTGAGGAAGTAAAGGTTTCCAAGGCTGGTCTTAAAAAGGTGTTGGGCCGTAAATTGGCTGCAAGGGTATTGAACACATGGCACGAAGATTTCGTGGATGAAGATACCGGTGAAGTGGTGTCCATCGAGCGTAATGAGATCATCCTAGATCGTGATACCGTTCTTGAAAAAGAGCATGTAGATGAAATTATCGACGCTGATGTCAAGACCATCCTACTTCACAAGGAAAACAATGCGCAATCTGATTACGCAATTATCCACAATACTTTGCAAAAAGACCCTACCAACTCTGAAAAAGAAGCGGTAGAGCATATCTATAGACAATTGCGTAATGCCGAGCCGCCAGATGAGGAAACTGCCCGAGGTATTATCGATAAATTGTTCTTCTCTGACCAACGTTACAACTTAGGTGAAGTAGGTCGTTATAGAATGAACAAGAAATTGGGTCTTGATATCGGAATGGACAAACAAGTTTTGACCAAGGAAGATATTATTACCATCATTAAATACTTGATCGAGTTGATCAACTCCAAAGCGGAGATTGATGATATCGATCACTTGTCCAACCGTCGTGTAAGAACTGTAGGGGAGCAATTGTCCCAGCAGTTTGGTGTAGGTTTGGCGCGTATGGCACGTACCATTCGTGAGCGTATGAACGTTCGAGATAACGAGGTGTTTACCCCAATTGACTTGATCAACGCCAAGACTTTGTCTTCTGTGATCAATTCTTTCTTCGGAACCAACCAGTTGTCCCAGTTCATGGATCAGACGAACCCGTTGGCCGAGATTACACACAAGAGAAGATTGTCCGCATTGGGACCAGGAGGTCTTTCCCGTGAAAGAGCAGGTTTCGAGGTGCGTGACGTTCACTATACCCACTACGGAAGACTTTGTCCGATTGAAACTCCTGAAGGACCGAACATTGGATTGATTTCTTCCCTATCTGTATTTGCCAAGGTAAACCCAATGGGCTTCTTGGAAACACCATACCGCAAGGTGGAAAATGGAGTGGTGGACACTAAGGAATACAGTTACCTAAGTGCCGAGGAAGAAGAGGGAATGAAGATTTCCCAAGCCAACATCCCTATGGATGAAAAAGGGAAAATTCAAGATGATAAGGTAATTGCAAGGGAAGAAGGTGATTTCCCAGTTGTAGATCCATCAGAAGTGAACTACACGGATGTTGCCCCTAATCAAATTGCATCCATTTCTGCTTCCTTGATTCCGTTCTTGGAGCATGATGATGCGAACCGTGCCTTGATGGGATCAAACATGATGCGTCAGGCGGTTCCGTTGTTACGTCCACAATCCCCAATCGTTGGTACCGGTCTGGAAAGACAAGTGGCCACGGATTCCAGGGTATTGATCAATGCCGAAGGTGATGGTGTTGTGGAATATGTGGATGCACAGAAAATTACCATTAAATACACAAGATCAGAGGAAGAGCGCTTGGTAAGCTTCGAAGAAGACTCCAAGACCTATGACTTGGTGAAGTTTAGAAAAACCAACCAAGGTACCAGCATCAACCTAAAGCCTATTGTTAGAAAAGGCGATAAGGTAAAAAGAGGACAGGTACTTTGTGAAGGATATGCCACTGAAAAAGGTGAATTGGCCTTGGGTAGAAACATGAAGGTAGCCTTCATGCCTTGGAAAGGATACAACTTTGAGGATGCTATCGTAATATCCGAAAAAGTGGTACGTGAGGATATCTTTACCTCCATCCATATTGATGAGTACGCCCTTGAAGTTAGGGACACCAAATTGGGTGCGGAGGAATTGACCAACGATATTCCAAACGTTTCTGAAGAGGCAACCAAGGATTTGGATGAGTACGGTATGATCCGTATCGGTGCCGAAGTGAAGCCTGGCGACATTTTGATTGGTAAGATTACTCCAAAAGGAGAATCCGATCCAACTCCGGAAGAAAAATTACTACGTGCCATCTTTGGTGACAAAGCGGGTGATGTAAAAGATGCTTCCTTGAAAGCTTCTCCTTCTTTGAGAGGGGTGGTGATTGACAAGAAGTTGTTCTCCCGTTCCATTAAGGACAAGCGCAAGCGTTCTGAGGATAAAGAGGCCATTTCAAGATTGGAAATGGACTACGAAGTGAAATTCCAACAGTTGAAGGATATCTTGATCGAGAAATTGTTTGGCTTGATCAACGGTAAAACTTCGCAAGGGGTAATCAACGATTTGGGTGAGGAAGTACTTCCAAAAGGAAAGAAATACACCATCAAAATGTTGAATGCCGTGGATGACTTTGCCCACTTGGTAGGTGGTAGCTGGACAACGGACGACAAGACCAATGCGTTGGTGGCCGATTTGTTGCACAACTATAAGATCAAATTAAACGATATCCAAGGTAACTTGCGTAGAGATAAGTTTACTATTTCTGTGGGGGATGAACTTCCTGCGGGAATCATGAAATTGGCTAAGGTATACATCGCCAAAAAGCGTAAGCTTAAAGTTGGTGATAAAATGGCGGGTCGTCACGGTAACAAGGGTATTGTAGCCCGTATCGTTCGTCAGGAAGATATGCCATTCTTGGAAGATGGAACACCGGTGGATATCGTATTGAACCCACTTGGGGTACCTTCCCGTATGAACATTGGACAGATTTACGAAACTGTTCTAGGTTGGGCAGGTCTTAAATTGGGCAGAAAATATGGAACCCCAATTTTTGATGGAGCTACCTTGGAGCAGATCAATGCACTTACAGATGAGGCTGGAGTGCCAAGATTTGGACACACCCACCTTTATGATGGTGGAACAGGGAAGCGTTTTGACCAAGCGGCAACCGTGGGAGTTATCTATATGTTGAAATTAGGACACATGGTAGATGACAAGATGCACGCCAGATCTATTGGACCATACTCCTTGATCACACAGCAACCGTTGGGTGGTAAGGCACAATTTGGTGGTCAGCGTTTTGGTGAGATGGAGGTTTGGGCACTAGAGGCCTATGGAGCTTCATCAACCTTACGTGAAATCTTGACCGTGAAGTCGGATGACGTTATCGGTAGGGCCAAGACCTATGAGTCCATTGTAAAAGGCGAGACCATGCCAGAACCTGGATTGCCAGAATCTTTCAACGTATTGATGCACGAACTTAAGGGATTAGGTTTGGACATCCGATTGGAAGAGTAGTAAATAATAAAGCATTTTTAATCATATCATCTCCATAGTATTATGGCTAGAATAAAAGATAATAACGCACCAAAAAGGTTTGATAAAATTTCCATCGGGTTGGCCTCTCCAGAGTCCATTTTGGCAGAGTCCCGTGGTGAAGTTTTAAAGCCAGAAACCATTAACTACAGAACACACAAGCCTGAAAGGGACGGACTGTTCTGTGAGCGTATATTCGGCCCGGTAAAGGATTACGAATGTGCCTGCGGTAAATACAAGCGTATCCGTTATCGCGGAATTGTTTGTGACCGTTGTGGTGTGGAAGTAACGGAGAAAAAAGTACGTAGAGATCGTGTGGGGCACATCAACTTGGTGGTTCCTGTAGCGCATATCTGGTATTTCCGTTCCCTTCCAAATAAAATTGGATACCTATTGGGATTACCGTCCAAGAAATTGGATATGATCATCTATTACGAAAGATATGTGGTGATTCAGCCTGGTATTGCCAAAGGTCCAGAAGGTGAGGAAATCAATAAAATGGATTTCTTGACCGAGGAGGAATACCTAAACATTTTGGAATCCATTCCAGCAGAAAACCAATATTTGGAAGACACGGACCCCAACAAGTTCGTGGCCAAAATGGGTGCTGAATGTTTGATTGATTTGTTGTCCAGAATCGATTTGGAAGAGCTTTCCTATCAATTGAGACACAAGGCAAACACGGAAACCTCCAAGCAACGTAAGACAGAAGCACTGAAGAGACTTCAAGTGGTAGAGGCCTTACGTGAGTCCCAAGGAAACAGGGAGAACAATCCAGAATGGATGATCATGAAGGTGATTCCTGTAATTCCACCGGAATTGCGTCCGTTGGTACCATTGGATGGTGGTCGTTTCGCAACTTCCGATTTGAACGATCTATACCGTAGGGTAATTATCCGTAACAATCGTTTAAAGCGATTGATGGAGATCAAGGCTCCCGAGGTGATCTTGAGAAACGAGAAGCGCATGCTTCAGGAAGCGGTGGATTCCTTGTTTGATAACACAAGAAAAGCATCTGCTGTAAAAACAGAATCAAACAGACCCCTAAAATCCCTTTCTGATTCCTTGAAAGGTAAGCAAGGTCGTTTCCGTCAAAACCTTTTGGGTAAACGTGTGGATTACTCTGCTCGTTCCGTAATCGTGGTTGGGCCGGAAATGAAATTGTACGAATGTGGTCTACCAAAAGATATGGCTGCCGAGCTGTACAAGCCTTTCGTCATCAGGAAACTGATTGAAAGAGGTATTGTAAAAACGGTAAAATCGGCCAAGAAAATCATAGACAAAAAAGAGCCCGTGGTTTGGGATATCTTGGAGAATGTCCTTAAAGGACATCCGGTACTATTGAACCGGGCCCCCACATTGCACAGATTGGGGATTCAAGCGTTCCAACCCAAGTTGATTGAGGGGAAAGCAATCCGTTTGCACCCATTGGCATGTACCGCATTTAACGCGGATTTTGACGGGGATCAAATGGCAGTTCACCTACCATTGGGCCCAGAGGCCATTTTGGAAGCACAACTTTTGATGTTGGCCTCCCAAAACATCTTGAACCCGGCCAACGGTTCTCCTATTACCGTTCCTTCACAGGATATGGTGTTGGGTCTGTACTACATGACCAAAGAGCGTAAATCCACTAAAGAAGTTCCAATTAAAGGAGAAGGCTTGACGTTCTACTCTGCTGAGGAAGTAGAGATTGCCTTTAACGAAGGAAAAGTGGATTTGAATGCCGGAATCAAGGTTAGGGCCAAAGATTTTAATGAAGAAGGAGAGTTGGTGAACCAAATCATTCCAACCACCGTTGGACGTGTTTTGTTCAACAGTGTTGTGCCAGAACAAGCGGGTTATATCAACACCGTATTGAATAAGAAGTCCCTTAGAAATATTATTGGGGATATTCTTGCGGTAACAGATGTTCCTACCACTGCGGAGTTCTTGGATAAAATCAAGGCCATGGGATATGATTTCGCCTTTAAGGGAGGATTGTCCTTTAGTTTGGGTGATATTATCATTCCGCCAGAGAAGCACGATATGATCAATGATGCCAATGAGCAGGTTGATGGTATTATGATGAACTATAACATGGGTCTGATTACCAACAACGAACGTTACAACCAGGTAATTGATGTGTGGACTTCTACCAACGCCATGTTGACGGAATTGGCCATGAAGCGAATTCGTGAAGATCAACAAGGATTCAACTCTGTGTATATGATGTTGGATTCAGGTGCGAGGGGTTCCAAGGAGCAGATTCGCCAGTTGACCGGGATGCGTGGTTTGATGGCTAAGCCTAAAAAATCTACCGCTGGTGGTGGTGAGATTATTGAAAACCCGATTCTTTCCAACTTTAAGGAAGGACTTTCCATCTTGGAATACTTTATCTCTACCCACGGTGCGCGTAAAGGTCTAGCGGATACCGCTTTGAAAACTGCGGATGCTGGATACTTGACACGTCGTTTGGTGGATGTTTCCCAAGATGTGATCATCAATATCGAGGATTGTGGTACGCTTAGAGGAATTGAGGTTGAAGCCTTGAAAAAGAATGAAGAAGTAGTGGAGACCTTGGGTGAAAGAATCCTTGGTAGGGTTTCGCTACACGATGTATACAACCCATTGACTGAGGAACTGATTTTGACTGCTGGTCAAGAGATTTCGGAAGCCGATGTGAAAAAGGTGGAAGCTGCTCCAATTGAAAAGATTGAGGTGCGTTCCGCATTGACTTGTGAGGCTCCAAAAGGAATTTGTGCCAAGTGTTACGGTAGAAATCTTGCAACCAATAAAATGGTTCAGCGTGGTGAGGCCGTAGGTGTTGTGGCCGCACAATCCATTGGTGAGCCTGGTACACAGCTTACACTACGTACCTTCCACGTGGGTGGTATTGCAGGTAACATTTCCGAGGATAACAAATTGGAAGCCAAGTTTGAAGGTATTGCCGAAATCGAGGATTTGAGAACCGTTGTTGGGGAAAACAGCGAAGGCGAAAAAGCCAACATTGTAATCTCCAGAACTTCTGAAATCAAAGTGGTGGATGCCAATACCGGTATTACTTTGAGTACCAATAACATTCCTTATGGATCTCAATTGTTTGTGAAGAACGGGGCCAAAATCAAACCAGGAACCGTTATTTGTCAGTGGGATCCCTATAATGGTGTAATTGTTTCCGAATTTACTGGGCAAATTGCCTACGAAAACATAGAGCAAGGAGTTACCTATCAAGTAGAAATTGATGAACAGACTGGTTTCCAGGAAAAGGTAATTTCTGAATCCAGAAACAAGAAACTGATTCCAACCTTGTTGATCAAGGATGGCAAAGGAGAAACCTTACGATCGTATAACTTACCCGTTGGTTCCCACTTAATGGTGGATGACGGTGAGAAGATCAAGGAAGGTAAGATTTTGGTGAAGATTCCACGTAAGTCCGCTAAAGCAGGGGATATTACAGGTGGTCTTCCAAGGGTGACCGAGCTTTTTGAAGCACGTAACCCTTCCAATCCAGCCGTTGTTTCCGAGATTGACGGTGTGGTTTCCTTCGGTAAGATCAAGCGGGGTAACCGTGAGATTATCATCGAAGCGAAGTCGGGCGAAATCAAGAAGTACTTGGTAAAACTATCCAATCAAATCTTGGTTCAGGAGAACGATTACGTTCGTGCAGGAATGCCATTGTCTGATGGATCCATTACTCCTGAGGATATCTTGGCAATCAAAGGACCTTCTGCGGTACAACAATACTTGGTGAACGAAGTTCAGGAAGTATACCGTTTGCAAGGGGTGAAGATCAATGACAAACACTTCGAGGTAGTTGTTCGTCAGATGATGCGTAAAGTACGAATTGAGGATTCTGGGGATACTACTTTCTTGGAGAACCAATTGGTGCACAAGGACGACTTCATCAGGGAGAACGATGAGATTTTCGGTAAAAAAGTGGTGGAAGATGCAGGAGAGTCGGAAAACCTAAAAGCCGGGCAGATTGTTACTGCACGTGCTCTGAGGGATGAAAACTCTGTATTGCGAAGAGCGGATAAGACCTTGGTAAGTGCAAGAGATGCTGTAGCAGCTACGGCAACTCCAATTCTACAGGGTATTACGCGTGCGTCCTTGCAGACCAAGTCCTTTATCTCTGCGGCATCGTTCCAGGAAACTACCAAAGTATTGAACGAAGCTGCGGTAAGCGGTAAAGTGGATACCTTGGAAGGTTTGAAGGAAAATGTAATTGTAGGACATAAAATTCCAGCCGGTACCGGTATGAGGGATTATGACAGTATCATTGTAGGCTCTAAAGAAGAATACGATGAAATTATGGCCCGAAAAGAGGAATTTAAATTCTAATAAACAAAACCCTGGCAATTGTCAGGGTTTTCTTTTTTAGGGAATCGGCTTCAAACTGAGACTGGGATTTCGCTGAAATAGCTGCAAATCGAGTGAAAGTGCGTTTTGCAAAGCAAAAAAGAGCATGTAACGTTTAGGTTTGTCAGCGATTTTGAGATGAAATCGCAAAAATTTCCTTGAAATCCTCTTGAATTTTTGGTTCGTTTTGTTTCAAGACAAAATGAACAGATTATTTTTGAGTGATAGAATTCAATTTCTAAAGAAACTTAATCAAATAAATCATAATGGCTGAAAACGATAAAACCCAAAAGCAAATCAATATAGAATTGGATGAAAAAACGGCAGAAGGAATCTATTCCAACCTGGCCATCATAAACCATTCAGTTTCAGAATTTGTAGTGGACTTTATTAGCATGATGCCCGGAGCGCCCAAGGCAAAGGTGAAGAGCAGAATTGTACTAACTCCGCAACATGCCAAAAAGTTCCTTAAGGCCTTAAATGACAATGTTGCAAGATTTGAAAAGGCCCATGGAACCATCAAGGATTATGAACAACCTCCCATTCCACTCAATTTTGGGCCTACAGGCGAAGCATAAAACAAAACCCTGATCTAAAAGTCAGGGTTTTTAATTTTTTAATGTTGACCTTCTTAGCTAAGCCATCCTTTTTGTATGCCTTTTTTGGAAAACCAAATCTGCAAAATTCCAATGATAACTACAATAACTGGCATGGTATAGGCCTCAGAACCAAAGGCCTCTGGAGCATTCTGGATAAACAACCAATTAATGAATTGGGCCACTGCGGCTACCAAGGATACAATGAATAAGGGTTTCGCCCATTTTTTTCTTAACAAAAGTCCTATAGCGGCAACTGTACCACCAAATACTGCAATGGCAAATGCTGCCGTTGCCCACGCAGGAAAGGCTTCAAATAATTCCCGTTGTGCCTGGGTCATGGCTTCCAACATTTCAACCTGGTTAAACTTGGTACTTAAATAACTATAAACACCGGAAAGGTTCCATAATAGAAGAAGAACACTTACCACCCAGAACCATACTGGCGGTTTGTTTGAATCAGACATAAGAAAAGTTTTTATTGGTTACAGCCAATAAAGTACAAAAAATCCATGAATTGAATTTTTACAACTTTCTGATTATGCGAGAGGTACGTGTGGAGTACACTTATTCCGTTACCTCTGAAGTAAAGCGTAGCTTAACCGACGGATACTTCTGTTGGGTCATTTGAAGCGAAAAAGCGGAGTCAGCAAGAAAAACGAGCTGTCCTCTTTTATCCGTGGCCAGGAACTTTTGTTTTACCCGTTTAAATTCCTTAAACTCTTCATTGTTTGGATCTTCCGCCTCCACCCAACAAGCTTTGTGCACGGGGAAGTTTTCATAGGTGCATTTGGCACCATATTCATGCTCCAAGCGGTATTGGATGACCTCGTATTGAAGGGCACCTACCGTACCAATTACTTTTCTTCCATTCATTTCCAGCGTAAACAATTGCGCAACACCTTCATCCATTAATTGGTCTATCCCCTTATACAATTGCTTGGCTTTCATGGGGTCAGCATTGTTGATATACCTAAAATGCTCGGGTGAAAAACTCGGAATACCCTTGTAATTTAATTTTTCCCCATTGGTTAGGGTATCTCCAATCTTGAAATTTCCAGTATCATGCAAGCCCACGATATCCCCGGGATAAGAGATATCTACGATTTCCTTTTTCTCGGCAAAAAAAGCGTTGGGGCTTGAGAATTTCAGCTTTTTATCCTGTCGTACATGGAGGTAAGGTTTGTTGCGTTCAAATGTACCTGATACAATTTTGATAAAGGCCAGCCGATCGCGGTGCTTGGGATCCATGTTGGCATGGATTTTAAAAACGAATCCCGAAAAATCTTTTTCATCCGATTTTACAAGACGCTCTTCAGCCATTTTAGCTCTTGGAGAAGGTGCAATGTCCACAAAACAATCCAGCAATTCCCGTACTCCAAAGTTGTTTAGTGCAGAACCAAAGAAAACGGGCTGTTGGGTGCCTTCCAAATAAGCCTTCTTATCAAATTCAGGGTAAACCCCAGCTACCAGTTCTAGGTTGTCCCGTAGCTCCTCCGCGGCACTTTCCCCAATGATTTTTTCCAATTCAGGGCTTTCCATATCCGTAAATGCAATGGTTTCTTCAATATTCTGTTTGCTGTTGCCGCTGAATAGGTTGATATTTTTCTCGTAGATGTTATAGATTCCCTTAAAATCGTAGCCCATCCCAATCGGAAAACTCAATGGGGTAACCGAAAGCCCCAGTTTTTGTTCTACTTCATCCAAAAGGTCAAACGCATCTTTACCCTCACGATCCAATTTGTTGATGAAAACAATCATGGGAATGTTCCGCATGCGGCATACTTCCACCAATTTTTCTGTTTGCTCCTCGACCCCTTTGGCAACATCAATTACCACAATGACGCTGTCCACGGCAGTTAAGGTTCTAAAAGTGTCCTCTGCAAAATCCTTGTGGCCCGGAGTATCCAGAATATTGATTTTTTTGTCCTTGTAGATAAAGGCCAACACAGATGTGGCCACGGAAATTCCCCGTTGACGCTCAATCTCCATAAAATCACTGGTGGCCGACTTTTTGATTTTGTTGTTTTTAACCGCTCCGGCTTCCTGAATGGCCCCACCGAACAGCAATAATTTTTCGGTCAAGGTTGTTTTACCCGCATCCGGGTGGGAGATAATTCCAAAAGTCCTTCGTCTGGCTATTTCCTTTTCAAAATCCATCTACAAAAATTTCGGCAAAAATAGGGGTTTTATGGCTTATAAATTCTATTTGGAGTCACTTAGACATTTGTTAAAAGAAAGAAGACAAAAATTGTTTAAAAATGTCATTTGATAGAAAAAAGTAAAGTACTTTTCCGTCGCAAAAAAACTAGATTTTTACCCTCCAATAATCCGTTCACAGAATCTGTTCGTATAAATATAAGTGGTAGGTAATGATGAGGAATTTGCCTTTTGTCGATAAAAATAGGTCTTGCACATCAAATGCATTAACTATGCGCACAAAAGTTGGTTACTGGGTAACGAGAACCCAATAACCAAAAATAGTAAAGAAAAGCCCCATTTTCTTACTAGTTCGAGAACACTAATGCCATGGTGATACGTTGACCAAAACTATCATTATGGAAAAAATTACTTTCTTAAATCTTAAGAAAAAGGTTTCATATAGTCTTTTTTCACTGGCATTCGTTGCATTTTGTTTGAGCTTTCAAGATGCCGCTCACGCTTCAATATTGGAGGCGCCAATCCCATTCTACACGGACACAGACGGGGACGGAGTTCCTGACAACAAGGATATAGACTCTGACAACGACGGTATAATTGATACTGTTGAGGACAAGAATGAGGACGGGGACGATAAGTATTGGACCAATCCTACCGATACCGATGGAGATGGAGTGCCCGACTATTTGGATTTGGATTCCGATGATGATGGTATTATTGATAACATTGAGGCGCAACCTTTACCAGGGTATGTTGCCCCTTCCAGTGAAGATGTAGATGGCAATGGATTGGACGATGCCTATGAAGAAACGCCTGGTAGCTGTGGCGGATTGATCCCTGTTGATACGGATGGGGATTATATCCCAGATTATAAGGATATTGATTCCGACAATGACGGTATCCTGGACAATATAGAAGCGCAAAAAACTTCCGAATACATACCACCCTCAGGAAAAGATATGGACGGAAATGGCTTGGACGATGCCTATGGATTAAGTCCGTGTGGTTGTTTGGGACTCCAACCCATTGATTCAGATGATGACCGTGTCAAAGACTTTAGGGATATAGATTCTGATGATGATGGAATTCCAGATAACGTCGAAGGCCAGACCACAGCAGGATACATTCCACCAACAGGGCAAGATGATGATTATGATGGGTTGGACAATGCCTATGAAGGAAGTGGTGATGAGGGAATTGACCCTGTAAATACCGATGGTGTTGACAATCTTGATTATCTGGACGATGATACGGACAATGACCTGGTACCGGACAACAACGAGGGGAACGACTTCAACTTTGACGGTGTCCCCGATCAGGCCTATACGGGCACAGACACGGACAACGACGGACTGGACGACGGTTACGAGGGGTCTAATGTCAATGATGGCTATGACGTGAACGACGAGATCGACGACCCTGCCAACGACCTACCGGACACCGATGGGACGGATGACGTGAACTACCGCGACCTGGACGACGACGGGGACGGAATCGACACCCCTGATGAAGATCCTGATGGTGACGACGACCCCACCAACGACGATACGGACGATGACGGTACCCCCGATTATCTGGATCCAGACGGACCTGGTGACGACACCGATGACGACGGCGTACCAGACCTTGTTGACCTTGACGACGACAACGATGGTATCCTCGACACCACGGAGGACCACAACATAGATGGCGACGACGACCCGCTGACCAATCCCTTGGACAGCGATGGGGACGGCAGGCCCGACCACCTGGACATAGATAGTGACGATGACGGTATCCCAGACAATGTTGAGGCACAGCCCACGGCCACCTATATCCCACCGAACGATGACGACGAGGCGACCTATGAGGCGAACCAAGGTGTGAACTCTGCCTATTTGGGCGGGCTTACGCCAGAGAACACGGATGACGACGAAATTCCGGACTATCTGGACGATGATACGGACAATGACCTGGTACCGGACAACAACGAGGGGAACGACTTCAACTTTGACGGAGTTCCCGATCAGGCCTACACGGGCACGGACACAGACAACGACGGACTGGATGACGGTTACGAGGGCTCCGACGTGAACGATGGTTATGACGTGAACGACGAGATCGACGACCCAGCCAACGACCTGCCCGACACGGATGGGACGGATGACGTGAACTACCGCGACCTGGACGACGACGGTGATGGAATCGACACCCCTGATGAAGATCCTGATGGCGACGATGACCCCACCAATGACGATACGGACGATGACGGTACCCCTGATTACCTGGATCCAGACGGACCCGGGGACGACACCGATGACGACGGCGTACCGGACCTTGTTGACCTTGATGACGATAATGACGGTATCCTCGATACCACGGAGGACCACAACATAGATGGCGATGACGATCCGCTGACCAACCCCTTGGACAGCGATGGGGACGGCAGGCCCGACCACCTGGACATCGACAGTGACGATGACGGTATCCCGGACAATGTTGAGGCACAGCCCACGGCCACCTATATCCCACCGAACGATGACGACGAGGCGACCTATGAGGCGAACCAAGGTGTGAACTCTGCCTATTTGGGCGGGCTTACGCCAGAGAACACGGATGACGACGAAATTCCGGACTATCTGGACGATGATACGGACAACGATCTGGTACCGGACAACAACGAGGGGAACGACTTCAACTTTGATGGTGTCCCCGATCAGGCCTACACGGGCACAGACACGGACAACGACGGACTGGACGACGGTTACGAGGGCTCGGATGTCAATGATGGTTATGACGTGAACGACGAGATCGACAACCCTGCCAACGACCTTCCGGACACCGATGGGACGGATGACGTGAACTACCGTGACCTGGACGACGACGGGGACGGAATCGATACCCCGGATGAGGATCCTGACGGTGACGATGACCCCACCAACGACGATACGGACGATGACGGTACCCCCGATTATCTGGATCCTGATTCTCCCAAGACCATTGATGCGGTGGATGACTCATTTATTACGAATGGGGATGAAGGCGAGATTCCCAATAGCGACGTACTTGCC
This sequence comes from Flagellimonas sp., assembly GCF_965233845.1. Classification (GTDB taxonomy): domain Bacteria; phylum Bacteroidota; class Bacteroidia; order Flavobacteriales; family Flavobacteriaceae; genus Flagellimonas. Next base: position 665,336 of record NZ_OZ247584.1, read on the forward strand.
AACGATACCTTGGACGGAGATCCTGTAACCTTGGAGGATGTTATTTTGATTTCCACTCCAACAGATGTGTTGACCATTCTTGAGGACGGAACCATCAGGGTAGAGCCAGGAACTCCTGATGGCACCTACACTATTGAATATACCATTTGTGAGTTAGCCAATATGGATAACTGTGACACAGGAACCGTTACGGTTGTGGTAGGGACAAGTATGGGCAACGAAATTATCGCAATGGATGATTCTTATAGTGCTGATACTTCAGGAGGTGAGCTTCCTGACAGTAACGTACTTGACAATGATACCCTTGATGGGATGCCTGTAACTTTGGAGAATGTTATCCTAAGTTCCACACCTACCGATGAACTGACAATTTTGGAGGATGGGAGTATTCGTGTGACTCCGGGAACAGAAGAAGGAACCTACACCATTGAATACACCATTTGTGAGATAGCAGATGTGGAAAACTGCGATTCGGGTACCGTGACCATAGAGGTAGGCCCAGGAATGGTAAATGAGATTGTGGCAACGGATGATGCATATGGTTCAACAAGTGCAGGTGGATTGATTGCTGGTAGTGATGTGCTCGGCAACGATACTGTAAATGGCGAATCCGCAACGATAACCAACGTGATTCTTACCTCGACTCCAACTGGTAATTTGACCATTAATCCAGATGGAAGTGTTACTGTTGCGCCAAATACCCCTGATGGTATCTATACCATTGAATATCAAATTTGTGAGGCTGACGACCCAGATAATTGCGACACAGCTGTGGTGACAGTATCTATTGAAAATATTGAGGTGAACCAAATGCTGACACCCAACGGGGATCTAAAAAATGATTTCTTGTTTATAAGAGGGGTAAGAAATATTAAGACCAGTACACTTCGCATCTTTAACAGATGGGGTGTGGCTGTTTACGAAGGAAAAGATTACGACAACATCAATAATGTATTTGACGGCAGATCACGCGGTAGGTCAACCCTAAGCGTGAACGATTATCTTCCGGCGGGGGTATATTTTTATATCTTTGACTATGAAACGGAAGAAGGAAGTTTTACCGACTCCGAATACATTTATATAAGTAGGTAACATATTGAAACAGAATGATTAAAAAGCACTTTTTAATTCCGTTTTTACTTATTGGAATCACAATTCAGAGTCTTGTTGCCCAACAAGATGCCCAGTATACCCAGTATATGTTCAATACACTGACTGTGAACCCAGCTTATGCGGGTTCCCGGGGACAATTGAGCTTTGCCGGTCTGTATCGTTCCCAGTGGATAGGCCTTGATGGCGCACCGGAGACTTTTAGTCTCAACCTTCATTCCCCCATTAGAAATAGTAGATTGGGGTATGGTGTCTCCATAGTCAATGACAATATAGGGGATGGAGTGGTTCAAGAGACCTATTTTGATGCGGTTCTATCATACACTATTGATGTAGCCTTGGACGCCAAACTTTCCTTTGGGCTAAAAGCTGGTGGAAATATGTTGAACCTGGATTTTAATGGGTTGCGGAACTTTGACCAAGAGGTGGTGCAACAGGATAATATTGACAACCAGTTCAACCCGAATTTTGGATTGGGTATTTACTACCATACGGACAAATTTTATCTTGGGGTATCTGCTCCGAATATTTTGGAGACAGAATATTTTGACAATGATGCCAACGATGCCAATTCCGTAAACTTCTTGTCTACGGAACGTATCAATTTCTATATGATTACGGGTTATGTTTTCGATTTGAATGCAGATTTGCAGTTCAAACCCGCTTTGTTGACCAAAGCTGTGGGTGGGGCTCCTTTGCAGGTGGATATATCGGCCAATTTCCTGTATGCGGATAAATTCTATTTTGGCGGGGCCTATAGATTGGATGCAGCTGTTAGTGCTTTGGCGGGGTTCCAGATTACCGATCAGATAATGCTAGGTCTGGCGTATGATCGGGAGACCACGGAACTGGGAGGAACCCAATTCAATGATGGGTCTTTTGAAGTGTTTTTGCGATTGGAATTGTTGAAGGCATTCCAAAGAACGGTTTCACCTAGATTCTTTTAATACCTGAACTATGCAAAAAAGAATACTAATCCTTGTAATTGTTTTTCTAGGATATTCTAGCCCATTTTGGTCTCAGGAGGAGGTAAAGGTGAATGAAAAACAGGGAGCCAAAGCCCAGGCCAAGGCGGACGAACGCTATAACGAATATTCCTTTAGTCCGGCCATAGATATTTATAAAAAGGTATTGGATAAAGGATATGTATCCCAGGATTTGTTGAAACGCTTGGGAAATGCCTATTACTTTAATGCCAAATACGAAGAGGCAGCAAATGTTTACAAAAGGTTGGCCGAGGCCTATCCTGATGAAACAGAACCGGATTACTTCTTTAGGTATGCACAGAGTTTAAAAACTCTTGGGGAATACGATGCGGCTTCGGATATAATGTCCAAGTTCAAGCAGATGACCGCCCAAGGAGACTTTCCTTCAGATGAGGATTACTTAGCCAAGATTGAGGAGAATTCAGGAAGGTTCAGTGTAAAACCCTTTGCCTATAACAGCAAGTACTCGGATTTTGCAGCAGCATTCTACGAAAAGGGACTGATATTTTCTTCGGACAGGGATACTGGAAATTTGGCAAGGTACAGACATACATGGAACTCCAAGGATTTCTTGGATTTGTATAAGGTCAATGCAGATAGTGTTTCCAATGACCGTGTGGTCAAGGTTCCCGGGGATGTAAACACAAGACTCCACGAATCCACTTCTGTGGTTTCCAAGGATGGGACTACCATGTATTTTACAAGGAACAACTTCTTGGATGGCAAAAAATACAAGGATGAACAAGGTATCATCAGGCTTAAAATTTATAGTGCTGAATTGGTGGATGGCGAATGGACCAACATCTTGGAATTGCCCTTCAACAGCGATTCGTATTCCGTGGCCCATCCAGTCCTGAGTCCGGACGGGAAGAAACTTTATTTTGTTTCGGATATGCCAGGTTCTGTGGGAGAGTCCGATATATTTTATACAGAAATTATTGGTGATGGAACTTACGGACCTATTATCAATTTGGGTAAAAATATCAATACAAGAGCTCGGGAGACCTTTCCTTATATAACCCAGGAAGGGATATTGTATTTTTCTTCGGATGGGCATCCCGGCTTGGGAGGTTTGGACGTTTTTGCAACCAAGATCACTTTTGGAAGTTTTAACGAACCTGTGGTAAATGTGGGAAAACCAGTAAATGGGAATCAAGATGATTTTGCCTTTATCCTGGATAGTGAAACCAAGATTGGCTACTTCTCATCCAATCGCGAAGGCGGTATGGGTGAAGACGATATTTACGAGTTTACAGAGAACGAGCCCTTGGTCTTGGATTGTATCCAAGAAGTGACCGGAACGGTCAGGGATAGGATTTCCAATGAAGTTTTGGCAGGCGCAACAGTAATGATCATTGATGAGGAAAATAAGGAGGTATCATCCACCTTGACGGATTCTCAGGGCAATTATGTACTAAGTTTGGATTGTTCCAAAGGTAATTTTGTGCGTGCCTCAAGGGATGGATATGTTCCGGCCGAAGAATACCTCAACAAGTCCTATGGCAAACCAAGAATTGTGGACTTTTACCTGGAACGTGATGTGGTCACGGGAGGTTTCGGTGATGACTTGGCCAAGTTGCTACAGCTAAGTACTATCTACTTTGATTTGAACAAGTATAACATTCGTCCAGATGCCGAAATTGAGATTCAAAAGGTCATCGTGGCCATGGAGAAATACCCTAGCTTGAAAATCAAGGTGAATTCCCATACCGACAGTAGGGGTAATGATGCCTATAACTTGTGGCTGTCCCAGAAGAGGGCGGAATCCACCGTAAATTATATGATTTCCAAAGGAATAGCCGCAGAAAGGCTACAAGGAGAAGGCTTTGGAGAAAAACGACTGGTAAATAACTGTAGTAATGGGGTTCGCTGTTCAAGCGATGAGCACCAGTTAAACCGAAGATCGGAATTCATCATATTCGAATAGCGTAATATTTTTACGTATTATGTAAAAAGGAACCTCAAATTCAGGTTCCTTTTTTTGTATTTATAGCTCAAAGCGGTTATTCCTCACCCCATATTTATACCCGTTCACTTTATCGATAAGCCCTTTCACAACAATTATTTAGAGGCGCATGGAACTACGGTTACATTTGGAAAAAGTATATTCCACTAACTATATGCTTACCAAAATAAAACCTCTAAAAAGAACAATTGCACTATGCAACGTGCTATTTGTTTTTGCCTGTTTCTCTGTGATGGGGCAGGATACCTATCGCGACAACTTTAGTTCCACCTCCTATTCCAACAACAATGGCACACAAAATTTTGCCACTAGCTGGGATGAAACCAATGACGATGACAGCCCTTTCAATGGTAGAATTGAGATTTCGGGTAATGAATTGGAATTCAATAATTTGGATGGTAGGTATATTGCAAGGGATTTGGATTTGTCCGGCGCTTCCAGTGTAACATTAGATCTGGACTATGATGCCACTTCCAGGGGTAACGAGTCCCTTTTGGTGCAGTTGTGGAACAACAATACATCTTCTTACCAAACCGTTGCCACGATAAATAGTACAAGCACAGGGTCTGTCTCCCATAATTTGACAGCAGACCAAATTTCCTCTAATTCCTCCATCCGGTTAATTGGTGGAGACTCTGGTTGGGGTGGAAGTGAGACCATCTATATAGACAATGTGCTGTTTACCGCAACAACAAATCCTGTGGTTACAATCGGCGACCTCACTTTTGATGAAGGCACTGGCAATGCCATTTTTACCGTGACCCACACCGGGGCCAATGCTTCCGGAGCGTTTACGGTAAATTATCAAACCGTAAATGGTACGGCTATTTCGGGGAGTGATTATACCTATACCAGTGGCACGCTGAACTTCAATGGCACCAGCGGAGATACAGATACTATTTCAGTACCCATTACAGACGATGGAACGGTGGAAAGCTCCGAGGCCTTTTCCATCCAATTTACGGCATCTTCAGACGGTTCTGTGGATTACTCCGATACTGCAACGGGAACAATAAGCGACAATGATGGCCTTGTTATAACCGATGGGGTAACCGAAAATTCCTGTAACGATATATTTATGGATTCTGGAGGTATTGGAGCCACTTACAGTAACAATGAAGACCTTACGTACACCATTTGTCCAGATACGGGAGGAAGTTTTACCAGAATTACATTTAATTCATTTGATGTTGAAAACGGTTATGACTTTCTATATGTTTACGAAGGAACATCAACAGGAGGAACCCTGATAGGTCAATACCATAACGGCAATCCCCCACCGACCACCATTACCTCAACAGATGTTTCTGGTTGTCTTACATTTAGATTTACCTCTGATTCTAGCGTAATAGATGATGGCTGGGACGCTACGGTTTCATGCTATTTTCCTGGTCCTACGGTTACCATTGCCGACGTTGCAGTTGATGAGGATGCAGGTAATGCATTGTTCACTGTAACCCACACTGTAGTTGATGCTTCAGGCCCCTTCACCGTAAATTTTCAGACGGTGGATGGTACGGCAATTGCCGGAAGTGATTATACAAGTACAACCGGCACTCTTAGTTTTAATGGAACCTTGGGAGATTCCAATTTAATTGTTGTCCCCATTACGGACGATGCCGTCATAGAAAATGATGAAACTTTTACAATAGAATTTACGGCCTCCTCAGATGGGGCTGTGGATTATTCCGATACCGCAACGGGAACCATTAATTCCCAGATAATTTCGGATGCCCCATTGACCTTATATGAAGAGTTTCATGGAAATGTGGATTATGTGGTTACAGGAAATACCTTAAGGACTTCGGATAACGGAACAGACCCCTGTGCTGTGACCAATACAAGTTCTGGAACACTCATAGCTCCCATACCGGTAACAGCAACCATCAGAAAAGCGTACTTATACTGGGCGCATTCCAGCTCTGTTATGGATGCCAATGTTACTTTAGAAGGGCAGGCGGTGACCGCCGATGTGGCATACAACGCCCATTCCGCCACATATTGGAGTTACCTGAGTGATGTAACCTCCATTGTAACAGGTGTGGCCAATCCTTCCACAAATACGTATGACTTTGCAGATTTGACCATAGACAATACAAGCAATTGTAGCAGCCAAGGTGTTTTGGGAGGTTGGGCATTGATGGTATATTACGACGACCCAACCTTGCCGGCATCCAGTATTAACTTGTACCAAGGATTTCAGCGTTTGCGAAATGATAGTGATTCCTTTACTCTGGATTCGTTTTATGCCATAGCGGGATCCGGTGCCAAAGCCACCTTTTTATCTTGGGAAGGGGACGACACGCTCTCAGGAGCCTCGGAAACCCTCTCCATAACCAATGAGGCAAGTACTACCTATACCTTGAGTGGGGATGGTGGGCAAACTGGAAACAATGCCTATAATTCAACTATTTATGATGACACCCAACTTCCTGTCTATAATGATGCTACCACCTATGGACTAGATTTGGATACCTATGGAATATCTACCTATATCTCACCCGGGGATTCCCAGGTAACCGCAAACGTTTCTGTGGCCTCCGATGCGGTTTTCTTTAATGCTGTAATGATCAGGGTACAGTCAAACTTGGTGACAGGAACTGTTTTTGAGGACATAAATTACCCAGGAGGTGCAGGTAGGGACATGGCCACAGCCTCTGGGATTGGAATAGAAAACACAACTTTGGAATTGTATGATTCCTCAGATACCTATGTGGAAAGTACCACAACGGACAGTAACGGAGACTACACCTTTGGTGGTATGGCAGACGGTACATATACAGTACGTGTGGTAAATGCAACAGTTAGATCTTCAAGAGGAGGAGGAATAGCTTGTGCTAGTTGTTTCCCCGTGCAAACCTATAGAAATTACGGCTCGGCGGCCTTGCTTCTCGATGTCACCGATGAAGTGGGAGGGGCCAACCCTGCTGCAGAAGATGTAGGGCTGGGGACATTGACCGGTGCTCAAACTGCTTCGGATATAACCATTGCAAGTAATGGTATTGTAGGCTTGGATTTCGGATTCAACTTTAACACTATTGTGAATACAAATGGCGATGGTCAAGGTTCTTTGGGACAATTCATCATAAATGCAAACAATCTGGATGAAACAGGATTGGATATTGGGGCAAACGCTATTTTTGATCCAGCTGCAGGTGAAGATACCTCTATCTTTATGATTCCACCAAGTTCAGACGCATTGGGAAGAACAGCGGACTCGAATTACTCAAGTGGATACTTTGATATTACCATTTCACCCTCCACACCGCTCAACGCCATTACAGGTGACAATACCATCATTGATGGTCGTACCCAAACGGCATATTCTGGGGATACCAATTCAGGGACAGTAGGTTCGGGAGGTAGTACTGTAGGAACTTCTGCAATTAGCTTACCAACGTATTCCAGACCTGAAATCCAAGTACATAGAGATTTGGGGGATGTTTTTGATGTGCAGTCCAATGCTACCGTCAGAAACTTGGCTATATACGCAAACGATAACGCTGCAATCCAGATAAATAGCGGAACAGTGAACATTACATCCAACCTTTTGGGGGTCAATGCCCAGGGTTCCAATGGTGGTAATGTAGATTATGGTGTGGAGATATTGGGAGGAAACTTAACTATAGATGGCAATTACATCGCCACAAATACAGATACCGGAATACGAATTAATGGAGGGACAAGCAGTTTAATTCAAAACAATCATATTACTTCCAATGGAGATCAGCCTTGCGATGACAATATTGAGATTCTGGGAGGAAATGGAATAACCATTCAACAAAACCTGATTGAAAATGCCGCTGCATCAGGTATAGATGCCTCAGCTAGCTCAGGAGCTTTGATCATAACCGAAAATGCAATTACAGCCTCGGGTCAAGATGGTGGTAACTGCTCTGGAAATGTAGAGAATATGGGTGTGTTGGTCGCTGGGGATAACTCGCAACTAACTAATAATCGAATTTATAGCAACGGTGGCGCAGGAATAGTTGTCATAGGCGGTACAGGTAATCTAATCAGCCAAAACTCCATATATGCCAATGGAACTTCCTCTGCAGCTCTAGGCATTGATTTGGATGCGGCAGCAGGAGACGGGGATGGCATTACCGTAAACGATAATGGAGATGCAGATAGTGGACCCAACAATTTGTTGAACTTCCCAATCATTGAATCAACCTATCTATCTGGTTCGAACCTTGTGGTGAAGGGTTGGTCAAGACCTGGAACAACTTTGGAGTTTTTCTTAACGGATGTTAGTGAAGGAACCGCAACAAGTGGTGACAATCAATTAGGCCTATCCATAGACTACGGTGAAGGTCAGACCTTCCTGGGTACAGCAGTTGAAGGTGGTGGTTCCGATACAGATGGCAGTGTTTCAGCCTATTCGGATGCCGATGGAAATACGGACAACACCAATGCATTTGAGTTCTTCATTCCATTGACCGTAATACCTTCTGGCGGAGATTTGATTACCGCTACGGCTACCTTGAGCAACTCTACATCGGAGTTTTCACCAATTTCCATTTTGCTCATTCCTACGGTAATAACCAATCGCGGAATTACGTATCGGGTAAATAGGGATTAAACCTGTTTTTACATCCAATTCTTACGGCCATTTCATCCAATTTAAGAGCCTAAAAATCAATTTTGCTATGCGCTTTAGCCTTTTACTGCCTTGGTTTAATCGACCAACTACCTCCAACTTTTCGGCTAAAAGTAAAAGGGTAACCTCAGAATTTAAACCCTATACCGTCGGATTTCAAGCGTACACAACAAATATTTTCCCCCCCTAGTGGTAAGGGTAATTTTGTAAAGTGTAGAAATACTATGCAAAAAGAACAAATGATTTAAAAGCTTTATTAAGCTCTAACAATTACAATAATTCAACCCAGACCCGATGTCTACTAATCATAACCCCATGAAAAAGAGCATCTTAGTTGCAGTTCTTATGCTTTTCACAGGAATTGCATTTTCTCAAACCACAGTAACCCTACAAGATCAATGTAACTGCGAAGTCTTGAGTGGAACTGTGGTCACCGCGGCCGGAGCAATAACCCCAGCTGGTGCAGATACAGGAGACGTTTATGTCAATACCAATACGGGAACCATTTATTTCTGGGATGGTGATTCTTGGGAATTGACATCGACAGATGATCAGCAGTTAACTGGGTTTACGTTGGATGGAGCTACAAACGAATTGACATTGACATTGGAAAATGGGGGAAATGTAAGTGTTGATTTAAGCAGTTTAAGCGATACACTTACAGATACCAATACAACAATTACTTCTTTTGGAATTGATGGAACGAACACCAACCTTGAAATTACGGATTCCGACGCGAATACATTTTCAGTGGCTCTTGCCTCAATTGCAGCTTTGGTAGATACAGACACCGATGATCAGACTTTGAGTCTGTCTGGTTCAGATTTGACCATTACCGATGGAAATACCATTGATATTTCTGGAGTCAATACAGATTCCCAGACCCTTTCTTTGACAGGTACAGACCTGTCCATTAGCGGAGGTAACACAGTTGACATTAGCTCTATCGACACCGATACAGACGACCAGACTCTAAGTTTATCGGGAACCGATCTGACCATTTCTGATGGTAACACAATCGATATCAGCAGCATTGACACGGATACCGATGACCAGACCTTGAGTTTGTCCGGAACAGACCTTACCATTGTAGATGGAAATACGATAGACATCTCTGGAGTCAATACAGATTCACAGACCCTTTCATTGACCGGAACCGACCTATCCATTAGTGGGGGGAACACGGTTGATATCAGCAGCATTGACACGGACACAGATGACCAGACCTTGAGTTTGACTGGAAACACCCTTGCCATTGCGGACGGGAACTCAGTGGACCTGAGCGGCTATGTGGATACCGATGATCAAACATTAAGCCTATCCGGAACGGATTTGACCATTGCGGATGGTAACACCATTGATATCAGCTCAATTGATACCGATGACCAGACCTTGAGTTTGACAGGGAACACTCTTGCGATTGCCGATGGAAACTCCGTTGATTTAAGTGGATATGTGAACACGGACGCACAGACCCTTTCCTTGACCGGGACCGACCTTTCCATTAGTGGGGGGAACACAGTTGACATTAGCTCTATCGACACCGATACGGACGACCAGACCTTAAGTCTTTCCGGAACGGATTTGACCATTGTGGATGGGAACACCATCGATATTTCCGGTGTGAACACGGATTCTCAGACACTTTCCTTGACCGGAACCGACCTGTCCATAAGTGGAGGTAACACGGTTGACATCAGTAGCATTGACACGGACACGGATGACCAGACCTTGAGCCTAACAGGGAATACGCTTTCCATTGCGGACGGTAACTCCGTCGATTTGAGCGGTTATGTTGACACTGACGACCAGACTTTGAGCCTATCCGGAACTGATCTTACGATTGCTGATGGTAATACGATTGATATCAGTAGCATTGACACGGACACGGATGACCAGACCTTGAGTTTGACAGGGAACACCCTTGCCATAGCTGATGGAAACTCAGTTGATTTAAGTGGATATGTGGATACCGATGACCAGACCTTGAGCCTAACAGGAAACACTCTTGCGATTGCTGATGGAAACTCCGTTGATTTAAGTGGATATGTGAACACGGACGCACAGACCCTTTCCTTGACCGGGACCGACCTTTCCATTAGTGGGGGGAACACAGTTGACATTAGCTCTATCGACACCGATACGGACGACCAGACCTTAAGTCTTTCCGGAACAGATTTGACCATTACGGATGGAAACACAATAGACATTAGCAGCATTGATACGGACACGGATGACCAAACATTGAGCTTGTCAGGTACAGATCTTACAATTGTGGATGGGAACACCATCGATATTTCCGGTGTGAACACGGATTCGCAGACCCTTTCCTTGACCGGAACCGACCTATCCATAAGTGGAGGTAACACGGTTGATATCAGTAGCATCGACACGGACACGGATGACCAAACTTTGAGTTTGTCAGGGACAGATTTAACAATAGCGGATGGTAATACTATAGACATTAGCAGCATAGACACCGATACTGATGACCAGGCTATAGACGGACTTTCCATGGTAGCTGGTGAGTTGAACATTTCATTGCAGGATGACGGGGTTGCACCCTCAACCGTTGATTTGATCAGTGCCAATGCCAATAATGACATTACTTTTGGAACAGATGGGGGACTTTATTTGAATGTAGCCTCCGTTAGTATTTCCGAAACGATAACCACCCTAACGGACAATCTGGATGGGACATACACCTATACCAGTGAAAATGGTACCGCAACGACATTTACGGGAACTGATGACCAGACTCTGAGTTTGACCGGTAACACCCTTGCCATTGCGGACGGTAACTCAGTGGACCTGAGCGGCTATGTAGATACGGACGACCAGACTCTAAGTCTTTCCGGAACGGATTTGACGATTACAGACGGTAATACCATAGATATTAGCAGCATTGATACCGATGACCAGACCTTGAGCTTGACAGGCAACACCCTTGCCATTGCGGATGGTAACTCTGTCGATTTAAGTGGATATGTGGATACCGATGATCAAACATTAAGCCTATCCGGAACCGATCTGACCATTTCTGATGGTAACACAATCGATATCAGCGGTGTTGATACAGATACTGATGACCAGACCCTGAGCCTGACGGGCAACACCCTCTCGATTGCAGATGGGAATTCTGTGGATTTGAGCGGATATGTGGATACTGACGATCAGACATTAAGCCTATCCGGAACTGATCTGACCATTGCGAATGGTAATACCATAGATATCAGCAGCATTGATACAGATACCGATGACCAAACCTTAAGCTTGTCTGGAACCGACTTGACCATCGTGGATGGAAACACCATTGATATCTCTGGTGTGAACACGGACGCACAGACACTTTCCTTGACCGGGACTGACCTTTCCATCAGTGGAGGAAACACGGTTGACATCAGTAGCATAGATACCGATACAGACGACCAGACCTTGAGCCTAACAGGGAACACCCTTGCCATTGCGGACGGGAACTCAGTGGACCTGAGCGGCTATGTTGACACTGACGACCAGACTTTGAGCCTATCCGGCACGGATTTGACCATTGCGGATGGTAACACCATTGATATCAGCTCAATTGATACCGATGACCAGACCCTGAGCCTGACGGGCAACACCCTCTCGATTGCAGATGGGAATTCTGTTGACCTGAGCGGATATGTGGATACTGACGACCAGACTTTGAGCCTATCCGGCACGGATTTGACCATTGCAGATGGTAACACCATTGATATCAGTAGCATCGACACGGATACAGATGACCAGACCTTGAGTTTGACAGGAAATACCCTTGCCATAGCTGATGGAAACTCGGTTGATTTAAGTGGATATGTGGATACCGATGATCAGACATTAAGCCTATCCGGAACGGATTTGACCATTGCTGATGGCAACACGATTGATATCAGCAGCATTGACACAGATACCGATGACCAGACTTTAAGTTTATCGGGTACAGACCTTACTATTGTTGATGGAAATACCATAGACATCTCTGGTGTCAATACAGATTCCCAGACCCTATCTTTGACCGGAACCGACCTATCCATAAGTGGAGGTAACACGGTTGATATCAGCAGCATCGATACGGATACGGATGACCAAACTTTGAGTTTGTCAGGGACAGATTTAACAATAGCGGATGGTAACACTATAGACATTAGCAGCATAGACACCGATACGGATGACCAGGCTATAGACGGACTTTCCATGGTGGCTGGTGAGTTGAACATTTCATTGCAGGATGACGGGGTTGCACCCTCAACCGTTGATTTGATCAGTGCCAATGCCAATAATGACATTTCTTTTGGAACAGATGGGGGACTTTATTTGAATGTAGCCTCCGTTAGTATTTCAGAAACGATAACCACCTTAACGGACAATTTGGATGGGACATACACCTATACCAGTGAAAACGGTACCGCAACGACATTTACGGGAACTGATGATCAGACATTAAGCTTATCTGGAACGGATTTGACCATTACTGATGGTAACACGATTGATATCAGCAGCATTGACACGGATACCGATGACCAGACTCTGAGTTTGACCGGTAACACCCTTGCCATTGCGGACGGTAACTCTGTTGACCTGAGCGGCTATGTTGATACTGACGACCAGACCTTGAGTTTGACTGGTAACACCCTTGCCATTGCGGACGGTAACTCTGTCGATTTGAGCGGATATGTGGATACCGATGATCAAACATTAAGCCTATCCGGAACTGATCTTACGATTGCTGATGGAAACACCATTGATATCTCCGGTGTGAACACAGATGCACAGACCCTTTCCTTGACAGGAACTGACCTTTCCATCAGTGGAGGAAACACAGTTGACATCAGTAGCATTGATACAGATACTGATGACCAGACCTTGAGCTTGACGGGGAACACCCTTGCCATTGCGGACGGGAACTCCGTCGATTTGAGCGGCTATGTTGACACTGACGACCAGACTTTGAGCCTATCCGGAACTGATCTTACGATTGCTGATGGTAATACGATTGATATCAGTAGCATTGATACAGATACTGATGACCAGACCTTGAGCCTGACCGGTAACACCCTTGCCATTGCGGATGGTAACTCCGTTGATTTAAGTGGATATGTGAACACGGATGCGCAGACCCTGTCTTTAACTGGGACTGACCTTTCCATCAGTGGAGGAAACACGGTTGACATCAGCAGCATTGATACAGATACCGATGACCAGACCTTGAGTTTGACCGGTAACACCCTTGCCATTGAGGACGGGAACTCCGTCGATTTGAGCGGATATGTAGATACCGATGACCAGACCTTGAGCTTGACCGGTAACACCCTTGCCATTGCGGACGGTAACTCTGTTGATTTAAGCGGATATGTGGATACAGACGATCAAACTTTGAGCCTATCCGGAACGGATCTGACCATTGCCGATGGTAACACGATTGATATCAGTAGCATCGACACGGATACCGATGACCAGACCTTGAGTTTGACCGGTAACACCCTTGCCATTGCGGACGGGAACTCCGTCGATTTGAGCGGATATGTGGATACCGATGATCAAACATTAAGCCTATCCGGAACTGATCTTACGATTGCTGATGGAAACACCATTGATATCTCCGGTGTGAACACAGATGCACAGACGCTTTCCCTGACCGGGACTGACCTTTCCATTAGTGGGGGGAACACAGTCGACATCAGTAGCATAGATACAGATACTGATGACCAGACCTTGAGCTTGACGGGGAACACCCTTGCCATTGCGGACGGTAACTCTGTCGATTTGAGCGGATATGTGGACACGGACGATCAAACTTTGAGCCTGACCGGTAACACCCTTGCCATTGCGGATGGTAACTCTGTTGACCTGAGCGGGTATGTTGACACTGACGACCAGACTCTAAGTTTATCAGGAACAGATTTGACCATTGCGGATGGTAACACCATAGATATTAGCAGCATTGACACGGATACCGATGACCAGACCTTGAGTTTGACAGGAAACACCCTTGCCATTGCGGACGGTAACTCTGTTGATTTAAGTGGATATGTGGATACGGACGACCAGACCTTAAGTATATCAGGAACAGATTTGACCATCGTTGATGGTAATACTATAGATATCTCCAGTGTGGATACAGACGACCAGACCTTGAGCCTTACCGGTAACACCCTGGCCATAGCTGATGGAAACTCAGTTGATTTAAGCGGGTATGTTGATACTGACGACCAGACTCTAAGTTTATCAGGAACAGATTTGACCATTGCGGATGGTAACACCATTGATATCAGCTCAATTGATACCGATGACCAGACCTTGAGTTTGACGGGTAACACCCTTGCCATTGCGGATGGTAACTCCGTTGATTTAAGTGGATATGTGGATACCGATGACCAGACCTTGAGCCTAACAGGAAACACTCTTGCGATTGCTGATGGAAACTCCGTCGATTTGAGCGGTTATGTTGACACTGACGACCAGACTTTGAGCCTATCCGGAACTGATCTTACGATTGCTGATGGTAATACGATTGATATCAGTAGCATTGACACGGACACGGATGACCAGACCTTGAGTTTGACTGGGAACACCCTTGCCATTGCGGACGGTAACTCAGTTGATTTGAGCGGATATGTGGATACGGACGATCAGACATTAAGCCTATCCGGAACTGATCTGACCATTGCCGATGGTAACGCCATTGCGGACGGTAACTCTGTTGATTTAAGTGGATATGTGGATACCGACGACCAAACCTTAAGCTTGTCTGGAACCGACTTGACCATCGTGGATGGAAACACCATTGATATCTCTGGTGTGAACACGGACGCACAGACCCTTTCTTTGACCGGGACTGACCTTTCCATCAGTGGAGGAAACACGGTTGACATCAGTAGCATAGATACCGATACAGACGACCAGACCTTGAGCCTGACAGGAAACACCCTTGCCATTGCGGACGGTAACTCTGTCGATTTGAGCGGATATGTGGATACCGATGATCAAACATTAAGCCTATCCGGAACTGATCTTACGATTGCTGATGGAAACACCATTGATATCTCCGGTGTGAACACAGATGCACAGACGCTTTCCCTGACCGGGACTGACCTTTCCATCAGTGGAGGAAACACAGTTGACAGTAGCATTGATACAGATACTGATGACCAGACCTTGAGCTTGACGGGGAACACCCTTGCCATTGACTCGGTGGACCTGAGCGGCTATGTTGACACTGACGACCAGACCTTGAGTTTGACGGGGAACACCCTTGCCATTGCGGACGGTAACTCTGTTGATTTAAGTGGATATGTGGACACCGACGACCAAACTCTGAGCCTATCGGGAACTGATTTGACGATTGCCGATGGGAACACGATAGATATTTCAGGGGTGAATACAGATTCCCAGACCCTGTCTTTGACTGGGACTGACCTTTCCATTAGTGGGGGAAATACGGTTGACATCAGCAGCATTGATACAGATACTGATGACCAGACCTTGAGCTTGACAGGAAACACCCTTGCCATTGCGGACGGTAACTCTGTCGATTTGAGTGGATATGTGGATACGGACGATCAAACTTTGAGCCTGACCGGTAACACCCTTGCCATTGCGGATGGTAACTCTGTTGACCTGAGCGGGTATGTTGACACTGACGACCAGACTCTAAGTTTATCAGGAACAGATTTGACCATTGCGGATGGTAACACTATTGATATCAGCTCAATTGATACCGATGACCAGACCTTGAGCTTGACAGGAAACACCCTTGCCATTGCGGACGGTAACTCTGTCGATTTGAGTGGATATGTGGATACGGACGATCAAACTTTGAGCCTGACCGGTAACACCCTTGCCATTGCGGATGGTAACTCTGTTGACCTGAGCGGGTATGTTGACACTGACGACCAGACTCTAAGTTTATCAGGAACAGATTTGACCATTGCGGATGGTAACACTATTGATATCAGCTCAATTGATACCGATGACCAGACCTTGAGCTTGACGGGGAACACCCTTGCTATCGCTGACGGTAACTCTGTCGATTTGAGTGGATATGTGAACACGGACGCACAGACCCTTTCTTTAAGCGGGACCGACCTGTCCATTAGCGGAGGTAACACGGTTGACATCAGCAGCATAGATACAGATACCGATGACCAGACCTTGAGCTTGACGGGTAACACCCTTGCCATTGCGGATGGTAACTCTGTTGACCTGAGTGGATATGTGGACACCGATGACCAGACCCTGAGCCTATCGGGAACTGATTTGACCATCGCAGACGGAAACACCATCGATATCAGTAGTATTGATACGGACACCGACGACCAAACTTTAAGCTTGTCTGGAACCGACTTGACCATCGTGGATGGAAACACCATTGATATCTCTGGTGTGAACACGGATTCGCAGACCCTTTCCTTAACCGGAACGGACCTGTCCATTAGCGGAGGTAACACGGTTGACATCAGCAGCATAGATACAGATACCGATGACCAAACGGTGGATAGCTTTACGTTCAACTCAGGTACTGGTGAGCTTGCAATCTCCTTGCAGGACGATGGTGCTGCTCCGGTTACCGTTGACATAAGTGCTGTGAGTACCGATGATCAAAACGCCAGCGAAGTAGATTTGGTTACCCCTGTGGACATGGATGAAGCAGGAGAAGCATCACCCACAAACGAAACAACGGTAGAAGAGGCTATTCAAGCCATTGCGCCCATTACATCAAAAGCTGCGCGAATTTTCTACCCACCTTCAATTGCTGTACCTGCTTCTTCGGTAGGAGCGGCTACGCCAATCGATTTACATGCCCAATATGTGGCCCAATATGGAAGCCCAGCGGTTAGTAACCCCTCGGCACCGAGTGCTATTCCAACCTATGCGGCCAATGAATTGCATTATTATATCACCTATTATGATACAAGCGTATTCTCTGGGGTATCTATTAGTGATACGGGAGTTATGTCTTATACAGTAGATGCGGTACCAACAGGTTACAATTCATTGATCAATGTTGTATTCGTTGTAAAATAACATAAAGACTGAACAAAGATTTTGAGATTATTTGCCCCACATAAGTCTTTATTAATACCATTACTGGTCCTGTTTTTTGGAACCCAGTTATCTCAAGCACAATTCTTGCTACAAGCTCCCAATAGTGGTGATGAAACCAACTATCAATGGTATGAGGCCTCAGATTTGGGAACAGTACTGGGGACGGACTTTTTTTACGAAGCTACTCAACCGGGAGTGTATTTTGCCACCTATGACGGAACCCTTTGTGGATCCAATGCAACTGGATACTTTATTTTAACGGATTGTGCTGCTCCAGACAATCAGGTTACCTTGAATATTGCAGCCAGTATTCCCTCGGGAGCCACGGTTAGTTGGAACCCTGCGCTCTCAGGAGATCAGACCCAACCCACAGTGACCAGCACCCAAACCGTGGAACGCTATGTGGCTACCATAAGCAAAGCAGGGAATTCCAGCGAACTCCCACGATTCACAGTGGTTTGTATGAGTCAATCCGGTAATTTGGTGGATGACATTGCTTCTGTGGATGAAGATGACAGTGTGGTGGTGGATATTTTCGCCAATGATACGGATTTACCAACCGATGGCATTCTTACCACAACGGATCCTGCAAACGGAAGCGTGACCATTAACGACAATGGTACGACCAATGACCCAACGGACGATATTGTGACCTACATACCGGATCCAGATTTCAACGGAACTGACACTTTTGATTATACCTTATGCAACTTATTTGGGGCATGTAGCACCGCAACAGTAACTGTTGATGTGCTCCCAATTGTGGATGCCTTGGATGATTCGGTAGCTACAGATCAAGATGTTGCCTTGGACATTGACATGTTGGCCAATGACAATGATCTTCCGATAACTGGAAGTATTACAACTACAAGCCCAACAAATGGATCCATCGTGTTAAATGATAATGGAACACCGACCAATCCTTCGGATGATTTCATTACGTATACCCCAAATCCAGGCTATTTGGGAACTGATTCCCTAGATTATACCATTTGTGATGGCACAGCTAACTGCAGTACTGCCACTATTACCATTATGGTGAATGTTCCTACCGTCGATTTAGATGCTGATAATGATGGAATTGTTGACGCTTTTGAGGATTTGAACACGGATAATGATAACGATCCCACTACGAATCCCACAGATACGGACGCGGATGGTATTCCTGATTATCTGGACATAGACAGTGATAACGACGGTATTCCAGATAATGTGGAGGCCCAACCCACATTCGGATATATCCCACCTAGCTTGACCGATGCCAATGACAATGGCTTGGATGATGCTTACGAAAATGGAGGAAACGTGGGATTGATTCCGGTTGATACCGAAGGAGATGGCATTCCAGATTATGTAGATGAGGATAGTGATGATGATAATGTACCAGACCTAATTGAAGGAAATGACCGAGATCAAGACGGGATTGCCGATGTAACCATAACAGGGTCAGATAAGGACAATGATGGACTTGATGATGCATTTGAAGGTTCAACAGCCATAGATATTGATGTGAACGATGAAATTGATGATCCTATTACCAACTTGATGGATACCGATTCGGATGGGGTGCTAGATTATAGAGATGAAGACGACGATGATGACGGAATTGCCACCATTGACGAAGATTTGAATGGTGACGGCAACTACGCTAATGACGATTCGGATGGGGATAATATACCGAACTATCTTGATTCTGATCTTGGGCCAACCCAAGTTGATGCCATTGATGTGATCAATGTGATAACGCCAAATGGAGACGGAATCCATGATGTATTCACCATAAATAATTTAGAAGATTATCCAAACAACACAGTAAAGATTTATAACAGATGGGGTGTGCAGGTCTACGCAACCAAGTCATACAACACCACCGGAAATGTCTTCGACGGCACTTCTGAAGGAAGGGTAACTGTTAACAAGGACAACAAACTCCCAGTAGGTACGTATTTCTATATCATAGACTACCAAGACCCAACAGGAAGAATGAACCAGCTATCAGGCTACCTATACATTAACCGATAAACGAATTTGAAGTTGTGGTAAAGGATATTAGGAAAAAAATAAAATGGTTGCGAATTTTGATAGCGTTGTGCTTGGCTTCTTCGATGCATGCGCAGCAGGATGCCCAGTATACCCAATACATGTATAACACGGTAAGCGTAAATCCTGGTTATGCAGGCTCCCGGGGGCATTTAAGCATAGCCGCCCTATATAGGAACCAATGGTTGGGATTGGATGGTGCACCTGAAACCCAAACGCTCAACGTACATACTCCTTTGGGGTACCGAGGTGTTGGCCTTGGTATTTCTGTGGTAAATGATAAAATTGGGCCCACCTCAGAAACCTATTTTGATGTGGATTTCTCCTATACCATTCAAACTTCTTTTGATGGTAAACTGAGCTTTGGTCTAAAGGCCAGTGCCCATATGTTGGACATTCGGTATTCAGAATTGGACGAATTTGAGATCGATCCACAATTACAGGCCCAACAGGATATCCGTAACAAGTTTTCACCCAATATTGGGGCCGGGGTGTATTATCATACCGACCGATTTTATGCCGGTGCATCTGTGCCCAGACTGTTGGAAACAACACATTTTGATGAAGCTTCGGTATCCACCGCCACAGAACGTATCAACTGGTACATGATTACTGGATATGTATGGGATATCAATCCCTTCTTAAAATTTAAACCAACCGTTTTGGGTAAAATGGTCCAAGGGGCTCCCTTGCAAGTGGACCTCTCGGCCAACTTCATGCTCAATGAGAAATTTGTTGGAGGAATTGCGTACCGATGGGATGCTGCCTTCAGCGGGCTTGTGGGCTTCCGGCTGTCTGATGAAATCTTTTTGGGACTCGCCTACGATCGGGAAATTACGGATTTGGGTGCTGCCACATTTAATGATGGCTCTTTCGAAGTAATCTTCAGATACGATTTCATCAAGAATTTGGGGAACCTAAAATCCCCTCGATTCTTCTAAAGAATTCAGCAAAAGCCACATTTTTTAGAAACTCTTAGGGCCTAAATCGTGACAAAGGTCATATTTTTACCCCATGGAAGAGGAAAAGGTGATATTGGTCAACACCAATGATGAACCCATTGGCTTGATGCCCAAGATGGAAGCCCATGAAAAAGCAGTACTTCACAGAGCTTTTTCCGTTTTTATAATGAACAATAAAGGGGAGACCATGTTGCAACAGCGGGCCAAGGATAAGTACCATTCCCCACTTTTATGGACCAACACTTGTTGCAGCCACCAACGTGACGGTGAAACCAATATTCAAGCTGGTAAAAGGCGATTGATGGAGGAAATGGGATTTTCCACAGAGCTTCGAGAGCTGTTTTCCTTTATTTATAAAGCTCCTTTTGACAATGGCCTAACAGAGCATGAGCTAGATCATGTGATGATGGGTCATTACAACGATTCGCCACAAATAAATCCCGAGGAAGTTGAAGGTTGGAAATGGATGCAACCTTCGGATATCAAACAGGATATAGCTCAAAATCCAGATAAGTATACGGCCTGGTTCAAGATTATTTTTGAGCGTTTTTATGATTACCTAACCGATAATAAAACAGAACATGAAGGTTAAGGCAAGCAGAAAGGCAAGTTTCAATGCTGCACATCGATTGTTTAGGGCGGATTGGAGCGATGAAAAGAACGATGCCATCTTTGGAAAATGTAACAATCCCAGATACCACGGACACAACTACGACCTTATTGTGAGCGTTACGGGAGAAATTGATCCAGAAACCGGTTTTGTTATGGATCTAAAGATTTTGAAAGAATTGATCAAGGAGCATGTGGAAGAGGCCTTAGATCATAAAAATTTGAACTTGGATGTTCCGGAATTCAAGGAATTGAACCCCACTGCAGAAAACATTGCAATCGTAATCTGGAATAAACTAAGACCACATATTCATAAAGACAAAGAACTTGAGGTGGTGCTCTATGAGACCCCTCGAAATTTTGTAACATACTCAGGATAAAATGAACAATTACCCTTTAAAATTTACTCCCATTCTTAAAGAACGACTTTGGGGTGGAACCAAGCTAAAAGATGTACTGAACAAATCCATAGAAAGCGAAATTACTGGTGAAAGCTGGGAGCTTTCTGGGGTTGATGGTGATATTTCCGTGGTTGAAAATGGAGATTTGAAGGGCACTTCGTTGCAAGAACTCATTCAAAGTAATGGAGAGGCCTTATTGGGTAAAAGTGTGGTCGAGCGTTTTGGATTGGATTTTCCCATTTTGATCAAGTTTATTGACGCCAAACAAGACTTGTCCATTCAGTTGCACCCCAATGATGAATTGGCCAAAAAAAGGCATAATTCCTTCGGAAAAACTGAAATGTGGTATGTGATGGACGCCGATCCAGGAGCAAAACTGATTGTAGGTTTTAACAGGGATGTGGAAAAGGAGGAGTATGTAAAAAGCTTGGAGGAAGGAACCTTGGAAAGTTTAATGAACTATGAGGAAGTAGCTGAAGGAGATACTTTTTTTATCAATACAGGCAAAATCCATGCAATTGGGGCTGGGGTATTGCTAGCGGAAATCCAGCAGACTTCAGATGTCACATACAGGGTTTTCGACTTTAACCGAAGGGATAAAAACGGAAACCTCCGGGAATTGCACACCGAATTGGCTTTGGATGCCATGGATTATTCCAAGAAGGATGATTTTAAGGTGAATTATTCCAATGAACTGGACAAGGTGAATGAAATGGTGGATTGCCCATATTTTAAAACCAATTTCATGGAACTTACCAATTCCCTGGAACAGGATGTCACAAACAGGGATTCCTTCACTATTTACATGTGTGTGGGAGGGGAAGCGAACATAAGCAATAATGGAGGCAGCACTCTCATTAAGAAAGGTGAAACAGTATTGGTTCCTGCTGCCAGCACCAAAATAAACATTGCTACAGAAGGAGTCAAACTTTTAGAAGTTACCATTTAATAGTACATTTGAAAAAACACTAGTATGGCAAGTATTCGCGATTTAAAAAAAGATGTCAATTTTGTCTTGGGAGACATTATTGAGGCGGTCTACCTGTGGGAAGCTGGTTCTGACAAAAAGGATTCAGAAGAGGGAACGGCAATCATTGACAAAGCCATTAACGTTTTTGATGAGCTTATGGCCAAAATCCATCAAAAGGATGTGGAAAACCACAAAGCCCATTTTAAAAATATCCGAAATCTATTGGAAGAAAAGGCAACGGCTTTGGTTCAAGAGTTCAACAAGCTCTCCAACTAGATACTATTGGCCATCCAATTGCGTCCTTAGAAGTTTCCCGTACTTGGAGGAAGCTACATGGGGCTCCAGCACTTTGTAAACGGAATCCAAATATATAGGATTTACCACATCCCCTACCGTGGTCATGAGATAGGGAGTAACATAAGAATCCCCATTGATCAACCCAAAATTTAGAGCGTATCTATACGTGCCTAGTACATTTCTATCGATAAGTCTTTGAATGGAATCCTGCTTCAGCGTATCTTCTTGGAATTCAGGTTGGGCAGCCAACTGAAATAATTCCAATTCCCGTATCCCGAATTGTGACATCATCTCATTGAATTCCTCTAGCTTTTTATTGCTGATGGAACCAGAAATTTCAGGGTTTAGATCAAAAGTGTTCCAATTGGTTTTGATCGTGATGTCGCCGGATTCACCAAAAAAGGTAATACGATCGTTGAGGTCGTTATTGTCTTGTTTATTCAGATAGAGGTAGAATACATCGGGTTCTTCCAACTCATGGGCAAAAACAAAATTCCCATCACCTTGAATCTCAACAGAATCCAAAACAACTAAAGTAGAGTCCTTAAAATGTTGCAAGTATAAGGTTCCCTTTTTAAGCCCTTTGATGTTCCCCGAGACCGTCATTGTATTTTCGGTTTTGCTTGTACAGGAAACCAAAAGCACAAGGAGGGTCAAAACTGATAAAATCCGCTTCATGAATAAAATTTTTGAGTGGCAAATATGCATAAACTTATGGAATATTTAAACCTTGGAAGCAACTTCCATGAGCAAAGCACATAAATAAGCACCTGCGGTACCCACCACATATCCAAAAACGGCCAGCAAAATCCCAACCGAGGTCAAGGAGGGGTGAAACTCCGCCGCCACAACCGGAGCCGAAGCAGCTCCACCCACATTGGCTTGACTACCCACTGCCAAAAAGAAATAAGGCGCCTTGATCAATTTGGCTACCAAGATCAACAAACCTGCATGGATGGTAATCCAAACCAAGCCAATGGCAATGAGTCCGGGATTTTCCATAACACGACCCAAATCCATTTTCATCCCAATGGTTGCCACCAAAATGTAAATGAACATGCCTCCAATCTTGCTGGCACCTGCACCCTCATAGTTTTTGGCCTTGGTAAAGGAAAGACCTATCCCAATGGTGGTGGCAAAAACCACCATCCATAGAAATTTGGAACCTAGGGACGACAGAATTTTTTCTTTGTTTCGGATAACTTCAAAATTGGCTTCCAAAAATTCCGCAAAATGATGTCCTGCCAAATGGGCAATGCCAACCCCGGCAAAAGCGTACAACAACATCATCATAAAATCATGTAGGGAAGTCACACGGGCTATTTTTGCTGTATGCGTACTGACTTTTTCCTTTAGCTCCTCGATGGAGGAGGTGTCGGCCTTCAGCCAATTATCTATTTTTTTGGTTTTACCGATACCGAGTAGCAATATGGCCATCCAAAGATTGGCTACCACAATATCTACTAGCACCATTCCGCCATACTTTTCCTGGTTAAATTGAAAAACTTCCAACATGGCGGCCTGATTGGCCCCGCCACCTATCCAACTCCCGGCAATGGTGGCCAACCCACGCCATACGGCGTCAAACCCATTGCCGCCAACAGTTTCTGGCGAAAATATGGAAACAATTAAAATGGCAACAGGCCCTCCAATGACAATTCCTGCCGTACCTGTCAAGAACATAATCAAAGCTTTGGAACCCAGGTTTGCAATAGCCTTTAGGTCTATACTCAGTGTCATTAAGATCAAGGCTGCTGGCAACAAATACCGACTGGCAATGTAATAAGTCTGCGAAGATTTTTCGTCCACGATTCCCGTACTGGCCAAGATGGCAGGTAGCAAATAGCACATGAGCACTGTGGGCACAATACCATAGAATTTTTTCCAAAAGCCTGTTTTAATGGATGAGGTGTAAAAAACAAAACCGAGACATAAACAGAGAAGACCAAAGATGATGGTATCTTCGGTAAAAGGTAGTTGGTTCATACAATAAATCTAGTGACTCCCAAATATAGGAAAATCAAAGATGGTCCTTGATAAATTGGGCAACCCCATGTTCCTTATTGCTCAAAGTAACCCAATTGGCCACTTCTTTGGCTTCGTCCCGACCATTGGCAACAGCAACTCCGCAGCCCACCTTTTGCAGCATCTCCACATCATTGAAATTATCACCAAAGGCGATTACATCCTCAAGGGTTTCATCCGATTGCAATAAAGATTGGATGGCTCCCAATTTGGAAACTGCTTTAGGTGCAATTTCTATCAAGGTGTCATTGGATCGATAGCAATTCATAGTATCGGAAAAATGGGATTCCAAAACCGGGGTTATTTCATCCATCATCTGCTTGGTACCCATAAGCATGATTTTGTGCGGACCAGTGTTATTTTGTTCCCATCGTTGCAGGGTTTTGGCTGTGGCTTCAAATATGGGCTGGGCCTTGGTGTTAAAAATTTCCTTTTCCACTCGTTCTGAAGTCTCTTCAACACACCACTCATCATTTTGATAAAGTCCCAGCTTTATCCCATGGGCATCGCAAACAGTATGGAGTTCCTTAGTTTGACTAATGGATATCATAATGTTGCATAACTCATCTGCCTCGTGCAAGACCAAAGCACCGTTATAGCAAACCAAAGGGTTATTCTCGATACCCATTCTGTCCTGGAGATACCTCATGGACTTGGGCATTCGGGCTGAAACCAATACTACCCGCATTCGGTTCTTTATCCGATTGATTTCCGAAACCGTAAAATTGGAAACGTCATTCTTGCTGGACAGGAGGGTACCGTCCAAATCCGAACAAAGTATCTTAAAATTCATGCTAAATATTGAGCCAATAGGTAAGCTTTAGGTTAATGGACCTATTTCTGGGCATAAAGGTATTCACAAAATAATTGTCATTGTATACCAAAAACAGATCAGAAAGAGGTGCAAAACGCCATTGCAGTCTGGAGTTGAAACCAAGATTGTCCCTCTGGTTGCTGTATTGGACCAAAGTTGACCAAAAAATGGATTTGCTAAACGTGATATCCACTCTTGGGGCCACAAGCCATATATCTGCTCTTGCATAGGGAGCGGGAAGGTCTATATGGTCGTAATTGAACATCATGGACAAATTCACCTTGGGTTGGAAGCGTAGCATCATATCACCTTCCAACGAAAATCGTTTCCCATTAAAAAATTCCCCATACGAGGGTTCAACACTGAAAGAGAGTGTTTTTCTTCTGTCCGATTGATATTCCAGTTCTGCCGAGGTAAAATAATACCCGTTATTTTCAGGTAGGGGTACGGCACCGTCCTTTCCTGTGGGGTCAAATTCCTCGGTTAGATAGACAAAACGGTGTTCCAGTTCAGCACTAAACTCGGAAAGGTTGGTAAACATGGCTTCCCAGCTTAGATTGTAGAAGTAATCGGTATTTTGATAGTCCAATTGAGGCCTCCAAGTGTATACAGAAAAAAGGTTGATGGAATGGCTGTTGAGCGCCCTATTTTGTGGCCAAAAGTTTCGGTTTAGGCTAGATGCAACTTTAAAAATATCCTTTCTGGGGATAAATCCTAAATCAGATTCGAATTCCTCATCAATATAGACGATATCCAAAAACCCTCCGTAATTCTTGGCGTTATAGTTTGCAAAACCACCAAAGGAATAATTTCCCCTACTGTCGTTGGGTTGAAATGATTTATGGCCATAAAATTTACCGTTCCATGTATTGTCCGCGCTGGCCAAATTATAATCCAAACCCACCACGCGGTTGTATTCCTCACTTTCATCCAAAAAATCCGGTGAGTCAAAAGACTGCCTGTTAATAAAGAACATGCTCACATTTGAACGTGAAAAAACCTTTTGCTGCAAGGCCAACATCATATTGTTGTTAGAGGCTATTTCATTGGTTTCATCTTCTTCGGTCTGAATGTTAAGAAACCCTAGTCTAAGATTATTGTTGAGTTTACCGCTTAAACGCACCCCACCAATAATTTTGTTCTCTATGGTATTATCATCGGCATCTTTGGCAATACCAATTCGTCTGGAGAAAAAAGGATTGGCATCCCTACCTCCCCCAAAACTGGAAAAAAGGTCACTGTTGTCAATAAAAAACTGACGTCTTTCCGGAAGCGATACCTCAAAGCGGGTAAGGTTGGTGATAAAATTATCTACTTCTACCTGCGAAAAATCCGGATTGAGGGTAATATCCAAATTCATTCCATTTCCAATGGCAACTTTGGCGTCCCCTCCAATTTTGACCTTGTTTCTGGACTCGTCATTTTCAAAATCCTTACCTGAAATCCCGTTGATATAAGGAATTAAAGCTAAGGGAGTTCTCGATTTTCCCAAAGGTTTTTCAAAATGCATATCACCCATAAAGGCCAAATTGAAAACCAACTGGTTTTGCGGAATTTGGATCCAGTTGCTTCGTTCATTGCTTTGTAGGTCAAAACGATAACTGTTAAATCGCCATTTAGTCTCACCTTCCCTGAATTTAAACGAGGTCAAAGGAATGGCTATTTCCGAGATGTAATACCTATCATGGATTTTTGATTCGCCCCGCCATTTCACGTCCCAGGAAGTCGTAAATCCTCTGAGGTCGTTTCCTCCACCAGAAATTAGGGCCTCTCTACGTACGCCCAATGGGTTGATTCCGAATAGAAAGGCATTGGTTCCATCATTGAAGGTATCGAACATTAGGGTAATGTTATCGCTATTGCCCGCACGGTAATCCCTGCGCAAGGAGGGAGTGATATAATCCTTTCCTTCGGCTTCCTGGCGAATCCCAATATACAGGGTGGTATCATCAAAAAGCATTTTGATTTCCGTCTTTTGTTCGGCCAAAATAGAATCTGTTGGAAAGTACTGTTGAAAACCATGCGCACTTTCCGCAGTTTCCCAGACAGATTCGTCCAGGACACCATCCACGGTTATGGGTTGGGTTATGT
The DNA here is from genome assembly GCF_965233845.1 of Flagellimonas sp. Taxonomy (GTDB): domain Bacteria; phylum Bacteroidota; class Bacteroidia; order Flavobacteriales; family Flavobacteriaceae; genus Flagellimonas. Next base: position 693,273 of record NZ_OZ247584.1, read on the forward strand.
ACTTTACGGTAAAACTCTTCTCGTTGGATTGTGCGGTGAGGAGCAAAGGTGATATGGCCAAAGCCAATACCAAGCGAAGTTTCAACATAAGGGTGTTTGAGTTAGATTGACAAATTTAAGGGCAACCCTAGTTAAAAAAATCCTAAAAAATATAATCGTTTGTTTTCACATGATGGAAGGCGGATTTGAATTAATCGATGAGGCGTTACAAACTTTAATTTGTAGTTTTTACATTTGAAAAAATCATCAATCATGAAAAACCTCGCCTTTCTTTTTTTGCTTGTCCCCACTTTGATTTTCAGTAATACTTTTTGGGGTAAAACCGGACATCGGGTAACTGGACATATAGCCCAAAATCATTTGACCGGAAAAGCCAAAAGGGCATTAAAGGATTTGTTGGATGGACATAGCTTGGCGTATGTTTCCACCTTTGCCGATGAAATCAAGGCTGATCGTAAATATTCAGGGTATTTTGCCTGGCATTTTGTGAATTATCCATTGGGCACGCGATACGAGGATTCGGAAAAAAGCAAATACGGGGATATAATCACGGGGATAGAGGAGTGTATTCGCATGGTTAAGAACAAAGAAAACAGTAAGAAGACCCGTTCCTTTCATCTTAAAATGTTGGTACATTTAATTGGTGATCTGCATCAGCCTATGCATGCCAGTAGGGCAGAGGACAAAGGCGGTAATTCCATTCAAGTGCAGTGGTTTGGGGAAGGAAGCAATTTGCACAGGGTATGGGACAAAAACCTGATTGAATCCTACGGCATGACCTATACGGAATTGGCCACTGAACTGGATCATCTAAGCCGTAAGGAACGTAAGAAAATACAGGAGGGCACCATATACGACTGGGTAGAGGAGTCCCATGAAATATGTGCGGATATTTACGACTCTGCCAAAACGGGTGACAAGCTCGGCTACCAGTATGGCTATCAATATAATGAAGTGCTCTTCCAACAACTTCAAAGAGGAGGATTTCGTTTGGCCAAGGTGCTCAATGACCTTTTTGACTAGCGCCTACTTGATTACCCTAAAGGTTAGATTGATTCGTCCACCAATCTTTTTTGAAGTTTTTGGGATTTGATGCTGCCAAAAATGTTGCGTTGCCCCTTTCATGATCAATAAACTCCCATGCTGCAATAGTATTTTGGACTTTATTCCTTTGTCTGCCTTGTTTCTCAATTGAAAAAAGCGTTCGGCTCCCAGACTTACCGAAGCAATTATTGGGTTTGTTCCCAGTTCCTTTTCGTCATCGGAATGCCAACCGTTGCTGTCTCTTCCATCCCTATAAAAGTTAAGTAGGCAGGTGGTAAAGGTGTTCTGGGTCAATTGTTCTACCTCCTTTTTAATTTGTTGCAATTCGGGTGTAAAGCTGTGGGGGTTCATGGTAATTCCGGAGTAGGAATAGGTTTTGTCGTTATCGGCATATAAAGCCGTTAATCTTGGTTGGGGATGGGTTTTGCCAAAAACAGTGATTTGGTCCTGCTGCCAAGGTATGGTTTCGCCAAGTGTTCGGAAGAAGTGGTTCGCCCTTTCAAGACTTAGAAATGAAGGATGATAAATAATATCAGCGTTGGGAAGATCCAAGTTTATTTTGGTGTCAAAAAGTTCCATTTTATTTGAGGACTTTTCTCAATTGGTTTCTGTACTCCGATGGATTTTGCCCTGTAAAGGCCTTAAAACTTTTATTGAAGTGCGAAAAATTGTTGAATCCACTTTCATAACATACCTCTGTGATGCTGATGGGCTGCTCCGCCAAAAGTTTGGAGGCATGCACCAACCGATATTCATTCACAAATTGTGTAAAAGTTTTATGGGTTATTTTTTTGAAGTATCTGCAAAAGGAAGGAACGGTCATACTAACCAAATCCGCAATTTCTTCCAAGCTTATATCCTCCTTGAAATTTGCCTTTACGTGGTTAAAAACAATGTTGATTCTGTCATTGTCCTTGACCTCGGTCTCCATGGAAAATCCTTCGGCATTCAATACTTTGATTTCTTCCGAGGTTGCCAATTGGTTTAAGATGTTCAGGATAGATAGCAAACGCTGAAAATCCGTCTGATACTCTAAAATTTCCATTTTTTCTCCCACTTTGAGCTTGGTTTTTCCAAAGAAGGCAATACCACCTTTTGCCACTTCAAACAATGTTTGGATGTTCTTCATTTCCGGGATATTAAAGAAGTCATTTCCCAAAAAATCCAATTTCATCTGCACAATGGTCTCACTTTTATTGCCGGTCAATTTATCTGTAAAACCGCAATGGGGCAGATTGGAACCGATCAAGATCAAGTCCCCGTTCCTGAAATAGGAAACATGGCTGCCAATTTGCCTTTTTCCCGAACCCCCATTTATATACACCAATTCCAATTCTGGGTGATAGTGCCAAGCATTGTTTTTGTTTTCGTTGTTCTCGTTAAACTTTTGGTAGGTGAACGAGTGCCCGAAAGTAGGTTCAATCGCTTCAAAAGCGGGCTTCTGTTTCATCGCGTTCAATTTTATTTGGTACTGTAAAATTAAGGTGCTTTAAACCAAGCTGCTATGCAAAATTACCTAAAATATGTGCTATTTTAACCTTAACGTCATATTAACATGCTTAATAGGGTAAAATTGAACATAAATTGGAAAATAGGGTAGTGTTGGGAGCTGAATTGTCATAGTAGTTTTGTCTTGTAATTATTAAAAAAACGAAACGTTATGAAATCAGTTTTGAATTATGTTACAGTAGCAGCATTCCTTTTGGGTACAATGGGATATGCAAACGGACCTGCAAAAAGCGAGGTAGAGAAAAATTTGATCAACATTGAACTTGATCCTGTATTTGTAAAGAAGGGGGACAAATTGTTTGTGAACCTTTTGAACCTATCCCAGGAGAAAGTAACTCTAAAAGTATATGACAGTCAAAACAGGCTGGTTTTCAAAGAAACTGTGAGCGGAGAACTTGTGATTGAAAAAGCTTTCAATTTTGAAAAAGCCTTTAAAGACAGCTATACTGTAGTGGTAGTTGACGAATCTGGTACCTATAAGGAGACCATGAGCGTAAAATAAGTTTGTTTAGTTAAATTCAGTTTTGAGGGAGGCCCAATTTTGGGCCTCTTTTTTTGTTGGGGAACAAAAAAGACCTGCCGGGAAAAGAAAAAGCCCATTGCACCCGACAGGCCAAAAAGAACACTAACTAATTACATCACTTCAATCGTAATCTTGGATTGCAATGGTTCTGTTGCACTAAGGTCTAAAAGTACATCGGGTTTGTAATCTTTTTCTATCCTAATGGACGTATGCCCTGTTTGAATTGACGGATGCCTGTTTTCAATTGACGGATTTTCAATGGACAATGTTCAATTAACAATATTCAATTCATTTGATCCTAGACCCTAAAGCCAAGACCTTGAACTTTGAATGCTAGATGTTGGATGTTAGATGACAGTTTAATTTTCAAATAACTAATAACAGATAACTGAACTTGAATTTGAATTTTGCGCTTGAACCTATTTCAGAAATCTTCGCAGCTTGTCCCTTTTCCGTTGCGGTAGGGCTTCGTTTTCCAAAGCCAATTGTATCTGCTCTGGATTTTTTTTTCTGGTAAAAAGCAGTTGATAAAATTGTTGTGTAGTTAGCGGATTTGAAGATTCCTCAACCAAAACAAATTCATCCCCTACCTGGACTTGGCCTACTTCCAGAACCCGCATATAAGTGCCTGGATACCCTCGGTCAATGAATGTTTTTAAAATGTCCTGGTCATCAAAACGGATTCCCAGTTTAAAACAGGGCTCCCGTGGTTGGGTAACTTGAACCAAGGCAGTACCCACTTTGTAGATATTTCCAATTTTTAGGGTAGACTCATCCAAACCTTCAACAGTCAAGTTTTCCCCAAACATGCCCCAATCCCAATCTAAGTTGGGGTACTTTTCCTTCCAATAAGGATATTGCTCTTTTGCAAAGAGATAACAGGCCTTAAAAACGCCTCCATGCACTTTTCTATCGCTGATATTGTCCCTGGCTACACTTTCAGATTCCAGGGTAATAGGTTCGTTTACAGGATATTTGAAAATCCCGGTGGTGGTTTCCTGACCGTTCCAGACTATGGGGGTGGGCTTGCCCAAATTGGTTGAGATGATTCGCATAGGCTGAAATTAAAAAAACCACCGGGATTACCGATGGTCTTTAACAGAAAGATATTCTTTTTTTATCCTTTTTTCTCCAACCTTTTGGTGATGAAGAAACCCACCATCAAGCCAACCCCTGCCATTAGAAAGATGGTTCCGGGAAACGCTATTTCCTCATCCAAGCCCAAACCGTTAACCATGGAGGAACCTAAAAAGATGGCAATTCCTATACTCATAAGAAGAACGGCAAAATTGATCAATACAATTTTCCAGGTGGATAGTTCGCCATCGTCCTTAGACTTGAAAAAGATACTGGCATCCACCCCTTTTTCTATTAAGGCCAACCGTTCTTTATTGCGAGTGGAAAAATAGAGGTAACAAATTGCGAAAACTACCAGAAAAAAGCTGATTGGAATTAAAATTGCTTCTGCCATGTTGTTCGTTTTTTAATTGATTAATAAACTCGTTTTGCATAGGACGACACTTTTTTTGTTGAGGTTACAGTTCATCTTGTATTTTTTTCCGTAGTGCATTTGAAGACACCTTAACTCAAAAACCGTCAGTTCGAGTTTTTTCCGAGGGAAAAAGTACCTGCCTGGCGGCAGGCAGGTCGAGAACAATGGTTTTCTTATAAAATTCTACTTCTCGACATATTTGACACAAGACACAAGACACAAGACACGAGACACGAGACACAAGACACGAGACACAAGACACAAGACACGAGATGCTGGATGCACGTTGGAATGAGTCGTTTTTAACTTTTCATTTTCCATCATCGGACATCAGACATCAGACATCAGACATCAGACACAAGACACAAGACACGAGATGCTGGATGTTAGTTGTTGGGTGTTCTAAGGATAAGGCGGTTTTTCATTTTCCATTTTCCATTTTCCATCATCGGACATCGGACATCGGACATCAGACACGAGACACGAGACACGAGACGCTGGATGCTAGTTGTTGGGTGTTCTCTGGATGAGGAGGTTTTCCATTTTCAATCTTCAGACACCAAGCACCAAGCATCAAGCACCAAGCACCAAGCACCAAACATTAGTTTACCGGTTTCCATTTTCCATGTTTCATTGTAGGACCATAATGACCACACGAATGGACGAATTACAGTCCAAGTGCACCACGGTTTTTTTAACTTTAATGTAACCTAGGGCCTTCCAACGTCGTCTTACTCAACAAATGAAGCAAACGAAAAACCAACCGGATATTGCTGCCATCTTAAATGGGGATACACAGGAATTTTCCATCCTTGTAGATCAGTACAAGGACTTGGTGTTTACGGTTGCCATACGTACCCTGAAAAATAGGGAAGAGGCAGAGGAGGTGGCCCAAGATACCTTTATAAAGGTGTTTAAGTCCTTAAAGAATTTTAAAGGTGATTCCAAGCTGTCTTCCTGGATCTATAGGATTGCATACAATACCTGTTTGGATCGGGTAAAGAAGCATAAAAAGGAGCTTAAAAATACACCTATTGAGGAGGTCAAAAGTGAGGCGGTGATGGAAATGGGCAATGCCCTTGACGGATTGGTGATGCAAGAGCGGGCTGAAACCATCAAAAGATGTATACAGCAATTGTCACCTGTTGATGCAGCTTTGCTGACACTTTTTTATTTTGAAGAAAGAGACCTTAAAGAAATGGCCAAGGCATTAAATCTAAGTCCCAATACGGCCAAGGTAAAACTGTTTAGGGCCAGGAATAGGCTGGGAGCTATTTTAAAAAAACAATTGGAACCAGAAACAATACAAAGTTATGGACAAGGATAAAGAATTGGAAAGACTAGTGGATAAAATGATGGAAGAGGCCCCTTTGGAAACCCCATCATCCAATTTTACTTACGCGGTAATACAGGAAGTTACCAAGCTTCAGCGATCCATGGCCGAGTATAAACCCGTGATGTCCATAAAGTCCATTTTAATAGCCCTGGGCATGTTGGGAGTTTTTGGGTTCTATCTATTCGCTACCAATTCAGCAACAACCCCAGCCGAGGGTCAAGTTATTCAGCTATTATCCGATGCCAAAAATTGGTTTTCAGCAAAAATACCCCAGCTACAGATTTCAAAAACCTTTAGCTATATGGTAGGGGCTATAGGGCTCATGGTATGTTTCCAAGCCTTCGTCCTCAAGCGCTATTTTAATAAGAGATGCGCCTAAAAATGAAAATGTCAGTCCGGGCGGAGCCAAGATATATTTGGATAGTCTCATAAGACGTTCTCGACTACCTGCCTGTCGGCAGACATGGCGCTCGAACTGACATCATCTGTGCATCTACTTGATCATATCGTAGCTACGGGCAATAAAGTTGGTCAACTCCTCACCTTTAAGCAGTCCTTTGGACAAACGTGCCAAATCCAGGGATTGATTGATCAAACGCTCCCGTTTTTTAGCCGTTTTGGTATTTAGGATTTCACCCACCAATTCGTGGTTGGTGTTTACAATCAAATTGTACATTTCCGGCATATTGCCCATCCCAAACATACCACCGCCACCGGTTTGCTGCATTTCCTTCATACGGCGCATAAATTCCGGTTCTGTAATGATAAATGGGGAGGCGTTGCTGTCCATGGCCTCCATTTGGATCGTATATCCCTTTTCTTGGACAACTTTTTCCAAATCCGCTTTGAGGCGGTCCTTCTCTTCGTCGGAAAGTTTGGAAATAGCGGTGTCCTCTTTTTTAATCAGGTTGTCCAAGTGGTCTGCATCCACACGGGCAAAAGAGAGCTTTTCCTTGGAAGTTTCCAATTTTTGCATAAGATGCGAAACAATTGGGGAATCCATCAGCAATACCTCATAGCCTTTGGCTTTGGCGGCTTCTATATAGCTGTGCTGTGCCTCTTTGTCCGAAGCATAAAGCACTACCAATTTGTCGTCTTTATCCGTTTGATTGTCCTTGATTTTATTTTCCAGCTCTTCAAAAGTGAAGTAGGAACCATCAACGGTAGGGTATAGGGCAAATTTATCCGCTTTTTCAAAGAATTTCTCTTCGGAAAGCATTCCATACTCTATTACCACTTTGATGTCGTTCCATTTTTGTTCAAAATCCTCACGGTTGTTTTTGAATAAGGAACTCAGTTTGTCCGCAACTTTTTTGGTGATGTAGGATGATATTTTTTTCACCGCCCCGTCCGCTTGCAAATAGGAACGGGAAACATTCAAGGGAATATCAGGGGAGTCGATTACCCCTCTTAGCATGGTTAAGAACTCAGGAACGATCCCCTCTACATTGTCCGTGACAAAAACCTGGTTTTGATAGAGCTGAATCCTATCTTTTTGAACGTTTAGGTCGTTGGTCAATTTGGGAAAATACAAAATCCCGGTCAGGTTGAAAGGATAGTCCACATTCAAATGAATGTTGAACAAAGGCTCTTCAAACTGCATGGGGTATAACTCCCTGTAAAAGTTCTTATAGTCTTCTTCCTTTAGTTCTGTAGGCTTTTTGGTCCATGCAGGCGTGGGGTTGTTGATAATGTCATCTACTTCCTGGGTTGGAGCCGGGTCGTCTTCCTTGGCACCTTCAGGTTTTGGAAGCGTTTCGGTCTTGGTTCCAAATTTTATGGGGATGGGCATAAATTTGTTGTACTTGGTCAACAACTCCCTTATTTTGGCATCTTCCAAAAATTCTGTGGAATCTTCCGCCACATGAAGAATAATCTCTGTTCCTCGGTCGTCCTTCTGGGTTTCTTCCAAGGTAAATTCGGGTGATCCGTCGCAAGTCCAGTGCACCGCTGGTTCATCCTTAAAACTCTTGGTGATGATTTCTACCTTGTCCGCTACCATAAAAGCTGAATAGAAACCAAGTCCAAAGTGACCTATGATTCCTGAATCTTTTCCAGCGTCCTTGTATTTGTCCAAAAATTCCTCCGCACCGGAAAAAGCTACTTCGTTAATGTACTTTTTTACTTCCTCGGCAGTCATACCGATACCTTGGTCAACAATACGGATTTGCTTGTTGTCCTTATCCACTTTGACCTCAATCTGGGGATTGCCATATTCTACTTTGGCCTCACCAATGGACGTGAGGTGTTTCAGTTTTAAGGTTGCATCCGTGGCGTTGGAAATGAGCTCCCTAAGGAAGATTTCATGATCACTGTATAGAAATTTCTTGATTAACGGAAATATGTTCTCTACGGAAACATTGATTTTGCCTGTAGCCATTGTTAAATAGTTTTCTTTTTTCCATAGCATGACAAAAAAAATACCAGAATTACAAAGCTGACAAACTGACACCGAAGAGGATTTTTCAATTTTAACATAATTTTGTTTAACAAAAATTAAAAAAGAATGAACAAAATTTATATATTTGTATTGTTATGGAGGAAGATTGCTATGAAAAACTTCATGCTATAACACGTTTGTTTATTGGTTAGGTTGTTGGAAACGCACTATCGCTCGGTAGTGCGTTCTCCGTTAAAGCTGGTTGGGTTGGTCATCCCATGTTCTATTTTTTGAGAGATATAACTACTAGCTTGAATATATTTTTTACTTTTCCACGAAATACCTTTTGCTTGTTTTGCAAGAGTTGATTAAAAATACTTTATGTACAATTCCAAAATATCTGGACTCGGGTATTATGTTCCCGAAAATGTAGTTACCAATGACGATTTGACCAAGGTGATGGAGACCAGTGACGAATGGATTCAGGAACGAACAGGAATCAAGGAGCGTCGCCATGTGGTAAAAGGAACCGATACCACCACTTCCATGGGTGTCAAGGCAGCAAAAATTGCCATTGAACGCGCCGGAATAGACAAAGATGACATTGACTTTATTGTTTTTGCAACACTTAGCCCAGACTACTATTTTCCAGGGCCAGGCGTATTGGTTCAAAGGGATTTGGGAATAAAAACGGTTGGGGCACTTGATGTTAGAAATCAGTGCTCTGGTTTTGTTTATGGGGTTTCTGTGGCAGACCAATACATTAAGAGCGGCATGTACAAAAATGTACTTGTTATAGGTTCTGAATTACACTCCCATGGTTTGGATATGACCACTCGGGGCAGGGGTGTATCCGTGATTTTTGGCGATGGGGCAGGGGCGGCTGTACTTACACGCGAGGAGGATACCTCCAAAGGAATTCTTTCGTCCCACCTACATTCCGAAGGCCAACATGCGGAGGAACTTTCCCTGATTGCCCCTGGAATGGGCAAAAGATGGGTTACCGATATTATCGACGACAAGAATCCAGAGGATACTTCATACTATCCATACATGAATGGGCAGTTTGTGTTTAAAAATGCCGTGGTCCGTTTTAGCGAGGTAATTATGGAGGGACTTCAAAAGAACCAGTTGGGTCCGCAAGATATTGACATGCTGATTCCACATCAAGCCAATTTGCGCATCTCCCAATTTGTGCAAAAGAAATTTGGCCTCTCCAATGATCAAGTCTTCAATAACATCATGAAATATGGGAATACCACTGCGGCATCTATTCCCATTGCTTTGACCGAGGCATGGGAAGCCGGTAAGGTAAAAGAAGGTGATTTGGTGGTTTTGGCTGCTTTCGGCAGTGGGTTTACCTGGGGCAGTGTGATCATAAGGTGGTAGGATGGGCAGGCGACTGAAGGGTTTAACTCCACCATTGATTGAATTCATAGAAAGACAAAAAATGTTTTTCGTAGCTACGGCCATGAAGGAAGGGAGCGTCAATCTTTCACCAAAAGGCCTGGATTCCCTGCGGGTATTGAATCCTAACAGGGTCGTTTGGCTCAATCTTACAGGAAGTGGCAATGAAACGGCCATTCATCTAAGTCACAACAACAGGATTACCCTGATGTTTTGCGCTTTTGAGGGAGATCCGATTATTCTTCGAATCTATGGAAAAGCAAAGGTGTACGGTACCGAAAATGAAAACTGGAATAAGCATATCCAATTGTTCCCCACCATAGTTGGGAGTAGACAATTGGTGGATGTGGATATTGAAAAAGTGCAAATTTCTTGCGGGATGGGGGTTCCCTTAATGGACTATCAATCCCAACGGCAAGGTCTGTTGGACTGGGCCGAAAAACAGGGTGATGAAGGCTTGGAAAAATATTGGCGAAAAAAGAATGTAACCAGCATAGATGGTTTTGAAACCAAGAAGGAATAAAATAAAACCCCAATCTCCTAAGAGATTGGGGTTTTTAAATGATAGACCTTGAAGACTAACCAACCAACACTCTGTCAAGGAATACCAAAATCATGTTATAGAATTCCTCCACCTGATTGCTTAGTGTTGTCATCTCTTCGCTTACGTTGTTTGGCTCTGTATTTACCACCACCAAATCGGTAAGAAAGACCGGCATAAACGTTATGGCTTTCCCAGTTGAAACCACCGTCCTGTACATAAGGTCGTTGCCCATCAAATTGGAACATCATACTGTTGAACATGTCGTTGTAGTTTACACTGATGGTACCTTTGCCCTGGGCAAAACTGTAGCGTGCACCAAGATTCACAAAATACATGGGTTCTATGGTAAACTGGATATTTTGGTTCTGTCCGCGGTAGAAGCCAAACACCTGCATGGTCAGTTTTTTGGTAACGGTAAAGCTATTGTTCACCCTTAGGTTCCAGGCGTTGTTATCCACTTCCACATTTTCCACAAGAATATCATTCTCCGTTGGGTCTGGATTGTCTCCCACCAAACTTTCGGTTATCCCGCGATTGGTCTGTGAATAGTAATCAAAACTAGCGTTGATGCTCCACCATTTAAGGGGTTTGTAGTTGATGGACGTTTCAAAACCATAGGCAGAGGTCTCATCAAAATTGTCAAATGTCAAGATCAGTTTATTGAAATCCAATCGGTCTACGTAGACAGCTCTGTTAATTTCATCAGATATAGCCCGGTAGAAAACCCCGGCCGTAATGCTTCCATTTTTGATTCGTTTGGTGTAGTTGGCCTCATACGAGTTGGTAAACTGAGGAACCAAACTAGGATTACCAAAAGAGGAAATCAATGGAGTGGCCCATTCCCTAATTGGGTTAACCTGTTGTAGACCTGGTCTGTCAACCCTTCTACTGTAGCTTACTTGTAGCTGATCTTTTTCATTGGGTTTGTAAGTCAAGAAAGCGGATGGGTAGATTTCCGTGTATTTATCCGTGAATGAGCGAACTCTGTTGGTATCGGCCTGCACCTCCACATTTTCTATCCTTGCGCCAACTTGGTAAGACCATTTCTCCCGGTTCTGACCAAAGGTTACATAAGCGGAATACACATCCATATTGTAATCAAAGTCGGTGCTAGGTGTTGGAACCAGATTACCCTGGGAATTAAAGGACAATCCTGTGGAATTATAGCCCACATTGGTTTCAAAATTTCTGGACTCCAACCCAATTTCCAATTTGGAGATGCTATCCAGCGGATTCACATAATCCAAGTTGGCAATGGTTTGTGTACGCTCGGTGTCCACAAAATCCATATAATCTGGGAACAGACTTGCTCCAGTGGTCCTAAAGTCGGCATCTTGGTTGTTTTCAAAGCGATTGTGATCCACCTCCAACTCAATATTGTGCCCCTCTTTTTTGAAATCCAGTTTGTAATCAAAGTTGTATTGTTCGCTACGGTTATCGCTTACGTCAGAGAAAAACTGTGTTAAGTTTCTGGATAGGTCATCCCTATAGGTTATGGCCGTGATTCCTTCACCGGTACCGTCAAATATGTTTTGATTGGTAAAAACGGAAATGGTGTTTTTGTCGTTCAGATAAAAATCAACCCCAACCTTGTACAAATGTGATTTGTTGTTATTGAAAAAATCGAAGTCCTGGACAGAGTTCTCGTCTACTCTCAGAATATGCCCATCGTTTACGTATTTCCCAATATTGTTACCGTAGTTGCCATAAAAATTGAACTTCCCATTTCGGTAGTTCATGTCTATGGAACTATTGAATTTGGCCTCAATGCCCTTGGTCAAACCTGTGGTAACACTACCATTGAAACCAATATTGGCATTTTTGTGCAACACAATATTGATGATACCGCTCATTCCTTCAGGGTTGTATTTGGCTGAAGGATTGGTGATCAATTCGATGGATTTGATGGATGTAGATGGGATTTGACGCAGTAATTGCGCAACAGGAACATTGGAGAGTTTTCCGTCCACCATCACCCTTACGTTGCTGTTTCCCCTCATTGTGATGTCCCCAGTCTGTGAATCCACGTTTACAGAGGGTATGTTGTTCATAATATCCGAAGCCGTAGCTCCGGCCGTGGTCAAATCTTTTCCAACGTTGATAACCTTACGGTCCACACGCTGTTCAATAGTGGTACGCTCTGCAACCACTTCCACCTCTGAAAGTTCTTCGGTTTCTTCCATTAGGGTAATGGTACCAACGTCCACTTTTCTGTTCCTTTTGGTGATAACCAACTTTTGGGAATGTGTTTTGTACCCAATAAATTGAACCTCCAATACGAAATTTCCCTCTGGAAGCTTTTTGATTTCGAAAGTACCCTCTTCGGTTGTGATTCCTCCGGTAATGGTTTCAGTACCATCCTCAGATTTAACCACAATGGCCGCATAGGCAACCGGTTGGTTCAGGGCATTGTCCACAACAGTACCGGAAATGGAACCCACAGGGGGTTCATTATCGTTGTTGGCTTTTGCGTTTTCAGGTAAAATGATGCACAAGAGTAGTGCAAAAAGAAAGATTACTCTTTTCATGAGCTGTTTGTTTTGATTGATTGATGTTGTCTACAAGACGACATTAAACAGGGAATGTTACATTTCCTTTTGGGTTTAACATATTTTAACAACCACAAAAAAGATAAGGGCTTGTAAGGCAGGAGGTTTTATACGGACAAAAATCGAAGTTTGTAAAAAAATAGGCCCTGACTTTCAGTTTAAACCGAAACACCAGGGCCAAATACATTGATAAGCTATACTAAACACTAACCATTAACTATAAAAAAATACAGACTTACCAATGCTTAATTTTGTACGTACAATAGACGGGCTTTTTTTTCAATAGTTACAATCTTTATATCAGTTTAACATATAAATTAACAAATGCTTATGACACTTGTTTTTGGTGCGTCCTTAAATCCCAGTAGATACAGTAACCTTGCAATCCGCAGATTAGTTGAGAACAACATTGATACAATGGCGTTTGGGGCAAGGGAAGGGAACGTTTCCAATGTACAAATTAAAACCAAGCTGGATGATTTTCCTAATGTTGACACCATTACTTTGTACCTCAATCCATTGCGTCAGAAGGAATACTACCAAGACATACTGGATTTAAAGCCCAAACGAGTGATTTTTAACCCAGGTACAGAAAACCCTGAATTTGTTAGAATTTTGGAAGCTGCCGGAATAATGGTGGAAAATTCCTGCACCTTGGTCCTATTGGCTACTGGACAGTACTAACTTTTTCTCCCTTTTTTCGGATAAGCCAAAGTCCAAAAAAGGTCAAAAGTCCGTTTAACGGAAGCAATTCATATCCCAAAACATAGCCACCCAAGTATTCCGAAGGTATGTTGGCCACCGTCCAAATAATGGCAACAGAAAGTGCACTTACCAACCACACCCACTTATCGTGAATCTTTTGTTTGGTAAGGATTCCAAAGGCAAAAAGACCCAATAGTGGACCGTAGGTGTATCCAGCAACGGTAAGCAAACTATCTATCACATTGCTGTTTAGGATATACTTGAATGCGATGATCACCAAAATAAGCATCACACTCATGATAATATGGGTGCGTTTTCGTATCTGCTTTTGTCGGGATTCCTCTTTTTTCTCCACTTCCAAAAAGTCCACACAAAAAGAAGTGGTCAAGGAAGTGAGTGCACTGTCTGCACTGCTGTAGGCAGCAGCCACAAGCCCCAACATAAAGGTAACGGAGAGGGTTATGCCCAAACCACTGTTCAAGGCCACCTCAGGAAACAATAGGTCGGATTTAGGTTGGCCGTCCATTAACGGAATGGAAATCCCATTTTTACCGGCGTAGATGAATAGGAGGGCTCCCAGCAGCATAAACAGGAATGTCACTCCTACCAATACCAAACTAAAGGAAACCATGTTCTTCTGTGCATCTTTTAGGGATTTACAGGTGAGGTTTTTTTGCATCATGTCCTGATCAAGTCCAGTCATACAAATGGTCACGAACATACCGCCAATAAAGGATTTTACAAAGTGGTTTCTATCTAGAAAACTCTCCGTGAACAGGAATTTATCGTAGGCTTTTAGTTCTTCCGAAACCAAAAACTCGCCAAAGCTCCAGTCCAGTTCCCTGTTGATCAAGATTATGGAAAGCACAACGGCCAAAATCATGAATAGGGTTTGGAGGGTATCCGTCCAAACAATCGTCTTTATGCCTCCTCTGTTGGTATAGATCCAAATCAAAAGAATGGATATGACCACAGTAAACTCAAACCGAACACCCAAATCGTCAAAGACGAACTGTTGAAGTACGATAGCAACCAAATACAGCCTAAACGCTGCCCCCAAAACCCGGGAAATAAAGAAAAAGAAGGCCCCGGTCTTGTGGCTTACAACTCCAAATCGTTCCAAGAGATACTCGTAAATGGAAGTCAGGTTCATTTTATAATAGAGGGGCAGAAGCACATAGGCTACCACAAAATACCCAAACAGATACCCTAAAACTACCTGCATGTATCCAAATTGGGAAGCTTCAATCCATCCGGGAACGGATATGAAAGTAACCCCGGAAAGTGAGGCTCCCACCATGCCAAAGGCCACTAGGTACCAAGGCGATTGTTTCCCAGCTTTAAAAAAATCTGCGTTACTGTCGTTTTTACCTGTAAAATACGAAATGAGCATTAGCACCATGAAATAGGCACCAACGAGCAAGAGAATCTGAAATGCGGACATAAGAGGAATTTGAATTGCAAAGTACAAAAGTAAATTGGTAACCGTAAAATCGTAATTTTGTGGGATAAGCAGAACTATGGATTTTTCATCGAAGCTTTTGGAGAATGCCGTTTATGAAATGTCCCAATTACCGGGCATAGGCAAGCGCACGGCCCTTAGATTGGTGCTACATTTGTTGAAGCAGCCCGAGCAGCAGACAAATCACTTGGCAGAAGCTTTATCCAAGCTCAGAAACGAGGTGAATTTTTGCAAAACCTGCAACAATATCTCAGATACAGAGATTTGTGAGATCTGTGCCAGTCCCAAACGAGACCGCTCTTTGGTATGCGTCGTGGAGGACATCAGGGATGTTATGGCCATTGAGAGTACCTCGCAATACAAAGGATTGTACCATGTACTGGGGGGCAAAATATCTCCTATGGAAGGTATTGGGCCACAGGATTTAAATATTGTTCCCTTGATAAACAGGGTAAAACAAGGGGAAGTACAGGAACTGATTTTTGCCTTGAGCTCCACCATGGAAGGAGATACCACCAATTTCTATATCTATAAGCAGCTGGAGGGGTTAAAGGTGACTACCTCTACCATTGCCCGTGGAATTTCAGTAGGGGATGAGCTGGAATATGCAGATGAAGTCACTTTGGGCAGGAGCATCTTGAATCGAATTCCGTTTGAAAACGCAATCAAGGCAAGTTGATAGCGATGGATTAATGCATAAAAATTAAGAATAAGCGGATTTCTTTATTATTTTTGCAAAATAAAGGTCAATATCCGTTCGTTAAATAAGAATATGTCAAAATTTGAATTGAGGTTACCGCAGATGGGAGAAAGTGTTGCCGAGGCAACATTGACTACATGGTTGAAGGAAGTGGGCGACACTATTGAAATGGATGAAGCCATCTTTGAAATTGCCACGGATAAAGTGGATTCAGAGGTGCCCAGTGAAGTAGAGGGCGTGCTTTTGGAAAAGCGTTTCAACGTGGATGATGTAATCAAAGTTGGAGAGGTGGTAGCTGTTATTCAAACGGATCAAGTTGTCGAGGCAGCATCAAACGGACAGGATACTACAGAGCCCGAGGAAGCCATTGAGGTTCCGGCAGCGGAACTTGAAAGCCAGATATCCCAAGTACAGGAATCCATTGCAACGCCAACACCTGATTTTGGGTCTTCCGAAAGATTTTACTCACCCTTGGTACGTAACATAGCCAAGGAAGAGGGCGTTTCCATGGAAGAACTGGAAACTATAATTGGAACAGGTAAGGAAGGTAGGGTCACAAAAAACGATATCAAGGCATTTTTGGAGCATCGTTCTACCAATGGTAGCCCAGTTACTGCTGCACCAGAAACCAAAGAAGCCGTACCTTCTCCAGCTAAACCCAAAAAGGAGGAGTCCAAGGCTACACCGATACCGGTATCTAGTGGGGATGAGGTCATTCCTTTAAGCCGTATGGGCAAGTTGATCGCCCACCATATGGTAGAGAGCATAACCACATCGGCCCATGTGCAAAGCTTTGTGGAAGTGGATGTGACCAATGTGGTCAACTGGAGAAACAAAATGAAGGATGCTTTTCATAAAAGGGAGGGGGAGAAACTTACCTTTACGCCCATTTTCATGGAGGCTGTTGCCATGGCGCTTAAAAAATATCCTTTGATGAACATTTCCTTGGATGGGGATAAGGTCATTAAAAAGAAGAACATCAATTTAGGTATGGCTGCGGCCTTACCTGATGGCAACCTTATTGTTCCTGTTATTAAAAATGCCGACCAACTTAATTTGGTGGGGATGGCCAAAACCGTGAACGATTTGGCCAATAGGGCTAGAAACAATCAGTTAAAACCAGATGAGGTTCAAGATGGCACCTATACGGTGACCAACGTAGGTTCCTTCGGAAGTATTTTTGGTACGCCTATTATCAATCAACCCCAAGTAGGGATTCTTGCCTTGGGTGCTATCCGAAAGATGCCATCTGTAATTGAAACCGATCAAGGGGAGTATATTGGTATCCGCAGTAAGATGTTCCTCTCCCATAGTTATGATCACAGGGTGGTTAACGGTGCTCTTGGTGGCATGTTTGTAAAGACTGTGGCGGATTATTTGGAAGCTTGGGACATTAATCGGGAAATCTAGCCCGTAAAAGAGGTCTTTTTCATTTCACTATGCTTATTTTAGGGGTTGAATTAATTCATCAATCCATGAAACAGCTTATGCCCCTTGCTTTAGGGTTTCTTATTTTGTTCTGCTTACCTATGAGTGCTCAGGACCTTTCCGTTTATCAGAAAAAACATTTTGTAAAAAATGGCGATAGTCTGCCCTATAGACTGCTTTTGCCCAAAGACTACAATCCAAAGGAAAAATATCCCTTGATACTTTTCCTTCACGGTTCCGGGGAGCGGGGCAACAATAACGAGGCGCAACTGATCCATGGATCAGGGCTATTTTTGCAAGATGAGGTAAGGGAGCAACAGAAAGCCATTGTGGTATTCCCGCAATGTGCTGCCAACAGTTCGTGGGCCAAAATTGATGTTAAAGGAGATTTCGGGAACCGGGAATTCATCTTTTATGAAAATGCCGAACCCACAAAGGATATGTTGCTACTGGAAGGCCTTATAAAATACTTGAAGAAGAACTACAAGCTGGATAAAAACAGGTTGTATGTGGGCGGACTTTCCATGGGCGGCATGGGAACCTTTGAACTGGTGCGAAGAAATCCAAAAATGTTTGCCGCTGCATTTCCTATTTGCGGTGGAGCCAATCCCAACATAAGCAAAAAATTGGGCAAACCGCATTGGTGGGTATTCCATGGGGCTGCGGATGAGGTAGTGCCTGAAAAATGTTCAGGAGATATGGTGAAGGCCATGGGGCAGTTAGGGATTAACGTAAAATATACAGTTTATCCAGGCGTAGGCCACAATAGCTGGGACAACACTTTTGAAGAACCTGAATTGTTAACTTGGTTGTTTTCTAAATCGAAGTAGAATTTTATGGAGTTACAACTTACCAAGCCTATTTGTTTTTTCGATTTGGAGACTACGGGAATCAATGTGGCCAAGGACAGAATTGTGGAAATTTCCATTCTAAAGGTTTTTCCCAATGGTAACAAGGAAAGTAAGACCTGGCTGGTGAATCCGGAGATGCCCATTCCGCCTGAAGTGGTGGCCGTGCATGGTATTTCCAACGAAAAGGTGGCCAATGAGCCTACCTTTAAACAGCTGTCCAAGGAAATCTATAAAATGATTAAGGACAGTGATTTGGCCGGGTTTAATTCGGATCGGTTCGATATCCCATTACTTGCCGAGGAAATGCTTAGGGCCGATGTGGATTTTGATATGAAGAACATGGTTTCCGTGGATGTACAGACCATCTTTCATAAAATGGAAAAAAGAACCTTGGAAGCGGCCTACAAATTTTACTGCGACAAGGATTTGGAAGATGCGCACAGTGCCCAAGCCGACACTTTGGCCACTTACGAAGTACTCTTGGCCCAACTGGACAGGTACCCTGAGTTGGAGAACAATGTGAAAAAACTCTCGGAATTCACCACGCGCAAGCAATCTTTGGATTTTGCAGGATTCATCGGTATTGATGATCAGGAGCGGCCCATCTTTGCCTTTGGGAAGCATAAGGGCAAAACCGTGGATGAGGTGATGGAATCCGAACCGGGATACTTTGGCTGGATTTTGAATGCAGACTTCCCATTGTACACCAAAAAAGTACTTACCCAAATAAAGTTGAGCAAACTGAACAACAAATTGTCATAATCAAAATCACAAAAGGGAATGAAGCTGATATGCATTGGAAGGAACTATGCTGCGCATATTGATGAGTTAAACAACGAACGTCCGGAAGAACCTGTAGTATTTATCAAACCCGATTCCGCCATCTTACCAAAGGAGCAGGATTTTTACATTCCAGAGTTTTCAGAGGATATTCATTACGAGGTGGAGGTCTTGGTAAAAATCAAGAAAGTGGGCAAGCATATAGCCCCACAATTTGCGCATACCTATTATGATGAAATTGGATTGGGAATCGATTTTACCGCAAGAGACCTTCAATCCAAGTTGAAAGCAAAAGGATTGCCCTGGGAAAAAGCAAAGGGATTTGACGGGTCGGCCATTGTCGGTAGGTGGAAGCTGAAAAATTCGTACGAAAATGTTGACAACTTATCATTTCAACTAATAAAAAATAAAGAGGAAGTCCAAAATGGCAATACTTCCTTGATGCTGTGGAAAATAGATGAACTTATTGCCCATGTTTCCACTTATTTTATGCTCAAAAAGGGCGATATTTTGTTCACTGGCACCCCTGCCGGGGTTGGTAAAGTAAGCCCAAATGATTACCTTGTAGGGATGCTGGAAGGAGAACAGCTGTTTGAAATTAATGTGAAATAATGATTTACAACCTCGACAAGATTAATGAAATGGCGGAAGGCGACCAAGATTTCGTAATATCTGTTATTTCTGTGTTTTTGGAAGAAGTTCCCGTTGATTTGGAAGGCTTGGAAAAAGCCATAGGAGAACGGGACTATGAAAATGTTTACAAGCTCGCCCACAAAATCAAACCCAACGTGGATCTTTTGGGAATGGAACAGACCCGTGCCACGGCCCTGGAAATTGAAACCTTGGGCAAGAACACGGCCACTATGGACGAAATTGAGCAAAAATTTCCCCTTCTAAAGAAAGATGTACTTCAAGTAGTGTCCGAACTTCAAAAAGATTTTGATCTTTAAATGCAGGCAGAAATCATAACCATTGGGGATGAGATTCTCATTGGACAGGTGGTGGACTCCAACTCTACATTTATAGCAAAGGAACTCAACAAGATTGGTGTTTCCGTTCACCAAATAACCTCGGTACAAGATGATCGGGAGCAAATTTTGGATGTTCTGGAAACTGCCGGGACGCGATCTTCCATTGTGATCATGACCGGAGGACTTGGACCTACCAAGGATGACATCACCAAGCATACCCTATGTGAGTTTTTGGATGATGAACTGGTGCAGGATGATGCTGTACTTAAAAATGTTGAGGAACTCTTCAGAAAGTACTTTTCCACACCCATTTCCGATTTGAACAGAAAACAGGCTTTGGTGCCTTCCAAGGCAGTGGTCCTTCAAAATCCCAATGGAACGGCACCAGGATTATGGATGAATCGTGGGGAAACGGTCTTTGTTTCCTTACCAGGAGTACCTTTTGAGATGAAACACCTGATCCGTAATCGGGTTATTCCCAAAATCACGGAAGAATTTGAGCGACCCCATATATATCACAAGACAATTGTTACCTATGGAATGGGGGAAAGTGCCTTGGCCGATAAAATTGAAGACTGGGAGGACAACCTTCCCAACTTTATAAAACTGGCCTATTTGCCCAATCTTGGGAAAGTACGACTCCGACTGACTGCCAAAGGCAAGGAGAAGGAAACCATTGTGGAGGCAGTAGAGAAGGAGGTGCAAGGTCTTTATCGGTTGATTGGGGATATCATTTATGGGGAGGACGATGGGGATTCCATAGAACAACAGATAGGAAAGGTCATGACCAAAAAAAAGCTGACCTTGGCCACCGCAGAGAGTTTTACCGGGGGAAAAATAGCTGAAAAAATTACAGCTGTTCCTGGGGCTTCAGCCTATTTTAAAGGGAGTGTGGTGAGTTACGCCACGGATACCAAGATCAAGGTATTGGGCGTTCCTCAAGACATGGTTGAAACGCATTCGGTGGTGAGCGAGCCTGTGGCCATAGCCATGGCAAAAAATGTTCAAAATTTGTTGGATACGGATTTTGCCATAGCCACAACAGGTAACGCTGGACCAACCAAAGGGGATTCCGATGCCGAAGTGGGGACCGTTTTTATTGCCATCGCTACTCCAAATGATACATTTGCCCAGAAATTTACCATCGGCAAGAACAGGGAACGCATAGTGAACCGCTCGGTAAACAGAGCGTTTGAAATGCTTTGGAAAGAAATTTTAAATTTCTGAAAAAGAATTTTGTCCGTCCGTATAAATGGCATAAATTTGCAGCCTCAATAAAATCACTCAAAAGTTAGGGAGATGTCTAAAGTTTGTGAAGTTACAGGAAAAAAGGTGATGTTTGGAAACAATGTTTCCTTCTCTATCAACAAAACCAAGAGAAGGTTTGACTCGAATATTTCCAAAAAGAAATTCTACATCCCTGAAGAAGACCGTTGGGTAACCCTTAACGTATCATCCAAAGGTTTAAAAATCATCAATAAAAAAGGAATCTCTGCTGTTTTAAAGGAAATCAATTCCAAAAAATAGGTTGACAAGATTTTAAGCTCAAGACAATGGCAAAGAAAGGAAATAGAATTCAGGTTATTTTGGAGTGTACAGAACACAAGGAGTCTGGTATGCCCGGTACTTCTAGATATATCACTACCAAGAACAAAAAGAACACGCCCGATAGAATGGAGATCAAAAAATTTAATCCCATTCTTAAGCGTATGACCATTCATAAAGAAATTAAGTAATTCGGATTTTACGAAGTAAAATTCAAAGCAATAACAAGTAAGCCATGGCAAAGAAAACAGTAGCAACGCTTCAGTCATCATCCAAAAGATTGACCAAGGCCATTAAAATGGTCAAGTCTCCAAAAACAGGAGCCTATACTTTTGTGGAGTCAGTTATGGCACCAGAATTGGTAAACGACTGGTTGAACAAGAAATAATCAGTAGTCAAAGAAATTGAAAGCCGCTTATTAAGCGGCTTTTTTTATGCCTTTACTTTCCTATCTTTGAAGCTTGATGAAGATTGCTTATGAGCCTATTTAAAAACATTTTTTCCTCAGATAAAAAAGAGACTTTGGACAAAGGCCTGGAAAAGTCAAAAACCAGTTTTTTTGGAAAGTTGGGGAAGGCCGTCGCAGGGAAATCCAAAGTGGATGATGAGGTGCTGGATAATTTGGAGGAAGTCCTTGTTACATCCGATGTTGGAGTGGACACCACCCTGAAAATTATTGAGCGGATTGAAGAGCGGGTATCCAGGGACAAGTATTTGGGAACCGATGAGCTCAACACGATCCTACGGGAAGAAATAGCTGGTTTATTGTCTGAAACCCATGTGGGAGAGGATACGGATTTCGTAATTCCAAAAGACAAAAAACCCTATGTGATCATGGTGGTTGGCGTAAATGGAGTCGGGAAGACCACTACAATAGGGAAGTTGGCACACCAATTCAAGAATCAAGGGCTAAAAGTTGTTTTGGGTGCTGGGGATACTTTTAGGGCTGCAGCCATTGACCAGTTACAAGTTTGGGCGGATCGGGTGGATGTACCCATAATCAAACAAAAAATGGGAAGTGACCCGGCTTCAGTAGCTTTTGATACCCTAAACTCCGCGGTTGCAGAAGAGGCTGATGTTGTGCTGATAGATACCGCAGGGCGCCTTCACAATAAGGTCAATCTCATGAACGAGCTTTCCAAGGTGAAACGAGTAATGCAAAAGGTAGTGCCGGATGCACCCAATGACGTACTCTTGGTTTTGGATGGTTCAACAGGACAAAATGCCTTTGAACAGGCCAAACAGTTTACCAAGGCAACAGAAGTTTCCAGTTTGGCGGTCACCAAATTGGATGGTACGGCCAAAGGTGGAGTGGTCATTGGAATTTCCGATCAATTTCAAATACCGGTCAAATACATTGGGGTGGGAGAAGGTATTGAGGACCTACAAGTGTTCAATAAATATGAGTTTGTAGATTCCTTTTTTAAAATAGAATAGTCAAATTTATGGGTAGAATTCATCTGTTCGAATTTGAGGATCAAAAGTGGTTTCCCGCTTTTCTTCGCAATTACGGTACAGATTTTCTACAATTTCTTTCCAACAGGACCAAAATGTACAAGCCTGTTGTTCCCGTGTTGGAAAAAGGGCTTAAAACCTGTGGAGTTGATACCATTGTGGATTTGGGTTCTGGCGGTGGCGGTGGCCTACTTTGGTTGAACTCGGAATTACTGAAATCCAATCCTGGATTAAAAATAGTTTTAACCGATTTTTACCCCAATCTCAATGCCTTTAAATTTACCCAAAAGCAGGCGGGAAATTTTGAATTCATAGACACCCCTGTGGATGCCAGAAATGTGCCTGAAAATTTAAAAGGTTTTAGAACACAGTTCCTTTCCCTGCATCATTTTAAACCCAACGATGCCCGAAAAATTCTCCAAAATGCAGTGAATGCCAAGTCGGGCATTGGTGTTTTTGAAGCCCAAGAACGAAGTGTTCCCAGTATTTTGGCTATGTTGTTCTCGCCAATCAGTGTTTTGTTGACCACACCCTTTATCAGAC
The DNA here is from genome assembly GCF_965233845.1 of Flagellimonas sp. Lineage (GTDB taxonomy): Bacteria > Bacteroidota > Bacteroidia > Flavobacteriales > Flavobacteriaceae > Flagellimonas. The sequence goes on from NZ_OZ247584.1 coordinate 716,497, forward strand.
CTTTCAAATGGGGTCGTTTGCTGTTTACCTACCTTATTCCCATTGTTCCCTTATTTGTATTGTGGGATGGCATTGTATCCTCCCTTCGTACCTACTCCGTTAAGGAAATGGAAGCTTTGGTGGCTTCTTTGGAACAGGGAGATTCGTACCATTGGGAAATCCAACGGGTCAAATCCGGTCCCGGAGTTATTTTGTACCTTTTGGGAATCCCTAAATAGGGATAACACCTTCAATTCAAAATAACAACCAATTAAACCTCGTTATGGGAAGATTACTTTTTTTCATATTTCTGTTCTGTACAAGCTTTGCCTTTGCCAAAATATGGACACCCACCATCATTTCGGATAATATGGTACTCCAACAACAATCAACAGCAACGATTTGGGGTTGGACTACGGCAACCAGCGAAACGATTACAGTTTCTGGATCATGGGACAATGTTGAAGTCACAGCAAAGGCCCATCAGGGTGTTTGGTCGGCTCAATTGCCCACACCCGTGGCCGGTGGTCCTTATACCGTTACCATCAAGGGGCACGAAGAACTCATTTTATCCAATGTGATGATTGGGGAGGTTTGGATAGCTTCAGGCCAATCCAATATGCAATGGACGCCCAATATGGGGTTGGATAATGTAAAGGAAGAAATAGCTGCCGCCAATTATCCCAATATTAGATTTTTTCAGGTACCACAGCGAAAATCGGGTTCTCCGCAGGATGATACACCTGGCCAATGGTCGGCTTGTACCCCTGAGTCCATGCAGAACTTTAGTTCCGTGGCCTATTTTTTTGGAAGGAAATTGCATAAGGATTTATCCGTACCTGTGGGTTTGATCAGTTCCAATTGGGGAGGTACCCCTGTTGAGGTTTGGATACCGGAAGAACAAATAGAGAAAGACAAGGAATTAAAGTTGGCTGCACAGCAGATTTCAGAATTTGAATGGTGGCCCCATCTACCGGGTACCGCTTACAATGGAATGGTTTATCCTCTCTTAAAATTCGACATTGCGGGAGCTATTTGGTATCAGGGCGAATCCAATAGGGCCAATTCCAAATCCTATTACAAATCGTTCCCTTTACTGATTAAATCTTGGAGAGAGCTTTGGAATAAGGACTTTCCATTTTACTTTGCCCAAATTGCCCCCTATGATTATGACAAAGAGAAAAATGACATCAAAGCCGCAGTAGTGCGCGATGCCCAGTTGTACACCATGCAGTCCGTACCAAATACAGGCATGGCGGTTACCAATGATATCGGTAATCTGAAAGATATACACCCCACCAACAAACAGGAAGTGGGCAGGCGACTGGCACTATGGGCCTTGGCCAAAACGTATGGGGTAGCAGATTTGACCTATAGTGGACCCGTGTATAAAAACATGGAAATCAAACGGAATAAAATAATGCTGGAGTTTGACCATGCTGACAGCGGACTGAAAATGCAGGGGAAAACTTTGAAGGAATTTTATATAGCGGGCCAGGACCAAGTGTTTTATGAAGCCAAAGCAAGAATCAAAGGCCATGGGGTAGAAGTGTATTCCCCTAAAGTCAAGGCACCCGTGGCGGTCAGGTTTGCTTTTTATGACAAGGCATTGCCCAATTTGTTCAATCAGGAGGGTTTACCTGCTTCGGCTTTTAGAACAGATGATTGGGAAATTGACTTAGATTGATATCAGGATGGGGCGACTTAAATTGACCTTGCGAATTTTTGGATTGCTGCTTGTGTTGTCAATAACGCAGCTCACAGCACAGCTCACACATCCTAAAGCCAGTCCAGCAGCAGTGGTAGAACAAGCCGTGGGACTTTCTAAGATAACAGTCCATTATTCCAGACCTGCTGTTAGGGGGAGAAATATTTTTGGCGACTTGGTGCCTTATGGCCGGATTTGGCGTGTTGGGGCCAATGAATCCACTAAAATTACTGTGGATACAGATATGGAGGTTCTGGGAAAAGTGCTTCCCAAAGGGACTTATGCGCTATATGCCTTTCCGGAATCAAATACATGGGAAATTGCATTCCACAATAATCTAACGCATTGGGGGGATGGCCGGAAGGACTATAAACCAGAGGAAGACCTATTTCGTATCTCGGTACAACCCGAGAAAATTGATGGCCATCAAGAGAACTTTCTAATCACTTTTGATGCCATAACCCATAATTCCGTGCAAATGAAATTGGTGTGGGCAAGCACTCAGGTGGTCATCCCATTCAAGGTGGATACCCACGCCCAAATGGAAAGGGAAATCGCAAAAAAGTTGGATGAATCGCCCACAGCCCTAACCTATTATGAAGCGGCACGCTACCTCCAAGAGCAGAACAAAGACCCCAAAAGAGCTTTGGTCTATTTGAACAAGGCCCTGGAATTAGGAGGTGACACGTATTACTTTCATAGGGTGAAATCCCTAGTGGAAGCCCAGTTGGGAGATTATAGGTTAGCCATAGCTTCTGCTCGGAAATCGCTAAAAATTGCTGGAAATCTGGAGAAAGATGAGTTTGTTCGGATGAATCAAAAGAACATTGCCAAATGGGAAAAATTACTGGAACAAAAATGAAAATAGCAAAGAATTCCCGTAGGGTTGCCTTGGGAATGGTGACCTTGTGTTTTGCGTTGCAATCCTGTCAATTCATTGAGAAGAAAGAGGTTGATACTGAAGATGAAAGTGCTTCCGCAGCTGTGGATACGGAAACAGAAATAACGGAGACAACCAAGGAACCCCTTTGGACGCCATATGACGAGACCGCAGAAATTCAGGAGAACGCCAACCATGAAAATGATCGAATGCGATTCAAATTCATTCAATCCAAAATTTTGGACAAGAATGAGGTTTTTGCTCCGCTTCATGCCGAGGTGTCCAAGTTTCCAAAGGAAAAATATGAAATGATGAAACCGTTGGTGTTGGAACAGAATATTCCAACCATTCAAAACGCGGTTCAGGAGGGCAAATTCAACTATACGGAATTGGTACTGTTCTATCTCAGCAGAATCTATCGGTATGAGTTGGATAAAACCACCACTTTGAACACGGTGATTGCGCTTAACCCCAACATTTTGGATGAAGCCAAGAAATTGGATGCCAATGCGGAAGGACATCATCCCATATATGGAATGCCAATTTTACTGAAGGACAATATCGGTACCTCTGGAATTAATACCACTGCTGGGGCCATAGCACTACGGGATAACCAAACAGATGACGCATTTATCGTGCAACGATTAAAAGAAAAGGGCGCACTTGTTTTGGGCAAGGTAAACCTCAGTGAATGGGCCAATTTTATTTGTGAGTGCCCCAACGGACAAAGTGCCGTGGGCGGGCAAACCTTAAACCCCTACGGCCGTCGTGTTTTTGATACCGGTGGGTCCAGTGCTGGAAGTGGAACTTCGGTAGCGGCCAATTACGCCGTGGCTGCGGTTGGAACCGAAACCTCAGGTTCCATTTTGTCGCCTTCGGGCCAAAACTCGGTTGTGGGCATGAAACCTACCGTAGGTTTGCTGAGCCGTACTGGTATTGTACCTATTTCGAGCACCTTGGATACCCCAGGCCCCATGACCAAAAGTGTGATGGACAACGGCATACTTTTGGATGCCATGCGGGGGTTTGACATAGAGGATGAAAAGTCGGTCAAAGCCGATTGGGATAAAAATTGGTATGCTGAAGAAGTGAGTTTGAAAGGTAAAAGATTCGGTGCGCTAAAAAATTACATGGAAAGCGATTCCATTTACAGGGTGACCATGGAACGATTAAAAGTGGCCGGGGCTACCATTATTGAAATTGAACCCCCTGAAGTCCATTTTGATGGATTCCTTTCCATTCTCAATATCGATATGAAAAATGACCTGCCATCATATATTGGTGCGCATGTAAAGGATACCAATGGAGTTGCCGTACGAAGTGTACAAGACGTTGTGGAGTTTAATCAAAAAGACAGCCTGACCAGAATTCCTTATGGCCAAGCTCGTTTGGATGGGATTTTGGCGGACACCACATCCGCGGAAGGACTTAAAGCCATCAAACAACGAACAAGGAGGGCTGGCCGCAGCTATTTTAATACGCCTATGAACGATTATGGTTTGGATGCCATTCTATCTATAAACAACCATGACGCTGGTGCAGCGGCCGCCGCTGAATATCCCGCCCTCACTGTTCCCATGGGATATAAAGTTTCTGGAGAACCCATAAATTTGACCTTTATTGGAAAACAATTTCAAGAGGGAAAATTGTATGCCCTTGGTGCAGCATTTGAATCCCTCATCCAAGCACGTAAAATTCCAAAAGCATATATGGATTGATTCCAGGGTTGCCCTAGTTTTCATGCAAGTTTTCTGCTGGGGAGCAATTCTTTTTCAAAATGATGTCACGTTTTTTGGTTATGGTTTGTCATTAAGTCATGGAAGATTATCAAAATAAGTTATTTCCCTATGCCTATAACATTTTAGGCTCGGCGGATGATGCCAAGGACGCCATACAGGAAATCTTGATCAAATACCAGGACGTAAAAAACCAAGCTGTCCAAAATGAAATGGGATATCTTGTACGATCCGTAATCAACGAGTCCATCAACCTTAAAAAGAAACGGCAATTGGGCTTGTCCGACGCCTTATGGCTTCCCGAACCCATTGCTACGGATGCCACCGATGAACAGATAGATAGCTCGGCCATTATATCCTATTCCATGATGGTACTTTTGGAAAAACTTACGCCCAAGGAAAGGGCCGTTTTTATTCTAAAAGAGGCATTTGGGTATTCCCATAAGGAAATTGGTTTGGTGCTGGAAATGACCCTTGAAAATTCGAGAAAGCTGTTGAGTAGGGGTAGGAGTAGGTTGCGCTCCCTAAAAAGAGGAGTTTCCATGGACCATGCCAAGGTTCCCAAGGCGTATTTGGAACGGTATGTGGATAGCATTCGAAGTGGGGATATCAAAAACTTGGAGCAAATGCTGTCCGAGGATATTATGGTTTCAGCCGATGGTGGCGACGAAATCCAGGTGGTTCGGGAACTGACCCGTGGTCTTAAAGCCGCCGTTAAGCTCCTTCTTTTTGTGTTTAAGACATATCAACAAAAAAACAAGATAGTTGTCTCGGAGGTTAACCATCAACCTGCCTTGCTCTATTACCAGGCTGGGGTGTTGGTCAATTGCCAGATTTTTCAAATTGAGGATGGAAAAATCGTCCAAATCCATGCGCAACTGGCACCAAATAAATTAAAGGCACTCAGATTGGCCGTTAATTCATAAATCCAAATAAATAACATGACAAGAGAACGAATTAGCTCAGGTTCAACCTTTGAGCAACAGATTGCCTATTCCCGCGCCATAGTGGATGGCCGTTGGGTCTTTGTTTCCGGTACCACAGGTTTTGATTACACCAACATGACCATTTCAGAAGATTTGACAGAACAAACCAGGCAATGCCTTAAAAATATTGAAGAGGCCCTGGTAAAAGCCGAATCTGGTTTGCAAGATGTGGTACGTGTACTGTACATCCTTCCCAAAGCGGAGGAATTTGAACAGTGCTGGCCCGTATTACGTGAATTTTTTGGCACTGTTCGTCCAGCAGCCACTATGATTTCTGCAGGGCTATCGGATCCCCGAATGAAAATTGAAATCCAAGTAACCGCATTAAAGAAAAAATGAGAAAAACTATGGGAACTGTGTCACGTTTTCCGTTCGGATTTTGTCCTATTCATATAAAGCAAAATACTATGAAGACATTGTTACGAATTGACTGTAGCGCCAGAAAGCTAGGTTCCCATTCCAGGGAATTGGCAGATTATTTTGAGGCAAGATGGAAACAATCCAATCCGGATGGCCGTGTTATCCATAGGGATTTAACACGGGAACCATTGCCCCATATCCAAAACAATACCATTGAAGGCTTCCATGTTTCTCCGGACAAGGCAGATGTGCATCAGAAAAATGCAGTAGCGCTTTCTGATCGGCTAATTAGTGAACTTAAAAAGGCTGATGAGGTGGTGGTGAGTAGCCCCCTTTACAACCTCAACGTGCCTTCCAACCTCAAAGCCTATATGGATCAGGTGGTACGGGCGGGGCATACCTTTGGTACGAATGAACAGGGGTATCACGGATTACTCCAAAACAAAAAGGTGTTTTTGATCACTTCCAAGGGAGAGGTCTATAAAAATACCGCGATGGAAAAATTGGATTTCCAGGAACCCTACCTCAAGACCATATTTGGGTTTATGGGAATAACAGATATTGAAACCTTCTCCTTAGAAGGAACGGCTCACCAAAATTTGGTGGATAAGAACAAAAAGAGCCTTCAACTTGCAATTGATTCAACCCTTAATATGACAACAAATGAATAATATAGCTAAAACTAAAACCGATTATTTTAACGATGTTCTTGAAAACAGAGCTACTGTAATATTGCCCAACGAGGGGGAACGGCTATTGCTCAAGGATATTGAGTTTACCTTTAAAGTCACCAGTGAAATGTCCAATGATCAATTGGGAGTTTACAAGATTACGCTGAACCCCATGGCCATAGGTGCCAAATTGCACTACCATAGGTTCATGGACGAGACCTTTATTGTGGACAAAGGTGAACTGACCATTCAATTAGGGGAAGAGGTCTTTACAGCAGGAAAGGGATCCATTGTCTATGTCCCAAGGTTTACACCTCATGGATTTCAAAACGACACAGAAGAAAAAGTGGAACTTACGTTGCTCTTCAATCCATCACAAAAGCGGGAGGGATTTTTCTGGGGACTTCACGAAACATTGTCAGAAGAACCCATAGACCCCAAAAAGTATTTGAAGCTGTACAATAAATATGATAGCTTTCCTGTGGACACTTCCAATATGATTCCTAAAAGAGATTGATATGGTATTCGTATTTTTGCACCCCATTTTAAGGCAATTATGCGAACAAAATCACTCAAAAAGAACAAAATCAATGTAGTAACCCTTGGATGTAGCAAAAACGTCTACGATTCAGAGGTGCTCATGGGACAGTTGAAGGCCAACAATAAGGAAGTGGTCCATGAAGAAGAAGGCAATGTGGTGGTAATCAATACTTGTGGATTTATTGCCAATGCAAAGGAGGAGAGTGTCAATACAATTTTGGAGTACGTCCAGAAAAAGGAAGCGGGGGATGTGGACAAAGTTTTTGTGACCGGTTGCTTAAGTGAGCGGTACAAACCCGATTTGGAAAAGGAGATTCCGAATGTGGATGAATATTTCGGGACCAGTGACCTTCCCAATCTGTTGAAAGCCCTTGGGGCGGACTATAAACATGAACTCATTGGCGAGCGATTGACCACTACTCCCAAGAACTATGCGTACTTAAAAATTGCCGAAGGCTGTGATAGACCCTGTTCCTTTTGTGCCATTCCCTTAATGCGTGGAAAGCACAGGAGCAAACCCATTGAAGAGTTGGTGAGTGAGTCCGAAAAATTGGCCGCCAAAGGTGTAAAAGAGTTGATTCTGATTGCCCAAGACCTTACCTACTATGGCTTGGATTTGTACAAAAAACGAAATCTCGCTGAACTACTTGAAGCACTGGTACAAGTGGAAGGTATAGAGTGGATTCGTCTGCACTATGCCTTTCCCACAGGTTTTCCTATGGATGTGCTGGAAGTAATGAAGAGAGAACCAAAGGTTTGCAATTATATTGACATTCCCTTGCAGCATATCTCCGATGCCATCTTGAAGAGCATGCGAAGGGGAACCACCAAGGCAAAAACAACCAAATTATTGGAGGATTTTAGAGCCGCGGTTCCGGGAATGGCGATTAGGACTACCTTGATTGTGGGCTATCCTGGCGAAACAGAAGAAGACTTCAATACCCTTAAAGAATGGGTCAGGGAAATGCGATTTGAACGATTGGGTTGCTTCACCTATAGCCACGAGGAAAACACACACGCCTATACCTTGACCGATGATGTTCCAGAGGACATAAAGCAGGAACGGGCCAATGAGATCATGGAGCTCCAATCCCAAATCTCCTGGGAACTCAACCAAGAAAAAGTGGGCAAAACATTTCGATGTATCATTGATCGCAAGGAAGGGAACCATTTTGTGGGCCGGACGGAATTTGATTCTCCAGATGTGGACAACGAAGTCTTGATTGATGCGACCCAGCATTACGTCAAAATCGGAGACTTTGTGGATATAGAGATCACGGAAGCTTCGGACTTTGATTTGTATGGGGTTCCAGAGAAACCTTGATTCACTTTTTCAATCTCTTGATAATTATCATTTTGTCATTTAATTTTTCCTTGTAGCTTTGATTTGTTTGTACTAAATCAAAATCAAGGACTATGGTCAATACTGCTGCAGACCGCAAGGTCACGATGAGTATTACCCTGCTCAGAATTCTAATAGGATGGCATTTTCTGTATGAAGGGATAACGAAACTATACAATCCAGAATGGACTTCGTTTGGGTATTTGGCATCCGCCCAAGGGCCATTAAAACCTGTTTTTACCATACTTGCCCAAGAACCTATGCTTCAATGGGTAGATGTACTGAACATGGTTGCCCTACTTACTGTCGGGATTACATTGTTACTCGGAATTTTTGAACGAAAGGGAGCCTTGGTGGGTATTGGGCTGCTCAGCTTGTACTATCTGGCCCATCCATCCTTACCAGGGGTTCACCAAATCAATGTGGAAGGAAATTATTGGATTGTAAACAAAAACCTAATTGAATTGGTAGCGGTTATACTACTCTACAATTTCCCGACAGGCCAATTTTTTGGTCTTACATACTTTAGAAAAGGAAGATTAACCAAAACGCAACAATAATGGACTGGACTAGAAGAGATTTATTAAAAGGATTGGGAGGATTACCCATTTTAGGAGCTGTTTGGTGGGCTGGCGCCGCGGGTGTGGGCAGAAAAATGAGGGAACGCAACCAAATATTGGAACAGTTGAATATTATGCCCTCTTTGCCTCCTACGGTTCCAGGAATAGATGGAGACCCCATTAGAGTTGGTATTATTGGTTTTGGAATCCGGGGAGAGCAACTTTGCCGATCATTAGGCTTTGCTACCCAAGAATGGAAAGAGGAGATGAGATTGGCGGCAGAGGAAGATCCAAACCATTCGGCTTTGTCGGATTTTGAAAAACAGGATAAGCTCAACATAAAATTGGTTGGGGTTTGCGATGTTTTCGACGTACGGGCGGAAAAGGCACTGGGATCATTCAACACGGACGACAACAAAATCAAGAGGTATGACACCTATACGGCCATGATACATAGCGGAGACGTGGATGCGGTGGTGATTGCCACCCCCGATCATTGGCACGCTCCAATGTCTATTGAAGCCCTCAACAACAACGTTAGTGTGTATGTGGAAAAACCCATGACGCATACCGTAGAGGAAACTTATAGGCTTCGGGAGGCAGCTAGGGCATCCAAAGCAACGTTTGCCGTGGGACACCAACATAGACAGACCTTGAGCTTTATAACGGCAAGGGACATTGTGGAAAAAGGAACCCTGGGCCATGTTTCCTTAATCCAGACCAACACCAATCGTAATGATGACAACGGTGCTTGGAACTATGACATTCATGAACAGGCCAATCCCCAGACCATAGACTGGGAACAATTCTTGGGATCGGCGCCCAAAGTGCCTTTCAATAAAAACCACTTTTTCAGATGGCGAAAATGGTGGGCCTATGGATCAGGACTATCCGGGGATTTGCTTACACATGACTATGACCGCTTAAATTGCGTGTTGAATATGGGTATTCCAGAATCAGTAAGCGCGTCTGGGGGAATTTATACCCACAACGATGGCCGTGACGTACCTGACGTTTTGCAAGTGAATATGGAATTTCCAAATTATTCCACCGGAAGTAGTCAAAATAAAGGCAAGGAAAATGGCATGACTTTTTGTTACAGTGCTTCTTTGGGAAATTCATTTAACAGACCTACTGTGTTGATGGGGCATGATGCCACCATGGAATTGGGAAATAGGCTCACGGTTTGGCCAGATGGAGCCTCTACCCGATACGGGGATATGCTGGAATTGGGAAAAATGCAGCCCAATGTGCCCATTTATCAGTATAACCCAGCTGCCAATGTTCCAGATGCAATCTCATCGGCCACTTCCCAATATTTTGCGGATAAAGGATTGATGTGGACCTATATCAATGGGGTTCGAGTGGATTCCACCTTCCTGCACATGCGTGAATGGTTGAGTGTGATCAAGAATGGAGGAAAAGTAAGCTGTGGTATCAAGGAAGGTTTTGAGGAAGCCATAGCGGCGCACATGGCAGGTTTGTCCTGGAAATTGGGGCGAAAAATTGAATGGGATGTGGATAAGGAAGAGTTAAAACCCATTCCAGGAATCAATTTTGACGAAGTACTGTTGGCCAATGGACAATGGGAAACTCCGGTTAACGAAATACTTGAAAGCTAAACTTTCAACTTTACTACAATTTTGATGTAGCCTTAGATTTGTAGGTTGATGCCGAAAAGGTGTACTCCTGTAAGTGGAAGCTTCATTGCAGGCGCACTGTCCAAATGGATTTCATAGGGGACTAAACTTGCTATGCGCTAGGACAATATATTTATTTTTATAAATTTGTATGATGTATGACAAATTTTAAATTTAATGTTTGAACCCATTGAAAAACGCGAATCACTGAGCGGGCATGTGGAGGCTGAATTGACCAAGGCCATTAGAATAGGCCAATACCAGCCTTTGCAAAAAATACCTACTGAAAACGAGCTGTGTTCCATTTTTAATGTGAGCAGAACAGTGGTCAGGGAGGCAATAAAGGGACTCAATGCCAAAGGGATTGTTGATGTAAGAAAGGGAAGTGGGGTTTATGTTTCAGAAATGAGTATCCAGAATGCTTCCGAGACCTTGAACTTATTCTTTGGCCTCTCCTCCAATCAGGATGTACTATTGCATACCATAGATTCCCGTGCCATGATAGAACCCATGATTGCTTCAAAATCAGCGGTGATTCGAAAGGAAAAACATTTGGATCAGCTTCAGGAGAATATGGAAAAAATGCGGAAATGTCCATTGGAGGATAAAAGGGAAGAAGCTGAATTGGACAATCAATTCCATAGAATCATCCTTGATTGCATTGATAATCCAGTACTTCATCTGTTGATAGATCCTATTTTCAATTTGATGCCAAAATTTAAGCTCGGTGTTTTTGGTAAGACGATTGCAGGGAATTTAGAGGAGGAAAAAAACAAATTACTGTATTACCATCAACAGATCACTGATGCCATTATTGGGAAAGATCCGTTAAGAGCGGAAAGTTTTATGAAGGAGCATTTAAAAGTCACGCGTGAAAACTATATAAAAGCACTGCAACCATGAAAGGATTTGTCACTTTTGGTGAGATCATGTTACGACTTACGCCTGCAATAAAGGGTGGTAAATTATCCATGGCTCCCGAATTTTCTGTGGGTTATGCTGGGGCAGAATCCAATGTTGCGGTTTCCCTCGCCTGTTTGGGAAATCAAGTTGATTTTGTAACTAAGGTTCCCGACAATCCCATAGGTAATGCTGCCTTAATGAGTCTCAAACAATTTGGGGTTTCCACAGAAAATGTACTTGTAGGAGGTAAGCGAATGGGAACCTATTTTATTGAATTGGGCTCCTCCATTAGACCATCCAAAGTAATCTATGACAGAGAGCATTCCGCCATTAGCCAAGTAAAATCCGGAGAATTTGATTGGAAATCCATATTAAAGGACAAGAAGTGGCTCCATCTTTCAGGAATTACACCTGCCTTGTCGCCTCAGTGTGCAAAGGAAACCATATGGGCTGCAAAAACTGCCAAAGAAATGGGAATCAAAGTCAGTTTCGATTTAAACTTTAGAAGATCATTATGGCAAAATGGCAAAGCAGCTAGGGAAGTATTTAATTCCATAATGGCAAGTTCAGATACCGTTTTTGCCAATCTGGGGGCATTGGCAGATGTATACGATCTGGAGTTTTCAGGAAATAATGTGGTAGAACGTACAAAAGAAGCTATGAAGGTTGCCAATGGCTTATTTAATGTCAACCATTTGGTATTTACTATCCGGGAGCACGACTCGGCTTCCCAAAACAAGCTGATGGGAATGCTCTGGTCAAATGCTGAAATAACAACATCCAAACCTTACAGTGTGCAGATTGAAGATCGTTTTGGTACCGGTGATGCCTTTGCGGCAGCTTATTTACATGCCATTGACAAGGGTTGGAATACCGATACGAGCATAGAGTTTGCGACGGCTGCTTTTGCATTGAAACACACCTTAAAGGGAGATTTGCACACAAGCACCGAAGAAGAAATACGCTCAATTATGAATGGCAACTTATCTGGGCATGTGATACGATGAAAAAAGAAGAGATTGTACAACAGTTACTGGAAGAAAAGCTCATTTCCATTGTTAGACTTAAAAATGGGCGGGATACATCCAAGGTCATTGATGCTTTGGTTCAAGGAGGAATCAAGGTATTGGAAATTACCTCGAACACTCCTGGTTTTGAAAAGGAAATTGCCGACGCTAGTAAGAAGTATCCCAATATTTTGATTGGTGCTGGGACGATTACAAACACGGAACTCGCATTAAAAGCCATAAAGACAGGAGCCCAATTTTTGGTGACCCCGAATACCAATAAAGAAGTAATGGATGAAGCGACCAAGGCCAATATTCCTGTTGTCATGGGGGCTTTGACTCCAACGGAAATTGCCAATGCGGTAGCTTATGGAGCGGATATCATAAAGCTGTTTCCTTCAGATCAGCTGGGTGTTTCGTACTTCAAATCACTGAAAGGGCCCTTTTCAGACACCAAGTTCTTTGCCGTAGGTGGAATAGGAATGGATAATTTGGAACATTGGTTCAAGGCAGGAATTGATGGTGTTGGCGTTGCAAGTACTTTGGTTAAAAAGGAGATAAATATGCAAGAAGATTTGAGCGAAATTGTCGGTAAGGCGCAACAATTCGTTGCAGTTACAAAGAAATATGGACGCATTACAGATTGAAAAAGTAGAGCTCTTCAAGGTTCCACCGCGTTGGTTGTTTTTGAAAATAACCACTAAGGAGGGCATTTTTGGGTGGGGAGAACCCGTTGTTGAAGGTAGGGCGGACACCGTGGCAGCATGCGTAAATGAACTTTCACAATACCTAATAGGGCGTTCCGCCCATGCGATTGAAGACATTTGGCAGACCTTGTATAGAGGTGGATTTTACAGGGGCGGGCCCATTTTGATGAGTGCCTTGGCTGGAATTGATCAGGCATTATGGGATATCAAGGGAAAATCATTGGGTGTTCCTGTCCATGAATTGTTGGGAGGTGCTGTCCGACAGAAGATGAAAATGTATTGTTGGATTGGTGGTGATAGCCCGGAAGTAGTCATTGAGCAAGCCCAATCCAAAGTGAAGGAAGGATATAAGGCGGTAAAAATGAATGCTACGGGAGCTTTCGAGTGGATTGATTCCAATAAAAAAATAAAAGATGTGGCCAAAAACATCCAGTTGTTGCGGCAGGAGTTTGGGGATACACTCGATATTGGCCTTGATTTCCACGGAAGGGTACACAAAGGCATGGTAAAGCCACTGATTGATGAGTTGGCACCCTACAACCCCATGTTTATAGAAGAACCTGTGTTGACCGAAAACAACGATGCGCTGGATTATATATACGCCTATAGCTCTATTCCTATTGCCACAGGGGAACGCATGTATTCCAGATGGGATTTTAAAGAAGTGCTTCATCGTGGGGTGGTTGATATTATCCAACCCGATCTTAGCCACGCAGGGGGAATTTCGGAGGTTCGTAGGATTGCGGCCATGGCAGAAGCTTATGATGTGGCCCTGGCACCCCATTGCCCCTTGGGCCCTGTCTCTTTAGCTTCGGCATTGCAGATAGATTTTGCATGTATAAACGCTGTTATTCAAGAAAGTAGCTTGGGCATTCACTATAACCAAGGATATGACCTTTTGGACTATATGGAAAACCCAGAGGTTTTCGCCTTGGAAGATGGGTATATCCCATTGCTCAAAGAACCTGGCCTGGGAGTGCGTATTGATGAGGAAAAATTAAAGGAGGCCCAAAAAATTGGACATCAATGGAGCAATCCTATTTGGAGAAACCAAGATGGAAGTTTTACCGAATGGTAATATTCCCTCAACATGATGCAATATGAAAAATCAAAAACAACTTCATCTTAAACATTGACTATGCTGTATATCGTTGCATTGTTGCTTGCTTTGGCTTTTATCATTTTGGGAATTGTAAGACTTGGTATCCATCCTTTTTTTGTGCTCTTGCTGGCTGCCATTGGATATGGCTTTTTGGCGGGAATGGATGTTTCTATGATCATCGCTTCCATTAACGATGGCTTTGGCGGTATCATGGGCAAAATTGGATTGATCATATTTTTTGGGGTGGTTATTGGCACCATTTTGGAAAAATCGGGTGGAGCACTTGTCATTGCCAACTCCATTTTAAAATGGATTGGGGAAAGATCTATTCATCTGGCCATGATGCTAACGGGCTACGTGTTGTCCATTCCTGTATTTGCCGACAGTGCTTTTCTGATGATGAATTCTTTGAACAAGGCATTGTCCCACAAAGCAAAGGTCTCCTATGCCGGAACCACTGCGGCTTTGGCTTTGGGTTTAACGGCAACCCATGTAATGGTTCCCCCAACTCCAGGCCCCATTGCGGCGGCAGGTATTTTGGATGCCCAATTAGGCAGTGTGGTTTCTTGGGGAATTTTGGTGAGCTTGTTGTCATTAAGTACATGCTATCTTTTTGCGAAAAAGGTGGCATCAAAAATTACAATCCCGTATCGTTTGGAACGCATTGAAAATCCATCATACCTCCCCAAATTATGGAAATCGATGCTCTCGATAGTTGTGCCGATTTTGCTTATCGTTTTAAAATCAATTTTTGATTATCCCGAACTGGGATTGCAGGAAAGCTCGTTCTATCCCATCGTTTCTTTTTTGGGCACTCCCATGATTGCCCTGTTGATAGGAATTATCCTCACCTTGCTGCTGCCTGAAAAATTGGATAAAAAAATCTATGCCGCTTCTGGTTGGTTAGGGGATTCGGTAAAAATTGCCGCCCCTATTCTTTTGATTACCGGTGCTGGTGGAATATTTGGGAAAATGCTCCAGAATTCTGGAATGGCAGAAGTAATAACAGAAAGCCTGTCCGATGTTCAAATAGGCCTGTTTTTCCCATTTCTTTTGGCGGCTTGTCTAAAGACTACCCAAGGCTCCTCCACAGTGGCCCTCATAACCACAGCGTCCATTGTAGCACCCATTTTACCTGCTTTGGGGTTGGATGCACCCTTTATGAAAACCATGACCGTTCTGGCCATCGGGGCCGGATCTGCAGTGGTTTCCCATGCCAATGACAGTTTCTTTTGGGTATTTACGGAACTCACTGGGATGAACGTGCGCCAAGGTAACCAGATTCAGACAGCAGGAACTTTGGTTTTAGGGGTTACTGCCATGATTATTGTTTTTCTGATTTCCTTGATTGTAATCTGATACATCCCGCTGTGACAACATGATGGAGCAAAACTTTTTAGATAATCCAATATGAATTAGATATGAAAATACACCTGTTTAGTGGATTATCAATAGCTTGTGATGTTTGTCTGGTCGAGCGCAGTCGAGACCAGCTAAAGAATCGGTTTTATTAAGGCTTCTCGACTGCGCTCGAAGTGACAATCGCCTATTAAAAGGATATTTAACCGCATAAACAGCTATTTCTTTTATTGGGCCGATATCAATTTACATATTCACAAACTCGTAGCCAGAAAGGGGGATGTTTCTTAAATCGAATTCAGTCTCATTCAATAGAATTCCATGCTCCAAATAGGCTTTTAGGTTGGCCAGCCAAAAAGTCCACCCATTGCTGCACCCATGATGTATGTTGAGCTTGCTGGTCTCATCTGTAGGGATTTGGTGTTGTTTTAAACTGACCAATACTGCCGTTTCATGCTGTTCCAAAGAAACAGAAACTTTGCTGTCCGCAAAGGAGATTTCCAAAAAATCGCTCCCATTCGCCTTCAACACTGTCCCTTTTTCCTCTCCGTCCCAGTTATGCCACATCCAAGTGTAACTGTCCCCAGCCTGAACCTGTTCTTCCGGTTTACGCTGTTCCCCGTTGGTGGATGTGTAAACAGCGGAACGCAAAAACCAGGAGCAAATTCCCGCTTCAGTACCCCAGCACCAGTAAAGCTTTTCCATGGTGGACTTTATATAAATCTTCTTGGTGAAGCTGTCAAACGTAAGTTGGCTCATCGTTTCCGTTTTAATTCTTGTTGATAAAGTTCCCTTCCCAATTGTGCTAAAAATGGGATTCCAATCTCGTCGTATTCGTAGGCATTATCATTAAAGATACCATCTTTATTAACCAAAATGGTGGCAGTTACCAGAAAATCAATGTCGTTTTGCTCATCTTTTATGTAGGCACAGTCGGTCAAGGTGCCGTAAGCGTAACCCACTTTGTTGTAGATTTTAATGTGATCTGGAATGGGGTCTGTGGAATCCCCAAACATGAAGAATTTTACATAGCTATCATAGAATTTCTCCGAATCGTACCCCACATCCCCAGGAAGCATATGCATAGCGTCAAGCAGAAGCTGCCGTTGCTCGGAGCTTAGATTGAAACGCTCTTCCACAACAAAACTTTCAGGAAATATGATTCGTTTTAATAGCGCGTGTTGGGCTTTTATTGGATAATAGTTTTTCAAAGAAAAGTCAAAGGCACCATTTTGGAGTCCCTCGTCATCGTAGTACCCACTTCCCTTATGGACGCGTTTGATTGTAAGTTCCTCTGGATAAGTATTTATGATGGGTCGACTAAGGGATGTGGTAGAATCGTTAAGGTATATGACCAAGGATTTTGTGGTAATCTCATCGGCATTTGAAGTGGAAAGGCGGTGCGCAATTCGGATGGGTTCCACCCCTCTTTTTTCCATTCGTTGGTTCAGCTGATCCTGACCCAAAAACTCCAGCAATCGATTGTTGGCCGCATTGTCCGAAACAGCAAAAATCTCAGAAACAGCTTTGGCAAAAGTGGTCTCCACAGAATCTCCTTCCACATAAAAACGGGTGTTCACGGAAAGGGAATCAATTTCATTGATTTTTTCCAGAGCGGCTACCGCCGCTGGAAACTTGACCGTACTTGCCGGATAAAAATAATTGTCTTCATCCACCTGAAAGTCGTAATCGGTAAAAATAACGCTGTCCTGTACGCGGTCTATTTGGGTATATCTTATTTGCACCTCAAACTGCTCCAAACTGTCCATCACCATTTTAATTTTGGGGTTATCCGAAGCAAGAACCACATCGAGCATATTGACCTTGGAATCTCCCTCACAGGAAACGAAAAGCACCGAAAGCAACAGAACGGAGGCAATTACCTTATCAAAGATTGAAATTTTAGTATCCATCCAAATACACTTCTCCCCTGTGGGGTTTTAGAATGTCCTTTACTTCCGGTAGCTCAAACTCGGCAACCACCATAAAGGTGATGCTATGGGTGGGACTCAAATGCTTATGTCCCGTAATGTCAAACTTGAGCTCTTCGATCACAATAAATTCTTCCAAATGTTTGCGGTAGTGTTCGGCTGTTCGCGCTGCCCCTGGTCCCCTAAAATCCCAAATGAGCTTGATTTTTCTGTCCAGTACCTTATCCATTGTCCAGAACTGATTTTCCTGTTTCTGCAAAAGCCTTAAAATCTTCCAGATACTTTAAAGACTGTTTTTTGAATGCGCCGGGCATCAGAAACGCCATCAATTTCATACCAAAACCAGAGAACTGAAACTCACTTTCCGAAACCCAGAGGGTTTTTCCGTCAACTTCCTTAAAATAATTCTTTTGGATGTTGTGTACCCCTTTGGTATCATAAGTCATGTGGAATTCATCCGGAAGGTTGCGCTTTAAAATAGTTTCGACCATTTCAAACTCCCGTTTTCCCATTTTATATCGCAAGGACATCTGGGAACCTTCTGTACCAGGTTTGTCAGATAAATGTTCATAGCCCAAAAGCCCCCGTTGCCAATGTTTCATATTATCGGGATTGTCCAATTTTTCAATAAATGCATCCCGTGGAAGATCAATCGTAATTTCACAAGTGTATTTCATCGGTATAGGTTCTGCTACTAATGTAATAAATTAAATAGTGGGGATTGGCTAATAAAAATCTGTTAACAGGGATATAACCTGCTTGTAAGGGTTTAAGTAATTGTTATTTTTGCGCAATGCATGGTTTTCAAAAGCATACTTTATTCTCATTTTTGATATCCAGCCTATTGGTTCTCACTTCCTGCGATTCACTGTTCAGGAAAAAAGTGGAAAAAGAACCATTGGCCAGAGTAGGGGAGAAATTTTTGTACAGGGAAGATGTGGCTCCCCTGATTCGGGATGACATGTCGCCCCAGGATAGTGCCTTATTCGTGACCAACTACATTAATAATTGGGCTTCCAAACAATTGTTGCTATCCAAATCCAAGATTAACCTACCCGAGGAAAAATTGGCAGAGTTTGATCGTCTGGTTTCCGATTACAGGTCCGATTTATATACTAGGGCGTATGTGGAAGCTTTGGTGTTCAAGGAGCAAGATACGGCTGTTTCCACTACGCAGCTTAGACAATATTACGAAAGGGAAAAAGAGAATTTTAAGTTGGGCGAAAAACTGGTTCAACTGCGATTTGTTGGGCTACCTGCCCAATTCTTGGATAAGGACGATGTGGTTTCGAGAATGAAAGCATGGAGTGAGGAGGATCGGATTTATCTGGATTCCATTGCGGTGCAGTTCAAGAAAATCCATTTTAATGATTCTATCTGGGTAAGTACCTCACGTGTAATGGAGGAAATCCCGCCTTTGAATCCGATGAATGAAGAGGACTACTTAAAAAAATCACAATTTTTTGAATTACAGGATTCCTTGGAGGTATATTTGGGACAGGTTACTGATGTCCTGGAAATTAATGATATAGCTCCTTTTGAGTATATTTTACCTGATATTAGACAGCTAATTTTGAACCGTAGGAGAATGCAATACGTTAGAAAGCTGGAAACTGAAATAATTGACGAAGCCATAAAGAAGAACGAATTTGAGGTATATGAAAAAGATGAATAAAAAAGTATTCGGCCTACTGTTTTTTGCAATTGCCGGAATCCTTAACGCACAGGATGCCGATCAGGCACTGCAGGCCACAACGGATTCGACTGAGGCCGTTAATCGGGTAAAGTTGGATGGAATTGCAGCGGTAATTGGGGATTACGTGATTTTGGATTCCGATGTGGAGAAAACCTTGATCGATTTAAAAAGTCAAGGGGCATCCACCGAAGATATTACCAAATGCAGCCTTTTGGGCAAGTTGATGGAAGACCGTTTATATGCCCACCAAGCGGTTCAGGATAGTTTGCTGGTTTCCGATGATCAGGTAAATGCGCAGAGTGATAGACAGATTCAGCAGTTGGTAGCCCAAGTTGGGTCAATGGAAAAAGTGCTTAAGTTCTATAAGAAACCTGATATTGAAAGTTTTAGGGAAGAACTCTTCGAAATCAATAAGTTGCGCATGCTGTCTGAAAAGATGCAGAGCAGTATTGTGGAAGAACTGGAGGTGACCCCAGAAGAGGTGAGACAGTTCTTTAGCAAGATTCCGGAAGATGAATTGCCTGTTTTTGGTGCGGAACTTGAAATTGCACAGATAGTAAAACAACCTACGGCACCCGAAGAGGAAAAACAAAAGGTTATAGACCGTTTGAAACAGATCAAACAGGATGTGGAGGACAATGATGCCAGTTTCAATGTAAAGGCCATTCTTTATTCCCAAGACCCAGGTTCCAAGTCCAAGGGAGGTTTTTATAGTATGACCAGGGAAACCCCATTTGTAAAGGAATTTAAGGATGTGGCCTTTAGCTTGCAGGAAGGGGAAATATCCGAACCTTTTGAATCCCCTTTTGGATACCATATCATCTTTATTGAAAAAATAAGGGGACAGGAACTGGATCTTAGACACATTTTAATGATTCCTGAAATTCCGCAAAGTGCCATTGATGCAGCCGTCAAAGAATTGGACAGTATTCGCCAACACATCATGGACGGAAAATACACCTTCGCAGAGGCGGCCCTGAACTTTTCCGATGAAAAAGAGACCAAAAACGATGGTGGTGTACTTCGAAACCCCATCAACTATGGCTCACGGTTTGAATTGACCAATATGGATCCCGCGCTGTACAACCAGGTACGAAATCTAAAGGACGAAGAAATTTCCAGACCGATAAAGGAAGATGATCCCAGGGGAGGCCCTCCCAAATTTAAGATCATGAAGATTTCCAATCGCTATGACGAGCACAAAGCAGACTTTGCAAAGGACTATCTCAAAATTCAGGAATTGGCCCTGCGTGAAAAGCAGTTCAAGGCCATAAAGGAGTGGATGGATGAGCACATTGAAGATACCTACATCCATGTTAACAACGAAAACAGGGAGTGCGATTTTGCAAACAACTGGGTAAAGGAGTAAGTGCATGTCAGACGTTGCAGCGGTAGAAAGTCTCGTAAAAAAACATCAAGAATTAAAAGATGAGATTGCCAAGGTTATTGTAGGCCAGGAAAAGGTGATCGAGCAAATTTTACTTTCCATATATACCGGCGGGCACTCGCTGTTGATAGGCGTTCCTGGTTTGGCCAAAACCTTGATGGTAAATACCATTGCGCAAACTTTGGGTCTGGATTTTAAACGAATCCAGTTTACCCCGGATTTAATGCCCAGTGATATTTTGGGGAGTGAGGTACTGGACCAAAACAGAAATTTTAAGTTTATCAAAGGACCCGTTTTTGCCAATATCATTTTAGCGGATGAAATCAACCGTACCCCACCCAAAACCCAAGCAGCGTTATTAGAGGCCATGCAGGAAAAGGCGGTGACCATAGCAGGGGAACAGCATAAGCTTGCCATGCCTTATTTTGTGTTGGCAACCCAAAACCCAATAGAACAAGAGGGAACCTATCCTTTACCGGAAGCTCAATTGGACCGATTTATGTTTGCCATTGAGCTCAAATATCCATCCATCGCAGAAGAAATCCAGGTTGTCAAGTCCACTACTTCCGATGAGCATCCAGAAATAAACTCGCTTTTTAACGCCGAAGAAATTGTGGCGGTACAACACTTGGTACGGAGAATTCCCGTGCCCGACAATGTCATCGACTACACCGTGAACCTGGTGAATAAGACCCGTCCTGGAATGCCAAACACCTCAGATTTTATAAACACCTATGTGGATTGGGGGGCAGGACCAAGGGCATCCCAAAATTTGGTCTTGGGAGCGAAAGCACATGCTGCGATCCATGGAAAATTCTCACCGGATATAGAAGATGTCCAAGCTGTGGCGATGGGAATCCTACGCCATAGAATTCTCAAAAACTACAAAGCGGAGGCCGAAGGCATTTCTGAGGAGAAAATCATCTTGGAATTGTTATAAATACAATATTCTCTCGACTTATTTGCTAAATTCTAATTCCTAAATCGTAGGTATTTTAGTAAATTAGCCGAATTACAAAAATCTTAAATCCAATTGCAGAATGGCGTTTGACATTGACATGATCAAGGGGGTATATGCCTCCATGGGTGAGCGCATCGAGAAGGCCCGCGACTTAGTGGGAAAACCGTTGACCCTAGCTGAAAAAATATTGTATTCCCATTTGTGGGAAGGAACACCCACAAAACAGTTTACAAGAGGCAAGGACTATGTGGATTTTGCTCCTGATCGGGTAGCTTGCCAGGATGCAACCGCCCAAATGGCCTTGTTGCAGTTTATGCATGCCGGTAAACCCAAGGTTGCCGTGCCCACAACAGTACACTGTGATCACCTTATCCAGGCCAAGGTCGATGCCAAAACGGATTTGAAACGTGCCAACGAAACCAGTAATGAGGTATTCAACTTTTTGGAATCCGTATCCAATAAATATGGAATTGGATTCTGGAAGCCTGGAGCAGGAATTATCCACCAAGTGGTTTTGGAAAACTATGCATTTCCAGGAGGAATGATGATTGGAACCGATTCGCATACCGTAAATGCAGGTGGTTTGGGAATGGTAGCCATTGGAGTTGGCGGAGCTGATGCTGTGGATGTAATGGCTGGAATGGCTTGGGAATTGAAATTTCCAAAACTGATCGGTGTAAAATTGACCGGAAAACTATCCGGTTGGACCGCTCCCAAGGATGTAATTCTAAAAGTTGCAGGTATTCTTACCGCAAAAGGGGGAACAGGGGCCATTGTTGAATATTTTGGAGAAGGAGCCACCGCTATGTCCTGTACCGGTAAGGGAACCATTTGTAATATGGGGGCCGAAATTGGGGCCACCACCTCTACCTTTGGTTATGACGAGTCCATGGACCGCTATTTGCGTGCAACGGATAGGTCGGATGTGGCGGATGCCGCATTGGAAGTGAAAGAACACCTTACAGCGGATCCCGAAGTGTATGCAAACCCAGAGCAATATTTTGATCAGCTAATAGAAATTGATTTAAGTACCTTGGAACCTCATTTGAACGGTCCGTTTACTCCGGATTTGGCGACGCCAATTTCCCAAATGAGTGAGGCCGCCAAGGCCAATGACTGGCCTTTGAATGTGGAGGTGGGTCTTATCGGATCTTGTACCAACTCTTCCTATGAGGATATTTCGAGAGCGGCTTCCTTGGCTAAACAAGTTGCAGATAAAAACTTAAAGACCAAATCCAAGTTCACGATCACTCCTGGATCGGAGCAAGTTAGATATACTATTGACCGTGATGGATTTATTGACACCTTCAACAGTATTGGGGCAACCGTATTTGCCAATGCCTGTGGCCCATGTATCGGGATGTGGGACAGATATGGAGACAAGGCTGCAGAAGGTCCTAGAAACACCATTGTGCACTCCTTCAACAGAAATTTTGCCAAGCGTGCCGATGGAAACCCAAATACACTTGCATTTGTAGGGTCGCCAGAATTGGTTACCGCAATTGCTATTTCGGGTCGACTGGATTTTAACCCGGTAACGGATAAATTGATCAATGAGGATGGGGAAGAAGTGATGTTGGATGAACCAAGAGGCTATGAATTGCCACCTGAAGGTTTTGCTGTGGAAGATGCTGGATTCATTGCTCCCATGGAAGACGGAAGTGGAGTTCAGGTCGTGGTATCGCCAACTTCTGAAAGATTGCAGTTGTTGGAACCTTTTGTTCCAATTTCCATTGAGAGCCTGCAAGGTGTAAAATTGTTGATCAAGGCTTTTGGTAAATGTACTACGGACCATATTTCCATGGCTGGACCTTGGTTGAGGTATCGGGGGCATTTGGATAATATTGCCAACAATACCTTGATTGGTGCGGTAAATGCCTTTAATAAGCAGACCAATTTTGTGAAGAACCAGCTTACAGGAGAATATGGGGCAGTTCCAGATGCGCAGAGAGCCTACAAGAAAGAGGGGATTAGAACCATAGTTGTGGGTGACCATAATTACGGGGAAGGATCATCTAGGGAACATGCTGCAATGCAACCAAGACATTTGGGAGTTGCTGCTGTTTTGGTGAAATCCTTTGCGAGGATTCACGAAACCAATTTGAAGAAGCAAGGGATGTTGGCTCTGACTTTTGCCAATGAAAGCGATTACGATTTGATTCAAGAAGATGATACCTTCAATTTTGTGGATATCGCCGATTTCACTCCAGGTAAACCTTTAACTTTGGAAGTGGTTCATGCAGATGGTAGCAAAGACAATATCATTGCAAACCATTCCTATAATGCTTCCCAGATTGATTGGTTCAGGGAAGGTTCTGCCTTGAATATGATCAAAAAGGAAAATGCTTAAAATAGTTTTACTTTAAATATGAAAAACTCCTGATTTTATGTCAGGAGTTTTTTAGTTTTGAGACAAACCCATCGAAATGAAAAAAGGAACTAGAAAGACCATCATCAACGTTATTCTGATTCTTTTTGTGCTTTCCTTTTTTTTTGGTCCTACGGGTCATTACGGCAAAGTGTGGCTGAATAGGATATTTGCTTCCTCACCACCCATCATTGAGGCTTCCCAAAGGGAAAAACTTGGGGACTATGACTGGAAATTGAAAGATGCCGAATGGAATTTTTTCAATTTTGAGCAATCCAAGGGAAAAGTGGTCTTCATCAATTTATGGGCCTCATGGCGATTGCCCAGTGAAGCAGAGCTTGCCAGTATCCAAGAAATGTATGATGCTTATAAAGGAAAGATGGATTTCTATATCATTACCAATGAGAATAGGCCTCCGGTTGAGGAATTTATGGAAAAACATGAATACACCTTTCCAGTGACCTATTTGATCATTGGCGAAAAAATGCCCATAAATCCCGATGTGGTTCCCGCTTCATATGTGATTGATAAGTCAGGCAATGTTGTCATTTACAAAGAGAAGATTGCGGATTGGAGCAATGATAAAGTGTACACGCTCCTGGACACTTTGATAGCGGAATAGTGGAATTACCATGAAGTTGAGCAAGGAACAAATTAGCAATGGAATCTGGATTTTGGCCATTATCCTGATTCTATTCACTCCCATTGGATTTCATCTTCGTGTTTTAACGGGTAAACTGTTTTCGGGCAATGCTGGTGTTATTGCCGAAGATGAACGGGAAACTCTGGAAAATTACCACTGGAACTTGGTGGATTTGGATGGCAATCAGCTCAATTTTGAACATACCCGCGGAAAAGTGGTGTTGGTCAATTTTTGGGCTACTTGGTGCCCTCCTTGTGTTGCAGAACTCCCAAGCATGGACAGACTTCATGCTGCATATAAGGACAAAGTGGTGTTTGCATTTGTTGCCAATGACAAGAAAGAAAAAGTGCAATCTTTTTTGGCCAGGCGGGAATTTGACCTTCCCGTGTATTTTGAAACTTCCCGCACACCTGACTTATTGGTATCGCGAAGTATTCCTGCAACCTTTATTCTGGATAAATCGGGAGCTATTGTGGTTAGAGAAATTGGAGCCGTCCAATGGGATTCCGAAGAGACCATGAAGTTATTGGATCAGCTGCTGGCCGAGTGATTTTATTTCTTGAAGTATTTAAATGGTACTACCAACATCCCAAAACATTCCCCATCTTCCTTGCCCAAATGTTTGTGGTGAATCTTATGGGCACGACGAACTCCTCGGGCATACCAATTATTGGCGTTTCTGAACCATTTAAAACGTTGGTGAATGAAAATATCGTGCACCATAAAGTAAGCAATACCATAGGCCAAAATACCAAAACCCAAGGGCCAGCCGTACCAAAATTCGGTTTCCGCTCCCAGATAGAAGCAGACCATGCTTACAATGGCATAGAAAATAAAAAAAGCGTCATTGCGCTCAAACCAAGAGCCGTGGTCCTTTTTGTGATGATCTTTATGCAAACTCCATAGAAAGCCGTGCATCACATATTTATGTGTAAACCAGGCCATAAATTCCATAATGGAAAAAGTTCCTAAAAAGATCAATATCCAAAGGGCAATCTTCATTTAGAGCAGTTGGAGTTTATAATTTACATACGACTGGGCCAAAAGTCCCAACTTTTGATAATCTGGAACACGGATCCGGGTGTTCTTAATTTCCAGGGGAGGTGTGCCCTGTAGCTTCTGAAGCAGTTTTTTGTAGTACTTATATGCGGTATAAACCCCAAATTTAGCTTCTTTGGGAAGCTTAAGGATTCCCGAGTAGGCCATGGCAAAATCGGCTCTAATCTCATCCACAATCCGTTTTTTGGAGGCCTCATCCAGCTCCATCAAGTTGGTGTTGGGAAAATAGGTGCGCTCCAAATCTTCAAAATCCGCTTTTAGATCACGCAGAAAGTTTACTTTTTGAAAAGCCGAGCCCAAAGCCATGGCATATTCCTTGAGTTCCTCATATTTTGCCTGATCTCCGTTCACAAAAACACAGAGGCACATAAGTCCAACTACATCTGCAGACCCATAAATGTACCCTTTGTATTCCTCAAAACTCTGATAGTCTTTTTTGGTAAGGTCCAAGCGCATGCTGTTCATGAATGCCTCTACCAAATGATGGGGGATATCGTATTTGTGATAGGTGTGCTGAAAAGAATTCAATATGGGGTTTAGGCTAATTTTTCGCTCCAAGGCCAATTCCATGTCCCTTTCAAACTGATCGAACAAAACCTCTTTGTCATAATCGTGAAAAGTGTCCACAATTTCATCAGCAAAACGCACAAACCCATAAATATTGTAAATGTCCTTTCGAATGGAAGGTGCCAACATTTTTGTGGCCAGGGCAAAGGAAGTGCTATAAGTCTTGGTTACAATCTTACTGCAATCCCTGGAGACATCATCAAAAATAGATTTCATTGCTTTAAGTTTTTGGTTAACAGATTTGCCACCAATTTTCCAGAAATCAAGGACGGTGGTACTCCTGGACCAGGAACCGTAAGCTGACCTGTGAAAAACAAGTTTTTTACCTTGCTGCTTTTAAGATTTGGTCTTAAAAAAGCTGTTTGTTTCAGAGTATTGGCCATTCCATAGGCATTGCCCTTATAGGAATTGTATTGCTCAATAAAATCCTTAACACAGAAGCTCTCTTTAAAGATAATGGAATTTCTTACTTCTTGGTCCGTCAAAGATTCAAATCTATCCATAACAATATCAAAATATTGAGCCCTCAGTTCGGCAGTGTCCTCTAAATTGGGTGCAATGGGAACAAGGAAGAATCCTGTCTCATTGTCTTTGGGAGCCATGGTTTCATCCGTTATGGAAGGAAAGTTGGCATAGAACAAAGGGTCACTGGGCCATTGGGGTTCATCGTAGATTTCCTGGGTGTGCCGTTCAAAATCCGTGTCAAAAAAGAGATTATGGTGATAAACGTTTTTCAATTTTTTGTTGAATCCCACATAGAATAATAGGGCCGAGGGTGCATAGGTACGGGTATCCCAATAGGTTTCGGAATATTGCCTATATTTTTTATCCAACAAGGTTTCGGAGTGATGGTAGTCAGCACCGCTTATCACATAATCGGAAGTCAGGTTGGCACCATTGCTACGGACACCACAGATTTTTCCATCGAGTACCAAAATTTTTTCCACTGGGTGATTGGTTCGAATTTTGACCCCGAGTTCTTGGGCCAACTGCACCATGGCCTTAATGATTTCATACATACCACCCTTGGGATGCCATGTTCCCAGACCGAAATCCGCAAAATTCATAAAGCTGTAAAAAGAAGGGGTCTTGCTGGGCTTGGCTCCCAAAAACAACACGGGAAACTCTAAAGTAGAGATCAATTTGGGGTTTTCAAACCGCTTCCGCACCTCTTGACTTATGCTCTTGAAAAATTGGTCCAACCGAAGTACCGTATCCTTGGTCACCAACTCAAAAGGGGAAATACCAGGCTTTAAGACTACTTTGTTAATGGCAATATTGTAATTCTCCTGAGCTTTTTTGATAAAACTTCGTAGGTGATTCCCGCTGCCGCTTTCAATACGGTCAAATTCAAGACAAATTTGGTCCATACAGTCACCAATGGTGACGCTATCGTCCTTAAAGAAGATTTTATAGGCCGGACTTAACTTTTCCAATTGGTAATAATCGGATGGTTTTTTGCCAAAATCTGCAAAGAAGTTTTCAAAAATGTCTGGCATCCAATACCAACTGGGACCTATATCGAAAGTGAACCCCTCTTTGACTAATTGTCTTGCCCTGCCTCCAACCGTAGCGTTTTTCTCCAGAATTTCCACTTCCAGACCAGCTTTAGCCAGATAACAGGCCGCGGATAGGGAAGAGAAACCAGAACCAATGACAATGACCTTCATAGGATTGGTTTTTATATGGATTCCATTAATTGTTCAATGGAATTGAAGGTCCTTATATGTTGGGGAAGTTCTTCATCGGTAATGTACCTTATTTGATGTCCCAGGACCCAAAGTTTGGAATTACCCGAATCTCCAAGAGTTTCCGAAAACTTGTTGAAATAGGCAGATAAATCATCTTTGGTTGGGGAAACCGTGAAATAACTTACAAAATGGACATTGTCGTAATACTTCAGCAAGTCCACCAAATTTTCAATGGGCATGGTCTGGCCCAAATAAATAGACTTGTACCCCCTCAAATTAATTTCATAATTGAGATAGAGCAATCCAATTTCATGGATTTCGTTCTCGGGAAGAAACAGGGCAAAAACCTTATCCCTTTTGGTAGGTTCCAGCATTTGCAATTTTTCCGTATTGATATGGATTTTTTGTTTGATCAAGTGGGAAATAAAATGTTCATGAGCCGGGCTAATGGTGTCCGTTTGCCACAGGAGTCCCAATTCGTTCAATAAGGGAATCAATACTTCACTAAAAATGTCCTTAAAGGAACGATCGGCCAAAAGGCTGTTGTACGTATTGAGAAAAAGTACTTGGTCAAAATTGACCATGGCCAGCTTAAACGCATTGACCGCATGATCCTTTTCACTGGTATTGGAAACAATTTCCCGAACCAAAACGGGAATCTTGGTTTCTTCCAGTTTGGCAATTTTTGAAATTTTATATCCATTATTATACAACAGGGTCACATTCAACAGCTTTTGCAAGCTGGCTAAACTATACGTCCTAATGTTGGTACTTGTCCGTTCAGGAGTAAACAAATTGTATCTCTTTTCCCAGATTCGGATGGTGTGAGCCTTAATTCCAGACAAATTTTCCATGTCTCGAATGCTGAAAGATTTTTTTACATTGTTCATCTTTTTCAGGTAAAGGTTAAACAAATTTACAATTAAAATGGAGCCATCCTAATAAATGAGCGGAAATTTTAGGAGTAATTTAGGGATTGAAGACGGGTTGGGAGCATTGTATAGGAGGTGCTGGAAACAAAAAAACCGCATAAAATGCGGTTTTGTGCCCACGACTGGAGTCGAACCAGCACGTCCTTTCGAACACTACCCCCTCAAGGTAGCGTGTCTACCAATTCCACCACGTGGGCGTTCAGGAATTGCACTAAAAAATGTGAGCGCAAATATCGGTAAAAATTAGCTTGCCATGCAAGCTTGGGTTCTTTTTTGATTAGGTCAATAAATTTCCATTTTCGTCCCATTCGGCCAAGGTGCCACGCTTGCTTTGATCTACACATTTGGCCAACCAATCCTCATCATACGAAACCCCGTGTTGTTGAAGCACATGCTCGGGCACTCCATCCCAAACGTTGGGCGAATTCCCTTTGTAACCCAGTTCATCTATCCCAATCTTGGTAGTGTAATATCCGGTGAGGGTCAGGTTTCGCATCAAGGAGAAGAATTGAATCTCCAAGGGCCTTTCGGCCTCGGGAACGGTGATATCTGGAAAAGCAATGGTATCCAAAATGCTCTTCTGTTGCTCCTCTGACGCTGCAATGAATTCCATATTGAATTCTGTGTTGCATTTATGATCAAGCCACATTAAGCCCCCACGAAGGGTAGGTTGGTAGTCTGGAATATCCTTGACCATGAACTCAATAAAATCCGGAACTTCGGCATCCAATGCTCCTTTGAGCCCATCTTCTGCGGGCAGGATCAGGTTGCAAAGGGCGGCAATGGTGGTCATCTCATGCGCATTGAAGAAAGTTTCGGATAAAAGCTCCTCAATAGCTTCCTGTTCCTTGGGCGTTCTCCCGTAGGCATATTTCTTAACGGTCAAGGTTTCCTCCGCAGTTGCCTCCGGTTTAGGGTTACATCCATGGACGGCCAATCCACTGGCCACACCTCCAAGGAGTATTGACTTTAGACTTTTTCTTCTATCCATGGTTAAATATTTTGTTGTTTAAGTTGCTCTACAATATAGTCTGATGTTCTCCAAGAGAGGGCCAAAATGGTCCAGGTTGGATTCTTATCCGCTTGGGATACAAATGGGCCTGCATCAACAATAAAAACATTATCAACGTCATGCAGTTGTTGGTGACTGTTGACCACTGAGGTTTTCTTATCGTCTCCCATTCGGGTTGTACCTACCTCGTGAATGATCTCACCAGGAACCAAAATACCATAATTGGTATCCTTGCCCGGTTTTCCGCCTAAAGGTTCACCCCCCATGTTATGCATGATCTCCTCAAACGTATCGTGCATGTGTTTCACCTGCTTGATCTCATGGTCCGTCCATTTATAATTGAATTTGAGGACGGGAACGCCAAATTCGTCCACTTTGGTAGGGTCAATTTCGCAGTAGTTGTCTTTTTGGGCAACCGACTCACCTCTGCCCGCCATTCCAATTACGGAGCCGTAGTATTTCTTGATATCCTTCCGCAGTCCGTTTCCATACCCACCCACAGGTAATCCAAAGAAGGAATTAAAATCGTTCACATTGAATCCAAATCCGTAGCTGGGCATGCCCAAACCACCCCACATTTCAATGTGGTATCCCCTAGGGAAATCCAGTTTTTCATTTTCCAACCACCAGGGGGTATATACGTGCATTCCGCCCACACCGTCTTCATTGTACGTCTCACGGTTCATCAGGTCGGGAACAAATGCCATTCTGTTGGTTCCTGTTGAATCGTGTAAATATTTACCCACGATATCGCTACTATTTCCCAGACCGTTGGGATGCTGGCTACTTTTGGAATTGAGCAGTATTCTGGCGGAACTACAGGCCGAGGCGGCCAAAACCACTATTTTCCCTCTGAGTTTATATTCCTTTCGGTCTTCTTTGTTGATGTAGGAAACACCGGTAGCCTTACCTTCTTCGTTGGTAGTGACTTCCCTGACCATGCAATTGACAAACAAATCTATTTGCCCGCCATTTTTTTGAGCTGGGAATATCAAACATGTTCCTGCCGAGAAATCCGCATATACCTGACACGCTCTGGAGCATTGTCCGCAATAAAAGCATACACCTCTATCGTTATTTATTTTTTTGGTCAACATGGACATCCTGGATGGATAAACAGGAATGTTGGATTTTCTTGCTCCTTTGATGTAAAATAATTCATGCAGCCTAGGTTTTGGGGGAGGAAGGAAGAATCCATCAGGGTCATTGGGCAAACCCTCATTGGTGCCAAAAACCCCAATTAGCTTATCTACTTTATCGTAGTATGGTTTAACATCATCGTAGCCAATGGGCCAATTGTCTCCAAGCCCATCAATGTTCTTTCTTTTAAAATCCTTAGGGCCAAAACGCAGGGAAATTCTGCCCCAGTGGTTGGTTCTCCCTCCCAGCATGCGTGAACGGAACCACTTGAAATCTGTACCTTCTTCTTTAACATAGGGTTCCCCTTCAATTTCCCATCCGCCATAGGCAGAATCAAAATCCCCAAAGGGCCTAACGGTACTGGCCCCTCGCCTGGGCGATTCATGTGGCCATTTCAATTGGGTCATTTGTTCTGGATCGGCTGGATCAAAATAGGGGCCCGCTTCAACTACGGCTACTTTTAATCCTGCTTCGGAAAGTATTTTTGTAGCCATTCCGCCGCCGGCACCCGAGCCTACAATAATCACATCATAGACCGTGGAATTTTCAATTATTTGCATAGGTTGGAAGTATTTGTCCAACAAAGTATAAAAATATGATGAAGCAGCTGCGTTTTTTTCGCTTTTTGACAGCTAAACTAAAATTAGTGACAAAAAACGATGGAAGTAGGGTGCTAAAAATCTTTTCTTTTTGCCTTGTGAACCATTCTCCAAACAGGAAGTATGGTCCAGATCATCAAGACACCCATGGAGATGATAAAACCAAAATTAGTCCCAAAAAACTTCTTGAAAACGGCTCCCGTGTATCCCAAAAGCGCAGAAATGTCCAGTTTTAGAAGAATCAAGGTACGGGAAAGGTCAATAGGATTAAGCATGGTGGATACCAAGGAAAAAGTATCCAAGGGATATTCTTCAAAAATGATCAGCGAAATCAGAAAAATGCCATCATAGATCACAGCCAAGAACAACCACAATAGTACAGCGTATCCAAAGCCTTTGATTTTATTTTCATTGGACAGCGCAATATTAAAGGCCAAGGCCGTAAAGATGAAGGTGAGAAACGCCCCAGTCACCAAAAGGAGCGAAAAATCCCAAATAGCATTGCTCTTTAATAAACCGTAGAGGGTAAAGGGAATACCCAATCCCAACACCAAGCTCATTGCCAAGGAGCCCGAAACTCCCAGATATTGCCCTAAAAAAATGGAAGTTCTTTTGATGGGCTGTGCCAATAAGAGTTCGGTGAATTCCTTGGAATTGTAGTAATACATGACACCGAATATGGTAGCAATCAAGGGCACTAAGACAATGATAATGTTCATTAAGGTTATTACCGCTTTGCTTACATCATTGTTCAAAAAAAGCAAGACAAAACCCAGAAGCAGATAAAAAATAAAGTACACATAGCTCCAGCGGCTGCGCATGAGGTCGTAAAAACTATATTTTAGAATTTTAAGCATGTTGAGACTGGGTTGCAATGGCCGCAATGGCGTGTTCAATGTCTGTTTGTTCTGTTTTGCTCTTTAATTGGGCTAGGCTGCCTTTAAAATATATTTTCCCTTCAAGTAGATAAATGATTTCGTCAGCCACCTCTTCCACAAATTGGAGGATATGGGAGGTAATTAAAATGGTTTTACCTTTTTTCTTTTCTTCCTGAATCAATTTTTTTAGATTGATCAAGGCCAAAGGATCTAATCCAGTGGTGGGTTCATCCAAGATGAGCAGTGGGGAATCAAACATAAAGGATAAGACAATATTTACTTTTTGTTTGGTTCCGCCAGAAAGGGTGGTCAGTTTTTTATCCAGGAAGTCCTCTAGCTTAAACAACTCAATGAGTTCATCTGCCCTGTTGGGCTTTTGCCTAAGATCTACGATCATCTTGATCAGTTCCCTTACTTTGAGATTGCCTGGGAAATTTGCAATCTGAGGAAGATAGTTGATTTCTTTGCGATAGTTCCAATTGGTTTTGATGGCGCTGCCCAGCACCGAAATGCTTCCTTTATCCATGATCACCATTCCCAGAATACTTTTGATCAGGGTAGTTTTTCCCGAACCATTGGGCCCGAGGATGGCAAAAATACCGCCCCCGTCAATGTCTAGATCAAGCTTGTCCAGTACTTGGGTTTTACCAAATTTTTTATGAAGGTTAGCTACTTGGATCATTGCAGTTTTTTCATTAATGGACTATTGTCCCTTAAATTATCTGGGGTGAAAACTGGGGACACTTTTTCGGAAAAATCGATGATATCCATAAAAAGGCTACGCAGCAATACTATGGTTTCAGGGGTTCTATTGACAATGTACGAAAAGAGTTTTACAGGTCTGTACGGTACATCGCCAACCCCGTTCTTATCCAAATCATAACCGGTATAGTTGCTCCAATAATTACCACTGAAAGAATTGTCGTTCAGTTTACTGTTATAGCTAACATCAAAGGAGTTGTACAAGAAGTTATTGGATGAAAAAACATTGCCATAGCAGGCCCCTCGGACTTTTAAAGCCCACCCGTTGTTTACAAAGTCATTTTCTTTATAATCAATACGGTTGGAACCTTCAATACTGATACCCACGGTGTTTTCTTCAAACGTATTGCCAATGATCTCAGAGTCGTTGATTTCCTTTAAAAGCATTCCGAAGGAGGCCGAACCCCAGTTTTTCTTGAAGGTATTGTTGTACATTTTTATTTTCTTGGAAAACATGACGGCCACACCAGCACCGTTGTTCTCGAAGGTATTGTCTTGGTATAAATCGTCATTGGAGAACATAAAATGAAGGCCGTAACGTACATTGTTGGTACTGATATTGTTCTTGATGACGATTTGATCGGAAAACTCCAAATAGATGCCATCCCTTACATGCTGCACAATATTCTGCTCAACGGATACATTGTTGCAGTACCAGAGCTGTATACCGTTCCCAGAGTTAAATTCTTCCACGGCGTCTCCAATAATTTTGTTATGGTACACTCGGCCGTCAGTGGATTTTTCCAAATAAATGCCAAAAAAGAGCTTTTCCAAAACCACATTTTGTATGAGGAAGTTTTTGCTTTTCACCACGCGTATGGCAGCATAATCTGATGTGTAACTTGTTCCCACGTTGATGATGAACAATCCATCTATGGTGACATCGTCAGAAGTAACGGTGAATATTTCCCCTTGGTCTTCGCCATCAACAACCGGGTAATCTTTACCTATGATGGTCAATGGTTTGTCCACAATGATATCAAACTCTAAATAGGTCCCCTTTTTGATCAGCAAGGTGTCATATGCTTGCGCTTGCTCAATTCCTTGTTTGATGGATTTAATAGGGCATGTGGAACAGATTTCCAAGGTTGATCCATAGGAAGTTGCTCCATATACCATATAAAGTATCAAAAGAAGTCTGCTACAAGCTTTCATGATTGAAATCGGCTATAACACGTTATACCTTACGCCTGCATTAATGGTGTAGTCCGTGTTCATGAAAATACCATTGTAGTTTTGGTATAGGGGAGCATTCAACTCAACCCCCAATACAAGTTTTCCATTGGCTACCAAAATGTTGGTTCCCAAACCTGCGGAAAGCAGCTCACCTCCATAATTGGCCGGATTCGCGGTTGGAACCATCATAGGATTGAGGTCGGTATCCATACCCGAGATAGTGGCCTGGGTACTGCCGCTAAGCCTTAGGTTGAACCCAATGATGTTGGAAATGTTATAACCCATCCAGCTATGAAATTCGTGAATATTTCCGAAACGATAGCCTTCACTGTTTCGGCCTGTACTAAAAGTATTCAATTGTTGAACTCCCCAGGCAAAATTGGAATACTTTTGTTTAAAAGTTGCCCCTAAACTCAAGTCCAGGGTGCCGGTACCCAATTGCATCGCATAGGGTAACTTCGCATCGGGCATCATAGGAGTAGCATCCCTATTGTCCACGGTTCCTATGGGGATGTTAATACGAGTATTCAAGTGAAGTGAGTTTTTGCCTTTGGAGAAAACACCATAGAGCATCCCCAATTTTAAATCTCCTAGGCCACTGGATGAGGTGGAAAAATCATTTTGCATTGCCATGCCATTTCCCATGGTCATCTGGGCCGTAAGGTCCATGTCCTTGCTGACCATATTTTGCATGAGCATTAGGGTTACCTTATCCGAAGGCGCATACATAAGGCCCAACATGAACATTTCCATGCTCATTTGTTGGGGAGCGACCATGAAATTCTGATAAATATTTGAATCCTGGATTTTATTGCTTCCCATTCGATTTCCCTCCATGCTCATATACATGGAACGCAATGAGATCATAACGCCGCCTTTCGGATGCAAATGATCCCCCATTACCCCACTTGGGGCATAAGCATTGGGACCGTGATTGTGGTGTATATGCTCTGTAGGACCAAATTTTGAGGAGGTAAAACGATTGTTCAGCGCGTGCCAATCCAACACCTCGCCACCATGGGTCTTTTTGGACTCCAATGCACCCTTTTTTGATGTATATGCCGATAAATTGGCACCCATGGGACTAGCTAGCTTTTCACTTTTTAGGTAGTAGGCGCGTAAAGCATCAATTTCCTCTTCAGTATTAAAATCGGTAACAATAAGGGCTTTGAAACTTTGCTCGTCCTTGGTTTGGACAAAGTTGACCAAACATTCCACTGAATCAAAATGCGCAATTTTACCGTTGGTTTTTTCTGCACGAGTCTTGAATTGAGGTTGGTTAATGTCCATGCCACAGGCGGAGCATCGCTCTTTGTTTTGGGCAAAAGAAACAAGGCTGCCCATGCTTAGCAGGCAGGCAAAGAAAGTATGTAGTTTTTTCATGATTTATTTATCTGATGATTAGGAATTTGGAATTTTTATGGGCTTTTACCCAATGTATTTCCTCCTTTGGAAAATTGAAGTATTGCTGTTCCATAAGCCTATAATTGTGATGGTTGATCCGAAAGTCAATATCCCCCTCCAAAACCAACAAATGGGCGTCTGTTGGGGAGCTGTGTTCTGGAAAAATGGTATCCTTTTCAAGAGAAATCAATAATACTTCCAAGGATTCCGATTTTGTCAATTGATGCACTTTAAGGCCATCGAATCCCTCTGTTCTGATATGATTGTCAATTTTATACATAGCTTGATTTAATTTTGGAGATGGACAAGCAATTCACTCCAGGTATATAATTCTCCCATTGATTTTTCTTGCGTGGCCATAGCTTCATCCTTTGTTTCAAAGGCTGTTAGATATGCGCCCATGGGGCTAGGAATGGATTTGCTGATTAAAAATGTGGATTGGGTGGCGTCAATCAGTTCCTTGGGTTCGCTATAGTGGTTGCATAAATAAAGGGCAACTGTATTGGAGTCCACTTCCTTTAGATAATTGACCATACACTCAACGGCATCAAACTTGAACGCCTTCCCCTTTTTGGTGACCAATTGTGCTGCATGTTGGGCATCAACAATGGTCATCCTACAAAAGTGACATCCATCTGTTCCATAAGTGATTTCTTGGGGCTTTGCATTACAATTCAGCAATGCCGCCACAGCCAATAGAAACAAAAATACCTTGGATACACGACGGATTTTCATGCTAACTGATTTTAAGTTTTTTGTTTTCCCGTCTTACAAAGAGATAGGCGAGCAACGATAACCCCATACCAATACCAAGGCTAACAGCACCCAATTGGGGATAGGAGTGGGCTGTAAAATTGAGAATGTCCTTAGATCCAAAAAGTGGAGGTTGAAATCCCATTACAGATCCATCTGGATTGGTAAATTTCATGATGGCCTTGGGGTCCAGGTCATGTCCATAATCGTGTTCCCAGAGGTAAAAATCATAAAGCCCGGCACTACTTAGAACTACCATCAGAACAAACCAATATAAATACCATTTGTGATTGGCTTTCCAGGCTATTAGGAGTCCTATAAACGTTGTGATCAAGATTCCGGCTGGGAATATCTTGAACTCTGGAATGGCTTCTGGAATATACTTCATACCCACATAGTGATTCATCAAATTGATGTTTTTGATGTCGTGAGGGTTAGCATCCGAAAAGTCGTTGATATGGATGAACATACCCAACGGAGTTGGATACTGTGGTGCTTCCAAGGTTATTTTCCATAAGGGGAAAACAAATAGTAACAGGGGGAGCAAGGCTCCAACTAGCATCAATATTCTAGCTTTCTTTTTCATGGATGGGATAATTAAGTTTGAAAAAGCGGGAGGGAAGCCCTCCCGCTGATCCATTCACAATTCAACTTTGCACTAAAACTAATCTTCGCCCAGTGACCAGCTCAACTCAATATTGGAGCTGGCAGGGGAAACTCTTACGTAACCCTGCATTTCTTGGTGTAGGGCTGAACAGAAATCCGTACAGTAGAAAGGCCATACCCCTACTTGCTTGGGTTCCCAGACAAAGGTTTCAGTCTGTCCTGGCATGATCAGAAGTTCTGAAGTATTGGCACCGATCATACTTACTCCGTGGGGTACGTCATAATCCTGTTCCAAGTTGGTGACATGGAAATAGACTTTGTCCCCAACCTTGATACCTTCAATATTATCCGGGTTAAAATGGCTTCGGATCATGGTCATGTACACATGTACCTCATTTCCGTCTCGTTCTACCCTTACATTGGCATCGGAAGTGGTTGCATATTTGTGCTTGTTCTCTTCCAGACTGTATATTTTCTTGGATCTTTCCTTCACCAAATCGGCGGCGATACCAGCTGCGTAGTGAGGTTCTCCAACCGTTGGGAAGTCAAGCAGAAGTTCCATTTTTTCACCGGAAATATCGTAAAGTTGGGCTGACTGCGTTACTTCTGGCCCAGTTGGCAAATATCTGTCCTTGGTGATCTTATTCATGGCAAGGACATACTTACCAAAGGGTTTTCTTGAGTTTCCGCCAGGAATCATCAAGTGCCCTACAGAATAGTAGCAAGGCTGTCTGTCCACTACCTCCCAGGTACCTACTTTCCATTTTACTACTTCAGAAGAAATAAAGAAGGTAGTATAGCCGTTTCCTTTACCATCAAATTCGGTGTGTAGGGGACCTAAACCAGCCTGCTTCACACTTCCTGCAAGCACATCTTCAAAGCTTAGGATTGGAATACCGTATGCCTCGCCATCAAATTGTTTATTTTCAATGGCCTGAATCATTTTGCTAAAGGAGTGTACGGTCAAATCAGATGAGAGTTTTCCGTTCCCAACAATGTATTCGCCTGTGGGATCTACATCACAACCATGGGGCGATTTTGGAGTTGGAAGCAGGTAAACCAAACCAGGTAATTCCGAGGCATCCAAAACCCTCACTTCTTTCTTCATGGTCGAAGTTGCCGTATGGGTCCCTTCATCATACACGTTGTGTGCGTAGTTGGCGGGCATAGTCTGGAATTTACCTTCTTTGATATATTCCTCAGCTTTTTTCCAGTTTACCGCGGCAATGAAATCCTTATCATTTTGAGAGGCATTCACTTCCATGAGTGAATGTGACTCCTCAGAGTTATAGGTGGAGAAGAACATCCATCCATGAGAAGCTCCCCTTCCTGGGTGGGCCAAATCATAATCGAAACCTGGCATGAGCACTTGGAATGAAAGATCCATTCCTCCGTCTTCCGGGTCTACACTAATAAAGGAAAGTGAGCCTTGGAAATTGCCCTTATACTCGTTAATGGGCATATCCCGTTGCGGTATTGGAACGGAAAATCGGGTTCCTGCTACCACGTACTCTGTGTTTTCAGTAACAAATGCGGAACTGTGGTTACCAGCACTGTTTGGAATCTCAATAATTTCTGTGGTTTCAAACACGCTAAGATCCACTTTGGCTATCCTAGGTGTGTTGTTTCCATTAATGAAAACGAAACGGCCATCCAATTCCCCATTGGTTTGGGAAATATCTGGGTGGTGGGCATCATCCCAAGGAACAAATCCATGGGAAGTATTGAGCATGGGCTTGGTTTCTTCATTATAACCCCATGCCTTTTCTGCATCTTGTGAAAACACCGGAATGACTTTGAACAGCCTTCCAGATGGAAGTCCGTAGACGGAAAGTTGTCCACTAAAACCTCCAGAGACAAAGGCGTAGAACTCATCGTGTTCCCCGGGTGCCACATAAACTTTCTCCGCAGCACTGGACGACAGTGCTCCGTTGGAGCTGTTGCCCCCTTGGTTACAGCTCACCAGGAACATGGTTGTAGCTATTAGGGCAAGCATTAAAAAGCGAAATTTATTCATCGTAGTTGTTTTTATTTTAATTGTTGATTTTCTATTCTTCTGGTGGAAGCATTACCTTGTCCACTACATGCACAATACCATTTCCGGCAGGTACACTGGCCAAAATTTTGGCACCGCCAATAAATACGTCATCCCCTTGGACTTCCACGGATACACTCTGATTATTGGCTTGTCCCAGTTTCTTGAACTTCTTTAGGAAATCCTTACTGTATTTTCCTGGGGTTACATGGTATTGTAAAATGTTGGCCAGGGCAGCCTTGTTTTCAGGTTTGAGCAAATTTTCAACCGTTCCATCAGGCAAAGCTTCAAATGCGGCGTTGGTGGGTGCAAAGACCATTAAGGGACCTGCATTGACCAAGGCATTTTCCAACTTGGCTGCCTGTACCGCAGCTACCAAGGTAGAGTGGTCCTTGGAGCCAATGGCAATGTCAAGGACATTGGGTGTAGCTTCATCATCCTTTAGGAATGCTTGGCCCTGTTTTTTGCTTTCTTGCTGTGACGCCACCTCATTGGCGGACGGGCTCTGGGTGTTGGTCTCGTTCTTGCAACCGGTCAAGAGGGATCCGGCTAGGAACAGACCAATGAAAAGTTTAATGCTGGTTGCTAGTTTCATACAAATATTTATAAGGTTCTAAAGTATTCAAGCACGGCCCGGGCTTGTTCTTGGGTTAGCCCTTGATTGGCCATGGGAGATCCATTAAATTCCATAAACAAATCCTTGGCTAGTGGGTCATCCTTTACCATGCCCTCAGGATTTAGGATCATGTTCATGATCCACTCCGGTGACCTTCTCTCTAAAATGCCATCTGGGGCGGGTCCAATGAACTTTTTGCCTATTCTGTGGCAAGCAAGGCACATTTGATCATAAACTGCTTTACCTTCATCAGCCATGGCTTGATCAATGGCATCGTTTAGGGTTACCGAGGTCACAGGACCAACACCTTTACTTTCCAAGTCTATTCTTTCCGATGCTTTGGTAGTTTCCGTTTCCACCTTTTGCTCGGTTTTTTGTGTAGTTTTTTGCCTTTCAACCTGGAAGCCATCTTGTTTTTTTTCTTGTTTGCCCCCGCAGGCGATTAGTAGGGTCAAGAGTAGTAGCGAACTGCCTTTTACAATAATTTTCATGTGATATCAATTGTTGGATTTGGGGCAAATGTATGGGCAGAATTTCGCGCAGAATATGATAAAAATCACATTTCGGATAAAAACATCTTTTTTACTTTGTACAATGAACTAAAGACAAGGGAGCATGCTTTCAAATTCGGCCAAATATGCGTTAAAAGCAGTGCTTTATTTGGCCTTGCATACCAATGAGGATAATAAATTAATGGTGAAGGACATTTATTCCAGAATCAATGTGCCACAATCCTACTTGGCCAAACTCATGCAGAAACTTTCCAAAAATGGTATTATTTCCTCCTCAAGAGGGCCAAAAGGGGGATTTTACGCGAGTGACCAAAACATTGACTTGCCCTTGATCCGTGTGGTAGAGGTGATTGATGGGGAGCAGCGACTCCGTTCATGCATGCTTAGTATACATGAATGTGACAGTGAAAACCCCTGCGCACTCCATGACCTTGTTGGTAATGCCAACAGTTTTTTTATCAAAAACCTTGAAGAAACTACTATTAAGCAGCTCATAGGGGATGTAAAAGCGGGTAAATCGGTATTACCGCTTTAATTATTTAGTCTGTTGAAACTTTAGATGAAATCTACTTCACCACACTGAACTTGTATACGCAAGCAGACGTATACGTCTGTCCTGGCTCCAGCACGGTACTTGGGAAATTGGGCTGGTTGGGTGAGTCTGGGTAGTGCTGGGTTTCCAGACATATAGCACCGCGATAAACATAGGGTTCACCATTTTTTCCATGTACTGAGCCATCCATAAAATTCCCGCTATAAAATTGCATTCCAGGTTCGTTGGTATAAACCTCCATAACTCTCCCGGATTCTGGTTCGGTTACCCTGGCCGCAAAAGTAAATCCGTCTTTATTTTTCGGAGATGGGTTGAGTACGTAGTTATGATCAAATCCACCCCCGTGCCTCAACTGTTCCACATCTGCATCTACATCCTGTCCAATAGGTTTTGCGGTGGTGAAATCTAGTGGGGTGCCCGCTACGGAATCTATCGTCCCAAGGGGTATTAAGGTAGAATCCACGGGTGTATAGTGGTCAGCGTTGATTTCTATGATGTGGTCCAAAATGGTTCCTTGCCCTTCACCCTTTAAATTAAAGAAAGAATGATGGGTAAGGTTCACGATGGTCTTTTGATCCGTGTTTGCTTCATAAAAAATTTGAAGTTGGTTGTCATCGGTCAAAACATAACGCACAGTTACTTTAAGGTTTCCAGGATATCCCTCTTCTCCATCAGGGGAGGTTCTGGAATATTGAATTTCCTTGGTTGAGGCATGGTCGACAGCCCAAACGACCTCGTCATAACCCTTGTCTCCTCCATGCAGATGATTGGGCCCATTGTTGGTAGCTAGGGTGTATGTTTTCCCATCCAAAGTAAACTTGCCTTTGGCTATACGGTTGCCATAGCGGCCAATGGTCGATCCAAAGTAATCAGTTCCCGGCTCGTAATAGCCCTCCAAACTGTTGCATCCCAATACAATATCGCCAAAATTGCCCTGCTTGTCTGGCACGTACAAAGCCACCAATCGCTGACCGTAGTTGGTGAAGTATGCCTCTATTCCGGACTTATTTTTAAGGATATGCATGTAAATGGAGTCGCCTTCAACTACCTTTTCAAATTTTTTAGGGTCAATTTTATTGGCCATAGTGGTTTGCTGTTGGGTTTGGTTGCTATCGGATGTAGGTTTTTGCTCCGTTCTTTTACAAGCCGAAATGGCGAACAAAAAAACTAAAAAAAGATAATTCAGATGTTTAACCGACATAGTTATTTGAATTTGCAAGCTTTAAATGTAATTAAATTTGGGAGAACACATTTGTAGCATATTGTTATGCCTTGAGAAAGAATGGCAGCATAAGTAATCCTTGATTTCGCAGGCCTCAATTTAGCTGGCTCACAAGTTGCTTTATTCCAAATTATCATTATTTTTCGAGTACCTTGTACAAAGTAAAATTCGACCAACCTATGAATATCAAGAATAACCTTATAGTGGGATGCCTTGTCGTTTTAAGCATGGCCTCATGCAAACAGACTCCAAAAGCAGCACTTGAAAAGCAAGAACCGATTTCAAAGCAGCTTGTAGATATTTCCCAAGCTTTTGCAATTGAAATTTTGGACGAAGAAGCACTAAAAATTATAGATTCAGCCGCTTCCATTGAGGTTTTGGCAAGCGGATTTAAATGGTCGGAAGGCCCGCTATGGATTGACGAGGGGAAATATTTGCTATTTTCCGATATTCCCAACAACAAGGTGTTTAAATGGGATTCCCAGACAAAGGATACGACTACCTATCTCCACCCATCTGGATTTTTGGGAGAAGTAGGGGATGACTTTAAGGAGCCAGGATCCAATGGCCTAACTTTGGATGGCAATGGACAGTTGGTCTTAATGCAACATGGGGAACGAAGGGTTGCGCGTATGACTGCTCCATTGAGTCAACCCAAATCCGAGTTTGAACCTTTGGTGGACAACTATGAAGGTAAACGATTCAATAGCCCCAACGATGGTTATTTTGACAAGCAGGGCAATTTCTATTTTACCGATCCACCTTATGGTCTTCCCAAGGGTATGGATGACCCCGAAAAAGAGTTGGATTTTCAAGGCGTGTACTGCTTAAAAACTTCTGGGGAATTAGTGTTGTTGGATAAGTTGACAAGGCCTAACGGAATTTGCCTGTCCCCAGATCAGGACAAACTTTATGTTGCTGTTTCCGATTCCAAGCATGCCGTATGGTACCAGTACGATGTAAAGGAACCAGGTGTGGTGGAAAACAAAAAACTGTTTTATGATGCTACCCATTTAATGGGCAAAGAAGGACAGCAAGGGGCACCGGATGGATTAAAGGTGCACAGTCAAGAATATGTATTGGCTACTGGCCCAGGGGGACTATGGATATTTGATGC
Source organism: Flagellimonas sp. (assembly GCF_965233845.1). Classification (GTDB taxonomy): domain Bacteria; phylum Bacteroidota; class Bacteroidia; order Flavobacteriales; family Flavobacteriaceae; genus Flagellimonas. Next base: position 759,597 of record NZ_OZ247584.1, read on the forward strand.
TGCAGGAAAAACCTTGGCAAGGATTTACACTGGGCAACGAACTTCCAATTGTGCGCTTAGCACTGACGAAAAACAACTTTTCCTTACCGCTGATGATTACTTGTTAAGGGTTCAACTTAAATGATTGTATAATTTACCGTTTTATATGTTGGGAGAATTATAGGAGGTTTGGTAAATTGAGTTTGCCCCCGGCATCACCTTATTTTGGGCACCTAAGGGTTCTTGAATGAAAAACGGGATTCCTAACCACGGCTTAAACTTAAAATTCTTCTGAAATAATATTGACCAGCGGTGAATTCCCAACCCAAAAGCAAAAAGAGTATAGGTATAAGTAAATTTTCTGCTAGCCACCAAAAGTTGGCCAACTTACCTTTAAATTTTATCCGTAGCGCTTCCTTATGGAAGTTAAAACCTGATAGATGAAAGTATATAAAAAGGGAACCACAGCTTTCCTGGATAATGATGGCTATTACTATAAGAAGGTAATCACCGATTGGGCAGATTTCCTTAACCGTGATGGACTTTATAATGCACTACAGGAAGAAATAGCGGATTGGGAGCAGGTAGATGGTGCTTTTTTAAATGGAAACAGATTTGACCCTCCAATGGGCAATCATGAAATTTGGGCAGCAGGGGTTACCTATGAGCGAAGCAAATCTGCAAGGATGGATGAGGCCAAAGCATCAGGAGGTTCGTTTTTTTACGATATGGTATATGATGCGGAAAGACCTGAACTTTTCTTTAAGGCCACGGCCCAGAGATGTGTAGGCTCTGGCGATGAGGTGTATATAAGGAAAGATTCCACTTGGAATGTTCCAGAACCGGAATTGACTTTGCTCATTAACTCCAATGGGTCTATTGAAGGCTATACCATTGGCAACGATATGAGTTCAAGAAGTATAGAAGGTGAAAATCCCTTGTACCTTCCCCAGGCCAAGGTTTATGAGAAATGTGCTGCCTTGGGTCCATGCATTTATGTTCCAAAAGGCCCAATTCCAACTACGACAAGAATTTATATTATCATTGAAAGGGATGGAAAGACCATGTTCAAGGAAGATGTGGCCATTTCCAAGATAAAACGTGATTTTGGGGAGTTGGTATCTTTTTTGTTTCGGGAATGTGATTTTCCCCAAGGTGTTTTTCTAATGACAGGAACTTGTTTGGTACCACCAGACGATTTTACATTAGAAGTGGGAGATAAGATTTCCATTGCCATTGATGGCATTGGAAAACTCGCTAATCATGTAGGCAGAAAGGAATAGAAACATAGTTTACAAATTGACGGAAGCTTTATGAAGACCAAGTTGATTCTCATCATCTGTAGCATTTTGTTCCTCTCTTGTCAAAGTGATGGAAAGGAGCAAAGAAAACCAAACATACTCTTTATCATCGCTGATGACCTCACTACAACTGCTGTTTCCTCTTACGGGAACAAGGTATCCCAGACCCCAAATATTGATGGTTTGGCTGCTGAAGGTACCCGTTATACACGTGCCTACTGCCAATATCCGGTATGTGGGCCTTCAAGGGCTTCATTTTTAACAGGGTATTACCCCAATGCGACTCAAACCTTTGGCTATGTCAGCGGAAGGGAAAACATTGGGGATGAAAGGGTCACATGGCCCCAATTGTTTAAGAACAATGGGTATTACACAGCTCGGGTGAGCAAGATTTATCATATGGGGGTTCCCATTGATATTGAATTGGGGTCTGATGGAAAGGACGATGAGGCCTCCTGGACCGAGCGATTTAACAGCCAAGGCCCGGAATGGACTGCCTTGGGCGATGGTGAGCTGGTTCAAGGAAATCCTGATGGTTCCAAACCCATTAAGGGAGGCAACGTGATGACTATTGTAAAAGCGGATGGCGATGACGAGGTCCATTCCGATGGGAAAACCGCAGCCAAAGCTTCGGAATTGATTCGACAGCACAAGGATAAACCTTTTTTTCTAGCTGTTGGTTTTGTAAGGCCCCATGTTCCATTCGTTGCGCCGCGGGAGGACTTTAAGCCGTATCCGCATGAGGATATTGAGCTCCCCTACAACTTTGAGGTAGACTGGGACGATATTCCCCAAAAGGGTATTAACTATGTAACCAGCAAGAATGCACAAATGACCCAGGTGCAAAAACAAAAAGCCATCGCAGCCTATTATGCCTCCGTTACTTACATGGACCGCCAAGTAGGGAAAGTGCTTAAAACTCTAAAAGATGAGGGCTTGGAGGATAATACCATAGTCATTTTCACTTCAGATCATGGGTTTCATCTGGGGGAACATGAGTTTTGGATGAAGGTCAGTGTAAAGGAAGAATCTGCCAAAGTCCCATTGATAATAAAAGTTCCTGGAAAAGAGCCTGCGGTATGTAACTCTTTTGTAGAATTGTTGGATTTATATCCCACCGTATCAGAATTGGCAGGACTTTCATATTCCGAACATATTCAGGGAAAAAGTTTGGTCAAAACTTTGGATGACCCGGAGCATAAGGTGCGTGATATGGCTTTTTCGGTGACCCAAAACGGGGAGACTTTTTTGTTGCGAACTAATAAGTGGGCCTACATCCAATATGGAGAGGATGCTTCATTGGGCATAGAGCTTTTTGATATGCAGCAAGATCCAGGACAGTATACCAATCTGGCCGCGCTTCCTGAGTACCAAGAGAACGTAAGCTACTTTCAGGAAAAATTAAAACAGAAGTTGTTGGAGGTAAGAACGAATGACTTGGGTATAGACTATTCAAAAAAGTAAGGTCAAAATGAAAAAACTTCTATGTATATCCTTGATAGTACTTGTTTGGTCGTGTAAATCTGACAGCAGCGATAAAAACAATAACCAAAGCCCCAACATTATTCTGATTATGGCGGATGACTTGGGTTATGAGACCTTGGGCGTATATGGAAGCAACAGTTACAAAACCCCTAATTTGGACCGACTTGCCGCAGAAGGGATGCGGTTTGACCATTGTTATTCGACTCCCCTGTGTACCCCGTCCAGAGTGCAGCTGATGACAGGGAAATACAATTTCAGAAACTATATAGGATTCGGATTGCTAGATCCCAAGGAGAAAACCTTTGGACACTATATGCAGGAAGCAGGCTATAAAACCCTGCTTGCAGGGAAATGGCAATTGTTGGGCAATGAGCATCAACAAACCTTGGCAGGGAACAAAGTGGGATCCCTTCCAGAAAATACAGGTTTTGATGATTTCTGTCTATGGCAAGTAGATCAACGTGGCTCTCGATATAAAGATCCATTGTTATCTATTAAAGGCCAGGGAGTGAAGGAATTAAAGGGTGAATTTGGACCAGATGTGTTCGTGGACTATATCAATGCTTTTATGAGCAAGAACAAGGACAACCCATTTTTTGTGTATTATCCCATGGTACTTACCCATGACCCCTTTGTTCCAACACCAGACAATCAAGAATTTGGAGGGTTTGACCCCAAGTCAAAGACAAACGACCCAAAATATTTTGGCGAAATGGTGGGCTATATGGATAAATTGGTGGGGCGTATAGTCAATGCAACTGAATCTCTGGGGATTAGGGAAAACACCCTGATCTTGTTTATTGGGGATAATGGAACAGATAGGGATGTAACGTCGCTAATCAATAGTGAACCCTTAAAGGGTGAAAAGGGATACACCACGGATGCAGGAACCCATGTCCCTTTTATTGCCAATTGGAAGGGACATATTCAAAAAGGAACTGTAAACCCAAACCTAATTGACTTTACAGATTTTCTACCCAGTATTATGGAAGCGGCCACCCAAAAGAAACTGGATAAAACCGAAACCGACGGTTTTAGTTTCTATCCACAATTGACAGGGGCCGATTATACTCCACGAGATTGGGTATTTTGCCACTATGATCCCAACTGGGGAAAATTTGAACCCAAAAGATATGTGCAGAATAAAACTTGGAAACTCTATGAAAATGGGGAGCTCTATCATCTAAAAGAAGATCCGAGTGAGCAAAATCCACTAAGCGTGGAAGAGCAGCCATCTGAGGTTAAGCAGCTGGTGTATCAATTCAAGAAAGTTTTGAAGGAATATCAATAAAGGAAATAAAAGGAATAGCAAATTCTTTATACAATCAACCTAAACCACTTTTAAAACACAAAGTTTGAAGCACATACTACTACTTTTTATTCTTCCACTTATTCTTGGATTTGCAATAGTTGGTTGTAGAGATATAAAAGATAAAAACAGAAAGGAAGCCGACTCCCCCGAAAAACCCAATATTATCTTGATCATGACGGATGATCAGGGATGGGGTGATACTGGCTATAATGGACATCCCTATTTGAAGACACCCAACTTGGATAAGATGGCGGCCAATGGGGTGGTGTTCAACCGATTTTATGCTGCTTCAGCCGTGTGTTCTCCCACTCGAGGAAGTGTGTTGACTGGACGTCATCCCCTGCGCTATGGCATCTGTACGGCCAATTGTGGGCATATAAAGTCAGAAGAAGTAACCCTTGCCGAGCTGGTTAAGGAAGCAGGTTATACCACAGGACATTTTGGAAAATGGCATTTGGGAACGCTCACTCGGGATACGATTGATGCCAACCGTGGAGGAAGGCCGCAGCATGATGCACATTATGCTCCGCCTACGGATCATGGCTTTGACACCTACTTTGTTACGGAATCAAAAGTGCCCACTTGGGATCCCATGATTACGCCACCAAAGACGGCCGGTGATGTCTCGGCAGCACTGGAAACTGGAAAATCCTTTAATACGCGGTATTGGACGGCACCGGGAACAGTTGAAACTGAAAACCTGGAAGGCGATGATTCCCGAGTGATTATGGATAGGGTAGTCCCTTTTATTGAAAGTGCAGTGGATAGGAAACAACCCTTTTTGAGTGTTATTTGGTTCCATACCCCGCATCTTCCTGTTTTGACGGGGGAAGCTTACAGAAAACAGTATGTTGACTTACCCGAAGATCAACAGCATTATTATGGGACTCTGACCGCCATGGATGAACAGGTGGGTAGGTTAAGAAACAAGCTAAAGGAGCTTGGTGTGGCCGATAATACCATCTTATTCTTTACAAGCGACAATGGACCAGAAGGTAAAGAAGTTAGGGGTAGGACACAGGGACTGACCAAAGGACTCAAGGGAAGAAAAAGAAGCCTCCATGAAGGAGGTATCAGGGTGCCTGGCATTGTTGAATGGCCTGGTACCATTCCTGCTGGTAAAAAACTGGAATCCCCTTGCTTTACCTCGGATTACTTTCCAACCATTGCCAATGTGCTGAACATAGATTTGAAAAAATTCAATCGCCCTTATGATGGAGTTGATTTAATGCCTTTGATTCAAGGAACGGTGAATACTAGAGAAAAGAACCTGGCCTTCAGGTTCAGCCAGCAAGCAGCCCTAATCGGTGAAGACTTCAAAATATACAGCAATGACAACGGAAACACCTTTGAGCTGTATAACATTTCAGAAGACCCGTCGGAAACTGAAAATTTAGCTGAATCCAACCCCAGTCAATTACGGAAGATGGTGGAGGAATGGAATCTTTGGAAGGCATCCCAAGAAGCCAGTGCCAACAATGCAGATTACTGATTTGGAATACACGGAGCGCTAGCTGGGTGCAAATTGATCATTGAGAGAAATTGACCCGAAAAGTTGGGATTTTGCACGGGAACTGCAAATAAAGTACACCTTTGGGTGAAGTATTTGGTGGAATTGGCCCATCTGTAACGATAAATTTGATGGAATTACCATGACTAAGTCGGGCAAGGAAGTTCTTTGTCTACTTTATATCTCCAAAATAAATGGTACGCCAATAACTAGTTTATGGATTTTCCCAAAAAAATTTCATTCGTTGTCTTAGGTGTTTTGGTTCTTTTGGCATCCTGTCAATCCAAATCAGAAGCGCAAAAACCACCCAATATTGTTTTCTTTTTTGTAGATGACATGGGTTGGCAAGACACTTCTGTCCCATTTCATACAGAGTTGACCCAACTTAACAAAATGTATCATACTCCAAACATGGAACAATTGGCCAATGAGGGGATGAAATTTACCCAAGCCTATGCTTCGGCCGTATGCTCCCCATCACGTGTTAGCCTGATGACGGGTTTGAATGCCGCAAGGCACCGAGTGACCAACTGGACTTTGTTTCCGGATAAATCCACGGATTCCAAGCACGACAAAGTCGTGGCCCCGGACTGGAACGTTAATGGACTAAGTGCCCAAGCTGGAATCAATAAAACAGTTCATGCCCAAACCCTTCCACAATTATTGAAAACTGCAGGCTACAAAACCATTCATGTTGGCAAGGCCCATTTTGGGGCCAGGGAAACTCCTGGAGAAAATCCACTGAATCTTGGGTTCGATGTCAATATTGCAGGTCATGCAGCAGGTGGTCCGGGTAGTTACTTAGGGAAATACAACTTTAGTGCCGCATGGAGAAACGGTATGGGTGTTTGGGATGTTCCTGGCTTGGAGAAGTATCATGGGGAGGACATATTTTTAACAGAGGCCTTGACGATAGAAGCCAATAAGGCCGTTGACAAGGCGGTAGCGGAGAAAACGCCATTTTATCTCTACATGTCCCACTATGCCATACATGCGCCTTGGGAAAAGGACAATCGGTACTACCAAAAATATATTGATGCAGGCCTTAACGAATTTGATGCCACCTATGCGGCAATGATTGAGGGAATGGACAAATCTTTGGGAGATATTAGGGCAAACCTGGAACGATTGGGCGTTGCGGACAACACAATCATTGTTTTTATGTCGGACAATGGGTCTCCAAAACAAACTGCCCAGAATCTTCCTTTGAGAGGCCATAAACTAACTCCGTACGAAGGAGGGGTCAGGGTACCCATGCTGGTAAAATGGCCAGGAATAACCAAGGCAGCATCGGTAAACGACGAATACTTTATCATTGAAGATATCTTTCCCACTTTTTTGGAAATAGCAGGTCTAAAGGAAGAAGCCAAAAAAAGCGCGGATGGGATGAGTATAGTGCCATTGCTTTCTGGAAATGGTGCCTATCCTACAGAGCGTCCAATTTATTGGCATTTTCCCAATACCTATGATCAACCGCCCTATAGTGCGGTGCGAAAAGGTGCTTGGAAACTGATTTATCATCATATTGATAGAAAAATTGAGCTCTTTAATCTTGAAAAAGATATTGGTGAAACAGAAAACTTGACTGTGGCCCATGCAGCAAAAAAGGAAGAATTGGTTCAGTTGCTTTCCAATTACCTAGCTGAGGTTGAGGCTCAGATGCCATGGGATAAATCCACGGAAAAACTTGTAGAATACCCTATCGAAATAACCGAAAACCGATAAAATGATGTTCAAAAAACTTGTTAGCGTATTGGTGATTGCTTTTTTATTGGGAGCTTGCCAAGAGCAACCCAAAGAGGACAATGGAACCCCGAATATCCTGTTCCTTTTTGCAGATGACTATACCTATGAGGCTCTGCATGCAATGGGAAATGATGTGATTGAAACCCCCAATCTGGATCGGCTGGTTAATCAAGGGACCACCTTTACGCATGCCTATAATATGGGAGGATGGAACGGTGCCATTTGTGTGGCCTCTAGATCCATGATCATTTCTGGTACTTCCATTTGGAATGCACATGAAATCACATCAAAATGGAGGGAGCGGGACTCTACTGCGCTCAACAATACCTGGGGACGACTAATGGCTTCCAAAGGATATGCTACCTATATGACCGGAAAATGGCATGTAAATGCACCTGCCGATTATGTCTTTGATACAGCCCGTCACATTCGCCCTGGGATGCCTGATGATTTGAGGAGTCAAGCGGATTGGAAGGAAATTCACAAGGCTTATAAGGAAGGAAAGGATGTAAAGCCCTTAATGCCTCCGGCCTATTTTAGACCTGTTGATGAAAATGATACCCTATGGTCGCCATCAGACCCCAAGTTCAAGGGGTTTTGGGAAGGAGGTAAACACTGGAGTGAGGTAATCAAGGATGATGCGCTGGACTTTCTGGAAGATGCAAGCCAAAAAGACAATCCATTCTTTATGTACTTGGCGTTCAACGCTCCCCATGATCCACGGCAATCCCCACAATCATTTTTGGATCGGTACGATATTGAGGACATTCCAGTACCCGATAACTGGCTTCCAGAATATCCATATGGAGAAGCCATGAACAGCAGTTTCACCATGCGTGATGAAGCCTTGGGTCCATTCCCTAGAACACCTTTTGCGATAAAAACACATTTAAAGGAATATTATGCCATTATCACCCATTTGGATGAGCAAGTGGGCAAGATTTTGGACGCTTTGGAAACTTCCGGCAAGCTGGACAATACCTATATCTTTTTTACCGGTGATCATGGGTTGTCAGTGGGACACCATGGATTGTTGGGTAAACAGAGCATGTTTGATCACAGTATTAGGGTACCTTTAATGGTGGTAGGACCAGATATTCCCGCAGGACAGCAAATCAATACCGATGTTTATCTACAGGATATTATGGCTACGAGTCTTGAATTGGCCAAAATTGAGAAACCAGCATATGTAGAGTTCAATAGCCTGTTGCCCTTGGCCAAAGGGGAGACGCAAACCGGGAGTTTGACAGATGGCGTGTATGGGGCTTTTGAACAATCATCCCAACGCATGATCAGAAAAGATGGATACAAGCTCATTGTGTACCCCAAAATAAACAAACTGCTCCTGTTCAATTTGGAAGAAGATCCTCTTGAGATGCATAATTTGGGTGGGAATCCAGAAAACAAAGCTCTGGTTGAAAGCTTATTTTCTGATTTGATGGCCTTGCAAAAGAAAATGAATGACCCACTGGATTTGAATGAACTACATCAAACTTTATAAAATACAGTGAGTTGTTTATAGAGCTTTTTAGAGTTCGAATATCTTTTCCATTAACATCCATTTTTCCCCTGGCTTGGCCATGGATAAAGCTTGCTGATAATTCCACATTAAATCTTCCCATTCCTGAACCTTGGAATTGCTTTCGTCCATTTTGGATTTTTGTTCGAAAGAAAAGGAATCGTCAGCCTCAATGATCATGAAAAGCCTATTGCCTAATAGGTAAATCTCCATGGAATCAATGCCAGCGTCCCTGATACTGGCCTCTATTTCGGGCCAGATTTTTTTGTGGTACGCTTTATATGCCGCAATCAATTTTGGGTCATCCTTTAAATCCAAGGCCAAAGCAAACCTTTGTAAACTCATGATTTTCTTTTTATGCGGTTTCCAGACGTTGTCTCTTCATAGAGCGATAGCTATATATTGCTACCAAAATCAAACAGGTCAAAGGCAAGATGAACGAAAAGTTGACCTCTGGAATGAATCCGAACAATTTAACATCGCTAAGACCGGTTCCTCCCATGTCAATAATTCTTCCCTGCAGTGGCGGCATCAGTGCTCCCCCCACAATTCCCAGGATCAATCCCGCAGAACCAATTTTGGCCTCATCACCCATTCCTTTAAGCGCAATGCCATAGATGGTCGGGAACATTAGCGACATGGCAAAGGAGACCCCTACCAAGCAATACAAACCAACCATTCCACTAAGGACGATGGCCCCTGTGCAGAGCACACTTCCAAGTATGGCAAAGATGAGCATGAGCTTGGCCGAAGAGATATATCGGAACAAGAATGTACATATCCATCTGGCTGTTAGGAACAAAATGGTCGAAGCAGCGGCATAGACCACGGCATTCAATTGTTCATCCGCTCCTCTAGAAGCATTAAGATTGGTCACATATTGATAAATAAACGTCCATACCATGATTTGTGCGGCCACATAGAAAAACTGGGCCAATACGCCTTCATAATAGGATTTATTGGAAAAGAGTCTAGAAAAAGTCTCTTTCAGGTCTAATTTCTCAACAGTTTTGCTACCGTTATCGATCTTTACGAAAAGGAAAACCAACAAGATGGCCAAGACTACAAAACCCAGAACAATGTAAGGAGCACTAATCACGGATAAATCGTGCTCAACCATTTGCTGGTGTTGTTCAGGGGATAGGGCGGAGGATGCCAAGGATGAGGTATCTGCCCCAATTTTTGTGTCCAACCGATCAACCACATAAAGTCGAGCCACCAATTGTCCTGATAAAGCCCCCATGGGGTTGAAAGCCTGGGATAGGTTTAGTCGTTGCGTGGCGGTCCTGGGATCTCCCAATTCCAAAATCATAGGGTTGGCAGTGGTTTCCAAAAAAGCCAATCCGAAGGTGAGGATATAAAAGGAAATCAAGAAGAAGTTATAGCTGGCCAAAAGTGCCGACGGGTAAAACATGAGCGCTCCTGCGGAGAACAGGATGAGCCCTAGAACAATCCCGGATTTGTAGCTGTACTTCCTAATGAAAAGGGCTGCTGGTATGGCCATGGTACCATATCCGCCGTAAAAAGCAAGCTGCACATAGGAAGCCTTTACATTGGAAATATCCAGTACGTTCTTAAAAACTTCCACCATGGGATTGGTAAGATCATTAGGAAAACCCCAAAGGAAAAATAGACTGGTTACAAGAATAAATGGTACAAGAAACGCTTTGGCAACTACCGGGATTCTTTGTTTTTGCTCCATAATTATAGGTTATTGGTTTTCTAGTTTATTGATTGGTTATTGATTAAGTAAGGCGCGGTCCAAATGGGTATAACCGCCATCCACATAAATGAGTTGACCTGTTGTGTGGCTTGATTTGTTGGATAACAGAAAAGTTACCATACTGGCAATTTCCTCTGAAGTAGTCATTCTGTTTTCCAACGGAATACGGTTTGTAATTTCTTCCAATTTTTTCTCAGGTTCCGGAAAAGTCTTGATCCATCGATCGTATAATGGGGTGTAGCATTCGGCAACGATAACGGCATTTACCCTAATTTGATGAGGTAATAGTTCCACCGCCCACTCCCGGGTAAGGGCATTTCTGCCACCATTTGCAGCTGCATATCCAGATGTCCCCCCTTGACCAGTTTCAGCGGTTTTGGAACCAATGTTGACTATGGCTCCCTTGCTTTCTTTAAGTTGGGGAAGGGCATAATGCGCCATCATGAAGTAATGGGTTAAATTTCGGTTAATGGATTCCAGAAAACCCTCATAACTACCATTCTCTAGGCCAATGCCATCATTTACCCCTGCATTATTCACCAGGCCATCAATTCTTCCATAGGCATTCACAACAGCCTCTACCGCAGCCTTGCATTGTCCAGGATCGGTGAGTTCTGCAAAGGTGTGAAAAGCTTTTCCTCCTTCTTCCTCTATTTTCTTTACCGCATCAAGTACGTTTTCCTTATTTCTTCCCACAATTACAGGAATAGCACCTTCCTTGGCAAGCTCACGGCTAATACCGTTCCCTATACCCTTTGAACCGCCGGTAACAATGATTACCTTATCCTTTAAACCTAAATCCATTATTTCAATTCATTAGTGCAACATCACAAATATTTTGGATAGCCATTTTCGCATTGTTAAAAGTGACCAGCTTGTGCGCATGGTAGACTATCCGTTAAGTTTGATAAAACCTCCATCAATTGGGAAATCAGTCCCTGTGATAAAAGAGGCTTCGTCTGAGCATAGATACAACGCCAAATTAGCCACTTCTTCTGGGGACCCCATTCGACCTATAGGTTGGGTTTTGGAGAGCTTTTCAAACATCTCATCCACATTGTCAGGATAGTTTTTCTTTAAAAATCCATCCACAAAGGGAGTGTGTATTCTTGCTGGGGATATACTATTGCATCGTATGCCATATTCCAAATAATCTTTGGCCACGGAATAGGTCATGGTCAGTACCGCTCCCTTGGTCATGGAATAGGCAAACCGATCAGCGACTGCCACCGTACTGGCAATGGAGGCCATGTTGATGATTACCCCACCCTTTTTCTTCATATGTTTTATACAGGAATGAATGCAGTTGTAAACGCCTTTGATGTTTACGTTGTACAAATTGTCCAAATCGTTTTCAGTAGTTTCTTCAATATTACCAACATGGGCAATCCCCGCATTGTTGATTAGGATATCAATGGTGCTGGATTGGGCAATGCTATTGGCTAATTTGGCCACTTCCCTTTGGTTGGAAACATCACATTCATGACCTTCGGCCTTTCCACCATGACTGCGAATTTCATCCACAGTGGTTTGGGCACTTTCCAAGCTTAGTTCCAAAATGTTTACAAAGGCCCCATATTCTGCCAGAGTCTTGGAAATGGCTTTCCCTATACCGCTACCTCCACCTGTGATAAGAACCACTTTACCGTTTAAAGAAAACTTCATCGATACAATTTAAGTTTATCTCTTCTGAAAGAAAAAAGAATCAAATTCAAAAAGTGGAAAATTAAATTTTACCATGGGAAGTGGCAACTATCAAAATTGCCCATGCTGATACTTTTTTTGCATAAGTGTTAATATAAATGCCCTAAACGTCAAATAAGTCTTTCAAGCAAAATCCGAAGAAGGGTGGAAAGTACAGGGAAATTAAAAGGAAAAAACCCTGCCGATTTTGGTAAAAGGACAGGGGTTTTGTGTGGTATGGAATCTTTCCTTGTGACCTGACTGGGGCTCGAACTTGAGACCCAATCATTTGATATTCAAAAAGTTAAAATTCAAAATTTAAACATGTGCACCGAATTGTACACCCGCTTAAAACGATTAATCAAATGAACTTATTTATTTGTGTCTGCTATCAAATAATATTGATGACGCAAATATATATTTTAGTTACCTACTTTTCCAATATTTCTATCAGTCAGATATCTTTTATGAAATAACATCTACACTCGTCGTTTGAACAAGGGTAAATAGTTTAAAAAATTACCCTTGTTTTATTTACTAGGGTAAAAGTTACCCTAGAAGGTGCTTAAGCATTTTATAAGTATTCTAATCAAAGCTGAACTGGCAAGCTTTCAAAAATTGAACAAAATGGAGACGTAAATTGCTTATTCACACTCATTGCATCTTAAAAAACTCCACTTTTTGGGGTAAAAATCACTCAGATTACAATTCTTAATTTCTCTCTTATCTTCAGTGATGTGCTAAAAAAGTCGACTAAGTCAGTGTAGCTTTATGAGAGTCCCCGAAAAAATAATAGCTATACAAAATAGTGGAATAATTAACTATATTTATAGTCTTCCCCTTACAAATTAAACCAATCCAGTCATGCAATCCATTTTTAACGATCACCCAGAGTTTATTATTTTCATTATTATTCTCATTACTATAATTGCCTTACGCATTTCTCTTAGACGAAATGAAAGAAGACGTGAACAAGAATTACAATCGGTAAAGAATGCTCGTGCTGGGGCGTTACAAAGTCAACGTTTAGAAGATTTTGCTAAATCCAATCGGGAATATTTGGAGAAACACTATGATTCTACTTTAAAGAATTACAAGAGGTCATTAAACATTTTAAGACTAATGACCATAATCGCGTTTTTCTTTGTCATTTCTGTAATTATCCTATCTCTAACTGAAGATACATATACAGAAGCTGTCGTAACTGCTATATTGGGAACAATCACTACAGCAATATCGAGTTGGTTTTTTAAACCATTGAGAAATATCTATAAAAAACTTCAAGGAGACCTGGATAACCTCAAGTCAGATAACAGGTTATTTACCGCTCTTGGCGTCATCGACACCATGGACAACAAAAAAGAAAGGGAAAATATGAAAAAGGAGGCATTACAGATTTTGTTTGAGCTGATGAAAAATGGTAATAGAAGTGGAAATATATCAACAGTATTAGACGCTTCAGAAAACTAAGAATTTAAGTAAATGAACAAATAACTACAACCTAAACCTGTCGGTTATATAATATAGTTAGCCAAAAGCTGAAAACACTCAAATGAATAGATTTGACAGCATCCCTAATGAATTACGAAGATTAGAAAAACGTGGAGAGGACGTAAGTATTTTAGTTGGTAAAAATGGCAGTGGAAAAAGTACGCTTTTAAATCAGCTCGCAAAATATTACGTATCCAAAAATAGAAGCGTAATAGCCTTAGCAAATTCCATTCATGATAAATTCAATCTAAAACATAGAAATTTTAGCGTTCTTAGAGGTCGTTCAGGAAGGAGACAAGTAAGAACGACAGTAAAAAAGGCAATGGAGGTTATTGGAGATGATAAGAATAGACTTCGCAATACGACTTTGGCCCTTTCCTATGTAGGTTTTGAACCCATTATTGGTTTTAAATTAGAAAGATTCAATCCACAGGCATTATCGAATGATGAATTAGAAATTGATTCTTCTGACAAAGAAAGGCTAGATTACCTTATTGATACGTCAGTAAGACAGATACAAAATCAAGAAATTATTTGGCTCGATACTGATAATTTAGATTTTAGCTCCTATGATAAATCAAATCTAACCGAATTATTTAAGTGGGAATCGTTTCTAAAAAAGGCCGGTATTATCTCAAGAATTGAGGTCTATTTAAGAAAAGAAGATAATATAATATCGGTACTCGATGCGAGTTCAGGAGAATTATCTCTTATAACTTCAATAATTTATATCTCTACGGTAATTGATGATAGAACTGTTATTTTGGTTGATGAACCTGAAAATAGTTTACACCCCTTGTGGCAAAAGGAATACACCAAAACATTTTTAGATTTATTTTATCTATATGAACCAAAAATTATCATCGCAACTCATTCACCAATAGTCGTGAACGGAGCGGAATTATTTTCAGATAATACCGATACTTTTAAAGCCGACAACTTCCAATTTGAGCTTCAAAGAAAAGAGCCTTTAAATGTAGAGGAGTTATACTATCGTTTTTTTGACATAACAACTCCAGAGAATAGATTTTTATCTAATCGACTTGTCCGACTTTTAAATTTGCTTGCAGAAAAAAAGATAACGCTACTGCAATTTACGATGGAATTAGAGAATATTAAAGAAACCGTTTATGATAAAACGCAAGATGAAGCTCTTTCAACTGTTTTAAAATTAGCAGAGGAAATAACAATTAATAGCAATTAAACAAATTGACTTTTGGAAATAACAGAGGATGACATTCAGAACATTGAAAATGCTGTTGCAAATGGTGGAGATATCTGGAACGATCCTCTTGTTTCGGATTTTAAATCAAGAGTCAAAGAATATTATAGAAACCTAGAAAATGAACAGTGTTGTTATTGTAAGAAAAATTTTCAGGGAGAATTTAATATGGTCATTGATATAGAGCATATACTACCAAAAGGTAAAGCGGAATTTCGGAATTTAATGTTCGTTTTGACCAATTTAAATGTAGCCTGTAAGCGGTGTAACATGAAAATAAAAGGACAAAAAACTGATTTTGTCTTTAACATAAATACCGCAGCTCAAAACCATACCGATAGCAGCCAGTACAAAATTATCCATCCAAATGTAGATAATTATTTTGACCATATTAGTGTATATCAACATATTGAAAATCAAAAAAAGCTCATTAAATATAGGGTTGAAGCAAATAGTTCTAAAGGAGATTATACTTACAAATATTTTAAGTTAAGTGAACTAGAAATTGACTCTATTAATCAAGCTCAAGGATTAGTTGAAAAGGCAGAGCTTTCGAAAAATATTGACCCTTCAATACAAGAAAGACTAATGGAAGCTTTCAAAAAAATATAAAGCGAGTGATTAATAAAAAGTATCAGTATCGCAGTATAAGATGATGGCGTGAAAGAACAAGTTTAGAACCAAGGTTAGAACAAAACCGAAAGGTTTGTGACTAGAAATCCGCTACTACTCATAAACTTGACTGATGCTTAGCATTTAAAAAATGACATTAGAGTACAAATTTGTAGACACTATTGAGGAGTTGACTGAATCAACACTTGAATTCCATGGCAAACCAGAATTCTGGAAACCAGCATTGGGTTCAGGGCCGAGATACTTTGTCCATATCAAGGACAATGGAACTAACGCCTTTGGACTTTCAAAATTCTGTGCCTTCAAAAACATAACCGTTGAGGACTACTTGACAAATTACCGTTACAAAACTGACGGAGGCACAACTCAAAAGCATATTGCTTCTTTGACAGGGCAAGACTGGAAGCTAAGGAAAAATGTTGCCACGGACATAAAAGAATCATTTGATAACTGGATTTCACAATTCTTCCCAAATTATAACCTTGAAAATGCCGCATTTATTTCTATAACAAAGACAGGTCACCCAAAGAGGAAGATAAAAAAACTCATCTCCCCTGCTGAACTTGAAGATAAGCTAAGACTTCAAAGGGAGATTGGAAAAATTGGAGAGAACATCGCAATGACTTATGAAACTGTGCGACTCAGGGACAAGGGAATTAAAAATCCGACACGACACATTGAACAAGTTTCCAAAAGAAACTCTGCTGCTGGTTATGACATATACAGTTCGACAAAGGGCGATACTAGATACATTGAAGTGAAATCATCGCTAAACGACAATTCCGATTTCTTTATAACTGAAAATGAATTGCTGACACTTGAAGCATTTGGACAGGAAGCCTATTTGTACTTAGTGCATATTAAGGACCTTAAAAGCCAAGAAGGGCAGGTATATCGGGTTGTTAAGGACCCAATACGACAATTAAAAGAAACAGGAACTTTGAAGCCAATTACATACAGAGCGGAAATAAAAACGCTACACAAGAAGGACTATAATTTATAGCCACATTTTCGCTCTTTTAAACCTCATAAAACATTAACGACTGCAAATCTACTCTTTTACAAGCTATGGGAAAGTCGTTTGCCAACCCCGTCACAAATCATAGTCGTGAATGAAAGTGACCATAAGCTAAATCAATCATTATTGAAATTGATTTAGTTAAAATTTACCAGCACAAAATAATTGTGTAGCTTGGAAATAAATTGGTCTAAAAAAATGAAACTGATTCACGAAGGCACTTTTATAACAGAAATAATTTTCCAGGCGGAACTTGTTTTACATGCTGTTGATCGATTAAAGGATTCTTCGGATGATTTTGATAAAGTTGCGGTTTGGTCAGCTATTCAATCTATTTTAATATCGTCAAGTAATGTTTCCAAAATTCTTTGGCCGATGAAGAAGAAATATGAAGAAAGAGGTAAACAACTTAGAAAACTTCTTAGAGTGGATTCTGAATGTGTTCTAAAGAGCAGAAAATTCAGGAATAAATTTGAACACTATGATGATTTAATAGATGATTTTTTTGAAGGCAATAATATTCGCTCTTATACAGATTTAGCAATGAATCCATCTTTAAGTTCATTTATAGGGGAATCTTGTCACAGAGGATACAATACTTACAATAATACTCTTGTGATTCATGGAGAAATTCTAGATATAAATGACATAGTAGATGTTGTGAAACAAGTAAAACTTAGGTGTGAAGGCTTATTTTTAAAGTAACAAAATTATTACCGCCACAAAGGATAATTAGCTTATTTGTACTTCAATCTGCAAACTAAAGTTTGGTATTATCGTCCCTTACATTAGGGTAAATAGGAATTGTCGGACCGCTTCGAGGCCTTTTATACTCCTCCAAATTAATACCCAAGGATAAATATATCATTGCGGCTCTGGCGGTATGCAATAGTGTCAAGGTCTTTTTCTCTAAATCCTCTCTTTTAATCCAATAGCTTTTCTTTTCAACCTCATTCGGAACCTCCATATGATTCGCAAGTATATTTATGGATTTATGCTCTAAATAGTTTCTAATCTCAGCCACCTCCTTGGATTCAGGTTGAATCGAAGATAAATATGGGAAACTTTTCTCATAGAAGTCTTTGTTTAGCCAAAATAGCCCCCTGAAGGCCCAATTCTC
This sequence comes from Flagellimonas sp., assembly GCF_965233845.1. Lineage (GTDB taxonomy): Bacteria > Bacteroidota > Bacteroidia > Flavobacteriales > Flavobacteriaceae > Flagellimonas. Next base: position 777,339 of record NZ_OZ247584.1, read on the forward strand.
GGTAGCATTTATCTTATCTAAAACCGTCGTGCCAGGACCCTTGTTGCTAGAATACCATATTCTTCTAAAAGAAACTCTATTCAAGTCCCAACCCAATTCCAGATAATCGTTTAATAAATAGGCTACCTTATCAAAAATAGAATAGCTGATCTTAAATGCAATTTTCAATTTTTCTACCGCTAGACTGTAATTTATTCCTTTCGAAAAATCCAACTGCAAGTTTCCTTTATCTGAAAAATGTGGCTTTAAAGACTGAATTCCTTCGAAGTAAAGATACCTGGCCGTCCCGAATTCTTGTTTGATTTGATTAAAAAGAATCTGATAAAACTCCGGTCCATCATGTTTAGCTGTTAGCGACGGAAGTAGCAAACAATCATGCGCAGCTATACTTTCCCTAGTTAAGTCGTTCAAAGGATTTAGAAAAAGCCCATTTTTCAAAACCCATTTTCTATAACTTACTTCCTCCGAAGTACCTCCTAAATCAAAAGAACTTTCCTTATAGTCATGGTTCAATTCATTATTGGTGAAGATTGATTCTATATTCACTCTCATTATTTCTACGTTAACGCGTGTCTCCTCATATAAATCCCCTTTCAAGGATGCTCCAAGATTTTCATATGCATTCTTGAAAAAATATGTCTGTTGCCCGCCATCATATAGTATTCTCGCATATCCAAGCACTGTATTTGAATGATTGGCCAGTGTTTGGCCATATCCTGGTGTTATGTCCAAGGCCCTCCTGTAGTATTGAAGGCCCTCTGAAAATCGGCCAATCGTATGAAATAATATTCCCAAATTTGTCAATACTTCGCTTTTCCTTGTATCTGGCGGTAAACTTTCGGCAATTGATAACGCCAATCTTAAATGTATTATCTGCTGTTCCAATTCCGCCGGATTGAAATCATCAATTTCAAGATGATCCTGAGGCCCTTTTATTCCGTACAAGTACGACCAGCCATTAGCCATGTTGAAATGAAAAGCCTGAATTTGTTCTAAGAAAAAATCCTCGAACTCCATACCCTTACCCAATGCCAGACCCTTCTCGATAAAGCTTGTGTCATTAATCCCTCGACCGTGTTCAAATAAAGTTTGTAGGCTAATGACAATATCCTCGGGGTCCATACCAGTAAAACTGGATAACTGAATGAGTTCATCGGGGTTATAAATGTTCATTTTTCGTAGATTTTTATTGTCTGACAAGATTTATTAGTGCTTTCTATAACTGTTCTATCTCATTCAATAATTCTTCCAAGTCACTTTTTCTACCTGAAAAAATTAGGGTATTGTATTTCTCAGCTAAGCCTGATTCTACAAGTTCTGCTTTTCGCTGGCGGTCAACAAGCATAATATCTGAATAAGGTAATCCTGTGGAAATACGCATAATGTCAATATGGTCCGCTTGGTTTTCTTTTTTACTGTATATAGCAAGATATGCAATAAGGGTCGTTCTGATATTTAACGTTGGCACATTGTCAAAACCGTTGTTCTTGAATTCAAGTATTAATCTTTTTACTTCTTTTTTCTTCAACCTATGCCTTTTCAAGAGCTGTTCTATGATTAAATCTACCCAATTAGCAACTTCCTTTTGTCCTATGTAATCACCGCGAATAAAAAGATGGTCCTTTCTTAGAAGTTCCCCTAAGCGCTCAATAAATCCTTGTGTTTGGACATATTTTGAAGCTTGAATAAGAGATTTTTTCGCCTTTCCACTAATCTTTTGGGTCCTAGTATTCGCCCTTAATTTATTGGTCCCAGAGACAGCATCTTCTATTAGATTTTTATGTTCTCTTGCAAGTTCTTCCATTCGGATATAGTTTTCATCTTTTTCTAGAACACCTTTGATGTTTTCATACATAAAAGTTCTTTGCGTTACCTTATTACCCCGGATTCTTGAGGAAATTAGTTGTGATGTAATGAACAAATCCGGTTTAAAAGCCAATCCATCCGATAATGAAGTTAAAAAAGAATCATGCTCTTGAGCATCAGTCTTTGTTTTCCTGGAGGTTTCAAGAAAGTGCTCATGAGACAAAGGACAATACAATTTATGCTCCGCTCTTTTCATCATAATGGTCTCCTTGATTGCACTCCACAGGGAGTTTTTCTCAGGAGCGATTAGTTCACTTACAGCAAATTGGTCCAGATAAATGCATTTCTTTTTGGTTGGTGTTTTGGATATGTTGAGTTTTGAGGTCAAAGTCTAAAGTTTATTTTTTTTAACCCTAGTCCTTGGAATTATTTACAATTGTTCAAGAAAGAGCTATCAGTTAGGGGTGAATTCTTTTTTAATCACATTAAATGTTTCAAAATCAGATTGAAGGTCATCCAATCTAGGTGGATTATTGATGATTTGAGCATCACTATGAGCGTTAATGAACCTACTTGACCTAGCGAACAAATCCTCAATAGTAGCCTTGTGTTTGTCGATAAGTTCGCCACTTACCTTTGGAAAAGTGGTCATCATAATGTGTTTACGATAGCGTTTGACCGTGTTCTGAAAAACTACATCTGTAACTAAAAGTTCCAAGGCGGCGCGTAAATGGCCATACCCTTCCTTTGCCACATCCTCCTCGGACCTTCCTTTTAGCCCACCATTCAACAATACATTTATTTTACTTGTTTCACTTTTTAGGGAATTGATTTCATAACCCTCGGTTAATAATCCCGCTCGATTAAGATTTCTATAGACATTGTAAAATTTGAAATCCACATTGCTCCCAACGGCCGATTTTTTTAAATCGAACAAGCTATGGTATAGCAGGATACTGTGTGTGAATACAAGTACTTGTCGCTCAGTGGTCAGTTCCACAAGTCTTCTAGCCACATCATCAATGATATGATGGTCCAAGGAATTAACAGGATCATCGAATACTACAGGAGCTATGGTATTATCCAATTGCATTTCAGTTAGAAATTCTGCCAATGCTATGGCCTTCTGTTCCCCTTCGCTCAATACCTGGTTAATGTTGTAAGATGATATGTTTTGGCTAATATGGGAACTTCCTTTGGACGTATAAAATGAGATTTTTACCCCTAAGTGGGCCTTCCTAAATTTCCTAAGTTCCTCCTCAAATTTTGCGTTAAAATCCTGAGCAATCAACTCTTCCCTCGCTTTAGTGGTTTTGCTGCTCAAAGAAGCTGAATTGAATTTGTTAGCATTGTCCACTAGCAAAGCTTGAGCTCTTAGATTGGAATGACAGTTAATTACTTCCTGTTTTTTCTTCGAGAGTAATTGCCGATCTTTTAGCTCACCTATCACTGAATATATATTTTTTTCTGTCGCAATCAAATTTTGTAATTGACCTAAGATACCGTCCCTTTCAGCTTTTAATTCATTTTTCTTTTTTTCAAGGATGGAGATGTATTTAGGGTAGAGAACATCAAAAATTACCTCATTAGTCAAAGTGTCTTTAATCACGTGTTCCTTTAACGTTTGTAACTTGGCATTCAGTTCCAACAGCTCTTTAGGCTGTATAACTAAACCACTTTCATCAACTCCATAAACTGGTTGATTTATGAGCAGACTGTCTTTAACAAGAGCCACCCTTTGTACAATCTTGCTTTTGAGTTCAGTTAATTGACCTATTTCCTTTTGGGTGGTATCGTTCATCAATTCTTGGTAACTCTGCACTAGGCTTCGTGCACTTGCATCTGCTAGACTTTGTTTGCAATACACACAAGTATCGTCTGTATTATTCGGATAGCCCTCTTTGTTTAATATCTTTATATACGCATCGGCAGATTTTAAGAAGTTGGAAAATTGAGGGGTATTGAACATATCCACGCCATTTTTCTCTGCAATGGCACTCAAATTTATTTGGGAGCGTGCATTTAATACCTGTAATTGTTGATTGTAATTCAGCAAATTGATCCAGTCAGCAGAGGATAAGTTTGCCTCATTTAGTTTGATTGCGGAAATAACTCGTTCCAAATCCTGAAGGTATAGGTTAAAATTCCCGCTCCTGGTTTGTAGGAAGCCCTTATTCAATCCTCGGGCTTCTTGTTCCTTCCTCTGAAGTGTTATTAAGTCCGTAGCGGCGAAATTTGCCAGAGAATCCAATTCTTTTAAATCAGACTCTTTTGTCAGCCCATCGATAAATTTACGTTGTGGTGTTCCGGCATGAAGTTGCTCTTTCCAAGAGATGGTGGTCGGATATTTGAGTATTTGTTGCTGTCTTAAAACTTCCAGTTGCGCCAGTTCGTCCTTAACCAATTGGAACATATAAAACCCTTGTGGCGCCACCAACAACTCTCTGTTACTTCCTAACGAAATATTTACGCAATCACTATTAAATACTGATATAGCGGAGAGTTCCTCCGTAGTTGCCACCCCATTCCATGGATGGCTTTCAGGTTTTCCCTCTATTTCGTAATCAATAACACAGCTTTGGCCCTGCTGGGCCTTATTAACGTCTGAAAGTATTTCCTGTGAATTGTCAAAACTGTGCCCCAACGACTTTAGGACACGACTATATCCGGTTTTGCCAACACCGTTATTCCCATAGATGACCGTTATACCGGGACTAAATTCCATTTCTTGACTCTCATCCAATAGATTTACTCCATTTATGCTATGCATTTTCTTGAGTACGACTTCCTTTGTTTCAATACTAAAGGTTGGCTTGGTTACCTCAATGGGAGCTAATGGAGGTTCAAATACGAACCCTATCTGTTCCAAATAATAATTGAAAATTGCCAAGCGTTCCTCACTGCTCAGTGCTTGTTGTTTTCCAATGATTTTAGCAAGCAATAGTTTGCCCCAGTTTCCATTTGGTTCTGCCCACTCCCAAAGAAAATCTATCAATTCCTTTTTCGTATTTGTACCAGCCATATCATTTGGTTTTCTCTGAAATAAAGATAGAATATAGTTGTAGGAAAATTTAACAAATACCCTTGTTAATTTTAACAGTAGAGAAGTTTGGAAAATATGGGAGCTTCAGAATTCAAAATCTTATTGAACAAAATTCACGGTTTTTAAAAAATCGTTAACCGTTCCTCAAATCTGAAACCTTCCCGTCTTAAAACTTGAAAATCGTTTTTTCTTCTTCACTGACAACACTATTTTGGGAATAGGCTATGAAAATTTTGGTCCCACTTTTGGAACAGAATTTGAGTAGCGAGAGGGTAGCGCGCCAAGGCGACGCTACGATAATGATTTGCTACGCAAAGAGTTGATTATTAAGGAGTTTCATTGGAGTTTTGAAATGGGAGACAATGTGAAGTTTGTTGAAAAATACTTCAGAAACCCTATAAACATTGAAAAAGTTTGTTGAAAAATGCGTGTAAAGGGTAAATATGAGTACAAATATCTCGCCTTGAACCTAAAGGCATCGGTGGTAAAACGATTCCGTTCGTTTGCCAAAAAGATTTCTGGTTCTCAATCAGAGGCTTTAGAGAAAATGATTGATTTTTTTGAGTGGCATGGCTTCAAACCCAATGACCGTTTTGTTGATAGTATCTTGGAGGAAATCCGCAAGAATCGCAAGCGGACTGAGGCAAACATTGCCATTCTTCGTGATATTGAAATCAATCAAACCAGACCCAACAATGCCATGCTAATTTCTCTTTTTGGTGAAAGTATAAAACAGGAAAAACCAATTCGTAAAGAGAAGAAGCTTGTCAAAAAAGAACCTGAAAACAATAAAGAAGAAATAGAAATCACGGTACCCAAAATCCGTTATGAGCGGCTAACGGATAAAATGGAAATGTTCAAAAGAGAAAGCCAATATGTAATTGATCATGTCACTTTGATAAAACCTTCTTTTGGGAAGCCTTATTTAAAGTTGGAAATCACTGAAGGGGAGTTGGAAAATTATAAACGAACAATTAAGAACCTATAGATGATTCATGAATTGTTATTTAGCTTTCCACCAAGCTCAGCAGGTTTGTTTTGGTAAGATTGGGACTTGCAGCGCGAAACATCGTTTCGCTCGCTCATGTTGTACCTAAATCAAGAACCCAATTTGAATTTGGCTTGTACAACTTCCATATCTTCCATCAATTTTTTATCAATCACCTTAGCATAGATTTGTGTTGTTTTCAATGATTGATGCCCAAGCATTTTACTCACGGATTCAATTGGTACGCCATTAGCCAAAGTCACTGTTGTGGCAAAAGTATGTCTGGCCAAATGGAAGGTCAGGTTTTTTTGAATTTTACAAATAGTGGCTATCTCCTTCAAAAACGCATTGGTCTTTTGATTGCTTATTACTGGTAGTAACAAACCATGCTCTTTTGTTAAAGGGTGGTCTTTGTATTTATTCAAAATTGCTTCTGATGTGGGTAGTAGGGGTACCACACTTCTTGAATCTGTTTTCGAGCGTTTTATTTTAATCCATCGTTTTCCATCCAGCCCCAGAACAATATGGTTTGAGGATAGCTTTTTGACATCAACATAAGCCAACCCTGTGAAACAGGAAAAAACAAAGATGTCTCGAATTTGTTCCAGTCTAGGGATATCAAATTCTTGTTCTATAAGTGAGCGAAGCTCAAGTTCAGTCAAAATATCTCGTTCTACCTTTTTCCATTTCGCCTTCCAATGATAAAAGGGATCTTGGTTCACCCAGTTATTGGCCACAGCAATCCGCATTATTTTTTTGAAGTTCACAACATATTTGGTCATGGTGTTTTGATTTCCAATTTTTTGGGTCTTTAAGAAGTGGTGGAAACGATTGATGAATTTTAAATCCACTTCTTTAATGAAAATATCTTTCATCTTATACTCTTTCCGGATAAAGGCGGCCAAATGGTTTCTTGTTCGAATATGTCTTCGATACGCCCCATACGAATACTCTAAACCCAATAGTTGTTGTATTTGAACATTATGTTCATCATAGACTTGGAGAAGCGTTTTATTGGTGCTTTCTGTAGTAAGCATTTTTTGCTTTATGGTTTCTGCGGTAAAGGGTTTCTTTTTGAGTACCAATTTCGAATGAATCTTATAAGCCTTGGATTCCAGTTCGTCCAAATAATGATTGAGTTCTCTGCTTTGAGGGCTCGAACCCTTGACCCTACCTTTGATCGAGCACCATTTTTCTAGCTTCACTTTACGCTGAATACTGAACTCTGATCGTTTGTAATTGACTGTAATTCTGAGGAATAGAGGTACCTGACCTTGTTGGTTAATCCGAGTCTTACGAACATAGCATAAAACGGAGAAAGAATTTGTTTCCATAACTGTGACTTTACTGATTTTTAAAATGTTAAATTTTCTTTGTAAGAACTTGATAATCACAAATTTTAACAGCTTCGAGGTGTACAATTTGTGAATTCAAAAAAGTGTACACCGATTTGTACACCGCGAGAAGCGGTATTATTTGATATCAAATGAAATCAGGAAAAATAAAAAAGTCTGTAAATCAACGATTTACAGACTTTTTGAATAATTATGGACTCTTAAAAGTGACCTGACTGGGGCTCGAACCCAGGACCCTCTCCTTAAAAGGGAGATGCTCTACCAACTGAGCTATCAGGTCTTGCTTAAAATTGCGACAAAAGTGTTGCGCTAAGCGGGTGCAAATATAATATCAATAATCTATTTTACAAGTTGATTTAATGATAAATTTTCGTTTTTTTGAATTCGCAATTATTTCTGAAGTATGAAAGTAGTTTTGGTGGGTTATATGGCAAGTGGAAAGTCATCTGTAGGTAAGCCACTTGCAGATGAAATGGGTCTGGAATTTATAGACCTGGATCATTATATTGAAGAACAACAGCAAATGACGATCACAGAGATTTTTAGGGAAAAAGGAGAGATTTTCTTTAGAAAGCTGGAACACGAAATGCTGCTCAAGGTGTTAACAGAAAATGAAGCTATTGTTTTATCCACTGGAGGGGGTACCCCTTGCTATGGCACCAATATGGATACCATTCTAAGACATGCTGACCATTCCATATACCTGCAATTACCTGTTTCTTCTTTGGTAGAGCGTATTGCCAAGGAAAAGGAGGAAAGACCCTTGGTTAGGGAGCTCACTGATGACGAACTAGCTGAATTTGTCGGAAAACACCTTTTTGAACGAAGGCGGTTCTACGCCCGATCCACTTATGTTTTGGATTGTCAGGACAAATCCATTGAAACCTTGGTAGAGGAAATAAAACAGGAATTACTCTAGGTACACGGTATCGTTTTTGCCTTGAAACTCTACCTTGATATGTTCATTCAAGGAGGTGGAGAGCGAAATACCCTTATAATCGGCCTTAACGGGATATTTTTTATGGTTCCTGTTGACCAAGACTGCGGTTTTAAGCTGCTTAATAGGTGTCTTTAGAAAATGATGTACCCCATAGATCAAGGTCGTTCCAGAATTTAACACATCGTCCACCACTACAATGGATTTATTTTGGTAAGCTTCTTCTGGAATGGAGGTACTTACACCACTTTTTAACGGATTCTTTTTGTCCATTTCAAGTTGACACAGCACAATTTCCGCATCCGTGATCTTTTTAAGAACGTTTGCAATTTTCTTGGCCAGATTAAGACCTCCGCCAACAATACCCGCTACAATGATTTCATTTTCGTTCACATTGGCCTCATAAATTTGGTAGGCTATTCGCTTGATCTTGTGCTGTATTTGTTCGTGGGAAAGGATTCGGTTCACCATGGAGTGCGTTTTGTACGTTCAAAGATAAAAAACAGATCATTCAGAATCGTCCAAATACCCATCAATGTCCCTGCGGTCTTTTTTGGTAGGCCTTCCTGTTCCTTTTTTTCTGTAGTGGTCCTTCGCAAATTTCAATAGTTCATCGTTGGCAAAGGCCTCTTTTGGGGTAGTGTCTTTCCTATAGATATCCACCAATTTGGCACCTACGCGGTTTTCTGGGATATCCAATACTGTAAACTGATAATCTATTTGGTTCTTGCGTACCCGTATTTCATCCATGGGGTACACTTCCCTGGATGCTTTTACAACGTCGCCATTGATTCTGACCTGCCCTTTTTTAACAGCATTTGCAGCAACGTTTCGGGTTTTATAGTATCTAGTACACCAGAGATATTTATCAATGCGCATAAACTCTGCAAATCTTTGTTAATGCCAGTAACAAAAATAGTGGAAAATTGTATCTTGCGCAGCTAAATAATGTACTTGATGAAGCACGGATTTTTAGTTTTTTTGTTTACTCTAGTTTTGTTTTCTTCCTGTAGCAATGATGATGGAGGGCCCGATGTTGAGATCGTCCCACCCCGTTTACTGGCAGAAGTATCAGCAGAGAATGATACGGAAATCCGGGAGTTTTTACAGACTCATTTTTATAATTACGAGGACTTTGCTTCCCCCTCGGCCAATTTTAACTTTAGGATAAAAATTGATACCATTGCGGGAGTCAATGCGGATAAAACCCCGATGATTGATTTTGTTAGGGAGGCTACCATAAATGTGTCTGATTTCGAATTTCTATTAGATCAGAATGAAGATGATATTCCCCATAAATTGTACTATCTCTCTGCAAGACATTCCTTTGACGAACTTGATCAGGAGCGTGTGGACTGCCCAGAGTGCTTCCCATCTGTAGCCGACTCGGTTTTTGTGAGATATGAAGGTAAACTGTTGGATGGAACTTCTTTTGATAGTGCCTTGAACAATGCAGTTTGGTTTGATTTGGCCCGACTTCAGGATTTGACCCAGGGTTTTAGAGGATTTGCTGAAGGTATCCCAAACTTTATTATTGGGGATAACATCAGTGATAATGGGGACGGAACAGTCACTGTTGAAGATTACGGGGTTGGCTTGATTATTTTCCCTTCAGGATTGGGCAATTTCAATCGGGTCAGTGGTGGTATACCACAGTATAGCCCGCTCATGTTTACTATTGATTTGTTTACGCTGAACCAAACCGATCATGATGGAGATGGGATTCCTTCCATTGATGAGGATGTTAATGGTAACGGATATCTTTATGACGACAATACAGATGCCGATAGCGAACCGGCTACGGTTTCTTTTGCCAATTTCCAGGATGCGGATGATGACGGTGATGGCACAACCACCAGAGCAGAAATAACAGATGAAGGCGGGAATATTATTTTTCCCTATCCAGATGATAATAATGATGGGATACCCAATTATTTGGACCCGGATGTAAACTAATAAAAAAGGCCTTGAATTTCGAGGCCTTTTTTTTATTACGTTATTTTATTTCCTATAGCTTAAGCGATGCAGAGAAAATGACCTGCGAAGGTCGTGAATCTACCCGTCCAGAAATGTCGGCTACGTTATCGCCGATCAATTGGGCCTCATTTTCAGAGAAGCCTCTTTCGTATCGGACGTCCAATCCAAGTTTTCCCAGATTTACCCCCAAACCGGCATTGAGACCAACGGTAAAATCATTTTCAACATCATCAATATCCAAGTCTCCAAAATCATTGCTCAAGGTATATTGAAAGGCTGGACCCGCAAAAACATGCAATGGTCCCACCAATTTATACCCCAATAAAACGGGAACATCTAATTTGGAAACATCATAGTCGTTGGAATTGCCTTCTACGCTATAGGTACTTTTGGTCCTGGTATATACCACTTCCGGTCTCAAATAGAGTTTTGGAAAATCCAGTTTGCCCCAGAACCCAAAATGGAATCCGGTTTTACCCTCGGCCCCTTCGGTTATGTCTTGGGCGGCATCACCAACGGTTCCCACAAGGTCACCGTTCTTGTTATAACTTAAACCTGCTTTAATACCAAAGCCAGAACCGCTTTGGCCAAATGCAGTGATACCCATCAAGGCAAACACTGCAATGAAAAGTGTTTTTTTCATAATGTGCTTCGTTTTTTAATTGGTTGAAAATGTATCAAAGATGATACCGAAAACTATTTTCGTTTCAACACTTTTAAAACGGCAGCCTCAATGGCTTTATTGTTTAAGCCATATTTATCCATTAATTGGTCTGGTGTTCCACTTTCGCCAAAAGTATCTTGGGTGGCAACAAACTCCTGAGGTGTAGGATGCTGTGTTGCCAGAACGCGGGAAACACTTTCACCAAGGCCTCCTAGATAATTGTGTTCTTCAGCAGTTACCACGCATCCGGTTTTCTTCACGGAAGCTAAAATAGCCGCATCGTCCAAAGGCTTAATGGTATGTATATTGATTACTTCGGCAGAAATACCCTGGTTCTCCAAATTTTCAGCAGCAATTAAAGCTTGCCAAACCAAGTGTCCCGTTGCAATAATGGTCACATCGGTACCTTCATTGAGCATAAGGGCTTTTCCTATTTCAAATTTTTGGTCTACTGGAGTAAAGTTGGCCACTTTGGGTCTTCCAAATCGAAGGTAAACAGGACCATGGTGTTCTGCAATGGCAAGGGTAGCGGCCTTGGTTTGGTTAAAATCGCAAGGGTTGATGACGGTCATGCCCGGAAGCATTTTCATCAAACCGATATCCTCCAGTATTTGGTGGGTGGCTCCATCCTCTCCCAAGGTAATACCGGCATGGGAAGCACAGATTTTTACGTTCTTATCCGAGTAGGCTATAGACTGGCGAATCTGGTCATAAACCCTACCTGTTGAAAAGTTGGCAAAAGTCCCAGTAAATGGGATTTTTCCACCAATGGTCAAACCAGCAGCTATTCCCATCATATTGGCCTCTGCAATACCTACTTGGAAAAATCGCTCCGGATTTTCATCAATAAACGTTTGGATTTTTAACGAGCCTACCAAATCTGCACAAAGTGCAACAACGTTTGGATTGGTCCTACCCAATTCTGTCATTCCAGCTCCAAATCCACTTCGGGTATCTTGCTTTCCTTGATCTGTATATTTAGTCATGTCTTTGTCTTAAGAATTAGTAATCACCTAAAGTTTCTGGATTTTGCGCCAAGGCTGTTTCCAATTGCTCGTCACTTGGAGCTTTTCCGTGCCATGCATGGGTGTGCATCATAAAATCCACCCCGTTACCCATTTCAGTGGTCATTACCACACAAACCGGCTTCCCTTTTCCAGTTCTGTTCTTGGCCTCCTTCAATCCGGCAATGACCTGATCCAAATCATTCCCATTTTCGATTTCCAAAACATCCCAACCAAAAACACGGAATTTTTCGGCCACATCTCCCAAGGGTAAAACATCTTCGGTGCCGCCATCTATCTGCTGTCCATTTCTATCCACGGTAGCAATCAGGTTGTCCACTTTATTACCCGCAGCATACATGATGGCTTCCCAATTCTGGCCTTCCTGAAGCTCTCCATCACCATGTAGGCTATAAACCAAATGGGAATCGCCATTCAATTTTTTGGCTTGGGCCGCTCCAATGGCTACTGACATCCCTTGTCCCAAAGAACCGGAAGCGATACGTACACCAGGAAGTCCCTCATGGGTGGTTGGGTGTCCCTGAAGTCGGGAATCTATCAGCCTAAAGGTGTTTAATTCATCTATTGGGAAATATCCTTTTCTTGCCAGAACACTATAAAATACCGGTGAGATATGACCATTGGAAAGAAAGAAAAGATCTTCACCAATTCCGTCCATATCAAAACCATCCTTTAGTTCCATCACTTCATTGTAGAGCGCAACAAAAAACTCTGTGCAGCCCAAAGAACCCCCTGGGTGTCCGGAGTTTACCTTATGGACCATACGCAGAATATCCCTCCGCACCTGGGTCACTAAATCCTGTAATTCTTGTGTGTTTGGCATTGTATTGATTTTAAGCCTTCAAAAGTAACGGCATTCACTTTGTTATACAAGCACTTGGGCATTATTTTACGAAACGGTTTGCGGAGCAAAACTTTATTTTTTTGTTAAGGCTTTCTGGTGCTGAGATAGCTATATTTGCGGTCTTAATTGTGACTTTTGGATTTTACCTTACTTAAGAAGGATGGACAAAGCAAGGCCCGTGCCGGAGAACTAAAGACGGATCACGGAACCATCCAAACCCCAATTTTCATGCCCGTGGGTACTGTGGCCTCCGTAAAAGGGGTGCACCAACGGGAGCTGGTCAATGACATTAATCCGGATATTATATTGGGAAACACCTATCACTTGTACCTCCGTCCCAAAACAGGGATTTTGGAACAAGCCGGTGGCCTTCACAAGTTTATGGGTTGGGACAGGAACATCTTAACAGATAGTGGGGGGTATCAGGTATACTCCTTGTCCAATAACAGAAAAATCAAGGAGGAAGGGGTTAAATTCAAATCCCATATTGATGGCTCCCTACATACGTTCACTCCGGAAAATGTGATGGAAATCCAGCGTACCATAGGAGCTGATATTATCATGGCTTTTGATGAGTGTACACCATATCCTTGTGACTATAATTATGCCAAACGATCCATGCATTTGACCCATAGATGGTTGGACCGATGTATTGCGCATTTGGATAGATTGCCCTATAAATATGGGTATTCCCAAAGCTTTTTTCCCATTGTTCAGGGTTCCACCTTTAAGGATTTAAGGAAACAGTCCGCAGAATATACTGCTTCTGTAGGAGCTGAAGGGAATGCCATTGGTGGACTTTCTGTAGGGGAACCGGCCGAGGAGATGTATGAAATGGCGGAGTTGGTCTGCGATATTCTACCAGAAGACAAACCCCGATATCTTATGGGAGTTGGGACTCCTATCAATATTTTGGAGAACATTGCCTTGGGAGTGGATATGTTTGATTGTGTAATGCCCACTAGAAATGCCAGGAATGGAATGCTTTTCACGGCCCATGGCACCATCAACATCAAAAACAAAAAATGGGAAGCCGACTTTTCTCCCATTGACGAAATGGGAATAACTTTTGTAGACACGGAGTATTCCAAGGCATACTTAAGGCATTTGTTCGCAGCCAATGAATATTTGGGCAAACAAATCGCCACCATTCACAACCTTGGATTTTATCTGTGGTTGGTGCGAACAGCCAGAGAACGTATTTTAGCAGGGGATTTTCAGGAATGGAAGACCAAAATGGTGCAACAAATGGATAAAAGATTGTAATGCTCACTATACTGGATAGGTACATATTAAAACGTTATCTGGTAACCTTCTTGGGGATGCTGTTATTGTTTATTCCAATAGGCATCATGGCCAACCTGGCTGAAAAAGTGGGCAAGATCATTGACAATGAGGCTCCTTTGAGCGAAGTCATCGTTTACTATGGGAATTTTACCCTGGTCATCGGGAATTTGTTGCTGCCCATATTCCTTTTTCTGTCCATCATATTTTTTACCTCCAAATTGGCCAGTAACACGGAGATTGTGGCCATTTTAAGCTCCGGGGTTTCATATTGGCGGTTTTTGCGTCCTTATTTTATTGGGGCTACCCTGGTGGCCGTTCTTATTTTTATGATGGGGATGTTCATTGTTCCCAATGCCAGTATCGGTTTTAACGAATTTGAGTACGAGTATTTTAAAAAAGGAAGAAAGGTTCAGGAAACCTCCAATATTTTCAATCAGCTCAATGAAACCGATTATATATATGTAAGTCGATTTGAACCTAGCCGAAAGGTGGGCTACAACTTCACCTTTGAACACTTTGATGCCAGCAAAAAATTGGATTATAAAATCTCTGCATCCAATATTAGATGGGTGGAGAAAGATAGTATTTATAGGTTGACCAATTATGTCAAACGCAAGTTGAGGGATGGGATTGAGGTAATGGAAACCCAACGAAGGCTGGACACACTTTTTACTTTTAAGATAGAAGACCTTACCCCGGTTTCCTATGTTGCGGAAACAAAGAATTTATTTGAGCTGAACGAGTTCATAAATGACCAAAAGAGCAAAGGGGCTTCCAACATTAACGCTTATGTTTTGGTGAAGTATAAACGTTGGGCCTTACCCATAGCGGCATTTATTCTTACCATTATTGCAGTGGCTGTTTCCTCGGTAAAAAGACGCGGAGGAATGGGACTTAATCTTGCTTTTGGTATTGGGGTGGCCTTTGTCTATATCTTTTTTGACAAGGTTTTTGGAACCCTTGCGGAACAATCTGGATTTTCGCCCCTATTGGCCGTATTGATTCCGAATCTGTTGTTTGGTGCCTTTGCAGTTTATATGCTGATGAAGGCCAAGAGGTGAGCCATTTCCTTCTCCATTTTTAAGAAGGAAATCGCAAAAAGTAGGGGTAGGGGTATCCCCAGAATGTTATATATTTGACCCCAATATTTTGTTGAAACCAACTTTTCATGGAGTATCTAGATTTTGAACTTCCCATTAAGGAACTTGAAGAACAACTTCAAAAATGTATGATCATTGGGGAAGAGAGCGATGTTGATGTGAGCGAGACTTGTCAGCAGATTGAAAAAAAGCTGGAAGAGACCCGAAAGGATATCTACAAAAACTTGACAGCTTGGCAGCGGGTGCAACTTTCAAGACACCCCAACAGGCCCTATACTATGGATTACATCAACGCCATATGTGGGGACACCTTCTTGGAATTGCACGGGGATAGGACTGTGAAAGATGACAAGGCCATGATCGGCGGATTGGGGAAGATAGGAGATCAGAGCTATATGTTCATTGGTCAGCAAAAGGGTTACAATACCAAGACCAGACAATACCGAAATTTTGGGATGGCCAATCCAGAGGGCTATAGAAAGGCATTGCGTCTGATGAAGTCAGCAGAGAAATTTGGCATTCCGGTGGTCTGTTTTATAGATACCCCTGGAGCCTATCCAGGAATTGAGGCCGAAGAAAGGGGACAGGGCGAGGCCATTGCCAGAAACATTTTGGAAATGACCCGTTTGAAGGTTCCAATTATTGTGGTGATTATAGGTGAAGGAGCTTCAGGTGGAGCACTGGGCATAGGTGTAGGTGACAAAGTACTGATGTTGGAAAATACCTGGTATTCTGTTATTTCTCCGGAATCATGTTCATCCATTCTATGGCGCAGCTGGGAATTCAAAGAGCAGGCTGCCGAGGCACTTAAGCTTACGGCTACCGATATGAAAAAACAGAAGCTGGTGGACGAAATTGTCAAAGAACCGCTCGGTGGCGCACATGCCAATCGGGATAAGACTTTTGAAACGGTAAAAAACAAAATTTCGGCACAATTTGAGGAGCTTAAAAAGTTATCACCAAAAGAATTGGTAAAATCACGGATGGAAAAATATGCATCCATGGGTGTTTTTAACGGCTAGCCTAGCGTTTCTGGCGACTCCTTAATTTTTTCAGATTTTTTCTTCAAACATTTTACGGTTATTAACATTTATTCCAAGTTATCAACATTAACTTTGTTAATGACCTGTGGACATCCCAGTGGGAAAATTTAAAGTTAACTAAAGGTTAAATAACTACTTTCGTAGCTATGGACAAGCCCAGCCCAATTATCGGCCATAAAATCGAAAAGTCGACCATAATCAACTTAGAACGCGGAAAAATTCCGCCACAAGCTGTTGATTTAGAGGAAGTTGTGCTTGGAGCCATGATGATTGACAAAAAGGGCGTGGATGAGGTAATAGATATATTACATCCAGAAGTCTTCTATAAGGACGCCCACAGATTCATATACGAAGCCATCTTCAAATTGTTCGAATCGTCCGAGCCGGTGGATTTATTAACCGTTTCGTCCCAATTGAAGAAGGACGGGCACTTGGAAGCAGTGGGAGGGGACTTTTACCTCATAAAATTGACCCAAAAAGTAGCTTCTTCGGCCCATATTGAGTTTCACGCGCGAATCATACTTCAGAAGTACATTCAGAGAAGTTTGATAAAAATTTCCAACGAAATCATTGAGGACGCCTATAGCGATTCCACAGACGTTTTTGACCTTTTGGACAACGCTGAAGCCAAATTGTATGAGGTAACCCAAGGCAACTTGAAACGCTCCGCCGAGACGGCCCAAAATTTGGTGATTCAGGCTAAAAAGAAAATCGAGGAGATTTCCAATAAAGAAGGGCTGAGTGGTATTCCTTCCGGATTTGACAAACTGGACAAACTGACTTCGGGTTGGCAACCTTCGGACTTGGTTATTGTGGCCGCAAGACCTGGTATGGGTAAAACGGCACTAACGCTTTCCATGGCAAGAAATATTGCAGTCAACTCGGAAATTCCCGTGGCCTTTTTCTCTTTGGAAATGTCTTCCGTACAGTTAATTACCCGTTTGATTTCTTCGGAAACGGGCCTATCCTCTGAAAAACTTAGAACGGGCCGCTTGGAAAAGCACGAGTGGGAGCAGCTGAATGTTAAAGTAAAAGCTTTGGAGAAAGCTCCACTCTTTATTGATGATACCCCTTCGCTCTCCATTTTTGATTTACGGGCAAAAGCCAGACGATTGGCTTCGCAGCATAAAATAAGGTTGATCATTATAGATTACCTACAGTTGATGACCGCTGGAGGAAGTCAAAAAGGTGGAAATAGGGAACAAGAAATATCAACTATCTCAAGAAATTTAAAGGCGTTGGCCAAAGAATTGGACGTGCCTGTCATTGCCCTATCACAGCTTTCCCGGGCCGTGGAGACCCGTGGTGGTAGTAAAAGACCTATTCTGTCGGATTTGAGGGAATCCGGAGCCATTGAGCAGGATGCGGATATTGTTTCCTTTATCTATAGGCCCGAATACTATAAAATTGACGAATGGGATGATGAGGAACGTACCCCTACCCAGGGCCAGGCCGAATTTATTGTGGCCAAGCACAGAAACGGTGGATTGGATAATATTAGGTTAAAGTTCATTGGAGCCCTTGGTAAATTTGATAACTTGGATGACTTTGATTCCCCATTTGAATTCCAATCGAAGATGAATGCGGATGAAGAGAATCCCTTTGCAACACCCAATCTGCCCAGTACAGATGAGGCTTTTGGCAGTGCAATGAACAGTGATGATGATCCGGATAATGACGTACCTTTTTAAAATTCCAACTTTGTCATTTCGACCACGGCCGAAAGGGGTCTTTTTTCTTTTTTCTTTTTTCTTCTATCTCAACGCAGTTGCTTCCGTTATCCTTATTCCCATGGATGCCGAGAGCCAGGAGAATCATTTAAAAGCCTATGGCATAACCTATTGGGTGTTGACCAAACAGCAAAAAGTGCAATGGTTGCTCAACTATAGAGGGGGCTCATTCTTGTTGCCAGACGGAGAGGTTATTAGAAAGGAATGCCTGATTAGAGGCGTATCCTTTGAGGTTTTATCTGATGCGCAAGCTGAGTCCATATTGGATGGAATTAGTAGCCCGTCCCAAAACCAAGAAGCCGTTATTTTGGAGAAAGCACCCAAAATCGCAGTCTACTCGCCTAAAGGAAACCAACCTTGGGACGACGCGGTGACCATGGTTTTGACCTATGCCGAAATTCCTTATGTAACAGTTTACGATGAGGAAGTTTTGGATAATAAACTGGTTTTGTACGATTGGTTGCACCTGCATCATGAGGATTTTACGGGCCAGTTTGGAAAATTCTATGGAGCCTACCGAGCAGCACCCTGGTATATAGAGGGAAAAAAAGAAGCAGAGGCCTTGGCCTTAAAATTGGGATTCGGTAAAGTCTCAGAAGCAAAAAGGGCGGTTGCTCTCAAAATCAGAAACTATGTGATCGGTGGTGGATTTATGTTCGCCATGTGTTCTGCAACAGACAGTTTTGATATTGCATTGGCAGCCGAGAGTGTGGACATTTGTGAGCCTATGTTTGACGGAGATCCATCCGATGCCAATTATCAAGGGAAATTAAACTTCGGAAATACTTTTGCCTTTACCAATTTTGTCCTGGAACGCAACCCGCTTCGGTATGAGTTTTCATCTATAGATATGACCAACAAACGGCGTGACATCCCCAAAGAATCGGATTATTTTTCACTGATGGAGTTTTCCGCCAAATGGGACCCAGTGCCTACTATGTTGACCCAAAACCACACCACTTTGGTAAAAGGTTTTATGGGACAGACTACCTCTTTTACGCGGAATCAGGTGAAGCCCACAGTGATGGTTCTCGGTGAAAGCAAACTCAATGGCGAGGCTAGATACATTCATGGTATTAAAGGCAAAGGATTCTTTACCTTCTATGGCGGTCATGATCCGGAAGACTATCAGCATAGGGTAGGAGATCCCAAAACGGAGCTGGAACTACATCCTACCTCACCTGGATACAGACTGATTTTGAACAACGTTTTGTTTCCCGCTGCCCGGAAGAAAAAGCAGAAAACCTAAAGAGTTAATTGGGTTGTGGATGCAGCCTAACTATTTTGCCGAATATACTCGATATAGTGCGAAGCATAACTTGGAGAAATTCTCTTTCTTAACTCCAAAAGTGGTTCTATGCTGTCGTGTACTTTTTTAAAATTTTTTAATCCGAGGTCGGTTCCAAACTCGGCTCCAATGGTTTCTTTCTGAATCAGCTTACAAATATAATTGTATTCATTAATAAGAGATTCTATATGGTCGAGAGTAGGTAACCCATCCAACAGAGGGAATTTATCTTCCTTTTTTGTTATGGCATTTACATTTTCTCGAAGCTTATCCAGCGCATCGGTAAGACACTGAATTCTATTTAAGTATAGATTGTTGAGTTCTACTTTAAGTAGATCTAATTTTAATTTAACAGGTCCATCTTTACCCCGTTTCTTTAGCGATTGCTTATATATTTCTTGAAGTTTAAATGTATTCAGTTCCGAAAAGTGCTTAGCAAGTCTGGTTTTGTTGAGAACAAAAAATTCATATTTTTTGATATTGGCTAGGTTGTTCTTAGGTAGTTTGTTCATTTCTGATTTGTACAATTTCAAAAGTTCCAACCTGTTTTTTTTATTGATCTCAGTTTTGTCCAACAAATTGATGTTGTCGGGATGCAACAATTTCATTTCTTGAATCCCTGGTAAATCTGTAGATAACCTTTCATTCAAACTTTCTAATCTTGTTTGAATTTCCTCAGAATAAATGAATCGTTTAATGGATTGGAACCTATCAGATATTAAGGGTTTATAGATTTCAGATTCTAGCTTTTCTTGTTCAAAATCATTCTGCCTTCTAATCTCTCGAATGGAGTTTAACCCAAAAAAGGTAACTAGCAGGGTAATTGAAGTTATTAGAACCTGAGCCCAACTTGCGGATTGCAAAAAGTGCTCAGGTATCCCATATTCAACATCTCCCTCTAAATCTATGTCAGATAGGGCAAGGATTGATATCCCTATTAAAATGATCGTGATTGCCAATCCTATTAACAGGCCATATAGTATAAACCCTAAATGCAATTTTTTTTTACGCATAATTGTAATATCTCAGTATTTGAAGCCTGTCATTCTGCGGTATCTCTTTATAAAAAGAGATTGTTTTTTCTAGACCTTCGTATAGATGGGTTTCTTTAGCTACATGCAATATCTCAGAAATATTTGTGTCTTTTCTGAAAACTATCTCAGAAGTTTCACCTTTTCTCATAGAAATATGATTGATTTCTGAAGAAGAGCCAGTTAGATTAAGGATAGTCTTCGCTATTTCATTAATGGTCAAACTATGGCGTGAATGAATTTCATAAGTCTTGTTTTTTACTTTTGGAATATGAAGACCAAAATCTATGGCTATTTTGGCAAAATTCTTTACGTAAACAAGTTCTATATATTGAGTTCCATCACCATATATCTCAATAGGCTTATTTTCTAGGGCCTGAATTATGAATAATGGAATGGCTTTTCTAACTGGTTGGATCTTTTGGTATGGACCATAAATATTCCAGAATTTTAATATTCTGATGTCAAAATTTTCAAACTCATTATAGCTTAAACCTAGCTTTCCCACTGCTTGGGAGGTGACTGAATAAACGTTATGCCATTCATTTGGCTTGGTGGGAAATAAGATTTTCCTAATCCCTATCTCTCTACATGCAAGAATCACGTTTAATGCACCTTTAATATTTGTATCGATGGCTTCATGTGGGTTTTCAAATAATTCGGAGGTCCCTAAAAGACCTGAAAAATGAAATACAATGTCCATACCTTCCAAACCTTTTACCAGTCCATTATAGTTACGGACGTCACCATTTATTACCCGACAAGAACCGAGGTGTTTAGGAATTTCTGGTTCAATGTCATAAATGGTAACATTATGCCCTTGTCGTACCAGTTCCATTGAAATGTGAGAACCCAAAAAACCTAGTCCTCCAGTAACAAAGCAATTCATATAGCGTGGATTGGAAATAAATTTGAGAATAAAAGTGAAGTTTTAAATATACATTTAAAAATCAAAGAAATATACCATGTACGTAGAGGAAATACCTGGCAAGGGGTGCTAATATCTTACTAGAAAAGGAGTCATATCAACCGTGCTCAAAAGTCAAGTCTTGTAAAAGGACAGCGTGTCCAAAGTCGGATTGCTTTTTTAGTTGCGAGTTAAAGAGTGTATAAGCATACTGTGCTGCGGAAATTTGTCCAAGAGTTCCATTCTTTCTGGTAGCACAAAATCCTCAAACTCAAAACCTGGTGAAACCGTACAGCCCACAAATGAATAATCATTTGGATTTAGGGTTTTAGCCGCAAACCAATGATTCCCTGGAACCACAAATTGGGGAATTTGACCTTTCCCAAAATCATTTCCAATACAATGCTCGGAGAGTTCTCCTTCTTCGGATATCATATAAAGCATCAAAGGAGAACCGGAGTAAAAATGCCAAATTTCATCCTGTTTGATTTTATGGAAGGCAGAAAAGGTATCCGAAGTCAACAAAAAGTAAATGGAAGTGGCATAATTTCTAGAACCTTGATATTCCTCTGGTAATGACCCAGAGGCTACTTCCCCTTGACTCCTATAGGTTTCTTTAAAATAACCACCTTCGGGATGGGGGATTAGGTCAAATTTTTTAATCAACCGCTCCACCTGCTTCATACCAATTGCTCCAAAATTCGTTCTACCCCATAATCATCATTACTGGCGGTTTCGTATTTGGCCACCTTTTTTACGTTTGGATGTGCGTTGGCCATGGCAAAACTGTAATCAGACAATTCCAACATCTCTAGATCGTTGTTGTAATCCCCAAAAACCATCACCTCATGCGATGCAAGTCCGTGGTCTTTCATTAGTTTGTCCAGGGCATATCCCTTATGCGCATTGGAATGGTTTAAATCTACCCAATATAAACCAGAGACCTTTACCTTAAGCAAGTGCTCCAAATCCTTTAAAGCTGGATATATATGGGCTTCCGCATTTTGGTTATGGTAAACGGCTATCTTAATGATTTGATCCGTCACATCCCTTAAGTTTTTATGGATTTCATAGTTGGAGTAGTACTCCTTTAAGTCTCCAAGAAAAGAAGCGGATTTCTCATCAAAATAAGCGTTGTACTTCCCGCAAAGCATAGCATGTGCTCCTTCAATTTCCTCAATAATCCCCAAAAGCTCTTCCTTGAGGTCCTGTTGTATGGGGGTAACCAGAAGCTCATGCTCTTTCTCCTTGACCAAGGCTCCGTTTTCTGCAATAACCAGGATATCCTCTTTGATGGGATTTAGCTTGTCCACGATACTGTGATATTGTCTACCGCTGGCCGCAACAAACTGGATGTTTTTTTGTTGAAGCGCCACAAAAATTTCAAAAAATCGGGGACTCACCTGGTGCTTGGAATTTAGCAAGGTACCATCCATGTCCGTGACCACCATTTTAATTTGGGAAAAATCCATTGATATCAATTTAAGCTGCAAAGGTATAGGATGTGGACAGAATGAAGCAAAGTTTATATTATTTTCGCTACCATATGAAAGTTTATCAATCAGAAATAAAACTTAAGTCCTACCCTAGGGGATTTCACCTTATAACAGAGCGGGTGTTGGATGTCTTGCCGGAAATTGAGAATATAGAATCAGGGCAGCTGCAGGTCTTTATCAAACATACTTCGGCGAGTTTGACCATAAATGAGAATGCCGACCCTACCGTTCGTTTGGACTTTGAGAGCCATTTTAATCAAATGGTTCCAGAAAATGCACCCTATTATATACATACTTATGAAGGCCCAGACGATATGCCTGCCCATTTGAAAGCTTCCCTTTTGGGCGCTTCTGTTCAGATACCCATAACCAATGGAAAACTCAACTTAGGTATTTGGCAGGGAATTTACCTTTGTGAGCATCGAGATCGCGCCTCTGGAAGAAGGTTGGTCCTTACGGCTTTTGGAATTTGAATTCCTTACTGATTTTCTTTACCCATGCTTTGTACATTTTTTTGGAAGGATGTAGACTGTCCTGGGTCAGCAGATAGGGATTGACCCTTGCATTTCTGGAAATTTTTGTGATTTCAATAAATGGGGTTTCATGGGCATCCGCCTCTTTTTTAATATAGCTGTTGTAGGCCTCCAGTTCCTTTGCAATTCGAGAGGTATCTTTAAATCTTGCGTAAGGGGTAACACTGTAATCAGGAATGGACAACACAATCACTTTTTTCGGATTTCCTTGGGCCAGACTGATACTTTTCTCCAAAAGCATAGAGAACTCTTGCTTAAATTTTTCAAAAGATTGTCCCCTAAATTGATTGTTGACCCCTATGCATAGCGATACCAAATCGTAGTTGGGTTTTGGATTTTCGGATGCAATGGCCTCCAATAAGTCTGAAGTGGTCCAACCTACTTTGGCAATTACTTTTGGGTCTTTTAAGGGGATTTTCTTTTTCCTAAGCTGGGCACTTAACTGAAAAGGCCAGCTATTGATTCTTAATTCCGAAGTGCCTTCGGTATAGCTGTCCCCAAGTGCCAAAAATGCGATGCTATCGTTTTGTGCGGTACAACAAAAGGAATAACCTAGAGCAAGAAGGATTAAAATCCTATGAATGCGATTATGGATGTTCAACATTCATATAAAATACAAAAACCCACTCAAATGAGTGGGTTCTTGATAAGCGGGGTAAGTTTATATTAACTCTTATTTCACTCTTTCAACGATGGCTTTAAAGGCATCAGGATGGTTCATGGCCAAATCGGCAAGAACTTTTCTGTTCAATTCTATACCGTTGGATTTAACCTTCCCCATAAATTGAGAGTAAGACATTCCGTGCATTCTAGCTCCAGCGTTAATACGGGTAATCCAAAGTGCGCGGAAATTACGTTTTTTGTTTCTTCTATCGCGGTAAGCATATAGCATTGCTTTTTCTACCGCATTTTTGGCTACTGTCCAAACGTTTTTACGTCTTCCAAAGTAACCTTTGGCTTGCTTCATCACTTTTTTTCTTCTAGCTCTGGAAGCAACTGAATTTACTGATCTTGGCATAATGTTTCATTTTTTTGTAGCAGGCGGTCAATTTTTGACACTTTAAAGGCCCAACTCCATGGTTAATAATTAATGTACCGGATCGAACAATTATTTTAAACGCAATTGTTCTTTAATACTGTTGACATCGGACTCGTGTACCAAAGTAGAGTGTGTCAACTTAAGCTTACGCTTTTTCGATTTCTTAGTCAAAATATGACTCTTAAAAGCGTGCTTTCTTTTGATTTTACCAGTTCCGGTAAGCTTAAATCGCTTTTTGGCACTGGATTTTGTTTTCATTTTAGGCATTTTCTCCTCTTTATAAAATTATACCGAATAAGCTTCGGTATCCCGCTTCCTATTTTTTGGTCTTGGGCGCAATGAACATAGTCATTCGCTTCCCCTCTAACTTTGGCATCTGTTCCACCTTCCCAAGCTCCTCCAGCTCTTGTGCCAATCGTAACAGTAAAATCTCGCCTTGATCCTTGTAAACAATGGACCGTCCTTTAAAAAAGACATAGGCTTTCAATTTGGCACCATCTTTCAAGAACTTTTCTGCATGCCGCTTTTTGAAGGCATAGTCATGATCGTCCGTTTGGGGTCCAAACCTAATTTCCTTCACAACAACTTTGGTGGCTTTGGCCTTCATGGCCTTCTCCCGTTTCTTCTGTTCGTAAAGGAACTTCTTGTAATCTATAATTTTACAAACTGGAGGGTTTGCTTTGGGAGAAATCTCCACCAAATCCAGCTCCAATTCATTGGCCTTGGCCATTGCTTTGGAAATAGGATATACTCCTACTTCTACATTATCCCCAACAAGTCTAACCTCAGGGGCCGTGATTTTGTCATTGATATTATGAGGGTTTTTATTTTCCCTCCTGGGTTGGGGTCTAAATCTTCTTCGTATTGCTATGACGTATACTTTTTAATTAAACTAAAATTTCTAGAACGACTTTAAGGTACTATTTATTTCAGTAGCTACCAAGTCGGAAAATTCATTGATGCTGATACTTCCAAAATCTTCTCCCCCGTGTCTTCTAACCGATATGGTTTCGGACCCTTCTTCTTGCTCACCCACGATAAGCATATATGGGATTTTCTTCAGCTCGGCTTCACGGATTTTCTTCCCTACCGTCTCGTTCCTATTATCAATGAGCGCGCGAATTTCGTGATTTTCCAACGAATTCAAAACTTTTTCCGCATATTTTTCGTGTTTCTCACTGACGGGCAATACAATAGCCTGGTCAGGAATGAGCCACAATGGGAAGTTTCCACCAGTATGTTCCAAGAGCAAGGCAACAAAGCGTTCCATGCTTCCAAAGGGAGCTCTATGGATCATTATGGGCCTATGCAACTCATTGTCACTTCCTTTATAAGTAAGCTCAAATCGCTCTGGAAGATTGTAATCCACTTGTATGGTTCCCAATTGCCACTGTCTTCCAAGGGCATCTTTTACCATAAAATCCAATTTTGGTCCGTAAAAGGCTGCTTCCCCAGCCTCAATAACAAAATTCAATCCCTTTTCTTCGGCAGCATTGATGATGGCTTGCTCAGCTTTTTCCCAATTTTCTGGCTCCCCAATATACTTTTCTGGCTTATCCAAATCCCTAACCGAAACTTGGGCTGTGAAATTTTCAAACCCAAGGGAATTCAGCACATATAGAGATAAGTCAATCACATTTTTGAACTCATCATTCAATTGGTCGGGTGTACAGAAAATATGGGCGTCATCTTGGGTAAATCCACGTACCCGTGTTAGCCCATGAAGTTCTCCGCTTTGTTCATATCTATATACAGTTCCAAACTCAGCATATCTTTTTGGTAGATCCTTATAGCTAAAAGGGCTGCTATTATAGATTTCACAATGATGCGGACAGTTCATAGGTTTCAACAAGAACTCCTCATCCTCCTTGGGTGTATGGATAGGTTGAAAACTGTCTTCTCCATATTTGGCATAATGCCCAGAGGTTACATAGAGCTCTTTTTGCCCGATATGTGGGGTCACCACCATTTCGTACCCAGCTTTCTTTTGGGCTTTCTTTAGAAATTGTTCTAGACGTTCGCGCAAAGCAGCGCCCTTGGGTAGCCACAATGGAAGTCCCTGTCCAACTTTTTGGGAGAAGGTGAACAGTTCCAATTCTTTACCAAGCTTTCTATGATCTCTTTTTTTGGCCTCCTCCAATAATTCCAGATACTCGGTGAGTTCTTTTTGCTTTGGAAATGAAATCCCGTAAACCCGTGTCAATTGTTTATTGTTCTCATCACCTCTCCAATAAGCTCCGGCAACACTCAATATCTTTATGGCTTTGATGATACCTGTGTTGGGGATATGTCCCCCGCGACATAGGTCTGTAAATGTACTATGGTCACAGAAAGATATGGTTCCATCCTCCAAGTTTTCAATGAGCTCAAGTTTATACTCATTGTTTTGTCCTTTATAATAGGCAAGAGCATCAGCTTTGGAAACACTGCGCATTTTATAGTCGTGTTTTCCTCTGGCAATTTCCAAGGCCTTCTTTTCTATAGTGGGAAAATCTTTTTCGGAAATGGTATGTTCCCCAAAATCCACATCGTAATAGAATCCATTTTCAATGGCAGGACCAATGGTGAGCTTTATACCAGGGTAAAGTTCTTCCAAGGCCTGGGCCAATACGTGCGATGAGGAATGCCAAAAGGCTTTTTTCCCCTCGTCATTGTTCCATGTATATAAGGTAAGAGTACCATCCTGGGTAAGTGGGGTTACGGTTTCCACTACCGTATCATTGAATTTTGCAGAAATAACGTTCCGGGCAAGACCCTCGCTTATACTTTTAGCAACCTCCATTGGAGTAGTTCCTTGAGGAACTTTTTTTACTGCGCCATCGGGCAATGTAATCTCTATCATTTGTTATCCTTGTTTTGGATGGTGCGCAAAGATACTATCTTGATATGATGCTTACAATAGCGTATACAAAGGAATGGTAGAAAGCTTGCTTTCAGTTCTTTACCAAGGGCGATTTTCGAACGGGTCATGAAATTGCAGGGTATAGATTGATTTTTAAATTGTAAATATCTAAATATCAACACCTTGCATTTTTTTTGATTTTTTTTTGAAAATTGTTTGGTGGGATAAAATAAACCTCTCTATATTTGCACCCGCTTAGCTGATAAGGCGGGGCGTTTTTTAAAGAAGAGACGGGGTCCTTTGGGCCTGTTTTTTTCTTCTTTTTTTGAAGTTCATTTGACATATTGTATAGACAGCGTAAAAGAGAATAACGAGGAACCATTTTGATGTCAGTTACTTGGGTTGTTTGGGAGTTGAAATTATTCAACTTTTTACAATGAAGAGTTTGATCCTGGCTCAGGATGAACGCTAGCGGCAGGCCTAACACATGCAAGTCGAGGGGCAGCGGGGATTGCTTGCAATCCGCCGGCGACCGGCGCACGGGTGCGGAACGCGTATGGAACCTGCCCCTGTCAGGGGAATAGCCCAGAGAAATTTGGATTAATGCCCCATGGTATCCCACCACCGCATGGTGGAGGGATTAAAGATTTATCGGACAGGGATGGCCATGCGTACCATTAGCTTGTTGGTAAGGTAACGGCTTACCAAGGCAACGATGGTTAGGGGCCCTGAGAGGGGGATCCCCCACACTGGTACTGAGACACGGACCAGACTCCTACGGGAGGCAGCAGTGAGGAATATTGGACAATGGTCGGGAGACTGATCCAGCCATGCCGCGTGCAGGATGACTGCCCTATGGGTTGTAAACTGCTTTTATACGGGAAGAAACCTGTCCACGTGTGGACAGCTGACGGTACCGTAAGAATAAGGACCGGCTAACTCCGTGCCAGCAGCCGCGGTAATACGGAGGGTCCGAGCGTTATCCGGAATCATTGGGTTTAAAGGGTCCGTAGGCGGGCCGTTAAGTCAGGGGTGAAAGTCTGCGGCTCAACCGTAGAACTGCCTTTGATACTGGCGGTCTTGAGTCGTTGTGGGGTTGCCGGAACATGTGGTGTAGC
This sequence comes from Flagellimonas sp., assembly GCF_965233845.1. GTDB lineage: Bacteria > Bacteroidota > Bacteroidia > Flavobacteriales > Flavobacteriaceae > Flagellimonas. Next base: position 805,392 of record NZ_OZ247584.1, read on the forward strand.
GGTGAAATGCATAGATATCACATAGAACACCGATCGCGAAGGCAGGTAACCAACAACGTACTGACGCTGATGGACGAAAGCGTGGGTAGCGAACGGGATTAGATACCCCGGTAGTCCACGCCGTAAACGATGGATACTAGCTGTCGGGTCTTCGGACTCGGCGGCCAAGCGAAAGTGATAAGTATCCCACCTGGGGAGTACGTTCGCAAGAATGAAACTCAAAGGAATTGACGGGGGCCCGCACAAGCGGTGGAGCATGTGGTTTAATTCGATGATACGCGAGGAACCTTACCAGGGCTTAAATGTAACGGGACAGGCTTAGAGATAGGCTTTTCTTCGGACTCGTTACAAGGTGCTGCATGGTTGTCGTCAGCTCGTGCCGTGAGGTGTCAGGTTAAGTCCTATAACGAGCGCAACCCCTACCGTTAGTTGCCAGCGATTCAAGTCGGGGACTCTAACGGGACTGCCGGTGCAAACCGTGAGGAAGGTGGGGACGACGTCAAATCATCACGGCCCTTACGTCCTGGGCCACACACGTGCTACAATGGCCGGTACAGAGGGAAGCCACCCCGCAAGGGGGCGCGGATCTACAAAGCCGGTCACAGTTCGGATCGGGGTCTGCAACTCGACCCCGTGAAGCTGGAATCGCTAGTAATCGGATATCAGCCATGATCCGGTGAATACGTTCCCGGGCCTTGTACACACCGCCCGTCAAGCCATGGAAGCCGGGAGTGCCTGAAGTCCGTCACCGCGAGGAGCGGCCTAGGGCAAAATCGGTAACTAGGGCTAAGTCGTAACAAGGTAGCCGTACCGGAAGGTGCGGCTGGAACACCTCCTTTCTAGAGACTTGCCCACCGGAGCGATCCGGTAGAGGGGCAGGAAGACGACCGGACGTCCAAGTCCGCCATCGGGTGGTTTCTTGTTTCTTTTATGCTGTCTTGCAATATGCAAACATACTGGCGATTTTAGGCCAAACAGTCTCATAGCTCAGCTGGTTAGAGCGCTACACTGATAATGTAGAGGTCGGCAGTTCGAGTCTGCCTGAGACTACAAAGTTGTCGAAGAAGGACGAGAAGTCTGCCCTGAGCGCAGTCGAAGGGAGTCTGCCTGAGACTACTGTGGTCACCGGAGCCTTGTGCGAAGGGGGCCGAAGTTCATTTGAAACAGGAAATTTTAGAGGTTGAGTTATCACGTTATGGTGAGCCGTTTAGGACTGTTGACTAATAACTGTTGACTGTTCGCTGAAAATGGGGAATTAGCTCAGCTGGCTAGAGCGCCTGCCTTGCACGCAGGAGGTCACCGGTTCGACTCCGGTATTCTCCACCAAAGAGAGACTTGGCCGTTTTTTGGGGCCAGGGCGTCCCGACCGCAGCGTCGGGAAGGTCACCGGTTCGACTCCGGTATTCTCCACGGATGCCAGATCAAGTTTGGCATAAACGTTCATTGACATATTGGGACGGAGCGCGATGGGATTTTGTCCCGTTGCTGCGAAGTCGAAGAAGAAACACGAAGTAGAATAGAATATATAAGGATTACGAGGGCATTTCCCGGCTTTATGCCGGGAGGTGCGACAAGCAAGAGAAGGGCGTATGGGGGATGCCTAGGCTCCCAGAGGCGACGAAGGACGTGATAAGCTGCGAAAAGCCGCGGGGATCTGCACACGAGATTTGATCCGCGGATGTCCGAATGGGGCAACCCGGCTGGTTGAAGGCCAGTCATCCCGATTTATCGGGAAGCTAACCCGCTGAACTGAAACATCTAAGTAGGCGGAGGAAGAGAAAACAAGAGTGATTCCGTTAGTAGTGGCGAGCGAAAGCGGAGCAGCCCAAACCAATGTTGTTTCGGCAATGTTGGGGTTGTAGGACCACGATGTTCTTTGTGCGATCAACCGGAAGCAGTTGGAAAGCTGCACGAGAGGGGTGACAGTCCCGTACGGGCAAGTCGCATTAAAGATAGTGGTATCCTGAGTAGCGCGGGGCACGTGAAACCCTGTGTGAATCCGGCGGGACCATCCGCCAAGGCTAAATACTCCTGGGAGACCGATAGTGAACCAGTACCGTGAGGGAAAGGTGAAAAGAACCGTGAATAACGGAGTGAAAGAGACCCTGA
>NZ_OZ247584.1:812500-3130000 GCF_965233845.1 Flagellimonas sp.
ACTAATGGAGGATATCGTTATAATGCTTCGCTTGGGCTTAGTAAACGATTTAACGGTTACAGTTCGTATCTAGGATATACCTACGGAAAAAGCAAGGATGTGTCCAGTACCGTTCGGAGCTCACCAGCCGCCAACTATGAATGGAATCAAGCGATTTTTGGGAATGAGCCTGGACTTTCGTTCTCCAATTTTGATCTAAGGCATAAAATTGTGTCTACCCAGGCCTACAGTTTTGATTTTGGGAATGATGACCGCTTTTTTGTTTCCTTCTTATATAATGGTCGTTCCGGTAGCCCATATTCCTTTATTTATCAGGGCGATTTAAACAGAGATGGTTCTTCTAGAAATGACCTGATTTATGTGCCTCAAAACCAAAGTGAAATAGCTTTGGTGGATATTACGGACGGCAGCGGGAACGTTACTGTTTCAGCTGCTGAGCAATGGCAACGATTGGACGCCTACATCCAAGGTAATTCTTATCTCAGCGAAAGACGGGGCAATTATGTGGAACGGAACGGCGCCAAAACCCCATGGAACCATGAATTGGATGCTAAGTTTGAATTCAGCAAAAATTTGGGGAACCAAAAAAGATTGACGGTTTCTTTGGACATGCTGAATGTTTTGAACTTTATCAATCGAGATTGGGGACGATTGGTCTTTGTGCCCAATGTGGTCAATTCCAGCTTTAGCTTGTTGAATTTTGTTGGAATTGAGAACAATGTACCGCAGTTTCAGTTCAATATCTCAGATAATGAAACTCCCTGGGTGGTCGACTTTCAAAATTCGAGATGGAGAGCACAGTTGGGGTTAAAATTTAGTTTTTAGCAGTTTCCCTTAAAGAGAATCGACCTTTCTCATTCATCAGATGTTTAGTACATTTAAGATTATGAAAAAATCAACACTCCTGTGGGCTTTGGTACTTTCGCTACCCATGTCCATCTTAGCACAACAAAAATCAATCAAAGCCCTTGTTGGTGGAACCCTAATCGATGGTTTTGGTTCTGACCCGATTAAAAATAGCGTCATCATTATTGAAGGGGAACGTATCAAAGAAGTTGGAACGATTGAAACACTTGCTGTTCCAGAAAACGCCGAAATTATTTCTACAGAGGGGATGAGCGTACTACCGGGATTATGGGACATGCATGTGCATACCATGATCAACGGCCATGCGGATTATGGATATTGGGACAAAACCTACCCACCCTTGTTTGAGGATGTGATCATGCCTTCTTCGGCCCACCAACTGCTGATGGCTGGGGTTACCAGTGCACGGGATTTGGGAGCTCCGCTCAAAGAAAGTATATCCGTACGGGATAGGATAAATAAAGGCGAAATTCCCGGGGCCACCCTGTATGTGTCCGGCCCATTTATTCAGCACAAACCCTATCCAGGAACAGAGGACTTTAGATGGGGCGTCAATAGCCCTGAGGATGGGAAACGAAAAATTAAAAAATTGGCGGATGCTGGGGTGGATGTGATCAAGCTTATTGATCATGATCAAATGACTATGGAAGAACTCCGCGCTGTGGTGGATGAAGCACATAAACATAATTTAAAGGTTGTGGCACACGGACATCGCCCCGAGGAAATACGGAGAGGTTTACAGGTGGGTGTGGATTGTTTTGAACATACCGGACTGTCCTCGGCACCCAAATATCCTGATGATGTCATGGAAATGATCAAGGAGCGGACAGCTCAAATGAACAAAGGGCCTTTGTTTTGGTGCCCCACCGTGGAAGGACTTTACAATTATGAATATACCAGAGACAATCCAGAAAAATTGGACAATGATTCCTGGCATTTAGGGTTGCCGGACAGTGTAATCACCGATATTAAAAATAGTTTTAAGCATCCTGATCGCTTGCCGTACTTTCAGTTGACGCCTTCAAGGAGACCTACCTTGCAGACCAAAATCCAGCAACTTTTGGACGCCGGTGTGGTTTTATTGGTGGGAACGGATAGTGGAATCCCTATGAAGTTTCACAGTCAATCTACTTGGAATGAGCTGGACGTTTGGGTGAATGAGTTTGGCATTGATCCCATGTACGCCATTAGGGCTGCTACCTATTGGCCAGCCCTTTGGACGGGTGTTGCGGATGAAGTTGGGACCATTACCCCTGGAAAATATGCAGATATTATTGCCGTGGATGGCGATGTGCTTCGCTACATTAGCCTGCTACAAGATGTGGATATGGTAATCAAGCACGGCAAGCAATACAAGTAGTCTTTGGATCGAGAGGAAAGGCTTTTGGTTCTGGAAGAAAAATGGAATACCTATTCCCATGGTGTGGGTGCGGTATTGGCGGTGGTTGGGTTTTTCTTTTTAATTCAAGGAGACTTTTCGGCTAAATATGCGATCCTTAGTATTGTTGTTTATAGTCTTTCCTTGATTTTATTGTTCACCGCTTCTACCTTGTATCATGGGGTTCGAGAACCCAAATTAAAGGCGAAACTTCGGATTTTGGACCATATCAGTATTTATTATTTGATTGCCGGAAGCTACACTCCCGTTTGTTTGTTGGTTTTGCAAGAGTCCAAGGGATGGTTATTACTGTATCTGGTCTGGGGCATTGCTCTTTTTGGGACTGTGGTAAAGCTGTTCTTTACAGGAAAATTTGAAAAACTGTCCCTCTTGCTTTATGCGGTAATGGGCTATTTGGTAGTTCTGGATTACAGTTTCCTTTCGCAAAATTTATCTTTTACAGGCTTGTTTTGGATGGCTATAGGTGGTGTTTTTTATACCCTAGGGATTTTCTTTTATGCGATGAAACGTATCCCTTTTAACCATTTGATATGGCACCTGTTCGTTTTGGGAGGAGCGGTTAGCCATTGGATAATGATTTACAAGATTTTGCAATGAACAAAAAAGAGAGGGAATATACCCTCTCCTTAATAATACTATATATTTTACTTGATTAGAATGCATACGCTGGCAGTGCAACTAAACCATAATAAACATTTTCATTATTTGTCGCAATTTGAGCTACATGAATCAATTTCTTAGTTTCTAGGTTTACTTCGGCTATATGGGTGTTCCCATGGGTCAAATTATAACAGAGCGCATATAATGTTCCTGAACCATCCCTTACCAAATTCCTTAAATAATATCCAATGGGTTCTTCGTGCTCAAAACCTTCCAAAGTCAATTCAATAACTTCGGTGATTTCACCTTCTAAGTTGCTCTTATAGATTTTAAATATATCAGATTGCCCACTTCCAATGAGAACTTCATCGGTATTGGAACCAAAGGTCATCCCCAAACCGCAACAGGGAATATCATCACCTGTAAATGGCATTGGATCGGAATTGGTACCTTCCAGTTCAAATTCAAACAAACTTGGGGTGCCTTGGCCCAATCCAAAACCTCCTGTTGCTAAAAGTTTATTATCTGTGGTGACGACTAAATCTGAAATCCCCTTCCAAATTGCAACATTTTGTTCGTTCACAATTTGGTCATTTTCGTTGATTACTGTCGCTTGCTTAGAATTGAGATCCACCACGTATAACATTGATTTGAAATTGCCAATTTTTGCAGTTGAAACATACATTTTACCATCATTATAATTGTAAATAACACCACGAACTCTATTTAAGGGAACTTCCCCTTGCAAAAAGGTAAAAGCAGGAGTCAACCCGCCATCGCTTACATCCAGAACGTAAAATTGCCCTGTATCCTTATCAGAAACCAAAAGTTCCATTTTATCAGTAACTGTGGCTGCAAGGGTGATATCACTTTCCTTGACCACAAACTTGGCCAGATCACTCTCAGTATCAGCGGGTGCCAAAGAAGAACCTGACCAATCAAAATAAAAGTCTTCTTCGTAAATGTCCACTTCCCCATTGTTGATTTTAACCCAAAGCTCATCTCCCTTGGATAAATCTTGGGGCTTTTCCACTGTATAAGATTCTCCATTATCAATGGAATACCAAAAAGATAGCTCTCCAGGAGCGGTATAGCCATCATCATTGATAGTGGCTTGGGTAATATTGTAAAAAGTTTCTGTTGGCCCATCATCCGGGTTGCTCGGGGAATCATCTTTACCGCAGCCAAATTGTACAAATGCCCAACTCGCCATCAAGGCATAAAGGGCTAATTTTCTCATTTTCATTTGTAAAAGGTTTTAAGGGTTATGGCGCGAATGTAATTGGCGAAACCTTCCCAAAAGGGTATCAATGGACGGAAGCCCGTTTTGAATTGACGGATACCCTTTTTGAATTGACGGATTTTTTTAACTCCCTAAGAAAACCAAGTATTTACAGAAAATAGGCCAAGCCCACACCTAGAATAATGACCACCAATTTTCTAAGATTAAAGGAATGCCCTTGGGAGCTTTCAAAAAGTATTATGGTGGAAATATGAAGGAACACCCCTATGGCCAGGGCTGTGAGCAAATGCCCGTAACTGTCCAGCCAAGTGGAATGATGCGCCAAGAAACTGCCGAGTGGTGTCATTAATGAAAAAGCAAGCATGAACAGAATAGCCCATCCTTTTTTCATTTTAGAGTTCAATAAAAAAATACCCAATACAATAGCCACAGGAATTTTATGGATCACGATTCCATATAAAATCGGTTCATTACCATGGATGGGGGTGCCTTCAATCAAAGCATGGAGGGACAAACTCAAAAAAAGAAGTAAGGGAAAGTCGGTTTTCTCCAGATCCAAATGCATGTGGCCATGCTCTGCTCCCTTGGAAAAAAACTCCAGAAATATCTGGAGCAAAATCCCGGCCAATATAAATATGGCCGTGGTTCTTGGACTTTGATGTTCGTAGACTTCAGGAAGGAGCTCAAAAAACGTCAGGGCCAATAAAAATGCGCCACTAAAAGCCAATAACAGGCGTACGTTTTTTTTATCCTTGGTCTGCGTGAGCCGTGCAAAGGCAAATCCGGCCCAAACCGCCAAAATCGGTATTACATAAATCAAAACAATGGGGAATTCCATAGGTTGGATTGAAGGCGTAAAAATAGCCTATTTTTGCCGAAAGATTTTCATAGGAGATGGCAGGAAATTTTAGAATGTTGGCCAAAACTTTATACGGTTTTGAACCGTTGTTGGCCAAAGAACTTCGCAACTTGGGTGCAGGTAGGGTAGAGGAAGGGGTCAGGAATGTGTCCTTTGAAGGCGATACTGGTTTTATGTACAAGGCCAACCTTAGCCTACGCACTGCCTTGAAGGTCATGAAACCTATCTCCAAGTTTAGGGTACATAACGAAAAAGAGCTGTACCGTAACGTATACCAAATGGATTGGCCCAGCCTTTTTAGGGAGGACAAGACCTTTGCTATTGATACGACCATGAGCTCAGATGTTTTTAGAAATTCCATGTTTGTGTCCCAGCGAGCCAAAGACGCAATCGTGGATAAATTTAGGGCTGTAACACGACAACGACCCAATGTGGATTCCCATGATCCAGATGTTCGTATCAATATTCATTTGTATCGAAACAATTGTACGGTTTCTTTGGACAGCTCTGGGCCATCTTTGCACCAGCGCGGGTACCGAATCGCTACCAATATTGCCCCCATCAACGAGGTTTTGGCCGCGGGATTACTTTTACACAGTGGATGGGATGGTCAGACGGACTTTTTGGACCCCATGTGCGGTAGCGGGACATTTTTGATTGAGGCAGGGATGATTGCCTGTAATATTCCAGCGAATATCAATAGGGAATGTTATGCTTTTCAACATTGGAAGGACTATGATGCGGACTTACATGAGAAGATCGTAAATGCCAGTTTGAACAAAACCAGAGAGTTTCACCACAGAATTTTTGGATACGATAAGGCACCATCTGCGGTGAGAAAAGCCCAGGAAAATGTGGATAATGCCAATCTTTCAGATTACATTACCATAGAGCGCAAGGATTTTTTTCGAACCGAGAAACCTACAGATTCCAAATTGCACATGGTGTTTAACCCACCTTATGGAGAACGCCTACAAATCAATCCTGATGAATTCTATACGAAAATAGGAGATGCTCTAAAGCAGCATTATCCGGGAACCGATGCCTGGTTGATCACTTCCAATTTGGAAGCCCTAAAGCATGTGGGGCTTAAAACTTCCAGGAAGATAAAGACCTTTAATGCCAAGTTGGAGTCCAGACTGGTAAAATATGAAATGTATTCCGGAAGTAAGAAGAAGGGAAAGTCTGATAAGGACTGATACCTTTTGGCTTCTTAGTGCCTATTTATCTGACCAGATAGCCAATTCATTGCCTGCTGGATCCTTAAAATGGAACCGACGTCCGCCAGGGAAGGAAAAAATGGGTCTGCAAATCTCAGCTCCTGCTTCAACCACTTTATCTTGAATTTCCGATAGATTTTCATGATAAAGTACCACCAATGTACCATTGACAACGTTGTCCTCAGTTAGTTCAAAGCCACCTTCCAAACCACTATTGGAAAAAGCGGTATAGGTGGGACCAAAATCGGTAAAAGTCCATCCAAACGCTTGTTGATAAAACGCCTTTACTTTTTCAATGTCATTGGTTTTGAATTCAACGTAGTTGATGCGACTGTTCTCCATAGTTTCCGTATTTATTCTGCGGGTTGCTCTTTTTGTTTCTTGGACTTTTTGTAAAATGGAATCAAATAGGACAGGGTGTAATTATAGCTTACCCCAAAGTTACTTCCATCCGTTACCCGATTGAATCCCGGAATCCATAAATTGGGAAATTGGTCATCCTCTGTATTGGTCACCAAGAATCCCAAACGGGCACTTATTCCTACATATATATTGGCAAAAAGTTCAGCTTTTATACCCACTACAAATTCCAACCAAGAGGCGCTGAGGCCACTAAATTCTTGACCCGGGGTGGTGCCGTTTAGAAAGTCGGTAGGACTGAAAAAACGATTGGAATCATAAATCTTATAATCGTTCAAGGTTTGACTAAAAGTGGCAAAGGAATATCTACCACCTATGATGATGGAATTTTGCATACCAAACCAATTCTCGTAGGTGTTCAGATCAACTCCCAGTTTAATATAACTACCCTTGGACGTATAGTTGTACAATGGGGTATTGCCCAAGTCTTCAAATAGGGTTTTTTCCTCATTTCCCAGTTCCCCAGCCAGATACAGCTTTTGGGAAAGTCTAAAGTCGCCCGTCACCTCAAAACCGGTGTAATCTTCATCCAAAAAGGAAAACACAAGTCTATTTAGGTCTGCACCTACCCTTAGACCGTATTGTTGCTTGTACTCCACCGTGTCTTTGGGCTGAAGATCAACAGGTTCGTCCTGTGAGATTCCCCAAAAAGGGAGACCTAAGAAAAGGAGGCTAATGAAATATTTTGACATGGATGCTATTGGAATTTGCTACGGTTTCTTGTTCTATGGAGATGTTCTGAATCCAATTGGTATCGCTATCGGGCAAGGTCACAGTCAGGTTGTCAAAATTGGCAACAAATCCACAGGCTTTGGAGACATAGGTTTCCTGCACGCCATAGTTTATGGTAATGGCATCGCTGTTTCCTGTTTCCTCCCCAGTGTCCGCATCGGCGGCAGAGTCCATAATGAGTTCGTAAGTGGTAGAGGTATTTGCTATCCGAAGGGGCACCAAAAGGGAATCTGGAGAATCTGAACGATCCGTGAAGGAATCATTTTCCAACACGCTATTTACGTCCAAAGAGTTGATTCGTATGGAAGGTACTTCCTTGAATTCTTCGGTATTCTCGGCATCGTAAAAACCGATGATCAACAAAGGGGTATCACCATCCACGCAAATATCATCTTTTTCGCAGGAAGCAGAATAGATCAATAAGAAAGCGATGAGTAAGCTAGGGAGTACTTTTTTCATTCAAAGTTTAAAACAAAGGTTATCAAAAATTATACCCGTTTCTCCAAAAGTACAACATTTTCAACGTGATGTGTTTGGGGAAACATATCCACGGGTTGCACCTTGATTACCTGGTATTTTTCATCCAATAGAGCCAAATCCCTGGCTTGGGTTGCGCTGTTGCAACTCACATAAACAATTCTTTGGGTAGCTACCTGCAACAGCTGCTCCACAACCTGTTTGTGCATGCCGTCCCTTGGTGGGTCGGTGATAATAACATCGGGCCGGCCATGTTGTTCAATAAATTCTGTAGTGAACACGTTCTTCATGTCCCCCACATAAAACTCCACATTGGATATGTCATTTCCAAGGGCATTGTTTTTGGCATCTTCAATGGCTTCGGGAACAGATTCAACTCCAATGACCTTTTTGGCTTTTTTGGAAACGAATTGGGCAATGGTGCCGGTTCCCGTGTAAAGATCATACACCAATTCTTTGCCCGTAAGACCTGCAAAGTCCCGAGTAACCTTGTAAAGTTCGTACGCTTGCTCAGAGTTGGTCTGGTAAAAGGATTTAGCGTTTATCTTAAATTTTAGGCCCTCCATCTCCTCAAAAATATGGTCCCGACCTGAAAAGCAGACCACATCCTGATCATAAATAGTGTCGTTTGGTTTCTGGTTTATAACGTAAAGCAAGGAGGTGATTTCAGGGAATTTCTCCATCAAAAAATTGAGCAATAGTTCCCTTTGTTCTTTGTTGTCCTCAAAGAATTGAAGCAGAACCATGACCTCCCCAATACTGCTTGTCCGCAACATCAAGGTTCTAAGTAAGCCTTCTTGGGCCCTTGGATTGAAAAAGGAAAGTCCATTTTCTACAGCAAATTGTCTAATGGCTGTTCTAATGGCGTTGGAAGGGTCTTCTTGCAAGTGGCATTTGTTGATGTCCAAAATTTTGTCCCACATGCCTGGAATGTGAAAACCCAGGGCATTGCGATCCAAGATTTCCTCCTCCGACTTGATTTCCTGTTCGGTAAGCCATCTACTACTCGAAAATGAAAACTCCATTTTGTTTCGATAGAAATATTGCTTCTCTGAACCTAGGATGGGCATGGTATCCGGTAGCTCCACCCCACCAATTCGCTGAAGATTGTTCTCCACTTCCTTCTGCTTATAGAACAGCTGGTGCTTATACGCCATGTTTTGCCATTTGCACCCCCCGCAGACCCCAAAATGTTCACATTGGGGATCTGTTCGTTTGGCTGAGCGTTGATGAAAATTGGTGGCAACTCCTTCAAAATAAGCCTTGCGTTTCTTGGTGGTCATTACATCCACTACATCACCAGGAACCGCATTGGAAAGAAAAATGACTCTTCCGTCCGGTGCTTTTCCAACGGATTTTCCCTTGGCTCCCGCGTCCACCACTTCAACCTGTTCAAAGGTCTGTCGCCTCTTATTTCTTCGCATGGCGCAAAAGTAGGCATAGGTTTTTATACAGAACAACTAACTTGTATAAATGTATCCCAAAAATTCCGTCAAACTTTTGAACCTTTTCCTTGGCAACACGTCCTTGTATTGAAAGTAGATATGAAAACAACACGTTTTGTATTTGATGGCTTAATGGTATTGGAATACCAGTCTGGGAACGTAAAGTCTTTGTCCGTGCTGGTGAACCGACATCATAATCGATTGTGCAGGCATTCGTATAGATATACCAATGATGTAGAAGCCTCAAAGGATATAGTACAGGATTCATGGCGGGTGATCATAAAAAAGTTGAACACACTAAAGGACCCCAATAGTTTTAGTAGTTGGTCCACCAAGATTGTAACGCACAAAAGCTTGGATTACCTAAACAAACTTAAAACCAGTCAAAGGAACCTGAAAAGTTATGCGGAAAACAATCAAGAGCAAGTGCCAAAGGGAAATGATGACACGGGAAAGGTAACCCAGCTGTTGAGCGCAATAAAGGAGTTACCTGAAAACCAGCAAATGGTATTGAAGTTGTTTTATACGGAAGAATACTCCCTAAAAGAGATTGCCGAAATTTTGGAAATATCCGTGGGTACCACAAAATCACGATTGTACCACGCAAGAGAAAAGTTGAAGAAAATTTTAAAAAATAAATAAGATGAAAAAAGAGATGGAAGAAATAGACAAGTTGATCAAGGAAGCACTGACCCAGGAAGAGGCCAAATTTTACGATGAACTGGGAGAACAGAATGTCTTGGAAAAGTTTGGAGGAATTTTTAAGGGTAAAATGGGCTGGTTGGCCGTTATCATGAACATCATGGTGCTGATATTTTTCGGACTCCTGATCTACTGCTCCATACAATTTTTAGATTCCGAAGCTACCAATGACCTTATTAAATGGGGTATGGGCATATTTGTTTCCAGTTTGATTATGAGCATGCTCAAAGTTTATTTTTGGATGCAAATGGACAAAAACGATGTGCTTCGGGAATTAAAACGATTGGAGCTGCAAATCTCTGTGCTTTCCCATAAAAAGTGACCTACAATTCACTTTTAATTGGATAAAAATTTGATATTTTTGCGACACTACTAGGGATGATTTCTCTCCCACGCTGCTTTTTCGAGTCCTCGAAAGAATAAAGGTACAGAAGGAATGGTTGTTTTATCAATTTAAAAATTACTAAAATGGCTGTTTTAGAACATTTAACGTCGCAGCAAGCGATTGATCTAGAGAACAAGTACGGAGCCCACAATTATCATCCACTACCCGTTGTACTGAGCAGGGGAGAAGGTGTATACGTTTGGGACGCTGAAGGAAAAAAGTATTATGATTTTTTGTCGGCCTACTCGGCTGTGAACCAAGGCCATTGCCATCCAAAGATTGTTGGGGCCATGGTAGATCAGGCAAGAACCCTGACCTTGACTTCCCGAGCATTCTACAACGACATGTTGGGGATTTATGAAAAGTATGTGACCTCCACCTTTGGGTTTGACAAATTACTGCCCATGAACACTGGGGCAGAAGCGGTTGAAACGGCTTTAAAGATTTGCCGTAGATGGGCTTATCAGAAAAAGGGTATTCCTGAGAATCAGGCGAAGATCATTGTGTGTGAGAACAACTTCCACGGAAGGACTACAACAATTATCTCTTTCTCCAACGATCCCGTTGCAAGGGAGAACTACGGACCCTATACCGAGGGTTTTGTTAAGATTGAATACGATAATCTGCAAGCTTTGGAAAATGCCTTGATCGCTAATCCAGATGTGGCAGGATTCCTGGTTGAGCCTATTCAGGGTGAAGCAGGAGTCTATGTACCCTCAGAAGGCTACTTGACAGCGGCCAGGGCACTTTGCGAGCAGCACAACGTTCTTTTTATCGCGGATGAGGTGCAAACGGGAATAGCCCGTACAGGAAAACTATTGGCCGTTGATCATGAAGACGTAAAACCGGATATTTTGATTTTGGGCAAAGCCTTGTCCGGTGGAGCTTATCCAGTGTCTGCGGTTTTGGCCAATGATGAAATCATGGATGTCATTACTCCGGGAAGCCATGGAAGTACTTTTGGTGGTAATCCCGTTGCAGCTGCCGTTGGAATTGCCGCCCTTGAGGTGGTCAAGGAGGAGCAATTGGCAGAAAACGCCATGGAATTGGGTGAAATTTTTAGAGAAGAACTCAACAAGTTCATTCCTAGCTGCGATTTGGTTTTAAAAGTACGAGGAAAAGGCCTTTTAAATGCCATTGTGATCAATGACACCGAAGATAGTTCCACCGCGTGGGATATCTGCTTGGCGTTACGCGACAATGGATTGTTGGCCAAACCTACCCATGGTAATATAATTCGATTTGCACCACCATTGGTCATGAACCATGAACAATTGATGGATTGCATTTCCATTATAAAGAAAACGCTTCTGGAGTTTGTAAAATAAAAAACGCTTCTTGGAATAAAGGCTCGGTTATCCGGGCCTTTTTTATGCATGCTACTAAATCTGAAGGTTATAAAACTGCGTTCTCCAAGAGCTCCATGGTCATTTTATCCGCATCCCAATGGGCATGGATACCAATTGGAAAAGTAAAGTTGTTGGGGACATGGCCAAAACTCATTCCATAGGCTGCCGGAATGTTTAAGGAAGCTATTCGGTCCATGAGTACCTCTTTTAGGGTGAAGCCGTTGGGACTTGGATCTCTATCGCATCCGGCGCAAACCCCAAAAACGATTCCCTTGGCTTTTTTAAATGTGGAACCTTCAATCAACTGTGTCAACATTCTGTCCATTCTATAGGGTGCTTCCTCCACGTCTTCAATACAAACGATGGCATCGGTAAAATCAATTTCATGAGGGGTGCCAACAAGCGCCACAATCAAACTTAAACTACCGCCTACCAATTTTCCCGATGCAGAACCAGTAGTTATGGTGTATCGCTCATATTCCGCGTTTTCAAGCATTTCCTTGTCCTCCAAAACCACATTTTCTATGGTTTGGGGGTAATTGGGGGATTCCAACTTTGCCAGCAATTGTTGCTTACTGTAGTCGTCATCTATTGTGCTACCCACGGGACCATGGAAGGTGACCAATCCAGTTTCTTGGTTGATGCCATTGAGAAGGGCAGTAACATCACTAAACCCCACCAATATTTTAGGATTGGATTTTATGTTGTCGTAATTGATCCTTTGCATGATTCGGGTGCAGCCATAACCACCACGGGCGCAGAGAATGGCATCTATATCGGGATTGGCGAACATTTCATTGAGGTCGGCCGCCCGTTGCTCATCCGTATCACTAAAATATCCGTGGTTTCCATGAATGCGATCCGTATGGAAGGGAACAAAACCCATTTCAACCAAGGTGGATTTCATTTCTTTTAATACTTCCGGTTTAACCGCATAGCCTGGGGCAATAAGCCCAATAGTGTCCCCTTTTTTTAATCTTTTGGGCAACAGTTTGATGGAATCCTTGGCAAAACCTTCAATGTTGGGTCTTACCTGGGAGACCAAAGTGGAAGCGGACAGCAGTGCAGATAGATTGATAAATTGCCTTCTTTTAAGCATTGGGTTTAGGTTTTACATGGTCTTAAAATAAAATAGCCACCTTAAATATGGTGACTATTTTTGACTTTATAATTTGTACTTGCCACAGTATGGTCTGGGAAGGTGCCACTAAGGTGCCGCAGATCCACCCTTAGACCTTGCTCTACGCAATTGCCGCTGTATTTTTTTTATAGCGGATTCTATAGATTTCTCTGGCTCGATGATGTTATATTCTCCCCAGAAATCAGGATCCGAGAATCCTAATGCCTCATCACTCAAAATAATGGACTTTTTAAGACGCTCCCTGACTTTTGGTAATTGTCCGTCCAAGTTTTTCTCCCAATCGGTTACCGCCATTTCGGCTGTCATACTATACACGGAGTTGAAAAGCTTGTCTTCCCAATCCACTTTGAATTCCAAAAGGACATTGCTGTATCCATAATACCATTTACCTCCTTTTTCGCGGTAGTCCACCCTATAGGCTACCTCCGTAGGCCATACATCCACCTTGGCGGGTTTTTTGCGCACAAAGAGTCTAGCTGCCTTGTACTTGTCCGTGATGTTAAGGGTATAAATGGCACTGGTCAAGGTTTTGTTCTCCACATCTATAAATAGCTCCCCCTGGTACAAGGGCTCTTTAATGCTCTCCCATTGATTGAACTTGATAACATAAATCAGCTGGTCGTTGATTCTGGTAGAACGGCTAAAGGTGAACTGGTAATCTTGAATGGAGCCTTCAGCGAAAATATATTCTGGATACTTCATAATATCAACATAAAGGGTGTTGAAAGGCCCGCCCTGAAGTTTCAGGGCTACGGTATCCAATTTGCTGTAGTCAGTACTCTTTCGGGCTCTATAAAGTTCAACCGCATCTTTACGAAGCGAACTATAGGGAGTCTTGTAAATGTTTACCACAGCTTCGGACAGGGATACATTTTTTCTTCGCTTTTTGATGGTTTCCCTATAAAACGCCGTCATCAGCGTGGGATCGTCAAAGTAATTGTCCCCTTTTCTGGCCAAAGTCTCCCTTACCAAGGCAGCTGCATCTTTTGGGGCGTTGATATTCACCTCCGATAGCTCTGTAACCGAAACCACAAGGGTAATCTTGTTTTTATTGGGCTTTAAATCGGCCAGCGGAATGTTCTTGCTCTTATAGCCCAAAAAGGAAACCACCACCGTGCCATCCGTCATTTCTTTGGGTATCTTAAGCAAAAAATTACCTTCCGTATTGGTGATCGTGCTTATGTTGGTGCCCTCCACCGATAGGGTGGCAAAAACCAAGGGCTTTTTGGAGGAAGCATCCCTTATTTCTCCCTTATATTGGTTAAAAGCATTGTCCCCATCCTGAACATCCTGAAATGCCATGGAATCCAAAGGGGAAAGCATCCAAATAAGTAATAGGAAACATGTTGGGACCAATCGAATCCTTTTATATAAAGTGTTGGAAAATAAATTCATAGCCTGTGATTTTATAAATAATCCTATCTATAAAGATACAAATTTTTAAAATGCGAAGCTGAGATTGACTACCCATCCCAACCCTATGAATTTGCTACAGGATTGAACTTAATCTACCATAAACAGGGCATTTGCAAAGAACAGTTTACCATTTTCCCAAAACCCCCGGAACAACGGATTGTCAACCATGTAAACCACCGCACCTTCACCACGGTTCTCAACACCAAAAATCAGTGAGTTGGCTACTTTTTTGAGTGCTTCACTCCCAGCAAAACCTGACACTTGCTTGGGATTCTCACCTTCTAAATAAGCGGCGTTGCCATATTTTAAGTAGTCGTACCCTGCGCTTCCAAGTTTTAGCGTAAAGTAATCTGTCCCATACCCATAGGCCAAAGGATGCGAATTATCCACTCTCGCCTTGAAGATGGCTCCTGTAATGGCATTTTTGATTTGCTCCCGTTGCGCATTCTTATGGGGTTTCGGCTTATTTTTTGTTGAATCTTTGGCAGCTTCTTTTTTCTTGATGCCGAATCCTTTTTCACCATCAATGCCATCAATGGCACCGCCCATTGCAATAAGCTTACCTCCGGCCGACACCCAATCCTTGAGTTTGGTCAACTGGGCCTCACTAAAATGATTTCCGTAACCTCCACTGGGAAGTATCAGAATATCGTAGTCTTTTAGATCTACCTGATCGGCATATTCGCTATCAATAACCGTAATGGGATACTCCAACTGCTGCTCAAAGAAATGCCAGATTTCTCCAAATCGAAGGGTAGAAGTAGGCTTTCCGGACAAAACCGCAATTTTGGGCTTGGAAATCATTTGCACATAGGCAGAACCAAAATCCTTTCCAGAATCGACATAACCCGTACTGGAGGCCGTCAATTCTTGATTGAATTCCTTACTGATTCCAGTTAACTGGGAAATAAAATCGGTGTTATTTTGATTATCTCCCTTGGTGATGATCAAACTCCCTCTTGCAAAGGACTTACCTTCAACGGAAAATGGATGGTCAGCCTTGCGTACGCGAATACCGGCTTTAAGCAATGCAGCCAAGAATTTGGCATCTTTCATACTATTCCAATTGGAGATATAGGCATAGCTATTGGCATCCAAAGCACCAGAGTTTACCGCCGGATTTTGAGCTTGACTGGAAACCAACGAAGTGGAGGCAATACCATTCAAGCCATAGGCATACGGCAAAGACCAGGCTGTAATATCATAGGTCAGGGAATCACTCAGTTTTGCATTCGGCTCAAACAAAACCTTGACCAAAGTACCTTTGGACTGGTTGGTAGAGACCACCAAACTATTTTGGGAAACCGCCATACTTCCGTTGCCACCCGTTTGGTAGTTGTAGCCCTTTACTGATGAGACCGTTGGACTACCGTATTTAATTTTGTGTTTGGAAAGCAGTTGCTTCAATGCTTCAATTTTATCCGCGTCCCCGTTCAACACATAACTTTTGTATTTGAAATTTTTGTTTTGGTAGAATTTCTTGAATTCTTGGTTCAGCCGCTCTGCATTTTGGTGGGAAACCTCAATGGTGGAAAGACCTGTGGTATGGTGATGGGCAATACGATCTTTAAGGGTAAGAGTGTCACCAATACTGGTGATCACACCGAGTCCACCGCGTCCACTTCCACCTTGCTCATAGGTCATGCCAATAGCACCATTGTAGGTTGGGTAGGTATCCCCATAGCTTGGATAGAAGAGATCAAATATTTCCTTGGTGAAATAGAACCAGCCCTCGGCGTCAAAATATTTGGCGTGGTTCTTTCCTAAGGTAACTTGAAAATCGCGTTGGAAATCTGTGATTACCTCGTGGTAAGGTTCCGCCGCCGGGGCAAAATAATAGGGATTGTCCACACCTTGCTCGTGAAAGTCCACATGCACATGCGGAAGCCACTCGTTGTACACTTTAATTCTTTGTTGACTCTCCACCTGGGTCAACCAAGCCCAATCCCGGTTGAGGTCAAACATATAGTGGTTGCTTCGTCCGTTCCACCAGCCTTCGTTGTGTTCCTTGCTGTTGGGATCTAACTGATGGGGCGTGTTTTTATACTGATTGTACCAATTGCTATAACGGTCCCTTCCATCTGGATTGATACAGGGGTCTATGATTACGACAGTGTTATCCAAATAAGAACGCTTGCTGGTAAGGAGCTCATAAATGGTCTGCATGGAGGCTTCCGTACTTACGCTTTCATTTCCGTGAACATTGTAACTCAACCACACAATAGCTGTAGAACTGTTTCCGGAACCTTCTGTATCCTTTAAATGCTCTTTCCTAATGTTTTCCAGATTGGCCATATTGGTGGCGGAGGATACATAGGCCAGTAACAGAGGGCGTCTTTCATTGGTTTGCCCGTAAGTAGTTAATTTGACCATATCTGGAGCCTGCTCCGCCAAGTATTGGTAGTAATCCACCACTTCGTGGTGACGGGTAAATTCGGTTCCCAATTCATATCCCAAAAACTCGGAAGGGGATTTTAGATTTTGTGCAGTAAGGAAACAGCTTGTAAGGGCCAAAAGAGAAAATAAAAATCTTGTCATATGTGCGGGTGTTAGTAGAAATCAAATCTAACAATAAATTGGAGAATCACCATTTTTAAAACAATATTGAAGCTTTTGTAATTAACTTATTTTTAGGAAGAGAAAAAAAGAAGAGAAGTATCTTTAGCACTTCATTTTGAATTTTGATGGAAGTAGAGTGTATACCCTTTAAGGAAACTGGTTATTTTTCTAGACTTATTTGTGATTATTTGGATCAAAAGGAAGACTTAAAACCTTTTTACAATAGATTCCCCCAAATAGAAAATTTTAAGGACCAGATAAAGGAAAAGGAGGCTAATTTTCCTTCCCATCGAAGAGCCATTTTGGTGGATGCCCTTGAGGAACAGTATAAAGGACTAAAGGTTTCAGAACTTACACAAGAGAACATTTCCCTCTTAGGCAATTCAAAAACCTTTACCGTGGTGACAGGGCACCAGCTGAATCTGTTTACGGGACCACTTTACTTTTTATATAAAATTGCCTCCACGATCAACCTTACCAAAAAACTCAAGGAAACCTATCCGGAATACCATTTTGTTCCTATCTATTGGATGGCTACGGAAGATCATGATTTTGATGAGATCAACTACTTCAATTTCAAAGGTCAAAAAGTGCAGTGGAACAAGGAAGGTACAGGTGCGGTTGGTGTGTTCAACACTGAAGGTTTGGATGCTGTGTTACAGACTTTTTCAGCCAGTCTTGGAAATTCCAAGCAAGCCATGTATCTGAAAAGTCTGTTTCAAACCGCTTATTTGGAGCACAACAGCCTAACCGAAGCCACTAGGTTTCTGGCCAATACATTATTTGGGGAATATGGTTTGGTCATTGTGGACGGAGATCATTCCAACCTCAAAAAGGAACTGGTGCCGTACGCCAAACAGGACATCTTTGAGCATATCCCGTTTGATTTGGTTACAACCTCTATCAATGGACTCACCAAGGTATCATCGGATTATAAGATTCAGGTTAACCCACGGGAAATCAATTATTTCTACCATAAAGACGGCATCCGGGAGCGGATTGTTGAAAAGGATGGAAATTTTGAGGTATACAATACGGATATAAAATTCACAAGACAAGAACTTGAACGGGAACTGGAGCAGTTTCCGGAACGCTTTTCGCCCAATGTGATAGCGCGCCCCTTGTATCAAGAGATTGTGTTACCAAATCTGTGTTACATTGGTGGAGGAGGAGAACTGGCCTATTGGTTGGAGCTCAAGTCGTATTTTGAAGCTTTGGATGTGACCTTCCCTATGCTATTACTTCGCAATTCGGCCTTAATCATGACCGAAAAGCAACGCGGAAAGGTGGAGAAGTTGGGACTTTCAATTCCTGATCTCTTTTTAAAGCGGAACAGCTTTATCAATAAGAAAATCAGGGAAATTTCCAACATCGATATTGATTTTACTCCGCAGAAGAAACATTTGGAGGAACAATTTGAGGCCATGTACAGATTGGCCGAAGAAACTGATAAAACTTTCATTGGGGCTGTAAAAGCACAAGAAGTGAAGCAGAAAAAAGGTTTGGACGCCCTTGAAAAAAGATTGCTTCAGGCACAAAAACGAAAACTCCGGGACCACGTTATTCGAATGACGGATATTCAAAATGCACTTTTTCCAAACCAGTCGTTGCAGGAAAGGCAACTTAATTTCTCAGAAGTTTATTTGGAAATGGGGGAGTGTCTAATTCCCCATCTTATGGAGTCTTTGGACCCTCTGGTCGGTAAATTCTTGATTCTAAAGGATTAATTTTCCAGATTTTAACTATTTGTTTTTCAGTTTTTTACGATAAAAACTTGTTTTCTTTTGATGTTTTTTTCAAAAAAAATCGAAAATAAGGTAGGGTATTTTACCACCTAGTTGTTTTACTACTGAAAATTGCTATGAAATTTTTTAACAAAATGAGTTGGTAAACTCATATGTTTAGGTTGGTTTTGATTTTATTTTAAAAGCCCCGGAGTGGTTCCTGGGGCTTTTTTTATTATCTCGACCATTTGCCGTAGGCATGGCCTTTGATAAGTAAGTTGACTATGCTAATCTAAAACAAATCCTTGAAATGGGATTTTATTTCGAAAAGTGTGGCCTCGGCCATGGAATCAAATCTTAAGTCTGCATGGCCAACCCTGTCCTTGGGACCAATACCAACGCTGTAAAAACCACCGGCCTTGGCGGCATCAATTCCACTTTCGGCATCTTCAAAAACGATACATTCATCCGGTTGTAGCTTCATTTTCTCCGAACCATAAAGGAAGATGTCTGGTTCAGGTTTGCTTTTGGATACACTGTTTCCATCCCCAATCACATCAAAATACATATTGGCATTGAGCTGTTGCAAAACCTTGATGGCATTCTTGCTTGCGCTACCCAATGCTACGTTAAAACCTTCGGTTCTTAAATGCGTCAGTAACTCTTTCGCTCCGGGAAGATAGTCTTCGGATGTCATTTGATTCAAGCTTGCTACATAGATGTCATTTTTCTTTGTGGCCAGCTCGGCCAGGGTGTTTTCATCCAAAGTAGTTCGGTTGTGGTCCAGAATCACTTTTATGGAGTCCATTCTTGAGATACCGCGAAGTTTATCGTTTACCTCGTAATCAAAGTCCCAACCCATTTCATCGGCTAGGTTTTTCCAAGCCTTGTAGTGAAGCTCGGCGGTGTCGGTAATGACACCATCCAGGTCAAATATGAATCCCTTAATCATAGTTTGGCGTATTTAGGACAGCAAAGAAATGATGAAAAATGTAAAGAAAAAAACGAATTGACGTTATATTTAAGTGAGATATTTCCCAATTAAATGCTATTTGGAACTTCTGATTTTAGAAATCAGCATTGCCCCAAAAGGATGGCAAACCTCATGGAATAGCCCTTTTGAAAACTTATAAAAAATATCCCCAAAAAGATACTTTTCCAACTCCGTCAAATTGCTATTTTTGCCCATGCAAAACAACGTACTTATCCTAGACTTTGGCTCCCAGTACACCCAGTTGATTGCTCGAAGGGTCCGCGAGCTGAACATTTACTCAGAAATCAAACCATACAACAATCCCCCGAAAGATTTATCGGCCTTTAAAGCGGTTATTCTTTCAGGATCTCCTTTTTCTGTTAGAAGTGAGAATGCTCCGCATCCTGATCTTACGGAAATCAAGGGAAAAATCCCGCTATTGGGCATTTGTTATGGAGCGCAATATCTATCCCATTTCAATGGAGGTAGTGTGGCTCCATCAGCAACAAGGGAATATGGTCGAGCCAACCTGTCCACGGTAGAAGAAGGTGAAACCTTTTTGGAGGGCTTGGAAATAGGAAGCCAAGTATGGATGAGCCATAGTGATACCATTAAGGAACTTCCCACAGGGGCAGTCCGTTTGGCCAGTACCCATGATGTTGAAAATGCGGCCTTTCGCATTGAAGGCGAGCAAACTTTTGGTATTCAATTTCACCCGGAAGTATATCATACCAAGGATGGAAAGCAGCTATTGGAGAATTTCCTGGTAAAGATTGCTGGTTTAAAACAAGATTGGACGCCGGACGCCTTTATTGAGACTACCGTGGCCGAGCTCAAGGAGAAAATAGGCGATGAGAAGGTAATTTTGGGACTTTCAGGTGGAGTGGATTCCAGTGTGGCGGCCATGTTGTTGCACAAGGCCATTGGGAAGCACCTGCATTGCATCTTTGTAAACAATGGATTGCTGCGTAAAAATGAGTTTGAAAGTGTTTTGGACCAATACCAACACATGGGGCTCAATGTCAAGGGTGTGGATGCTTCGGCACGTTTTTTGGAAGCCTTGAAGGGAGAATCCGAGCCGGAGAAGAAAAGAAAGATCATTGGACGGGTGTTTATTGAAGTTTTTGATGATGAAGCCCATAAAGTAGAAAATGCAAAGTGGTTGGCGCAAGGAACCATCTATCCCGACCGGATAGAGTCGGTTTCGGCAAGTGGCGGACCATCGGCCACCATTAAAAGTCACCACAACGTTGGCGGACTTCCGGACTATATGAAATTGAAAATTGTGGAACCACTGCATTTGCTATTTAAGGATGAGGTCCGAAGAGTAGGTAAAAATCTGGGAATGGATCCTGCAATTTTGGGAAGACACCCATTTCCGGGCCCAGGTTTGGGGATTCGGATTTTGGGTGACATTACCGCCGAAAAAGTGGCTATTCTGCAGGAAGTGGATGCCATTTTCATCGACGGACTCAAAAAATGGGGACTTTATGACAAGGTTTGGCAGGCCGGAGCCATGCTTTTGCCCGTAAATAGTGTGGGGGTCATGGGAGATGAACGCACCTATGAAAAATGTGTAACGCTCAGAGCCGTGGAAAGTACGGACGGAATGACGGCGGATTGGGTGAATTTACCCTACGAATTTTTACAAAAGACCTCCAATGATATAATAAATAAGGTGAAGGGCGTTAATAGAGTAGTGTATGACATAAGCTCCAAGCCTCCAGCAACTATAGAATGGGAATGAGAAAACATCTTGTATTATTGGGTTTTGTGGCATTTTTCTTGGCCACAGCGCAGCTTTCTGCGCAAAAGTTTACAACACATGCCGTGAAGGAGGGAGAGACCTTGCAGAGCATTTCCCAAAAATACAGGGTTACACCCTATACCATTATCCAATCCAACAAAGAGATAAAAACCGCTGCAGACGTAAAGGTCAATACCATTTTGGTCATTCCTTTGGATGGCAGTGTCATCACCCCTGAAACGGAAACCAAGAAAGAAAAGGAGGTGGAAGAGCGCAAACCAACAAGTTTTATAAGGCATAGGGTAAGGAAGCGCGAAACCTTATTTGGATTGACCCAACGCTACGAGATCACGGAGGAACAGTTGAAGCGCCATAACCGGCAGCTGTATGCAGAACCTTTGAAAAAGGGCATGATTCTGCAGATTCCTGTCTATCCAGAACTAACTGAGGAAGAGGAACGAGCCCTGGATTTTGAGACCTATACCGTACAACCCAAGGAGACCCGATGGAGCATTGCCCATAAATACGGTATCTCCGTGGATAGTTTAGTGAAGCTGAACCCTGAACTGGACGGGACTTCCGATTATTTGGCCATTGGACAAGAACTTAACTTGCCAAGGCCCAAAGGAGATAGCTTGGAACAAGAAATAGATCTTTTCACTTCGTTTACCGTACCTCCCAAACAGACATTATATAGCTTAGGAAAGGAATATGGGATTCCTTCAGATTCCATAGTGAAACTCAATCCCGAAATCATGGAGCAAGGAGGCTTGAAAGAGGGAATGGTGCTGCGTTTGCCCAAAAAGAAAAATACTTCTGGGGAAGTCAACACGGACAATTTTATTTTTTACGAAGTAAAACCCAAACAAAACATCTTTAGACTCACCCAAAACCTGAAAATCTCTAGAGACACCCTTTTTGCCTTAAATCCTGATTTGGAAAATGGGCTTAAAGCTGGAATGGTACTGAAGTTGCCCAAAGCAAATTCCGAGGAGTTGGTGGTTAAAAATGCTTTGGTCATAGATAAAATCAATTTGGCGGACAGTATCAATTTGGAAAACAGGCCCAAAGTGGTATTTATGTTGCCTTTTCGGTTGGATCGTATCGACTTAAATGACCGCAAAATGACTTCCAGTCAAATTAGCACAAGGCGGGATTTAAAGTTGAGTCTTGGATTTTATTCCGGGGCTCTTGTGGCTTTGGATTCCATTAAAAAAATGGGCGTTTCGGTGGAAGTGGATACCTATGACACCGAGTTGAGCCAAGCTAAGGTAAAGGAGATACTTTTCCGTGAAAGTATTTGGGATGTGAGCGCCATAATTGGCCCGGTATCAACCAAGGCTTTGGATGAAGTTGCCGTTCAAGCGGCAAGCAAGAACATTCCTGTTATCTCCCCAACGGCCTCGGATAGTGAACTGAGCCATGGAAATGTGTATTACTCGGTACCCAAGGATGAGGTGTTAAGAAAAAAGATGTTGGATTATCTGGCTAAAGTACATACCGACCAAAATGTGGTGATCATTGCTGATTCCACGCATCAAGTGGCGTACGACTCCATTTTGTCCAAGTTTCCTACCGCCCAGATTGCCAAGGTCATTGACAATAAGTCATTGCATTTGGATGAGTTCCTGATTCAATTGTCCGAGGAAAAGGAAAACTGGGTATTCTTGGAAACCGATCAGGCCAATATGGTATCCAGTGTAAGCTCCATTTTGAACTCTGCCAACACCGAGGAGATTTCTGTACGCATGTTCACCACCAACTTTAACAGTGCCTTTGAAAACGATGCGGTTTCCGTTACACATTTGTCCAACCTGAGATTTGCTTATCCAAGTTTTTACAGGAAGGCAGGCAATGATTCCTTTACAAGGGCCTATAAACAAAAATATGGGGGATTGCAGCCCGACAGATATGCAGTGAGAGGCTTTGATGTTACTTTTGATTTGTTGTTGAAGCTGGCCCATAAGAACAATCTATTCGAAACCTCCAAAATAGTGGGGTTGACCGAATACACTGGAAACAGTTTCAATTACTTTAATGAATACGCATCAGGGTTCTACAACAGAGCGGCTTATCTGATGGAATACGATAGTTTACAAATCAAGGAAATACAACTGGATGACCTCAAAAGTAACTTATAAGGGCGAACTACGGACCACTTGTCTGCACCTCAGATCAAATAATGAATTTGTAACCGACGCCCCGGTGGACAATAATGGTTTGGGGCAGGCTTTTTCACCTACGGATACCGTGGCAACAGGTTTGGCCAGTTGCATGTTGACCATGATGGGGATTAAAGCCCGTGATTTGGAGGTTGATTTGGCAGGTTCTACCGCTGAAGTAACCAAGCATATGGCGGCAAACCCCAGACGTATCAGTAAGATTGAGGTGAAAATGGAATTTCCTGCCAACGTTTCCGATAAACACCGGAAAATTCTTGAAAATACAGCGAACACCTGCCCTGTACACTACAGCTTGCACCCCGACATTGAAAAGATAATTGAATTTAATTGGGTAAAATAAATGCCATAATATGCTTGATTCTTTTTGGTTTTTTGGGTTGGGGCCAGGAAATTGAGGAAGGAGTGTTATGGGATGCCAATAAGCGTTTATCCTGGTCTGATTTTAAAGGGAAAGTACCTCCAGCAGCCGAACCCGCGGCTACCACAGCAAGTGGCATAAGTTATCGCTACTCGGCAAACCTAATTCACCACGAGGTAAAGTTGGATTTTGAAGTAAATGCCTATTTCTATCCCAATGAATCGTGGTACAAGCCAGAGGTTTGCGACGAGCTTATCCTAAGTCATGAACAACTTCATTTTGACATTGCAGAGCTTTTTGCCAGAAAAATGCGGAACAAATTGCGACGCACCTCCTTTTCGGATAATGTAAAACAGGAAATCCGGGATATTTACCAGGATATTTTACAAGAGCTTCAAGATTTTCAAGATCAATACGATTGGGAAACCGGATATTCCAGAAATGCGAAAAAACAATTGGAGTGGAATCGTAAAATTGCCAAAGCACTAAGCGAGGAATAACGTCCAATCACTTCACTTGATTTTTCCATCGTGGAATCCCGCTCGTTTCCAATTGCCATTTTCACTTACCCATAAATGCGTAACCCTATATTGATTTTCAATGGTGTCTTGGGAAATTCTGTTGGTAACCAA
Source organism: Flagellimonas sp. (assembly GCF_965233845.1). Lineage (GTDB taxonomy): Bacteria > Bacteroidota > Bacteroidia > Flavobacteriales > Flavobacteriaceae > Flagellimonas. The sequence continues at coordinate 836,932 of NZ_OZ247584.1, forward strand.
CACCCTTCCCGTAACTATGGCAAAATCCTTGTAATGGACAAATCCCAAGTCATCCATTTCATAGAGCAGCACTTCCAACTCACCTGTGGCCATGCGCTTGCTTCTTTTTTCCAAGTAGCCCAACCAGTTTGATTTGTGAATCGCTTGGGAGGTTCCGTTGGTGTGCACATAAGAATCGGTTATCATGGAATCCAGGGTTTTGGTGTCTCCCTGTTGGAATGCCGTATTGAATTTATGCAAAGCAACCAAGAGTTTTTCTTTGGATGCCTCGGAGGTTTCCTCGGATTTTGGATTTGGCGAACAATGACAGAGTGCCAAAAAAACCAATGACCAGAGTAAGTAAGGTTGATTTTTCATCAGTCTTAGGCAGATTTGACAGGATACTTACTTGTTCTTGGCCTTGTCTATTAGGTTAAGCATTCCGTTAAATTTCTCTTCTATTTTTTCCCATCCTAATCTGTCTCCGTAGGAAATTAAATTTACAATGCCTCCATTGATTACTTTCCAAGCTTCGGCATGTAGGAATTCGAGCAATTCTTGATCTTCTTTGGAGAGTGAATCTCTGTTTTCAAGTCTTTTAATGGTTTCGAGAATAGTGTTTAACATATTTTCAAGTTTATCTTGTTATATCCCATTTATCAAATAAACGAATATAATTTCTTGAAAGAATAAAGTTTATCTAAAATATCAGTTTTATTATAGACCGTCAAGCAGTACAATATACCTTGACGGCCTAAATTTAGTTCAGTAAGGTAGCAAGAGGTGTTAAGGCTCCAACTGGAATCAAGTCAAAGTCGAGAATACCTTCTTCTACCAACGGAAGTTGTTCCAAAATGGACCTAGCTTCATCCAAGGATGCGGTTTCCATGAAGAACACCACACCGGGGCGGTCCTTTCTAAAATAGAAACTACGGATTTTCTCATCCAGATAGAGCTTAATGGTGGCCGCAAGCTCTTCGGGCAGGTGCTGATTCAATTCTGATTCGCTAACCGCTCGTTTCATTTTGTCAATAGCTAAAATTTGCATAAAAAAGATTTAATGATTAATAAATTAAAATGTATATACAACATAAAAATGAAAATTTTACAGATTGCTAATTTTGGATTCAAATTGCTGGAAACCCTTAAGGTCATACCAACTGAGTACGGCATGGATTTCATCCATGGCCGCTTCCCAAACCGGACGTAGTTGCTCCACCAACGTTTTTCCTTCTTTGGTGAGACCTATTTTGGGTCGGTTGGTGGGGCCTGTTTTGCTTACATAACCGGAGTTTACCAGTCTGACCAGGTTTCTGCTAAGTGAGGACCTTTCCAAGGTCAGAAGCTGTGCGATTTGATTTTGCTCTATAGAGCCAGTCTTATAAAGTGCCATCATAATACTCAACTGGTTTTCGGTAATGTCAGAATTACCAAGGTGTTTTCTATAGATTCCATCCAGTTTTCTGGATAGACTCCTCACTCGGGAACCCAAACAAGATTCAAACGTATAATTCATTTTTGTTGTATATACATCACAAAGGTAGTGATTTGTAATTTATCACCAAAAAAACTTATTAGGGCAGAAGGGCAACAATACGGAGAGGGGCGCCGCTACCACCTTGTATTTTCATGGGCAGGGCTACAATTTCAAAACCTTTTGCGGGCAGTTGATCTAAGTTGGTCAGGTTTTCAAAGGCTGGGATGTTTTCGCCCAAAAGAATCACGTGACTTTTGAAGTACTGGGATTGTCCATAATCAATACTGGGCGTGTCAATCCCGATGGAGGCGATGTTCCGATTTTGTACAAGCCATTCCGCCGCTTCCGGTGAGAGTCCTGGAAAATGAAGCAATTTAATGGCATGTTCCCCACGTTCGTTGGTACCTAGGTATTCCACTTTGTTGGGGTAGTATTGGGAAAAACCGGTTTGCAACAGCACAATGCTTCCATCTGGAATGGGAATTCCCTGTTGGTGTTCCCAATCTTTTAAATCCTGTATTGAAATCAAATAGTCGGGATTATTCAATGCCTTGGATGAAACATCAATCTTGATGGCGTCACCAATGAGATTATCCAATGGAATTTGATCCACCGTCTTGCCACTTTCCGAAAAATGGATTGGGGCATCAATATGGGTCCCACCGTGCTCGGCAGTACTAAAATTATAGGCAGAATAGTAGTAACCTTTTTCTGTTTGGCCTTCAAAAACGGTATCCATTTCAAACTCCCTGGCGGTAACCCAATAAACCGTTTCATCCGAGTAGGTATGGGACAGGTCAACAATAACTTTCTTTTTAGGTTGCTGTTGTGCTTGCGAATCCGGTTCGGATGTTGATCTTTCGTTACAGGATACCAAAGCCCAAAGAACCATTAGATATGTTGAGACGTTTTTCATGTGGATAGCTTTAGGGCTGTGGAACCAAATCAATCCAAGGTTTCCACAGTAACATTCCTAAATTTAATCTTTCCCTTTCCAGCGGCTTGAAGACCAATGAATCCTTCCGTTAAACTTTCATCACGAAGATCTGCCGTTAGCGTGTCGTTCACCCAGACCTGTAAATGATCACCTTGGTTTTTTATTTTGTAGGTGTTCCATTGGTTCAATGTAGTCACTTTGGCCAGGGGTATGGCCTTGGTTACTACAGCACCGGTTCTAAAATCCTGATTGGGATGCAAATCCCAGATGTTGATTTCATGGCAATCAGCTGCGTCAATGTTGTGCTCCTTGCACCTCAGAAACACCCCTGAATTAATGGTACTATCTGGATGGAACTCCAACTCCAAACTGAAATCCTTATAAGAGCTATTGGTCATGACAAATCCAGACCCCTCTACACTGGTTCCTACCAGTTCGCCATTATCAAAGGACCATGAGGCATCACCCTTTTCAAACCAATCGTTCACATTTTCTTTGAATAAATGCTCTTTATGATTACATGAAAACAAAAGGACGGATACTATGACTAGTAAAAGGTATGGCTGTTTTTTCATTTAATAAAGGGATATTTGGTTGGTTGTTACAAGGTTATAGGTCGATTACACATCACACCGCAGAAATCCATCCTTGAGCGCTTCAATTTTGTCACTCCAAGTAGGGATGAACTCTTGGGCCACATAACCGGTATATCCCGTATCCAAAATGGCCTTCATAATAGCTGGGTAGTACAATTCTTGGGAATCATCAATTTCATGCCTTCCCGGAACCCCTGCAGTATGATAGTGCCCAAAATAGGGGTGGTAGTTCTGGATGCTCCTTATGATATCACCTTCTTGTATCTGCATATGGTAAATATCATATAACAATTTAAAATTGTCGCTTCCCAAGTGCTTGCAAAGCTCTACCCCCCAAAGCGAACTATCACACATATAATCTGGGTGGTTTACCTGGTTGAATAGTTCCATTTGAATGATGACCCCATGTTTTTCTGCCAAGGGAATTATCTGTGAAAGTCCATCCACGCAATTTTGTAGGCCCACATAATCGTTCATGCCATTTCGGTTTCCACTGAAACAAATAAGATTGGTGTAGCCGGCCTCAGCAACTTTCGGAATCATTTCCGTGTAGTTCTTTATGAGCATTTCATGGTTTTTGGGGTCGTTCCAACCTTCTTCCAAACTAATTTCGGCCCCATTGCACATAGAACAATGGATATTATATTTTTTAAGGAGGGGCCAGTCCTTTGGGCCTATTAAATCAATGGCCTTGATACCCAATCCATTCAAAGTTTTGAGAAAATCCTCAAGAGGGATATCGCCAAAACACCATTGGCAAACACTGTGGTTAATATTGTTTTTTAGTTTAAAGTCTTTGGTGGTTTCCATGTTTTGTGCGTTAACTTTGGTTGTTGCCATACCCGCAGCTCCTACGGCCGTGGTTGCAATAAATTTTCTTCTCTTCATGATGGATGGATTATTGTGGTTAAGATAGTACTTTAGAGATTGATATGGAAATAAGCCCGGACAAACAAAAGCTGCTGGAACTGGCCCATTACAAAATGCCATTTGGTAAGTACAAGGAACGATATTTAATCGATTTGCCTTTGGCTTATTTGGTGTGGTTCAGGCAGAAAGGCTTCCCAAACGGGAAATTGGGGGAGTACCTTAGCACCACTTTGGACATCAAGGAAAATGGTTTGGAACCCATCATTCGGAAAATCCAAAAAGAATTTCCGTTGGATTGAGTTCGTTTTCTACTTGCAATTTGTACCTTTACACCCCGTAATAGAGCATCCAAATATGTCACAGACAAAGTACATTTTCGTTACGGGAGGGGTAACTTCATCCTTGGGAAAGGGAATTATAGCCGCATCTTTGGCCAAACTACTACAGGCCAGAGGTTACCGAACCACCATCCAGAAATTAGACCCCTATATCAATGTTGATCCCGGTACCTTAAATCCGTATGAACACGGGGAATGTTACGTGACCGATGATGGAGCGGAGACCGATTTGGATTTGGGCCATTACGAACGCTTCTTGAATGTCAAGACCTCACAGGCCAACAATGTGACCACAGGTAGAATTTACCAAAGTGTTATTGAAAAGGAACGTAAAGGGGAATTTTTAGGCAAGACGGTTCAGGTGGTTCCACATATTACCAATGAAATCAAGGAACGTATCCAAATCCTTGGGAATAGTGGTGATTATGATATTGTAATTACGGAAATAGGAGGAACCGTTGGTGATATTGAATCCTTACCTTATATAGAAGCAGTAAGACAGCTGCTTTGGGAACTTGGTGAACATAATGGTATTGTGGTCCATTTGACTTTGGTGCCCTTCCTATCGGCAGCTGGAGAGTTGAAGACCAAACCCACCCAGCACTCGGTGAAGACTTTGATGGAAAGTGGTATCAAGGCTGATATTTTGGTCTGTAGAACGGAACATCAAATTTCGGAGGAGATAAAGGAAAAACTGGCTCTTTTTTGCAATGTGAAGAAAGAAGCAGTGATTCAATCCATAGATGCGTCCACCATTTACGATGTACCCATGCTGATGCAGGAAGAGGGACTGGACAAAGTAGCTCTTGAAAAATTGGCCCTGCCCAATGATGTGGAACCCGAATTGGGCCAATGGGAACAGTTTCTACAAAAACACAAGAATCCCAAAAATCAGGTAACCATTGGACTGATCGGGAAATACGTTGAGCTTCAAGACTCCTATAAATCCATTCTGGAATCCTTTATCCATGCCGGGGCGGCCAATGAGGTCAAGGTGGTGGTCCGTTCCATACATTCAGAATATTTGTCCGCAACAAATGTGGATAAGAAATTAATGGGACTTGATGGGGTTTTGGTAGCTCCAGGTTTTGGTGAAAGAGGAATTGAGGGCAAGATCAAAGCTGTTCAATATGCCCGTGAAAACGATATACCCTTCTTGGGCATTTGTTTGGGAATGCAAATGGCAGTTATAGAATTTGCTAGAAATGTATTGGGTTATAACAAAGCCAATTCTACCGAGATGGACCCAGATACGCCAGACCCGGTGATTAACCTAATGGAAGAGCAGAAAAAGGTGACCAATATGGGAGGTACCATGCGATTGGGAGCTTGGGATTGCGATTTGCAAGAAGGTAGCTTGGTACACGAAGTTTATGGAGAAACCGAAATAGCTGAACGACACCGACATCGATTTGAATTCAACAACGATTACAAAAGTCAGTTGGAGGAGGCTGGATTGAAAGCGACCGGTTTCAACCCAAAAACCGAGTTGGTAGAGGTGATTGAAATTCCGGCACATCCGTGGTTTATTGGAGTGCAATACCACCCGGAATATAAAAGCACCGTAGCCAATCCCCATCCTTTGTTTGTTGGATTTGTAAAGGCAGTTTTGGCGCAAAAACAACAACAAACTAATGCCAGTTTGGCATAAACTGCGGTTTTGGACATATATTTGCGACCTGAAAAGCGCAGATAAAGATTTTCACTAAATGACTTTCATGGAAGAAAAGAAACTGGACCCCAATTCCATTATTGGATTTGTGTTGATTTTTGGAATACTCATCTTTATGTTTTACCAAAATCAGCCTACCCCTGAAGAATTGGAGGCCCAAAAAGCGGAACAGGAAAAGATTGAGGCGGCTGCACAGCAGGAGGAAGTTGCCCAAGAACCCCAAATAGAGACCCCGGCACCAATCAATACACAAGATTCTACGGCTGTGGCCAACTACAAGAATTCGGTTGGGGCATTTGGATTCACTTCTACCCAAGAGGGGACAACCAAACTGGAAAATGAAGTATTGTACCTGGAGGTTTCCAACAAAGGAGCGCAAATTGTAGAAGCACGGATGAAGAATTTTGTCACCTATGATTCTGTGCCTGTATATTTGGTAAAGGACGGCAATGCCAATTTTGCCTTGAATTTTACGTCTGCGGACAATCGTGTTTTAAACACTTCGGACCTTTATTTTGAACCTACACTTTCCAATAATGGGGACAACCAAGTGCTTTCCATGAAGGCCAAGGTGTCCGATAACCAATTTTTGGAATACAGATACGAAATGAAACCCAATGATTATTTGTTGGGCTTTACCATAAGAACCCAAGGGTTGAATGGGGTAATCAATTCTGGAAGACCGATAGACTTGGAATGGGATTTAAAAGGAATACGCCACGGGAAAAGTGTTAAGTATGAGAACCGTTATACCCGTTTGACCTATAACCATGATGAAGGAAAGATCAGTAAGCTTTCAGAGGGTAGCGAATTTGATGAAGAAACGGAGGAAGACATAAAATGGTTGTCTTATAGACAGCATTTCTTTAGTACCATCCTGGCCACAGACACTCATTTTAAAACGGCTGAACTGAGTTCACAAAACTTGGTGGAAGAGGAGAGCAAGGAAACTGAATTCACCAAAATCTATAAGACCAAGGCTCCTTTGGAACTCCAGGGTGGGGAATTATCCTTTAATATGCATTGGTACTATGGCCCCACTGATGTAAAGGTGCTAGATCAATATCAGGATTTAGGGTTGGCAGACACCATTCCTTATGGCTGGGGGATTTTTGGTTGGATCAATCGATATGTGTTCACACCCTTTTATAATTTCTTGAGTTCTTTCTTGCCTTACGGTATTGCAATTATTGTGATGACCATTTTGGTTCGATTGGCCTTGTCGCCCGTAACGTATAAGTCCTATCTATCCCAGGCCAAGATGAAAGTCTTGAAACCTGAGATCACTGAGATTAACGACAAGTACAAGGACAATGCCATGAAGAAGCAGCAGGAAACCATGAAGCTTTATAATAAGGCTGGGGTAAGCCCGATGAGTGGCTGTATACCCGCTTTGCTGCAATTGCCGATATTCTATGCACTGTTCATGTTCTTCCCAACATCTTTTGAGTTGCGACAGAAATCGTTTTTGTGGGCAGAGGATCTGGCGTCCTATGATTCCATATTTGAATGGTCCACAAACATTCCGGTAATTTCCAGCTTCTATGGAAATCACGTGAGTCTGTTCCCAATTTTGGCGTCCATTGCTATTTTCTTCTATATGACTTTGACCACGGGTCAGACCATGCAGATGCAACAACAGCCAGGCATGCCCAACATGAAATTTATTATGTACCTCTCTCCGCTGATCATGTTGATTTTCTTCAACAACTATGCTAGTGGATTGAGTTTGTACTATTTCATCTCCAACTTGATTACCATCTTCATTATGTTGGCCATCAAGAACTATATCTTGGATGAGGACAAGATCCATGCACAGATCCAGGAGAACAAAAAGAAGCCCAAAAAGGAAAACAAATTCCAGAAAAAAATGCGGGAGATGATGGAGCAGGCCGAAGAGCAAAAGAAGACCGGAAGAAGGTAATCCTTCACAAAAAAACAAAAACTCCCCCAAGAACTTTGGGGGAGCTTTCACCATTGATAGGTATAGTTTGGAAAGATTTGGGACTCCAAAGATGCCACTTAAAACCTACCCAAAAAATTAATAGTTGTCAAAGCAGGCATTTTGTATGGTAAAAGAGATCTGTTTTGATGTGTCATCGACGAACGGTAAACCCTTATAGATAAAGGAACTCCCTTAATGTTATTTAAGGGAGTTCCTTTGTAATATTTGACCTACAAAATCAAACAATAAAGGGTTCTCAATTGTTTGTGTCTGGAATCAAGACTGCATCCAAAACATGGATTACTCCGTTAACAGCCTGGACATCAACGGCATCAATACCGATGCCCATATTTCCAGCTCCATCGGTTACATCGGCAATGTTACCATTTGTGCCAGGCAGGGTAATGGTGAAAGTATCACCTTCCAAGGTGGCCGGTGTTACCGTGTCTCCATTTGGAGTTAAATCCCCAGAGCGGATATTGGCGCCGGCAATTACATGGTGCTGTAGGATAGGAATCAAATCGGCTTCCTCAGGAATGGCGGCCAATGCATCAAAGGCTGCATTTGTTGGTGCAAATACGGTGAATGGATCGGAACCATTTCCATCTTGGGCGGATAAAACCGAAACAAAATCCGTGCTAGGGGTTAAATCTGTTAATGCGGTCACCAAAGTTGAGAAATTTGGATCTGCGGTTGCAAAGGTAACCACGGTAGGAAGGTCAATAACCATATCCACAGCATGGATAACCCCGTTTGTGGCCACAATATCCGCAATGGCGACTTGGCTCATTCCGTTCAATGTAACCCCATCATCTGTATTGATATACAAGCTCAATGGCTCATCAGTGTCAAAGGCTGCTGCGGTATTCACATAGGAATTGGACAATCCTGATGAGAAAGCGGCCGCGCCTACCACAACATGGTTGGAAAGGATATCATTGATATCGTTGCCATTTGGATTCATGAAGGCATCAAAACCTGTATTGACCGGAGCAAATACGGTGAATACTTCCATTTCATCGGAAAGTAAATCAGTAAATGTGGTGTTTCCTCCATCCGTAAGGGCAGCAACCAAGGAAGTTAAATTTGGATTCGCCACTGCGTGGTCTATAATATTGGGCAAGCCTATAACGGCATCAACAATATGTACAACCCCGTTCAATGCTTTTACATCGGCGGTTTCAACCGAGGAAACTCCATTAAATGATACACCATCGGAGGTGTCAAAGAAAATGCTCATTTGCTGATCTCCTGCTCCGGTCGCCAAGGTATTGCTGTATCCTGACCCTAGCCCTTCCAAATCGGCTTGGTACAACTCGCCTTGAAGAACATGATTTAAAAGGACGTTGGTAAGTACTTCAACGGGAATGTCTTCCAGTGCCGCTCCGTCCAAAAAGGTTTCAAAAGCTTCATCGCTGGGAGCCAAAACCGTGAATGGCCCTGTGCCTCGCAACACCTCTGGCAAATCTCCATCAGCAGCGGACAAAGCAGCCACCAAGTTCTCCAGATTTTCGTTTCCTAAGGCCAAATCGGTAATGGGAACCAGTAAAATATCGGCCAAGTCGTCCAAAATGGTTTGTGGGAGCAACACCTTATTGATAATATGTACCACTCCATTGGAAGTCTCCACATTGGCGGTAGTCACCTGGGCATCTGCATTGGTATCGTCACCAATAAATACACCTCCATCGGTGGAGACCGTTAAGTTGGAACCTTGCAGAGTGGTTAAGGTTTGTCCATCGGATAAATCTGTGGACATGGCTGCAGTCCCTGAAATAACATGATATGTGAGAATTGTAGCCAACAAATCTTGCAGTTGTTCAGAGTTGAAATCATCCAAGGAATCAAAACCATCCAATTGGGCCAAGAGATCTGCAAAGGCAGCGTTGGTAGGTGCAAAGACCGTGAAAGGCCCATCACCACTTAAAGCACTAATTAGATCATTATTGGCACTTTCATCGGCTTTTTGTAGGGCACTTACCAAGCTGCTTAAATCTGCAGTAGCCTGAGCAGCCTCAACAATGTTGGTGGTCTCTTCAGGCGGTGGATTCATGACTCCGTTGTCATCTTCCTCACAGGAAGTAAAGATCAATGCGAAAATTAACAAGGTCAATTTTGAACAATTAATTAGTGCTTTCATGGGTAAAATTTTTGATTATACATTTTTTTTAACAAAACAAAGATTTGATTAAACATTGTAAATATATAGAATGTTTAATGTTTTTTATAAAAAGTTTAACAAAAAACAACAAAAAGGACAAAGGTTTTGCCATTTTTCTTACAGAATTGCCAGTAAAAAAACCAATCATGCTAAACAGTAAGTACTTGGAACCAGTTTCTGAAGATTTTCTTTAGGGCACCTAGTCAAGACTTGTTTTTGAAAAATTGGCATTGCTTACTGTAATGACACTTATAAATATTGTTTAATCATATTATAAATAATCTTAGTCAAATTAAATTTTGAGTATTTCAATTGGACTACGTATACAATTACCATGTTGTTATGATTTGGCTCAACTTGATACTACCCTTAAGTGCAAATTGTAACTATTGTCCAATTGTCACGACCTAGCATCAATGTTTCTCATTTTGTATTTTTGCACACGTAATTCAATAGGATGAAAAAAGTTGTAGTAGGACTTTCTGGTGGAGTGGATTCCAGCGTTACAGCCTATCTTCTAAAGGAACAGGGATATGATGTTATTGGGCTGTTCATGAAGAATTGGCACGACGATAGCGTTACCATTTCCGAAGAATGCCCATGGTTGGAGGATAGCAATGATGCCCTGATTGTTGCGGAGAAGTTGGGAATACCGTTCCAAACCGTTGATCTAAGTGCGGAATACAAGGAGCGTATCGTGGATTACATGTTCAATGAATATGAACGTGGGCGTACCCCTAATCCAGATGTGCTTTGCAATAGGGAGATAAAGTTTGATGTGTTCCTAAAAATCGCATTGCAGTTGGGTGCGGATTATGTGGCTACCGGACACTATTGTCGAAAAGGGATTATAGAAAATGAAGATGGTTCCAAAACATATCAATTATTAGCTGGTGTGGACAATAACAAGGATCAGTCTTATTTTTTATGCCAGCTTTCCCAGGATCAATTGGAAAAGACCTTGTTTCCGATTGGGGAACTTACCAAACCAGAGGTTAGACAAATCGCTTCGGAAAACAATTTGATTACGGCAGATAAAAAAGATTCCCAAGGCCTTTGCTTTATCGGGAAGGTGCATCTACCTGAGTTTTTGCAGCAGAAATTGAAACCCAAAAAGGGAGTGATTGTGGAGGTTCCTGATGATGCAGACCAATATAGCCACGGAACCCCATCATTCAATAACAAAAGGGAAGAGTTGGCATTTCAAGCGGAAAAACCAACATATTCTGTTGCGGATGGCAAGGTAGTGGGTGAACATCAGGGAGCGCATTACTTTACTATAGGGCAGCGTAAAGGACTCAATGTGGGTGGCACCAAAGAGCCTTTGTTCGTAATAGAAACGGATGTGGACGCGAATGTCATTTTTACGGGACAAGGAAAATCCCATCCAGGGTTATATAGAAGCACCTTGTTTGTCAAGGACGATGAGTTGCACTGGGTACGCCCAGATTTGGCATTGAAGGTGGATGAAACCATGGAGGTCATGGCGAGAATCCGATATAGACAACCCTTACAACAAGCCACACTTTATAAAACAGATAACGGTCTTTATGTTGATTTCAAGGACAAACAATCGGCTATAACCGAAGGGCAGTTTGTTGCTTGGTATATAAAAGACGAACTTGTGGGTTCAGGAGTTATCTCATGATTATGAATCCCAGCAGAATCACCCAACTTTTTGGTGTTAAATATCCCATTGTACAAGGAGGTATGATTTGGACCAGCGGCTGGCGATTGGCATCTGCGGTGTCCAATGCCGGTGGCTTGGGACTGTTAGGGGCGGGTAGCATGTATCCCGAAGTACTCAAGGAACATATTGCTAAATGCCAACAGGTCACGGACAAGCCGTTTGGTGTAAATGTTCCCATGCTTTACCCCAACATTGAGGAAATCATGGACATCATTGTTCAATCCGGGGTCAAGATTGTTTTTACCTCCGCGGGAAACCCAAAGACCTGGACCACCTTTTTGAAAGGACATGGAATTACCGTTGTGCATGTGGTGAGCAGTGTGAAATTTGCCTTAAAGGCACAAGAAGCTGGTGTGGACGCCATAGTGGCCGAAGGTTTTGAGGCTGGAGGACACAATGGAAGGGATGAGACCACTACCATGGTGCTCATTCCGTCGGTTAGGGAAAAAGTGGAAATTCCGTTAATAGCTGCAGGAGGTATTGCTACAGGCAAGGCTATGTTGGCAGCTATGGTCTTGGGCGCAGATGGAGTCCAGGTTGGAAGTCGTTTCGCCGCAAGCCATGAGGGATCTGCCCATGCCATGTTCAAGGACTGTATTGTAAATGCCAAAGAAGGGGATACCCAACTTACTTTAAAGGAATTGGCTCCGGTACGCTTGTTAAAGAACAAGTTTTATAATGATGTACAACAAGCTTACGCCAATGGAGCAACAGCCGAAGAATTAAAGCAACTCCTGGGCCGTGCCAGAGCCAAAAGGGGAATGTTTGAAGGGGATATGGAAGAAGGCGAATTGGAGATTGGCCAGGTATCCGGGCTAATTCATGAGATTCTACCAGCGGAAGTCATAATCAAGAATATGATGGAGGAATACAGGGCTGCCATCTATGATGTCAAGGGACTTTAGGCCCATCAAATCGATAATTTTCCCTACTTTTACTGGGTAATGAGAACACTAATCCCCACATTGGTCGTGCTCCTTTTTGCATCGCAATTGCATGCACAACTGGAACGGGACAAAGTACTTCATTTTGTAGGCGGCGGGCTTTTTGGCCTAGCTGGCGCAGGTATCGCTAAACATGCATCAGATGGGAATAGGGTTTGGACGTTCGTTGGAGCGGTGGCTGGCAGTGCCTTGGTTGGGGTGGCCAAGGAAGCCATAGATTCCGGTCAACAGGACAACGCTTGGGACAATGAGGATTTATTGGCAACGGTTTTGGGAGGTGTTACGGTTGGGGTGTCCATTGAATTGTTCTCAAAGAAGCGAAATAAAAGACGGCCCATGGGAAGTTTGACCACTCAAACTTTTGATCCCGAAGATTTCAAGGTGAATACGAAAGCATACCAGTACGTTGACTCGGATTCCCAATTGCCAACCATTAATGCCCTAGGGTTTAATGCGCCTGGGGAGTTCAATCTAGAGTAACCCTCGAGCTTTTATCTCCAAATATTTGTTGATTGTATTGATTGTCAAACCTTCCGGTTTGGTCAATATGGTCTGGATACCATATTGTTGTAGTTCTTTTTGCATCAACCTTTTTTCCAAACAGAACTTCTCCGCAATGGTCTTGTGGTAAATGGTCTGAAGGTCTTCCGCATCCGTGGAGATTAGGGCTTCCAATTCAGTGTTTTCAAAGAAGATGACCACAAGGACATGTTTTTTTGCAATGGCGAGCAGATAGGGCAGTTGTCTTTTTAAGGCTGAAATATGTTCAAAGTTGGTGTAAAGCAGTAACAAACTTCGCTGGTTGACTTTTCTTTTGATATGTGCATAAAGCAGTCCAAAATCGGAATCCGTAAACTCTGTGGTAATGTTGTAGAGCTTTTCCAAAATGGTATTGAGATGCGATGTTTTTTGGACAGCAGGAACAAAGGTTTCTATGTTTTTGGAAAACGTGAGCATCCCTGTTTTATCGTTCCGCTTTAGGGCCACATTTGAAAATGCCAAAGTGGAATTGATGGCATAATCCAATAGTTTAAGCCCGTCAAAGGGCATTTTCATAACTCTTCCCGTATCGATAATGGAGTAAATGGGTTGGGACTTTTCATCCTGGTATTGGTTCACCATCAACTGGTTTTTTTTGGCCGTGGCCTTCCAGTTTATGGTTCTGATATCATCCCCTTTGATATACTCCTTGATCTGTTCAAATTCCTGGGTATGTCCTATTCTCCTAATCTTTTTCAATCCAATTTCAGACAGTCTATTGTTGATGGCCAAAAAATCATATTGCTGCATTTGAATGATGGAAGGGTATACCGGAACCATTTGGTCTTTTTGGAACACAAAACGTCTTTTTACTATTTGCAGTGGGGAAGAAGCATAGACGTTGAGGTTCCCAAAGACATATTCCCCGCGTTCCACGGGTCGCACTGAGTAATCAAAAGTGTGGTTTTGATTCTTGTTCAGAAATGCTTCGTATGCAAAGTCCCGTTTTTGGAACTGGACAGGGAGTTCGTCAATGACCACAATACCGGTCTTGAACGGATATTTGGAGGTCAACTGAACTGCCAGCAGATTTTCATCGCTGTTGGAAAGTTTTTGGGGAAGTTCTCTTTGTGCCCTAATGGCATCGTCCGTGGCAAACAACAAATAACAATCCAAAAGGAACAAAGCCAATAGCCCATATACCAACAACCAGGCAATAGGGTATATACTGGGTACCCAATAGGAAATCACAAAGCAGGCCGCCAAAATTGCGATGTACCAAAAAAATCGGTTATGAATGTAAAACGACCTGAGAATACGCATGCCTATCTTGGAATTTCAACGGATTCCATAATCATATTGATTACATTTTCAGTGGTCATTCCTTCCATTTCCCGTTCAGGAGTGAGGATGACTCTATGGTTCAGTACTGGAACAAGCGCTTTTTTAACGTCTTCGGGAATCACAAAATCCCTACCGGATATGGCAGCAAACGCCTTGGATGCCGCCAAGGTGGCTATGGATGCTCTGGGTGAGGCACCCAAATAAAGATGCGGATGGTTTCTTGTATTGGTAATGATGTTGGCAATGTAGTTGATGATTTTTTCCTCAACGATCACATCATGGATGTTCTTTTTGAACGCTGCCAAATTTTTCGAAGTCAACACCGCTTTTACCTTATCCTGGGGCTTTTCTCCCTTGCGTTCATGATGTCCTTGGATGATTTGCACCTCTTCTTCAACGGAAGGGTAATCAATCTTGATCTTGAACAAAAAGCGATCCAATTGGGCTTCCGGGAGTGCATAGGTGCCCTCTTGTTCAATAGGGTTTTGTGTAGCCAGCACCATAAAGGGTTCGGCCATTTTATAGGTAGTGCCATCCACTGTGGCCTGTCGTTCCTCCATGGTCTCAAAAAGGGCTGCCTGGGTTTTGGCGGGTGCCCTATTGATTTCATCAATTAAGATAATATTGGAGAAGATAGGCCCCTTTTTAAATTCAAACTCTGAATTCTGGACATTGAACACGGAGGTTCCCAAGATATCGCTCGGCATTAAATCCGGTGTAAATTGTATCCTGCTAAAACCCGTCTTTAGAGTCTTTGCAAATAATTTGGCGGTGATGGTCTTCGCAATTCCAGGCACCCCTTCAATCAAGGCATGCCCATCTGCCAAAAGGGATACAATAAGGAGGTCCATAAAATTTTGTTGGCCCACAATGACTTGGGAGAGCTCTTCCTTAATTTGTGAAACAGTATTTTTTAGCTCCTCTAAAGGAACCCGACTGTCAAAGTTCAAATCGTTATTTTCCATCAACTTTTGCTTTAAATGCTTCTATTTTTTTATTCAGTTCTTCAAGTGCTGTATCCGATATTTGGGTTTTGCCCTGCAGCTTTTCTATCAGCCTAAACAATTTTTGAACATCCGTTGGGTCGTTGTTGCTGCGTATAGCCAATCGATTGAGAAATGCTTCGTCCAGGGTTTGCGTGGAGATATGCAATCGTGTACGGATATAGTCCAAAAAGTAGGCAATTTTATGTGTTGTTATTTGCTTTTGCTCTCCATTTTCAAAGTACATGTCGGCAATGGTTCGGGTAAATGCCAAGGTTTGATTTTTTAAAGGAGTAACAATGGGGATGGCCCGTTGTTTTCTCTTTCCTTCAAAAATGACATAAACCAAGGCCCCGATAAGGACTAAATAATAAGCCCATTTAAATTCCTTGGTATTCAGGAACAGATACATGGGAGAGGTATAAAAAGACTTCCCGGATTTGTAATGGTTGTCCATCAAAATGGCGCCACTTGTTGGCAAATAGGACAGCAACCCTGCGGTATAATTTCGATGTTCATCCTTTAGGATGAAATAGTTGGTGAACGCTTCTGGAAAGGTGGAAAGCACAATAGTACCCTGGCCAAATGGCTGTTTTATGGCATTGATTCCCTTGGTAGTGGTTTGGACACTGTCCGTATTTTTCCAAACCTCCCCCAACACCACTGTATTTAAGGTATCTATTTTACTAAAAGTTCGCGCGTTGTAGTTCTTGCTAAAGGATATCTCTTTGGCAGTAAGCTTGGGGTTTACCAATTTATGGTGAAACTCCGGCTCTAGGTCTTCGGTGCTATAGAGGTATTCCTCTTCCAGGTGCAAAGTATCCAGAAGCTTCTCATCAAACCCTTTGGAGGCCACAAACAAGGTATTCCCTTGATCTACCCACTCCAACAGCGTGTTCAGTTCGGATTCTCCAAAAAAGACGGACTCATTCACAAAAAAATATGCTCCAGCTACATCTTCCCTGCTTTGCAAGAACTCAAATGGGGGTCTGGTCACTTGCTGTATGCGCTCTGGATAAAAACCCTCCATGAGTTCATTGAGCACATAAGTTCCATAGGGTATTTTATGATGGGTTACGTAAGATGGAAACCAATTCACCTTTTTGGGTTTGTTATACTCCAAAAGAAGCAGAAGCCCTACCGTGATAACACTGATGATGATATATGCCCTTCCCTTCTTAAACATCTGTGGCAATGGCATTTTTTAAGGTTACAAATACTTGCTCGGCCTTGGTATATCGGTCTTGATCTATGTTGAACTCTCCATACCAAATATAATCGTAGAGCAAGGTGGCCCTGCTAAAAGGAGTCTTTAATTGGCTGTTGGAAAGCTCTGCAATATAGTCGTCGTTGGTTTTTTGCAACTGCCATTCAATGAGTTCCCTTTCGGTAAGTAGTTTCAGGATAAAAAGGTAATAATAGCGAATGGCCAGACGATAGTTTTTCTGGGCAAGGGCGTCCCTTATAAGTTGTTGTATGTCCTCTGTTTTGATGATACGTTCCTCCTCTGAAAGGGAAACAACATTTGGGTTTTTCTGGGTATATATCAAGGAGCGGGTATTTGCCTTGACAAAAAATCCGATGATCAAAAACAATAGGATCCCAAGCAAAATGTAGGGAAGTATCTGAAGGAAGGAAGCCACGGCACCTACAGCGGCCTCCACACCAAAAAGCCATTCAAAAATCTGAAGTAGGATGTTGTACATCCAATCCTTGAAATTATCCCACCAACTGCTATCCGTCTTGACAATCTCATAATTAAAGGCCTCGTCCTCCAGAAAAGGCTTCAAATGCCCTTCGGAAATTTCAAGTGGAACAATGTTGGCATCGTCATGTTTTATCAACGTATCATTTTGCCCAAGCATTGGGATGCAAATTGACAAAAACACAACAAAAACTATCCACCTCCGCATTTATCCCTCAGACGATTTTCCCAAATTATCTATGCGCTCATAGGTTCCCGTAAAATTTTTCTTTTCGTTGAGGTTAAAGTAAATAAGTACCCCGGCAACCAAAGTGATGATATTCAACAAAAATTGTACGGAAACCGACAGCAAATTCAACAAAATATAAATAGGATCAAAAATACCGCCGGTCAATGCAACTGGATCTGTCTCCCCGGCCATAGTGCCCATTTTTACCATCATGTAGATATAGGCTGGAATGCTAAAGGCATAACTGGCAATCCCCACAATTATTCCGATAACAAAAAAGGTAATAAAGGTAATCCACCAATTGTCTTTGATCAAGGTAAAACTGTATCCGTAGGCTTCGCTTACCCCTTTTTGGTTAAAGACCATCACGCTAAAAGACAGTGCAAGAATCGGGTAGAGATAAATACCGGGGATGATACAAAAAATGAACCCTACCATTATGGACAATCCCACTAAAAGTCCCAGGCCTATAAAGCTCCAGAAGTGCGTGTATACATTTTTCTTGATTTCCTCAAAGTTGATGACCCCTTTGTTGTTTGCATAGGACTTGATATAGAACAGCACGGTGGCCTGTGCCATCACATAGGCCGCAATAATGGCCAGAAAAAAGATAAAAAACACCAACACCATCATGATGGGATTGAAAAAATCGTTGGAGGTCTCCACACTAAAGGAGAACATATCCCCAATAAAGTAATAGTAGAATCCTAGGGAGATCAACATCACCAATAGATAGGGGCCAACAATCTTTAAAATGGTACCAAAAAAAGGTTGGAATTGGTTTCGGATAAAACCGAAGGTATCCGATAAGATTTCTCCCAGTTCCCGTTGTTTTTTAAACTCAATGTACTGCTGCATGCTTTGCTTTTCGTTTGAATTGGTTAGGATATATGATATAGTAAAATACGATAAGGAATAAAGAACTTGCAATGATCAAAATGGCCAACCAGTCCGGCATTTCGGTATGACGGGTTACATAGCCCTCCAAAAATCCCGCTAGAATAAAGAACGGTACGGTACTGATCATAATCTTTAATCCGTTTTTCACGCCTCGTTTAAAGGATTCCATGCGAGTATAGGTGCCAGGAAACAGCATCCCGTTGCCCATGACCAAACCTGCACATCCTGCTATAATAATCACGGAAATCTCGATGGTACCATGAATCCAAATGGTGCGCACAGATTCCCATAATAGGCCTTTTTCGTAAAAAAAGTACTGAAAGCTGCCCAACATAATCCCATTTTGCAACATGATAATCAAGGTGCCGATACCCAACAAAATTCCCAAGGCGAAGGCGTAGACCGCTACCTTTATATTGTTGATGGTAATCCCCAAAAACATATTGAACTCTCCTTGTTCTTTGTAGACTGCCATGGGATCGCCCTTCTCAATATTTTCCAAGGTCATGTTCACATAGCCATCCCCCAAGATGGAGCGGACAAAATCCCCTTCATTGGCCGATGAAAAGGCTCCCACAAAGGAGAAAAAAGCAAAAACCAAAAAAGAAATCAGCAATTCTCGGTGATGCTGGTAAAACATGGATGGAAATTCCGTTTTCCAAAAGCCCACAATACGGTTCTTGGATTCCCGTTTGGTCTTATATATTTTCTGATGTGCCTGTGAGGCCAGAGCGTTGAGGTACAACTCGGTATTGCTCTTGGGATAAAAAGTTTTGGCGTAGCTAAGATGATCTGTGATTTCAATGTAGAGGTCGGATAGCTTATCTGGAGTCAGCCGATCTTGATTGTTCAAGACATTTTCAAAAGCGATCCATTTGTCCTTATTTTGCTTAACAAAAGCAGCCTCTCGCATTAAATTTGGTTTGTAAGTAAAGAAACTAAAATATGGATCAATTTCAAATAGAAACGGCCCAAAATATAAGTATCACCCAAAACACTTCCAACCTTGGGGAGCGCATGCTGGCCTATATCATAGATAGCTTTGTGATCGGTGTATACACCATTTTGGTCTTTATTCTTTTGGCTTCCCTGGACATGGATTTGTTTGACCAATG
This sequence comes from Flagellimonas sp., assembly GCF_965233845.1. Lineage (GTDB taxonomy): Bacteria > Bacteroidota > Bacteroidia > Flavobacteriales > Flavobacteriaceae > Flagellimonas. Next base: position 856,297 of record NZ_OZ247584.1, read on the forward strand.
GGCTTACTATTTAGTGATGAGTATTCCTGCTTTTTTGTACTATCTTTTGTTTGAGACTTTCTCTGACGGAAAGACCATAGGAAAAGGATTGATGTCCCTACGCGTGGTAAAACTGGATGGTTCCAAACCTAGTTTTGCCAACTATTTTGTGCGTTGGGTATTGCGCATTATCGATGTGGTGCTCACTTCTGGAGGAGGAGCTGTCTTGACCATACTGATTCGAGGCAAAGGACAACGATTGGGAGATATTGCGGCAGGCACCACGGTCATCAGCGAAAAAAAGAAAGTTTCCCTAAAAGATACCTTGCTGCGCGAGCTGCCAAAGGATTATAAACCACAATTTCCGCAGGTTACCGTTTTTAAGGATTCCGAGATACAGACCATTAAGGAACTGTATGATAAATCCAAGCTTAACGGAGATCATAATGTTATTGTTTCCTTGGATAAGAAGATTAAGGAGGTCACTGGGATTCAGACCACCCTGCATCCCATTCAATTTGTGGATGAGGTCATCAAGGATTACAACTACTACACTCAAAAAATGTAATTGAGTATGTTTTATCAGACCATAGATATTTTGGGTACCGTAGCCTTTGCCATTTCAGGAGTTTTGGTGGCCATGGACAAGAAATTGGATTTGTTCGGGGTGCTGATCATTGCCTTTGTAACAGCCATTGGCGGGGGAACACTTCGGGATTTGCTCATTGGAAATACACCTGTGGTCTGGATGCGTGATCTTACCTATGTTACCACGATTTTCATTAGCGTGGTGTTTGGGATATTGTTTGTAAACCAATTAAAATACTTGAGACGCTCCCTGTTTTTGTTTGATACCATTGGGATTGGACTTTTTACGATGATTGGGGTGGAGAAGGGGTTACAAGCTGAGCTTTCCCCGGTGATGTGTGTTGCTTTGGGAACCATGACTGCAAGTTTTGGAGGGGTAATTCGGGATATGTTGTGCAATGAGATTCCAGTAATCTTCCGTAAGGAAATTTACGCCACGGCTTGTATTTTGGGAGGTGCCAGCTACTTCTTGTTTACCCAATTTCCCATCAAGGAGAACTATGCCTATGTAGCTGCTATACTTGTAGTGATCAGCTTGCGGTTATTGGCCGTAAAATTCGGAATTCGGTTGCCCAATATTTACAGAAAAATGCCCTAGCCAAAATCCATTTTGGAACTATTGGTCAACTCGGAGAATAAACCCGCGGCCATGAAGGTTTTCAATTTTAATGTTCGGGTCTTTTTCCAAATGCTTGCGTAAATGTGTTATAAAGACATTTAAGCTCTTTCTGTTGAAATAGTCATTGTTTCCCCATATCGGAACCAAGATATCTTTATGGGAACAGAGGTTGTTCTTGTTCTGCACCAAAAATTTCAATAGTTCATTCTCCCTGGCGGTGAGGCGTATGCTCTCCCCTTTATGGACAAGTTGGTTGTTGCGACTATCGAAAATATAGCTTCCTATGGGCACCAGGTCTTCCTTGCCCTTATGGGAAGCAGCTTTTTCCATCCGGGACAAATGCGCCATAATGCGGGTCAATAGTTCCTCTTCATCTATTGGCTTTTTCAAATAGTCCAGGGCCCCAAGCGAAAACCCTTTCAGAACGTCAATCTTAAGCGACTTAGCGGTAAGGAAGATAAACGGAAGATCCGGAAAACGTTTCTTAATTTGGTTGGCCAAGGTAAAACCATCCATTTGTGGCATCATTACGTCCAAAACCGCTAGATCAAAAGCGTGGAGGTCCATGGCCTCCATGGCCTTTGTCCCATCCTTTGCCCATATAATATCAAGCTCTTTCATTTTAAGGTATTCCGAAAGAAGGTATCCCAGTGATTCGTCATCCTCAACCAGTAAAATTCTATGCTTTTTTTCCATTTTTGACCAGTGGTATAATAACAGAGATCTTGGTGCCCTTTCCCAGTTGGCTCTCCAATTCAATTTTTCCTTTAAAACGATCTATGACCCTTTTTACATAACTAAGCCCCAAACCGTACCCCTTTACATCATGTAAATTGCCATGACTTACCCTATAGTATTTTTTAAAAATGAGGTCTTTGTTTTTGGGGTGGATTCCCTTGCCATTATCCTTTATGGCAATGATCAGTTCTTGGCCGTTTTTGGATGCCATAAGCTCAATTCTTGGGTTTTCTGAATACTTTTTGGCATTGTCCAATAAATTATTGACGGCATTTTCCAAATGAAATTGCTCTACATTGACCCAATAGGGGCCTTCATCCAGCACATAGGTGAAATCCATCTGTTCCACTTCTGAAAGGGTTTCAAATTCTTGACAGAGTTTTGATAAACTTGGATAGAAGTCCAGCTTTTCTGTGGAAACCACATTTTTTTTGTGCTCCAGATTGCCCAGTTCCAACACCTTGTCAATGTGTGTGGATAACCTTTCGGTCTGTTGCCGGATCATGGAGATTACTTTTCGCTGCTTGGGCTGGGATTCCCTTTCCAACAATTTTGTGGCCAAACTTATGGAAAAGACCGGGGTTTTAAGTTCATGGGTAAGGTTGTTGATGAATTCATTGGTGGTTGTGATCAGGTTTCGCTGCCAGTAGTAGGTTCTCAAGGCCCATATAATGGCCAAAATAATGCCTAGAATAAAGAGAAGACTGGGAACCGTCAAGCCATTGAGTTGGCTCAGGAAATAGGTGTTCAAATTTTTGAACCGCAGCTCAAGAATCAACCTTTTGTCTATGATCTCTGGAAGGTACCCAATAATTTCAATGGGATAGGCAACCACGTTTTCCTGTTTTTTGAAACCCGTTGGAGAATTTAAATAATGAATGCTGTCTTTTGTGAAAAGATCATAGGAAAAATCGGTTTCCACACCACTACTTACCAACCTTTCCGTAATAAAATCGTTCAAAAAATGGCTTGAGGCATCTTGGATACTGTCCAAGCCCAATCTAAAATACGTACTATCTTTTTCAAGTACTTTCCCAATTAAAAAAGTGAGCTGGTTGGGCTGGCTAAGATCCTTTTTGATTACTGCAACCGAATTCTCAATTTTTTTGTTGAACTGTACTTTGGCCAGAATAAGCCCAATTTGCAGATATCGGTATTGCACTACTGCCAAACCTAGGACAGATACCGTAAAAAGTACTATGTAGATGTTCCGTTTTCTCAAAGCCCGTACAAGGTAAATCAAATATATCCATTCCTTAAGCTTTGTTAATCTTTGATTAATACAATTAATCCTTCCTTAATTTTTTTATGCTTTGGTTAGTCTTGCTGTGTTATCTATAGTAATACATTGGCACTCAAGTTTAGTGATCTTTATAAATAACAAAAAGGCCGTCCCAGTTGGGGTCGGCCTTTTCAACGAACCAATCAAAACCATCATGAGAGCCAATCAACCATTGATTTTATTATTTTTTATTGCCATCACTTTTTTCAACAGTAATGACATAAACGCCCAAGGCTGTGTGGCCATTAGACATTTTTCATCTTGTGTGGGCAATACTTTGGAAAACAACTTATTGGCACCAGGAGATATACAGCTGGGAATAAACTATAGGTATTTTAAATCTTTCCGGCATTTTAGGGGCACCGAAGAGGAACCGGATAGGGTGGCCAATGAAACTGAAGTGATCAATCATTCACATTCTTGGGACTTTTTCCTAACCTACGGTATCACGGATAGGTTATATACCAGTATTACCGTTCCTACAGTCATAAATACCCGATCTTCCTTGTACGAGCATGGCCGCGAGGAACGAAATACCACCTATTCCCGTGGACTGGCTGACATTAGGGTTGGGGTAGGCTATTGGTTGTTTGATCTGGAAAAAAATCCAAATGGTAACCTTGCACTGGGTCTGGGCGTTAAATTACCAACAGGGAACTATAATGCTACGGATATTTTCTACAATGTTGGTCCGGAAGAAAGTCCGCAGGTAAGACCAGTGGACCAGAGCATCCAACCGGGCGATGGAGGTTTTGGGATAACCCTGGATTTTCAGTTTTACCAAAAAATTGCGGAAAAGCTCTTTGCCTACGGAGGTGGATTTTACCTGATCAATCCTAGGGAGGTAAACGGAACAAGGACTTTTAGGGAAACCCTGAGCCCAATCCTTCAAAACGAGGCTATTATGGCCGTTCCCGATCAGTTTTCCGTAAGGGGTGGTGCAAGCTATACCTTATCAAACAGTTTCTCCACTTCTTTGGGGGCAAGATATGAAGGGGTGCCCGTAAAGGATCTTATTGGAGGGAACGACGGATTTAGAAGACCTGGGAATGTTGTTTCCATTGATCCTGGAATCGCCTTTATGAAAAATAACTTTTCCTTGAACCTGAATGTTCCTTTTGCCATCCACCGCGACCGCCCTCAAAGTGTTACCGATAAACAAACGGAGGCGGCGACTGGTAATCCAAGAAATGGGGATGCTGCCTTTGCGGATTACCTGATCAACGTTGGAGTCACCTATCGCTTTGCGAACAAAAAGGTAAAAATTGATCGAGATTTGATGAATAAGTTCAACAACTAAACCCATTTTTCCTATGCAGCAAAAGACCAAGAACAGAATTTTGGCAATTTCCATTGGATTGGTATATCTGTGGTTTGGAACCTTAAAATTCTTTCCGGAGGCCAGCCCTGCGGAAACACTTGCCAAGAACACCATTCATGAACTCACTTTCGGATTCATACCAGATAATATATCCATTATCCTGTTGGCCATCTGGGAAACAGGAATTGGGATTCTATTGGTAGCGGGAAAACAGCAAAGAGTGTTGGTGTTGCTTGCTTTGGTACATATGATGCTTACTTTTACACCGCTGCTATTTTTTCCTGATGACACATTTAACGGTGGACCGTTGCAGCTGACTTTTGTAGGGCAGTACATTATTAAGAACCTGATCATTATTGCTGCCCTCGTAACACTTTTAGATGTGGATTTCCAAACAGTTTTGGACAAGACAAGGTTAAAATCAAAAAACTTGGGCACCTGGCCTCTTTTCCTTTCCTGGTTTAGATGGGCACCTTCAAAGATGTATCAAAAACCCCCTAGGGAAAAAGTGTGATGCGAAAGAAAATAATGTGTTACGGTTCTTTCCTTTGTTATAGAAACAGCTGGATACAACAATTGGTTTTGACCGGGTAGTCCAACATTTATTTCTTGAACAAACTATAGTACCTCTGCCTTAAGAATATAGACATTTTGCCACGGCCAGTCGCCGTCGCCAACAGGAACGTTGTTGATGGCGTCCACTACATCCATTCCTTCGATCACTTTGCCAAATGGAGTATAGGAGCCATCCAAATGGTAGGAACCTGGTTTGGTGACCACAATAAAAAACTCATAGGGGGAGGCCAATTTGTGTGGATTGTGGCGTTCGCTACTTGGCATTGAAATGGTGCCTCGGTGATGCTTGTGTCCTTTTCTGGTGTCCGGGGGAAGCAAATATCTGCCAATTAATCTTCTTTTCTTGGCAGTTTTACTATCATCAGAATTGCCTCCCTGAATAATAAAATCCTTGACCACCCTGTGGAATTGGGTATTGTCAAAATAGCCTTTCTTGCTCAGATAGATGAAATTGGCTTTGTGGTAGGGTACATTGTCGTACAGTTGAATGGTAAAACTACCCATGCTGGTGGTCAATCTTACCTTATCTTCCTTGAGTTCCTTAGCGTAATTAAAAAAGAAATCAATGGCATTTTCCTCGTCAAGTACAAAGGCCTCTTCTTCCTTTTCCCCAGGAGTTTCAGGTATGGGTTCTGCCGGAATTGAATCCGTTTTCACCACATTTTCCTCGGTCTTTGGAGCTTCCTTTTTTGGAGCATCACCACAAGCGACGAGAAAAAATAGTGGTATAATTGCAATGAACTTTGAGGGTTTGATCAACATGGATTTTAACGAATTTTATCATCAAGCTTTAAAAATAAAGAATCTACCACTTCCCGGAGAGGAATCACATCATAAAATGTCCCCTTTGATGAGGGTCCAGTGGCTGAAGTCCAACGACATTAAAAAAAGGAACCCCAAGCAAGCTGCTGTAATGGCCTTGTTTTATCCAGATGCCAAACAATACACTAAAATGTTGCTCATACTTAGAAAATCTTACAATGGGGTTCATTCCAACCAGATAGGATTTCCAGGGGGCAAGGTAGAGGATGGGGATGCAAATTTGCGGGAAACGGCTCTCCGCGAGACTTTTGAGGAAGTAGGCGTACCTCCAGAATCTGTGGAGGTGATCAAGGAATTGAGTGAATTATATATTCCTCCAAGCAATTTTATGGTGAGACCGTTTCTGGGTTTTTACACCAAACCAAGTCCATTTGTAATCCAGCAAAGCGAAGTTGAGGCTCTGGTGGAGGTAAATCTGTACGATTTTCTGGACAAGAAAAATCGGATTGAAGAAACCTTGAGTACTTCGTATGCCAAAAGCATAAATGTACCTGCTTATAAATTAAATGGTTATACGGTTTGGGGTGCCACGGCCATGATGCTTAGCGAGATTCAGCAGCTACTGGAGGAAGTGCTTTAACGGCTATTTTGTAAATTAGCCCCCAACAGTAAGCGCATGGGTCTCTTCAAGAAAAATCCTTTTGGTCACATTTTATTCTTAAAACGTTGGTTGATTCGTGTTGCCGGAATGATGACCCATCAGCGATATAAAGGATTCAACACCTTGGAAATTGAAGGTTCCCAGGTCATCAGGGATTTACCAGATACCAATGTGCTGTTTGTAAGCAATCATCAAACCTATTTTGCCGATGTTGTGGCCATGTTCCACGTATTTAACGCCAGTCTAAAGGGGAGGGATGATTCCATCAAAAATTTGGGTTATCTCTGGAATCCGAAGTTGAACATTTACTATGTGGCGGCCAAGGAAACCATGAAAAAGAGCCTGCTCACCAAAATATTGGCCTACGCAGGATCCATCAGTATTGAGCGTACCTGGCGGGCAGATGGGCAGGATGTGAACCGGCACGTAAAGTTCAGTGATATCAGCAATATTGCCCGTGCGTTGGATGATGGTTGGGTTATTACCTTCCCACAAGGTACCACCACACCTTGGAAGCCCTTAAGAAAAGGAACAGCGCATATCATAAAAAGGTACAAGCCTGTTGTGGTTCCTGTTGTAATTGATGGGTTTCGCAGGTCTTTTGATAAAAAAGGATTGCGGGTAAAGAAAAAGGGCATTTTGCAGTCCATGCAAATCAAGGCTCCTTTGGAAATCGACTACGAGAATGAATCCATTGACTCCATTTTGGAAAAATTGGAATATGCCATTGAGCAGCATCCGTCTTTTTTAAAGGTAATTCCCAAAGAAGAACTGGCTGCCTATGAGGCTGATCATCAAAAGCGCAGGTACAGCTACCGCGGAGACTAAACTTCCAATTTCTGCAATTCCTTGAAGTTTTTCCTAAGTTTTCTGGTCAATAGGCCATACAGCAGAAAATAAATCCCACCAAATAGAGCAGTGACAAGGATCCCAAAAATGGCAAACACAACCATGATGATGAGTTTTACCCTTTCTGCGGACATGCCTTCAAAATTGCCTTCAAGGTTCAATGTTTCAATTACATTATCACTAAAGTATATCCCTACTACCAGAATAGCAAAGCTCAGTAGTACCATGGATAGCGAGAAGAATACGTAATGTTTAACCGTTTTTCGGGTACGTAGTATTTTGGAGGTCAATTTTTTGGCACTATCCAAAACAGAAATTTCCCGATAACGTTTATAGAATTGATGGATAAAATAGAACACCACCAAATATTGCACTATGCTCACACCTAGAACCACTTTGGTGAGCCCTAAATTGGAGTAAATGTCCAAAGAACTGTTCCGCATGGAGGGGACAAGGTAGAGTAGATGGGGGATAATAAATTCAATAATGCTGATATAAAATATCCATTTGACAATGGAAGAGGATTTCTTCCAGATCATGGTATGTATTTCATCATAGGACAGCCTAGGAAGATGTTCGTCCTTTTTCTGCCAGTCTTTCTTTAAGAGTTCCAATTCATCCATCATCGGCTAGGGATTTAATATGGTTCTTAGTTTATTTTTAACACGATTCATTTTAACCCTGGCGTTCACTTCTGTAATACCTAGTGTTTCGGATATTTCTGCATAATCCTTGTCCTCCAGATATAGAAATACCAAGGCCTTGTCAATATCCCCCAACTGTTTTACCGCCTTGTACATTAACTTTAGTTGTTGTTCCTGGGTATCGTCATATTCGTCGGCCTTGATCTTAAAAATTACGGAATCGTAGTCCTGTGTTTGCACTTTCTTTTTGGATTTCCGATACAAGGTAATGGCGGTGTTCAGAGCTACACGGTACATCCAGGTACTGAACTTGGCATCACCCCGAAACTTGGGATAAGCCTTCCACAATTGTATGGTAATCTCCTGGAAGAGATCGTTGTGGGAATCCCTATCATTGGTATAGAGACTGCATACTTTATGAACAATATTTTGATTGTTCTCAAGCTCCGTCACAAAACGATGTTCCAGTTCTTTGTTCACTCAGGTTGGTTGTTTGACTAATTGGTAGGTGTTAGATCACTTTTGTTACGATCTTTTTCTGGATTTGTTCACTTCCGATAATCCAGGGCAGGCGGACGGTCTCCCAAAAGTGGAATATATTTAAAGTCCTTTCCTCTTCTTTCTTCCAATTCAGCTTTGGCTTTGGCAACTGTATCCGGGTTTTCCAGAAGATTTATGGCCGTAAGCGATAGTGTTTTGGCAGCGACCATCATTCCCTTATTTCCTATAGATGTTCCACCCGCAGCTACAGCCTGCCAGCTATGTGCAGGTGTTCCAGGAACCCAGGTAGCGGCACTCATACCCACTGTGGGAACGGCAAAACTTACATCACCAACATCTGTGGAACCGTATGCGCGAGCCTCTTCTTTATAGGCTTGTACGTCAAACGCTTGAGCCTCATCCAATTGAGTAAACCCAAGACTTTTGGAGATTTTCTCGGCAAACACCTTTTCCTCATCCGTATAACGGATGCCTCCAATTTTGGAAAGATTTTCATGCATCAACTTTTGAAGTGTCAGGTTGGGCAGTAATTCGTGGGTTCCCCCTATCATTTCGTAATCCATGGTGGTTCCCGTTCCCAGGGCAGCGCCTTCGGCAGCCTTCACAATTCGGTCAAAGATATCGATGACCACATCACGACTATTGTGACGGGCATAGTAATAGACTTCAGCAAAATTGGGTACCACATTGGGAGCCTTGCCTCCATCCGTAATCACGTAGTGGATTCGAGCTTCCTGCGGAATGTGTTCCCGCATCATGTTCACCATAATGTTCATGGCTTCAACGCCATCCAAAGCAGAGCGTCCTCTTTCAGGGGCACCTGCTGCGTGGGCCGAGGTTCCATAAAATCTGAATTTGGCAGATTTATTGGCCAATGCTGCTCCGGCACTGGCCGCATTTTGGGAACCAGGATGCCAATGAAGCGCTACATCAACATCATCAAAAAGCCCTTCCCGAACCATATATACCTTACCAGAACCTCCTTCTTCGGCAGGACAGCCATAAAAACGAATGGTTCCCTGTTTTTTGGATTTTTTCAACCAATTTTTGGCTTCAATGGCCGCCGCGGTAGACGCCGTACCAAACAAATGGTGTCCGCAAGCATGTCCTGCAGCAGCGTTAGCCGATTTTTTTTCGGCAACCGCTTGTTGTGATAGACCGGGTAGTGCGTCATACTCCCCCAAAATAGCTATAACGGGATAGCCGGAACCATATTCGGCAACAAAAGCAGTAGGAATCCCCGCTACTCCCTTGGTAATGGAAAAGCCTTCATCCTCCAATGTCTTTTGTAATAAGGCCGAACTTTTATATTCCAAATAGCCCATTTCGGCCAATTGCCAGATTTCTTGGGCAATTTCCCCATATTTTTTGGATTTGGAATCTAAGGATTTAACGACCGATTCTTCATTTTTTTGAGATAAAGCGGTATGTATGCACAAGATGCCCGCAATAGCAAACAGGATTGATTTTTTCATTAGGATAGCTGTTTCGTTAGTCAAGATTTAAAGATAGCAAAAAACCTTTCCAAACATGATTTTAGCCATAGGGTATTACGTAAATTTGCGGCTATGTCCAGCATGAACATTCCACAGTCCAATCTCCCAAGGATTATCATCATTGGGGGTGGTTTTGGCGGTATCGCCTTGGCCAAAAAGCTATCGAAAAAAGATGTGCAGGTGGTGCTGTTGGACAAACACAATTATCATAATTTCCAGCCACTTCTATATCAGGTTTCTACCGGGGGACTGGAGCCAGATTCCATTGCCTATCCCATTCGGAAAGTGTTGCAGGGATACCCTAACTTTTATTTTCGCTTGGCGGAGGTGGTTCAAATCGATATTAAAAACCGAAGGGTTCACACCAACATCGGTCCTATCCATTACGATTATTTGGTGGTGGCCACGGGTTCTGAAACCAATTTTTTTGGGAACAAGAACATTGAGGAAAAAGCAATGGCCATGAAGACCATTCCACAATCCTTGAATTTAAGAAGCTTGATCCTTGAGAATTTTGAACAGGCCTTGCTCACGGATGACCTTCATGAAAGGGATGCCTTAATGAACTTTGTTATTGTAGGAGGAGGCCCTACAGGGGTGGAGTTGGCAGGTGCATTGGCTGAAATCAAAAAAGGAATTTTGCCCAAGGATTATCCTGATTTGGATACACGTAGGGCACAAATCAATTTGGTGCAAGGAGGTAATCGGATTTTACCGGCCATGAGTGAAATTGCTTCCCAAAAGGCAGAAAAATTTCTTGAAAAACTGGGTGTCAATGTTTGGAAAAACATCCGAGTCACCGATTATGATGGAAACCTCATTACTACGAACACCGATACCACCTTTGAGGCCGCAACCTTGGTTTGGGCCGCTGGAGTAAAAGCGGTGAGCATTAATGGATTGGATGCCAAGGAACTTCTTTCCCGTGGGAATCGGTTGATGGTGAACGAATTTAACCAAGTACTTGGGCACAAAGAGATTTTCGCCATTGGCGATGTGGCCCATATGGAAACCGAAGCTTTCCCCAATGGACATCCCATGATGGCGCAACCCGCCATACAGCAAGGACAAAATCTTGGAGTCAATTTGATTCGATTACTGGAAAACAAGCCTATGAAACCTTTTGCCTATAAGGATAAAGGTAGTATGGCCACAGTAGGGAGAAATAAAGCGGTTGCCGATTTGAAACGATTTAAGTTTCAAGGGGTTTTTGCTTGGTTTGTTTGGATGTTTGTACACCTGTTTTTCTTGATAGGTTTCCGAAACAGGGTCGTAGTCTTTATCAATTGGGTGTACAATTACATTCGATTTGACCGTGAGGCCCGTCTGATCATAAGACCATTCAAAAAGAGATATCAAGATTTTTCCTCAACTTCTGACTGAGTAACCTCATTCTCTTCCGTGTTTCTGGGATGGTAATCAATAAGTACATCGTGTAGGTGTTTCCGGTTTACATGCATATAGACTTCTGTGGTGGTAATGCTCTCATGGCCCAACATTTGTTGAATGGCCCGGAGGTCAGCACCACCTTCTAGTAGATGTGTGGCAAAAGAGTGCCGAAAAGTGTGGGGACTAATGTTCTTTTGCAGTCCCATTTTTTCCGCCAAACGTTTAATAATGGTAAAAATCATGGCACGGGTCAGTTGTTTTCCCCTTCGGTTAAGGAAAAGATAGTCTTCATGCCCAGACTGGATTTTCAAATGGTTTCTGACCTCGTTTTTATAGAGGTTGACATATTTTTTGGCTATTTGGCCAATGGGTACAAAACGCTGCTTGTCCCCTTTTCCGGTCACTTTGATAAAGTCCTCCTCGAAATAAAGATCGGACAATTTTAGATGGATTAACTCCGAAACGCGAAGTCCGCAACCATACAAGGTTTCCAGCATGGCACGATTTCGTTCACCCTCAGATTTGCTCAAGTCTATATGCCCAATTAACTCGTCAATTTCTGAAGAGGAGAGGGTGTCCGGTAACTTCCGACCAATTTTTGGTGATTCTATGAGATCCATGGGGTTATCGGTTCGGTAGTCCTCAAAAATAAGGTAGGTGAAAAAGCCTTTTAATCCCGATATGATTCGGGCCTGGGAACGGGGATTGATGATTTTGGCCAGTTCATAAATGAACTGCTGAATGGTCTCTTGACCAATATCCAAGGGAGAGGCCTTAATCTCGTACTGATGTAGGTAGTCCACCAATTTTTGCAGGTCCCGGGTATAAGCAAAGATGCTGTTGTCAGATAAGCCGCGTTCAATTTTCATGTAATGTTGGTAGTCTTGCAAGCCTTGTTTCCAGTTCATGATTTAAAGATAAAAACAATTCATATTAGACCACTTGCCCCATTGGTCAATTCAAAAGGGCCATTGATCAATTCAGGGTGCTAAAAGTTGGTAAATGACGGTATTTTCGAACCAAGTTCTGTCGGAAGTAAAGTAGACAAATTCTTGTGGAATTTTAGTGAGGTTCCATACTAGATTTGTTCAGAGTGCGTTCTAGGTATTCACAAAGTTTTAACAATTATGAAAAGAACATACCTGATTGCAATTGCCCTTTTTGTTTTGATGTTTTCTGCTAAGGCGCAGGATAGAAGCAATATCAAAGCTGGATTTAGTGGAGGTATTCCTGTTGGGGATGCTGCAGATTTTTCCAGTTTTAGCCTTGGATTGGACTTTAACTACCACTGGGGAGTTTCGGAGCTCCTGGATGCTGGTGTGGCCACTGGATTTATCAACGCATTTGGTGAAACCCTGGAAAACCAGACGGAGTTTGAGGACATTCAGTTTATTCCTGTAGCTGGTTCTGTGAGAATCTACCCTACCTACCATTTTAAGTTTGGTGTGGACGGGGGCTATGCCGTAGGAGTCAATGAAGGTAATGACGGGGGGCTGTTTTATAGGCCTGTTGTAGGTTATAATATAACGGGCAATACCGAATTGAACGTCTCATATACTGCAGTGGAAAACGACGGAACTTTTGCCATCGCAACCGTTGGAATTTTGTTCCTTTTTTAAAAAGGAATCTTCAACCTAGGGTGAAAACGGTTTATGGTACGGGGATATGAAACCCCAAATCTGGCTTTTGGAAGGTTCAAAAGCCATAAAACCATAATTAATAACCGTAAATACACTTAAAATGAAAAAAGCATGTATTGTTTTCACCTTGACTATTTTATTCACTTCCATCGGCATCGCGCAGACCAACTATAGGGCTGCCTTGGGTCTAGGGGTAGATGCTTATGATGAAGCAACTTTCTTTGGAGCAACCGGAAAATATTTCTTTTCGGACCATCATGTGGGACAGGCCGACCTGGGTTTTGAGGATGGTGGAACCATAATTACAGTTTTGTATTCCTACCACAAAGCGATTGTAGGATCCAGAAATCAACTCCGTTGGTATGCTGGGGTTGGCCCCAGTATTATTTTGATTGAGGATTTTGACAATGTGTTCGCCCTAAGACCGCATTTGGGTTTGGATTTTAAACCTAAAGGAGTACCGTTTGTGGTGAATTTTGATTGGAGACCAGCCTTGGTATTGAGTGAGACAGGGGATAGCGCAGAGCGTCCTTTGGTTTTGGGCTTCAGTTTGCCATCAAATAACAGATATAATCAATTGACATAAAAGCAGGCTATTGCCTGCTTTTTCTTTTTAACAGATATTGTACTTTTACCAGCATGAAACTAATGATCATCAACGGCCCCAATCTGAACCTCCTGGGCAAAAGAGAGCCGGAAGTCTATGGGAGCACAACTTTTGAAGCCTATTTTAGCCAATTGCAGGATAAATTTCCCGATGCGAAATTGGACTATTATCAGTCCAATATTGAAGGGGAGCTAATTGACAAAATACAGGAAGTTGGCTTTACCTACGACGGAATCGTGCTAAATGCAGCTTCATACACGCATACCTCTGTTGGTATCGGAGATGCCGTTAAGGCGGTTTCCACCCCTGTGGTTGAAGTTCATATTTCCAACACCCACAAACGGGAGGATTTTAGACATGTCTCCTATATATCCTCAGGTGCCAAAGGTGTGATTTTGGGATTCGGGCTGCAAAGCTACGATCTTGCGATTCAAAGCTTCCTATAAGCAGGAACATCCCTGTTTACAAGGATCTAACAAACTAGATGATATCCAGAGATGGATTAATCCGTTACTTTCAGGTATTTTTTATCCACATAAAACGTCCCAAAGGGCAGTAGGGAGGCTATAAACAAAATCACAAACCGTTTAAAGCCCCATTTGCGTTCCCAACTGAGAACCACCGCCAACACTACGTACAGGATAAACAATCCACCATGGGCATAACCCACAACCAAGTTGGGTTCCAATATTTGGGCCCAGTGCTTCAATGGCATGGTAATGCCAAACAAGAGAAGATAAGATATACCTTCTAGAATTGCGGTAAGCCGAAAAGCCTTGAGCATCCTTATAAATGAATTACTTCATCATAGGCATCCGCAACAGCTTCCATAACAGCTTCGCTCATGGTTGGGTGCGGGTGTACGGCTTTTAGTACCTCATGGCCCGTGGTTTCCAATTTACGGGCCACAACAGCCTCGGCAATCATGTCGGTCACTCCAACCCCAATCATATGGCAGCCCAGCCACTCGCCGTACTTTGCATCAAAAATCACCTTTACAAAACCATCCGGGGTTCCAGATGCTTTGGCCTTTCCACTGGCAGAGAAAGGAAATTTTCCAATCTTTAGGTCGTATCCTTGTTCTTTGGCTTGTTGCTCCGTCAAACCAACAGATGCAACTTCTGGTATACAATAGGTGCATCCTGGAATATTACCGTAATCCAAGGCTTCCACGTGCATTCCTGCAATTTTTTCCACACAAAGGATACCTTCCGCAGAGGCCACGTGGGCCAATGCTTGCCCTGGGGTTACATCCCCAATGGCATAGTATCCTGGAATGTTGGTCTGGTAGTAATCGTTGACCAAAATTTTATCTCGATCCACGGCAATTCCCACATCTTCCAAGCCAATGTTTTCAATGTTGGTTTTAATTCCAACTGCTGAAAGCACCACATCCGCTTCCAAAACTTCTTCTCCTTTGGCTGTCTTTACGGTAGCTTTAACACCATCACCAGAGGTGTCCACTTGCGTTACTTCTGCAGAGGTCTTTATTTTGATTCCATTTTTCTTGAACGTACGCTCCAATTGCTTGGACACATCCTGATCTTCAACCGGCACAATATTGGGAAGATATTCCACAATGGTTACCTCGGTTCCCATGGAGTTATAGAAATAGGCGAATTCCACTCCAATGGCACCGCTTCCCACCACGATCATCTTTTTGGGTTGGGTTTCCAAGGACATAGCTTCACGGTAGCCGATTACTTTTTTGCCATCTTGGGGTAAACTTGGCAATTCCCTACTTCGGGCTCCGGTGGCTATAATGATATGATCCGCAGTGTACTCAGCGGTATCTCCATGCTCTCCTTTTACCAAGACCTTTTTTCCAGGCTGAACCTTTCCAAAACCATTGAGTACCTCAATTTTATTTTTTTTCATCAAAAACTGAACCCCTTTGCTCATGCTCTCGGCAACACCTCTACTTCTTCCTACCACGGCCCCAAAGTCATGCTCCACCTTTTTGGCATTCAATCCGTAGTCTTCTGCATGTTTTAGGTACTCAAAAACCTGAGCGGACTTCAATAAGGCTTTGGTTGGGATACAGCCCCAATTAAGACATACACCGCCCAAACTTTCCTTTTCCACAATGGCTGTTTTGAATCCTAGTTGCGACGCTCGTATCGCCGTTACATATCCGCCAGGACCACTACCCAAAACAATTACATCGAAGTTGCTCATCAGATTTTGATTTTAGTTGAATAAAAATTAGAAACCCGCCTTTTGAAAGGCAGGTGCAAAAATACGCAATTCGGGTGCCAAATACCAAGCTTTGGTTTTGCAGAATTGTTATAAATATGAAACGGTAATGGGCCGTCTACCCAAACATTTTTTTATTGAATGCTGCAGACTGCCCTTTAGGAATAGACAACGATACCCAATTCTGTTGCTTTATCATTTTTCCCAGGAACAAAATCTGACCAATATGACTGGGATAGTGGGCCAATTGACGGTTTATGGCCTCGATTATGGAGTGATCCTCATTCCGGATTTTGACTTTGGAATCAAAATTGGTGCTGTCAATACTGTCCAACGCCGCAAAAAGACAGTTCCATCCTTTTTCCCAAGCCTCCAGCATTTCGGATTTGGAGGCGTACGGACTTTCAAATTCGGTATCGCGGTTTCGCCATGCTTTCTCTCCATCTTCGGTAAGGAAGTTGGTCCAACGACTCAGCATATTTCCCACAATATGCTTTACAATAATAGCGACGGAATTGTCAGAATCTGCATATTTCCAATGGATGTCCTCCTCCGATAATTGGTCAAAAGTTTTTTCCCCAAGGGATTTGTAGCGAAGAAATTCTGAGCGGACACTTTTTAAATAATTTTCTTGGAAATTCATTTTTCTTCTTCTGGATTAAAACCAATACTTACTGAGTTGATGCAATACCGTTGTCCTGTGGTTTCCTGGGGTCCGTCGTTAAAGACATGCCCTAAATGGCTCCCGCAGTTGGCACAGACCGTTTCCGTTCTGATCATTCCATGTGAAGTATCCCGAATGTATTCTATGGCACCTTCCACGGCTTGGTCAAAGGAGGGCCAACCACAGCCGCTTTCAAACTTGTTCTCACTCTTGAACAATGTGGCATTGCACGCTTTGCAGTGATAATCCCCATTTTCAAAATGCAAATTGTACTTCCCGGTAAATGGTCTTTCGGTGCCTTTTTGGCGAAGTACATAATACTCTTCAGGGGTGAGTTCTTTTTTCCACTCTTCCTCTGACTTGTTTGAAGTGAATTTGTTTTCCATACGACAATTTACAATTATCAATTAATAATGTACAAAGAGGGTGTTTGTCCCAGAGGACATAAATAAGAAACCACTTTATCTTTAAGCAAATTCCTTAGGACAATAACATAAACATGGAATTATTTGGAATCCGGGATGAAATCCAGTGCTACACCGTTGATACAATGTCTCTTGCCCGTGGTTCTTCTTGGGCCATCATTGAATACATGGCCTAAATGTCCACCGCAAGTGGCACAATGTTCCTCGGTGCGTTTATATCCTATTTTGTAATCAACGTCATAGGCCACATTGCCCTCGATTTCCCTATCAAAGCTTGGCCATCCGGTTCCAGATCGGTATTTATGTTCACTTCGGAACAAGGGAGTGGCACAACCTGCACAAACATAGGTGCCTTTTTCCTTATTTTCCAATAACTCGCTGGTAAATGGACTTTCAGTAGCAGCTTTACGGAGCACGTAATATTCCATTTCTGTAAGCTCCGCACGCCATTCTTCATCGGTTTTGGTAACCTTATATACTTTTTCTTTTTCCTTGCTTTTTGGCTCTTCCTGGGATACGCCCTTGCATCCTACAAGAACCAAAAACATCGCTAAAAACAACTTTTTTCCCATTTCTTTTTATAGGTAGACGTGCATTTGTTAAAATCCTTTCAATCCTAAAATAAAAAAGTCCCGCTAGTTAAAACGGGACCTTAAGTTAGCATTTTTGAAGGACTATTGTAGTTCTATTTTCTTTACACCATCTTCCTGTATTCCCAAGGCGGACATCACATTGGAAAGTTTGGATGTGTCCATTTTGGAGGAATTGGCAAATACGCTGGGCACAAAAACAATCCTAAAGGATTGATTATCTGTAAAACTGGTATCCAAGGCGGAAAGGTCAAAATTTCCGTCAATAAAAAGTTCTACATCCACAAAAGTGTGGGCCGCAACATATTGAATGGTTCCTTCTGGAAGGAAAAAGCTTTGGGGAATCTGGCTCCATGCATCTGCAGTACTATCATCGTCCAGGTCAATGGTGCCATCAAACCTGTATATTAAGACAGCATCCGATTCAAAGACCTCAAAATCGGTAACATCACTAAAAGTGATGATGGTGTTATAGATGTTTCCAGCTACGTCATAGTTAAAGTTAACTCCATCAACTTCAACGACTTGTCCTTGGATTCCATCTTGACCGTCAAGCCCGTCAAGACCATCTCTTCCATCAAGTCCGTCAAATCCAGGAGGGCCTGCTGGGCCTTCACAAGCAGATATTAGTAGGATAAGAAATACTCCAAGTATTGTATTGAATTTTGTCATGATTTTTGATTTTAGATTTGTGTTCATTTATCTTCTTGGGGGATGAAAATCAAAAAGCATTCCATTTTTTAAAATCTAGGCTATTTTGTGATGTGAAGGTCTTAAAATCGGATACTTTACTAAAGATGTGTAATATTGTAATTACTAAACCACCACCTATGTCCAAAGTAGTTGCCCATAGTTTTTTTACTGAGTTTGACATCAATCTTTTTAAATCGGGAAAGCATTTTAGGCTCTACGATAAATTGGGTTCCCATCTTACGGAGGTTGATGGGGTAAAAGGCACCTATTTTGCGGTTTGGGCTCCCTCAGCACAGTCGGTTTCCGTAATTGGGGATTTTAATTTTTGGGATGGAAAGGAGCACCAACTTAATGTTCGGTGGGATGCAAGTGGTATCTGGGAAGGATTCATCCCTGGCGTGGAGAAGGGTGTCAAGTATAAGTACAAGATTCATTCCCACAACAACGATATTTGGACTGAAAAGGCCGATCCTTTTGCCCGCTATTGCGAACAACCTCCAAAAACTGCCTCTGTGGTATGGGATGCTCCCTATGCTTGGAAGGACAAGAAATGGATGGAAACCCGGGAACAACACAATGCTTTGGACAAACCATACTCGGTTTACGAGGTGCATTTGGGCTCTTGGAAGAAAAAAAACGGCTGGGAGTTTTTGTCCTATTCGGAAATGGCCGATGAATTGGTCAACTATGTCAGCGAAATGGGCTTTACCCATGTGGAGTTTATGCCGGTGATGGAATATCCCTTTGATCCCAGCTGGGGCTATCAACTTACGGGATATTTTGCACCTACTTCCAGATTTGGAACTCCAGAAGAATTCAAAATACTGGTGGACAAATTCCATGAGAAAGGCATTGGGGTAATCTTGGACTGGGTGCCTTCCCATTTTCCCGAAGATGCACATGGACTTGGATTTTTTGATGGATCGCACCTCTACGAACATCCAGACAGAAGAAGAGGATACCACCCAGATTGGAAAAGTTTGATTTTTAATTACGGGAGAAACGAAGTTCGGGCATTTTTGATCAGCAATGCCGTTTTTTGGTTGGATCAATTTCATGTGGATGGGCTTCGGGTAGATGCTGTCGCCTCCATGTTATATTTGGATTATTCGCGGGAAGATGGGGAATGGGAACCCAATATGTATGGGAATAACGAAAATCTGGAAGCCATGTCCTTTCTTCGGGAAATGAACACTGAAATCTATGCCAGTTTTAAGGGGGTACAGACCATAGCCGAGGAATCCACAGCCTTCAATGGGGTCTCCAAACCGGTAGATTTAGGCGGTTTGGGCTTTGGTATGAAATGGATGATGGGCTGGATGCACGACACTTTGGAATTTTTCAAAAAGGAGCCCATACATCGATCCTATGATCTAAATAAGATCACGTTTAGCATGACCTATGCCTTCACGGAGAATTTTATGCTGCCTTTTTCCCATGATGAGGTAGTATATGGGAAAAACTCCCTGCTCTACCGTATGCCTGGTGACGAATGGCAACGATTTGCCAATTTGAGACTATTGTATGGCTATATGTTTACGCACCCAGGAGGTAATTTACTGTTTATGGGAGGAGAATTTGGACAATCTTCGGAATGGAACTTTCAGGAAAGCCTGGATTGGCATCTGACCCAATATGATTACCACTCAGGAATCCAAGAGGTTATCAAGGATTTGAACAAACTCTACAAAAACAATCCAGCGCTGTACGAAAAACAATTCAGCCCGGAAGGTTTTGAATGGATAGAGCACAATGATCAGGAAAACACGGTTTTGACCTATATTAGAAAAGGGAAGGAACCCAAAGATGATTTGATCATAGCATGCAATTTCACACCTGTTCCAAGGGAAAATTACCGTGTCGGAGTTCCGAAAACCAGCCAGTTGAAGCTCCTTTTTAACAGCGATGACAAAAAATACTCGGGTAGTGGAGTGGCCAAGAAAACGCTAAAACCCGCTGCAAAGGAATGGAATGGGCGTAAACATTCGGTAACCATGACCTTACCGCCCCTTGGAGTGCTTGTTTACAAATAGATACAGGACGCAAACGTTGTAGTTCACTGGTGTTCACAACATCTTTTTAATTTCTCGCCCTAAAGTCTTTCTTTTGTGGGTTACATAACCCATCATCGATGATTACCAACACCGAAATAGAAAAAAGGGGAAATCAATTTCCCAACCATATAGTTGATTTTAAGCAGGAGAACGATAAGCTTTATTTTACCACCCACAATGGAGTTATCCTAGAGTTGACCATTTTACGGGATAGCGCTATCCGATTCAGATTTGCCACAGAACATGTTTTTGAGCCCGACTTTTCATACGCTCTTAGCGATGATGTGAGTTTGGGATACAATGAATTGGAGGTAAAAGAAGAAGTTCCAGAGTATGTGATTACCACTTCCAAAGTGAAGGTTTATGTACGCAAGGCGGATTTAAAGGTCCAAATTGAGGATTTGGAAGGAACTGTGATTTTGGAGGATGAGCTCGGATTCCACTGGGAAGAAAACTACGATTACGGCGGAAACATTGTTAAAATGGGCAAGGTGAGCCATTCCGGAGAAAGTTATTACGGAATGGGAGACAAGGCTTCCCATACCAATTTAAAGGGAAAACGGGTAAACAATTGGGTCACGGATTCCTATGCCTATGGCAAGGATCAGGAACCCTTGTATAAGTCCATTCCTTTTTACGTAGGGTTAAAAGAGAGCATTGCTTACGGAATTTTCTTTGACAATTCGTTCAGCACTTATTTTGATTTTGCCCATGAGAAGCGAAATGTGACCAGTTTTTGGGCCGATGGGGGAGAGATGAACTACTATTTCTTCTACGGACCCAAAATGAGCCAGGTGGTAGAGGCCTATACCGATTTAACAGGTGTGCCAGAGCTTCCACCGCTTTGGGCCCTGGGTTTTCACCAGTCCAAATGGAGTTATTTCCCTGAGAAAAAGGTGAAAAACATAGCATCTACCTTCCGAAAAATGAAGATTCCTTGTGATGCCATTTATTTGGACATCGATTATATGGAGGGGTTCCGTTGCTTTACCTGGAACAACAAGCGTTTTCCCAACCCCAAAAAGATGATTGAGGAGTTGGAAGAGGATGGTTTTAAGACCATTACCATGATTGACCCTGGAATCAAGATCGATCGTGACTATTGGGTATACCAGCAGGCCATGGACAATGGTTTTTTCTGCAGAAGGGCCGATGGACCCCACTTTAAGGGCAAAGTATGGCCTGGGGAGTGCAAATTCCCAGATTTTACACACCCCGAAGTGCGGGAATGGTGGGCAGGACTCTATAAAGAAATGATTGCCGATTTGGGCGTCCATGGGGTTTGGAATGATATGAACGAACCAGCTGTTATGGAAGTTCCTACAAAAACGGCCAATTTAGATGTTCGACATGATTATGACGGCCATCCTTGCAGTCACCGAAAGGCACATAATGTGTACGGGATGCAAATGGTGCGTGCCACCTATAATGGGGTCAAAAAATTTATGTTCCCAAAAAGGCCTTTTGTGTTGACAAGGGCCGCATATGCGGGAACCCAGAGATATTGTGCCACTTGGACAGGGGATAACGTAGCTACTTGGGAGCATTTGTGGATTGCCAATGTTCAGATGCAACGCATGTGCATGAGTGGATATTCCTTTGTTGGCTCGGACATTGGGGGCTTTGCAGAGCAACCCAACGGGGAACTTTTTGCCCGATGGATACAGTTGGCCGTGTTCCATCCGTTCTGTCGTGTACACTCCAGTGGAGATCATGGAGATCAGGAACCTTGGTCGTTTGGTGATGAGATAACGGATATTACAAGGAATTACATCGAGTTGCGCTATCAACTTTTACCTTACCTGTATACGATGTTCTATAAATACATCAAAAGTGGTATGCCTATGCTGCAATCATTGGTATTTTATGATCAAGAGGATACCCAGACGCATTTTAGGACCGATGAGTTTCTTTTTGGGGAACAGATTTTGGTTTGTCCAGTTCAAGAACCCAATGCACAAGGTAGACGGATGTATGTTCCGCGAGGGAAATGGTATAATTATTGGACCGAGGAAGTTGTAGAAGGTGGAGTTGAGAAATGGGTTGCTGCAGATATTCAGAAAATCCCCATGTTTATAAAGGAAGGTGCCATGATTCCAAAATATCCGGTTCAGCAGTATGTTGGGGAAAAGGAAATTACGGAGTTGGCTATTGAAGTGTATTTCAAGGAAGGAATAGAAATTTCCGAGGTATATGAGGATCAACAAGACGGTTACGACTACAAAAAAGGAAGATACAGCTTAAGACGGTTTAGGTTACGGGGCAAGGAAAACGAACTGATCATTCAACAGTTTAAGGACGGAAATTTCATTACCCCTTATGAGAAAATAAAACTCACTTTTCATGGGCTTCCCTTCCAAATTGGAGTGGTGGAATTGGATAATGAACAAGTGGATCCCAAAGACATTAAATTGAACGGAAACAATAGTATTGAGGTCAGTAAGGATTTTACGGAACTGCATCTGGTTGGAAAATAATTTTTTGTAATTTTCCTATACTAAACACTATTAACACATATGAAAAAGTTTATTCTAACCGTAGCGGTTTTTTTGGCAATTACGGCCTGTAAAGTGAATCCGTTCACAGGGAAAAGTACGCTTAATTTTTACCCCAATAGCCAGATTTTCCCCATGGCTTTTGCCCAGTATGATCAATTTTTGAACGAAAACAAGGTAATAACAGGTACATCCGATGCCCAAATGATTACCAAGGTAGGGCAACGGATAGCAACCGCTGCAGAACGATGGTTGGATGCCAATGGATATCCTGGATATTTAAAAGATTATAAATGGGAATATAACTTGGTCAACGATGAAACGGTAAATGCTTGGTGCATGCCCGGAGGTAAAATCGTTTTCTATACAGGTATATTGCCCATAACACAGACCGAAACTGGAGTTGCTGTAGTTATGGGGCATGAGGTGGCCCACGCACTAGCGGATCATGGGGCACAACGTATGAGTGCCGGTATGTTGCAACAAATTGGAGCTGTGGCTGGTAATGTGGCCATTAAGGATCCTCAGAAACGTAATACGTTCAACCAAGCGTATGGATTGGGCTCCACTGTTGGGGTTATGTTGCCTTTTAGCAGAGGTCATGAAACTGAAGCAGATAGAATCGGTCTTCAGATTATGGCCATTGCAGGTTACAACCCTGATGAGGCGGCTGAATTATGGAAGCGAATGAAAGCCAAGGCTGGTGGTCAGGCTCCGCCAGAGTTTTTGAGTACACATCCATCCAACGATACAAGAATCAATAATCTTACGGCTTGGGCACCCATTGCAAAACAAGAAGCGACCAAGTTTGGGGTAACAACATTTAAATAACCAATTGATAAACCAGTATTTAATGTCATTTATAGTGCAAAGAAGATGTAAAAGTCTTTATCTGCTGCTATAAATGGCATTTTTATTTTAAAAGTTATGGCACGAGCATTCGCACTTAAAGGAAGCAAGAAATTGTTGAACGCTTGGGCCTTCTATGACTGGGCAAATTCGGTGTATAGCCTGGTCATTTCCTCCGCCATATTTCCCATTTTTTACGGGGCCTTGTTTAGAGTGGCGGAGATTGAAAAAGTGACCATTTTTGGTGGCGAAATAGCCAGGGCTCCCTTGATCAGCTACGTAACATCCTTGGCCTTTGTTTTTATCGCCATTGTGACTCCCCTGGTTTCGGGAATTGCAGATTATCTGGGCAACAAACGCATATTCCTAAAGTTTTTCTGTTATTTGGGAGCCGCTTCTTGCATAGGATTGTACTGGTTTTCCCTTGAAAACATCTACTTTGGTTTGGTCTGCTATTTCTTTGGATTGGTAGGTTTTTGGGTGAGTTTCGCCATCAACAATTCCTATTTGCCCGATATCGCATTTCCAGAGCAACAAGACGGCGTAAGCGCCAAAGGTTTTTCCCTTGGATATGTGGGAAGTGTGATCCTGCTCGTTTTTAATTTGGCCATGGTAATGCAGCCTGCTGTATTTGGGATTACCGATGGTGGAGGTGAAGTGGCCGAAATCAAGGCCATGAAGTACTCCTTTATTTCAGTGGGTGTTTGGTGGATTTTATTTAGTCAGTATACTTTTTATCACTTGCCCAAAGGGTACAAAAGGGAAGGGGAAAGAACCAATATTGTCCTTAATGGTTTTAGGGAATTGAAGAGCGTTTGGAAACAATTGGGTGGTGAAACCCGATTGAAACGCTATTTGGGCGCTTTCTTCGTCTACAGTATGGCCGTTCAGACGATTATGCTGATTGCCACCTATTTTGGGGAGGAAGAAATTGCCTGGGGAACGGATTCCGAACGAACCACCGGATTGATCATAAGTATTTTGGTGATCCAAATTGTGGCTATTGCAGGTGCTACGCTTACGGCCTATGCGTCCAAGCTGTATGGGAATGTGAGAACCTTGATTGTAATCAATGTTATTTGGATCCTTCTTTGTGTGTACGCCTATTTTCTGCAAACACCCATGGATTTTTACATAGCGGCTGGCCTGGTCGGGGTTGTAATGGGTGGAATTCAAGCATTGTCCAGGTCTACCTATTCCAAATTTCTGCCAGAGACCACAGACACCACTTCCTTCTTTAGTTTTTACGATGTAGCGGAGAAAATAGGAATCGTTATTGGTACTTTTTTGTACGGTGCAGTAGCCCAACTTACAGGAAGCATGCGGAACAGCACCATCTTTTTGGGGCTTTTCTTTTTGATAGGTGTTTTCCTTTTGTTACGGGTGAACAAGGAAAAGGAAAGACAATAAAAAAACCGGACATCTGTCCGGTTTTAAGTTTTTTGATTGGCAATAAACTCCTAGTGTCGGTTCGAGTGCCGTGTCTGCCGACAGGCAGGCAGTCGAGAATTTAAGTCACATCTCGATTTGGCTCGATGTGATACCCATTTATCCTTTGGAAATATCTCCTGAGCCTGATGATTTGCTGTTGATTTTCTTGGGATTCCCTCGGTAGCTGATATCACCAGAACCAGATACCCTTGCGTCTATAGACTGATTGGCAGTTACCTTGATATCCGCTGAACCAGAAACTTGCGCTGTTACAAATTCGGCCTCAAGGCCATAAGCTTTGACATCTCCAGAACCGGAAACCTGAACGCTTAGGTCAGTAGTTTTACCTTCTAAATTAATATCTCCTGAACCTGACAGTGACGCATTCACACTTTGGGCCTCAATGGTCAGGGAAACATCCCCGGAACCTGACATGCCTGCATGAAAGTCATCAGCCTTGATAGTGGTTCGGCTTACCACATCTCCGGAACCGGATAAAGAGACCGAGTTTATATCTTCAATGGGAACCGTTACGGTAATGCCCGAATTCCAGTTGGATGGTCTAAGATTGACCCCACGCTCTTGTTTAACGACCAATTTGCCATTTTTGACCTCGGTCTTAATGTGTTCCAAAAGGTTGGATTCCCCTTTTAAAGTAATTTCTCCTTCTTGGCCAGAAACCAATTCCAAATCGAACCAGCCTGCCAAAGCAACGGCATCATATTCGCCTACAGAACGCTCTATGGTAACTACATTGCCGTTCCCTTTTACTCTTTTACCCCATTGGGCATTGGTCACTGCCACCATGGACAGTGCAAGTGTTAATGTGATTAGTTTTTTCATGATTGTGTTTTAATTTTTGTTTTTTGATTTTCAGTTTTGATAAAAAGTGATACCCCCGTAATCGGTTGTGATCAGTACGGTGTTTCCAGAGTTTTCGGAACCATAATATCCCTTATAGTATTTTTCGCTGGATTTCTCCTTGCTAATGTTGATTTCGAAAGGCTCCTTACCACTAACCCCAGCGTACTCCGCTGAAATTTCAAATTCAAAATGATAATCGGGGTGGTAGCCAATCTTCATTCCCGTGTAATCCGTTTTAATGTTGATATCTCCCGCATCAGGCGCCATTTGGTCAATTTTTAGGGAACCATAGTCCGAAGTAATGCTCACATCGCCATGAACAGTACCCAATTTTACCCCGACATAATCTCCATTTCCTGACACATTGTTCACTTCGTTCACCTCCAAGGAGCCATAATCACTGGCATATTCAAGGTTTTCCATCTTTCGTACCACACTATTGGTATAGTCGGCCTTGATAATCAAGTTGCCTGCTTTTTCCACGGTAAATCCAGAGTAATCCGCGATAATCTCTGCGCTATTGATGTATTCAAAGTTGGATCGTGAAGTATAATCAAATCTAAGTTCGTTGTTTCTTCCGCGTAATTCCCCAATGTCTATTTTGCCATAATCACAGCTGATTTTTGCATGGCCATCCACACGGTCCAAATAAATGTTTCCGTAATCATTGCTCAGGCTTACACTGTTTTTTACCGGGATTTTTACCGTATAGTTTACCTGGACACTCACATTGTTTCGTTTACCCCATTTCCAGCCCCAGCTATTACCGCGGTCGCCGAACATGGTTCTAGCGGAGACCAGGCTGTTGCTATTTTCAAAATCCACATCAATTTCATCCAATCTGTCCTGGACCTTTTCCTCGTTGTTGCCGTTGGTCTTGATATGGACTTCCACTACAACCCTGTTTTCGTTCCAGGAGGTAATGTTAAGATTTCCATAGCTGTTGCGCACTTTGAAAAGGGCATCGGAATTGACATTAAACTCCTTTTTAATGGTCTTTTCCTTAGTGTATCTACCCTTTAGTTTGCCATTATTGGCAACCAGCATTAGCGGAAGTAGTGCCAATGTCAAAAAGACATATTTATATCGTAATGTTTTCATCATAATGGGATTTTATATTCTTAATGTTTT
Source organism: Flagellimonas sp. (assembly GCF_965233845.1). Classification (GTDB taxonomy): domain Bacteria; phylum Bacteroidota; class Bacteroidia; order Flavobacteriales; family Flavobacteriaceae; genus Flagellimonas. The sequence goes on from NZ_OZ247584.1 coordinate 883,341, forward strand.
CAATATTGGACAGCACTTCTTTCAAAAGATCTATCCGTGTTTGGAAGTTGGTTATCATGGCATTCAGGATAATTTTACTGTTGCCTCCGTTTACCAGTTCTTGTTCAAGGGCTTCGTAATCTTTTTCCAGTTTTTCCAATTGTATTAGGGTATCGTCTACGAGTTTGGCAGTCTCTGGAGATTTTTCATTCTTCAACTGCTGTATTTGTTCTTCTATAACATTTACAAAGTAAAACTCAGTCTGGGATACCTCCGGGGCAATTTCCACCACTTGTTCCTTAATACTGGGCTTGGTATTGATTACTTGAATGCCCAATAAGCAGAGAAATGCTACGGATGCCGCAATGGAAAGCGGTTTCCACCAATTGAACTTTTTGGAATTCAGGTGGGTCACGCCTTTGGATTGATTTAATTTCTCCAAAAACCGATCTTGGTGGCCCAACTGGGGCTCCTCAAGGTCCAATTTCCCTTGAAGTCTTCCGAACAACTCTTCTAGATTATCCTTTTTCATAATCAAACGTTTATTGTCAATTTTTTTCTCAGGCTTTCTTTTGCCCTAGAAATTGTGGTTCTGCAATTAGCATAGCTAATGTTCATGATGTCACTTATTTCTTCATAATCGTACCCTTCAACTAAATGTAAGGTCAAAGAAACTCTGTAATTGTCTTTCAAACTTTTCATGGTCTCCATCACTTTTTGAGCCTTCAGTTCTGTATAACCATTGTGATCAAGATCAACTCCGTCATTATCTTCGACCTTGTACATTACATCATCCAAATCAACAGCTCTTGTTTTTTGCTGTTTTTTGTAATGATAGATGCTATTGTTTATCACAATACGTTTCAACCAAGCTCCAAAAGTGACGTCTCCTTTAAAAGTGTTCAGTTTCGTAAACGCATTCAAAAACGATTCCTGCATCACATCTTCGGCTTCGGCGGAGTCCTTTACAATCCTAAAGGCTGTGTTGTACATGGCCTTGTAATAGCGGTTGTAAACCTCCATCTGTGCACTTGATTTGCCTTTTAAGCACGATTGAAGCAGTGCATCTATATGTTCATTTTGGTGGCTCAAAAAATGAATGGTTTGTCTTATAGAGGTATGAATTTATTGATTGTTACAGTTTTGGACGAAATTGTTTGTAATAAATATGGAATCGATGGAAAATGAGGAGTTTAGGGAAATGGGTTATGAGTGATGAGTGATGAGTGATGAGTAATCAGTAATCAGTTATCAATAATCAATAATCAGTACCACTCAATTAGGAGTTAGTAATAATCTTTGCGGATAATCACGTTTTGCCAAAAACCATGGACGATAAATCCATAACCACCTTGGCACAGGAATTGCCTTTATAGCATTGAATATGGGTTCAAATGCCTTGATATCACTTAGTTTTAAGGTGATTTACCAGTTGAGCGGCCCAAGATGAACAGAAGATTTATGTCATTGGTGACAAAATGACCGAAAATTAGATATGGGAGAGATAAAAATTTCAAGTTTTAATAATATATCCATGCAGGGAATAGACGAAGATGCCGAATTGATACCCTTGCTAACTCCGGAAGATGAGGAGGAGATGAATAGGGAGATGCTGCCTGAAACCCTTCCGGTGCTTCCTTTGCGCAATACCGTACTTTTTCCTGGAGTCGTTATACCCATTACGGCGGGTAGGGACAAGTCCATTAATTTGATCAAGGATGCCAACAATGGTTCCAAGACCATTGGAGTGGTATCCCAAAAGGATGAGGAAACCGAAAATCCAGGAGTTAAGGACATAAATACTTTGGGTACGGTGGCCCGAATTTTAAGGGTACTACAAATGCCCGATGGCAATACCACGGTAATTATCCAAGGTAAGAAGCGGTTTGAAATTGCCGAGGTAATCACGGAGAAACCTTATTTTACGGCTACGGTGAAGGAAGCTTTGGAGGAACGTCCGGATGAATCCAGTGAGGAATTTGCCGCCATCATTGATTCCATAAAAGAACTGGCCTTTAAAATCATAAAGGATAACCCCAACATACCTAGCGAAGCCACCTTTGCTATCAAGAACATTCAGAGCAATTCCTTTTTGATCAATTTTGTCTCTTCCAACCTTAATTTGACTGTTGCAGAGAAACAAAACTTGTTGGAAATTCCCAATCTGCAAGATCGCGCCTTGACCACATTGAAGTACATGAACATGGAACTTCAAAAACTGGAGTTAAAGAATGATATCCAGTCCAAAGTGCGCAACGATATGGATCAGCAACAACGTGAGTATTTCCTTCACCAGCAAATGAAAACCATTCAGGAGGAATTGGGCGGTATTTCTTATGAAGAGGAAGTGGATGAGATGCGCGCCAAGGCCAAAAAGAAAAAATGGGACAAGAAGGTAAAAGAGCATTTTGAGAAGGAATTGGCCAAAATGCAACGCATGAATCCCCAGGTTGCGGAATACTCCATTCAAAGGAACTACTTGGACCTGTTTTTAGATCTTCCTTGGAACGAATTTTCCAAAGACAAATTCGACCTGAAAAGGGCCCAGCAGATTTTGGACAGGGACCACTACGGCCTGGAGGATGTAAAGCGAAGAATTATAGAATATTTGGCAGTGTTAAAGCTGCGAAACGATATGAAATCGCCCATTTTGTGCCTATATGGCCCTCCCGGTGTGGGTAAAACATCCCTTGGGAAATCGGTAGCCGAGGCCTTGGGTAGGGAATATGTGCGCATGTCTTTGGGCGGACTTAGGGATGAGGCCGAAATCCGGGGACATAGAAAGACCTACATAGGTGCCATGCCCGGACGAATTGTACAAAGCTTGAAGAAAGCAGGTACGTCCAACCCAGTGTTCATTTTGGATGAAATAGACAAGCTATCCAACAGTCACCAGGGAGATCCTTCCTCTGCCATGTTGGAGGTTTTGGATCCCGAACAGAACAGTGAATTCTACGATAATTTCCTGGAGATGGGCTATGATCTATCCAAAGTAATGTTCATTGCAACAGCCAACAATCTGGGAACCATTCAGCCCGCACTTCGCGATAGAATGGAAATTATCAACGTAACGGGATACACCATTGAGGAAAAAGTGGAAATTGCCAAAAAACATTTGCTTCCCAAGCAATTAAAGGAACATGGACTTTCTACCAAGGATTTAAAAATTGGGAAACCCCAATTGGAAAAAATTGTGGAAGGTTACACACGGGAATCAGGGGTTAGGAACCTGGAAAAACAATTGGCTAAAATGGTGCGCTATGCAGCCAAATCCATAGCCATTGAAGAGGAATATAATATCAAGGTTACCCATGAGGATGTAGAAAAAGTATTGGGTCCTGCACGTTTGGAACGGGATAAATATGAGAATAACGATGTTGCCGGAGTGGTAACCGGACTGGCGTGGACCAGTGTTGGTGGCGATATTCTGTTTATCGAGTCCATTCTATCCAAAGGAAAGGGAACGCTGAACATTACTGGAAACCTGGGCAAAGTGATGAAGGAATCCGCAACGATTGCCATGGAGTACATAAAGTCCAATTCTGATTTGTTCGGGATCAACCCTGATGTATTTGACAAGTACAACGTGCACATTCACGTGCCTGAAGGCGCTACGCCAAAAGATGGGCCCAGTGCGGGAATTACCATGTTGACTTCCTTGGTTTCCTTATTTACACAACGAAAGGTGAAGAAAAGTTTGGCCATGACTGGGGAGATAACACTTCGCGGCAAGGTACTCCCTGTAGGTGGAATCAAAGAAAAAATCCTGGCTGCAAAAAGAGCCAGAATCAAGGAAATTATTCTTTGCGAGGACAACCGGAAGGACATCGAGGAAATAAAACAAGATTACCTTAAAGGTCTTACGTTCCACTATGTTTCGGATATGAGCGAAGTAATTGAGATTGCCGTCACCAACCGAAGAGTAAAAAACGCAAAAACACTTTAATTCAGTTTAACAACGGGAACTTCCTCCAATTCTATCTATTTTTGGGATATGGGAAAAATAACCATAGCCATAGATGGCTATTCTTCCACCGGAAAGAGTACCATCGCAAAAAAATTGGCCAATGCCCTCAACTATATTTACGTGGATACCGGTGCCATGTATAGGGCAGTTACGCTACATGCATTGAACAATGGCTGCGTGGGCGAGGAAGAAGACCTTCCGTCCTTGATTGCCGATTTACCCAACATTGATTTAAAATTTGTGCCGAACCCAGAATTGGGGATGTCTGAAATGTTCCTTAATGGAAACAACGTGGAAAGAGAGATTAGGGCAATGGAGGTTTCGCGACATGTGAGTAGGGTAGCTACCATTCCCGAAGTACGGCATAAGCTAGTGGAGATGCAACAGCAAATGGGCAAGGAAAAAGGTTTGGTGATGGATGGTAGGGACATTGGAACGGTTGTCTTTCCAGATGCGGAACTAAAGATCTACATGACGGCATCCCCAAAAGCCAGGGCCACACGTCGTTATAAAGAACTTTTAGATCGAGGGGAATTGGTCTCTTATGAAGAAGTGCTGGAAAATGTTCAGAAAAGGGATTTTATTGATTCTACCCGAGAGGTTTCACCCTTGCGAAAAGCTGATGATGCCATTGAATTTGACAATAGCGATATGGGCTTAGAGGAGCAGTTTGAGCGGGTTTACGATTTGGCCCAAAGAGTAATTGCCTAACAAGGGCAGAAAGTCTGGGTTGAAAGCGTTTTCTTGAAACCCACTTAGGGCAACATATCCGGTCTGTAACGGTTTACGCCCTAACTATTTTGTACCACACCTCGATGAATGGAAAAATGGTTCAAGCGGGTACTTAAACCGCTGAGACTTGTACATTTTGTTCGCAGCCGTTTTTCAAATCTGTTCAATCTTTTGGTAGATTTCCTTTTTGGAGTTTTCAAATATTTCTCCACCAAACTCTTCGTTGTCCAATGAAATTATTGAAATGTCCTTTATTCCCATTATCCCGAAAACGAACTTTAAGTAGGTTGTTTGGAAATTCATATGCTCGTTTTTTTCGTTTTCTCCATAACCTGTGTCTCCACGACTTGACAGAATGAACATTTTTTTGTTTTCAAGAAGTCCAACATAATCACCGTCTGGTTTACCTGATCGGAATTTCCAAGTTTCGTTGATCCTCATAAGTTGGTCGATGTAAGATTTTAACCCGCTCGGAATTGACCAGTTGTACATTGGCGTACCCAAAACATAAATGTTATGTTCCTTAAACTCTTCAACCAGTTCATTGCTAAACCTAACACCCAACTGGTTTTCGCTTGTTCTTTCGCTTGGTTTGACAAATGCACTTGCAATCCATTTTTCGTTTATTGGTGGTATTTCTTCCAATCCAACCTCTCGGTAGGTAAATTGGTCCTTCGGATTTTTCTTTTTCCAATTGCCCTCAAAAAGTCGTGTTAGTTTTCTACTGTGCGATTTTTCCCTTCTAACACTTGCGTTGATGATCAATACTTTGTTCATGTTCTTAAATTTTAGTTATGAAACAAAGTTCCGAATGGGGCAATTGCAAAAAATTGATGTAGGTTAAGATGCTTGGATTTTTTTTCGCATTCTACTCAAAAATTCAGGAGTAACTCCCAAATAGGAAGCAATTAGATAGTTGGGTACCCTTTCGGCGATCTTGGGGTAATTTTTCAAGAAGTCCAAATATCGGTGTTCGGCGTCAAGAATGTTATTTAAGATTATTCTGCGCTGTAAACTCCCAAGGTAATTTTCAAGGATGATTCTAAAAAAACGCTCAAGTTTTGGAATTTGCTTTAGCATTTCCTGAAAGGCGTAGTGGTGGATCTGTAGAAGTGTGGTTTTTTCGATGGTTTGAATGTTGTAAATCGAAGGTTTTTGTTTTTGAAAACTTTCAATATCCGTTGCCCACCAATTTTCCACCGCAAAATAGAGGATTTCCTCCTTTCCTGTTTCGGGGTTGATATAAAAAGCCTTTAGTGTTCCATCAACCACAAAATTATCAGTGCGGCAAGTTTCCCCGTTTCTCAACAGATAATCTCCTTTTTCAAGCATTTTCTCTTGCCAAAACGTTTCAATCAAATTTTCTTCTTCAGAATTTAATTTAACGTGTTTTGTAATGGACTTGATTAGTTGCTCTTTCATTCGAATGGTTGCCAACAGCAAGCTAAAAAATGCTCTAATGATTCATTTTTTGCATGCTATAAGTGAAGTTCGGGAATTTCAGTGAAAAAATGAAAATAGAACTTAACCAAAGCCCCTTTTGAATTGACGGATGTAGTATATGAGTTTATGGGCTTCTTGGATGGAGCCCCATGGAATAGCAGTTTGTTATTAGCCAACATTCGTGACACCTGCCTGCCGGCAGGCAGGTTCGTGTCACACCATTTAGAAAAGAAAAAACGGCCAAGTATAACTACCTGGCCGCCTTATATTGTTGTAAAACTATGTATTACAAATTCGGAATTACCAATTCTTGATCAGGATGAATCAAATCAGGATTCTTTAAGATATTGGTATTGGCCTCAAAAATTTGTTTGTACTTCATGGCATCTCCGTAGTAATGCTTGGCAATCTTGCTTAACGATTCTCCACTTTTTACCGTATGTCTGTGATATACAGAATCATCGCCCACAGTAATGTTGGCTTTAATATCTGAAGGACTTTGACCTCCTATTTCCTTGATTTTATCCCAAAGAATGTTCTTTTCATAAGGGGTTGCGGCCTCACCTTTGATTTTCAAAATGCCTCCTTCCTCAGATACGTCACCACCTTTTATTGCCAATTCCTGGCCCAAATCCAAAACTGCTTGATATTTTGCTTTTACACTCATAATGTTCCTTAATGTTTAAATGGTTAATACTAAGAAACAAGATATCAATAAAAGTCACATTTTGGCTTAATTTATCATTAATAATCCATGGATTTGAAATAGTGTCAATAAGGGTTTGTAAAACAAGGAATTAATTGTATTTTTGCACTCCTTTTTTGGCGATTGGCAAGAGAAAAAAGGGAACAGTAAAAAAGTTAATAATATTAATCGCTTCCGCAGCATCGCCAAGCTCTTGAAAACTGTGGAATACAAATTTAAATCAGCACATGGCTGAAGAAAAAGCAAAAGTTGAGGTGGAAGAAACCACCACTGCTGTAGAAGTTAAAGAAGAAGTTCAAACCCAACAAGATCCCCAGGAATTTTTGGAAAACTTCGACTGGGACAAGTACGAAGAAGGTATTGAAAAGGTCGAAGACAGTAAATTGAGCGAGTTTGAAAAGCTCGTAGAGGAGAATTTTGTGGATACCGCCGATGAGGAGGTAGTTGAAGGAAAAGTGGTGCACATGACCGATCGTGAGGCCATTATCGACATCAACGCAAAATCCGAAGGAGTTATCTCCCTCAATGAATTTCGTTACAACCCAGATCTTAAGGTAGGGGACAAAGTTGAGGTTCTTATTGATATACGTGAAGACAAAACCGGTCAATTGGTATTGTCGCACAGAAAAGCAAGAACCATCATGGCATGGGATCGAGTTAATGCTGCCCATGACAAGGAGGAGATCGTTACCGGTTTTGTAAAATGCAGAACCAAAGGTGGTATGATCGTGGACGTATTTGGAATTGAGGCGTTCTTGCCTGGATCTCAAATTGATGTGAAGCCAATCCGCGATTATGATCAGTATGTAGGAAAGACCATGGAGTTCAAGGTGGTGAAGATCAACCACGAGTTCAAGAACGTTGTGGTTTCCCATAAAGCACTTATCGAGGCCGATATTGAAGAGCAGAAGAAGGAGATCATCGGTCAGCTTGAAAAAGGTCAAGTATTGGAAGGTGTGGTCAAAAACGTTACATCTTACGGGGTATTCATCGACCTTGGTGGTGTAGACGGATTGATCCACATTACCGATCTTTCCTGGAGCCGTATCAACCACCCGAACGAGGTTGTTGAGTTGGATCAGAAGTTGAACGTTGTAATCCTTGATTTTGATGACAACAAATCCAGAATCCAGCTAGGTCTTAAGCAATTGGAGAAACACCCATGGGATGCCTTGGGCGATGAGATCAAAATTGGAGACAAAGTAAAAGGTAAGGTAGTTGTTATTGCAGATTACGGTGCCTTTATCGAGGTTGCTGAAGGTGTTGAAGGATTGATCCACGTTTCTGAAATGTCTTGGTCAACACACTTAAGATCTGCACAGGATTTTGTGAAAGTTGGAGACGAAGTTGAAGCGGTTGTATTGACCTTGGATCGTGAAGATCGCAAAATGTCCTTGGGTATCAAGCAATTGACGCCAGACCCATGGACCGATATCACTTCCAAGTATCCTGTTGGATCCAGACACAAAGGAATTGTTAGAAACTTTACCAACTTTGGTGTCTTTGTAGAAATGGAAGAAGGTATTGACGGATTGATCTATATCTCCGACCTATCTTGGACCAAGAAAATCAAGCACCCATCTGAGTTTGTTACCGTTGGTGACACTTTGGAAGTGGAAGTATTGGAATTGGACGTGGAAGGACGTAAGTTGAGCTTGGGTCATAAGCAGACTACCGAAAACCCATGGGACAAATATGCTGATGAGTTTGCTGAAGGAACTATTCACAAGGCAGCTATCGCAGAGGTTGTTGATAAAGGTGCAACCATCAATTTCAATGAGGATATTGTAGGATTCGTTCCTTCAAGACACATGGAAAAAGAAGATGGTAAAAAACTTGGCAAAGGAGAAGAGGTCGATTTCAAGATCATTGAATTCAACAAGGACTTCAAGAGAGTTGTGGCAAGTCACACAGCAATCTTTAGAGAGCAAGAAGAACGCAATATCAGTGCTGCTAGAAGAAAAGCTGCAGCATCTGCAGAGGAGACCAAGACTACTTTTGGTGATGCCAATGCACAGTTACAGGCGTTGAAGGATAAAATGGAAGCGGATTCCAAGAAAAAGTAATCCGATATCCTATCAAAACAAAAGCCTTGCTGGAAACAGCAGGGCTTTTTTGTGCAGCAAACTTTTGTAGAAATGTTTACTTTTGCATGCAACCCAGTTGGTAGCCTAGCAAATGAGTCAAAAAGTACTTCTTACCTCCAAAGAGATAAACATCATACTGCACCGTCTGGCCTGTCAACTTTTAGAAAACCATCTCGATTTTTCAAACACGGCCTTGATTGGAATACAGCCAAGGGGCGTTTTTTTAGCGGAGCGATTGACCAAGATCTTAAGGGAAGAGTACAAGGTAAAAGACATTGAACTGGGGTTTTTGGACATCACTTTTTATAGGGATGATTTTGGACGTGGCGATAAGACGTTGAAAGCCAACACTACCAAGATTGACTTTTTGGTGGAGGACAAAAACGTTGTTTTTATTGATGATGTGCTCTATACGGGAAGAAGTATCAGAGCAGCCCTGACTGCAATCCAATCCTTTGGTAGACCTTCAGATATTGAGCTTTTGACCCTGATAGACAGAAGGTTTAGTAGGCACTTGCCCATCCAACCCAATTATAGAGGTCGACAGGTAGATGCCATCAATGAGGAAAAGGTCAAGGTAATGTGGGAGGAGAACGACGGGAAGGATGTTGTGTATTTAGTAAATAAATAATTGGAAATGAGCGAACTAAGTGTAGATCACTTATTAGGAATTAAGTATCTGAACAAGAAGGATATAGAGCTCATTTTTGAAACCGCCGACCATTTTAAGGAAGTCATAAACCGTTCCATTAGAAAGGTGCCCACGCTTAGGGATACTACCATAGCCAACATTTTCTTTGAAAACAGCACGCGCACCAAGCTTTCTTTTGAATTGGCGGAAAAACGGCTGTCCGCAGATGTAATCAATTTCTCCGCCTCCCAGTCTTCGGTAAAAAAAGGTGAGACCTTAATTGATACTGTAAATAATATTCTCTCCATGAAAGTGGATATGGTGGTCATGCGCCATCCAAATCCGGGAGCGGGAATCTTTTTATCAAAGCATGTGGATGCATCCATCATTAACGCGGGGGATGGTGCCCATGAACATCCAACCCAAGCTTTACTGGATTCCTATTCTATTCGAGAGAAATTGGGAGATGTGGGCGGAAAAAATGTAGTGATTGTTGGCGATATCTTGCACTCCCGAGTAGCACTTTCCAACATTTTTGCCCTAAAGCTACAAGGTGCCAACGTAAAGGTATGTGGCCCAAAGACGCTGATTCCAAAGCATATTGAATCTTTGGGGGTACAAGTTGAGACCAACCTCAGGAAAGCACTGGAATGGTGCGATGTGGCCAATATGCTTCGCGTTCAAAATGAACGGATGGACATTAGTTATTTCCCATCCACCAGGGAATATACCCAACAATTTGGGGTGAACAAGGCATTGCTCAATAGTCTGGACAAACAGATTGTGATCATGCACCCTGGACCCATCAATCGCGGGGTTGAAATCACAAGTGATGTGGCAGATTCAAATCAATCCATTATCTTAGAGCAAGTTGAAAATGGAGTAGCCATCCGCATGGCGGTAATTTACCTGCTGGCGGCTAAAAAATAAAACCATGATTTTTGATAAGGAAGGAACAACGACCATTGTTTTCCAGGAAAAAACCTCCCTTAAAACCTTCCTGGATAACTTGAGAAAAGGGTATCCCAAAATCAAGCACGATAACATTATTGTGAACTTGTTCTCGTTTAGTAAATTATCCGCTGGAGATGTATTGGAATTTTTGGATATCTCAACAACACATAGAAGCACCAACAAATCATTCATTCTAGTGACCAGTAAGGTTTCCTACGATGAGATTCCGGATGAAATCAATGTGGTGCCAACCATTCAAGAGGCTAAGGATCTTATAGAAATGGAAGAAATTGAGCGCGATTTGGGTATATGAAGTTGACGATTTTAGGCTGCTATTCAGCCACCCCGCGAACGTTTACCAACCCTACCTCCCAAGTCCTGGAGGTAAGAAACCATATTTTTTTAATTGACTGTGGAGAAGGTACCCAAGTACAGTTAAGAAAATACAAGATTAAGTTTTCCCGGATTAAACATGTTTTTATTTCCCATTTGCACGGGGATCACTTTTTTGGACTTCCAGGCCTCATTTCCACCTTTAGATTACTGGGTCGGGAATCTGAATTGCATATTTACGGCCCAAAGGGAATCAAAGAAGCGGTGACCCTTTTTTTAAAACTGGGGGATTCTTGGACCAATTACCCATTGATTTTTCACGAACTTGAATCCAAGGAAACAGAATTGGTGTTTGAAGATGATGCTGTAAGTGTACAGACCATCCCCCTTGACCATAGAGTGTATACCAATGGCTTTTTATTTAAAGAAAAGCCAGCACCAAGAAAGCTGGATGTAAATGCGGTCGCTGAACATGAAATTGACCGTAGCCAATTCAACAACATAAAAAATGGGGCCAATGGGAAAACGGCCAACGGAGTTGAAGTTGCCAATCAAAAACTTACTTTGGACCCACCGAATCCCAGAAGTTATGCCTTTTGTAGTGACACGGCATATAATGAAACCATCTTACCCCTAATTGAAAATGTGGATGTACTGTACCATGAGTCCACTTTTTTGGAGGCTGAGTCCCGATTGTGTCAAAAAACAAAACATGCAACGGCCAAACAAGCGGCCCAGATTGCGCAAAAGGCAAATGTGGGGAGTCTTATTTTGGGACATTATTCCACTAGGTACAAGACCATTGACCTATTCAAAGAAGAAGCCTTGGAGGTATTTCCCAGGGTGGCCTTGGCCGATGACGGAAAATCTTTTGATATCTAGCCCTTTCTGCCTTTCTATTCTGCCTTCTTTTGTTGAAATTTGTGTAGAACCTATTTGGGAATATGCAAGAAGACTTAAGCAGTTATCGAAAATCATACAAAAAAAGTAGTTTGGTGGAAGGTTCCATCAAGGAAAATCCGTTGGAGCAGTTTCAAAAGTGGTTTTATGAGGTTGAGGCTGCTGGTGGACCTGATGAACCCAACGCCATGACCATTTCCACCATAGGTTTGGATGGTTATCCGAAAAACCGTGTGGTACTCATGAAAAAGTACACGCACGAAGGGTTTATTTTTTATACCAACTACAATAGCGAAAAAGGCCGGGCTATTTTGGCAAATCCCGCAGTGTGCCTTTCCTTTTTTTGGCCCAATTTGGAGCGTCAGGTAATCATAAAGGGAAAGGCTGAAAAAATTGCTGAGAACCTGTCTGATGGCTATTTCGAATCAAGACCTGTGGGCAGTCAGCTGGGTGCTGTGGTGTCGGATCAGAGTGAAGTCATTGGTTCAAGGGAAGTATTGGAAAAGAAGCTTGCCGAACTAGAGAAAGAACTGGAGGGAAAAGAAATTGAAAGACCCAAGCATTGGGGCGGTTATCTGGTACGGCCGGTATCCATTGAATTTTGGCAGGGAAGACCGAATAGGCTTCATGACAGAATTAGATATGAACTTCAGGAAGATTTGAACTGGAAGATAGAACGATTGGCACCATAAAGCGATTATAATGAAACAAATAATTCTGGTCAGACATGGAAAATCGTCTTGGGCATATGATGTTTCGGACAAAGACAGACCGCTAAAAGAACGAGGGATAAGGGATGCTGGCTTGGTGTCCAAAAAGTTTGCTGAAAATAAGCTTCCCATTGATTTTGCTTTTTCAAGTCCGGCCAACAGGGCACTCCACACCAGTATGATCGTTCTACGGAATATCGGTTTTGATCTGGACAATTTTCAGGTCAACGAAGCACTTTATGACTTTTCTGGTAATAGCGTTGCAAACTTTGTTCACGGCCTGGATAACAGTCACCAAACCGTTATGATATTTGGACATAATTATGCCTTCACAACGCTTGCAAATACATGGGGAGATCAGTATATTGATAACGTTCCCACATCGGGACTGGTTCACATCAAATTCAACGTGGATAGTTGGAACAAAGTGGCAAAAGGAACTTCAGAAACGGTAATTTTTCCAAAACACCTTAAATAATTCATGATCAAAGTAAAGAACGAATACGTAAACAGGGAAATCAGTTGGTTGCATTTTAATGCAAGGGTACTTCAGGAAAGTGTGGATAAAAAAGTTCCACTGATAGACCGGTTAAGGTTCTTGGGAATATTCAGCAATAATCTGGATGAGTTTTTCAAAGTGCGGTATGCAACCGTCAAACGCATTGTGGATGCTGGAAAAAAAGGAAAGAGTGTTTTGGGTGGCGAAAAGGCCAAGGATTTGTTGGAGGAAATCACGAAGATTGTTATTGAACAACAAGCGCGTAGCCAAGAAATTCTGGAAAGTATAGAGGAAGAGCTTAAAGACAAGAACATTTTTATCATCAACGAGGATGAGATCAATGAAAACCAGGCTGAGTTCATTCGGGAATACTTTTTCAAGAAGGTGAACCAGGAGTTGATGACCATTATCCTAAATGATCTGACTGAATTCCCATTGTTAAAGGATACGGCTGCTTATTTGGCGGTGAAAATGGTCATGAAAAATGAAAATGGCACCCCCAATAACAATAGATATGCACTTATTGAGATACCGAAAGGGATAGACCGCTTTGTTGTGCTGCCCAAAGAAGGGGATAAAAATTATATCATAGTTCTTGATGATCTCATTCGTTTTTGTTTGGACAGTGTGTTCACCATGTTTGAATTTGAGTCGATTTCCGCCCATATGATCAAGATTACCCGAGATGCGGAGTTGGATATTGACAATGATTTGACCAAGAGTTTTATCCAAAAGATCTCTTCCAGTGTAGAGCATAGAAAGATCAGTGATCCCGTACGCTTTGTTTATGATAAAAGTATAGACAAGGACACGCTTCAGTTCCTAAAAGAGAAGATGAACATAGTGGATACCGATAGTGTTATTCCTGGAGGTCGTTATCACAACCGTCGCGATTATATGGGGTTTCCTAGTTTGGGACGCCATGATCTCATGTACGAAAAAATAGAGCCACTTCCTGTAAAAGGGTTTAGCATGAATGGGAGTCTACTGGAGCTGATAGCCCAAAAGGACTACATGATCTATACCCCTTATCACACCTTTTCCTATGTGACCAAGTTTTTAAGGGAGGCAGCACTGGATCCAAAGGTTAGGGCCATTAAAATCACTATTTACAGACTTGCCAATGATAGCCAAATAGCCGCTGCATTGGTCAATGCAGTTAAAAACGGCAAACAAGTTACCGTGCAGATTGAATTGCAGGCCAGATTTGACGAACAAGCCAATATCCAATATGCCAATCAGCTCCAGGCGGAAGGAATCCGATTGATATTCGGTGTTCCCGGCCTTAAAGTACACAGTAAGATTTGTTTGGTAGAGCGGGAAGAATCCGAAGGCATTAAAAGATATGGATTCATTAGTACTGGGAATTTCAACGAATCCACCGCCAAAATCTATACAGACTATACCTTGTTCACCTCCCATGAGGGAATCCTTAAGGAAATGGCCAGGGTATTTGATTTTTTTGAAACCAACTACAAGATCCATAAATACAAGCATCTGGTAGTATCTCCGCACTATACCAAGTCTACCTTTATGAAACTTATAGACAATGAGATTGCCAATGCATTGGTGGGCAAGGAAGCCTTTATCAAAATTAAAATGAACAGTCTTACCTCCTACAAAATGGTGGACAAGCTTTACGAGGCAAGTAGAGCAGGGGTAAAGGTGCAGCTTATTATTAGGGGCGTTTGTTGTTTGATTCCAGGTGTTTCCGGTATGAGCGAAAATATTGAGGCCATCAGTGTGGTGGACAAGTTTTTGGAACATCCAAGACTCTTCATTTTTGGGAATGAGGGGAATCCAAAAATCTATATTTCCTCTGCCGATTGGATGACACGTAATCTTGACTTTAGGGTGGAGGTAGGCTGCCCTATTTACGATTCGGATATTAAACAGGAACTATTGGATACTTTTGATATTTCATGGAAGGACAACCAAAAAGCCCGGGTTTTTTCTGCGAATCAGGACAATGCCTACCGCGAAAAAACAGCCGAGGATACAGAAACGAGATCCCAGTTTGCCCTGTATGATTATTACAAACTGAAATTAGAATCCTAACTCTTTCAAATTGATCATTCGAAAGTTGGCCGCAATTGATATTGGCTCCAATGCCGTTAGGTTGTTGGTGCACAATGTTATTGAGCATGAAGATAAACCTCCTTCCTTTAAAAAAAGCGCCCTTATTCGGGTACCCGTCAGGTTGGGTGAGGATTCCTTTTCCAAAAAGGAGATTTCGGAACACAGCCTACAACGTCTGATCAAAACCATGAAATCCTTTGATTTGCTGATGCAAATTTATGGGGTGGAAAAATATATGGCCACTGCAACTTCTGCACTACGCGAAGCTAAAAACGGGTATGAAGTTACGGAAAAGGTATTTAGGGAATCAGGCATACGCATAGAAATTATTGATGGAAAGAAGGAAGCAGCGATTATTGCCTCAACGGACTTAAAGGAGCTTATCAAGGATGATAGGACCTACCTATATGTTGATGTGGGAGGTGGAAGTACAGAGTTTACCATATTTAACAGGGGAAGTTTAAAAGCGTCAAGATCTTTTAAAATAGGCACACTTAGGATTTTGAACCAACAGGTCAAGGAACAGGCTTGGAATATGGTTCGGGAATGGATTACCTCCAATTTGAAGGGTGAGGGCAAAGTTGAGATTATCGGTTCTGGTGGAAACATCAACAAATTACACAAGATGTCCGGAAGGAAAATAGGTCAGCCCTTGTCCTATATTTGGCTCAACGCCCAATACCATTTCTTGAACAGCATGGATTATGAAGACCGGATTTCTGAGCTGGGCCTAAATCAGGATAGGGCGGATGTAATCATTCCCGCAGCCAAAATTTTTCTCTCGGCAGCCAAATGGAGCGGGGCCAAAAAAATTCATGTGCCCAAAATTGGTTTGGCAGATGGGGTAATCAAGACGCTGTATTACCAGGAGGATTAGCCGTGCATGGTTTCCTTTTTGCCTAGATTTTTCATGAGTTCAGCCTCATATTCCAACAATTGCTGCCATTTTTCATCCACTTCCTCACGATTTCCATATTTACGTGCGAATTTTAAGAACATGGTATAGTGATTGGCTTCACTGGCCATAAGACTTCTATAGAACTCAGATAGTTCCGCATCATTGATTTCTTCGGAAAGCAGTCTAAACCGCTCACAACTTCTTGCTTCGATCATGGCAGCGTAGAGTAACTTGTGTATAAGATGGATTTCCCTGCTGCCTCCTTTTGGGAAAAACTTCATAAGTTCAATCACATACTCATCCTTGCGTTCCCTACCAAGTACCCAGCCTCTTTTTAGTATTTTGTCATGAACCATATTAAAATGGCCCATTTCCTCCCGGGCCAAAGCGGTCATTTCCTTGACCAATTCAGATTTTTCGGGAAACCCTATAATCAGGGAGATCGCCATACTGGCAGCTTTTTGCTCGCAATACGCATGATCGGTAAGAATTTCTTCAATGTTCTTCTCCACAATATTCACCCATCTTGGGTCCGTTGGCAGTTTTAATCCCAGCATTGTTCTTGAATTTGTTTTAAGGCGTAAAGATAAGCGTATTCCAACAATGGGGCGGGCTTAAAAGTCGAGGTCAAACTCTTGGCGCAGCATGTCAATGGCCGGATTCTTTTCCCGGAGCTTTTCATATTTCTCCTCTGGGGTAAACGCAAATTTCTTGGCTACCTCCTCATTGACTGTGATATACAAACTAATGGAATGGTTGTTCAGTTTTTGTTTTAGGTAATCCATCATAAGGCTCTGTTCCCGTTCCACCTCCTTTTTCATGGTGCCGTTGGGAAGTTCAATCCAAATGGTTTGTTGGTCCTTTAGCTTGGGAACATCGGTTTGAAGATTACTTGCCAAGATTTTACGGCCTTTATCCTCCAAATGTTGTACAAAATCGTTCCAATGGGCCTGCATATCCGCTTCACTGAACTTTTCTTTGGGTAAATCTTTCTGATTTATGGCGGGTGCCTTCACATTTTCATGCGCTTTTTTGGTTTTAATACTGCGCAGCGATAAGCCCGATACTCTTCTTTCAGGAGACTTTATATGGATTTTTGGAGTAGGGGTTGGTGGAGCTATCCCAACCTTGGCTTCAACCTCTGGTGCCTCCGTTGGAACGGCCACAGGTTCAGATACATCTACTTCCTTTGCTTCGGATTCTTGTTTTGGAGCTGGGGCATCGATTCTTTCTTGTGTGGTCTTAAAGAAAGAGGCGGGAACTATGAAATTAAGGTTTTTTTTTTCTCCATTAAACGTAATGGAGGCCAATTTCATCAAAGTAAGTTCAACTAAAAGACGTTGGTTTTTGCTGGTCTTATACTTGAGGTCGCAATCGTTGGCAATTTCCAAAGCTTTCAACAAAAACTGCTGATCTACCTTTTTCGCTTGATCTTTATACTGTTGCTTTACATCCTCACCAACTTCCAATAGGGCATGGGTATCTTGATGTTGGCAAACCATCAAATCCCTAAAATGGGAGGCCAGCCCTGTGATGAAATGATGCCCATCAAATCCCAGGGATAAGGTTTTATTGAACAAAATCAACAAATCGGGGATGTTGTTGTCCAAAATTAAATCGGTGGTGGAGAAGTAGGTATCGTAATCCAGCACATTCAAATTTTCAGTGACCGCCTTTCGCGTCAACTCTTTCCCCGAGAAACTTACTACCCTATCAAAAATAGACAAGGCATCCCTCATGGCACCATCTGCTTTCTGGGCAATGATATGCAGTGCACTTTCTTCAGCTTTAATCCCTTGTTCTTCTGCTATATATTTTAGGTAATCCGCAGCATCCTTGACCGTAATTCGCTTGAAATCAAAAATTTGACAGCGGGATAGAATGGTTGGGATAATCTTGTGCTTTTCGGTGGTGGCGAGGATAAAAATGGCATGCTTGGGTGGCTCTTCCAAGGTCTTTAAAAACGCATTGAAAGCAGATTGGGAGAGCATATGAACCTCGTCTATGATATAGACTTTGTACTTACCTACCTGTGGAGGTATGCGAACTTGGTCTATAAGACTTCGAATGTCATCCACAGAGTTGTTGGAGGCCGCATCAAGCTCAAAAATATTGAAGGCAAAATCCTCATCTTCCCGTTCTGTACCATCTTGGTTTATTTTTTTGGCTAAGATTCGCGCGCAGGTGGTTTTACCTACCCCACGAGGGCCGCAGAAAAGTAAGGCTTGGGCCAAATGATTGTTTTCAATGGCGTTGTCCAAAGTATTGGTAATAGCACCTTGCCCCACAACATCTTTAAAGGTCTGGGGTCTGTATTTCCGTGCCGATACAATAAACGGTTCCAAAAGGGGTAAGGTTTTGCTTTACTACAAATATAAAAATAGGAAGCGGCAAAGAAATAGAGGGAGGAACTTCATCGCTTTTTTTTATTAACAATTGGTTTACCTTTGCCGCCAGCAGGCCACCTTATCGCCGCAGTCCCTTTGGGATTGGGGAGGAAAGTCCGGACACCATAGTGCGGCATAGCGGGTAACGCCCGTCCGTTGAAAAACGAGGACCAGTGCAACAGAAAGCAAGTACAGTTAGGCTGTAGTGAAATCAGGTAAACTCTATGCGGTGAAACGCCACGTATACCAGTGTTTGAGGGCTGCACGCCCAAATTGGAGGGTAGGCGGTTAGAGCTTTTGGGCAACCAAATGCCTAGATAAATGATAGGGACATACAGAATCCGGCTTATGGCCTGCTTTTCTAAATAGCTGTTTATACATTTAGACTCCGTTATTCGGATACTCCCACTTCAAAAAAACTAAAAACGCTTCCCCCGTATTTTCTTTGTTCAGAAAAATGATCATGTTGGGAGAGATCGGTCTGGGCAGCGTGTTCAACAATCAGGAGTCCCTCATCCAATAATAGGTTATTTTCAAAAACCTGATCTACAATTTTCAGAAATTGGTTGGTATCAAAATTATAAGGGGGGTCGGCAAAAATGATGTTGGCTTGTTCCTTGGTACGCTCCAAAAAGCGAAACACATCCGACTTAACGGCGACAATGGGAAAATCCAGTTCCTTTGCGGTTTTGGAAATAAACTGGGCACAGCCGGAAAAACTGTCAACAGCAATAATTTCCTTGCTTCCCCTGGAACCAAATTCAAAGCTGATGTTACCTGTACCTGCAAACAAATCCACGACCTTTACATCATCCAGGTAATACCGATTGTTCAAAATGTTGAAAAGTCCTTCTTTGGCCATATCCGTTGTAGGTCTGACGGGAAGTTTTTTTGGCGCGGTAAGTCTTTTGCCCTTGTACTTGCCAGAAATAATACGCATTACAACTTGCTTAAGGAAGTAAAATCAATGGCCTGACTTTCCAATTGATCCAAAGGATAGTTGGAATCCACAGGAACGAAAACGGAAACAGATTGGATATACGAATAGCAAAGTTCAAAAATGGCATCCCCTTCCTCCACAAGTCCAAACAACTTGAGTTGCACCTGTTCCAAATCAATCTGAAGTTGTTCCAAACTAAAGAGCAAGAAATACAGGAAATCCTCCTTGGTCTTGTATTCAAAATGATTGTAAAAGAGCAGCTTTTTATCCGATATGACCACAATTTCCATTTCCTTTTCCGCCACATGAACGTAACACACGGGTTGGGATGTTGCGCGGGTTTGGTTCAATAAAGTGGAAATTAAGACGGTACCGGTATGTTTAAACTCGAAGGCTCCGAAAAGATCAAAAATATGATTGTTCACATTGGTAAAGGGAACATAAACATTGACAAGGTCGTGGTTGGCAATTTCATCATGGGCAATATGATCATTGGCCATTATTTTGGCATTGAACTTTAAATAGTTGGCAAGCTCCTCTTTTTTGAACAAAGCTTTGGGCACAAGACTAAACAGGCGATTTTTATGAATAACCACCACTTCTGAAAAGTTGGTGCCCACCGTGCTATTCTTGTTGAGCACGGCCTTAAGCTCCTTAAGGAGCAAATAGGGGGTAGAAGCCGTTTTGAAGCTTACCTTTTCAAATGCCAGGATCTCATTGGAAATGGTATCCAGCACACAAAAAGAAAGTCCATTCAAACCAACTTGAATGGACAATTTCTTAAAAGTGTTTTCGGATTTTTGCTCCGAGATATTATTGGTCTTTTCTGTCATAGATTGGAGGCCAGTTTCCATTGGTGCTCACATCGGTAAGCGAACCAACCTTAATTTCTGTTCCATTCACCTCTTCCACACTTTGATGGGCATTTTCTCTAGCCAACAAATCGGCAGGCTGATCGTATAGTATCAAATCCTTTTTTGCTTTGGCTTCAAAAACTGGAGCTTTATATCCTTGCTTGTCGATGATATCAGCTTTCATTTCAAATTTTTCTCCACCCTGGGCATAAGGAATGTCCATCATGGTCTTGTAGCGATCATCATTTTTGAAAAGGGAATCCTTCACCTTGATAAACCCTAAAGTATCTATGATCACAGTATCTACTTGCAAGTCAATTTGGTAAACCTTGTCATAACGCATAAAGGAAGAATCCTTCTGGCTGGTAATGGTATAACTTCCCGTATCTACAAACTGAACCAAACTATTGAAATTGCTGGCAAATCGTCCGTTTACTGTTTTATAGGCTTCTTGGGAATCCCTGATATCCTTTAGCTTGGCGATAACACGGGAAAACCTTTCTTTTCTTACCTTTTTGAACTCAATGGGGGCGTTGATGGATTGATAGATTTTGTAGCCAAGAAAAATGCTCAAAAGGCCAAAGGCAATTACCAAAACAGGCTTGATTTTTTGAGGCAAAAATCTGTCAATTAGGAATACAAGGCCTATGGTCACAAGGCAAATAACAACAACAATAAGAATTAAGTTTAACATGCGAATATTGTCTTTCTTAGTTAATTTAGCGGTTACTGACAAATCTACAATTTTTTTTTAATCACGAAACTTTTTGCTTTAAAAATCCATACCATCCAAACCAGCCTATGACAGACCCTACACCTTCAGGATTTTTAGAGATTCTATACCAAAAATTTCCTCACGAGCCCACCCTTAAACAGAACATTGCATTAGAGAAGCTTTCCAACTTTGTTTTTGTCAAGAAGGAGGAGCGGGTTTTCCTATTAAAAGGGTTTGCGGGAACTGGTAAAACAACTTTGGTGGGAACGGTGGTCAATAGCCTGTGGAAAATAAGAATGGGCTCCGTTTTATTGGCTCCAACTGGAAGGGCTGCCAAAGTCATGTCTGTCTATTCCGGAACAAAAGCGTTCACCATTCATAAAAAGATATACTTTCCCAAAAAACAATCTGGAGGAGGCATTCAGTTTGTATTGGCTCCCAACAAGCACCGCAATACCCTATTCATAGTGGATGAGGCCTCCATGATTCCAGATACTCCTGCAGATTCCAAGTTGTTTGAAAATGGATCGCTCCTGGATGACCTGATGTATTATGTGTATTCCGGACATAACTGTAAATTATTGTTGATAGGGGATACTGCGCAGTTGCCCCCGGTTAAACTGGATTTAAGTCCCGCTTTGGAAGAGGACAGGATTGCACTGAATTACAATAAGGAGGTGGAGAGCCTGGAATTGGATGAAGTAATGAGGCAAACCCATGATTCGGGTATCCTTTATAATGCAACGCATTTAAGGGAACAGTTACAGACCCAATTCTATGATAGCTTTCAATTTGAATTGGGATCTTTTAAGGATGTGGTCCGATTGGTGGATGGAACCGAAATCCAAGAGGCCATTGATTCTTCTTATACAAATGATGGCAAGGAGGAAACGGCAATCGTCGTGCGATCCAATAAAAGGGCAAACCTGTACAATCAAAACATTAGGGAACGCATTCTTTTTCTGGACAACGAAATTGCCGTGGGGGATTATATGATGGTGGTGAAGAACAATTACTTCTGGCTTCGGCCCAATTCCGAAGCTGGTTTTATTGCCAACGGAGATATTTTGGAAATCCTGGAACTCTTTGCTATCAAGGAATTGTACGGGTTTTCATTTGCTGAGGTCAAGGTTAAAATGGTGGATTACCCTAACCAAAGACCCTTTGAAACGGTCCTGTTACTAGATACGATCAAGGCCGAGACCCCTTCACTTTCCTATGAAGATGGCAACAGGCTGTATCAAGAGGTGATGAAGGATTACGACCATGAAAAATCCAAGTACAAAAAGTTTTTGGGAGTGAAGAACAACAAGTTCTTTAACGCGCTGCAGGTGAAGTTTTCCTATGCCATAACCTGCCATAAGTCGCAAGGTGGGCAATGGAACAATGTTTTTGTGGAACAACCCTATTTGCCCAATGGGGTGGACAAAGATTATCTGAGATGGTTGTACACTGCGGTTACCCGAGCCAAGGAAAAACTATTTTTGATTGGATTCAAGGATGATTTTTTTCTTGACTAGGAATATTCTATTTTAGACAAAGCCATGGGCATGACACCAGATACTATAATAAGCATTTTTTTGGGCATTGGCCTGGCCGCCTCCGTTGGATTTAGGGTTTTTCTGCCCCTATTCGCACTGAGTTTGGCCGCATATCTTGGAGTTTGGGATCTCAATGAAAATTGGGAATGGATTGGGAGTTTGGCGGCCTTGATTACCTTAGGTGTGGCCACCTTGGTTGAAATATTCGCTTATTTCATCCCATGGGTGGACAATGCCTTGGACAGTTTGGCCGTTCCCTTGGCAGCCATTGCCGGAACTGCAGTGGTAGTATCCACTGTGGCCAACCTTGATCCCGTGGTAACCTGGTCTCTTGCCATAATAGCAGGAGGGGGTACGGCAACCGCCATAAAAGGGGCCAACGCAGCAGGAAGACTAACCTCAACAGCAACTACCGGCGGTGTGGCGAACCCCGTGGTATCCACCGTAGAGACAGGTACGGCCGTGGTCGTATCCACAGCCTCTATTTTGGTGCCACCCATTGCCGCTATTCTAGTAATCATTATTTTGGTCGTCATTTTTAGAATTTATCGCAAATTGCGGCCAAAAAGGAGTTAGATAAAATTTTAATCAATTTAGGTGAAGATTATTTCCATGATACCGGCCCGGTACCAGGCCTCTAGATTTCCCGCTAAACTAATGCAGGATTTAAAGGGCAAACCGGTTATTGTTCGTACCTATGAGGCAGCAGTCCAAACAGGTTTATTTGATGAAGTGTTTGTGGTCACGGATAATGATGTTATTTATGAGGTAATCACTTCTATTGGAGGAAAGGCACTTCGCAGTAAACACCATCATGAAAGCGGAAGTGATAGAATTGCAGAGGCCGTGGAAAGCATGGATGTGGACATCGTGATCAATGTGCAGGGCGATGAACCCTTTATAGACAAGGAAAGTCTAACCAAGGTAATTGAGGTGTTCAAAAGCGATGATAAGAAAGAAATTGACTTGGCTTCTTTGATGACCCCGATTTCGGATTGGGACGAAATTGCAAATCCCAACACGGTAAAAGTCATTGTGGACAAGGAGGATTTTGCCTTGTATTTTTCAAGGTCGCCGATTCCTTATCCAAGAGATGAAGAGGTAGAAGCCACCTATTACAAACACAAGGGCATATATGCCTTTAGAAAAAGGGCCTTAATGGATTTTCAAAGACTGCCCATGCGCTCTTTGGAGGCCAAGGAAAAAATTGAGGCCATCCGATTTTTGGAATATGGAAAAAAAATAAAAATGGTGGAAACTCACGTGACCGGCATAGAAATTGATACCCCCGAAGACCTAGAACGAGCCAAAAAAGCATGGATATAAATTTTAAAGACATAAAG
The DNA here is from genome assembly GCF_965233845.1 of Flagellimonas sp. GTDB lineage: Bacteria > Bacteroidota > Bacteroidia > Flavobacteriales > Flavobacteriaceae > Flagellimonas. The sequence continues at coordinate 907,039 of NZ_OZ247584.1, forward strand.
GTCATTGGTTTTGATGCCGACGACACACTCTGGGTAAACGAAACCTATTTTAGGGAGACCGAGGAACGCTTTGCAGAGTTGTTGGAGGGATATGAAACCAAAAACAAGATTGACCAGGAACTTTTCAAGGTTGAAATGCAAAACCTGGAACTCTATGGATATGGAGTAAAGGGATTTGTACTATCCATGATTGAAACCGCATTGGATTTATCCAACAACAGGATTTCCCAACAAACCTTAACCGAGATTTTGGAATTGGGCAAAAAAATGATATCCCACCCTGTGGAACTATTGGATGGGGTAGAGGAAGTACTGTCCAAATTGGAGCATAAGTACAGGCTCATTGTGCTTACCAAAGGCGATTTGTTGGATCAGGAGCGAAAGCTGGAGAAGTCGGGAATTTCTAAATATTTTCATCACGTAGAAGTATTAAGTGATAAAAAAGAGAACAATTACCGCAATCTATTGGAGCATTTGGAGATAGATGTTGCGGAGTTCCTGATGATCGGCAACTCCCTTAAATCGGATGTCCTACCCATTTTGAATATCGGGGCCAAAGCCATTCATGTACCCTTTCATACGACTTGGGCACATGAAATGGTTACTGAAGATGAACAGATAAACAATCATCTGAAATTGAACAATCTCAAGGATGTTCTAAAGTACTTGGAAAATTAATGAAGATGAACTATAACTTGGAAAGCAAGGAGACCATATCAAAAAATACCTCGTACAGGAACTTCCCCATGGTTCCTAGGGTAATTTTCGGAAAAGGAAGTTTTTCCCAGTTGGGTGAAATACTTTTACCCCAAAGACGAAATTCTGACGCTCCCTTTATCTTTTTATTGGATGACTTTTTTGAAAACAGGAGTTTGGCCAATGAAATCCCTTTGATGTTCAACGATGAGCTCATCTTTATTTCGGCAGATGAGGAGCCAAAAACTGCGCAGGTGGATGCCTTGGTTGCAAGGATTCGCGAGAACTTTGATGAACTTCCTTCAGGAATTGTAGGTATAGGAGGGGGAACCCTACTGGATTTGGCCAAAGCGGTATCCATACTTTTGAACAATGATGGCTTGGCGCAGGATTACCAAGGGTGGGATCTGGTACAGCGTCCCGCCATATATCATGTTGGGGTTCCGACCATAAGCGGAACAGGAGCAGAAGTCTCACGTACCACTGTACTGTTGGGGCCGGAGAAAAAACTGGGTATCAACTCTGACCATACCACCTTTGACCAGGTAATCCTAGACCCGGATTTGACACAAACCGTACCCAAGGAACAATGGTTCTATACGGGAATGGACTGTTTTATCCATTGTATAGAATCTTTGGAAGGGACCTATTTGAACGCTTTTAGTCAAAGCTATGGCGAAAAGGCATTGGATTTATGCAAGGAAGTTTTCTTGGAGGATCATCCAGAAGAGGCTGCAAGGGATATGCTTATGATGGCCTCTTGGCATGGAGGGATGAGCATTGCGTATTCCCAGGTGGGGATAGCACACGCCATGAGTTATGGTCTGTCCTATCTTTTGGGAATCAAACATGGAATTGGAAACTGTTTGGTATTTCAACATTTGGAGGAGTTCTATCCAGAGGGAGTGAAACTCTTTAACCAGATGCTTTCAAAACATAATATTCAAATGCCCAAAGGTATATGTTCAAACCTTTCACAAAGTGATTTTGATACTATGGTGGAAGTGTCTCTGGGAATGTGTGCATTATGGGAAAATGCACTGGGGAAGGATTGGAAAAGCATTATGACCCCTGAGCGACTCCAAGAGCTCTACTCCCGAATCTAGGAAGCCTTTCCTTTTGCTTAAAATAGTATTGATATGATGCACCGCTTAGCCAAATTTTTATACTTCAAGGTTTTGCGTTGGAAGCTGGTAGGTGCCTTTCCCGATTTGGAGAAATGTGTGATCATCGTAGTTCCCCATACCCATTGGTTGGATTTCTTTTTAGGACTTTTAGTGCGAAAGGTGATCAACAAGGAGATGAACTATATTGGAAAAAAGAGCCTTTTCAAACCTCCCTTTGGCTGGTTTTTTAGATGGACGGGCGGCGCTCCCATTGATCGGAGCAAAAGCTCCAACACGGTGGACAGTATAGCAGAAATCTTTAAGGAAAGGAAAACATTCCGTTTTGCGTTGGCACCTGAAGGAACCCGAAAAAAAGTAACCGCACTGAAAACAGGGTTCTATCACATTGCCAAAAAAGCCCAAGTCCCCATTGTTATGGTCGCGTTTGACTTTGGAAAAAAACATGTAAAGGTAGCGGAGCCATTTCTACCAACAGAGGACATTCAACAGGATTTCAAAAAAATCCGTGCCTTTTTCAAGGGAGTCCAGGGGCGTATTCCTGAATATAGCTACTAGGTTTTTTTAAGCGGTTTGGCCTTGGGTTTCTCCACTTTTTTCTTGTTGCCCGGAAATACCAGGTTGGTGCTTGAATAGCTGCTGCCAAAGGTTAAAGCCGCGGCATATACTTGCTGGATGGCATCAACCACTTGATGTTCTGAAAGTTCCTTCAATGGGTGGGTATACACGGACCAAATAATCTCATCACTCAGGGCGTATTTTACATCCAAAGCGGAATGAAAGTTGGCGACTAGGGCGTTCAATAATTCTTCTTCACCAAGCTTTTCCCGTTCCACAATAGGTGAAATGATCCGCATGCGATTCGCATTTTCATCAAAAACACAGATCAACATGGCCTCATTAAACAAAAACTGGTATTGGTTCCCATTTACTTTGACAGTATCGGCCTCTTTTTCAATAATTTCATAGAGTTTGGTAGGGGTCATTTCTTGGGCAGACAGTATTCCAAGTCCAACAAACATGAAAAGTGCTAGGATAGAATTACGCATAAGATGAACTTTGATTATTGGTCGGTAAATTCCAGACCTCTTTACAATTAGCAGCTTTTAAACAGCGAAACTATTCCTTCATGGTGTGGTAAACGTTCTGTATATCTACATTATCCGTTTAAATTAATGAAAATCAGATGATTAAAGTATTCTAAATAAAATTTGTTCGAAATTAGTTCGGAATTTTTGAAAAAGCACGTCTTGAAAAATGGTCTGGACCTAGGACCAAAACGGCGTGCCTCATCTAGGGTGAAACGGACAGCGCCTTCCGATTTTTAGGGGACTGAAACCTAACTTGGGCGTTTGGTAACAAAACCGAACCCATGACAGGAAGTGCTATGGGTCCCGTATGCCCTTGGATTCCGAACAGCGGACGGTCTTGGGAATTAAATTAGTAAATCGTTGGGCTCTAGAGCTATTTTTTATTAATTTATGCATAATAATATTACATTTAAAGTAGCTTATACCTACATTTCCGTAATTTCGGATTCCCCCATTTCAGTTCGCCCCCAGCACTATTTTTTTTAAAGATCTTCAAAAAAATATTATGAAGAAAATCCTCGTATTACTCCTGGGGCTTGGCCCCGTCCTGTCCATTGCCCAATTCCAAAATAGCCAGCAGCAATCCGTATTGAGTCTGCAAAACGGTGAAATCAAACTGTTGAAGATCAACGGGGGTGAGACCTCCTTGGAATGGACATTTCCGGTCGATAACAGATTGTGGGCCGTTGTTGACCGTGATTCCATCGGCTCTGCCACCTATAAACCCAGATTGACGGCCAACAAGGTCGAGGCACTGTCCGTAAAATTCGGTATCCTGAACATCGAAAAGTTTGTCGATCTTGACAAACTTGATTTTGAGGATAAAGGGGTACTATTGGGGCTGTTCTATATAAACTCCTTTAACCAAGCGATTATGCCCAATGGTTTTCCGGGCAATATCAAGCCCCAAAGACTTAGCTCGGTCAGGACCGGGGTCCAGGTCTCCATGGACAATTTCGATAGGTTTGACCCCGTCGATATGGAAATAAGGGACAGCAAGCCGATAACGGCTTCCCTGTTCTTTAATGGGACGGCGTTCTGTTTTGATAAAAAGGATTACTCGGTGGATGCCTTCTCACTCAATGCCCAAATCGATCCGATCACCTATGACAGAACAGAATTTGGCACGAACTTCAAAAGGTTTGAAGGGGTTGTAAATACCAACGACCAGGTAATCTCCTTTGATGATTTCGATGGGAAATTTGGCCGACTGGAGAACAATGTCAGCAGGGCGTTCCTATCGTTGAGTTACTCACGGTTAAGTAAGAACAAGCTCCGAAGGGACAAGGATTCCCTGGTGGTAAAAAAACTGAAAAAGGACATCAGGCCTTATGTCGTACCTGTTTATTACTTGAGTGCGGAAATCCTTTCCGGAGGAGATACATTTGTCTCCACCATCAATGGTAGGCCAAAGGCAACCGCCGGTGTCGCGATTGGATTTACCGATAAGGCACTTTTTGGGAAACCGGAAGATTACGGCGATGAGAAAAGCGAGGTCGAGGAGAAGGCCATTTTTGGGCGTGGGGAGCAGGCAAGGAAGTACCGGTACGATAAATGGAAGTACAGGTCTTTTCAGCCCTCCTCCTTTCTTTCGATAGGGGTGGATTGGAGCGTGCAAAGCGGTGTTGGCCCAGAACTGAACCTCTTCCTATCGGGCACCGTATCCTTTTAGGCGAAAATCACCAAGGAACTGCCAGGGTACCCTTTGGATGTATGGTCGATAACGGCACTCCCGATTCGTGCTGCTCTAGCAAAAACAATTTCGGACAAGGACAACTGCCATGGCTTATAGGCTGGTTGACCTATTAACGGCAACGTCGGCCCGGACCTTGCCAAAACTTTCGAGTTCCATAAATTTTGACTTGAACAGCTTCGAGGGCATTTTCCTTTTCAAGAGATTATGGAAATTATGGTCGTGTGTCGAAAGGATAATCTGCTTGTCATGCTTCACCACTATGCTCCGCAGTAGGTCGATGGTGGAGAGGATGTTTATACTGTCCATGGATTGGATGGGATCATCGATGAAAATACAATCATATTCCTTCGAGTTTAGTGCCGATGCCAAAAAAATACTCAAGCTTAGTATATTAATCTGGGCGGTGCTGAAATAAAGATTAGGAATCAAGATGCTTTCATCATCGCTGTTTCTGACAAAAACATCTAGGCTAGGGTTCTCCAGATCAAAGTCAGCTTTGAACTCAACTGATTTGAAATCGGGATGCGGGTCAATTTTTCGGTATATCTCATTTATCAACTCCACGTAAAAGAATTCCTTTATCTCTCTTTCAAGGAATTCCTTGGTCCTTTTCACCTCACTTTTCAACAGCGGGGTAACGGTCTTTTTTAGAAAAGTTAGTTCCTTTTCATATTCCTCCTTTGTCATTCGTGCGTTCTCGGATTGCAAAAAGGGTATCAGGTTGGTGGCAAGTTTTTCAAGTCGCTTGAGGTCTTCCAATAATTTTTCGGTCTGTTCCTGTTTTTTCTTGGTCTCTCGCCTTTTTGCCTTCAGTTCATTTAATAATTTGGACTGGTCGGCTTTCTTGATATCTAATGAAAGGCGATTCTCAACATGATGTTCGAACCCGCCTATCTGTTTTTCCAAGTCTTCACTTTGTTGCAGGAGCTTTTTGAGTCTTTCTTCCAGTTGTGACCTGTCGAGTGACTTTAGGGTTTCCTCCAGGGTCTTGATTCTCTCCTGCAAAGCCCTATGGGATTCCATTACCTTCTTAAGGGAGTCTTGGTTTTCTTTGGCCTTCTGTTCCATAGTAGCCTTGGTCAGGGATCTATCTGGGACCTCTTGAATGAACCATTGTCCGACTTTTGTGTAGTCTTCATTAGTGGAAAGTACTTCCAATTCCTCCTCCAATAATTTTACCCTTCCTTTTGCTTCGTTAAGACTTTTCTCCTTACCGGTTAAGTCGTTCTCCTTGATTGTGAGTGCCTCCCGTGCTTTGGTGAGCTCTTTTGAATTTTTGTCTATTCTGTTGGTCAAGTCCTTCCGATAGTCCGATGGTGATTTCCCGTTTGTCCTTTCCAATAAACTGGAACGGGTCTGCTGTACATCGGTCATTTCACGCTGGGTTTTTGCCAGGTCTTTGTCGTACTCCTTGAGTTGGTCGGTAATCTCTGATCTTTGTTCTTTCAGTTTTTCTAGCTGTGCGTCATAATGGGCAATAAGTTTTTCCAAAAGTATTTCCGAGGCACTGTCCAGCTCTTTGATTTCATTGTTCAGTTCGGAGCGTTGCTCCAAAATAATCTTAATGGAAGCGGAAAGTGCTGTATTGTTCGATACCTTGTCCAATAGGGCCTCATAGGACCCGTAACCTTGTTCGCACAAAGGACAGGTATCCATTTGGCTTTTGTTGATGATCTCAAGGCCAGAGGCAATAAAGGCCTCAAGAGTAACATTGAGTTCTTCCTGTTCTTGTATGGCCTTTTGGATGCCTTCAAGCCGTTTTTTAAGTTTGAACCTATTGTCGGCGTTATCCATCAATTCCTTGATGACCTTGGACAATTCTTTGTCTTCAGCGACCGTGGTCAACGCGAATTGACCGTCAAGAGCTTCTTGTCTGATCTGTTCAAGTTCCTTAATTTCCTCAGCAATACCATCCCTTTTGGTTTCGTTTTTTGAAATGGAATCTTCAAGTTTCTTTTTTGCCTTCTCCTTTTGGGTTATATCCAAATTGACTTGTTTAAAGTCCTTCTCCAATTTGGGCAGGGATTCCATATCCTTTTGAAGTTCAGCTTCCCTTTTGACCAGGCTATCCAAGGCCGTTTTTGCGCTCAGCTGTTCCCTTTTTGTCCGCTCAATGTCTTTTTCAAGATTCTCGACCTGTTTTTCCAGTTCACCCTTTATATTTTTCTTTTCCGATAGTCCGGAGCGTACCTTATCGAATTTATTGAAGAGCAACATCAACTTTTTCAGGGCTTCATTGGAAGAACGTAGGTTATCCCTTTCCTTCTCACTATTTTTCAGTTCGTTGTTGGCGGATTGTATCTTTTCAAAGTTCTCGATGTTCCCCTTGACTAAAGAGTTTTCCTGTTGTGTTTTTTGTAAGTCCTTAAGGCTCTGGAAATACTGTTTGATGGACGGAACTCCATTGCCCCCAACTATTGCTTGATCCAAGTATCCCAAAAGGACTTTGAGCTCACTGCGGTCATCGACTTCAATAAGTTCATTGGCCACAAGGTCTTGTAAATCTTTGACCTCTTTCTGAGTGGCAGTCAATGCAATCTTCCTAAGCTTTGGTCCCTGATGGTCCGTGTCTATTTTTTTGACCAATTCATTGACCCCATCCAGAATGTTCCCTTCGTCCAAGCTCTGAATTTTGGATTTGAGCTTATCAATCTCTTCTTTGAGATCTTCCATTTTTTTACGATTGGTCTCCTCTAGGGCCTTGACATTTTGGTAGTACTTGTCCGTGTCTTGGAGATCTGGGTTCTCCATAAATTTTTTGTACCTCAGCTCGCCATCGTCTTCCTTTAAAAAGGCGGATATCCATTCTTGGGAGAGTATTACGCGTCTAAAACTGAGCCTGACCCCATGGCTTCTTGTGGTGTCTGCCTTACTACTGCCATGAACCTTCAATTTCCGTTCAGTAGGGTTTTCCATGCTGGTGGTCAAGTACCGTACATAGGTAGGGCCTGACGCATTGGTATTGCGCAACAAATCGATTTTTTTCTTGCTTTCCCGTACACTCCGCAAACGGTTCAGGGCTTTTTCAGAAGAATTTTTGCGCTGCCATAAGCGGCTAACATTATTCGTAACACCCCATTCTACGGCATCATAGAAGGAGGTCTTTCCGAAGCCGTTCGGAGCATATATGGAAATAAAGTTCAATGGCTCCCCTTCAGAATCCATAAATTGAAATGTGGCGTTCTCCGGTCTATCATAGGCCCTAAATCCCGATATTTCAATGGATTTAAACTTCATTCCCTTTTTTTAAATTTTCCAATAGTTTGTCATAGGCCTTTTGCGCTTCCGGGGTGATTTTACTCTTTTTTAGGGTCTTTCCCTTTAGTACTTCCCGAATCATTGGGTTATGTTCCAATTGGGTCTTTGTCCTTAAATTTTCGGCTCCTATCTGTGTAAGTTCGTTCACGATATGAACCTTAATCGCAGAATGAGAGTCCATAGAACTCTCTATAATGACCTTTCTGCTGGAGAACGTATCGTTTTCGATTTTGTATTTCAGTTCTTTTCCCACGGGGCCGACAACCCTAAAAAATAGATAGATGTTCCATCGTTGGAACTCGTCATCCAATTTGTTCTGGAAATGCAGTGCTATAAAATTAGCGATTTGCTGCCAGTTTTCCGATAGGGCTTCTGCATTTCCAAAGTCTATAAAAAAGCTGTGGGCCAGACTCTTGTCCATTTCAACCGTTTCATGGGTTAGATGCATATCACGGAACTGAGATCTGAAGGCATCTACGGTTTTACCAATCAGGGATGAGTTGTTCATAAAGTTCTTTTAAAACGGTTAGACAATTAGCAAGGGAATCCTGAGTGAAGTCATTCTCAAGCTCTTTAACTGTACTTTCTTTAAAGTAAGATATATTGACATAAGTGTACTTGTCAAATGGAAAATCTGTCGCGGCATCTATTTCCTGCCCAATCTGGCCCTCTTCAAATTCCATTCTGGCTTTGGCGATGTTCCCCGGTATGCGGGCTGGGTCAAGTACTACCATTTCGGAATCTGCTGATTTTACATTGGAACCTACCACCACAATACCATCCCGTAACAACCCAGAATAATCCAGTTTGTGGAGTTCATGCAAGTGATTGGTCCAAAAATCCCCGTTTACATCCGAAAAAAACATTCGAACTCTTTGGAAAATTTCCGGTATGTCCGCAAGGTTATGGACATTGTCCTTGGCAATGTTCAAGATTGTCAAAAGTTCCAGCCACATTTTCCAGACTCCCTGCTTTTGCAATTGGACATCCTGCTGCTCCAACATCAAAAGTTTGTCCCCCAAGTGGTCTTGGATAGACCTCGGAGTGATATTTCCATCGCGGATTTCCCGGGCCTTGGCCTTTAAGATCCTGCAAAGCCTTGTTTTTCTTGCAACCACGTCTTCATCTACCCCGACCTCCATTTTGAATATATCATCACTCAAAAAGGAAAACGAGGCTAGGTAAGCAGGTAGCAATGGTTCTAGCTGGTCTTGAAATGCGTCGTATGCGATTATTTCATCAAAAAACATCATTGGGGAAAAAACCGTCCTTCCCAAAGCGTGTTCTGCAGCGCTCGCCATACCATTTTGAATCCCCAAAACCCGTAAATGGTCTCCCTCAATTTTGAGATAGCCCCCGCCGGACATCATTGCGATGTTTTCCTGTGCGAGTAATTCGGGCAACTGGGCCACTCGACCGTGGTTAGTGGAATTTAGAACCGTAGCGCCATAAATAGAGAAATTCTCTCCTACAGGACGACCTCTTTGATCTCTAGGAAACCCACACAGCCTATAGCCATCTTTGGCATCGATGTTTTTTTCAACATGTAGATCTCCGTACCCTTCGTAATAGGGAATTTTTAAAATAGCGCAGTCGTTTTCTTCATGTGGAAAATAACTCACCCCAAGTTCAGGGACAAAAGGGATTGGCAATTCACTCCATTGCCCCTGGTCAAATACATGCCTGATGATCTGGACCTCGTTGTTCTCAGCACCTGGTTCAACAGCGATCTCATCAAAAAGGTGTTTTGCAGTAAGTATATAGGTATATTCCGTGGTCATAGGCTGGAACAAGCACCCACTGCCATTGGGCAATTTGACCGAATATCTGAGTAGGTCGTCATCGTTCATAGATTCACCACGTATTCTGTGATTAGTTTAGGTTCGACATTGGGAAAATCCTTTCTGTCTTGAGGTGTGAGGATACCACTTTTTACTTTGTCGTAATTAAAGAACAGGTTGGCCTTAGGATTCTCGCTCACTACACGTGCAATGGTTGCTTTATGGGGATGACCATGTCTCACACTATTGGTGCTGAATACATAGTTGTCCGTTTTGATAATTTCCAATAGGTGCTTGTGCATATTCGCCTTGCTGCCATGATGGGATACTTGGAAGAGTTCGACCACCAGTGGATTGTTTTTTCCAAATCCCAATGCGTGCAACTGCTTTTTTACTGCTATGGGATGTGAATCGGCTAAAAAAAGGAACCTCTTTCCGCCGTAGGTCATTAAAATGGTAATCGAACTGCCGTTTTTTACACTTCGATCTTGTCTGAAACGAAAACCTTTCTTTTGTTCCAGTGCAATGATATCCTTGATGTCTTGTTTCCAGTCATCAACGTCCGCTGCAGTGTAAATGTCCTCCCCCGTGTTTTTGTAGTACTCCCTCACGAGCTTTCTCAGCTGTTGCAGGGTTGGGGTTAGAACCTCAAGGTCTATGCCGTGGAGTGAAAGTTTCGACCCTGCTCCGATTAGTTTACCGTCCCAGATGCTCCCCTTTGTCAGATACTCCTCGAATTCAAGGGCCTCAGGGACTCCAGTATTTGTATTGCCAGGGAGGTCGACATTAAACGCTAGGTCCTTGTTCTCCTTTTCCTTCAGTTCTTTTGCAATGGATTTGCCCGAATTGAACCAAACCCTTTCTACTAATGCACTGGCCTTTTTGTCCTTGGAAAACCAACTCAAAAATCCTTCAATATGATCATTGTCGATATGGGAAAGCACCAGAAGATCTATTTTTTCCCCGTTGGACCGTATGCGGTCGATCTCTTTCCGTAATGGGCCCTTTCGATTGAATCTGGTGTCGAAATAAGTGGCCGAACGTCCTCCATCAATCACAATATTTCTGTTCTTTGCCTTGCCGTCCCTGTATGTAATGGATATACAGTCACCATTGCCGGCCTTTAAAAATCGTATAGTCATATTAAAATTGGTTAGCTATAATCATCCACAGAAATCAAGCTGAAATAAGGTTGAATGTACATTGCACACCGTTAAATGGATAATGACAAGGGGTGTAAGTTAAAACTTACCATAAAACTATCAATTTTTTGTCAGAATCAAAGTATCCGCTGTCAGATGCCCAAATCGTTCCAATCATCCATTCCCTCGTGAAAATACTTGTGACCAAAACCGTGGACCACGTTGCCGTCACCGTCGACAGTAGTCCTTATGGGTTGGTTGTAAAGTTCCCCGGCGGACCATTTCTCAAAACATTTCTTCAATAGTTCAATATCCTTGTTTTTGGTCAGGTCCATATCAAGGTCATAAAGGGTGTCGATCAACCGATCCAGTTCCTCTGGGTTGTCGTCCCCAGGGTTGCGATGGATCAAAGGAGACAGCCGTATGAATCTTTTTTTGTTGTCCTGTGTGCGTGCCAGTGAATTTTCAAACCTCCAGATATAGGTGATGTAGTTGGCCCAGTCCGGTGGTTCGTAAAGAATTGTCTTGGCTTGGTTCACCACCGTTTTACCAAAGAACCTCAGTCCGAGTCGAGGTTTGGTCTTACGGTGTTTTGTAACATTGATGTATAGAAGGTAAAAATACTTCCGTTCCCGTTTTGAGATAATTTTGTTGGAAGTGCCCAGAGAAACGATGTTGATATCGTCTTTGTTGACACCCAGTGTTATGGCCTCGGTAAAAGCGGCGGCAACGGGGTTATTGAAACCGCCCAGTGCTCCGTCCCAGAGGTAATAAAATCGCTCGGTTCCCCTGGCCTTTATCTTGGCCGGAAAGTCAAAATAGCTTATCGGGGCGTTGGTGGAGCCACTTATCGCTTGTACAAGACTGACCGAATCAAATGACTGGTCTGAAGCACTATAGGATTTGAAGAGCTTGGCCTTGTTATGGAGTGCATCGAAGGTGGTCACTACAAACCGTATGGTGGGTTTGCCCACATATTCCGGAAGGTTTTCCATAGGAATTTTTTCGATATCCTTGAATAATTCCTTGAATCCTGCATATTTTTTCTTGACCGAATATTTTGGCCCAGCACCGAACAGTCCCGTAATATCAGCTGGGAAGTACTTTTCCCAAAAGGTGTTCTTACAGAAAATAAGGTCCCGGTTCTCTTTTTGGTAGAAAAGTTTCAAACATGTCTCCATGTCCCAATTGCAGCATAGTGCCGCAAGAACAATGCTGCCGCCGGAATTGGCCGCTACCAGATCATAATTGCGAAGCAGCTCATGGCCCTTGATATTACCATACCGGTGTTTTAGGGTCAGGAACTGGAGCAGGGACCAGCTGCCCCCACCATCCAACGATAGTATATTGTACATAACAGAATAGGATTGATATTAAAATTAGGGTATTTCATAAATTGGTCACAGTGAATGCTCGGACAAAAAATACGAAACATAATTAGGTAGTTGGGTCCCTAAGCAATAGGGAAGGTTCATCAATAGAAATGATGTCCCGGCGTTTGTCTTGGCCTTTTCGATACGAAACTCACCGGAATACATTCGTATGGCATAGGGATGGCCAGCTCGGTCCATGAACTGGTGAAGCGATTTTAGGGAACCGGTAGCCCCTGATTTGATCTCTATGGGAATTATTCTGTCTCCATAAGAGTACACCAGGTCTACTTCTGATGAGGCCTGTGCCTTTTCACGTACCCAAAAATTAGGTTTTATGTTGCTAAGGGAATTTAAGGAAATGAGCTCTTGGGTCACCAGGTGGGGTATGAGTGCTCCCTTGAAGGCATTTCCCATATCTTCCATGGCCAACAACCTACCTTGGATGTTCAGTGTGTGGTTCACCAGCCCGGTATCCAAAAACTGCATTCGTGGGGATTTTCGAAGGTCCGGTTTAATAGGGGGTTCCAAATCTGTGGTGGGGTAGATCAGTTGAATGATCTTCGCCGCATCCAAATTGCGCATGGCCTCGCCCACTTCCCGGGATCGATAGTTGGAGTTTCCAAAATTATGAAACTTGATCCTTTGGTCTAGATATAAAGGTGCTGTATCCATGATATGCCGAATCACCCGTTGTTCAGTTGTATTAGAGGCATACTTTTCCACATCGTCCTTATAAGTGGCCCAAATGCTTTCGTAAACTTTGGGCAGGTTGGCCAGATTACCATCCCCTATGTCTTTTTTGATTACCTCGGGCATCCCTCCTATGATGGCATAACGGTGAAAGAGTCCCATTAGGATTTTATGGCCCAAGGGGCTTATAGGTGTCTGTAACAGTAGTTTTTGGGCGGCATTGTGGTTGATCGCTGCGAGGTATTCGCTGAAATTAAGGGGATATAGATAGAGGTATTCTACACGGCCCACCGGAAAACTCTCCACATGTCCCATGGCAAATTCCAGTAAAGATCCCGCAGCAATTACATGTAAATCTGGTAATTGCTCATAAAAATAACGCAACTGTTGGATGGCTCTTGGAAATTCTTGGATCTCATCAATAAAGAGTAGGGTCTGTGATAGTTGATCGGCCGAAATGTCCCGGGAAAGCAAAAGGGCCTCTACTAAGGTCGGTACCTCCTCATAATCTTCGAAGAATTCCCGATCTGAGGATTTTTCAAGGTTCAATGGGATAAAATGATCATAGTTCTTGGCGAATTCTTCGACAAGGGTAGTCTTCCCTACCTGTCGGGCTCCCCTGAGGATAAGGGGTTTTCGATCTTCAGCCCCCTTCCATTGTCCTAGCTGCTCAGTAACTGTTCTTTTAAAGGTCATGTTTGAGATAAATGTAACAAAATAAAGGTAAAAATAAATATATTATGTAATATAATAAGGGTAAAATATTTAAAATATTGTAACAAAGTAAAGGTAAAATGCACTGTAAGGAAATATTCCAGTACAAAATCAATGTCGCTTTTGGACCAATATGTTGAGAGGATTTCGCATTCAAAGACCTAGATACCACTGTGACCCCTAATTCTTTTTATATGTATCTTGTATTGGAGCATTATGCCCATAGTATCCAGCAAAATGAGATTTGCGGAAGTGGACAATAATATTGGAATACCTACAGAGATGACTTTTGAAGAAAAGCAACAGATAGCCATTGACTTTGACCATCATTACCATGAATGGCCCTCTCAGGATGATTTTCCCGTGAATGAGGATGGGAGAAGGATTAAGGATGTCATTTTGAACGATCTAGGGAATTCCAAGGAGTACCTTATCATTACTGGCTTCACCTCATTGGCCAATATTGTTGAGATCTTTGGCAATGAGCCTCTGAATATCAAAAGGAAGACCAAGATCTTGTTGGGTTTTGAACCCCAGGTACAGAAGAGAAAATCCTATGCCAGAACGCCCTTGTCGGAGACGATCAAGGAATTTTGGATCGATAAGGGCATAGACGTCCTCAAGGGCGGCATGGTAATCCATACGATTGAGCACATCAAAAAAGGCAATGTCGAGTTCCGCATCAAGGAGCGGCAACATTCCAAAATATATGTAGGTGACCACCATGCCATTCTGGGATCTGCCAATTTTTCCATACAGGGTACAACGACCCAAAAAGAGGCTACCATCCGAGTTGGGTCCCAGCCCGCCTCAGACTCAGAACCGTCCGCAGGCCAAGAGGAGCTGAACTGGTACCAGTACCATAGCATAAAACAAAAGGCACAGAACTTTTGGGCTGAGGGGGAGGCTTATGACATGCAGTCCCTCTTGCGCCAATTGCTTCAAAAGGTACCTTGGGAGCATGCCCTGGCACGAGGGTTGGCAGAAATCCTGGAGGGCAATTGGATCTCAAACTATCCAGAATTTAAGCGTAAAATCGACGATGCTGGCCTTTGGCCCTTTCAAATAAGCGGCCTGGCCAAATCAATGATACTCTTGGACCAACAGGGTAGCGTTCTAGTGGCCGACCCGACGGGTTCCGGTAAAACAAGGATGGTGACAATGTGCATGCTCACCTTGATACACAAGTTATGGGAAAGCGGAAAGAGGGACCAGTGCAACAGTCTGGTACTCTGTCCAAAAAGTGTTGTGGAGAACTGGGAAAAGGAAAGTATGAGTCTCAGCTTTCTCAATACATCCCCAACTTCTATGGGTATTCTGCAAAGAGAGGGCCGAAACAGGAACAAGGCCATAAAGGCACTACGACTGACCAACATATTGGTTTTGGACGAGGCCCATAATTTTCTCTCTAGGAAGACAAACCGCAGCAATGCCTTCAAGGAACACAATGCAAACTATGTCATTCTATCAACGGCGACACCAATTAACAAAAAGGCCGATGATTTACTTCGTATAATTGAATTACTTGGACCTGACAATCTTGGAGACGCTGAGCTTGAAAAGTTGAAGGAACTCTACGGATCCCCAATCCGTGAGACCAAAACGGAGGACCTTAAAAAATTGAACCGGTTTATACAAAAATTCATCTTAAGAAGGACTAAGAAAAGACTAAACCAACTCATAGAAAAGGAACAGGATTCCTACCTGAACAAGTTCGGGAACCCCGCCAAATTTCCGCAGGTACGGAACAGGACCTATAAAACGGCGGAGAGCCAAAAGGACATCAGCATTGCTCGAAGTATCATGGCCGAGACAGAAAAATTAAAGGGCCTTGTCTATTTACGGAAATTCAAGATACCCTCATATATTGACCAAGAAGATATGGATAGGGTCTCTGGTTATTATAAAAAAAGAATACTGTCCGCTACAGCCTTTACCAGTTACCATATACGCAATGCCCTCCGCTCTTCGAGGCCTGCCTTGATGGAACATATTGTTGGGACCAAAAGTGCCAAAGAACTCTTTGACATCAGGGGTGTAAAGCCGGATACAGGGGACATTATCACAAAACTGGAGTCATTTTTTGAGCTCCCCTTGCCCAAATGCGATTATCCAAATATTATGCCCGTTTTGTTGACGGAAAAGAAGTTGTATCACCAGGCCTTAGTTGAAGAGATATCGATTTATCGCAAAATTCTGGAACTGGTCAAATCGATGTCTGACAAAAGGGAAAGAGGTAAGGCAAGACAATTGATCAAATTGATCGATAAACACGGTCTGGTTCTGGGTTTTGACAGTACGGTACTTACCTTGCTCTACCTACGTCAGCTGATAAAAGAGGAGGGGTATTCCGAAAAAGTCCATTTAGTCAGTGGTTCTAGCCTTAAGGCCCGACTTGATGTGCAAGAGATATTTGGGATTGACTCGACCGTGGAACGTGGGCTGGCCCTGTGCTCGGATGTCATGGCCGAAGGCGTCAACCTACAACGTGCCAAGGCCTTGATTCAACTGGACTTTCCCAGCGTTATGCGACTTGCTGAGCAGCGTGTGGGAAGGCTCCACCGTATGGACAGTCCCTATATTTCCATTGAGGTCTATTGGTCCAAGGACACTGAGGCCTTTGCCCTTAAGGCGGATCGCCGCCTGGTTAAGACTACTATTTTGACCAAATGGCTGATTGGGGGCAACCTAGATCTGCCCGATGAACTATTGGAGGGTGAACAAGAACTGATGTCTGCAACCGAGTTCATAAAGGAGTTCAAGCCTTTTGAAAAGGACGATGCGCAATGGCACGGACTCGACGACGCGTTTGACCCATTGTACAGATTGAAAGAGGGCAGTGGTGCCCTTATCAATGAGGAAATATACGAAGAACTAAAACGGACTAAGGCAGCAATACAATGTAGAGTGAGCTTTGTAAACTCAAAGGAGGATTGGGCCTTTATCTGTACCAAGGGTACGGATAAGAGGGCACCATCCTGGCTGTTCGTGAAATCTTCGGGGGAAGTATACCATGAGTTTCCGGCCATTGCACAACTGCTCCGTGAAAACCTACTACAGGTCCAAAATATTGAATGGAAAAAAAATACACTTGACGGGTTCCTGAATATCATTCGTAAGAATGAACGCAATGCAATTCCACACAAGAAAAGAAGAGCCTTGGAGGTGGCCGACTATTTATTGGCAAAACAGGTCCGGGCCGAGGAGGATGAGCATGTGGTCCGACTGATAGAAAGGTTACAAAAGGCCTTTCGTATGGGGTTCCATTTTGATGAAATGGCCATTGATTATTCAAAATTTGCTGAGTTATGGCTGGAAGAACTCAAGCCAATGCTCAAGGAACGTCGTTCGAAGGCGAGTCGGCGCGAACTGGTCACTTTGGAAAATTTGAAGACCCGTTGGGTCAAAAGGTATTTCGAGCCTGAACGCTTGAAGTACATATACGGACATATTCCTTTAATTGACCAATTGGAAAGGCGTATTGCTGCTTGTATTGTTGGCGTAAAGACTTAAACTGCCGAATCACTTCCATTTAAAAGAATTTAGTTTAAGCTCTTATGTTCAATCTTTTAAAAGAGCAGGGTGGTAGGTGAATTTAATATCATACAAATGTTAATTCAATCTATTGAATAGCAATTGTTTAATAATCATAGTACCAAAGAAAAATATACACTTTCATTTGTTCGTTATTAGTTCGATTTTTACTTCAATTTATGTTAAAAAGATACATTTTCAGGAAAACCTTAATTCAACAATGAATTTTCTATCTACAATATTTTAAAATTGTTAATTTCTGATTAATAGTTAATTATGTTTTCTTATCAAGAATTAGGGAAGTTCAAAAAGCATTGAATGTATGATGTACAAATCAGATTATTAAACCTTTACATAAATAACTGATAATCAGTTTATTATGTCATCATTCATATTATGAAAGACGTTCTGCACGTCATCGTCCTCCTCAATCTTTTCCAAGAGTTTTTCTACGTCCGCTACCTGCTCTTCAGAAAGTTCCTTGGTCACTTGGGGAATGCGCTCAAAACCAGAGGAGATGATTTCTATTTCGCGGGATTCCAATTCCTTTTGGATAGCGCCAAAACTTTCAAAAGATGCATAGATATGAATACCATCTTCATCCACGAATACCTCTTCGGCTCCAAAATCAATGAATTCCAATTCCAACTCTTCCGGGTCTAATCCTTCCCCATTTATGGCAAAGTTACATGTATGGTCAAACATAAACTCTACGGAGCCAGAGGTGCCCAGGCTACCATTACATTTGTTGAAGTAACTACGAATGTTTGCCACAGTTCGGGTATTGTTGTCCGTAGCGGTCTCAATTAAAATGGCAATGCCATGGGGTGCGTAACCTTCAAAAAGAACTTCCTTGAAATCACCTTGACTTTTGTCCGACGCCCTTTTAATGGCCCTTTCAATATTGTCCTTGGGCATATTGACCGCCTTGGCATTTTGAATCACGGCACGCAATCTGGCATTGGAGTCCGGGTCAGGACCACCTTCCTTTACCGCTATAACGATATCCTTCCCAATACGGGTGAAAGCTTTGGACATAGCCGCCCAACGCTTCATCTTCCGTGCCTTCCTAAATTCAAATGCTCTTCCCATAAATCTTGATTTTGGACAGCGACAAATTTAGCAAAAAATGCCTCCTTGTCAAGTTGAAGTTCTACCCTTTGGTCACGATCTGTTCAATAGCGCTGGCCAGGTCAAAATCATTTTGGGTGATGCCACCCACATCATGGGTATTCAGCTTTATGGCAAGTTGATTGTAAACGTTTTCCCAATTGGGGTGATGGTTCTGCTGTTCGGCTACAAAAGCAATATGGGTCATCATCGAAAAGGCCTCCTTAAAGTCCTTAAAAATAAAAGACTTGCAAATGCTTTCGCCATCATAGGTCCATCCATCCAGATTTTTTAACTGGGTTTCTATCTGGGTCATCGTTAGTTTGTCCATTTTTTTGATTTAATATAGTGAATAAATACAATCCCAGCCCGCTTTCCCATTCACTTTTCGGCTCCCTTGTTACATTTCCAAAAGCATTTGTTACATATGGAGAAAGACCCAAAAGAAGTCGCTTCTAATTTTGGAACAACGTTGATTTCCATTCCGTAACGGATGGAAATACCTAAGAAAACTTCCCCCTAAAAACAAGGTTAACATTAAATCTAAAATCATGAAAAAAGTTCACTTCATTTTTTTGGCCGTTGTTGCAATGGCATGCACGGTTTTGATTGCTTGTTCTGCAGAGGATGGTGAGACAGGACCTCAGGGGCCACAAGGAATTCCCGGAATTGATGGACAGGATGGGTTAGATGGAACAGATGGCCAGGACGGAACTGACGGGCAAGATGGCAACGCTAACGTAATTTTTTCCAATTGGATGGACGCGGATTGGAATGTTCAAGATGACCCCAGGGCAAAGTCAATGAACATATTGATTACGGAGATAGACAATATTGAGCTTAGGAATAAAACCTTGGTGTTTGTATATCTACAGCAATGGGGAACGTCAAGTATTTATCCCATGCCCAACGCTGGTCGTTGGTCAAACACCTTGTACTCCTATACGTTTGGAAATAATGGGATAACCTTAAACGGTATAACCGTAACACTTATAAGTACCAACGGGGTTGATTTAACTGAATTTCAATACTCAGGCTCCAGAGGAAACAGGTTTCGGTATGTGTTGATTCCTGAAAGTGCCCAATCGGGCAAATTGGACTATTCCAACTATGAGGCGGTAAAATCTTTTTACAACCTTCCAGATTAAACCTTTTAAATCAGTAACAATGAAAAAAATAATAGGATTCATTCTTTTTTGCACTTTGGTAAGCCCTATTTGGGGCCAGACCAAAAAAATGACACGCTTTAATCCCGTTCAGCATGGGTTTAAATTCAACAATAGTTTTAAGAACATCTTTATTGATGCGATAGATTGGAGAACGGGAGGGCTTTGTGGAGGTATGTCCTACGCCTCTCTGGATTATTATCACGCTAGAAACATTTCCACGCCTAAAACTGCGCTTCGCCCCACGGAAGGGAGTCCGTTGCAGAAGTACCTTTATGACCGTCAGGTAACTTCCATAACCTCCAACGTGGATAAATGGGCCGAAATTGGACTTAACCCACTGGGGGCTCGTAATGGAGAATTTTTTAATTGGGGGGTGGAAAACAAACCGGGAAGCCGAATCAACGAGCTACGTCCTTTTATTAACAGGGGACAACCCGTGCCTCTGGGCCTCCAAAGTGTTGGGGAGAAAGATTCCGATCCAGGGAACCATCAAGTGGTGGCTATTGGCTATGATTTTGGAACTGCCCAAGATCTGGCAAATGGAACATACAAACACAAAATGAAAATCTACACCTATGATCCCAACTACCCGAATAGGATTATGACCCTCCGACCCAATTTCAAGGATGAGGTTTTCTACTACGAGGAAGAACCACATATGCGATGGAGAACCTATTTTGTGGATAAGAATTATCGAAAAAAAACACCTTTGAAAACTTCGTTAAGAGATTATCCAAACGATGGAAAAATACACGAACTGGTTTTCGAATTTGGAGTGGGTAAAGATGACCTCAGAGGAGGAAACGACAATTTAAACTTGACGATTTTATATCATAACGCCGCACCGCAAAGGGTGTACAATGTAAACAAAGGGAACAAATGGATAGATGACTATTCGCAATATATAACGGTTCCATTGCGTACTCCTGTTCCTGTTAATATGATTAAATCTGTCCAGCTGAACACCATTTCAGGGAATGACAATTTCAATCTGGATTTGTTGCGGATACATGTCCAAGGTTTCAATAGAAATAGGAAAGTCTACGAAAAGCGCGGGGCCCCATTGAAACGCTTTACAGGTAGGGACAAGACTTTTTTAGCTGTGATCAATAGCAAATCGCCCCAAACAAGAACTGCTACCAGAACATCCACCTCAGGCCCTAACAAGGCTAAGGTTATACCATCAAGAAAACCCATTGATAGATTACGATTCTGGATTAGAACCGGGGATGATGATCTCAGGGGAGGAAACGACAATCTCAATATCGTGGTTTATTATAGAAATGGAGGAACACAGACGATACGGAATGTGAACAAAGGCACCCGATGGAAAGACCATGCTACAACTTCTGTTGATGTAACCCTGAACAAAAAGATTTACGCCACTTCAGACATTTCCAAAGTGGTTTTGCAGACTACTTTTAGCGGAGGTGTAGGTGGTGATAACTGGAACATGAATTACCTGCATATTGAAGCTTTTAAGGGAACTAGCAGAGACAGGGATTATTACAAACGTGGTTCCAACGATACCCGTTTGCATCGCTTTACGGATAAAAACAACTCTTTTGTTGCCAGGTGATGCGATTTATTGTTAAAGGCATTGGTGTTGGAATTTGGGTTAAGTCTGTTTTAAAAACCTCCATGGTCTTTTTGATCATTTCTTGCGGAAGTGATGATGGCGGTGAACCGCCTCTGTCTTCGGTCTGTGAAACAGGTTCCAATCCCAATGTAACCTTTACGAATTCATTTACTGATCTCGATGATATAGCACATATAGAGCCTCTGGGAGAATTGCAGCCGTTCCATAACTTTTCGGCGCATACCTATGTTTTTATTAAACCTGAAGTGACGGAAGTACCCATTTATGCTCCAGTTGACATGGATTTGGTGCATGTCACTTTTAATGGCACGGACTATCAACCCATGTTTCGGGCTAGTTGTGAGGTGGTGTTACGGTTTGGGCATATTACCAATCCAGTTTCTACAATTCGGGATGCAGTGGTGAGCCAAGGTATACCTTTGTTTGATGCCCAGGCTCCAACCTTGGCTAGTTTTTCGGCGGGAGAATTAATAGGAAAGACATCTGGCACAGTTCAGGCAAAGAGCTTTGATTTTGGCGTATATCACTCGGAGCGCTCCCTAACGTTTCTCAACAATGCCCGTTTCCATCCTGTTGAGACTTTTAGGCATGCCACTTGTCCCTATGATTATTTCACGACCGACTTGCGAAATCAGATGTACGACCTTTTTGGACCCAAACCCCTTGCACAGCCCTTAAGTTGTAGAGGCCCACGTGGGAGGGCGGGCACCATTGCCGGGCCATGGTTTGACACGGAAGAAGTTTTTTCAACACCTTATCATGGGCAAACCGAGTTTTCACCATTGCTGGTAGCTACAACGTTACATGGAACGGTCAAGATTGTGCGGGGTACGGAGTCCCATGTTTACAGAACCCTTATGGGAGCTGCTACCCATGCCGATCCTGAGGCGGTTACCACCGAACACTGCTATGAAGTGGAGTCAGGCGGATATTTCTACTTTCAGTTACAGACGGATGGTACTTTGCGGGTTGTCAGGGAAACTTCAGGTAGTTGTCCGTCTGAATTTCCCTCTTCTGGATACATGACCTATTATCGATAAGCCTGAAATACAACAAACCCCATTCATATGCTTTTTGTACCTTTTTATGATTCAACCTTAAAATGAAGTCTTTAATTTCCATATTGTTCCTGCTCCTGGGTGTTTCCGTATCCTGGGGTCAAACCGAAAAGGAAATTGATTCCTTGAAACAATTGCTCAAGGGAAATACCAATGTTGAGGAATCGGTGGAAATAAATGAGCAACTTTTTGTGGCCTACCTCTATACTTCTCCTGATTCCGCGGACCGCTATCGAAAAAATATTCGAGAGATTTCCGTGAAAAACAACTATGTGAATGGCGAGTATCTCTATCAATCGCTTAGTGGGCGTTATCAATTTGCCAAATCCGACATTGATAGTGCCTTTTACCATATCGAAAAAGCCTCGAAAATCGCTGAAAAGCTTCAAAACAAATCCTATTTGGCGGACTGTTATAAGAAGATAGGTGTGATTTATAACATCCGAAGAAACGTCTCCTTATCCAAAAAGTATGCGCAGTTGGCCTTGTTCAATGCGAAACAAACCGACGATTGGAGAACCCTGTCTTCCATATACATCTTGTTGGGAAACCGGCATTTTGAGCTTACGGAATACCCAGAAGCCCTTACGTTTTATTTAAAGCTGGATTCTATTTATACCTCTCAAAATGAGTTGGACAAATCCTTAGCGGCAGCCTATACCAATATTGGGATGATATATTCCGAACTAAGAAATCCAGAAGCGGTACCGTACATTGAAAAAAGTATGGATATCTACCGGACTTTGGGATTGGAAGAGGGAGTGCATTACGGGGAGTTTGCCCTGGGGACACATTACGATCTGGTACAAGAGAATGAAAAGGCCATTCAACACTTGCTTAAGGCTGAGGAGTATTATGAATCTTATGGAGATTTGCTAATCCTTGGAAGCATTTATGGAAGATTGGGTGAAACCTACTTGGAAATTGACAACTTCGCAGATGCGGAGAAGTATCTTTTAAAAGCTTCTGCGATTCCAAAAAGTTCTGGACAAGAAGTGCGTAAGGTTACTAACCGGATCAACCTGGGAGATTTATATGGGCATAAAAAGCAGTACCAAAAAGCCATAGTTCATTTCAAAGAAGCTTTGGCACTTATTGAAGAGGATGGAAATGAGGAGTCTATGCGTATGCAACTTCTCAACGTTTATCGGGGACTGTATAGTGCTTACAAAGACAGCAATGATTTTAAGAGTGCCTTGGCGGCCCTTGAAAACCAAATGGAATTGGAAGCGATCGTCCAAAAATCCCAAAACGAGCTGGAAGTTGAGGAACTCAACAAAAAATATCAGACTGATAAACAACAGCAAGAAATAGAACTGTTGACTTCCCAATCGGAATTGGCCGAGCAAAAATCCAAAAATCAACGGAATTTGTTCGTTGGCAGTATTTCAGTTTTGGGATTGGCATTTATTACCTTGTTTTTTCTTTTTCGGAACAAACAAAAAACCAATCAACGATTAAAGGAACTGGAGGCGGCCAAATCCAAGTTCTTTGCCAATATTTCCCATGAATTCCGAACGCCCTTGACCTTGATTTCTGGCCCCGTTGCGCATCAGTTGTCCAAAAAAGAACTTTCTATGGATGATAAAACAGATTTAGGATTGATCCAACGAAATGCCAACCGTTTGCTGAAACTTGTAAATCAGATATTGGATTTATCCAAAATTGAATCGGGTAGTAGAAAACTTCGGGTTTCCAAGGGGAACATGGAACTTTTTATGACACATTTGATAGAACCTTTTCAGTATCGGGCCCAACAAACCGATGTGGTTTTCATTAGTCAGATTGATATCCCCAACAAGGCATGGTTTGATAGGGAAGTTGTGGAAAAAATTGTTACGAATCTTCTGTCCAATGCCATTAAGTACAATCAACGGCAAGGTCAAATCGAATTTATGGCTGTTCAGCTTGGGCAACAATTGAGTATCACTACGATCAACCAAAACAGTGACCTATCAGAAAAAGAACTACCGCTTTTGTTTGACCGTTTTTACCAAACCAATACGATGAACCAAGGTTTTGGTATTGGCCTTTCCCTGGTTCAGGAATTGGCAAATCTTGCCAAGGGAACGGTGCGCGCTTACAAACCCAATGAAGCAACCGTAGCATTTGAAGTAACTCTGCCGGTTTCAAAAAATGCCTTTTCCAAGACAGAAATCGTGACCGATGAGGATGTGCTGTCCAGCATAAAAGGGGATAGTGCCGATATGGGCCTGGAGCCAGATATGGCGGACAAATACGTTGAAGAAAGCTCCCTACCCGTACTGCTGGTAGTGGATGACAATTCAGAAATCAGGCTTTTTATCAAAACTCTTTTCAAAAAGGAATATAACATACTGGAGGCGGAAAATGGAGAAGTAGGGGAGAACATTGCATTGGAAACGATTCCTGACTTGATTATTTCCGACGTGATGATGCCGATAAAGAATGGAATCGAATTAAGCAATACGCTTAAAACCGATGAAAGGACCTCACATATCCCAATCATATTGTTGACCGCAAAATCTGGAGAGGAAAATGAGCTGGAAGGACTTAAAACAGGGGCAGATGCCTATATGATAAAGCCGTTTAAAGAAGAGAAATTAAGAGTGGTTATTGACAGGTTGATTGCCACTAGAACGGCCATTCAGGAAAAGTTTGGCAACCAACCGTTTTTTAAAGCCAAGAATGTTGAGCTCACCAGTGTGGACACGGAGCTTTTGAAACGAATCCAACACATACTGGATACGGAGTTGACCAATCCGGAGTTTAATGCCCAAACTTTTGCGGAACAGGTTGGCCTGAGTCGCATGCATTTACATCGCAAGTTAAAGGCACTAACCGGGCTTTCCACAACGGAATTTATTAGAAGCCAACGTTTAAAGCTTGCGGCCCACCTATTGGAAGAAGGACATAGCAGCATTGCCGAGGTAGCCTACGCCACAGGATTTAACCAACCCGCCTATTTTTCCACAGTCTTCAAGCAGGAGTTCGGACATTCGCCTTCGGACTTCATTGCCAATTAAGATACTTTGGCCCTCTGGTTTTTGTTGATATGCAAACCAATGTACTTTTCCAAATCTTGGTAATTGGTCTGGATTAGCCAATGCCCTCCATCCAATTCCAGATAATCATAGTCATTTTTCATGTATTGATGACTCTCATCTACGGAATAGAATCCAATGGCAAGGTCCTTTTTTCCCCAAATAAACAAGGTGGGAACATGGATATCCCCAAGTATCTTTCTGTTTGCAGCCATTTTCAGTAGTTTGTAGTTACTTCGGTAGTAATTTAGGGTGGCGGTCAATTGTTTAGGACTGCTAAAAATCTTTAGATATGCCTCTACTTCATCTGGTTCACTGTATTTCCACAGTCTTCGGAATGTCTTAAAATTGTTTTTTCGGATTCCCCGTTCCGGAAGATAGGGCCATTGAAAATTTTTGATGTACTGACTCATTTTACGCTGTTCCTTATTAACCACAATGGCTTTGCCAAAAGCTTGAGGATGGGGAACAGAAATCCCAGTCCAACTTAAAATGGCATCCTTATGATCATGGACCACTTTCCAACCCACAGCAGCTCCCCAATCATGCCCAACTAGGTGAAATTTTGACTTGCCCAGGACCTTGGAAATGTCCAAAACGTCTTGGGCCAGTTTATCTAGCCTGTAATTCTTTTTGCCACGAGGGCAGGCACCTTTGCTAAATCCCCTTTGGTCAGGTGCAACGCAATAGAATCCATTTTGTGAAAGGTGCGACATGAGTCTTCTCCACATATAGGAAGACTCTGGGAAACCATGTAAAAACAATATCAATTCACCTTCTTTATTGCCATCAACAAGGCAATCGAAGATTAGTTGGCCGGTTTTTATTTTAACGTTTTCAAACATGGTCTCGCAATGGACTTTTGTACAACAATTAACGGATTTGTTGTTTATTTCATTTGGTAAGGTAACTTTTTAAGTTCAAATGAAATCCAAACCGTAAAAGTATTACGACACAGGATTTAACCAATCGGCCTATTTTTTCACGGTCTTCAAGCAGGAGCTTGGACATTCGCCTTCGGACTATGCGGAAAGCAACTGAAAAGGTTATATAAAACCGCCTAGAGGGCTCTCAAAATCTTCTCCATCTTGCGCCCTTTGGCAAGTTCATCCACCAACTTGTCCAAATAGCGAACTTGTCGGGTAAGTGGCGTGGTGATGTCTTCAATACGGTACCCACAAATGACCCCTTTGATCAAATGGGCGTTGGGGTTCAAGCTAGCCTGAGCAAAGAACTCTTTAAAAGTGATTTTTTCGGATATGTGTTTCTGTAGGGTAATTTCATCGTAACCCGTTAACCAGGTAATCACCTGATGCAATTCTTCCTTGGAACGGCCTTTCTTTTCCACTTTGGATAAATAATGAGGGTAAACAGAGGTGAAGGTCATGCTGGCCATTCGCTGATCATGTTCGGGTGTTGTCGCCATTTTAATTGTTTATATTTTCATGTTGACTATTAGAGGCTTGGAAATCTATTCGTTCCCTGAAAGATAGCCCTTAAGAATCAATTGCATCCCCCATTTCAGCATTCTTTGGGATTCATTGTTGCTCAATCCGGCCACGTCCTTGGTCACAATCAAGGGTTCTATGCCCATAAAAAGGGTAAGTAGTTTGGCCAAATCCTTTTTTTCTTGGGACGGAAGGTTTTCTTTTTCCAAAGCCAAATTCAAGGCCTTGATCCTTCGGGCACCTCGTACGGATTTTGGAGTGGCAGGTATCACCACGGCACTTAAATATCGTCGGAAAAGGGGTTCATTGTCCAGGGAAAGTCTATTGAAATAATCTTGGATGCCCAAGACCTTTTCTTCCAGACTTTTATCCTGATAGTTCTCCAAAATAGCTTCAGAATTGAGGGTATTGATATCCAAACTGGCCTCTGTGGTCAAGATTTCCACGTTGGAATAATACCTATAAATGGTTGCCCGGGATACTCCAGACTTTTGAGCTACATTCTCTAGATTAAAGCCCTTTCCCTTTTTTAAGAAGTACTGGGCACTTTTCAAAATTTTGTCTCGGGTTTCCAGTTTTTGATTGGTACGCCCTGTTTGGATGTAATCCTCATTCATGAGACAAATATCTTATAAGTTTTTGAAAAACCAAAAAGATCCTCTATGTTTGTGAGACAAACGTCTTATAAAATGGAAAATTCGAACACTAGATGGGTGTTGGGGCATAAGGTAACCGTTCATGATACCACTGGGGACTATGATCTAATGTATGCTGAAACACCACCTCATGTACCTGGGCCACCACCGCATTTGCACAATTCGTACAAAGAGTCCTTTTTGATTTTGGAAGGGGAAATGGAGTTTATGGTCAATGGGGAAATAAGGAATGTAAGGGCAGGGGAATCAGTGGACATTCCTCCCAAAACCTTGCACACCTTTGGAAACAAAAGTAATGCGCCCTGCAAATGGATCAACATTCACAGTCCAAAGGGATTTAGGGAGTTTTTTGAGCAAATGGGCTTACCTGCCCAACATGAAAAGTCCCAAGAAAATTCCGTTGCTCCAGAAATCATTGGGAAAGTCATTGCTACTGCCGCGGATTTTGATATGGTGATCAAGGCTTAACGCCTTCTACCTTAGCGCAAAGTCCAAAAGTGGTTTTATGTCTCCTTGATCCGCTTTTTTCAAGGCCCTGATATAAGACTTTCTTACTGCATCTGGCTTGGTCATATTTCCTTGATGCCATGAAAATACTTCCTTGCCAAAAACAGATTCCATGATCACATCGGCCATTAATCGTGAATGTCTCCCATTGCCGTTGGGGAAGCAATGAATGCTCACAATCCGATGTTTGAATCGTATGGCAATCTCTTCTGGGACATAGGTATCGTTTACTATCCAGTATAGGGTGTCATCGAGCAAGGTTTTTAGCTCAATGTTGATTTGATGCCAAGAAACGCCTAAATTCTTTTCCGATTTTCGGAATTCGCCTGCCCATTTCCAAACATCCCCGTACATTCTTTTGTGAAGGTTTTTGATGAACTTTTCGGTCAGCACCTTCTCTGGCGTGAGCTTGTTACGGATGGTCCACTCCACTGCCCTTTCAATGTTCAATTGCTCAAGTTCGTCCAACTCGCCCTGTGTGGTGATGGACTTAATTTTTAAACCTTCTTTTTCCTCTTCGTTTATAGGGGTCTGTCCAGGTGCATAGTGCAAATTTAATCCCATAGCGACCTTCTGACCTCCCTGCTAAGCTCCTCGGTAAGATCCTTTATGGCCTTATCAACTTTGCCACCTTCTATGCCTTGATCTTCCAACCGCATGTTTTGATGGGTTCGTAGCACTATTTTTTGGGCGAGTTCTTCAGCCTTGCGTTTGATAAGCTGATCCAAGGAACCATCTTTAGGAACAAAACCATATACCAATTGCAGGTCTAGGGCCTCAGCTACAGCTCTTAATTTGTTAACACTGATTTGACCGGTGGCTTCACGCTCCTCAATTTTTTGCACAGCACCTTTGGTTGAGCCAAGTTTGAGGCCCAACTGAAGCCGGGTCATGTTAATAGTGGTTCGGATAGTATATATCCAACCTTTTTCTGGAAGTTGAACCGATTTGGCATCAGTAAACTTCCCCAGTTTTTGATTCAGTTGTTCTAAAAGAAGTTGTTTTTTGTTTCTCATGACTCCAAATAGTATACATATATATATGTAAATTACTTCAAAAGTATACAAATAAATATAATAATTAAAATAAAAGTATACATATATGTAAAATTTAATATAATTTAGCCTTTGAATTTAGCAGATATCTCTCCCGTCAAATGCTTAATTGCGTTGTTATTGGCAATACCTCAAATTTTAATCCCAGCATTTATATGGACTGGCAGATTGTTCTCTTTGGGTGGAATGGGGCAGGAGTATTTTTTGTTGTAGGCACAGTACGGATTATAGGCCTTGTTGAAATCAATGACTATGGTGTCTCCTTCCGGTATTTCCATATCAATAAACCTTCCACCTCCATAGGTTTCGTTGCCATTAGTGAGGTCTGTAAAAGGCAAGAACAGGTGATTTTTATATTTCTCGGTCTCACGAAGTCGGTGGTTTTGGTAAATGTTCAATTTTAGTGTTTGCCCATTTAATTGAAAAGTAGCCACCCCGTAAACTTTGTAGGTGGGCAACCTATCTGTGGTGGTTTTCATTAAAAAAGGAACAGCATTGACTGCCCTTTCAAATGTTGCCACGACTTTAAAGTTCTCATCTATGGGAAAGAAGTCGTGCCCCTTAAATTTTTTAAGGTCTTTTTGGGTCAGGGGTGATTTTTCTTCGTCGCTATAAAAATCATTTAGCTCGTTTTGATATTCAACAATGGAGTCCTGGTAGGTTTGACCAATACCAAAATTTATGGCGAGTAACAGACTAAAAAGGAGTAGTGATTTCTTCATTTTGTGGATTATTTGATTTTTGGAATTTGGGTTTTGTGTAAAAGGCGAAGGGTGAAAGCAACGGGTTAATTGATAATTGTTCATTGCCCATTGTAAATTGTCAAACCGGAATATGATGATCAATAATCTCCTGATACTTTACCCGTAGATTCTTCGGTAATTTGTTGTGTTTGGGCAATGCGGCCAGATAACGGTCTTCGTTGGTGGTGAACACCCGCTTTAAAATAGGGTGGAAGTTCCCCATTTTTTTAATGATTTCTTTGATAAACTCCTCATGCTGGATGAGATCCTTGCTTCCCAAATGGAAAATGCCCGTTTTGTCCCTGTTGATGAGGTAGTGGATTTGTTGAGTTAGCCGGTCGTCGTTGGTGACGTTGACAATGAGGTTGGGAAATACTTCGATGGGTTCATGGGCCTCCAAATGCACTTTGATTTCCTTTACTCGGGGGGAGGTATTTCCAAAGACCATGGGCACCCTGAGGATGGCCGCCTTTTCCTTGGGTAACCGCATCATCATGTTCTCAATCTTGATTTTGAGCCTACCGTACACACTTTCAGACAAGGTTTTGTCATACTCGTAAGAAGGAAATTTACTATAAGCATCAAAAACATTGGCGGAAGAAATAAAGTACAGCCTCGCCTCATTTTTGATGAGGTATTCCATCATATGCTCATGCGCCTGTATTTGGGCAGCAAACTCGCCTCGAAGGGCTGAGATGATAAAATCCGGGCGAACATCATCCAGTAACCTTACAATATCATCCTCACGCATGTCATAACGGAGAAATTGCCCATTATCACTATAGATGGTGGTGCGGCAATAGGTGCCAAAAGTGTTGAAATAGTTGCAGAGCTCTTTATAAATGGCATTGCCAATAAAGCCACTGGCTCCCAATATGAGTATCTTCTTTTTATCCAAAAACTAAAAAATTGACAAACCGGTTTCGGTTGTTAACTGCTCCAACGCCAGCATCCCCAGCTTGGAATTTCCTTTTTCATTGAGTCCCGGCGACCAGGTGGCCACACAAAAATGGTTGGGCAATAGGGCCACGATACCACCTCCTACACCACTCTTTCCGGGTAAGCCCACTTCGAAGGCAAATTCCCCGGCCTCATCATAAAACCCGCAGGTGAGCATGATGGCATTGATACGCTTTACTTGCGATAGATTGATATAGTTGTTGTTTTGCAAACAATTGCCCCGATTCATAAAAATATAGAACACCTTGACCAGCTGCTCACAGCTCATGGCAATGGCGCAGGAATGGAAATAGAAATCGAGGACATCCTCCACATCATGCTCCAAATTCCCAAAGGACTTAATCAGGTTGGCCGCAGCATAATTTCTAAACCCCGTTCTTTTTTCGGACTCGGCCACTTCCAAATCGTAATCAATGGAAGCATCACCAGCAATATTACGGATGTATTGTATAAATTCTTGCTTCGGATTTTTGAGTTGGGACAACAATACATCACAGACCACAATAGCTCCGGCATTGATCAAGGGATTTCTGGGAATCCCATTTTCCATTTCCAAAAGGGACAGATGGTTGAAGGGATCTCCCGAAGGTTCCACATCCACCCTTTCCCAAAGCGCATCGCCTACCTTGGCAAAGGCCATGGAGAGTAGAAGTACCTTGGATACACTCTGGATGGAAAACCGTTCCTGCGCATCACCCACGGAAAATTGTTGGGCATTGCTATCCAAAATGGAAATGCCAAATTTGTTGGCATCCACTTTGGAAAGTTCCGGGATATAGTCAGCCACCCGACCCTTATCAAAACATTGTTGAATGTTCGTTTGTATTTGGTCTAAAATGGGCTGAAAATCTATCATTATCCCTTATAAAATGGAAGTTTTACGATGGTTGCCTTTACTTGTGCCTTTCGGATTTGGATAAAGATTTCGGTATCCACTTGGGAAAGCTCTTTTGGCACATATCCCAATCCAATCCCTTTGGAAAGGGAAGGAGACATGGTTCCAGAGGTCACTTTTCCAATCTCGTTGCCATCTGCATCCACAATGGAATAACCCTGTCTAGGAATACCTCGTTCCTGAAGTTCGAAAGCAATAAGTTTGCGAGTGACCCCAGCTTCTTTTTGGGCAGCCAAAGCCTCGCTGTTCACAAAATCCTTTGTGAATTTGGTGATCCAACCCAAACCAGCCTCTAGGGGAGAAGTGGTGTCATCAATATCATTTCCGTACAGGCAATATCCCATTTCCAATCGGAGCGTGTCCCTAGCGGCCAGGCCAATAGGTTTGATGCCAAAATCGGCTCCCGCCTCCAGGACTTTGTCCCAGACCTGTTGTACTTCAGTGTTTTTACAATAGATTTCAAACCCACCTGAACCTGTATACCCCGTAGCGGAAATAATTACATGGTCAATCCCTGCAAAATCCCCTACCACAAAGTTGTAAAATTTGATTTCCGATAGGTCAATGGAAGACAGCGATTGCATAGCCTCCACCGCCTTTGGTCCTTGAATGGCCAATAGGGAATAGTCATCAGAGATATTTTTCATCGCTGCCCCAATGGACTCATTATATTTTGAAATGTGGTTCCAATCTTTTTCAATATTGGAAGCGTTGACCACCAATAAATAGGTTTCCTCCTTAACCTGATAGATGATAAGATCATCCACAACCCCACCAGTCTCGTTGGGCATGCAGCTATATTGAGCCTTGCCCACCGTAAGCTTGGTAGCGTCATTGGAACTTACTTTTTGGATAAGCTCTAATGCCTTCGGCCCTTCTATCAAAAATTCACCCATGTGCGAAACATCGAAGACCCCAACGGCCTGGCGTACGGTTTCGTGTTCCACGTTTACCCCTTCGTAGGAAACGGGCATATTATACCCTGCAAAAGGAACCATCTTGGCACCAAGAGCAATATGGGTTTGAGTTAATGCAGTTGATTTCATTATGTCCAGTTTACGGGGTAAATTTATTCGAATTCGGGAAAGAAACACCTAAAAATTCCGAATCTTTTAAACAATATGGTGTTAACTGGAAGATGGGGCGGTTAGCTGCCCAATAAATAAGATTTTAGGCCTTCGTAATTATCTATTTTGATGGATTTTTTCTCCTTGTCCATCACCTTTTGAATTTGGGTCGGAATATCAGGACTTATACCCAAGGTTTCTTCTACTACATCCAAAAATTTTACGGGATGCGCGGTTTCCAAGAAGATACCGTAGGTGTCCGGATTGACTTTTTGATATTCTTTTAGTCCCAAGTATCCTACTGCTCCATGCGGGTCTGCCACATACCCTGAATTTTGGTGGATGGTTTTCATGGTCTCCCTAGTAGTAGCATCCGAAAAGGAAAAGGAGGAGAGGTTATCCCGCAAATTGTCCAATTTATCTTGATATAAATGTCGTATCCGAACAAAATTGCTGGGGTCGCCCACATCCATGGCATTGGAGATGGTGGCAATAGAAGGTAGCGGTTCGTATACGCCATTTTTCAAGAAATTAGGAACCACTTTATTGACATTGGTAGCTGCTACAAAATGCTTTACAGGCATACCTAGTTTTTGGGCCACCATTCCGGCACAAATGTTCCCAAAATTTCCGGATGGTACGGAAAACACAATTTCCTTTCCTTGGGATTTGGCCTGTTTATAGGCAAACAAAAAGTAGAACAACTGGGGTAACCAGCGAGCAACATTGATGCTATTGGCCGAGGTCAATTTTTTGTGGTCAGTGATTTCGGTATCCAAAAAGGCGGTTTTAACCATGCGTTGACAATCGTCAAAAACCCCGCTCACTTCCATGGCCACAATGTTCTGGCCCAAGGAGGTCAGTTGCCGTTCTTGGATGTCCGATACCTTTCCGCTAGGGTACAGGATGACCACATTCACGCCAGCCACTCCCAAGAATCCATTGGCCACTGCACCTCCTGTATCCCCAGAAGTGGCCACCAAAACCGTTACCTCCGTTTTTTCTCCTTTGGAGAAATGGCCCAAGCAGTTGGCCATAAATCGCGCTCCCACATCCTTAAAGGCCATGGTGGGACCGTGAAAAAGTTCCAAGGTGGCCACCTTTTCCTCGATTTCCACCACTGGAAAATCAAAGTCAAGCACGTTGGCAATGATTTCCCGTAAGGCTTCATCTTCAATGTCATCCTTTACAAATTGATGAATGGCCTGGAAAGCAATTTCATGGTTGGATAAGGTCTCTATTTGGTCAAAAAAATCAGTAGGTAAAGCTTCTATCTTCTCGGGAAAATAAAGGCCTTTGTCTGGCGCAATTCCAGCTATAACGGCTTCTTTGAAACTTGCTTGATTTTCTGGATTGTTTAAACTGTAAAACTTCATGGAAAATTAGAGTGGTTTCACCCCTTGGGTATTTACTTTGGAAACATGAATGTCAAAATCGATACCAATGGAACTATAGGTTTTGTGCATGGCTTCGGCTACTTTTTGAGCGATGGATTCCCCTTTGCTCAAAGCAAAAATGGACGGACCAGAACCGGAAATCCCACATCCCAGGGCACCAGCCTGTAGTGCATTTTGTTTGATGGTATCAAATCCAGGAATCAAAATGGAACGAATAGGCTCTACCACATGATCTTCCAAGGAACGACCAATGAGGTCGTAATCGTTCTGGAACAGTCCGGCAACCAATCCCCCGAGATTCCCCCACTGCCGAATCCCCGTTTCAAGGGTGAGTTTGGTCTTTAGGATTTTGCGGGAATCCGATGTCTTTATTTCTATCTGCGGATGAATGACGGTAGCAAACAACTCATTTGGAGTGGGAATGGAAACGACATCCAAGGGTTCATAACTACGAACCAAAGTGAAGCCACCATAAATGGCTGGAGCCACATTATCCGCATGGGCCACACTACTTGCCAATTTTTCTCCCTGCATGGCAAATTGGGTCAACTCCAAATTGGAAAAAGGCCTTTCCAACAACTCGTTCATGGCCCAAACCGCTCCTGCTGAGCTTGCAGCGCTACTGCCAATACCACTTCCGGGCTTGATTCGTTTGTCAATTTCTATCTCGAATCCACCCTCATAGTTGCTTTGTTCCAATAAAGCCAATCCAGCAACTCCAGAAACATTCTTTTCCGTTTCCAAGGGCAAATCCTGACCCTCTATCTTGGTGATTTTGATACCTTTTTCAAGAGTCTTACGGACAACCATCTTGTCCCCAACGGAATCCAAGGCCAGTCCCAAAACATCAAATCCGCAGGAAACATTGGCAATAGTGGCCGGGCAAAAAACTTTGATCTCTTCCATCCTAAAAGTTTCCGATTCTGATAATATCCGCAAAGATACCGGAAGCTGTGACATCTGCTCCCGCACCCGCTCCTTTTATGATCATAGGTTGGTTGGGATAGCGTTCCGTAAAGAACAGCACAATATTGTCGCTTCCCTCTAGATTATAGAAATCGTGTCCTTTTGGAATCTTTTGCAATCCTACTTTGGCTTTCCCATTTTCAAACTGGGCTACGTATTTAAGCTTACTGTCAACATCTTTGGCTTCCTTGAAAAGCTGTTGAAACCCATCTTCATGCTTCTTCAATGACTCAAAAAAGGCTTCGTTGGATTCCGTGTCCAAGCTCTCTTGGGGCAGAAAAGCTTCGTTTTCAATTTGTTCAATATCCAATTGATTGCCACTTTCACGGGCCAAAATCAATATTTTCCGCATTACATCAATTCCGCTAAGGTCTATGGTGGGGTCGGGTTCGGTGTAGCCTTCTTCTTGGGCCTGCTTTACGATATCGTGGAAGGTGACTTCGTCATTAAAATTGTTGAAGACAAAATTCAAACTCCCAGAAAGCACGGCTTGTATCTTGTTTACTTTATCTCCAGAGGCAATCAGGTTTTTTAGGGTATCGATAATTGGTAATCCCGCACCTACATTGGTCTCAAACAAAAATGGCGCATTGTATTTTTTTGCCAGTTGCTTCAATTCCTTGTATAAAGTATAATCCGAAGAACAGGCAATCTTGTTGCAGGTTACCACGGAGATGCTATTTTTTAGATAGTTGGGATAGCTGTTGGCCACTTGATCGCTCGCTGTGTTATCCACGAATACACTATTTCGGAAGTTGAGCTCGGTAACCCTGTCAAAGAATTTTTCCTTGTCCGCCTTTTGGCCATTGGCCAGTACGGATTCCCATTCTTGTAGATTAATCCCATTTTCGTCAAAGGCCATGGTCCTGGAATTACTGATTCCGATAACCCGGACGTTCAATCTCAGTTCATCCTTCAGGTATTGATGTTGCTGCTGAATCTGTTTCAAGAATTTGGAACCAACATTTCCTACCCCCATTACAAAGAGGTTCAGCTGTTTGATGTTCTCTTCAAAGAATTCTTCATGCAGGGAGTTCAAGGCTTTTTTTACGTCGGTTTTCTTGATAACCGCAGAAATGTTTCGCTCCGAAGCCCCTTGAGCAATGGCTCGGATGTTCACATTGTTTTTTCCCAAGGTACTGAACATCTTCCCGCTTAATCCTTGATGACTCTTCATATTGTCGCCTACCAAGGCAACAATAGTCAGGTCCTTTTCAACAATGACGGGTTTGATTTTTTTTCGGGCCATTTCATATTCGAAGGCCTCACTGACTGCTTCCACCGCACGGTCTACATCCTCATCAGCAATTCCAACACAGATACTATGTTCCGAAGAAGCTTGGGTAATCAAAACCACACTGATATTCTCCAAGGAAAGCGTCTCAAAAAAACGTTTGGAAATTCCAGGAATTCCTATCATACCAGGCCCTTCCAAAGACAACAAACTAATGTTGTCCACATGGCTAATGCCCCTAACGGTTTTTCCGCCTCCATTGGTGTTTTTGGTGATCATGGTACCCTTATCATTAGGGCTAAATGTGTTTTTGATGACAATAGGAATTTCCTTGCCCAACACAGGTTGTATGGTGGGAGGGTACAGCACTTTGGCTCCAAAATGGGAGAGCTCCATGGCCTCTTCATAGCTAATATGGGCCACACATTTAGCTTGTTTTACCAATCTGGGGTTGGCGGTGTACATTCCACTAACATCTGTCCAAATCTCCAAAAAGGAAGCATCTACGGCCGCTGCCACAATCGCAGCCGTGTAGTCGGAACCCCCACGACCCAAGGTTGTGGAATTTCCATCAGTGCTTGAGGCTACAAAGCCGGGCAGTATATGGATTTGATGTTTGTCATTTTTGAAGTATTCCTGGCAGTTGGCATTGGTTTTTTCAAAATTGACCACGGCTTT
This sequence comes from Flagellimonas sp., assembly GCF_965233845.1. Taxonomy (GTDB): domain Bacteria; phylum Bacteroidota; class Bacteroidia; order Flavobacteriales; family Flavobacteriaceae; genus Flagellimonas. The sequence goes on from NZ_OZ247584.1 coordinate 943,704, forward strand.
TCCGTAGGAGTTATCTGTTACGATCAGCTCTCTGCTATCTTTAAAAATCGCATCTAGGCCTTCCGCCATAAAAAATTCACTAATGATGTAGGAGGAGAGTAATTCCCCGTAGCTCACAATCTTATCGGATAGTTTGGGTGTTATCTCGCCAATAAGAAAGGAGCCTTCCAACAGCGTTTCCAAAATGTTCAGGTCGCTTTTAACCTTACTGAGGATAGAACTTTGATTTTGCACGGGAATCAACGCCTTGATGACTTCAATGTGGCGTTGTTCAATTTGTTCCAAACCTGATTTGTATGCATCGTTCTGTTCGGATGCCTGTTGTAGTGTGTTCAGTAACACATCGGTAATACCTCCCAGTGCCGAGACTACTACCGCCAGTTTTTCGTTGGAACTGTTTTGGACAATGGATTTTACCTTCTTTATATTTTCTGGATTGGCGACTGAAGTACCACCAAATTTTAGGACTTTCATGATTAATGTGGTTGTAAAATGTTGAAATTAATTTAAGGACGGACGGAAATAATATACAGACTACCCCAAAGGGGTGATGGTAGTCAAAGCGAAGATGGATGAAGAAGTGTTCATCTTGAAGGGTTCAATATCCGTTTGTTTAAATTGCATTGTACAGTAATCAGGTTCAAAAGTAGTACTTTTGGTAGCTTCCTCAAATGATTCTAAAATTTTTACGAAATCCATAGCAATTGTTAATTTTTCTTGTTGAATGAAAATTTTTACCGCGAACCAAATCTATAAGGCTGACAAATTCACAATTGAAAAACAGCAAATTCCCAGTGATTCCTTAATGGAAAGGGCTGCAACCCAACTTTTTGAGTGGATTCATTCCCGATTGCAGGGCGCTGAAGTCACTATTCAATTGTTTTGCGGTATTGGCAACAACGGAGGCGATGGAATAGCCTTGGCGAGACTACTCAAGGAGGCAGACTATAATATACAAGTGCATGTGGTCAACTATAGTGAAAAGCGCTCCAAGGATTTCCTGTTGAATTTGGAGCGATTAAAAGACCGTAAAATTTGGCCTGAATTTCTTAATGACGATTGCGTGATGCCGGAAATATCACCCAATGATATCATTGTTGATGCCATTTTTGGGATTGGTTTGAACAGGGCACCTAGTGAGTGGGTAGGTAAACTCATTGAGCATATCAATGCTTCCCAGGCTTTTGTACTTTCTGTGGATATTCCTTCGGGCTTGCCCAGTGATAGGATGCCTTGGAACGCAAATCATGTGGTAAGAGCCAGTTACGTGCTTAGTTTTCAAGTACCCAAACTCGTTTTCTTTTTACCGGAAACCGGTGTCTATCAGAATCAATGGGAGCTATTGGATATAGGTCTTGATGCTGAATTTCTGATCCAGGAAGAGGTGGACTATGAGTTCATGACCCAGTTTGATGTACAACCCATTTATCGACCTCGACTTAAATTTTCCCATAAGGGAACCTATGGTCATGCGGTGATCGTGGGAGGGGGTTATGGTAAAATTGGAGCGGTGCAGATGGCAGCTAATGCTTGTCTGAGCGTTGGAGCTGGTCTGGCAACTGCTTTTGTACCTGAATGTGGGTATCATTCTTTACAAACGGCCCTACCAGAGGCCATGGTGCTTACAGATACCGAGGATGATTACATTTCTGAAATCAAAATCCCATTCACGCCAAATGTTATAGGCATTGGAATGGGGATGGGAACCAAGGAAGAAACGGTACAAGCTTTTGGGAAATTCTTGAAAGAAGTTGATTTTCCATTGGTAATAGACGCTGACGGGTTGAACATCTTGTCGCAAAACCCCAAATTGTTGAAAGACGTTCCCAAGCAGTCCATTTTAACCCCTCACCCCAAAGAATTGGAGCGTTTGATAGGGGAGTGGGAGGATGATTTTGATAAATTGGATAAGGCTAAAACTTTTGCCTCCAAGCATGACATTGTATTGGTAATCAAAGGGGCGCATACCATTACACTTTATGGTGGAAAAGGGTATGTGAACAGTACTGGAAATCCTGGAATGGCCACTGCTGGTAGTGGAGATGTGCTAACAGGAATGATAACCGGTTTGGTGGCCATGGGGTATAAACCGCTTCCAGCAACAGTGCTAGGGGTTTACCTGCATGGGTTGGCAGGTGATATAGGGGCTTCCTTGGTAAGTTACGATGCCCTTAAGGCGGCCGGAATCATTGAAAGTATTGGAAAAGCGTATTTGGAACTTTTTAAAAGACCAGAACCTCAAGAAGAAAAAGGAACTTAGGCAGTGTCCCTTTTCTTATTTTTTTTTGAGTCTTTTCTTTACCCATGCCAAGGCATTGTCATACTCAATAAAGAACTCCATGTTCTTTTTGTAGAAAAGCTTCTCTATCTTAAAATTGTGCATGTCAATTTCCTTTTTGGAAACAATGGCAAAAGCCTTAAGGTTTTGCATGCCTCTTAAATAATTATAGATGGTAGGGTCTACGGCATACGAATTTTTGCGTAGGCTGATATAGCCAAAATCCTTATCCCTAAAGTGTATTTCCGAAATTCCGATGATTTGATAGGCTCGTTCCAGTGTCATTGTGGCCCCTTCTTCAAACGTGGCGACCATGTAGTTGTCAAAAACTTGTACGGTTCCAATATCCAACTGGTATTCCCGCACAATTATAGCCTTCTTATTAGAAGCAATTCTCATTCCCCAAAATTATAGTGTCTCTCATTACGAAGGTATGGGGAACACCCAATGGCTAGAAAAAATTTAGATTAAAAGCGTAAATATCGTTTGTACGGTACATTTGAAATAAAAAGAGCCCCGTACAACGGAGCTCCTTCACTAAGTTTGTATTAATTTATTGTTCCGCTTCAGGAGACTTTTCCTGCTTTTTGATTTTGATGGTGAGTTCTTCTTTTTTCTCATCCAAATCCATGAAAATGCTGTCCCCTTCCTCTAGTTTGGAGTTCACAATTTCCTCTGCCAAGGCATCTTCAATATACTTTTGGATGGCCCGCTTCAACGGACGTGCTCCGTACTGCTTATCAAAACCTTTTTCAGCAATATAATCCTTGGCTTTCTTGGAAAGCTTCAAATCATACCCTATGTCCTTGATTCGGCTGAAAAGCTTATCCAATTCAATATCAATAATCTTGTGGATATCCTCTCTTTCCAGCGGATTAAACACAATCACGTCGTCAATCCTGTTTAAAAATTCAGGAGCAAAAGCCTTTTTGAGCGCATTTTCGATAACACTTTTTTGATGACTATCCGCCTGCGCCTTTTTGGCAGCAGTTCCGAATCCAACGCCTTGACCAAAATCCTTCAACTGGCGTGCGCCAATATTGGAAGTCATGATTATGATGGTATTCCTGAAATCAATTTTTCGCCCAAGGCTATCCGTCAAGTAGCCATCATCAAGTACCTGAAGTAACATGTTGAAGACATCTGGGTGTGCTTTTTCCACCTCGTCCAACAAGATAACGGAATAGGGCTTTCTTCTAACCTTTTCGGTCAACTGACCACCTTCTTCATAACCCACATATCCGGGAGGTGCTCCCACCAACCTTGAAATGGCGAATTTTTCCATGTATTCGCTCATATCGATTCGAATCAAAGCATCTTCGGAATCAAAAAGCTCCTTGGCCAAAATTTTGGCCAACTGTGTTTTACCAACCCCGGTTTGACCCAAAAAGATAAACGAACCAATAGGTTTGTTGGGATCCTTAAGACCAGCTCGATTACGTTGAATGGCCTTGGCCACTTTGGCAACTGCTTCATCCTGACCAATAACAAAACCTTTGATCAAGTCTGGTAGCTCTGCCAATTTATTGCTTTCAGTTTGTGCAATTCTGTTGACGGGGATACCGCTCATCATCGAAACAACATCAGCTACGTTGTCCTCAGAAACCGTCTCTCTGTGCAATTTGCTTTCTTCTTCCCAGCGTTCTTGGGCTGAAGCCAGTTCTTTTTCCAAGCGCTTTTCATCATCACGAAGCTTGGCGGCTTCCTCGTACTTCTGTTTTTTGACCACGCTATTCTTCAATTCCCTGACATCTTCCAGCTGGTTTTCCAGCTCCAAAATTTGTTTGGGAACATCCATATTCACAATATGGACACGCGAACCTGCTTCATCCAGGGCGTCAATAGCCTTGTCCGGTAAAAAGCGGTCTGTCATATATCTATTGGTCAATTTTACACAGGCCACTATGGCATCATCGGTATAATTGACGTTGTGATGATCCTCGTACTTGCTCTTGATATTCATCAGGATTTCTATGGTTTCCTCTACTGAGGTAGGTTCTACCATTACCTTTTGAAAACGTCTTTCCAAGGCTCCATCCTTTTCTATATACTGTCGGTATTCGTCCAAAGTGGTCGCTCCAATACATTGAATTTCGCCCCGGGCCAATGCCGGTTTAAACATATTGGAAGCATCCAAGCTTCCCGTGGCCCCACCAGCACCCACTATGGTATGAATCTCATCAATAAAGAGAATAATGTTGTCGTTCTTCTCCAGCTCGTTCATAACCGCCTTCATTCGCTCCTCGAACTGTCCACGGTATTTTGTGCCGGCCACCAAGGATGCCAAATCTAGGGTAACCACCCTTTTGTTATAAAGTATCCTGGAAACTTTTTTATTGATAATGCGTAAGGCCAAACCTTCGGCAATGGCACTTTTACCTACACCGGGCTCACCGATCAACAGCGGATTGTTTTTCTTTCTACGACTTAATATTTGGGATACCCGTTCAATTTCCTTTTCCCTACCTACCACTGGATCCAGTTTGTTCTCTTCGGCAAGTCGGGTAAGGTCACGTCCAAAATTATCCAACACTGGTGTTTTGGATTTCTTGCTACCCTTTTGGGAAGAACTGGAACCAAAGCTACTTTCCTTGGAATCCCCAGTTTCTTCAGGATCGTTTGGAAAGGATTCGGCCTGTGGAGTGTCCATGTAGTCATCATCACTGGTGATCATGGACTTGAACTGCTCCTTTACGTTATCGTAATCCACTTTAAGCTTGTGAAGCAATTTGGTGGTTGGGTCATTTTCGTTGCGAAGGATACACAGCAACAGGTGGGCTGTGTTGATGGAAGAACTCTGGAAGAGCTTGGCTTCCAAAAAAGTCGTCTTAAGTGCTCTTTCTGCCTGTCTTGTCAAATGTAGGTTCTTCTTGTCCTTTTGGGTTGTTCCGGTATTGGGATTCGCCGGACTTAGAATCTCCACTTTTCTTCTCAAGTGATCCAAGTCTACATCCAAGGCGTCCAAAATGTTAATGGCTTTGCCATTTCCATCACGCAAAAGACCTAGCATCAAATGTTCTGTACCTATAAAATCATGCCCCAATCTAAGGGCTTCCTCTTTGCTATATGCTATAACGTCTTTTACTCTTGGGGAAAAATTATCATCCATACACTTCCTTTTCAGCAATTAAAATTAATAAAAGTATCATTACAGTAGTCAAATACCGTACCCATATTCGATAAACTAGTAGTAAAAGTCGAAATAAAGTGCATTTTTTTAACGCTTTAACATAGGTTTATCATCTTGTCGGGGCCTATACATATGCTGTTGATAATTTTTTTAATAAAGTAAGCCGCAAGTGTTTTGAAAGGTGCGATTTTGCGTATATTGGCATGATATTTTAACCACAAAAAACAACAAGATTTTAGCATGGCGGAAGGAGAAAAGTTAATTCCTATCAACATTGAGGATGAGATGAAATCTGCCTACATTGATTACTCAATGTCGGTCATTGTGTCACGTGCCCTGCCAGATGTCAGGGACGGACTTAAGCCTGTTCATAGAAGAGTACTTTTTGGAATGCACGAGCTAGGGGTTAGATCTACAAGTGCGCATAAGAAATCGGCCCGTATTGTGGGTGAGGTTCTGGGTAAATACCATCCACATGGTGATACATCGGTTTACGATACCATGGTGCGGATGGCCCAGGAATGGAGTTTGAGATATATGTTGATTGATGGGCAGGGTAACTTTGGTTCCGTAGATGGGGATAGCCCAGCGGCCATGCGTTATACCGAGGCCCGAATGCGAAAGATTGCCGACGATATGTTGGCAGATATTGACAAAGACACCGTTGACCACCAACTAAATTTTGACGATTCCTTAAAGGAGCCTACCGTATTGCCGGCCCGAATCCCAAACCTATTGGTCAATGGAGCTTCCGGTATTGCCGTGGGTATGGCTACCAATATGCCACCCCATAACCTATCTGAAGTGGTGGATGGTACAGTTGCCTATATAGACAACAAGGATATTGAGATTGATGAGTTGATTACCCACATCAAAGCCCCTGATTTTCCAACTGGGGGAATCATATATGGTTATGATGGGGTAAAAGAAGCCTTCCATACGGGACGTGGACGTGTGGTAATGCGGGCCAAGGCCAGTTTTGAAGAAGTTCAAGGTCGGGAATGCATTATTGTAACCGAAATTCCATATCAGGTCAATAAGGCCGATATGATCAAGAAGACCGCGGATCTGATCAACGATAAGAAAATTGAGGGGATTTCTGCCATCAGGGATGAGTCCGATAGAAAAGGAATGCGTATTGTGTACATTCTAAAACGCGACGCCATTCCCAATATCGTGCTTAACATGCTATATAAGTATACGGCACTTCAATCGTCCTTTAGTGTGAACAACATTGCCTTGGTCAAGGGACGTCCAAAATTGTTGAACTTAAAGGAAATCATTGGTCATTTTGTGGACCATAGGCATGAGGTGGTTGTCCGTAGGACCAAGTTTGAGCTGAAGAAAGCCGAGGATAGAGCCCATATTTTGGAAGGATTGATCATTGCATCGGACAATATCGATGAGGTGATTGCCATTATTAGGGGGTCTTCCAATGTGGATGAAGCTCGTAGCAGTTTGATGGAACGATTCAAGCTTACCGAGGTACAGGCGAAGGCCATTGTTGAGATGCGCTTGCGCCAACTTACAGGACTGGAACAGGATAAACTTCGAGAAGAATACGACGAATTGTTGAAGACCATTGAGGATTTGAAGGACATTCTGGACAAGAAAGAGCGAAGAATGCAGATCATCAAAGATGAACTTCTGGAAGTGAAGGAGAAGTATGGTGATGAGAGAAGGTCCGAAATTAATTTTGCAGGTGGTGATTTGAGCATTGAGGATATGATTCCAGATGAGCAAGTGGTCATTACCATTTCCCATGCCGGATATATCAAAAGGACTCCGCTAACGGAGTACAAGACCCAAAATAGGGGTGGTGTGGGACAAAAAGCATCCTCTACCCGAAATGAAGACTTTTTGGAGCACCTTTTTGTGGGTACCAACCACCAATATATGTTGTTCTTTACCCAAAAAGGAAAATGCTTCTGGATGCGGGTCTACGAAATTCCAGAAGGAAGTAGGACTTCCAAGGGTAGAGCTATTCAGAATTTGATCAATATCGAATCCGAAGACAAGGTAAAGGCCTTTATATGCACCCAAGACCTAAAGGATGAAGATTATGTAAATTCGCATTATGTGATCATGGCTACCAAGAAGGGTACAGTTAAAAAGACTTCCCTGGAGCAGTATTCAAGGCCGCGTCAAAATGGAATCAATGCTATTACCATTAGAGATGAGGATGAATTGCTGGAAGCAAAACTGACCACAGGAACAAGTCAGATATTCCTTGGATTGAAATCTGGTAAAGCCATCCGTTTTGAAGAAAGCAAGACCAGACCTATGGGGCGTAATGCTTCAGGAGTGAGAGGTATTACCCTTGCTAGTGAAGATGATGAGGTTATCGGAATGGTGTCCGTGCACAATTTTGAGGATGACATTCTGGTGGTTTCTGAAAATGGATACGGAAAACGTTCAACCATTGATGACTATAGAACCACCAATAGAGGAGGTAAGGGGGTCAAAACGATTTCCATTACCGACAAAACCGGAGGTTTGGTTGCCATAAAAAATGTGTCGGATACCGATGATTTGATGATCATCAACAAATCAGGTATTGCCATCCGAATGAGTGTAGAGGACTTAAGGGTCATGGGAAGAGCCACACAAGGAGTTCGACTCATTAACCTCAAAGGAAACGATTCCATCGCTGCAGTGGCCAAAGTTATGAAGGATGAAGATGCCATGGATGAAACGGATATCCTTGATATTGAGGTAAATGGAGAAGATGGCACAGCAATTGATAATAATACGGAAGATTAAAAAGAATAATCAGTAAACACTAATAATTAAATTAAAATGAAGACTAAAATTTTAATAGTAATGGCCCTTGCGGTTTCAGCGATAGGTTTTTCCCAGAAAAACGAAATCAAGGCAGCTGAAAAAGCACTAAAAGGTGGAGATACACCAGCTGCTAAAGCCGCTTTGGAAAGTGCTTCATCTTCTATTGATGGAGCTGATGCTAGATTACAGGCGCAATATTATGCAGTTAAGGGTAACGTATATTTGGATTTGGCCAACAAAGGAGATGCCGACGCGTTCCAAACTGCAATTGATGCGTTCAACAAAGTAATTTCTGTTGAAGAAGCCAGTGGGAAGGAAAAATATACAACGGTTGCTACACAAAGCTTGGCTCAAATCACAGCTGACTTGGTAAATGCTGCTGTGGAGGATAACGGAAATAAAAATTTCGAAGCCGCTGCCGAGAAATTGTACATGAGCTACAAGTTGAGCCCAACCGATACACTTTACCTGTACTATGCGGCCAGTAGCGCTGTAAACGGGCAGCATTATGAAAAAGCACTTAGCTACTATAATGAACTTAAGGAAATTGGGTATGATGGAAGTGGAGTAAACTACACTGCTGTCAATGTACAGACAGGTGAGGTGGAAACTATGGATGAAACCACCCGTAACTTATACGTTAAAGCGGGCACCCACAAAGACCCAAAAGATGAAAGAACTGAATCCAAAAAAGCGGAAATTGTAAAGAACGTTGCACTTATCTATCAGCAGTTGGGTGATAATGACAAAGCTTTGGCCGCTTATTCAGATGCAAGGGCGGTTGATGCCAATGACGTGAACCTTGTGCTCGGTGAAGCCAATCTTTACTACGCTATGGGTAACAAGGACAAGTTTAAGGAGTTGATGGCTGAAGCTTCGGCAATGGCCCCTGACAATGCCGATTTGCTTTATAATATTGGAGTTATCAATATGGAGCAAGGAAATCTGGAAGACGCGAGAGCTGCATATAAAAAGGCTTTGGCCGTAGATCCAGGATATATCAATGCCCTTTTGAATCTTTCCACCACTTATGTTAACGAAGGTAATGGTCTTATTGACGAAATGAACGCTTTAGGAAACTCAAGAGCGGATATCGCCAGATACGATGAGCTTAAGAAGCAAAAAGATGATTTGTTCTTGGAAGGCGCCCAAATTTTGGAAGATGCCCTAAAGACCAATCCAGATAACCAAAGTGTATTGACACAGTTGAAAAACATCTACGGAGCATTGGGTGATACCGAAAACTTTATGCGCGTTAAAAAGCTATTGGGAGAGTAGTTTTATTTAGTTCTTCCATTAAAAAAGCCCCGACATTGTCAGGGCTTTTTTTATATAATCTTCTTTATGACCCTGAGTTTATGGGTATAGATTTTTTCATCAGTATTAAAAATACCTGTATGATCCAAACGATCTATCCGCACATGTCCATGGGTGTGAATGATGTAGTTGTCCTTGAGTATGATTCCCACATGATCTATAAGACCTTCATTGTTGTCAAAAAAGGCCAAATCCCCTGGCTCACTTTCTTCAATAAAGCTGAGCGCCTCTCCTTGCTGGGATTGCTGTTCAGCATTTCGTTTTAGACTATATCCGTTGATTTTATAGACCATTTGCGTAAAACCGGAACAGTCAATTCCAAAGGGTGTTTTGCCTCCCCATAAATAAGGGGTGTTCAAATAAAGCAGCGCAGTGTCCACCAAATTAGACTTTGGGTGCTGACTTTCGATGGCATGGCCCTCAAACGTATGCCGTAATAAATTTGCAACAGAAGTTACCGAGCCCATTACAATGGGAAGTAGCATTCCCTCCGAGGTACAGATATGGGAGACAATATCGGCAGCTAGATTTGGGGTGATGTTATCCAAACCCTTATAATCCTCTTCAGAAATTAACGTGAATTGGTTGTTGGGAATCCAACCTTCGCATTTATCGTAAGCAACACGGATTTTACTCCACCTTTTCCTGTTTTCCACAACTTTGAAATGCTCCCCATAAAGTAATTGGGACACCATTTCGGTGCAATCTTCAGGGTTCACCCTAATGGGAACAATACTGAGGTGGCAGATTCCATATTGCATGTGCAGGCCTTCTTGAGGATGTTATGCTCTTTCCAATATAATGGCAGAGGCGCCACCACCACCATTGCAAATACCTGCTGCTCCAAGCTTGGCATTGTTTTGTTTCAGGACGTTTAATAAGGTAATGGTGATTCTTGCCCCGGAACAGCCCAAGGGATGACCTAGTGAAACCGCACCACCATTTACATTTACTTTGGAATCGTCAAGGCCCAAGAGTTTCATATTGGCCAAGCCTACCACAGAGAAGGCCTCGTTTACCTCAAAGAAGTCAATATCCTCGATACCTACTCCAGCACGGGCAAGGGCTTTTGGCAATGCCTTTGCAGGAGCAGTTGTGAACCATTTGGGTTCCTGGGCCGCATCAGCATAGGCCTTGATTGTTGCGAGAGGTGTCAAATTTAATTCTGCAGCCTTCTCAGCACTCATAAGAACCACAGCGGCTGCCCCATCATTTATGGTGGATGCATTGGCTGCTGTTACCGTACCTTCCTTGGTAAATGCAGCTCTCAAGGCAGGAATCTTTTCCATTTTTACGTTCTTGTATTCCTCATCCTCTTGCACCACAATAGGTTCACCCCTTCGTTGTGGTACTTCAACAGGAACTACTTCATCAGCAAATTTACCAGCCTTCCAGGCGGCAGCGGAGCGTTCATAAGATTGAATCGCGAAGGCATCCTGGTCTTCACGACTAAAATCATGTTCCACTGCGCAGGCGTCAGCACAGACTCCCATGGCATTCTGGTCATACGCATCAACCAATCCATCCTTTTGCATTCCATCAACAAAACTCGCCGGCCCAAATTTTTGGCCTGTCCGCATATATGCGTAGTGCGGAATTAAACTCATATTTTCCATGCCACCTGCCACTACAATGGAGTTTTCTCCCAATGCAATGGACTGGGCGCCCTGCATAATGGCCTTCATACCGGAAGCACATACCTTATTTACGGTGGTACAGGGTACGGAATCCGGGATGCCCGCATATATAGCGGCTTGTCTGGCAGGTGCTTGTCCCGTTCCCGCCTGTACCACATTTCCCATCAAAACTTCCTCGACCATTTCGGGTTTCAGACCTATTTTATCCAGAGCTCCTTTAATAGCAACTGCACCTAATTTAGGGGCAGGAATACTGGAAAGTGCTCCCATAAAACTTCCAATGGGTGTTCGGGCAGCGGCAACAATGACAACTTTATTCATAAACGTATTTTTCTAGATGCGAAAATACTAAAATTAAATGCAAAGGTCTATGGGTAGAGCTTGATCCAACTTCTTATTATTATTTTCTATTTTTGAGGCAAGAGCAAGGAGAATGGGAAAAACTTTGGACAACGTTTACAAGCATCAATCACTTGCTTACAAGTATTTTCTTTATCTGGTCTCGGTGGCCCTGATCGTGTTTTTCTTTCCGAAGGGAGGTAAGTTCAAGTATGAATTTCAAAAGGGAAAACCTTGGCAGTACGAAAACCTCTATGCTCCCATTGATTTTTCAATAAAAAAAACAACTGAAGAAATTGCCCAAGAGCAGCAATCCCTTCGAGACCATAAAACAGATTATTATACCTATGAAGCTACTATTCCAGATGGAATCAAGGAAAAAGTAGCGCAGCAACTACAAGAATCCTTTAATGGAAGTACCTTGTCCGTCCGACAACAAAATGCGCTCCAGAATTGGGCTTCCCAAGTTATTGACAGCGTTTATGACCTAGGCATTTTCCAAGAATTACCACTGTCCAGTACTGTTCGAGTGGTTAAGAACAATGAGGCTCGTACAGTAATGAGTAACCATTACCTGAATAATGCAAAGGCTAGGATTTTAACATCGAGGTTACTTTCCCAATTACAATTGCCAGGAGATGATAATCTATTGGAAGTCATAAACAATGCATTGGAAGCCAACGTTGTATATGACGAAGCTCTTACAGATAGGGCATTGGAGGATGAACTTTCCAAAATTTCGTTTACAAGAGGAGAGGTTTCTGAAGGAAGGTTGATCATTGCCAAAGGAGAGGTGGTTGAAGCTGAAAACTTCAAAATTCTGGATTCTTTGAAAGCGGAATATGAGTCGGAACTTTGGAGGGGCACCAATTTTTATTTCATTCTCTTGGGGTATACCATTTTGGTGGCCTTGGTACTCATAATGCTTTTCCTGTTCCTGAAAAGGTATCGAGTTGAGATTTTTAAAAATAACAACAAGGTTACCTTCATTTTCGTGAACATCTTATTGATGGTGTTGGCTACAACCTTGATGGTCAAAAACAATGAAAGCTATGTGTTCGTGGTGCCGCTTTGTATCCTTCCCTTGGTGCTCAAGAACTTTTTTGATGCGCGATTGGGGTTGTTTGTCCATGTACTTACCGTTCTAATTTTAGGTTTTGTGGTGCCCAACAGCTTTGAATACATCTTTTTACAAACCATTGCTGGTATTGTCACCATTCTTACCGCATCAGAGCTTTATAAGAGGGCCAATCTTTTTATTTCGGTAGGACAGATAACCCTAATCTATATCATTGGGTATTTTGCATTCCACACCATTCACGAGGGTAATTTGGAGAATATCGAATGGACATTGTTTGGGATATTTATCTTGAACGGATTGCTGACACTTTTTGCCCAACCGTTGATTTATATCTACGAGAAGATATTTGGATTGATCTCGGATGTTTCACTGTTGGAACTTTCCGATACCAACTCCAAATTACTAAAGGAACTTTCGAATAAAGCGCCGGGAACTTTCCATCATTCCTTGCAGGTAGCGAATTTGGCCGAAGCAGCTGCAAACGAGATTGGTGCCAATGCCATGTTGGTTAGGGTAGGAGCCTTGTACCATGATATTGGCAAAATGGAAAACCCCACCTATTTTACTGAAAATCAGATTACCAATGTTAACCCACATGACGATCTACCACCAAAGGAGAGCGCAAAAATTATCATTGACCATGTAATCAAAGGCATTGAGATAGCTAGAAAAAATAAGTTGCCGGATAGGGTAATAGACTTTCTAAGGACCCATCATGGAACCACCTTGGTGTTCTATTTCTTCAAAAAACAGCAAGAATTGGAGGAAGATGTGGATGAAGCCAATTTTAGGTACCCGGGACCTATTCCCTTCTCTAAGGAAACTGCTATTTTGATGATGTCGGATGCGGTGGAAGCTGCTTCCAAGAGTCTAAAGAACCCCACTTTTATGATGATTGATGATTTTGTGGAGAAAATAGTGCGGGGACAGATGCAAGCCAACCAGTTTTTAAATGCAAACATAACATTGAAGGAGATTGAGACGGTGAAGAAAGTGCTGAAGCAAAAATTGACCAATATTTATCATCTGCGGGTGGAGTATCCCGAGTAAAATAGTAATCTTTTAAGTTGGCTTTAAAAAAGTAAAAAAATAGTTGCGATCTTACGGATGAAAGGGTACATTTGCACCCGCTTGAATGACATGGTGCGCTATGTCGGACAGGTTCGCATTTTCAGAGTGCATGTTCATAATAAAATGTTAGGAGAGGTGCCGGAGTGGTAACGGAGCAGATTGCTAATCTGTCGGCGGGTAACTGTCGCCTGGGTTCGAGTCCCAGTCTCTCCGCTTTTTCTTTATACATATATTTGGGGTGCAGTACCGTGTCAAGCACGGCATAAACTCCGCCGGGTTCCCGGTCTATTTTTAAAGGCTGTTTGGATTCTGGAAATTGAAATTTAGGACTTTGACATTTATGTCATTTTTTCGGGGTGTAGTACCTCGACTTAGCTCGGTATAAACTCCGCCCGAGCAGACTGCTCAAAAGTAGTTACCTTTGGAGTTTGCAATTTATTGAATTGAGATTTTCAGTCTTTCGACTGTTTTTCGGGGTGTAGCGTAGCCCGGTTATCGCGCCTGCTTTGGGAGCAGGAGGTCGCAGGTTCGAATCCTGCCACCCCGACAGAAATGGTTTTTTTAACAACAAATTAAACCATAAATTATTGAAAACCAGAAAATTAATTTTTTCTGGTTTTTTTTGTGCCCATCTGAAACCAGGGAGAAAGATGTCCTATAGGGTGTCCTATTTTAATCGGGATGGATTTCGTATCTTGACGTTCATGATTCGATATTTCGTGTGATTTGACTTTCGCTTAACGGATTGTTCCACTAAAAGCGAAACACATGGAAACCTCTAAAACATTCAGTATCAGCTTTTGGCTCAAGAAAACGGCCAAAAGGAAAAACGGGCTGGTTCCCATCTATGCCCGGATCAAGGTCGATGGGATTCCCTCGGACCTCAGTATCAAGCGCACCACTTTGGAAGATCATTGGTGTCCTAAATCAAATAGATTGAACCCAAGGGTAAAGGGGGCAAATGGTATCAACAAGTACCTTGATGATGTCTATGCCAAACTATTGGACTGCCATAGGCAACTGTATTCCGAAGGTATGGTAATCACCTCCAATGCCATTAAACTGCGTTATCTCGGTGAGGATAGGACATTAAGGACTCTTGAAGATATTATCAAGTACCACCGTGAGAAGGAAATGCCAAAACTTGAACCCGGCACTTCTAAGAACTATGGGGCAACGGAAACCTACCTAAAACGGTTCGTAAAGAAAAAGTTCAACTCACAGGACATAAGGCTGTCCTTTATCGATTACACCTTCGTGGTTGAATTTGAGAGCTTTCTTAGAAATTGCCCTCCGATCAATAAAGCCCAGCCACTGACCAACAATGGCATCATGAAGCACATGGAGCGGTTCAAGAAATTGGTGGGCATTGCCTTCAAGTTCAGGTGCATCCCCCAAAACCCCTTCAACCAGTACAACATGAAGTTTGTGGATTACGACAGTGATTTTTTGGAAGAGGCCGAAATTCAACGCTTGGCTTCTGTTGAAATCAAGGATAGCGGCAAGGGCATTGTAAAGGATATTTTTCTTTTTGCATGTTATACGGGCCTCAGCTATATTGAGGTCAAACTCCTCAAACGGGGCGATATTGTAACGGGTATCGATGGTGAAGAGTGGATCAATGTCAAACGCAAAAAGACCAAGACCCCAGTGAGGGTTCCACTGCTATCCCAGGCTAAGGGGATATTGGATAAGTATTCGGATTTTCCCGATGTTAAAAATGGGCATACCCTTTTACCGGTCTATTCCAATCAAAAAGTAAACAAATATCTAAAAATTATTGCAAGCAATGCCGGAATCAAAAAGCACCTGACCTTTCATGTGGCCAGGCACACTTTTGCGACCACTATTACCCTGATGAACAATGTGCCCTTGGAAACGGTATCCAAGCTATTGGGGCACACCAAACTTTCTACGACCCAAAAGTATGCTAGGGTTGTGGAGAAGAAGATAAGCAAGGATATGGCACAGTTAAAATCTGTTCTGGAAACAAACGAAAAGAAAGAAGTAGTAAATGGCGAGCGAACTGTGGCCAACCTACGGATCGTCAGATAACATTTAATAGCTTAACCAATATCATCGAAAGCTAAGCCCGCAAAAGTTTGTCGGACAAGGGACGGCATAAAGCCGCTCCTTTGTCCCTTTTTATTCCGTTTCCTTGCCGCTCCAAAATTTTGTCTACCACTTGTTCCATGCTCAAATATTGTTTAATTAAAAATTCATTTAACATGGAAACAAAAACAAAAGAGACCGGAACCAAGAAAACGGCAACAAGACAAAAAGCATCCAACAAGGATGTCAAGGACCAACTGACCAAGGAAGCCACTGGTAACGCCAATGGTACTGAAAAGTCCTAAGAAGGCAAGGCGCCAGTAGTGGTTCCCGAGGTCAGCATCGACAACCGGATCCAGAAGTTTGAGAAGTTGAAGGGGCTTGCCACGAACAGGGAACGCTTGAACCAGACCCTTGGAGAACTCACCAAGTTCAACTACAACCAGGACGGTTCCAGTTCGTTCTACATCAGGGATTCCCATGGTCTGGAGTTCAAGACCACCAACAGCAATCTCATCAATTTGGTGACCACCCAATTGCAGAAGACCTTGGAGCAACGAAAGTCGGAGTTTGAGCAGGAGATCCTAGCATTTGAACTGTAATAGGTCCAAAAACCTTAAAGCCCATCCGAATTATCGGATGGGCTATTTTTTTGTCAGACCCAACGATCAGTTTATAATTGGATCAGGGTTTGGTACTGGACTTTGTATCATTTAGACCAGCTTATTTTAAAAGGCACAATGCACACAGAGCACGCTTTCCGGCATGACCATGAGCTTCCCTTCCTGGATGGGCTGCTTACAGTTTCGGCAAATCCAAAAATCGGGGTCATCGATCTTATCTAAGACCGACAACAATTTTTTATAACGGAATTCCGCTTCCCTTAAGGCTGCATCGCTCACGTTCTCTAAAAACTTGACCTTGTCCTTCATTGCCCAAAAGTATTGTTCTAATCTATCAAGTTCAGGTTAATCATTTTGTCTGCCTTGATCAACAGCTTGTGGCTAGCGCTCGATAGGTTGGTGATATAGACCTTTTTGTCCACTTTGTGGTACCGTTCGGTCAGTTTGTTCACCGCTTCGATGGCGGACATGTCCACGATACGGCTTTCCCTGAAGTCGATGATGATCTCTTCGGGGTCATTGAGCACATCGAACTTTTCATTGAACATCTTAATGGAACCAAAGAAGAGGGGACCGTAAATTTCGTAATGCTTGATGCCTTTTTCGTCGATTCGCTTTCTGGCACGGATACGCTTGGCATTCCCCCATGCATAGACCAGCGCCGATATCACGACCCCTATCAAAACGGCAAGAGCCAAGTTGTGCAGGAATACCGTGACGAGTATTACGATGACCATGACGATGATATCCGAAATAGGGTATTTGTCCAGTACTTTAAAACTTACCCATTCGAAAGTTCCGATGGCCACCATGATCATCAGCCCGGTCAAGGCCGCCATGGGCACTTTCTCTATGACGCCAGCCCCGAACATGATAAAGAGGAGCAGGGCCACGGCGGCAATAATCCCTGATAGACGTGCACGCGCCCCGTTGGATATATTGATCAAACTTTGTCCCAACATGGCACATCCGCCCATTCCAGAGAACAGTCCAGAGGCGATATTCGCCACCCCTTGTGCAGCGGCCTCCTTGTTGGTACGCCCCCTGGTCTCGGTGATCTCATCGATGAGCTCCAAGGTCAATAGGCTCTCGATCAACCCGACCCAGGCCACTATGGCTGCATAGGGAAATATCAGTTTCAGGGTCTCCCAGGTAAAGGGAATGTCTGGGATATGGAACGGGGGAAACCCTCCTTTTATGGAGGCGATGTCCCCAACGGTCTTGGTATCTATACCAAAAACCACCACAGCCCCAAAGACCACCAATATGGCGGCCAGGGAGGCCGGAAAGGCCTTCGTAATTTTCGGTAGTCCCCAAATAATGAGCATGGTCAAAAGGACAAGGCCTAGGATGATATAGAGTGCACTGCCCGTTAGCCAATCCCCAGAAGGGTCCTTGAACTGATCCAACTGGGACATGAAGATAATGATGGCCAGCCCGTTCACAAACCCATATACCACGGGCAAGGGCACCAAGCGCATCAGCGTACCCAGTCTCAATGTTCCGGCAAGCACCTGAAGGATACCGGCCAGTACCACGGTGGCGAACACATACTCTACACCATGACTGTTCGCCAAAGCAACGATGACCACAGCGACGGCACCGGTAGCACCCGAGATCATTCCGGGCCTACCTCCCAAGATGGAGGTCACCAGGCCCATGACAAAGGCGGCGTACAGCCCGACCAAAGGAGAAAGACCTGCGATCATAGCGAAGGCAACAGCTTCAGGTACCAACGCAAAGGCCACGGTAAGGCCTGAAAGAACCTCTGTTCTATAATTGACTTTCTGTTTAAAATCAAACAGTTTTAGATATTGTTTCATGATAAGGTTTAGGATATTAGCCCAAAAGGGGTGTTATGGTTAATGGTGAAAAGATTGAATAAAAAAAGGATAGGCTTAAATGGTTCCATCGGAACCTGGGACAAAAAATCAGGGCGGGGTCGCCACTGGCAATACAAATTGATATGTTGATTTAGTTTTGTCCAACTTTTAAAGAAATCGCGAAATTAAGAAAATTTAAGGGTTCCTACAAGCCTGAACAAGCATTTTAAACCGTTTTATGTTCAAGGAAAGAAAGTAAAATGCAAATGGAGCTGAGAAAGTGAAAGTAACTAAGGCAAGGGTAGAGGTCACAGAGGTCAGTATATTAATACACGTATCCAGAAGTTTCCAAAGTTGTTTGCCCTGACCACCAACGGCAATCTCATTAATTTGGTGACCAATCAATTGCAGAAGACCCTGGAGGAACGAAAGTCTGAGTTTGAGCAGGAGATTCTATCATTCGAACTGTAATAGGTTTAATTATCTAAAAGCCCATCCGATTAATCGGATGGGTTATTTTTTTGGTTAATGGGTTATTTTTGTTAAAAAACATCTTAACAACTTCGTTAAAATAACATGCAATTAATTATACCAAGCAGAATAAAATTTATATTTTGTTCAAAATTTGTCAAGCCATCTTTTGAACATATATTGATGATGATTGGGAAGCATATCAGGGAATTACGTGAAGACAAGGGCATGCTACTAAGAGAACTAGCAGCAATACTTAAGATTGATGCAGCTATGTTGAGCAAAATGGAGAGAGGAAAGCGACCTTTTAGAGAAGAAGACCTTGAAATACTTTCAAATGCATTAAACGAAAGTAAAGAGGAATTATACACAAAGTGGCTTGCAGATAAGGCATTAAGAGCAACAAACTATGAGCATTTTCAATCTAAAGCACTCGAATTGGCCTTATCGATTTGTATTAATGATAAACTAAACTACCCAGATTAAGGGCGATATATGTCTAAAAAAATTGAAAGAATAATTGACGAAATCGTTGATGAATACGCATACTCGAAAAATTTAAAAAGACCTTGGATTATTGGATTTAGTGGAGGGAAGGATTCAACTGTATTGTTGACGTTAGTATGGAAAGCTCTTGAAAAAGTAAGAAAACTACCAACCCCATTTCAATTAAAACGACCAGTTTATGTAGTATGCAATGATACGCTTGTGGAAAATCCAGTAATATCATCTTATGTAGATAATGTATTGGAAAAAATAGAAGTTGCTGCCAGGGAACAAAATCTACCTATCATTGTAAAAAAGACAGCACCCCTCCTTGAAGAAACCTTTTGGGTAAATGTACTGGGCAAAGGTTATCCTGTGCCTAACAATTCATTTAGATGGTGCACAGATAAATTAAAAATTCGCCCAACTTCAAATTTCTTGACAGAACAAGTAGATAAAGTTGGAGAGGCCATTGTATTATTAGGCACAAGATATGAAGAAAGTGCTTCCCGAGAACGTTCAATGAAAAAACATGAAATTGAAGGTCAAAGACTTTCAAAGCATCAGACAGGCGTTAACACCTATGTTTATGCTCCTATAAAGGAGTTGATGTTGGAAGAAGTCTGGTACATCATCAATAAATTCGATTCGCCGTGGGGATTTGACAATTCGATATTGTTTCAAATATATGCTGATGCTAGTGCTGATGATTACGAATGTCCGACCGTTGTAGTTAACAAAGAACATTCTTCTTGTGGTCAATCCCGTTTTGGTTGCTGGACTTGTACCGTTGTAAAAAAGGACAAGTCAATGTCCGCTTTGATTGAAAATGGCAAGCATTGGATGAAGCCTTTGCTGGACTATAGAAATAGCCTAGTTGAAGAAAGAAACATACACGAAAACAGAATGCCCGAGCGCAGGGATGGTAGGCCCGCAATTCGTGAAGATGAGACAAATTGGGGGCCATATTGGCCAGAATATAGATATCGTAAATTGAAGGAACTCTTGCTTATTCAAAAAGAAATTCAAAAAGAGCGCCCTCACATTTATCTCATAACAAACCAGGAACTTATTGCAATTCAGGTAAACTGGAATAGAGATCTCTATTTTGAAAATAATGTCGGTGATCTATATCGAGAAATTTTTGATAAAGATATCAGTACAAAAAGCAGTAAGGCTCTAAACAATACTGAAAAGCGTATTTTAAAAGAGGTCTGTGAAGATGACCTTTCATATTTTCATCTTATTGACAATCTAATTGCCCTACAAGAAACAAAAACATTATTGGTGACCAAATATGGTCTACATAATGATATTGAACGTAGAATTGAACGTTTCGTAAATCCCAAGGAATATGAAAATAAGTAGGATAGTTTTACATAATTTTAGAATTTACAAAGGTGAAAATATAATTTCCTTTGGCCCTTTTTCCAACAAGAATATCAATATAATCTCAGGAAAGAATGGATATGGAAAAACGACTCTTTTAACTTCACTGCTTTGGGCTTTTTATGGTAAATTAATTGCCCAAGTTGAAGATAAATACCGTGTTGATATCAGAAATGTTGGTGGATATGAAGCCTATTTGCAAACCTTTTTGAACCGAGACCTTAATGCACTGCCAATAGAAGATTCTGACAAATCATTTTCGGTAACAATTGAGTTACGGGATATAGCAATTCCAGCATTGACTTGTGAAACTATAACCGTTATAAGGAGTTATAATTTAGATTCGAAAGAAGAAAAATTAAATATCCTTATCGATGGAATTGAGAACGAGCTGACCAAAGAAGTGGGGTATGATTTATTTATAAACGATTTTATATTGCCTCGGGAAATTGCAAAGTTTTTCTTTTTTGATGCCGAAAAAATAGTCTCGTTAGCCGAAGCACAAACAAAAGACGAATTACGAAGCTTAAACCGTGCCTATTCAGAGGTTTTAGGAATTAAAAAGTATGAAGAGCTCAAGAAAAATCTGGAATCACTTTTAACAAAATTAAGGCGTCAAGGAATATCAGAAAAAGAAAAAATCAAATTAGATGAGCTTATTAAAAAAGAACAAAGTTCTTCTGAACTTCTCGCCTACAATTTGGAACAACAGCAACAAAACAGGGAAGAACTAACCAATTTACGAAGTAAAGTCAATGTACTCCAGGAAAAACTTATACGAGAAGGAAATGCAATTACATTAGAAGAGTTGGCAGCTCTCAAAAAAGAACGAACTCAACTTCAGAAAGAGTCTGTTAGTATTAAATCAGAACTTAATCAGATTTTAGAATTGGCACCATTGGTTATTGCTGGAAATCAACTTAAAAAACTTAATGAGCAGATTGAAAAGGAACATACTGAGGAGTACGTATCAACTGATTTGTTAAAACGAGAATTGAGCGAATTTTCAAATTCTGTATTGGCTAAAATTAATGAAGCAGAGATAAACGATAAAACTTTAATTTCTAAGATACTTGAAAATTCTATTTCGGAGCGCTTTAAGTCAAATACCATAAATACCGAAATACTTGTATCATTTTCCGAAGAACAGTACAGAGATTTTAAATCACTCTATAAAAATTTGTCTACAACATATTCAGAACAGTTACAGTCCATTGTTCAAAGAGAGAAGAACAATAGAGTCTTGTTGACAAGAATCCAAAATGAGATTAGACAAGCAGAGGCTAGAAAGGATAATCACTTGGCAAAAAAACTTAGAGAGGAAAGAGATTTAAATACTAGATTAATCAACGATTTGATCGAAAAGGAAAATGCTCTACTAATAGAACAGGGAAAGCTTACTGCCCAAAATAACTCTGATAAAAAGCAAATTTCTGAATTGGATAAAAAATTCAAGTTAGTGGATGTGGATAATAGGAAAGCAGCAACTACTAATAAATTGTTAGTAAAAATTAATGAGCTTATACTTAAGATAAAGGAAGAAAAAAAATATACGCTTCAAAAGGCCTTAAAGCTCAGTCTTAATAAGTTAATGCACAAAGATAACTTCATAGATGATGTTAAAGTCAATATTGATAAAGATATTATGGATATAGTGCTGTTTGATGAAAATGAGCAATTGATTAAAAAAGACTCACTTTCTAAAGGAGAACAGCAACTCTATGCTACTGCTTTGTTGAAAGCGTTGGTTGATGAATCGGGAATTTCGTTTCCGGTTTTTATTGACAGTCCACTTCAAAAGTTTGACAAACAACACTCAAAGCGTGTGATTCAAGAGTTTTACCCATTTATTTCTGAACAAGTTGTACTGTTGCCTTTACTTCAGAAAGAGTTGAACGAAGAAGAATTCAACCTTTTGAAACCCAACTTGCACAAAACCTTTGAAATCATTAATGTAGACAGAAATAGTTCTACAATTGAAGAAATTGAATATATGCCAGACTTTAAGTCTCTTAAATCTGAATCTTATGTTTAAGCAGATTAAAACAAGTAAAGCAAATAAGGAAGTTGTATCACAACTTTCTAGAAAACTTAATCTAGGGAAAGAAAATGTTATTGCCCGAATAGCACTAACCTATTCCTTGAGCAAGGGTAGAAAAATGAACTTAGATAGTGCAAAGGACGCAGGCGGCAAAGAATATTCCAAGTCTGTATTATTTGGTAATTATGAACATATTTATGTAGGGCTCATTTGTACAAATTACAATTTATATAGAACCGATAAAAGCTTGCCGAAATATATTAAAATGCATATTGATGATGGCTTGGAACTTCTCGATAATGAAATAAAAAAGAATCCAAATTTTGATGGATTTGACTTTTTGATTGATAAGATAGGTAGTGGTCTAAAGTCAATTAGCTAACACTCTAGGAAAAATGGCACAAGAATTTAAAAAAATCAATATTTCCGACTTAAAGCTGGATGCCGATAATCCGAGACTTCCTAGGTCAACTCAGCAAAGAACTAAAAAAGAAAAAGATAAAGCCGAAGAAATTATAATAGAGTTTATGCTTCTTGAAGCGGCAACCCTAGAATTAATGATGGCAATAGGTGAGAATGATTACTTTGCTGGAGAGCAATTACTTGTTGTTGAAGATAAAGAGGAAAAAGGAAAGTACATTGTAATTGAAGGAAATCGCCGACTAACAGCAGTCAAATTATTGTCCAATCCTGAACTAGCCAAGGTAAAAAAAGAAAGTTTGAAAAAAATCTGTGCTGAAGCAGATTACAAACCAACTGAAATACCTTGTTTAATTTTTGAGAAAAAAGAAAATATCCTTAAATATCTTGGCTTCCGACATATTACCGGCATAAAGTCTTGGCGCCTATTGGAAAAAGCTAGGTATTTAAATGATTTAAAAGCACAGGAGTTTAAAGGTGTTGGCTTTGGACAAGCCTGTAGAGATATTGCTAAAATGATTGGTAGTTCATCAAGTTACATTAGAAGACTTCTCACTGGTTTAAGACTTTATAAAAAAGTTGAAGATGAAGGATTTTACAAGATTGATGGATTGAATGACACAAAGTTCCATCTTAATTATTTTGTAGATGCCCTAAATAAAGAGCATTTAAGAAAATTTATTGGTGTTGATTTTAATTCTGACAAGCCCGTTGAAAAGCTTAAGCCTGATAACCTTAAAACAATAACACATTGGTGGTTTGAAAAAACAGAAGGACAACCACGTGTATTGGGTGATAGCAAAGGTTTAAAAAAATTAGATGCTGTGGTTAGTAACGATGTTGCACTAAAAGCTTTTAAGGACCAAGGTGCAACTATTGATGAAGCCTATGATTTAACTGGTGAAATTGACATACGATTTAGAAAGGAAATCGAAAAATCTCTGGCATCCTTAACTAGGGCCGATATTTATTCAACTAAAGTAAAGGACTTTTACAGTGAGATGTACGAAGATTTAAGAACTATTAGAGAAATTACGTCAAAGATTAGAGATTATCAACGGCAAAGAGAAAATAGAGATGATGACTTTTGAAGAAAAACTTTCTGAAAGTATAGAAAGTTTCTTCAATTTGGATAAACCAGACTATACTGAAAATAAAAAAAATCTATACGCAGATTTTATCGAACTTATTTCGCTCTTCTCGAATACCGATGGAACGAGTTTTGGTGATGTTTTGGATAGATTTTTCGGCACAAAAGATTATAATAGTGCAAAGCAAAGGGATACGGACGAAGCTTGGCTTATTGAAATATTCACCATTTTAGAACAACGTACAAGATTATATTCTGATGACTATCCTTTCACTTTAGATGAAAATGAAGTCTTAATGATTAGGCCTAATTTGAATTGGAAGAATAAACTATACTTGGGTATGCTTATATCTTCCAAGCTCAATATTTTTAAAGGTTTCAGACCAGACCTTACAAGCGAATTCGAGACTATTTCCTACTATGTTTTAAAAAACTTTTTATCCGCAAAATCAATTGTAAAAGAGTTTGGAAAAAACACCTCATATAATGGCAATGCAAAAGAGAAAATTAGGAAGCTTGCTTCAGACCTTGGACTTAAAATTGACGAAGATGAATTAGAGGGTATATCGGAAAGAAACAATCAAGAAAGAGGTTTAGATATTATAGGGTGGTTTCCATTTGATGACCGTTGTATGAATCAGCTAGTTTATTTGGCGCAATGCGCTTGTGGTAAGGATACCGAGTCAAAATATCACGATACCCGTAGATTTGAGAACTATCTAAAATTTTATAAGACCAAACCTCAACATATAATGTTCGTTCCCTATTCCCTAATAGACACTTTTAAGAATAAGTTTTACCACTCTGATTTGATTGAAAATGATTTTCTGATTTTTGAAAGGAAGCGAATTCTTAGTCTTTTTGAAGAACAAGATACTTTTCTAGCTCTAGAAATGGCCAAGGTTGTAAATGGTTGTGTTGAACATCAAGCCGATATTGTCTAACCTAAAATTATACTTTGAAGTCAAAATTACCAGATGAAATATCAGCTATACCATCCAAGAGAATCTATCTCTCGATAATTGCTGATTATCATCTTGATTTAGCACTTTGCGAGCTTATTGACAATGCTATTGACAACTGGATTTTTAATGGTAGAATTCAAGAGT
This sequence comes from Flagellimonas sp., assembly GCF_965233845.1. Taxonomy (GTDB): domain Bacteria; phylum Bacteroidota; class Bacteroidia; order Flavobacteriales; family Flavobacteriaceae; genus Flagellimonas. The sequence continues at coordinate 968,845 of NZ_OZ247584.1, forward strand.
TATGTATAGAGATTGACCTGGACTATGAACAACAATCCATAACCGTAAAGGACAACAGTGGAGGCATTAAAGAAGAGGATTTGCCCTTAATTGTCGGACCAGGGCAATCAAGAGAAAATGAAAGTAAAGAAATAATTGGTGTTTTTGGAGTTGGCTCTAAACGTGCTGTGGTCGCTTTATCCAAAGAAATCAAAATATATTCTAGGTTTAAAGATTCCAAAACACTTTTAGTGGAGATTGATGATGATTGGGTTCAAGATGAAGATAATTGGGATTTGTCTGTATTTGTGGTTGATGATTGGATAAGCCGGGTAAACTGACCCACCTTCGCCGGATAAAACTGACCATAGCAAACGAACTGCCCAGATTTGATCTATCCTTGGGTTAAACTTAGTTTTTATTTTTTAATTTTCTTCTCATCGATTCTCCTTTTATATCTATTCTGTGAGCTGTATGCACCAAACGGTCGAGGATGGCATCGGCCAGTGTTCTCTCCCCGATAATGTCGTGCCACTTTGATACGGGCAATTGTGATGCTATTATAGTGGATTTTTTGCCGTGCCTGTCCTCGATGATCTCCATAAGTGCATGCCTATTGATGTTGTCCAATGGCTTAAGGCCGAAGTCATCCAAGATGAGCAGGTCCTGTTTTTCAAGTTTGCTTATCTGCTTTGGATAGGAACCGTCGGCCTTTGATGTCTTGAGCAGGGTAAAGAGCTTTGCGGTATTGAAGTACATTGTTTTTGATCCCATGGAACAGGCCTGGTGGCCGATGGCCGATGCCAGGTAACTTTTGCCCACGCCGGTACTACCGGTAATAAGTATGTTCTCCCTTTTTTGGATGAACCCGCAGGAACCGAGCCGCCGGACCAGGTTCTTGTCCAGTTGGCGCGACGGTCGGTAGTCGATGGCCTCCATGACGGCCGTATACCTGAACCTTGCGGACTTGGTCAATCGCTCTATCCTACGGTTATGGCGGTCGTCCCATTCGTTCTGGACGAGATAGGCAATGAGTTCGTCATTGGTATAGTCGGTATCGGCACCTCCGGTTTCCATTGTTGTTGCAAAGGCCCTGTGCATTCCATAGAGCCTCATTTCTTTCATCAATTGCATTGTTTTTTCGTTCATATGTCCTGTTTTTAAGTATTGTTCCTATTCGTAGTATTTCCCCCCTCTTATGTTGTTGTGCTCGGGCATTTCCATATCCCCGTCGATACCTTCATCGATCTGGTCCCATCCCTTTTTCAGGATGCGCTCGACCATATTGTAGTTGTACGCACCATATTCCGAGGCACGTTTGCACGCATTCTCAAGACGTTCCCTTCCGTACTTTTTGGCAAGGTGGAGTACCCCCAGACAGGATTTGTAGGATTGTTCCGGGTGTTGCTTCTTCTCCAGGATGGCAATGATGTACCCTTTACAGTGTCCGCCGATATTGCCCGCCCAATCGATGAACCTTTCGCTGCTCCACTCGCTTACGAAACGATGGTGCGATGGCATATGGTCGGCCAAGGTGGTATAGCCGTATTTTTTCCTGCTCCTTGTATGTACGGCGAACCTTTCGTGCTTATGGTAGATCTCGACGATGTTGTCGGTATAGACCAGCTTGACCTGTTTGCCTATATGTCTGTAGGGTACGCTGTAATAATGCTTGTCCTTCCCAAAATAGATATGGCTGTTCTTGTGCACGGTGGCCTGGGCATATCGTTTTACCTCATAGCGTTTCTCGGGCAGGGGCATCAGTTCTCCCTTCTCGATTTCCATAAAAAGCGAACGCCTGGAATATTCCCTTCCCCTGAACGACATTGCGTTGTGTTTTTCCAACAGTTCCCTTATCGCGATGTTGATATCGGTTATGCCATGGAAGACCTGGTTCCGTAAAGGGGCGAACACCCTGGTGTAGATTATCTTCACGGCGTTCTCCACTATGGCCTTGTCCCTTGGCCTATAGGTACGTGTGGGCAGTACTGCCGTTTCGTAGTGTTCGGCAAAGTCGGCGAAGACCTCGTTGACCTTGGGCTCGTAACGGCTGCTCTTGGTGACCGCCGACTTAAGGTTGTCGGGCACCAGGGCCTTTGGTACGCCGCCGTAGAACCACAGTGCGTTCTCGGTGCAGCGGATGAAGTCCTCCAGTTTTTGGCTTGCACAGGCCTCTACATAAGTGTATTGGCTGCTGCCGAGTATACACACGAACACCTCCAGTTCCTTCAGTTCACCGGTCTCCCTGTCAACGATATGGAGTTTCTTTCCCGTGAAGTCTATAAAGAGCTTGTCGCCGGCCTTGTGCTCCATGTGCATTACCGGAGAGGTTTCCTTGCGCCATTCGGCGTACCAATACTTGAACTGTGAGAGCTTGAAGCCATCGGGGTGCTTGGCATAATATTCCTCCCACAACAATTGCCTGGTCACCCCGGTCTTGCGGAGCTCTTTGTCAAAATAGGGAAAGTACTGCCTTAAGGTCAGCAACCGTTGGCTCTTGCGCTTTTGCCCGTCCTTAAAAGGTTGTGGAGTTCCTCCAAGGTCATCTTCTCCACCTCGTAGGCCGTAAAACGGTAGCGCTTGAAGAATTCGATGTACTTCCTGATTGTGACACGGGATATGCCCAATTGCTGGCTTATCCTCCGTTTGCTAGTGCCGGAGGTGTACAGTTTGTAAATCAGTTTTATTTTCCGCATGTCTATCTGCTTGTTCGCCATGGTGCTTTTTAACAAAAAAAGCACTTAGACTTTTTACAGATAGATCTAATCTAAAGGTGGTCCACTTTGGCCCGGCGCGGGTGGGTCACTTTCGTCCGGCCAGCTATGGTCACTTTAACCCGGCGAGGGTGGTACACTATGTCCGGCGTTTCCATGATGATATTGATAACAATTCCACAGAAATAAAACTCAACGTGCTAAGGGAGCAAATAAAAGAGGATAATCATCAAGACTTAATAGAACATTTATCGACTACTTACGCTCAATTTTTAATTGAGGATGGAGTCACTATAAAATTGAATGAGAAGAATGTTAATCCCAAGACATTTGATAATTGGTCTTATCCGCCTGGATATGAACCTGTAAAATCTAATGGTCCTATTAAATTCAAAGATCGAGAAGAAATTCAACTGACTATTACAGGTGGATTAACAAAATCCCATAAAGAAGGGGACTCAAGTATTGATGAGTATGGGGTATATTTTTATTGTAATAACCGATTAATTTCAAGAGCATATAAAGGCAACCAAATAGGTTTCAATACCCCATTCAAAATCGGAAAGCCTCACGTCAGTTACTCTTTGGTCAGAGTAATAGTCGAGCTAACAGGTCCTGTTGATCTAATGCCTTGGAACAGTAGTAAATCGAACATTGACTTTAAGCATAAAACTTTTATAGAAATATCCGAACATATTAGACGAATATTTACAACTTATGCCGCAATGTCTAAAAATTGGTCTGGAGATTGGCCAAATCAAGTGTTCAAGTATTCACGCGGGAACATTAAAAGAGAAGTGCTATCTGATTTTTCTCGTGTAGCTAGAATTCACGTTCCTATAATCAAACGTGGCCCGAAGAAATTAAAGTATATAGACTTAATAAAAAAGCAAAACAAAGAGGTCGCTACGACTAAACCTTGGACTAAAGGTTACTACGAGTCCATAATTGCAGTAGAGGAAATTTCTAAATTAAAGATTGAACAGAGAAACCGTATAGTTATGCTGCTGTTAGATAGCACTTTGGAAATAGCTTTTAAGGATTACTTGATAAATGAATCTGGAAATAGGTATAATGCCAATAAGTTAGCTACATTAATGAGTAATAGAGTTGATGTGCATACCGAAGTAGCTAAAAATATTAGAGTTAAAAATGGTACTTGGCAAAAAGTTAATTATTATTACAATTTACGCTGTGAACTAGTGCATAAAAGAATTGCCGTTACAATTTCTGATAATGATGCGAGAAGTTTTAGAGAACTGGTTGAATATTTATTGAAAAAAATGTTCAACCTCAATTTTAAAAGAGTTTAGTTATCCATATACAAGTAAGCATTCCCTTTCTTAACATATTCCAACTTTCCAGCTTCACGCATATGCATAAGGTCACAACTTGATATTTTAAGTTTTTTTCTCACTTCTCTACTTGATAAGTATTTTATTCCTTTTTTCATTACTAATTAGACGAAACAAGAATCATCTATTTACTAATATACTATGACAAAAAAATTATATCCACTCTTTAGGAGGAGAGTTTTTTGACTATTTGAATCCATCAATCTTTCTCGAAAGTTAAGCCCGCAAACTGTTTGCCGGACAAGGGACGGCATAAAGCCGTTCCCCAGGGTCACTTTTTATATACTCTGTTAAAAAACAAATATTTATTAGAGAGATTTCGAATGTAGAAATTTGGAAACGCTTTTTATTGGTTCCCAAAAAGGTTCGTTTTGCGAAACACTCGAAAAATGAAGTTGTTAATATATAGCATCGCAAAAATTTTTAAAGAGAATTACTCAATGCACCTGTCAGCACGTTCCTTGAATTCGGCCTGAAAGTCGTTTTTCCATTTTGAGATAGTCGATTCTCCAGGGCCGTCGACCCAATGGTTTGTTCTTTCTATACGTTTATATTGTCCGCCCCAACTGGGTTGGGTTGGGTCCTCTGGATTGTTGATTCCCCGATTGGCACTTATCAAATGCATAAAAGCGGGCGAGTCTCCCTCGATGACTCCGGGGCCTGCCATGGCTTTTGGAGGGTAAATGGCACAAAGCGGCCCGTGGTTATTAATAATGTTCTTTTCAGCCCATTCTTGACTGTCGCTTCGAAACATACCATGGTATGTTTTTCTGGATTCGATAATGAACAGGTCCGGGAATTCGTTCATAAGCCATTCATGCGATGCATCCTGACATGCTATCAAGTAGATTCTTAGCTTGCCAATAAACGCTTCCATTTCTTCTTCACTTCGTGTATTCCTAACGTCCCAAATGGCCTGGGCAATTTCTCTGGGGCCTCCCCAGACACTGACCCATAAAGGTCGAGGGTCGGGTTTGTCCACGGCAGCGATAATGGCATCCGAAGCCTCACTGCTTTTACCCTCTCCGATGATATCTTCAACGGGTTGTTTGCCACAGCCCCATTTTATTTTAATACCATTGTTATTGCCTTTGCCCTCATAGGTAACGGCACGCAATGCATCGGCCGTTGGGTATTTGGCATCGTACTTTCTTAAATTTTCATCTACTTTATCATATTCATCAAGTACGGCCAACATATTTTTCTTTTCCGCTACCATATCGAATGTGCCCGCGGAGACAATCAATCCCTCAACATCGAGTTCATTGGAATAAAGCAAGAAACGAACAATCGACTGTACGTCATCGGGGTCACTATTGGTTACCGGAAACATCGGAAAGTCCGATGTAACGATAATGCGGTAGCGCTCATCCGGAGTATTTACATTGGAGGCCGTTTCTTGGGCCGCCAACGGTTTGCATACCAAAAAAATAAAGAGTGCTAAAACCGTAAATTTTAAATACATTTTCATTTCAACAGTATTATGGATTGACATTTATGATCATTCGGCGATAGGCATACAAATTAGGAGAACCATTATCATATATTTCGAGGATTATATGGATATTCTTGCCCTTGGAATTTTCAGGAATCTCAATTGAAGCTTTGATAGATGTGTCGTTCAAAATGGAAACCGAACCATCATAAGAACTGGGTTCATCATAAAAAGACCATTTATAGGAAATCGTATTGCCATCGGGGTCCGTAGAGCCCTCGGCATTTAATTCAACTTTGTCGCCAGCGGATGCGTTCATTTGCAAAACACTTCTGGTTTTATTCCCGCTCAGCACAGCAACCGGGTGGTGGTTGGCATCCTTATAATTACTGATGATACTCCAATCCATACGTGCGGCAAAGTCGTTATCGTAGCCTTTGTTCCAACGTTTTATGGCTTCTGCGCCTTCTTCCGTATTGCCATACATATAATAGGGGTCATATTTTGTTTCTCCATCCTTCTCGATTTTTGCCACCTCGGACATGCTTCTGATACCGGCTTTTTTTATAAGGTCAAATCGACCGCCCCAACCGCCCTGCTCAATTTGTTCGGGATTATTAAGTCCGTTTGGATATATGTGCATAAAAGCGGGACTATCTCCCTCTGTGGCCCATTGGGTATCTGGATAAGCAGCGCCGAGCGGACCATGGCTTTGAATGTCATTATGTTGATAATCACCGTTTTTTGGTGGTTGCCAACCGTATACTCCAGTAGCACGGATATAGAAAACATCAGGAAAGTTCTTAGCTATCCAAGCCCCGGCATCGTCTTGCCCAAGAATATCAAAGAGACGAAGCTTGCTCAAGAATTTTTTTAATCCTTCTTCAGATCGGGTTTCACGCACTTTCCAAATCGCTTGTGCTATGGTGTTCATACCTCCCCATCCCATGACCCAAAGAGGTCTTGGGTCGTCCCTGTCTGCAGAGGCAATAATTAATTCCGAACCTGAACTGTCCTTTCCCGTTCCCACGTCATCCATACCATAACCTGTTTGCCCCACAACGGAAATTGATTTTAGGTATTCCGGAGTGGGGTACCCATCTGCATGGACATTTAGATTGGGATATGCCGCTGCGTAGGCCTCCACCAACGTATCCAACATTTTGGTATTGCTTTGCGTTTTTCTCCAGCAACCTGTGGCAACGATCAATCCTTCGATATCAAACTCGTTGGAACTTACCAATTGACGCACCATAGATTGTTTATCATCTGGATCGGCACCTAAATCGGTAGTGTTAATGACCCTTGGTTTGTAGGATATGTTTTTAAGCCCCTGTTTTTTTGTGGCCTGTTTAGAATTGCAAGAGGCCAATAGGAATAGAAGGATTAAAAGAACCCATATGTTTTTCATTGTTGCGTTGTATTTGAGCTTTCGCGGACAATCAATTTCTTCCGACAGCATTAATTGTTCTATTGGAGTTGAATTATTGTGTAAATTTATTCTCGTATTTCTACATAAAATAATACAATTTGGAAAATAACATACTGTATTCCGAGAAATTAAAAAAGTTTGATAAACAGCGTGGTGCATTTAGGCCTTACGGATTGACTTGTGAACTTTGGAAGCCAAGTTTGATGCAAAAACCCGATCGACACAATGAAATCGAGATCAACTATTTTACTGAAGGTAGTTTGACCTACTTATTTCGAGGCTCCAAAACAACCATTCCAAAGCATAGTTTGGCATTGTTCTGGGGGCTTGTTCCCCATCAAATTGTAAGTTATGACGAATCTGCTCCCTATTATGTCTGTACGATTCCTTTGACCCAGTTTTTGGAATGGAAACTTCCTGGATTTTACGTTGACCGAGTGTTAAAGGGAGAAGTGCTCATCGAAAATTCAGGAGCACAATCCATTTATGATGAATTTCTTTTAAAAAACTGGACCAAGGACCTGTCTTCAAAAAATGGAAGAGAAACAGTATTGCTCGAAATGCATGCACGATTGATACGAATGGCAGATAAAGTTCTGCCAAAAAAGGGAAATGAAGGTTCACAGATCCATTCAAGCGAAATAAGTTATGTAGAACGAATCGCCATGTACATAGCCCAAAATTATTCCCGACCGATCAAGGCCGCAGATATTGGGGAAGAGGTAGGACTGCATCCGGACTATGCCAATGTGGTTTTCAAAAAGGCTTTTGGGATGACACTCAATGAATATATCGTTCAGGAAAGAATTACCCAGGCCCAGCGGAAATTGGTTTCGACCGACAAAAGCATTACCGATATTTCCTATGAATGCGGATTCAACTCCATGAGTCGTTTCAATTTAGCGTTTAAACGAATCAACAATTGCACTCCACGTGAATTTAGAAAAACGTTCGTTTAGTCTTATTCAATCAATAATTGCCTACTACCCTTTTGCGGAACGACCAGAATCCTGATTTATAGCGGTTCAACACATAGATCTATTGCTGCTCAGATATTAATTGGGAGTATTTAGAAAAACACTTTTTTCTGGGGTCACTACAAATGTGGTTTAGGTCATAAGGTCTTCTACTCTGGATAACACCATATACCGTTCTTAGCATTTTGTTGGATACGTTATTCATTATCAAGAAATAAGGCTTCCCTTCAAGTTTTTTTCGTTCGGCATATAAACTGTATTCCTTGTTATGCGCCACAGCAGTTTTTGCAGCAAGGAACAACAAGGATTTTAGTTTTTTATCGGCCATATGGCTTGTTTTTGCCTTCAATGACATTTTTCCCGATGAATTGGGATACGGACATACGCCTGCAAATGCAGCAGCTTTCTTTGCAGTCGAAATACGTTTGAAATTTTCTGTTTTGATAATCAGGTTATTCGCAATTACCGGACCAATACCTTTTATACTCGTAATAAGTTGATAGTTGTCTTCCAGTTCACAATCGGATTGAACAACTTTCTCGATTTCCTCTTCGATGGAACTAATCTCATTTTCTAAATTCATGATCGCCCTTTTGCCAGTTCTATAGGCTACTATACTCTGGGAAGGCCCAAGCTTTCTTGCTTTTTGACCCAGTAGAAGAGATGTCCTGTTTTTCGACAATTGCTCCCTTAACGTATAAAGTTCCTTGAGCTCTTTGATTGACTCGGACCTAGGTTCGGCAAAGCGCAACTCTTCTGCAAACCTTTCCCCGTACTTCCTAATACGGTAAGCGTCCTTTGAATCACTTTTACCTCTTTGCAATCCTAGACTGTGCTTGATGCTGTAGCCAGAAACCAGCGCAATTTTAATCCCGTGCTGATAACAGAGATGAACCAATAGGTCACCGTAACTTCCGGTATGTTCAGCTACCAAAATGCAGTTATCTCCTACTTGTTTTAAAAAATTGCAAATGCCTTTAAAATTATTGCATACAACCTTTTTTCTCTCCTTACCTGTATCAAGAAAGCTTACATCAAACTTTTCCTTGGACAGGTCAATTCCATATACTCCCATAACAAATCGTTTTGATGTTCCTATTGAGCGGCTTAAATCGTTAGTGGGTTATGCCCTTAATACTCTCTGGCTTTGACTCAATTAACTTACTGTACTTAATATAAATAGTAGATTTCCTCTATTCCGTTTCTAAAGCTAATGCAGTAAGTGGAACTGTTTATCTAATGGTAAAATTAAGTTTGTTTTTACCTATAATTTTTTCTGGTGATAAAGTAACGATTCCGTTTCCTTGCCGCTCCAAAATTTACACTTCCGTTTGACAGGTTCCGAAAATATTGTTGAACCATAAAAACAAATATCATGGAACATCCAAACATGCACCAACTTGATTTCGGCTTCGAGCTGGAACCGGAAACTACCCAAAAACAGACACCAAAACACTTTAAAAAGGCACAGTCCGATTTTGTCTTTGAATTTATGGACTGCCTCAGCAGCCCCATCATTGTCTATCCATCCGCTTGGCAGGATGCGGTGCCCAAGCAGGTCTTGGACAACATTACCTTGGCGAGGTTATTGACCCAGATGCAAGGTGAGAAAATGGCCTCCCTTACCGAGGTGGTCGCCTATATGATGCCCCGGACCTTTGAATCGCCCATGCCCAGTGAGTGGGCAAACATCTATACTTGGTGTGGCCTCCAATTTGCCAAGACCTTCAAAAATGGAGGTCAAATAGGGGCCATGCTGGAGATTGCACCCGAAACCCTGTCCGATTACGAGCAGGCCCTGTTGAAACGGCTAAGGGTGTGGATATACGACAAACGCCGGGAAGCCCTAAAGCAAAAAATGAAGGCCGATACGTCCATTTCCAAACCATCTTCGACCGAAAGCCCTCGACAGGAAGGCCTCTTTGGGAACTCCAAAACAACCTAGTATCCCAACCAATCCTTTGCACCAAGGAAAACGTCGCAGCCTGTCATTGGACAAGGGACGGCATAAGGTTTATTCCGTTTCCTTGCCGCTCGACAGCCTGCCTTCCGTTTGGGTTTCCCTGCAAATATTGTTTAACCAAAATCCAATAATTATGTATTTAGACAGATTGCAACAGGACGAGGTCTTCGTACCTACCGAGGTAAGACCGCTAAACGAACTGACCCAGATGCCCTCCAGAAAGGGGCTGGAACGCGCCATTGTCAGCAATGGCAAGATCGTGAACATCGTATCGAAGAGCTACGGGCACATTCCCAACGAGCTCTTTTTTAAAAAAGCCGAGCAGATGCTCATCGATGCCGGGTTGGACTACAATCGCCAGACCATCAACCGTAACGACAGGACCTTCAGTATGGACTTTATCCTCTCCGACAGTTCCCAGTTCTCCGTAGGAGACGGAGAGGATACCATCCTGCCCATGTTGCGGTTTACCAATTCCTACGATGGGAGCGAACGCACCTCGGGACATTTCGGGTTCTACCGCCTGGTATGCTCCAACGGCCTGCATGTGGCCCAGGCGGAGATAGCCTTTTCCATCAAGCACAGCACCAACGGTGCCCAGCTTATCATGCCCGAACTGGAGGGGCTGTTCCAAAAGTTCATGGATAACGAGTTCTACACCATTTCCGATAGGTTCAGCCAGATGATGGCCGTCGAACTGCTGGACACCAAGGCTTTCGTAAGGGAGGCGCTGGAACGTACCAAACTGTTCCGTTATGAGTGCAGCGACAGGAACGCCGACCCGTCCAAGAAGGCCCGTGAGGTCATCGACATCCTGGACAACGAGGCCCTACTGCTCGGCACCAGACCGAACCTCTGGCTGGGCTATAATGCCTTCAACGCCGTCCTGCACGGTACCCTGAAACGGAGCTTTTCACGTCAGGAGCGTCTGGACAAACAGCTCTTCCAGACCGTCCTTGAGATGGCCTGACCCTAACGGGCCGCTCCGGTGCCCGCACCAAACCGGAGTTTCCACAGTACCGTTTCCCATACATTCCAAGTAGCACAAACAAACCATAAACAATTGCCAAATAGTGCCTTGGAGGGTTTCCCGGCAAACCTACGGCCCGCACCGATATACCATTTCGGCGGGCTCATGGCTTTATCGGCCTTGGCGGCCCGTGCCAGGGTTGCATGAAACTTCCAGGCATGTAACCATTTAAACACTGTATATTATGGCAAACCATTGTTACAACACCATTACCATTACCGGAAACGAAGCGGAACTGGAAACCCTCCACAAACTGCTTACCAAGGAGGACGGCTACATTGATTTCGAGCACGTCCTAAAACGGGAGATTCCCTTTGGGGAGATTTACGACATCGTAGGGACCAAGTGGTTCGCCCCGGACATTGAACTAGGGGACGGAGAACTGAAACTCTACGGCGACAGTGCGTGGTCACCGCCCGTACCCCTGTTCGAGGCCCTGGCCAGGACCTACACCTCCCTGAAGATTACCATGAACTTTGAGGAGCCGGGCATGGGCTTCGGTGGCGAACTGGACATCGACAGTAGCGGCACCGAGGTTTTATTCGAAGGCAGCTACTGGCAGTACATGGCCTATCTGGATTATGAAAGCTTTTTTCAGGATGCCCTGTCGGAACTGCAATACTATATCGAGGATGGCCATATCTCCACGGAAACAGGGCTGAAGGGGCACCACATTTACAAATGCGTGTCCAAGACAGACCGTCCGAATCTCCTCAAGAAGCTGTTGGAACTTACGGGCATGGAACGCTTTACCGTGACCTTTGAAGGTAATCCGCACATTCAGAAACAGGTCTTTGCAACCTCAATGGACGACCTAAAGCAGAAAAACCCCAAGGCAACCATCAAAAGGGACAACGCCTGATGGAAAAACCATCACCAAAGATAGACTCCCGGTACTTAAGTATCGGGAGTTTTTTGCTTTCTTGATTTTTTTTTTGGAATACCGCTACTTGGATGGGGCTGTCTGTAGGACGTTCAGTTTACCGGAAATCGTATTGCCCGTCATCTGGACCAGCACGTTCGCACCATTGGCACGGTGGATGGCATAGACCAGAATGCGTTCCCCGACATACCCAATGGAGCCGGCTTCTCCCATGTAGGTCGCCTTATCATGGTATCGCTCATATTCCTCATAATCGATTTCACCATCGAATACCAAGGTGCCCCCCAGGCCATTTATCCTCTCCCCATAGCTTTTGAAAAATTGGGGGAGTGACCAATCATCGCCATTACCGTCAAGGGACGTAATATCAGCCTTCCAAATCCTGCCTTCAAACGGGGTCATAGTTCCCTTAATGGGGATGTAGAGCGTACCATCGGTTTCCTCGATAGGGTCGCCATATGCCATTAACCCATCGGGAAATCCCAAGAAGGGAAAGTCCCCGAGTTCCGCCATGGATATCGGCAGGGTCTCCATATTGAACGGGACGTTGGTTTCTACGGTTTGTGAAGGTGCCTTTTCGGGCTCTTCAATGGTTTGGTTCTTGGTAGTGTCCACTGCTTTTTCCTTCTTCCCGTTGCCACAGGAACACAGTAGGGACAGGGCCATTAGTGCAATAGTCAGTTGTTTCATGTTTGGTCAAGGTTTTGGGATAAAACAAGGGTACAAAATATTAAATTTTTTTGGTTGTGGGAATAGGGCATCCCGTTTTTTTGGCCCAAAGGCAGCCCTCCGCCCGCCAATCCCGGCGTTTCCCATTGGGCAAGCTCCCGCAAATCCTTCTTGGGAATTTGCAGGTCCCATGCCCGAAACCCCAGGATCGTCCCCCACGATTTTAAGGGGTTCATAATAAAAGAAGCCTCTGGTTGTTTTTCGGGACATCGAAAAACAGGGCAGTGCCCAAGGACTTCCAATCAGGACACCATTTGCTTTCCTCGTTTAACTTCCCGTACACTCGGACACAAATGGGTCTGAAGGAATTCCTAGGGCCCTTATGGAACCCGTCAAGGCCATACGGTGTTTTGCTCACAAATAGGGTTTCCACGTCCTCGTTTTTAGCCCTTCGGTAAAAACCATGTCGCGGAGCCTCCCGATTTGTTCCCAAAAGCCTTGACCGAACCCACTTCGTTTATTGTGCTGCGCACGTAAGAAGCAAACAAACACCCCTTAAAATCCAAGCGCAATTGCACGGAGATATGGGGCATTATTAATCTTTTAAATCTTTTTATTATGAGTTTGAGAAACAAAGTACAGTTGATTGGGAATGTGGGGCAAGACCCCGTAATCACCGAATTGGAGAACAACAAGAAAGTAGCCCGTCTGTCCTTGGCGACCAATGAGACCTACAGGAACAAAGAGGGCGACAAGGTGACCAACACCGAATGGCACAACGTGACCGCTTGGGGCAAGACCGCCGACATCATCGAAAAGTACGTGGGCAAGGGCAAGGAACTTGCCATTGAGGGAAAACTGACCTCCCGTTCCTATGACGACAAGGAGGGCAACAAACGCTATGTGACCGAAGTGGTAGCCAACGAAATCCTATTGTTGGGCGGTAACGATTAGAGACCAAAAGAGGGTGCAATTCTCTCCACAAGATGCACCCTCTTTTTAATTCACATTCACATTCTAAATTATGAATTATGAAATCGAAGATTCACGAATTCCAAAATAAATAGTAAACTATGAGTACATACAAAGTTAACGAAATACAGGTAAGTTACCGAGAAAAATTGAGCACTATAAAGTCCGATTCGATTACCAACTCGCAAGCGGTGGCGCAGTTGCTCTACAAAAACTGGGACAAAAAGACCATTGGGATGCACGAGACCTTTAAGGTACTGCTCTTGAACAATGCCAACAAGGTCAAGGGCATCTATCCCCTGTCGCAAGGGGGCATCACGGGTACGTTGGTGGACTTGCGGATATTGTTCGCCATTGTACTGAAAACCCTAAGTGTGGGGATGATCCTTGTCCATTGCCACCCTTCTGGGCAATTGAAACCCAGTGAAGCGGACAGGAAGCTGACCCAAAAAATCCAACGGGCAGGGGAACTCTTCGACGTGCGGGTACTCGACCATATCATATTGGCACCCGATGGCGGTTACTACAGCTTTTCCGACAATGGAGACCTTTAAACCATGAGCCATGAAAGACACCGATACCGAAATGACGGCATTTGAAAAGTGGTTGGAAGAGACCCAAGACCCAAGGGACTATCCCGATGGTTTCAATCCCGACCTATACGATTTATAATGATAACAGTCCAATCCCATGGAAATGATACATATAAATTTCAACGACCTTGACGACAGCGCACAGCAACGGTTGATAGCCCTATCGAAAAAGGATGTAGAGGCAAAATTCGGGAAACAGTTGCGCAGCTATGCCAAGACCCAATTCAGCAACTACGACGAGCTATTGGAACAGGAAGCCATCCGCAACCTGTACAATTATAGGTACAGTTTCAAGATTTGAAGTGTACCGATTGACCAAGACCCCAAGCCCATGGGGTCTTTTTTTTCACAGTTTGGTTTTCGTGCGTATCGAACCCACAAAAACCAATATGGGATGTGCCGCTTTACAAAGGACAGTCCAGCCCCGAACAACACCTATCCCTTATTTGACCGCAAGTTGGCCCTTCAAAAATATTCCCATCAAAAGACTTCGGCATAAAGCCGTTCGTGCCTCACTATTTATTCCGCTTCCTTTTGAGCTGAAATTTTTGGGAAGGGCGGGGATGCCATCAAATAATCGATAATCTAAAATCAATTCTTATGAAAACAACAGTAAAAAAGTCGTTGGAAATCCCGGCACGGAAACACCAAAAGGAAACCATTGAGAAAAAAACGCCCGCTGAAAAATCCTTCTTTCTGGTAATCAATCTTTGGATTTTCAGGTTTGAGTACCGCAGGGAGCAATTGCCCACCGATGTATAGACCACCAATTGACACCAAAGGCTCTTGAAAAAGAGCCTTGTTTTTTTGTCGTGCCGTCCCCAATCCGACGCCCAAATTTTCCCAAAACGCCCGTTCCATACAATTTGGTGCAAAACCGAACCAATTGGAATCAAACGGCGTTTTTTGTTTCGCTCAAAACCCGATATATTTATAGTGTACGGCATTCGATTTAGGTTTGACTTCCCAAAGTCCGTACAATCAATTGCACAGAGAACATGCAACCAGCTTTTTAAGGACGGTTGTGCGATACGATTTTGTCCCTGCGGGACAAATCGGAGAAGCAAGAGGGTAGCGTGCTGGCGCAGCGCTACGTCATCGGTTTGCTCCGCAAAGCCCCTGTTTATGGGGTATTCGGGAGATTGGTGAAAAAAGACAACATTCGGTTTTTAATGGAAAAATGCCGCCGGCCCAGTAAAACCAAGGAATTTTTAATGGAAAAATGGACAAAGGATACGAAAAAGAGCAGTTTACCTGTCTGAGCATCAAGGTCTCGATCGCAAAGAAGTACCGGAGGTTTTGCAGGACACAGGGACGGTCACAATCGATGGCCCTGCTGGCCATGGTAAACTTCTTCGAGGCCAATGGGGTCTCCCCGGAGGATCGGTTGGACGAGACCATTGCCAGTCTGAAATACCAGATGAAACGGCGGTTCAATGCCCTGGTCGCCATCGTGCGGAGCATCGAAAAGGAGCAGACCAAACCGACGATGGCCATGTTGCAGTCCCTCTTTGAGCAGCATTTGCAGGGAGAAGCCGATGGATTTGGGGAAGAAGTCATGGAATTCATCGAGCGCAAGTTCGAGGACGGTCCGCCCGATGAGACCTGGGACGAGGAAACCACTGTGCCCAGGGTGCGGTACGAACGTCTGGAGGAGCGGATGGCCGCCCTCAAGGCGGACTTTTCCCATGTCCTGGACCGGGTCAAAGTGGTCAAACCCTCTTTTGGAAAGGAATACCTCAAATTGGAACTGACCCGGCAGGAAATCGAAAAATACAGACGCAACATACAAAATTCATAGAAGCATGTACATCGCCATCAGTAAACAACATATGGGAGGGAACTTCAGCGGCAGTGTCCGCGATTTTGTCAATTACCTGGAGAAGGAGAACGAGGACCGTGCCCAGGAACAGCAGGAAAAATACTTTGACCAGTACGAAAGTAATATCGATCCCGAAACGGTCATTGCCGAGATCGATGGCAATACTGCCAAACTGGGCAAAAAGGATCCCAAATTCTATTCGCTGGTGGTCAGCCCCTCCCAAGGGGAACTGAAGCACATCGGCAATGACCCCGAAAAACTACGGCAGTATACCCGTGAGGTGATGAAGGCCTATGCCGATGCCTTCCATCGGGACTGGAAGGTGACCGTGGACGACCTCAAGTATTATGCCAAGCTGGAGCGGGAGCGCACCTATTCGGAGACCGACCGAAAGGTCAAGGAGAACCAGCCCTTTGCCTCCAAGATACTGGAACACAAGAACGAGATACGGCGTATCGAGCAAGACGAAGCCACGGGCAACATCCAACGCTTGCAACAACGCATTAGGGATCTGGAACGGGAAGCCCCGCACCAACAGAACGGCAGGCGCATCGTACCGGGCATGGCCAAGGAAGGCCACCAGAGCCATATCCATATCATCGTGAGCCGGAAGGACAGATCCAATAGCCATAGCCTGTCCCCTCTCACCCCGTTCCGGGCCAATGAGACCATCCTGAACGGAAAGGCACAGAAACAGGGCTTCCACCGAGAGAAATTCTATAAGGCTGCGGAGGCTACTTTTGATAAACAATTCTCATATAAGCGCAATTTTGTGGAGCGCTATACCTCCCGCAACCTTTTGGACAAGGACCCCAAAAAGTTCTTTGGGATGTTGGCGGGACTGCCGGCCAACGAGCGGCAAGCGGCCTTCCAATTGCTCAACAAGGCAGGGATAAACCTGCCCACGATACCCGTGAACCAGGCACAGGTGGCGTACAAGGCCCTGATGAAACTCAAACGGGGCATCGGCAAGGCGATGGACTCCGGTTCCATTGGCATATAATCCAAAAATACTATGATGTTGAATTTTGAAATACATACCATTTTGATCACCCTTCTAATCGGGGGGCTGGTGTCCTTTGCTGCCAACCGCTTCCTGAAATTTGGGTTTTACATCCTATTGGCGGTGATACTGGGGGCGGCCATGGCCCTTTGGATGGGCTGGGGACAAGAACTCTTCCTGCGGATATCCCTCGGGTATCTGTTGCCATTATCGTTCCTCCATGTGGTCCTCTTTGCCCTTATGCCCGATGAAACGGATACCAAGAACTTGAAAATATACCGTGTGCGGATGAACGTCAGGGGACGGCGGTTTGTGCTGGAGAACATCCGTAGGGGCGTATCGGTCATCGCCTCGGCGGGTAGCGGGAAGACCGAGAGTGTCATCCATAATTTTTTGGGGCACTTCAAGGCCCAACAGTTCTGTGGGGTCATCCATGACTACAAGGATTTTGAGATCACCGAAATGGCCTATCCCATGTTCCGGAACAATGGGGTGCCGTTCCATATCGTGTCCTTTGATCCCATCCACGAACGGGTCAATCCCATAGCCCCACGATATTTGCCCGATGAGGAAAGCGTGTACGAGATCTCACGGGTGCTCTTAGAAAACCTTTTGGAGCTGAAGGCCGAGGACGAGAACAGTACCTCACGGTTTTTCAAGGATGCCGTGGAGGGGCTGGTCAGTGGGATGATCTGGCGGTTGAAGGCCGACTATCCCGATTATTGTACCATTCCCCATCTCATTGCCCTCTACCAGCAATTGGACACCAAGGGGCTCATCAAGTTCCTAAAACTGAACCTGACCGCCCGGGCGATGGCGGACGCCTTTATCAGTGGGGTGGGGTCGGAGCGACAAACAGCAGGGGTCAAGAGCACCCTGGCCAATGCCTTCAAGAAGATCAGCACCAAAAAACTGTTCATGGCCCTGTCCTCTGATGATATCCGTTTGGACATCAACAATCCGCAGAACCCTTCGGTGATCTGTGTGGTCAACAACCCCAAAAAGGATGCCTCCCTGTCCCCGGTCATCGCCACGACCATCCATACCATCTCCAAGCAGATGAGCGAACGGGGCCGTAACCCTTCCTTCATGCTATTGGAAGAAGCCTCGACCCTTAGATTGCTCAACATGCATCGGATTCCGGCCACCCTGCGGAGCTATGACATCGTGACCCTATATGTGCTCCAGGACAAGATCCAGAACGATATGATGTACGGGGACCGGGCGAGCAAGGCCATTCTGAGCAACCTGTCCTACCAGTTTTTTGGCAAAGCGAACGACCCCGATACCGCCAAATACTATGAGCGCTTTTTTGAGATCGTCAAGATTCCCACGCGGAGCGTGAGCAAGAGCAGTGGGCTGACCTTGGAGACCCGGATTACCAAAGGGGAGAAGGAAGTGGCCAAACGGCGGGCCTCGACCTTCTATGGACTGAAACAGGGGGAGTTCGTGGTCTTTGCCGATGGCAAGGACCGAAAGGTACGGTTCAGACGGCCCAATATCCAACGGGAACTGCCGGGTCCCATGCCCTTGTCACCGTCCGACCTGGAGGCCAACTATCGGAAAATCCACTCCGAGGTCAAATCCATGTTCCGATAGCAATTATGGTTCCAGTCCAAACGGAAAACTTACCCCAGAGGGATTAAAACATATCCGAGAGGGATTAATTGGAAGGGTCGGATTTGAAAACAGGCATGGATTTTATTTATTGTGGGTTTAACCATGGTGTTTGTACCCTCCCCAGCAAACACCATTGAATGCAATCCAACTATGTACTATAACAATGTGAACTGCGACCTGTACATCGGTACGGGCGCCGGAAAGAAACTGTTGCACGACATCGACCAGGCGCAACTTTCGGTGAAGATTATATCCCCCTTTGTGAACCCCGATTTGACGCGGGATCTGATAGCCCTGCAGGAACAGGGCGTAGCGATACGGCTGATCACCTCGGACGACCTGGAGACCCATGGGGAACGGAGCCGTGACCATATCCGACAGCTCCTACGGCAACAGGTTCATGTTGACGGGACGGCTCGGGCCAAACGGAGGAACCTAAAGATAGTCCGTATCCTGTGCTGGTCGGTCCTATTGTGTGCCGGGGCACTGGCTGTATTTGCCAAGTATTCCATGGGCATGGATCGAGAAGCCCTGTATCTCGCAGATATTGCCCTTGGGCTATTGTTGGTGGCAGGATGGTTGAAGGGGAGCATCAAGAGGACCAGGGTTTACCACTATACCTACGAGAAGGTATTTCCCTTTAGGGTGCAGCTGTCCCGAAGCAACGGATCGACGACGACCCTCCATAGCAAGGTCTATATCATCGATGATAGGATTGCCTATTTGGGCTCATTGAATTTTACAAAGAGCGGTACCCAGTCCAACTATGAGACCCGCATCCGAACCACGGAACAAGCTGCCGTGAAGGAAATCGTAGAGGAGTTCGAGCTACTGTTCCACAATGACCATATACCCGAACGGGACATGGCCATCTGGGGACGGTGGGCCTATGTGGAACCATTGTACTGATATTGGTAAACAATAGGTTACTATGTTGAATATCATTTTGATGTAAATAAAAAATAATGTTACATTCGCAGCCTCCCCCTACCATCGACATGGAAAATTCCGGGTATATCCACATATTATTGGCTTCTGCAGAGGCCATGGCCCTATATAGGGACTCCATCAATGCCCTGATGGCATCGGAGTCCTGTGAATTCATGGTACACCGTTTCAAAAAGGGGACTCCCCAAGATACCATTGACAAGGCGATGGAGGGATGGCAGGTGTCCATGTCCATCGATAGGGAACAGTACCGACTGTTGCACCATAACCTTTGTTCCAAAATAAGGGAACGGTATTCCAGGGTTTAATAATATTGTGGATGCCTTATCTTTAGGACAGGCATTCTACAAAATTTAATTTTCAAGTTGCCAAAGAACCAAGAAATAATTAATATTTTTCTGGTTGGAAAATTCCAGTTTTATAAAATGTGATAAATATTGAAGATACAATCAATTTGTGTCGGTGAAAGTCTATGTCAAGAAAAATCGAAATAATGCCATCTACGCCAATCGAAAACAAAATCTATGTTTTCAGGGGGCAAAAGGTCATGATTGATAGCGACCTCTCCGAATTATATGGTGTAGAGACCAAGCGTTTAAATGAACAGGTAAAACGTAATATTGAGCGTTTTCCAGAGGATTTTATGTTTCAACTTTCCCGAAAGGAGTTTGAAATCTTGAAGTCGCAAAATGCGACCTCAAGTTGGGGAGGACGGAGAACCCTTCCCTATGCTTTTACCGAGCACGGTACCGTAATGCTCGCAAGTGTACTCAAAAGCAAGATAGCAATAGAGGCAAGCATACAAATTGTCAAGGCTTTTGTCAAGTTTAGGGAAATACTTGCCTCTCAAGCAGAACTTGCCAAAAAGATAGACGAGTTGGAAAATAAATATGATGACCAATTTAAACAAGTGTTCGAGGCTATTAGGCAGTTGATGACCAACCAAATCCAGATTACAACCATTAAAAAAGGAAGAAAAGACTAGCATGGAAGCATGGACATTGGAAAAAATAGTACAATATATAGATAACCAAATAGAGGAAAGCAATTCACTCGATTACAAAGCGGCCGGGGCATTGGCCAATAATGATAAAAAGAAGAATGAAATATCAAAGGACGTGTCTGCCTTCGCCAATTCCAATGGTGGGGTGATCATCTACGGGGTAAAAGAATTCGATGATTCGGACAAAAACCACCTTCCTGAAAGAATTGACCCTGTTGAAAGGAGCAGAATTTCAAAAGAATGGTTGGAACAGGTGATTGCCACAAGGATACAGCCAAAGATTGAAGGAACTGAAATTTGTCCAGTAACAGTATCCGAAACGGAAAATACAGTAATTTATGTAGTGAACATCCCAAAAAGTTCGACTGCCCATCAAGCTTCCGACAACAAGTACTATAAGCGTTACAATTTTCAGTCCGAGCCTATGCAAGACTATGAAATCCGCGATGTGATGAACAGGGCATCATATCCTAAAATTGAATTGGAATTTGAAATAGAGACCAGACATCTGGAATCTAATCCGGCACCGGATTGGTTCGGTACTACAGTGATTCCACAATCCAATACGACAAGCGTTTTAAAGATCTATGCCAAAAACAACGGTAATATCTATGCCAACTATGTAAACTACTATGTCTTTATTAACAGGCACTTTTTAAAGAGTGAAGGAACCGAACATTTAAAAACCTTTAAGCAGGGCGGTTATGATATGGTTGAATATTATGGGGAAAATACCGTGAGGGATGTTATAGGTATGCGGACGTCAGGAATAGGGTACACAGCTGAATATGGGCCTTCCCGTTTCGACCCCATTTTACCAGGAATGCATTCCAGGCCTGAGGAGTTAAAATTAATTGCAGATATAAGCGGTTTTAAGGACAGTTATATTACTTGGAAGGTCTTTGCCGATAATGCAATGCCCAGTAAAGGAAAGGTGCAAGTAAAAAACATTCCCATAACCTATATTGAGGAGAAAACAACTGAATCTTAAATTCTTATAGGTAATTTTTAATTCAACGGGCAAGGGAAACTCAGATGAAAAGAGTATCATCTTCAGTGACGGAGGCACATATAACCCCATGTGAAGGCACACATCTCTTATGAATCAGGAAAAGAGGCCATGGCACCTTCACTTAAATAGGTTCATATTGCCATTGCAAATGCCAAGAGGAGATTTGCCCGAAATCCATCATAAGTTAAAGGAAATATCTTCGAAACTATTTGAACGAGTTCTAATATAAGTTCAATTGAAGATGCTTTGGAAAAAAGCTTTTCGCTAGATTGGCCATTGCAATAGTAACACCGTAATGGTGTAAAAACGGATAATCAATAATTTGTATTATAAGCACCAATTATTTTAATTTTTCTTCAAGTAATTGAATAACCTTATCTTTCTCTTTCAACAAAGCTTCATATTTCTCTATGAGCTTCTCAGATAAAGCTTGATGTATATAATAGGCCGAATTACCGCCTTGTTGGTTATTGTTGATGATAACAGCTTCACTTTTCAACAAATCCTCGGGCGATATTTCAAAAACTTGGCATATACTTTCTATGTGGGCTGACCAAGAATTGCTTTCACCGTTTTCCATACGGGCATATGCGGATTGAGAAATATGTAAATAATCTGCAACTTGCTCTTGTGTAAAACCTTTATTCTTTCGGAGAGATCTAAGTTTATTTCCAACAATATTATTCATGTGTAAAAGATTTATTACAAAATAAGCAAAGATTGGGTTATAAAGCTAGGATAGGGTAAAATTAATCTTAATCAGGTTAAGGCATTTGCTATTGTATTTGTACATTGCTTTTTGAAAATTATAATTGCGATTCGTCGTATAGAACATATTCGAAGCTATTGCTTTGAGTCTCTCGCTAGAAAACTGGTAATTTTTGCAGAAGGGATGATAAGTAGATTGGCTCACGACCCGGGCGTGGCCTCTCTTGTCTCTGCAAGGTATACCAGTACCGCTAGCGGGTAAGTTGAGTTCCACGCTCTTTTTTTGGTGCTGACTCAACAATTCATGGCACTGCTTTCTAATGGCTTTCCGAACATCGCAATAACCTTGAGCTTATATACAAAACCAAGCGTTCAGAACCATTGGGATTTAAAAAACCATACCAAAAGACTAACAAACCAAACTTTCCCAACCATTGGATTGGGATGGTCTATCGGTCCGGTAAGACCAATTATGAACTGCTTTTTATAAAGAAGCCCAAATGCCCAATATAGGCTAATGGTTATGGGATCCACGGCACACCGATTCCGGATTACGACACTTTTTTTATCCCATAGCGAACAACCCCTGTACCTTTAATTGCCTCCGGACATACTTTTTCATTTATAGCCTAATGTTCATGACCTAGGGCTTTTGACCATGCTTTGGCCAAAATGCTCCCAGGCTGTCCATGTCCAAATTTCAACCCATAAAACCTTTCATGGCCTATGGATAGACATTAAAAAAAACGCCTCCAGACCAACTAACGATGGTTACATCTGGAGGCATTGATCAAACAATTTGTTCAACCTAACTCAAAAGATATGAAAAAAATACCAAAACCTACGGGTAGGGCACTCCTATTCGTTGCGATATACTTTATAGTATCCCCATTCCTTACCAGCAAAATGAATGCAGGCAGTACCATGGCAACCCGCCCCATGGATGCCTTTCAAGACCAACAGACCAATGTAACGGGCACCATAACCGATATGAACGGTGAGCCCATGGCCGGTGTGCACGTCCTGGTGCAACGTACCACCATTGGGAACATTTCCGAAGTGGACGGGAGCTTTTCCATCCAGGCAAG
Source organism: Flagellimonas sp. (assembly GCF_965233845.1). Lineage (GTDB taxonomy): Bacteria > Bacteroidota > Bacteroidia > Flavobacteriales > Flavobacteriaceae > Flagellimonas. The sequence goes on from NZ_OZ247584.1 coordinate 992,051, forward strand.
CCAAAATGATACCTTAGTGTTCTCGGCATTGGGCTTTACCACCCAGACCATAGCCGTTAACGGCAGAATGGCCATCAATGTCCAGATGGAGGAGGACGTGACCCAATTGGGAGAGGTCGTCCTGAATGCCGGTTACTATTCCGTGAGGGAGAAGGAGCGGACGGGCAACATAGCCAAGGTCTCCCGGGCGGATATTGAGCAGCAGCCCCTTCCCAATCCACTGGCCGCCCTACAGGGAAGGGTAGCGGGAGTGGAGATCATCCAGACCTCGGGCGTGCCCGGGGCAGGCTTCGATATCAGGATCAGGGGACGTGGCAGCATCCGTACAGACGACAACGACCCACTCTATATCGTGGACGGCGTTCCCTATGCTTCCGAGCCCTTGGGCGATGTACAGACCTCTGGTTCCATCCTGCCCGGTGGCAAAGGATTTTCACCCTTGAACCATATCAATCCCGCTGACATTGAGAGCATCGAAATCCTAAAGGATGCCGATGCCACGGCCATTTATGGCTCCAGGGGCGCCAATGGTGTGGTACTGATCACCACAAGGTCGGGCAGGGAAGGGGCCACACAGTTTGACCTGGATATATCCACCGGCTTTGGGGCCGTTGCCAAGACTATGGACCTGCTCGGCACGGAGGACTATCTGATGATGCGGCGGGAGGCCTTTGCCAATGACGGAATCGACCCGCTGCCTTTCAACGCCTATGACCTCAATGGGACTTGGGACCAAAACAGGGAGACCGATTGGCAAAAGGTGCTGTTCGGCAAAACGGCCCAACTGACAGACATAAAGGGCACCCTTTCTGGGGGCAACGAGCGGACCAGGTTCCTGGTCAGCGGAAGCTTCAACAGGCAGACGACTGTATTTCCCGGTGATTTCGGCAATAGGAACATTTCAGTCTTGGCCAATCTACACCACAGGACCAAGGACGATAGGCTCAATTTTAGATTTTCGGCCAACTATTCGTCCAGTGACAATGACCTTATCGCCACCGACCTTATCCGGGAGGTGCTGTCCCTGGCACCCAATGCCCCGGCACTGTACCAAGATGATGGAACGCTCAATTGGGAAAACTCCACATGGAGCAATCCCCTGAGGAACCTGGAGGGAAAGTATTTGGCCAAAGGCAACAACCTTATCGGCAATGCCACGGTGGACCTTAAACTCTTGGAGGGGCTACACCTGACCACAAATTTGGGCTTTACCCAGAGCCATTTGAAGGAACTCCGGACCATTCCCTCCACGACCTTCGACCCCGCCTTTGGGCTGGGCAGCGACCTGTCCTCGGCCATCCACAACAATGCCAATAGGACCTCCTGGATCGCGGAGCCACAACTTAATTGGAACCATGCCCTGGGTCACACCAAACTGGACGTTCTTGTTGGAGCCACGCTACAGGAACGGAACAACGACCGCCTGTCCCAATTTGCCATGGGCTTTACCAACAACGCCCTGATAGAGAACATCGGGGCGGCCTCGAACCTGCTGGTCATCGGGAACAGTGAGGTACGGTACCGTTATGCAGCGGTGTTCACCAGGGTGAACCTGAACCACAGGGGCAGGTATATCCTGAACCTTACGGGACGTCGGGACGGCTCCAGCCGCTTTGGGCCGGACAACAGGTTTTCCAATTTCGGGGCCGTAGGGGCCGCCTGGATATTTTCACGCGAACCCTTCATAAAGGAACATCTGCCCATTTTGAGCTTCGGAAAGCTGCGGGGCAGCTATGGAACATCAGGCAATGACCGGATAGGGGACTACCAGTACCTGGATACCTATTCCTTTGGCAGTGCCCAGTACCAGAACATCTTCGGACTGTACCCGACCCGTCTGTTCAATCCTGGGTTCAGTTGGGAGGAGAACCGAAAGCTGGAGTTTGCCCTGGATCTCGGGTTTTCGCGGGACAGGATTGTCATCAACGGCAGCTATTACCGGAACCGTTCGGGAAACCAATTGGTGGGCATCCCCCTGCCGGCCACCACAGGCTTCGGTTCCCTGACCGCCAATCTAAACGCTACGGTGGAGAACACGGGCTGGGAGCTTGGAATCCATACGGTCAACCTGAGATCGGAACACCTCACGTGGACCACGGACATCAATCTGACCCTGCCCAAGAACAGGCTTATGGAGTTCCCCGGCTTGGAAGGTTCTACCTATGCCGACCAACTGGTGATAGGGGAACCGCTCAATATCCTTAAGGTCCATAAATCCACGGGCGTGGATTCCCAGACGGGCCTCTATGGTTTTGTGGATTTCAATGGTGATGGTATAATCTCCGCACCGGAGGATCGACAGGTGATCAAGGATTTGAACCCTGAATATTTCGGGGGCGTGTCCAATGGTCTGCGGTACAAAAACTTCCATCTGGATATCCTGTTCCAGTTCACCAAGCAGTTGGGCAGGAGCTATCTGTATAGCAGTGGCATTGTCGGGGGGATGTCCAACCAGCCCCAAAGCGTACTGGACCGATGGCAGGCAGCGGGTGACCGGACCGACATCCAACGGTTTACGAGCGGACAGGATCCCAATGGCCTCTTGGCCCACAACCATTACATCGAGAGCGATGCCACCATTGAGGACGCCTCCTATCTGAGGCTGAAGACCCTGTCACTGTCCTATACCGTTCCTGTATCTGGAGAGACAGGCTTTGGATGTGAACTGTTTCTACGGGGGCAAAACCTTTGGACCCTCACGGCCTATTCCGGACTGGATCCCGAAACACGTTCCAGCAGTACCATTCCACCGCTCCGCTACATCACTTTGGGAACCCACTTAACATTTTAATAACAGATATTATGAAACACACGACCAATATATACAACATTTTGTCCAGTAAGGGACTGGCCACATGGCTTTGCCCAATTTTGGGACTGATACTGATATTGACGACCTCCTGTGAGGACTTTGTGGAAATCGACCCGCCGAACAATCAATTGACGGGATCGGTGGTATTCGAGGAAGCCACAACGGTCAATGCCGCCCTGGTGCATGTTTATACGGGACTTCGAGACCACACACTTACCAATGGCGGGCTTTCGGGGCTGTCCTTTCTCTTGGGGCACTATACCGATGAATTGGAACTGTACAGTACGTCCCTTCCCGATGCCCAAGCCTTTTATGACAATACCCTATTGCCCACCAACAGTTATGTGGAGGGGCTTTGGAGCTCGGCCTATAACCTTGTCCATGCCACCAATGCCATTATTGAGGGGCTGGAGGGGAACACCATGCTCCCGGAAAGTGACCGTGACCGTTTTTTGGGCGAGGCCTATTTTTTGAGGGGATTCATCCATTTCCAATTGGCGAACCTGTTCGGGGAGGTACCCTATGTGGAGACCACGGACTATGTGGCCAACAGTGAAGCGGAAAAACTGGACGTGTCCCAGGTCCATGAAAGGGTGATTGCCGATCTACTGCTTGCCAAAAGCCTCTTGCCCATGGATTCGGGCCTGGAAAAGGTGCGCCCCGATCGATGGACGGCCAGTGCGATACTGGCACGGGTATACCTGTACAATGGCCAATGGGAGCTTGCCCATACAGAGGCTTCGGATGTCATTGCCAATGGGAACCATGCTCTCAATACGGATGTGGGATTGGTCTTTCTGGGAGACAGTCCCGAGACCCTATGGCAGTTTTCCGAAGGGGGTGCCGGAGCCAATACCCTGGAGGCGCAGACCTTTATCTTTTCCAGTGGGCCACCGCCCACCACGGCACTGTCGGATGTTTTGATGGACACCTTTGAGGCCGGGGATACCAGAAGGGAACAATGGGCCGCTGCCGTCACGGACGGCACGGGCACCTGGTACCATCCCAATAAGTACAAATTGAACACCAATTCCGGGACTACCCAGGAACGCTCTATTGTGGTCCGTTTGGCAGAACTTTACCTTATTGCTGCTGAGGCCAGTGCACAATTGGGCGATGTGGACACTGCGCTGGACTATCTCAATCCCATCCGTGAGCGGGCGGGACTGTCCCCTCTGGATGGCTTGGGACAAGGTGCCGTATTGGAAGCCATCCAAAGGGAGCGTCGGGTGGAACTGTTCACCGAACATGGCCACCGATTCTTCGACCTAAAACGGACAGGGAGGGCCCATGGTGAACTGTCCCCCATAAAACCCAATTGGGAGGCCACCGATGTACTGTTGCCCCTGCCGGCATCCGAGCTGCTGCTCAACCCCAACCTCTTGCCCCAGAACGAAGGATATCAATAATATGGATCATGTTACATTGCAAGAACATATCCGAAAAGACTCTACGGCGGTTTCGTAGATTTTTGTTTTCATTGATTTTTTTGTTAGTCACCTGCCCCTTAAGGGGGCAGGGCAACAAAATCACCGCAACAATACAGAATGGGTTCCAAGGTACCCTGGATATCCATCTGAACAACAACCGACTGATCATCGGAATGGATCCCACAATCTTCGGAAAGGATATGCTACTGGCGGTCCATGATAAGGGCTACAGGCACGTGGTTTGGAAACCCTATGGGAACGGGATCGTATTGGAAGCCCCAAGGGTACGCTCCCTATCGGGCATCCTGATACCCCAGACCCCAGACCCCGATCTCCCGCACGACATACTCGGGATATTCCCCACCCTGGACAGAACAGGGCCAAGGGCCCACTACATCGATGTCAGCCAACTGTTCCTGAACAATCCAGTGGTTGCCCAAACCGGTACCGATGGCACGATGGCCGCTGCCGAATCCCAGCTGGAGGGTGCCAGGATCTTGGAACACGAACTGTTGGTGAAGGTCAGGGGGCTGTTTTCCAAGGACGGTGCCAGATATTTCAGGACCGTGCACTTCAGCCTGATGCTGTTGCCGGACCCCATGGAACCAAGACCGTTCGATTATCGCATGGGCTTCTTTGCCGAGGACGAGAACAGCTTTATCAACCATTTCCCAAATCATGCCAGGGCCAATATTGCAAGATGGCGGTTGGAAAAACGCCGTAAGGACAGCACGGTCAGCAGTGCCAAATTCCCCATTACCTTTTATTTCGGCCCAGAGGTCCCCGAGAGATGGAAGCCCTATATAAAAGCCGGTATCATGGCATGGGCGCCCACCTTTACGGCGGCAGGCTATAGGGATGCCATACGGGTCAGGGAACTGCCCCCTGACATGGAGGACTGGCAGAGCCTCCAATATTCCATGGTCCGTTGGCCCCACAAGGAGCCCGTCCGGCGCTTTTCCTCCGACCATGGTTCCACGGTAAAAAAAGTGACCGACCTGCGTTCCGGGGAAATCCTCAAGGCGGACCTTGTAATAGGTTCGTCCCTGGAGGACCTAATGGACCGTTACTTTGTACGCTGTGCACCCATGGATCCACGGGCATGGGAGTACCCGTTTCCGGAAGATTTGACAGGGGAACTCATCCAGTCCCTGGTGTCCCATGAGATGGGTCACGCCCTAGGGATCAAGGATGCCCATTTCGGGGAATACGCCTATCCCTTTGAGCGGATGCGTGACAGTACATGGTTGCAGACCATGGGACACACCCCCAGCATCATGGGCTATGCCCGGCACAACCATATTGTACAGCCCGGGGACAGTATCCCACCAAGGCTGCTCATCCAAAAGGTGGGACCCATGGATGCCTACCAGATTCAATGGGGCTATGGAACCCTTAATGAGGATGGCCTTGAGGATTTGGTGCGTTTACAAGATTCCGTACCATGGTATCGGTACAATCTGAACCTGTTCGAGATTTTGGGGCCTGGTTCCGGCAATGAAGTGATGGACAATGATGACCCCGTGGCCAGTGCGGTACTGGGACTGAAGAACCTTAAAAGGGTACTGGAGCTGTTGCCAGAGGTCGATCGGACCCAACAGGACAATGCGCTCTTGGAACGGCTTTACCGAAAGACCTTAGCCCTATGGCACCAGGAGATGTCACAGGTATTGACCATGGTGGGCGGTTATACCGTCCAATATAAATCCGGGATCCAATCGGGAGCCGTCTATACCCCCATACCCAAGACGCGGCAAATGGAAGCCCTTGACTTTTTGGTGCAAAATGTCCTTACGGACCCAAAATGGCTGTCCTGTCCAAAGTTTCTGTCGAGGATCCGTTATACCAACAAGGACGATGTGCTAATGGGCTACCGACTGGAGCTTTTGGAATCGCTTATGGGTCCGCAAAGGTTGGGCAGGATCGAACAAATGGAACACATTGGGGATTCCCATGACCAATTGTTGGAAACCCTTCTGGAAATGTTGCGGCATGGGCTGTTCTGGGATTTGGGGGCCAGATATGGTCGGGATTTTGGACGATGGGAGCTTCAAAGGAAGTACCTGGCCCTGTTAATGGAAGCGTGCCGCGCTAATTCCGGGTACAGTGCGCATGCCCAAAGCGTGTTCCGGTATGAACGTGCCATAGTACGATCGCTTTTGGAAAAAAGATCGGAACGGATCGGGGACGGCATTGAAAAGGGGCATCTCATGCTATGCCTGGAATCCCTGGGGAGCAAAGGAAGGAGGGACTGAAAACGGTTTTTTGGCATTGATGGCCACAAAAAAGGAAAGGGCCGTAAAAGCCCTTTCCCGAAAAGTAAATTTACAAAACCGTTCTTACGGTTTGTACATCACCCTTGGACAGGTGGTCTGCGTAAGCACGTACTTTCCAAAGGCCTGTTGCTGGCCTTGCTTACAAAGTTCATTGCCCGAAGGGGCACACTGTATCGGTTCCGAACAGGGGGCTGTGCTGTTCAGGTAACCGTCGTTGATATCGGCAACCTCCGTAGCGGAAGTGGCCGTAAAGGCGCTGGCGGTAATGGCAATAACAACTGCCGCTACCGGTAACAATAATCTGTTCTTTAAAGTTTTCATATCGAAAAATTTAAGTTAATACTGTGACCTACTCTTTTTTACAGGTTTTCGGTCTTCGTCCTGTTATCGGCCGATAAATCATTATGTTTTTCACTGTCCGTCCTCGGTTTCCCCAGGATTTTAAATTGCCCCTTGTCCAGTCCATAGACCGAGAGCATGTCCCCCACGACGGCGATCAGTTGTCCGTCGCGTACCCGAAATTCCTTCAGTTTCTTCCGGCCGATATGGTATAGGTAAAAACTGAAGGCATAGGTGCTTTCCCTCCAATTGTACACATCGATGATGGACGCTTGGTCCAACATCCGGGGCTCTTCATATTTTCCCAATCTTGGGGAATTGACCATCATCAGGTCCTTATAAAGGGCCGCGGTATGGTTGATCTTTAGGGGCGGGGCCTTCATCTGCACCAGTCCCTTTTTGTTGGCCGACGCCAGTTCTATTTGGGCGGTGGAGACCGTATCCACGGTCTCCTGTCGGGCCAATAGGCCCAGTTGGGAATCCATGACCATGAACTGGTTGCGGTAATAATAAACGAAGCCCACGGCACTGCCATCGGGGGAGGCCACCATGGTGCCGTCCACGTCGAACATCCCATCGATCTGTTTTTCGAGGATCCGGGGGTTCAGGGAGACCTTGAAGCCATTTTGCTTTGTAAGCAGTCCCAAGGAGGACAGTTGTGTATCACTGTTTATGGTATTGATCAGGAACGAATCCGGGCCGAGGGGCAGGGCCTTGGTGAAATAGGCCTTGTCCTTCATCCACACCCCGGCATTCCAGTTGCCAAGGATGCCCCTAAAAATGCAGGGCACTGTACCGTCCATGACATAGTAATACGGTGACCGTACCCGAACGGAGACCGCTTGGAACGGCAGGTCCCTGTCGGACAGCCCAAGGGTAATATGGACCGTATCCCTCGTCTTTAGGTTGACCTCCAGCATATGCAGCGGAGCGGTGGTATTGCCGAGGTACAGCATATCATTGTCAATGCCGGCAATATAATAGGAATCGAACCCCAAGGGCAGGTCGTACCGTTTATTGATGGGATGGTGGGGATAGCGTCTGGTAAAGGCGTTGTTGCGGTGTACCCGATGTTCCGAAAGTTGGAACAGCAGCACGACAAAGCCGACGGAGATCCCTCCGATACCGAACAATCTCGTATAGGTATTGAGCCATTTCATGGTAAACGGGTTTTTAAGGGTCGGCCCTTTTCGATGATAAGGATGGCCACGAGTGCCAGGGCAACGAACCCTAGGTTAAAGACAATATGCTCGGTCCACCCCAATTCCTCCAGCACGCCGCCGCAGGAGCATGGGATAAAGTCACTGAAGTTCAGGACCAGGACAATATAGGAGGTGAACATGGCCATCAGGGCGAAACTGGCGTAAAATGCCAATAGGGTCCATTTTCTGGAGAAGAACAGGGTCGCGATCAGGATTTCCAACAGTGGGATGCCCCATGCGACTGCATCGGCATAGGCCGTTACGATGGGGGACTGCCCCAATTGTGTTCTAAACCCATGGAAATCCATGAGCTTACTGGAAGCCGCATATACAAAGAGCAGTACGAACCCTGTTGATGCCAGTTTGATAAATAAACGCCCATAGTTCCTTGTGAAATCCATACCGATTATATTGATATGACAAAGATCGGGAGTTAAGTTTGCTTCTAAGGGATTATTCCTTATCCGAGAGGGATTAATTTGGTTATAACTGCCCCTTTTGGGCCCGTTCCCGGAATATTTTGGGGGCATACTCATAGCGTTCCTTAAAGGCCTTGGAGAAATGCGGCACACTTTTGAAGCCCACCATTTCGGCAATGGTCTTGAAGTTCAATTTGGTGTACTGGACCAGGGTGGCCGCCTTGCGCAGGCGCTCCCGTACCAGGTACTTGAAGACGGTGGTACCGTAGAGTTCCCTAAAGCCGTACTTGAGCTTGAACTCATTGGTGCCCAGCTGGTGGGCGAGGTCCGTGAGGTTGGGCAGGTCCATCTGGAGGTTGTTCATTATCATGTCGCGCCCCTTACGGATCTTTCGGATGTCGTCATAACTCAGTTTGACCTTTGGTCGTTCGGGTCTTTGTTTTTTGGTGTCCTTGCCCTTGGTGCTTTCCTGAATGGCACTTCTGTCCCTTTCCTTGCCGAAGGTCTTTTCCAGGGTGGTATGGAACACGGTGACCAGGATGCTCCGGCAACCGTCGTCCTTGCTCTTGACCACGGTGATATGGCAGCGGTTGGGGATGACCAGGTGTTCATTGGTCCTGAACTCCAGGGGCAGGGTCATGTCATAAAAGTTCTTTTTCTGGAGCATTTTCCATTTCCTTTGCCATACGGCCCTTGAGGATTCGGTCAACAGGTCCCCAAAGGGGCTCTGGAGGATGTTGCCGTGGAGTTTGGACAGGATGGTACAGGTCTTTTGGTTGACCAGTTGCACCTTACCGCTGTCATCCAACAGAAAGCACATCTGTACCAGATGCTCGGTGGTGGTCTTGGTGCTGACAAAGCCCTGGTGGTAAAAGGACTCCTGGATCTCCTCGGCCAGCATGTTGAGCACGATGGCCAGGGCCTCGACGTTATCGTTCCTATCGGTGGTATCCAGGCGGTAGAAGAAATTACCGCTGGCCATCTCCAGCAGCATGTGCTGGATCTGTTGCATTCTCTTGTCGGTTCTTAGGGGGGACATTGTTGTTGGTTTTAGGGATTATTCGGCATTTACGTTGGTTCACAGGTTCAGTTTAAAAAGTGCCAGCCATAGGACCACGCCCAGAAACTTTTCCAGATAGCCAATGGCCTTGGCGGTTTCGCTGAAGGAGTCGGTGGGGATGTCCGGGTTGTTCGTCCTGAGATAGAACTGTGTCATGGCATCGGTCACGGGCGGCTCGATGATAATGGCCAGGGCCGTGACCAATAGGGAGCCCTGTACGGCCAGAAAGTCCCTTGCGGGCTTGTCCACACGTCTCAGGTGGCGGATGTCACAAAGAACGGGGTAGGGCCGTTCCTCCTGGAACTCCAACCGGTCCCTGACGATCTGTTTGGAGGCCTTGAGGTCGATCTCAACGCCCTTTTTATAGGTTATATGTACAATCTGGTCCTTGAGCATGTATAGGGCGTACTCGTTTTCAAAGTATTTCTGCATCATAGCTAGCAAACTGGTATACAGGGTACAATTTACAAAAATATTACAGTTGTGAATTACGGAAAACCCGTAAAGTCCCCTTTGAATGTGGCAAATTCTTATCTGAGAGGGATTAAAACATATCTGAGAGGGATTAATTTAAATTCGGGTACTACAAAATACTACAAATCCCACTAAATTTTATGACACTAAACAAAACAACCGACCATGGCAAAGATCAAGCACAACAATTTTCTGGATACCGTGAACCATGTCATCACCGATGCCGCCCAGGAGGGCATCTTACATCTGTACGCCGAAGGTGAGACGTTCTCTGGACGAACCATTGGGGTCAAGGGCCGCTCGCTGTTCCATTTCGGGACCACCGGGTATCTTGGGCTGGAGCAGGATGCCAGGCTCAAGACGGCGGCCATTGATGCCATCAAAAAATACGGGACCCAGTTCCCCCTGTCCAAGTCCTATATTTCACATCCGCTGTACAGGGGACTGGAGGAAAAGGTGGCCCGGATGTACGGGCAGCCCATTATCATTACCAAGAACAGCACCCTTGGCCACTTGGGGGCCATTCCCGGTGCGGTGGACGATCGGGATGCCGTCATCCTGGACCACCAGGTGCACTGGAGCGTACAGAATGCCTGCAAGCTGTTGAAGAACCGGAGCATTCCCGTGGATATGGTACGCCACAACCAACTGGATATGTTGGAGGACAAGATCATGTACCATTCCCGCACCCGAAGGCGCATCTGGTACATGGCCGATGGCATCTATTCCATGTTCGGGGACAGTGCCCCGTTACATGGCCTGATGGAACTGTCGGAAAAATACCCCCAACTGTACTTGTACATCGATGACGTGCACGGCATGAGCTGGACGGGCAGGCACGGTACCGGGTTTGTGATCGACCAGTTGGGGGAACTCCCCGACAATATATTGCTCTTCGGGACCCTGAGCAAGACCTTTGGGGCGAGCGGGGCGGTATTGGTATGCCCGGACAGGACCATGCACCACCGGATCAGGACCTTTGGCGGGCCGTTGACCTTTTCCGCCCAACTGGAGCCTGCGTCGGTGGCGGCTGCCTCGGCCTCTGCGGAGATCCATCTATCCCCCGAAATCCATGACCTGCAAAGCGAACTGGGGGAGCGTATACAGTATTTCAATGCACTGCTCCAACGGACCGACCTGCCCTTGGTGGACCGTAACAATTCCCCGGTCTTCTATATCGGTACGGGCATGCCCAAGACCGGCTATAATTTCGTCAACCGCTTGATGGCCGAAGGGTTCTATGTCAACCTGGGACTCTTCCCCGCGGTGCCCGTCAAGAACACGGGGGTACGGTTGACCATCTCACGCCATAACCAAAGGGAGGAGATCGCTGCGTTGGTGGAGGCCATGGCATACCATTACCCCAAGGCATTGGAGGAAACGGGTACCGATCCGGATAGGGTGCTGCATGCCTTTAAGCTCGAATCCAAGGCCCCAGAACAAATATTGGCCGATCCCGACCTTGACATCCAGTCGGCAGACACAATAGAATCCATTGACCCGAATGAATGGAACCAATGGTTTTCGTGTCAGGGAACCTATGACTGGTTGGGACTTAAGTTTCTGGAGCGCAGTTTTCAGGGCCACGACAGGACGGAGCACAATTGGGAGTTCCGATATGTGGTCATTAGGGACCGGGAGGGACATCCCATACTGGCCACCTTTATGACCATAGGGCTTTGGAAGGATGACATGCTGGCCAAGGAAACCGTTTCAAGGTCATTGGAAGCTGCCAGAAGGAAGGATCCCTACCATATGACCTCCAAGGTGCTGTCGATGGGCTCCCTGTTCACCGAGGGCAACCATCTCTATATCGACCATGAACACCCGTTAAGGGATAGGGCATTGGGCGTATTCATCCAGACCCTGGAATCCTTCGAGCGCCGGTTCGGCACCAAGATGACCGTCCTACGGGATTTTGACGGTGATGGCCCCCTGCACCGGTTTTTGACAGGGGAGGGATTCGTGAGGATCCAGATGCCCGACAGCTGTACCGTGATATTACCTGAAGGGGAGGATATGGAAACCTATATTTCCAAGCTGTCCTCAAGAAACCGCCGCCATTACCGACAGGAAATCCAGGGCTTGGAGCATAGTTTTAAGGTGGGCATCCTTCAACGGGCAGATGCAGGGCAACTGGACAGGTTCAATGAACTGTACAACAATGTGCACCGGCACAATCTTGGGCTGAACACCTTTCCCTTTCCAAAAAAGGTCTTTGAATCCATGTCCGATGATCCCCAGTGGGAGTTCATCGTACTGTCCCTGGACGAAAGGCCCGACACGCCCATCGGCGTGATGTTCTGTTATAACAACCAGGGCACCACCTATGTGCCCGCCTTTGTGGGGCTGGACTATGGGTATGTACGGAGCCACCACAGTTACCGCCAACTGCTGTACCGGACCATTGAGCGTGCCATTGGGCTCGGGATGCACAAAATCGATTTTGGGATGACCGCCGCCTTTGAAAAGCGGAAGCTGGGGGCAACGGTCAGGGAGGGCTTTGCCTATGTGCAGGCTTCCGATAATTTTTCGTTGGAGCTCTTGGGGATCATGGAACGAGACGCCTAAAACCCGACCGATATGAAGCATCAGAAATTGGTATCGGAATTCAAGACACAATTGGACAAACTGGAGAACGGGAACGGGGACATCCTCTTTCGGGCCGAATCGGGGATCACCATGGTAGAGCGGTACATCAAACGCCTCCAGGCGCAGATCGGCAAAAAGCCGTTTTCGACCCAGGAGGAGGAGATCAACTTCTTCAAGCACGTCAAGCCCCAGTTCTTCAGCAAACTGATCTACTATGGACGGCTCTTCAATATCGAGAGCAAGCGGCCAAGGGGCAGTGGTGCCGCCCAGGTCAAGTACCTACAGCACCAAATAGAAAAGCTCCAGATATTTTTCAATGACAATCTGGAATTCTACAATTATTACCGCCGTGGGGCCATCTCCCTGGACGAACAGTATTTTGTCCGGGGCAACAAGGACCTACGGCTCCCCCTCGAATCCTTTCACTTTCTGATCGACGACCAGTTCTCCACCTGTCAGGACGGTACGGTGGCCACCATCATGGCATACGATATGCTCATCGTGTACCTACAGCGGGAGATCGATACGTTGACCAACAACATGGACGACTTAAAAGACAAACCTATGGAACGACCTTCAAAACTATTTTGGACGGGCAGCAAGACGGATCTCATTGAGCTCCTCTATGCCCTGCACTCCAGCAAGTGCATCAACAGTGGCACCTCGGACATCAAGGACCTGGCGGCCCACTTCGAACATTTCTACAACGTGGACCTTGGCAACTACTACCACACCTTTATCGAGATCAGGTCACGGAAGACGGGCAGGACCAAGTTTTTGGACCGGCTTATCGATATGCTCAAACAGCGGATGGAAGGCCTGGACGACTGACCGGAAAAATCCCCCACCTCTATCCCAAGGTGGGGAATTTGGTTTTTAGGGCCCTGGACATAAAATTTGGGCGGTTTTGGGACTCCAACGGGGCGTTCCATGTACCAGAACACACCAAAAACCATCAAAAAAAATGTCAAAAAAAAATCCCCCACCTCTATCATAGCTATGGAAAAATATCGAAAATGCCTTTGCAATTTTGTGCCATCGAAAGTCAAATCAGGGCAAAGTCGTCCTTAAAAAATGGAAACATAGGGGGCGGCTTTGTTTTTTAAACAAACAAATGCAAATGGGCGCAACGATCATTACCACCGAAGACCTGTTCGAGTTCAAACTGGAACTCCTGCAGGATATCAAACAACTGCTTGAAGAACATTCCGGGACCCCTGCGAAGAAATGGCTGAAGTCCCCAGAGGTTAGGGAACTGTTGGGAATTTCACCGGGAACGTTACAGAATCTCCGTATCAACGGCACCTTGCCCTTTACCAAGGTGGGAGGGGTGCTGTACTACGATCAGCAGGACATTATGGAGGTGCTGGAGCGGAACAAGGTCAACAAAAACTTTTAGGGGTTTGGAGGACATCAACTACATCAAACACCTGAGTGGGGTCTTTGACCAATTTACCAAGGATTCCCGTTTGAACCCGACCCATATCAGTCTGTACATTGCCCTTTTTCAGCTTTGGAACAATAGTTTTTTTAGGGAGGAATTCCATATCAACAGGGAAGAGGTCATGGACTTTTCAAAAATAGGTTCCAAATCCACTTACCATAAATGTATCAGGGAATTGAGCCATTGGAACTATTTGCTATATATCCCATCCCATAACCCTTTTAAGGGCAGCCGTATCAAGATGTTCGATTTTGGGACAAGTGATGGACAAGCTGTGTACCGAAGCCGTACCAAAATCGGGACAAGCAGTGGACAAGCACTGGTACCTATAATAAAACATATACAAACTATAACAAACAATAAAAACAATATAAAACCGGAAAATTTTAAAAATTTAATTCCGTTAGATTTTGAAAACGACAACAAACCCAATGGGGTTGGCCAACATCGGGACAACCTAAAAACGGGTTCGGACAAGGATTACGGGGAACCGCTATGAAGCTGGACTATCCACATATCATCACCGAGGGCACTCGGACCTATCGTTTGGGAGAGCTCCAGGGCAACAACATCCTGTACGATTTTGACAAGATGCTCATCTATCTGGAGGCCAAGGGCAAGCTGATGTTCGGGGAGCGTTTCAGGATCTACAAGGAAGACCGCGGAATATTGCTGAAACTCTGCAACTACATCATCAAGGACTATGACAGCTGCAAAAAGGACGGTATCGACCCCAACAAGGGGCTATTGCTATCGGGACCCGTGGGCTGTGGCAAGACCAGTCTGATGCGGCTCTTGAAATTTCTGGTGCCCTACCAAAAACCGTATTCCGTCATTCCCAGCCGCAATATCGTGTTCGGGTTCAACCACATCGGTTTTAAGACCATCGAGGACTATGGCAACGGGCAGTACTTCTGTTTTGACGACTTGGGAGTGGAGCCGACAGGTAGGCATTATGGCAAGGATTGCAATGTGATGGGGGAGGTACTCCTGTCCCGTTACGAGCTTTTTGTCAACCGCCAGATCAAGACCCATTGCACCACCAACCTCAATGCACAGGAGCTGGAGGAGCGTTATGGCAAGCGGGTAAGGAGCCGCATGCGCCAGATGTTCAACCTGGTGGCCTTTGAAAAGGACAGTTCGGATAAACGAAAGTAAAGGGCCATTTATTCGAAAATCCAATGCATCGGAATTGCCACTGCTTTCATTTTCAAGGTTTATTTGTTAGCTGTTCAACATCCTGGGAAAATATTGATAGAAAAAGTTTCGAAAAGGATAAAGGCAACCATTTTTGGAATTAAGTATCATAACCAATAGATACCGTTAATCGAAAACATAAGAAAAAACTTACTTTTAAAATAAATATTCAATAACTTAAAATCCTAAAAATGAAAGCTTTGCAAATTTCGAGTTACATCCTTGTTCTAGTATTTAGTTTGGGCAGTATTTCCGGTTGTTCCAATGATGACAACGGCCCTGAACCTGGTTGCTACCAAGATGATAATCGCAGCATAGTAAATACGGTCAAAAATATATCAGGAACCATTATGGAGGAAGAATCCTGTGGATTTGTTATCAAACCGGATGAGGCATTAGATAAGAATCCCCTTGGTACGCTCAGACCATGTAATCTGGATGGAACATTCCAGGTCGATGGTACAAAGGTAATTTTCAGTGGTTATATTTATGAGTCCTTTGAAACAGAGGATATTTGTGCGGATTTTTTTGAACTGATCGATATTGAGATAAGTAATCCTTAAATCTTAATATATTATGAAAAAAACCTACTTATTGTTAATGGCCATGGTACTGTTCCTTGGCCCAATGGCCAACGCCCAACAAAGGGTATTGACCAAAGAATTCTCCGCCAACCAGATTCAGGAACAAAAACTTAGGGAATCCATCAAAGATTTTACTCTGGTTGAAATTGACTTGGACCAACTCAACAGGGATGTTGCCACACCCCAAGGAGCCAGATTGCTTTGGAACGTCAACGAATCCATGGTCCTGGATATGCATGTGTTTCCAGAAGAGATCCGTTCACCTTCCTTCACCGCTACATTGGTAACGGACAAAGGTATGGAGGTCTTCCCAATGGAAAAGACCATTACCTACAAAGGATATCTATCGGACGGGGATGCAGGACACGGTGTCAGGTTGACCATCGACCGTGGTTTTATCCACGGTAGCATCCAGACAGATGATGGCGAAATAATAGTGGACCAATTAAAATACATGGTCGGGGACCATTCTCTGAAATCGAACCAGATAGTACTATATAGGTCGAGGGATATTATAGGAACCGGTGGGATTTGCGGTACCCAAGAGGAATTGGAAGGTAACAAACAGTCCCAACCAAGCATTACTACCTTTAGCAATACTACGGGCTGTAAGGTAATTGAAGTCGCATTGGACTGTGATGGGGACTATTGGGATGCCTATAATGATGGTTCGTTCAATCGAATGTTGAGCGAGATCAATATGATCCAAGATGTTTATGACAGCGATCTTGATGCGGTCATGAGTGTTACCAGTGTTCAGGCATTTACCGGGAGCGGTATCTACGCATCGAGTAACCCGAGCACCATCATGGGTGAGATTAACACATTATGGACATCTTCCCCTTGGAGTGGCATCTCAAGGGATTTGGTCCACCATTTTACAGCTAAAACTACGGGTATTTACGGACAGGCATCGAGAATTGGTGCTGCCTGTGATGATGCAAACCCAAGATGTTTTTCGGAAGATCGTACTAGGGTGCATCAAACGGTGGCCCATGAAATTGGGCATCTTCTAAACGGTAGGCATTCGGAGGGGACAGATTGTGGAACCCCTTTTGTTAGAAGCATAATGTGCCAAGGTGACAATAAGGCCTTGGAGTTTTCAGCCGCCTCAATTACAAGGATTACCAATCATATGAATAACTGGAGTTGTCTGAACAACGAAACGATTCATATAGTTGGTACCAGCCCGATATGCGTGAACGATACCGAAACCTTTAGCCTGAACAATTTCAGCCCAACGGCATCCACAACCATTACATGGAGCTTGAGCAATTCCCGTGCAAGTATCCAGTCGGGACAGGGAACGTCCTCCGTGGTCATAAAAGGAAACTCTTCGGGCTCGGTATCCTTAACGGCCACCATTAACTATCCTGGAAGTTCCTGTGGCAATTTGGTCGAAACGCGGTCATTAAAGATTGGTCCAACCATTTCATACACATGGACCGGTCCAGGTCCTTATGGACAGGTAGACGTTAATGTTACTGGTGGTACGGCCCCTTGGAAGTTCTATAAGAATGGGTCCACCCTTATACATACATCCTATTCATCCAGTACCACGGTACCGTTTGGTTGTACGGGAGGCTCCTTGGAGGTACGTTCAACGACTTCCTGTGGAGAGGGCTCCTATACGGATATCATTTACGGCAGTTGTCCAAGTAGTTTCTCATTTACGGTATACCCCAATCCAACGGCCTCGGAACTGAAGGTCTCCAATGTTAATCCAGTTGGAGATGGTTCCATTGCCAAGAACAATGGAAGTAGAACTGTTGATCCAGTTCAGTTGGAGTTATACGATTTTAGTGGAAATCTGGTCAAAACAATGAAATATGACCAAACAGGTACAAGGACGACAATGGATATATCCACCTTTAAGAAAGGCACCTATATCCTAAAAATTGTGTGCAGGGGCGTTGATGAATCCCATTTGGTCGTCTTTGAATAAAAAAAGCATTCCCTGAGCCTACATCAAAAAACAAATCAAAGTCGGTTTCTATTTGGCATTGGCTATCCCTCTTGGGATAGCCAATGTTATTTTAATATTATACCAAGAAGTTCTTTCAATGTTTTATATAGGGCATATAAAAACTGTTTCATGTTTTTTCAAATTTAAGATTGTCAATTCCCAGTAGTATTGCCAAGGCCAGGGCCCTGATGCTCTTTATCCTTAGAATGTAATCCGCTTCATCTCTATGGGATAGGAACGCCATCTCGACCAAGACCGAAGGACAAAAGGTATTTTCCCTGAGTACATGAAAGTTGTCTGATTTAACGTTACGATTCCTGATTCCGAGGTTTTGTACCACTTCATTCAGGATCGATACCCCAAGGGCCAAGGACTCTTTGGAATAGCTATTGTGGGAATTATGGACAAAAACCTCCATTCCTTTTGCTTCCGGATTTTCTGCATGGTTACAATGCAACGAAACAAATACATCGGCTTGCAAGGCTTTTGCCAATTTGGAGCGATCTCCAAGGGATATCAAGGTATCAGTGTACCGTGTGAGATAGATATCGTATTTGCCATCCAAAAGGCTATGGTTCCATCGAACGATTTCCCTGGCCACGCTTAAGGCCACATCCTTTTCCTTGACCCCATTTATTCCTATAGCACCCGAATCCATACCGCCGTGTCCTGGATCGATGACCAGGATTTCTTTATGGACCATTTCCTGACCAAAAAATGGTTGGAAATTGCACATCAAAAGGACAAAAACTTGAACTGAGCGAAGTCGAAGTTTGACGTTTTTGAGGGTTTTGTAGATCAAAGGTTTTAAG
This sequence comes from Flagellimonas sp., assembly GCF_965233845.1. Classification (GTDB taxonomy): domain Bacteria; phylum Bacteroidota; class Bacteroidia; order Flavobacteriales; family Flavobacteriaceae; genus Flagellimonas. Next base: position 1,010,658 of record NZ_OZ247584.1, read on the forward strand.
GTTATCAACATAGCATTCCGTTTTTTACATAGATTTTGGTACCAATTCGCATCAATAAAAACCAAATCATATCAATTAATATGTTATTCACAAATAACTGATTAACAGGTATTTGTATATCAATATATGGTAATTTTCGATTATCAGAACCAAACGAATTTTTAAACACTTTTTGATATGAAAAAAGCACTGTACTTCACCCTGTCAACATTTTTTATCCCCTATGGGCTTTTCGCCCAGATCGGGGGCATCGAGGATTCGGTCAACGATATTTCCGATACCATACGGGCCATTTTCCCGATCATACTCGGGGTCATTTTCCTCGTGGGCTTCCTGTTCAATGCCGGACACTTTTTCGGGGAGAACGCCGACCTGAAAAAGGGGATCACCAGGGTACTGGTCTTTGTCCTGATAGCGGGGGCCGTTGTGGGCATCTTTACTTACCTCATTGGCATTGTTGTCTAAGCCGTTAAACGGCATTTGGCATTAAATCAGGTAAACTTATGAAGACTTACGATGTATATCGGAATATCAGAAAGCGGGCGGTGATCATGGGGCTTCCCATATCACTTTTTGCCCTATTGATGGTCTCGGTGATCGGCTCCTTGCTCATCATCATCTTTTCCTTTAGTGTGGTGGTGATCATTTCGGTACTGATGTTTAACATCGTCCTGTACCTGATCTTGGGGCAGATTACCAAAAACCCTTCACTATTGGACTTCAAGAAGGCCTTTCCAAGAACCATAGACCATAAAAAACCGGGCCTGGCAAAATGGGCCGATAACCATTGACACCATGAACAAGATCAATTTTTCAGCATACCATCCCATTTTGGACATCCAGGGGCATACCGTATTTGCCTCCAATGGCAATGTGGTACTGTGTTACAGAGTGGACCTGCCCGAAGTGTACTCCCTTTCGGAGACCGATTTCGAAGAGCTCCACGGGACCTGGTTCCAGAGCTTCAAATCGCTGCCCACGGGCACGGTCATCCATAAACAGGACATTTACAAAAAGCGGGGGTATTCCGCAGAGGAACTGCCCAATGACACCTTCCTGCAAAAAGCCACCCATGGCCATTTCAAGGGACGGGAACATATGAAGCACAATAGCTATCTGTTTTTCATCCATCCCTTGGACAGGACATTGAATGCCCCTAAATATGTCAATCCCTTTAGGAAAGTGGAAAAGGGCATCCATAAAAAACTCGACCACAGTGTCCTTGAGTTCATCGGTGCCGTGAACGATGCGGTGTCCTTTGTCAACAACAGTCGAAAGGTGTCCATGACACCTATGGCACCGCAGCAAATTGTCAGTGTCACCGACACCTATTTCAATGGATTCAACGAGGGCTTTGATACCGATATCCAGTTGGGAAAAAAGGGTATTTCGATAGGGGACCACCATTTTGATGTACTGGCCGTGAACAGTGAGCTCTGCTTTGGGGAATCCGTTCAGAGCAGCCGGACCAACGACAGGTTCACCTCGGACGATTTTACGTTCCACCAGGGCTTTGTGGACGGGCTGGGCCTGGACCTGAACGAGGACCATATCGTCAACCATATCCTGTATATGGACGACAAGCATAAATGGCGGAAATTGCTGGACAAAAAGGTCGGGGAACTGGGCAAGAGTTCCAATTTTGGCACCCAGAACAAGGTCATTCTTAAAAAGATCGAGGATATCCTTGACAGGATCAACAGCGATGACAGCTCCAGGATCATCCGTGGGCATTTCAATGTTATATTCTGGAGTCCGGAAGCCGGACATCTGGATAGAACCGCTTCCATTATAAAGACGGAGTTCAAGGAACTGGACATTGTGCCCTATTGTCCCAAGGGAGAGGAACGCAAGCACTATTTTCTCAACAGCTATCCCTGCCATGCCTCCAATTTTTCCAATGCCGATCTATACGTTACCGACCTGAAACATGCCCTGTGCCTGTACATCAACAACACGAATTACAAATCGGACCATACTGGCATCATATTCAACGACCGTCAGCACAACATCCCCGTGCTGAAGGATGTCTGGGACGAACGGAAAAAACGCATCAAGGCACGGAACTTTGCCATTTTTGCCCCAACGGGCGAGGGCAAGTCCTTTCTTGCCAACAACATACTCCGCCAATATTTCGAGGCGGGTGTTCGGCTGGTGATTATCGATCTGGGGGGCTCCTACGCCAAATTTGCCAAGCTGTACCCTGATGACCATATCATCCTACGGTACGAACAGGGCAAGAACCTGGGCATCAACCCCTTTTATATTTCGGGGGAGGCCGACCTGACCCCTGAAAGGTTGGAGGACCTGACCGTATTCCTGTTGGAACTGTTGGCAGAGGGCAATACCGTATCCAAGGGCAGGGAAGTGGCCATGAAAAAGGTGCTGCTCCATTACTACAACACCGTGCGGGAACAACATTCCCTGGCATCATTGTACCAGTTTGTGGACGGCCATAAGGATGACCTGATCCAAACCCTCAACATTAGGGAGGAGGATTTCAGTGTCTATGGGTTTCTGCACATCCTATCGGAGTATGTGGAAAACGGCCTATACAGCTTTCTGTTCAATGTCGGGGAGGACCAGACCTATAAGATCGAGGACAAAAGGATGATCGTCTTTGAACTGGACGAGGTGCGCGACAACAAGGAAATCCTTTCGGTAATGCTGAAGCTTATCAAGTCGGCCATACAGCGCACCATCTGGCGGAACCGCTCGGAGCGGGGGATCATCCTGTTCGATGAGTTTGCCAAGCAGTTGAAGTTCGGCAACGTCCTGGAAAGTGTGGAGTTCTACTACCAGGCCATCCGGAAGCAGAACGGGGCCATTGGCATCATCCTACAGTCCATCAACCAATTGCCCGATAATTCCACGTCTGCCAGCATTTTGGAGAACACACAGGTGATTTACAGTCTCCGTAACGAAAAGGGCTATGACGAGCTGAAAAATAGGCTCAATCTGTCATCCCATGACCTGAACCAACTACGTTCCATCCGCAACAACCTGACCGGGGATCGGAAGTACACCGAAATGTTCATCAAGATCGGCAAGGAAAGCAACATCTTCCGGTTGGAAGTACCACCTGAGGTCTTTGCTGCCTACCTGACCGATGGCACCGAGAATACCAAAATCATGGAGCTTTTTGAAAAAACAAACGACATGGAACAAGCCATAAAAACATTCATTAACCATAAAAACAGAACATCATGAAATCGAAGATTATTCCATCCGTTCGGCTTTCAGGCTCGGGTAACGAACACAAAAAAGCAAAAGGACATTTTGTGGGTAAAAACAAAATCAAAATTCTAGTATTGACACTGACACTTTTCCATTTTTCATCAGGCTACATTGTGGCCCAGGGGATGCCGGTGTATGACAATACCAACTTTATCAGCCTGGCCAAACAGCTTATCGAATCCGCCAAGCAGACCTCCCAACTGTTAAAGACCGTGGAGTTTCTGCAGCAGCAAAAGGAGCGTATCGAACAGGTGAGCAATGTCCTCCAACAACTCAGTGCAGTTCAGGAACTCATCCAGAACAACCAGCAGCTCTTCAATATGGTCCAGAACGACCTACAGGAGATATTGAACTCCCCCTATATCAAACCGGGGGAAATAGACCGTATTACGGATTCCTTCAATGACATCATAGAGAGTTCCATGGAAAGTGTGGATTATGTCAATACCATCCTATCGAGCGGGCTCCTTAAGATGGAGGATGCCGAGCGGGCCAAGGTGCTGAAGGAGCATGAACTCAAATCCAAGGAAATGGTCGCCGAGATACGTGCCAAGACCCGTCGCTATCGGGAGATTATTTCCTTCAGGAAGATGCAGGACAGGATCAATAACCGTGAAACGAATTATTAAGCAGCTATGTTCTTGGGAATAGGATTGGAATATGTGGATGCGGTCTACCAGACCATCATGGACAGTGATTTTGCCCAGTATACCATTACGGGCATGAAGGCATTGGCCGTCCTGTTCTTTTTGGTGAACATCCTAAAGAAATACAATGAGGGCATTGCTTCTACGGATGGCCATACCTGGGGGCTGACCCCCACGGAACTGGCCAAGAACTTTGCCATCGTGATCTTGGTGATCTTCTCCACACAGGTATTGGATGTCTTTGATACCATTTTGGTGTCCATAGAATCCCAGTACCGGGACACGGCCCCGGCGCTCCTCCCGTTACAGATGCAGGATGTGGACCTGGAACAGGATGTGGGCGCCCTGGAGGCCGCCAAAAAAGCACTGGCACTTTTGTATGAGGCCTTGGTGACACCCTTGTACGGTATGAAGGTGCTGGCCTTTATCATCGGGATTTTCCTATGGATGATGGACCTGTTCATCTATCCGCTGTTCTTGGCGGAACGGTTCTTTCTATTGGGCATTATGCGGGCCTTCTTTCCACTGGTGATCAGCTTGGCCGTGTTCGAGAAGTTCAGGGGACTGGCCTATAACTTCTTCAAGCTCTATGCAGGGGTGTATATGCTGGTACCGGCCTTCTTTTTGGTCAATGTCTTCGTCAATGCCCTGTACATGGAGATCAACGCAAACTTTTGGAACAACCTGTTCGGGACGGACTGGGGCAGTGAATTCTTTGCACCATTGATAGAACTGGCATCCATCGGGTTTATCGTGCTGTTGAAGTTCAAACTGTACCGCAAGGCCACCTCCTTTACCTTCAAACTCTTCGGTGCTTAAAGCACATTAATGAATACATGATAGCTGCGCTAAAAACTACTAATGAAATGAAAACACCCTATAAAAACATATACGATGTTCTAAAGCTCAACCGCTTTATCGTGCTGGTCATGGTCATCGGGACCGTACTGACCTGTATGGTGTCGGTGCTGATGGTCATCAAGCTCCACAGGGAAAGTGTGGACAATGCCTTTGTGGTCAACGGGGATGGAAGCGTGATCCCGTTAAAAATGGTCACCCAATTGGAAAACCTCGAAGTGGAGGCCAAGGCCCATCTGGAACTGTTCCACAGCTATTTCTATGGCATTGATGCGAGTAACAATGAAAACAACCTTGAAAGGGCGTTATGGCTGGGCAACAGCTCTGTGGATGCACTTTATCGGCAGAAAAAAGCGGAAGGGGTATATAACCGTTTGCTACAATATTCCCTGGTACAGAAAGTACTGAGCATAGAATCCAAGGTGGACCTGCAATCAGAACCCTATAGGTTTGAGACCGTTACCGTATTTGAGATCAACCGGGGGTCGGTCACCGATACCTATGAGCTGACCACTACGGGCAACCTGATTCATGTGAATCGGAACTTTCCGAACAATACCCATGGCCTGTTGATCACCAACTTTTTTGAAAACACTTTAAAAAAAGTCCATAATCCCGATATAAGATCGGGACAGGTTGGACATTAAACAAACTGATATGAAACTAGAGAAGAACAAAATTGTATTTGGCCTGGTCATTCTCTGCGTGGTCCTGTTCATTGTGGGCTATGCGATGATGGCATTGGGCGGGGACGAAGAGCCAAGTATTGATAACAACCAAATTCCCGTACCGGAACTGGGGGAGGAACAGGAGCAGTACAAAACCAAATTGGAGGCCCTGGATGCCATCAAGGAAGAGCGGCAGACCAACGCCCCTAGCATCTATGACGAGAGCCTGTTGGATTCCACGGGAGTCTATGACCCAGACCTGATGGAAAAGAAAAAGATGCGGATCATTGACAGTATCTACAATGAAGGGCGCATTGATTACTCGGAAGGGACATTCCGGAAGCCGAAGACCGAGAAAGTGGCATTGGATCATACCAAACCGGATACCATACCAACTCCCAAGAAAAATGATGACAAAGACCCATCCATTGAAATGAAGGAATTGGGATTGGAGCACCAGTTGTTCTTTGCCTCAGATCCCATGGAACAGCTCTTGGAGGTAAATGGGACTACGGATGCCCAGATCTTGGTCAGGGTGGATGGTACCCAAACGGTACGCCAGCATTACAGGTTACGGATGCGGCTCTTGGAAGAGGCCATGATCAATGGAACTGTGATTCCAAGAAACACGGCCATTTACGGATTCGTGAGTTTTAAGCCCAACAGGACCATGATCGAGATTGAACATATTGAACACATTCCCATTAACCTAAGGGCACATGACCTTCAGGATGGCAGTGAGGGCATCTACATCGAGAACAGTTTCCGGGCGGAGGCCACAAAGGAAGTGGTAGGGGATGCCATTGATGATATCAATATCGGTGGCGTGCCACAGGTCAAGGGCATCAAGGCACTCTTCCAAAGGGACAACCGTTTGGTCAAGGTGACCATAATGGATAATTATCAACTCATTTTAAAGCTAAAACAATGAAACATATTTTAATAATCTCCATACTTATAATAAGCAGTCAAATGTCGGCACAAAAATATTTGGACACCATCTACGCCAACGAGCATAAAAATGTGGCCCTGTTCTTTCCAGAGCCCATTCGCCAGGGTATTGTAGGGGCTTCAAATTTTGTGTTTACCTATAACCGCGAAAAAGAGCAGCACTTTGGGTTGGTACAGGCTAAGCCGGGGGAAGATAGCAATTTATTGGTGTTGACCAAGGGTGGGCAGGTATATTCCTATATCCTGAAATACCGAAAACAGCTCAACAAGTTGAACCATTTTGTTGCCGGTTCTGAAAGTATCGGGACCGAAAAGCCGATTCAAAAACAAAAACTGCCCGATAGCCGAGAGCTTGACAGTATCACCGAGCGTAGAAAGTCTTATGAGCGCTTCTGTAGCTACCTTTTAAAGACCAAGAACGAGCGATTGGCCACCAAGCGAAAAAGGGGTGTCAAACTTCAGTTACAAAAAATGGCCTACAACGGGGATGAGACCTATCTGGTTATTGAGGTCACTAACAATTCGGAAATCGATTTTGAGTTGGACTATTTGAAAATATATAGGGCGAATGGCAACAAAAAAAGAAAGGCATCATATCAAAAATTGGAAATAGTGCCGGTATTTAAACATATGGAACTACAAATCATTAAAAGAGGTGCTGCCCAACGGTTTGTATATGTCCTGCCGAAGTTCGTTCTCGGTGATGGAGAAAAACTGGAAATTGAATTGCATGAATCGAAGGAGAGTAGAAAGGTTGTCCTAAAAAAACGTTAACAAACGTTACATCAGGAAGACACAGTCACGACAACGTCTGTTACAAGGATTTGAACAATGAGCTAATACTATCTTAGAGTAACTTAACGGTATTCACTTTTAAACCCGTTTACAAAACAGTCATTAGAATAAATTCCAATGTTAATTAAAAACTGCTCGGTTTTAGAGGAAGATATAAAAGTCAGTAATTTGATTATCGATGTTTTTTCCTTTTGCCTTCATTTTGGACAATAAAAGGGGGAGGTAATTATACGAGAAGTTAAGTACTTCTTTGTTGGAAATTTGTGGGTGTTCTAAATCGATACAATTCACTTTAAAGTTTCTGGATGCCTTACTTTTATAATCCACAATAAGAATGTCCACTTCTTTGAATTCCCTTTTTTTCCTCAGATATTGCAAGGTACAATACTCGGTAATGCCTTCATTTATAAAAGTATTTTCAAAAACCAAAGATTCCCCTAACCAAAAATGCAAAGTCTCATGAACAATCGTTTTTTTATTGAAACTTGTATCGGTTAAAAACCTTTGGTTCAAGATTAAAAGGTTCCCTGTCTTCTTCCCTGCTTGATTACCTTGGAAAGGAAGAAAAACTATTTCAGGTTTCATTTTTATCTTTCCATACTGTTTTTCAAAATCAGAATAAGCCTTTTCAAATACTGTGATAATACTATTAAACCCATCCATAAATCTGTTGGGCTCCAAGAGCGAGAATACACTTGTATCTTTCAATTCATTTTCAAGTATTTGCCTTTCTTTTTGGAGAAGTAGTAGGTCATAATAATATTCTATTGCCAGAGCTTTTATTGCAATCCATTTCTTTTTATGTTCTATTGTCAGTCTTTTTTGCTTTGCATCTTCAATCTTTTTATCCCATTTTAATCTATTAAAAAAATTCAATGGCTGGGGTATATTAATGTTTGATCATGAAGCAGAGTATGAGATTGACCTATCGTTATCTCCAAAAACATCTAATCTTCTAAGGGAATTCGAGACACTAATTTTACCTCCCGTAAAAGGGATTTTTTGGGAGACACCCAAACTGACCCTTGAATTGGCAGAGTTAGATTCTCTGAATGCAAATGAACCGTCAGGTTGTACTACATCTGTAATTGATTTACTATATGGGGGTGGACCCTCGAAGAGGACTTGAAAATGTCATCATCTCCAAGGGAAAGATTGTGAGCGTGGTCTCGAACAGCTATGTCCACATTCCAAATGAACTGTTTTTCAAAAAAGCTGAGCAGCTATTGATGGATGTCAATCTGAAATACCGGAAACGCACCATTAACAAAAAAGACAGGTCTTTACATTACCAATTTTATAATCGAGGATGACAACCAATTCTCGGTAAGGAAGGCAGAAAGCCAGATATTACCAATGCTGCGTTTCAAGAATTCCTATGATGGGAGCGAACAAGCTTCCAGGCATTTTGGGTTTTATAGGGAGGTATGCACCAATGGGCTGCACGTTGCCCAAGCAGAAATAGCGTTTTCGATAAAGTCATTGCTTCGGACACACCTATTTACATATTTTATGGCTACCTGCCATTCAATAGTTTGCTTTACAAAAATCAAGTAAGTTCCCTGAAACTGATAATTTATTCCACCAACAAAAATGTTAGGCACACCTAAAACTTTTGTTGTCGGCCTATATTGGTACAGCTGCAATTGTTATATTTGCCTTATGGACTCCTTAGTAAAAGAAAACTATCTGAAAGCACTGTTCTCCCTGTCCAATGATAAAGGAGAGGTCAATGTTAATGAACTTTCCAAACGGTTGGGCATAAAAATGCCCTCAGCGACCAATATGATCAAGAAGCTTGCGGAAAAAAAATTGGTTCATTATGCAAAATATAAACCCGTTAGATTAACCGAAAGGGGAAAAAATGAAGCCATACACATTATCCGTAAACATCGCCTTACGGAAATGTTTTTAGTGGAAATCATGGGATTTGGCTGGGAGGAAGTCCATGACATTGCAGAACAAATAGAGCATGTAAAATCGCCAAAATTCTTCAAAAAGATGGACGAAATTCTCAGGTATCCTTCCTTTGATCCCCATGGATCTCCAATTCCGGACATAAATGGGAATATGGAAGGAAAGCAATATCGTAAGCTTAGTGAATGTGTAAAGGGAAAGAAGGTGATATTTAAAGCTGTTGAGAATTCTTCAGAGGAATTTTTAAAATTCCTAAACAATAAGGATTTGTTCTTGGATACTGAAATAGAAATTCTTTCCGTGGAACCTTTCGATGGAAGCTTATCCGTTTCCTATGGGCAAGGGCAAAAACAAACACTAAGTAAAATAGTTGGTGACAAGATACTGGTCACGGATAAGATCCTTTAGAGTATGTGAAACCATTCTTTATAAACTTTTTTGATAGGTTCTAATTACGCAATCTCAATCCACTATTACTCCTCACAATCATTTACAATTATTGAGTTCTTTCCAATAAATCAATAATTAGTCTAAACTATATTTATATTTTATATATAGTAAAAATATTTGTTAGGCATAACTAACTTTAATATATTTGCTTTTCTAAATTTTTAATCGGACAAGAAATGTCACTTGAAAATAAACTATTTCACAAAATCTTGGTCCTTGGATTGTTATTTGGATCCTGTGATAAATATGAACCCATTGCCCCTCTTGAAGAAGAACTTTTGGATGGCCCATTGGAGGGGTTGACCTCTGCACAAAATGCACAATTTTTAGCGGGGGACATTGCGTTCAATGACGATGTATTCACTTCCCGATCGGGATTGGGGCCTATTTTTGTGGCCACAAGCTGTGCCAGTTGCCATGCAGGGGACGGAAAGGGCACCCCTTTTACAACCCTTACACGTTTTGGGCAGACGGATGCCACCGGAAACCAGTTTTTGCATTTGGGAGGCCCGCAGATACAGAACAGGGCACTGCCCGGTTATGAGCCTGAGACGATTCCCAATGGGGCCACTTTTTCAAAATTCACACCTCCTGCCGTTACCGGTCTCGGTTTTTTGCAGTACGTGACCGATGCCGACATCATGGCCATGTCGGATCCCAATGACGATGACGGCGATGGGATATCCGGCGTTCCCAATTGGGGGACATTGAAAGAATATCTGGATCCTTTGGACAATGCGATAGCCCAGGACGGAAAGTACATCCACCGCTTCGGAAAAAAAGCGGCGGCATATGACCTGCTGCAACAGACCGTGGATGCCTACAACCAGGATATCGGTATTGCCTCTTCCTTCGACCCAAAGGATGTGTATTCCGGTCTGACCATTGACCCTGAGGTGTCGGATAAGACCATCCGGGACGTGGTCGCGTACTTGAACACCCTAAAGGCTCCCATTCCCAGAAATCAGGAAGCATCGAAGGTTCAGAACGGAAAGTCTCTTTTCTCCCAGATAAACTGTGCCTCATGCCATAGACCGGAACTGGTAACCGGGTATTCCCCCATCGAAGCGCTCTCCCATAAGACATTCCAACCCTACTCGGATCTTTTGTTGCACGATATGGGGCCCGGTCTGGATGATGGTTATACCGAGGGCAGTGCCCTGACCTCTGAATGGCGGACACCACCGTTATGGGGACTCGGGCTATCCCCCACTACCCAGGGCGGGCAATATTTCCTGTTACATGATGGCAGGGCCCATAGCATTGAAGAGGCCATCCTAATGCATGGTGGGGAGGCTGAAAATAGCAAAAACCAATACCAAAACCTGACCCAATCCGAGAAAAACGACCTTATCAAATTTTTGGAATCCCTATAGAATGGATAGAAAAGAATTCATAAAGACCTGCGGATATGCCTGTCTTGGGGCCTCTTCCATAGCGATACTGCTACAGGGATGTGTTGCTACAAAAAGCATTACGGTCCCTATTATTGGGGACCATCTTGTCGTTCAAAGGACGGATTTCATGAAAGGCGAAAAAGCCGTTGAATACCTGATCGTGGACAACGGGCAATTACAGTTTCCCATTTATATATTCCGGTTTTCGGAAACGGAGTATACGGCACTCTATCTGCGGTGCACCCATCAGGGGAACGAACTGAGCGCCTATGGCGATAAACTGGTCTGCTCCGCACACGGCAGTGAATTTGACAACAAAGGGAATGTGGCCCAAGGACCCGCCAAGGAAACCTTGAGGTCCTTTCCGGTGCAGATAACCGACCAAAATATCCTTATCTCATTAAAAAAAGCATGAAACACCTCATTACTACATTACTATTGTTATTTGCAACAGCATTACAGGCCCAGATAGACTCCACCCTTATCAAGAGAGCCCAGTTAGATACAACAAAACAAGGCCTCAATATGGATGCAGTCTACGACCGTCCTTTTTTGAGCTTTGGAAAGGTCCCTGTTTCCGTGGGCGGTTATGTGGAAGCAAACTGGCAGCACCTGGGAACGGACGGGGTTTCCGAGGGGCATCAGTTCCAAATGCGCAGGATGACCCTGTTCGTATCCTCTTCCATTGGCAAAAAACTCAAGTTCATGAGTGAGGTGGAGTTTGAGGAAGGCGGTAAGGAAATAGCCATAGAGTTTGCCTCCTTGGATGTGGAGTTCCTCCCTTTGCTGAACCTTCGGGGCGGGATCATCATGAATCCCATAGGGGCCTTTAACCAAAACCACGATGGCCCCAAATGGGAGTTTACCGACAGGCCCATCTCTGCCACACAGATGCTTCCCGCTACCTGGAGCAATGCCGGGTTCGGCCTATTTGGGAAGACCTATCGCAAGGACTGGATGTTCGGTTATGAACTGTATCTGTCAGGAGGGTTCGATAACTCGATCATAGACAATTCGGAAAACAAGACCTTTCTGCCTGCCAGCAAGGAAAACGGGGAACGGTTTGAGGAATCGGCAAGTGGCACACCGTTGGCCACGGCCAAAATAGCGGTAAGACATAATACCTTCGGTGAGATCGGACTATCCTATATGGGGGGCATCTACAACACCTTTGAAGATGATGGCATTGCACTGGACAAAAAAAGAAGGGCCAATGTATATGCCATTGATTATAACCATACACTGCCAAAGCTCAACACCTATATAACAGGTGAATGGGCCTGGGTACAGGTGGATATCCCCAACACTTATACACAACAATATGGGAATAAACAGCACGGTGGTTTTTTGGACATTGTTCAACCTGTCCTGAAGCGAAAAATGTTGGGCTGGGACAGTGCCACCCTGAACTTGGCATGCCGGTTTGAATACGTCGATTGGAACGTGGGAGCCTTTAACGAGACAGGGGACGAAATCGGCGATGAGATATGGAGCATCATGCCGGCCATCAGTTTCAGGCCATCCCCACAGACGGTATTCCGCCTCAACTATCGCATCCAAAGACAAAAGGATATTTTGAACAACGATCCCGCAAGAACAGGAGGTTTTATTTTTGGAATCTCATCGTATTTTTAAAAATCTCCAATGGACCATATGGTTGACCGGCTTAGAGATTGGCCCTCTTTTTAAAACTTGCACAATCTGTGCATCCATTAATTTGTATCTTTGTCAAACTTTATGAAAATAATTTTTTCCATATCAATGTCTATTTTATTCTTTTTTCAGGGAATCAGCATAGATATGGACTTTTGTGGGCCAATTAAAGAAATTTCAAGTATTATTACCCATTACCAGGACCATAAAGTTTATGGCGACTCTTTCCTTGAATATGTAGTTGAGGATTACATCGATAACGATGCAAAAAATGAAGGGCATCATAATAACCCAGATAAGGAGAATACACCAGTCCATTCCCATCATCAATGTTGTCATCCTTTAGTATTAATTATTGAGAACAACAATTCGGCTTTAACCAATCAATTAAAGTTTGAAGATAAAGAGCAGTTTAATTTATATACAATCAACTTCAATTCCAGATATCTGGAATCCCTTTTCCAACCCCCTCAAGTATAATTCAGTTTTTTTTAAGGATAGCTAAATCCTAACGTAATGCTTCTCAAGATAAGCATTGCTTTATAAATGCGTTGCATCTATTCGCATCGTAAGTTTTAAACTGAATTAACACATTTTCTATGATTAACAAAATCATTTCATTTTCCATCAATAATAAATTTATTATTGGCTTATTTATAGTGGCATTGGTTGGCACGGGCATTTGGTCTATGGCCACTATAAACTTGGGTTCTGTACCCGACATAACAAACAACCAAGTACAGGTAATAACCGTGGCCCCAAACTTGGGGACAGAAGATATAGAGCAATTTGTTACCTATCCCGTAGAATTGGCAATGGCAAATCTTCCTGACGTTATCGAACTGCGTTCGGTGTCCCGTTTTGGCCTTTCTGTGGTTACCATTGTCTTTAAGGATGAGGCAGGAACCTATCTGCCAAGGCAATTGGTACAAGAAAAATTAACCGAAGTTGCCGGAGAAATCCCCGAAGGTTTTGGCACACCTTTTATGGCTCCCATAACAACAGGTCTGGGCGAAATTTTTCAATATACCTTAAAAGTAAAAGAAGGCTATGAAGACAAATATGACGCAATGGAGCTTCGTACCATCCAAGATTGGATTGTAAAACGCCAAATGGCTTTAGTGCCAGGCGTAGTCGAGGTCAATGCCTTTGGAGGTTATGTAAAACAATACGAAGTTGCCATAAACCCTGATAAACTAAAAAGTTTTGGCATTACAATGAATCAGGTATTTGAAGCTCTTAAAGTGAACAATGCTAATACCGGTGGTGCTTACATTGAAAAAAATCACCAAGCCAATTTTATCCGTGGCGAAGGGCTGGCTCGAAGTATCGCCGATTTGGAAAACACGGTTGTGACCACTCAAAATGGAAGCCCTGTCTTGGTAAGGGACGTTGCCGAAAAAGTGGGTTACGGAAACCAAGTGCGTTATGGTGCATTTACCCAAGATGGGCACGAATCTGTAGGCGGACAGATTTTGATGCTTAAAGGCGAAAGCCCTGGTACTGTGATAGAAAATGTACAAAACCGTATTGATGAAATACAAAAATCCTTGCCGGAAGGTGTATATATAGCACCGTTTTTAAGCCGAAGTGAATTGATTGGAAGAACCACAAGTACCGTAGAAAAAAACTTGATTGAAGGTTCGCTGATTGTGATTTTTGTTTTGGTGTTATTGTTGGGAAGCTTCCGTGGTGGTTTGATTACAGCTTCGGTAATCCCATTATCATTACTCTTCGCATTTATTTTGATGAAACAATTTGGTGTATGGGCAAACCTAATGTCATTGGGTGCAATCGACTTTGGAATCATCGTGGATGGTGCGGTAATCATTGTTGAAGGAATGGTATTCCATATCCATCAACGGATGAAAAAAACCACTACTGCCATAGGTCAGCCCGAAATGGATGAAATAGCCTACGAATCGGCAAGTACGATGATGAATTCGGCATTTTTCGGACAGCTTATTATTCTTATCGTCTTTACACCGATTCTCTTTTTAACTGGTGTGGAAGGAAAAATGTTCCGTCCAATGGCTTTTACCTTTGGATTTGCTGTTTTGGGAGCGATTATCCTTTGTCTTACTTACGTCCCAATGATTTCGTCGATGTTCCTAAAACCAGCAAAGAACCAAAATGGTTGGTTTGCTAAGTTTGAAAATAAAATTGATAGGTTCAGTGATAAAATAATGTCTGGACTTAATAGAGGGTATGTGCCATTGCTCAATTTTGCTCTTCGCTTTCGGGCTGGTGTCGTTATAGGCGCAGTTACCCTACTATTAATCGCAGGATTTATCTTCAGCAATATGGGTGGCGAATTTATCCCAAAATTCGATGAGGGCGATATTGCATTCCAAGCGTTGATAAAACCGGGAAGCAGCCTTACCGAATCCATCGAGGCTTCAAAAAAACTTCAAAATTTAATCAATGAATTTCCAGAGGTAAAAACCGTAATTTCAAGGATTGGGGTTGCCGAAATACCAACCGACCCAATGCCTATGGACATTGCGGATAGCTATATTATTCTTGAAAAAGATAAGAGCAAATGGACTTCAGCAGATAGTAAAGAAGAACTCATAGAAAAAATTCAGGAAAAAATTTCAGTTGTTCCAGGCGTAAATTTCGTGTTTACCCAACCTGTAGAACTTCGTTTTAATGAATTGCTTACAGGTGTTCGTGAGGACGTGGCCATTAAATTGTACGGAGAAGATTTGGGCGTTTTGGCCGATAAGGTACAGGAAATCGCTGCGGTCATCAGAACCGTTCCCGGAGCTGCGGACCTTAATGTGGAGGCAACAAGCGGCTTACCTCAAATGACGGTGGAATACAACCGCGCAAAAATGGCACAATACGGTGTAACCGTGGATAAATTGAATGATTATGTAAGTGCCGCCTTTGCAGGAGAAGAGGCAGGTGTAATTTTTGAGGGCGAAAAACGGTTCGATGTGGTTATCCGATTGGCAAAGGAATTTAGACAAGACATCAACAACCTTAAAAATCTTTATATCGATTTGCCAAATGGAGCGCAGGTACCATTAAAAGAAGTGGCGGAAATCAGTTATAAACCCGGACCGATGCAAATTTCAAGGGACAACACCTCCCGTCGTATTTCGGTGGGCGTAAATGTACGTGGTCGCGACGTAAAATCGATGGTCGAGGAAATACAGCAAAAATTGGAAGCACAGGTAAAATTGCCACCTGGTTATTTTGTAACCTACGGAGGTTCGTTCGAAAACCTACAACGTGCATCAGACCGATTGATGATTGTAGTGCCTATTGCACTTTTCTTAATATTCATATTGCTTTATTTTGCCTTGAGTTCGTTCTCACAGTCGGTAATGATTTATATGGCAGTGCCTTTGGCGGCCATTGGTGGCGTATTTGCTCTTTGGATAAGGGGAATGCCATTTAGTATTTCGGCAGGCGTTGGTTTTATCGTGCTCTTTGGAGTTGCGGTTTTAAACGGATTGGTACTGATAAACAAATTCAATGAATTAAAAGAAAGTGGAATGACAAATTTAAAAGATAGAATATACGAAGCCACCCACGAGCGTTTACGCCCAATTTTATTGACGGCAACCGCAGCCATTATGGGCTTTATCCCAATGGCGGTTTCTACCTCTGGTGGCGCGGAAGTGCAACGACCTTTGGCAACAGTAGTAATTGGTGGACTCATAACAGCTACCTTCTTGACATTGGTTGTTATTCCAGTCCTTTATTATTGGCTGGAATCACGAAAAGAAAAGAAAAACAATGGTGGAGATGTAAGCTATATTAAAACATCAACCAATATTGTAACCGTTTTATTGATGATGGGAGGTTTGATGGCTTCTGGCACTTCATTTGCCCAAGACATCAATCAAGATGGTACAATTCCAAAGACCTTGACCATTGATGAGGCTATTGCTATGGCTAAACAGAATTATCCATCACTTAAAGAGAGCCAAGCATTTATTGAACGGGAAAAGGCACTAAAGGGAACGAGTTTTGACTTTGGTAGCACTCAAGTTTTTACGGGCAAAGAAGAATATGGAAATAATCTTCCTGGAGTGCAGACAACCGTTGGTGTGCAACAGGGCAACATTGATTTGCTTTCCGGTTTTTCAAAATCGAAGTTTTACAAAGAGCGTATTGCCTTGGGAGAAAAGTTTTATGTGGCCAGTGAACAACAGTTGGTTCGTAATGTGATGCAGGCCTATGACCAAATTAATTATTATAAGGCACAGTTGCGTTTTGCAGACCAATTGGACAGTATTTATGCCAATTTTAAGACCGCTGCCCAACTTCGGTATGATACCGGAGAAACAGGCAAATTGGAATTTATTTCGGCATCTTCCGAATTTCAACAGATTCAAGTGTTAAGGCAACAAGCCTATGACGATATTGAAATTGCCAAACGTGCCTTAAAACAATATTTGGGAACGGATGAATCCATTGAGACCATTAATGAACCATACAAAACATTGGATTTTATGGTGACATTGGATTCCACTTCGGTGGCCAATAACCCAATGTTGCAATATGCGTTGCAAAATGCCGAAGTAAGCAAGGCAAATGTGGGTGTTGAGAAATCACAATTCCTGCCAAAATTCAATCTATCATATGGCAGGCAGGTTGTGGATGACGTTTCAGGCTTCAACACCTATCAGGCGGGTATTAGCATTCCGCTATGGTTTTTTCCGCAGAAGTCAAGGGTAAAAGCAGCAAAGGCAGACGCAATGGTAGCAGAGAATCAATATTTGGAGCAAAAGGCGGTTACAGAAAGTCGCGTGTCGCAATTGACCAAATCCCTTGAAAAAACAAAGAAGATTTTGCAATATTACGAAGAAGGCGCACTATTGTTGGCAGAACAGCAAATTACCACAGCGCAATTGGCATCCAAGGAAGGCGAAATAGATTATGTCAATTATATCACAATTCTCAACAGTGCCATCAGAATCAAACAAAACCATTTGCAATACATAAACCAGTTTAACCAACAATCCATTGAGATACAATATCAATTGGGAAATCTATAATCTTAAAAAAAGAAAAATGAAGAATATATTATTAGTAAGCACCGTACTATTTACACTTATGTTTATGAGTTGTAATGATGCCCCAAAATCTGAACTTGGGCATAACGAAGCCGAAGGCGTATCAAAAACCAATGAAGCTGGGGAAGATGCACACGGCGAGGAAGTCCACAATGAAGGAGAAGAAGATGCACACGGCGAAGAAGGTCACAGCGAGGAAGAAGGCGTTGTGGAACTTACAAAGCAACAGGCCGAAACCATAGGTTTGGAAGTGAAACCTTTGGAGGAACGCAATTTAGGAAACAACATTAAGGTAACGGGAACGCTGGAGCTTTTCCCACAGGACAAGGCGAACATAAGCCCTTTTGTTGGTGGAAATGTGAGTTCCATAAAAGTAATCCCTGGAGATAACGTAAAGAAAGGTCAGGTGCTGGCCTATATAGAACACCCGGATATCATTGCAATGCAACAGGACTATCAGGAAAAAAATGACGAACTGGTCTTTTTGAAACAGGATTTTGAACGTAAGCAGACGCTATATGACAAAGGCGTTTCTTCGGGTAAGGAATTTCAAATGGCTCAATCAAAATTTCGTTCCACCACATCCAGCGTCAATGGTTTGCGGTCCCAATTGAGACTGCTGGGAATTAACCCGGACAAAGTGGCGGAAGGACAGATATATTCCGCTGTTCCCATTACCACACCCATAAGTGGTTATGTGGATGAAGTAATGATTAGCCTTGGCGATTACGTGGCACAACAATCCAAAATGTTCTCGATAAGCGATAATTCAAAAATTTATGTCAACTTCAAAGTCTATGAAAAGGACATAAAGCAAATCAAGAAAGGGCAACAGATATATTTTTCAACGGCCTCTCGCCCAGATGAACTGCTTAAAGCAACCGTTCGGTCTATAGGTAAAACTTTTGAGACAGACCCAAAAGCCATAGAAGTTCTTGCTGATATAGAAAATAAGGATAAAAACCTATTGCCGGGTATGTACGTGGAAGGGCGCATAGTGCAGGGCGAGAAAAAGGGTTTTGCCGTTCCGGAAGCCGCCATTATAAAGGAAGGCGAGCAATCCTTTATTTTTATCTTGGATGAAGATGAGGAAATGGAAGTAGGCAAAATGAAATTCAAAATGATACCCGTAACGGTTGGTATTACTGATTTAGGCTTTGTTGAAGTCAATCTTCCTGCCGAAGTTTCAAAGGATGCCAAAGTGGTCATAAACGGAGCTTATAACCTGTCTTCGGAAATGGTAAAAGGCGAACTGGAACACGGACATTAATTCAATAATAATCAAAGGTTTTGATTCCGAGCTTGTTATCGTCTTAATTAGTTAGTTAAAAATTAAAAAACAGGCTCGGTTCAAAATCGATAAAACATAAAAATATTTTCTGATTCTCCGCAAACACACCTAATATTTTTAGTATATTAGCGCTCAAAAAGCAGGGATTATGAACATATTCAGTTTTACGGCTCATTTCGGTTCGGAGGAAGATTGTCGTTTGCATTTCAAGGAGCAGCGTGATAAGGAAGGGGTTGTCTGCAAGCGATGCGGGGGCACTTCCCATTATTGGTTACAGGGTAAATGGAGTTATGAATGCAAAGGTTGCCGTTTCCGCACCTCGTTGCGCAGCGGTACGATCATGGAGAGCTCCAAGCTGCCGTTTCTGGTGTGGTACAAAACGATGTTCCTGATGAGTTGCACAAAAAAGGGATTCTCCACCAACGAACTCCAGAAGCAATTAGGATTGAAGCGTTACGAACCGGTATGGGCGATGGTACACAAACTCCGCAGGGCGATGGGCAACCGGGATGCAAGGTATACACTGGAAGGGATGATAGAACTGGATGAGGGTTACTTTTCGGTGGCCAGTAAGGAAATCGAGCGAGGCAAGGGTACACGTGGCCGGGGAGCCGAGGGAAAGCAGAACGTTGCGGTGATGGCCGAAAGCACCCCGTTGGAAGATATCGAAACGGGCAAAAAGGAGAAGCATGTGCGTTATTTCAAGGCCAGGGTACTGGATAGCCATCAAAGTGAAGGAATCAACGGCGTGGTCAGGGACTGCATGGAGGATGATGCCATCGTATTTTCGGACAAAAGCACTTCTTACGTTGACATCTCCGATCTGGTGGAATTGCACGTCACCGAGAAATCAGACGCCAAAACCACCAAGGAAACACTCAAATGGGTGCATATCGCAATCAGTAATGCAAAACGGACATTGCTGGGCAACTACCATAAAATCAAAAGGAAATACTTACAGTTGTATCTCAACGAGTTTATTTACAAATTAAACAGACGGTATTTTGGAGACAAACTCTTTGACAGACTAGTAATTGCGAATATAACAGGTGCATAAACGGATAATCAGAATCTTTAAACATCCTAATTAACTACCTGCGGATTTTAGGTATTATTATAGAAGCCCCCATGAATAAATCGCTCATCATTTTCGGCATCGTCAACATAACCTCGGACAGTTTCTCCGATGGAGGCCGGTATCTGGCGCCAGACGCAGCCATTGCGCAGGCGCGTAAGCTGATGGCCGAGGGGGCAGATGTGATCGACCTCGGTCCGGCATCCAGCAATCCCGACGCCGCGCCTGTTTCGTCCGACACAGAAATCGCGCGTATCGCGCCGGTGCTGGACGCGCTCAAGGCAGATGGCATTCCCGTCTCGCTCGACAGTTATCAACCCGCGACGCAAGCCTATGCCTTGTCGCGTGGTGTGGCCTATCTCAATGATATTCGCGGTTTTCCAGACGCTGCGTTCTATCCGCAATTGGCGAAATCATCTGCCAAACTCGTCGTTATGCATTCGGTGCAAGACGGGCAGGCAGATCGGCGCGAGGCACCCGCTGGCGACATCATGGATCACATTGCGGCGTTCTTTGACGCGCGCATCGCGGCGCTGACGGGTGCCGGTATCAAACGCAACCGCCTTGTCCTTGATCCCGGCATGGGGTTTTTTCTGGGGGCTGCTCCCGAAACCTCGCTCTCGGTGCTGGCGCGGTTCGATGAATTGCGGCTGCGCTTCGATTTGCCGGTGCTTCTGTCTGTTTCGCGCAAATCCTTTCTGCGCGCGCTCACAGGCCGTGGTCCGGGGGATGTCGGGGCCGCGACACTCGCTGCAGAGCTTGCCGCCGCCGCAGGTGGAGCTGACTTCATCCGCACACACGAGCCGCGCCCCTTGCGCGACGGGCTGGCGGTATTGGCGGCGCTGAAAGAAACCGCAAGAATTCGTTAACTGCACATTCGGGATATTTCTCTATATTCGCGGTTCAGCAGGCATGTCCCCTTTGAGGGCGACCCGACGACAGGATAATCGACCTTATGGTGCGCAAATATTTCGGCACAGACGGTATTCGTGGCAAAGCCAACGAAGGCGCGATGACGGCGGAAACCGCCTTGCGCGTCGGCATGGCGGCTGGCCGTGTCTTTCGTCGCGGTGACCACCGCCATCGTGTCGTGATCGGCAAGGATACGCGCCTGTCGGGCTATATGCTTGAACCCGCGCTCACAGCCGGTTTCACCTCGATGGGCATGGACGTATTCCTTTTTGGCCCGCTGCCGACAACGTATAGGAAGAATAAACGCCCTTTTCACCCAAGTCCAACAGCTTTGGACCGCAGTTGACTCTTTCGACACCCCTGCGATGCAACCCAATCCGGCTGACGGGGAGCCAGCAACGCTGAAAATTTACCCTCCTCTTTCCCACTAGCGGCTCCTTTTCCGACAACCAGCACGGCGGATCCCTGCCGCGGCGCTGTGAACGCAGCATTTTGATTGGTATCGTTGGCCTTCAGGCTCGTCAGTCAAACAGACCCAGGAGCAGCTCAGCCGGTGGCGCCCGGCTTTCGGGTAACGCCCTGGTCCCGCTGGTTTCGGCTTTGTGCTTCAGGTGATCAAGGATCTGCTTGATCACTATAGGGTCTTCAATGCAGGCGATGACTTTCATGGCGCCGCCGCAGCCGCTGCAGGTCTCGATGTCGATATTGAAAACACGCTTGAGCCGTTGCGCCCATGTCATCGACGCTCGCCGTTGTGCTGGTGTTGCCGGTTCATCAGCCACCCTGACCTTGTTGCCCCTGCCCCGTTTTGCCGGCGTGACCAACGCCCGGTGCCGACTGTTGGGTGCGAACACCCCGTGGAAGCGGGTTAGGTTGACTCTGGGCTTCGGTACCAGGGCGGCCAGCCTTGCAATGAAATCCAATGGTTCGAAAATGACGTGCGTGGTGCCGTCCCGGTACGGCGTCTTGAGCTGGTAGCGCACGTTGCCGCCTCGTGTTAACGACAGCCGCTTCTCGGATACCGCCGGGCGGCTGATGTACCGGCACAGCCGTTCGAGCTTCTTGCGTTCATCGGCCCTGGCCGCCACGCCGGCGTGCAGGCTGGACCCGGCTACCTTGCCAATCCCGTCACCGAACGGATCACCACTGGTCGGCAGAGTTTGCAAAGTGAACACCTTTCGCCCCGCCTGTGAACCGACAGCGATACGGTAAGTGATCGAGTGCCCCAGCAGGGGTGTCATCGGGTCGTCATCCACCGCATCCGAGGCCAGATAGCTGTTTTCGACATCCCGTTCCAGCAGGCCTTGCCGTTCCAGATAGCGACCCACCCGGTGGGCGATGGTGTGCGTCAGCTGGGTGAGCTCTGGGCTGGTCGGCGCCTTGACCCAGCGGAAACGCGCTGAGCCGTGGGATTGCTCGACATACACACCGTCGAGAAACAGCATGTGGAAGTGAACATTCAGATTGAGCGCCGATCCAAAACGCTGGATCAGGGTGACCGCGCCCGTCTTGGCCACTTGGTGGGTATGGCCCGCTTTCTTGACCAGGTGCGTGGCAATGACGCGGTAAACGATGCCCAGCACCCACCCCATGATCTCGGGCCGGCTGGCAAACAGGAAACGCAGCTGAAACGGGAAGCTCAACACCCACTGACGCATGGGTTGTTCAGGCAGTACTTCATCAACCAGCAAGGCGGCACTTTCGGCCATCCGCCGCGCCCCACAGCTCGGGCAGAAACCGCGACGCTTACAGCTGAAAGCGACCAGGTGCTCGGCGTGGCAAGACTCGCAGCGAACCCGTAGAAAGCCATGCTCCAGCCGCCCGCATTGGAGAAATTCTTCAAATTCCCGTTGCACATAGCCCGGCAATTCCTTTCCCTGCTCTGCCATAAGCGCAGCGAATGCCGGGTAATACTCGTCAACGATCTGATAGAGAAGGGTTTGCTCGGGTCGGTGGCTCTGGTAACGACCAGTATCCCGATCCCGGCTGGCCGTCCTGGCCGCCACATGAGGCATGTTCCGCGTCCTTGCAATACTGTGTTTACATACAGTCTATCGCTTAGCGGAAAGTTCTTTTACCCTCAGCCGAAATGAGCCGTAAAACTGAATATGTTCATAATCCCTGCTTTTTGAGCGCTAATATACTAAAAATATTAGGTGTGTTTGCGGAGAATCAGAAAATATTTTAAGATGAAAGAAATAAAAGCATTTATAAAACCGAACCGAATCCAAAGAGTCATTGAAGCATTGTCAGATAATGGGTTTGAAAGTATGACCCTTTCACAAGCAGAAGGCACGGGCGCATTCAAGGCAAAAGGTGCAAGACCGTCGCTGGATTTTCACGTGACAGATAGTCCAGTGGTTAAGCTGGAACTGGTCTGTCAAAATGAGGAAGCCCAAGCGGCCATTGAAACAATTATAGCCAACGCCAAGACCGACGGGCCTGGAGATGGCATAATTTATATAGCTAATATAGAAGATGCCTTCCACATTAAAACAGGAGATTCCTTAAAACGTTACGACCTGTAAATCTTTTTCGCAACAAATGGAAAAAATAGTTCAATTTCTAGAAAGCAAGGGAATACGGCCTACTGCAATGCGACTTATGACCTATAAGCGGTTGGCAGAGTTGAATGTGGCCATCAGCCTTGGCGATTTGGAAAAAGATTTTAAGGTCAGTGAAAGAAGTACCCTATTTAGGACTATAAAAGCGTTTGAAGAAAAAGGTATTGTGCATCAAATCGAGGATGGTACGGGAATTATAAAATACGCCCTTTGCGAAGAAAATTGTGAATGCGAGGTCGGCAACGACCTTCATTTGCACTTTCATTGCAACAATTGTAATGAAACGGTCTGTTTAACAGAACATAAAATCCCTCATATCAACTTGCCTGATGGCTATATCACAGAGGACATTAACTTGGTGGTAAAGGGTATCTGCGAAAAATGCAGTGGCAATTTGGATTAAACCTTTGGTTTTTAACTTCAATTATCATTTATAAATAATGAGCAATGATAACAATCTATAAAAAAAAGGCTACTGTATATATGGTAGCAGAGAATAAGCTGGATGCCAAGGATTATGAAAACTTGATACCGGTCTTAACAGAACACATAAATGCATATCAGGAAGTGTTCTGGTACATTGAAATGCAAAATTTTGAAGGTGGGACAGCAGAGGCATATTGGAAGGAAATTGAATTAAACTTTCCAAATGAAAAGCATTTAAAGCGTGTTGCTTTGGTGGGTAGCGTTAAATGGCAAGAGCAATTTACCGAGGTATTGCTTCCTTTTTCAGAAGCCCATATAAAATTTTATAAGACCGAAGAAAAAGACGATGCCAAAGAGTGGATAAAATAAAAATAAAAAATGGAAAAACTACAACTAAAAATACCGGTCATCCTTCCGCAAGTTCCTAACGAAAAAGATTCTTGTGTTGAAAGGCTTATTCAAAAACTACAAGCTAAAGAGGGCATCGAAAAAGTGCACATTGCCGATGCAAACGGAGATGATGTGCCACAGCTCTGTTTTCATTATGACCCAGATATCATTTCCATTGACCGCATTCAATCCCTCGCCGAAAGTACTGGTGCCGAGATTACCGAAAAATACGGGCATTTGCTCATTGAAGTTAAAGGAATCAGACACACAAGACAGGCTCGTTCCATAGAGAAAAGCCTTTTGGCAATCAATGGAGTTTTGGAAGCTTCCGTTTCAGGCTCTGGAATGGTACGACTTGAATTTGATAAAAAGCAAACAAATTTTGATGAAATAAATAAACAAATTGAAAAAGAAGACCTTCAGATTCAACGCAGTGCTTCAAACGAAAATGATTACACCGAAGCATCCAAAAAACAAGAGCGTTCAAAGAAGGAAGAGACTAAAGAGCAAACTTCCACAGAGGGACACGAGCACAAAGAAGGCGAGACCCACGAGGAAGGAGAAGAGCACGCCCACGGTGGTATTTTCGGTAAAAATACGGAGCTTATTTTTTCCATTATCTGTGGGGCACTTCTCGGAATAGGTTTCGGCCTTTCCTATGTGGAATCCATCCCAGATTGGGTCAGTCTTACTTTATACATTGGTGCTTACTTTTTCGGTGGTTTCTTTACGGCCAAGGAAGCAGTACAGACCGTTGCCAAAGGCGGTTTTGAAATTGACTTCTTAATGCTTGTCGCAGCCATTGGTGCAGCCATTCTGGGAGAATGGGCAGAAGGTGCATTGTTATTGTTCCTGTTTAGTTTGGGGCACGCCCTTGAACATTATGCTATGGAGAAAGCCCGAAAGTCCATTGCGGCACTGGCAGATTTAGCACCAAAAACAGCATTGCTCAAAAAAGATGGCAAGACAGAAGAAGTCGAGATTGAAGAATTAAATATAGGCGATATCATTGTAGTTAAGCCCAACAGTAAAATATCCGCAGATGGCGTCGTGGTCAACGGAAAAAGTAGTGTCAACCAGGCACCTATCACAGGGGAAAGTGTACCTGTGGACAAAATTCCTGTGGAAGATACAGGCAAGGACTATTCAGCAGACGATGATATCAAAGATGAAAACCGAGTTTTTGCAGGAACCATCAACGGTAATAATACTCTGGAAATAAAGGTAATCAAAGAGGCCAAAGACTCTACGCTGTCCAGACTGGTCAAACTGGTCAACGAGGCGCAGACCCAAAAATCCCCTACCCAACTGTTGACCGACAAGTTTGAAAAATACTTTGTACCATCCGTATTGATACTGGTTGGTATCCTACTCTTTGCCTTTCTGGTCATTGATGAACCGTTTAGTGCCAGCTTTTACCGTGCAATGGCGGTATTGGTAGCCGCCAGCCCCTGTGCACTGGCTATTTCAACACCAAGTGCTGTATTAAGCGGGGTTGCAAGAGCGGCTCGTGGCGGGGTACTTATCAAAGGTGGGCGACCGCTTGAGGATTTAGGGGTCATTACCGCTTTGGCTTTTGATAAAACGGGCACACTTACCGAAGGCAAGCCCAAACTTACCGAAGTAGTACCACTGGGG
This sequence comes from Flagellimonas sp., assembly GCF_965233845.1. GTDB lineage: Bacteria > Bacteroidota > Bacteroidia > Flavobacteriales > Flavobacteriaceae > Flagellimonas. The sequence continues at coordinate 1,036,560 of NZ_OZ247584.1, forward strand.
AATATTGAAGAAAATGAACTGTTAAAGATAGCCGTTGCCGTTGAAAACTTGAGCGACCACCCTTTGGCCAAAGCCGTCGTAAGGGATGGGAAAGAGCGTCTGAAAGGTAATGATATTACCGATGCGTCAGATTTGGAAGCGGTTCTCGGAAAAGGTATCAAAGCTTCTTTGGGCAAGGATAAAATCTATATTGGAAACCTTGACTTGTACGAAGACCTCGATGAAGCAAAACCATCCGAAGATATATCGAATAAAGTAAAAGAACTTGAAGGTGGTGGAAATACCACAATGCTCATAAGAAGGAACAAAGAATATATAGGTATCATCGCCCTGATGGATACCCCACGGGAAGCGGCCAAGGAAACCCTTAAAAAATTAAAGGAAATCGGTATTAAGCGGATGATAATGCTAACCGGAGATAATCAAAAGGTTGCCGATGCCGTCGCTAAAGAAATTGGCTTGACCGATGCTTGGGGTAGCTTGTTGCCTGAAGAAAAAGTGGATGCCATCAAAAAATTAAAAGAACAGGAATCCAAAGTCGCAATGGTAGGCGACGGTGTGAACGATGCCCCTGCAATGGCAAACAGCACCGTAGGTATCGCAATGGGTGCAGCGGGCAGTGATGTGGCATTGGAAACAGCTGACATTGCCCTAATGGCCGATAAACTGGAAACCCTGCCCTTTGCCATAGGTTTGAGCAGGAAGGCAAAGACCATTATCAAGCAAAACCTTTGGGTCAGCCTCGGTATTGTGGCATTACTTATCCCATCGACCATTATGGGTTGGGCCAATATCGGTATTGCAGTGGTCATCCACGAAGGCTCAACGTTACTGGTGGTTTTTAATGCCTTAAGACTTTTGGCTTATAAAAAATAAATTTAATAAAAAGGGTTGCTTTTGAATCAAGGTTAAAATGACCAAAACGGAAAAAATATTATCATATCACGGTATTCGCCCTACTCAAATGAGGTCGAAGATATACAAATTCCTGAAAAGGAAACAAAGTGCCGTGTCCTTTTCCGATTTTAAAAAAGCCTTTGTTCAAAAGAGCGAAACCAATAAAACAGCCAACAGAACGACCTTTTATCGCAATCTAAAGATTTTTGAGGATAAAGGATTGATTCATCAGATTAATGATGGTGTAGGGGTGTCAAAATATGCGATTTCTGATGAAAATGCCAAAGGTAAATATGGTACAGATTTACATATGCACTTTCATTGTACCGTTTGTAGGAAAACCATCTGTTTACCAAATAAAATATCGGAAGAGAGCTTGCCAGATGATTATGAAGTGAGCGATGTGAACTTGGTATTGAAAGGAATATGTGAAAAATGCCTGAAATAAAAACCCAAAGCGAAGGATGTCGCATCTTTTTGGTTGAATTGCGTTTATGTTGTTTATAGTATGTATAATCTTTTAGAAATAGGAAAAGATTGTTTTAAGGATAGCCAAAAGAGGAATGTTGAAATGGATTAGGACATTAAGATGGCAGCTTTGAAATATGCAAAGGAGTTCTTTCTGAACAAAAAAAACGGATAAAAATCGAAGAATGCTTCTGCGATTTAGCAGGATAACAATGAAAAATAGGATTATGTTACAGATAATAGAATTGACTAATGACAATGTAATTGCATCCAAAGCCTATGGTAAGCTACGTAAAGAAGATATAGAAAAAATCCATCCACTTATCCACTCCATACTGGACAAGGGAATGAAAGTCCGTTGGTATTTTGAGATGGAAAACTTTACCGGTTGGGATTTACCTGGTTTATGGGAAGACCTGAAAATGGACACAGCCCACGCCACGGACTATGAAAAGATTGCTATGGTTGGAGATAAAAAATGGCAGAATTGGATAACCCTATTTATGAAGCCTTTTACCAACGCAGAAATTAAGTATTTCAATTTAGACCAAAAGGAAGACGCCAAAAATTGGATTGGAAGCCAGTAAAGTTTATAACCGTAAAAGACAGACGATGAATAAAAAAAACATTCTTATTACCATTTTAATTGGGTTTGCCGTAGGTATTTTTATCCTTCAACCTTTTGGAATAACAATTTTCACGTTTAGCAGACAGAATTATGAAATTAATTGGTGGCAATATTTAATAAATAATTTCATTGAAATTTTGAATATCAATAGGAATCAATTTTTTAAGAACACTCTGTTTGGTTTATTGGGTGCAAGTGTTGCACTGATTTATTATTTCGGTAAAATAGAAAAGGATATAGATAACAAGAAGCGGTAAATAGTTATGGGAAAGAGCGAAATTTTTTATTTAAAATAAGTTAAGTGAAAACTTAATTAATAGCAGGCGGCTTTTATGATGTTTTTTTTAAGCAAAATGATTAATAGCATTAAAAGCAAAAGTAGAAGCTGCTTTTTTAATTATACAAGTAAAAGGATATTATGAATGTTAAACTTTGTATTTTAATAATCTTGTTGGTTACTTATTATAAGGTAAACGCCCAAAAAGTTTATACAACTGAAGAAGGTCATATTATGATGATGACTCTGGTTGACGATAAACCCGTCAAGGCTGAAAGCCATAAATTGGCACTATATCTTGATTATGATTCCAAAGTGGTCAATGGTGTACTCGATCTTAAGACTTTATCAACAGATAGTCCTGCAATCAATGCCATTTTACAACACGGGGAAGACCCTTTAACACTTCGATTTACTGGCACAATTCCATCACAGGATTTTTTATCAAAACGGCACGACCCTATCAAATTTAATTGGCTGATAGATGTTACTTATCAAGGGAAATCCTTTAAATCACAATTTAAAGCAACCATTACCCATATAGAACAAGGAGTAAGTATGTCCTGCCTGATAAGTGCATCTGGACAATTATTGGTTTCAAATACGGGGTTGAATTCCTTAATAGAGGGTATCGATGATACCATAGAGGTGCAGTTTGCACAATTGGTGTTGAGATTGGAATAACGGTGAATTTAAAAAAAAATTATAAATGAAAAAAAAGAAACTGAATTTAAGAGATTTAAATAAAACTTCATCCAATAATCACAAGCGCAATGATGGCCACAACCAAAGCAGTCCTGAAAGCGTATTAAAATTTAAAACTTATTTACCTGCAATTTTCAGTTTTGTAATGCTGATTGCAGGGATTGCTTTTGATTATTTTGAAAGCTTCCCACATTTTTCGGGCTGGATTCGCATTGTATGGTATGTCGTGGCTTATCTTCCTGTTGGTTTTTCTGTAATAAAAGAAGGATGGAACAGCATCATAAAAGGCGATTTCTTTACGGAATTTCTTTTGATGTCCATTGCCACTATTGGAGCCTTCGCCATTGGCGAATATCCCGAAGGTGTTGCCGTAATGTTGTTTTATGCGGTAGGCGAATTGTTCCAAAGTGCTGCGGTTAAAAGAGCCAAGGGAAGCATCAAGGCACTACTGGATGTACGACCTAATGAAGCCTTGGTATATAGGAACAACAATTATGTTTCTGTAAACCCAGAAACGGTTAACATTGGCGAGAAAGTGCAAGTTCGTGTGGGCGAAAAAATTCCCCTCGATGGCGTATTGCTATCTAAAAAAGGGTCATTCAATACGGCGGCTTTAACGGGCGAGAGCAAACCCGATACCATTGTAAAAGGAGAAAAAGTATTTGCTGGAAGCATAAATTTGGACGGTGTAATTGAAATAGAAACCACCAAGGAATTTAAGGATAGTTCTATTGCACGAATCCTCGAAATGGTTCAGAATGCCACCGCACGAAAGTCAAAAACCGAATTGTTCATTAGAAAATTTGCAAGAATCTACACGCCTATTGTGGTATTCTTGGCGATTGGATTAACATTTTTGCCCTACTTTTTTGTGGATGATTATGTCTTTAGCGATTGGCTATACAGGGCATTGATATTCTTGGTTATTTCCTGTCCGTGTGCCTTGGTTATCTCTATTCCCTTGGGATATTTCGGTGGATTGGGAGCAGCTTCCAAAAATGGAATTCTCTTTAAGGGAGCATCCTTTTTGGACGAAATGACAAAAGTGACCACAGTGGTAATGGATAAAACAGGAACCGTGACCAAAGGTGTTTTCAAAATTAAAAATGTCGTGGTAAATAATGGGTCATTGAGCGAAGCCGAAATGATGAAATACCTGATGGCGATGGAAGAACAGTCCACCCACCCAATTGCCAAAGCCATTATGGAATATAAAGCTGTTGGCGAAGATTTTCAGGCAACCGAAGTAACCGAAGTCGCAGGAAAAGGATTAAAAGGAACAGTAAATGGCAAAACGGTCTTGGTAGGCAACAAAGTATTGATGACTTCAAATAATATTGAAGTCCCTACCGAAACCGATACTATTGTTGAATCCATTGTGATGGTTTCAATTGAAAGCAAATTCGCTGGTTATGTAATCATTGCTGATGAGTTGAAAAAAGATGCCCACGAAGCCATCAAACAAATTCGAGAATCTGGAATTTCCAAAATCATAATGCTTTCAGGCGATAAGGATTCCATAACCCAACAAGTGGCAAAAGAAATGGGTGTGAACTGGGCAAAAGGTGGCTTGTTGCCAGAAGATAAACTGAACGAAGTTGAGCATTTGAAAAAACAATTTAATACTAAAGTAGCCTTTATAGGCGATGGCATCAACGATGCACCAGTATTGGCAGCGAGCGATGTTGGCATTGCAATGGGCGGTTTGGGCAGCGATGTGGCTATAGAGACCGCAGATGTAATCATCCAAACAGACCAACCAAGTAAAATAGCTAGAGCCATAAAAATAGGACGTTCTACAAGACGCATCGTTTGGCAGAATATTGGGTTGGCCTTTGGTGTAAAAGCTGTGGTTTTGGTATTGGGAGCAGGTGGATTGGCGACGATGTGGGAAGCTGTTTTTGCAGATGTAGGAGTAGCATTATTGGCAATTTTAAATGCGGTGCGATTACAGAAAATGAATTGGAAATAGTATAAAAGAATGTCTCAAAATAGAAGAAATAGAAGAAAGAAAAAAAAACAGAAATCATCGAATACCGACATCACAAAAAGAGATAAGGTAAAAGGTATTCTTATGATAATCCTTATGGTAATAGCCGCATTTCTGCTTTACTTTTTTGTGTTCAAAGGAAATATTCATAGGCATTAATGAATTAAGGGAATATAATATTCCAAGTGGTTTGTGTGGTTACAAAAATTGAAGTGGAAATGATTGATATGCAGTAAAAACGATATTCTATGTCAGAAAATAGACGAAATAGGCGAAATAAAAAAAAGAATAAAGTACCCTCTGTAAAAAGCAACATTACCAAAAAAGATAAAATATGGTGGGTAATAGTTATAATAATTCTAGTTATAGTCTTATGTTTTATTTTATTATTAAAACTTTTAGAAATTTTTATACCTATTGAATCATTGAACACATAGTTTTAAAATAATTATGTCTATAATCGCAGAAAAACTGAAGGAATATGGATGCACTAATCAGGCTGAATTCTTTGCCGTTGCTTCAGAGTATTTTTTTGAGCGCTCGTATTTGCTTAAAAAGAAACACCTGGAACTATATAAAATGTTGGTTGAATGTTTTTAATCAAAAGTCAATCAGTTGAAACATATAGGTCTTTCAACGAAAGTTATATGTCGTGATAAAAAACATAGTTACAAGTTTTAAAATTTTATATATTTGCATTCGATGCAAAAACCAAATAAAATAGGGGCATTTTTCTTTTTAGGCCTATTTGGCCTAATGATGTTGCATCAAGCTTTTCCACATCTCCATCATCAGCACGAGGACGCTCATTCCCGTTCAGACATTGCCCATTTGGAAGGACATCATAAACATGATGATAGTCACCTAGACAATGAAGAATCCCCATATGGTTTCTTTGGTTTCTTTATGGATATGCACGTCCACTCAACGGTGTCCAACGATATTATTGTACTTAAAAGAAATACCTTTGAGCAGCAGACTATCGTAGATAACAAGATTGTAAAATCTACTTCTGATTTTCAAGAATTTTGTTTAATTGATGATAGGCAAAACAGTAAACCGCCAATTTATCATCCACCCAATAACTATTTTAATCCTTACCTTGCATCCCTCGATTTACGGGCTCCGCCATCTTTAGGTTAATCGTTTAGGGACACCTACCGCTTACGGTAGGAATCCTCTTGTACATTAAGATTAAACCTAAAATTTCAAGCAATGAACAAATATATCGTATCCGCAATTTGCGGATGCCTGTTCTTTGTTAATGGTTTCTCACAAGATAAAAACATTGGGGAACTGCTTAACGAAATAGAACAGAACAACACAGAGTTAAAAGGCTATCAATCTTTCATTGAAAGCCAACAACTCGAAAACAAGAGCACTAATAATTTACCCGACCCGCAGCTTTTAGGGTATTATTTGCCCTTTGGCGATAATGTGACAGGAAATTATACCGAATATGAATTGTCGCAATCCTTCGAATTTCCGACGGTATATGGTTCACGCAGCAAATGGAACGACTTAAAGTCGATACAACTGCAAATGTCCTATGCTAAAAAGAGACAGGAAGTTTTGTTGGAAGCAAAAACGGTATTGATTGAACTCGCTTTCCTTCAAAAGCAGAAAGCCATTGAAACCGAAAGACGAACCCAGAGCAAACAGGTTTTCGACCAGATTCAAGAGCTTTATAATAAAGAGCAAGTCGGTATTTTGGATTTGAACAAGGCGAAAATCGCTTGGATTCAAGAGCAATTTGTTGTTCAACAGATTGAAAGCGAAATCCAAATCGTACTGTCCAAACTCAAAACCTTGAATGGCGGGAATGCCATTGATGGTTTTACAGCAGGTATTGATTTGCCTATCGAGGTTGCTGCGGTAGAAACGCTTTGGCAAGAAAGATTAGCCAGCGACCCTTCTTTACAAGAATTAAAGGCTGCTGAAATGGCCTCATTTCAAAAAGTAAAATTGGAAAAAAACAAGGTGTTGCCCAATATGGCACTTGGTTATAATTATCAGGGCGTTAGTAGTGGTCATTATTCAGGTTTTTACGGTGGTCTTTCCATTCCGTTGTGGAACAGCAAGAACAAGGTAAAAGCGGCCAAAGCCGATTATGAATATCAGCAATCGAACACTCAAGTAATTACTGCTTCGCTTTACGCACGATTTCAGGAAACATACAATCGATACGAATTGATTTTCGAAAAATACAATGAATATCAAACCACAATGGCCAACTTAAATAGTGAAGAACTGCTCTTTAAGGCCTATATATTGGGTGAGTATTCATTTATGGATTACTATGTAGAGCTTCAGTTTTACCGCAATGCATCAGATAAACTGTTGCAGATGGAAGAAGAAATCCAAATGCTACAAGCGCAACTCTTAAAACATCAGTTATAAAATTTTAAAATAATAATTATGAAATCGAAGATTCACGAATACCAAAACAAATATTTGGCAATGAGTAAAATTTCAAAAATAATATACGTAATAGCCATAGGTTCAATGATTACCATAACCTCTTGCAGAGATACAAAAACCCAAGGTGCCGACGACCACGGCCACGAACACAATCCTGATGGTAGTCATATGGAAGAAGAAACCATAGAGCAAGAGGAATTTCAAGTAGGAAAAGATTCTATGGAAAAAAAGACCGAAACCCACAAACACGATGATGGTGCTGAACACCACGACCATTAAAAATCAAATAAATACGAAAGATGAAATATATAATAATAGTGCTCGCCTTTTTGGCAATGTCCTGTAACAACAAGGCAGAAGACGCACACGCACATAATGCGGATGGCAGTCACATGGGAGAAGAAATCCCACAATTGAGCCACACCATCTGGACGCATAAAACAGAGCTCTTTGTAGAATTTCCTGCTTTGATAGTAGGCAACCCAAGCAAGTTTGTAGCCCACTTTACTGTTTTGGATAAACACCAGCCCGTTCGGGAAGGTTCTGTAACGGTTAGTTTGATAAAAGATAGTCAAGGCATCAGAAATACGGTAGATGAACCTTCATCACCAGGTATTTTTTCACCTGCTATCCAACCGAAAGAAACTGGAAACTATCAATTGGTTTTTGAATTGAAAACATCCGATTATTTTGATAAAATCACGATTGATGATGTTACGGTTTATGCTAATGCAGACGACGCCATAAAAGCTTTGGGTACTGCCGAAGATGATGGAAGTATCTCGTTCTTAAAAGAGCAGGCTTGGAAAATCGATTTTCAGACCGCACCTGTCATTTCAGGTAAAATTTACGATGTCATCAATACGTCAGGTGTTTGGATGCCATCGCCGGGTTCAACAAAGTCCTTGGCAGCAAAATCCAATGGTGTGGTAGATTTTAAAGTAAATAACCTAACCGAAGGAACAGAAGTAAAACAAGGTCAGTTGTTGATGAGTTTGAACAGTCAAGGCTTGACCTCAAACAATTTAAGTACGGATATCGCTTCCGCGAAAGCGACCTTCCAACAGGCTAAATCCGAATATGAAAGAAAGAAAGAGCTATACGAATCCAAAATAGTCCCAAAATCTGAATTTGAAAAAGTGGAGAGCAATTTCGAAATAGCCAAAGCCAACTATCAATCATTGGTATCTGGTGTTTCGGGCGGAAGCAAACAAATACGTGCACCTTTTGATGGTTTTATCAAATCCATAACCGTTTCAAATGGCGATTATGTTGACCAAGGTGTTGCTCTTGTAACTGTTGGAACGCAACAATCCAGAGTGTTAAAAACACAGATAGCACCTTCTTATGGGATAACTATGGGAAATGCACAAGGCATATGGTATCAAACCAAGAATGGTCAATGGCGGAATGTTGCAACTTCTGGAGGTTCAATTCTTTCTATTGCTAAAGATGTAGATAATAACAGACCACTTATTTCAGTATTTGCAAAGGTTAATGAGGATGTCGATATGCCAGAAGGTAGCTTAACACAGGTCCAAATTGCAATGGGAAATGCGACACAAAACAGAATGATTCCTGTAAATGCTTTGTTGGAGGATTATGGAAGTTATTCAGTAATGGTGCAACTTTCAGGAGAAAGTTTTGAAAGGCGACCTGTAAAGATTGGAAAGCGCAATGGCGAAAATGTAGAGATACTGGAAGGTCTGCAAATTGGCGAAGTGGTGGTAACAACCGGAGCGTATCAAGTTAAAATGGCTTCAATGTCCGGTTCTACACCGTCGCACGGCCACGAACATTAAAAGCGAAGAGAAATGTTAAACAAAATATTATCAATTTCACTTCAAAACAGGTTGCTCATTCTATTGGGAGCGGTTGCATTGAGCGTGTTGGGCGTGTATTATGCCCGCACAATGAACGTCGATGTATTCCCAGACCTTACGGCACCTACGGTAACCATTCTTACCGAAGCCCACGGAATGGAATCTGAAGAAGTAGAAAAATTAGTGACCTATCAACTGGAAACGGCCTTAAACGGTTCGCCCAATGTGAGACGAATCCGTTCGTCATCGGCAGCAGGTGTTTCCATTGTTTGGGTAGAATTTGAATGGGGAACCGATATTTATCGTGCACGTCAAATTGTAAGCGAACGCATACCGATGGTACGTGAGAACCTACCCGAAGGTATAGGAGCACCAACAATGGCACCTATTTCATCCATTATGGGAGAAATTATGCTGTTGGGCGTAACGTCCGATAGTTTATCGCCTATGGAATTAAGAACCTTATCAGATTGGACAATCAGACCACGCATAAAAGCGATAGGCGGTATTGCCAATGTAGTGGTTATCGGTGGCGATTATAAACAATACCAAGTATTTGCCAATCCTGAAAAGATGAAGTATTATAGTGTAAGCCTCTCTGAATTGGTGGAACACGTGAAGGAAGCAAATCAAAATGCGCCTGGTGGTGTAATAAACCAATATGGCAATCAGTACATCATAAAGGGAAGCGGTAGAGCTTATGCGTTGGAAGATTTGCAGGAAGCCGTCTTAAAAGAAGTGAATGGTCAAACCATCAAAATAAAGGATGTAGCCACGGTACAAATTGGAGCAGCCGATAAAATTGGCGATGGTTCATTAAATGCAAAACCCGCAGTTATTTTGACCATTTCAAAACAACCTGATGTAAATACACTGGATTTGACAGACCGATTGGATAAGGCCATTGCCGATTTGGAAACCACCTTGCCGAAAGGTGTCAACATCAAAAGCCAAATCTTTAGACAATCCGATTTTATTGACGCTTCCATCAGCAATTTGAATCAAACTTTGTTGGAAGGTGCATTCTTTGTAATGATTATTCTGTTTATCTTTTTAATGAACTGGAGAACGACGCTCATTTCCTTGTTGGCAATCCCTATTTCATTATTGGTGTCTATCATCATTTTAAAATGGCTGGGATATACCATAAACACAATGAGTTTAGGAGGTATGGCCATCGCTATCGGTGCACTGGTAGATGATGCTATCATCGATGTGGAAAACGTGTATAAACGCTTGCGAGAAAATATTAGAAAACCAAAGGCAGAACGTCAATCAACAATTACGGTTGTGCGAGACGCTTCCGTAGAGATACGAAGCTCAATTATTATCGCTACGCTTATCATTATCGTTTCATTTGTACCCTTATTCTTTTTAAGCGGAATGGAAGGACGTTTGTTGCAACCGCTGGGAATAGCCTTTGTGACTTCGGTTTTAACATCCTTGATTGTTGCTGTGACGGTAACCCCAATTTTGTGTTCTTATTTATTGAACAATGAAAAATTGTTAAAGAAACAATCCGAAGGAACCCGTGTAGAGAGATGGTTACTGAAATATTATGGCGACCTTTTGGAACGTGCGACTAAAATTCCTAAAACAATTATAGGCGTAACGGTCATTGCCTTTCTGTTAAGTCTTTTGGTTGTAACGCAATTGGGAAGAAGTTTCCTTCCGGAATTTAATGAAGGTTCATTGGTAATTAGTGTGGTTGGTCCACCCGGAATGTCCTTGGAAGAAAGCAACAAAACAGGAAAATTAATTGAATCGATATTATTAGATTTACCAGAAGTAGAAGTCGTTACACGCAGACAAGGACGTGCCGAACTGGACGAACACGCACAAGGCGTAAATGCTTCGGAAATTGATGTGCCTTTTGTACTCGAAGACAAAACCAAAGAAGAATTCTTTGAAGAAGTCCGCAATAAATTAAGCATTGCACCTGGCGTAAATATTACTTTGGGACAACCTATTGCTCATCGTATTGACCATATGCTTTCTGGAACACGTGCGAACATTGCAATTAAGATTTTTGGTTCCGATTTACAACGTTTGTTCGAAGTTGGTAAAAGCGTAGAGCAGAACATCAAGGATATTGATGGACTGGCAGATGTTGCGGTTGACCAGCAGATTGAAGTACCACAAATACGTATCAAACCCAAACGCCAGATTCTCTCGGCTTATGGAATGACGGTGGGAAATCTTATGGAACAGGTGGATATTGCTTTTGCAGGGGAAGAAGCCGGCGAGATTTATGAAGGACAACAGTATTTTGATTTGGTAGTGCGCTATGAAAAAACGTTTAGGGATAATATTGAGAACATCAATAAAACCTTAATTAGTTTGCCGAAAGGCGGACAAACTACGCTGGGTGAATTGGCAACGGTACAATCGGTAAGCAGTCCAAACACCATCAACCGTGAAGATGTACAACGAAAAATTGTGGTCGCTGCCAATGTTCAAGGTAGGGATTTACGTGGTGCTGTAAACGAAATAAAGGAAGTCGTCGCCAATAACGTGAATATGCCAGAAGGTTATCGTGTACAATATGGTGGACAGTTTGAAAGTGAATCCAAAGCATCGCAATTACTTATGTTTACGGCAATTATCGCCATAGCAATAATTTTTCTTTTGCTGTATTATGAATTTAAGGATGTGAAATTGGCGTTTGTTGTGTTGATAAACCTGCCTTTGGCATTAATTGGTGGAATCTTGATAGTATATTTCACGTCAGGAATCATCAGTATTGCAGCAACTATTGGCTTTATAAGTCTTTTCGGAATCGCTACTCGTAATGGTATTTTATTGGTATCACGATATGAAGATTTACGAAAGGAAGGAATACAAGGATTTCAGTTGATTAAGACTGGAGCTTTGGACCGATTAAATCCAATTCTAATGACTGCCTTTACAACAGGATTAGCATTAATCCCATTAGCCTTAAAAGGGGGCGAACCCGGAAGTGAGATACAAAACCCAATGGCAGTTGTCATTTTAGGTGGTTTGTTGTCAGCTACGATATTGAATTTGGTGGTAATTCCTTGTGTGTATCAATTAGTTCTGAAAAAAGAAAAATAGTAAATTTATGTTCGTTTAAAAAGCCTTCTTACATTGGTATGAAGGTTTTTTATGCTGAAGTGATTTAGACTTTTTTTGGATCGAAAGATAGGGCTACGGATATTTGTGTTGCGACACCCAAATTCCATAGCCCATGTACAAAGTACTTGACAAAGATATCATAGAAATGGAAATAGTGCCCAACATTCCGATGCCCAGGCGCGGTTTTCCCCCGAGGGTGGAACTCTCCGAGATCGTCAATGCCGTTCTTTACAAGATGAAGACAGGTGTGCAGTGGGAATACTTGCCCGTAACTTCCCTTTTTGCCGAAAGGGCATTGACCTGGCAGGGCGTTTACTACCATTTCAGGAAATGGTGCCTGTCGGGCACCTTTTACCGATGTTGGACGGGCATACTTGAAAAGTACCGGGAGAGGCTCGACCTCTCCAGCGTGGACCTTGACGGTAGCCACACCCCCGCCCTAAGGGGCGGACAGGGCGTGGAGTACCAAGGCCGCAAGCGCAGGAAGACCACCAATGCGCTGTACCTGGCCGACAGGCAGGGATTGCCCCTTGCCATGTCCGAGCCCGTGGCGGGCAACCATAACGACCTGTACGACATAGAGGTACAGTTCGAGGTGGTCACGGCAACACTTGAGAATGCCAAGATAGATGTCAACGGTCTGTTCCTCAATGCGGATGCAGGTTTTGATTCCAAGGATTTCAGGTCGGCCTGTGCAGCCAAGGAAATCAACGCCAACGTCTGTTTCAACAAAAGGAACGGGAGCGTGGAGAGGGACGAATATTTTGACCAGGAACTATATGATGAAAGATATGCGATAGAGCGCACCAATGCATGGATGGACAGCTTCCGCTCACTGCTCAACAGGTTCGATACCACCACGGAAAGCTGGAAAGGGTTCAACTACCTCTCCTTCATCGTGCTGGCCCTGAAAAAGTTCAAAATCAAAAAGTTTAAATATACTCTAATAAATTGCAAGTTATTAAGCCACTATTTTAGTGGAGCTGGTTATATTTTTCTTTCTTGGGTCCAGGCATATATACTCCTGGCAGTATGGTGTTTTGTTTTTTACCACACTGTAAATGGTCCTGAGCATTTTATTGGATACATTGTTCATTATTAAGTAATGAGGTTTGCCCTCCATTTGTTTCTTTTGATAATACAATCTGTACTCTTTATTATGTTTGACCGCCGATTTGGCACCCATGTACAATAGCGCTTTGAGTTTTCGGTCGGCAAAAGGGCTCGTTTTCCGTTTTCCCACCATTTTACCCGATTCATTGGGGAACGGGCAAACCCCGGCATAGGAAGCTGCCTTTCGGGCCGTATCAATGTTTTTAAAGTTACCGGTTTTTATAATCAAATCCGTTGTGATTACAGGGCCTATCCCTTTTACGCTTGTCGCCAGTTCATAATTCTCATTGAGTTCCGCGTCAGCCTTTATGATCGCTCCCATTTCTGCTTCTACGGCATTGATCTCTGTATCGAGTTTTGATAAGGCCCGGTCGGTATGCCGTTGTACACTGATGCTTTGCATGGGCATATGGGAACGGCTATGCTCTCCGGTACGCAACAGCTTCCTTGCCTTGACCAATTGGGAACGTAGGGCATATAAGGATTTTAATTCAACGATAGTTTCGGGATCATAGGTTTTAAAGGTAAGTCTATCATAGAAACGCTCGCCGTACTCTCTGATCCTTCCCGCATCGATAGCATCGGTCTTGCCCTTAATGAGCCCTAGGCTATGTTTGATCGTATACCCGGGGACCAACGCTATTTTTATGTCTCTTTGATTGCTCAGAAAAACCAATAAATCCCCATAAGGCCCCGTATTTTCCGTACATAAAACAGCTTCATCAGGTACTTTGTCCAGAAACTTCGATATGCCGTTTAATCGATTTTTCACTTGTTGGTTCTTTTGTTTTCCGTTTTCATCGATGTAATTGACATCGAATTTTTCCATTGACAGATCAATTCCATATACTTGCATAAATAGTTTTTATTTATGTTCCGCATTGAGTGGCTGACATCGTGATAATGGGTTTTACCCTAAATACTCTCTGGCTTTAACTCAATATAATCTGCTGTTCTTGATATTTAGCTTAGATTTTATCTGATGAGTTCATAAAGTTAGGGCAGCAGATGGAGCTTTTTTGCCAAAGTAATACTTCACGATTTATTATCTATTCTTAAATTTAGAGGTCAGTAGTTAGTTACTTATTAATTGTGGTTGATATATTTTGTTCCTATGGACCATCTTGGTGATAAGGTTGTTGAATATCGTATCCTTGCTTTGGGAACGGTTGATGCGGAAGCAGAATTCATTGAAGTACCTGTTCAGGTTACCATCGCTGACCCAGGAATATGTCGTTCTTATCCAAGATTTCACTTGGTGGATCATTGTGTGGAGCGCTTTGAAGTTCAACCCTTTATTGCTTTCTATCTGGGTGATATCATAAGCTTTCGCTATGGGCCTGTAGCCCCTCCACTTATCGGTCGTTACCTGCGCTTGTCGACTGATGTGGTTTACGAAGATGTATTGTAGGGATCGTGCGGAAAAATCATCGATCTTCATCGCGTACATTCTCTTTACCTTACCGTCCCGGGTAAGTTGGACGGCCGTTACCGCCTTCTTTTTCTTGCCATCATAGCTCCTTCCCGTTTTTCCCTCGTCCTTTCCGCCAAGGACAAATTCGTCAACGTGCACTTCTCCGTCCATGGGGTCGTTGCCGCTTGATGCCATTGCTTCCCTGACCTTGTGCATAAAGAGTCTGGCGGTCTTTTCCGTAACACCATAGCGGACCGCCATATAGCTTGCCGATAGGCTCTTGGTCGTTGTTGCCATCTCGAAACAGATGAAAAACGCCTTTCTGACCCCGAACTTCACTTTATGGAAAAGTGTATCGGCAGTGGCCGATTCAATATGCCCACAGATATTGCACTGTCTGGCGAAGTCCTTGCGGATTTGACAGGCCGTATGGTTGCAACGGGTACATTTGTATTCACTTTTGGCCTTTATCGATGCCAAATATTCCTTGCAATCTTCATCGGTCTTGAACCGATCGGAGAACTCTAGAAGATTTTGGCCCTTGAAAACATCCATAATATCATATATTTACAAGTAATAAAAATACGTATTTAAATACCGACCTCTACTTAAATTTATTTTTCAGAGTACAAACTAACGATGAGTTCGCTATTAAATTTTCCAGTCCCACTCGGTCCATTCCCCTATATTCCGCAGAAAATGCTTCATTCCGGGAAAAGAGCTGCACTCAAAAAAGGTCTTGGACACAATCCCCAATTTTAGCTTTCCATTCCGCTAACCCTTCCCGCTACGCTAAGACGTGCACAGACCATTTTTTATTCCCTTGCGGGGAATATGAGCAACTGTTCATGCCCTTTTTTGAAATATTGGACGAAAGGAAAACAACAAAAACGTTATGATCTCTTCAGATTTGACCAGGGACATCAAAGTATCCATCAAAACGGCAATGGGCCAGTTAAACTACGTGTTGGAACAGGTGGATGACGAACAGCAGGCAGAGAATATCCTGCTCCAGTTCAAGGCCGTCCGGGCCATTTTGGACAAAGCTACTTTTGAACTTTTGGACGATGTGTACCGAAAGGCCATGGCGGAAAAGATATCTGCCGCGCACCAAAACTGCCATGGAAACTGTGGGGATGAGGACAACATAGAACGGTTGCGCAGGCTGTTCCCGGAATTTTCCCTCGAAGATGTTCCACAAAAACTCAAAGAAGCGGAAGAGGTCGAGATTCGCCTGAAAAAATATTTATCGGAAAAAAACTTGGACACCCCCCATTCCTGAGTCCTAACTTGGAGGCATTGTTCAATTTAAAAAACAAAGACCATGAAAAACAAAATGATAGTGCTTGCAGCAGCAGGAATGTTGACCTTGACCGGACTCGCCTATGGACTTACCGCATCCAGCAATAACAGTTGCCCGCTCGAAGGAACCCCGGACTGTCCAAAAATTGATTGCCCATTGGTAGGGACACCGGAATGCCCCTATGAAAATGCAACAACAGTGGAACTCCCGACTTGCTGTAAGAAAAAGTAAAGGAATAGGGGAGTGGAAGTTTTACTCCCTTTTCAACCTCTTGACCTTAAAGAGTTAGAGGATGAAAACACATTGACCGTATACCAAAAACAGAGAACAAATGAAGCATGTTTTATGGCCATGGGAACGGCCCTGTTAAGCTCATTGTGCTGTGTCACCCCCGTATTGGCACTTGTTGCAGGTACGAGCGGGCTGGCCTCGACCTTTTCTTGGCTCGACCCGATGAGGCCCTATTTTGTTGGACTGACCGTTTTGGTCCTTGGGTTTGCTTGGTACCGGAAGCTAAGGCCCAAAAAAGTAATTGACTGCAATTGCGAAGCGGATGACCTGTCCTCTGGAAAGGCGCGGAATCCAAGATTCCTCCAGAGTAGGAAGTTCTTGGGGCTCGTTACCATTTTCGCAGCATTGATGCTTTCCTTTCCCTGTTACGCGCATGTTTTCTATCCAAGAGTTGGAAAACAAATAATCGTGGTGGATAGATCGAACATCCAAACCGTTGAGTTTTCCATAAGTGGCATGACCTGTTCGGGCTGTGAGGCACATGTGTACCATGAGGTGAACAAACTCCCTGGAATCATCAGATCGACCGCTTCTTATGAGAAGGGGAATGCGATTATAGCGTTTGACAGTTCCAAGATCAATATTGCCGAAATCGAAAAGGCCATCAATGCGACCGGATATACCGTGACCGATAAAAAAGGACAGTAAAATGGATGTTATATTGGAATCGACCATCACCTGTCCCGAATGTGGCCATCAAAAGGAAGTGGAAATGCCGATCGGTGCTTGTCAGTTCTTTTATAGCTGCGCAAACTGCGGCACGCTCCTGAGGCCCAAGGCCGGAGACTGCTGTGTTTATTGTAGTTACGGTTCGGTCCCATGTCCCTCGGTCCAGCAGGGCAACTGCGCTTGTTGATGTTTCATCCGTTTGACACATATGGGCAACATGGCCCCCCTGTCCTTCTTCACACGGCCATGGTATACCGGAGGAAATTGGGTCATGATAGACTACTGGCCCGTTATTTCCCTTTTTTGGTCTTCCTTCTTTTTTTGTTCCGATATATGTTGAGTCCCGTCAAGAACATCAGTAATGGGACCAGGCCGGAGACAAAGACCAAGATCCTGCCGATCGTACCGGCCATTTCCCCGATATGGATGGGGTAGAACTGAGTTGCCATTCGGTTGCTGTTGGGATCTGTCCTATAATCACTCACCACCGTAACGTGGCCCTTGGCATCGAGTTCCACTTCCTTGGTCCTTCGAAGCCCTGATGTTATGAACCGTTCCTTGATATACCGAAACCTATATGGGGCCACTGTGTTTTTGGGAAAGTGGATGGCCCGAAGGGCGTAGGCCTCATTTCCGCTTAACAGATGGTCTTCCAACCGCAAAGAATTTCCGGGCATAAATGGGCGTTGGATGTCCATCCCCGTGCTGTCACGTTTGCTATCAAATAGGCTAAGTCCCGATTTGTAGTAGGAGTTATAGGTAAAGTAAGATCCACTGAAAGCCATGATGAGCAAGGGTACCATAAAATAGGCCCCAAAGGCCTTGTGCAGGTCGAAATTGATTTTCTTTTTTTTTCCATTCAATTTAATGGTAAAACCCTCCTTCAAGTTGTTTCGATAGGATGTTGTCCAAATATAGATGCCCGAGGTCAACAGGAACAGGAAGAACAGGATGGCACTGGTCCCCACGATGTATTTACCATACGTTGGAATGCCCAAGGTCCTGTGAAGGACCAACAGATTTTCAAAAAAGAGGATGGAAGCTGATTTCCCGCCCAGAAAGGCACGGGTCACCGGGTGGTGGTAGCTGGTTTCGCCATTATCGAATTTAATGGAGATCGTCTGCTGCTCACGATAGGGGAGGAAGATACTGTTGATACTGTCACCATGGATGGCCAACAAACTTGCTGTGGTTTCCATGATAGTCCCTTCGTCCAGGTCCCCAAAGTCCTCCACTTGGAGCAGGTCGGGATTGAGAAATGACGATATTTCGGGTTGCCAGACATAGAGGGAGCCCGTGAGACCGGAAAATGAGGCGATAAGCCCACAGGTAAGACCCAACCAAAGGTGTATTTTCCGTATCGTTTTGTTCATAGTGGTCAAAAGGATGCCTGGGAGTATTTAAAAAACGGTGCCCATGAAATCATCGGCACCGTTCACTATATTTTAGAAACTGTATAATAGGCTCAATTTCGTATTGATGCCTTCCCCGGCTCCCGTAAAGGTCCGCAAGGGAGCGGCCCATTGCGATCTTGCTGGCAGGTAATATTCGTTCAGCAGGTTGTTGATGGCCAACGATATGGATATATTGGACTGTAATCGATAGGTCGCCGACCAATTGAGCAGCGTATAGCCTTCCACGGGAAACTGTGTATGCCTATAGGTATAGTTGTCATTGGCATCCAGATAGGGGTCAAATCTGTCCCTATCCCCCAAGTGGGTCATCCGAAGCGATGTGCTTACTTTGTCCAAAGGCGCCCAGTTTACATAGGCCGTCCATTTCGGGGCTGCAATGACATCACCTCCCAAATAGACCAAATTGTTCTCATTGCCCGCATTATTGGTCACCCCTTCCACATACGAATAGGAGGTACCCAGTTGCCATCTGCTGTTAGGGGAGAAATAATCTACGGCAACTTCCCCGCCATAGATGTCCTGGGGCTGTTTTGAAGGGACAAAGGAATTGATGTTCTCATCGAATACAACGCCCGTGCCCAAATTGGAGGTGCTGTAATACCCAACGGCTTCAAATTTGATGTTCTGAAATTTGGACAGGAACCCGAACTCATAATTTTTGGTCACTGCTGGTTCCAATTGGATTTCGTTGATGTTGTCAGCAGTTGCGGACCGTAACACCGAACCAAGATCGGCAATGGAGAATCCTTGTGAATAGCTTACAAAAGGAATGAACTCTTGATGTTTGATATAACGGAGACCGACGTTGAAGGCCAAGTTGTCAAAACCTATCTTACCACCTTCCACGGCCACTGATGGATTGAAGTTGCCATCCCCCAAGGGAGAATAGGGGAGCGTATTATAGTCCTCGATGTCCAAGTTCATGTCATCGAAGCGAAGACCGGCCTTCACCACCCATATCCCATTGAACTTTGCAGTGGACTGAAGGTATGGTGCCCAACTGAACATTTTAATGTTCGGCACCCATAACCTGCCGTCCAAAAGGCCTTGATTGGTCTTGTCACGGAGCAGGTCCAAACCATAGGTCAAGGTTATTTCCGTTGTAGGGTTGATCGGGAGGCTTGTATTGAAATTGGGTCTCAGCCCATATTTCTCGGCATTGATGACCGATTGGCCACCGTTTTCAAATTTGTCGGAGTAAAAGAAGATGTTTTCCGTGTTCTGGTAATACAGATCCGTCGTAAAATCAGTGGTTCCAGAAAAAATGTTGGTCAAGTTATATTTCAGCTGCCCGTTCACCAAGGTGGATCCCGTGGCTTCCTGGCCCTCTACAGAACCCTCGATCCCATATCCAGCTGTAAGGGAATAATCCCCTTCTTCATTAAAGACCTCAAACTCGGCCGGAACCGGAATGAAAGGGGTATCCTGGACACTTTTGTAGAGGTTACCGCCCAAAGTGATGTTTTGGTTATCGGAAATCCGGTATTCCAACTTGGCCAGGGCACTGTAGATCTTTGTATTGTCCAGACCATAGGTGGGCAAGATCGCCGTCCCGTCCGCATCATATTTAGTGCCGGTCTTTTCATAGCTACCGTTGATATAGTAATTGAACCTGTCCAGATTGCCTTTAAGGGATTGGTACACCCCAAAACCAAGGGCGTCATCGGTGGCCGCCAAGTTGGAGGTGCCCCAAACATTCGTGGTACCCTCGATTTTTTCGGCAGCGTTCGGCTTTTTGGTGATATAGTTGATGAATCCCCCATTGCCCCCATTGCCAAATATGGATGTGGCCCCTTTGATGACCTCTACCCGGCTGATATCATTGGGGCTTATTGATTTTATGCCCAACTGCCCATTTCGTAGTGGAGTGGATTGTGGGATTCCATCGACCATTACCAAGAGCGAACGTCCCCGCAAGGTCTGCCCCCAATTGGAAAAGGTTCCGGTGGACACCGCCAGGCCGGGTACCGTAAACTCCAATATTTCACTGATGTTCGAGGTGGCGTTGGAGAATTCCTGTAGTTTGACCTCTCCCACCACGGTCACGGAAGCCGGTATCTCGGAAAGGTATTCCGAGTTCCTGCTGGCCGATATCACGACCTCGTCCAGACTGTTCAGGTCTTCTGTCATTACTGCCGTGAACGGGACGGTCCCATTTTGTGAAAATGTTATTTTCTCCACATGGGTCCGGTAGCCCAACATCCTAAAGGTGACCTCCCAGGTGCCTTCCTTGATGGAAGTGAGTTCAAAGTTGCCATTGTAGTCTGTCGTGGTCCCCAATTGCAATGCCGGAATATAAACTGTGGCACCCGATAGGGGCTGATTTTGTTCATCGGTTACCTTTCCTTTCAGATTGGATTGGGAAAATGCACAGAACGATAGTAGTAAGGCGGTGGCCAGTGATAATAGTTTCATTAATTTGGATTTATTTAAAATAAGGCGCAAAAATATATCATAATATTGTGACCGCAAACCTTATTTAGATTTAATACAAATAAATGTTTTTTAACTAGAGTTCGTAAATAGGGATATAGGAACGACCTTATTTTATGCTTATACAATTGGTTACAAAAAACGGCAAAACGCTACCATCTGAGGCGGGAAAAAGTGAGCATGGTCAAATTATTGGTGATTCATTGGGACAAAGTATTTTAATGTCATATTTAAAATGGTTCTGGCACCTCATTTTTAGTGGTTCTCATAATCCGTCCTTTCCAGTACAGACAAAACCTTCAGGGTTTTAGTATTCTATCCAAAGTTTTATTTATACATGACCATTATAGTTACCTTTCTTGAACATTCCGGTTAATATCATACTTAAAATTTGACCTGTTGGGACTAGAAAGTAAGTTTTGATTTTATTTATACGAACTTGGTTTAGTTTAAATTGAATCTATTAAATTTGATGCTAGAAAGTATCAAGTTCCACACGAAGATGTCCTATAGGATGTCCTATTTTGGAAAACAAGACATAAACATCTGGTTTATATGGGGTTAAGGTCATGGGTTCAGGCTCTGCCACCCCGACAGAAGGGTCATCAAAAGGCCCTAAAAAACAGTAAGTTAAATGGAATCAAGGACTTACATTTTCCTTGATTTCATTTAAAACTGTTAAAATCGAAAAAAAAGGAGACCTATAAGGCGACCAATAATTGAGTAAAATCAAGGTCTGTCAGAGGTCAAACCCAAAAAAAAGGGACCTTTTTAGCAGAAAACGCCGATTTCTTCACTTTTTTCAGCATTTGGCTTTCGTTTTAACTGATTTGTTAACCTTAAACGAAAGACATGAAAAACAAAAAATCCTTCGGAATCCATTTCATGATCAAGCCCTCCAAAAGGAGGAGTGACGGAAAAGTTCCCATCTATGGCCGTATCTCCGTCGACGGCCGTCGCAGCGAATTCAGTCTCAACCAGTTCATTTCAGAGGAAGAATGGTGCAGCCGATCAAGGCGCATCATCCGACAGTATCCTGTTGCAAAAACATTGAACCCCTTATTGGACAAAGTGGCCACAGAGGTAAGGGAGACCTTTGATGGCTTTGAGCGCAAAAAGGAGTATGTCAGTCCCCAATTGGTCAAGAAACGGTATCTGGGCCTTGAAGAAGATGTCAGTACCTTAAAGGGGGTCATCAAGTACCATAGGGAGGAGGAACTCTCCAAACTTTCTTCAGGGACCGCAAAGAACTATAACGCGACAGAAGTTTATTTGGACAATTTTCTCCGGGAAAAGCTCAAGACGGATGATATTCACCTTGCTCAGATCAATTATGCCCTTATAGTGCAATTTGAGAATTACCTAAGAACCTGTAAACCTCTCCGCTCTTGGCAGCCCTTGAGCAATAACGGGATCATGAAACATATGGAGCGGTTCCAAAAAATCTATGGATTGGCCGTTAAGTTCGATTGGGTGGAAAAGAACCCCTTCAAACGGTACCAGTTGAAATTTGAGGAATATGATTCCGATTTTTTGGACCTTGATGAATTGAAGGTCTTTGAGAACCTTATGCCCAGTGACCCAAGATTGAAGGTCAGTAAAGATCTTTTTATATTCTCCTGTTATACTGGCCTGAGTTATGTAGAAGTTAAGCAGTTACTGCCAAAGAACATTGTCATTGGCATCGATGGTGATGAGTGGATCGATGTGATCCGGCAAAAGACCAAGACTTCGGTCAAGGTCCCATTGCTTAAAAAGGCCAAGGAGATCTATTCAAAGTATGTCGAGCACCCTGTTACAGAGAGTACTGGATTGTTGTTCCCGACCCCGGCCAATGTGACCCTTAACAAGGACGTCAAGGATTTAGCCGCCATGGCAGGTATCAAAAAGCACTTGACCTTTCATGTGGCCCGACATACGTTCGCGACCACCGTAACACTTTTGAACGGAGTCCCTATGGAAACGGTCTCAAAACTTTTGGGCCATACCAAATTGTCCACCACCAAGAGATATTCCAGGGTAATCGAACAGAAAATAAGCCGTGATATGGATGCGCTTAAAATGGTGTTGGGTGAGGGAACCGGGAAACATCAAAAGGATGAACTGTTATCCGGTTCCAATACCGTCGAAAACGAACCGGAAAAAGTGAAAAGAGTGTCACATTTACGAATAGTCAAATAGACTTGTTTGGGATTTAATTTCATCATGGCGCTCTGATAGGAACTGTAATAAGAATTGTCGGTTCAAAGGGATGACAATTATTTCGGAAAACAATTCATTCAATTTTGTAAATTAATGTATTTACAAAAACATCTATAAAGTAAATAAATATATTTACAAATTACCATATTTGTAAATGAACAGGTTTACATTATTATTATTGTGTAAACTGGAACAGTTACATAAATGAGAAATAAAAGAGGATTATTGATACAACAGTTGGACCGTAAATTGAAACTTTTTCAGGAAGCGGCAACCGTTCGGGTTCCGAGCACAGGTTGGATCAATTCAATCCGAACAGCCCTGAACATGACCATGGCCCAACTTGGAAGTAGACTTGATATAACAAGGCAAGGAGTCAGACAGCTAGAGATCAATGAGGCAGGTGGACAGATAACGATAAATAGGTTACGAGAGGTTGGTCTGGCATTGGATATGCAATTCGTTTATGGCTTTGTGCCCATTGATGGCAGTATTGAAAAAATGATCGATAGGAAGGCGGAAGAATTGGCCAAGAGCATCGTTTTGAGGACAAATCAAAGCATGCGGTTGGAAGACCAAGGGATTTCAGATGATAAAATAAAGGAATCCATAAAGGACTTGGCCTTTGAGATCAAAAGGGAAATGAGAAAATCACTATGGGATTAGACTTTGAGTATGTACATGGGCAAACCCCATTGGATGAAGAAGAAAAAGAAGGTCTAAGGATAAAGTCAATAACGACACAGTGGGAATTGGATGAGTTCGAACAACGGAAATATCGATCCCTTGGTAAGTTTTGCCAAGGGTTAGTCTTCAACTATAGATGTTGATTCCCATGGAACGATATATTTATAATTCGAAATTGGTCGAATTTGAAGTGTGAGTTTGTGAAATCACCACTCTCTTTCAATCAAAACCGGAATGCATTGGATTTCAATTCCTGTTCCGTTCTTGAAATGCCGTATTTTGTTGCAATGCTCGGCCATTTCGCCACGGCATTCTTCACTTCGTCAATAATCTCCTTGGCCCTAGACAGATTTAAACGGAAGAATTCGGACACCTCAAGGGCCAAGTCCAAGTCCAATGCATTATCGGTATCGGAAATGTTCAGTTTAAGGCCCGTGCCCGTTTCCACTGGGTTGATATCATAAGCAGGAGATAACAACCATCCTTGGTCGGTCAATAAAAAACCATGGTTTCTTAGATGGTCATCGGTGTTGGATACACAGATGCTGAAAACAATTCTCCTCCAGAGCTCTTCGAGGTCACCGCTGACATTGGCCCCATGATTTTGGATGAATTCGGCAATTTCCAGATAGCTGATGCCGTCTTTGTGATCCTGTCCATCACTGTAGCCGAGCATGGTCATGGCAGAGGCAAAATGAATCCGTTCCCCATTTGCTGTGCGATCAAACCGTTTTGTCAGGAAAGTATGGTGATGGGATGAAAATTTTTGAGCCATGGATTCAGCCATTTGTACCCTTGCTTCAAGGGCCAACTCATAGGTTACCATCTCCCAGGCCCCAACATCCCCCGAATCGTTTTGACTCGGAAATTTCGCAATCCACAAATCTCCTTTGGCATCGGTGATGCTTGCTTTGGGCCTGGCACCTCCCAATGATGATCCCGGTGCCACGAGCATGGCCAGCCATTTCAGGTATTTGGGGTCATCCATGATATCCCCCTCTTCCAGTTTTAAACTGATTTGCTCAAGTTCCCTGATGGAGGTCCAGGGTGGGGTGGCCATTTGTTTGTTATCGTTGAGAAAAGGACCATCTTCCTCAAGTTTGAACTGAAGTGCCCCCATTCGATGACCGTCAAAGACGCCGAGCAGATAATCTGTCTCGAAGAGTTTTGTCTCTTCCCTTTTTTCGACACGTGCCAGTGCTGCTTCCCTACGGCGCATCAAAATCCGTCCCCAACGATCTGGTGACGAATCCAGGAATATTCCGAAATTTTCTTGTTCTTGGGAAACATAATGCGGACCGGAAAACAACTGAAGCCCGGGATCCAATAAATGGGATGGTCCTTTTTTCAACCAATCCTCATTATATTCGAAGGAGAAAATCTCCTTTCCCTTGAGCCTATCGGAGATAAGTGTCCCCATTAAAAGGGGTTCCGCTATTCCTCTCCAGTGGGCATATACAAGTATGGATCTCTTTGTTTTTGACTCTGCCATTATTTTCTATTTCGTTTAGGAGCCCTTTCTGAGGTGCTAATTCGGGCATCCTGCAGTTTCCTTCCCAATTCATCATCTTTTGCAAGGAGCAGAAAATCCTTTTCAAGGCCAAGAACTTGGAGAACCAATAAATAGGAGCCCATGTTCACAGTGGGGGCACCTTTTTCAATCTTTGTCAAGGTGGGCCTACTGATATTCGCCCTTTCCGCAACTTGTTCCAAACTTAGCTTTCGCCTAAGTCTGGCCAACCGAAAATTCTCCCCCATTTCCTCAAGGATCTTTCTTGTCTTAGGCAATATTATTATTTTCTTTTTTGGCATAACGTAAATTATAGTTTACAAATATAGTATTTTTTGTAAATTATATTTAACATTATAAAGATTTTATGATTTGTTGTAACCTTGTTCCAAGGATTTGATTGTGCTTGGGATACCGTCTCCCACGTATCATTTAAAGCGTCATCGAGATTATTCCAAGGTTGGGATTACAGATAAGGAAGTCGGTCAAACGTATTTTTTATACATCCACCCTTTGCAAATCCTTCTTGGAGCTTTGCTGTGGCAGGATGTAAATCCGTTCGTCCGCCAAACAAATTTAAAGGGGACCTAAATATAAGAAGTCCTTTTTTTTATTGTGTTGCGTACGTAAGGAGCATATAAATGCCCCTTTTTTTAAGTCATCCATAGGAAATGGACACCTCTTCGTAGTCCACTTTATCAATGATGCCCGAATAATTGGAATCCACACTTCTACTATATAAATCCTTGGTGATGGGATAGGCTTCCAAATCCCCTTCCCAAAGATCATCATCGATCAGGTCCTGTACATCGGAGGCGGTATTCCCATGGTGCAACCAAGATTCCAGGTTCTCATCATCCATGATCACCGGACGCCTTTTCTTTTCATTGTGGATCTCGGCAAACATGGGGGTGGCGTCCTTGGTCAACACGGCAAAGGTCCTGCGACCGTCGGCAGTATTGGTATAGATGCCGGCTAAATATATGGGGTCCCCATTCTTTCTTCTGAAATAGAAAGGCACCTTAAAGTCCTTGCCCTTGACCTTCACTTTGGTGTTATGGGGTTCAAAGAAACCGTCCACAGGAATGATGCACCGCTGGTTTTCCCAACAGTACCGGTATACAAAATGGTCAAAGAGCTTTTCGGATTTAGCATTGAGTCCCCCAAAGGTCTTGGGGTTTTTGAAATACTCCTTATAATCCTCCTGTTTTTCCTTTGGGGGCATGATGCCCCACATCGCCGGGAGGAGGTTATTGGGCTCTTCCTGGCCCAAGGACCACATCACGGGATGGCTCCAGCCGTTGGCATGGAAATAAATGAGTTCCAGGTCGGTGTCGATATCACCGTACATGGCCTTGACGGAGAGCAATTTCTCCAGTTCCTTCCGTTCCCGGGTCTGTCTGGTCGAGTAGCACATCTTGAGGTTGATATTTGCAGCAATAAGTTAAGCAAAATTGTTAAAGTTTTGAAATGGCTCGTCCCTTTCCGTACATTTGGATATTTTCCAATTTATAGGAATAATTCCAATAACTTTATGAAACCCACCATTCTCCATCTTGATCTGGATACCTTCTTCGTCTCCTGTGAGCGGCTGCTAGACAGTCGTCTGATGAAGCGGCCCCTCTTGGTCGGTGGGTTGGGGGACAGAGGGGTGGTCGCGGCCTGTAGCTATGAGACCCGACGCTTTGGGGTACACTCCGGGATGTCAATGAAAATGGCGCGTAGATTGTGTCCGGAGGCCACGGTCATCAAGGGCAATGCAGGGACCTATATGAAGTTCTCGGACAATGTGACCGAAATAATCAGGGAGAGTGTCCCGGTCTTTGAAAAGGCCAGTGTGGATGAGTTCTATGCGGACCTCTCAGGAATGGACCGCTTCTTTGGTTGCTACAAATACGCCTCGGAAATTCGGCAAAGGATCCTAAAAGAAACAGGATTGCCGATTTCCTTCGGGCTTTCCCAGAACAAGGTGGTCTCCAAAGTCGCCACTGGGGAGGCCAAGCCCAACAACCAGATGAAGATTGACCTTGGACTGGAGAAAGAGTTTTTGGCCCCTTTGCACATCCGTAAACTGCCCTCGGTGGGGGAGAAGACCTATGGACTTCTCTCCAATATGGGGGTGACCACCATACAGACCGTACAGGAGCTGCCATTGGAAATGCTGGAAAGTGCCTTTGGCCTACATGGACGGACCATCTGGATGCGGGCCCAGGGGCTGGACAATTCGCCATTGGTCCCTTTTCATGAACGGAAGTCCATTTCCACGGAACGCACCTATGGAAAGGATACCACCGATATGGTCAAACTGGAGACCACTTTGTTCGCCATGGCGGAGAACCTGGCCTACCAACTCCGAAGGGCCAACAAGATGACAGGCTGTGTGAGTGTGAAGATCCGGTACAGTGATTTTAAGACCTATACGAAGCAGAAACGGATTCCTTATACCTCTGCGGACCATGTATTGGTGCCTTTGGTGAAGGAACTGTTTACCACTCTCTATGACCGAAGAATGCTCATCCGACTCGTTGGGGTCAACTACAGCCATATCGTCGGCGGACACTATCAAATCGACCTCTTCGCCGATGATGAAAAACTGCTCAACCTCTATCAGGCCATGGACCGGGTGCGGAACCGTTTTGGGGAGTCCAGTCTGATGCGGGCCTCTGCCATGGGTGCCCATAGCATAGGAAGGGGCGGGAACCCCTTTGACGGACAACCCCCCATCTTATTGGCCCATAGACAGCACTGATGTACCTGAACTGCCATACATATTACTCATTGAACTACGGGGTGCTTTCCGAAACGGAGCTCTTGGACCTGGCCCGTTCCCATGGGGTATCCGTACTTGCCCTGACGGACATCAACAACAGTTCGGCGGGGATGAACTTTGTACGTCTGGCCAACGAACAGGGGATACGTCCCATTCTGGGGATTGATTTTCGGAACGGGAACGTACAGGAGTTTGTGGGATTGGCCCAAAATAATGAAGGGTTTCGGGAAATCAATGCCTTTCTATCCGAACACCTGCACAAAGGAACACCCATTCCCTCCGCGGCCCCTGCCTTTGAACATGTCCATGTCATCTATCCTTTCGAGAAAATCCAGGAAGAGGAACGGACGGACTTCCAGGCCTATGAATACATAGGGGTATCCATGGAAGAGCTTCGGAAATTACGGTTCTCCCGGTACCGGGAATACAAGGGTAGATTGGTATTGCTACAGCCTGTGAGCTTTCGCAACAAAAAGGATTTCAATACGCATCGGTTGCTTCGGGCCATAGGCTTGAACACACTGTTGAGCAAACTCCCCCAGTCCGAGGAGGCCAAACCCACCGATACCCTTCGGCCAATGGCGGAACTGAAAAAAGCCTTGGCCGATGTTCCCCATATCTGGGATAACACGAATCGGTTGATGGACTCCTGTTCCATTGCCTTTGGGTTTGGAGGTGAGCGGGCTTCCCAGAACCAATCCTGTTTTTTGGAGTCCAAAGCATTGGATGTGGAGCGGTTACGGGAACTGGCTCTGGACGGACTGCCCCGACGTTATGCCCATCCTACCGAAAAGGTCAAGGAACGGATGTTCCGGGAACTACGGACCATCCAAGAACTGGATTTTGTGTCCTACTTTTTGATCAACCATGATATTGTTTCCTATGCAAAATCCCAAGGCTACCCCTATGTGGGTAGGGGGAGCGGGGCGAACAGTCTGGTGGCCTATTTAATCGGAATTACCGATGTGGATCCCATTGAACTGGACTTATACTTTGAACGGTTCATCAATCCCTTTCGGGCTTCTCCTCCCGATTTTGATATTGACTTCTCCACTTGGGACCGGGATGATGTGACCGAATATATTTTTAAGCGATTTAAACATGTGGCCCTGTTGGGTACCTATAACACCTTTAAGTATCGGGCAGCTGTAAGGGAGTTGGGAAAGGTATTCGGACTACCCACGGAGGAAATCGATAAGCTCAGTGCAGGACGGTATGAGCAAGGGGCCTTGGATGAGTTGGCCCGATTGGTATTGAAATATGCCACTTATATCCATGGGATGCCCAATTACATCAGTGTGCATTCCTCAGGGATACTGATCATGGACCGTTCTGAACACTATTATTCGGCTACGACCCTGC
Organism: Flagellimonas sp.; assembly: GCF_965233845.1. Lineage (GTDB taxonomy): Bacteria > Bacteroidota > Bacteroidia > Flavobacteriales > Flavobacteriaceae > Flagellimonas. The sequence continues at coordinate 1,066,034 of NZ_OZ247584.1, forward strand.
CGCCAAAAGGGTTTCCCACGGTACAGTTCGACATGATCATTGCCGAGGATGTGGGCCTGTTCAAGTTCGATATCCTTGGACAACGGGGATTGGCGAAAATCAAGGAAGCGGTGGAAGTCATCAAGGGTAACCAACCGGATGCCGTCCTATGGAACATCAAGAGCGTGGAGGCGATGAAGAAGGATTCCAATATCAACCGTCTGTTGAGCCAAGGGAGGGCAATAGGGGCTTATTATGTGGAATCACCGGCCATGCGGGGCTTGATGAAAAAACTGCGGACCCATGATTATCTGGGGCTGGTGGCTGCGAGTTCCGTAATCCGACCAGGGGTTTCCTCCTCAGGGATGAAGGATGAATATATCCGAAGGGAACGGGAGCCGGAACGAAGAAAAGAGGCCAATCCCATTCTGTTGGAAATCATGCCGGATACCCATGGGATCATGGTCTACCAAGAGGATGTGCTCAAGGTGGCCCACCTGTTCGCAGGATTGGATCTTGGGGAGGCCGATGTCCTGAGAAGGGGGATGAGCGGAAAGTTCCGTTCCCGGGAGGAATTCCAGGCGGTCAAATTGAAGTTTTTTGGCAATTGCAAGCAAAGGGGGCATGATGCCGCCCTGACCCAAATGGTCTGGGAACAGATCGAGAGCTTTGCAGGCTATGCCTTTGCCAAGGGGCATTCCGCTTCCTATGCGGTGGAAAGTTACCAAAGTCTTTATCTAAAATGCTACTTCCCCTTGGAATTCATGGTAGCCGTGCTCAACAATGGGGGAGGGTTTTACGATACGGAACTCTATGTGCACGAGACCAAGATGTGGGGTGGGGTCATCCATCCGCCCTGTATCAACCGCAGTGACCATGTCAATGTTATTTATGGGAAGCACATCTATTTGGGACTGGGTCAGCTTCGGAGTCTAGAACGCTTGGTCATCCAACGCATTCTCAATGAGAGGCAACTCCATGGCAAATTCAGGGATTTTGATGATTTTATTGATCGTGTCCCCATTGCCATTGAACAGTTGACCATCTTGGTGCGTATCGATGCCTTTCGTGTCTTTGGGGTGCCCAAGAAGCAAGTGCTTTGGCAGGCCGTATTCAAGACCAAGGCCCATCGAAAAGAAACTACCCAGAAACTGCTGTTTAAACCCAACCACAGGCATTTTACATTGCCGCAATTGCCTTCCCATCCCATTGAGGATGCCTACGACCAAATGGAACTTCTGGGTTTTCCACTATGCGGGTATTATGAACTCATGGACAGCAAGGTGAAGAGTAGGTTGACTGCCAGTGATTTTGAGGCCTATGTCAACCAGAAGATATGGATCTATGGTTCCCTGGTGCATACCCGTTTGAATACCACATCCAAAGGGGATACCATGCGCTTTACCACCATGCTCGATCTGGAAGGTCACTTTTTTGACTGTGTCCACTTTCCCCAAACAATGGCATCCGCGCCCATTCATGGAAAGGGTATCTATCTATGCCATGGAACTGTGACCGAAGAGTTCGGGCACTACAGTCTGGAGGTGATCTCGACCCTCAAACAGCCCTTGAAATCCGACCCCAGACAAGTGGGAACGGGGGCACTGATGGCCAAATAATAGGGTGTAGAACCTATTCCGATCAATACTGCCCAAAGATAAACCCGGAAAATATTTTTCGGACAAGGGACGGCATAAAGCCGCTCGTCCACTCCCTTTTTATTCCGTTTCCTTCCCACTCCAAAATTTTCCCTTGCGTTTGCTGGCCTGCCACTATTGTTCAATTTAAAACGCAGATCATGGAAAAACAAAACGTAGTGCAACTAGATTTTGGCTTTGAAATGGAGCCAACGAAAACACCGAATCCAAACCTAAGTCCCAAGTCCCTCAAAAAGGCCAAATCCGATTTTGTCCTTGACTTTATGGACCTATTGCAAAGTCCCATCATTGTCTACCCATCACAATGGCAGGATGCCGTTCCCAAAGACCTTTTAAACAATATTACCATGGCCCGGATGTTGACCCAGATGCGTGGGGAACACATGGCCTCCTTGACCGAGGTTGTGGCCTATATGATGCCCAGGACTTTCGAATCTCCCATGCCCAGTGAATGGGTGAACATCTACACATGGTGCGGGCTACAGTATGCCAAGACCTTCAAAAAAACAGGGCAGACGGAGGCCATGGAGGAAGTGGCTCCCAAACAACTGTCCGAATATGAGATGGGTCTTTTGAAAAGGTTAAGGGTCTGGATCTATGAGAAACGAAGACAAGCCTTAAAGGATAGCATGAAAACTTCAATGCCCAAGTTGAGCGAACCGTCCCCTAACGATCAGCGAGAGCTGTTCCAGAAATACTAAAAAGAAACCGAGTTCTAGGATTACTGACCCATTACTATCGCAATAGTTGATGTATTGTCATTTGGCAAATATGGAAGTCGTCCAAACGGATTTTTGGTGCGTCCTTCCTTTGCAAACCCTTCTTGGGGCTTTGCCGGGAAAGGCCGCAAATCCGTCCGCCCGCCCATCAAATTTTAAGGGGTCCATAATAAAAGAAGCCCTTGTTGTTTTTCGGGACATCGAAAAACAGGGCAGGGCCCAAGGATTTCCTATCAGGACACCATCGCCTGCAGTTGCTTAACTTCCCGTACGCTCCCTTGCCAATGGGTCGGATGGAATACCTAAGGCCCCCATTGAACCTGTCAAGGCCAAGACAGGTTTTGTCCATAAATAGGGTTTCCACTTCCTTGAAAACCTAAAGGTTTTACTACGTCGCGGAGCCTCCCGATTTCCGCCCAAAAGCCTTGACAGAACCCCCTTCTTTTATTGTGCTACGCACGTAAGAAGCAAACAAACGCCCCTTAAAATTTGGTAAACAATGACCAAAAAAAAGAGGGGAAATTTTTAACCCTGTTTGCTGATTTATCCATACTGGAAGACGGCAGGCCTTTAAAACTTTTTATCATGAGTACATTGAGAAACAAAGTGCAGTTGATTGGAAACGTGGGGCAAGACCCCACCATCACAGACCTTGACAAAGGGAAACGAGTGGCACGGTTCACCATGGCCACCAATGAACACTACAAGAATTCCGAAGGGGAACGGGTGACCAATACCGAATGGCACACCGTGATCGGTTGGGGGAAACTGGCCGACATCATCGAGGGATTTGTGACCAAGGGTAAAGAAGTTGCCATTGAAGGGAAATTGACCTCCCGCTCCTATGAGGACAAAGAGGGCAATAAAAAGTATGTGACCGAAGTAGTGGCCAGTGAAATTCTGTTGTTGGGAGGTAACAACGATTGATGGGATAGGGGTGTCCAACATTTGGGCATCCCTTTCTTTTTTCATCCTTTAAACATATGAAATGGAACACCGTGTCAATGAAATACAGATCAGTTATAGGGAAAAACTAAGTACCCTGAAATCCCTTTCCGTGACCAATTCCAACGAGGTGGCGGATCTATTGTTCCAAAATTGGGACAACAAGACCATTGGACTACATGAAACCTTCAAAATCTTGTTGCTGAACCAGTCCAACAAAGTAAAGGGCATCTATCCTTTATCCCATGGGGGAATCACGGGAACCTTGGTGGATATGCGCATTCTTTTTGCCATTACCCTAAAGACCCTTTCCGTGGGAATTATCCTCGCCCATAACCATCCCTCTGGACAGTTGAAGGCCAGTCAGCAGGATAAACAATTGACCCAAAAGATCAAACAGGCTGCGCAGCTTTTTGATGTCAAGGTATTGGACCATATTATTCTTGCACCCGATGGCCGTTATTACAGCTTTGCCGATAACGGGATTTTATGAGCCTATCCGATGTGGAATGACTTAAGCAAATTGAAATCTTGAAAATCAAAATCTATGGAAACACGTATAAGAAAATCACTGGAGATTCCGGCCAGAAAACACCAAAGGCACCAAATTGAAAAGGAAACCAATGCAGAGAAAACTTTTCTGTTGATCATCAACCTATGGATTTTTCGGTTTGAATACTCCAAGGAACAAAGCAAATCCTGAATCGTTTTCAGGGAAAATTTAGATCTGGAAGGCCCTTGTACTAGGGTCTTTTTTATGCTCAATAACCCCAAGGTTGACGTTTTGTATTTCCCAAAACGGGACTTCTCTTTTTTTTGATACAAAACCCTTCCAATTGTGGGCAATGTGTGTTTTTATGTTCGCATGATAGTCGCTACATTAATGTAGTGCATCATGATACGCACCGTACGGCAACCCTTTTTAATTTGACTTTCCATAAGCCCGTACCATTTGATTTGACTTTTGAAAAAATGCAACTGGTCCCGATAATTATCGGGATTAAACCATGTTGTGCGATGCTTTTTGGGCCCTCGGCGCAAAAAGGAGAAGCAAGAGGGTAGCGTGCTGGCGCAGCGCTACCGATCATCAGTGCTCCGCAAAGCCCCTGTTTAAGGGGGTTCACGGATTTAATGGGCTTTGGTCCATGTCAGTTTTTGATGGAAAAATGGGCTGGGCCCAGTAAAACCAAGGAATTTTTAATGGAAAAATGGATAAAGGATACGAAAAGGAACAGTTTACCTGTCTGAGCATCAAGATCTCGATAGCCAAAAAATATCGGAAATTTTGCAAGGTCCAAGGACAATCCCAATCCTTGACCCTTTTGGCCATGGTCGAGTTTTTTGAGCATAACGGTATCTCACCCGATGAGCGGATGTACGAGACCATCGCCAGCCTCAAATATTTGATCAAACGCCGCTTCAATGCCATGGTCGCCATCATGCGCAGTATTGAGAAGGAGCAAACCCTGCCCACCGTCAGTATGATCCAGGCCCTTTTTGAACAGGAGTTGGAAACCCATGGGGAAGAATGGGAAGGAGATTTCGATTTCATCGAACAGCAGTTGATTGAAAGCAAACAACCAAAAGAGGAAGATACTTTCGAAACAGAAATAACGGTTCCCAAGATTCGGTATGATCGGTTGGAAGAACAGATGGAGGCCTTGAAGCAGGATTTTGGGCATGTACTGGATCATGTGGTCCCGGTCAAGAACCGGATTGGAAAGGATCACCTTCGATTGGACCTGAATCCAGAAGAGATTGAAAAGTATAGAAGAAAACTCAAAAATTTATAAGCCATGTACATCGCCATAACCCGTCAACAACTTGGGGACAATTTTAGGGGCAGTGTCCGGGATTTTGTAAAGTATCTGGAAAAGGAAAACGAGGGAAAATCACCGGAACGGCAAGAGCTGTATTTCAACCAAGAGGAGAATGACATCGATGCGGAAAGGGTTATTGCCGAAATCGATGCCAATACCTCCAAGTTGTCAAAACGGGATCCCAAGTTCTATTCCATTGTGGTCAGTCCCTCACAACGGGAACTGAAACACATCGGTGATGATCCCGAGAAATTGAAACAATATACCCGGGAACTGATGAAGGTCTATGCAGCCTCCTTTTATCGGGATAGGGAAATTACCGTAAAGGATGTGTTGTATTTCGCAAAGCTGGAAAGGGAGCGGACTTTTTCAGAAAAGGATAAGGCCGTAAAAGAAAACCAACCTTATGCCAGCAAGATTCTCGAGTTGCAACACCAGATCAGGGCCATCAAGGAAGGAAGGGTCCAAGGGGATATTGCCAAATTGCAAGAAACAATAAATGCTCTGGAAAAAGAGGCCCCACACAAACAGAACGGTAAGCGAATCGTTCCAGGCATGGCCAAGGAAGGCCACCAGAGCCATATCCATATCATCGTCAGCCGAAAGGATGTGACCAACTCCCATAGCCTCTCCCCTGGGTCCAAGTTCCGGACTTCGGAAACCACACTCAATGGAGAAAAGGTAAAACAAGGCTTTGATCGGGATCAATTCTATCGGGCGGCGGAGAAGACCTTTGACAAGCAATTTGGGTACCCAAGGAATTTTGTGGAGACCTACCATGCCCGAAACCTTCTCGACAAGGACCCGAAACGTTTCTTTACGTTGTTGTTGGGACTTCCAAACCACGAACGGCAGGCGGCCCGGCAATTGTTGTTCAAGGCTGGGGTAAACGTGCCGACCATTCCTGTCAACAAGGCGCAGTTGGCCTATAAGGCCATGATGAAACTGAAAAAAGGTATCAACAAGGTGATGGAATCAGGATCCATCGGAATTTAGAAGTGGACTATGGAAGAATATGGATTGATAATGGTTGTAATGGTAGTATTGCTTGGGGCAGGGGTTTCCTTTGTGGCCATTCGATATGTTAAGCATGGGTTTGTGATAACGCTTTTGGTGATTGTGCTACTGGCCATGGCCCAAGGGATGATATGGGGATGGGAAGAATTACTGAAAGGGTTGATGGCCTTATGGATCCCCCTTGTATTCATACATACTGTCATTTTTGGTTGGGTTGGTAGTGGTGATAAGTCCCAAAAACAGCCCAAGGTCTTTGAGGTAAAACTGAAAGTTAGAGGTAAGCCTTTGGTGCTTGGGAACATCCGAAGGGGCGTTTCGGTCATGGCCTCCGCGGGGAGCGGGAAGACCGAGAGTGTCATCAACGGATTCCTAGAGCATTTTAAGAAACAGGGCTTTGCAGGAATTATTCATGACTATAAAGATTTTGAGATTACGGAAATGGCCTGGCCCTTATGGAGGCATGCTGGAGTGCACTTTCATATCGTGTCCTTTGGTCCCATCCATAATAGGGTCAATCCCATTGCACCGCGATACCTGCCCGATGAGGAAAGTGTGCATGAAGTATCCAGGGTGCTTTTGGAAAACCTGATGGAGCATCGGGACTCCGATGAGAACAGCACCTCCCGTTTCTTCAAGGATGCCGCGGAAGGGTTGATTAGTGGATTGATCTGGCGGCTGAAGTCGGATTACCCCGATTATTGCACCTTGCCCCATCTCATGGCCCTGTACCAACAATTGGGAACCAAGAGCTTGGTCAAGTTTCTACGGGCCAATATCACTTCTCGGGCCATGGCCGATGCCTTTATCAGTGGCGTTGGGTCGGAGCGGCAGACGGCAGGGGTATTGAGTACCTTGGCCAATGCTATCAAAAAGATCAGTACCCGTAAAATATTCATGGTCCTTTCGGCGGATGAGATACCCTTGGATATCAATAATACTGAAAACCCATCTGTAATTGCCTTGGTGAACAATCCCCAAAAAGATGCTTCGCTATCCCCGGTTATCGCCACCATCATCCATACCATTTCAAAGCAGATGTCCCAACGGAACCGAAAGCACTCCTTTATGCTTTTGGAGGAGGCCTCTACTTTACGGCTTTTGAACATGCATCGGATACCGGCCACACTGCGCAGTTATGACATTGTAAGTGTCTATGTACTCCAGGACAAGATCCAAAACGATATGATGTATGGGGAGAAGGCGAGCAAGGCGATTCTCTCGAATCTGTCCTATCAGTTCTTTGGCAAGGTGAATGATCCGGATACTGCCAAATACTATGAACGGTTCTTTGAACTGGTAAAAATGCCCACAAGGAGTGTGAGCAAGAGTTCGGGGCTGAACTTGGAACGACGGATCACGGAAGGGGAGAAAGAGGTGTCCAAACGTAGGGCAGAGGTGTTCTTTCGGTTGCGACAAGGGGAGTTTGTAGTCTTTGCGGATGGGAAGGACAGAAAAGTGCAGTTCTTACGGCCTGAGATTCAGAGAGCGTTACCAAAACCGATGGATTTTTCGGAAAGGGATTTGGAGCAGCATTATCTGAAGGTGCATCGAGAGATCCAATCGATTTTTAAATAATCCAGGGGAGATAAGATTTTTGAAATTAAAACAGTACTTCGTTAATCTTTTATTTTCATCAAATAATCTGCAATTTGATGGACTTCTGACTCATTGAATAAGGGCTCAAAGTGATTGATATAGCTATTGAGTTCCCTTAGTTTTTTGATGGCGACATATTGAAATTTTTCCTTGGGTTTGTGGTTGATCATGGCCACGATATTTCGCAAGGGTATTTTTTTATGGCCCCAAGGATGTCGTTTGAGCAAACTATTTACTTGTTGATTGTCACGATGAAGAAGGATATACAATGCATAATTGGCCCGCTCAATTTGTTTTACTGGTGATCTTAAATCATAATTTGCAATGGATGCCTTGCTCCAGTTCTTGGTCTCAATGATAAAGATACCCGCATGGGTCACCAAAAGATGGTCAATCTGTATACTGTGTATTCGGTCGTTCTCCTTTTTGTTATAAATGGGTCTCTCGAATCTCAGGAAAAAGTCATTAATCAGGACAAAATCATCCGAAAGCCTTTCGAGTTCTTTGGCCACTAAATTTTCACCAATGGCTCCTGCTATTACTGGCATGAGTTCGGTGCACACGGATTTCATGTATTCGAGTTCATTGAACTTTGGTGCACAACGTTCGGAAATCATCCTTTGCCGGTTGGTAGTGTACCCATTGATAATTTCAATTGTGGAATCCAGACGCTTTTTAGAGGGATTGGTCTGAAGCCCAATGATGGTCTTCTGATTTTTTTCGAGGATGAATTTATATGCTAAAAGGATTTGCAGCCGGTACCAATTCAGCAGTTCCAAAACTGCATTTTTTGCGGGACCCGATAGGGACGTACATTTGGATTTTAGTTTTACTATTTTATCAGCTAGCTTTTTTTCTGCATTTATTTTTAAGGCATCATAGTTTTTTTGGAGTTGGAATCCTTCTTCTTGAAGAGCGTCCAATTCAATATCAAACTCCCGCTCAACCTTGAAGAACAGCTCCTCTTTTTCATTGTCATAGTTTTTAAGGAACCTTTGTATATCTCCCGTGGAATTGAACCGTGTGAATTCTTTTTGATCCAGGGTCTCCCGGATTCGTTTTAAGGATTCTATTTGACCGTGGATTTGGGTCATGGCTTGTGCCGTTTCTAATGGTCTGGTATATTAGTAGTTGAGTAGTTTGGTAATTATCTTTAGTAATTGATGTGCGAAGTTATTCTATCGATTTCTTTTTAAATAATTCCAAAAGGTTCTCAATTTTCTCTAGTAACTCATTAAAAGGGATAATAATTACATCTTTATTACTCCATCTAAATAATTCAAAAGATACATCTTGTCCTTTTTTTGAAAAACTTTCAGTATTTCCAGCAATTACTACGCAAACAGAATTTAATGATTCAGCTGAGTTCCCAACGATTGAGTGATAATTTTTGAGAAGAGTGTTCTTTTGGTCTAAAACCTGTACAATTGCACCCGTCAACTGATTGCTTATTGGATAAAGGTCATTACGATATTCCGAATTGAGCACTAGTTGTGTCAAATGTGTTTTAATCTCAATAAATGCAATATTGCTGTTTATTTTGTTTCTATATAAAAAATCGACAATTTTATCTTTGCTGCCACCTATGTTATGTCCTCCTACACTTACTTTATCATCAAGGAATATGGCAGGAAAGGAGAATATTTGAGAAAAAATCCATGCGTGTTTCTTAAAAAACTGATGCCATTTTTCTTCCAATGTGGTTGTGTCAGTAACTTGTTCAAGGATTTTTTTGAATTCGGTCAAAATATCTTCTATGTAGACTATGTCAACATTAGATTTCGTGGAAATTAAAGTTTCTTGAGGGAGTCCTGAATTGATTAGAATTTCCATTAGTCTTTCAGTTTCGTCAGCGGAAAAACTAATTTTGGAATGCTTATCTAAATATAGGCCTAAAGAGCCTTCAACGTACTCTGGTTTTTCGGGTTCGTCAATTTGTGCTGGTAAAAGCTTGTTTAAAATTAACTGATATAAAGTATTTCCTTCATTCTTCTTGTTCTCTACAAAAGTTCCTGTAGATTCCTCTAATTTCTCAAAATCACTAATGTTCAAAGTCAATTTTGTTCGGTTTAGTGTTGTTTCTTTCTCTGATGAGATAATGACTTCTTTAACTTTAGGGAATTTATTCTGAAAAAAATAGAATAGGTTTTGGACTCCTTTGGGACTTGTAAACCCAAATCCTCTGCTTTCAGTGAAAGAAATGCCGGAACTGACTTCTACTTCTGGCTCAATCGTAATTCTTACGATTCCATTATATTTTTGTTCAATTAAACCATCTTTTTCTTTAAAGGGATAATATTTTTTAGTTCCATTATTAAAGACTTCTTTAGCCAAAAAGCCAGTCCTCTTTTCCTCAAATTCTACAAAGTACTTTTTCTTTGTAGTTAACTTTTCTTCAATTAATTTGATTCCTTTCATTCGGTATGGCTTATATATATTGTTGGCTGTTCACGTTTAATTTTCAAGTTCTTCATTAGTTATAATTTGTACGCTTTCTCCAAGCTTGGCTTTAAGTTCATTCTCGGAAATGCTATCGGGGAAAGCCATAGCGAGCAGGTGTTTAGGGCGAGATAGAGCCACGTAGATAATTCGTTGTTTTTCACTGGGAAAGTCCAGTCCACTTGATTCAATGTCTGAAAAGGTGATGTTGTCTTTATGCTTTTTTTCATTGAAAAAGACTAAAATGGAATCTAATGATTTTCCCTTTACTTGGTGAACCGTAGTAATGGGAATTCTGTTTTCGGAGTATGACCTCTTAAAATGTTCTTTAAGGGGTTCATTTAATATTGCTTTATCAAATATTCCTCTGTAGCTTCTTTTTTTTTGCTCGAAACTAACATGCTCTGTTAATTCAAGCCTTTCATTCAAGAAAGTTTGGGTTGAAGTAGTCCAATCTGAAATAGCCTGGTCAAAACTCGGAAGGTCATGCAGCAGATTCAACAATAGTGCATTGAATTGATTATCCGTTTTGAGTTCTTGTTCCAACTCTTTAATGTCTACCATTTCTTTCTTTTGGGCAATTAGCGATACCGCAATGGAACGGATAGCCTTAATAGCTGCCTTTATTTCATTGCCCTCATACTTATGCTTTGCATCGATAATTCGATATGGAAGGTCACTTTTCCATGGTACTTGATCTGCTGATTTGCCTAGCATCTGATTTTTTAATGCATTTCCACGGACTACGATTTGGTTATCTTCTAATCCGTTTTCTACACACTGTTGGTCAAAATGCTGTACGATGAGAGGGGAATTAGTTTCATTATATCGATAAACCATAACGGGTAACTCCAAGTCGGTTGAGCAGGCGGTATTTATAGCGGGGTCACCTTGCTTGCGAAGAATTGAAAAACAATCTATGATGCGTTGCGGGGATCTTCGATTATCGGTTAAGTCCAGTCCTTGCCAGTTTTGAGTATCGGCATATTTAGTATTGAAAAGATCGGGGTCTGCATCGCGCCATTCATAGAGACTTTGGTAGGGGTCTCCAATGAATTCTAGATTAGCAAGACCGAGTTCTGTGAGTTTGTCGAAAAGGGCGTGCTGAACGGCTGAATTGTCTTGTGCTTCATCTACGATTATGTATGGAAAGCGGAGTGCTAGCCAATGACCGATTTTAGGTTGATTGCACAGAAGACTATATGCAATGTATGCTGAATCGCTAGTAGTAATTAGACCGGTTTGAATTTGCCATTGCTTCAGTTCTGCGCAATAGTTGTCAAAAACATTTGATGAGACTTTGTCCTCTGAGGGTCTGTAACCATTGGATGAGAAATTGCCATCACTTTCAAACCTAATGGAGGCGGGGGGGTAAGCAAAGCAAATTGGCTTTTTGTTCTTACCTCTATATCTCCATTTTGCCAACCAAGCTTCATTCAAGAAGTTAGGATCATCTAGTATTTTAGGACGCTTGGCATTTTTTACATAGAGATAATAGAATGGCAGAGTTATGTATTGATTGATGAAGCTATCTATGGTGGAAACCTTGTGTGGAAAGTTTAGATAATCACCACTCAATTCGGTGTATTTTTCGCTTATCTCATTCTTCGCAGTGTTAGTAAACGACAAACAGGCAATGCCGCTGAATCGGCTAAGAGTTGTTTTGTATTCGTCCTGTAGCAGCATAAGTTTTCTTGCTACAGCAGTGGTTTTTCCGCTTCCAGGGCAAGCATTCAGAACAATTTTGCCTCGTGCATTCAGATATGCTAGTCGTTGTGGATTAATCTCAAATTCCATGACCTTACTTTAACAGTGATAATGCTGTTTTTATATACTTCGGAATTGCAAAGTTCAGTCGCGCATTGTCGATATTTTCGAGAATATGAAGGGCAAAATCCTGAGCGAAAACGGCCTTTCCGGGCATGGCTTTCCAAAGCAGAATGGCTGTTCTTCGGTGTTCTTCGTCACTTATATGGTCATTCGCGAACGTGCCTGTGTAGGTTTTAATCGAATCAGTTTTGCTTGAATCCAAGTCTGCGAGGTATGAGAACAGAAAATTATCTGTTAACTTGGTTCTGTCTTTTGGAACATTAGCGAGGGCCAATTCATATTCCAATGTTTTGAAAGCAGTGTTTACGTTTATTGATGCATTTCCATTTGCAGCCGAAGTTAGGTTAGCAATTCTTGTAATCGGGGTGCCAGCTTGAATATTAGTGTCTAGCTCAATGAGTTTTGCATAGTTGTTTTCCAGTAATTTGTTGAAGCCATATTCGGTCTTTTTTGAGGATGTGAATTGATCTTGATCTGTTAAAACAGCAATGGATTTATTAATTCGCTTCTTTGCCTCCATGGAATTGAAAAGATACAGGAAGGGATAAAAAGAGGTGCCGCGGACATTAACCAGTTCTATCCTATAATCTTCTAGCCTATAGCCATCGACTTGTGCGAATGCAGATATAAGTAGTTCTTCGGATATTCCTTCTACAAAAAGCCCTGACTTAGCAAACAGTAGCTGAGACTTGGTTACATCGATGTATCGCTCTAGTTTTTTTCTTCTTATCTCAAAATCGAAGCTTGTTAGTGGGGTGTTCTTTGAGGTGTCTTCAATAATGCTCTCGGCTTCCCGGTCATTAAATAGATTTCCGAGTCTGTGAGCTATGGTTTTCTCCAGTAGGATGAGGTTTTTAAGAGGCACTTTGGACGTAAGAGTTGGTGAATGGGAGGTAATGAACAGTTGACTATTATCTGATTCATTTGCTCGCTCTAAAAAGTTGTAAAGGCTAAGTTGAAGTTGTGGATGCAGGTGTGCTTCTGGTTCTTCAATTAGCAACGCAAAATGGGGCGTGTCATCGTCTGCAATTTGTTCTTTTATGTCGCCAAGCACGGTGGCGATATAGATTAGATTGTTATAGCCAAGACTGTTTTGCCACAGATAGAAACCTTCATCTCTCAGTGTCTCCCTGTTATGTGGCAAGAAGGGCTTAATGGCATTCACAATGTATTCAGTTTTAGATTGCTCAATCTGCAGTCCTATTTTGTTGTCGTCAAATGCCTTGAAAATTCCTTTCAGGTTGCTGTTAACCCCTTTGCGGGTGTTCCTCACTTCGTCTCGCTCCAACAGTTCATCGTTGGCCCTTTTCATTATTTGCTCGATATCAGCTCCGCTGTCCTTACGGTCTACAAAACGCTTTATCACTCTCCCAAGAATATTACCTCTTGAGTTGAGCAAATCTTTTGTACTGTCCCGTAGTGCTCCTAGATAGTAGTGTTGGAATAGTTCAAAGGTTTTGTAATCTGCTCTCTGCCCTTCAATATCACCTGTGCTATATGTGAAATGCGGGTATTTCCCATTCCTGTTTTCATATTGAAGCGTAATCTTGGCATAGTCATTTTCATTGTTATTTGGATCAATGACCATGTATTCATAAAAGGCGCCTTTTTGAGAATTGGTCAACCCTTTAAATTGGTAGGTGATTGTTACCAACGTTGCAGCCTCGATTTTAATTTGGCCTTTTTCTTTTTTGACTTTTTCGTGAAAGTCACTCAGAGAAACGGAAATATCGCGAATCGGCTCGCCTAAGTTGTAAAGCAGTCGAATAGCATCAATTACGGCTGATTTATTACATCCATTCTCACCGATTATGATATTGATATTAGGGTCGAAATCGACTTCGAGATTTTCAATACCGCGATAATTCTTAATGCTTAAGTAGGATAAATACATTTATCAAAGTTTTTTTCGTATGCAGCCAACTTCTTTATAGTCCTAACGTTCCTCTGAATAAACAACTAATTTGGATAGCCATATCCAAGAACGTTTTTTCAAAGAATAAAAATTAAGTAAGCTTAAATCTGGGGGAGAGTAATAAAACTAAATGTAAGAAATTTCTAGAAAAGGAGAATGCGAAAACCTGTAAGGAAGTGAGAAGTATTGATTACCCTCTTTGTTTTATAACTTCAAAGTCCAACCAATTTAAAAAATTCACTCAACTTCAAACCCTTTGCTTCACAGATTCTATTTAAAGTTTCCACAGGTATTCTATATTCTTTTGTACCTTTTATTTTCCTGACAGTGCTTTCATCAATATTATATCTATTAGCAAAGGCACTCTGGGATTTGCCTTCCTTTAGCCAAGGAAACAACCATTCCTTGGTTATATAGCTACATATTTTTGAATTAATATTTGGCATTTAAACAAAGGAATAGGATGAAAAACTAAATATCTCGGTCGTTCGACCGTAATTTGAGATATTTTATTATATTGCGTTCTATTACATAGATTTGCGATTCTTCGTTTAAAAACATTTGAAGCTTTCGCTTGGAGTCTCGACTAGAAAACTGGTAATTTTTAAGTGTACGGGACAATAAGCTGATGGCTCACGACCCGGGCGTGGGCTGGCTTATCGTACACAGGTATACCAGTACCTCTAGTCGTTAAGTTGGGTCCCACGCCTTTTTTCGGCATTTGGTTCATCTAAACTTTCTTCATCGCGTTTGGTTTCTTTTGTCTTCCGCAGGGTCGCCTAACCTTTAAGGTTATGGGAAACAAAGGGTTTATTTTTCTATTGAAGGCTTCATCACCGCCCGTTCCAAATTATGGGACTGGGCTTTCGGTATTCGATATCCTCTTTAAGAAAAAGCCCAAGAATCCCATTTAATCCTTGACCATAGTTATGGGATACACGCTACACTTTTTCCGGTTATCGATATCCTTTTGTCCCATAACTGACACATACACTTTTGGGGTATCCGGCCCAATCACAAATACTTAGTCCAATTCTATTGGGAATCCAATTTCCGAGGCAGAAAAACCTTGGACAGGATGGCCTTTGCCCGAACCTTAATGCCCTTAAGTAAGTTACGACTTTGCTGTGATTTCTAGGGAAGTACAAACAAAAAACCTCCAGACAGGGTAGTAGGTGTCCAGTGGGGTGATTCAATTAAAAACTAACTGTTTAATCAAACAACTCAAAATTATGAAGAAATTATCAATTTATATGAGCAGGAAGTTCCTGTTTCTATTATCTTATTTACTGTTGGCGCCCTTGCTGACTGAGACAATTGTTGCTGGCACATATACAGTGGTACAACAATCCATGGTTGCAGGAATGGTTACCGATACCGATGGGATGCCCCTGGTCGGGGTGAGTATCCAAGTGGAGTCCACAAGTCGGGGTACCATTACCGACTTGGATGGTTCCTTTAGTATTCAGGCTGGTTCCAATGATGTCTTGTTTTTTTCCATGGTGGGCTTTAGATCCCTCAGTATTTCAATAGCTGGAAGGACTTCGTTGAACGTACAACTGGAAGAGGATGTTACAGCCCTAGGGGAAGTGGTGCTCAATGCGGGGTACTATACAGTTTCCGAAAAGGAACGAACAGGAAATATTGCCACAATCAAAGCAGGGATTATGGAAAAACAGCCTGTCGGCAATCCCTTGGCGGCCATGCAAGGTCATTTGTCCGGGGTGAACATTGTCCAGACCACTAGTGTTCCCGGAGGTGGTTTTGATATAGAGGTCCGTGGCCGGAATTTTATCAATGGGATTTCCAATCCCTTGTTCATTATTGATGGGGTTCCTTTTGGCTCCCAATCCTTGGGATCCAATGACGTGTCCGGGGGGATCCTGGCCGGGAATGTCAGTCCGCTCAATGCCATCGACCCCAATACCATAGAGAGCATCGAGGTGCTGAAGGATGCCGATGCCACAGCCATTTATGGGTCCCGAGGGGCCAATGGGGTGGTGCTGATCACCACAAAGCGGGGGAAAGCCGGCAAGACCAGGTTCAGTGCCGATGTAAGCAGTACCATGGGCCATGTTTCCCATTTCTTGGACCTTATGGATACCCAACAGTATTTGGAAATCCGAAGGGAGGGTATTGTCAATGATGGGTACGGCGACTTCTTGGAGGATTCGTCCTTTGACCTCTTTTGGCCCGATATCAAGGTTTGGGACAATGATCGCTATACCGATTGGCAAAAGAAACTCATAGGAGGTACGGCTTATCGGAACAAGACCCAACTATCGGCCACTGGGGGAAGCGAACACACACAATTTTTGGTCAGTGTAGGCCATCAAAAGGAAACTACGGTATTTCCAGGGGATGCCAATTATAAGAAGACCTCTGTAAATAGCAATATAAGCCACCGTTCCGATAATGATCGATTTAGCATCAACCTTTCTACGATCTACGCCCAAGAGAACAATCAATTGCCCCGTACAGATTTTACGGGACAAGCTTATACCTTGGAACCCAATGCCCCTGAAATCTATGATGAAGAAGGTCGCCTGAACTGGGAAAACAATACTTGGAACAACCCGTATGCATCCCTGGAAGAGGATTATGTTTCCAAGGCACAAACGCTCATTGCCAATGCCATTGTTTCCTATAGGGTGTTGCCGAATTTGGAACTGCGGTCCAACTTGGGTTTCAACCGATATCAGTTGGATTCCTACAAGACCCTGCCCAGTACCTCAAGGAATCCATCTTTGGGTTTGACCCCCGAAAACTATTCCTCCTTGACCACGAATAGATCCGATAGACAGTCCTGGATCGTGGAACCCCAATTACAATGGAAAAAAAGATGGGACAAGACCAAACTTGACATTTTGGTCGGCACTACCTTTCAGCAGGAGACCACCCAGCAGTTTGTGCAAAAGGGCACGGGTTTTCCCAATGACAATCTCCTGTTGAACCTTTCGGCTGCGGAAAGCTTGGAAGTGCTCCAGGATGCGGACAGTGAATACAATTACAATGCAGTATTTGGACGGTTGAACCTTAATTTCAACAACAAATATATCCTAAACCTTACGGGTCGAAGAGATGGTTCTTCACGGTTTGGTCCTGGAAAACAGTTCGGGAATTTCGGTGCCGTCGGGCTGGCCTGGATTTTTTCCGAAGAACCCATTTTTGGGGAGAATCCACTTTTGAGTTTTGGAAAGTTGCGTGCCAGTTATGGTACCACGGGAAGCGATAATGTAGGGGATTACCGTTTTTTGGACACCTATAATGTTACAGGAAACGACTATGATGGGACCACAATCCTGGAACCTACCGGTATTTTCAATCCACTGTTCGGTTGGGAGGCTAACAAGAAACTGGAAGCGGCACTGGAACTTGGTTTTTTCAATGACCGTTTGTTGGTGAATACCTCGTGGTACCAGAACCGATCCTCCAATCAGCTGATAGGGATTCCCTTGGCGGCCACTACCGGTTTTTCGGAATTGACAGGAAACTTTGATGCCACGGTGGAGAATTCAGGTGTTGAGGTAGATCTGCGTACCGTGAATGTTAACAATAAGAAGCTGAGGTGGTCCACTACCTTTACGCTCACGGTCCCAAGGAACAAGCTGGTAAAGTTCAATGGTCTGGAATCTTCCACCTTTTCCAATCGATATGTTATTGGCAAGCCACTCACCATAGTTAAACTCTACAATGCCTTGGGCGTAGATTCCGAAACCGGGGTCTACACCTTTGAGGACTATAACGATGATGGGAATATCAGCAGTTTGGATGACCGTCAGTATCTTGAGGATCTGGCCCCCAAATTCTATGGAGGTTTAGGCAATACTCTTGGTTTTGGGAACCTAACCCTGGACTTTTTCTTTCAGTTCAAAAAGCAAAAAGCATTCGACCAATTGGCTTTCGGGGCAACCCCGGGATATCGGGGCAACGCCCCTGTGGCCCTTTTGGACCGATGGCAAGAGGTCGGGGACATGGCACCCATACAACGGGCATCCGGGGGACTTTCCTTTGGAGAGGATACGGGTGCGCTCCAACAATTCAGCAATGCCGCCTTTTCAGATGCGTCCTTTATCCGGTTACGGAATATTTCACTCAACTATAAAGTCGGCACTTTGGACAATGGTCTGGAGGTCAATGTGTACCTACAAGGGCAGAACCTATGGACCTTGACCAATTATAAGGGACCGGACCCAGAGCAGCCTTCCAATTCAAGGTTGCCACAATTGCGGCAGATCACCCTTGGACTTCAGTTGGATTTTTAACCTTAAACAGAACAATATGATACGTATAAAGAATAATGCAATACTGAAAACATTGCCTTGGGGCGTTTTAACGAAACGTAGCGGAATCTTTAAATGTTGGGTCCTTATCCCAATTTTGACCGTTTTTTTGGGCTGCTCGGAATTTGTCGAAGTGGACCCTCCCAAAAACATTTTGATTGCTGAAACGGTATTCAATGATGAGGCCACAGTGAAATCCGCGATTGCCAGTATCCTTTATGGGATGCGGGAAGAGGGCATGGTTTCCGGTACTTTTGGATTGACAACCGCTATGGGCATTTACAGTGATGAATTGGACTATTACGGATTTGATGCCCCATATTCCCAATTGTACCAGCATACCGTATTGGCCAGCAACAATGCTGTCCTGGGATGGTGGTCCAATGCCTACGACTTGATCTATGGGGCCAATGATATTATCAAAGGAGTGGGAAACTCAACCACCTTGACTGAGGAGGAAAAGGACAGGTTCATCGGACAGGCTCTGTTTGTCCGGGCCTATATGCACAGCCTGTTAACATTCCTCTTTGGGGACGTCCCATATATCAGCACTACCGATTATTTGGAGAACAATAAGGTTACCCGACTACCTGAAGCCACAGTGCAAGCACACATCATAGAAGACCTTTCACGCTCGGTCGCTCTCTTGGAGGGCTTGGATAATCTATCAAATGAGCGGGTACTTCCTGACCAATATGCGGCAAAGGCCCTTTTGTCCCGAATGTACCTGCGTGATGGGAACTGGGAACTGGCAGAGGCCATGGCTTCCGAGCTCATAGGTTCCTTTCCTTTGGAAATGGATTTGGGCAGGGTGTTTCTTAAGGAATCTACGGAAACCATCTGGCAGCTGAAACCCGGAGAAACCCCAAGGAATACCCAGTTGGCCAATGAGCTGGTCATCCAAACCATACCCGGCCAGACCTATGCGTTGACCAATTCGCTATTGGAAGCTTTTGAGGAGGGTGACCTACGGAAAGTCCATTGGGTAGGCAGCCATTCGAATTCGGACAACACCCTCACTTTATATTTTGCAAACAAATACAAGGCCACTTTTGCTGAGACCGAGTCTTTGGAATACCCGATTGTCTTTCGTTCTACGGAACAGTATCTGATCCGTTCCGAGGCAAGGGCACGTTTGGGCAATATTTCCGGTGCACAGCAGGATCTCAACAGCATACGGAACAGGGCGGGATTGGCTGATATCGATGCCAGTACGGAAAGTGATTTGATGGCAGCTATCCTAAAAGAACGACGAACCGAACTGTTTGCGGAGTCAGGCCATCGTTGGTTCGATTTGAAGCGGACGGGAAATCCAGATGCTGTGTTGGGAGCAATTAAACCGGGCTGGCAATCCACAGATTTATTACTCCCCATTCCAGAGTCGGAACTGGAAATCAATCCCAATTTATTACCGCAAAATGCGGGTTATTGACCAAGAACAGAGACCGTACTGGTTCCTTTGGTTTTCTAGGGAGCTGTTACGGGACCTTAAAAATAAGTATACCATGAAACACATCGTATGGATATGCCTTATGGCCCTGCCCATTTTAGTTTTTCCCTGTAACAAAGAATTGGGAAGGAATGACTGTGACAAAGCGCATACACTCCCACAGCGTGAAACTTTTTTGACTTCTTTTGTCAAAGAAGGTGAACTGTACTTGAACATTCCCCAGAACCTTTTGGACAAACCCATGTTGTTCGTTCGATATGATAGCTCCTATTTGCGAAAATACATGCAAGTAGTGTGGTCCCTAGAGGGGGACAGGATTTTGTTGAAAGTACCGAGGGTGAGGTCTTCGGCAGGGATCATCCTGCCCATTAAACAAAAACGCTCCCTTAAAGAAAATATACTTGCTGTATTTCCTGTGGAGAGGGATTATGATCAATCCAAAAGCCTTTGTATCAGGATAACCGACCTGGTACTCCATCAGGTGATTGAATGGACACCCGGATATTCGGAAAACCTTGTTCCCCAGATTACCTTGCTTTTGGGTGCCAAGGATTGGGATAACGAGGTCATCATAAAAACAAGAAGGGGAGTGGTCAACGATGGTTCCAAGGTATCGGTTCCAGTCCATTATGGTTTTTATTCCTTACCTGAGCCCATGAAGGGTAGGGCCTATGATTATCGTATGGGGTTTAGTAATGAGGAGTTCGGCGGTATCGATTATGATAATGCCAAGAATAGCGTAGCGAACATCAGTAGATGGCGCCTGGAAAAAAGGCATAAAGATTTGGACATCAGTGTTCCTGTTAAGCCCATCACCTTTGTATTGTCCCCTGAGATTCCCAAAAAATGGCGGCCCTATGTAAAGGCTGGCATCGAAGAATGGTTGCCAGCCTTTGAGTCAGCAGGGTTCAAGAATGCTATTGTGGTCAGGGATGTCGATAGTTTGACGGATTGGCAGATCTATAGCCTCAATACCTCGGTGGTCCATTGGGGAGATGCAAAATATTTGAGGGGATTTGATGATGCCGGAGGGACCATTTCCCATATTGTTGATTTTAGGTCTGGGGAAATCCTGAAATGCGACATCCATTTAGGGGCTTCCCGTGACAATCTGGCCGAACGCTATTTTATCCGTTGCGCTCCCTTGGATAAGCGGGCCCAAAAGTTTCCATTTCCAGATGATTTGATTGGGAAATTGGTCCAAGCCTTAGCTGCCCACGAGACAGGGCATGCGTTTGGAATTGTGGACAGCAACTTTGGGGAATATGCTTACCCCTTTGATAAAATGAACGATCGCACTTGGCTAAAGACCATGGGACATTCCCCGAGCATTATGAACTATGCAAGGGAAAACAATATTGCCCAACCCGAGGACAGTATCCCTCCTCATCTGCTCATTCCAAAGGTAGGCCCCATGGATCGATATCATATCAATTGGGCTTATAGGGAGTTTCCGTTGGATATGTCCAAGCAAAGACAAGATGCCGAGTTGGAGACCCTCATTCGTATGCAGGATTCCATTCCGTGGCTCAGGTACAACAACAGTAAATTTGAGGTTATCGGGCCAGCGGCAACTGGTGAAGTTGTGGAGACCAGAAACCCTATCGAAAGCACCAAGTTGGCCTTAAAGAACTTGGAACGGGTCGTTGGATTGTTGCCCAGTGCCGTTCAGGAGCAAAAGGACAATGCAAGGTTGGAACGCCTATATGGTAAAACCTTGGAACTATGGTACCGACACATGCGGCATGTCCTTTCCTTGATAGGGGGATATGACATTCAGTATAAATCCATAAACCAACCTGGAAAGATGTATACGCCCATCGCCCTTGGGGATCAAGAGGAGGCTTTGGAATTTTTGATGACCAATGCCTTTGATCCGCCCGATTGGCTGGTCCAACCAGCTTTCGGCCCCAAGTTGAATTATTCCACTTATCCCGATCAGGTACTGGAATACCAACAACGGTTGGTTTTGGAACTTTTACGGACCCAAAGGTTCAAGCGATTTGAGTACATGGAAACCCTAGAGGGATACGGGACGGTATATCAAAGATTCTTGGAAAGATTGCAGCGGGGACTGTTCAAGGAAATCTACAATGGTTCAAATAAGGTAGGGCGAAGAAGGCAGGAATTGCAGTCCTTCTATATCGATATGTTGTTATTGGCATTAAATCAGGCTGAAACCAATATGGCAGCCAAGGAAAAAGCCTTTGCCTATACAGCGTATTCCAAAGGGTTGTTGATGGGGCAATTGAAGGTCTTACAAGAAGATATTGGAAGAAAGATAAAAGACAATCAAGGAACTGATTTGGGGCATTGGAAGCTGTGTCTGTCCAAATTGGATTCGCTCTAGCTTCGAGATTGGAATCAAGTGGGTGTTTTCTCAAGTTCATCTGACCAACCCAAAAGGACAAGAATTCTGATTAAAAAAATGATTTTTTTGTTTTTATGTATTTTTTGAATTAGCCAAAAAAAGGTGACCTGTTAGGGTCACCTTTTTCTGCTAATGTCCAAGTAGGACTAAGGATTTCTCCGTAGGGGAGTGGACAAGGATGATTCAGCGTACAACTGATAACCAAAATAGGTACAGTTGATCTGACCGCCCGGGTTACAGTCATCCCCAATGGTAACCGACTTCACCCCATCCGGATGCTGGTAATAAGCCGTTTGACTGACCGTACCGGTCTCAGTTGCAAATGCAAGGCCAACCGCCAACAAGATGGCAAAGGCCGGTAAAACGATTTTAAAAAAACTTGTTTTCATGGTATTAAATTTTAACTATTGAATGCCTACTCTTTTTTAGGTTTTCGGCTTCCCCTGGCACTACGTAGTATTTTGATTTATAGGTCTCATTTTGAGTTTTTTGGTCAAGCTGATCCCCAGTAAGGCGAGTAGCATAAAAGAGGTATTGAAGAGGATATGGCCCTTCCATCCCAAGGCCGATACTACCCCGCCACAAGAGCAGGGGATGGCATTGCTGAAATTCAGTACGGTGACGATGTAAACCGTGAAAATGGCCAACAGGAAAAAGCTTGCATAAAGAGCACCCAACATGTATTTGGGGAAAAGTAGCGTCCCAGCAATGACCAATTCGACAAAGGGTACCCCGAGGGATATCCAAACGCTGTATGATGAAATGAATGGAAAGCGATCCAATTGATCCTGAAACTGACCCAAATATATCAATTTGCTGGTGGCTGTATATACAAAAAGCATGATGAACAACGCCTTGATACATTGTAAGATGAAGTGATGATGTCTCTTTGTCCCCATAACTTTTGGATTGATATGGTAAAGTTCGGGGGTCGAATTTATTCCTTAAGGATAATTGCTTATCTGACAGGGATTTAATTTGAGGGATTATGGTTCTACTCCCTAAGATTACTGGGAGACTTTCCGTATTTTTCCTTAAAGGCCCTTGAAAAATGGGGGATGCTCTTGAATCCGGTCATATGGGCGATGGTCTTTATGGAGAGACTGGTATATTGAATCAGTGTCTTTGCTTTCCGCAGACGTTCCTGGATCAAAAATTTAAAAATGGTTGTGCCGTATAGTTGTTTGAAGCCATACTTCAGTTTAAACTCATTCGTCCCCATTTGAAGGGCAAGGTCCTTTAGTTTGGGGAGATCCTTTTTTACATCGTTGATAATCATGTCATGAACCTCCCTGATCATTTGGATATCCTCTTGGCTCAATCGGACTTTGGGATTGCCCGTTCCCTTACTGACCTTGAGCGCATTTTTCCAAAGCCCTTTACCAAAAGGTTCGCCCTTTGAAAAAAACACGGTATCCAAGATGATTTTCTGACCTGTCCCATCAAGGGCCTGAAAAATCGAAATGTTGCAATCTTTGTTTAGTAAGAGTCCATTAGGGGTTTTGAATTCCAAGGTCAAGACCATTTCGGTATATTCCTTTTTTAAAAGGCTGGGTAGTTTCTTGACCCATTTTTTCTGGGAGCTTTCGGTCAAAAGATTTGTAAGGGGATGTCCAATGATGTCCCTTGGCAGACGTGCTAAAAGGGAACAGGCCTTATTGTTGACCATTTCAATAGTGCCCTGTGCATCCATAAGAAGGGACATCTGTATGGTATATTGTGGCGTATTGTGGGCGTTTGCAAATCCTTGGTGGATAAAGGAGGCCCTGATTTCCTCGTTGACCATATTAAGCATGACGACCAGAGAAGCGACATTGTCGTTCTTATCGGAAGGTTCCAGACTAAAGAAGAAATTGCCCCGTGCCATTTCCAATAGCATCCGTTGTATACGTTTAACCCGGAAGTCATCACTGTTTGGCATATCAATTCGAATAATTCAATTTTAGGGGCCAAATGGAATACTGCTTAAAATGGCCACCAAGACAATGGCGGCTTTTAAGAAAGCCAAAGCCTCAGATTTTTTGGAAAAGGATTTGGTCAAGACTGCGTGGGGATGGGTACCCAGATATAAAGCACTGATGACATCAGTGACGGGAGGATCGATCAAAAAGGCCAAGGCCTTGATCAACAATGATCCCTCCAAGGCAAAGTAATCCCTTGCGGATTTGTTGACCATCCGTACTTCTCGAATATCACAGAGTACGGGCATTTCCCTGCCTTCCTGTACCATCATTCGGTCCCTGACAATGACCTGTGCCGCATCAAGGTCGATAAGATGGCCTTTCTTATAAATGATATGTAAAAGATCATCGGTCAACAGATAAATCGCATACTTGTTCTCATGTGATTTTTTCATGTTGTGAAAACTGGTAACAGCTATGAATTTACAAAAATATTATATCTGAATTTATTGAAAGATGCTTTAAATCCCTGTTCAAAAGAGCTTTTGTTATCTGAAAGGGAATTTTACTTATCTGAAACGGAGTGATATAAGAATCTATTATAGTTAATCTGACAAATGCCATTACTTTTTATGACAATTAAAATCAAAGAAAATGGCAAAGATCAAACACCACAATTTTTTGAACACCGTACATGAGGTTTTTACCGATGCAAAAGAAGCAGGGGTATTGCACCTTTATGCAGGTGGGACATCTTTTTCAGGCAAGACCATTAAAGTTAAAGGAAAAGATCTTTTCCATTTTGGGACCACGGGGTACTTGGGATTGGAACAGGATAAAAGGTTAAAAAGAGCTGCCATCCAGGCTATTGAGGACTACGGCACACAATTTCCTTTGTCCAAATCGTATATTTCAAATCCCCTGTATGAAAAATTGGAACAGTCGGTCACCCAAATGTACGGTACTCCCATCGTCATTACCAAGAACAGTACACTGGGCCATCTTGGGGTAATTCCCAGTGCCGTGGACGATCAAGATATAATCGTGCTGGACCATCAAGTCCATTGGAGTGTCCAGAACGCGGCCAAGATGCTAAAGACACGGAGTGTTCCCATTGAAATGATCCGCCATAATAGTTTGGAGATGTTGGAGGACAAAATCAAGAAGTATAGGCATTCAAAAAGGCATATTTGGTATATGGCCGATGGTATCTATTCCATGTATGGGGATTATGCCCCGGTCAATGAGTTGATGGCACTCGCTGGGAAATATCCACAGTTGCGATTGTATTTTGATGATGTGCACGGAATGAGTTGGGTAGGAAAGAATGGTACAGGATATGTATTGAGCCAATTGTGTGAATTGCCCGAAAACGTCTTATTGTTCGGAACTCTGAGCAAGACCTTTGGGGCCAGCGGTGCCGTGTTGACCTGTTCCAATACGGAGATGTATGACAAAATCAAGACTTTTGGTGGGCCACTGACCTTTTCGGCCCAATTGGAGCCGGCTTCTGTGGCCGCTGCCATAGCTTCGGCACAAATACATCTTTCGTCTGAGATTTATGAGCTTCAGGAAGATTTACGGCAACGGATTGCGTATTTCAATGATTGCCTAATGGACACAGAGCTTCCCTTGATAGATTACAATGCTTCCCCGGTGTTCTACATAGGAACCGGAATGCCCAAGACCGGGTACAACTTTGTCAACCGTTTGATGCAGGAAGGCTATTATGTCAACCTGGGTATCTTTCCCGCGGTGCCCGTCAAGAATACAGGGGTCAGGATTACCATTTCAAGGCACAACGAACGGGAGGAAATCAAAGGCTTGGTGGAGGCCATGGCCCATCATTTCCCTAAGGCCCTTGAGGAGACCCAGACCAACGCCGAACGGGTCTTCCATGCCTTCAAATTAAACCCAAAGGTCAAGAGCGAACCAAAAAAGGCGAAAGGTCTAATAGTGGAAGTCAAGGAATCCATTGATCAGTTGGACAAGGTGTTCTGGAACCACTATTCGGGTGGACAAGGTTGTTATGATTGGGAGGGGCTGAAATTCCTGGAAACGGTATTTCAGGGCAATGAAAAAAAAGAACATAATTGGCTATTTCGTTATGTCATCATCAAGGATGGTTCTGGTACTCCCGTTTTGGTAACATTCCTGACCCTCTCCCTTTGGAAGGACGATATGTTGGCCAATGCACAAGTTTCTGAGGCCATAGAAGAAGAACGAAAAGACAACCCCTATCACTTATCTTCCAAGGTACTTTCCATGGGTTCCTTGTTCACGGAAGGCAGTCATTTATATTGGGATGATTCCCATGATAGGGGAGACCATGCTTTAAATACCTTTTTGGAACTTGTGGAAAAGAAAGAGTTAAAGTTTGGTGCCAAGATGACCGTGCTCAGGGATTTTCCTGAAAATACTGCATGGAATGGTCCTTTATATGGTCATGGTTTCTTAAGGGTCCAGTTGCCCAATTCCTGTACGGTCAACCTAAGTGGATTCCGTTCCATTGATACATATATAGCTCAACTTTCCTCAAGGAACCGAAGACACTTTCGAAAAGATATTCAACCTTTTTTTGAAATATCCGATTCCTCTGTAATTGACAAGGCTTCACCTTCACAATTGTCTCAATTCAAGAGCCTGTTCACAGAAGTACAGTCCAGGAATCTGGGACTCAATACCTTTTCGTTCCCAGATTCCCTGTTTGAGCAAATGAACGAGAATCCACTTTGGGAGTTCATTGTCCTGACTCCAATTAGGGAACCAGAACGGGTTTTAGGCGTTATGTTCTGTTACAAAAACAGTGGACAAGTCTATGTACCTGCCTTTGTGGGGATGGATTATGCCTTTTTGGAGGAATATGCCATTTACAGACAATTGTTGTACCGAATCATTGAACGGGCCATCGAATTACGTACTCCAAAGATTGATTTTGGTATGACAGCGGCTTTTGAGAAAAGAAAATTGGGTGCCACGGTCCATGAAAAATATGCGTACCTCCAGACCAGGGATAATTTCATATTGGAACTCCTGGGAGTCATGGAAGGCCAGCATTAATGGAGAGCTGCCATGAAATACCAAAAGCTGCTATCGGAATTTGAAGGCCAATTGGATGCGTTGGAGAGTGGGAGCGGGGATGTCCTTTTTAAAGCAGAAAAGGGAATTGCACTGGTGGAAAAAAGTATTCGAAAACTGCAAAAGGAAATTACAGGTAAAACCTTTGCAACGCAAGCCGATGAGATCTACTTCTTCAAACATGTCAAGCCCCAGATCTTTAGCAAGCTAATCTATTACGTCAAACTTTTTAATATTGAGAGTAAACGCCCCAGAGGGAATAATGCCGCCCAAATCAAATATCTCCAGCACCAAATCGATAAGTTCCAAACCTTCTTTAACGACAACCTGGAATTCTATAATTATTACCGGCGTGGTGCCATGTCCCTGGATGAACAGTATTTTGTTCGGGGGAACCGTGATTTGAGACTGCCCTTGGAATCATTCCATTTTCTGATCGATGATCAGTTTTCCACCTGTCAGGATGGGACAGTGGCCACCATCATGGCCTACGATATGTTGATCGTATACCTTAGAAAAGAAGTGGATGACCTACAAAATACCTTGGAACCCCAAAAAAACATAGCTATGGAAAAACCTTCAAAATTATTTTGGACCGGAAGCAAGACCGATTTAATCGAACTTTTGTATGCGCTCCATGCCAGTAGTTCCATCAACAGTGGAACCGTCGATATCAAGGAACTCGCTTCCCATTTTGAACATTTTTACAACATTGACCTTGGCAATTACTACCATACCTTTATCGATATCAGGTCAAGGAAGACTAGTAAGACCCGGTTTTTGGATAAACTCATAGAGATGCTCAACCAGCGTATGGAAGTCTTGGATGAATAAACCTTTAATTTTCCCTAGTTGGTAACAACTTGGGAATTTTGTCCATATGCACACTGAAACTTCATTTCGACCTTTACTTAGGGATTTCAGCCAGTTACTTTAAGCGAAAAGGAGTCATAAGAAGTCAAAATATATTCCAAAAAAATATTACCCACCTAGGTACCAACTGTGGAATTTATTCAAGTTTCCTTTTTCAGTTTTGCAATACGAAAGTCAAATCAGGAAAGGGCCATCAAGTTAGGTTAATGTAATGCGGTGGTCCTTTTCATTTAAATCAAAACGTATGGGAGCAACCATCATTACCACCGAAGATCTTAGGGAGTTCAAAATGGAACTACTGGAGGACATCAAAGATCTATTGCAAAACCAAAACGGACAAGCGAATAAAAAATGGCTAAAATCCAATGAAGTAAGGGAACTATTGGGCATTTCCCCAGGTACGTTACAGAACCTTCGTATCAATGGTACACTGCCTTATACCAAAATCGGGGGGGTGCTCTATTATGAGTACCATGAGATTATGCAAGTTTTGGAAAAGAACAAGATTCATAACCGAATCTAAGGTTTGGAGGACATCAATTATATCAAGCATTTGAATGGTGTATTTGCCCAATTCTCCAAGGATAACCGATTGAACCCAACGCATATCAGTCTTTATATCGGGCTTTTCCAACTTTGGAACTTCAATTATTTTATGGAAGAGTTCTATATAAATCGGGAGGAGGCCATGGCCTTTTCAAAGATTGGATCTAAATCGACTTATCATCGATGTATCAGGGAACTTAGTCATTGGAATTATATCCGATATATCCCTTCCCATAATCCCTTTAAAGGAAGTCGAATCAAGATGTTCAATTTTGGGACAACTAATGGACAAGCAATGGACTGGAACAGTCCCAAATTAGGGACAAGTATTGGACAAGCATTGGTATCTATAAACAAACCTTTACAAAAGAAGAAAAACCAAATAAACATAGACAAACAGAAGAATCATAAAAATTCAAGTTTTCAAGATGAGGAAAACGGAACCAAACAGAAAACCACTGTCCCATATGGGGACAACTTAAAGACCAGAAGGGAGAAGGATTACAATGAGCCACTTTGAGTTACAAAGCACCACATATCATCACAGAAGGCAGTGTCCAGTATGAATTGGGCTCTTTGAAGGGGCGCGAAATCCAATATGATTTTGAAAAGATTTTGGTCTATCTCGAAGCCAAAGGGAAATTTATGTTCGGCAAAAATTTCAAGATTTATCGAGAAGATCGTGAGATCCTTTATAAGCTCTGCTTATACTTTATTCGAGACAAGGCGCGGTGCAAACAAATGGGAATTGATGTGGACAAGGGGCTGTTACTTTCTGGCCCGGTGGGATGTGGCAAGACTAGCCTTATGAAGCTATTGAAACACATCGTTCCCCACCAGCGTCCTTATGAGGTTATCCCTTGCCGAAACATAGTATTTGGGTTTAACCACTTAGGCTTTAAAATTATCGAGGACTACGGCAATTCCCAGTTCTTTTGCTTTGATGATCTGGGAGTGGAACCCACAGGGCGACATTTTGGACAAGACTGTAACGTAATGGGTGAAATATTGCTATCACGCCACGACCTCTTTATCAATGGCAAACGTAAGACCCATGCTACTACAAACCTCAATGCCCAGGAACTTGAGGAACGTTACGGCACTCGAGTGAGGTCTAGGATGCGGGAGTTGTTTAATTTGGTAGGGTTTGATGTTAAGACGAAGGATAAAAGGAAATAACTCATTTTTAGTATTTTGCAAAACAAATTTGATTGTATTGAAGAGAAAAACTACAATACCGCAGAAAAATAAAGTTAGGTCACAACTGCAAAAAGAGATTGCATCGGTTTGTCCTTTTTGCGATAGTGGAGATGTAGGACATTTTGAAATACACCATATTGATGAAAACCCATCGAATCACGTTTGCGAAAATTTACTTCTCCTTTGTCCTACATGCCATTCAAAAATTACCAAGGGGGATATTCCGCAACAACAGGTCATTGACAAGAAAATCAATTTGAAGAATCGAGGATCTAAAATTCAATTTATCTCTATATCTATTGATAAGGATAAATGTGGATGGGTCCCCATTGAGGATTCAAAAAATTCATTTAAAATCAATGCTTATAAGTCCTTTTTTCCAGTGTTTAATTTCAGTTTTATCAATCAATGGGAAAGGACCGTATTGCTCACAAATGTCAAAGTTAAAGCCAAAAGACTTCCAATAGGTTTGGCAGGGGCTGCTCGATATGATATGCCACGATTAAATATCCTTCGTCCATCTATAACCTACAAGATAAAAATGCCATTAGATGGCGAGACGACCATTGAAAACTTAAATGAGGAACTTGAAGTGCCAGCGGGTAGGGCGTTTAAATTCCAAATAGAGTTGTTTGATAAATTCATGGAAAGATTTAGTCCACCACACAATAAGTATGCGCTCTTTTTCGAATTTGGATTCAATAACGATTTTTTCCTTAAAGCTCCAGTGATTTTGCTAAATTCAAGTGAATACTATGAAAAGTTAAAATTATATGGACTTTCTTAAAAACCCCCTAGGCTGTCAACCGAATTGCTTGATTAACAGAAATCCGTAAATGATTATGCCTTAACATAGAGTCGAAAATATCCAGGGTTCGATTGACCAATTTTCTGTTTTCTTTCAAATTCATATTAAGCTTGGAATAAATGGATAAAATCAATTGGACCGGCTCATCCCTATAATATCCTCTACGTTGCATATCCGGTATTCTATCAAATTTCATGTTACCAACCAAATGGAGACATTCTACAGGATATTCTTTAGTACAGCCCATGAGCAACTGTAAGAAATAGCTAGGTTGGGAAAGGCATAACCTACTCTTTGAGTATGCAATAAGAAAAGAATAGGTTTCCTTGAAATTGTGATTTTTAAATTTCCGTAAAACCAATCCTGAATATGCGGAAGCTAGTTCATCACTATCCTGATTTAGAAATTGATACAAGATCTTAAATGACTTTTCATTAGGTATTCCGTTGTTGTCGAAAAGGTTGGCCTCTGCAATTTTAAGGGCACAGAGTTTGGCTTTGTCACTTGACCTTACAAATCTTCTGTAAAGCTTCTCATCATTAATTTTATCATCGAGCCAGCTAAGTACGATTACATTGCCTTCACCATGCAACTCCTCGTTTTTGATGATTTTCATGAAGTACGGATACATTTCCTTATGGAACTTAACGTTAAAGTACTGGGAGGTCCTAAAGGAGTTCTTAAGGATGTCGATATCACCGGACAGGATAAGACTCATGAAGATTGTAAAACTCCTTTGCAAGTCCAGATAATTCAAATATGCCAATTCTTGCATTACGGCAACCTTGACAGAAATCTGGGGGTCGTGAACAGCTTTTTCCACCGTATCAAAAATAATTTCTTCAAATTCACTATGTTCATAGCACCACATCAGTTTGTGGATGGCTGCTCCTCTAACTGTATTTAAACTGTCAAATGAAGGATCATTTTCATTCATCGGCTTTTGGGGATTAGGATGGTTTTTGGCCTTATCGCTCAAAAAGTTGACTAAAATTTCATCCACCTGATTATTTTGGATGAGGTAACCGGATTGCCAAATGGCATGTAAGGTATTGCTCATGTCCAAATGGAGCTGAACAAACATATCATAAAGACATTTTATTTGTTTAGGGCAATATTTGGCCTCAATTAGACCATCTATCCCCTTAGAGATATAATCTACGGAGATATCCTTCTCCTCAAACAGTCCTTTGATAAAGTCATAGTATTTATCAGGATCGTTTTTGACATTTTCGCCAAATGCCCTTGAATGTTCATGCTTTCCTCCCTTAGGGCCATGGCCTTCACGATAGGAATCATTGTATTTGGACATACTTTTCTTCCAATTTACCATGTCCATGTGTTCATATGCTTTGGAAGATAAAGGGGGACCAACGACATATGCCCCGGAAGAGGAGGAAATATCATGGGCCTTATCACTGTTGACAGACCCAAATCTCCTATAAAATTCCTGATAGGCCTTTTTCAGTTCAGGTATCCGGTCAAGCTCATTTTTCGGGAGTTGTTTTAAAAAAAAGTAACACTTTTTGCCAAAACCACGGAAATGTACTTTCTGATTTCCATCCTCATCTTCATATTTGTGGTAACCTAAATCATAGGGGCTTTTAATGGTCAATAAAATTTGGGCGATTCTTTTTTTGTTATCATATGAAAAATGGGAGAAGTAAGTTCCTATTAGCTGTCTGATGTACAATTGGAATTTATCGTCATAACCATTTAATCCATTTTTATGGTGGATGATATTGATTAATTCAAAAACCGGTTTGGGATATATAATGCTATCATCTTTGAGGGCCAAAACCAAAATTCTATGAATAAACACGGAATCAGAATTCTTGTGCTTTTCAAAGAAGTCGATGAAATACTTTTTGTCAGAAAGCTTTGATTTGAGATGTTTGACCAAAAAGTCTTCCAGGAAAATATGTGCATCCTTTTGGGTGCTCAATCCATCAATGAATTTTGTACAATTGTAGAACGGACAATCTATTCCTTCATAATTGGAAGGGTCTTTATTGTCAGCGAGCACCTTTTCATATAACTGGAAAATAAATTTGAATGTCTCCTCAGGGCTGTGTCCATAGAGCTTTTTGATCATTTCTTCCTGGTCATGGGAAAATTCATTATGATGCCACGAATCATCAGAGTAAAAGACACTATTGAAAATTGGTAAGAGTAAATTGAATACGTACACTTCATGGTGTTCAAATATCTTTTCAAGTTTTTGATAAAACCAAAAATTGTCCATCCCTTTGGATTCTTCATGAAAGGGCAAATATTTTTCAAAATAGGGAAGTAATTCCTTTTCCTCCCAGTCATCAAGGTTCATCAGGATTCTTTCAATAAAATAATCCTTGTCCTTAAAATCAGGTAACCCATCCAAATACTGCAGTACTTGTAACGGGGCATGGTTTACGTTGTTCCTTAAAAAGACCCAGACAACATTTCTCTTGTATTCAAATATTTTGTCAGGATTTTTTTGCTCCAAAAAGCTCCAGTGGATTAAGGATTGCTTTTTATACAACGTATAAACCTTCATCAATGCCTTATTGTTCCATAACAGGAACTTACTCGGTATTCCGAATTCAATCAGATAGTTTGTCCAATCTTTGGAAAGCACGGAATGAAGAAATATGTCTTCATATACTTTGTTTTTCAAAACAATCAAATTGACAACCTTTTTTTCTTGGTATGAAGGGTTTTCTAGGATACCTAAATTGTTAATAATAAGGGATTTTATATGAAAACGATATTTGGATGATTTAAGGATGGATTGAATCTGAGCGATATATTTTCTATGGTCATATTCACGTATATATTCAAAGACCATTTTTAGTATGGACCTTACCTCTAGATTTTGTTCGTTTTCATTAAGGTATGTATAGATGCTGTTCCCCTTTTCAACGAATTGCCTTGAGAAACAATAGTCATAAAATGTTTGATGGAAAAACTGAATATTCTTGTTTTCGGATACTATTAACTGGTTGCTCAACAGGTAGTTTAGCTCATTTCCATACTCAGCGGAGAATTGATTTTTAACAATTATCTGCTGTTTATCATACATCCTGATCGCAATTTCATAGAGCAGTTTGGATAGGTTCGGATTTTGCTCCTTAGTTATCAATTCTTCCCAAAGCGCATCATATAAGTCTTTTAGGGAGGAAAGTGCATTCAGATTAATTTTATCCTTTTGGGGCAGTTTGCAGAAAATTTCCAAATGGTTTGGTGTCCTTAACAGTTCAATGACCTTTTTTTGGGAACAATTGATTTTGAATTTTTGAAGGGTTTCGGAAACCTCATTTTCACTTAAAATGGACGCTTTGATGTTATGGAATTGGTTTGATTTGTAGATACTTAATTCAGCATCATATTTTAGGTCGTAGGTTCTGGAAGATATTATGATTTTAATATTTTTTTCATCCAACAGCTCATTTATGATCCTATTATGGGTTTGGATGTACTGCCTGTTGGAAGAGAGCGTTTGGGACAGGGCATCCAATTGATCAATAATAATGGTAAGTTTCTTTTTATGGATATTTAATGCTCGTATGATACTTGAAAATCTTATCCGGTCATCCAAAAAGATTTTATTCTCCAATTTTTTAGGAGATAGGGCATAGTATTTGTCAGCTTTAATGCCTAAGACCAAATCGCCGTCCTTGACCAATTGATCATAAACATCCTTAAGAATTACGGATTTTCCCATCCCTTTTTCTCCCTCAAGGACAAGGAGATTTCTTCTGGGAGATTTTAAATCTGATTTTATCCAATCAATAATCCCCCTTGATTCTTTTCTGTGTATATGGGTATTGGGATTTATTGCAAAGTAGTTTTTCAGATTTGATAGGAAAGAGGATGCTTTCTTGAACGATTTTTCAAAAACTTCGAAATCGATTTTTGATACTATCTGATTATAGGCCTCTTCCCCACAAAAAGCCTTGCACCACTCATCACCAAAAAAATCACACACAATTTGCGGATGGGTCTTGAGGGCTCTATTCAGGAAGGAGCTGTCCCATTTTACAACCTGTTTATTATACTTTTTTTCAAATTCATCTTTTATTTCTTCAAACCTCGTCTGAAGCTTCACATCCATGAAATCGGCTGTGGTACAGATATAGAATTTTATGGATTTATCAAACCATTCCCCTTTCTTAAAAGCGGATATAACTTTGTTTAGGTCCGTGACGGTAATTGAGCTATATCTTTTACATTGAAATGTATAATATTTTTCCGGCTCTTTCTTGGCATAGATATCGATACCATCTTGTTTTTGACCTTTCCTTCCCAGGATTTCACAATCAGATCTTTGAAAGCCCTCAACGAATTCAACCATTCTCAAACAGAGTTTTTCAAAATCTTCCCAATCCATATCCAATACGGGAAGTTCCATTTGATTCTTGCGAATCGGTAGGGTGTAATCTCTATTCGGTGGTTTGTCTAAATAATCCGGTTCCATTACGCTTTAGGGATGGTTATATTTTTACTGATTCTCCGCAAACACACCTAATATTTTTAGTATATTAGCGCTCAAAAAGCAGGGATTATGAACATATTCAGTTTTACGGCTCATTTCGGTTCGGAGGAAGATTGTCGTTTGCATTTCAAGGAGCAGCGTGATAAGGAAGGGGTTGTCTGCAAGCGATGCGGGGGCACTTCCCATTATTGGTTACAGGGTAAATGGAGTTATGAATGCAAAGGTTGCCGTTTCCGCACCTCGTTGCGCAGCGGTACGATCATGGAGAGCTCCAAGCTGCCGTTTCTGGTGTGGTACAAAACGATGTTCCTGATGAGTTGCACAAAAAAGGGATTCTCCACCAACGAACTCCAGAAGCAATTAGGATTGAAGCGTTACGAACCGGTATGGGCGATGGTACACAAACTCCGCAGGGCGATGGGCAACCGGGATGCAAGGTATACACTGGAAGGGATGATAGAACTGGATGAGGGTTACTTTTCGGTGGCCAGTAAGGAAATCGAGCGAGGCAAGGGTACACGTGGCCGGGGAGCCGAGGGAAAGCAGAACGTTGCGGTGATGGCCGAAAGCACCCCGTTGGAAGATATCGAAACGGGCAAAAAGGAGAAGCATGTGCGTTATTTCAAGGCCAGGGTACTGGATAGCCATCAAAGTGAAGGAATCAACGGCGTGGTCAGGGACTGCATGGAGGATGATGCCATCGTATTTTCGGACAAAAGCACTTCTTACGTTGACATCTCCGATCTGGTGGAATTGCACGTCACCGAGAAATCAGACGCCAAAACCACCAAGGAAACACTCAAATGGGTGCATATCGCAATCAGTAATGCAAAACGGACATTGCTGGGCAACTACCATAAAATCAAAAGGAAATACTTACAGTTGTATCTCAACGAGTTTATTTACAAATTAAACAGACGGTATTTTGGAGACAAACTCTTTGACAGACTAGTAATTGCGAATATAACAGGTGCATAAACGGATAATCAGTATTTTTATTATCTACATATTACTTGTTTTGACTTTTTTTGACAGCGTTTTTATGATAGCAAAGGCATTAGGCTCATTTTTTAAATCCTCATAAAATTTCTCAGCATACCATAAGGTTAAAAGTTTATTGAAGTCCAACTCCAAAACTTTGGATAGTTTTTGAAGTTGTTTCTTTGTGGGTCTCCTATCATTATTTTCGATTTTACTTATCAGAGCCGTATCAACATCAATTTTGGAAGCCACTTGCCTAAGCAGAAGTCCTTTTTTCTCTCTGTTGGTTTTCAATAAATCGCACAGGTTGTCCATTTGTCAAATATTAGCTTGTCAAAACATGTCTAAATTAGGAATATGGAACTGGATATTTGTCAAATTGTTGGCCAATCTCAGTTATAAGTTGACGTTTTTGAACCCATTTCTATTTCAAGGCTACATTTTATAAACATTACTTCGTGTATCTGCCATTTGATTTGATGCTAAATCAAACCAATAAGCTACAATACAAATCAACTTCTATTTTATTTACAAATAGCTGATTATTAATTATTTAAATGAGTATATGCCGTACTTTTCACATATCAAAAAATCGTCTAATCCCTAAACGTTTACGATATGCGAAAATCTTTCTTTATAACCTTATTGTTTCTATTTTCCACAAGTGCCATCATGGCCCAGATTGGAGGCATCGAAGATTCGGTCAATGATATTTCCGATACCATCCGGGCCATCTTTCCCATTATCCTTGGGGTCATTTTTTTGGTAGGCTTTCTTTTTAATGCCGGTCATTTCTTCGGTGAGAACGCCGACCTGAAAAAAGGGATTACCCGTGTTTTGGTCTTTGTCCTGATTGCCGGGGCCGTTGTAGGGATCTTTACATACCTCATTGGAATCGTGGTGTGATGAAGAAGTACGAAGTCTATCGAAATATCCGGAAGCGGGCCATGATTTTCGGGTTGCCCATTTCATTGTTTGCCCTGATGATGGTATCGGTCATCTGTTCGTTGCTCATCATAATCTTTTCATTTAATCTTAGTGTCATCGTAGGCTTGCTGTTGTTCAATGCCCTATTGTTCGGGGCATTGAGCCAGTGGGTCAATAGGCCTGGCACGTTCCATATCCAAAATGTTTTTCCCCAGGGTATTAGCAATAAAAGAATCAGTCACTTGTCCCATGAATAAGATCAATCTTCATTCTTATCATCCCATACTCGACATCCAAAATCATTTGGTCTTTGCCAACAATGGCAATGTGGTTTTATGCTATCGTGTTCGTTTACCCGAAGTTTACAGTCTTTCGGAAGGGGACTTTGACGAATTGCATGGAGCCTGGTTCCAAGCCTTTAAGTCGCTGCCTTCAGGTACCGTTATCCATAAACAGGATATTTACCAAAAAAAAGGATACGCTGCGCAAAAGCTCCCTGGTAACACGTTTTTGGAAAAGGCAACCCATGACTATTTTAAGGGAAGGGAATATTTGGACCATAAAAGCTTTTTGTTCTTTATCCTTCCCTTGGATAAGACCCTGAATGCGGCCAAATACATCAATCCCTTTCGGAAAACTGAAAAAGGACTTCACCGCAAATTGGATGTCCAGGTAGCCGAGTTCATTACCTCTGTCAATGATGGGATTTCCTATATCAACAATAGTGGAAAGGTGTCCTTGGAGCCCATGTCAACTGATACCATTTTGGATCATACGAATAGCTATTTCAATGGCTTTAATGTCGGTTTTGACACCGATACCCTATTGGGGAAAAGGCATATTGAAATCGGTGATCACTTTTTTGATGCCATGGCCATTAACAGTGAGCTATGTTTTGGTGGGATGGTGCAGAGCTGTATGACCAATAACAAGTTCACCACCGATGATTTCTCCTTTCATCAAGGATTTGTTGACGGTTTAGGTCTGGACTTAGATGAGAACCATATCGTCAACCAGATCCTATATCTGGATGACAGGCACAAGTGGCATAAGCTGTTGGACAAGAAGATTGAGGAATTGAGCAAAAGCTCGAATTTTGGCACTCAGAATAAGGTGGTGCTTAAAAAGATCCGGCAAATTGTGGACCGCATCAATGAGGATGATACCTCCCGGATTGTCCGTGGCCATTTGAATATTGTCTTTTGGCATTCGGAGGTTGAACAACTGAAACGGATAGCTTCCCGAATCAAAGCAGAGTTCAAGGAACTGGATATTGTCCCATATTATCCAAAAGGGGAGGAACGAAAGAGTTATTTTTTGAATTCCTATCCTTACCATGCTTCCAATTTTTCCAATGGGGATCTCTATGTCACCGATCTAAAGCATGCCCTTTGTCTTTTTATCAATAATACCAACTATAGGTCTGATACAACAGGCATCATTTTCAATGATCGGCAGTACAACATCCCGGTACTGAAAGATGTTTGGGATGAACAGAAGAAACGTATCAAGGCCAGAAACTTTGCGATTTTTGCCCCGACTGGCGAAGGGAAATCCTTTTTGGCCAATAATATTTTGCGACAGTATTTTGAGCAAGGGGTCCGTTTGGTCCTTATTGATCTTGGGGGCTCCTATGCCAAATTTGCCAAGCTCTATCCCGGTTTGCATATCATACTTCGTTATGAACAGGGAAAAAATTTGGGCATCAATCCCTTTTACATCTCCAATCAAGCTGACCTGACCCCAGAACGGTTGGAGGATCTGGCTGTTTTTTTATGGGAACTTCTGGCGGAAAACGAGGGTTCCAAAGCCAAGGAAGTGGCCATGAAAAAAGTCCTTTTGTATTATTATGAAAAGGTAAGGGAACAACATTCCCTGGCATCCCTGTACCGATTTGTGGATAAGCACAAGGATACCCTTATCCAAGAGCTCGATATCAAGGAAATGCATTTCAGTGTCTATGACTTTCTGCACATTCTCTCGGAATATGTGGAACGGGGACTCTATAGCTTTTTGTTTCATGTGGATGAGGACCAAACCTATAAGATCGAGGATAAACGGCTCATCATCTTTGAACTGGACGAGGTTCGGGATAACAGGGAAATCCTTTCGGTCATGCTTAAGCTCATCAAGTCGGCCATCCAACGGACGATTTGGCGCAATCCCTCTGAACGGGGCATCATCCTTTTTGATGAGTTCGCGAAACAATTGAAGTTCCCTAATGTATTGGAGAGCGTGGAATTCTATTACCAGGCTATTCGGAAACAGAACGGGGCCATCGGCATTATCCTGCAATCCATCAACCAATTGCCTGAAAATGGCACTTCGGCCAGTATTCTGGAAAACACCCAGGTGATTTATAGCCTACGGAATGAAAAGGGGTATGACGAGTTACAAAGGCGGCTTAACCTTTCCAACCATGATCTGGACCAGCTCAAATCCATACGGAACAACCTGACCGGGGAACGGAAGTATACCGAGATCTTTTTGAAGATCGGTAGGGAGAGCAACGTTTTCCGTTTGGAAGTGCCTCTAGAAGTGTATGCCGCCTATCTCACCGACGGTCCTGCCAATGAGGCCATAATGGCCCTGTATCAAAAACATGATAGCATGGAGGAAGCCATAAAGGAATTTACAGATCAAAATAAAAGAGCCTTATGAAAACAAGAGAAAAACAAACCATAGGGAAAAATACCCTGACTTTACTATTGTTCGTTACCATGGCCATATACCTGCCAAGCCGTGCTACGGCCCAAGGGATGCCGGTGTATGACAATACGAACTTCATCAGTATGACCAAATCCTTGCTGGAGTCCGCCAAACAGACTTCTGAGCTATTGAAGACCGTACAGTTTTTGAAGGAACAGAAGGACAACATTATCAAAGTGAACAATGCCATCAAACAGTTGAGGGCGGTCAAGGAATTGGTCAAGAACAATGGGGTGTTGTTCCAGACGGTCCAAAATGACCTTAGGGACATCCTGAACTCCCCATATATCAAAAGTTCAGAAGTGGATCAGATTTCTGAATCCTTTGAGCAGATCATGGATATGGCCATTGAGGATTTGGATTTTGTCAATCAGATCCTATCCAGTGATCTTTTGAAGATGACGGATGCGGAACGCACGGCCATCTTGATGGAGAAGAAAAGATTGTCACAGGAAATGGTGGCTGAACTGGAGGTCAAGACCCGTCGTTATCGGGAGATCATTTCCTTTCGGAAGATGCAGGATATTATCAATAATAGGGAAAAAGAGTATTGATGGCCGGGTTTCTTTTGAGTATCGGATTGGAGTATGTGGATGCTGTTTTTCAGACCATCAAGGACAGTGACTTTTCCCAATATGCCATTACGGGGATGAAGACCTTGGCCATCCTATTCTTTTTGATCAATATCCTCAAAAAATACAATGAGGGGATTGCATCCACCGATGGGCATACCTGGGGACTGACCCCAACGGAACTGGCAAAGAACTTTGTCATTGTCATCCTGGTCCTATTTTCAACACAGGTATTGGATGTCTTTGATGGTATTTTGGTGGCCATAGAGACCCAATACCGGGATACGGCTCCGGCACTCCTCCCATTACAGTTGCAGGATGTGGACCTGGAACGGGATGTGGGTGCTTTGGAAGCCGCCAAAAAGGCCATGGCCATATTGTATGAGGCCTTGGTGACACCTTTGTACGGACTAAAAATGTTGGCCTTTATTATTGGAACGATCTTGTGGTTGCTGGATATCTTCATCTATCCGCTCTTTTTGGCGGAACGGTATTTTCTTCTGGGTATCCTGCAGACCTTTTTTCCCTTGGTCATCTCTCTGGCCGTATTTGAGAAGTTCCGCTCCTTGGCCTATACCTATTTCAAACTCTATGCAGGCGTGTACATGTTGGTGCCCGCTTTCTTTCTGGTCAATGTCTTTGTGAACAATCTCTATACGGAGATCAACACCAACTTTTGGAGCAGTCTGTTCGGGACGGATTGGGGCGGCGAGTTCTTTGCCCCGGTCATTGAATTTGGTTCCATTGGCTTTATCGTGTTGCTCAAGTTCAAGTTGTATCGAAAAGCCACCAGTTTTACCCTACGATTGTTCACAGGATAAATCAAATAGCATGATGAAAACACCCTTTAAAAATATACAACAGGTTTTGCGATTGAACCGATTGGTGGTCCTGACCGTGGTCATCGCTTCGGCCATGACCTGCATTGTTTCGGTCATTACAGTGGTCAAAATGCAAAGACAATTATTGGACACGGCCTTTGTGGTCCATGACGGGGGAGAGGTATTTCCCTTGAAACTTGTGGACCAACGCGAGAACTTGGAAGTGGAGGCCCTGGCCCATTTGGAACAGTTCCATAAGTGGTTCTATGGTCTGAATGCCGGTAATTATGAAAAAAATATGGAAAAGGCCCTATGGTTGGGGAATGCCACCGTGGATGCCGTGTACCGCCAGAAAAAGGCGGATGGGTTCTATAACCGATTGTTGCAATATTCACTGGTCCAAAAGGTGGAGCGCATCGACTCCAGTATCGATATCCAAGAGGAACCCTATCGGTTTGAGACGAGGATTGTGATCAGCATCAACAGGGGAACGGTAACGGATGCCTATGAGTTGATCACTTCGGGACGGTTGATCCGTGTTGACCGCAATTTCCCGCACAATCCCCATGGACTGTTGATTACTGACTTTTTTGAAAACTCACTACAAAAAATAGAAGCTTATGAAACTACAGAAGAATAAAACGGTTTTTGTTTTGGTGTTGGTATGTGTGGTGCTCTTTATGGTGGCCTATTCCATCCTCACCTTCGGAAAGGAGAAGAAGACGGAATTGGAGCCCGACCGGATTCCCATGCCCGATTTGGAAGAAAACCAAAAGGCCTACGAAACAAAATTAGAGGCTCTGGACAACATCAAGGAGGAGCATGAAACGACCGCACCACAGGTTTATCCCGACCATATGGTGGACGATAAGGGCTATTTCAACCCCGATTATATGGAGTATGAAAAGCAGCGCATTATTGACAGTGTATATCAGTCCGGGAATTTGAATCCCAAGAGGGTATCCACCACATTGAAAAGGGCGGATAGCCTTGACCTGGAACCACCGGTTGAGAAGGCCGATAAGGAAGGGCAAAAGAATGAAACCTCCATGACCACCAAAGCGTTGGGGTTGGAACATCAACTCTTTTTTGCCTCCAATCCCAAGAGCCAGACTGTGATAGCAGACGATAAGTCAAAGGTTCAAATATTGGCCTATGTGGATGGGAACCAAATGGTCAGGGACGGGCATCGTTTGGCTGTACGAATTGGTGAAACTGTTGAATTCAATGGAACAGCCATTGAAGGAGGGGTACTTGTCCATGGCTTTGTAAAGATTCGGCCGAACCGGGTAATGGTCGAGTTTCCGGAAGTGGGCCATAACCCTATAAAGTTCAAAGCCTATGATTTTCTAGACGGTAATG
The DNA here is from genome assembly GCF_965233845.1 of Flagellimonas sp. GTDB lineage: Bacteria > Bacteroidota > Bacteroidia > Flavobacteriales > Flavobacteriaceae > Flagellimonas. The sequence continues at coordinate 1,108,308 of NZ_OZ247584.1, forward strand.
AGGGAATCTATGTGGAGAACCATTTGAAGGGGGAGGTTTTGGCGAAGAGTATGGACGAGACCCTAGCGGAGATCAATATCCCCGGTGTACCCCAGTTTAATGGTATCAAGCGGATTTTCCAAAGGCACAACCGTGCGATCAAAGTGGAGATCAAGGATAAATATCAATTCATTTTAAAACCATGAGCATGCATTTGAGAGAAATAATAGTAATGATGATCGGTTTGACTTTTTCGGGTTTTGTGAAGAGCCAAATGACTTTGGACACCTTGGTTGTCAATGATCACAAAAACGTGACCCTGTTCTTTCCAAATCCCATACGTCAAGCAATCGTTGGCAGTGCGGATTTTGTCTTTTCATACAATAGGGAGGAAGAAGGCTATTTTGGATTGTTGCAGGGTGTGGCCGGGAAGGATAGTGACCTATTGGTGGTCACCTCTGATGGCAATGTGTATGCCTTTATTCTAAAATATGGTAGGGAGCTTTCCCGATTGCATTATTTTATCAGGGAGGACGATTGTATTGGTAAGGAACGCCCAATGGTCAAGTCCTTAAAGAAACAGCCGAAAAACGATGTGGCTTCCTATGAAAATAGCTGCAAGATGCTTTTGCACAATGACTATCGGGCCATAGCGACCAAACGCAGCAGGGGAGTGCGGCTTCGTTTGGAAAATATGGTCTATGCAGGAAAGGAAGTGTATATGGTCTTTGAGATCAGAAACCGCTCCGAAATCGACTTTGAGGTGGATTTTCTGGAGGTCTTCCGGGTCAATGGCAGTAAAAAGCGTAGGGCCTCCCATCAAGAAATTGGGATTGGGCCCTTATACAGATACAAAAATCCAGGTATTGTGCGGGTAGGGGAGACCCAACGTTTTGTGTATGTGCTGCCCAAGTTTGTCTTGGGGGACAACGAACGGTTGAAACTTTCACTACGTGAGTTACATGGCAATAGGAGGGTGGAACTGAACAAATAGGAACTTTGTTGTCCAGATGTTAAAAAGGGACCTAAAAGGCGACCTGTTCAGGGTGTGTTGAGTGTAAGTGTTTTGTGGTCAGTGCATTGATTGTTGAGGTTCGAATCTGGGGGGCAATTCTTTTCTACATGTATTTAGTAAATGGAAAGCTTAAGCTTGGAAAAGTTTCTTGAATTTAGATCAAGGGTAAAAATTACCCCTATAATATGAACAAGGGTAAAAAATGAGTATTTTTACCCTTGTAATTCATTCAAGTGTAAATTTTACCTGTGTATGGCCCATTTCGATAAAACAAAACCGTTCAATGATTTGCCACCAATTCCGCCCCAAAAGGATTTGGAGACTAAAGTTATACTTTTTAAGACAATAAAGGCAAGTCGGGCCCTGGCACAATTAAATGGGGCTATCAGGAATCTACCAAATCCAAGCTTATTTCTGGATAGTCTGCATCTTCAGGAAGCAAAAGCGAGTTCTGAAATTGAAAACATCATAACCACCAATGATGATTTATACAAAGCCGTTGTTGCCGATAAAAAATTTGATAATCCAGCAACCAAAGAGGTCATCAGTTACAAGGAAGCGATATGGCTTGGTCTAAAAAGACTGGAAGAAAAACCTTTTATAACCACTAACCTATGTATTGAAATTGTCCAATGTATCAAACAAAATACATCAGGGATACGGACTTCAATCGGTACGACACTGTCAAATACAAAAGGGGAAGTTATTTACACCCCACCTTCAGGTGAAGATGTCATACGTGAAAAAATGGCCAATCTTGAAAAGTTTGTCAATCAGGACAATAATATTGATCCATTGATCAAAATGGCCATATCGCATTACCAGTTTGAAGCCATCCATCCATTTTCAGATGGAAACGGGAGAACGGGAAGGATACTATTGTTGTTACAATTGAAACTGGAGCAACTTTTGGATATTCCGGCCCTGTTCCTGAGTGAATATATTATCAAACACAAAAAAGAGTATTATAAGCATCTACGCAATGTAACTGAAAAAGGGAACTGGACGGACTATATCCTATACATGCTTGATATGGTCGAGCAAACTTCAATACAAGGGCTAAACCGTTTGGAGTCCATTGTTGCTTTGATGGATAGCACAGGGGCTAAAATCAAGGAGCAATTGCCCAAGGTATATTCGAAAGATTTGGTCGAAGTACTTTTTAAGCTACCATATACAAAGCGTCAAAGCCTTATGGATATCGGTTTGGGTACACCTAAAACGGTTGGAAACTATTTGATTGAATTGGAGGAAAGGGGTTTTTTGAAATCTGTCAAAGTCGGAAAGGAAAAACTATATCTGAACCACGAGTTAATGAAAATCTTGGAACAAGGATAACATTCCTTCAGAATACATAAGTTCCTTTGAAAATGGAAGAAATTTTATGCTTTATTATCCTTTAGGTTCGTATCTGGGGGGAAAGCCACGCTGACTTTTAATCTAAGAATGGTGGTCATCTGAGTTTTTATTTTTTTGTGGCCAATCTATTGTTTCAATTTTTGCCTTAAATTATTTATCAGGCCGCCATACCTTTTTAAATTTGTATTTGGTGTAACTCACTAAGTGAAATTGCTATCGCTGAACTTTTTGTATAACGTTGTTCAAGATTTAATCGTTAGTGGAATAATCTTCTTCTCCAATATGCTTATTATAAAATTTCCAAGCCTCATGGGCTACATCACGTCCCAATTCTAAACCTGCAATGTTGTCAGATTGAATGTGATACCCTCCAAGTACCCTTGATATTCCAGCCATCTCTGCCGTTTTTGTAAAGGTTGGGAACTTTAGGGTAACCGTGTCGCCCAAATTATCAGGTTCTGTCATGGCACCGGCCACAAGTTCAACTTCCGATCCAAACTCATCGCTACCTGTCCATAGTTTTAAAGCTTCGGCACATCCACCACTGATTGTACTGTGCCCGGAGGTATAGCTTGGGAACGGAGGACATAAGAAAGTGTCGGGCGAATAGGGGCGCCATTGGTTGCCCTCCATTTCCATCATTCCCTTGCCAACTCCGCCCCACGCCTTTATCTTCTGTTGGTCATAATATTCGTGAACCAATGCGTATGGCCTGGCAAAGTCATAATACATTTTACTGTCCCATGATGCGATAAAGGCGTCCATGGCCACCACTTGATTGTAGAAGAACATTTTCACATCCTCATCCAAAGTATGGTTGTCCCGAAGGGAAACTTCTTGGGCGAACTTTAACCAGTGGCCCGCTTGTTGTACCGATTGAGGACCGTCCCGCATGAATTCCACCAATGCTTTTTGTTCATCAGTTAGATTGGCCTGAAGTTCAATTACTTCCTTCACCTCTTCCTCCAATTGTTTAGATCCTATTTTTGGAGGTGGCCCTGGGCGGAACTGATTCCCGGATTTCATGGATACGGGTTTTACCTTATCCCAAAATGGGGTCAGGCATGATGGAGCAAATTTTCCACCTTTTCCATCCGAAAAATATTTGGGCTGCCAACGGTTGGGGTCATTGTTTTGATCTACTGGATTGACGGGCTCATAACCGGAATAATCAAAATAGGGTACACCATTTGAGCCTTCTTCTTCACCATATTGATTGGCACCATCTCCTTTTCTGGCCTCAATTACGGCCTTGGCGGCCAAATTTCCTATTCCTTCGGGAGTAGTTGGGTCCAAAGATTCATTATTGGGGTCGAGGCCCAATTCTACCATAAAGTTGGTAAAGAGTTCCTTATCTGAATAATAATATTCGTTCATGGCCCGGTAAGCGGCATAGCTGATGGCAATCTCTTTATTCTCGAGTGTCTGCTCGTCTGATGGCCGACGTTCCACCCCTTCAAGATAAACGGGGACCGCTTTTACATCATATCGGGACCATGCGTCAAAAACAGAAACGAAAATCAAGCCCAAAAATCGGGAAGTGATTGTTGGTCTTGGCTTAAACATTTCAGTATCGTTGGCCGTAGCGGTAATGGCCATTTCACTCCATTGGTAGGCAATGTTGTAAGTGCTATGCGGTTCTGAGGTTGTGGTATTCCGTACTGTAACCTGTTCTTTGCAGCCTAGTAAAAATAAGTTTAATAAAATAAAAATGGCAACCTTGAATGTAAAGGTCTTAATGAATTCCATCATAGAAATAGACTGTGGTTAATAGTTATAATGCTTAAAATCATTGTTGTTCAAATTTAACAAATTGAATTGATGAGGTCTTGCATTCTAAAGAGAAATTTGTTTCCTCTTGAAACACATTTGTTATTATATGGCACCTAATAATGCAAAGTTCAAGAGCTATAGAAAAACAGGCCCAAAAGAGGAACAACCCATAAATTTAATCTTTTGATGATAGATTAATATTATGATATATGAATTTCCCATAAAATTTGTCTAATTATATATTATGCCCTAAGACCATACTACCCTAATTAAAAAGGGAACAATCTATGGTGTTGGTTTATTCCCATAACTTCATTGGGTAAGCTGGGAAGTCTAAATCTAACTTATCCAGTATTATTAAGGTGAGTTTATCTAAATAAAAATAATATACAAGGCATGGTTCTACTTAGAGTTCAATCCGATTTGGATTATATTTAAAGATATTTTTCAGGTTCTGTAGATTGCAAAATAGACAAATGTCAGAATATATAACTTTTCAAAATCCACAACTCTATTATGAAACTGTCACTTTCATTATTTTTCTTTATTGTTGTCAAGGTTTCAGTGGCCAATGTCACTCTACCTTCGGTATTTTCAGACCATATGGTCCTTCAACAGCAAGAGGAGGTCAAATTCTGGGGGTGGGCCAGCCCAAATGAGACAATAACCATATCGCCAACATGGACTGATGAAGTCTATACCACCAACGCCAATAATCAAGCGCATTGGGAACTGTTGTTGAACACTCCCGAATACGGTGGTCCCTACAGCATAAAAATCACGGGCAACAATGAAATACTGTTGGAAGATATTTTCATAGGAGAGGTTTGGTTATGCTCAGGTCAGTCCAATATGGAAATGTCGGCCAGTTGGGGCATTGATAACGGAGATATTGAAGTATCAAAGGCCCAGCATCCACAGATCCGTTTTTTTACCGTTCCAAAAAAGTCTGCGAAGGTACCGCAAGACAATTTACCAGCCCATTGGAAAGTCTGCAGCCCAGAAAGTATGGAGAATTCAAGTGCGGTGGCCTATTTTTTTGCAACAAAGCTGCGTAAAGAGTTGAAGGATGTACCCATTGGACTGATAATATCGGCATGGGGAGGTACTCCAGCAGAGGTCTGGATACCTAAGGAAACTATTGAAAATGATTCCTTACTTACCGCTGCAGCGAATAAACTGACTCCCGTGATTTGGGGACCGATTGAACCTGCAAGAGCATACAATGCAATGATCAATCCTTTGGTAAATTATGTATTGGCAGGAACTTTATGGTACCAGGGTGAGGCAAACACGGGATCCAAAGTCTATGAAAAGACCCTTGAGGGCCTAATTGATTCCTGGAGACAATCATGGGGACGGGATTTCCCTTTTTATTTTGTACAGATTGCCCCATATCAATATGGTGAAGACAATTTCAATGGAGTTGAAATCAGGGATGCTCAACGCAGGGTCGTTGATAATGTCCCAAATACGGGAATGGTGGTAATCAGTGATGTTTCACCTGTGAACGACATTCACCCAAAGGACAAAAAGTCGGTTGGCGAAAGATTAGCTAAATTGGCCTTAAAAAATCACTACCGTATTATTGATGATTTAGTTGAGAGCCCTTTTTTTAAGGGAGTTGTGTTCAATAAGGACAAAGCAATAATCTCTTTTGGGTATGCGGAAGGACTTTATGTAAAAGATAAAAAATCTATGTTCGAGATAGCGGGAAAGGACGAGGAATTTTTTCCTGCAGCCATCAGTATTAAAGGAGAATCCATCGTTATTTCATCAAAGAAGGTTAAGGACCCTAAATATGTTAGATTTGCTTGGGGCAATACGTCGAAATCCAACCTTTTCAACAGGGCCAATTTACCTGCATCCAGTTTTACCACGCTGCGATGAAGCAATGTCCGCTAAATATGATTTTGATAAAACCTCCCCTGTAAAGTGTTTGAGGATGAAGTTAAGGCTGAGTGTCTTCCCTTTATGGAATTTTGGGTATTTTGTCTATTATTTTCTTCTTAAATATAATGACCTGATGAGTCGAGTGGAGGATGGAAATAAAATATATTTTGGTGATTGCCATATTCATCCCAAACCATCAAAAACCTTCACAACCACAAATCAAATGCATTGGCACATATCTATAAACCTTATGGCTTGCATACCAATGATATAGGCAAAAGGACAAAATAATGTAACCATCACCAATATCTTTGGAGACCATGGCCATATGCTGTAGTGCTAACCGCTGTTTTTCCCCTGGTTCAATAGGGTTGTCAGATTCCTAACAAATTCAGTAGTATATGTTCCGTCACTGTCCAAATTTGGATCCAAAATGGTAATTTCCATCCCTATGGCCTTGGTACTCAGCAAAAGGGGAATCAATATTTCGGCGAGTTCATGGTACAGCAGTCCATCTGCTTCCCGGCTGTCCACGGCGGGCATAATGTCATCGTTCAGGACATCTGCATCCAAATGGATCAGGAAGCCATCCAGGTTATGTGTCTCCACCATTTCCAGGAATTGCTCTGCGGTTTGTTTCAAACCATTGTTGCGGAACCTTTTTAAATCGAAATAATGTATATCGGATTCCAAAATGGGATGGACATATTTCGGATCGCATTCCCTATTGCCAACACAGAAGACATTTTCTTCCTTCACATTGGGTTTGAGGCCAAGAATGTTTGTCAGTTTATCATGTCCATGTCCGGTCACTATGGCCAGATCCATTCCTGCGGCCCCACCGGTATCTGATAGCTCAGGGGTAATAAAATCTGTGTGCCCATCCAGAAAAAACAAACCAAACTCGCCTCTTTGTTTCAAAGCGATGGTATTGCCAATCAATATGCTGCAGTCACCCCAAGGATTAATTGAAAGGTATCTTCATCCAGGAAACTTGAAAGTAATCGAGATTGCTCGATGCTGTAATCAACGATATTGCCTACGTTTCTAACCTTTGATATCTCATCCAGTTCCATGGAATATGCCGGGGCATCCAATTTAAAGACCCGCTTAGGACGAATTTTCTTATGGAATCCATGCTTCATCAACCATTCTGGAAGTTTGCCTACACCCGGTTCATCCACGAGTTCGGTTTTTTTTAAACCCAAATTTGATGGGAATTCCAGTATGTTGATTTGGCCGCTGTTCATTTTCAAAAGGAGTTTTGAACCCTATCCTGGTTGTTTTTTGGGTTTAGTCTCCTTGTCGCTGTAATATTGGAAAACCTACTTTGTCCATCTCGGGTGGGTCCCAGTTTTCATTTCTTGATCCTAAGCCTATTTTTGGAAAAGTTGTACAAAACTCCGTTTGATGGCAAGTAATATGGTACTATTAACGTTCATCAATTTAAAAAGGGATAGTTGCCTCTGTGGAAAACGCAGGGTCTCCAAGACACTTAAATTAAAGCCAAAACAGTTGCGATGGATAAAAAAAACCATGAATCTTTTAGGACTATCGCAGGTACGAATGTTCGGGGAAAACATATCCATGAGGGCACCTTGGCATGGGGCATTTAAAAGGCATCTTAGGTTTGCTTTTCAGGTCAACAAATTTCCATTCTCATCCCATTTCGCTATAGTTCCCCGTTTGCTTTGGTCCACACATTTTGCCAACCAGTCCTGATCATAGGAAATACCGTGTTGAGCCAGCACATCATCAGGGACACCATCCCATACATTGGGCATGTTTCCCTGGTATCCCAATTCCTCAATTCCCATTTTGGAAGTATAATACCCTGTAAGGGTAAGGTTCCGCATCAAGGAAAAGAACTGTATTTCCAAAGGATGCTCATCTTGGGGCAAGGTAACATCCGGATAGGCGATCATATCCAAAATTGCTTCTTGCTGTTGGGTTGAAGCCAATATAAATGTGGTATTGTTATCCACTTGGCATCTATGGTCCAACCACATTAACCCTCCCCGTAAGGTAATCTGCATTTCGGGGATATCCTTGGCCATGAACTCAATGAAGTCTGGGACTTCTGCATCCAAGGCACCTCCCAATCCTTGGTCGCTATCTGCGGGTAGGATCAGATTACAAAGTACCGCAATGGTCTCCATCTCATGCCCGTTGAAGAATGTTTCAGCAAAGAGTTCCTCATCGTGTTCCTTTTCTTTTGGGGTCCTTCCATAGGTATATTTCGGGAGTTGTGACGTTTCATTGGCCGTTGTCGCGACCTCAGGTTTGCATCCATGGGCGGCCAATCCTGTGGCGACACCACCCAATATAATCGATTTTAAACTTTTTCTCCGGTCCATTTCTAGATGTTCTGCTGTTTCAGTTGTTCAACAATATATTCTGAAGTCCTCCAGGAGAGGGCCAAGATGGTCCAAGTAGGATTTTTGTCCGCTTGGGACACAAAGGGTCCCGCATCCACAATGAAAACATTGTCCACGTCGTGGAGCTGTTGATATTTGTTGACCACTGAGGTTTTTTCATCATTGCCCATGCGCGTGGTGCCAACTTCGTGAATGATCATGCCAGGAGCCTCTATCCCATAATTTTGCTCTTTGCCGGGTCTCTCGCCCAAGGGTTCTGCCCCCATGTTATGGAAGATTTCCTCAAATGTGTCCTGCATGTGCTTCACCTGTTTGATCTCATGATCGGTCCATTGATAATTAAATTTGAGCACAGGTATACCGAATTCATCCACTTTTGTGTTGTCAATTTCACAGTAGTTGCTTTTTTGGGGTATGGATTCCCCTCTTCCTGACATCCCAACAATGGAGCCATAATACTTTTTGACATCTTTGCGAAGGCCGTTTCCATAACCGCCCACTTTCAGTCCAAAGAACTTATTGAATTCATTGGGATTGAAACCAAAACCGTACCCCGGCATTTTCATGCCACCCCAGATTTCCAAATGGTACCCCCTTGGAAAATCCAAGGTTTTGTTATCCAGCCACCAAGGAGTATAAATGTGCATACCTCCAACACCATCCTCATTATAGCTGGGTTTTCTGTTCATGAGATCTGGGACAAAACTGGCCCGGCCCGTTCCAGTGGAATCGTGCAGGTATTTGCCCACTATATCACTACTATTGCCCAGACCATTTGGGTGTTGTTTACTTTTTGAATTCAAAAGGATTCTTGCCGTACTGCATGCCGAAGCCGCCAATACCACTACTTTTCCCTTTAGTTTGTATTCCTTTCGGTCTTCTTTGTTGATATAGGAAACCCCCGTGGCCTTTCCTTCTTCGTTTGTGGTGACTTCCCGGACCATACAATTCACAAAAAGGTCTACTTGGCCGCCATTCTTTTGGGCGGGGAATATCAAGCAGGTCCCTGCTGAGAAATCGGCATAAACCTGGCATGCCCTGGAACATTTACCGCAATAGAAACAGACTCCCCTGTCGTTGTTGATCTTCTTGGTGAGCATCGACATTCTGGAAGGGTAGACCGGAATGTTCGATTTTTTGGCTCCCTTGATGAAAAAAAGCTCATGCAATCTCGGTTTTGGGGGAGGCAGGAAAAAACCATCAGGGTCATTGGGCAAACCTTCATTGGTGCCAAAAACCCCAATCAGTTTATCCACTTTGTCATAATAAGGTTTTACATCCTCGTACCCAATGGGCCAATTCTCTCCCAGCCCATCATGGTCCTTGCTTTTGAAATCGCGGGGGCCAAAACGGAGCGAGATCCTTCCCCAGTGGTTGGTTCTTCCACCCAGCATGCGTGAACGGAACCATCTAAAATTACTATCCTCTGCATTCGTATAAGGCTCTCCTTCAATATCCCAACCGCCATAGGCCGAGTCAAAATCGCCAAAAGGTCTGTTTGTGTTTGCGCCCCTCCTTGGAGACTCGTAGGGCCATTTCATTTGGGTACTTTGCTCAGGATCTGCGGGATCAAAAAAAGGTCCTGCTTCCACTACGGCAATCTTTAATCCAGCCTCAGAAAGAATTTTGGTGGCCATCCCGCCTCCTGCACCCGAGCCTACTATGATGGCATCGTAGACTACCGAAGATTCTATTATTTGCACTAGTTGATTATTTTTTTCAGCAAAGTAGCAAAATATGGAGTGGAATAATGAATTTTTTATGAAATATGAATAAAAAGGTTAATAAAATGACAAAATACTTGTAAAGCATCTATTTGTTCCAGTCATGGGATACAGACTGACCGAACCTTTCCAAGAAACAATGGAAACAACATGGCGACAATCTGCCAGAATGGATTTGGGCAGTTTTTAAATTCAGGTGCCCTGACAATCTTTAAAATAGTCCTTTGGGCAAACGTAATGGATACAAAACTTCGACTAAAAGAGGGCCCGATACAGTCCAACTGACTTTCCTTTTTTAAGCATAGTTGGTCTTTAGGGGTTCAGATAAAATTTCGACCATAAATAGCAGATATTTAACCTGTTTCCCTAGGTCAAGAATTACATTTACATCCATAGTTCAGGTGAAATGATCCACTTCAATTCTTGAGCTTAAAAAAGTCGCAACCATAATATAATAAAACATAACTATCGTGAAAAAGTTCAAAGTAAGTATCTGTTTCTTTTTGTTGTCCGTATGTTCATTCGCCCAGATTGGGGATTTTGAGGAAGCCGTGGACATAGGTAATCCGGCAATCAAGGGGTCTTCCGTATATGATAACGCCACACAAACCTATACTTTAAAAGGAGGGGGGAGCAACATTTGGTTCAACCATGATGAGTTCCATTTTCTTTTTAAGAAAATAAAAGGGGATTTTATCCTAACCGCCAATTTTGAACTTATAGGGAATGAAGATGGGAACGGCCATCGAAAAACAGGTTGGATGATACGCGAGACAACCGAGGATGATGCAGTGAGCATCAACACCTGTCTGCATGGCGATGGTTTGGTCGTGCTTCAATGGCGTTTGATGAGCGGTGCATATATGCGCGATCCGGAAGATGAAATATTTTTTCCAAAACAATATTTTGGGGAGAACACCATTCAATTGGAACGCGTGGGAAAGACCATTACCATGCGGATAGCCCATCCTGGTGAACCTTTAGAGGAAATGGAATCCCTGACCATGCCAGAGTTGAAGGATGAAGTCCTGATAGGGCCCTATGTATTGGCACATGATCCTGAAGATATTCAAACGGCAAGAATATGGAATGTACGGATTTCCAAGCCCGTTGCCCCCAATTGGCATCCAAACCACTTGGTTGAAACAGCTTCGCATGAAGGTGTGGCCAGGGGAAGCAGGGTGGAAATTGTGGACATGGCCACTGGAAAAAGAAAGGTTGTCCATACATCTGACCATGGGCTAAATTCTCCATATTTTTCAAAGGATGGAAAGTCGATTCATTTTCTTGATGGGGCTGGGACGTATTCCGTTGCCACTAGCGGAAAAGGCACTGCAAATGTGGTGGAAGATGCAATTGGTGTTGCAAGCGGAAGCGGGAAGGCCAAGAGCAAGTTTGAATACTATAATGAGGGAAAGACATCGACCAACCAAATTTGGCGCAAGAGCAAAAATGGTTCAGAGCGTATTCAAATGACCCATGATCTAGATCATTCATGGTATCCACATCTTTCACCAGATGGGAAATGGGTGGCCTATTTGTCCATGCCCCATGACGCTAAACCAGATGAACCTGTACAGTTCCAAAGGGTAAGCCTCAAAATCATGCCTACCGGTGCGGGAGCTCCAAAGACAATAGCCCATTTTTATGGAGGGAAAGGCAGTTTTGAAAATTATGCATGGTCTCCGGATAGCAAATCACTGGTCTTCATCAGCACTTCAGAATAAAAATCCCAGCTGGGTTGTAAAAGAAACCCGCCAAGGCATGCCTTGGCGGGTTCTTAAGTATTGGTTGGTTGGTTTTTGAAAAACCTTCAGAGCTTACTCATGTAGTCCATATTATATTTCATGCTCTCCAAAGGGGTTGTTGCATATTCTTCCTGTTCAATGAAAATGTGTTTTACACCGGATTTTCCAATATTTTGAAGCATCAGGGGCACGTCCAGACCACCTTTGCCAAATTCGGTGCTCACCTTTTCCTCCATGTTCATGTCCTTGAGATGCCAGAGTGGAAAGCGTCCTTGGTAACGATTAAAGTAATCCAAAGGGTCTTTTCCTGCCACAACGGCCCATCCCAAATCCAGTTCCATGTGCACCAGGTCAGGGTCTGTATTGTCCAAGAGAACATCATACAATACTTCTCCATTGTGTGATTCAAACTCGTATTCATGGTTGTGGTATCCAAACTTTAGCCCGGCCGCTTTGCAATCTTCGCCTGCTTTATTGAAGGCTTCGGCAACTTTTTTGTAATTGTCCGTAGTTTGTCCGTTTGTGGGCATAGTGGAACAGATAAGATACTCTTGACCAGAAGCCACGGCCTCTTCGATAGTCTGTTTCCATTGATCGTCCAGATGGACGTGTCCGCTTACTAATTTCATCCCCAATGCATCACAAGTGGATTTCATTTCCTGAGGGGTCAGCCCATAATAGTGCCCCTTTTTGCTCCTTGCAGTCTCAATTTTTTTGATTCCTATTTTGGCGATTTGTTCCAAAGTGCCTTTGGGATCTTTCATCATTTGGTCCCTAAAAGTATAGAGTTGGATTCCCAATTCTTTTTTAACGCTATTTCCACCAATGGCACAGGCCGAGGGTAGAATAAGGGCTCCCAAGGTAAAGGCCCCAGATTGCCAAAGAAATTCTTTTCGTGTAATCATAATTGGATTTTTGTGGTTAATCTATTCCTTTTCCTGTGGCTGCATAATAAATACCTCCGTAGAGATGCTCCAAGAACCATCGGTTTTCATATGTTTTTTCAATATGTCCAAGGGCGGTATAGAAGGCACGTCCCCCGTCAAATTCGTGATACCACGATATGGGGTGAAGGTCGCCCATGCCCTTGCCAACACGGTCTACTTTTTCACCTGCGGCATTGGTGTCCCTATTGGCCCAAGTAACGTTTGGGTCAAAAGTGTTTTCATCCACCGTGATGAGATATTTCAGGCCTTCCACATTCTCTTTTCCAAATTCATACCATTCATCCGTCCACAGTAAAGTGTCGGGAAAGTGTTCAAGACCTGGAAAATTGTGATCAATGATCTTTAGCTTGGCGGTTTGCTGAACGGGATGTATATGGAACATCCGACCGACCAATTTTGTGTACCATTCCCATTCATATTCTGTATCGGAAGCGGCATGGATACCCACATAGCCTCCACCCGCCTTGATGTATCTTTCAAAAGCGGCCTGTTCTTCATCATCAAAGATATCGGCCGTAGTACTTAAAAATATCACCACATTGAAACCTTTGAGGGCATCATCGGTAATCTTTCTGGCCTCTTGTTGCCGTTTCAACTCAAAGTTGTGGGTAAGTGCCAGTTCTTCCATGGCCAATGTGCCATTAAGGATGGACTCATGGTGCCAACCCGCGGTCTCTGTGATCAATAGAGCCTTGAACTGTTTCTGTGCCATTATACATCCGGTAAAGAAAAAAAAGCAAAAGAAGGCAATGCAGATGCGAAGAAGTGAGGGAGTGAAATTAGTTTTAAAGTCGAATTTGGTAATAATACTTAATTTTTTGCTCATGATTTTGACAAATTTTGTTTATATAGAATTTTACTCTTAGAAATGTGAGAAGGAAAGTCATTGATTTAACCTTCCTCCTCACCGCAATTCAAACACGTTGGTAAAAAACTAAACTAAAAAAACTAAACTTAAAATCCTCACTTGCCCGAATTACTTACAAATGCAATATGTTTACTGTCTGGTGACCAAGAGTTCACATTGATGGTTCCCTGTCCTCCATACAAATAGGCTATGGTCTTGGGCGCACCCCCTGATACTGGCATCAAACGCAGCATTACCCGCTTGTAGGATGGATGCGAATTTAGTCTGATGTCAGGCATGAAAGAGATGAATGCGATCCACTTTCCGTCTGGTGAAATATGAGGGAACCAATCGTTGTATTCGTCAAAAGTGAGCTGTTCTTTTTGACTTCCATCAGGTTTCATGCGCCATAGTTGCATGGTACCTCCATTTTTTGATCCGTTGTAGTAGATATACTTCCCATCTGGGGAATACTCACATCCGTCAACGTGTTCCAATTTGCCATTATTGGTGAGCTTTATCTCATTTCCTCCGCGTATGGATTTTTTGTAGATGTCATAAACGTCAGAACCATTACGCTTGGCCACATAGACCAAGTCCCTGTTGTTGGGTGCCCACCCGTGCAGATAGGAGGGTGGCGTAGTGGTCACAGGTTTGGGCTCCCCGCCTTCAAGTGGGAGATAAAATACATTTGAACCGTTGCCGTCGTTGTGGCTAATGCCCAGAAGTTTTCCATTGAAGGAGATACAGTGGTCGTTGTTGAGCCTATCGGCAGTGCCAGTGTCCAATTTTTCCAGCTCACCACCTTCCACAGGTATGGTGTAGAGCGATCCTTCCATATTGAAAAGCAGTTCATCGCCTTTGGGCATCCAGTTAGGGGCCTCAAAACGACTGCTCTTTTCGTAGATGACCTTGCGTTTGCCATCAAATACGCTCATGGTCTCCAACCTACATCCTATCCAGCCTTCGGTACTTGGGTTGTAATCTTCCGCAACTGGTTGATCTATGCGTACGTTCCACACCTTGGCGGTTTCAATGACGTCATCTACGTGGGAACAAATGACAATGCCCAGCAAGGCTTCCTCGGGCATGAACTTCAATTTTTTGGTGCTGATGACCTGAAGGGGCTCTCCCTCATGGGCTGCCCTAACAATGAAAGTGTTTCCACGTCTTTCCAGTTGAATGATGTCATAATAGGATTTTGGGGCCCATACATCATCAAAAGGATTTTGCATGGCAGCTCCCCTGCGTTCTCTCCATTGGCCGGCAGTGAGGCCATCACCGTGTAAAAATCCACCAACCATGACCGAATTGTCATTTTCGGAAGCCCGGGCCATCCAACCTATTTTTCGGTGTACTTCATTAATGCCCTCAAATTTAAAATTGGCCGTTGCAATAAAATCGCCCTTGACCTTGTTGAAGAGATATCGATGTTCATCACGCTGTCCCCAAATATTATATCCTGCTCCCTTTATGGTATAGGTTTGGGAAGCTTCGTCATATGTAGCTGAACCTGCCAATTTGGGATTGCCGATGTCTTTGTTGTATTGGAATATGCCAATGGGATTTTCCTGGGCCAATGTTATCATGGATAGAAGAATACAGGAAAAAAGTGCAATTGTATTTTTCATAAGTCGAGAAAGGATTTTAATTAATCTGTCAGTTATTTTAGATATAACAATATTATGGCGTCCCTTTCCTTCCAAGGTTGAAATGCTGTTATTAAAGGTGGAAATAATATCTTTAATTCGATTATTTTGGGGTGTAAGAGTCAGTTAAGAAGGGTGATGCACTTTTGATTTTTTTGATGTCCACTTTCTGCATTGATGAATCTGTATGTCGTTATACCGGTACATTTGGGATCAAGGGAAGGAAGAGGAGGGCGAAAACAGTTGTAAAGGTCCTTGGTTATTGGCCACCACGACCTTAAATATGCCATCTCTTTTTATAACCCCCAATGTCTTCACATCATGGCCCATATTTATCCCACTGCTGGAATAAGAAAGTGGTTCGAACCCACATTTACCATCCCCCAAAAGCACTAAACCTATTCCGGCATCGTTGCGAGGGGTTTCTATTTCCGAGGCATATAGATTGCCACCGAGGATCACATCGAGCGTGCCATCTTGATTGAAATCCTCAATGATCACATCATTTATGGGCGACATTTGTGCCAAAAGAGGAAGCTCTCTTTTTTGATAGTTGCCCTTTCCTTGATTCGCCAATAGGATACTGGCAAAAGAGGTGACACTAAAATGCTGGGATTCTGCAAGGTTCTCCTTCCCATACACCTCTTCCAATGAAGCTTGTGCAAAGGAGTTGTAGTCCTTGAACTTCAACTGTATGGCCGGGATTTGCTCCGAGGAACATTGACGGCCCCTAACCGGGTATAGAATACCCTCGTTATAGTATCCCAAAGCCAAGTCGGTATTTCCGTTTTCATCAAAATCATTGGCATACAGATCAAAAGTGGCCTCTGGCGTTGCTTGATATTTGTAATTCAGTCCTAGATTGCCAGCTATAATGTCCATATCCCCATCCTTGTCAAAATCGGCACCATCAATGCTTGACCACCACCCTGTGGTATTCGCATATCCAAAATCAGCTGTCCTATCAATAAATTTTCCATCTTCATGGCTAAAGATGGTCAAGGGCATCCATTCCCCCACTACAACCAGGTCAGTGGTGCCATTTTGGTCAAAATCGGTCCAAAGGGCATCGGTCACCATACCCACATTTGATAGGCCTGGAGCGAGTTCCTCCGTAGCATTCTCAAATTTCAGTATACCTTGGTCCATTTGGTTGACCAGCAAATAACTTTGTCCGGGATTGGGATAGTTTTGTGGGGAGATTCTACCTCCCACAAAAAGATCTATGTCTCCATCTTTATCAAAATCACCCGGAATTACACGGGAACCGCTACCATTGATTGCAGGCAAAACCCCTTTTGATTTTTGAAATGTTCCATTGAAGTTCAAATACATCCTATCTTGGAACATTTCCTCGTTTGTGAACCCATTGCCCCCACTGACCACATAAAGGTCTTGGGTGCCATCGTTGTTTGCATCAAAGAAAATAGCCCCCAAATCCTCATATTTTCCGTCTTCTTCCCAAACCCCGTGTGTCAGCATAAAACTTCCATCGGGTTGTTGCAGGTACATGGCAGGAGGAAACCCGGCACCGTTTCCAATAAAAACATCTTCCAGTTTGTCTCCATTGACATCAGCAACAGCTAGGGCAGGACCAAAATTTGAAAGTTTATGAGGCAAAAGCACTTGCCTTCCAAAATCGTTGTATGGGTTTTCACTATGCCAGAATATGGTGTCAAATTGTTGGTTGGCCAAATGGAAAATTGGATTTGACTTGATGGGTAGTTTTTCTTGTTTTGGATTTTTGCCCTTTGCAAAGGTTAAGGTTTGATCGGCATCAATGTCCAACTTTATTTCGCGAGATCCATCGTTCCAATCCACTATCAAGGAATCGATTTTGTCACTTGTACCCAATCCAAAATGCAAAACAGGTTCCATATAGGATTGGAATCCCTTGGTCGGGTTTAAATGGCGATATTGGGTCTGTTCACCACTTTTCAACGTGATTTTTGCACCAACACCCATATGGTTTGGCTGTTCCGAAACTAATTTAACCCTGACATAATGGGCATCTCCGATCTGGGAGGTATTGTTCTGAAACACCCGGCAGACATCATCGATGTTGTTCACGACCAGATCAAGGTCGCCGTCATTGTCCAAATCACCATAAGCCGCTCCATTGGAAAAGCCTTTAAAGGTGAGCCCCCAATCCTCGTTTACTTTCTTGAACTGAATCCCATTGGTGTTCTTAAAAATATAATTATCGATTTTTTCCGAAGGCATTTTGTCCACCAAATCTACCAAGGAAGCTTCTTCCATATCCACATGGTCCTTTTCCAATTTTTTGAAAAAATCCTTGTTGTTGATCTCCCTTCGGGTACCATTGGTGATGAAAAGGTCTTTCCAACCATCGTTGTCAAAATCAGCTATGAGCGGTGCCCAACTCCAATCGGTTGAAGATATGCCGGCCATCCATCCAATATTTCCAAAAATGGGCAGTCCATTGGCATCAATTCCCTGATTGAGCTGAAAGGAATTGTACATGTACTGGTAGTGGAATCCGTGGTTGACCGTGCTCCAAAAAAGACCTATATTCATGCTTGCCATATTGGCTTTGGAACGGCGATTGTCCTCTGGGGCCATGTCCACTTGGATGAGGTCCAGCAATCCGTCATTGTTCACATCTTCGGCATCTGTACCCATGCCGTAAAACGAAATCTGTTTTGTGGTTTCATTGAGTTTGTCGGTGAAGGTGCCATCCCCATTATTGATGTAGAGGTAATCGGGTGTGCTGAAGTCGTTGGAAACATAAATGTCATCCCAACCATCATTGTTATAGTCCGCTATGGAAGAGCTTACGGACAGTCCAAAATTCAACAAACCGGCCTCCTTGGTAACGTTGGTAAAAGTGCCGTTACCGTTGTTGAGGTACAAATGGTCGCTCTTTTCCATGGTTGGGCGGTCCATCATCATCTTGTAGACCGTATTGGCCGTTTTAAAATCCGTTATGGGATAATTAATGACAAACAGGTCCAAATCTCCATCATGGTCATAGTCAAAAAATGTGGATTGAATGGATTGGCCACTGTCATCTAGGCCATATTCCTCTGCTTTCTCGGAAAATGTTAAATCTCCATTGTTGATGTAAAGCTGATTGTGTTTGTCTCCACTTTTTCCTGAAACACTAAGGTAAATATCCAGATAACCATCGGCATTGATATCCACAAGGCTTGCCCCTGTATACCATCTGGAATCACCACTTACCCCTGAGGTTTGGGTGATGTCATCAAAACTTAGGTCCCCCTGGTTCAAATAAAGCTTGTTCGCCACCATATTGCCTGTGAGAAAAATGTCTGCAAGCCCATCATTGTTGATGTCTCCAATGGCGGTTCCACCTCCCATATACATATATTGATATGTGAAGTAATTCAGGGTGTCACTTTCAGTAAGTTGATTGACAAATTCTATTCCTGTGGATTCACTGTTGAGCAGTGTAAATCTTTTTTGCTCTTCAGTTTGCGTTTGATCTAAACAGCCCAACAGAAGCAGGGGAACTGCCAAAATGAAGGCGCTTTTTACCAATGGATTGATCATATATCGATGTGGGATTTTATGTTATTATGGGTGATTCGAATCACCCGCCCCCATAACCTTAGACAAATTTCATGGCTTCTGGATCCCAATGTATGATTTTTTGTTCAAAGTAACTTTTGTTGGCCCCCAAGGCCGCAGCTGCTGCCCTGAATCCAAAAACGGCATCTTCTACCACAGTGCTTCCTGTGCGTATGGAATTGAAAAAGTTTGAAAAATGATCCTCGTGATCGCTGTAGTTATTACTGATCCGGAATTCCATTTCGCCACTTTCCGCCACACTTGCAGGAGGAGTGGGATATTTTTGTTTGTACCATTTTTCAAATTCTCTTCGGTTGGCTTCGTCAAAAGTGTCAAAGGAATCCCAACCATCATACCCAGGTTGATCGGACATTTTACTTTTAGTGACCCTCACAGATCTTCCTCCAACGGTCATTACTCCTTCGCTACCTACCAATCGGATTCTTCCGCCTCCACCGCCTCCATCGATAAAGTTTACCCTGATCTGCATATTGAAAGCAGGATGGCTTTCACTATCCGGATAGTCGTAACACCCTATCATCACATCGGGAACATCACGACCGTCTTTCCAGTAGCGCAGACCTCCTGTGGTATACATTTTGGAGGGGCCAGAAGAACCAATGACATAATGGATGCCCGAAAATAGGTGTATGAACAGATCGCCCGCCACTCCGGTTCCATAATCCCGGTAGTTTCGCCACCTGAAAAAACGGACGGGATCAAAGGCAATTTTTGGGGCATCCCCCAAGAATCTGTCCCAGTCAATGGTTTCTGGAGAGGCATCCAATGGGATGGAGTAATTCCATGCACCTAGGTTTGACTGTCGATCGTTCCAGGTTTCGGCCAATATCAATTTGCCGATTGCACCGGCCTCGTATAATTCTTTGGCTTTTTTGTAGACCAAAGAACTCACTCTTTGGCTGCCCACTTGGAAGACCTTGTTGTTTTTTCGTTGGTTTTCAATGACGGCCCAACCTTCCTCAATGTTGTGCACCATGGGTTTTTCACAGTACACCGCCTTGCCGTTATCCATGGCATCCATTGAAATGCGGTCATGCCAATGATCGGGAGTTGCAATGATCACTGCATCGACATCATCCCTTTTTAAAATTTCCCTGTAGTCGTTTGTAGTAAAGATCTCTTTGCCAAAAACTTCTTTGGTACTTTTTAGTCGCCCTTTATACAAATCGCAGGCGGCCACTAGTTTAACACCGGGTGTGGCAAGGGCTGCACGGGTATCGTTGAATCCCTGGATCCCCATTCCAATAGTGGCTATTTGGATGGTATCGTTTGCGGCATATTTCTTTTTAGGCGCATTAATGGGATAATATAATCTGTCCGTAGAGTTTCCCAACATTAAACTGGGAGTGGCCCCAGCCAATAATGCGGTCCCGGACAATTTTTTTATAAAGGATCTTCTTTGATTTGATTTTGTTTTTTTCATCAATAACTAAATTTTCATGTGAACCAAACTTTGATTGGCATTTACTATCAACTTTCAAGATAAAATATAGAGATGATCTCCCCGAAACATTCAGCATAAAACCTAAAGGGTGGAATTTCTATTGCAGACCACCCTTAGGTTTGTTGAAGAACTTTCTATGTTCTTTTCTATTTTACTGCCATTCAGGATTCTGTTCCAAAACGCCATTACTCAGGTCGATTGCCTCAATGGGTATTGGAAATACATTGTGTCTTGCCTGTACGGGAATTCCTAAATCTATCCCGGGAATGGTACGTTCTTCATTTGGGAAATAGGCATTCATGGTAGATTCCAAAACTCCCCAACGTACAAGATCGAAATACCTATGGCCCTCCATGCCCAATTCAAGTCTTCTTTCAAAACGAACAGCTTTTCTTGCAAAATCTTGATCGGGAAATGAACCATAGGGCTCCACTTGGTAATTTGTTGGGTCAATGCCGTCCACTGTTGGTACATAGGTCATGTTTTTGGCCCTGTTCCGCACTTGGTTCACATAGTTAAAGGCAGTGTCCAAATCGCCAGTTTCAACAGCTGCTTCAGCGGCCATCAACAACACATCTGCAAAACGGATGATGTTGTAGTTTATTCCGGATCTATCTTGGCCCCAGGGTCCACCTGTGGAACGTGCATCTGGTTCAGATGCCCTATAGGTATTCTTGGCAGCTAAGTAAGGTCCACCCGCAGATTGTACCCTTACCCAATCGAACCCAGGATTTCTTCCAAATCCATTGAAATCAATATCCCGTCTTCCTACAGTATAGTCCAATCTAGGGTCTAGTGGGCCACTGTGGACGGTAAAGGCTTCTTCTGACAAAACACCTTGATCATTGGTAACATCCGTCTGGTTCCAAGTATCCAATAATGGCAAACCTGTACCATCGGTTTGGAATGAATTTACAAGGTCCTGTGATGGTTGGTAAAAACCACAGCAGGTGTTCAAAGGGCCACCACCTGGATGGTTTAGAGCTCCCCCACGATTTCCATTATAGGAATCCCCACTATCGTTAAAAAATTGAATGCTGAAAACCGCTTCCACACCATTTTCGCCACGAAGGTTGAAATTGTCCACGAATTCGGGATGCAGTCCGTAAGGACCATTGTTGATCACATCCTGGAATATGGTGAATGCCTCGGAGAATTTTTGTTGATAGAGATATGCCTTTCCCAAATAGGCCTTGGCCGCCCAACTGGTTGCTCTTCCAACTTCAGCATTTGTTTGTGGGAGATTGTCAATGGCCGCTTGGAAATCCTCTTCGATTTTATCCCAAATTGGACCTGGATTTGGTTTATTGGGGTCGCTTAAATCCTCTTCGCTCAAAAAGGGAATATTGCGAAAAGTCTTCTGCAGTTCAAAGTTGAAATGCCCTCTCAAGAATCTTGCTTCGGCAATCTGTTGGGTAAGGTCAACTCCTTCTATCGCAGCTGCCTGCTCCAAAACGGCGTTTGCTCGGTTAACCCCAGCAAATGGCCCGACCCACTCATCCCTGATGTATGGATTGTTAGTGGCCCAGTCGAAATGTTCCAACAGGTAAAGTTCGTTTTGGTCACCATTTGTAGCCCCTTTGTGCGCATCATCGGACACCACATCAAACCACCAGTTATCTCCACTTGATCTATAGTCTTGTGTAAGGCCGAAACGGAACCCATCCAACATGGAATATGCTCCAATCAAAAGGAGATCGACCCCTTGTTCGTTGGCCAACGCATCGGAATTTAGACTTCCCTTTGGTGCGATATCCGTGAAATTCTCGGAACAAGAAAAAAGTATTGAGAAAACGCAAAGTGCTTTTACTATTATTTTTTTCATTTTAGTGAGTTTTAAAATTTATGGTTTAGAAGTTGAAGTTTAAACCTAAAATATAGGTTCTAGGTTGCGGAAATCGTCCATCATCAACTCCTATGGTCAAGTCGCCCGCAGGGGGGGTTGGATCATCTCCCGCAGCAGTTTGTCCAATTTCTGGCTCCGAACCATTATAATCGGTAATGGTGAACAGGTTGGTGCCCTGTACATAGATTCTGGCATTTGTGATGCTCAAGCTCGGAATTTCAAAGTTATACCCTACTTGCAGGTTTCTCAAACGTAGGTAGGAACCATCCTCAACAAAGTAGGAATTTGGTTGGGATTCATTGTTTCTGATACTTGTGCTCAATGCGGGAAGGCTGGCATCAGTATTGTTGGGCGTCCATGAATCTAGAACCCTGACGCTTCTGTTACTATTGAGGAATGTGGGGAAATCACTTTCAATCTTTGCAAAATGGTACAACTCATTTCCATGGACTCCTTGAAGGAACATTGTCAAAAAGAAGTCTTTGTAACTTAAATTGGCATTAATCCCATAAGTGAAATCAGGGTGTGGATCACCGAGTATGGTACGGTCATCGTCATTGATCACACCGTTTCCATCAATATCGCGGTAGCGGAACCTGCCCACACCGTCCTCTGGAGTGGCAAAGCCTTGGTCAGGTGCAGAGGAAACTTCGTTGGCATTTTGAAATATTCCTAGGACATCTCGGCCAAAATAGTAAGAAATGGGTTGTCCATTGCTACTTCTTGTTATTGTTCCTGATCTAAACACCGATCCATTCAAAAAAGCATCTGGGTTGTCCCCATTGACTTTTACAAGTTCATTTTTATATGCGGAAACATTTAGTCCTATATCCCATTTTAATTGGGAAGTTTGATCGGGGTTGTAATAGTTGACCGAGATATCAAATCCTTTATTATTTACTTCTCCTGCATTAATGAAGGCCGGATTGGCGTCTATAGCTGTAGAAGGCAATGGGCTGGCAATAATCATATCTTTGGTAGTATTGTTAAAATAATCCACCGATAAGCTCAAATTGTCATTAAAGAATCGGGTATCCACACCGATATTGAATTGGTTGGAACGTTCCCATTTCAAATCTTGGTTGCCCAGAGAGGACAATATGGCACCTGTTGCCACTGAAGCACCGCTGATGGGATAAAACCCAACTTCCTGTTGTGCTTCAAGAATGTTGACATCCGGATTGGGAACCGGGATGTCCTGGTTTCCAAGTTGGCCGTATGATGCTCTAAGTTTTAAATAGGTCAACCACGAATCTTCCGGTATGAAATTTTCTTCACTGATGACCCAACCTACACTGGTGGAAGGGAACAACCCTGTGTTGTTGCCATCTGCAAAACGTGAGGTTTTATCATGTCTGAGCGATACAGATGCCAAATATTTGTTTTTAAAGGAGTAATTGGCATTGAAAAGGAATGAGAACAAAGCACTGGATTCCCAGCGGCTGTCAATAAGAGAGGGAGTACCTGTACCGGCTCCCAAGATGAAAAAATCTGTATCTTCCAATAGGAAGTTCTGTACTCTTGTTGAAGTTATCCGAAAATCTTCTTTAACTGCCTCAATACCACCCAGTAGCTGAATATCGTGATTCCCAAAGGTTTTGTCCCAACGTAAAGTGTTGCTCCAAATCCAAGAGATTGCACGACTATGTGTTTCTGTAAGTGCATTGGTTTTTGGCTCAGGTGCTTCAGGGTTTGCCCGGGCAATATCATTTATCATATTATCTATGAAATTGAAACCGAATGTAGATTTTGCTGTAAACCCATCTAGAAATCTTACCTCGGTATAAATGTCCCCAATGACACGCATTGCTCTATCAAAGTTGTCTTTTCCACGAATCAATTCAGCTACAGGATTGGATACGTTGCTCAGTCCAGCGGCTGTTGAAGGACCTCCTCCTGCAAAATTTCCTGCTTCATCGTATATAGGTACCAGGGGAGGCATCCGCAGTGCATTACCAAGTTGGTTTTGGGCAAGCTGGTCTGTGAATCCGACACTCAAATGTTCTCCAACTCGAATATTGTCCAAAATATCAAATTCCGTATTGATTCTGGTAACAATACGCTCAAAGCCTGTTTCAAGCTGAATACCTTCTGCATTTTGATATCCTAGGGACATTAAATAACGACTTTTTTGGTTACCTCCGCTTATGGATAAGTCATAGTTCTGGATGATACCTGTCTGGAATATCTCATCCAGCCAACGGGTGTCACCACTTCGGGTAATCTTGTTGTTGTTGATGTCATAGGGCATAGTATCTGTTCCCCGAATGAATTCTGGAATCGTAGCTGTTGGACCATCGCCATATTGTGGATGGGTTGGTGTAACACCATCATTGTTGAAGCTTTCCCAAAGAACATCTCCCAGTTGTTGGGAATTCAATACGTCCTGAGTTTTGGCAACAGTTTGAAAACCAACATAAGAATTAAAACTAATAGAAGGCTTTTCATCCCGTGACCCAGATTTTGTGGTAACAATGACAACCCCATTCGATGCTCTGGCACCATAGATGGCAGCCGAGGCATCTTTGAGAACATTAATGGATTGTATGTCGTTGGGGTTGATTTGACTGAGTATATTGGCATCGGTGGTCTGCATGCCGTCTATAACCAACAAGGGGCCATTCTCATTGGTAGTACCAAAACCTCTTATCCGAATTAATGGCGTACTACCTGGTTGTCCGTCACCAACAACATGGACACCCGATGCCCTCCCTTGGAGTGCCTGACCCGCATTTTGAATGGGCACATCGAGGGCTTCTTCGGTATCCACCTGTACCATTGCTCCTGTCACCGTAGCTTTGGACTGTGTTGTATAACCCGTTATGACCACTTCATCCAATTGTCTTGCGTCTTCCTGTAAAGTGACATCAATTACCGAATTTCCATTCACGGCTATTTCCTGTGTGGTAAACCCGATGTACGAGAAAACCAAGGTGGCATCGCTACTGGCATCGATGGAGTAATTCCCATCAAAATCTGTTTGCGTACCGTTTGTGGTGCCCTTGACGATTACATTTGCCCCAGGCAACGCCATGCCATTTGCATCGGTTATTGTACCGGTAATTGTCAGCTGAACATCAGACTTTTTTAGACTTTCGTCCACAACTTCAACATTTGCCATTGTAAATTGAACACAAAGGCAAATCATCATTGATACGAGCCAGATTTTTCTTGATGATTTTTTTTCATTAGGCTCTATCCAATGACAGACTAGTTTTTGATCCATAATGATTTAAGTTTGTTAGTTAATTAAGGTTCACTACGGAAAAGCTTCCTTTTTTTGATACAGGGCACATGGGCCATGATCACCGAAAGACTTCCATAAGTTAGTTTTGTGAAAGTAATTGTACTTTGTACGGAACAGGTCGAATAACAGTTATAAGAAGTCGAATTATTGTCAGAACGATATTTTTAAAAATAACATACTGATTTTCAATATATTAAAAATAAGAACAAGGGTTTCCCCGAAGAATTTTAAGGTATGGCGATGTTTGGAAATAGGAGCGAAATACTGTTGATGAATCTTGCTTGATTGAAATTTCTGACAATAGGTTTTCCTTTCTTCTACTGACCTTTTACAATCAAAAAGGGTTTCCTGAATGAAAAAATTGTACTATGCCAAAATCTATTTTGGTATTTGGCCATTTTTGGTCATTCATCATTTTCAGCGGAAGGGATTACGTGGCTTTTTGATGGGCTTTTTCTTTTATTGGCAACAAAGGAAGAGGGGTTTTCCCCATAATATTTTTTGAACAAGGTTCCAAAGTACTTGGCATCCGAGAATCCAACGTTGTAGGCAACCTCACTGACATTGTAATCATGTTCCAACAGCATTCTCCTGCCTTTTTTCAGGCGTATGGTGCGCAGGAACTCATTTGGGGATACATCCATTAGGGCCTTGAGTTTATGGTAAAAAGACGTTCTGCTCATGCCCATGGCCTCACACATGTCCTTGATGGTAAAATTGGGGTCACTGAGGTTGTCTTCCACCAATTGGGTAAGGTCGGATATGAATTTATCGTCCAATTCATTGGAAAATTGAATCTCTTCCTCTGTTTCGTTAAAGATCAGGAACTTACGTTTCAATACCTGCCTGTTGTGCAACAGGCCTTCAATCTTGCTCAATAAGAGTTCATAGTCATAGGGTTTGACAATATAATCGTCAGCCCCACATTCCAAACCTTGCATAATACTTTCTTTTGACCCTAACCCAGAGAACATGATAATGGGCACATGACAGGTTTCAATGTTCTTTTTAAGGGCCGTGCATAGTTGGAACCCATTCATTTTTGGCATTAGGATGTCGCAAAGGATAATGTCCGGGAGGTTGTTCTTAATAATTTTTTGTGCGGCAAATCCATTGCTTGCCGTAATTACATGATAGGTGTCCATTAATCTGTTCCTGCTATATTCCATCAAATCTAGATTATCCTCCACAATGAGGACAGTCTCTTTATTATTGGAAATGGGTTGATCTTGTTCAGGCAGAATCATTTCAAGTAGTGGATTTTCGCTGTCTTCCAAGCTGGTCAAAGGTTTGAAAGGGAACTTAACTGAAAAGACCGATCCTTCGGGAGATGATTTGACCAAGGATACATTGCCATTGATCAATCGGGCCAGATCGCGGGCCAGAACCAATCCCACTCCAGTACCAATACTTCCGGATGTCTGAACATTATTGGCCCTGTAGAACAATCTGAATATTTTCTTCCGCTCTGCCACGGGAATGCCTATGCCGGTATCCTTGACCAATATTTCACATCTATTGTCCTTTACTTTAATCTCAACAACTATTTTACCACCCTTCAAAGTATATTTTATGGCATTGGAAAGCAGGTTACCTATGATTTTATCCAGAATGCTTTCATCAGATTCGATAAATAAAGTGGTCAGATCGGTCTTCAGTTCCATTGAAATGTTCTTCTTATCGGCCAATATTTTGAAGGCGAACATTTTATCCTTTACCAACCATATCAGGTCCATAGGTTGTGGGTTAACAGTATTTTTATTGGTCTCCAGCTTTCTGAAGTCCAAAAACTGAATCAGTTGCATGTGCACCTTTTCCGCATTTTTAAGGGCAATGTCCAAGTTCTGTTTGATAGGGGTCCCCATGGACATATTTTTGATCAAGTCTTTTAGCGGTGCCTTTATCAGCATTAATGGGGTTTTTATTTCGTGGGCCATGTTGGCCAAATATTTCAGTTTGCTCCTGGAATGGTTTGTCAATATCCATAATCTATAGGAATATAGGATCAATCCAAGCAAAATGAGCAAGAGCAATGTATATAATCCATAGGCCCAAGGGGTCCTCCAAAAAGGGGGATTTACGATCAGGGCAATTTGTTTTACCGGGGCCAACAGTTCATCCTTCTGCCCGGTTATCTTAAGCTTAAAGACATATTCCCCTGGATTTAGGTTGGTATAGCTTGCTACTTTGGATTCGGGATTGGTTATCCAATGCTCGTCAAAATTTTCCAATTTCCAATGGAAAATACCCTTGTCAAAGTGCATGAAATCAATACTGGTAAAACCAAATGAAAAGGAATTTTGGCTGTAATCAAGCTCAATGGTCTCCGTATAATTTAAAAGGGTATCAAGAGGTGATTTGTTTCCGGGAAGCACTTGTTTATGATTGAGATAAAAGTCAGTGAACAATATGGTTTTTTTTGATTCAATGGGCTTGATTTCGCGGGGATCGAAGGTTATGACCCCATCATTGGTGCCAAAATAAATGTTCCCATTTTTGTCTGTTAGGGCGGCATCATAATTGAAATCCACTGATGTCAATCCGTCTGATTTTGTAAAATTGTTGACATTGAACGAATTGTCGATTTGGGATAGCCCTTTTGAGGTACTTGCCCAAATAGTATTGCTGCTTGAGGCAAGGGCAAATATCCGATTGGAAAGTAATCCGTCCCCGGTGGTGAGCCTTCTAATGCTTTTTTTGAACAGATTGATCACAAAGAGCCCTTCATAACGGGTGCCTACCCATAGTTGTTTGTTCTTGTCCATGACCAAACTTGAGATCATTGCAGACTTCAGGTGCGAGGTATTGATGATGGGGAGATTTTTTAAACGGCCACTTTTGGTGTCCAAAAACCTAAGTCCGGTGGATGTGCCTATGGCCAATAAATCCTGTCCGACATTTAATATGGTCTGGACGTTGCCTATTTCTGCCGGATAATGGCCCAAGATTCCGGTTTTTAAGGAATAGTGGTAAATACGTTTGGTCTCGTCTTCGCTGAACCAGATATCATCACCTGTGCCTGCATACATTTTGTTGGCGTTTACAGATTTGAGGCGAGGATCATAATTTTTTGTGCTTTTGTAGTTTAATTTTTGGATTTCTTTGAAGACAACGGTGGAATCAGTATAGGAAGTGGCCCAGATATTGTTATCCCTATCCACAGAAATGGACCTTGAATTGGACATATGGTTTTCCCCATTCAAATTTATTTCCAAGTGAGTCCATTTGTCCAAAGCCCTATCCCAGATACTGATGCCCTTATCGGTGCCAAACCCTATAATTCCAGGGGCTACGTTGAACAATTGGAGGACAACGTTATTTCTCAAGGAATTGTTCTTGTAGAGATAATGGCGAATGGTCTTGAAATTTAGATTCCCGGGACTGTAAACATTTAGACCACCCCTGAATGTTGCCACAAAAAAGACATTGGAACTGCTTCGGAAAATATCATGTACGGATGCAGAGCTTAGGGACTCGGTATCGTTTTGATGTGGCGTGATCTTTCCAACTTCCTTTTCTTTGGTCAGATCCCAAATCAAAAGCCCTTCCCCGTCAATGCCCACTATAATTTCATTGGCGGAAAAACGTACGATGCTCCTAACCTTGAGCCCTTTATACTCTGAAAGGCCCTTGGGCATGGAGAACTCAAAGTTGACAAGGTTGAAAGAACACAGCCCCAACTTGTTGGACCCTACCCATAATCGATTGTTCTCCTTTTCGAAAAACAATGAGGCTATCTGTGAACCCCTTAAGCCCGTATTTTTATTTGGGGTCTCATCCAAAAGGTTGAACAAAATGTTCTTGTTTGGATCCAGTACATAAATTCCGTTTTCCGTCCCCAGATAGTAGTTGTTTGAATCATCCTGTATGATTGAGGAAGTCCTTGTTTCCACTCCCTTTAGTTTATTGGTAAGCTTTGCGTCGGGGTCAAAAACATAAACGCCTTTATAGGTGCCGATCCATAATTTGTTCATGTGGTCGATGTAAAAATCATTTACCTCTTGCTCCGGGCTTTCCCTTATGGTATGATATAGGACGAATTCATCCTGTTGGGACTCATAACGATATAAAAGCCCTCCGAGGGTAATGAGCCAGATTCGATTGTCTGAATCTATGTTGATATGGTACTCCACATAGTTGGCGGTCCGATATTCATATAGTTTGGGCAGGTTGTAATGCTTAAAATCCTTACCGTTAAAACGATCTACCCCTTCTTCCGTGGCAATCCAGATAAATCCTTCTCTGTCTTCGACCGATGAAAAAACAGCATTGCTGCTCAGCCCTTCACTTACCCCAAATTTTTGAAAAGTGATATTCTCTACATTTTGGGAGTACAACAATGAGGTTAGTAACGGGAAGAATGTTAACTTCAAGAACATTAGTGTTCTCTTCCCATACATTGAAAGTTCGTTGATACTGAACATAATTATTGATGCATACTGGATTTGAAATCTTTTTGAACCACTTAAAAACAAACGCGCCAAAGACTTTTTACGAACCTGGCCAAAAGATCAAAAGGCCTTGGTTCCGTAGTATAGGGCAAGGTTAAAGATATATATTAAATTGAATATCAAGAAAGTCGCCTCCTCTGACATTGACATTTTTAATGGATCATCGAATTTGACCAAAGCGAAGACATAGGTATTAAAAGAATCTTTGTGTGGATGCTAGCACTGGATTTTTTGTTGTTTTTTCCCTAAAAATAAGGTTACATTACATTGGCCCCAAGAATTTGAATCTGAATGAAAGGGTATTCAATTCGGGGAAAGATAGCCCCTTAAAACTTTGTTGGAACCTCAAATATTGATGATTGAGACAAATTTGTACCAATGTCCACTATCTAAGTGACATTTTGTTTATGAAAGCTATTAGGATTGAGAGGTTCGGGTTGATTTTGTCGGTGTGTCCTTTACACACCAAAATCAACGCTTTGGGCAATGACTGGAAAGCGACATCCCCATTTCCACGTTGGATTCCGTGTTGTTTGGTAAACATGAATGGACATAGATGTAATGCAAGAAGTAGGTTGTGCAAGTAAAAATCGTATTAACAAATGATTAAATTTTGTTAATCTTCTGATAATACATGTTATACATTTGGGATATCTAAAAAAAATGTTCCAAAAAATGCGAATATGATGTTTTAAAGAAAAACTTCAAGGGTCGTTTTTTGGTCTAAGAGTGATTATTTAATAGCGAACCTGATAACTCAAAAAGATTATGAAAGAACCTTTTTTTAAAAAGATTATTTTGCTGCTGGCTTTGGTGGTATGTGCTTTGGGGTATTCCCAACAACACATTACTGGTACCGTCTCCGATGTTGAAGGAGTGCCATTGCCCGGTGCCAATGTTGTGGTCAAGGGCACCACCAACGGTACCACTGCGGATTTTGATGGTAATTATGCCATTGATGATGTGCAACCCGGGGCCACTCTGGTGTTTTCCTATATTGGTTACACTACACGTGAAATCCGTGTCAATGGGCAAAGTGTTGTAAATGCAAACCTACAGGAAGACCTTGAAAACTTGGACGAAGTCATTGTGGTGGCCTATGGAACAACCACCAAAAAAGACTTGACCGGTGCTGTCGGTGTCGTCAGTGGCGAGGATTTGGCTAAGTTCCCGACCTCCACTATCGATCAGGCCCTTCAAGGTAGGACGGCAGGGGTACAAATCGTATCCAACTCGGGGGCACCCGGTGCTTCTGTTGCGGTGAACATACGGGGTACAGGAACGTTCACGACCTCTACGCCTTTATATGTGGTCGATGGATATCCTACACAGGACATATCCTTTTTGAACCCAAACAACATACAATCCATATCAGTTCTAAAGGATGCTTCGGCCGGGGCCATTTATGGTGTTAGGGCGAGTAATGGGGTCGTGATCATCGAAACCAAAAAGGGTACATCGGGAAGGGTGACCTTCGAAGTGGATACATGGTCAGGTTTTAGGTTCGAACCCAAATTTTTGGATGTATTGGATGTACAGACCTTTGCGGACTTTGCCGTGGCCCTCTCCCAAGAGAATAACGGACCTGACGAGCCCAATGAACAATTGACACCCTTTCCAGGATGGAGCGATCCTGGCAGCCTTACCAATGTGAATTGGCAGGATTTTGCGTTTAACAGTGGCTTTAGGACCTCCACCAATATAACCGCTAGGGGTGGTGGGGAGAATTCACGCTTTTCCTTTACCGCAGGTCTGATTGATGAGGATGGGGTCGTTGTTGGCTCGTCTTATCGCAGATATAATGCAGGATTGAACGGTCAGTTCGATGTGACCGATAAGTTTAGGGTCAAGGGGGATATCAAATATGCATACACCGAAAGTGTTACAAAATTGAACCAAGGTTACTATAATATTGTTAAATTGTTGGGCAATGTGCCCCATTTGGCCGAAGCCGATGCGGTTAACATGCAGGGAGGAACCAATGGGACCAATCTGCCATACGATGGCAATGGCAATTATGGTGGATTTCCGGATATAGCACTGCAAACCTTTCGTGGAAGCGAAAATGTTATTGGAAGGGCCCTTCAGAACGACCAAGAGAACGGCAATACCAATGTCTTTGTGAACCTTGGGCTCGAGTATGACATTTTTGACGGATTGATGGCAAAACTCAATCTTGGGGGCAATTCAAATACGTTCTATGCTCAGGACTTTTTCCCGGAATATTATCGTAGCTCAGTGGCCGTCGACCTTCGTGGGGATGCCATTTTTGATGTTCAGACCAACTACAGTAATGAGTTCTTGGGAGAGGCTCTTTTGGAATATAAAAAAGAGTTTGGAAAGCACTCCGTTAGTATCTTGGGAGGTATTTCCGCACAACGAAACTATTTCAAGCGAGTACGAACCCGGGCCGCCGGTTTCTTGAACAACGAGATACGTGATATTTCCCAGGCCTCGGATGTGCAGGCTTTGGAAGGATATAGGACCCGAAGGACATTGGCCAGTCAGTTTGGTCGGCTGAACTACAACTTCAATAGTAAGTATTATGCCACGGCGACCATCAGAAGGGATGGTGTTGGAGATACATTTGGGCCGAACAACCTTTGGGGTGTTTTCCCTTCTTTTGCGGCGGGATGGAACATTGACGAGGAAGGCTTTATGGACAACAGTGCATTTGACGTTTTGAAACTGAGAGGTAGTTGGGGTGAAACGGGTAGTTTCTTTGGAATAGATCCATTTCAGTTTGCTGTATTCTATTCTGCCGGAAATGCCAATAATGATGCCAACTACGATTTTGGTGGAACAACATCCCCAGGACTCTACCCCTTGGTATTGCCGAACCCGGACTTGAAATGGGAGGCACAGATACAGACCAATGTTGGACTGGAAGCTGAGCTTTTCAATCAAAGCCTCTACATTACTGCGGATTGGTTCAAGCGTGAAGCGTCTGATTTCCTTTTCAGGGAACCCATCCCAATACAGAATGGTTTTGGTTTTAGGGCAGTAAATTCAGGGAGTGTGGTCAACAAAGGGGTCGAACTTTTGGTGGGCCATCGAAAAAGTCAAGGAGACTTTACATGGGATGTTTCAGCAAATGTGACCTTTCTGGACAATGAAATTACTGAATTGACTTCCCAACAGGATTTTGTAGTGCTCAACTCGGAATTCGTCCCTAGTTTCAGTACCGCCAACTTTTGGTTCGGTCTGACCCGATCTGAAGTGGGTGGAGAGGTTGGGTCCTATTATGCCTTTAGAGCAGATGGGCTTTATCAGACCCAAGCAGAAGTAGATGCGGACAATGCAAGTGCCCAAGCTGCGGGGTTTGATTTTTACCAATCCGAAGACACTTCGCCCGGGGACCGTAGATTCAAGGATTTGAACGGTGATGGACGTGTCGATGGTGATGATAGGGAAATCATTGGTAGTCCAATCCCAGATTTCTTTGGGGGACTGAACATGAATTTCAGCTATAAGAACTGGGATATTGGCATCGACCTCTATGGCTCCTACGGGAGTGAGATCATGAATTTCGTTAGGTTGGAGTTGGAAACGGCAGGAGGTTATGGATTGGCCGATGCCTTTACCAATATTGGAAGGAATTATTATGAAAACAGATGGACCGGACCAGGGACCACAAATACCTATGCCAGGGCAATAGGAAACGATAGTCAAATACAGAACGGTAGGGCGTCCGATTATTTTATGGAGGACGGCTCCTTTCTAAGGTTGAGAAATTTAAGGGTGGGTTATAATCTGCCTACTACTTTGATTGAAACTTTGGGCATGAACAGTGCCAGGGTGTACTTAAGTGGTCAAAATCTTATTACGTGGACCGGTTATTCAGGCTATGATCCAGAGGTAGGGCAAAATGCCGATATCAACGGAGTGAACAATGTCCAGACCAGAGGTATCGATGCTGGGCAATATCCAATTTCACCTTCTTTCACGGTAGGTGTGAACGTACAATTCTAAAAAAAAAAAGAGTTATGAAGAAAAATAGGTTTTTAGGAATTTTAGTGCTGATCATGGCCATTGGGACCATGATCTATAGCTGCGACGATGAAATGTTGCAAGATCCCAAGACAGATGGGGTCAGTGACGCAACTGTTTTTACATCTGAATCAACGGCCATTGCAACCGTTACGGGTGTTTATGATGCTTTTCAAGGTGCATATGGGGGTCCTGACGGAATACCAAATGAGTACAATACCAAGGCCATCCATACCATTGATAGATTGACCCAAGATTGGAAGGGAAATGCCACTGATGAGGAGTACAGGGACTTTGAATTGAACCCTGACAATGAGATATCCAATAAAATGTGGCCGGTGCACTACTATGGAATCGGTCGGGCCAATGTGGTGTTGTACAATCTTCCACCGGCAATAGAGGCCGGTTTTATCAGTGAAGACCTGGGAAGCAGGTTGATCGGGGAGGCCTTGGTCTTGCGAAGTATATTTTATTATTATTTGACCGCTTCCATGGGAGGAGTGCCCTTGATATTGGAACCCAATACAGGTGATTCTGATTTTTTTGCACCACGAAATACCGAAGAGGAAGTTTGGAACCAATTGGCTCTGGATTTAGAGGATGCGGCTCCAAGATTGCCATGGAGCTATGATACGGAAAAAGGTAGGGTTACCCGAGGCACGGCATATGCCATGTTGGGAAGTGTTTATATGTGGCTGGGCCGTTATGACGACGCCGTTGATGCATTTGAACAGTTGGAGGGACACTTTTCCCTTGAGCCCAACTATCTGGATATCCATGCCCTTGCCAATAAGAATGGTGTTGAGTCATTGTTTGAGATCCAGTTCAATGATGAGGGTAATCTAGGATGGGAAAGAAATGAGGAAAAAACGTTTCTTCAATCCTTTAATATGCCCAATGAAATCAATGGAGGCTGTTACGGGGGAATTCCAACGGAAGCATTATATGATTCATTCGAAGCAGGTGATCTAAGGAGGGACTACACCATCATCCCACCAGGGGGAGAACATCCAGATCCACTGATCAACATCTCGGATTATCCAAATGTTCAGGCCAACTATGGTGGAATCAATACTTGTGGGACTGTGGATGAACCTTGGTTGGGTACCGATGGATCCGTGGGAAGAACGGGCTATTATGGAGTGAAAACTTGGCGTAACCCACTCATAAGTGGTTGGAACGGGCCAAACATTTTTGGGGGTCAAAACCATATCTGGTTGCGATACGGGGAGGTTTTGATAAGTCTTGCCGAGGCATACCATAAAAGTGGGGATGATGGTATGGCCATGCAGACATTGATGAGGGTACGAAACCGTGCATGGGGAGGTTCTGCCCCGACTCCAACAGGGGATATGATGGATATCATCTTACAGGAATACCGACATGAGCTTGGAGGAGAGTTCTCCCTGTGGCTGTGCCTCAGAAGGACCGGTGAAGTGGATTCGTATATGCAGGATGTGTTCGGTATAACCATTCCACCTGGCCGTGATCTATTACCGATCCCCAGGACACAGATTGACGTTAACCCAAATTTGGAACAAAATCCGGGGTATTAAGCCTGTTTATTATTAAAGATTGAACAAGGACTTTGGATGAAAATTCAAAGTCCTTGTTAGCTTTGGAAAGTCGTTTGATAAAAAATTGATGTATGAAAAGGATACTCTTTCTTTTGGCTTTGATATTTGCCTTTTTTTCCTGTAAAAGACAAATACAGGATAGTGATGGTGTTCAATTTACACTACTTTCACCTGAGGTTACCGGCGTACCGTTTTCCAATAACATCCAAGAAACGGACAGCCTCAACTATTTTACCTACCCCTATATGTACATGGGCGGTGGTGTATCAGCCGGAGACATCAACAATGATGGCCTTGTCGACCTGTTTTTTACCGCCAATATGGAATCAAACCGTCTCTATCTGAACAGGGGAGATTTCAAGTTTGAGGACATCACCGAAAAAGCCAATATGGTGGGTGATGAAAGATGGTATACGGGCAGTACCATGGTGGATATCAACAATGATGGCTATTTGGATATCTATGTGAGTGTATCGGGCAAGGGTGATGTCCGCAATAATGTCCTCTACATCAACAACGGGGACCTTACTTTTACCGAAAAAGCAAGTGAGTATGGCATTGATCACAATGGGCATACCACCCAGGCCACCTTTTTTGACTATGACAACGATGGAGATCTGGACCTTTATCTGGCAAATTATCCGCCTACCCAATTCAACAGCCCAGTGGAGCTCTATGCATTCCGAATGAAGAATCCCAGGATCGAGGCCTCCGATATTCTATTTCGAAATAACGGTGACGGCTCGTTCACCGATGTTACCTTGGAGGCGGGAATATTGAATTTTGGGCTTTCGCTCAGTGCAACGGCAGGCGATTTCAACAATGACGGATGGCAGGACATCTACGTTTCCAATGATTTTGATTCGCCTGACTATTTTTATGTGAACAACCACGATGGAACATTTAAAGAGGTTTCACAAACTGCCTTGAACCATACTTCGCAATACGGTATGGGTACGGATGTGGCCGACTACAATAATGACAATCTCTTGGATTTTGGCCAAATGGACATGACCCCAGAGGACAATAAAAGGTCCAAGGCCAACATGGGGAGCATGAACCCCGCCCTCTTTACCAGAATGGTCAATTATGGGCTGCACCACCAATACATGCAGAACAGCCTCCAGCTTAACCGTGGTGTGGACAGTGAGGGCAACTTAAGATTCAGTGAGGTTTCAAGAATTTCAGGATTGGCGACCACGGATTGGAGTTGGGCCATCCTGTTCTCCGATCTGGACAACGATGGCTGGAAGGATATTTTTGTGTCCAACGGAACCCGAAGGGACATCAACAACAAGGACTACTTCAAAAAATTAAGTGCCAAATTGAGGTTCAACAAAGCGCTTTCCTCGGATGAGATTGAAAATATCCCCTCAGAAAAAATAAGCAATTATGTTTTCGCCAATAAAGGCGATTATTCCTTTAAAAATGTGACCGAGGAATGGGGCATGGACAACAAAACATTTTCCAATGGTGCCCTGTATGCCGATTTGGACAACGACGGCGATATGGACCTGGTCATCAATAATATTGATGAACCGGCATCCATTTACAGAAACAACAACAGTGATGGCCACAATTTTTTAAAGATCAGACTGAAAGGGCCTTCCAAAAATAAAAATGGCATAGGTTCCAGGGTATTTGTACGGACAGATTTGGGAGAACAAATGCAGGAACTGACCCTTACAAGGGGATTTCAGTCCTCGGTGGCACCAGAATTGGGCTTTGGTGTGGCAGACCAAAAAGAAATAAAAGCCGTAAAAGTGATCTGGCCCGATGGGAAAATATCACTCAGGAAAGGATTACAGGCAAATCAAGTGCTGACCTTTGATCATAAAGATGCCCAAATGGCAGAAGAAAAGGAGATATCCAAGGAAAAACTGTTCAATACCTATTCTTTGGACAAGCTGTCCATTGCCTTCAAGCACTCAGAAAATCCGTATGACGACTATGAAAAAGAACCTTTGTTGCCACATCAAACATCCATGTTGGGACCGGGCTTGGCCGTAGGTGATGTGAATAATGATGGGCTCCAGGATCTCTATATCGGCGGGGCATCGCAGCAATCAGGGGCCCTGTTTGTACAGACCAGGGACGGTAAATTTGTGGAGACCAATAAAAGAACATGGGCTTTGGATAAAGAAGCGGAAGACATGGACGCCGTATTTTTTGATTCGGATGGGGATAAAGATCTGGATCTTTATGTGGTGAGCGGGGGAAATGAGTTTGAGGCCGGTTCGCCCCAGTTCCAAGACAGGCTTTACATAAACGATGGCAAGGGAAATTTCACAAGATCGGAAAACCTATTGCCCCAAATGCCCACCAGTGGGTCAAGGGCAATACCCGCTGATTTTGACGGGGATGGCGATATAGATCTTTTTGTTGGCGGCAGATTGACAGCAGGACAATACCCTTGGCCCACCAAAAGCTACCTGCTTCAGAACAATGATGGCGTTTTTGAAGATATGACCAACAGTTTGGCTCCAGAATTTGAGAACTTGGGCATGGTCACCGATGCCATATGGACCGATTTTGATTCCAATGGCACTTTGGACTTGATCATTGTTGGGGAATGGACCCCCATCATGTTTTTCTCCAATACCAAAAATGGTTTCAGCAATGTAACCCATACTACCGGGTTGGAAAATACGGAAGGATGGTGGTTCAGTTTGGTGCAGGAGGATTTTGACAATGATGGCGACATGGATTATGTTGCCGGCAATCTGGGCCTGAACTATAAATATCAGGCCACGGCAGAGGAACCTTTTGAGGTTTTTGCCGATGACTTTGATCACAATGATAGAAAGGACATTGTATTGAGCTACTATAATTTTGGCAAGATTTTCCCAGTCCGTGGAAGGTCTTGTTCATCACAACAAATTCCATCCATCACACAAAAATTTGAAGATTACAACTCGTTTGCTTCGGCAGATTTGGTCGAGGTTTACGGCAAGGAAGAACTGGAATCCGCAGAAATCCACTACAAGGCCAAAACATTTGCCAGCAGTTATATTGAAAATTTGGGGAACGGTAGGTTTTCCATTAGCCAACTGCCCAATGAGGCCCAGTTTTCATCAGTGAATGGAATCCTTGCTAAGGATTTTGACCAAGATGGGTTCAAGGACCTGTTGTTGGCCGGAAATTTATATGTATCGGAAATAGAGACCCCTAGGAACGATGCTTCATATGGCACCTACCTTAAAGGGGATGGCAAGGGTCACTTCCACCCAGTATCCAACATGGAGAACGGTCTTTTTCTGGGAGGAGATGTCAAGGATTTGGCCTATATTGATGTAGGGGGCAATAAATTTGTGATTGCGGTAAAAAACAATGATTTTCCGCAAGCGATTCAATTAAAGTATATACATTGAACCAGTATTGGTCTTGAGGCAAAAGGGCCCGCCCATACTAACATATAGCCTTTTTACTATAGAAGATTGATTAAAAAGTATCAAAGGCAATTAATGTTAAGATTTATTTTTGTGAAAGGATTGTTAAAGACAGCTTTATTTGATCAAAAGGTTTGGCCATCTTCAAAAAAGCCCCCAATTGTTCAAGAAAAGAAGTTAACGCAAAAGAAACATGGATAATCGATTAAAAAGGCTTTTTTTTGCCAAACTGCTTCTACTTGTCTTGGCAATGCAATCCTGTAAATCATATAAAAATTACGTTGATCAAAATATTTCCTTGGCCGATAAAAAAACTGGCCAAGAAACCAAGTATCTGTACCATAGAATAAACAAGATCAAAGAGCGGGGCTATGCTTTTGGCCATCAAGATGCTACTGCATATGGTATTGGTTGGAAGAATGATGGTAGCCTTTACAAAAGTGATGTCCATGAAGTGGTCGGCGATCATCCGGCTGTCCATGGCTTTGAAATTGGCCATATAGAACTTGGCGAAACCCAAAATCTGGACACGGTCAATTTTAACTTGATGAAGCTCCTTATTCGTAAGGCCCATCAAAAACGGGGTATTGTCACCATTAGTTGGCACCCAGATAATCCAGTTTCCCAAAAAAGCGCATGGGATACCACAAAGGCGGTGAAGTATGTCTTAAAAGGCGGTCCATTGCACACAAAATACAAAGGTTGGCTCTATCGTGTAGCCGATTTTTTGAATGATTTAAAGGACGAAAGGGGAAATGCGATACCAATTGTTTTTAGACCCTATCATGAAATGAACGGCACTTGGTTTTGGTGGGGAGAGGGCAATTGCACTTCAGTGGAATATAAACAATTGTGGAAGGAAACAGTTGACATCTTGAGCAATGAATTTAATGTCCACAACGTGTTGTATGCATATTCCGTGAACACCTTTCAAACCGAGGAAGAATATCTGAAATATTATCCTGGGGACGATTATGTCGATATTTTGGGGGTGGATATATATCAGCATGGTACCACCGAAGACTTTGTGGCCGCTCTTAACAGGGATCTTGGGATTTTGAAGAAAATCGCCAATGAAAAAAAGAAACCCTTTGCCCTTTCGGAGGCTGGCCTAAATAAAATACCCATGGAAGATTGGTGGACACAGATTTTGGACAAAAACATTGCGAAATATGGTATTTCCTGGGCCTTGTTTTGGCGTAATGCATGGCCTAGCCATTATTTTGTGCCCTTTTTGGGAGCAACAAGCAGTTCGGATTTTGTGAACTTCAAAAAGCTTCCGCATGTATTGTTTTTAAAAGACGTAAAAAAAATTAAATAGAGATTTGATTTTCGGCTGTCTTCCATAAACCCTAAATATGAGAAATAACATAATCATCCCAAGTACCCCAATAGAATTTCAAAAGCTCTTTAAGGACCACCATAAGTTGATCAACAGAAAAAATGTTATGGAAACAAAGACCAATGGGATCTTTCACAGGTATAAGCATCCCATCATCACCGCGGAGCATATACCCGTCCAGTGGCGTTATGATTTAAATCCAGAGACCAATCCCTTTGGCTTGGAGAGAATAGGGGTGAACGCCACCTTCAATGCCGGTGCCATTAAATGGAATGACAAATATGTTCTTGCCATTAGGGTTGAGGGAGCGGATAGAAAATCCTTCTTTGCCTTTGCCGAGAGTGAAAATGGCATAGATTCTTTCAAATTTTGGGATAAACCCATGATCCTTCCCCAAAATAAGGAACCCGATGTGAATGTATATGATATGCGTTTGGTGAAGCATGAAGATGGTTACGTCTATGGAATTTTTTGTACAGAAAGAAAAGATCCCAACGTATCTGCAAACGACACATCGGCCGCAGTGGCCAATGCCGGTATCATTCGGTCTAAGGACCTCAAAAACTGGGAACGGTTGCCCGATCTAATTTCAACTGCAAAACAACAACGCAATGTTACTTTGCATCCAGAGTTCATCAATGGAAAATATGCGGTGTATACCAGACCACAAGATGGTTTTATCCTAACAGGATCGGGAGGGGGTATCGGACTTGGTTATGTTGATGAAATGACCGATCCCGTGGTGAAGGACGAGGTCATCATCAATAATAAAAAATACCACACTGTTTATGAATTGAAGAATGGCCAGGGCCCATCACCTATCAAAACCAGCGAAGGCTGGCTCCATCTGGCCCATGGGGTAAGAAATACCGCTTCTGGATTGCGGTATGTATTGTATATGTTCATGACGGATCTGGATGATATCACCAAGATGATCTATCAACCGGGAGGCTATTTGATGGCCCCCAATTATCAAGAAATTATTGGTGATGTTGGCAACGTACTTTTCTGCAACGGATGGGTCGTTGACCAAGATGGAAAAGTCTTCATCTACTACGCCTCTTCAGATACCCGTTTGCATGTGGCAACCTCAACCGTTGATATTTTGGTAGACTATTGCAAAAACACCCCGGAGGATAAATTGCACTCCAATAAATCCGTAGAGGCCATTATTGATTTGATCGACCGGAATAAAGGTTTGTATTAGTTCCAGGATAACCCCTTCCAGTAAAGAATAATAAAAAGGCCCAAAAATAGAGCTCTATTTTTGGGCCTTCCCCATTGATTGGTGTTGAGTGAAAGGTTTTATTTATTATCTACTCATCAACGATATAAAACTTGCCCCTTCCAGTTCTACAGAAACAGTCCCATTGCGTACGGGCACCGTTTTGGAGCTTTCAAAAGATTTTTCCTTGTTGGTGGTGTACACCCTTAACTGTTTTATGCGTTGCGGGATTCCACTGATGGTAGCATTTCGGGTAGCCCCTTTATTGACCAGATGGATGGCCAACTTATTCTTTCTTGAACTTAAAAAAGCGGCAGTGGTCACCAATTTTTCAGAACTTATGATTGGAGTGGCATACAGGCCTTTTGGGGTGCTTCCCAATTGTTGAAGGTTGAAGAACCGTTGGGTGGGGTAGAGCTCATCTTCGGTGTTCCCAAAAATTCCCCCTCCGGACATGGGTGAATAATCGGCGGTCAATTGCCATTGAAGGATGGTCAAGGGCTGGGAAATATTCAATATTTTCAGATAAACATCAATTTCATCCAAGGCGTAGGTAGGTTCCTCAAAAATTTGCGGATAACGCCAGGCCCCGGCATCAATGCTTCCTTCACCCACAAACAGGGGAAGGCCCACACGTTTTGAGATATCTGACCATTTCAATAGATTTTCATCGGTCCATCCGCGCCAAGAATGAAATGAGACCCCTCCAATATAGGGTCTGGTCTCTGGATCTATGGAGGCAATGGTCGTAAATTCCCATCCATTGGCATCGGCCGTATCTCCCAAGAGAAATTTGGTGCCAACACCCTGTGATCGGAAATATGTTCCTAACTCCTTTATCAATAAATTATGTTCTTCTGCACTTTGGCGAACGTCTATTCCCAAATCTGATTCATTAAAAGAAAACATGACCGTTTCTACACCATATTCCTCTTCCAAGTACTTTATGTAATCGGTGAGGGATTGGTAAATGGCCATTTTCTTGCTCTGGTCCAATGCATTGCCGCGGGTCCCGTCTGGGTTGGGTCCGCGTGCCCTTTCTCCAATTATGGCCCAATCTGGTGGAAACCATGCGGCCAATATTACTGGGATTCCCATCCTGTCCAAACGTTGTGCCATTTCCATCGCATCTTTTACCTTGGGGTCTAGGTTGCCATTTTTGGCCTCTTCAATGGGATTTTTGGAGAGTTCGGGGTGCCATTGTCTCCACGGCATCTCTACCCTGGACCAAGAAACCCTTAGATTTTTCAGACTGTAATCGATTACCTGTGGGTCCATTCTTGGGTTCTGTAACCTAAAGTTGCCTCCAATACCATCAAATTTCTCCCCCTGTTGGTCAGAAAACAGTTCAAGCTCAATAGGTGATGTTTCAATGA
Source organism: Flagellimonas sp. (assembly GCF_965233845.1). GTDB lineage: Bacteria > Bacteroidota > Bacteroidia > Flavobacteriales > Flavobacteriaceae > Flagellimonas. The sequence continues at coordinate 1,151,080 of NZ_OZ247584.1, forward strand.
TTCCCGACGCATGAATGGTAAAGGTATTGCTGTAAACGGTATCGGCAGGGACTTGTCCCCCGGCCAACCTAAAGTTGAGCTCGATTTTAGGGTTGATGGAATCCACTGCACGTATGCTCACATCCGTAGGTTTTTCAAAGGCAATATCCAATTCACGGGTTGGGGATATTACCTTCACCGATGTGGAGGGCGCCTTATAATCGGCCCCATCAAAGGAATTATTTATGTCCGCCAAAGCAATGGGGGATGGGTTACTGATATCAAACTTGGTCTCCAGACCAAACTCCTCAGGGAGTTCTATCCTAAAATAGGCACCATTGATCAAGGTATCCATGTTTGAAGAAAAATCAATGCCCACAACTGTTGATCCCTTGCCTGTAGGATATAGGGTCTCCTTCCAATTAATACTGTCCATGGCATATGAAAAAACCTTTCTATCGTCCTCCCTCCTAAAATAGATACGCTGTCTTTCCTTCTGGGTAACCCTTTCTTCGTTGGTTTGATTGACCAGCACCAAACTGGATTTGAATTCCATCAATTGATTGTCGATGCGGATCCCTGTGATATTTCCCCATGTGGTAAACTCGGTTTGGGACATTGCCAAAAAGGGAGCCAACAAACCTATGAACAAGGCATAGTGTGACGCTTTAATGTTGATAAACGGAATGTACTTCATCTCTTGTAATTGTTTTTTCATATTGATAAACATCTTTGACCCGTTCTGGGGAATTGGCCGTTTCAATCCAATTGGACCAAACCATGAACCATGACCATTTTGGCTGTGCCTCCAAAATCAAGGTTCTGGGCAATTGGCCCACCTCTCCCAATGCAATGGGTTTTTTCTTGGCCAATTTTAGCAGTTGACCGTAATCTTTTTGCTCATAATCGCCATGGTACACATCGGTGGCCAATATATCCACATACTTTTGTCCAGGGTAATAGTTTTTGTAATCATAGGCCTGATCTCCTGGTATATCCCTTGGGCCGTTGGCATTCCACACCCAGATCAAGTTGTTCAACTGGTGGTGGTTTACCAACCTGTCGTATAATTGTTTCCAGAGTTTGGCGAAGCCATTTTTACCTTTTTTATCGCCCCACCAAAACCAAACACCGTTCATTTCATGGTAGGGTCTCCATAAGATGGGAATTTTGGCCTCTTGCAATTTTTTAAGATGAACCGCTACTTGATCTACTTGGGTTGCCCATCTTTGGTACAATACCGACCCTGGGGTCAATAGATCGATCCACTCTTTTTCACTGATCTCTCCCTGAACACTCTCCCGCCAATGAAAGGGAGGATCATGCTTGGGTTGTCCCACATGCCACATGAGGGTGATTATCGCTCCTTCTTGATGCTTTTTTATGGCTTCTTGCACAATGCGATCACCAGGGTCGTCTTCTCCATTCCAATAAAAGTCGGTACCCCACACTGCCGGTGCCTTACCGGATATTTTCTGTGCCTTGTCATAAAACGAACTTGGATTTTCATTGTAGCTGTGCTGTCCTGCCATAATTCTCCCATTCAGGGAATAGATGTAGTCCAAAAGCATTCTGGCTTCTTCCGTGGCATTTTCGTTGACCGGTTTGTGTTGGGCCTGAACCGATAGGAGTATTGAAAAAAATATGGGTAAACAAGTGGATTTTTTCATTCTGATATACAGTTTGGTTTTAACGTTTGTTGAGCAAATCATCCGCGGCCAATATCAAAAACAGATAATCCGTGGTTCCGCCACCCAGAACATATTCGGTTTGCTGCCAAAGGAATGGCCATTCCAACAGCTCGGGAAAATCAGGCCGGATCAAGGCCGTTCCAGAACCAATGCCGCCAGGAATGAAGGAAAAGTCTCCTCTATTTACGCCATAGGCCTGTGTCAATGATCGGGAACCCACACCTGAGGCAAAGGAAGAGGTGTTGACACCGGGGTGCACGCCCAAGATAAAATTCATTGCGTTGAGCATATAGGTGTCCGGGAATATATCGGGAAAACTGGTATGCAGGTAATATTGCCTTACCCCAAAGTTTTGGATGCCCCATCCCGCTCCCCAGATATTGGGTTCATAGGGTATGCCATAGGGTGTTTTTTTGCCCAAGGCTTCCACCTCCTTCAAATATTCACTTACTGCATCCTTGATCTTTTGTGTAAAGGCATCATCGTCCACAAGTGGAAGCACAGGCCCTACGATCCATCCAATACGTGAAATGTCCTGGACTATGGCATCTCCATGTTGCACCAAATAATCCTTATATCTTTTGTCCTTGGTAGTCTGTAAAAGTTCCACGGCCAGGCCTACTTTCAAAAGGGGATTTTCCACTTCGGTGATGTTCCAAATTTCCAAGGCGATGGACAAACAATTCTCTGACAATTGTGGATTGTATTCCTTTAAAGTTCTGGCCACTGCTGCCAGGGCCGTAGCCGTTCTTACTTCCCTGAACGGGTTTTTCTCCGTGAATACCCACCGATCATCCGCCGCCCCGACCTGACCCAAAGGGATTTTGGCATCTTGGGGGGTATTGGAAAATATTTGATTGTCACTATGGTTCACAGGATCTCCGAGCAGCACATACTGCCCCAATGTAGGGACAATGATTCCCCGATAAAACCTTCCCATGCTCTTGTACCCCCCAACTATGGACAATGCCCCATGCTCAATTTGTTGCAAAATATCAGGCTTGCCGTCAGGGGTCAATAGATTCACAGTTCTGAGGGATTGGTCTATGCTCGTGTTGTCATGGTCCACTCCAAAACGTTCATAAATCTGTGAAAGTCCATGCACGGTTGATGCTTGGGACTCTATTCGTAGGTCGTAGTCCCCCGCATCATGCCATCCTCCAATATTTATTCCGGGAACATGTTCTCCAGATCGGAACTTGGTCAAAGTTTCCGGCCCTTGGAGATAGCCATCAAAATGGTTGGTGTTTATGGGGGCCATTCTGGCATCGTCCATATGACATAGTCCATGCCAAATCTTATAACGGTCGTTCACGCGCATGTGGCACATCTGAACGGGCAGGAAATATTCCAATGTAGGCTGCCATACATTCCGTTGATATGCTTTATTGCTTATCTGAAAAGGGTGGGTTTTATAGTTCCCATATACAATTTGGTACATTCCAGGTTCCTTAACTTTTGTAAAGTCAAACTGAAAATAACGGTACCTCAAAAAGTCCCCCCAAAATTTCGGCCTTGCGGACAAAACTTGGACAATTCCCCCATTTTCACCAACCCGAAACAACTGGGCATTTTGAATGGTTCCAGCATTTTTGTCCGTTTCGATCACTGCAATTTTTTCCTGTGAGGGATGGTATCCCACCTGTGATACTTGAACTACAGGTTGGTAGGTGAAATTCTCCAAGGTATTAGGGGTAACCAGCCACTGTACCGCATTTTTTGTGTCACCGGATGAAATAAGGGAATGTACGATGAACCATCCGTTGCTGTGCTGGGCACGTCCGTCCAAAAGTTGGAGTGATGATTCATTTAGATTTTCAATGATCAAGGTTTGGGCCGGATCTTCAGGTGCGATTACCAATTTTTTCCCCACGGCCATGGGTTCCAGCTCATAGGTATTGTAGGGATTTTTAGTCCCGGGGCCGTTGGCCTGTCGATTGAACAATCCAAAGGACTTGTCCATATAGTATGATTTGCCGAACAAGATTCCCGGGAATAGCTCCAGATTCATCCCAACCCTACCGATCCATTCCTCAGGCAAAGGTTTATCAAGGTCAACAACAATCTTAAAAGATTCACCCGCTGGTATCACCTTCAGCGTATAGGAAAAATTGAGATCCGGGTAATCAATGGGATTGAACCCTTTTTTGTCCTTTGATTCATCAGGATAGGACATCTGAACGCTTATCACCTGACGTTCGCGGTCTACCTGCTTTTCTCCCACTTTGGGTACAGGTTGCCATTGTCCCGGTGCCGCTTCAAGCCGAAGATCACCATTGGTGGCTACCCTTACTCCGTTTTGGATGATGCCCACGCCACCCTGATGGCTCTCTGGATAAAAATCATGTGCAAGCATCACATTGGCCCCACGGCGCTCCAAGTACTCCAAATCATTTAGCACAAAGCCTTGATTTTGCTGTTTCGACGGGTTTTGGGCAAACAGATTTACAATACAAAGGAAAAGAAGTATAAATGGAAAAGACTTCATGCTTGGACAATAAAGAATATAAAATTATAGGATACTCCACCCATGCATCAATAGTATTTTGTCATTATGCGGTATGATAATTTCAATAATTCATAAAATAATGTGATTATTATATCTTTATTATCAATATTCCCGTATTTTGAAAATTATCCGGACACTATACCTTCTTTCCATATTTTTGATGATTGGATGCTCCACCAAGGAAAAAAGGAGCACCATTGATGATGATTTGATCTTGGCATTACAAACCGCGGCCAATGATTATTTATTGGACAAATGGTATCCCTTGGTCTTGGACACCAAGGACGGTGGATATTACAGTGATATTACTTTTGATTTTAAGGTGGGCGATCGGCACAACAAAATGATTGTTACCCAATCCAGGCATATCTGGACCAATGCCACTGCGGCAAAGCACAATCCTGATAGAGAAAATGAACATTTGTCGTACGCTGAGCATGGCTTCAGGTTTTTGCGTGATCATATGTGGGACCAAACCAATGGAGGTTTCCATAACCTGGTATCCAAAAAAGGGGAGCCGATTATCCGTCCGGGGGAGGCCAAAACAGCATACGGGAATTCTTTTGCCATATATGGATTGGCCACTTATTATAACGCTTCAAAGAATGAGGAAGCATTGGATTTGGCCAAGAAAACATTTCTTTGGCTGGAAGAACACAGTCATGACAGCATATATAAAGGATATTATCAATCCATGAACATAGATGGAACCCCCGTGGTTAGAACCGAGGATTTTCCATCAACATCTGATGTGGGCTACAAAGACCAGAACAGTTCGATACATTTGTTGGAAGCACTGACCGCCCTGTACGAAGTATGGCCTGATAAATTACTTAAAGAACGTGTTGAGGAACTTCTGGTGCTGATAAGGGATACCATCACCACCGACAAGGGATACATGAGCCTTTTCTTTAAAAAGGACTGGACGCCTATTTCCTTTAGGGACACTCCAAAGGATACCATACAAAAACATTATTATCTGGACCATGTATCTTTTGGTCATGACGTGGAGACCGCCTATCTTATGCTGGAGGCATCTGAGGCGTTGGGTGGGTGGCAGTTCGATCAAACTTTGAAAAAAGGGAAAAAAATGGTGGACCATGCCATCAAGAATGGATGGGACGATAAACTTGGGGGCTTCTATGATGGAGGGTATTATTTTTTAGGGGATAAAGCATTGAGCATTGTAAATGATGATAAAAATTGGTGGTCGCAAGCTGAGGGCTTGAACAGTCTTTTGCTCATGGGTGCATATTTTCCAAAGGACTCAATAAATTATAGAGCATATTTTGACAAACTCTGGAAATATACCATTGAAAACGTCATGGACCCTGTGAATGGAGGCTGGTATGAATGGGGCATTGACACCAGACCTGAAACTAAACTGCAACTCAAGGGCCATATCTGGAAAGGCGCATACCATGATTATAGGGCACTGGTCAATTGTAAAGACCGTCTTGAACAAAATAAGACGCATTGAATGCAATATAACTGTCATGCCAGAACCATCCAATAGTTGGCTCTGATTTAATATTCAACAAAAATGGAAAATGAACACCTATTGAAAAACGTACACAGGGAGATTACCCCCCTTGCGCCTGAAGACAGCTTTTTGGTCTTTGATAGGTTGAAGCAGGATTTTGATTTCCCTGTACATTTTCATCCTGAATATGAACTCAACTTCATCATGAATGGCAAAGGGGTGCGGCGTATCGTAGGAGACAATCTTGAGGAAATCGAGGAAATTGAACTTGTTCTGGTTGGACCCAACCTGGTACATGGATGGGAACTGTACCAATGCAAGGCAGAGGAAATCCATGAAATAACCATCCAGTTCCATGACGATCTGTTTGATACCAAATTGCTTTCAAGGGCCATTTTTAAGCCTATACGGGATATGTTCTATCGGGCCAATCATGGCATTCTTTTTTCTAAAAAAATTTCCGAAGAGCTCATGCCTCGGATAATGCGCCTGTCCAAAACCGTGAACATCGACTATTTTCTTGAACTGATCTCCATCTTGCATGATTTGGCAAATTCCAGAAATCAGAGACTGCTGTCCACCAATGTCTCACAATTGAACGATTTTGAGAACAGTAAAAAAATAAAGAAGGTATATGAATACATCAAAGAGAACTTTGATCGCAAAATTTCGCTTGCCGAAATATCAGAACTGGTTAACATGAGTGTAGTTTCCTTCAACAGGTTCATCAAAAAAAGAACGGGAAAAACATTTATAGAATATATCAATGATACCAGGATAAGCTATGCTTCTCGATGGTTGATAGAAACCGATCTGAGCATTGGGGAAATTGGGTATAAATGTGGGTTCAACAACATGGCCAACTTTAACAGGGTCTTCAAAAAGGTAAAAGGAACCACGCCCAGCTCTTACAGGACAGAATTCAAAGGCATAAAAAGGGTTTTATGAAACCACATCTGTATCAATGGACAAAAAAGGGATCGTTACTCTTATTAATTGCAATGATCTTGGTGTCCTGCAAACAATCCAAAACAGATGTAACAAATCTATACAAAGCCAATGACACTGTTTTTGACTACCATGGCAGGCTTTTAAAAAATGATGATCAGGTTGTCCTTATAGGCTCGGCTTCGGGGTTTGAGTTCAACGCATTGGGGGATTCCCTTGAGCTGATGCTCAAATCAGATAACGGCTCACACAACTATTTTTCACTTTCCATTGATGGCAAATACCATAATAGGTATCAGATCAGTAGTGATTCCATCAACAAAATAACTATTGCATTAATGCCCGAAGAAGCTCATGAAATTGGCATTTACAAAGCAACGGAGGCAGCCAACGGTCCCATTGTTTTTTATGGGGCAAAAACAAGAAACATAAGCCATCCAAAGTTGGAGAGGACAACCACTATGGAATTTATAGGTAACTCCATTACCTGTGGCATGGGGGCAGACCTGTCATCAGTGCCCTGTGGTGAAGGCGAATGGTTTGATCAGCACAATGCCTACCTCGCCTACGGTCCCAGAGTGGCCCGATCCCTTAATGCCGATTATTTGCTGAGTTCCGTTTCAGGCATTGGAATGTATAGAAATTGGAATGATGAGAACCTCAACGAGCCCATTATGCCCGAGGTCTATGACAATCTTTTTTTGAACACGGATACTTCCCATAAGTATTCTTTTGATGATAAGCCGGACATCATCTGTATCTGCCTGGGCACCAACGACATGTCGGATGGTGATGGCACAAAGCCCAGATTGCCCTTCAACAAGGAAAAATTTGTACAGAATTACACAAAATTCGTAGAGCATCTGTTTGGGAAGAATCCAGAGGCAAAAATGGTACTGCTCACATCCCCAATGGTTTCAGGCGACAAGGGAAAAATACTTTTGGAATCCCTTAAAGAAGTCAAAGGCCATTTTGGGGACGACCCAAAAATATCTATTTTTCAATTTGGGGAAATGCAGCCGAACGGGTGCACCTCCCATCCTGATATAGAAGATCACAAAACAATGGCAGATCAATTGGAACCCTTTTTAAAAAAAAGACTGGAATAATTTATGGAACCTTATTTAGCTGATAGTAAACGTTATGACACCATGCCGTACAGAAGATGCGGAAAAAGCGGTTTGATGCTCCCCGCAATATCTTTGGGGCTTTGGCACAATTTCGGATATGTCGATTTATTTGAAGAGGGTAAAAAGATACTCCATGCCGCATTTGACAAGGGTGTGACCCACTTTGATCTAGCCAACAACTATGGTCCTCCACCAGGATCTGCAGAAGAAAACTTTGGAAAGGTCATGAAGCAAAGCTTCTTGCCTTACAGGGATGAGATGATCATCTCCAGCAAAGCTGGATGGGGAATGTGGCCAGGTCCTTATGGTGATTGGGGATCCAAAAAGTACTTGGTAGCAAGTTTAGATCAAAGCCTAAAACGCATGGGTTTGGAGTATGTGGACATATTTTATCATCACAGACCAGACCCGGAAACCCCTTTGGAAGAGACCATGACAGCATTGGACCTTATAGTGCGGCAAGGAAAAGCACTTTATGTGGGGATTTCATCCTATAACCACCATGATACTTTGAAGGCCTCAAAAATTTTGAAAAGTTTGGGCACTCCTTGCCTGATCCACCAACCCCGTTACAGCATGATGGACCGTTGGGTAGAGGATGGTCTTATGGATGTTCTGGGCGATGAAGGTATTGGGTGTATTCCATTTTCACCCCTGGAACAAGGAATTCTCACGGACAAATACTTAAAATCAATACCTAAAAATTCCAGGGCAGCCAAAAGCACAGGTTTTTTGCAGAAAGACACAATCACCGATGAAGTGCTTACGAAAGTGAAAAAACTGAACCAATTGGCCGGCAACAGGGGGCAGAGTTTAGCACAAATGGCAATTTCTTGGCTGTTAAAAGATGAGAGAGTGACCTCGGTACTGGTAGGTGTGAGCAGCACAAAACAATTGATGGACAATTTGGGCGCTTTGCAAAACTTGCACTTTACCAATGATGAACTGGAAAAAATAGAGATGATCTTGAAGTAAAGAAACCCAAAAAATTGAAGCCCCGTTCTTTGACGACATAGAACACAATGTATAAGTCCATCTAAGTTGATATATTTCAAAAACCTATTTGGGATGCATTGGCAATGTGCAACATGGCTATAGTTTATTGAAGATGGCCCAATTTATTTATGAATTGGGCGGTAGCCGGTACATTTCTGGCAGGTCATCTGCAAGAATCACCTCTGGTTTGGACACAAACTCCATAAAATCATTGGCACTGGGCAAACCGGGTACAGGTGTGCAATACGTGTCTTGATAATTATACCAAAACATGGTAAAACCAATCTTAACATCGTTATGTGTCAAGGCTTTAAAGAGGTTATTGGTAAAAAAACCTGGAATGGGCCCGTTTTCGCTTAAAGTGATAAAATACCCTGTCTCGGTAAGTGAAGCTATTTTAACCCTTTCCTCTGCCAAGTCGGACACAATCTTTAGTTTTTGGTTCGCCGTTTCAACACCAGCTTGGCCTTGATTATTGAAATCCCCATAATTGTCCATTCCCATGATATCCACAAAGTCATCCCCGGGATACCGTGCCAAGTATTCGCTTTCTGAAAAAAATCGGTTATCTGGTGAAAACGCAAAAAGCATGTTGTTCACAGACAAGGTGTTTTTAAGGTATGTTACCGTAAACTGCCAAAGGTGCACATATTCTTCGATGGTGCAAAAGGATTGTCCCCACCAAAACCAATCACCATCAAATTCATGGAAAGGCCTGAAGATGATGGGGACCAATGCACCATTGGAACCCACCAAGCTCTTGGTGAACGATGCTATTTTTTCAAGCTTTTGCTTGTAGTAGTCATGGTTTTCACCTCCCGGCAAGATACTTTTCAGGGCATTTTCCCTTTGAAATTGGGTCATTTCACTTGTATAGAAATGTTCGCCCCCAAAAGGTTCACGAAAGTGCCAACAGAAAACATTGACCAAACCCATATCAAAAGCCCTGAGGACGTCATCCCTGATCTGGTTTTCTTGTTGGAAAAACCAATTGGAAGGGGTTCCATCGTTAAGGTCGTCTGTAATGAACATGAAGTCCGACCCCAATAGTCCGGGATCACTTCCGGTCATTTTTTTGATGTCAGAATCCCCGGCATTATCTTGATAGAAGCTGCTGAATGCATCTTGCTGACCAACAATGAAACTATTTTGTGAAAGCAATTTTAAATTGTAAAAGAGCGCAACAGTCTCTTCTGTGGCATCTGGGTTTACCATGAAACTTCTGGTCTCCTCGGGTTCAAAGTCAAGTTCACCGGGTGGAAGTGGATTTTCTGGAGTTGGGTCTTCTTCAATGGGTTCAGGTTCATAAAAACCGGAATCCGAATCTTTGGAACAACCGCTCATTGTCAGCAAAATAATTGTAGCCAAAATAAGAAAGTATTGTTTAGTCATGGTCCGATCATTGGTTCATTAAAATACAGGCACGAGTGGTATGGTAGGGGGCTTTCCACATACTCACCTTGTCCTCTTCTTGGTAGGGTCGCCCTTCACTATTGACCCTAAAATGCCATTCTCCATACACCTTGTCGATCAAATACTTTTTGGTGAACTCCCAAATACCAATGGATTTTTCAATATAATCGGGATTTTGGGTCAGGGAATGGCCATATTTCAACCCGATAAGAGCCTCCACTTGGGGCCACCAATGTCTATCGGTATCCACATGGTTTGATGTTGCGTCCCTTTCATTCATTACTGCTCCATCAGCATCCAAAGCTTCCAACAAAAAAGTGTCGATTACTTTAATGGCCGTTTCTTGGGTCTGTTGAACCAAGCTTTCATCGTTTAATGCCTTGGCTGCCTCAATGACCAGCCAGGCCGTTTCAATATCATGTCCAAAGGAAATGGTACTGCTCAAAAGGTTCCATTCTTCATCGAAGAACAGATCATAGTGGTTGGATGCATTCAAAAATGTATGTTGAAAAAGTGCTATCAATTCCCTCAAAGCGTCTTTAAGATCTTGATGGCCATACACTTTCAATAAGCTAGTGTAGGCTTCCAAAACATGCAGATGGGTGTTCATGGTCTTGGCAGCGTTCATATCCTTATCGCTCAAACGCATATCGGGTATGGGGGTCCAATCCTCGTAAAAAGCTTCATAATATCCCAAATTATGCCTGTCCCTTGCATAGGTTTCCAAATTTTCAAAAAGGGAAACGGCCCAATCCTTTGCTTCTTCCTTTTGGGAAAACAGGTAATACTCGGAGAGTGCATAAATGGCAAAGGCCTGGGCATACACTTGCTTTCGTGTATTGAGTGGATTTCCGTTATGATCCACTTCCCAAAAAACACCTTTATGGCCTTCATCCTTGAAATAGGTCTTTATATAGGTGTAGGCCCTATTACAAATAGATTCGTATTTTTTTGATTTCAGGTAATTGGACGCAGCTGAAAAGGACCAGAGGATGCGGGTATTCAGAATGATTCCCTTGGATGCTTTCGGCACAAGCTGGTTGTAAAAATCACGTTGCCCTACAAAGCCTGCGTATTGATCATCAATGCCAAAAGTTGACCAATACGTCAAAATATTGTCCAATTCACTACGCAATTCATCTTTAAGTTCTTTGTAATCTTTGGACATGGGACGATTTAATTTTTAAACATTTCCTGTTTTTAATCAAGTTGTTCCCCAAGGGTGTCCCACCAGAATTTTTTGAGCAAAAGGATGCACAAGATCAATACGGCCAAAAGAATCAGTACCGGAATGTTCTGTCTGAATATCAAATACATGGGAAGCATGACCAGGACCGTTTGCGCCACTATACCTGTAAGCACATTGAACATATCCCTTTTAAAATGGGTGTTTTTCTTAAACCCAGGGTTGTCCAGCCGTATTTTGTCCCTTATGGGCTTCCAGAACCCCCAGGGCCTAACATTGGTATAGAAAGAGCGCAAAATATTCTCCTCGGTGGGTGGTGCGGAATATGTTCCCACGATACAGCCCACAATGGAAGTGACCAACAAAATGGGAAAATAGTACAGATCCAAGGTTTCGGAAAAGACATAGGGAAGAATAAGAGCGGGCATCATACCGGCCACCATGCCCCAAAAGAAACCGTAGCCGTTAAAACGCCACCAATGCCATTTTAAAATGTTGGCCACCACATAACTTCCAAAGAGTGCGGATACAAGCCATTGCAATACGGAATTGACATCTTGGACAAAAAACCCGAGCACAATGCTCACCACCACCACAATGATCCCAGAACCATAGTTCATCATTTTCACTTGTTTTGGGGTCACTTTATCTTTTTTATAATTAAGATAGATATCGTTGATCAAATAGGCCTGGGCAGCGTTCAAAGTACCGGCAAAAGTGGACATGAAGGCCGCCAAAAGTCCTGCCAGTAAAAGGCCCATGAGTCCGACAGGCGCAAATTCCTTGATGGCGGAAGGCAAGATCAATTCAAAATCCACGTCTCCAGTGGCCGTGATAAGGTCCAACTTTTCATAATAGATCAGGGCAAGGGCGGCAAAGCCTGCTATCATCAAGTACCGTATGGGCATCAGGATCACGGATACAAAACCGCTCATTTTGGAGGCTTCCTGGGGAGATTTGGTGGAGAGTATCTTCTGCATATCATAATTGGGCGCAGGTCCTGCCAAACTCACCAATATACCCTTGAAGACCATCATCATAAAAAATATGGTAAAAAGGCTGTAACCATCCGATCGTATTTTCTCGTTCACCTGCGGAATTATGGTTGACCAGTCCATATTGAGTTCCCATCCAAAGAAAGGTGTCATCCATCCATCCGGGACATTGAGTGGGTTTTCGCCTATGGCGACAAATCCCAAATATCCAATAACAAAAGCGGAAACGGTCATGATGCCAAATTGCAGCACATCGGCCCAAACAATTCCTGACATTCCTCCCAAAAGGGAATAAAATACAGCAAACAGGGTAAAAACTACCCCATAAAAATGAGGAACATAGTTAGCTGGAACGGAAAATGGAATATAGTTGCTCAAAACTTCCCATGGGATGAAGATCTCCACAAATTTTCCCAGCCCTATAAACCCATAGGCCAAAAATCCGAGACAGCTCAACAAGGCAAATACCACTACAATGGTATGTGACAATTTTCCACCCTTACCAAAACCAAAACGGGTCTGGATCCATTCTGCACCAGTGGTCACGTTGGATCTTCGCAGCCATTTGGACAAGTACACCATTAGGAATATTTGATTGAAAATCGGCCAAAGCCATGGTATCCATGCACTTTTGATCCCATAAACAAACATGAGCGTCACCAACCAAATGGTTCCAGAGATATCGAACATCCCGGAAGCATTGGAAAGCCCCAACATATACCAAGGTATGGAGTTGCCGCCCAATAAGTAGTCTTCCTTGCTTCTTTGGGCCCTTCTTCTTAGAACCAGTCCAATAAAAATAGTTGCTAATAGATAGGCCGCGATTATTACAACATCTAGTGTACTAAGCATTATGGGTTTTGTTTGAGCAATCTTTCATGTAGTGATCTATTGGTTATCCATCTAAATCCTGTAGTATTCATACACCAGTAAAGAAAATTTCAGAATAGGGTTGATTTTATCAATTCCTCAATGAAAGCCTTTGCAGGACACCTTCAATGAGGTAATTCCGATTAAGCATTTAGTATGTATATGGGCCATATACTATTAATTTATTAAGAAAAGGCCACGAATAAAATAAATTTGTTAATCCAAAAATAATTATTGGGATGTAAATCATGTGATACTAATTTGTCATACTAGGATAGTATTATGGCATCATGATTGTCCCACCCGCAATATATTTTGATGAAAATTTAAGAAAACCTAAAAAAAGGCTAAAGTATTTTTTAAAATATTGATTATTATCAAGATATAATGGATAATTGACAAAATAATATTAAAAAAATAAGCAATAGTGTAATAATTTTGAATATGACAAAAAGCAAGACCAATCAGTGGGTGACCTTAAGTTTTAGTTCTTTAAACAGAGAGTTGGAAACCTAATCTTCAGATGGTTTATTTTTTGAGTTAGTTAAATTATTTCAACAGAAACCCCGATTTTTTCGGGGTTTTTGTTTATCCAAAAAAAGTTGGATTTTTTATGTATAAATATATGTATCCATTGGTTAGAAGCATAGCCATTATTTGTTTTCTAATATCGGGCGCATTGTCCCATGGTCAAAAATTTGATGGGCTGGCAAAAACCCCCCCAATGGGTTGGAACAGTTGGAACACTTTTGCCACCGATATTGATGAAAAGCTTGTAATGGACACAGCTGATCTCTTTGTTACCCTTGGCCTTAAGGATGCAGGTTATGAATATATCGTTTTGGACGATGGGTGGATGGCCAAAGAGCGTGATGAAAATGGCAATATGGTGGCCGATCCGCAAAAATTTCCAAATGGCATGAAGGCGTTGGCCGACTATGTCCACGATAAAGGATTAAAATTCGGGCTATATAGCTGTGCAGGTTCCAAAACATGTGCGGGATATCCCGGAAGTAGGGGACATGAATACCAAGATGCACGTTCTTTTGCCTCATGGGAAGTGGATTTCTTAAAATATGACTGGTGCAATACAGAAAACCTGAACGCTCAAGGTGCGTACGAAACCATGAGGGATGCTTTGGCCAAGGCCGGTCGCCCCATCCTTTTTAGCATTTGTGAATGGGGCAATAATCAACCTTGGGAATGGGCAGAAAATGTAGGGCACATGTGGAGGGTCTCAGGAGACATTACCAATTGTTGGGATTGTGAGGTGGATCATGGGGGTTGGTCCTCTTGGGGGGTATGGAAGATCATCAATATGCGAGAAAATATTCGTTATGCAGCGGGACCCGATCATTGGAACGACCTGGATATGATGGAAGTGGGCAATGGTATGGCAGTTGCCGAAGACAGGAGCCATTTTGCCATGTGGTGCATTATGGCATCACCTTTAATTTTGGGCAATGACCTAAGAATTGCCAACACCAAGACCATCGAAACATTGACAAATAGTGAAGTAATAGCGGTCAGTCAAGACCCATTGGGAATACAAGGTTTTAGAGTTTCAAATAAAGATAGTGTTGAAATTTGGGCAAAACCACTGTTCAATGATGCATGGGCGATGACCTTTGTAAATATGTCCGACAAAGTTTTAGAATTGCACTATGATTGGCATGATGGGGTTGTTGAGGACAAGCTAAATGACCTCAAACTTGAAATTGGCACACATCGATACACCATAAAGGATTTATTCCAACATAAAAAGCTTGGTGATACTTCAAGAAAATTGGAAGCTACTCTGGATCAACACGATGTGCTAATGGTCTTACTTGAGAAAAAGGAAGAACCTTAAAAATATCGGCACATCACTCATTGCCATGATCATAGCTTTGCAGCTTCTTTTTGAAGTACCTTCCTTGTCTGGAGGGTGTGTATTTATCATCCGTGTAAAGCCTAGGCGCCCATTGTTTGTCGAACACCCAGACCACGTATGAAATTTCCTTTTCATCACAATAATTTGTAATGGCATCCCCATAAGATTCATCGCTGATCACTGGAATATGGGCACCCGGATCCTCCGGACCGCAAAACCCCATTTCTGTCAATATTACCGGATAATTGTTTTTAACAAAACCCCAATCTGCCGTCCATTTTTCTTCCCAGGGCTTTTCCTTTTTCTGCGGATATGGATGACTTACATAAGCTATCCCTTCGGTTTCCAATGGGGAGAACTTTACCGGTGTAAGATCGTAGGCCCAATTAAAGCCTGCCACCAAGGGTATTCCCTTGCCGCCATTGGCCCTTATGATCGTTATCATTTCCATGTTCACTTCCTTCCACTCCTCCCAATTTGTTGTGCCGAACCTGTTGTTGAAGGTTGTGGGTTCATTGTACAGTTCATAAAAAGCCACGGTGGGATTGTCACCATAACGCATGGCAATGGTCCTCCAAAAATTGAATGTTTCCTTTTTGTCGGTATCGTACATATCTGCCAAATACATGCCCGTTTTAAGGTTGCCTATGCTATGCCAATCAATAATAGCGTAAAGCCCCACTTCTCCTGCCCATTTTATGCCATCATCCAAAAGCTTCAAATATTCCTGTTTGCCTCTTTCCCTCACCCTTGCCGGATGCACTGGAAAACGAACCAAGTTTGCGCCCCATCTTTTTATCTCTTGAAAATAGCTTTTGTTCCAAAGCCCATCTTTTTCCAATTTGTCGGGATCGCTGGAACTCATGCCCCTAAAAACAATGGTTGTGCCTTCTTCCGTGACAAAATCGTTGCCATTGACCGAGATACGACCCGAATCTTTTTGGGCAACCATGAGCAGACCATGAATGAAAAAGACGAAAAGGAAGAAATATTTTTTGGTGTTGTTTTGCATGATATCCTGTTTTAAGAAATCAAAATATTCAATAATTCACGCAAATCTTAATACTTTTTTATCAATCTTCCATAGAAAAGACCGATTGGATGGTTTTTTAAAAGTCATGTCTCCCAAAAAAACTAATTTGGATGAGGTTTTTGGCCCGATATATAAGCAAATCAGACGGAGGGAGTTTTAGCCTACTCATTTTTGATGTGTTTCAATTTTTATGAAGGACTACAAATTTTTGACATACATTTTCATTTTCTTGACAGTCATAGGTCTCCTCCTTCTTTTGGAAAGACTTGTCAATTCTGCTTCTGAAAGTCCTTATATCTCTATCGATCCCATAGCCAAGCACATCAACGGACAGGGTTTTGCCGGATCAAATAATTGTATCGATTGCCATGGGCATATTTTCCAATCCCATATTGAAACAGCACATTTTCAGTCGTCTAGACTTGCGGACAGTATATCCATAAAGGGGAGTTTCAACAAGAACAACAGCTATTTGCTCAACGATGAGATTGTGTTCTTAATGCACTCCAGAGCGGATGGTTTTTACCAAGATGCATTTTTGAGGGCAGACAGTTCGTTGGTCGATTCCAAGCGAATGGACATTGTGATCGGCTCCGGTACTAAGGGACAAACCTATCTTAATTGGCAAGAAGACGAGCTTTTCCAGTTACAAGTATCGTATTTTGAGCCTTCCGGGAGTTGGGTGAACAGTCCGGGGTATCCCAGCGGGGTTTTTGCGCCAAATCGCCCCATAAGACAACGCTGCCTTGAGTGCCATGTAACTTTTGCGGAAAATAAGAACGTATTCAACAAACCTCATGCTTATGATAAATCAAAATTTATTTATGGCATTGATTGTGAGCGGTGCCATGGGCCAAGTGTGGGCCATGTAAACTACCATTTGGCCCATCCAAATGAGACTGAAGCCAAAAAGATACTTTCCTATTCCCATTTTACCCAAAAACAGAAACTCCAAGCCTGTGCTCTCTGTCATTCAGGGGCTAAAAGAAGAATGGAAGAAAGGCCTTTTTCATTTATGGCCGGAGATACACTCCAGGATTATCCCAATCCGGATTATGATAATACCAGCCTGGGTTCATTGGATGTTCATGGCAACCAATATGGTCTTTTATTGGCCAGCTCGTGTTTTAAGAAGAGCAAGGCTATGGACTGTTCAAGCTGCCATGACCCGCACAAAAACCAGCGTGGGGATTTTGAAAGTTTCAATGCAAAATGTATAGCTTGTCACCAGCAACAGGGAAATGACATTGATTGTGCCATGGAAGTGGACAAAAGACTGACCGTGGGCAACAATTGCGTGGAATGCCATATGCCCCTCACTTCTTCAAAATCCATGTCCATATATGATTCAAAAGATTCAGTGCTTGTTCCCGTGAAGATCAGGACGCATTTAATTGATGTTTACAAATGACCGAAATAGACCTACAAGTTTTTGGCGTATATTAATCTATATAAATTTAAACAAGAGCAAACCATGAAAAAATCGGTGTTTTGGGCCATAGCAATTACAATGTTTGCAGTTTTGGGGTTTTCTCCCAATGAAGTTGAAAAAAAATGGACTGTACTTTTTAATGGCAAGGATTTGTCAAATTGGGATACATACATTGGAGCAGAATTTAATGGGGGAGAGTGGGATGAATGGACAAAAGGCCCAAGATTGGGCTTGAATAATGATCCTGACGGGCTGTTCAAAGTGGATGTTCTGGAAGGAGAGCCTGTTATTCATGTGTCTGGAAAGCGTTTTGGGGGGCTGTCCACACATCAAGAATTTGAAAATTATCATTTGCAGTTACAGTTCAAATGGGGGAGCCATAAATATGCCCCAAAGGAGAATAGTCCACGGGACAGCGGCCTTCTCTACCACGCTGTCGGCGAACATGGAGCGGACAGTGGTTTTTGGATGCGCTCCCAAGAGTTTCAAATACAGGAGGGTGATACCGGCGATTATTGGGGTTGTGCAGGCGCAACCTTTGACGTTCCGGTCAAGATGGAAGGAACAAGTTTCATTTATGACCCAGAGGGCGAACTACTGCATTTTTCACCTGCAATTGAACGTGGGAGGCATGCGGTGAAGTCCATTGATGCCGAAAAACCTTCAGGTGAGTGGAATACCATTGACCTGTATTGTTTGGATGGTATTGCCATACATGTTATTAACGGACAGAAAAACATGGTACTGTATAATTCCTCTCAAATCGATAAGGATGGTCAGGAAATTCCATTGACCAAGGGAAAAATTCAACTACAATCAGAAGGTGCAGAAATATATTTCAAAAATATACAGATTAGGCCATTAAAAAAATTGCCGGGAAGGTATTTGAAGTAGTATTCACTTGGATAGCAAATATTGAAGAATTGATAGATTCCATCAATTTCATATAGATACCCTGGAGATCATTTTGTACGGTTCTGCCTAAATAGCTTTGCAGTTTGATGCCCTAAGGGCTAAATATTATTTGAAACATGAGCCATTGGTATGATGTCATATTCTGATTCTATTTTGTGTTGATGGTTGGAAAAAGGGATTTAAGTTGCAAGGACATCAAAAAAGTTTGGGGGCCTAAAGCTCATGAGGATTTTGATTCGCAGAATCTAAATGATAGTAACAGTTTAAAAACAACACATGGAAAAAAAAAGCCATTCTGAACGGAAAATACGACCATTATTCTTAGTAGTAATCTCAGCTCTTATTTTTGGTATGCTATCATTGGTTTTGTTCTTCCCTAAAAATAATAAACAACTGACAAGTATTGAGGTTGAATATCAGATGTATTGTGGCAGCTGTCACATTGCTCCCAATCCTGCGCACATTCCAAAGTCAATATGGGAAAATAATGTACTTCCAGAAATGGCGGCACGAATGGGATACCGTTACAACGACTTCAATCCATATAAGTATTCGATTGAAGAAAATCATTATGTTCGATTGAGCAATACTTATCCTGAAACGCCCATGCTGGACAGTGTGACTTGGAAACGGCTACATGATTATGTTATAGGTAAGGCTCCTGACAGTGTTCAAAATGTGCCTACGAGGAAGGGAAGGGCGTCCATGCTTTTCCAGTTTGATCCGCGGATAATGAAAGTAAATAACAATACCCTTACGGGAGGGGTTATAAATGTAAAAATTGACGGTTCAACGGGAAGGATAATGATAGGGGATGTTTTTGGCCAAATCCATGAATGGAAAAAATCACCGCCAGTAGACACCGCATTCGAATCGCCTGTGGTTTCAAGTGTTATTGATCAAGGTACCCTTTATCTTACCGAGATTGGAATAATGGGCCCCAGTGAAATTCCAAAAGGTAAGCTTTATAACGCTGGTACGGATACGATTGCACTGCTCTTAGAAAAATTACACAGACCTGTTTATACCCAAATCTTAGATTTGAACGAAGATGGGCAAAAGGAAATCATAGTCTGTGAGTTTGGACATCATACCGGGGAGCTCTCCCTTTTTGTGAAAAAAGATTCCACTTACAAAAAACGCACTTTGTTAGCTTTGCCTGGAAGTATTAAGGTTGAAGTTTTGGATATGGATGACGATGGGAAAAAGGATATTGTGGCGCTGTTTTCCCAAGGCAGGGAAGGAATTTATGTTTTTTATCAAAAGGACAATCTAAGTTTCAATATGGAGCAGGTGATTGGACTATCACCCGAACATGGCCTTAGCTGGTTTTCCATTTTGGACTACAACAAAGATGGGCATGCGGATATTGTTGTGGCCAATGGGGATAATGCGGATTATTCTAATTTTTTAAAGCCTTATCATGGGGTTAGACTATACTTGAACAATGGCGAGAATGAATTCTCGGAAAAATGGTTTTATCCCATCAATGGGGCAACGCGGGTTCTGGCGGATGATTTTGATTTGGATGGGGATGTTGATTTTGCAGTGATGTCGTTCTTTCCAGATTTTTCGGATAATCCTGAAGAAGGATTTGTCTACCTTGAAAATCAAGATTCAGAATCCTATACCTTTAGGCCATATGTTACCCAAGAGGCAATGTTGGGGAATTGGTTGGTGATGGATAAAGGAGATCTTGATTATGATGGGGATATCGATCTGCTTTTAGGAAATTTCAATTTGTTGAGGGATGATTCATTTAGGCAAGAAAATGATCATGACCTTTTATATTTAGAAAACACCACTATTCAAAATGACTGATAAGTATCAAAGTATGTCATGTTTGGCAAAAGTGTTGAATTGTTTATAATTTTTCCGATTGCTCATTAAGAGCATGTTTATTAATAATTTTATAGTTCGTCGTATTTATAGATGTAGATACCCCGATCTTTAGGACAGTTTCTCTACAAAACTAATATAATTGTCAGGCCGCTCTCTTAAATAGATCGATAGGTCTTTCATAGTCGATGGACCGATGTCTTCTTTCATGGTTGTAATAATCTAAGTACTCTTCCAATAACAGATAGAGTTCCATACCGTCCCTTGGCGGGTTCAGGTATATCTTCCCATGCTTCACGGTCCTCCAGCTTTTCAATAAATGCATTGTCGGTGGCCCTTCCCTTACCATCCATGCTCAGGCGTATTCCCTGTCCAAGGACATAGTTGGCGAACTCCTCGGCGGTAAACTGGCTTCCCTGGTCCGTATTGAGGATTTCCGGTGCCCCGTGCTCACCTATGGCCTCTTCCAATGTTTCCCTGCACCATTGGGCATCCATGGAATTGGACACGCTCCAGTTCAGTACATAGCGGCTGTGCAGGTCGATGATGGCCACCAGGTAGAGATATCCCTGTTGCATGGGGATATAGGTGATATCTGTGGCCCATACCTGATTTGGACGCTCGATGGTCAGGTCCCTCAGCAGGTAGGGATACGTTTTGTGGTCCTTGCACCTTCGGGAGGTATGTTTTCCCGGAAGGACTGCCCTGAGCCCCATTACCTTGTAATAGAGCCGTTCGATCCGGTTTCTGCTCACTTTATAGCCTTTGTCCTTGGTCAGCCAGATGTGCATGCGCCTTGCCCCTTTGAAGGGATGGTGGAGATAATGTTCGTCCATCTCGCGCATGAGTTTCAGGTTCAGTTCGGTCTCGCCCTTGGGCTTATAGTACAGCCCGGAACGATGGACCGACAATGTTCTGCATTGTTTTACAATGCTCATCTTGGAATGACCCTTGCGTATCATTTTTCTGCGTTCGGAGAGTGGTCTCAGCGCAAGGCGTCCTTTAAAAAATCGTTCTCGACCTTCAACTGGCCTATGGCCTTTAGAAGTTTGTCCTTCTCCCTTTCGGTCTCGCTGCGGGCATCCTTCTTTCCCGATTCGAACACCTGCTCGGCCCCATCGAGGAAATCGCGCTTCCATGCGCTGATCTGGGTCGGGTGTATCTCATACTTCTGGGCAAGTTCGGCAAGGCTATGCCGCTCCTTTAAGGCTTCCAGGACCACTTTGGTCTTGAACTTCGGGGTGAATTTTCTTCGTGTCATATTCAGTAAATTTAATGATTAAACTTACTGCCCTAATTTTTGGGGTATCTACAGATTTAACCAAAGTTTACCACCATATGATCCTATTAAAATTAAACAGTGAAACAATAAAACCAAATTATCAACTTAATTGGTTAATCATTTTATCTTTTGCAACAATAGATTTTGGACCTCTTTTGTTAATGAACAAATGATATTAATCGGTATCTTCAGTATTCTGAAAGTCACAAACGTTCTAAAAAAGAGACCAAAAAGGCGACCGATCAGAAAAATGAGAAGTTATATGGTTGGTTTTTAGTGAGATAAGAATTTTTCTCACATTCTGCCACCCCGACGAACCATGATTTTGTGAGCACAAACAAAATCATAATTCATTAAAAACCAGAAGATTAAATGTTTTCTGGTTTTTTTTGTGCCCATTTGAAACCAATAGTGAGGATGTCCTATACGATGTCCTATTTTCTTAGGGGCAAATTCCTTAACTTGTACGTTCTGATTTGATTTTCATGTGATTTGATTTTCGCTCAACGGATTGTTTCATTTAAAGCGAAAACACATGAACTGTACCAATTCCTTTATTGTCAGTTTCTGGCTGAAGAAAACAGCCAAAAAAGAAGACGGACTTATTCCTATTTATGCGCGTATCCGATTTGAGGGCCGCTACTGTGACCTAAGTGTCCATAGATCTACCAAGGAAGAACGATGGTCTGCAAAATTGGGCAAATTGGACCATCGGGCCCATGAGGCCAATAGTACCAACAAGTATCTTGATAAGGTCCATGCAAAGCTCATGGACTGCCACAGGCAATTGTTCTGCGAAGGCCTGCCCATTTCCCCCAATGCCATCAAGCAGCGTTATTTGGGAAGGGATAAAAAAATTGTCTCACTAGAGGATATTTTCGAATATCACCGCACACATGAGATACCTAAATTGGCTTCAGGTACTTCCAAGAACTATGGTGCCACGGAAACCTATCTCAAAAGGTTCATCAAGAAAAGGTTCCATACCAAGGATGTCAGATTGTCCTTTATCGATTATTCCTTTGTTGTTGAATTTGAGAGTTTCCTAAGGACTTGTACCCCAATAAATAAACACCAGCCATTGACCAACAATGGGATCATGAAACACTTGGAGCGCTTCAAGAAGTTCGTGGGAATTGCCTGTAAATTACAGTGCATATCCATTGATCCTTTCCATCAATACAAATTGAAATATGAGGATTATGACAGTGATTTTCTCGAGGACTGGGAATTACAGAAGCTATGGTCATTGGAAGTTGTGAGCAATGGGATGGACATTGTCAAGGATGTTTTTCTTTTTGCTTGTTATACGGGCCTAAGTTATACTGAGGTCAAATTGCTGAAAGCAAGTGATATTGTGTCCGGAATTGATGGAGAGCAGTGGATCAATGTCAAGCGGAAAAAGACCAAGACCCCCGTAAAGGTACCTTTGCTCCATCCTGCAAAACTTATTTTGGATAAATATCAAGAGTATGCCATTGCAGAAAACGGAAATGCCTTGCTACCGGTATATTCCAATCAAAAGGTCAATCATTACCTTAAATTAATTTCTAAAAAGGCACATATCCAGAAACACCTGACCTTCCATGTGGCCCGACATACCTTTGCCACAACAATTACATTGATGAACAATGTTCCCATTGAAACGGTTGCGAAACTGTTGGGGCACAACAAACTCTCGACGACTCAGAAATATGCCAGGGTGGTGGAGAAAAAGATCAGCAAGGATATGAATGCCCTCAAACAAATTTTGGAAGGGCAATCGAATGTAGATAGCCGAGAATATAACAACCATGACATTGCGAAACAAAAAGGGCACTTAAGTATTATTAGATAGAACGTGGAGGCACTTGCATAGCTATTTCATTAGGTAATTGTTGTTTCAACCAAAATCCGCCTTTTTGTATGGAGAACAATCGTTTTTTCAATGAACAGGAGGAAGCAAAACCTCTTTCCAAGACATTTAAAAATCTCTGTATGCATGGATCAAAATATAAAGTTGTCGTGGAAAAGATGAGAACAAACTATCTCCAAGGTAACGTAACGGGCCAGTATTGTGCTCAGCATCCTAATACTTGATCAAAAAATAGGTGAAGGCTGTAATACATCAATCTTCCAGTTCAATTGAAATAATGGGATATGTAGCTATCCAATATTCCCGAAAGTTAAGCCCGCAAATTGTTTGTCGGACAAGGGACGGCATAAAACCGTTCCTTGGGTCGCTATTTATTCCGTTTCCTTGCCGCTCCAAAGATTTGTCTTCCGCTTGGCCATCGCTCGAATATTGTTTAACCAAAATCCAAAAGTCATGGAAACAAAAACAAAACCAGATGTGGCCCGTAGGAGAATCAACGGGCAAAAAACAAAGGGGAAGGGTCTCAAAAACGTTCAAAAAACGGAAGTGTTTCCCCAAATCCAGATGCTAGAAATCAATTCTATTTCCCCAGATTCTTGCCAACCCCGTAAAACCTTTGACGACCAGAGCCTCGAACAATTGGCACAGAGCATCGCCGAACATGGGGTATTGCAGCCGATCACGGTCCGAAAATCCAATGATGGCTATATCATCGTCATGGGTGAACGTAGGTACCGGGCCTGTAAATTAGTAGGATTAACCACAATACCGGTCATGGTCAGGAACTATGTCGATACGGAAGTTCTCGAAGTACAGATCATCGAAAACCTACAGCGCAAGGATGTGGAACCCACCGAGGAGGCCGAGGCCATCCAGTTTCTGTTGGACCGTTACTAACCCAGTGAGATTGCCCAACGGCTGGACCGTTCCAGGAACTATATCCGTCAGCGCATCAAATTGGCATGTTTGATCGAAGGGTTCAAGTCCTTTGTCCGCAGCGGGGAAATGACGATTTCCCTTGGGGTGGCATTGGCACTTTTTGAACCTGGTGAGCATCGGGTCAAACGTATGATTGAAAGCCGGACCTTTGACCTGTCCAGAGCCTGTTTTGATTTGACCGACAAGACTTAAGTACCCAAAGCAGGGGCT
This sequence comes from Flagellimonas sp., assembly GCF_965233845.1. GTDB lineage: Bacteria > Bacteroidota > Bacteroidia > Flavobacteriales > Flavobacteriaceae > Flagellimonas. The sequence goes on from NZ_OZ247584.1 coordinate 1,175,658, forward strand.
TGTGATGTCTGTCCATTCAATGCCGCAAACCAGGGCAACCTTTTTGGGGAAGGGAAGATGGTCTGACTGGGTTCTGAACCTAAACCCCGGACCCCAGTATATATCTACATCCTGCCATGATCCACTGGCCAATGTTGACGATTTGTGAACCAAAAAACAATATGATTTGTCAATGACAACTTTCGTTATGTAAAGATAGCGGCAAATCCTTGGTTTTCAAGTGTTGTTCGGATCAATTCTAGATATTTTTTGGTTTTTGCTGTTTACGGATGAAGTTCTTTATGATGTAAAAGGGATATTTACCTATTTTAATCAAAGTTTTGGTGGACACATAACGAATTACCTAAATTAATTCAAAATTCAATTCTTTCAACGTCGATTGTTCTTTATGCAAAACTGATATACTCCTTGAACGTAGGTCAACATCGTTTTTATAGTAGTTCTAATAAGAACGTTGAACACTCAAAACCAAAATTGTACATGAAGGTTTACAATTTAATATTGACATCGTATAATCCTTTTCTAAAGGTTGTAAAAAAATCATAGTACTGTCGATATAATTTTTTTATGAATTGGTACCTTTTCTTTATTTGCTAGTAGCTAATTGTTCGTCTTTTCTAAAACCATATTAATGATGACAAGGCCTGAAAAATAGGTTAGTTACTCAACTAGAATGTATAGTTGGTCTGCAGGTAGTAGTTTTTCTGCCTTTTACATGTAAAAAAGTTAAAAAAGAGGGGGCTACCTAATTGTATTCAAAAGTAAAGAAATTACTGTGTAGAATTTTTGCTAATCACTGGTAAATGAATAAAAATATTAGGTTTTAGTGGGAATTGACTTGAAAAGGCCTACATTTGCGCAATCGATTACATAAATAGAACGCTATGACGAACCATCAATTAAAATACACGGTACACCCGGAAGATGCAAAGTCCTATGGTACGGAAAAATTAAGAGATCACTTTTTGCTAGACAATCTTTTTCTAGAGAATTCTGTTAACCTTACCTATTCCATGTACGATCGTTATATTGTAGGTGGTGCAAATCCTAAGAACCAGGACCTGGCCTTAAAAACAGTTCCATATTTGAAGTCTGAACACTTTCTGGACCGTAGGGAAATTGGCATTGTGAACGTTGGTAATAGGGGGGTGGTGTCGGTTGATGGTATAGCATTTGAACTTGATAGGAAGGAGGCACTCTATGTTGGCAAAGGAGTAAAGGAAGTTGTCTTCAAGACTGGAGGTGACCCACTGTTTTATTTTAATTCAGCACCTGCTCACAAAAGCTATCCGACCCAGAAGGTGGGTGTTGATAATGCAGAGGTAATTGAATTAGGGAATCCTAAGTATGCAAATCAGAGGATTCTAAAGAAATTAATTGTCAATGGGATTGTAGAAACTTGTCAGTTACAGATGGGAATCACCGAGCTCGTTGAGGGTAATGTTTGGAACACCATACCAGCACATACCCATGAGAGAAGGATGGAAGCCTATTTTTATTTCGAATTGGAAAAAGGCCAAACAATATGCCATTTTATGGGGCAACCACAACATACAAGACATATTTTCATGCAGGCCAACCAGGCAATTCTTTCGCCTGAATGGTCTATACATTCAGGGGCTGGAACATCTAATTACTCGTTCGTATGGGGTATGGCAGGTGAGAACCTTGATTACGGGGATATGGACATTTGCCCAACAGATAATTTGAAATAGGTCGATGGAAAAGATGTTTGATTTATCTGGAAAAACAGCCTTGGTCACTGGGTGTAAAAGAGGAATTGGATTTGCGATGGCGGAGGCTTTGGCAGAGGCTGGGGCTAACATTATTGGAGTGTCAGCCACATTGGAGACATCTGGTTCGGCAGTTGAAAAACGTATTTCCAAAATTGGCAAGAAATTTATCGGTTACCAATGTGATTTCGCCAATCGAAAATCATTGTACGATTTCATAAAAAAAGTTAAAGACGAAAACCCCGTCATTGACATTTTGGTAAACAATGCTGGTACAATACTAAGGAAACCTGCCATTGACCATCCAGATGAGTATTGGGACAAGGTGATGAATGTAAATCTTGATTCCCAATTCATTCTGAGTCGCGAACTGGGAAAAGAAATGGTAAAACGCGGTAAGGGAAAAATTATATTTACAGCATCACTGCTCACTTTTCAAGGTGGAATTACCGTTCCAGGGTATGCTGCTTCGAAGGGTGCAATTGGCCAACTGACAAAGGCCTTGTCCAATGAATGGGCGGCGAGGGGCGTTCAAGTAAACGCTATTGCTCCTGGCTATGTTGCCACTGATAATACAAAAGCTTTGCAAGAAGATGCTGAAAGAAATGCATCAATATTAGCTCGGATCCCTGCATCCAGATGGGGAAAGCCTGAAGACTTTAAAGGACCCGTAATTTTCTTGACCTCAAAGGCCAGTGACTATGTTACCGGCTCAATTTTAACAGTGGACGGTGGTTGGTTGGGACGTTAATTAGGAGTACAGTTTGAAAAATGGTAAAGATCAATTTCATTACAGAAGATTTTCTGCTAAGTAGCACGTATGTGAATGAGTTCTACCACAATTACGCCGAATTCTCTCCATTATCGATTACCATTGTCACCTCCCTCCCCAGCAAATTGCCGAAGACCATATGTTTGAAAACCTTACGCGGATTTGGATAGATGGTAATCACTACAAGTGGGGAGGGCCATGCGTACAATGAGCATTGACGAGGAATTGATAACGGGAAGCGCATCTGACAAGGAAAAATTTATAGCTTGGGCCAAAACAATACCCCATGCACTTCGAAATCCATTGTACCATATTTGGAACTCAAATATTATTTCGGGTATTGATGAACTTCTCAACGAAGATACGGCACTTGATATCCATCAAGAGGCATCTAAAAAGCTACTTATCCATGATAATAGTTGCCAAAAATTGATTAAAGGCATGAACGTGGTGGAGGTTATCTGTACCACAGAAGATCCAACAGACTCCCTTGAACACGATTAGTATATGGCAATAAGTAACTTTGGTGTAAAGGTAAGTACTGCAATTAGGCCCGGATAAGGCCATATTAATCTCCAACGAAAGATATAATTCGTATTTGGACCAGCTAGGCGAAACAAGCCAAATTTAAGGTTTTGATTGTCCCAGAAAACCGTTCATTGGTACTTTATATGGTGTTTTTATACTAGACTAAAAAACTCAATTCAACCTACAGCGTGTTTAATATTGGATTCTTTGCGTTCCACTTTTGGAAACTTAAAGTTTATAGTTGTCCTCAATTATCGACTAGGTCTGTTCAAATGGATTTATGTCCTTTCCTCAACCTATTATCTTTCATGGCTTGTTAAAACGTATGATCAATCATTTTGACACTATTTGTCAAGTTTAATTTTAATTGGAAAGCCTTTGAACTGTTTTGCTTTTCCATTTGAGACATCAATATCTCTTGGCCAACACTCAAACGTAACTTCTTTATTTTTCTTTTTAAACCTGATTAGGCCATAACCTGCACCATTTGAAGGGTTGTCTGGATTGACATAGGCATGCATTGTAATCTTATTGTTGAAGCCGTCCAAGTATCTACCTGTCCATGGCAATGCACCATTTGAATTTTCTCCTGCCTTTTCATCCTCAGGCCACCACCATCTACTATAAAAATCGTTGACTATGGCAGGGACCACGAATGCCCAAGGGCCATCTTCAAAATCATCAATCCCATGTTGGATAACCGTTGCTAAATGTTGATCTCCGGCTATATGTATTGCGTTTGCCTTTTTAATTACTCTTAGAGCTTGGTTTCTGCCAGTTTGCGGCCATCCATTTGAGTCCATATCAGCGTGAAGACGGTTTTCTTTTGATCCGTGTATATGGGCTCCACCACAAAAGCCTGTTTGTGACAACACAACTTTAATTTTATCCTTGTTTTGCTCACCCCATTCGTTCAAGAAATGTAGCTGCCTATCTCCAAGTAGCTCAAGGCCTTCCAAATCAATACTTGCAGGGTCATAATTTGGGTCTAGGATGTGATCTGGTCGAGGACCGATTTGAGGTATTTTTCCTTTAGGACCTGACTTAAACTTTCTATCCTCTATGATTGCAAAATCTAAACCTCCTAATTGCAAATTGGTATAATAAACACCTATGCCTTGTTTGATTGGCGTTGGGTCAAATGGATCGGGAAGATGCCCAGTCTGACACCTTTCAACCATTTTCACATACTCATGATGGTAGTAATACCCCCCTCCATTACCAGCGTTGGTCAATGCCTTCTTTCCAGATTCTCCCCATAGGTTTCCCTGGCCGATATCATGATCATCTGGTATTGTTATACACGGGCGATTCCTAAAAACTTCCCTAAACTGTATCCCAAATTTCAACCAAGCTGCTGTATGTTCAGAATGGTCATAAGATTGATCACCAGCAAAAAAAACTAAATCTGGGTTTTGATGGTTAATGTTGTTGACATAGTGGTTCCTGTTTCCTCTATCTTTATTACTGTTGCACGAAAGGGCGGCCAAAACAATTTCTTTTTTATGTTTTGGATTTTTTCTTATTAATCCTCTAAAAGTAGCCTGTTCTCCATGTAATATCCTATAGGGAATATCTTTGCTGTCATCCCAACCTTCAATGCGAAATAGTGCAGACCATCCAAAGTCATTTACCTTTACCTTCTGTATTTCTAACCATTTTCCATTTTTTTGTATTTCAAGACGAACCTCCCTTGTTTCATTTGGATAGAGTGGAAATAATTGGGCAGTAAGTTTAAGGATGTTGTTATGAACCGTATAAAGTCCGAATGCTATTACGTCCTCTCGATTTACTTTAACATCTATAATTTCATTAGGTTTCCTGTTCCACCAGTCATTTGTTGAAATAGTATCTATACCCTTAAAAGGGGCTATGATCGGCGGTTGAAGGTTAATCTTTGCTTGACCCTTGAATCTGTTGCCGCATCCGTAGAACATTAAAACGACAAATATTATGGGTAAGGTTTTTTTCATGAGTTATTTATATTTAAGGATTAAGGACAGCGATTTCTTTAAGGAAAAGCGCTAGGGAGAACAAGAAGATCAATCCTTCGAATTCAACCTCGCCTATGGCTTAGTATCTTCTATTCAACAAATGAACTTAAAAGTTATGGACGGAAATTTGGGTTTGGTCATGATTCTTTAGTGTTTTCATGTAAATCATATATATGTCAATGGTGGTTTATATTTCTTATTAAGGCCATCGAGTAAGGCTTTTTATTGAAAAATCCTCCATGATGAATAACTATGGTCGTCCATGTGGTTTGGACAAATCCATATTTATGCCCCTTTTCCGGAAAACCTAGCCGTAAATATGTCAACTTCTTTTCTTGTTGGTTCGGAAATTGTTGTGTACAGTGATGGGCGTCGTGCAGTAATCCATCTTTGCCCTGTATTATCCAGTAACAATTTGCTGTCAAATTTTGCTATTATCATTTCATCAGCTGCCTTCCAAGTTTCAGAAATAATCCGACCATAGGGGTCAATCACCATCGCATTTCCTGTTCGGATCTCATCATCATCTTTTCCTATGCCATTACTGAATATATAAAATACCCCATTGTCATGTGCCCTGCTGGGTAACCATCGTAAAAGCCAACCTCTTCCTTTTTCTCCTTTTAACTCCATTTCTATTTCTTTGGGCTTTTCATGTCTATTGTTCCATAATTTGGAATCTACTATTCCCATAATATTCGGATCTTTGGTTCGGCAGCCCCCAGTCTGATGAGGAGCTATTATAACGTTAGCCCCCATCAATGTGGTAATCCTTGTGTTTTCAATTATATTGTTGTCATAACAAATAAGGACACCAATTTTCCAGCCAAAGGGAGTTTCAATGATTGTGTAGTCATTGCCAGAGGACATATGTTTATTAATGAAACAATGTATTTTACGATGAAACTTAAGAGTTCCATCAGGCATGGCCACTATATAGGTGTTGTAAAATTCACCGTTAAAATTTTCAATTAGTCCAGCACAAACGATAATATTGTTCGTGCTTGATATTCTTGAAATTTCTTTGACACTAGGGCCATTCAATAAATCTTCTGCCAATTCGGCAATATCACTTTTAGATAGATTTCTTATAAACCAACACCCAGTTATACAACATTCAGGAAAGACTATTAGGTCAACTTCCTTTTGACTGGCTTGTCGAGCAAAATCCTGTATCCTTTTTAAGTTATATGCCTTGTCCCCATTTTTGTGTTCAAATTGAACACTGGCTACCTTTATGTCTTTCATTTAGAGAGGGTGTATGAAAATTAAATTGGTTAAAAATCCTTATATTATTTAGACAATTCTTCATGAAGAATTCCTTCCATGTAATTAGTAACTTCTCAATATCCCTAGATTATCAAGTAAAATTTTCAATGGAAACTCATTTTCATGATAATTTTGTTCAAAAAATGGGTTGTATTGTATTTTTAGCCACCATATTTGGGCTTGGAACATTTCATGAATGAGCATATCGTAATGTGAAATTGGTTAAAAATAATAAAAAAAAACAATAAACAATTTCATAACGTTATTTTTGAAGAATAAGTTCAGTCTCTCAGCTTGTACAAGTTTGAATTAAAGGAGGCTTTGGTTGAGTTATCCAAAATGATAGACACATCGCCTTAAAAAAAGGAATATAAGTTGCCCTGGTCTGTATCACGAGGGAAGTTTTAACTAGATTTTTTGAAGGATAATTAAGAAGCAATAACTGGCAGTTGCCATTTAATTATCTGGCACAAGATTTTCAATATTTCGAAATGAAGAACAATTTTTTTTTTAGAAATAGTTATTTTTTTAATACTTTTCCGTAAAATTTTGTTCTAAAAACGCACTATACATTTGTTTAATAGATAGTTAGATATGGCTAAAAAGAGATCTACTGTGGACCGGAGGTCATTGATTATTAAAAAACTTAATCAAACAGGAAAAGTCAATGTGAGTGAATTGAGTGGGATGTTTGGGGTTAGTGAAGTCACAATAAGAAATGATTTGGCCAATCTTGAAAAAAAGAATATTTTAATAAGGGCCAGGGGTGGTGCTATGCGTGTAGATCCCGTTGGTATAGACTATGATATTACTGAGAAGGATAAGATAAACATTAAAGCAAAGCAAAAGATTGGCTTGATTGCAGCCGAGTATGTGCATCAGGGAGATACCATAATGATAGATTCAGGTACAACGGCAATGGAGTTTGTTAGAAATATTGATAAAAAAGAAAGGATAACCGTAATAACCAATGCCCTCAATATTGCTAATCAATTTTACAATAATAATGACATTAATGTAATAATACCAGGAGGGGTCCTAAGGAATAAATCGTTCTCCCTTATTGGAGCTGCTGCTGAGAAGAATCTTCGGAACTACTTTTGTGATAAGCTGTTTCTTGGTGTTGATGGATTGGACATTGATAACGGGCTATCAACCCCAAATATAGAAGAAGCCCATTTAAATGCCACAATGATCGAAATGGCAAGTCAGATCATTGTGTTGGCTGATTCGAGTAAAATTGGAAAACGAAGTCTTGCCTTTATATGTCCCATGTCCAAAATCCATGTTTTAATTACGGATAGCGGTATCGGTGAGGAACAGAAAAGTCAAATTGAAAATTTGGGGATAAAAGTGGTCGTAGCATGAAATGTATTTAGGGATTGTATTGTGGCCGTTTAGCTGAACATGATTAAAATTTGGTATGGGGTAATTCTTGCAATGAAATGTCAAAGCTTTTTGGTATTTCTCGCGGAGGATTAGTTATGATTACGCGGTGCTTAAATTGAGGTTTCGTCAAGAGTGGGCAGACCGGTAGGCAATGGGTATTTTGCAATAAAATAAGTGTACTGCAAGTTAGTTATTGACTATCATGCGCATTTCTTTAACTGTCATGGTTCGTGAACGTAGTTTCAATTCGAACTTTTAAATCTTTGAGAGTGAGATAAATCAAGGGTCATGATGGTCGCCTATCCTGTTAAGGCTTTAAGGGGACAAGGAATTAATAACTTTGCCGGGATGCCCGTTATGTGGATTGAGTTTAATGGGGATGTTCTCCCTTTGCCATTCCAAAAAAAATCACTAATCGATATTTCTACAGAGGGATTGTGCTCCCCATCCCAGTAAAATTGTAAAATCGAAAAACACCAATCCTTGGTAGGAGTCATCCAAATGTACTGTATTCCACCAGGGCCATCAATTTCAGCAAGGGTGAAAACCTCTCCGGGTTCAACTATGATCGAGGGGCTTACTTTCCAACCTTGTCCCAATTCGCAAGCTGCATTACTTTCTGTACCATTGCCAATTTCAGCCAATGCCCCTTTTTCTGGTTCTCCTGTAAAGTTCTCAGGATATAGGTCTAGTTTTTGAGTTGGAGAACTTATATGTGTTCCCTAGATGTGAATTCAGCCCGTTGAAAGACAGCTTGTCTTGGGCTTGAGTTACTTCAAAAAGGATAGATTAAGAAGAAAGAAGTTGAACATCTATCCTTTTATTGGGGTGCACATATGGCAAGTGTTTTTCAATAAGAATTTTAGAACAATTTTAAGTCAAGGCAATTTGGTAGTTTGTTGCTTGTATTGGTCAGAATCTATTGTTTGTATGTTATGTTACAATTTGTACCGGCAAGGTTTTCTTCCAATTACCTCTTGTGAAGTCAGGGAAATCTTCGGGAGCTCCACCCTTGGCAACCGAGAGTTCAGTCAACGGAACCACAGCGCTCCAAAAACATCCCTCGTACAGGTTTTGGTCTAGAGGTTCGCCCTTTCTTAGGCATTCTATGATCCTATATCGCATGATAAAATCCATTCCGCCGTGACCTCCTCGTTTGGCTGCCAAACTACCTAGGCGCTTGTACAGGGGGTGTTCATATTTATCATATATGAGTTGTAATTGATCGCCCTGGGCCCATTTGTGAAAGTCCTCTGTGATTCCTGGGATACCATTTTCAAGCGCAATACGGGTTGGAAAGCCTGCCAGAACTCCTTTGGTGCCTTGTATCATGTTAAGTCTAGTGTATGGTCTTGGACTTGTTTCATCCCATTGTACCATGATGGTTTTTCCTATAACGGTCTTGATGATCGTGGTGTTAATGTCTCCTGCCTTGAAGTTCAACTCGGTCCATTTATGGTCTGAGCTATAATTTTCAATTGCATATTTTTTCCTTCCAATTGCTGGTGAGGATAATGAAACTAAATGTGAGAAAGTATCCTTCGACCGAGACAGGTTCATATACTGGGATACTGGGCCAAGTCCATGGGTGGGATATAAGTTTCCGTTGTGTTTGGCATATTCGTAAGTGCGCCATGAGCCAGTTCCTCGGTTCTCTTCGTTCATTTGCCATCTAAGTTCATGAATATAAGCTGCTTCCCCATGCAGTAAATCACCAATGACTCCTTGGTTACACATATTCAGAAATAGTAGCTCATCTCTTCCATAGTTGCAATTTTCCATCATCATGCAGTGTTTCCGCGTTTTCTCTGAAGTATCCACAATGCGCCATAAGTCATTAATGCTTGTAGCTAAGGGAACTTCTAAAAAAGCATGCGCACCTTGTTCCATAGTTGTAATCGCCATAGGGGCGTGGAGATGCCAAGGGGTTGAGATGAAGACTGCATCCGGCTTTACTTCTTCTAGCATTATTCGCCAAAGATTTTGTCCTCCGTAATACTTTGCAATATTTTGGTGGTTCTGTCCATGCTTTTCTTTGCATGCTTTTTCTGCTGCGTTAACCAGGTCCTTGTGCAGGTCGCATATGGCAACCACTTCAACGCCTTTGATTTCTGCAAATTGGTCAACATGCGAGAATCCTCTTGCGCCTACACCGATAAAAGCACACCGTACTTTTTCTAAGGGAGGCGCGGAGAACGTGCCCATATATTCTGCTCCACTGGCTCTGCCGGGCCAGGCGGTGTTGTTTTTTTCTTTATTGGATAAGCACCCCGTAAGTATTCCAGTTCCAAGGATACCCAATGACTTCATGAAGTTGCGCCTATCATCTTTCAGTTCGTGCATATAAAATGTTTTTTTTGTTCAAAAATAATATTAAATAGATATAACGAAAGATAAAATAAGTTAAAATATATTCATTAGTTTTGTAATATTTCAAAATAAAATAGTTTGGGGATGTTTAAAAGGAGAGGCTTTGTTAAATCAGTTTCAATGTTTGGGCTTAGTTTGTGTTTGCCTAAGGCTATTGGGATTTCGGAGCTAAAGGAGTCGAGAAAAAAGATAGTGGGCGTGGTTGGGTTGGATACATCACATAGCCCGACTTTGATTAGGGTTATTAACAGTTCAGATCACTTCGAGGTTACGACGGCATTTACAACAGTAAGTATGGACTTTCCATTAAGCGCAAATAGGGTGGATAGATTTACCAGAGAAGTTAAGGGTATGGGGGTTGAGGTGGTTCTGACTTTGAAGGAACTACTGGATAAAGTGGACTATGTCTTACTTTGTACTGTTGATCCACGGCTCCATTTAAGCCAGGCGAAGGAGATTCTTAGGTCTGGGAAGCGAGTGTTCATAGATAAACCAATGGCTGCTAGCTTAAAGGAAGTGGTAAAAATATTTAGGGTATCCAAAAAATTTAACGTGCCAACTTTTACTTCATCAGCCTTGCGTTTTATGCAAAGTGCGGTGAAGATCAGAAACGGGGATTTCGGAAAAGTGATTGGGGCTGATGTCTATTCTCCAATTTCTTACCAACCGATTTTCCCAGAATTGTATTGGTATGGGATACATGGAATCGAATTGTTGTTTACTGTTATGAAGCCCGGTTGTTTAAGGGTGAAAAGATTCAATACCACAAAATACGATATTATAACTGGTGTTTGGGCTGATGGAAGAGTTGGAAACTTCAGAGGTTTGAAAACCGGAAAAGCGAAGTTTGGTGGGCAGGTCTTTACTGAAAAGGGCTTGTTCAGGATGGACGATTATCAAGGTGTAGAGCCCTTACGGCATGCTGTTCTTGATTATTTTGAAACAGGAAAAGTAGCTGTGGGTTCTCAAGAAACAATTGAAATATTTGCTTTCATGGAGGCTGCACATGAAAGTAGTAAAAGAAATGGAGAATGGGTTCTCATTGATGAAATACTTGACAAGGTAGGGCTGGTTCATTAGGTTCAACCGTTTTCTGGCTTGTCATAGCGACTAGAAGTGTTTATTATGGATTCTAAAATTAAAAATGACCGTAGAGGCTTTATGTGCAAAATGGCTATGCTGGGTGGAGCCTTAACGTTTGGTTTTCCAAAAGTTATGTATGCAAAGAATGAACTAAAGTTTAAAAAACCGTTGTCAATTGGAAAGGTTGACGTTGAATTTGAACGGGAGCCCCTAATTGATTCGTACGGGTTCAAAGGAGGTTATGTGACTAGATTGTGGCAAGTTGTAACCCAAATTAAGGATGTGATGGGGAATAAGGCCATTGGCTTGGGAGTGCAAAGTCCCCTCTGGTCAGATTCCCAAGTAGCATCGAAATGGTCTGAAAGTGGTAGCAATTCACTTATGTACAGTTTAACGGCCCAGGCTGCGCAACTTGTAAAGGGAAGAGAGTTCGAAACTCCCATTCATATGTTGGAGGATGTGTTTGATCAAGTGCATGAGTATGGAAAAAGAATCACGGGCAATCGGGAGTTGAGAAAAACATTCACATTGAACTCCATGGTTTCCATTGACAATGCGGCTTGGTTGCTTTTTGCCAAACAAAATGGCATTTCATCGTTTGATGACCTTGTACCGCGCCCGTACAGAGATGGACTTTCATTTAGGCATTCCAAAATAGCTAGTATACCGTCAATTTCCTTTTCAACCAAAGAATCGGAAATGACGCAGCTTGCGGAACAGGGTTATTGTGTCCTTAAAATAAAAATTGGATCTCCTGGTCCGCAGGAAAAAATGCTCGAAGATGACATTCGTCGATTGAAACTTGTGCATAAAAAATTTGGAAATGGTAAAGATTGTGGACAAAATTCTATTAATGGAAACCTGCTCTATTATTTGGATGCAAATGGAAGATATGAAACGTTGGACATGTTCAGGCGGTTTTTGGATCAATGCAAGAAAATAGGTGTTTATGATCAAATCCTAATGGTTGAGGAGCCGTTTCCCGAATCATTGGAGGTGGATGTTTCGGGCCTAGAAGTCGATATTGCTGCAGATGAAAGTGCCCATACTGATAAGGATGCGCGTGCGAGAATGGATATGGGATATTCGGCAATTGCCTTGAAGCCTGTTGCAAAAACACTGAGTATGACCATGAAGATCGCACAATTGGCCCATGAAAGGCAAATACCCTGTTTTTGTGCTGATTTAACCGTAAATCCAGTAATGGTGGATTGGAACAAATTGATTGCGGCTAGGTTGGCGCCCTTGCCAAAGTTGAACGTTGGATTGTTGGAAACCAATGGGCACCAAAACTATAGAAATTGGAATGATATGATTCGTTACCACCCAAGGGGCAGGGCTTCTTGGAACAAATCAGAAAATGGAATGTTTGCTCTCGATAGAGAGTTTTATGACGAGAGTGCGGGGATTTTTTTGCCATTGAACCGTTACTCCAATCTTTTTGTTAAATAAAAATAAAAGTTAGTTATGTTGAAAATCGAGAATTTTATAGTTGTAACCTTACTGCTGTTATCTTCAAATTTAATTGCACAAATTGAACTCCCGTCCTTTTTTAGTGACAACATGGTATTGCAAAGGAACGAAGATGTTTCTATCTGGGGCAAGGACAAGCCTAACTCAAGTATTGAGATACTGGGGGATTGGGGAGAAAAGGTATCTGGTTATGCGGACAAATACGGTAAATGGGAATTAAAGCTGAAAACGCCAGGAGCGGGCGGTCCCCATAAAGTCACAATAAAGGGAACCAGTGAAATTAACTTGAACAATGTTCTGATTGGAGAGGTGTGGCTCTGTTCCGGTCAATCAAATATGGTAATGCCATTAAAGGGGTTTCATGATGGGAAATCTCCCATAAATGGGAGTAAGGAGACGGTTTTGAACTCAAAGAACCCAGAAATCCGTTTGTTTAAAAATGAATTAAAAGCGAGTCTCACACCCGTTGATGATGTTGTTGGGGAATGGATGATGGCAGAGCCTGGAAGCGTAATCGATTTCAGTGCCTTGGCTTATCATTTTGGTGTAGAGCTGAATGATATTCTAAATGTACCAATAGGCTTGATTCAAACGGCATGGGGCGGTTCTAGTATCGAGGCTTGGATGGATAAAAATACCTTATCCATGTATAAAGAGTTCAAGTTGCCTAAGGAGGTACCAAATCGCCACAAGAACGTGGTCCCCACTTTGTTGTACAACGGAATGCTCAAACCTTATATACCATTTTCCATAAGAGGCATCTTATGGTATCAGGGTGAGGCGAATGTTAGGAATGCCGAAGAGTATAAAACGTTATTTCCCGCAATGATAAATTCTTGGAGAAATAAATGGGGAGACAGTTCCCTCCCCTTTTATTTTGTACAGCTTGCCCCTTATAAATATAGCAAGGGTTTACCTGTTAATTCTGCCTATTTAAGGGAGGCGCAGTTGCAAACAATGGGGAATACTGAAAATACGGGTATGGCTGTAACCTTGGATATAGGTGATTGCAATGATATTCATCCTGCAGAGAAAAAAGTTATCGGTAAAAGATTGGCTTCATGGGCATTGGCGAAAGTATATGGAATGAATCATGTGGTGTACAGTGGGCCTGTTTATGAATCGGTTGTAAAGCGCTCCGATGGAAAACTAAGATTAAAATTTAAGTTTGATGATGGGTTGAATTTTTTAGGAAATGATCTTAAAGGGTTTAAAATAGCAGGAAAGGATATGGTGTTTTATCAAGCTCAAGTAAGAGTTAATGCCAATAACACCATTGATGTTTGGTCGGATAAAGTGAAGAGGCCCAAAGCAGTGCGTTACGCATTTGACAATTGTGCCGAAGGAACACTTTTTAATGGAGCTGGTTTGCCGGCGCCTTCCTTTAGAACTGACAATTGGCCGCAATAGCTGCGCTGTAAAATCAATGAACATAGCTTCTTGGAAAATATCGTGGTTTTGGGCATGTAGACGATATCCCGTATTCATGATTTTGGTCTTCCAAAACTTCTGATTAAAGTCTGTTCGATACGATTGTTTACGGGGCGCTTTTTTTTGATCATGTTTTCAATGGTCCCAAAAGGCGCAACTGCACAAGGATGTTTGGTGCATAAGATGATCACGCTCGAAATTCGTACTGGGCCAATGGATTTTCCCCAAGCCCTTTTCCATCTTTTAAAGTTTAAACTAAATAATAATAATGAAACGAAATACAATTAGTAATTAATTAAAAAAAATGAGTAACTTAGATGTTTCATAATATTATTAAAAATAAAAATGAGAATATGAAGTTTAATTCCTTTTGCTTTTTACTTGTCAAGTATTTGTTTTTTTTATCCGTTTTTGGAGTTTTAATTATGGGATGTAATGAGAAAGGGAGTAAAAAAAATGAATTGACAAAAATTGGCATAGAAATGTTCGATCATGATTTTATCGTAGATGACTTGCCCGGTGAAATGAACTGGGGTTACGGTTGTCCTGTTCTGGTTGATATTGATAGGGACGGTGATTTGGATTATGCCTTTACAGGGATGGACACATATTATTGGTTTGAAAACCTAGGAGGGCAAAAATGGGCTATGAAGGTTCTAAGCAGGGATTTTGGGCCTATAAGACAGTTGGGTGCAACTTCCTTTGATGTTGATGGGGATGGTTGGATGGATATTATAATAGGAGGGGTGTGGTATAGGAATCCACAAAATCCGAGGAATGCCGAATTTAAAAAATATGAGTTTGATGGCAGAATTGGTTCCAACGTCCATGATATTGTGATCGAGGACATGAATCAAGATAATAAAATGGATTTGGTGTTGATGGGTGAAGGAGAAGGCGTTTTTTGGTACAATATTCCCGATGATCCTATTGAAGTTTCCCAATGGCCTAGGACAACAGTGACTTTAGATGTTTTGCATAATAAAGAACACATCCATTCAGGCTTTTTTCCCAAAGGAATTGGTGATTTGGATGGTGATGGTGATAATGACCTTGTTTTACCCGATAGATGGATGGAAAACAATGGGAAGGGTGAAAATTGGCAAAAACATGCGTTGCCATTTGGTAAAAGGGGGCCATTCGGACTTTCTTCAAGAAGCTGGGTTGTTGATTTGGATCAAGATGGTGATCAAGATATTGTAATGACAGACTCTGATCAAAAAGCCTCAAGGGCAGCGTGGTTGGAAAACGATGGGTCAAAACCGCCAAGGTTTACTGCCAATTTCTTGCCCATGTCAGCAAATGGAATACGTGGCTCTTTTCATTCCCTATATGTCGGGGATTTTGACAATGATGGCGATAAGGACATTTTTACATGTGATCAAGAAGACAGCACTCTATTGCCTGAAGGTGCAGCTCCACGCTGGTATATTTGGGAAAACATAAGCAAAGGGCCGAAGTTGGAATTCGTGGAACGTGTGATTTTGGATAATAAAATTGGAGGGCATGATGCCTTGGTGGGAGATATTGATGGTGACGGAGACCTGGATATCTGTTCAAAAATTTGGCATATGTGGGAAGGAAGTCGAAATCAAGGAATCGAACATGGAGATGTGTTAATCAACAATCTTATTGGAGGTGTTGATCAAAAACAATAAGAACAGACTATGAGGAATGACCATACATATGATGCTATTGTTATAGGTTCTGGTATGACTGGGGGATGGGCTGCTAAGGAATTGACGGAAAAAGGTTTGCGAACCCTGGTTCTGGAGCGGGGAAAGGATGTGAAGCATATAGAGGGGTATAAAAATACGACTAAGGCTCCTTGGGAGTTTAGGCATCTTAAGTATGATACCCTGGAAGATAAGGAGCAATACCATATTCAAAGTAAGAAATACAACTTTAATCCGGCCAGTAAACCATTCTTCGTTAATGATAAAGAACACCCATACTTGTATCCTGAGGACAAACCATATAGATGGTTTAGGGGGTACCAAACTGGAGGCCGCTCGTTAATTTGGGGGAGAGGGTCGTACCGGATGAGTGATCTTGACTTTGAGGCAAATTTAAAGGACGGTATTGGCGTGGACTGGCCTCTTAGGTACAAAGATTTAGCTCCATGGTACGACTATGTCGAGAAATTTATTGGAGTTTGCGGATCGGTTGAAAATATTCCGCACTTCCCGGATGGTCAATTTTTACCCCCTTTTGAATTGAATTTTGCAGAAAAAATCATTAAGAAACGAATTGAGGCCCATTACACTGACCGTAAACTGATTCCAAATCGTGCGGCCCACCTGACCAAAGTGGCGCCTGGACAGTTCAAAGGTAGATCACAATGTCAGACAAGGAATGTATGTAATACCGGGTGTCCTTTTGGAGCCTATTTCAGTAGTAATAGTTCCACTTTGCCAGCGGCATATGAAACGGGTAAACTCACTTTAAAATCGGATGCAATTGTTGAATCCATAATATATGATGAGAATTTGGATAAAGCAACTGGAGTACGAGTAATAGACAAGACCACGCATGAAAGTACTGAGTACTTTGCCAGGGTGATATTTCTTTGCGCCTCTACGTTGGCCTCAACAGGGATTTTACTGAACTCAAAAACTCCTAGGTTTTCGGATGGTCTTGCGAATTCCAGTGGGGTATTGGGCCATTATTTAATGGATCATCACAAAAACATATCCTCTTCGGGAATTCTGGAGGGCTATGAGGATAAAACCGACAGGGGGTTTAGGCCTGCTTCTGTTGCCATTCCCCGGTTTAGAAATGTGCAAGGACAAGAGATGGATTATCTAAGGGGGTTTGGAATTTGGGGAGGAGCAAAGCGAATTGGTCTAAATCCCTCCAAGTTAGGAATCGGACAAAAACTAAAGGAATCCTTGACCAGACCGGGCCCTTGGAGAATGAGACTGTCAGCTTACGGAGAATGCCTTCCCTACCATAAAAACAGGGTTGAGTTGGATAAGGTTCAAACAGATCAATGGGGGATGCCTCTATTACGGATTACAGCGGATTTCGGGGAAAATGAAATGAAAATGAGAAAGGATATGAAAGAGCAAGTTAGAGAGATCCTTGAGGTTGCCGGTTTGACAAATATTACGGTTAATGAAGGGCCAAGTATACAGGGAGACTCCGTTCATGAGATGGGAACCGCAAGAATGGGGCATGACCCCAAAACGTCCGTACTGAATGCATATAATCAATGCCACGATATTAAAAATCTTTTTATAACAGACGGGTCTTGTATGACCTCTTCTGGGTACATGAGCGCATCCCTTACCTATATGGCCCTTACGGCCAGGGCTGTTGATCATGCAGTTAAACAAATGAAAAAAGGTTTTATCTGATTCTCCAATGGGTTAGGTGTTTAATACTGTGATAAATTATATAAGAAAATTAGGTTTTGGAGAAATGAATTTGGGTATGGGAAGAACATTTTTTTCAGCAGTTTTTTTAGCAATTGGACTTTCATGCTGTAAGACGATAACAGATGACCCGTATAGATCTCTAAAGGTAATAGAAGATGAGCCAGTTGATAGAGCTTTACCATATTACCCGAAAGATGAGCAATTTGTGAAGGTCAATCCTCCAGGGTTTACCTGGACCAAAAACCAAAAGGCTCACACCTACAATTTTTTATTGTACCGAGAAGACGGGACGAATGAATTTTATTATGGTGAGGATAATCTAAAAAGTACCGTTGTTGCACTAAAAAAAACTTTAGAACCTGGAAATTATAGTTGGTTTGTTACTTTTTGCGATTCGAATGGAAAGCAATTTGGGCGCTCAAAAATCAGGACGTTTACTGTGGAAAAGGAAATTCCGTCTTTGATCATGCCCAATGTTAGTGAGTTAAAGGAACTTGTAAAGGGTAAAAAACCAAGAATTTTTTTAAGTCCGCTCAATATCAAGGTTCTTCGAAGAAAAATTAAGACTAATCCGCTAAGTGTTCCTTTTTGGGGCATGTGCCGGTCTTTAGCTGATTCAGCACTTACACAACAACTTTATCCTGAACCCGCACCCTACAAGGATAGTGTCTTTGATGTTACGGAATGGAGAAGAATTTATAAACCGGTTAAAACTGGTACGGCAAATATGGTAAGGATGGCGCTGGTTTGGAAAATAACAAGCGAGTTAAAATACTTAAAGGGTGCAAAAAAATGGTTACTTCATTTTGCAAGCTGGAACCCCAATGGAATAACCTCCTTCAGAATTCCCCAAAACAGCGGTTTTGAGGGGAACACTGAAGCCAGTATGCCGTTATTGGAACGCATGGGAATTGTGTATGATTGGATAGGTGATCAATTGACGGAAAAAGAAAGGGAAATAGTTTTGGCCAGTATCAGGGTGCGTGGAAACCAAATGTTAAAGAGATATCATGATTATAATTTTCTTTCGGAACCTTGGGATAACCACACCGTAAGGTCCCTTGCTTTTACAGGATTGGCAGGGTTGGCAACTCTTGGAGAAATTCCGGATGCAGATGAATGGCTTGATTATGTAATTAAGTGCTATATAACATCTTTTCCAACTTGGGGTGGAGACGATGGAGGATGGTCCCAAGGACTTGCATACAATAGTACATATAATTTATACCAAACCAATTTTGTAGAAGCTCTTAACCAGTGCAGTAATGTCAATCTCTACAATAAGCCCTTTTTTAGGAACAATGGTTATTTTGGACTGTACTGCAGCCCACCTTACGCAGACCGGGGAGCATTTGGTGATGGAGGGGAACGTTCCCATGCACCAAAGGATAAATTGCTTATGGAGCGTTACGCCAAGGCTTATAGCGACCCCTATCTATTGTGGCAGGCTGAGCAAATTTTTCCAGAAAAAGATGGAGGCAACGGGAAAGGGCTATTAAAAAGAGGGCATTTGTGGCAAGGATATATGATGGAAGATGTCATTGGTATTCTAAATTCAAGAGAAATGGAAATTGAACCCTCCAACCCAAGTTCACTGCCCAGTTCCAAACTTTTCGAAGATGTAGGATGGGTTTCTATGCATTCGGATTTGGGAGACGCTGAAAATGACGTCTGGATGTTATTCAAGTCCAGTCCTTTTGGATCGTTTAGCCATAGCCATGCAGATCAGAATAGTTTTCAAATTAATGCTTTTGGCGAATCACTTCTTATAGATTCTGGATATTACCCTTATTATGGAGGACCACATCATTTCCTATGGACCCGTCAGACTAGGGCACACAATGCTATTTTGGTAAATGGCAGGGGCCAACATGTGCAGTCAATGGCTGCAAGAGGTAAAATTATGGATTATCAAACCAGCAATGGGCACACGATAGTAACTGCAGACTGCTCCCCAGGGTATAATTTGCCTATGAGTGAAACAGTAATCAAACACTGGGAAGCAAATATGAGTGATCCGTTACCAAGTATGGATACTGAAACCAAAGAAATGCTTAGAACTGTGGTTTTCAACCACGATAAGGAAAAACCGTGGATTGTTGTGAAGGATTATATCAATACACAAGATCCTGCTTTATTCAGCTACTTACTTCATGCCTTGGAAAAAATAGAAGTGGATAGTTCACAACAGCGAATGCAGGTCAAAAAAGGAAATGCAGTCTTGGATATTTACTTGCTGGCCTCAGAGGAAATCAAAATTGGACAAACTGATAAGTTTACGGTGGAACCCGATTTGAATGCTGCAGGACAACCAGACCAATGGCATCTATCGGCCACGAATGCAAACAAAAAAAAGGAATTACATTTTTTAAGCTTGATTATTCCTCGCAGAGCAAACGACCCCCCCTATAAGGTTGAAAAAATTCAAGGAGAGAATGCTTACGGCTTCAAATTTGGCAATAAGGAAATACGTGCTTGGATGGGTGTGGGCAAAAAAGGTCCAATACCATTGGATTGGGCATCGGAACCAGAATCTCAATTGATGGTGATCGACCATCAGGGCGAAGAAAAAATAAAAGCTAAAATTTGATTTTTGATAGTGAATTGGAAAGATGTAAATAAGGAAAATTGTTAGACAAGGGCAATCAATCACCATGGTAAAAAAAAGATATTTGATGGGTTTGATCCTAATGCCGGGAACAGTTCAACCGGCATGTTTTGGCCAGGCCCGGTTGGACACTGTTAAAATTCTTTTTGTTGGAAGCAGTTATGCACATTTTGAGAATCTACGCCAGATAATTTCAATTATTTCGGATAGTGCCAAGACGAAGGTGATAACCAAAAAAAGCACAAAAGGTGGGGCAAGACTGAGTCAACACTGGTTAGGAAAAAGAGGACTGAAAACAAAGGAAATGATTCAAAACGGGAATTTTGATTTTGTGGTTCCTCAAGGGCATAGTATGAGTGCAATAAATGAACCTGATAGCTTAAGGAAGTATTCAAAACTATTCTGTGATTTTATAAAAAATAATAATTCGAAACCCTACTTTTATATGACTTGGGCACGTGAACGAGTGCCTCAATTCCAGCAAATTATCACAAAAGTTTATTCCGAATTTTCCAAGGTAAATGATGCGTCCTTGGTACCGGTTGGGAAGGCCTGGGAATTGGCCCTTAGTAAGCGCCCCGAAATAAACTTGTTTAAGTCAGATGGTAGCCATCCGTCAGAACTGAGCACTTTTCTTACAGCATGTGTTTTTATAGCCAAGGTACTAGATGAAATTCCTGATAAACTCAATAACTTATACAAAACTACAGACATTTTTGGGGAGTCAATAAGATTAATGGCACTAGATCCCCTTGATGTTGTTTTCTGTAAGGAAGTCGCAAAGGAATTGGTAATAAAATAATTTTTTTAGAATAAAAAACTAAAAATATGTTGAGCTCTCGATATTGGTTTGTGTTGATTCTCGCCTTGGTGTTGACCAGTTGTTTGAACGAGGACAAAGTAGTTGCTACGGTCAAAGTTCATAATTCCCTGAACATGGAAAGATTGTATGAAACAGTGGAGATCAGTGCGGAATTTTTAGGTGTTTCCGAACCATTGGAAGTTTTCGGAATAAGGGATGTTAATTCCAAAAAGGTGGAAACTATCCAATATGTGGACAAAGATAATGACGGTAATTACGATGTGATGTTGTTTCAACCCAGAATGGATAGTCTATCAGAAAGAAAGTTTGAAGTTTTTTTTAATCAGGGAGGCAGCCAAAATGGGACGGGAGATTTGAGATGTTATTCTAGGTTTGTACCTGAACGAACTGATGATTATGCATGGGAAAACAATAGAGTTGCATTTAGGACCTTTGGCCCCACTGCGCAAATGATGGCCGAAAAAGGGATTTCTGGGGGAACATTAACAAGTGGCATAGACGCTTGGTTGAAAAAAGTGGAATATCCTATAATTGACAAATGGTATGAAAAGACAATTTCCAAAAACGGCAATTATCATAAGGATACCGGAGAAGGTTTGGATAACTTTCATGTTGGGTCAAGCAGGGGAATAGGCGGTATTGCTATAAAAGAGAATGGACACTACTATTTCTCCAAAAATTTTGCATCCTGGAAAACAGTTTCAAATGGTCCAATACGTACAAGTTTTGAGCTAACCTACAATGACTGGCATGCTGGTGAAAAAGTCGTACGTGAAACCAAAAGGGTTTCATTGGATTATGGGAGTAACCTGACCAAGTATGAAATTGAGATCCATGGAGTTGAACAAATTTCAGCCGGACTTACCTTGCACGAGAACGATGGTTGTGTAACTATAAACGATGGAAAAGGTTTTGTAAGTTATTGGCAACCCCATGGCAATTCAGAATTAGGTATGGCCATAGTCAGTCCCAAAGAATTTTACAAGGGTTTTGAGAAGTATGAAACCACGGAAAAAGATTTGAGTAACCTATATGCCAATTTGAAGGTGCTTGATAATCAGATAATCTATTATGCCGGTTTTGGGTGGAAAGAAAGTGGCCAGTTTAAGACTAAGTTTGATTGGGAAAATTACCTGCTGAGGTTCACTGAAAAAATAAATAACCCACTTTTGGTGGAATTGAATTAATCCAATTATTGATTAAGGTAAAAATTAGGGGCATTTATAATAAAAAATAAACATTATGAAAAAGGAGATGGACACTAGGGGCAAAGTTCCGTGTAAAACAGAATATAAATTAACTTCAGTAAGGAACCACCAAAGTTCAATTGTGGCACTGGCAATAATTGGAATACTGGTATTTGGTTGCACCAATCAAAAAGTTACCTATGAACGTGTGGATGTCACCACAAATATTGAATATTTTCCTAACACTGAGTTTGGCGTATTTGAGGACCTTAAGGATTCAAGGTTTGAACATCTGAAGGAAAAATATCAGCTCGATACCGTTTTTCGCGGAGAGAAAGGTGAATTTAAAAGGATCTTATTATTGAGACATTGGATAAAATCAGTCATAAAAATTGAAGACCATAATCCGAGTTATCCAGGAGGAGGGTTTGCAGAAAGTATATTGGACAATGCCCTAAAGGGTAGCGGTTTTCATTGTTCCCATTTTATGCGTGTTCAAAATGCTGTGATGAACGCATATGGTTATGTTACTAGGGCTGTCAATGCGGGCCCTGGAGCCAAAGGAGGTCCGGACGGCAATCACGGTTTGGACGAAATTTGGTCTAATGAGCACGGGAAATGGTTTTTATCAGATGCCAAATATGATCACCATTTTGAAAAAAACGGTATACCACTTTCTGTTCTTGAGGTGAGGGATGAGTTTATCAAAAACCGGGGGGGCGATATGGTTTTGGTCAAGGGACCGAACAGGACGCCTACTGATTTCGATGACGAAATTGGACGAACAAAAGAAGAATTTGCCCAAACATATACATGGGTTCAATTTTTTGTTAATGGTAACCGTCATTCCATTTACCCCGATGAATATAAAAGTGAAATGATCGTCCTTCAAGACGACTACTATAACAACAACGTTTACTATAGGGATGGAAAACCCGTTGCACAGAAAAAATTGGATTGGTTTATTAAGGTAAAGGATAGGAAAAAGATTGAATGGACCCCAAACGTATTAGATGTTGAAACGGAAATTCTCGATGACAACCTAAAATTTAACATTGTGTCATCCACGCCAAATTTAGCCGAATATCAGATAAAGGATGGCGTTGATGGTTTATGGCAAAGTGTTGACTCCCAATCATCTCTTAAGTTAACTGAAGAAAAACACATTTGGCTTTTTAGATCTATGAACATTGCTGGCGTAACCGGGCCAGAATACAAGCTTGTTGTGCAAAAAAAGCAGCCATAGAAGTTTAAGCTTGAACCCAAAGCATAAGTTACAACAGGGTGGACAACGACTATATCATTCAAAGAGCAAATGCTTCTGGTTTTTAAACACAGGTGATGTTGTACAAAAGCATATTTGAAGTTTTGATTTTAAGGAAACAAGTAATTAAACCAAATTTTTGGTGCTTCGGACGGAAGTACAACTCCTGGAATAAAAGTACTTTGACCTATATCTTTGATTGACCCAAGTGTACAACATTTCCACTAAACTTAATAGGATGATTGAAAAAGTTAAGGTTGCATTAAGGTCGGTAGGACCTGGTTTTATAATGGCAGCGGTAGTTTTGGGGCCTGGGAGCATAACAACATCAACCAAAATTGGTTCAATTCATGGTTATTCCTTTTTATGGGTTGTATTGGCTGCTGCTATTTTAATGGTTGCGTTTACCAACATTAGCACCCATTTTGGCGTTCTACACAAGAATTCCATACTTCAGGCTATAACCAAACAATATGGGAAGTGGTTTGCAATGGTGATAGGTGTTAGTTCTTTTATGGCAGCACTTTGTTTTCAATTTGGAAATAATTTGGGAGTAGGATTGGGAATGGAAAGTGTAACTGGGGTTAGTGCCGAATACTGGCCATACATTTTTACACCATTCGCCCTTATGTTGATTTTTTTTTCAAAAAATTTGTACAAAGCCCTAGAAAAGTTGATGACCTTCTTGGTTGTAATAATGGTATTAATGTTTGTCATTAACCTTGTATTCATTAAACCAGATTCGATGGCCATGATCAAAGGTTTGCTTCCTGGACAGTTCTCGATTGAAAATATAGATGACATAACGGCCATTGTGGGTACTACCTTTGTGCTTAATGGCGCCCTGTACCAAGCATATTTAGTGCAGGGAAAGGGTTGGGGATTAGATGATAAACAAAAGGGAATACGAGATTCTAACATAGGAGTTGCTTTGTTGGCAATTATGTCATCCTTGGTAATTGTTACAGCTGCTGCAACAATTAAACCTATGGGGTTAACCATAAACAGTGCTGCTGATATGGCAATACAGTTGGATAGGTTATTGGGGTCGTATGCTAAGTATGTTTTTGCCGTGGGGTTTATTGCTGCCGCATTTTCCTCCTTAATTGTCAATGCGGTAATTGGAGGCGGTTTATTATCAGATAGTTTTGGGTTGGGGAAATCCATGAATGAACGCTTTCCAAAGGTTTTCACGATAGTGATCTTGCTAAGCGGGATGCTAGTGGCCTCTTTAAGTGCGAAAGGTATTGGAAAACCCATATACTCCTTGGTGTTGGCCCAGGCCTTTTCTGTATTGGCAGTTCCAGCAATTGCTGTTGGAATTTTTTTGATTGCAAACAATGAAAAGATAATGGGAGAGTATAAAAATGGATTCTTTTCCAATGTTATTGGATTAATTGGCTTGATCGTGGTTTGTTTTTTGACTTATGTTATGTGCGAAAAATTGATGGGCCTTTTAGAATTACTGGGTTGATTTTAACGATTAATGCATGGGTTTTTTATCAAGAAATTACTGCAAGCCAGGAGTGGGGAAAGACTGACGGTGTCTATTTTAAGCGAGCAAATCCGCCTGATTGAAATTAATAAATACTTTGGAGTTTTTGAAAAAAGAAAAAGTAATTTGATACATATGAAACGAAGAGAAGCTATAGTTAAAATTTCCTGGGTTCTGAATACAGCTCTTATCACACCTTCCTTTTTTGCCTTTATGCAAAGTTGTAGGGAAAAAAATGTAGAATCTACCGCTTATAAAGTGCTGGACATAGGAAAGTTGGAACTAATCAAGGAAATTGCGGATACATTTCTTCCAAAAACCAACACTCCAAGTGCATCCGAGGTGAATGTCCATTTGTATTTGGATTTATTGTTAAAAGATGTGTTTGAAGCAAAATTTAAAAAGGATTTAATAAAGGGTTTGGAAAAGTTTGATGAAAATTGCCAATCCATTTATGGACGTAGCTTTGTTTTGCTTGACCATCCGGACAAAATAGACTATCTGGAGAAGGTTGAGACGGAAAGCTTAAAAGGAGAACGAGAACGTGTAAAAGGGACTCCTTTTTATCTTACGATAAAGAAAATGATCATCGCCATTTACTTCTCAACGGAAGAGGGTGTAAAGCAAAACCTAAATTACGTTCCAGTACCTGGGCCATATATAGGTGAAGTTCCGTATAATGAGGGAGACAAGATCACGATAGGGAACCATATGTGATTTTTATGTGGTAATAAAAGGGTGTTTAGTAAGGTTTAGACAACTTCCCATAATGCAATCGTGTTTCTTCCAGGGGAACAAACCAAATTGTTTTTTAAAATATCAATACCTACTCTAACGGGATTCCCAATGGGGTTTGAAGAATATTGGATTTGGAATTATTCCTTCTCCTCAGGTTCTATGGCCAATAAAAAGGCTGCCACTATCGCAAAAATTATTCCAAGTATTTTGTATTGTCCGGGAATAATCCCGAGTAGGATCATGGAGATAATCGATGTCATTAAAGGAGCTCCTGCATTTGCCATAGGTGATACAACAATCGCTTTCCCGTATCTAAAAGCATAAACTAGGCATAAAGCACCTATGGAATTCATGATTTGAATGATGAAAGCTAGGTATGGACCGTTAAGCCCCCAATTGATCTCATAGTCGAAATCAGTCAAAAAAAGCGCAATCGGTATTAATAGAAGTCCAGAAATCATCATGTAAAAAAAGATGCTCTCAGCGGCCATGGTTTGATTGGCCAGTTTCATAAAGTAGGCTTGTACCCCCCAGGCCACTAAAATGACAATGGTTAAGGCAAACCATAGTACACCGTTTTCACTATTGCTATTTTCAATGTCGTTGGAATATTCGAAAAGAGGTAAGGCCATTAACGCCAATGCAATGCCAATGGCACCGAGTATGCGTACCCTCTCTCTTAAAAAAAGGAGGGATAGGACAATGGTAATAACTGGAGAAAGTGAAATTATTGGAAAGATAAGGTAGGTGGGCCCTATCGTAACAGTGTAAAACAAGACCATTTGCCCACCGGCGCCTAATATTCCAATGATCATTCCCATATAAATTGACTTTTTGTCCATTTGAAGCTTCCAGTGATTCAATTTGAGAACATATACTGATGGAATGATCATAGTTAATGCCCAAACACAATAGTTTAAGGTGTCAGGGAAACCGTTAGTTGATGGTAAAGATGCAAAAGCGCCCCAAACACCCCAAAAGATTGTAGCCAAAATGGCGTAAAGCAGCCATGGTTTTATTTTTCTCATTTTATAAGCATTAGTCAATTAAAATTATCGTAACCAATTATCCAGATTTTCAGCAACAAAGAGATCGTCATTCAGTTCTGGATATAGCTCGTAAATGCGATCGATTTCTTTCTTTTGTCCTGGACTAAGAATTTCTTTTGGATTAATTGTATAGTTGGATTCCAACAAGCCTTGTCGGATCAAAACCTCATGAATTCCTGCAATGGACCCCTTAAAACCATTTCTGGAATCAAAAAAAGCTGCATTTGCATCCGTGACACCAACCCCTTTTGACAATAACATTTGTTGGTCATTTTGATTTGAGCTTTTTATCTCTTCAAAGAGCTGTACGGCCTTTTTGGTCCATACGGCCCAATGGCCCAACAATCCCCCGACAATCTGTTTCTTGACGACTTTACCATTCACTGGAATGGCATACTCTGTTAATAGATCTGCAACAATATTATCATCATTTCCGGTATAAAGGGCCACCTCCGTACTTCTGTTGGATTCTGCCACACCACGAACAACATCAATGGTATGATACCTATTGAAAGGGGCAATTTTAATGGCCACAACGTTTTCAATATTGGAAAAATCGCGCCAGAAATTTGAATCTAATAACCGTCCTCCTACCGTAGGTTGCAGATAAAACCCAATAATGGGTATAATTTCAGAGATTCTGGTGCAGTGCTGGATCAACTCTTCATTAGAGCTGTCCTTGTAAGAACTCAAACTCAACAATACCGCATGATAATTCAATTCGGAAGCTAGCTGTGCTTCCTGAATGGCTTGATGTGTTTTCCCTAATACCCCAGCTATCCGAAATAAGGTTTTCCCGCTCTTTTCATCAAAATAATCAAGCTCCTCTTTTCCCAACTCCAGAATTGGCTGGTAAAGGCCAGCTTCCCGAATCTCAAATTGGCTGGTGTGCACCCCGATAGCTAGGCCTCCAGCTCCGGCGTTTTGGTAATATCTTAATAGGGCCCTCTGTCTTTTTTCGTCCAATTTTAATGTATTGGTCAAAGCTGTAGGAGTGGCCGGGATGGCCATCCCGGCATTTAACGCTTGTCTCAGCTCATTTGTAAGTTTAGCACTCATGGATTTTGATTTTATTGCTTAATACTTCCCATCTCTAACCTCAAAGTGGGTCGCCTTCCCCAAAAGGGGCATATTGTTTTCAATCCAATTTGCAGTCCAGGCAACTATCTTATTTGGTTTTACATGTGTCGTCCCAAGTAAATGCTCGCACTTCGATACGTTTACCAATAAGGCGGTATCGGTTTCTGCTCCTTTAAGTTTTACTTTTTTGTCCAATAGTTTGCCGATTGTCCGTGCGACATAGGCAACTGAAATTTGCTCGCTTCCACTTACATTGATATGAAAGGCAGGTGAAGAACTCAACATAATACTTCTGAGAATCATGTCGTTGGCGTCTCCTTGCCATATTATATTTGCATAACCCATGGTTACGTCAATGGATTCGTTCTTGTGAACCTTTGAGGCAATATCCACCAATACCCCATACCGCATTTCCACCGCATAATTCAGCCTGATTATGGTAACGGGTGTATTGTTCTTAACACTACCATATTCAAATAACCGTTCCCTTCCCAAACATGATTGGGCATATTCACCTATCGGATCGGGTTTATCACTCTCCTTGGAGCCACCAGAGTTAATTTTAACCAGGGGATATACACACCCTGTTGAAAAGGCAACAATTCTTGAATTTTTGAACTTTTCCATTATTAGCCCTGGAAGATAAGAGTTCATTGCCCAAGTGAACGGCTCGTTGCCCTCCGTCCCAAACTTGTTCCCCGCTAGATAAAATACATTTTTGACATTAGGAAGGTTCTTGATAAATTCCATGTCCAGCATGTCCCCTTTAATGGTTTCGATTCCACTTTCCTCCAAAAAGGTCCTATGCTCTTGCGAGCTGAATCTCGAGACGCCTATAACCCTTTTGTTTATTTTGGCTTCTTTAATGGCCCGTTTTGCCATTCGAGCCATTGAAACTCCCATTTTACCTGCAACACCAAGAAAAATAATGTCCCCATCCAGCCTTTGTATCATTTTGACAAGCTCTTTGGATGGTCTTGAAAGCGCTTCTTCCAGCTCTTCCTCGTTGCTAAAATATTCCGGATAATCATTCATAATTGTAGGTAACCGTTACGTTTTATTATTTCACTATATAAATCAACAGCTCTTGTAATGTTTTCCACATAGCAATATTCATCGGTTTGATGTGCTAATTTTGCTTCTCCAGGGCCAAGTATTACCGTTGGAGGATTACCCAGCCAAGGAGTTAAAACAGAAGCATCCGTTAAGAACGAAGCTGTTTTTTTCACTCCTTCAACTTCATGATCAAATGAACAAACTTCTAACACCATTTTAAAAAAATCAGAAAATTCTGGAGTTGATACTGCATCAAGGTCAACGATTTTTTTCAAATCCACTTGACGTCCAAGCTCCTCATTTAGGGCTTGAAACGCTTTTTGGTTGTTAAATTTTTTAGTAGATCGAATGTCGATCATAAATTCTGTTTTATCGGGCACAGAATTCAAATTTAATCCCCCTTGAATCCTACCAACGTTTACTGTGGGAAACCCCAATAAAGGGTCTTTTTGGCCATCGAAACTTAGGTTTGCGATCTTTGTTATGGCCCTTGCTGCTTTGTATATTGCATTGTCTCCTAATTCAGGGGTCGAGGAATGCGCAGTTATACCGGTTGTAACAGCTTTTACATATAAACCTCCTTTATGTCCTAAATAGGGTATGTTGGAAGTGGGTTCACCAACGATGATGGCACTTGCCTTTCCAATTTTATAGTTGGTCTGTCGAAGATGCTGGGCTCCTATACATCCCAGTTCCTCATTTGCCGTAAAAATTAATTTAATGCCTCCTTTTGGACAGTCCTTGGCAGAACATAAAATGGCAGCAACGATCATTGCCGCCAATCCAGATTTCATATCACTAGATCCCCGGCCGTATAATTTGCCGTTTTCTACTATGGCTGCATGGGGGTCAAATTTCCATTTGTTGGCACCTAGCGGTACAACATCCAAATGTCCAGTCAGCACAATGGGTTGGGTATCTTTGCAAAGACCCTTTGATGCAATTACATTTAGCCTGCCCTTGTCAAATCTTGGATAATCTACTGAAAAACCATGTTTGACCAGAATGGTTCCGATAAATTTGGCTATTTCTTCTTCGTTGCCTGGAGGGTTAATGGTGTTAAACCCTATCAATTCTTGGGTTAATTCGACTGGGTTCATTGACTTTTCCAAAAATTGGTGTTTTTAATTGTTATGAATTTAATCTGAATACACAATTCGGGAAACAGATTACGTTTCTAATCTAAAGGGAGTAGTGGTCTCTGTTCACATAATGTGTTCCACAATTATGGGTTCTTTACAATTTCCAATTTATCCGTTACGAGTCCTACGATTTTATCGGTTGCGGATGGAAACACCTCCCTGAGATCGATATTGTCAGTTGTCCTAAGCTGCGTTTTTAACGACTTCATAAAAATGTTCTTAATCTCAGTTGCTAAATTAATTTTGGTAATCCCCCTACTAATAGCTGCTTTCAAACTATTTTCAGGAATACCTGAACTACCATGCAGAACCAACGTTGCATCGGTCACTTTCGAAATATTGGATAATCTCTCCAGATCCAATTTCGGCTCCTTGTCATAAAATCCATGGGCAGTGCCAATGGCAATGGCGAGTGCATTGACGCCGGTTGCATCTACAAATGCTCTCGCATCTTCCGGTGTTGTGAATCCGCAGGTCTGTTTACTTTGTCCAAGCTTTGCGATATAACCCAGTTCAGCTTCTACGTTTGCTCCATATTTCTCGGCCAATTTCACTACTTTGGAGGTAATTCGTATGTTGTCTTTGAACGATTGTTCACTGGCATCAATCATTACGGAATCAAACCCGATATCAAGACATTCGGCAATTAAATCGTATGAATTGCCATGATCTAAGTGAACCCATCCCTCAATTTTGTGATGTTCCAACATCGATTTTGCTAGGTTGAAGGCAACAGGCAAGCCCATGTACTCTATTGAACTTCTTGTCAATTGGAGGATAATGGGTTGATTACTCAATTTTGCCGCTAAAACAACACCTTCAAGAGTTTCATAATTATAGAAGTTAGTGGCCAAAATCCCCTGGCGTTTGCTTCTTAGCTCTATAAATTTATCCTGTAGTCTCATCGTCTATGTAATTAAACTTATTTTTTGCCAGTTTCATGGCTTCATCCATATTTTTTAGGGCTTCTGTGCCTCCAGGCTTAGTGGTTGAAATGGCACCTATCAAGTTTCCGAACCTCTGACATTCTTCCGGTGATTTGCCCTTTATGAACTTTGATATATATCCCGCATTAAAACTGTCTCCCGCCCCGATGGCATCCACAACGTTCTTATTTAAAAAGGGTTTGCATGAAACCCTCTTGTCAGCATAAAATAATATAGAACCTTTGCGTCCACATTTGATAACGGTATGTCTACCTCTGTTCTTTATGCTATCAATGGCCGAATCAATATTTGAACTTCCCGTCAGCTTCAATAGCTCTACCTCATTTGGAATGAAAATGTCAACATGCGGAAGAATTTTGTCTAGATCAAGGTCCCATGCTTCAAACGGGTCCCACTGAACATCCAATGAAGTGGTCATGCCCATTTCTTTTGCTTTCATAAACAGAACATGTAGCTTATTCTTGAAGCCAGATTGGAAAAAGTAAGATGAAAAATGTAAATGCCTGGCCAATCTTAAATTTTGAAAATCTATATTATCGATACTTAAATTTGACATGGCCCCAAGGTGTGTCACCATGGCCCTGTCCTCGTTGTAATTAAGTGCTATGGTTGCCCCAGTTTCCTCTTGGTCCTCGATTATAACCATTGAAGTGTCAACTCCTTTTTCTTGAAGTTGTCCAAGGGTATAATTCCCAAAAACATCATTTCCCACTTTGCCGATAAATGCAACCTTGCACCCTAGCGAACTTAGATTGCTTGCGCAAATTGCTGATGAACTGCCCAAAGCCAAAGTCATTTTGTCCGCAATTATTTCCTTTCCAATTTCAGGATATCCCTGAATTTGGTTTAGTATAAGGTCGACATTGAGTTCCCCGACCACTATAACATCATAAATTTTTTCCATACCCTTTAGGTTAATTCTGTGACTTTAACACGGCATTCTTCATATAATCGTTCAACATCCCTTTTGTAAAACATCCCCAAATCTTCCCTTATACAATTGGAAGCTCCTGCCGCAGCTGCCAATTTAGCCATTTCGGTATAAGTGGATCCATTGTTATATGCCACAATGGCGGCAGCCATCAAACAATCACCACTTCCAACAGCACTCAATACTTTGGCTACCTTGCTCAGCGCATGTATCTTTTTTTTTCCATCGAATAGAAAAAGGCCTTTGTCTCCTTGGCTTATCACTGCAATTTCGCAGTGCTGTATTAATTTTGAGAGGGATTTCCCGGTATCTTCGTATGCAAACAATTCAGAAGCTTCCTTGTGATTTATGTGCAACATAAAAGGTTTGGCCATTAGAGCTCGTTTTAGGCCATCACCTGAACAATCCACAAACGTTTTTATATTGTACCGTGAGGCGTACTCAATAAATTTGGAATAATTCGCGTTAAAAGAATTTATCGGCCAAGAACCACTCATACAAACAAGGCTGGTCGTTTTCAATATTTCTTTGAACTGATTAAAAAAAGATTCATAGGCTTTGGGCGCTATGGTTGGCCCGGGTCCTAAAATTTCTGACTCATTGAATTCGTCTTTCGTCTTGATGGTAAGACAAGTACGGTTCCAACCTTCCACTTCAGGCCCTAAGCATTTTATTCCCCTGGACTCGCATTCTTTCTTGATCCATTTTCCACTGGATCCACCCCAAAATGATAACAATGTGACGTCCTCCCCCAGTTCTTTTATTCCTAAAGCCACATGGACTCCTTTTCCACCCGGAAAGGAAAACTCTTTTGTTGCACGATGTACCGCGCCCGCATCAACCTTGTTCAGATAGACCAGTTTGTCAATTGATGGGTTTGGACAAATACACAAAATCATGTCAAGTGGGAATTTATAATTTATAAATATTGACGCCTTGTACCACCCTGTTGATCGAGTTGTTCACCGATGGGGAATCTGGGTGTAAACCGAGGTTGATTGATTTATATAATCCTAGCATCTGACCGGGCAGAACTGCGCAAAGTGCAAAATATGCTTCAGGGATTTGGTTGCTCGTTGCTACTTGAATGGTTAGGTTCAATGAGATGTTCTTGTTGTCCTTAATAGTTTCACCTATCCCTATTTCGTAGAGTTTTTCTTTTTGGTCATTGATGGATTTTACAAGATCATACTCATACTTATTTACATATGCATCGCTCGAAAAGAGGTAAACAATTACCGTTGAATTTTTTATTACTGCCTTGGGACCGTGCCGCACACCCAAAAATGAATCGTATTTACAGACCACTTGACCATCTGATAGTTCTTGTACTTTCAATTGGGATTCGCGTGCGATACCCTTTAATAGACCTGAGCCTAGAAAAATGACACGGTTGAATTCCAGGTTCGCAACCTCTTTTATGTTTTTGGCGTACTTTTCAAGTATTAATGAACCATAATGGGCTAATTGATTTACATAAACTTTGTTTTGGTCAAGGTTGTCGAGGTCGCAAAGCAATAATCCTGCGAGAAGCATTGATGTAAAAGACCCGGTCATGGCTAGACCTTTGTCATTCGCTTCTTCTGGCATTAGGAGAACAAACGAATTTTTTCCACCTGCTTGTTCGGCCAGTTTTCCACTGGGGTTGCATGTTATTACCAATTGAAACAAGGTTGCGCAGAATTGACTGGCCAAATCAATGGATGCTAGGCTTTCAGGACTATCACCGGAACGAGCAAAAGAAATCAATAAAATGGGTTCCTTTTTATTTGTGATAAAATCTTTTGGGTGTGATATAAAGTCAGTGGAAGCAATGGCTTCAGTGGCCCGCTTGAATTTCCTGCCCATGTAATTTTGTAACACTTCGCCTATATAGGCCGAAGTACCTGCCCCAATCAATACAACCCTTATATTTTCATGCTTCAACGCATTGGACAAAAAGATCTCTAGCTCTTTTTGTCTTTCTGCAATTACCGAAAATGTCTTTAACCATAATTCAGGTTGATGTTCTATTTCTTTTGCAGTGTCACTGGAACCCTCCTCTTTCATTTTACTTTAATTATTCGGTTTCTAACCTCTTTTTATAAATAAACAACAATAAAAGAAAGCAAAAATAAGATAAAAAGCAATGAAAAAAAATAAAAATGACAATAAAAGGTTATTGTACCTTTGTTATTAAACTAAAAATGTATCTTTGTGTTCAAGCATTGAGATAAACTTAAACGTGATATGAGTGGTTTTGCAAGACAAGTTATAGTCCAGGTGATCCTGGTTGTTGTGTTTAAGGTTTCATATTCCCAGGCTCAACTGATGCAGTCAAAAACACATGTAGGAAGTGTGGATTGGTACAACCCTATGGAAGAGCCTTTCCAGCTTATGGGTTTTGAGTGGATAAAAAAGGAAAAGGTGTTTAGGAGATTGCCTGTGGAGCCTGAATGGAAAATACCTAAAGCGGTGGATGATTTGGCAAATCAAACTGCAGGCGGACAATTAAGGTTTCAAACCAATAGTAATAGAATTTACTTGGAAGTGTGTTTGTCAAATAGTTCCAATATGTACCACATGCCAGCAACTGGACAGAGTGGATTTGATGTTTATGTTGAGGAAAATGGAGTGTATCGATATTTGCAGACATCGAAATTTCCGTTTGATGCGGAAAAATATAGCATGGAATTTATGGTAGGGAAGGGTGGTGAATTCCAAGACTTTAGAATAAACTTTCCGTTATACAACGGGGTAAAAGATTTGAGAGTTGGCGTAGAGGAAAATGCTGTCATCAAAGAGGCTCGACCACTCCCTAATAATGGGAAAATAGTGGTTTACGGCACATCTATTACGCAAGGGGGGTGTGTGTCCAGGCCGGGGATGGTGTATTCCAATATATTAAGCCGAAAATTGGATATTGAATTTGTGAATTTAGGGTTCTCTGGTAATGGTAGGGGAGAGCCAGAATTGGCACACTTAATAAATCAAATTTCAAGCGTTCGTTTGGTCGTTTTGGACTATGAGGCCAATGCAAACCAGACCATTCAAAATACTATTGGTCCATTTGTGGATATTTTGAGATCGGAACGACCGACTGTACCAATACTGATTATGTCCAAGATTAGGGTTGCCTATGCTTCCGATGGAAGCGAGGCCCTCAAAAAATTGTTGTGGAATAGGGATTTTTTGAGGAAAATGGTCGCTGATAGAAAAAACCGAGGTGACAAAAACATTTATTTCGTGGATGGTTCAGTCGTTTTAGGGGCAGATTACTTCGAATGTACAGTGGATAGGATTCATCCGACGGACTTGGGGTCATATAGAATAGCGCAGGCTTTATTGGGAGTTGTTCAAAAGATACTGAAAATTTAGCTTTATACTTTGCATGATGTCTATCGATAGTATTTTAAACCCGCCAAATATCAGAAGTAAATACATTCTACTATTGGTAACGGTGTTTACTTTACTGTTTTCAGCTTGTGTTTTTGCACAGAGCAGGTTGCGAAACAGGGATTTTCAACAGCCGAACATTGTATTGATCATGGTCGATGATTTGGGCTATGGTGACCTTGGTTGTTATGGTCAGACTCATATCAAGACCCCAAATATTGATAGACTTGCAAAGGAAGGCGTTAGGTTTACAGATTTTTATGCAGGTTCTCCTGTTTGTGCGCCTTCCAGAAGTGTACTTATGACCGGAAAACATACCGGGCATACAACTGTTAGGGGCAACTTTGGAAAGAGTGGTGTTTTGGGGCTTGGTGGAGGTGCAGGTCGTGTTCCCCTAAAGGAAAGTGATACTACGGTTGCTGAAGTGTTAAAGGATTTGGGTTACAATACGGCAATAACGGGAAAGTGGGGTTTGGGGGAGCCCAATACTTCTGGTCTTCCCAATGATCAAGGATTCGATGTTTGGTTCGGATATCTAAACCAAAGACGGGCCCATTCGCATTTTCCTGATTATCTATGGAAAAATAAAAGGAAACATATCATCAAGTTGAATCGGAATAGTGGCAAAAAGGTCTTTTCGCATTCACTCTTTACGGATTTTGCAATAGATTATATTACGCGAAATGCGAGAAAAAGAAAACCTTTCTTTCTTTACCTTCCTTATTTACTTCCGCATAGTGCATATGAAATGCCGGGGATAAACCCAATCTACGAAGACAGGCAATGGTCAGAAGAAGCTAAGGTATACGCCTCAATGGTGACACTGATTGATTCGGATATGGGAAGAATCAATGAGGTCCTTAAAAAGACCGGAATATTGGAAAACACACTTGTGATTTTCACTTCGGACAATGGAGCTGCGAGAAGATGGGATGGAATTTTTGATAGTTCTGGGTATTTGAGGGGAAAAAAAAGGGATGTTTATGAAGGGGGGATCAAGGTTCCTTTGATAATCTCAATGCCAGGCAATGTACCTGAAGGCGTTATCAACAATGAAGTCTCCTTTTTTGGAGACATACTGCCTACATTAAGTGAATTTGCAGGACGCGAACCTGAACTTGCTGGGGACGGTGTTTCCTTGAAAGATGCCATATTAAAAAAAATGCCACTGCCTTCAGAGAGAATACTGTATTGGGAATTTCATGAGGAAGGAGGGAAACAAGCCGCACGACAAGGGAATTGGAAGGCTGTCAGACTAAATGTTGATGAAAAAGGGTTTCACGGTGATTTGGAATTATACAATTTGAATGACGACCCGAAAGAAAGTAAGGACTTGTCCAAAAAAAATCCTGAAATAACAGGTCGTTTTCTTCGCATTTTGGATCAACAGCATGTTTTATCCAAAAACTATCCGTTTCTTTTTGAGGAAACGGGAGGTCAACCGGATTGATCATAATTGGATTTAACGACACTGCCCCCAAAGGTTGGTCTATAGGCAAAGGGCCAAATTTATCCATGTTAATTTAATGGCTTTTACAGTTTAGTGGTGTATTTGCAATATGGGCACACTGTAATTGTATACACCTTATTTAGATAATTTGGCTAAATAACACGAAAACAAAACAATTTATTTAACAAAAACATAAATAAAAAGTTATAAAAGGTTTTTTTTATTGTTTTATTGTAAAATTATTATATATTTGATATTGTAACGAAAGGAAAAGTAAACAAAAGTTAATTCTACAGTAATATTATGGCTTAATTATGTGTCATAATAATCTTATGAAATAACCAAACTAACTAAAATCTTTAACTAATGAAAAAAAAGCTTTTTTTATCACTAACACTTGCTTTCGCTGTGCTGACATGTTTGAGTGCGCAGCAAAAGTCGGTAACAGGAACAGTTGTTGATGAGAATGGTACGCCACTGCCTGGTGTTAATATCATTGTGGAAGGGACAACCAATGGGACCCTTACCGATTTTGATGGCAACTTCGAAATTAGTGTGGCTCAAGGAGGAACTTTACAAGTGAGCTATGTTGGTATGAAAACGAAATTGGTCAGTGTAGGGGCTTCTGATGTTATTAACGTTGTGTTGGAGGAGGATACTAATCAATTGGATGAAGTTGTTGTTTCGGCTTTGGGGTTGAAAAGACAAAAAAGAGCGATTGGTTATGCCACGCAAGAACTGGAAGGTGAAGGATTTACAAAAGCTAGGGAGACCAATATAGTGAACTCCCTTGCTGGAAAGGTTGCTGGTGTGCAGGTGACGAACATTCCTAATGGAGCGGGCGGCTCATCCCGGGTCGTAATACGGGGTAACAGTTCCATATCAGGGAATGATGCTCCACTTTATGTGGTTGATGGTGTCCCAATCGATAACCAAACAACCGACAGGGCTGATTATGCCGCTGGTGGAGTTGATTATGGGGATGGAATTTCTGGAATAAACCCGGATGATGTGGAATCTTTGACTGTATTGAAAGGTCCGAATGCGGCTGCTCTTTATGGTGCAAGAGCTGCCAATGGTGTTATTTTGATTACCACAAAATCGGGAGCTTTTAACCAAGGTTTGGGAATTAGTGTTAATTCCAATGTCACTATTGATCAATTGGCAACCCTTCCTACATTTCAAAATCAATTTATGATGGGATTTGACCCGGATGTCCCAACAAATGGTACAACTGTAATAGATGGGGTTGAGTATGGAATACTTGATGGGAGGCGTATTGCTAGTTGGGGCCCGGCCCTTGAAGGGCAATTGGTGGCGGATTCGACCGATCCAACAAGGGTAATAGCAATGACGGCACAGCCTGCAAATAATTTGGAAAGTTTTTTTCGGACAGGTGTTACTTTGACCAATACGGTTGCTGTAACCGGAGGAAACGAAAAGGCTAACCTTAGAGTCTCCGTTTCAGATCTAAAAAACGAAGGTCTTGTTCCCAACAGTACCTATGACAGACAGACTTTTAATTTTAGGGGGAAGGCCAGGATAAATGATAAGCTGTCCGTAGACACAAAAGTGAACTATATTCATCATGAGGGTGTAAATAGGCCACGGGCCGGGGCGAGTTCGTCCAATATGATGAGTTCTTTTATTCAAATAGCGCGACATGTTGACTTGGAGGATATGAAAAATTATAGGAATCCAGATGGTTCCCCGCGATTCTATACGCCTCGATTTGAAAATCCTTATTGGACCATAAACGAAGTGGTAAATGAGGATGAAAGAGATCGTATTATCGGCCTTGTATCTTTAAAGTATGATATGAATGACTGGCTAAGTATTCAAGCAAGAACGGGAACTGATTTTTATACAGATCAAAGATTTGAAAGAAGGGCCATTGGATCCGTAAGTGCCAGAACAGGTTTGGTCAGTAATTATACTTGGCATGTTAAAGAAAACAATAGCGATATCCTTTTCATGGCCAACAAAGATTTTTCAAACAATTTGTCTGGTTCATTGAACGTAGGCGCGAGTCGTTTGCATGCAAGTAGGGAAGTTACAGGTTCAAGAGGTGTGGGTCTCAGATCTCCGGGTCTTTATTTTATTAGCAATGCAAACGAGGTCACTCCAAGATACGATAAGGTGGAGAGAGAGATGAATTCGGTGTATATGGCTGGTCAACTTGCCTATAAAAACTTTTTGTTCTTGGATGTTACCGCAAGAAATGATTGGTCATCGGTTCTGGGGATGAACAATTACTCTTTCTTTTACCCGTCTGCATCTACCAGTTTTGTGTTTACGGATGCGTTTAAGATGGATTCCAATTTCTTGAACTTTGGAAAACTGCGTGCAGGCTATGCAGAGGTCGGTAATGATTCAGATCCCTATTTGACATCCTATGGTTATGTTAACTCGATAGAGACAATTAATGGACAAGGGCAAGTTGGTATTCAAGGACGAATCCCTAATCCAGACCTGAAAAACGAATTGACGAAATCATATGAATTTGGGGCAAACCTGCAATTTTTCAATAACAGGGTCGGTATTGACTTTACATATTACAATTCTTCGACCGAGAACCAAATTTTACCGGTTAACATCTCGTCCGGCACTGGATTCAATTCAATGGTTATCAATGCAGGGGAAATTACAAATGAAGGGGTGGAGCTATTGTTTAATGTAACACCCATTAAGCTTAACAATGGCTTCCAATGGGATATGACCTTTAATTTTGCCAAAAACAAATCGAAAGTTGTGTCCTTGGTGGATGGAATAGATACCCATGAAATGTCACGGGACCGCTGGGGAACCATAGAGGCCAGACCTGGTGAGGATTTTGGTAACATTGTTGGAACTTACTATAAAAGAAATGAGAATGGTGAAAAACTATTGGATGCGTTTGGAAGGTACCAAAGGGATGGTAACAATACCAGGATTTTGGGGAACATACAGCCAGATTGGATAGGTGGATTGAACAATCGTTTTACCTATAAAGGTCTTACGTTAAGTACCTTGATTGATATAAAAATGGGAGGTAATCTTCTTTCGGGAACAAAATATATACAAGCGGCAAGGGGTACGGGCAAGTTCACCACCGATGGCATTTACAGAAATGAGGAAGGGTTATGGGTAGGTATCTCAGATGGGGTACTGGAAAATGATTACTATATAGACGATGGGGCAGGAGGTCAAGTGTTGCATTTGAGAGCTGGTGAGAAAAGTGATATTGAACTGCCTAGGCATTTTTTGGCGGGGCAATGGACAAGAGGGGACATTATAGAGGAGTTTGTTCTTGATGCTAGCTACATTATGCTCAGAGAAGTTAGCCTGGAATATGCATTACCGAAAAAATGGCTAAGGAAAACCCCTTTTCAAACAGTAAGATTAGCTGCTGTTGGTAGAAACTTATTTTATATCGAAGAGCATATGCAAGGACTGGGGATTACTCCTGAGTCGGCATTTAATACGGCTTCAGGTTCACAAGGTTCGGAATCATATACTGCACCTTCAGCAAGAAGTTACGGCTTTAATTTGAATTTGACATTTTAATTAGAAATGAATTTACTAATCCTAAAAAAAGTAAAGATGAAAAATATTAAAGCAACTGGAATGCTCCCAATCGTTGCACTGGCAATCTCATTTTTATTAAATGTTGCCTGTACTGAAGACTTTAGTAAGCTTAACTCGGATCCTTCACTGCTATCAGAGGACCAGTTGGATGTCGGTTTGTTGTTGACCAGGGTGCAGAAACGAATGATTATCGATTATGGGGCCTATCCATTTGAAATATATGGCCATTATGCTGGGTATTCCTCATCGGGGGGCAATGTACCTTTTACAGGGGGATTTTTCGAAGATGAATTTCAGGGGTCTTTTTCCAATTTATTGAATGTTTCTGAAATTTTACGGCTAACCCAAGGTGACCCAGAACAGGCAAACAAGTATTCCATAGCCCGTATAATGAGGGTGTATATTTACCAGCGTTTGACCGACCTTTATGGCGATATTCCCTATAGTGAGGCGGCTAGACCTGTTGGCGAAGTGATTACACAGCCCGTATATGATACCCAGGAAAGCATTTATCGAGATTTGTTGAACGAGCTGAGACTGGCCGTAGAGGATTTGAATGCCGGTTTGGACAATAATTTTGGAAGCGAAGATTTGATTTATGGGGGAGATGTGGATAAATGGGTGCGGCTTGCAAATTCACTTCGACTTCGATTGGCTTTAAGGGTTAGATACGTCGACCAAGGTTTAGCGGTTAGTCATATCAGTGAAGTTATTAATGCTGAATTGATCGAAAGCAATGATGATAACGGTTATGTGACAACAAGTGATGATTTTGAAAGTAATCAGAACCCCATTTACAATGAGATCGTAAGAAGACAAGGCGATTTAACTGTGCTAATGGGAAAGACCATCATTGACATACTAAAGGATGCGGATGATCCCCGACTTGGCATTGTTGCCACCCCTACACCAAATTCTGTTGTTGAAGCCGAAAACAACAATGACCCAAGTTTACTTTTGTATAGGGGCAGACCCTTGGGATTGGATGGAAGCGAGGAAAGAGAGCATTATCCAGATAGTGATTTGTCAGAGGTTGGAACTTTTTTTAGAAACCCTGTAATTGATATGCCTGTTTTGTACTACAGTGAAGTTTGTTTTGCATTGGCTGAAGCTAAATTGATGTTGGACTTGGGTAGTGAAGCGGCTGATATCTGGTACAAGAGGGGGATACGAGCGGATATGGAGCGTTATGGAGTGGATGGCGGTGACATCGATGACTTTTTGGATTCACCGGTAGCGACATTAACTGGAAGTGTGGAAGAGCAGTTGGAACAGATAATGTCCCAAAAGAACGTGGCCTTGTTTCCCAATTCAGTGGAAGCTTGGTCGGAATGGAGGCGAACCGGTTATCCAAGGATTTTACTGGGATCCATGATTGGCGAGACCAATGGCCAAATTCCGAGAAGAATAAGCTACCCAGTGACAGAAATAAATTTAAATAGTTCAAATTATCAGGATGCCTCCGATCGTATGGGAGGAGACATCCTTACCGCTAGGGTTTGGTGGGATGCCAATACCAATGCGCCGTATCAACACCCGGGCGATATATTGGATTGATTATTTAGTGTGACATAGATTATTGTTTGAGTTAGTTAATTTAAGAGTCTGTCAACCAAAATTGATCGACTTGCAATTAGACCCTTTCCCCATCTAAGGGGAAGGGGTTTGTTGTTTAGAAACATTGAATTTTATGAATCGGAAAAATTTCCTTTTTACTTCGGCTGGCTTTTGTGCTTTTTTGGTTGTTCCTGGGGTTTGGTCTTTTCAAAGGCCAATTTATAAGAAGAAGAACTTTAGCTTCAAAACCTATCGTTCAGGGGAGACCGCTGTTCCAATCACCCAAGTTACGCCTGAGGACGCTTCCTATGTATCCACTTATTATGATGTTTCTTCCTTAAGTAGGTCCCAAAGATATTTAGCGGTAACAAAGGTTCCGGAACTTAATAGGGTTCCCAGTTTTGGTGAAAGCGTAGAAGTCTGTGTTGTTGATCTTGTTGAACAGACCATAACAAAGGTGTATACAACAAAAGCATGGGGGTATCAAGTTGGAGCCAATTTGGAGTGGGGTCCCACAGACCGATACCTATATACCAATGACGTGTTGGATGGTATGGGTGTATGTGTTGAAATCGATTTGGAAACCAATCAAACCAGAGCTTTTGCAGGGCCTAAATACAACATCTCTCCTGATGGATCATGCGTAGTGGGATTCCCTTTGGAATTACTGAATGTTACCCAACAAGGATACGGATATCCATCCAAGTCTGGTACGAACCCAAAAAAGCTCCCTTATGGGGCATCCACGTCGGAAGGCATCTGGAAAACTGATTTGAATACAAACGAAAGAACTCTTTTGGTGAGTTTGTTCGACGTAGCTTCCCAAATCCCTGAGCCCGCTCCTGAAAAAATGGGGACATTTTATTTTTGGCACACGAAATTTAATGATCAGGGTACTAGAATCATGCAGGTTTTGCGCTGTCTGTTTCCAAGTGGGCAAGGCGGAAGAAACGCAATGGTCTTTACCTTTGATTCCGATGGAACCAACATACGATATACTGTCGGGGCGCCCAATGTTTGGGGCAGCATGGGAGGACACCCCAATTGGCATCCAGATGGGGTACACCTTATTCGGAACATTGCGATCGATGGTACTGTACGTTTTTGCCAGTTCAAGTATGACGGTACGGATTTTAGAATCTTGAGTAAAACCCTTGAGGGGACCGGACACCCAAGAATGGATGAGAATGGAAGATATTTGATGACTGATTCGTATCCTATGGATGCAGAGGGCAGACAAGAAGTTGCCATTCGACTTATTGATATCACAGCTGATAAGGAATTAATTCTATGTAAGATGCCAACCATGCCAAGAAAGGATATAA
This sequence comes from Flagellimonas sp., assembly GCF_965233845.1. GTDB lineage: Bacteria > Bacteroidota > Bacteroidia > Flavobacteriales > Flavobacteriaceae > Flagellimonas. The sequence continues at coordinate 1,218,674 of NZ_OZ247584.1, forward strand.
TGTATCCAACCCTTCGTCTTGATGGGCATCCCTTTTGGAACAAGGATTACTCAAAGATTTTTTTCCAAGGTGCTCCTAAGGGACGGAGACAAGTTTTTATGGCAGATTTATCCAATGTAAAAAGGTGACAACCTTTAAAACTTAAAACCCATGAAGCTCAATTATCTTTTTATCGTATTGTCCCTGTGTTGTATGGAATGGCAATATACTTATGGTCAAGTATCAGACCATGGGTTAAGAAGACCGAACATTCTAATTGCAATTAGTGACGATCAATCGTATCCATATGCTGGGGCCTATGGAGACAAAACTGTAAATACACCAGCATTTGACCTAGTAGCTAGAGAAGGAGTGCTTTTCAATAATGCCTTTTCCACCTCTCCAGGCTGTGCCCCTTCTCGTTCTTCAATATTAACAGGCAGATACCCGTGGCAGAATGAAGAAGCTGGAGGGCACCAATCAATTTTTCCGTTAGAGTACAAAGTGTTTGTTGATGTATTGGAGGAAAACAGCTATTCAATTGGTTTTACGGGAAAAGGCTGTGCGCCCTTTAATTGGAAATTGTCCGGAAGGAATAGGAACCCTGCTGGTGTAGAATTTAATAGATCAAGATATGGAGCAAACGATAGTATACCGGCAGCAGGTATCTCGGATATCAACTATGCATCTAATTTTGATGAATTTCTTTCAAAGAAACCAAAAGATAAACCCTTTTATTTTTGGTATGGAAGTTATGAGGCACATAGGGAATTTGAGGAAGGCTCCGGGGCTAAAGCGGGGAAGAGGGGTGAGGATGCATACCTGCCGGGTTTTTTGCCCGATCATAAACCTGTACAGACTGATATTTTGGATTATGCTTTGGAAGTGGATTGGTTTGACTATCACTTGGGCAAAATGATCCAAAGTTTGCGCAAAGCAGGCGAATTGGAGAATACCATAATTATTGTTACCTCGGATAACGGAATGGCATTTCCCAGAGCTAAGGCAAATTGTTATGAATATGGTATTCATGTTCCCTTGGCCGTAATGTGGAAGGCACAAGTGGCTGACGGTAGGGTAGTGGATGACTTGGTTTCCTTGGTGGACATTGCTCCGACCATTTTTGAAATAACCGGTTTGGATACGGGGGGGATGAAGCCAATTTCGGGAAAAAGTTTTAAAAACATCCTCCTGGCAAAAGGAAATGGCTTTGTAGACCCTGAAAGGACAGCTGTATACTCCAGTAGAGAAAAACATTCTTCTTCAAGATGGGCAAATTTGGGATATCCGATCAGGGCAATAAGAACCAAAGAATATCTCTACATAAGAAATTATGCACCGGAAAGGTGGCCGTCCGGAGCTCCTCAAATGCTGGATGTCAATGACCCTTTCCGGCTTGAGGATATGTATGGGCTTGATGATAATGGTAAATTTCAGGATAAGGCGTTTTGGGATATAGATGCAGCACTATCAAAAACATATATCATTGAAAATTATGCGAATGATGAGGTGTCGAGGTATTTTGAAATGGCAACGGCCAAAAGACCTGAGCACGAATTATATAACATTAAAAAGGATCCTTTCTGTATGGTCAATTTGGCTGAAAAGCTGGAGTATCAGGACGAGCTGGCTTTAATGAAAAAGGAACTTGCCGCGTTCTTGATGGAAACGAAAGATCCCAGGCAGGTTGGTCCTGACCCAGATGTTTTCGAGAACTATCAGAGATTTAGTTTAATGAGGCCCTTTCCAAAACCAGACTGGTTAAGGTTAAAGTAGTGGCTTTGTTAAACCCATAAATGGTTTGTTTCTAAATTTTGTATAAAATGGAGTTGTTTACAATAAGATCTTTTAGTCTATTCCTGTGCACCCTTAACTTAACTGTGGTTTTTGCCAAAGGGCCTACTTTTTTTAATGTCCGGGATTTCGGTGCAACTGGTGATGGTAAAACATTGGATACCAATGCTATAAATGAAGCCATTATAGAGGCGAGCAATAAAGGGGGAGGGATGGTTTATTTCCCTCCGGGCAGATATTTGTCCGCCTCTATTCGTTTGAAGAGTAACATAACTATTCATTTGGAGGCTGGTTCAATAATAGAAGCTGTCCATGACTCAATTGCTTTGTATGATTTTCCAGAGAGGAATGAAAAGGGAGGTGGTTTTCAAGATTTTGGGCATAGCCATTGGAAGAACAGTCTTATTTGGGGCATTGGCCTTGAAAATATATCCATACAGGGAGCCGGGCTGATTTACGGAAAGGGGCTTAACCCTGGGTTCAATAAGTTTACAGAGGTGTATAAGGATGGCGCCCCGGGATCAGGGAATAAGGCTATTTCTTTAAAAGAATGTAGAAATGTGCTGTTGAGGGATTTTTCAATTTTGCATGGCGGGCATTTTGGAATACTTGCAACTGGTGTGGACAACCTTACAATTGATAATTTAAAAATTGACACAAATCGAGATGGAATCGATATTGACTCCTGTCGTAACGTTCGGATTTCCAATTGTAGTGTGAATGCACCTTGGGATGATGGTATCTGTTTGAAAACTTCCTATGGACTTGGAAGACTCAAACATAGCGAAAACATAACAATTTCTAATTGTTATTTGACAGGGGGATATGATGAGGGAACTCTTCTTGACGGAACCTTTAAAGTAAGTTCTCCAGAGTATAAATCCAACAAATTTGGACGTATCAAACTGGGCACAGAGTCCAATGGGGATTTCAAAAACATCACAATAACAAATTGCGTGTTTGACCGTTCACGGGGGATAGCAATTGAAAGTGTAGATGGGGGCCATATTGAAGATATAGCAATTTCAAACATTACAATGAGACACTTGACAAATGGTCCTATTTTTATTCGTTTGGGAAGTCGGCTCAGGGGGCCTAAGGGAACAAAAGTAGGTACAATAAAACGGATATCAATAAACAATGTAATAGCGTCAAATGTGAGCGGTAACTATACTTCGTCAATAAGCGCTATACCTGGACATTACATTGAAGATGTAAAGATCAGTAATATGCGGATCAACCAAGAAGGAGGCGGGAATAAAGAGGAGGGACTTATATTTCCACCAGAAAATGAGGCGGATTACCCCGAACCGGGTATGTTTGGAAGGCTTCCTGCTTATGGTTTTTACATAAGACATGCGATTGGTTTGGAGGTCAGTCATGTTAAAATTGATTACAATGAACCAGAGGCTCGCCCCGTTTTCGTACTTGACGACGTCCAGCAAGCCAACTTTTACAATCTAAATATGGAAGTGGGAGTCGATGACGCCCCGTTTTTTGACTTGAGAAATGTCAAGGATTTTTCTGTCGGGGCATCAAGATTTCTAAAGGATACGGTTTTGAGTCACAACGTTTTTCGATACAAATTGTAGGACGACCATATGAAAGACCTTACTGAGCGTGTTTTGTTCGGGTCCGCAAGTATACGAAAGAATAATCAGATGAAAGAGTAGATTCTTCTTTTGGGGAGATCCCTATAAAATCCAACCAAGTAAAGGTTTTTGGGGGTTTGTTGGCCAACCTGAATACCCGCACACTTCTAATTGTAAATAGGGCATGAAACAAAAGGCAATAATATTTTCATATCGGTTATGCGCTTCATAGGATAGCGCCATAAACTACACTTCCATCTTGATAAATTCGAAGTAAAAGAATAAAACGAAAATAATATGTTACGATACGTTTCTTTTTATTATTTTTGACTTGTTGGATTGTCGCTGAGTTAAATCATGATTGGCCAAGGTGGTGCGACAATTTTTCGTCTTTGGCTTTTAATCAGGTCAAATGGGGCCAAGAAACTAAATAATAACATTTTATGGGCAAGTACTTATTCATTTATTTTTTTACGTTATTATGTTCGTTAACAAATTTGTTTTCTAATGACCTTAGGGCCAGGGGGTACAGTCTAATTCCTGCACCACAGCAAACGTACATTGAGGATGGGGATGTTAGGATTGATAATAATTGGGGCATTGAAAATTTAATTGGTTCAAAATCAATTGCATTGAATAGACTTATTGTGGGTGCTAGGGAACTCCATAACTTGGATTTCAATGGAAATGGAACTGGTAAGATATCGCTTGAAATTATAAAGACACCACTTTTTGAAAATTTGAACGCCAAACGCTTAAATGAGGCATATCAAATTAAAATTCTGCCTGAAAAAGTGAAGATAGTAGCAAACGCTGAAGCGGGAATTTTTTATGGTGTTCAAAGTTTGCTTCAATTGCTAAAACCTGTTCACGGTGGGGTATTTGAAATACCTATTGGAACAATAAATGATTGGCCGGATACCGAGCTTAGGGTTATCCATTGGGATACCAAACACCATCAGGATAGGGTCGGGACCCTAAAAAAATACCTGGACTGGGCTGCTTTTTTCAAAGTTAATGCGGTTGCATTTGAAATTGAGGATAAATACGAGTTCCCGAGAAACCCGGTTATAGGTGCTCCGGGAGCATTTACAAAAGAGGAAATGATAGAGGTAACCTCTTATGCTCTTGATCGGTTTATTCAATTAATACCATTAATACAGGCCCCGTCCCACATGACCTATGTTTTGAAGCATCAGGAGTTTGAGCACTTGAAAGCCGATAAAGAAAGCAATTATCATATATGTATGTGTGATGAGGATGCAATGGCGTTGATTTTTGAGTTGTACCAGGATATGATTGATGCCACACCTGGGGTTGAATACTTTTTTGTTTCCACCGATGAGGTTTACTATGCTGGTATTTGTGGAAAATGTGAAAAGGAATACAATGTGGAAAACAGAAGCCAGACTTGGGTGGATTATGTCAATAGGGTCCATGAATGGATGTCTCGCAGAAACCGAAAAATGTTGGCATGGGTTGAATACCCCTTATTGACAGAGCATATTACCCAATTGAGTTCTGGAATAATCGATGCAATAATGACCCCTGGTAGGGACGTAGAATGGATTGAAAGTGAAAACAAAGCCGGGATCAAACAACTTTCCTATAGTTCAATGCAGGGAGCCGAGTATCTGTTCCCCAATTACTTTCCAACCCGATATCGTAACCGGAATACTCAAGGCAGGTTGAAAGATGCTTCAACAAGTATTCCAAGGATTCTTGAAAAAGGAGGGAGGCCAATTGGTACTTTTGCAGCCGCTTGGGACGACTCGGGACTCCACAGTGAAACTTTTTGGCTGGGTTGGGCTACAGTGACACAATACGGTTGGTCTATTGGAAAACCTAGTTTGAATCAAAATATATCTGATTTCATGAATGCATTTTATGGTTATGAAAGTCCAAACATGGTAAAGATTTATAGGTTGATACAAGAGGGTGCCAGGTTCTATGAAGATCTTTGGGATAAAACCGAATCAACAGAGAGGAAATATAGCTACGGAAGTTCGAAGGGAAAGCACTCCTATCCCCGAACTGATTTGATTTTGGATTTACCAGCACTGCCCTTCAAAGAAAACAAAGAGGCAAATTCTACGCAGCATACATTCGGAAAAAAATATGCCGAAAAAATAAATATGGCACTGGAACTTAGGAAGAAAAACGACCACTTATTGGACCTACTTTCACATAGTATTTCCAAAGTGGGCAGAAACAGGTATAATCTTGAAGTATTTATCTCAATCGCTTATTTGGAGCGACATGTAATGGACATGATAGTTGATATTGCTAGGGCTGAGGACTATTTGGTGGCTGCCGAGAAGGAAAATAACCCTCAAAAGGTTGTCAACTTGATGATTGAAGCGTATAATGTTATTGATGGGATTATGGAGGAAGAAGGTAAAATGTGGAATAATTTGGTTCAGGTTTGGGAGAAAAGTCGATATGAAAAGGGGAGAAATACCGAGGGTAAAAATTTCGTCCATATCATGGATGATGTAAAAGACCATTTTGCGGATCGTAGAAGAGGGTTGGAATTTATGATGGCACCTATTGAAAGAATGGATTTGGGAGGATGGCAAGAACAACTTTGGGAAGTGATAAAAGAATATTCGAACAAGAATAATGTCAAGCTCACTGGAATTCCTGAGGAAAGATTGGAAGATTAGCTAAATGTACTGTGTCCGGCAAGCGTTGCTCAAACACTTGAAATATAAAAAAAACATTTCCAGGTCGATTGCCCCATACGATTTAAAATTAAAATGATTTTTAGATTGAAAGCATTGGTGGGCGTAGTACAGTAAAAATCTAGTTAAAACCAATAATCAAATGAAAAAGCGGCAAGCACTCTGAATGGGATAATTGTCTTGATGTGTAATTAAAAATAAGGAAATTAATGAACAAGCTTAAACCAATCATCGTCTTTGGGTCACTTTTAGTTTTGTTTTCCTGTAAAACAAGTAGGGTAACCGCATTGCCTGAACATAAATTGTCTTTTTTTACATCCCAATATGAAAATTCATTAAAGGAGAATAATGACCCTACAAAAATACCCAGATCTACTTCCGATAAAGGTAAATTGAAAACAACCGGGATCTATGGTTGGACAAGCGGTTTTTTTTCAGGGAGCCTGTGGTATGTGTATAAATTGACCCATGATGAGCAATGGAAAAAGGAAGCAATTAAATGGACCGAAGCTCTTGAACCGGTCCAATATGTCACCAATGATCACGACATAGGTTTTATGATTAATTGTAGCTTCGGAAATGGTTATAAAATCACTAAAGACGAGAATTACAAGAAAGTATTGATACAGGCAGCAAACTCCTTGAGCCAAAGATATAGTCCTGTGGTCAAGAGTATAAAATCATGGAACAGGAAAAAATCATGGGATGGCAAAACTGAATGGAAGTTTCCAGTGATTATTGATAATATGATGAACCTTGAATTATTATTTGAAGCAACTACATTGAGTGGAGATGAAACTTTTGGAAAAATCGCCGTCGAACACGCTTTGACCACTATGAAAAACCACTACAGAAAAGACTTTTCAAGTTACCATGTAGTGGATTACGATCCTGATACGGGAAATGTAATGGATCAAGCAACATCACAGGGTTTTGCAGATGAATCTTCATGGGCTCGTGGTCAGGCATGGGGATTATATGGGTATGTTATCTGTTACCGATACACAAAGGACAAAAGATTTTTGGAATTCGCGGAAAACATCGCAAATTATATATTAAACCATCCAGAGCTTCCAAAAGATTTGATTCCTTATTGGGATTATGATGCACCGGCCGCCTTGCTTACGCCAGAATGGGATTATGACCCAGAAAGGATTACTGAAGATTTAAGAGACGCTTCGGCCGCGGCCATAACCTGTTCTGCCCTTCTTGAACTGGGAATGTATTCCAAAGAATTTGGCGACAAGTTCATTTCTAGTGCAAAGGAGATGATAAAAACCTTATCATCACCTAAATACCTGGGGTCGGAAACCAACAAGTATTTTATTCTTGACCATTCGGTTGGGAGTATACCTCACGGTGCGGAGATAGATGTCCCTCTGGTATATGCGGATTACTATTATTTGGAAGCGTTGGTTCGTTTGGATAAAATTCAAAATCAATAAAGTGGCCTAGGCAAGTTGCCTTTACGGGCTTTTTGGATATAGTTTTTTTAAACTTGTGTTGTGGATATTTAAAATATAGAAGATGTTTAACCTTTATGCTTAGCTTGTGGATAACCATCTGTTGAATCAACTAAAAGTTGCAGTGCGCTTGATGTGAATACGACCGAAAATTATTAGCATTTAAATTTAACTGTCAATTAGAGGGAACAACCATTAAAATTTTAAATAAACAAAAGTTATTAGAGCACCTTATTTAATTTTTGTAAGAAGTCAAGCTGACCCAAACCATGCCAAAACCGGAGCGGGAATTGTGGAGTTGAGGTCTGAATTGTGTTTGGGTCAACAGGCGATAGGCGATAAGGCAGTTGATTTGGGAATTCCAAAGCTAACTTTAGTAGAAGCCTTGAATGCTGGGATCCGTTCCTTATGGATAGGTGTGGCACCAGTAGGAGGAATTCTAGCCAAAAATTGGCTTGATCCAATAATGGAGGCGGCAAGTTTGAGGGTGGATATCATGGTGAGCCAAATCTGCCAATACAAGAATATTCGATGGCCCTCTGTTCATAAGGAAAGATATTGACCATGACCTGCAATACAGTAACAATTGATTTGTAAGCATTCCTGAAGTAAAGTTATTGGCATAGGTGATAACCACTAAAGTCGATATTAATAATATGATTCAATGACAGAAATCAAAGTCTTTTGTCCGGCTACCATTGCAAATGTATCGTGTGGCTTTGATGTTTTAGGATTGGCACTGGAATCAGTTGGAGATTTTATGACGGTAAGGAAAATTCCCGAAAAAACCATACGTATCAGCAGGATCGTCGGTCAGAATCTACCTTTAGAAACTGAAAAAAACGTATCTGGTGTGGCTGGGTTGGCATTGTTGGCCAAAAGCGATTATGTCGGTGGCTTTGAAATCGAGATTGATAAACGTATAAAATCTGGCAGTGGAATCGGAAGTAGTGCAGCAAGTTCAGCTGGGGCCGTTTGGGCGATGAACGAATTGTTGGGAAAACCTTTCTCCAAATTGGAATTAGTGGAATTTGCCATGCAGGGTGAATTATTGGCCAGTGACATGGCCCATGCTGACAATGTAGCTCCAGCCATATATGGAGGATTTGCTTTGGTGCGAAGTTATGATAGCCTGGACATAATTCCCCTTCCTACCCCCGCTGAACTTTATGCCACGGTAATACATCCGCAAATAGAGATTAATACCTCTGACTCTAGGAAAATTCTCAGGACATCCATTTCACTTGCACAAGGCATCCAACAATGGGGTAATTTGGGGGGGCTTATATCAGGGCTTTACCAAAACGATTATAATCTTATTGGGAGGTCCCTCCATGACCATATATTTGAGCCGATCCGATCGGTTTTAATACCTGGTTTTGATGAAGTCAAGACCAATGCAATTGAAGTAGGGGCCTTGGGTTGTGGTATTTCTGGGTCAGGTCCATCCATCTTTGCCCTTAGTAAAGGAAAGCACATGGGTCAAAGAGTGGCTGATTCTATGAAAGAAACGTATTCAAAAATTGGTGTTCCTTTTCAGGTTCATTTATCAAAAGTCAATACTCAAGGCGTAAAGAAAATAGCTTAGAAAAATGAAATTTTATAGTTTAAACAGCTCCATACCTGACACATCATTTAAGAAAGCGGTGATATCCGGAATTGCACCCGATAGAGGGCTTTATTTTCCTGAAAGGATAAAGCAATTGTCCTCTACTTTTTTCAACAATATTGAGCAAATATCTAACAATGAAATCGCATTTAACGCCATACGTCAATTTGTGAGCGACGATATCCCCGATAAGGTGCTAAAAGAAATTATAGATAAAACTTTGGATTTTGATTTCCCTTTGGTTGAAATCGAAGAGAATGTATCGACTTTAGAACTTTTTCATGGGCCCACAATGGCTTTCAAGGATGTAGGTGCACGATTCATGGCCAATTGTTTGGGATATTTTTTTGAAGACGAACAAGAGGAGGTCACTGTTTTGGTGGCTACCTCCGGCGATACAGGTGGTGCCGTCGCCAATGGGTTTTTAGGTGTCCAAGGAATCAAAGTGATCATTCTGTACCCCAGTGGTAAAGTCAGTAATATTCAAGAAAAGCAGTTGACGACCTTAGGGAATAATATCTATGCCATTGAGGTTGATGGCACATTTGATGATTGTCAGAATCTTGTGAAAAGAGCGTTCTTGGACAGGGAAATCACCATGCATAGAAATATGACTTCGGCCAACAGTATAAATGTGGCTAGATGGTTGCCACAGATGTTTTACTTTTTGTTCGCCTATAAACAGACCAAAGCTGGCGGACGCGATATTGTTTTTTCAGTGCCCTCAGGTAATTTTGGAAATATATGTGCAGGTATGATCGCCCAAAAACTAGGACTTCCGGCAAAACATTTTGTGGCCTCCACAAACGTTAACGATGTGGTGCCTAAATATATGGAGAATGGGATTTATCAACCTATGCCGTCCATTGCCACAATTTCCAATGCCATGGACGTAGGGGATCCAAGTAATTTTATTCGGATTCAACACCTTTACCACAATAATTTGTCAACCCTGAAAGAAAACCTGTCTTCATACGCTTTTACGGATGAAACCACAATACATGCCATAAAACAAGTGTATTCAAAAACGGGATATGTTATGGATCCCCATGGAGCAGTGGGCTATCTTGGATTGAAAGAATATCAAAAAAATAATCCTGGTACTTACGGGGTTTTTTTAGAAACCGCACACCCCATAAAGTTCTTGGATGTAGTAGAGGAAAACCTTGGATTGATACCAGAAATGCCACCTCAAATCAAAAAAGTAATGAATAAGAAAAAAGAAGCTACTTTGATTTCTAACTATGATGAGCTAAAATCCTATCTCATGCAGTAAATTGTTTCTTAAGAATCGGGTGGACTTGGGTGTGGGCGATGCAAAAGTAAAGATTTAATAAAAATGTAAAACGAGTAAAATTTTGTGTTGATAAAATGAAAAAATTTGGATATGCCATTTTGATTATGGCGACTTGGGTAACTTCATGTAAGTTGGAAAAAAAGGAATTGAACAAAATCACACATTCAGATACGGACTATTTCCCTAGGGAAATAGTCCGATTTGAGCCAATAGACCAGAACCCAATTTTTGAAGGCACCAATACAAACAGTTGGGACCGTAATATCAGGGAGAGAGGTTTTATTCTTTATGATCAAGGTAAATACAAAATGTGGTACACAGGATACAACGACAGCATTTCTGATAAAAGGTTCCTTGGATTGGCACTTTCTAATGATGGGATTATTTGGGATCGCTATCAAGATGGGGCGATTCTGGCTGATGAATGGGTGGAAGATATGTTTGTCCTAAAACATGAAGGCTTATATTATATGTTTGCGGAGGGTATGAACGATGTTGCCAAATATTTAGTTTCCCCTGATGGCATTACATGGACCCCAAAAGGAAAACTTACAGTGTTAAAAACTGATGGAACCCCCTTGGATGAAGGACCTTATGGTACCCCAACAGTGTGGGTTGAAAACGGGGAAAAATATTTATTCTATGAACGTAATGATCTTGGGGTTTGGTTGGCCAAATCAGAGGATTTTATAACATGGACCAATGTTCAAGATGAACCTATACTACAAATCGGGCCCGGAGAGTATGACGAGGCAGCGGTCGCAGCAAATCAGATTGTAAAATATGAAGATAACTATTATATGTTCTACCACGGTTCAAATAATCCGGATTGGGCAAAAACTGGAGTAACAGCTTTATGGACCTCCAATGTTGCTATGTCCAAGGATCTTATCCATTGGGTAAAATATCCCGATAACCCAATAGTTGATGGAGATCATTCAAGTAACATTGTGGTTTTCAATGGGAAAGAATACATACTTTATACAACGCATGACAAAGTTTGGAGATACGACCCAATCCATTCAAATTCTATTGAATAGAACGGGAATTTGAAAACTAAGATGAACTGGTTTTTTCGGAATTAAGCAAATTTCTGAAGATGGCCATTAGGGAACAATTCCCTTTTTAAAAGTATCCTACAATTGTAAGGATTTTATGATAAATTAAAAACCCGTAAATAACAATGTATTGGGCGGGATTTGGATAGATATTAATTTTAAAGTCGAAAATTTTTAGAACAATTGCATAGCTTTTTTAAAGAAGTATCTCGAATAATTTTCAAAGGGGAATTCATCTTTGAAACACCAATATACTTAACTTAAATGCTGTGCGATTAACGAAGAAACCTTCGGTTGAACCTAAGCTAAACAATAAAATTACAGGAAGTTCCACGGTTTTATAGAATTTAAAGTTGGTTGTCCAATATTCCCGAAAGAGAATCACGCGATATTTTCTCGGACAAGGGACGGCATAAAGCCATTCCCCAGGTCACTTTTAATTCCGTTTCCTTCCCGCTCCAAAATTTTTCCTTGTTTGGCACTGGGTCCACTATTGTTCAATTTAAAACGCAATTCATGGAAAAGCAAAACATAGTGCAACTGGATTTTGGTTTTGAACTTGAGCCAACCAAAACACCAATTCCAAACTTAAACCCTAGGTCCCTCAAAAAAGTTTAATCCGATTTTGTCCTTGACTTTATGGGTTTATTGCAAAGTCCCATCATCGTGTATCCTTCACCATGGCAGGGTATCGTGCCCAAAGATCTATTGAACAATATCATCATGGCCCGGATGTTTACCCAGATGAAAGGGGAACTCATGGCCTCCTTGACAGAGGTAGTGGCCTACATGATGCCCAGGACCTGCGAATCTCCCATTCCCTGTGAATGGGTGAACATTTACACATGGTGTGGACTACAGTATGCCAAGACCTTCAAAACAACAGGACAGATGGAGGCCATGGTGGAAGTTGCCCCCCAACAACTTTCAGTATATGAGATGGACCTTTTGAAAGGGTTGCGAATTTGGATCTATGAGAAAAGGCGAAAAGTCTTAAAGGAAAGCATGAAAACATCAATGCCCAAATTGAACGGACCTTCCCCCAATGATCAGGGAAAGCTGTTCCAGGAAGATTAAAGGGAACCCAAGTTCTAGGATTTTGCAGGTACTTTTGACCCAGCACAATCGCAATGGTCGATGTATTGTCATTACGCCTAAACGGAAGTCGTCCCAACAGATTTTTGATTCGTCCTTTGCTGCAAACCCTTCTTATGGCCTTGCAGGGAAAGGCCGCAAAATCCGTCCGCCCGCCATCAAATTTTAAGGGGTCCTTAATAAAAGAAGCCCTGGTTGTTTTTCGGGGCATCGAAAAACAGGGCAGTGCCCAAGGACTTCCAATCAGGACACCATCGCCTTCGGTCGCTCAACTTCCCGTACGCTCCCTTGACAATGGGTCGGATGGAATTCCCAAGGGCCCTCATCGAACCCGTCAAGGCCAAGGCAGGTTTTGTCCACAAATAGGGTTTCCACTTCCTTGAAAACCCTGTCTGTCATGGGCATGGGCAAGGGTTTTACTACGTTGCGGAGCCTCCCGATTTCTGCCCAAAAGCCTTGACAGAACCCCCTTCTTTTATTGTGCCATGCACGTAAGAAGCAAACAAACGCCCCTTAAAATTTGGGAAACAATGACCAAAAAATAAAGGGGAAATTTTTAACCAGTCTGCGAAAGGCAGGCACTTAAAACTTTTTATCATGAGTACATTGAGAAACAAGGTACAGCTTATCGGAAACGTGGGGCAAGACCCCGTGATCACAGACCTTGACAAGGGGAAACGTGTGGCACGCCTGACCATGGCCACCAATGAACATTACAAGAACAGCGAAGGGGAACGGGTGACCAACACCGAATGGCATACCGTGATCGGTTGGGGCAAGCTTGCAGACATCATCGAAGGTTTTGTGACCAAGGGCAAAGAGATCGCCATCGAGGGAAAATTGACCTCCAGATCCTATGAGGACAAAGAGGGAAACAAACGTTACGTCACCGAAGTCGTGGCCAGCGAGATTCTATTGTTGGGCGGCAACAACGACTGATATGGATAGGGGTGTCTATTGAGATTCTTTGGGCACCCCTTTCTTTATAAAGCCTTAAACATTGGGAAATGAAACATTATGTCAACGAAATACAGATCAGTTATCAGGAAAAGCTCAGCACGCTCAAATCCCTGTCAGTCACCAACTCCAACGATGTGGCTAAACTATTGTTCAAAAATTGGGACAACAAGACCATAGGGCTGCACGAGACCTTCAAGATCGTGTTGCTCAACCAGTCCAATAAGGTCAAAGGCGTCTATCCATTATCCCATGGGGGCATCACTGGAACCTTGGTGGATATGCGCATCCTTTTTGCAATTACCCTAAAAACCCTTTCCGTGGGGATCATCCTCGCCCATAACCATCCCTCTGGGCAAATGAGACCTAGTGGGGCGGACAAGGAATTGACCCGGAAAATACAACGGGCAGCAAATCTTTTTGATGTCAAGGTGTTGGACCATATCATCCTTGCCCCTGATGGACGGTACTACAGTTTTGCGGATAATGGGCTGTTGTAAAAGGGGATGCCATGATATACCTGAACTTCAACCATCTAAACCATGAGGCCAAAGCGGAATTGTTGGAAATGGCAAGGGAACATGTGGAGCATGAAAATGGAAAGGCCATAAAAGAATACTGCAAGGAAAAGAGGTATGATTACGAAAAGGTCATCGATGAGGAATCCATCAAGAAGCTCTATACCTATGACTATGTTTTCAGTATCTGAACCATCAAACACAATCAAAAAGGCCCAATCATTATGATGGGCTTTTTCTATGCCCGAACCACAGGTTTCCCTATCTTTATGGCAATCCAACCATAGCGTTGGTGTACGGCATCAAAATCTGATTTGACTTTCCCAAAGTCCGTACAAGCAAAGGATTTATAGAATTGTAACAGCGGGTTTGTGAACCAAGTTGTGTGCTGCTTTTTTTTGGCCCTGCGGGGCAAAAAGGAGAAGCAAGAGGGTAGCGTGCTCGCGCAGCGCTACCGATCATGGTCGCTCCGCAGAGCCCTGTCAATGGGGGGTTTCGGGCACCCTTGAAGATTAGGGGTATTCATTTTTGGTGAAAAAGCGCCCCGAGGCCAATAGAATCAAGCAATTTTTGGTGAAAAAATGGATAAAGGATACGAAAAAGAACGCTTTGCCGCCATGAAGGTCAAAGTTTCCGTGGCCAGGAAATTCAGAAGGTTCTCCAAGAAGTTTGGGAAGTCACAATCCATGACCCTGCTCTCTATGGTGGAGTTTTTCGAATACAACGGTATCTCTCCCAATGAACGGATGCACGAGACCATCGCCAGCCTCAAATATTTGATCAAGCGTCGTTTCAATGCCATGGTCGCCATCATGCGCAGTATCGAAAAGGAACAGACCCTGCCCACGGTCAGTATGATCCAAGCCCTGTTCGAACAGGAACTGGAACCCGACGATGAGCAGTGGGAAGGGGAATTCGATTTTATCGAGCAGCAATTGACGGAGATCGAACGACCCATGGAACCCGAGCCATTGGACTTGAAAACCACCGTTCCCAAGATCCGGTACGATCGTTTGGAAGAGCAAATGGAGGAACTAAAGAAGGATTTTGGATATGTCCTAGACCATGTGACGGTGACCAAAGGGCGGTTCGGAAAACAACAGCTGACCCTGGACCTAAAACCAGAAGAGGTTGAAAAATATAGAAGAAAACACAAGAATCCATAACCATGTACATCGCCATAACCCGTCAACAGCTCGGTGACAATTTTCGGGGCAGCGTCCGGGACTTCGTCAATTACCTCGAAAAGGAAAACGAGGGCAAATCCCTAGAACAGCAAGAACTGTACTTCAACCAAGAAGAGAACAACATTGATGCGGAACGGGTCATTGCCGAGATCGATGCCAATACCGCAAAGCTGGGCAAAAAAGATCCTAAATTCTACTCCATCGTGGTCAGTCCCTCGAAAAGGGAGCTGGAACATATCGGCAATGATCCCGAGAAGTTGAAACAGTATACCCGTGAATTGATGAGGACCTATGCGGCCTCTTTTTACCGGGACAGGGAAGTGACCGTCAAGGACATCCTTTATTTTGCCAAGTTGGAACGGCAGCGCAGCTTTTCGGAAAAGGATAAAGCGGTCAGAGAGAACCAACCCTTTGCAAGTCAGATTTTGGAGCTCAAGCACCAGATCTGGAATATCGAACGAGGGGAGGGGCAAGGAAATGTGATAAAGCTTAAAGAAAGGATACAGACCTTGGAAAAGGAAGCTCCACACCAACAAAACGGAAAGCGCATTGTCCCCGGAATGGCCAAAGAGGGACACCAGAGCCATGTCCATATCATCGTCAGCCGAAAGGATGTGACCAATTCCCATAGCCTTTCCCCGGGATCCAAGTTCAGGACCTCGGAGACCACGCTCAACGGTGAGACAGTAAAACAGGGATTCGACCGGGACCGGTTCTTTCGTTCGGCCGAAAAGACCTTTGATCAGAAGTTTGGATACCGTAGGAACTTTGTGGAGACCTACCATGCCCGGAACCTTTTGGACAAGGACCCCAAACTCTTCTTTGCCCTGTTGTTGGGTCTTCCGACCCATGAGAAACAGGCGGCACGGCAGTTGCTGTTCAAGGCAGGGGTCCAGGTACCCACGCTTCCCACCAATAAGGTGCAATTGGCCTATAGGGCCTTGATGCAGCTGCGTAAAGGGATTGGTAAGGCCATGGAATCGGGATCTATCGGAATTTAAAGGGGAATTATGGAAGATTTAAAGTGGATAGGAATCGTGACGGGACTTCTTGTTGGGAGTGGAGTTTCCTACGGCGCAATACGGTTTGTGAAGTATGGTGTTCTCATGATGCCGATCATTTTGGTGTTATTGACCACAATCAATTGGGTGCTCTGGGGCATGCAGGGGCTGTTAACAGGCTTGATGCTGTTATGGACGCCACTGTTGTTCATACATACCATTATTTTTGGCCTGGTCGGTAGTGGTGATGGCCTCCAAAAACGATCCAAAACCTTTGAAGTGAAACTGAAGGTCCGTGGCCGTCCCCTGGTGCTGGGAAACATCCGTCGCGGGGTATCCGTGATGGCCTCCGCGGGCAGCGGAAAGACCGAAAGCGTGATTTATGGTTTTTTGAAGCATTTTAGGGAGCAGGGGTTTTCCGGTATCATCCACGATTACAAGGATTTTGAGATCACCGAAATGGCATGGCCGCTTTGGAAGGATGCAGGTGTGCCGTTCCATATCGTTTCCTTTGGTCCCATTTACCATAGGATGAACCCGGTTGCCCCAAGGTACCTGCCCGATGAGGAAAGTGTCCATGAGGTCTCCCGTGTGCTCTTGGAAAACCTCTTGGAACATAGGGATTCCGATGAGAACAGTACCTCCCGTTTCTTTAAGGATGCCGCGGAAGGGTTGATCAGTGGGCTGATATGGCGGTTGAAGACGGATTACCCCGATTACTGTACCCTTCCACATCTGATGGCCCTCTACCAGCAATTGGGCACCAAGAGCCTGGTCAAGTTCCTGCGGGGCAATATCACCTCTCGGTCCATGGCCGATGCCTTTATCAGTGGCATGGGATCGGAGCGGCAAACGGCAGGGGTGCTCAGCACCCTTGCCAATGCCATCAAAAAGATCAATACCCGGAAGATATTCATGGTCCTGTCCGCAGATGAGATCCCCTTGGATATCAACCATGCCGTGAACCCGGCCGTGATCGCCCTGGTGAACAATCCCCAAAAGGATGCCTCACTGTCGCCGGTTATTGCCACGGTTATCCATACCATTTCCAAGCAAATGGCCCAAAGGAAACGACAGCCCTCATTCATGTTGTTGGAAGAGGCCTCCACCTTGCGCCTTTTGAACATGCACCGCATACCTGCTACCTTAAGGAGCTATGATATCGTGAGTGTGTATGTATTGCAGGACAAGATCCAGAACGATATGATGTACGGGGAAAAGGCCAGCAAGGCCATACTCTCCAACCTGTCCTACCAGTTCTTTGGAAAAGTCAACGATCCCGACACCGCCAAATATTATGAGCGGTTCTTCGAACTTGTAAAGATGCCCACCCGCAGCGTGAGCAAGAGTTCTGGTCTTAATTTGGAACGACGGATCACGGAAGGGGAGAAGGAGGTTTCCAAGCGCAGGGCGGATGTCTTCTTTCGGTTGAAACAAGGGGAGTTCGTGGTATTTGCGGATGGTAAGGACCGGAAGGTCCGGTTTCCGAAACCGAAAATCAATAGGGAACTGCCCAAACCTTTAAAGGTAACGGAAAAGGATTTGGAACAGCATTACCTTAAGGTACACCGGGAAATCAGGGCCATTTTTAAGGGGTCTGATAGTGAGAATTAAATAAATGTCGCTTATATACGACATAAATGCTCAATTTGTCACAAATAAGCGACATAGTACTGGTTATTGTCTGGCAATATTGATTTCATCTTTTTGTAGAGCAAAAAAAATAGACTACATTTGTTCAAAAATATTGCCTGTTCACGTATTCGTGAACATAAATATTAAATGAACAATGAATGATAAGGAAATCATACAAGTGGCACTCGAAAATATCGATAGGACCGGGCTTCTAAAAGCTCGGTGGTTGGACAATGCCAAAGGAACCAATCTGGACGGGGCATTCGAACTGGAATGGCAGAATCGACAGTACACTTTTAACACCAAGGTCAAAAAAGAGTTGCGGAACGCCCAATTGCCACAATTGGAAGCTTTGGCCAATGACCACCCTCCCTTTCTAATTCTGGCACAACGCATTTTTCCAAAAATAAAAGAAGCACTGCGGGAAAGGCAAATTCCGTACTTAGAGGCCAATGGCAATATTTATCTTGAACATCCTGGGTTTTTAATATGGCTGGATACCAATCCGCCCATTCCGGTAAAAAGCACCAAGACCAACAGGGCATTTACCAAAACAGGCCTTAAAGTGGTCTTCCAATTCCTTGAGGATGAACAATGGATCAATAGACCCTACCGGGACATTGCCAACCAGATGGGCTTAGGAATCGGTACCATTGTCAATGTGATCAAAGGCTTGGAACAAGAAGGGTTCCTTATTAAGTTGACCAAAAAGGATTATGCACTCAGGGATAAGCCTAGGCTTTTGGAAAAATGGATCATGGCTTATGAGAAAAACCTGAAGCCCACCCTGTTTCTTGGCAATTTTAGATTTTTGAACCCCGATGACCAATTCCAATGGCAGGACATCGATTTGGCCACTGGTCGGACCTTTTGGGGCGGTGAACCTGCCGGTGATATCTATACGGACTATTTGAGACCTGAGGAATTTACCCTATATACCGCCGAGGAAAGGGGGGATATTATGCGCAATTACAAATTGGTGCCGGACAGCAATGGTACCGTTAGGGTTTATGAAAAATTTTGGACAGGGACCGATCATACCGCAAATGTGGCCCCTCCCTTATTGGCCTATGCCGATCTTATTATGAAAGGAGACCGCCGATGTAGGGAAACAGCTGAAAAAATATATGATGGGTTCTTACAAGGTAAAATTTAGGCAACTTCAACAGCATCCGGAACTCCCTAAAATTTTGGAGGCCCTCGAAAAGGGTTTTGACAAACACAGGGTTGATTTTTATTTGGTAGGGGCCGTGGCGCGCGATCTTTGGATGACGGCCATTAACGGTATTCCCCCAAATCGGATAACAAGGGATATCGACTTTGCGGTCCTTATCAATGATAAGGGAACCTATGAGAGCTTGAAAGCGTATTTGATTCAAAAGGAAGGCTTTCAACCAGTGAAGGAAAATGCTTTCGTGTTGATGTGGAAGGGGATGATCCAAGTGGACCTACTGCCTTTTGGTGATATTACGGACAATGGGGCCAAGGTCAGTATTGAGGGTATCGGTCTGACCAGTTTGAACATGCCCGGATTCATGGAGGTATATGAGGCGGGCCTTCCCAAAGTGGAACTGGAAGGAAAACATAAATTTAAGTTTTGCACCTTGCCCGGAATTGTGATCCTCAAACTATTGGCTTGGCAGGACCGTCCAGAAATCCGAAAGGACGACATCAAGGACGTCGGGACGCTCTTGCAACACTTTTTTGACATGTATGCCGATCAAATTTATACGGATCATTCCGATCTTTTTGGCGACCCGGAATTTGATCTCCCCCATATTGCTGCCAGGGTCATGGGGCGGGAAATGAAAAAGATCACCCACAAGAACACAGAACTATATAGTGGATTGGCCGACCTTTTGGAACGTAACACAGAAAGCCTCCCTACCAGCCAAATGGCCATTTCGCTATCCGGCTTCTTTGACACCACCGTTGATGTTTATTTTGAAATTCTACAGGAGTTGAAAAAAGGGTTTGAGGAATGATGGAGGTCGATGCTTAGGCTTCTGGAATAATCTCTCCGCTATAGGTCTTAAAATGGATGGGAAGCGTATACAGTAACTCGTGATTACGGAAGTCCGTTGTTCAAAACCAGACTGAAGGAATTCGATTTCTAGTTCAGCGTTTTTGCGGTGCTTAATTTCCCATATGGATGACCGTATTCAATGACCTGCGTTTCCCGTATACCATGGATAATGTAATAAGATAAGGGAAAGCTGTAAATTGATAAAGAAAAAACGAGGTCCAAAAGAAGGAAAAACCATCAAATTCAAAAGTTGAAACTATGACTTAGATTTGAACTGGCCCAGTTCAAATCCGTTTGAAGTCGTGCTGGTAAAAATAATAATGTTTATTTGATCAGGTGCTTTGGAACGGACTAGGTGAAACTAATCTATAGTATGCAAAACATCCTGTTCTTAGACATTGAGGTTAATCCTAAAACCAATACAATAGATTATGGAGCAACTTTTAAGGGACAAGAATTGCATGAAAGAAACACCAATAGACTGAAGTTATGGATAAAGGAGGCCAAGTTCATTTGTGGCCATAACATTATCAAACATGATGTTCCTAAGCTAAGAAGTAAGTTAGGGGAAGAAATTTTCATAGGGAAAAAATTTATCGATACATTATTATGGTCACCCATCTTATTTGTAAAGAGGCCAAACCACAAGCTTACCAAAGGTTACCGCATTGTAAATGCATCCGAGGTCAACAACCCGCTTTCAGACTGTAAATTAACGGAAGATTACTTGATCAAAGAGTTGAATAGGTTCAATGAATTAAGTATAGAGGAACAAAGTGTATACTATGGCCTGCTCAAGGACAATCCCAGCTTTAATGCTTTTTTCGTTATGGCGGGTTTTGATGAATCCAAATTAGTTGAAAGACATATCGGGGAGTTGATAGGAGGATTCATTTGTTCAACAGTTGATTTAGATCATTATGTAAACCAATACCCGGTAGGACTCACATACGTTTTTACTTTATTGAAATTGGGGGATGCGGATGCAGTATTGCCTCCTTGGGTTCGACATGGGTACCCAGAAGCTGAAAAAATACTAAATGACATCCGATTTAAATCTTGCGATGATCCGGGGTGCGGATATTGTACGAATAAGTTGAACCCCAAAAAAGCACTCTTTGAATTCTTTAATTACAACGGTTTCAGAAAGTTTGAGGAACACAGAACAACCAGTTTACAAGAAGAAGCTGTAAGGGCAGGTCTGCAAAGAAAATCTTTTGTAGCCGTGTTTCCCACAGGTGGAGGGAAGTCACTTACCTTCCAATTGCCTGCATTAATGCGAGGTGCTTCCACCAGGCATTTGACCCTTGTTATTTCCCCTTTGATATCCCTTATGAAGGATCAGGTCGATAATCTTAGAGACCGTTTCGGGATAACAAAGGCGGTTGCGATCAATGGTTTACTGTCGCCCCTTGAACGTCAAGAAGCATTTGAAATGGTCTCGGATGGAAGGGCGGATTTATTGTACCTGTCCCCGGAATCATTGAGATCTCCGTCCATTTTCAGATTGATATTGACGCGCTCCTTGGGTCGTATTGTAATTGATGAGGCACATTGCTTTTCAAGTTGGGGACAGGACTTTAGGGTCGATTATCTCTTTATCGCAGATTTTATAAAAAAAATTGAAAGTGAAAAAAATGTTTCACAGATTCCCGTGTCTTGCTTTACCGCCACGGCAAAGCTACAGGTGATCAAGGATATTAAATTTTACTTTGAAGACCGATTGGGGCTGGAATTGGATGAATTTGTCACTAACAAGGGAAGAACGAACCTATCCTATGAAGTCGTTGATATTGAAGATCCCGAGCGCAAAATGGGTTATTTGCTTCGTGTACTTGAGGATTGCGAAAAACCGGCGATAATTTATGCATCAAGAACCAAGCAAGTGGAAAATGTATGTGCCTTGATAAATGAAGCTGGCTTTAGTTCCACCTATTTCCATGGAAAATTGGACAAGGATACCAAAAAGGCAAACATGGACGCCTTCATGAACGAGGAGAATGAGATTATTGTGGCCACTTCAGCTTTTGGGATGGGAGTGGACAAGGACAATGTAAAGACTGTTGTTCATTATACTATTTCAGATTCACTGGAAAATTATGTTCAAGAAGCGGGTAGGGCCGGAAGGGATGAAAAAATCAATGCCAAGTGCTACATATTGTACAGCGAGGAAGACTTGAACAAACATTTCAGTTTGTTACAGCGGACCAAACTGAATCACAAGGAGATCAAGGATATATGGCGAGCGATTAAAGGTCAGGCGAAGTTTCGGGATAAAATCAGTCAATCGGCTCTGGAGATTGCCAAGAAATCCGGATGGGATGCAGAAATGCTGGACTTGGAAACGAAAGTGAAAACAGCAATTTCGGCTTTGGAGGACCAAGGGTTTTTGGTAAGATCTTTGAATTCGCCCAGGGTATTTGCCGATAGTTTGTTGGTCAAAAGTTTTGACAGTGGGCAAGGAATTCTCAGAAACAGTAAAAAAATAACGGATCTAGATAAGAAGGACTGTGGCATTGTTTTAAAACGATTGATCACCGATGGCGAGACCAGGGTAGATTATCTTGCAGATATTACCCAATTGAGTGCGAAAAGAATACAGGATGTTATTCGAATGCTCAGGGACCATGCCATATTGGGCGATGCCAAGGATTTGACCGCTTTTTTGAGTTTGGTCCAATCCAAGAATGGTTCAAAAAGAATATTGGAGGACTATTTAAAAGTCGAAAAGGGCATACTTGATAGTATTAATGCAAATAAATTTCAAATTCCATTACGAGAATTAAATCAAAGGTTATTGGATAACGGGGTCGTTGAGTCCAATGTTGCGTTTATAAGGGCCTTGCTGACGTATTGGGACAAAAGGCGATTTGTCAAGAAGAGTAGAAAAGACAAGGAAAGGGATATTTATGAAGTGGAATTTATTAAACGGGAAGATCTTGTTGAAGATATAAAATGGCGCCACGGTCTATCGTTGTCCACATTTGGTTTTCTTGAAAACCTTGCCAGAAATAACAAGGAACATATAGGAGGAAAGGAAGAAGTGCCTGTTTCTTTCTCCTTACTGGAGTTGAAAGAATCCAATCAGTTTATGGGGAGTCTGGTAGAGGAAAATACCAAAAAATACGAAACCTGTTTGTTGTTCTTGAATGATATAAAGGCCATATCCTTGGAGGGAGGATTTATGGTCTTCTACAACAAACTGAACATATCGGAGGTGGATAAGAGCAAAAGAGTGTTTACCACAGATAACTACAGCAAGATCAAAGAATTTTATCTGCATAGAACGGAACAAATCCATATTGTTGGGGAATATGCCAAAAGATGTGTTCAAAATTATGAATCGGCCCTAGCCTATGTCAATGACTATTTTACATTGGATTACGAGGAGTTTTTGGCCCGATATTTTCCCAAAAAGAAAAAGGAATTACGAAGGTCAGTTACCCCCAAACGCTTTATGAAGATCATACAGGATCTGGATATCGATCAAACCAAGGTGATTGAGGACAACAAATCGGACCATATATTGGTTTATGCCGGTCCGGGCAGTGGTAAGACCAAGGTTTTGATCCATAAAATTGCCAGTTTATTGCTGATCGAGGACATAAAGCCGGAACAGTTCATGATGCTTACATTTTCAAAGGCGGCTTCATTGGAATTTAAACAGCGTGTTAGGAACCTGGTTCCTGAATATGCCGGGCTTATCAAGATTACCACTTTCCATGGCTTCTGTTTTCAATTGTTGGGTCAATTGGGGGACCTTGACAAGTCTCAAAATGTAATACGGGAATGTATCAAAGCCATAAGGGAAGGGGAAATTGATATTTCATCCCTTGAGAACAAAAGTATCTTGATGTTCGATGAATTTCAGGATATAAACCGAGAAGAGTGGGAATTGATAGAATTGATAATCGAAAAGGCAGAGAGACCACGCGTGATCGCCGTAGGGGACGACGACCAGAACATTTATGGTTTCAGGGGGTCTTCCAATGCATTTATGGGCAAGTTCAGAATTAATTACCACGCAACTTTATATACACTTCCTAAAAATTATCGCAGTTATCCGGAGATAGTGGAGTTTAATAACCACGTTTTGGGCCATCTTCGAAATAGATTAAAAAACCAACGGTTGATTGCCGGTCGGAATAGAGGGGAAGGACGTGTCAATATCATTACCTATAATGGAAAATATGTAGAGAAACCCTTGGTTGAATATATAGCTGGAACACATTTGCCCGGAAGTAAGGCCGTTTTGACCAGAACAAATATTGAAGCATTGCAAGTCAGCTCCATGCTTAAGGTGCTTGGCTACAAGGTAAAATTGATGGCAGGTTTTGAAGGGTTTAAGATTTCAAATCTGTTTGAAATTAGATGCTTTGATCGCAAATTAAGTACTGAGGTCGGAGAATCAGGAATAATATTTGAGGCATCTTGGGAGTTGGCATTGGAGTGGTTTAGAAAAACTTTCAAACAAAGTTTGCATTTTGAAACTTGTGTCGCCTTGATCAAGAAATTTGACCATTCAAACCCCGACAAAAAACTTCTAGTGGATTGGAGGGAATTCTGTAGGGAAATAAATATGGAAGATGCCATAAACCCTGACTCCGAAAGTATCGTAGTATCAACTATGCACAAAGCCAAGGGGAAGGAATATGACCATGTAATGATGTTGGTGGTAGATTATGATTGTGCCTCTGATGAATCTAGAAGATTGTTATACGTGGCGAGTACAAGGGCCAAGAAGACCCTGCATATTCACACCAATGGTGATTTCTATGACAAGATTGAATCAAATAACATCACCAGAAACAGTTATACAGGGGAATCGAATCAACCAAAGGGGTACGAGATGATTTTGGGCCATAGGGACATAAGTTTAAGTTCCTTCAAATATCAAGTACCCTTATCAATTTTAAGGACAATCCAAACAGGCGACATACTTGAAAAGGACATCAAGATCTTCGGAAGCAGTGAAGCCCCAGGATTGGCCAAGGAAAATCAGGGCAATCTGTTGTTGTTCTCAAAGAAGTTTGTCACTGAACAATACAACCCAATGATCAAAAAAGGCTATGATATAACCAGTGCCACAGCAGAATATATTGTCTATTGGTACAACAAGAATGATGAAAAGGAGTATAAGATAGTTTTACCTAGGTTGAAATTTGAGAAAGGGGATTGATATTGGATATTTATTTATTCTATCTACTTAGTTGTCATTTCAGAATTGCAGGTAACTGTTGATATAAAATGTCTCATTTATCCTGCAGAGCGGCTATGTTTTTAGGATACCTCGTTGTATGCCGTTTTTGTTTTATTCATTTCGTTTTCAGTAATTGCCAAGACATATTCTTTGACAAGTTTTGGCTCGTAATATTGTTTTATAGGTACTTGGCTATGTTATGGTTTGAGCTTGCCTAATCTTCTAACTTTAATGCAACCCTTTTAAAGCTTTCTAAGGCATCTTCAATATTTTCAACAATTTCCTGAGCTAAATTATTTGGGTCGGGTAAATTGTCTAAATCTATTATACTATCATTACGTAGCCAAAAAACATCTAGGTTCGTTTTATCACGAGTTAGAAGTTCTTCATAAGAATATTTTCGCCAACGACCTTGTGGAGTTTCTTGAGACCAGGTTTCTTTTCTTTTTTCAAGATTAGCAGAGTTATATAATTCAATAAACTCTTTTAAATCAGTAGATTTTAAAGGGTTCTTTTTGGGAGTATGGTTAATGTTTGTTCTATAATCATAGTACCAAACTTCCTTAGTTGCTGATTTTACGGGCTCTTGAGGTTTATCAAAGAAGAGAACATTTGCCTTTACACCTTGAGCATAAAAAATCCCAGTTGGAAGCCTCAAAATCGTATGCAGGTTAGTTTCTTCCATAAGTTTTTTTCTAATGGTTTCTCCGGCTCCTCCTTCAAATAGTACGTTATCAGGAAGAACCACTGCTGCACGACCATTCTCTTTCAACATTGTTACAATATGTTGTAAAAATGCTAACTGTTTATTACTCGTTGTTACCCAGAAATCTTTTCTAAGAAAATAACCATCGTTTTTAGACCGCTCTACATCAATGGTTGGAATATCACTACTACTCACTCCAAATGGAGGATTCGCCAAAACAATCGTAACCTTTTCATTCTCTTCAATTTCTCCATTAGTTCCACGTTTCAAACTGTCGGTAACTTGAATGTCGGGAGTTTCTTTAAGGTCACCTACACCATGAAGAAAGAGGTTCATTAAACACAATCGGGCCGTAGATTTCTCAATTTCCCATCCATGAAATGCCTTGAATTTTAGAAACTCAGCTTCCTGCTTTGATAATGCCTTTTCAATTAAATGATTCAAAGCACCAAGAAAGAATCCACCTGTACCACAAGAAGGGTCGGCAATCGTTTCCATAGGTTTTGGATCTATACAGGTTATTATCGTAGAAATAACAGACCGAGGAGTAAAGTACTGTCCAGCACCACTGTTTTCTGCATTTTTCTGTAGAAGTGATTCGTAGATTTCTCCTTTGATATCTATGTCCTGATTGGTCCAATTTTCACCATCAATAAGCTTAATTAATCTTTTTAGTTTTACTGAATCATGAATTTTATTCTGTGCACCAGCAAAAATCTTACTTAGCATTCCGCCAGCATTAGATAAGTTTTTTAGAAGATTTTGGTAATCTTCTATAATCTGCACACTCGTTAAAATAGTTTGCCAATCGCATCTTTTAGGCAAGTTATATTCACTCTTATTTTCGTCCGCCATTTTAAGAAACAGTAGAAAAGTCAATTGCTCTAAATAGTCACCATATCCAAGTCCATCATCTCTAAGAGTGTCACAGAATGACCATATTTTTGCTACTAAGTTATTTGTTGCCATAAGCTATATTTCTAAAATTATTTCCTCTTGCTGAATATCAAAATGGATATATGAAAAAGAAAGCTTAATAAAATTCTTTAAATGATTAAGATAGGTCCTAATTTCGTCTGATGGTGCCAAATGTGAAACCAAGACAATACATTCGGCTTCATTCACATTGGGATATAGAGAATACTCCAGTAACTGCCCAATGCCCTCTCTGATGGAGCTTCTTAAACTATTATAAGTTTTGATTTCATAAAATATGTAACCTGTGTCGGTTTTTCTGGCAACGTCTATTCTTGATGCCCCGTAAGCCGTACACTCCCGTTTCACAATTGCCTTGCCGTACTTTTTTTGAAGATATTCCAGGAATTTGGTTTGAAGGATATTATGTTTTAACTCAAGTTCAATTTCTCTCTTTCTCGCTGTTCTTTTGCTTTTTGTGCCAAGATCTGCTTCCTCGCTTCCAGAGTCTTCAAATGAAAACCCTGTTTTTATTTCGATTTCAATTTTCTCATTTAGACCCGAAGGCATATCCATCAGGGTGTATCGATTGGATGGGATTTCATTATCATCCAAAACAGGAAGTAGGTCCGCTGGAATTTCATTGAGCTGGGAAGCCTTAAATTTTACATTGAACAATTGTTCCGCACTTTCTTTTACCCAAGCATCTAACTGATTGGAATCAAGGTTGAGGTTATATAGGTCGGCTTTCATTTCATCATACCAACCTTCTTTATTGTAATGAGCTAATATCTTTTCGGATTCTTCTGGCAAAAGGACTTCTACGTCTTTGAGATTGACAACCCAAAAACTTGTGTTTGATTCTGCATCCCGGGTATAAAGCATAATGTCAAAAACCTGTCCTTCATATTTTGAACGAAATTTATGGATAGGTTCTAAAAATCCATATTTATATCCATCAATTACTTTATCCCCATCAAATAACCATTCTTCATGACCGAAACCGTGTTCATTCTCAAAACTTACGTTGGTTGATTTGCCAGTCAAACCGGATGGCTTTACCCAGCCGCTGGTATTCCAAATGATGCGAGCAATTTTAGATTCTTTAGAAAGTAACTTCTTTAAGTGATTGTGATGTGGTAAATATTTCTTGACGTATGCCCTGCTTTCGGAAATAAGTCTATCCCAATTGTATTCTTCTAGCTGATCAAATGAAATTCTTGGCCATTCCCAATTGATTAAGGCTTTATACTCTTCAAGTAATTTGATTTTGTAGCTGGGAAGTGCTTTTGTGGTCTCGAAATAGCCATCCAACTTATAACCGATGAATTCATCAGAGCCATTTACAACAACCATGAAAAACACATCTTCATCTTCACCAGAGTATATTCTTGGCCAAAAGTAAGGTTTTATTCGAGCTACATGACCATTGAGCCAATTTCCATCTTGCCTTAACCTAAAGCCTTCTATTAAAATTTGCTCTGCCCAATATTTGGCTTTGGCAATGATAGAATAGAGTTTTTGACCATAGTATTGATGTGCCGGATTTGATTTTCGGTAATCCGTATTAACTATGGAGCTGTAAAACTCTAATTCTTCTTTGGTGAAGAAATTGTACCCTCCTTCATAATATCGAAATTCAAACCCTAATTCATTTTCAATATATCTACGGTACGATTCATTGGATTGAAATTGCAATTGCTCTGCAGTAGCTAGTTCATAAGCAGTTCTTACTAGGTGTTTAAACGGATACTCTTTACCATTAACCACTACATGGTATTGACTCCAAACATAGTTTTTTGGAATTCCTTCCCGATCTAAGATGGCTGCAGCTTGCTCAATGTAGGTTCTATTTAATGCTTCGAGTTTCATAATTAAGCAATTGCAATTAACGCATCCTCAAGCCATTCAAATTCTTTTTCTTTAGACTTTGTTTTAACATAGTTAAATACTACTATAGAATGGGGCTTGGTTCTACGTGCAAGGACTGCTAAGTTGTTAAAGCAAACCTCCATGATTTCGTCAATTTTGGCAATATCACCTTTGTTTAACATCAAGGCGTTTTGAGTTTCTTGAACAACCAAAGAGCATTTTGTCCAAACACTTGCTCTGCCACGCACCAATGATTTATGACTAAGGCCATAGCACTTAATAGTGATAGAAGCTCTTAAATACTTGATTGGATCATCCTCTTGATTATAAACTTCGTAAGGCAAACCGTCTCTATCAAAACCAAGCAAACTTACATCTCTTGCATTAGTGGGGTCGAGAAGTAAAGGTCTTTCTCCTTTGCAAAACATATCATTTTCTTTAGCTACTTGTTTTTTATCACAAAGGGGGAAATAATTGCCTTTACCGAACACATCCTCACCTTCTTCAAACCGGCCCTTTCTAAGTAAATTTGCTAATGATCCAGAAAGTCTGAAGTTCTTCCAGTCATATGATAGCCACCAATAACCACAATCCAATATTTTATCACCATTTTCGTCAATTGATTTTGCCTTTGGGCGAAAATGATCAATATGCCATTCACTTGAATTTTCTTTGGATTCAGTATACCAACATTTATCACCAGACAATTCGGAAAGTACTGGATATAATTCACCCCAAATGTTGTTCTTTGACCAGTATTTAGCCCTTTCTTCCTTGTCAAGTAATTTTAACGCATCCAGATGGTTTTTTGCTTTATCTTCCCATGAAGAAAAAGCACCTGTGCCCTTAATTCTATCAAATGTTTCTATAAGTTGTGTAATATCTATAAATCTCATTTGCCTTTCTTTTTTGCTTCAACAATTTTCGCAGCCACCTTTTTGCTTTGTTGTTTTAGCACAGTCAATTCATCATCAGTATATTCAACTTTTTGAAAAGACTCAATTTCAGACATTTCCTTGATGTATTGTTTGAACCAGTAGTCTTCTGATTCTTCATAGAATCCCAGATTATCTAATTCTTTTTTTAATTTCAGGTATTCTGCTTTTTCAAGCTCAGAATATTCATCTCTCATTATTTTACCTTGTAAGAACCTCTTTTTGTTTAATTTTTCTTGAGTAGGTATATCCAACACAGAGGGTAAACCAAAGAGGTCACTGGTTAGAATCCCACTTACACCCAATCCCTTCGGGTCTTTTAGAGGTTTTGTTATATAAGTCCTCGCTTTTTGATTATCTCTTTTGAAAATCTGGACTTGGTTTTTCTCCATTGCACCTATAATTAATGGGTCGTGCGAACAAAAAATAATTTGAGTTGATTTTGGCTTTTGAACTACTCTATCGATATACTCCAAGTATTTCCATTTCCAAATAGGGTTTAAATGGGTGTCAGGTTCATCTAAAAGTATAAGAGCATCATCATCTCTGGTAAATCTTAACATTCCCAAAACAGTAAGCAATTGTTTCTCGCCCTCACTTAATTCTTTATTTGGAATTTCAATATTATCTTCCTCTTTAACCACATTTACATGTAAGTCATGAATCAAGTCAGAAATTTCTAAGCTGTTTAGTGCGTTAAAGAAGTCAATCTTATCTGCATATTTGAGCGACTTTAAATCATTAAATGTGTTTTTATCCTTTATATACAAATACCATCTTTCCTGTTTTTCATTTTTTTTATAGTCTACATAAACAGTCTCTTCATGATGAATTGGAGCAAGCGAAAACCTAAATAGGTCCTCCAAGAATCTTCTTACCAAGCCTTTTGCACCCCAAAACATATCTGATTGCAAGCTCTCTTTAGCCCACCTGGGCTTTTTTAAGACAAACAATGCAGACCCAAAATCCTTTATTCCCAATTCTTCCTGAAGGAATTTCAGAGTGTCCGCTTCTCTATGTTTGAAAAGATAAAAAGCAATTAAAGCCATGCTTCCGTGAATATTATCAACCAGGAATAACCTTGGTATTTCTTTAAACTCAGAATATGTCGCTCCTTCCTTTGTTATCGAGTCATAATATTTTTTCAAGTGGGGATTAAAAAGTTCTTTCATTCTATTATTGATCCCTGAGTAATAGACGAATATATGTTTAGGGAGATATTGGCCTTTGTTCCTGAAAAATAATGTCCTTGACTTTAAAGGCGAATCATTTATTTTGAAATTATAAGTGCCATTAACCGCATCAATTTCAATTTGATGTCCTTTGCATTCATATTTCAGATAATAATCGAATTTTGGTGCATTTTCAAAATCTAAATCCCTAAAAATAAGAACCAAGGCTTCCAAAAAATTTGATTTCCCCGTGGCATTTAACCCTAGTAATACAGTTTCCCGCTCTCCAGCATCTATATCAATCTGAAAATCCTGCAGATTCTTGAACCGCGTTTTGATATGCACTTTATCTATTCTCATTTAGCTAGGCTTAGTAAAGATTCAGTGCCTTTTTTCACTTCTTTGATTTTCGACTGTATTTCTTTCAGCTCTTTATAGAAGTCTTCAATATTCTCTTTGTGCTTACACTTTTGCCATACATCTATGGCAAGCATAGGATTGTCGGAAGTTGCGAGTACTTCTTCAATGCTCAGTTCTTTAATCATCTTCTTAGTTTTTTTAGGTATTCTTTTCTTCAATTGTTTCTGCTCTTCCAGATACTTTTTCTTTGCTGCCTGTATGCGTTTGAGCAGTTCCCACGCAGGGTCATCTTTAGGATCTTGGGGGACTAACTTTCCTTCAAAGGCCATTTTTAGAATAGATTGCCGAAGGGCTTCTGATTTTTGAAGGCCAGATTCAATTGTTAGTTCAAGATTGTCAATTACCGAAAACCGAGATTCAATCAAATCTGCGATTTTCGTTTGCTCACCTTTTGAGCACAATGGAATAATTAGACTGGACAATTCACCTGAATTAATATTATTAACTCCACTTGTAGATTTAGCTTTTAATACAATTTGAGTTCTTAAATCCTGAGATTCCAAAACATTAAGCAAGTATCTTGAGTCAACAATATTGGCTAAAGGTCTTAGTCTAATAAGATAACCAGCATATAATTTATCAGTATTCATTTTCCTGATTATAGAGCATCTGCCAACTAAATCCACACTTCCGTTTGAACGTATTGTTAAAATATCACCCTCTTTTAAAAGATATGGCTCTTTCTCATCTTCGGTAAAAAACGCGTACTTCAAATCCTCTTCATCTATGATACCTGATTTTAGATTAGGAATCCTAAGAACTGCGGTTCCACTGTTATCGTATGTGCACTTTCTTGATGTCCCATATTTGGGCATTTCAATAACTGAAATTAGAACGTTATATAGCCAAGATGTGGGTAATTTAGCTTTGTTTAAAAGTAGCTCCGAGTTTAAATTACTTACTTCAATTGGTTTGTTGGGCTTCCTAGGTTTCCTTCCTCTCTTACTCTGCTTCTCCCATTCCTTGACCGCAGCTTTCCAGTCTTTGAGTTCTTGTTGGTAGCGTTGATGGTGATCTGTTCTAATCCGTTCCAGCAGCTTTTCTGCGGACTCAGGATTGTTTTCTTTGCGCCATTGCTGGGTGAGTTTTCCTTCAAAACCCTGTTTCAACAACGCCTGTCGATAGACTTTTAATTGGTTTTGTGCCAATTTGAGATTAGACACGCCATTGTCCAAGTCGCTGAAAAGTTCTTCGATTTTGGATACTATGCGGTGTTGTTCGTTAAGTGGGGGGAGCGTTACAGGAAGTTTTCTACTTTCTTCAAGAGGCAATGTTAGTCTTCCAGTTCCAGTAGCCTTTTCAAATGAATATTTATTTACAAAAGGGGTATTCAAGTAAAATTCCAATAATTTAGGGCTAACGAATTCTTTAAATGGTTTTATCAAACCAAGCCCGACAAAAATTGATACTTCATAGTTAAAATCAATTCTTTTTGCATAACCAAGAGTCCCGATCCTCGGAAATAGTATGTCATCAAATTCTGGTTTTGCCCTCTTCGAAAGTTCTTCATGTTCTTCTTTAGAGATATACTTTTTGTATTTCTTGAAATTTATTTCTTCGAATGGACGGATATTGGCGATAGAAATAAAGGGCACACCGGAATCAATATATTTTGGTGTTTTATGTGTTCCATCTGTAACTACTTTACATATTTCATCTAACTTAACAATTACCCAATTACTAGGGATGTTATATTTCATTTCCATCTAGGCTAACACTTTTTTATTCTGCTCATTAACTAGTTCATCCATACCGTCCCCCAAAAAGATTCCACATTTTCATGATACCACCTTTGGCTTTAAAAGGACTGTAGACCAAATCGTTTTTTTCGATTTGTAAGAAAGTGGGACATCATTGAAATATTTCTGCTTACTTGCTGCATAAGCAAGTGATTGACTTTTAACAACGGTTAGATTTTGTCCTTCTTACTCTTTTTTTTACTTCGATTATTCTAACTGGTTTTCTGTCAACAAATGAGACATAATCAGCCGGTGTGACTTCTGTCTGATACTCCTTAATTGCAATCCCTAAAGTAGCACTAAAATCAAGCTTTTTATTATCTAGAATAACCACTCCTGCATGACGCTGCTCTTGGTCTATTCGGTCACACACTATTTGTTCTGGGGTTAGGTTATTCGTTTGAGTCATTTTATGGTATTTTTAATAAAAAATATTATAATTCCCTTTATTTCAGAGAGTTGAAAAAAAACCATGGTTAAACAATTTTTCTTTGTTCAAGTCGGTGGCTCTAGTTGTAATTTTTTAATAGAGATATTTTAAAACTGAAAAGTTACATAAAACAAAAAAACTAGTGGGCTTTGATTCCAAAGCTATTCAGGACGTAGGTCATCTATATGTATTGTTCATTTATTTGTAACACATAACTCGTATATATCCACAACTTTCCTAAGCATTCATCATCAAAGTAGCCAACTATAACCAAGTTTTCCATTTGAAGTTAAACCATAGTAGTCCTAAATTACTATTAAAATTTTTGGGAAAGAATAGGAACTAAATGTAAGAATTTTCAATAAAAATGGATACAAAACCTGCAAGGCAACTAAAACTGAGGTTTTTAGTAAAAAGAACTATCTCTTATTTTTTAATCTTCAATTTTGGATTGATTTCCTCTAATCTTTGATAAAAGTCTGAAAGCGGGATTTTGAAATATTTACATAATTCAAAAATTGTACTTGAAGAAGGGTCATTGGTAGTGGTCTCTATTCTTCCTATATGTATACCGGTATCATCTTTAACATTTTGCTGAGTCAATCCTTCTTCGGCTCGAAGTTCTTTTAGAGCCAACGAAATACTGGTAAGAAGTTCTTTATTCTTTATTTTCTTCATGTGAGATTCAAAATGAATCAGAAAAAAATCCAATGACAATCACATAAATGTGATTATTTTCATATATTCGAACCATTCAACTAACAATAGTTGATATTTTTGCGATTGTTCGTATTGACAATATTGGAAGCAATCGCTTTGAATCTCGGATGGAAAACTGGTAATTTTTGGTGCACGGGATGATAAGTAGATTTGCTCACGACCCGGGCGTGGGCTCTCTTATTCTTGCACAGGTATACCAGTACCTCCATTCGGTAAGTTGAGTTCCATGCCCAACTTTTTCTTAGCGTTTGGTTTCTTTTGGTCTTTTTCGGGGCATCGCCCAACCAATAGGGTTATGGGAAAATTTGGGTCTAATTTTTTAAAAGAAATCGTTTCACAGGCCTGTTCCATTTTTGGGACAACGCTATCGGTGTTCGATATCCTTTTTAAGAAAAAACCCAAAAACCCCATTTGATCCACCCTTGGCTATAGTTATGGGATTCACGCTGCACATTTTCCGGTAATCAATATCCCTTTGTCCCATAACTGAAGACTTCATTTTTTGGGCAACCGGCCCAACACAAAATAATAGCCACAAATTTTTAAGGAATCCCATTTCCAAGGCACACGACACCTTGGACAGGATGGCCTTTGTCCAGATACTTGCCCTTGGCCGCTTTGACCATAGGGAAGACAAAACCCTCCACAGACTTTGACGGGTATATGGAGGGCGGTCCAATCCATCTCAAAAAAATAGTCAAACCTTTTAAAATTATGAAAAAATCAATGAATTTCTCGGGTAGGATACCCTTATTCCTAATCCTTTATCTGTTGGTGTCCACCTTATTTGCCGAAAAGCTGTTGGCACGTAGTGTACCGGTGACACTACAGGCCATAATCCCCGGTACGATCACCGATACTGGGGGCCAGCCATTGGCCGGGGTGCACATCCAAGTGGTATCAACAGGTGTGGGAACCATTTCGGAACTTGACGGTTCCTTTACCGTTCAAGCAGAATCAAATGATACCTTGGTGTTTTCCATATTGGGGTTCAAGTCCCTAAGCGTGCCCATTGCGGGCAAAACGATGGTGCACGTACAACTGGAAGAAGATGTGACCCAGTTGGGCGAGGTGGTGCTCAATGCGGGCTACTATTCCGTTTCGGATAAGGAGCGCACCGGAAATATCGCCACAATCAAGGCCAAGACCATGGAAAAACAGCCCGTGGGCAACCCCTTGGCGGCCGTGCAGGGGCATTTGTCCGGGGTGAACATAGTCCAATCCACCGGGCTCCCGGGTGGTGGGTTTTCCGTCGAGGTCAGGGGCCGGAACTTTCTCAGTGGTGCTGCGGATCCGCTTTTCATCGTGGACGGGGTGCCCTTTGGCTCACAATCCTTGGGTGCATCCCGGGTCTCGGGCCGGATCCTTGGTGGGAACGTCAGTCCGCTCAATGCCATCAACCCCAATGACATCGAAAGCATCGAGGTGCTCAAGGACGCCGATGCCACGGCCATCTATGGTTCCCGAGGGGCCAATGGGGTGGTGCTCATCACGACCAGGAAGGGACGGGCAGGGAGGACACGTTTTGATGCCCACCTCAGTACCACTTTGGGAAAGGTCTCCCATTTCTTGGACCTGATGGATACCCAACAGTACCTGGAAGTACGAAGGGAAGGCATTTCCAATGATGGGTTTGCGGAGCTTTTGGAAATCCCGGATTTCGACTTTTTCTGGCCCGATGTGAAACTTTGGGACAATGAACGCCAAACCGATTGGCAAGAGGAGCTGATCGGGGGAACCGCTTACCGCCATAATGCCCAACTCTCTGTTTCAGGAGGGAACGACCAGACCCAGTTCCTGGTCAGTGGCTCCTACCAAAAGGAAACCACGGTTTTCCCAGGGAATTCCAGGTATCAGAGGGCCAACCTGCACAGCAATGTGGACCATAGGTCCGGAAATGGCCGGTTCAAGATCAACCTTTCCACAAGCTTTGCCCATGAGGACAACCAAATGCCGACCGTTGACTTTACGGCCAAGGCATATACCCTGGAGCCCAATGCCCCGGCACTCTATGACGGGGAGGGCAACATCAATTGGGAGAACAACAGTTGGGACAACCCGATCGCCTCCTTGGAAGAGGACTATGCCGCCATTTCAAATACCTTGGTCTCCAATGCCCTTGTGTCCTATACGATACTGCCAAATCTGGACCTCAGTTCCAGATTGGGCATTTCCAGCTATCGGTTGGACTCGTACCGTGCCATGCCCAGTTCGGCCCGAAACCCGGGTCTGGGCGTCACGCCACAGAATTATTCCAACCTTACCACCAACGCCTCCAAAAGGAATACGTGGATCGTGGAGCCCCAATTGAACTGGCACAAGGACTGGAACAAGTTCGCCTTGGACCTTCTGGTGGGAACCACCTTTCAACAGGAAACATCCGAACAACTGGTGCAACGGGGGTTGGGATTTCCAAACAATGCCCTGATACGTAATCTATCGGCGGCGGAGAGCCTCCAGATCATTGCCGATTCCGACAGTGATTACAAATACAATGCCATTTTTGGGAGGGCCAATCTCAAATTATTGGATAGGTACATCCTCAATGTGACCGGACGTAGGGACGGGTCGTCCCGGTTCGGGCCTGGCAAGCAGTTCGGGAATTTCAGTGCAATAGGGCTCGCCTGGATCTTTTCGGAAGAGGCCCTGTTCGGGAAGCGGTCCGCATTGAGCTTTGGCAAGTTTCGGGCCAGCCTCGGTACCACAGGAAGTGACAATATAGGGGATTACCGGTTTTTGGAGACCTATGGTGTTTCAGGGAACAATTATGACGGTACGACCATTTTGGAACCAACGGGCATATTCAATCCCAGATTTGGTTGGGAGGAGAACAATAAGTTCGAAGTGGCCCTAGAGCTGGGTTTCTTTAAGGACAGGTTGAGGCTTAACCCCTCATGGTATCGTAACCGATCCTCCAACCAGCTCAGCGGGATTCCCTTGGCGGCGACAACGGGCTTTTCACAACTGACCGGTAATTTCGATGCGATAGTGGAGAATACTGGTTTTGAGCTGGACCTGAGCAGTGCCAACATCCGCGGTGGGAAGTTCAGGTGGTCCACCACACTTAACCTTACCGTGCCAAAGAACAAGTTGGTCGCCTTTGACGGACTGGAGACATCCACATTTGCAAATCGCTATGTCATTGGCCAGCCCCTTACCATTGTGCTATTGTACCACGCCCTTGGCGTCGATCCGGAAACTGGGGCCTATACCTTCGAGGACTATAATGGGGATGGGGACATCAGCAGTACGGAAGACCGTCAATGGATCGAGGACCTGGCCCCAGAACTGTATGGGGGATTGGGCAATACCCTCGTCCTAGGGAACCTCACACTGGATGTATTTTTCCAGTTCAAGAAACAGATGGCCTACAATACCCTTCGATTTGCCGCAACACCTGGCTATAAGGGGAACACTCCTGCGGAGCTGTATGACAGATGGCAGGCTGCCGGTGATATGGCACCCTTTCAAAGGGCCTCTGGGGGACTGTCCGGTGGCGAGGACCTCGGTGCACGCCAGCAAGAGAGCAATGCCGCAATCTCCGATGCATCCTTTGTCCGTTTGAGGAACATTTCCCTGAACTATAAGTTCCCATCCCCTGATGAGGGATTGGATATCAATGTGTACCTGCAAGGGCAGAACCTTTGGACAATCACGGATTACAATGGCCCTGACCCCGAACAGCCCTCAAGTACACGTTTGCCCCCATTGCGACAGATCTCCTTGGGACTCCAAGTCAGTTTTTAACCTAAAACAATAACATTATGACACAAATTGAACATAAGAAACATAGAGAAAGATTCCATTCGGAAAGTACGACAACCCACATCTCGGCCCGATGTACCCTTCTGGTTGTTCTGTTGGCCCTGCTCAACGGTTGCACCAACTTTGTGGAAGTGGACCCCCCAAAGAACACCTTGGTCTCCGAGACCGTATTCGATGATCCTGCCACAGTGGAATCCGCCCTGGCCAACCTTTATCACGGCATGCGCGAACAGGGTATGGTTTCGGGCGCCAATGGGCTCACCCCGGTAATCGGCATTTATGCCGATGAACTGGACTATTACGGATTCAATGCGGACCATTCCCAGTTGTACCAGCACAACGTCCTTGCGGCGAACGGTATCATGGCCGAGTGGTGGGGGCAGGCTTATCAACT
Source organism: Flagellimonas sp. (assembly GCF_965233845.1). Taxonomy (GTDB): domain Bacteria; phylum Bacteroidota; class Bacteroidia; order Flavobacteriales; family Flavobacteriaceae; genus Flagellimonas. Next base: position 1,256,837 of record NZ_OZ247584.1, read on the forward strand.
GATCTATGGGGCCAATGATATCATCAATGGGGCAAGTACCTCTGGACAACTTAGTATGGAGGAAAAGAACCTGTACGTGGGACAGGCACTATTTGTGCGTGCCTATCTCCACAGTCTGTTGGCCAACCTTTTTGGGGACATTCCCTATGTGACCACCACAGATTATGTGGAGAACAACAGCATATCCCGTTTGGCTCGTGCGACAGCCCAGGAAAAAAGTATCATGGACCTGGAAGAGGCCTTGGCACTTTTCGAGGACGCTGGGCCGGAGACCGGTGGGCGGATATACCCCGACCGATACGTAGCCATGGCACTATTGTCGCGCCTGTACCTGCACTTGGGCAATTGGGAAAAAGCAGAGACAGTGGCAACCCAACTTATCAATGCCTTCCCATTGGAGGCGGACCTGGCCGGGGTGTTCCTAAAGAGTTCCCCGGAGACCATTTGGGAATTAAAGGCGGATGCCGAATTTCCAAGGAACACCAGGGAGGCGGAACAGTTGATCATACAGGCGGTTCCCGGTCAGACCTATGCATTGACAGAAGACCTTTTGGAGGCATTTGAACCGGGCGACCAAAGGTCGATTCAATGGATCGGCAGTATTTCGGATTCGGACAATACTGTCACCCTGTATTATCCTTCCAAGTACAGGGCAGGAATCAATGAAACGGAGTCCCTTGAATATTCCATTCTTTTTCGATCTGCGGAGCAGGTGCTGATACGGGCAGAGGCCAGGTTAAGGCGCGGGGACATCACAGGGGCACAAGCGGATATCAATGCCATAAGAAACAGGGCAGGGCTTTCCAATACTACTGCAACGACCGAAAACGCCCTCATGGATGCCATCCTTAAGGAACGTCGGTTGGAACTGTTCACGGAACAGGGCCATCGATGGTTCGATCTAGCGCGAACGGGAAGGGCGGATGAAGTATTGGGCAATTTGAAGCCCAATTGGCAGTCCACGGACCTCCTGCTTCCCATCCCGGAGAATGAATTGGAGACCAATCCCAACCTATTGCCACAGAACCCGGGATATTGACCTATGTGAAACACAGGCCGGTCGTCCGTTGATCCATGGCGCCCGCCTACATAAGATTCAAGCTAATTTTTAAAATACATCATGAAAAAAAACATTGTTCTTTTTGGCCTTTTGTTCATTTGTGGGCTTGTCCATCCCGCTGATCTTAGCATTGGGGAATTTGGTCACAGGGCGGTTGGTGTACCCTCATATCAAGGCCAATTTTTGACCTCTATTGTCAAGGAAGACCAACTATACCTGGATATCCCGGACCGATTATTGGATACGCCAATTTTGTTTACCTGCCAAGACCGCATGCGGCGCAGCTATATGCAGGTGGTCTGGTCAAGGCACGGGGATAAAATACTCTTGAAAAGGCAGGCTGTGACATCAACGGCCGGGATCATCCTACCGCTCAAAAAAGGTATTGACCTTTTGGACAATGTACTGGCCATATTATCGATCGAAAGTGAACATACCGGACAGGGAAAAATTCGTGTAAATATCACCAAGCTCTTATTGTACCAGGACCTGGACTGGCCACAAAGGTTCGGGGTGTCCTTCGGAAACCCGGTACCACAATTGTCGGTGCTGCTCGGGGCCAGGAACATGGATGGGGAGGTGGTGATAAAGGCCCGAAGGGGCATGATCCAGAACAAGTCCAAGGTCTCCGTACCCATTTTCTATGGTTTCAGTACCCTGGGACCGCCAATGAAGGCCAGAAAGTTTGATTATCGTATGGGGTTCTATCCCGATGAAAAGATCGAGGCGAATTTGGGGCAGCAAAATGCTCTGGCCAACATCACCAAATGGCGTTTGGAAAAAAAACACAGGGACCAAAAGATGAGTGTGCCGATAAGGCCCATCACATTTTTGATCTCTCCCGATGTGCCCAAAAAATGGCGGCCTTATATCAAAGCTGGCATTGAGGAGTGGTTGCCCGCCTTTGAGTCGGCAGGTTTCAAGGATGCCCTGGTGGTCCAAGAGATGGACAGCTTGAATGAGTGGCAGGAACATAGCATCCACACCAATATGGTGTATTGGAACCCTATGAAATATTTAAGGGGGTCGGAATATGAGGACTATGGGGGCACAATCGGCCATATCATCGATTTGAGGACAGGGGAGATCCTGCGTGCCGATATCTTTATGGGTGCATCGGTTCGTACCGTAATGGAACGTTACTTCGTCCGTGCCGCCCCTTTGGATGCAAGGGCACATCAATTCCCCTTTCCCGACGAGCTCATCGGTCAGCTTTTCCAAGTGATAGCCGCTCATGAAGCGGGACATGTGTTCGGAATTATGGATGCCAATTTTGGAGAGTACTGCTACCCTTGGGACAAAATGGGCGATAGCACCTGGTTGCGGACCATGGGGCATACGCCCAGTGTCATGAACTATACCCGGTCTTCAAACATAGCACAGGTTGGTGACAGTGTTCCCCCATCCTTGTTGCTCCAACGGGTGGGCCCCACGGATAGGTACAATATCCAATGGGGGTATTCGGAATTTCCAGAAGGGACCTCACCGGACGATGAGAAAGAGGCGTTGGAGCGGATGGTCCGTTGGCAGGATTCGGTGCCTTGGTACAGGTTCAATAAGAATCAAATGGAGGTTATCGGTCCCGCCAGTTCCAACGAAGTGGTCGAGACCAATGACCCTGTCAGAAGCACGGAATTGGCCCTCAAAAATGTGGAACAGGTCATCGGATTGTTGCCGAAAGTGGTCAAGGATCAAAATGATGATGGCCGTTTGAAGCGGTTGTATGGCAAGACCATTGAACTTTGGAACAGCCATATGTTGCATGTGACGAGCTTGATTGGGGGCTATGATATCCAATATAAATCCTTGAACCAACAGGGTAACAAATATGATCCCATTCCTTGGAAGAAACAGATGGAGGCCCTTGACTTTATAATGACCCATGCCCTCTTTGCACCTAGATGGTTGGCTGAACCCAGTTTCCAATGGAGGACCGGTTATTCCACCTTTCCGGATAAAATACTGCAGTATCAACAGCAGTTGGTGGTTGGGATGCTAACCGCCCGAAGGCTGAAACGAATCGAATTCTTGGAGGCCAACCCCGGCCATATAGGATCGGTCAAGGATTATCTCGAACGCTTGCAGGCAGGACTTTTCAAGGAGCTTTGGGGGGATTTTGGCCATGTGACCCAAAGAAGACAGGAAATTCAATTGACCTACCTTGATACCGTGATATCGATCTTGGAACAGGAAAGAGCCATAGCCGACCATGAGTCCCGGTACTTCCACCACTCCGATTATTCCAAGGGGCTATTGATGCAACGATTGCTACGGTTGAAACAGGAAATTGAAAAGGTTGTGGAAAAAAACAAGGGAACCGGGATCCCCGGCCATTGGCAATTGTGCCTAAGGAAGATCAATTCGGCCCTATGAGGTATTGACGAAATTCCATGGAAATTGGACTGTTCCTTTTCCATGGGTCATTTGGGTTAGTGAAAAAGGTGCCTTTATGGAGGCACCTTTTGTTTAAGTTACGCTAAGACAAGTTTTAAGGCTTGCTCAACTGTGTTGCACTAAAACTTGGGGCATCGTACAATTGATAACCGATGTATTTACACTGGGTCCCCCCACCATCAAAACATGGATCCTCCACCATGGTGGATTGCCAATTTTGGTTCAAAGGCTTGTAGTAACCTAATTGGTCCACGGAAGTAGCTTCTGTGGCAAAGGCCAGGCCAACAGCCAAAAGGATGGCAAAGGCCGGTAGAGCGAGTTTTAAAAGATTTACTTTCATAGTATTATGAATTAAACATTGAATGCCTACTCTTTTTTAGGTTTTCGGCTTCCCCTGTCCCTACGTAGTGTTTTGGTGTTCGATAAAGGTGGTGCGTTTTCTGGACCAAAGTAGCCCCAATAGGGTCAGTAGCATAAAAGCACCATTGAACAGCATATGGTCCTTCCATCCTAGGGCCGAGATGACCCCACCACAGGTGCAGGGGATGGAATCACTGAAATTTAGGACCACCGCAATATATATTGTAAACACGCCCAACAATAACAGGCTTCCCCATAGCGCCATTCTCCGGTACTTTTCGAAAAGGAGCAGACCGGCAATGACCAGTTCCAAAAATGGGATAAGCCATGAAATCCAGATGGCGAAGGGAGCCAGGTAGGGCATGCGTCCCAATCGCAATTGAAAAAGGTCCAGGTGTATCAGTTTATTTGCCGCTGTGTAGGTGAAGAGGATGGCCAGTAATAGGCCGATCAACGTAACGGTTCGTGCATATATTCCCTCTCGTGTCATAACTTTTGTGTCGATATGACAAAGTTCGGGGGTGCGATTTATTTTAACGGGAGTTTTCCTTGTCCCAGACGGAGTAAGTGGGCTCTATCGGGAGGTTTCCCGTAATTCACTGGGGGAAACTCCGTACTTGTCCTTAAAGGCCCGTGAGAAATGCGCGGCACTCTTGAATCCCGTCATATGGGCAATCTGCTTAAGGGAAAGGTCGCTGTGTCGGATAAGCGTTCTGGTCTTTCGCAGGCGCTCTTGGATCAGGCAACGGAATATGGTGGTGCCGTAAAGCTGTTTGAAACCATATTTCAATTTGTACTCATTGGTGCCCATTTGAAGGGCAAGATCCTTCAAGTGGGGCAGGTCCTTTTCCAGGTTGTTGAGGATCATATCGTGAACATTCCTGATCATCTGGATGTCCTGTGGGCCCAAAATCACCTTGGGCTCTTTGATACCCTTGGTCACTTTGAGCGTTTTTTTGGGCCGTCCCGTTTCAAAGGGCTCCCCTTTGGAAAAGAAAACGGTGTTCAACAAGATTTTTTGGCCGGTCCCGTCGAGGGATCTGAGGACGGAGATATGGCAATCATTGGAAAGTAATAGACCCTGGTTGGTCATCAACTCCAAGTGCAGAACCGTTTCGGAACTTTCCCTTTTCAAAAGCTTGGCCAGCATTTTGGCCCATTTCTTTTTTGAGGTTTTGGTCATAAGTTCGGTGATGGACTTTCCAATGACGTCCTTTGGCAGGCAGGACAACAGCGAGCAAGAACCATTGGTGGCCATCTCAACAGTGCCATTGGCATCCATGAGCAGCGAAAGTTGTATGATACACTGTGGTGTATGGTGGGCATTGGCAAAACCTTGATGGACAAAGGAGGCCCTGATCTCCTCGTTGACCATATTGAGCATGACGACCAAAGAGGCAATGTTATCGTTCTTTTCCGAGGGTTCCAGGCTATGGAAGAAATTGCCCTTGGCCATTTCCAAGAGCATTTTATGAATGCGTTTTACCCTAAAGTCATCACTGTTCGGCATGGATTATCGGTTTCATGGTTTGTCGTTGTTGTGATCGTTGACTCCCAGGAAGGCCAGAGCCTCTGATTTATCGGTAAAGGAACGGGTCGGGACATTTACGGGATGGGTCTCCAAATAAACGGAACTGATGACATCCGTGATTGGAGGGTCTATCAAAAAGGCCAGTGCAGTAATCCACTGTGACCCTTCAATAGCAAGATAGTCCCTTGCAGGTTTATTGATGTTACGTACCTCTCGGATATCACAGAGTATGGGCATTTTCATTCCTTGTTGTAATTGCATCCGATCCCTGACGATGACCTCTGCGGCCTTTAGGTCGATATGGGGTACCTTCTTGTAAATGATATGTAACAGATCATCGGCCAACAAGTAAATGGCATAATTGTTCTCATGTGTTTTTCTCATCTTTTGAAAACTGGTAAGTAATTTCAATTTACAAAAATAGTATCAACAGGATTCCAGAGTGTATGTGATTGCTTGAACAAAAAGGAGTTTTACTTGTCTAAAACGGAATAAAGCTTGACTAAAACGGAGTAAAACGATTTACAGTTTTATATAATCGTACAAATGCCATTACTTTTTACGACAATTCAATCCAAACAAAATGGCAAAGATAAAGCACCACAATTTTTTGAACACCGTACATGAAGTATTTACAGATGCGAAAAATGCGGGAGTCCTGCATCTATATGCCGGGGGCAGCTCCTTTTCGGGCAGGACCATTCAGGTGGAGGGCAGAGAACTGTACCATTTCGGTACTACCGGCTATCTGGGCCTGGAACAGGATGAGCGGTTAAAGAAGGCGGCAATGAAAGCCATCGAAAGGTACGGTACCCAATTCCCATTGTCCAAATCCTATATCTCCAACCCCCTCTATGGGGAACTTGAGGAATCCATACGGAAAATGTACGGGCATCCTATTGTCATCACCAAGAACAGCACCCTTGGGCACATGGGGGTCATTCCCAGTGCCGTGGACGATGATGACGTGATCATCCTGGACCACCAGGTGCATTGGAGCGTTCAGAATGCCGCCAAGATGCTCAAGACCCGGAGCGTTCCCATCGAGATGATACGCCATAACCATTTGGATATGTTGGAGGAAAAGATCAAAAAGTACCGGGATTCGAAACGGCGCATCTGGTATATGGCCGATGGCATCTATTCCATGTACGGCGACTATGCCCCTGTCGAGGACTTGATGGCACTGGCCCAAAAATACCCACAGCTCCATTTTTACTTTGATGACGTCCATGGCATGAGTTGGGTGGGCAAAAATGGTACGGGCTATGTATTGGACAAGATGGGGGAACTTGCTGGGAACACGCTTTTGTTCGGAACCCTGAGCAAGACCTTTGGGGCCAGTGGAGCGGTATTGGCCTGTTCAAATCAAGCATTGTATGATAAGATCAAGACCTTTGGTGGCCCGCTCACCTTTTCGGCCCAATTGGAACCCGCCTCTGTGGCCGCCGCCATGGCCTCTGCCCGGATACATCTATCGCCCGAGATCTATACACTTCAAAAGGAATTGCGGGAGCGTATCGACCATTTCAATACCCATCTGTCCAATACGGAACTACCCTTGGTCGATCACAATGGATCCCCCGTTTTCTATATTGGCACGGGAATGCCCAAGACAGGGTATAATTTCGTGAACCGCTTGATGCGGGAGGGCTATTTTGTCAACCTAGGAATATTTCCCGCTGTACCTGTCAAGAACACGGGGGTTCGGATCACCATTTCAAGGCATAACCAACTAGAGGAAATAAAGGCATTGGTGGAGGCCATGGAACATCATTTCCCCAAAGCACTGGAAGAGACCCATACCAATGCCGATCGTGTGTTTCACGCCTTTAAATTGGAACCCCGTTCCGATACAAGAGAAAAGGTTTTTGATGGACCTAAAGTTGAAGTATCGGAATCGATCGAAAACGTGGACCGGGAGGAGTGGGACCGTTATTTGGGAGGGCAAGGGGTCTATGATTGGCACGGTCTGGAGTTTCTGGAGAAGGCCTTCCAGGGAAATGCCCGACCGGAACACAATTGGAGATTTCGCTACGTGGTGATAAGGGACAATAGCGGAGTTCCGATTTTAATGGCCTTTTTTTCACTGTCCCTATGGAAGGACGACATGCTGGCCGAAGCTAAGGTTTCACAGGTTATTGAAGAGGAGCGCCGTAACGACCCATACCATCTTTCATCAGAGGTTCTTTCCATGGGATGCCTGTTCACGGAAGGGACCCATATGTATTGCGACACCTCCCATGAATGGGTGGGACGGGCGCAGCATGCCCTCTTGGAATGGATTGAAGTCCAGGAACGTACCATGGGCGCCAAAATGACCGTGCTCCGGGATTTTCCCAAGGAGACCTCTTGGAACGATACCTTGTACGGCCATGGGTTCCTGAGGGTGCACATGCCCAGTTCCTGTACCGTTGAACTCAAAGGAATGGAATCCATCGAAACTTTTGTGGAGGGCCTTTCCACCAGGAACAGAAGGCATTTCAGGAAGGATATCCGACCCTATCTTGGACGCGTCCGTAAACAAGTGGTCCAAAAGCTTCTCCCTTCCCATTTGGTGCAGGTCAAAAAACTGTTCGGAGAGGTACAGGCCAGAAATTTGGGCCTGAACACTTTTTCCTTTCCCGATGCCCTTTTTGGACAGATGAACGAAGACCCCTTGTGGGAGTTCATAATGTTGAGCCACCTGGATGAAACGGATAGGGTAGTGGGTGTGATGTTCTGCTACAATAATACAGGTAAGGTCTATGTGCCAGCTTTTGTGGGCATGGACTATTCCGTATTGGAAGAGTTTGCAACCTATCGACAGTTGCTGTACAGGACCATCGAGCGTGCCATTGAACGTGGTTTTTCCAAAATTGATTTTGGGATGACCGCCGCCTTTGAAAAAAGAAAACTGGGGGCCACCGTCCGGGATAGATATGCCTATCTCCAGACCGATGACAATTTTATATTGGAACTGCTCGGGGTCATGGAGGGCCAGCATTGAGAGGTAGCCGCTATGAAATACCAAAAGCTGCTATCGGAATTTGAGGCGCATTTGGATGCCCTGGAAGGCGGGAACGGGGATGTGCTCTTCAAGGCGGAAAAGGGAATTGTGCTGGTAGAGAAGAGCATCCGAGAGCTCCAAAAGCAGATTACGCGAAAGAGCTTTGACACCCAAGAGGATGAGATCTATTTCTTCAAGCATGTCAAGCCACAGATATTCAGTAAATTGATATATTATGTGAGGCTATTCAACATCGAAAGCAAACGCCCCCGCGGTAAGAACCCTGCCCAGATCAAATACCTTGAGCAACAGATCGACAAGTTACAGACCTTTTTCAACGATAACCTTGAATTCTATAACTATTACCGACGTGGTGCCATGTCACTTGACCAACGGTATTTTGTCAGGGGCAACCGCGACCTGCGCCTGCCTCTTGAGTCCTTCCACTTTTTGATCGACGACCAATTCTCGACCTGTCAAGACGGGACCGTGGCAACAATTATGGCCTATGACATGCTCATCGTCTATTTGAGAAAGGAAGTGGATGACCTTAACAATTCCCTCGAACCCCAAAAGAACACACCTATGGAAAAACCCTCTAAATTATTCTGGACCGGGAGCAAGACGGACCTTATCGAACTGCTCTACGCACTCCATGCCAGCAGTTCCATTAACAGCGGAACGGCGGACATCAAGGAACTGGCCTCCCATTTTGAACATTTTTACAATGTGGACTTGGGAAACTACTACCATACCTTTATCGATATACGCTCACGCAAGGGGAGTAAGACCCGTTTTTTGGACAAGCTCATCGAAATGCTCCACCAACGGATGGAGTCCCTTGATGAGTAATCCCCATTTTTCCCAAGTTGGTACCAACTTGGGAATTGGGAATTTGTGCTGAGCTACATCCAGATCCATTGACTTTTTGATCTGTTTTATGGAACGCCCTGGCCCATTTCGGTCCAAAGGGCGGCAATTATTATGTGTAAAATAAAATATCCACCTTGGTACCTACTATGGATTTTTTTTCAAAAACCTTGCTGAGTTTTGTCCTTGAAAGTCAAATCTGTGGAAGGGCCACCAAATGAAATGAAAGTAATGCGGTGGTCCTTCTTTTAAAAATGCAAAACAATGGGAGCAACGATCATCACAACCGAAGACCTGAGGGAGTTCAAAATGGAACTGCTGGAGGACATCAAAGATCTATTACAGGACCAAAACGGGCAAACGAACAAAAAATGGCTGAAATCAAACGAAGTAAGGGAACTTCTGGGCATATCCCCCGGCACGCTCCAGAACCTTCGCATTAACGGTACGATTCCCTATACCAAAATTGGGGGAGTGCTCTATTACGAGTACAATGAGATCATGCAGGTTTTAGAAAGGAACAAGGTCCATAATAGACTTTAGGTCAGTTTGGAAAACATCAACTATATCAAGCACCTGAATGGGGTGTTCGGACAGTTCTCAAGGGACAGCCGTTTGAACCCTACCCATATCAGTCTGTATGTGGCCCTGTTCCAAATGTGGAACAACAATTTCTTTAAGGAGGAATTCTACATCAACCGTGAGGAGGTCATGACCTTTTCCAAGATAGGCTCCAAATCCACGTACCATCGCTGTATAAAGGAACTGAGCCATTGGAACTACATCCTTTATGCGCCTTCCCACAATCCCTTCAAAGGGAGCCGGATCAAGATGTTCGATTTTGGGACAAGCTCTGGACAAGTACTGTACCCAAGCCGTACCAAAAATGGGACAAGCAGTGGACAAGCACTGGTACCTATAATAAAACATATACAAACTTTGGAAAACACTAAAAACAATAATAAACCGGAGAATTTTAAAAATCCAGGTTTCCAAGAATTTGAAAACGGGAGAAAACAAACCATAGCTGTCCCATATCGGGACAACCTAAGGACTACTAAAGAGAAAGATTACAATGAACCCCTATGAGTTACCGAGCACCGCATATCATAGTTGAGGGAGCCGTCCAATATCCATTGGGGGAACTAAAGGGCAAGCAGGTGCTGTACGATTTTGAAAAGATGTTGACCTATCTGGATGCCAAGGGAAAACTTATGTTTGGCAAAAAATTCGAGATTTATCGGGAGGACAGGGAAATCATTTACAAACTCTGTTTGTACTTTATTCGGGACAAAGCTCGATGTTCCAGCTATGGCATTGACATCGACAAAGGGATATTGCTTTCCGGTCCCGTAGGCTGTGGGAAGACCAGTTTGATGAAACTAATGAAACATATGGTTCCCCATCGACGGCCATATGACGTTATTCCCTGTAGGAACATTGTTTTTGGCTTCAACCATGTTGGTTACAAGGTCATCGGGGATTATGGGAATTCCCAATCCTTTTGTTTTGACGACCTTGGGGTCGAACCTGTGGGCATCCATTTCGGAAAGGAATGCAATGTGATGGGAGAAATCCTTTTGTCCCGATATGATCTGTTTACAAGCCACAAACGGAAGACACATGCGACCACCAATCTCAATGCGCAGGAACTGGAAGAGCGTTACGGCAATCGTGTTCGATCCAGGATGAGGCAATTGTTTAACCTAATGGCTTTTGATGGAAACAGTAAGGATAAGAGAGCATAATATGGATAAACAAATGATTACCGTACCAGAATTGTTTCAAGCATGTCACTTGGGTCAATAAAAACACTTTTTTTCTGACCAAAAATCAAACATATTTTCAGCAGTAAAATCATAAAACTGACGTTTTTGAGAGTTGAGCAAATCAAAAGTTTTGGGGTTATCTACATAGACACTTCCATTTTACATACGATTTGAAACCAATTCAAATCAAACAGACATAACCTGACTTAAAATTTATTTTACAAACAAATACCTGATTGTCAGTTATTTAACGAGCATATTCTACTAATTTTCAAATATCAATAATCGTCTAACCCTTAAACGTTTACGATATGCGAAAATCTTTCTTTACGACCTTATTACTGCTTTTTACCTCAAGTGTCCTTTTGGCCCAGATAGGAGGGATAGAGGATTCTGTCAATGATATTTCGGATACTATCCGGGCCATCTTCCCAATTATTTTAGGGGTCATCTTTTTGGTAGGTTTCCTGTTCAATGCTGGACACTTCTTTGGGGAGAATGCCGACCTGAAAAAAGGGATAACCCGGGTTCTGGTCTTTGTCTTGATTGCAGGGGCCGTAGTGGGCATCTTTACCTATCTCATTGGAATCGTGGTCTGATGAAACGGTATAAAGTCTATCGAAACATCCGTATGCGGGCCACGATAATGGGCCTGCCAATTACCCTTTTTGCCCTGATGATGGTCTCCGTGGTATGCTCCCTTTTGCTTGTCATATTCACTTTTCAATTTGGTGTCATCGTGGGCCTACTGTTGTTCAATGCCCTTCTTTATGGGGCATTGAGCCAGTGGGTCAAAAGACCGTTTCAGATTACTGCCGGAAAGACTTTTCCCGATATAATCAGCAATAAACGCTTAAGTCCCTTGTCCTATGTCCAGCATTGATTTAAGTACATATCATCCCATACTGGACATTCAGAACCATGTTGTCTTTGCCAATAATGGCAATGTGGTACTCTGTTATGAAGTGGACCTCCCGGAGGTGTATTCCCTATCAGAGAAAGACTTTGAGGAAATACATGGTACTTGGTTCCAAGCCTTCCAGGCCCTGCCTACGAGCACGGTCATTCATAGACAGGATTGCTATCAACAGACCTACTTTTCCGGAGAGGGACTGCCCATGGAAACTTTTTTGGCCAATGCTACCCGGGATTATTTCAAGGGTAGGGGATACTTGACCCATCGTAGCCATATTTTTTTCGTACTTCCCTTGGACAAAACCTTGAACGCCTCCAAATATGTCAACCCGTTTCGAAGGATGGAAAAAGGATACCACCGGAAATTGGATGTGCAGGTGGCTGAGTTCATTACTGCAATCCATGACTCCGTGGGCTATATCAACAACTCCAAATGGGTTAGGGTAAGCCCAATGTCAGAGAAGGGTATCTTGGAGCATACCCACGATTATTTCAATGGGTTTAACCGGGATGTGGATACGGATATCCTTTTGAACACCAAAGGCATTGAAATCGGGGACCATCATATTGATGTGCTGGCCGTCAACAATGAACTGTGTTTTGGTGGTGAAGTGCAGAGCAGTAGGCCCAATAATCGATTTGGTTCAGATGATTTTGTTTTTCACCAAGGATTCCTGGACGGACTCGGATTGGATTTTAAGGAGAACCATATCGTCAACCATATCCTATACTTAGAGGATAACCTTAAATGGCGCAAGATCCTCGACAAGAAAATGGAAGAGCTTTCGAAGAGCTCCAATTTTGGGACACAGAACCGGGTTGTCCTTCAAAAGATCCAAAAGATTATGGACCAGATAAATTCGGACGAAGGGTCCCGTATGATCAGGGGACACTTGAACGTGGTGTTCTGGCATAAGGATAGGGAAGGGTTGAAACGAATGTCTTCTAGGATAAAGGCAGGATTCAAGGAATTGGACATACGGCCCTATGCACCCAGGGGTGAAGAGCGCAAAAACTATTTCTTAAATTCCCATCCCTGCCATGCCTCCCATTTTTCCAATGGAGATCTCTACGTCACCGATCTTAAGCATGCCCTATGCCTGACCATCAACAATACCAACTATCGTTCGGATATTGAAGGTATACTTTTCAATGATAGACAGTTCAATGTTCCTGTGACCAAGGATGTGTGGGATGTGGACAAAAAACGAATCAAGGCCCGTAACTTTGCCATTTTTGCACCAACGGGAGAGGGCAAATCTTTTTTGGCCAACAACATCCTACGGCAATACTTCGAGGCCGCCGTTCGGCTGGTCATCATTGACCTGGGAGGTTCCTATGCCAAGTTTGCCAAACTGTATCCAAATGATTCCGTAATCCTACGATATGAAGAAGGGAAAAACTTGGGCATCAATCCTTTTTACATTTCTGTGGACTCCGACCTGACCCCGGAGCGATTGGAGGACCTTGCTCAGTTCCTTATGGAGCTCATGGCCGAGGACAAGACGGACAAATCCAAACAGGTGGCCTTTAAGAAAGTTTTGTTGCATTATTATCAAAGGGTCAGGATCGGTCATTCCCTCACTTCCTTGTACCAATTTGTGGATGAGCGAAAAGATACTTTGGCTAAAGAGACCCAGATCCACGAGACCGATTTCAGCGTCTATGCCTTTTTGCACATTCTCTCGGAATATGTGGAAGGGGGACTGTACAGTTTTCTGTTCAATGAAGAAGCCGATCAGACCTATAAGATTGAGGACAAGCGCTTCATCGTCTTTGAATTGGACGAGGTACGTGACAACAAGGAGATCTTATCTGTGATGCTCAAACTGATCAAATCTGCCATCCAACGGACCATTTGGCGGAACCGTTCCGAGCGGGGCATCATCCTTTTCGATGAGTTTGCCAAACAGTTAAAGTTTCCCAATGTATTGGAAACCGTTGAATTTTATTACCAGGCCATCCGAAAACAGAACGGGGCCATTGGCATAGTGCTCCAATCCGTTAACCAATTACCAGAAAATGCCACTGCCGCCAGCATCTTGGAGAATACGCAGGTCATTTACAGCCTTCGGAATGAAAAGGGCTATGATGATTTGAAGAAAAGGCTCAACCTTTCCAATCATGACCAGAACCAACTCCGGTCCATACGAAACAATCTAACGGGAAAAAGGAAATACACCGAGATCTTTATAAAGATTGGGATGGAGGGCAATGTATTTCGCCTGGAGGTTCCCCCTGAGGTTTATGCCGCATACCTCACGGATGGTGTGGAGAACAATGAGATCATGGCATTGTATGGACAATTGGGATCTATGGAAGAAGCCATAAAGAAGTTTATCTATCAAAAGAAAATGGGAACATGAAAGCAAATAAGAAACAAATGACCACGAATGGAAATTTTCACTGGTATTCGTCCTGTCCTTTGTCATTTACCTGCCCGGACGTGCTACGGCCCAAGGGATGCCCGTGTATGACAATACGAACTTTATCAGTATGACCAAGTCCTTGCTGGAATCGGCCAAGCAGACCACGGAACTGTTGAAGACCGTGGAGTTTTTGAAGGAGCAGAAAGACAATATTGTGAAAGTCAACAATACCATCAAGCAATTGAAGGCGGTAAGGGAGCTGGCCCGGAACAATGAAATTCTGTTCCGTACGGTCCGGACCGATCTTAGAGGAATTTTGAATTCTCCCTATATCAGGGCAGGGGAAGTGGAACAGGTGACCCGTTCCTTTGAGCAGATCATGGACATGGCCATCGATGACCTGGATTTTGTGAACCAGGTCCTGTCAAGTGATTTCTTTAAAATGACCGATGCGGAACGCACGGCCATATTAATGGAAAAGAAAGTACGGTCCAGGGAAATGGTGGCCGAACTGGAGGTGAAGACCCGACGCTATCGGGAGATCATCTCCTTCCGTCGCATGCAGGAGCGTATCAATAACCGTGAAGCGAACTATTGATGGCAGGTTTCTTTTTGGGCATCGGATTGGAATATGTGGATGCGGTCTTCCAGACCATCAAGGACAGTGACTTTTCCCAATATACCATTTTGGGAATGAAGGCCTTGGCCGTGCTGTTCTTTTTGATCAATGTGCTGAAGAAATACAATGAGGGTATTGCCACCTCCGATGGGCATACCTGGGGATTGACCCCAACGGAACTGGCAAAGAATTTTTTGGTGGTGCTGTTGGTCATCTTTTCCACTGAATTGTTGGGGGTGTTCGATGGCATTTTGGTGGCCATTGAGGTCCAATACCGGGACACGGCTCCGGCACTCCTCCCATTACAGCTACAGGATGTCGATCTGGAGCGGGATGTGGGTGCCCTGGAAGCCGCCAAAAAGGCCATGGCCCTGTTGTACGAGGCCTTGGTCACCCCATTGTATGGATTGAAGGTGTTGGCCTTTATCATTGGGGTCATCCTTTGGTTGATGGACCTGTTCATCTATCCCTTGTTCTTGGCGGAACGGTACTTTCTGATGGGGGTCATGCAGGCCTTTTTTCCCTTGGTAATCAGTCTGGCCGTATTTGAGAAGTTCCGCTCCCTTGCCTATGACTACTTCAAACTATATGCAGGGGTATATATGTTGGTGCCGGCGTTTTTTTTGGTCAATGTGTTTGTCAATAACCTCTATACGGAGATCAGTACCAATTTCTGGGGAAACCTGTTCGGATTTGACTGGGGCAGTGAATTTTTTGCCCCGATCATTGAGCTGGGGACCATTGGCTTTATCGTTTTGCTCAAGTTCAAACTGTACCGACGTGCCACAAGTTTCACATTTCGATTGTTCACCGGATAATCTGCACTCTTATGAAAACACCCTTTAAAAGCATACAACAACAATTACGCCTGAACCGATGGTCAGTGCTTTCCGTGGTCATCGTTTCGGGGATGGTATGCTCGGTCGCCCTCGTATTGATGTACAAAGTGCATCGGGAAAGCTTGGAACATGCCTTTGTGGTCAATGGGGAAGGGGATGTCATCCCATTGGCCTGGGTGGACCGACGGAAGAACTTGGAGGTGGAGGCATTGGCCCATTTGGAATTGTTCCACAAATGCTTCTATGGGGTGGATGCGGGAAGTTATGAACGTAACATGGAAAAAGCCCTATGGTTGGGAAATGCATCCGTTACCGAGGTCTTCCAGCAAAAGAAGGCAGATGGGTTCTATAACCGATTGTTACAATATTCCCTGGTCCAAAAAGTGGAACGGATTGATTCCAAAATCGAACTGGAGGAAGAATCCATGGATTTCCGGACCTGTACTATCCTCAAGATCTATAGAGGTTCGGCTACGGATACCTATGAACTGATCACTACGGGTCGCCTTATTCTGGTCGATCGGAACTTCCCCCACAATCCACATGGATTGTTGGTCATTGATTTTTTTGAAAACTCACTTCGTAAAATGGATACTAATGAAGACACACAAAAATAAGATTGTATTTGTCCTGGTGATGGTCTGCACGGTACTGTTCATCACCGTATATGCGCTGGTCACTTTTGGAAAGGACAAGAAAACCGAATTGGACCCGGAGCGAATCCCAATGCCCGATTTGGATGGGAAAACCTTGGAATACGATTCTAAGATGGATGCCCTCGAGGCTATCAAGGAGGAACGGGAGACCACGACACCCCAGCTGTACCCGGATCATATGGTGGATGAGAAGGGGTACTTCAACCCAGATTATATGGAACATGAAAAGCACCGTATTATCGACAGTGTCTACCAATCCAAGAGTTTTATCAATGGTGTTCCCCAAATGGATACTGAGGAGGTCCCTACTTCAAAAGGTATTGAAACTGTAGGGAAAAAAGAAGATGTAAGAGAGCGAAAGAAATCCATATCCGCCCAAGCATTGGAGTTGGACCACCAACTCTTCTTCGCCTCCAAGCCAGTACTTTCCAAGGATGTTGGCATTGAGGAGAAAGTTAAGTTATTGGCCCATGTGGATGGGGACCAGACCCTCCGGGAAGGCCATCGATTGGCCATGCGGTTGGAAGAAAATACCCAACTCCATGGAGTAACCCTTTTAAGGGGTACCAGGATCTTTGGTTTTGTAAAGCTAAGGCCCAATCGGGTCATGGTAGAGATAGCACAAGTCGGGGATTTTCAAATGAAGCTATTGGTCCATGATCTTCAGGACGGGCAAGTGGGCATCTACATGGAGAACCACTTGAAGGGGGAAATCGTGCAAACCAGTGTGGATGAGACCCTTTCGGAGATGAACCTACCTGGTCTGCCACAGTTCGGGGGTATCAAACGGATCTTTCAACGGGACAGTCGGGCCATTAAAGTGCAGGTGTCTGATCAATATCAAATTGTTTTAAAGCCGAAGTTATGAAGGGAAATAAATGGGTACTATGTGCCGTAGCAATGGTTTGTTTGAATGTAGTGTGGGGCCAAAGGAACTTGGACACCATCTATGCCAATGAATCCAAGAACGTAGCTTTGTTCTTTCCAAGCCCTATTCTACGGGCGGTAACTGGCCATAAGAACTTTATTTTTTCCTATGATAGGGAGGAGGCGGGCTATTTTGGTTTGTTAAAGGGAGTGGAAAGTGTGGAAAGTAACCTGTTGGTAATCACGCTGGATGGCAATGCATATACTTATATTCTTAAATATGCCAAGGAACTTACCCGGTTAAACCATTTTGTGCGGGAAGGTGACTGTGTTGGGAATCTACGCCCTGCACAGGAATTGCAGGTGAAAGAGGATTCCATGGTTCTAAAGATGTCCCATTATGAAAGGTTCTGCACCCTGTTACTCGACAGAAAATCAAAAGCTATGGTTGCAACACGTAAAAAGGGCATCCTGCTTCAGTTGGAAGATATGGTCTATGATGCGAGGGAAGTGTACTTGGTCCTTGGGATACAGAACCGCTCGGGCATCGATTTTGAATTGGACCGTCTGGAAGTCTTTATGATCAATGGGAGCTCCAAACGAAGGGCATCCTATCAGGAGATTTCATTGGAGCCCAATCTTAAGTATGGTGTACCGAGCAAGGTCAAAGATGGTGAGATGGTACGTTTTGTATATGTCCTGCCCAAGTTTGTGCTCGGGGACAGGGAACGGTTGAAACTGGTAATCGAAGAACTCCACGGGAATAGGTGTCTGGAGTTGAGGAATTAGGTTTCTTGGCTGATGTTAAAATGGGGCCTAAAAGGCTATCTACTCATGGTGTTTTGGATTGAAGTATTTGGTAGTTAACGGATTTGTCCTTAAGGTTCGAATCTAGGGGAGTGGAAGTTGGTTCACCTATTTTTAAAGATATCTGGCCTACAAGCGGCAAGAATTCATCCCTTACTCTTACTTTGTTACAAGATTGTTTGGTTCATGAATTTTAAAGGACACATAACTTCCTATTTGGAGAATTGGAAGAGAGGCAAAGATAGAAAACCTTTAATACTTAGGGGAACGTTACTATTGATGTCTTCTTTCTAGGCTGTGAAGTGTATTTAAATAGTCAAATTTAGAATGGTTCTTCCTTTCAATTTCCCCTTTAACATTAAGTTGATCTTATCCTGTAAATCCGCAATTTTAATTTCAGTACAAGTATGATCTAATTGTTCTGGTTTCCATTCCAGCGATAGTTTATTCCATACCACTTCCCTGTAATTCATTGAACAATTTTGAGAATCTATTCCAATAAGTGTTATACCTCTTAAAATAAAAGGATAAACTGTCAAATCAATTTTTGGAGAGGCGACATTGCCGCAACAGGTGACAACCCCCATGGAATTAGTGGATTTAATTATATTTTCAAGAATAACACCTCCAACAGTATCAATTGCCCCTGAGAATAACGGTTTCAATAATGGTTTTTTATTAAAATTCTCCACATCGCCTCGAAAAATGACTTCCTTTGCCCCAAGGGTTTCTAAATACTCTTTTTCCGACTCTTTCCCAGTAATCGCAACAACGAAATATCCCAATTTGTTTAATATGGAAACACTCAATGCTCCAACCCCACCAGTTGCACCTGAAACCACTATTTTCCCATCATCTGGTTTAAGCAATTCCGTTAGTCTTAGAATCGACATTCCCGCAGTTAGTCCAGCGGTCCCATATATCATTGCTTCTTTCATGCTTAATTCCTCGGGAAGCTTAACTGCCCATTCTGCAGGGACTTGAATATATTCAGCAAAACCT
Source organism: Flagellimonas sp. (assembly GCF_965233845.1). GTDB lineage: Bacteria > Bacteroidota > Bacteroidia > Flavobacteriales > Flavobacteriaceae > Flagellimonas. The sequence goes on from NZ_OZ247584.1 coordinate 1,275,884, forward strand.
CCGTCAGTATCCATTCCTAAATCATAACTGGTTACAATAACATTTTCTCCAGTTTTAAATAGATCACTGTTCGATTGTTCTATTTTTCCCACGGCATCTATGCCCGGTGTGTGAGGATAGTTTCTTGTCACCCCTTTGTTCCCAGAAGCTGATAAGGCGTCCTTATAATTCAATGAGCTATAGTGTACTTTCACTAAAATGTCATTACTTTTTAAAGGGTTGAATTTCATTTCTTTAATTGAACCTATATAATTACCGCACTTTTCTTCAACCCGAAACGCCTTAAATGTAGAATAATTCTGTTGCATCACTTATCTGTATATTTCGCTTATTTTTGCGTAAAAGTCGGAATAAATACTTTGTTTGTCAACAACTTACAAAAGGTGCGCTAACGAACATTTTGTGCTGTTTTTAGAGTTTTCAAGGCTTTGAAGAAATAAAAAAAATGAAAAAAAATTACTGTCCGATTGACACATTCATAAACTCAATTAAAGGAAAACGAAAGGGAACCATCATTCTACACCTTAACCAAGGCGATAAAAGGTATAGTGAATTAGTTAAACTATTACCGGATATCAGTGAGCGAATGCTTACAAAGCAGCTTAAGGAATTGGAGTCAGACAGATTAATCAAGCGAACTGTTTTTTCTGAAGTTCCTCCACGAGTTGAATATAGTTTGACGGCACTGGGGAAAGAAATTTATCCTATCCTTAAAGGAATGTTCAAAGGTGGTGTGCTCTTTGAAAAATCTAAAAAGTGAATGCCATACAATTATGAATAGCAATGGTCAACTTTATCTGGTAATTATAGTATAGATACCCGAAAAATTAGGGCGGTAAGTTTTTAGTAAGTACAGACTAAACATAAAACCTTCTTAGGTTGTTTAAGCAATCTAGAAACAAGAAATTAATCATACCCAGTGTTATGGTAAGTAATTTAAATCACTACATTCCAAAAAATCCAAGACTGGCTGTATGCTTTTTTGCCAATCTTCTTCCATAGGAACATGACCAAGATTTTTTAATACCACAATAGTGTCATTTGGTAGATCCCTATGGAAATTATAAGCTATTTCTACAGGAATAAGCTGATCATTCTCTCCCCATAGTACAAGGGTACGTTGTTTAATGTCAGGAATTTTTTGATAGGATACCGTATCATATGATACTGCAAATCTGTCAATAAACGCCTGCCTGTTTCCTGCCCTAAGTGTCAATTTGTAATAGCGGTTCACCAATTCATCCGTAAATTTTGATTGATCTGCATAAACGTTCTCAACATTATTTCTTTACAATAAATCGAGGTGTAATAAAAGTGGGCACTTTATGGATAACCGGGATTCTTACCAGTCTAAATACAAGAGGTTTGCTCTTGGATTTAGTCGGATGGCCGGAAGCGTCAATAAGGATTAGTTTATCAACCATATTTGGATTTTGTAATGTAAAATCCCAAGCGATTCTTCCACCTAGTGAATTTCCGGCGAGGATACACCATGGAACGTTATGAAAAGAAATTCTTCTCCTGGCAAGCTTACTTGGAAGAACAAAGCAATGTCGTCTTACCAATGATCCGAGATAAGGGAGGGTTGCACAGAGACTAAACCAACCTATGTTCTTATCCGCCAACTTATATAGACTATGACCAATTGAATGATAATCTTCGGCCGCGGTTTCTTCCAACAATGCAGGTACGGTTGTCTGAGAAGCAACTCTGAACTCACTCATTTCGAAATACCTTCCTTAATTCGAAAGATTTGTCAAAATAGTTTTTAAACAGTTACGTTCTCGGGTAGTTTTTTCTTGAAAGTCTGTTGGCCCCGCGTTTTGCCTTTAAATCTTCGATTTTGGCATTGATTTTCACCTTTTCTTCATCGGTAGCTTTTATCAGCTTTTCCGCTAGTCTTCGATTTCCACTTCCAACTCTTCTATTTGTTCCTCGATAAAACCGTCATATTCGACATCTGCCTCGCTTCTGTCGATTTCAACAGCAAGAGGTATCAAATACTTATCGATGAACACAGGGCTGTCCTCGACAACTTCGACGACGATGGTTATTTCGCCGATTTTCATTTTGTTGTTGACCTTGGTTATAAAATCGTTTTTTTAATTATAGTTACCAATGACAAATATTGCACTTATTGCGGTCCCGAGTATAGACAGATTGCCAAGCCTATCGGGCCTGCCAGAGCACCAACAAGGCCTCCTAGGGTCATAGTGGTAAGGGTTCTCCAACCTTCATTCGTGGTTTCAATCAAGACCGCATAATGATCATTCTCTTTTTTCCGGATTATCATATACTCATATAAAGTGATGTAACCGGAAGAATTCAGTTTTTTTATTTTGTGCAAAGCTTCTATAGCTTTGGTTTCTTCAGAAAAAGAAACTACGATGATGTTTGCCATTTTCTTGTTCTTAGATGTTGTTATTGTTTTATACAATATGGATTACTTGACAAACGTAGCTATGGGGTTAGGTGGAACTCGTGACCTAGGTCAAACTAATCGGAAAATAGTTGAAAGAAAAGATTTTGTAACAAAGAGAGATTAAAAATCCTACTCAAGGATGCTTATTGGGTAGAAATTCCCCTGAGACTGTTGACGATCATATAATCTATGAGTTGTTTTTTAGTGTATCGGTCAAAGAGATAATTTGGACCTAGTAGCCTGTGGTGCAATCCTTGCAGGTGCAGATGGCAAAAAAGCTCCAAATCAACCTCAGATTGTATGCTACCATCTTGCCTTGCTTTTTTTAACAACGGTATTACAGTAGCGGAAACGAACTCGTGCCTAAAATCATTATAAATGACGAGTGCTTCGGGATAGTATTTTTTAAGCTCACACAAAAAAGGAGGGCTAAACCTCTGAAGGTAGTCGAACACTGTATCGTAAAGCAGAACAATAGTTTTTAGCGGTTTCCTTTCCATCTCAAGAATTTGGTCCGCATCCTTGCGAAAGGAAGCGATCAAAGCTTCAATGCTAGTATTGACCAATTCCTTTTTCGAAGGAAAGTGCTTATAAATCGACTTTTTTGATATGCCGAGCATGGTGGCCAATTCATCCAAGGTCACTTGTTTGCTGCCTAGTAAAAGAAATTTCTCAATAGCCTTTTCAACGATTTGGTTTTTATCGATCATATTTTCAAGTTAAGTAAACCGTACGCCTTTTGAATCTTAATGTGAAAGCCGCCAATAAAAAGTACAACAATGTCAAACCCCAAAGCCTTGCCCATTCAATGTTCACCTCGTTGAATGGAGCCCCCATTTGGGTAAGCTTGACAAGCCCTCTTGCCCCAGAGGTAGAGGGCAACAATTCACTCGTATATTTAAATAAGGGGTTCAACCCTTCATAGGGGTATGAAAGGCCACTCAGCATCAAGGCTGGAATTGCCAAAATCGACAGAAACAATATGGCATCCTCTCTCCTTTTGAAGAAGTAACTGATAAATATGCCTAAAAAAACAAGTGCCATGATGTAGGGTAGTGCGAATAAATAAATGGAGCCCAGCGATGCCCTTAGCGGAAAAGAAAACAAATAAAAGATCAAACCAAATTGAATGGGCAGCAGCACCAAGAAAATGGAGAGATAGGTACTGGCCCTGCCAAGTAGAATAATCATTGGTCTTCTAGGCCTCAATGTTGTCTCGGCCTCAATCTTTTGCTCAAAATAGGTGCCACCTAAAATTCCGATGGCCAGTAGGATCACCAATTGTAGGATCAAGGCAGTGACCGTGGGAATTAGGTAGGTGCCATAGCCTCCCGCAGGGTTGAACAGATTGGTCGTAACCGTTGCCACGGGCGCGACCGAGCTCAAGCCACCACCAGAGGCAATTGCCCTTTTTACTTTGATGTCCCCGTTAAAATAGCCTTGTGCGATCGCAACAGAACCATAGACGGCTCGATATAAGATCAAATTTGATGCATCTGCATAGACAGAAACTGTTGGTTGCTTGTTGGTGGCTATTTCTTGTCCAAACCGTGCAGGAATGATAAAAATGCCCGATACCTTGCCTGAATACATGGCTTTTTTTGCTGTTGCCAAATCAGGATACCGACCAACGGTCTTCACACTGGGGTTGGCATTCACCATTTGAATAAACTCCCTGCTTGATTTTGAAAAATCTTGGTCAATAGCTGCCACCGGCACGTCGTACACCACCTCTTTGTTGTACACTATTGAATAGATCACCAGTATGAGTACTGCCATTGAAACGAAGGTAAGTACCACGGCCTTGTCTTTGGTAATGGCTTTCCATTCATTTTTGAAAGCTTTTTTGAAGCTTTCTTGCCAATTGCTATGTTCGTGTTCTTGTAACATCATTATGCCGCAGTTGCATACTTGCCTTTTAATAATAGTTGTTGATACTTGATTCCTCCATACCAAAGCAATAGAACGGTCATGACCATCAATACGGCTAGCTTGGGTATTATGTAAAATGAAGGAATGTTGCGCTGGGTCTCGGCCAATAGAATTTGAAAATAGTGTGTAAACGGAAAAATTTGAGCGAACCATTGAAAAAATACGGGCATGCCCATTATCGGAAAGGTTAACCCAGATAAACTGAGCGAAAGCGCAGCTACGGCGTTTCCCTTGGTCATTGCCTCACGAAGGCTGTTGCTTGTTGCAACGAACACCAGCGCAAATGCCTGTGTTGAAACAATAAGCAAGAAAAGGGCCAGCAAAAGTATCACCCTATTTCCGAACAACGGGTAGTCAAGCAAGTCAAAAATACTGAGGTGGATAACAAGGCCCAGCAGAAAAAACCATAGCGTGTGGGGAAGCAGCTTGCCAAACAGAATGATTTTTAGATCATTGCCACCTATCTTTAAAAGTTTCTCTGCCGTATCATACTTAAGATTCAAACCCAGGATATAGACCGATGACATCATCACAAAAATTTGAAGGAATACCAATAAAAAACCGGGCACCATATAATACTTGTAGTTCACATACGGGTTTGAAAGAGTATGCGCCATCAGCCGAACGGGTTGCAGGTTTTTCCAGGCTTGCCTAACTGTATTGCCGTTGGCAAGTTGGGCTTGAAGCTGTATTGCCGATGATACCGTGCCCACTGCGGATCGTACCGCCCTTCCCTCAAGCCCTGCGGGTATCAAAAGGCTGTTGTTGAGTTCACTGATGATCACCGGTTGCTTGGCAAGCCTTAAATCGCGCTCAAAATTTTGGGGAATGATAACAAACCCATAGGTTTCTGTTGATTGTACCAGTCTTTCAGCTTCCCTTTTAGAGGCTGGGTTATGGGTGACCTTCAATTCTGGAGTGGCCTCCAAATTGGCAATCAATTGCCTCGATGTGGCAGAATTGTCATTGTCAACTATGGCAACCGGAAGATTTCTGACCACTCCGGTCTTCATAAAATCGCCGAAGAACCAAAAAAGCAGAAAGGGAAGAATGACCATGAACACCAACAGGTTTCTGTGCCTCAACACAGTGCCCAACTCATGTATGGCAACGTTCAAAATTCTCTTCATGGCTTACCCGTCAAATTGTGAACCATCGACCAAAACGCTCATGCCTGGACGTAGCCGTCCGCCACCCTGTACAGGGCGGGCCTTGATCTCAAAGGTTCTCACATCAAACTCGCCCCTTGTCTTTGTGGCGTTCCATGTGGCAAAATCACCGAGGGGAGCTATGAAATATACCTTGAACTTCAGCTGTTCATTGCCCAGTGCGGGTACGGTGGCCATAAATTCAGACTCTTTTTCAAAGTGCATTATCTCGGTTTCCTTGATATTTAAAACGGCATAAGAGTTCTCTAGATCTACGAGATGTACCACCGGCATGCCCGCACCGATCAACTCGCCTTTTTCCGGCAAAAACTCCAGTACCTCGCCGTCTAGGTTTGAGACAATTTCTCGTTCGCCCCGCATTATTTCGAGCTCTTGCAGTGCCCCTGATGCTTGATTTTCATTGGCTCTGGCGGCGGCAATGTCTTCTTTTCGTACCGCATCTGTGGCGATGATATATCGGTTGTATGCAACATTTTCATCTTGAATGGCAGCTTCCATTTTTGCAAAGGCCTCATCCCTATCTTGTTCAGGAAGCAATCCGTCCTTGTATAGATTCTCAATGCGCTGATATGTTTTTCTCATTACTTCTGAAGCGGCCTTTGCCTTTTTATAGACACTCTTTGCGGCCGCTATCTCTTCGGGCCTGGCACCTCTCAGGGCTTTCAGCTTCATGGCTTCGGCCGCACTCTTCGCGGCCAGGGCCTGAGACTCCCTGGCATCGAGTTCGGGGCTCTCCAAGGTGGCCAAAAGTTGGCCTTCGGTCACTGATCCACCTTCATTGACCTCAATGGTCTTTAAGCGAGAGGTTATTTTGGCCGAAAGGTAAATCTCGGTCGCCTCAATCCGCCCTTGAAAAACCAATTCTTCAGGTTTTAGAAATATCCATAGTATGCTCAATACCACTACAAGTGCGGCAATTATGCCCAGAAGTGTCTTGCTAAAGCCCTTGTTTTTCATTGTCGAGGTGTTTTTTTATTGCTGTATATAATCTTCTGTTTCGCCGATATGAACCATCAATTCACCTTTTGTCTTGCTGAATTCGTAAAGTGCTTGCAGCTTTAGAAATTGGATTTGTGAGAGTCTCATCGTGGCATCAATGACTTCCAAAGAAGTGCCCAGACCTTGTTGAAAAGCCCTTTCACGCATAAACTTCAGCCTTTCGGCCAGTTGTTCTTCCTTTTCCAGGCCTATAAAAAGGTCGAATTGCTTTTCCATCGTACTGTAGAGCCTCTCGGTATAGGTCAACAAATCTTTCTCTACCTGAATCTTTGTTGCATCGGCCTTCAATTGGTTAAGTTCAGCGGCTTTTATTTTATGTTCTCTTTGAAATCCATTGAAAATGTTCCATTCCATGCCCAATCCAACGTACCAGTTAACTTGGCCCAACGCCAGGTTTTCATTGAAAAACCGATAGTTTCCCACAACCGCCAAACTTGGAAGATAGGCGCTTTTTTCTGCCTTAATACCTGTTTTGGTCAGTTCTTCCGTTTTATGCAATAGCTGAAGTTGAATGTTGTTCTGCAACATTTTTTCTTGGTATTGCTCTAGGGCAGTCACGGTTTCTGGACTTTTGAAAAGGGAGGAGAGATTGTCAAATTGTTCAAATCCGATGAGTTTTTTCAGTGCCGTTTCTGTCAAGCTATAATCTTTTTGGGCCGCCTTAAGCTCACGTTGGGCATTTGACAGGGCCACTTCAGCGTTAAGGGTCTCAACCTCGGCAATGATCCCGTTTGCAAAAAACTTGTCGGCCCGTTCTTTGTGGCGCTGTACGGAACTCAAGACCTCTTGCCTCAATTCCACCAGTTCATAGGTCAACTTGGCACCATAGTATGTCTCTATCAATTGAATGGTGAGTCCATTCTCTTGCAGATCTTGCTGGTCGTGGGCCATATCATGTCTAAGGGAAGCTGCTTCGTTTGCAGCATTGATGCGTCCTCCAGTAAACAGCGGCCAACTCAGCTCGGCACTTGCAAAAGCAAAATCCTGGCCTTGTAGCAATCGTTGCCAGTCACCTAGGGCTTCGGGGTCGTCAATTTGCAAAAAACCTGCTACCAAATCACGCTGAGGAGTAAGGTCTACAGAGATATCGTCTTGAAGGTGCAGGTAAGTTCCCGAGATGACCAAAGAGGGATAGTGAAGCCCCTGTTGAGCCTTTTTCTCTTCTGATGTTTTTTCGGTATTAAACACCGCCGATTTGAACCTGCCGTTGTTTTCCAGCAGCAGTCCATGGGCATCCGAGAGTGACAAGTCCTGCGCCATGACCGATGGTAACAGCAATGAAAAACATATCGAAAGAAAGAGGTACTTCAATATCCCAAGTCTAGGGTAACCTTCCGAAAAGGTATCGGTTTTTGTGTTCATTTTATTCTTGCTTTTTTTGTGGCGAACATTGGAAGGGGTTGTGATTGCCCCATCTTTTTACCAATTTCGCGGTAAAAGTAAAGGTCGCGGTCGAGGGAAATTCTGACCTAGGTCAGACAAAATCTTGAAGGTGTTGTTGAAGGTTTGAACTTAACTCAACACTTTTATAATTTTCATTTGCTTTTCTGAATACCCGTAATATTTCAAGTTCGTTTCCAGCACGGTCGGTTTATCCAAAATTGACTTAAAATGGGAGAAGCACTCAAAACTGTATTTACCATGATAACGGCCCATGCCACTGTGGCCCACACCACCAAAAGGTAGATTGGGGTTTGAAATTTGCATTACACAATCGTTTATTGCCCCACTTCCAAAAGGGATTTCATTTAAGAATCTTTCCTTCGTTGCACTGCTGTGAGAGAAGAGATAAGCAGCCAATGGCTTTTCGAACCTTTTAATGATTTCAAATGCTTCATCAATGGTTTCATATTCAATGACTGGAAGTATGGGGCCAAAAATCTCTTCTTGCATCACCGCATCATCTAAAGAAACATCGTGCAAAATAGTGGGGTCTATGATGCGTTCTTCCCGGTTATGTGTACCGCCATAATAAACCTTGTCAGGGTCGATCAGATTGACTACGCGATCAAAATTTCTTTCATTGATGATTTGGACATAATTGTTATTTTCCCTCGAGAAATTATTCTTTTCAATCTCTTCCACAGCGAACTTTAGAAATTCTTCCTTGATGTCCCTGTGCACCAAGGCATAATCGGTGGTGATACAAAATTGGCCCGAATTGACAAACTTTGCCCAGATCATTCGTTTGACACCCATCTTTAGAGCGCAGTCCTTGGTAAAAATAGCAGGGTTTTTTCCGCCCAATTCCAAGGTGACATTCGTCAAACTTTCCGCTGCGGCCTTGTTTACGATTTTACCGACTTTTGGGCTACCAGTAAAGAAAATTTTATCATATCGCTGCTTCAACAGTGCGGTCGTTTCAGGTATGGCACCTTCTACGACCCTCAAATAATTAGGGTCAAAGTTTTCATTGATGATTTTTGCCATGATGCTGCTCGTTCTCGCTGGTAGTTCACTAGGCTTCACAATGGTTGTGTTGCCCGCGGCCATTGAGCCTACCAATGGGGTAAGTGATAAGTTATAAGGTAAATTCCACGCCCCGATCACTAAACTAACACCCAATGGTTCTGGTACCAAATAACTTTTGGCCGGAAAATTCAGCAAGTTGGTTTTGACGCTTTTGTGTTGTGCCCATTTTTTAAGCCTCTTAATAGCTATGTCGATCTCATCAATAAGCGGATAAATTTCGACCAGTTGGTTCTCATATTTTGACTTGCCAAAATCTTTGTAGATGGCGTCATGCATCTCATCTTCATGTTGAAGTAAAATCTCTTTCAGTTTTTTAAGTTGCTCAAGCCTAAAACCGATGGGTCTTGTTGCATTGGTATTGAAGTAAGCTCTTTGATTTTGTACAAGTTGTTCTACTTCAACTTCAAAATCTGTTTTATCAATAGCCTTGTTCATAAGTCTTTATTTGAAATTATCTTTTATTGGACTTCTTGACCTTTTCGTACCATCATGAGCTGCATTTTTTTCGGGATCAACGGCACAAATGACAATTGCAGACGCTGCGACCAAGGAAGCCCTGAAATAACTTCCAATTTTCCTTCCATCATGGCATCATAACCATCTTTTGCGACATCTGAAACCTGAGCAGTGTTTTTATAAATGGAGGTTTTGTCCATTCCTGAAATTGCCCCAAAGTTAGTCTCCGTTGGTCCCGGTAGCAGCGCGGTAACACTGACATTGGTGTTGTGCAGCTCCCCTGATAGGGCATTGCTGAAAGAAGTCACATACGCCTTTGTGGCAAAATAGACAGCTTGCAAAGGTCCTGGGATCAAACTGGCAGTGGAAGATACGTTCAGGATCTTTCCAGAATTGCGCTCGACAAATTCGGGCAGAAAAAACCGGGTCAGTGAGGTCAGGGCTAGGATATTCACTTGAATCATCGCCAGGTCTTTCACCCAAGGGCGCTCATAAAACTTCCCAATGCCACCGAATCCTGCATTGTTGATCAGATAGTCTATTCCGATTCCAAGGCCTTTGACCTCTTCGTAAATTTCTTGTGTGGCGGTAGGTTGCGTTAGATTCTTGACAATGGTATAAACCTCAACACTGTTTTGATTCTCAATTTCAGCCTTAAGGGTTTTAAGTCCTTCAGTATTGATGTCAACAGCTATTATGCCGGCACCCCGTGAAGCATGAATCTTGGCGAATTCTTTCCCAATACCGCCAGCTGCCCCAGTAATCAATGCTACGTTTTTCATTGCGATAATTTTTGAATATTAAAAATGTATCACAAATTTACAGGTAGAGAAAGCGGGTAAAATTAACCTATGGTAAAAAATGGAATCATAGATTTTTTCTGATCCTGCTTAAGCTTTGAGCCGTAATCCCCAAGTAAGAAGCGATATGACCAAGCTTTGCCTTTTGAAACAAGTATGGGTGCTCTTTCATTAGTTTCAGATATCGTTCTTCGGCGGTTTCTGTCTGAATGCCAATGACCCTCCTGCTCAAAACCATGGCGAACTCGGCATACAAATTTCTAAATGCCTTTTCCGTTGACTGGAATTGGGAGATGATCGTATTGAGTTGTTCTGAAGTGATCAATATTAATTCCGTGTCTTCAAGTGCTTCAAAAAAGAGGATATTTTCCTCCCGCTTTAGAAAACTAAATGGTGAGGTAATCATAGAGTTTTCTGAAGAAAACCAATGGGTTATCTCATTTCCGTCTAAGTCAAGGTAATAAATGCGTATAAACCCTTTCAAGACAAAATAGAAATAATCGCATCGCTGCCCTGCCTCAAGCAATAGCTCTCCCTTTTTTATAGAACGGGTGGTCAATCCAAGACGATGTTCAATATTCCATTCTATCAGGTTTTTTGAAGTAATATATTTATCTGCCCTGACCATAAGCCCAACGTTTTGACTGATACATAAAATTCAATTAAACGTAATTGAAAGTTTGGATACTAATAACTGAAAATACGAAAAGGCACTTTTTGTATTACAAAAAGATTGATAAATATACCAAATAAGTGGGTCGAACCATGGAACATGGATGTTTCATGGTTCAACCCACCAATAGCACAACCTAATTATGATTTGCTCCAAGTAGGTGATTCATTTGAAGAACATCAGTGATCAAACGTCTTTGAATCGGTGCAACTGCATCATTGAGCTCTACTGTCCCAAAATCTTGGCCTACCACTGTGCGTACAGGACGTTGGCCTTGTTCTGAATGGACAAGTTGTGAAATGGCATCCGCAACATGTTGTGGGTCAACATCTGGGCTTCCACTTTTAAACATGGCATCGAACCCCTCTAAAGTGGTCCCTGGAACATTGGCATCTTCCCCGTATGTTTTAAGAACTTCAGAATCAGCCTCCTTGGGACCACTGTGCAATAAGTTGGTGGCAAAGGGACCGGGCTCTACAATGCTGACATCCACGCCGTAAGGTGCCAGTTCATAGCCCAAAGATTCAAAATAGGCCTCCATGGCCCATTTGCTAGCACAGTACACGCCAAAATAGGGAAATGCCAACCTGCCGGCAACAGAAGAAACGTTGGTAATCAAGCCGCCATTTTTCCTCAACAACGGAAGAAAAGCTTTGGCCACCCTAATCGGACCATAAAAATTGACACTCATTTGATCTTCGATTTGCTCAATGCTATAGGCTTCCGAGATTCCAACGAACATAGTTCCGGCATTGTTGATGAGCACATCGATATGCGCTGCCTCTTTTTGAATTTCAATGGCAGCACGGTCTATGGAATTTTGGTCTTTTACATCCAATTCCACCACTTTGATGTTGAGACCTTCCCTGTCGGCAATCTTTAGCAGTTCGTCTCTCTTTGTGGCATTGCCACCATTGACATTCCTCATTGTAGCGAACACGTGGTGCCCTTTTCGAGCCAAGGTTAGTACTGTTAGGTAACCAAAGCCGTTGCTACTGCCTGTAACAATTACATTTTGAATTTGTTTTGACATTTTTAAACATTTAGAATTAATATTGATTGAAGTGAGATGATCTCCCAGTCTTTTTTACTTCCCTGGTTTTGTACGGTTAATTTTTCGTGCCCATTGTTTGAAAATTTTCACGTTGGAAAAAATGGACTACATACCCATTTAATTTACCTACTTCGATTTGGGCCTGCTCTATTTCCAATTCCAAAACATGACCACTTTGTTTTTTGTCTTCGGAGAGGAAATGGAAATGAAAACCGGGAACATTCACGCCTTTTAGAGAAGGAGGCACAAAAAAGCCAACAATGTTTCCAACGACCTTCTGGATTTCAAACAATTTTTGGTCCTTCGCTATTTCAGAAAATTCAGGATAAGGCTTGGTCACGGGACTGTAGGTTCTTGTTTTTAACGCGTTGAACGTACCGGAAATCTTTATTGCGTAGATATAATCGGATTTTTGGAAACGATTTTTAAGGTGCTTTTCCAGGGTTTCCTTTGTAAACCTTTTGTTGACCGACCACTTTAAATCGACCGAAAAGTTAGAGACAAAGGCCAGAGGTGTTTTGTCTTTCAACTTTAGCTCAAAGGTCCTGCCATTGGCTTTGGTCTGATATATTTTCCCATCCAAAATGGTTACCTCACCATCTATTTTATCTGCTGCTGCCAAACCAAAATCTCCGTGTTCAAGTAGGGACTTATAAGTGTAGTTTCCGTCATAGAGTTTACCTGATATAAAGGCATCTACAGAACTATAGTGAAACAATTTGTTGGAAATGTTTGAATGCATGGTCCTGTCGTCTGCGGTCGTCATCTTGGTCTTTGATGTATCATTATTGTTTTGGTCTTTGTCATTTTGAGGATACAGAGGCCCGCTGCACAGTAAAAATGGCACGATCATGTAGATTGCGATTATGGCTTCTTTGTTACTCACCGGTAACTTCTTTAAGTGCCAAAGTGCCGTTCACCGCTGCAGGAAATCCTGAAAATATGCCCATCAGAATCATTATTTCGGCTACCTCTTCCTTGCTTGCGCCCAAGTTCATGGCTCCCCTAATATGGAATTTGAGCTGATCAGTTAGGCCCAGTGCAGTTAGCGCTGAAATGGTGGCCATTTCCCTTGTTTTGTAGTCAAGGCCCGGTCGGGCCAAGATATCGGCAAAACCGTATTCCAGGACATATTTCATAAAGTCTGGGGAAACATCTTCAAAGGCTTCATTGAGCTTGTCAAGAGGTGCCGCATCTAACTTTTCCAACTGTGCAATCCCCACGTCCATTCTCGTTTTTCCCTCGGGAATTTCAACTTGTTTGCTGTGGCCCTTGGGGTCTTTGGCACCCTGTGCCTTTCTTTCTTCCAGAACTTCTTTTAAAATGGTCATGCCGTTCACCGCAGAAGGAAACCCAGAATACACTGACATTTGCAGGATTACTTCTTGTACTTCGGCAATGGTCCACCCTACGTTCAATGCTGCATGAAGATGTACTTTGAGCTGAGCTCTGACATTGCCCATTGCTGTAAGTCCGGCCACGATCACAATTTCTTTGGTTTTGTGATCTAGGAGGGGTCTTTCGTAAATGTCCCCGAAGGCAAAAGCTATGATGTATGTGGCCAGGTCAGGTGATATACCTTCAAGGGACGCCACTATTTTTTCACCGGCTTTTCCGTCAATGGTTTTTAAGTTTTCCCAACCAATTTGGTATTTTTCGCTGTGTATTTTGTTCATGGATTTGTTTTTTTGACTGTATGCCTGTTCCCCTAGGACTAAGAACAATAGGGCAAGTAGCGTTTTAGGGTTAACGTTTGGAAAATTGGACTTCAATTTCATGTAGTTTGTAGGTATTAATAGACTGGTCGTCTAGTATATGGTTAAATTTTTTTATACCAGGATCTGTGTTCTTAAAAATTTCACTAGAATTTTCATGGGCTCGTTGCTTTTAATGGACTTCGTTCTCAAAATGGCACCTTCCCATGAATTGACGATAAAGCTTGCCAGCTCTTCAGGGGATACCTCTGTTTTTAGTTCCCCATTGTTTTTTGCTTCTTTGAGACAAACAATAAATTGGTTCTCCATTTTTAGGAATTCATTTTCCAAGGTAGAGGAGAAACACTCCTTTTGGTCGGCAAGTTCCGTACTGCAATTGCCCAACAGACAGCCTTCTTTAAACTCCTTTTTTTCATATACATCTTGGATGTCTTCAAAAAGGGCAAAAATTCTTTGCAAGGGCGCTATGGATGTGTTTGATAAAAATGAAGCTATGTACTGCAGTGAATTGACCCCATGCTTTTGTATTACCTGAAGACCAAAGTCCTCTTTGTTTTTGAAATAATGGTAGAACGACCCTTTGGGCACCTGGGCTCCATCCAAGACTTCTTGAATACCAATGCCATTATAACCCTTTTGGGCAATCAGGTCAACGCCAACCTCCAAAATTTTGTCTCGTGTTTCCTCCTTCATGGTCCAAATATATAAAATTATTAGACCGGTCGTCTATGGTCATAAGAATTTAACCTTTTTTTAGATAGTCACTTATATTGATTCGGTCAACAGCGGCGGGCTATTGGATGTCAAAGGTGTTACGAACAGCCTTGGAGTCAAGAAATTTCCTTAAGGACAACAGCAGGTCATCGGGCTCTTGGTAATTATGGTTTTGGTATAGTTTCCGGTAAGCGGCATGACCTTCATTTTCATATTCCACCAGTTTTTTTTCAACGACACTTTCAATCTTGGCAACTACCTTTTTCTGAAATTGTAGGTTGTTGGGGTCTACGTACCCCTTTTTGATGAACCCCAGTGTTTTCTTAGCACAACGGCACGGGTTCTTTTTGTTGATCAAACCACATTTACCGTTCATGAATCCATACAATTGTTTTCTGGCCCTGCTTAACCTTTTGCGAAACGCATCTCGGTTTATTTCCAAAATTTCACTGGCAGTGGTATCCGGTAGTTCAAATAGTTCGCCCATCACATAGACAAGACGTTGTTGAGGCGTTAAGCATAGAAGCATACCTTTCATACAACTCAGTTTTGCCTCTTCGACAATCAATTTTTTATCTACATTGAACGAATCTTCCAAATCGACATTTTTTATTTGATCAAGACTATTTCCATAGTCCTCCCAAGAGATAACCTGATCATGGTACTTTGACCTTTTTGCATTCAGAAAATGGTTTTTGATGATTCGGTACACCCAAGTCTGAAATTTACTTTCACCCTTAAATTGACTGAGGTTGGTTATTACCTTGATGAGCACCTCTTGAAGCAGGTCAGCTGCCTCGTTACTGTCCGCGGTTAAATTTAGGGCTACGTTGTAGATCCAACTTTGGTGCTTTTTGATTAAATTTTCCAAAGCTGATTTATTACCTGACAGCGCATTTTTGATGAGCAGTTCATCTGCTTCTAAAATTTTTGACACATTAAATCTTGACATAACATTGTTTAAAAAGAAAAAGCCCTTTGACTCTTCAAAGAGCTTTTCAACTATTACTTCTTATCCATTAAATATTGTCCATGTGGATTATCGAATATCATAAGCCAACTTCCGTCTTCTTGTTTGCGCAAAACAGCAATGGATAAGCCACTTTGTTCGATTTTCGTTCCGTCAGGAGCTGTCCCAAGCATTGTCCATGGGGCCAAATGAACCGCTGAATCGCCCGTCACATATATCTCGTGACCACTGTAAGTGAATTTGGGATTGATCGCAAAAGCTCCCAGGAATGTTTCTTTCAACTCCCTTTTATCGGAAATCGGCCGTTCAGGTTCAAATACCACCATCGCACTGGAATCATAGGTAGTCATGATTCCATCTATATCCTTATTGTGGAATGCTGTGGTCATTTTAGTGATGACCTGCATTACCTTTTCTTCTTCCACGTTCATTGTCTTATGTAAGGTTCGATGACTCTGCGCGTGACTATGGTAGCCTGAAACGAATAAAACTAACACGATAATTTTTTTAACCATTTTATCCATGATAAAAATTTTATGATTTTGGATTAATATTAAGATGCGGCTTTTGCCATTTGCCAATGATCAGTCCAGAGATTAGGGCCGTTAATGTAAAATAGGGCATGTTTACCGCGAAGAGCAAAAACCTGCCCGAAAACAACCAAGGACCGATAATGACCTGTAGCAAGAAGGCCAACGAGACCAAGGCCCCTATTTTTAGCCCATCAGCAACGCCAAATTTTTTAGAGTACATTAAAATAATGGCAAAACCGTAGGATGACATCACACCTACGATAAAACTGGTTATGGTCGCCCATATGGGTGGGGTTTCAGGATTTGACACTTCGGCACCGATGGCCCAGGTTTCACCGAACAAGGGACCATACCATACGAATGCCAATAAAAAGTTCACAAAACTTGCTGCTAGTATTGCAAAATGGTTCAGATTGATTTTTACCTCCATAACTCAAATGTTTGATTCCAATATTTTTTTCAACAATTGCAACTCTTCAGCCAATTGCTTTCGTTGTTCCTCCAAGGTGCCCTCAAGCAATTCCAATGGTACCGGGGGCGCCATCAGCACGAATGAGAAGATTGCGGATCGCCCTCCATCATTTGGAATGATTCGAGAATAGGCCCGGCCAATACTACCGTCGGGCATTTCCATAACGGTATCAACAGTGCCCAATGCGCTGTTGGAGTTCATTTTAAGCCCGACCTTCATCTTTCCGTTGGGCGTTTGCATGTAGGCCATGTTATCCTCCACATCAGAAAATCCGATGGCCCATTTCGGCACGTTGGCAGGTTCGGCCACGAATTCAAATACTTTTTTTGGATTTGCACTGATGGCAATGCTTTGGACATCAAAATTTTGTTTAGTCATAATGTTTATTTTTTATTGTATGTAGATTGGACACATGGATAAGAAAAGTGTGACCGTAGCATATCTTTTTAAATCGACGAAGGGAAGTGATCGGGACCGACTAATGGTGAGTTGAAAATGGAGATGTTTTTTTAGAGGAAAAGCAGTTAAAAGTAAAATTCCTAAAACATCTGTCAAGAGATATTGGACAACGTGTTA
This sequence comes from Flagellimonas sp., assembly GCF_965233845.1. Lineage (GTDB taxonomy): Bacteria > Bacteroidota > Bacteroidia > Flavobacteriales > Flavobacteriaceae > Flagellimonas. Next base: position 1,292,841 of record NZ_OZ247584.1, read on the forward strand.
ATAGGAGAAGCATGGCTTTGCTCGGGACAGTCCAGTATGGAGTGGGCGATTAAGAAATTGCGCAATAGGTTTTCTAAGGGGTTAAATGATATTTTACTAAAATCAAAAAATCTATCCATTCACTTGTTCCATGTAAAACATGAAAAAAACCTGAGTCCCAAAAATGATTTTGATGATAAATGGGAAGAAGCGAATGCCGTTTCTGTTTCCAACTTCAGTGTGACTGATACTATTTCGGCAAACTTTTGTATGAAACTCTTGGGGTTTCCATTGGCTTAATTCCTCTAATTGAGGCGGTACCTGCATCCAGGCATGTATGAAGAAGGTTTGAAGTCTTTTCATCCGGCCCTTCTGGATGTTAAGAAGGACGAGTTCTTTAGCAAAACCCCAACCTTCCTGTTTGATGCAATGATTAATCCCATATTAGGTTTTGAAATTCAAGGAGTCCGTCCGGCAATTTTTTTGAATTGTCCAGTGAAATTTGAAATTTTATTATATCCAGATTTATAGGAAACCCTTGATATGTTAGAATTATATTGGTGCAACAATTTGCGGACATGCCCAATTCTCACCTCATTGACGTGTTCGTTGAATGTTTTTCTTTTGACTTTTTTAAACCAACGGCTAGAAGCTGATGGACTCATAGGCGAGATGGTTGCCACTTCCCTAAGACTAAAGTTGCCTTTGTTAATGTTTTTAAAGATATAATAATGGGTTTACTCATTATTTTATTATTCCCTAAAAAAAAAGGAAACACATGGTGCTCAACACTGAACGAATTATTAGAAGTATTGATCCTGTCTAAATAACGAAGCTTCATTTTTTAAACCTATGATTCTACTAAAAATGCAAAGAACACAAACAAAATTAACCGATTGGTCAATAAAAAAGTAGGTAATGTCAAAAAAGTATCATAATCAGCCTTTGCTTAATAGGAATTTTATGCTCCAATTGGTAAGAGGAGATTTAGTTTGCATTAGGACTTTTGAGGGGCATCAAATTTAGAATATGATAGTGTCTAGCGAAACCCTTGTTTTAAGAATGGGAACAGAACGAAAAAGACGCCTTCCATTTTACCTTTCATTTTCTTTCTGAGGATTGAAAAAGCCTTGGTAATATGTCCTTCCACAGCCTTAGTGGATACACTTAAATACTCAGCTATTTCCAAATTGGTCAACCCTTCTTGCTTGCTTAACAAAAAAACCTGTTTGCATTTTGGGGGAAGGTTTTGTATTTCGCGTCTGACCAGGGCAATTTGCTTTTCAAGTAAAGACTGGTCTTGTTCTACAATGTGGCCCAAAGCATCGATATATTTTTTTTCCAATAAGGTCACCGCTTGTCTTTTTCTGTATTGATCGATAAACTCGTTATATACGGATTTATGAAGAAAGTTGGAGAAAGAGAAATTGGCATTCAACCGATTTTTTCTTTCCCACACCTTTATAAATACTTGCTGAACTATATCTTGGGCGACTACGGGATCATTGGTCAAACTGCTGGCATAGGCGCATAATTTGTGACTGTATCTATCCACCATATATGCATAGGCCTTCTCATTTCCCTTTTTGAGATGTTGGATTAAAACAAACTCCTTCTCAAATGCTACTTCCATCGGGCTTAATGTATAAAAAAAATCAAAATGTTATGGAATTAAAAAAAAATGTTAAAAAAACTAGGGTTTAATAAAATGGCTGCGTGATAATATAAAGCATTGGAAAAAATCGAACGGATAATTGCAAAATTCTTAGTCAATTCAATAACCAGTGAAGAACTGGACGAGTTATCTATTTGGCTCAGAGAACCTGAAAACGAACAAATTTTTTATGACCTGGTTAAGGTAAACCATACCACCAATTACATTATGGGCAATTTCGACAACGAAGAGATCAAACGTTTTTTATTGACAAAAATCAAGAACGATAAACGTTCAATATATTGGGGTAAGTTTGGAAGCACAATTAAGTACGCAGCGACAATCGCAGTATTACTTGTCTTGGGACTGGTTTATAGGGCAATTCAGCACGAGGAACACCACCCGCCCTTACTAATTGAGGATAAGAGTATCTCGTTAAAATTGGCCAATGGCGAGGTAAAGATCATGAAAGAGGACGGGACTTTTGAAATGGTTAATGAGAAAGGCGAAGTGGTCGCAAAGCAGAACGGAGGACAATTGACCTACAATAACGGAACGGGCCAAAAAAAACTTCAGTACAACCAATTGAACGTTCCCTATGGAAAACAAATGCAATTGACCCTATCTGATGGCACCTTGGTTTATTTGAATGCAGGGAGTTCATTGAGATATCCTGTGGAATTTATCGAAGATGAAGGTACTAGGCAGGTGTTTTTGCAGGGGGAAGCCTTTTTTGATGTGACCAAGAATGAATCCGCTCCATTTTTGGTGAATACGGACGGAATCAATGTTCAGGTTTTGGGTACACAGTTTAGCGTTTCGTCATACTCGGACGACCCGGCCACACAAGTGGTTTTGGTGGAAGGTTCGGTTGAATTGCTTAAAAATGCTGTTGGGAAAAACAATGAGCCGATTGTTCTGGTTCCGGGAGAAAAAGGAGAATTGGGCCGATATCTGGATGCGGAGATCCAAGTGGAAAGGGTGAATACCGAGCTCTATACGTCTTGGATGAAAGGTGAGCTGTTGTTTAGGAAAAGTACACTGGGCAATATGCTTCGAACTCTGGAACGTTACTACAACATTACCGTTGTCAACACCAATAAAGATTTTGAAGGGGTGCTGTTCAATGCCAGCTTTAAAAAAGAGCCGATAGAAAATATATTGATCTACCTGGATGATGTATTGGGAATGGACTATACAATTGAAAACAATACTGTCATTATAAACTAAAACTAGTAAACCAACAAATCTAACAACTCAAGAAACCACACTTTATGAACTGACCAATATCTCCTGATTTTTTAATTTTTAAGAGGATTGTCCTGTCCACCTTTGGCTTCATATTGTGTGGAGTAAGCTGGGGCATGCGCTCTTAACCCGTGTAACTGGACTGAACCAATTCCAGCTTGGATCGGAATTTTGAACCAATAAACTAAAAAATCGGAAAATGCTGCGAACATTTCCCGATTGAAAGTAATGTGATTAAATACAATAAATAACCACAACAACCATTTAAAAATATGAAAATAAAGCCACAAACAGGTGGGTTACTATTGCAAAATTTTAAGTTTGATTTAAAAATGAAATTAACCTCAATATTCATTTTGATAGTTATGCTTAATCTTCAAGCAAATAACACCTATTCGCAAAAGACCAGAATAAGTTTGGATTTTGAAGATGTAACTACTGAAAACGTGTTGGAAGCGATTGAGCGGTCAACCGATTTTAGGTTTGTCTATAAACTTGAAGACGTCAATCTGCAGCGATTGATAACAATAAATGTAAAGGACCAACGAATAAAGGCGGTTTTGGATATCCTTTTTGATGGGACCTTAACGGATTATAAGGTAAGGAACACACAGGTAATGCTCAGAAAAAGGGTTCAGAACAATACAGGACCAGTTGGGGCGAATGAATCGATGCAGTTCACGGTAAGTGGAGCAGTTACAGATGGTGATGGTAATCCATTACCTGGAGCCAGTATTGTTGAGAAAGGAACTGCCAATGGTACGGATACCGATTTTGACGGTAATTTTAGTATTGATGTTTCCGATGAAAATGCTGTTCTTGAAGTATCCTATATTGGTTTTGTTACCCAAAGCATACCGCTTTCTGGGCGGACATCTTTGGGTATTGTGCTTGTCGAAGATACCGCTCAATTGGAGGAAGTTGTAGTGGTAGGGTATGGTGTCCAAGAAAGAAAGACTGTTGCCGGTGCCGTGGATCAAATTGATTCAGAAATCCTGGAAAACAGACCCGTGAACAATGTGACTACGGCATTGCAAGGAGCAATACCAGGTCTCACAATAACTAAATCGAGCGGACAACCTGGCAGAGAGAATTTCAATATAAACATCCGAGGTTTTTCGTCGATCAATAATGGTAATAACCCTCTGGTCGTTATAGATGGGATTCCGGGTTCTCTGGATTTATTGAATCCAAATGACATAGCCAATGTAACAGTATTGAAAGATGCGGCTGCAGCCATTTATGGGGCTCGTGCAGCTGGAGGTGTTCTTTTAATAACCACCAAAAGAGGAAAAAAAGGAGAAAAGCCTAAAATTGAACTTAGTTCAACCTACTCAATCAACACTCCTGCAAACTTGTTTGAGTTGGTAGATGTTAGGCAGTGGGCTGAAATGGAGATTGATGCCATAGCCAATGCAGGAGGTACTTCTGGTTGGGTGGATTGGATAGACAATATAGGGCCGGACACTCCACCATTACCACTAGATCCTGCGGGGAATGCCATTTTCTTTCAAACTACAAATTTGAATGATCTTGTGTTTGAGAATGGCCATCAACAACAGTACAACGCCAATGTAAGTGGGGGTGGGGAGCATTCCGATTACCTATTTTCAGCTGGTTATGTGTTTACTGACGGTATTATTGCTCCGGCACCGGATGATAATGAAAGGCTTAACCTAAGAATGAACTATGGTTTTGACATTTCTGATAAATTGAGACTGGATACCCGTATCTCCCTTGAAGATAACAAGCGAAGGGAAACGGCGGATGTTCATACAGGAGCACGTTTAAGTGGTACGGACAGGGCATTGGAATCTGTGGTGTCCAACTATGTCTGGTTTCCTGCATTGACAGAAGGCGGGAATTACTTTGGCCAATGGGGATGGGGAAGTCCTTTAGGGTCATTTGACAATGGTGTTAAAACACAGAACACACAGGTTATAAGAACAAATGTTAAGGCAACTTTTAAGCCGGTAAAAGGTCTTACCATAACAGGTCAGGCTGGTCTTACAAGTACAAATAGGAATACCGAAAATATTACAAAGCAAGTACCATACTATAATTTCCGTGATGAGTTTCAATATTTCGAATATGGTACTGACATTCCGTTTGTATATAAACAAAATGAGAAAACTACCTATCGAAATTATACGGCATATTTCGATTATGAAACCCTAATAGCTGATAAGCATAATGTAGCCGTCACCGGAGGTGCCAGCCATGAAGAGCAAGAATACCAATGGTTTTTGGGCCAAAGACAGGGTTTTTCCCAAGAGGAGTTGTTTGCGCTAAACTTGGGAGGTTCAGACAATGTAATTTCTGAAGGTGGTGGTGAGCATTGGGCAATTAAGTCTTTCTTTGGAAGGGCCCGTTATTCGTTTGATTCCAAATATATAGCTGAATTTAATTTCAGAAGGGACGGAACTTCCCGTTTTTCTCCAGACCAAAGGTGGGGTAACTTTTATGGTGTTTTTGGTGCCTGGGTACTTTCGGAAGAAAAATTCATGGCAGATCAAAATATTTTTGATAACCTAAAGTTGCGCGTTTCTTGGGGTACAACAGGAAATCAAGATGCTGGTGGCTTATACGATTATTTACCTAATATTAATCTGGGAACATTTAATTACGCTTTTGGTGATTCCCCTGCACCAACATTATCGGCATCAGAGGCAGGACTGGTCTCCACAATAAGGTCATGGGAAGAACTTAAAACAACCAATTTCGGTTTTGATGTAGCTTTCTTGGATTCTAGGTTGAATGTTGGATTTGATTATTTCGTCAAGAAAAATGACAATATGTTGGTTGGAGTTAATTTACCGGCTGTTTTGGGCGGAAGTCCACCAAGTCAAAACATTGGGGAATTGGAGACCAAAGGCTGGGAATTGAATTTAGGTTGGAATGACCAAACAGAATCCGGTTTTTCATATGGTGTTAGATTTAATGTGGCAGATAATAAAAACAAATTAATCGACTTAAATGGTGCTGATTTAGCCAGTTCCGGTTTAAATGGCACACGAGAAGGTTTTCCGATAAATACGTATTTCGGATACAGGTTTACAGGGTTGATACAGACCCAAGAGCAACTAGATACGTTTGCCAGTCTAGAAAATTTACCCTCAAGCCAGTTGGGTCTTGGTGATTCAATGTTCGAGGATATAAATGGCGATGGAAGAATTTCAGTAGTGGATGATGAAGGAAATGATGCTGATATTGTTCCGCTTGGAACAGTTGACCCACGATACACCTTTGGTGTAAACCTGAATGCCGCTTTCAAAGGATGGGATTTTAGTGCATTCATTCAAGGGGTAGCAAAACGTACACATTTCTACTCGGGGGATTTTGCTATTCCATGGTCACAACCTTGGAGGCCACCAATTAAAAGATTCTATGGCACTACTTGGACTCCTGAAAACACAGATGCTCCGTACCCAAGATTAATTACGAATGATGTAAGGTGGCATAACTGGAGGCACTCTACCTTGTTCAAACAGAATGGTGCTTATGCACGTTTGAAAAACGTCACTTTGGGATATACATTGCCCGTTGACGTGACCAATAAAGTGGGAATTGACAAAATTAGATTGTTTTTCAGTGGTGAGGATTTGTTAACGATTGATCATCTAGATGGAGGTTATGACGCTGAGAATAGCGGTGCTACTAATATTTATCCGTTTACTAAGCGTTACGCTTTTGGGGTAAACATAACACTTTAAAAATTATGAGAAAGACTATAGATAAAATTAAAGCAATAGGACTAATTGTTTTGACAATAACCATAAGTTCATGTGACAAAGATTTGGATTTGGCACCATTGGATCAACTTTCACCAGCTACTTTTTGGAAAAGTGGGGATGATTGGAAGTATTGGGCAAATAATTTCTACAACGGCTTAGGAGGTCACGGCAATGGAACCCTGGACCTTAATTCGGACCTAAGCATGGGACAAGGTACAAATGCAGTAAGTGCAGGAAATAACCTTGTGCCCCAATCAGACGATGCATACTCTAATCCCTATGGAGGAATTCGCTCAATTAACATTGCCCTTGCCCAATATGAAGAGGCTTTGCCAGAAATTCAATCAGAGGCGGAAAGGTATGTTGCTGAACTGCGCTTTTTCCGTGCCTGGACCTACTTCGGGTTACTAAAGAGTTATGGCGGTGTAATCTTGGTTGACAAACCTTTGGAGATCAATTCAGAGGAGTTGTTCGCTGCTAGATCAAGTAGAACTGCAATTACGGACTTTATAATATCCGATTTGGACTGGGCTAGTTCCAGATTGCCAGGTTATAATGAACTGGTAGGAGCGGATATAGGTCGTATATCATCTGAGGCTGCCCTGGCATTTAAGTCAAGAGTGGCTCTTTTTGAAGGTACGTGGCAAAAGTACCATGGTGGAAATGAGAGTGATCGTTTCTTGGATATGGCCATTAACGCTGCCAATGCAGTTGTTAATAGTGGTGCTTTTGAATTGTTTGATGATTATGGAGCCGATAGTTATTATTTCCTGTTTTTGGATGAAGGAGAAGGTAGTTCAGAAACTATTTTGGCACGCAGATATGATGCCGCCATAAATTCAACGCATAACACCTCACGATGGGTAGATACTCAACATGCAGCACCTACAAAAAACTTGGCCGATTTATATCTCTGTACTGATGGGTTGCCTATTTCGGATTCTCCTTTATTTCAAGGTAGGGCAACATTAAGTTCGGAATTTGAAGATAGAGATTGGAGAATGTTGGGAACAATTATGAAACCAGGCACCGTTAGAAATGTAGACGGTGACGATATTGTACAACAGCCAGCAATTGGTACAGGTAACGGATTAACAAATACCGGGTATCAATCCAGAAAGTTCCTTGCCAATGGGGCTAATGCAACTTCGGGGGCGCAAACCTATGATTTTATGGCTATACGCTATGCCGAAGTATTGCTTAATCTTGCAGAGGCCTTGTATGAAAAAGATGGAAATATTTTAGATGCAGACCTTAACAGAACCATCAACCTTTTAAGGACAAGGGCAGGGGTGGCGAATTTAACCAATGCCTTTGTTACAGTCAATTCCCTTGATATGTTGGAAGAAATCAGAAGGGAGAGAAGTGTTGAGCTGGCGTATGAAGGATTTAGATTTGACGATCTAAGGCGTTGGCAAACTGCAGAGAATGTGCTGCCTGTAGCGTTGAGAGGTGTACAGTTTGAAGGAACTGAATTTGAAACGGAATACCCAGATGTAACTGTTAATGTAGATGGGGACGGATTTATAATAGCGGATGATGCCAGTGTTAGGCAATTCGCGCAAAAGAATTACTTGTTCCCAATCCCTACAGATGAAATTCAGTTAAATGAAAATCTTGAGCAAAACCCTGGATGGTAGGTGTTTGGGTAAAATCATAATGTTTGAGTTAGGTTAGTTATGGTAAGCCCGCAGGGACCATTGGTTGCTACGGGCTTTACTTTTGTATGATGGGACAAGGAAAAACCATCAATTAAAAATGATCCCTCTTGTACATTTTTTATAGACTTGTGGAAATTTCAAGGTTGTTTGGTCCTAAGCCCTTACACTAATGTTCTGACTAAAATCTACACAAGTATGGATAAACAGTACATTTAATTTTTTGGACAATTTGCTTTATTCGTACCAAGGTTTTCCATAAATCTCAACTAGTTGATTTTTTAAAGGTCAAACGACAATAAAGACATAATTGCACTACGATGTTTGTATTCCGATGTAGTCCAAAATATTGCATGCTATGATTTCAAAAACACAAAGAGACTTTTTTATCGCACCTTTTATGGCATTGTGCATAAGTGTTGGATGTTTAGCCCAGACAGGGCCAAATACCTATAGGGTCAAGTCAACCGACACCAAGGAAACCATTGTGGAAAAAGCGGCGAAAATTGTCCCGACCAAAAATCAGTACAATTACAAAAAACTCGAATACACCTGCTTTGTCCATTTTGGGGTGAATACGTTCACCCAAAAAGAATGGGGCGATGGTTTTGAGGAACCAAGAATCTTTGATTTAAGGAATTTGGACACCGATCAATGGTGTCGTGTGGCTAAGGAAGCAGGCATGAAATTGGTGATGTTCACAGCAAAACACCATGACGGTTTTGTCTTATGGCAATCACGCTATACAACTCACGGGGTAATGTCCTCTCCCTTTAAAAATGGAAAGGGCGACGTGCTACTGGAGCTAGCCGAATCATGCAAAAAATATGGACTGAAACTTGGGGTTTATCTATCACCTGCCGATTTATACCAAATTGAAAACAAAGAGGGCCTTTATGGAAACCTGAGCAAATGTTACGACAGGGTCATTCCGCGCCCAGTTGAAGGTCGCCCCTTCAAGGACAAACGCACATTTACATTTAATGTGGATGATTACAACGAGTACTTTCTAAACCAACTTTTTGAACTTCTTACCGAATATGGGCCAATCCACGAGGTATGGTTTGACGGCGCCCATCCCAAACGTAAAGGGGATCAGAAATACAATTACCTGGCTTGGAAAAAGCTGATCAGAACATTGGCACCAGAGGCCGTAATTTTTGGGAAAGAAGACGTAAGATGGGCAGGTAATGAATCTGGTGCCACAAGGGTATCGGAATGGGACGTGGTTACTTTTGACCAAGATCCGCATCAAATGCACTTATTCCCGGATATGTATGGGGATTTGGGTAGTCGGGAAGTGCTTTACAATGGGGCCTACCTACATTTTCTTTGTTCTGAGACCGACACCTCAATACGTGAAGGTTGGTTCTATCGAAATGATGATGAGCAAGGAGTGCGCAGCGCTGAAGACGTATTCGATATCTATGAACGATGCATAGGAGGCAATACCAACTTACTTTTAAATATTCCACCGAATAGAAATGGACGCTTTTCGGATGAAGATGTGGCCGTTCTAAAAGAAGTAGGCAAACGAATCAAAGAAACTTACGGTATAGACCTTCTAGAAGGTGCCAAAGGTGATGGGAATCTATTGGATGGGGATGAAAACACCTATGTGATGGCCAAAGGAGGCAAGGGGAGCTATGTAGTCAACTTACCTAAAGAAACTACACTGAACAGATTCACATTACAAGAAGCCATTCATTTACACGGCCAACGCATAGAAAAACACGCTTTGGACGCATGGCTCCATGGCGAATGGCAACAAGTGGCTGAAGCTACTACGGTAGGGTATAAACGGATCCTTCGTTTTCCAGAGATAACCACGAATAGGTTGCGATTGCGAATTATGGAAGGACGCTTATCACCGGCTATTTCCGCTGTGTCGGCCCATTATTATACCCCACGCCCCCCACAATTGGAAATTGAAAGAAACCTTGATGGAATGGTGGGTATAAGCCCCAAGAAAAAGGACTTCTCATGGAAGAGCCATGGGATTGATTTCCATAAAAATCTTACAAATAACTTGGTTATAAGGTACACTAAGGATGGGAGTGAACCCAATGAACAGTCGCCTATTTATAATGCTCCATTTTCTTTGGAATCTGGGAATGTAAAAGCCAAGGCTTTTGCCAAAACGCAGGTGGGAAGTCTGGCAGAAAGAGCATTTGGTTTGGTAAAGAAAAACTGGGAAGTAGAGGGGGAAAGTAGTTCAGAACATAAAAGCATCCATGCCGTTGATGCTGATCCAAACACGTTTTGGAATTCTGGACAAGGTGAACCTATATTGACCATAGACCTTAAGAAGGCCCAGACCATTTCAGGATTTATTTACACCCCTCCATTGAATTTTAAGGAAGGACTCATAGAAAAAGGTATTTTCAGAGTAAGCAAAGACGGTAAAAATTGGAAGGAAGTAGTGGTTTTTGATCAGGGCAACCTAATCAACGATCCGACCCCCAGAACCACTAGATTTAAGAAAGTGGTAAAAGCACGTTTTGTGCAAATGGAACTTATAAATGGTGCGGGCGGAAGCACATCGGCAACTGTGGCCGAGTTGGATATTCTTGGAGAATAAGGTGTTAAAATTGGAAAGATGAAAGTAAAATATGTCAGCAAGCTTTCGTTGGTTTCCCTTCTGGGTTTTCCGATTAAACGGAGTACGATATGGAAAATGCCAAGATAAAGCTCGATACCATGGCTGCCCTAAGCAGCGCTTGCAATAAAAATGACACCATGTTCGGGACATATTATTCCAATGTTGATTGGTATCATCCGGATTGGGAACCTTATCGATACGACGGCCCTGGCCCTTTAATAGCCAAACAGAAGGATAGTCCCAATCTCGACCGGTATTTTAAGTTCATGGAGAATCAGGTGAAAGAATTGATTTCCAAGTATGATGTGGACCTTATTCAATTTGATGGCGAATGGGATGCCACATACACCCATGAAGTTGGCTCTAAGCTGTATAGGGAGTTTCACACAGTAAAACCCGATATTCCTTTAAGTTCCAGAATTGATATCGGCAGAAAGGCGGAAGGTAAAACCAACCATATGAAAATGGATGGGCTAAAATATGCTGGAGACCATCAAGAACGTGAAAGGGCGGTAAACCATGGCAATAATGTCACAGGATGGATGAATCACCCCTGGCAAGCTTGGGTAACTATTGATAAAACACAATGGGCTTACAATCACGATCCGGTGTTGATGTCTGCCGATGAATTAATAATGAATATGGTAGGTGTGGTGGGCAATAATGGTAACTACATGATCAATCTGGGGCCGCGTCCCGATGGTAGTTTTGAACCTGAACAAGTTGTATTAATGGACGAGTTGGGCAAGTGGTTGAATATACATGCTCAGGCTATATACGGTATAAGGGGAGGGCCTTTCTATCCTTTCAAGGAAGGAGTGAGCACCCGAAAGGGCAGAAAAGCATGGTTGTTTATTACCGATAAAACAGTAAAGTACATTGCTTTGGATAATCCCCTTCAGAAACTTATAGGGGCAAGGGTTTTCAATGGCGAACAGGATGTGGTTTTTTCCGTTAAGGGAACAAAATTGCAATTTGATCTGTCAAATGTGGATTATCCTGGACCAGTTACTGTCATTGAATTGGAATTCGATAAAGAAGTTCAAATGGGGAACAGGCCCAAATTCAAGTAAATGCTCCAAATTATAATTTAATAAAAATGACAAACAAGATTAATTTTTTAATTATCGCAATGGCATTAGGTCTTCAAATAGCCAATGCCCAACAGAAATATACGCCAGATTGGGAATCATTGGATAAAAGACCTGTTGCGGATTGGTTTGAAGATGCCAAATTCGGAATCTTCATCCACTGGGGCCCCTATTCAGTTCCTGCTTGGTCACCAAAAGGAACCTATTCGGAATGGTACCAACATTGGATGCAAGGTCGCACCCTTTTTGGTAACGGTAGTTTTAAGGGCGATGAGGTGTACCAATACCACAAAAAGACCTATGGCCCCCATTTCAGTTATTACAATTTCGGTGAAATGTTCAAGGCCGATCAATTTGATGCCAATGAGTGGGCTTCGCTTTTCGAAGAAGCGGGCGCCAAGTACATCATGCTTACTTCCAAACACCATGATGGATTCACGCTATGGCCAAACAAACAAGCCAATGATAGGGGTTTTGCCTGGAACAGTATGGACATTGGGCCAAAGCGTGATTTGGTGGGAGAGTTGAGCAAGGCCGTTAAAAATACCACAGTGAAAATGGGGCTGTATTACTCTCTTTACGAATGGTACCATCCCTGGTGGCAAAATGATAAGAAACGTTTTGTGGAAGAACATTTTATTCCCCAATTCAAAGACCTTGTCCAAACCTATGAGCCCGATGCCATTTGGGGGGATGGAGACTGGGATATGAAACCGGAGGATTGGAAAACACCTGAACTCCTGGCTTGGTTGTTCAATGAGTCCAAAATAAAGGACAAAGTGGTCATCAATGATCGTTGGGGAGATGGGGTGCGTTTTAACCATGGAGGGTACTACACTGCTGAGTATGGGGCCCATGAGGCATATGAAAAAGCTTGGGAAGAATGCCGGGGCATGGGATTCTCGTTTGGATATAATCAAAATGAAGATGAGCAAGATTACAACACTACGCGCTCCTTGGTACTTATGCTCGTAGATATTGTTAGCAAAGGGGGAAATCTACTTCTGGACATAGGCCCTGATGCACGTGGTAATATCCCGCCCATCATGCAGCAGCGCCTAAAAGAAATGGGTGCTTGGTTAAAAGTGAACGGAGAAGCCATTTACGGGACCAGGGAATGGGATGAAAGCAATGTGCAATGGTCTGACGGAGATCAAAGCTTCGAGAAAACCACACATTATCTCGGAGGGGATTATATTTTAAAACAGACCATAGACCCCGGACCGGGAAAGGCTGTGAAAGAAGTATTCTTTACATCCAAAGGAAATAATTTATACGCTATCGCTCCTAAATTTCCTAAAGGAAAATTGGTGGTAAAGGGGGTAAAGCCCTCTAAGAAGACCAAAGTGACACTACTTGGCCATGACAAGGAATTGATGTACACCGCAGAAGGAAGGAACTTGGTTGTTGAAGTTCCTTACTTGACCTACGATGAGCTGCCATGCCAACATGCGTGGAGTTTTAAAATAACCGAAATCAAATAAAATAAACCATACAAAATGAAAAATCTTTTGAACGTAGTTGTTTTGTTACCATTCATTACACTTGTTGGGTGCAATCAACCGAAGGAGGGGAAAGCGTTTACTCCCAGCGACATTGAAAAATACTATCTGGCCGCACCCGAAGGTGTCGAGACCCGTTGGATAAGCTCAGAGAACAAAAAAGGAGAAAAAGGTAAAGGGGGATTAACCAATAAAGGAGCCAAGGGAGATGCTTTTAGCATGATCGGTCCTAAGGATACCCTTGTTATTTTTGATCAACAAGGTCCGGGCATAATTACGAAAATATGGGCGGCGAATTCCTTTGGGTGGTCTCATGAAAACCGTAGAAAGGTAAGTATCAATATGTACTGGGATGGGGAATCCAAACCAGCTGTTTCTGCTCCTTTTACAGATTTTTTTGGTATCGGTTTGGGTTTGATGCGCCCCTTTGAAAATACTTTTTTCTCCATGCCAGAAGGAAGGTCGTTCAATTGTGCCATACCCATGCCTTTCAGAAAATCGGGTAGAATAGAAATTGTGAACGAGTCCGATGCATTCTTAATGTTCTATTACAAAGTGAATATGGTAAAGATGCCCAAGCTCGATAAAGATGCTATGTACTTCCATGCCTACTGGAACAGGGATACGGCCACAACCAAGGGCGTGGATTACACCATTTTGCCCAAGATCGAAGGAAAAGGTCGATATATGGGCACTAACATTGGCGTAGTCGGAAATGAGAAATACCGGGGAACCTGGTTTGGGGAAGGAGAGGTAAAGATTTACAAAGATGGTGACAGCTCCTTTCCAACTTTGGCCGGAACTGGTACGGAAGATTATATTGGAACCGGGTGGGGGCAAGGAGAATACAATAATATGATTCAAGGTAGCACCGTATCCAATAAACAGCATGATATCTATACCTTTTACAGATTTCATACCTATGACCCCGTTTACTTCCATGAAGACTGTAGGGTTACCATACAGCAAATAGGGAATTCAACAAAAGAGAACATCAACAGATTAAATGAAAATGGGGCGGATATTACTCCGGTTTGGGCCTATGTGGAGTCAGATGGCTATGATGCCGCAAAGCGATACATGGAAATGGAAAACCCGCCCAAGGTAACCGATGAGGAGTTCCCAAGTGCCACCTCTACAAACTTTTACCGTAGTGACGATGTTTCCGCTACCGCCTATTTTTATTTGGATAGACCCTCTACCAACTTACCTTCTTTGCCACCGGTTGAGCTAAGAATGAAGAATTTAAAGGAAAAGGTCTATGGCCGGGTGGGTAATTAGTGTAGAAAGGAAAACCCCAACGACAAACAATGCTGAACGGTATCCACAAAAATTTCTTCGGTGACATGGCAAGCCTATGCGTGCTATTGTCTTGCAGGCAGATGAATTTCATCAAAGAAATTGGAATAGACGTTTTGGGTAATATGACAATGGCCCTTTTCAACGAAAAGCCTATGGATCTATGATAGGGAATTATGGTCATAGCCCATATACAGAGGCACTGGGGAAGGCATTGGAACATTAACAATTGATGATTGCGGAAATGGAGCTCCTGTGGAAGCCTACAATCATGTGGTGGCCCATTCGCATTTCAATGTTTGATATAAAGTAACGGTACTTTTTTGCATTTGCCATCTAATAAAACAGAAAGGAATGTTTTTGAATATGAAATTTAAGATCAAGAAATACGTGTTGCTGACGTTGTTGGGCATGGTGTTGGTCGGTGTCTCTTGTGAAAAAGACCTGCAACAATACGACATAACTGTTGAATCATTGTTACGGGAAATGATCGATAGGGATGTCCTGGCTAAGCTGGATTCTGTACCTTATAAATTACTTCAGGTAAGTAGTTATTCCAAAAAGGCCGTGTCTTCCGATCAACCTGGTTGGTTTGATAATGGGGATTCACACGTGTTCCCAATGGATTCAACAGGAGCGTCAAACGAGCATGTGATTATGGATGTGGACGGACCGGGTGCCATCGTTCGAATTTGGAGCGCATGGAATCCACAACCTGAAACCTTCTCCGATGGAACATTGCGTATCTATTTTGATTATGCAGAAACCCCACAAATTGAAGGAAATATAGGAGAGGTGATTTCTTCGAATACTTACTTGGGCGCCCCGCTTTCAGAGCGAGCTTCTTTGTTCCTGGAAAATGAAAAATGGTATTCCGGTCACAATCTTTATTTCCCCTTAACTTTTGCTAAACACATAAAAATTACATACCAAAAAGGGGATGAGAGGGTAAGGGATGCAGTATACTACAAAATAGACTACCGAAAATATGATGACAATGTAACCGTAAGGTCCTACCAAAAAGGAGATTTGGAACAAGGTGTGCACAAAGATCTTGTTGCAAAGGTGAAGACCGATTTAGTGAATGCACAACCAGATTTGGGAAAGCTCGGGATAATTAATATGACCGGTGAAGTAAAGGTGGGAAATTCCCTTTCAACAACCCTTGAAGGAAGTAAGGCCATTAAAAAACTTGTGGTGAAACTCAAGGCTGAAAACTTGGAGCAAGCATTACGTTCTACCGTTCTTGAAATGGAATTTGATGGCAAAAAAACGGTTTGGACACCCATTGGGGATTTCTTTGGAACCGGATATAAAATAGCACCCTACCAATCCAGATATAGTGCAGTGCGTAAAGATGGGGAAATGATCTCCTATTTTCCCATGCCCTTTCAAAATTTGGCAAAAATTACGGTACATAATTTAGGGGAACAGTCAGTTGAACTAACAAAGTTCGATATACACAGTGACCCTTGGCAATGGGATGGACGGAGTTTATACTTTCATTCAAACTGGAGGATTTATTCGGATATCAAAACAAACAAAAAACAAGACATCAATTACATCAACATTTCCGGTAAGGGAAAGCATGTTGGGGATGTGTTGACGCTCTTCAATAATAGCTATTACTGGTGGGGCGAGGGCGATGATAAAATCTATGTGGATGGTGAAACGTTTCCGTCGCATTTTGGTACGGGCACCGAAGATTATTATGGATATGCTTGGTGCAGTGTTGTGGATTTCCATACCCCGTTCAATGCCCAACCCACTGGAGATGGGAATAGAAGTCCTGGGATGACGGTCAATAGCCGCTGGCGTACATTGGATGCCGTACCTTTTAATACCTCATACAGATTTGACATGGAATTGTGGCATTGGGATGAACGCACAAAAATGGACTATTCCCCAACCGTCTTTTGGTATGGAACCAAAGAATCCAAAGCAGAGGTAAGGGAAGATATCGAAGGAGTGAAGCTCCCTGTAAAGCATGCGGAGCGCTTTGAAGGGGAAAGCTTCAAGGTAAAACGAATAACCGGAGGGGAAACCTTGGTAGAGGCATTTCTGTCCTACGACTGGAGTGGCCGTAATCACTTGTTCTGGAAAAATATTAAAAAAGGAGATGAACTAGAGACGGTCTTTTATTCTGAAAAGGAACGAAAAGGAATACTGGAGGTCATATTTACACACGCTCCCAAATATGTAGTCGCAGATGTGTATTTGAATGATGAACCCATCTTTGAAAACCTTGATCTGTACGGGGATAAAGTAAGTCTCAAGAGCTACACTTTCAAAGACGGTTTGATAAAGAAAGGTGATAATGTGTTCAAACTCGTGGTGAAAGGCTCCAATCCGAAGATTCGGGAAGCCAATGAGCTGGGGTTTGATTACCTAAGAATAGAGATGAAATAAAATAAACTAAAATAAAATATGAAAATGTTAAAGTATGCCCTGATAGGATGTTTATCCGTGTTTCTCACCAAACTTTATGGTCAGGAGATTCCCGATTACCGAAAACGGGAAGGAACAAGACAGATTCACCTTGATTTTCACACCTCGGAAGCGCTGCTGGATATAGGTGGGAAATTTAACAAAAAACAATTCCAGGAGGCCCTAAAAGCCGGGAATGTAAATTCCATCAACATCTTTGCAAAAGGACACCATGGATGGTCTTACTACCCAACCAAAATAGGAAGCCAACATCCCAATCTCGATTTTGATTTGCTGAAAGCCCAGATAGAGGCATGCCATGAAATAGGTGTGCGGGTGCAGGCTTACTTCACTATAGGTTGGTCGGTAAAAGATGCTGAAGACCACCCTGAATGGGTGTTCTTGGGTAAGGATGGAAGAGATAATTACACCGAACAGAAGAAGGCTGCAAATCCAACAGATGCCATGCCTTGGGGGTGGCCCGTACTTTTTCCGGAAGGAGCTTACCTGGACCTTATTCTAAAACAGACGGAAGAACTCGTGACCCAATATGACATCGATGGACTTTGGTATGATATTATTCCATTGAGTAGCCCCAACTACAATGAATGGAGTAAAAAAGACATGGAAGCCAAAGGTATCGATTGGCGGGATGATAAGGCGGCCAACGATTACCATGTGCTGAAAACAAAAAAGTTTTTGGATAAAACTAGGAAAATGATTCTAAAGCACATTCCGCATGCATCAGTTTTTTATAATTGGACGACCCACCTTGGATTTGGGAATGCATTCAACCATGAATTGTACAAGTACAATACCAAGGTGGATTTAGAGGACCTGCCTACCGCATGGGGCGGTTATGATATTTTCCCGTACCGGGCAAAGTATTTTACCAATACAGGAATGGATATGGTGGCTATGAGTGGAAAATTCCACAAGGCATGGGGAGAATTCGGAGGTTTTAAGCATAAAGATGCTATCTGGTACGAGGCAGCGGCCATGGTGGCTTTTGGGGCATCGGCAAATTTTGGAGATCAGTTACATCCCTCCGGGGAATTGGAAATGGCTACGTACAAGAACATTGGACATGCCTTTGACTATGTGAAAAAAATTGAAGATTACGGCGTGGGTGCGGATCATGAGGCCGTGGTTGGGATGTGGTTTACCAAAGATTCCTCAAGAGACGAGGGGATGGCCCGGATGCTGATGGAGAATCAAATCAATTTTGTGATCGCCAGTAACTTAAAGGATTGGTCGGGATTGCAAGCCATCATTGTTCCAAGTAGGGTGGAATTGTCCCCAAATGAGATTTCCAGGCTCGAAAAGTTTCAGGCCAGGGGAGGAAAGCTATTGGTACTTGGAAAAGGTGCATTTGATACCCAGAAAAAACAGTTTCAGCTTGATCTAGGCGTTGAATTCATCGGAGAAGCACAATATGATATTGACTATCTGTACGGCCTTGGCCCTAAAATGGATAATTTGATTTCATCCCCATTTCTCAATTACGAGCCTGGTGTGCGTGTAAAAGCCGAGGCAGGGGCTAGAACAATAGCCGCTATTCGTGAGCCATATTTTAGTCGTACATGGGAGCATTTTACGTCCCATGCCAATACACCTTATCGCCTAGAAGATGCAGCACATCCAGGAGTGGTGAAAAGCGGGAACAATGTGTACATCGCCCATAACCTGGACAGGATGTACTACAGGGAAGGTGCAAGGGTACACCGGGAAATATTTACAGAAGCATATAGGGCTTTGGAAGTGGAGCCTATGGTTGAGGTGGATCTTCCAAGCCTTGGTCGAATCAATCTTCTGCATCAACCCGAGAAGAAAAGATATGTATTGCACCTATTATACGCAGCACCTATCCAAAGAGGTAGCGTGAAGGTTATTGAAGATTTGGTTCCACTGTTCAATACGCCAGTAGTGCTGAATTTAGGGAAAAAGATAAAAAAGATGTATACTGTTCCCAATGGCAAGAACTTGAAATATGAAGTAAAAGAAGGTAAGGCTCATTTTATGGTTCCCGAATTTACGGGACATACCGCTGTAGTTATCGAGTACTAAAAATATGAATGCTGGCCAATGACATAAAATCAAGGTTATGGAGAAAATAAAAATGGGACCAACGGGATTTGTTAAACTGAAAATTGTGAGCGTCATGTTGGCCATATCCCTCGGGGCATGTCAAAAACCGTCTTATGAGGTAGCGTTCACCTTTGTTGATCCTTTGGAAAAAGTACTGCCCGAGGCAGCTTATTTTGTTGATGCGCCGGCCCACGCCGATGTGGTACGGGGTGAACATGCGAGCTTCCAGTTTGCGGTAAGGAGCAATTTGAGTATCCAGAATCTTAGGGTAAGTGTTGCCACTCCAGAAAAAGAGGGGATCCTGCTTTCCGATATCAAAAAAGGATTTGTAGGTTATGTAAAGGTGGGGCGAACCAATCCTGAACCCTCCAAGGATATTTTGCGCTCTTCATCTGGTTATTTTCCGGACCCAATCCTGTATAAGGAGTCCACTGACGTTCCCTTTGGAACGACACAGCCCATTTGGCTGACCATAAAAATTCCAACCGATGCCCCAACTGGAGTGTACCATGGAGAGGCCAGGATTACCGGTGAAATAGATGGAAATGTTTTTTCTCAAACTATGCCGTTCACATTGGAAGTGTTTAAACCCGTGATCCATAAAACTTCGCTCTGGGTAACAAATTGGTTTTTTCTTGATAACCTGAAATACCTCAACAATAATGAACCTGTTGAGGAATACAGTGCTGTTTATTGGAAACTTGCACGGGTAATGGCCAGAATCTTGGCAGATTATAGGCAGAATATGGCCATGATTTCACCCTTGGACCATACTCGATTTGAACAAAAGGATGGTATTTGGAGTTTTGATTTCACCAATTTTAACAAGCTTGTAAGGCTGTTTCAAGAAGAAGGCGTCATTGGCCGATTGGAAGGGGGGCATTTTGGCAATCGTATCGATGGTAGTTGGACTGGGGCATTTGGATTAAAAGTCCCCATTGTGGAAAAAGATACCACCTATATGGAAACCAAACCTATAGCTGATTTGGAAACCCAAAACTTTTACGACCAGTTTTTGCCAGCGCTCCTAAAAAATATTGAAAGCAATGGATGGGCAGGTCAGTACGTACAGCACATTGCTGATGAACCCATAGATGCAAATGCTGCTTCATACATTGCAATCTCTGATTATGTAAGAAGCAAAATACCCGGCGTTAAAATTATAGAAGCCTGCCATACGTCACAATTGAAAGGCAAAATCGATATTTGGGTGCCTCAAATGAACTATCTGAACGAAGACCTGGATTTCTACAAAGAACAACAGGCCAACGGGGACGAAGCATGGTACTACACTTGTTTGGCGCCCAAAGGCGAATACGCGAATCGTTTTGTGGAACAGCCCTTGATCAAGACCCGACTGCTCCACTGGGTAAACCACAAATATGGAATTCCAGGTTATCTCCATTGGGGTTTTAATTATTGGGATTCCAAAGGTGGAATTACAGTTTCAGGGAATCCGTATGGTGATGTGTCGGGACTGATAGGCTCTTCGGGAAACGTGCTTCCCGGAGGAGACTGTTGGATAAGTTACCCGGCAAAGGATAAAATATTCCCCTCCATTCGGTTGGAAGCCATGCGCGACGGTATTGTGGATTATGAACTGCTGAAAATGTATGCGGAAAAGTTTCCTGAAGAAGCAAAGGAACTGATTGGCACCACTGTATACAACTTTGAGCATTACGATACCAATATTGGAGATTTCAGAAAAAAGAGGAGAAAAATGCTGGAAGCATTAAGCGTGGAATAATCAAACAATTAAATGAAAACAATGAGAACCGCTGTTATGATTACCGCCTTGTTGGTGATTGTAAGCAGTATTAAAGCCCAAAACAATAGAAAGAGCAGGCATATTGTAAATCAAGTGGATATCCCATTTTTAAAAGGAGAGAGTCGCCAAATATTTGAGGCCAAACCTTCCCCCGATTTTGATGGGAACGAATGGTTTACCAACGACCATTGTTTTATTGTTGATAAAAAGGGCAAACTGCATTGGTTTGGTATCAATAATCCTTATCCCCCGGAAGGGAAGGAACTGTATCGCTACCATCCGTATTTGGGACACCTTAGTAGCGATGATGCCACCCAAAATTGGAAACGCGAAGAAATGGCCCTTTCGGAAATAGACGGTACGGAATACTTAGGAGCCCCTTATGTCATTTATCATGAAGCGTCTGACAGGTATGCCATGGTTCTTGAAACCTATTTGAAGGGTACAAGGCGTTTGGAAGTAGCTTGGTCCAATGATCTTTACACATGGGAACGGACCTACAAGGCCATTTTGCCAAACGACCTATGGATCTCATCTAGGGATCCACATATTATGAAGGGCCCGGATGGCAAGTATTGGATCCATATCGTGTCCACAGGAAACAAGGGTGTAAAACAATCCCAGGTTCTGAGAATACGTACCAGGGACTTTGTAAACTTTGAAACCCCCGAGACCATATTGGGTATTAATGATAACAACTTCGCCACCTTAATCGAATCGCCAAGTGTGTACAAACGTGGAAACATCTGGTACTTGTTGTTCACCTATGCCCACAGGAGATACACCGAGACCATTGTGGTCGCATCGGAAAACCCTGATTACTTTGACTATGGGAATAATGTGGTGACCACCTTGTTCGGTCATGCCGCCAAGATATTTACTTATAAGGGAAAGGAATATATTTCCTCCTGCGGTCCTGAAGATCGACACTATTACCAATACCAATCCGTGACCTTGGCGGAATTGGGATGGGTAAATCAAGATGAACAAGTAAAAGATAAAAAGTGAAATTTAGCCTGCAGCGTAAATTGCTTATGTCATTATGGGATAAACAAACGTTGAATCAAAAAAAAATGAAAAACTGGAAAGCCCTTGTATTGGCAGTTTTTATTTGTGCTTGCCAATCGAAAAAAGAAGCCAAAGAGGCCCAAACCGTTGTAGAAGAAGTTACAACAAAGCCTTTGGTTCCAACCGTGGTGGGCGAATGGAAGCACATCTTTAATCCAAATGACACTCGGTCTGAAATTGATACTACCTGGTACACCAATGACCACGGATTCGTGAAGGGATCTGATGGTAAATGGCATGCTTATGGTATAATTGGACATGCCCCTATCAACCCATGGACTGGGGAAAACAAGCTTTTTCATATATCCGCTATAGACCTTTTTTCCGATAAGTGGGAAGATCATGACTATGCACTGAGAGCGAAAGAAGGTGTGGAAAGGGTTCTTTGGGCACCCCATATTTTTAAGGAAGGAGACGAATATATCATGTTTTATAATGCAGGAAACCTTCAACCCCATGCCCCTAACTATGCTTCTTGGGGAACCCTTCATAAAGCAACGTCCAGAGACATGTTCAATTGGGAGCGGCACACCCTCAATCCACTTTTTAGTGATCCCGGACATGCCAGGGATTCTTATGTGATGAAGTATAATAATGAGTATTACTTTTATTATACCCGCACCTTTAGCGAAGTCGATTTGCGATCATGCGTAGCCGTTAGAAAAGGTCCTGATACCGATCATTGGAGTGGACCAAAAATTGTGCACACCCAACCATATGAAGTGGAATGGGGAGGGGATGCGGAGAGCCCAACGGTGATATATAAAGATGGACTGTTCTATCTCTTTATTTGTTTAGCGATGACGGAGTATAACCTTACCCATGTCTATTGGTCCGATGATCCAATGAACTTTCCAAATGAAAATTTGGTGACGACATTCGAAGATATTCATGCTGCAGAGGTCATTAAAGATGGTGAAGATTGGTACATTTCCAATACTGGCTGGGACAAGAAGGGACTTTATTTGGCCAAAATGGAGTGGCGGAAAGATTGAGTAGGTGCAATTCACACATATATTTGGGCTCTAAGCCTTTGAAATAAAGATGGGTTCCGGAGCCTCAATCTATTACATGGATTGTGCAACTCCCAATGTGGTGTATAAGGATTCATTGATTGCCAATTGCCTTTCTGTAGGCAGCGGGGGATATTTTCATTTCCTTGGAAAATACCTTGGTAAAATGATGACGATCAGAGAACCCACAATTAAATGCTATGGTATCAATGCTTCTATCCGTATCCAAAAGTAAATTGTTCGCTTTTTCCAAACGCATTTGTTTGATAAAGGTACTGGGGCTTTGTCCAATGTTCTTATGGAACAATCTAAGAAAGGAGCTTGGCGAGACCATGATTTTTTCAGACAAAACTTCATTGGTCAGTTTGGAATCAAGGTTTTGTTCAATAAACTCCATGACCATTCTGATTTTTTCGTTGGTTTTCTTTTTGGACCAAACCGAAAGAGGGAGCCTATTGACCATTGAAAGAACAAGGTTGTATATTATCAGGGATTGTTTTATGGAAAAATTGGCCGAATCATTGATTAATCCACCTGTGATCAGATCCAGTTGATTCCTTTCTTGTTCGGTCAATTGCAGTGGATAGACCCCAGGTGTCACTTGATCAAAGGGATGGCCCAGATTGAAATGCACAAAAAAATGTATAATGTTCCCTATTTGCTCGTGATGGCTTTCTTCTTCCCTGGAATTGATCTTACCACATTTAAAATAATAGTCAGTATTGTCTTGAAACTTAAAGGTTTCAATATTATTGGAGAAAGGGGTAAACGGGGGAATTAAGTAAATTTTGTCCGGGGTAAGGTAAATTTTCTCATTGAAATGGACATAGGCCCCTTGATTTTTGTTCCAGTATAACCTCCAAAATGGAAAGGACATTTTTTTCCCTTTCCACGCTTCGAACCACCAATATCTGCAACAGAGTACCTGAAACTTGAGTTTTCTGAATATTTGATGGTCAGTGGAGGGATCCCCACTTTTTGAAATTTGCCTGGCGATTAACATACGGAGTAAAATTATACATAAATCATTGGATATTTTTCTCCATAGCCCAATTTTAAGGGTTAAAGTCCGAGGAGCTAATGGAACTTTTAAGCTTGTAAGCTCAGCATACTACTTACCATTGGTCGGTTGTTGACCTGATAATTGGCAATGCCCAACAGGATGCCCTTTAGAATCAGTACTGCCTTGCTTGCTTTTTAAACCAGATAAAACCGGGTGTAAAAACGTACACAAAATTGATCAAGGTTTACACTAAATCCATCCCATATGCAAATATCTTTGATTTCAAACTGTTGTTTTAACAGGTAAAAGCATGTAAACGGGAAGGTCTCCTGCACTTTTTGCTAGTAATACATTGCTTAGGGAAATGTGGAGCTTAGAAAATGGACCGGTTGATCCGATTGCTGATGAAATGGAAAAATGTATACAGACTTCACTAACAAACTTGATGGAATTTTCGGGATATTCTGTTTCTACCGACTCCAAAGTATTAAAAAGAATGTATTGAAATCCACAAGAAAACCAAGGAGGAAATCAAGGAGCTGGCCTATAAAACCTAAGCTATGAATAGGTTATGACTTTTAAAAGATAGCCATCAAGCACTTTACATTCATTTAATAAAAGCTAAAAATTATAAACTATTCTATGACCGCAATCAAGCTAGATACAAAAATCAAAAAGAATACTGGACTCCCTGTTATTGGGGTTTTTGCCACCTGTGATCCACGGATTGACGAAGATTCCCGTGTGCGAGCTGGAAACATCATAAAAATGGCCGCAGAACAACTTTCAGGTACCATCCAAACCCCAAATGGAACCAACGTACCTGTGGTTTATTCTGATGTTTTGGTAGATGGTGAAAACCAAGCGGATACGGTGGCCGCCCAATTTAAGGCCGCTGGGGTAAATATTTTGGTATGTGTGCCGGATACATGGGCTTTCCCACAATTGACGGTAATGTCCTTGCTATCACATTTCCCGGTCGATACGCCCTTTAATTTTACCACAGGGAACAGCGGCCCAAGACCGGGCGTTGTGTTTACCCATGCCACGAACGGTGCCCTGGCCCAATCGGGAAGGTTGGTGCACATAAACGTTGGGAGTTGGGCAGATACTGGATTGAACCCAACAATGACCGATGAAACAAGGGATGCGCTTGTGGATTGGTGCTATGCAGCGGTTACGATCCAAGGTTTGAAAGGGAAACGTGTTTTGGTGTTCGGACATGATTCCATGGGAATGGAAACGGCCTTGCCCCATGTGGCAGCTACACGTAACCAGTTTGGACTTGAGATCACAAGAATGGATATGAAATTTCTAGCTGATCTGTTAACTAGGGAGTCTTACGATAAAGAAGAATTGGCCAGACTTCGTGATTGGCTGGTGGAAGGTTCTGCAGGAATAGAGCTTCCCGGGGACATTGATAATGAAAATCTGGATAAAAGCCTTGCCCTGTATCTGATCGTTAGGGATTTAATGCAAGAACTTAATGCCATAGGTGGCGGATTTATGAGCCAGTTGGAATGGGGTTCCGATGCGCGTGGAATTCCACTTCCAGTTGCAGATATCATGGAATCACTTTTTAATTCCACATTTGACCATAATGGACCAAAAGAGGTAATTCCATACGCAACAGAGGCCGATGTACAAGCTTTGTTGACCCAACTGTTCATGACTTGGCTCTCTGGTGGCAACCCACCCCTGTTCATGGATTTTAGAAAAGTATGGAGCCCGGATGAGATCAAAACTTTTGCCGCTTCGCAAAATGTGGATTTGAAGGGGGATACGCGGTGGGAACAAAAAGGTTTTGTGGACGGAGTGAACTCTGGGTCAGCTTCATTCGATTGGGCCGCCTTGCCAGGTACGGATTCCAAAGAAATTATAAAGAACATCACTTTTCCAAAAGCAGTGGAGTATTTTTCCTATTTGGGAAATTCCGTCCATTTCATTTCACCAGCAGGGATAGAGGGTATTGCTGCCCGATTGGCCTATAGTTCCCTTTCAGGAATGTTCTCTATGGTCTGGGATGAGGCGGAGACTGTACTTCCACCTCAAAAATTGGCCCGGGCCGTATGTGAAACGGCAAATCCAACCTGGCCACATACCTTTGTGATGCCCAAATACGCCACAATGGATGAGTACAAGCATTACGCCCCGGCCAACCATTTTCATATGACATGGAACTTAAAAAGAGCTAGATTACAATTCTGGATGGATATGGCCAATGTACTTTCCGTTACGCCTTGGGCTTCAAAGCCAGTCTATGAAGAAGGTGTAGATCGCCCTATACCATTACTGTATATCATTAATGGAGGGGAAGACCAAGCTAAGCTAAGGCGTCAAAAATAGTGCACCTATGAAATTTACGATTGGATTGGATTTTGGGACAGGAGCTGGAAGAGCCTGTATTCTAAATATGGAATCGGGCCAAATTGTGGCTACCGGAGCCTGCCCGTATAAAGGGGGAGAGGAAGGCACCTATATCGATGACAACAATCCACTAATGGCCAGACAGCACCCCATGGAGTATTTAAGGGCTTTGGAAGTAGCTGTTAAAGTGGCCATGAAGGTGTATTTATCCAAAGGATACAAGACGGAGGATATAAAGGGCATAGGGGTGGATGCAACAGGTTCAACACCAATCCCGGTTAAAAATAATATGGTGCCCTTGGCAGCACTTAGTCAATTTGAGGACAATCTCAATGCGTATGCCTGGCTCTGGAAGGATCATACCGCGGTTAATGAGGCTTTGGAGATAACTGAAAAGGCCACAATGTCCAGACCTGAATACTTATCCAAATGTGGGGGAACCTACTCCTCGGAATGGTTCTGGTCCAAAATTTGGCATTGTTTAAAGGTGGCCCCGGACGTTTTCGAAGCGGCGGACAGTTGGGTTGAGCAATCCGACTTTATCCCCGCTGTTCTGGCAGGTGTTTCGGATGTAAGAGACTTAAAAAGAAATGTTTGTGCAGCAGGTCATAAAGCCATGTATTCAAAAAGTTGGGGTGGACTGCCCGATAAGGAATTCCTGTCTTCCTTGGATGACCAGCTCGCCGAACTTAGGGATAGGTTGTATGATGAGGTATACACCTTTGAGGAATCCCAAGGGGGCTTATCTGTGGAATGGGGTGAACGATTGGGTTTGCCAGAGGGCATCCCGATTGCCGTTGGGGCTTTGGATGCCCATGTGGGTGCTATTGGTGCAGGTATTGGAAATGGTAAATTTGTCAAGATCATTGGAACGTCGACCTGTGACATAATGGTATTTCCATTGGAAAACCACCCAAAAGATTTTAACGGGGTTGCAGGCATTGTGGAGGAATCGGTGCTCCCTGGAAATATAGGAATAGAGGCTGGTCAAGCGGCCGTGGGCGATTTGCTCAATTGGTGGGTACAGCACCTTTGTAAGGAAGATACATCCTATCACACTGTCCTAACGCAAAAAGCAACCCAATTGCGTGCCGGTGAAAGTGGATTGATAGCGTTGGACTGGAACAATGGGAATCGTAATATTTTGGGGGATCAACAATTATCGGGTCTTATCTTGGGGCAGACCTTGGCCACTTCCGATCATGAAATTTACAGGGCACTTATAGAGGCAACCGCCTTTGGAGCCCTGAAAATTATCAGAAGGGTCGAAGAAGAGGGAATAGTCATCGACGAAATCATAGTTACGGGTGGAATAGGTCATAAAAATGAAATGTTCATGCAGATTTATGCCGATGTGATCGGATATCCGGTCCGACTGGTGGAAAACCCCGAAACAGTTGCAGTAGGGGCCGCTATAATGGCCGTTGCCTCATATAGGAAAAATGTTGGTGAGCCCATCCCCATTGATGAAATCGTTGCTAAATTGTCGGTGCCATCAGATAAGGTATATATACCCAACACCTCTGAAAATAGTATCTATTCACGTCTTTTTAAAATATATTCCCAGCTTCATGTTGCATTTGGAGAGAAAAGCAATGAGGGGGAAACACTTTTCAATGTCATGAAAGACTTGATCACTATTCGGAATGAAGTATCAAAACAATAAAGTCTACAAATCCAAGGCTTTTCAAAAAATGGAAGTTATGAGAATTAATTTGACACATTTAGGAAGGCTTTTTTTGTTGCTGGCGTTGCCGATATTTATGAACACCTCATGCAAACAAAACCCAGGAGAAAATAATGCCAATAAAAGAGAAAAGTCGCAAGCTATGACAGCTCAGCAAGAACAGAACAACAACTACGTAAACGATGTTGCTTTTCTAAAAAGATACATGGAGATTATTGAACTTTATGATGATAAAGGTAATGGTAAGGTAGCTATTGCGCCCTCATTACAGGGAAGAGTGATGACCAGTACCACAAAATATGAAAATGGACAAAGTTTTGGCTGGCTCAATTACGATTTGATAGAATCTGGGGAGATCAAGGAGCATTTCAACCCGGTTGGTGGGGAGGAACGGTTGTGGCTTGGGCCCGAAGGTGGCCAGTTTTCCATTTATTTTAAGCCGGGCGCTTCTTTTGAGCTTGACAATTGGTATGTGCCCAAGGAATTGGACACAGAACCCTTTGACTTAAGCAGTAAGCGCACAGATCAAATCAGTTTTACAAAACGGATGAGCTTGTTGAACTATGCTGGGACCATGTTCGATTTGACCGTGGACCGTACAATTCGGATGGTTAATAGGGACAAGGTCGCCGAAGTTTTTGGAATTACTTTGGAAGAAGGAATCGATATGGTAGGATTTGAGACAGAAAATAAACTGACCAATGTTGGGGAGCATACATGGAACGAGAAAACAGGAATGTTGTCCATATGGATATTGAGCATGCTCAACCCCAGTGAGAACACCCATGTTATTCTGCCCTTCAAAAAAGGAAGCGAATCGGCATTGGGCAAAATACTGACGGATTATCGTTTCAGTGGGGATGGGGTTCCATCAGATAGATTGTCGATATTGGAGGACAAAGGGATAGTCATATTCAAGGCTGATGGTCAAAATAGGGGTAAAATTGGGATATCCCAAAAGAGGGCACTTCCCATTGCCGCCAGTTACGATTCGCAAAACGAAGTATTGACATTGGCTTATTTTACACTGCCAGAAGCGGAAAAGGGATATGTGAACTCCTTATGGGAGATTCAGGATGAACCTTTTGCGGGCGATGCCGTAAACTCCTATAACGATGGACCCTTGGAAGATGGAACCCAATTGGGCCCTTTTTATGAAATTGAGAGTTCATCCCCGGCTGCCGAACTTGAGAAGAATGAATCTTTGGTTCATGTTCACGGTACGATCCATTTTCAGGGTGACAAAGGCAAATTGGAAAAATTGACCAAAAAACTGTTTAATTTGGAATTGGATGAGATAGGGACTGATTGAACAATCTTTAAATGGCATGTTCGATAAATTGTAACTTGTTTCTGAATAAATATTTTCATTTATGAATCTTAATCTGAAGGATAAAGTAATATTGGTGACGGGTGGGGATAAAGGTATTGGTTTCGGGATTTGTCAAAGACTGGCCAAGGAAGGAGCGATTCCCTTTATAGTTGGAAGAACTAAAAAAGATGTTAAGAAAGCGGTGAGTCATATCCAAAAGGAGGGAGGTAAATGTTCATTTTCTCTAGCCGAATTGACCAGGCCAGAGGAATGTAGAGCAGCGGTAGCTAAGGCTGTCATGGAATATGGACGGATTGATGGATTGGTCAATAATGCTGGTGTAAACGATGGTGTTGGCCTTGAACATGGAAACTACGAGGACTTTATGAAATCCTTAGATAAAAACCTGACCCATTATTACCTCATGTTTGAGTATTCCTTACCCCATTTAATTAAAAATAGCGGAAATGTTGTAAATATTAGTTCAAAGACCGCCATTACAGGTCAGGGAGGTACATCAGGATATGCTGCGGCTAATGGTGGGCGTAACGCTCTTACCGAAAGCCTAGCTATACAATATTTTAATAAGGGGATTCGAGTAAATGCTGTCATTGTTTCCGAGAGTTTTACCCCGCAATACAAGCGGTGGATTAAACAGTTTCCTAATGCCGACGAGCTCTTGCAGTCCATTGAAAACAAGATACCATTGGAAAAGAGAATGACAACGCCAGATGAAATAGCAGATACAACAACATTTTTGCTCTCTGAGAAATCCAAGTGCATTACAGGTCAACTTTTTTATGTTGATGGAGGGTATGTTCATTTGGATAGGGCAATTTATTAAAGGAATTCGATTGCTTTTTCCTACTAACTACATAGGAAATGGGTTCACTGTTTTTTGGTTTTTAAATAAGCAATACCGAACTGATTTGGAATTGTAGGATTAACTACATTCGATTAGTTGCTCCTATTTTTTGTTGGAAGAAGTGTAAGTACTCTTAAATCCCCTACAGTTTAGGTATTACAAAATAGTTTTTTTTCTGTTATGGAAAAGCCAGCTTTTCAATAACGCCTCAAAAATTCCAAGGGTGTCTTTTTTTTAGTGACTCATCGAGTCTTTTTCGTTATAATGGTTCATCCATTGTTCGGTCACTACCCTGATCTGTTCCAGTAATTCGAACAGATAGGCATTGAGCAACTTCTGTCGGTAGCTTCTGTTGAAGCGCTCGATAAGACTGTTTTGGACAGGTTTCCTGGGTTGGATATACTTGATCCCGATATTTTTAGCCTTGTATCATAGCTGAAAGTTGGTAGAGGTTAACTCAGGCCCGTTGTCCACGCATATGACCGATGGCCTTCCCATGATTGCGACCAACCTCTCCTGCTCCCTGATCAATCTCCGTAAACCGATGGAGATATCGGCAATACTCCAAAGTACATCCCTGTTGAAGTCGTCGATGACGTTCAGCACCCGGAAGGTCTTACCATAGTCTAGGCCGTCCTGCATGAAGTCTATGCTCCAGACAATATTCTGTCCAATGGGTAGGGGCAGGGGTTCTTTCACCCGTTTTGGCACCCTGTGCTTCCGTTTGCGCCTAACACTGAGTCCCATCTGCTTGTAGACCCTATAGACACGTTTATGGTTCCATGGATGTCCTTGGACCCGCAACATTAGGATCATCTTTCTAAACCCATATGTGGGGTGTTTTTGGGCAACCGATCAAGGTTTATCCGCTGGCCCCTAGAGCTTTTTTTGAATCAGGTTTTTCAGTGCTTAGTTCTGATGGGCCAGTTCGGCGTACAACTGCCTGTCGGCAGGAAGGTCTGCTTGTAACGCGAAAGTTCTGCTTCCATTTGCTTCAGCTTCTTGAGCTGTGAGGCGTCCATTCCCCCATTTTTTCCCTTCCAATTGTAAAAGGTGGAAGCACTGATGCCATGTTCCTTGCAGAGCTCCTTCACGAAATTCCCAGTCTCGTGCTGTTTGATGATTTTGACCACTTGAGTCTCTGTGAACCTACCTCTCTTCATGTCTCTAAATTTACGGTTATTCTATTTTTGACCGTAGCTGTTTTTAAGGGAACTCAAGAGGACAAAGTTCAAACTTTTTGAAAGGCGATATTGAAATTATCATCAACCAATCATTACATGTTAGGAGGGTTTGATTTTTAATAATAGACCTTCGGGCACATTATCCGAAAGGGGTTAAATACCTTCACAGTATCACTGGTCTGGTAAAATTTTATACCTCTTACCTAACGATTCAACGGATTAGATTATGTACGAACTGAAGACAATTATGTAAGATTGGTAATGTCTATTTTGAATCTTGATTCAAAAATCGTTTGCGGACAATTCTTGCAGTTTGATGTTCCCCAGTATGACTCCATCCCGGGGGCATGAACAGATATAATATTTTGTTTTTTAGGCCTGGAGCATTGACCGCATCTTTGTAGAGTGCTTTGAATTCACCAAAATATACATCAAGGAAACTTCCCGAATCCATCTCACGGGTTATGCCATATTGGATGGGAAGATGGTCTTCCTCATCTTGATAGGTTCCAAAAACCCTATCCCAAATGTTCAAGAGGTTACAGAAGTTGGTGTCCATATACAGCGGATTTCTACCGTGGTGAACCCGATGGTGCGAGGGAGTTAAAATAAGTTTTCCAAGGAACCCTAAACGTCCTTTTTGTAGCACATGCTCACCAACATGGATAAAAGTGGCATAGGTAATATCCAGCAGAAGTATGGAAAAGAACAGCTTTGGGTCAACTCCAAGGAGCATGCATGTTGCGGTACGGATAAAATCAGCATACGGGAACTCGAGAAAAAAATGCGCATGGTTTACGGATAAGTTCATGGTCTCCGCCGCATGGTGTGGGGAGTGGAGGCACCAGAGCAAACGAACTTTGTGGCCAAAATAGTGATAGATAAAACTGCCCAGTTCCCAGACTACATATCCATAAATAAACCAATACCAAGTGTAAGAGATCTGAAAAGGTGCATATTCTTGAAAGAAACCGATACACCATACCATGGTGCCCAATGAAAGAATACGGCCAATCACCCTATTGAAGACAATAATGAAGAAATTTACTTTGTACGTCTTTAATTGTTCCCTTTCCCTGAAAAAAACAATGTAGAACTCAACAAAAAGTAAAATGGGAAGCGCTAGGAAGATACAGGACATGATACCATCAAAACTTTTGAAAAAGGCGTAGTTTTCTGTTTTTAAGACTTCCAGTATGCTGGTGAAGCCCAAAAAATTCATTATTTCCTCAAAAACTACATTCAAGAAATCCATAAGTTGATCGTATTTCATTTAGTTCAAATATACTATTTTTTATGTATGAACATATGAACATGTCTATAGGTAAACGGTACACGTAAACATTTTAATCGTTCTGTTGGGGCAGACTAACCAGAGTTTGCTATAAGTGTCATATTTAGGCCATCAATAATTCAAGGGTTACTATAATAATGAATTGATAAAAAAGAAACATTTTTTTTGGCAACATGCAACAAATATCTATATTTGAGCATATGTATGAACATATGAACATAATATACCTGATTTTTGATTGGCCAAAGATGGGCTAGGTTGGGTAAAAGAGATGATATTTTAATAGAATTATTTGAGTTGTTGGGTTTAGTTCTAAAAATGAATGATGGGAAGAAGGAAGTGTCGATTCAATGCTTTCGGTCTTCCCATTTTCATTTGATGACTTGTTCAACAAAGTGTACCGTTAACTAAACTATCCTTCAAACTATGTGTTTATGAAATATTTGCGATTGATTTTATTACTGTCGGTCATGGCTGTATTAAGTTGTGATGACGACCCAGAACAAAACCCCGAAGGGTTTACCGAGTTCGTCACCAACATTGATGGCGACTGGAAGATTGACCAAGTGCTCCAGAATGGGAACGATATCACCGATCTTATGGATTTTCAGTCCTTTTCCCTGCAATTATCGTATGAAAACGGGATACCATCTTCATATACCCTTTCCAATTTAACAACACCTTTTGCTTTGGAGCAGGCGAATGGGAGCTGGTCATTTGATGATCCTGTATATCCTACCAAGATTAATTTCTCGGATGGTACAAGCCTGGATATTCAGGGAGCAGTGCTTTCCGGTGGGGATGAGCTTACAGTGACAGTTCCAATGGGCTGTACCTCTAATACATATACGTATCGATTGAGCAAATAACCAGAAACTAACATGCACTGAAATGAAAAACAAGCTATACAAACTAAAACGCATCCTGTTTCAGCCAAAAGCACTGTTTCTACTGTTTTTGTTGTTGAGCATGTGCATTACCATCAATAATGTAAATCAACCCACTTCCATGGGTATTGGGGAAAGAATGGACATCACTATAGATGTTGATGTTGCCCCTGCCGAAGATGCGGCCCACAACATTATATTTGGCGTTTTGGCTCCTGAGGCTTGGGACATAGCTTCCAATGCCACGGTTTCCTATACTTCTGATAATGGAAATGGGACCATGCGACTGGCCAATGGTGCCGACCCTGATTATGCTACACCTATTATGGATCTTGCCGGAATCGGTGAAAATTATGGTCTAGTAGAGTGGGTGGTGTTCATCTCCGATGAAACGGTATCTGGTGCAAACGGCGTAAACTTTTCCGGACAGATCCAGCTTTCCATGGATGTCGGGATCGATAACCTTAAAACACAACTGGGATATATTGTGGGAACTTCGGGATATGGTATCACTGCGGGAGAGACCGATATAAGGTTCACCCCTTGCATGGAAGTGACCGGAGGGTCCAATCCGTTGATAGACCTCTGTGGTCCACTTCCCTTTCCCGTTACCTTTCAACCGACGGAATATACATATGATGATATTATCCATATTGGGTTTGATGCCATAAAGGGATCTGAAGGATCACCAACAGCGCTTTCAGGGGCTACTGATGTATATTTCTGTGCCAAGGCTGTTATAGATGGACAAGCTGTTGAGGTGTGCGATAATGCCAGTATCACCAAAATGCGTAGTACCGGCAATGACCAATGGGAAATATCCATATGGCCCAGACAGCTTTTCAATGCCTTGCCAAGTCAGGAAATTGAGGATATCACCTTCAGTTTTATCAATGAAAACGGAGATGTCGAGGTCAAGAATCCAGATACCGGGGAAGACTTTCAAATAATAGCCAACTGTACGAATTAAAAACATGACGATTATGAAAAACAGAACAAAAGGCCTTGTTGTCATTTTTTTGGTGCTTGGCAATCTTGTGGCCTTTGCACAAAACATTACCATTCAAGGGGTGATCACAGCGGAGGACGATGGTCTTCCGCTACCCGGGGCCAACGTAGTGGTGAAGGGTATGGCCATTGGTGCCTCTGCCAACTTTGATGGAGAATATACCTTGGAAGTCCCGAGTGGGGATGTAACTTTGGTTTTCAGCTATCAGGGGTTTAGTTCCCAAGAAGTTTCGGTGGGTGGACAACGGACCATCAATGTGGCCTTGAAAACGGATGTGAACGAATTGGACGAGGTGGTCATCATCGGGTATGGAAGCACGACCAAGAAAGATCTTACGGGGTCTATTGCCACCATTAAATCCGAGGATTTGGAATCAGTACGTTCCACTACGGCCGATGACTTTGTGCAAGGAAGGGTCTCGGGACTGTTATTGACCCAAACTTCGGGTCAACCCGGGGGTGCCACTTCTGTCCGGATTCGGGGAAGTAGTTCCATCAATGCCAGTAATGAACCTTTATATGTAATCGATGGTTTTCCTGTGGACAACAACAGTGACAACCTTTCCGCAGGTGTGGCCGAGGGGCCTTCCATCAATGCCCTTTCTACCTTGAGTGCCAACGATATTGCCTCCATAGATGTGTTGAAGGATGCTTCCGCTACGGCCATTTATGGTTCCCGTGGGGCCAATGGGGTCATCATAATTACCACAAAGAGAGGATTGAACGGCGATGCCCAAATCAATTACGATACCTACTTAGGGGTCAGTGAGGTTATAAAAAAGCTGGATGTGCTCAATGCATCACAATTTGCATTTTACGTGAACGAGTCCAGGTACAATGGTTCGGGAGACCCTAGGTTTTATACAAACCCAATTTCTTTTGGAGTGGGTACCGATTGGCAGGATGAAATTTTCAGGACGGCCATTACCAAAAGCCATGACCTTTCCATAAAGGGAGGGAACCAAGATATCAGGTATGCTGTTTCCGGGTCGTATTTAGATCAGGAAGGAGTGGTTATTGAAACCGATTTTAAACGATACAATTTTCGGGTAAACCTCGATTTTAAGGCTACGGAAAAATTGTCCATTGAGAACTCCTTGAGTTTGAACAGGACCAATTTCAATACGGCCAGGACCGAGACCACAGGAGGGGTGGAGGTTGCCAGTAGTGCCATTACGGGGGCATATCAATTCAATCCCCTATTGCCTGTTTTCGATCCCGAAGGGAATTATACCAAAGGAAATTTCATTGTTCAGGACGATGGAACCTTTGTGAACGAAGTAAGCAACATCCAAGAACAAATACCCAATTTCCCAAGCCCAGTGGCTTATCAAAATCTATCGGAAAGTAAGGGCAAGGCCACAAGGATATTGGACAATTTGGCCATTAAATGGGACGTGGCCAAAAATCTACAGTTGAAGACTACTTTAGGTGTGGATTTGAACATCAACGAACAGTTTTATTTTAGGACCGAGGAAATCGATTTTGGAAATTCACCAGGGGCTTTTGCGGCCCAAGCCAAGAATACGGCCACCAGCTATTTGGCGGAGTCTACTTTGAATTACACCAATACCTTTAACAATAGACATCGTGTGAATGCCTTGGTAGGGGCTTCGTGGCAAGATTTCACCATTGAATCCCTTTCAGGGAATGCCTTGGGATTCCCAACGGAAAATTTTGGTTCCAATAACTTGGGACTTGGGTTGAACCCTGGGGTAAGCTCCAATATCATAGAATCCAGATTGATTTCCTATTTTGGAAGGGTCAACTACATTCTGGACAACAAGTACATCTTTACGGCCACTTCGCGGGTTGACGGTTCGTCCAAGTTTGGGGATGGCAATAAATATGGATTTTTCCCATCAGGAGCTTTCGCATGGAATGTTTCGGAAGAAGATTTTCTTCAGGACTCCGGACTCTATCTAAAACTGCGTTTGGGGTACGGAATCATAGGTAATGAGTCCATTGCACCCTATTCCGCGCAATCCACGTTTAAGCCTACCTATCATTCCTTTAATGATAATGAGGTGGTGGGGCAATTGCCCAGTACACCGGCCAACAGTGCCCTTAAATGGGAGCGTACCGAGCAATACAATATTGGTTTGGACCTCGGATTTTTCAATGACCGATTGGGATTCACTATTGACGGATACCGAAAAAATACGGAAGATTTGTTGCTGAACCTCCAAGTACCTTCACAAACCGGATATATCCAAAGTGTGGTCAATGCCGGAAGTGTGCGTAACGAAGGAATTGAATTGGGCATCAATGCACAAATGTTCAAGGGGAAGTTCAATTGGGACGTTAACCTGACCGGGGCCTATAACAAGAACAAGATTTTGGATTTGGCCGGCTTGGACAATATTCCAACAGGCTTTGGGATTCTGGGTATTACCAATTGGCAGTTGCTTGTGGAAGGTGGCGAGATCGGAGCATTCTACGGTTATGTTTCGGATGGCATCGTTCAATTGGATGATGACCCTGCAACCACCCCTAGGTTTGCAACCGACACCTTTACCCCCGGAGAGCGAAAGTATAAGGATTTAAATGGAGATGGTGTCATCGATGCCGATAATGACAGGACCTTCATCGGAAATCCCATTCCAGAATACACCTTTGGGATAAACAATACCATTACTTGGAAAAGCTGGGATCTTAATATATTCATGCAAGGGGTATATGGCAATGAAATAGCCAACTTCAATAGGATCAACCTTGAAAATTTAAATGGTCAAGGAAATGTATTGTTGGAGGCTTTCTCAAACAGATGGACCCCGAACAACCCCAGCAATACCTACACTAGGGCCGCGGATGGTCCTCGGAACATTGTGTTTTCTGACCATTATGTAGAGGATGGCTCTTACTTAAGATTAAAATCGGCCACTTTGGGGTATTCCATACCGGGTAAATTTTTATCCAGGATGAAAATCAACAAACTTAGATTTTATCTCACGGGAAAGAACCTGTTCACCCTTACCGATTATAGCGGAGTGGACCCAGAAGTCAGCTTTGGAGGACAGAACAACAACCTTAGTGCAGGAGCGGATTTTGGGGGATATCCTACCTCAAGGACCTTTCTCTTGGGTCTTAACGTAAACTTTTAAAAGTCAAAATCATGAAACAATTCAAAAAATATAGAATGTACTTCGCTGCCCTGATTTTGATCTTGGGTTGTGAAAGTGCCTTGGAAGAGGAAGTGAAGACCTTTTATACCGAGGATACATTTTACCAAACAGAGCAGGACGTCAAATTGGCCATTAATGGGATTTATGGACATTTGGGAGCCACTTTTGATGAAACATTGAACGCCAAGGGGCTATATTTTGCCAACTATTGGACGGCGAATGCTTTGCTGTCAGATGAAGGGGAAACCAGTTTCAATAGAGGGGATGGATACAACCAGCTCTCTGCAATGGCCCATACACCAGAGAATACCATAGCCTTGGAAATTTGGTCCAATCTTTACTTGGGCATCAACGCGGCCAACATGGCCATCGTTAACATCCCGGACGTTGAGATGGATGGGGATACCAAGGATGATTTGTTGGGCGAAGCCCATTTCTTGAGAGGGCTTCTCTATTTTGAATTGGTGCGTTTCTTTGGCGATGTACCATTGCAATTGGAACCCCAAAAAGTATTTACTTCAAGTGCTTTCTTGGGTAGGGCATCCGTTTCCGAAGTCTACACCCAGATTTTTGAAGATCTGTCCATGGCAGAAAGCAGCCTTCCCTCCGAACAGACCGGGGTGGACAATGGTCGGCCCACCAGCTGGTCGGCCAAGGCTTACATGGCCAAAGCAGCCCTTCAGCAAGGGGAAAACCTTCAATTGGCAAAAAGTAAACTGGAAGAAATCATGACCAGCGGACGATTTGGGCTTTGGGAAGACTACGCGGACGTTTTCAAAATTGCCAACAACAACGGCAAGGAAGTCTTGTTTGCCATAAGCTTTTTGGAAGGTACGGATTTGTTCACCACCCTGTGGGAAGGTGGACATTTGGTCTACAGGACACTCCCTGGAGGTGTCTATGGAGGTAGACCCAATGGTGGAGGCTTGGAGATACCAACCATGGCCCTGTATAATTCCTTTGATGATGAGGATAGAAGAAAAGAAGTGACCTTCATGACCGAAGATGTCATCAACGGGGAGTTGGTGGAATTTGACTCTCCCCATATCGTAAAATATTGGGACCGGGTAGCAGAGCCCTTGGTGAACAATACGGCCAATGACCTCCAACTTATTCGCTATGCGGATATATTGCTCATGTATGCCGAAGTGCTGAATGAACAAAATAATGGGAGCACACCAGCAGCGTTGGACGCCATCAATGAAGTGCGGAAAAGGGCACGATTTGCCGATGGGGTGGAGCGCAACATTCTTCCCGATTTATCCGCAATGGGATACGAAGCTTTCAAAGAAGCCATACTGGAAGAAAGAAAAAAAGAACTTACATGGGAAGGCCATCGTTGGTTCGATTTGGTTCGATTTGGCAAACTGGAAGAAAAGGTTACCGAGGCCAAGCCCGGGGTTCCCGTGGCAGCAAGACATAACCTGCTTCCCATACCCCAAAGAGAAAGGGATATTAACCAAAACCTGACACAGAACACAGGCTATTGATATGAACAACACTTATTTTAAGGCCCTTAAGGTAGTTTGCATAATGTTGGTGACCTTGGGTGGTTTTTCGGCCTGGGCGTCTGAAAACATTGCCAAGCAAGCCACTGTGAAAGTCTCTTCCCAATTGGTAGGAAATGAAGCCTCCAATTTGATGGATGGGCTGATTCGCTTGGATGGACAGGGGGAATGGGCCTGTGTTGGCGAACGTAAGGCATGGGGAGCCAATATATTACCCTGGCTCCAGATGGATTGGGACAGACCGCGGAGCATCAACAGCATTGTTATTTATGATCGTCCCGGTTTAGAAGAACACACCGCTGGAGGCGTTTTAAGGTTCAGCGATGGTTCCTTGATTCGCGTAAACACCATTCCCAACAATGGCGATGCCAAGAAAGTGGAGTTCCCAACAAAAACAGTGGAATGGGTTCGCTTTGAGGTCACCGATGGGGAAGGGCTACATCTAGGTCTATCCGAAATGGAAGTGTTTACTTCGCCCACTGATAGCACAAACCCATTGCATTGGGTGAATCCGTTTGTGGAGTCGGCCAAAGGCCGGTATTTTTTCTTCACTCCCGGTGCACACCCCATGGGAATGGTCGCTGCGGCACCCGTGACCCGCAATAAAAATCAATACGGTGGAGGGTACAGTTACAATTCCACGGAAGTATTGGGTTTTGGACAGATTCACGGTTGGTGCCTTTCAGGAATACAGATCATGCCCACGTTGGGGAACATAGACCCTACCTTGGGAGGTCAAGGTTGGAAATCCAGTTTTAGTCATGACGATGAAGTGGCCATGCCGGGATATCAACGTCTGTATCTAAAGAAGCATCATGTCTGGACAGAACTGACCAGTACCAAGCGTACTACCCTGTATCGCTTTACATATACCCAAGCGGACAAGGCCAGTATATTGACCAATTTGGGAGGATATTTGGGAAATTCAACCATGATCAATGCGGATGTTCGTAAAGTCAGCCAAAATGAACTGGAAGGCTCGTTTGATTCAGCTGGAAGGTTTTGGGGCGGGCCGGAGAAGGTCAAAGTGTTTTTTGTTATCCAGTTTGATAAACCTTTCAAGAACTTGGACGGATGGAAGGATAAGGAGAAATTCAGCGATATTACCACTATAAAAGGCTCCGATACCATGACCCGAAGGGATTCGGTCGTTTTTGCGGGAATTACCCAGAGTTATTGGAATGCACCCACTACAGGTGTTGCTGCTACCTA
Organism: Flagellimonas sp.; assembly: GCF_965233845.1. Classification (GTDB taxonomy): domain Bacteria; phylum Bacteroidota; class Bacteroidia; order Flavobacteriales; family Flavobacteriaceae; genus Flagellimonas. Next base: position 1,333,424 of record NZ_OZ247584.1, read on the forward strand.
TGATGTAAATGCAGGTGACGAGGTTCAGATGAAAGTGGCCATTTCGTACACCTCCGTGGAAAACGCCCATAAAAATCTTCAAACCGAAGCACCCCATTGGGACTTTGACCGCTATAAGGAAGATGCCTTCAACATATGGGAAGAGCAGTTGGGAAAGATTGAAGTCAAGGGAGGAACAGAACAACAACGGGTAAAATTCTACACAGACCTATGGCACATTTTGTTGGGAAGAAGAATCCTGAACGATGTCAGCGGGGATTATCCGGATTATACCCAAGGAGAACGCCAAGGAACCTTCACAAAAGCCAGCCTGAAAGTAAGAACGCTACCCAAGGATAAGGATGACAAGTCAAGGTTCAACATGTACAATTTTGATGCGCTTTGGCTTACCCAATGGAACCTGAACATTGTTTGGGGGTTGGCTTGGCCGGAAGTTTTGGATGATTTCTCGGCTTCTTTGGTCCAGTATGCCGATAATGGAGGGCTGTTACCCAGAGGTGCCATAGCAGGAGGATATTCCTATATCATGACAGGAAACCCGGCAACAAATATGTTGGTGAGCACCTACATGAAGGATTTGATGACAAAAACAAATCCCAAACATGCCTTCCAAGTGATGAAGCGCAATCACATGCCCGGTGGTATGATGAGCGATTCCGCAGAGGACCTTGAGTTTTATATGGCCAATGGATACTGCCCTGATAATGCCGGAAAGACCCTGGAGTGGGCTTTTCAGGATTGGTCGCTTTCCCAAATGGCAAAAAAGATGGGGAAGACAAAGGATTATGCCTATTTTTCAAAAAGAGCTGAAGGGTGGTCCAAATTGTTCCATCCCGACTTAAAGCTGGTATTGCCCAAAGACCGATCGGGGAATTGGCTTCATATGGATTTGCTCTCAGGTCAGGGTTGGGTAGAGTCCAACGCATGGCAAGGAACCTGGTCCGTGTCCCATGGTATTACGGAATTGTCTAAGCTTATGGGTGGAAACGAAACCTTGGCAGATAAACTCAACTTTGCTTTTGAGCAAGCAGCTCCCCAGGATTTTGTATTTGGATATTCGGATGGATATGTCAGTTATGCCAATCAACCAGGCTGTTCCAACGCTCATATTTTTAGCCATGTTAAAAAACCTTGGCTCACCCAATATTGGGTAAGAAGGGTAAACGAACAGGCTTACGGTGCCACGACCGTGGACCAAGGCTATGGCGGACATGATGAGGACCAAGGCCAGATGAGTGGCGTAAGTGCGTTGATGTCCATGGGACTTTTTAGCTTGACGGGGAACAATTCCGTCACCCCTAAATATGAAATTACCAGTCCGGTTTTTGACGAGATAACCATAAAACTCAACCCAACCTATTACCAAGGAAAAGAGTTTACCATCAAAACCTTGGACAACAGTAAAGAGAACAGTTATATCCAAAAGGCAAGGTTGAACAATGAGCCGCACCAAACATTTTGGTTTACCCATGATGTTTTTCAAAAGGGAGGGGAGCTTATCCTGCAACTTGGGCCTGAACCCAATACCAATTGGGGAATTCAAGATTGAACGTATAGCAAAAAGGAACCTTCCATCAACAGAAGGAGTCAGCAATGAAAAAAGGGATTGTAACATCTGGGATTTGGTCTTTTGTACTCTTGATTTTGGGTGCGTCGTGCACAGAGGGTACAAAGCAGAGGGAATATCTCTTCCAGCCAGTGGCGGCCAAAGCCTCTGGAATCCATTTTTCCAATGACCTTCCCTTGGATGACGATTTGAATATCCTCAACTACATCTACTACTTCAATGGTGGAGGTGTTGCGGTGGGCGACATCAATAATGATGGATGGGACGATCTTTTCTTTACGGGAAACCAAGTTTCCAACAAATTATACCTGAACCAAGGCAATCTAAGGTTCAAGGATATCACCGAAGAAGCAGGTCTGGAGTCCAAAGGATGGTCTTCTGGGGTGAGCATGGTGGATATCAATACAGATGGTTGGTTGGATATTTATGTGTCCCGATCTGGACATTTAGATCCAGAACAACGAAAAAACCTACTCTACATTAACCAAGGTGATGGAACCTTCGAGGAAATGGCCCAGGAATACGGGTTGGCAGATTCTTCGTATTCCACACAATCCGCTTTTTTGGATTATGACAAGGATGGTGATTTGGACATGTACCTGCTCAACCATATGCACCAAATGACCGGGATGAACAATCCTGTGCCACGAAAACTGAATGGGGAATCCGAAAGCAATGACAAACTGTACCGCAACGATGGTGTTGGTCCATTTGGGCACCCAGTCTTTACGGATGTTTCTGATGAAGCTGGTATTACGATTGAAGGGTTTGGTCTTGGGGTAGGGATAAGCGACCTTAATCAAGATGGGTATCCGGATATTTACGTGTCCAACGATTTTATTTCCAATGATATCCTGTATATCAACCAAGGGAACGGAACTTTTAAGGACAGATCCAAGGAGTTTCTCAGTCACCAAAGCCATAATGGTATGGGCAATGACATTGCCGATATCAACAATGACGGTCTTACCGATGTTTTGGTATTGGATATGCTGCCTTCGGATAATCGTCGTAGGAAACTGATGCTGAACAAACCCAACCACAACCTTTTTGAATTCAGCAAAAGTGTAGGCTATCAACCCCAATACATGCGGAACACCTTCCAATTAAACAATGGAAGCCAGGCCCCGTTCAGTGAGGTGGGCCAACTTATGGGTATTAGCAGTACGGACTGGAGTTGGGGAGGATTGATGGCTGATTATGACCGCGATGGTCTAAAGGATATGTTCATCACTACGGGCTACCTCAAGGATATGACCGATTTAGATTTCATCGTGTATCGTAGAAAACAGTTCAAGTTTAGGACCAGGGAGGAAGCGGACAGTATATACTTGGCCAGTATCAACAAACTGCCCGAGGTAAAGCTCCAAAACTATTTTTATAAGAACAATGGCGGGTTGAAGTTCATGAACACTTCATCTACATGGGTCCCTGAATCTCCTGGTTTTTCAAATGGAGCCGTGTACGCGGATCTGGACAATGATGGAGACCTTGACATTGTCACCAACAACATCAATGAGAAAGCCACTGTACTGGAGAACACCTCTTCCCACAGCAAAAATAATGGAGGTCATTCCCTAAAACTCATTTTTAAAGGCCCAAAGACCAATCCAAATGGGATAGGGGCAAAAGTATGGGCCTATGCCGGGAGTACGGTTCAGTTTTCAGAGAACTATACCACCAGAGGGTTTCAATCCAGCGTGGCGCCCTCACTGTATTTCGCATTTCCGGAAGATCAAAAAATGGATAGCCTTATCGTAGTTTGGCCAGATGGAAAAGGAAAGATCTATTCCAATGGAGGGATGGACACTACGTTGACACTAGAGTATTCCGATGCTTCTGAGATATCTGAGCGGATCCGTACGGTTGAAAAAAATCAAATGTTTTCCAAGGTTGATAAGATGATTCCTTTTGAACATCAGGAAATCCCTTTTTCAGATTTTGATATAGAACCACTCATTCCGCAAAAGTTTTCCAGCAATGGACCTTCCCTTGCAGTTGCCGATGCCAATGGTGATGGCTTGGATGACCTTTTCATTGGAGGCTCGCATGGTTTTTCAGGTCAGCTGTATATCCAACGTAAAGATGGACGCTTTGAAAATAAAACCTTTGAAAGTAATGCAGAGCATGAAGATGTTGGGGCCATATGGTTTGATGCGGACGGCGATGGGGACAATGACTTATATGTGGTCAGTGGAGGGTCCGAATTCTCGCTGATGAAGCCAAGACATTATCAGGATAGATTGTATATAAACGATGGTCATGGGAATTTAACCATGGCCGAGGATGCTTTGCCCGCCATGAACACGAGTGGGGGTTGTGTAATTGCTTCTGATTATGACCAAGATGGGGATTTAGATCTTTTTGTAGGCGGAATGGTTGTTCCCGGAAGCTATGGGGTGGCACCCAAAAGCTATGTGTTGGAAAACAACCAAGGGAGGTTCACCGATATCACCCGCTCAAAATTGGGTGAACAGGAATTGGGAATGGTTACCTCAGCCCTTTGGACCGACGTGGACAATGATGGTTGGGTAGATTTAGTGGTTGTGGGGAAATGGATGCCGGTAACCCTGTACAAAAATCAAAAAGGAAGTTTTAAAAAAGTTGTATTGCCCAATTCATCGGGTTGGTGGAACAGCATCAATGGCGGGGATTTTGACAATGACGGGGATATGGATTATATCGTCGGGAACCAAGGAACCAATAGCGTGTATAGGGCATCAGGGGAATATCCCATGGAACTGCATGTTGGGGATTTTGACAAGGATGGCAGAGTGGACCCCTTGATCACGCAATATGGTCTAAGTCCCGATAGGGCTATGATGAGCTACCCGCTGGCATCAAGGGATTTATTGGCAGAACAAATGGTTTCCATTAAAAGTAGATATAAAAATTATCGTTCCTATGCCGATGTCCAGATTGAAGACCTCCTTTTGAACAATATGGCCGATAACCCTATCAAGAGAACCGTAGAAAATTTGGAGAGCCTATATATTGAAAACAAAGGAGGGGGCAAGTTCAATGTAAAGCCCTTACCCACGGAGGCCCAATGGGCGCCAATTATGGGCACTACCATCACAGATGTGGACTTGGATGGGAACTTGGACGTCATCCTTATAGGCAACTTTTACGAGTACGAGGTGGGCTATGGACAGAACGATGCCTTTTTGGGACTTGTCCTAAAAGGGGATGGTACGGGAAACTTCAAACCAAAAAATCAAAAAAATACCGGCTTTATGGTCAATGGAAATGCCCGTGCCTTGGTCCGGGTACTGGGGAAAAAGGGGGAACTGTTGGTTTCTTCCATCAATAATGATTGCCTTAGTGTACACCGCAACAATCAAGGTTTGGGAAATGTGATAATGATCCCGCGCGATGCGCAATCAGGTATCATCACCTTGGAAAATGGTAAACAACGAAAAATGGAATTCTATAATGGCGAGGGGTATTTGTCCCAATCCACCAGAAAGGTGCTATTGCCCAAGAATGCCAACATTAAGTTTAACACAAAACAGAAGTAAAGTCCATGCAGGACCAAGACAAATATTATCTGGGGATTGATATAGGGGGTAGCCATTTTGCCCTTGGTATGGTGGATGCATCGCAAATGGGATTGCTCATGGAAACGGTGGAACGTTATCCAGTGGACGGTAATCTGCCGGCTCAGGATTTTTTGGACCAATTGCTTTCTGCCATAAGGGAATCCATTCAAAAGTTCAAAAGGCCCATAAAGGGCATTGGTCTGTCCGTGCCCGGTCCATTTGACTATACCAATGGGGTTTCCCATATCCGTGGACTCAACAAATACGACGCACTGTTTGGGGTCAACCTGAAACTCTTTCTGTGGACTCACATACAGGATGCCTTGGCGTCCCCAGATAACATTGTCTTTATCAACGATGCGGACAGTTTTGTTCTAGGGGAGGCCTATACCAACAATCTCGATAAGGGAAAGGTTTTGGGGGTAACCTTGGGAACCGGAATAGGCTCGGGCTTTGTCATTGATGGAAATGTGGTCACCGAACATGCCAACATACCCAATGAAGGCAATATTTATAACCTTCCCTTTAAAAACAGAAGAGTGGAGGATTGGATTTCCACCCAATGGTTTTTGGAAACTTTTACCAAGACCACGGGCATCACTGTGGGCAATGTGAAGGAAGTTGCCGAGCATGCGCAAACCTTGGAAAAGGCCAAGGGAATTTTTGAACAATACGGACAGCATTTGGGTGAAGTGATGACTTCTCTTTCGGAAGTGTTCAAACCAGATGCCCTTGTTATTGGAGGAAGCATATCCAAGAGCTATCACCTTTTCAACGAAGCTTTTGAAGCTTGTTTCCCCGTCACCCCCAATATTCATATTACTAAAGGCACGGCCCATTCGGCCATTTTAGGTGCCGTCATACATTTAACCATTAAACAGAATAAATTGAGCACAAAAAGAAACACGGAGCAGTATGTGATGCCAATGCAGGAAGATGGGTCAAGAACAGGTGAAGGCTATATGGTGTACCCCTCTTTTGAGATTTCTACGGGGACTGTTTCCATGGGCGTGGAGAGCCTCGTGGATGAACTTCCCAAAACAGGATGTGTTCTCATAGACGGTTATATGGGGGCATACTGGGAAGAATTTATGGCCCGTTTGTCCAGTGAACTCCAAAAAAGAAATGTAAAGCATATCAATTATGCCATGGCTTCTGCGTACAAGGAGGTTTCGGTCATAGAGGAGATGGTGGCTCCATTTTTGGGAGGCGACGACCCTGTTTTTGGAAAGAAATTTCCCAGAGATTTAAAAGAATTTTTCGATGAGGAAAAATTGCAATCCATTAAACCGGAGGAGGGTGTCCTCAATATTATCTATGGGCCCGGAGCAGCCTTGAGTGGTTGGGAAGGGACCGTGATTTATATGGATATTCCAAAGAATGAGATACAATTTCGTTCCAGGGCAGGGCAGGTTGCCAATTTGGGCAATATTATGGTGGCTGATAAAAAACATCAATACAAGCGCATGTACTTTATTGATTGGCCAGTCTTGAACAGACATAAACACCAACTGCTGAAGGATATGGACTATGTTGTGGACGGGCAGTTTGAAGGTGATGTCTCATGGTGTTCGGGAGATACCTTACGAACAGCACTTCAGGAAATGTCTGCCCATGCCTTTAGGCCAAGACCTTGGTTCTCACCCGGGATTTGGGGAGGGGATTGGATGAAGGAAAAATTTGATGGCTTGGCACAGAATGTGCCTAACTATGCATGGTCTTTTGAGCTCATTGCACCAGAAAATGGGATTGTGATTTCAAAGAACGGCGCACGATTGGAGGTTTCCTTTGATTTTTTGATGTTCCAAGATAATCAGGCCATTTTGGGCAAAGCGGCAGATATTTTTGGAACGGATTTTCCCATACGGTTCGATTATCTGGATACCGTGAATGGACAGAACCTATCCGTACAATGCCATCCCACCTTGGAATACATGCGGGAAAATTTTGGGGAAAACTTTACCCAAGATGAAACCTATTATATTTTGGATGCCGACGCCGATGCCCAGGTGTATCTTGGATTTAAGGAAGGAGTGCAAAAAGAGGAATTCCAAGAGGCCTTGGAGCAGAGCCATGCCCAAGCAAAGCCCATGCCGGTGGAGAATTACGTGCAAACGTTCGATGCCAAAAAACATGATCTTTTTCTTATTCCAAATGGAACAGTGCATTGTTCCGGTATAGGGAACTTGGTTTTGGAAATTAGCAGTACTCCTTACATATTCACTTTTAAGATGTACGATTGGATGCGCATGGACCTGGATGGAAAACCAAGGCCATTGAATATTGAACGCGGTGTGGCCAACCTGAATATGGAATGTCAAGGAGATAGGGTAGAAGTGGAATACATTTCCAAACCACAAGTGGTACAATCCGGTAATCATTGGAAGAAGGTAAAGTTACCCACCCACCCAAAGCATTTTTATGAAATCCATAGATTTGAGTTCACTGACGAAACGATCATTGACACGGAAGAACAATGCCATATCCTCAATTTGGTGGAAGGCGCTAAAATACGTGTGGTGGCCCAAAACAGGAGTATGGACATCCACTACGCCGAAACCTTTGTGGTCCCTGCCGCGGTAGGACGTTACAAGATTGAAAATTTGGGTGAGGGAGAGGCAAAAGTGATCCAATCCAATGTAAAACCAGAATTCTGTAAAACAGGATTTTAATCATTTACAAAAGCATGGAAGCACAAAAGAACAGCTACCTTTTTAAGATTACCGCCATTGGAGCATTGGGGGGATTTTTGTTTGGTTACGACACAGCCGTGATTTCGGGAGCCATTGGTTTTATGGAAACCAAGTTTTCCTTGACCCCTACACTAAAAGGTTGGGCCGTATCCAGTGCCATTTTGGGTTGCATCTTAGGCGCGCTGACTGCTGGGTATGTGGCCGACCGGATCGGCCGGAAAAAGGCCCTGATCATAACAGCTTTGCTGTTTGCCATATCGGCCATTGGTTGTCTGTTGGCCCCAAGTTTTACACTTTTGGTCATTGCACGGATTATTGGGGGTGTAGGTGTTGGTGCTGCTTCCATGCTTTCGCCATTGTATATATCGGAGATTTCTCCGGCGGAAAAAAGAGGGTCTCTGGTCTCCCTATATCAATTAGGGATAGTGTTGGGGATAATTATTGTGTATTTCTGCAATTATTTGGTGGCACAGGCAGGGGATGAAGCTTGGAACATTGCATATGGATGGCGCTATATGTTGGGGTCAGAGGCTTTGCCTGCCCTATTGTTTTTGGGCGCCCTGTTCTTGGTTCCCGAGAGCCCTCGGTGGTTATCCAAGAACGGTAACAATGCGGCGGCCCTTCACATTCTGGAAAAACTGAATCCGAAGGAGAAAGCCACAGAAATCCATCAAGGTATCCAAAAAGCGTTGCAGCAAGAAAAAGGCAAATTATCCGAACTCTTTGAAAAAGGCTTTCGGACTGCGATCATCATTGGCGTGGTATTGGCTCTTTTTTCACAGGTTACAGGTATCAACGCCATCATGTATTACGCCCCTGAAATATTGAAATCTGCTGGTTTTGGCGTGGATTCAGCCCTTATACAGACCGTTCTGATAGGAGTGATCAATTCAATCTTCACCTTTGTGGCCATTAAATACATTGATAAGGCAGGTCGGAAAAAACTATTGTTATGGGGAATTTTGGGAATGATCGTTTGCCTGTTGGTCATTGGGGCCTTATATCAGTTCGATGCCCTTGAAGGACCTTGGCTGCTGATTTTCATCTTGGGATTTGTGGCTTGCTTTGCCTCTTCCTTAGGACCTATTCCGTGGGTGTTGATTTCTGAAATTTTTCCAACAAAAGTACGGGGAGTGGCCATGTCCATATGTATAATGGTCTTATGGGTAGGGGTTATGCTAATATCACAATTCACTCCCATATTATTGAGTGACCTTGGACCCTCCTATACATTTTGGTTGTTTATGTTAAACGCCATTTTCCTGTGGGTTTTCACGTATAGGATGATTCCGGAAACCAAGGGCAAGACCTTGGAGGAAATTGAAATGGGATGGAAAAAATAAATCTAGTCATGAAAAAAATAGCTTTAAAGCTCTTATGTTCCCTTATGGTACTTGTACCCATGTTGGTATGCGGGCAGATAGAGTTGCCTCCCATTTTTTCTTCCCATATGGTATTGCCCAGGAATAAGCAAATTCCTATTGAAGGGAAGGCAGAGCCAAGGACTACATTGACCATTACCATTGGAAGCCAAAGCCATACGGCAAAAGCGGATAAAAATGGAGTTTGGAAAGTGAATCTGCAACCCATGGCTGCCGGAGGACCTTTCGTCCTTCAAATTGAAGATGATCAAGGTAGGGAATTGACATTGGACAACCTATTGGTCGGTGACCTATGGTTATGTGCAGGGCAATCCAATATGCAGTACACCCTGAATATGCTGCGGTATAAGGAAACCCCGGATGACAACTATGATTCTCCCAACCTTCGGTTGTGCTCGGTATGGGTAGACCGGGATTATCTTCCAAGAAAGGATGTACCCAATGCCGTATGGCAGGAAGTGTCCAAGGAAACCGCCCGGAACTTTAGTGCCGTTGGATACTTTTTCGGGAAAAACCTAGTTGGGGAACAAGAAGTTCCCATAGGTCTCATCAGTAGTAATTTGGGGGCTACGGCCATAGAAACCTGGATGGGTATGGACGTTCTCAAGACATTTCCGCAGTTTGATGAGGTTACGCAGAAGTTGGGTAAAATCAACAAAAGTTTTAAAACCCTGGATACTGAATTGGAAAAGTTTAGAAAGAAATGGGATGATAAATATTATTTAAAAGGACCTGGAATTGAGGGGAAATGGTACGAAGAAGGGTATGATTATTCCAATTGGGAAGAATGTACCTTGCCCGCTTTCTGGGATGATTTTGGGTACGCTTCACATGATGGCAGCATATGGTTCAAGCGAACCTTTGATTTGGATGTTGACCAATTAAAGAGTGATTTCAATATTGTTCTCAACCAAATTGATGATTATGATAGGGTATGGGTCAATGGGGTACAGATAGGGGAGTCCTTTGGGAAAAGCAATTTCAGGAATTATTCCGCATCCAAAGACATTCTTCGGGAGAAGGGAAATATACTCACCGTACGTGTTTTTGATGTTGGCGGGAAGGGAGGAATCTACACCAATGCCTTTTGGGGCAATTCCATCCTCAACGGAACTTGGAAGTACAAAAAAGGAGTAAGTATAGACAGTAATCGGTTTCCGCAACCTGAAGTGTCCAATGGCAGTCCATTCTCGCACCCCATGCTCTTGTACAATGCCAGTATAGCTCCCTTACATAAATTGCCCATAGCAGGAGTAATCTGGTATCAAGGGGAATCCAATGAATCCAGGGCTGTGGAATATGGCTCTTTGTTACCGGCCATGATACAAGATTGGCGGAAGCAATGGAGCAATCCTAAAATGCCTTTTTTGGTTGTTCAATTGGCAAACTATAGGCAAGAAGATGCTGAACCTAAGAATAGTCAGTGGGCCGAATTGCGGGAGTCCCAAATGAAAGCTACTGCTTTAGAAAATGTTGACATTGTTACTGCCATAGATATTGGTGAGGCCAATGACATCCACCCTTATAATAAAAAAGAAGTAGGAAGAAGATTGGCATTGTTGGCGAAACATTACAATTATGGGGACATACTTAAAAGAAGCCCTGTTTACAAATCCCATAGTTTAACCGATACATCCATTTTGGTCGAGTTTGAGACCCATGGAGATAAATTGGTAAGTAAGGACAAGTATGGCTATTTAAGGGGCTTTGCCATAGCTGGGAAGAATGGCGAGTTCAAATGGGCCAAAGCAGAGTTGGTAACTACGAACACGGTAAAGGTGTACCATGAAAATATCAAAAATCCAAAGTATGTAAGGTACGCTTGGTCTGATAATCCCGGACAATTGGACTTGACAAATGCCGAAGGACTGCCCGCGTTTCCTTTCCGAACCGATAGTTTTGAGTTGGGCACTTCCAAGAAAACATATCAATACGATCCCCATGCATTTTAAATATAAAATAGTAAGCTTTCTAATTGTATTATTGTTGTCCACTAATCGGATTTCGGCACAAGAAAAGTCGGTGCAGGATATCGGTTCATATGACTTTCAGGCAGCGCCGGCCCCCGAATGGACAGCGTTAATGGAGCGTACCTCGGGTTGGTTTGGAGCAGATGGGATATTTACCATTCCTTTAGATGGTGTGGAAAATCAAGGAGACGGAGAAAAAGAGACCCTCTTTATTTTTAGCGACACCTATATTGGGGAGGTTGTAAACAATGTGCCAAAACCTGGTAATGTTATGGTGAACAATACCACCGCATGGATGAAGGGGCTGGAACCAAAGAAATCGGCCATTGATTTTGAGTACAACTTGGATGGTGATGGGAAGCCAACATCCTATTTTGTTCCAAATAACAGAAATGCCAAAGCCAATGAGTATTTCTGGTTGGGGGATGGGTTTATAAACCATCATAAGGACAATGCGCTTTACCTCTTTGCCTATCATGTACATAAAACCGGTCCCAATGTTTTTGATTTTGAACAGACCAACATAACATTGTTAAAAGTTGATAACCCTATCAAAGAGGGAATCTCCAAGTCAACTCAAATCGCGACCGATTTAGGATTTGTACACCCAACAGAAGGGCGGGTATATTTTGGTAGCGGACTTTTCGTGAATACTAAGCAAGCCAATGCTCCAAACCCAGATGGATATGTTTACATCTATGGTATCATGGAACGGCAAAAGTCCTTGATAGCAGCAAGGGTACTACCTGAAAATATTGAAAATGTTGACGAATGGGGTTTCTGGAACGGTAAGAAATGGGTGGAACAAAAGGAAGAGGTGGCGGAAATAACAAATGCGGTTTCCAACGAACTCAGCGTAACTCCAACAGAAGACGGCAATTTTTTACTCACGTTTACGGTTTTGGGCCTTTCCGATAAGGTAGGTATACGTGTGGGGACAAGTCCTGTGGGGCCCTTTGGTGAAATCCATGAGGTGTATACTTGCCCGGAATACAAGGAAAAAGGACTTTTCCCGTACAACGCAAAAGCGCATTATCATTTATCAAAACCCGGGGAACTGTTGATCAGTTACAATACGATTACGCTAAACTTTTGGGAAGATATTCAAAAAGACGCGAGTATATATCACCCTAGATTTATAAAAGTAAAATATTAGTAAACGAGTACTGGACTTAAAAAAAACATATGAAAAACTGGATAAATGGAATGACAATTAGGATAAGTATTTTGTCAATTGTCATGACGAGTGTAGGCTGCAAAGACAAAACAAAAGAAACACCGATAGCGGATAATAATGAAGAGCCAGAGACTATCGTTGCTGTAACATCCCCTAAATGGAGCCAGCTCTTTATTAAAAATGAAGGATGGTTTGGGGGAGATGGCATTTTTGGAATTCCTATGGATGGCAAAGAATTTGTTGCCGCAACAGATAGCACGGTCACACTTTTTACTTTTGGGGACACCATGATCGGGCATCATGATGGGCAAAGCTTACTGCCGGAAGATTTTTTAATGATCAATAACTCCGTGGGAATCCTGAAAGGCCAAGAACCGAATGCAGATAATATTACGTTCCATTGGAAAGAAAGCGGGGGTCAACAGGCCAAAGCACTTTTTAAGCCAAACACACCAAACTCCAGACCACATGATTATTATTGGTTGGGAGATGGATTTGTAAACACAGAGGGGGATGAAAACCTTTATGTTTTTGCTTACCCGGTTCGGGAAAAGGATACCACGGGTATAGGAGGTTTTAATTTTGAACAAGTTGGCGTAAATTTATTGCAAATACCTAAGAACAGTACGCCTCCGTATTTAGATCATACCCAATTGGAGACTCCATTTTTTGATTCAGCAACCCAAACTTCATTTGGCAGTGCCATTTATGTGAACACGGAATCAGCGGGAGCTCCGGACCCCGATGGCCATATCTATACATATGCGGTGTCCAACCAAGAAGGTACCAAGGGCCTGTTGGTCGCAAGGGTATTACCCGAGTATTTGACAAAGTTTGATTATTGGAAATTTTGGAACGGTCAAGATTGGGTGGCAGAAATGGAAGAAGCGACTATGATAGCCAAGGATGTTTCCAATGAAATGAGCGTATCCCCTTTATCTGATGGCAGAATTGTATTGACCTACCAACGTTTTACCATGGGACCTGAGGTGGCCATACAAATTGGCGAGTCCCTCGTTGGGCCATTTGAGGAGCCTGAAATAGTGTATTTGGCCACTGAGAATGATACCCATAAAACCTATTTCACATATAACGCCAAGGCTTACCCGCACCTATCTAAACCTGGTACTCTTTTAGCAAGCTATAACGTGAACTCATTTGATTTTTGGGCGGATATTTTAAAGGACCCCAATCTATACAGACCACGGTTCCTTGAAATCTCTTTGGAATAGTGGCTTAACGTTTAATGTCTATACCATAAGTGAATTGATCGGCCCGGTAATAACCTATGTTGTATTCTATAGGTCTATTGCCAGGGTCGTAGACTACCCGTTTTCTTTGTAGAATGGCCGAATTTACGGGAACTCCCAATTTCTCCGCAAGAAATTTGTTGGCTAAAATAGCGCTTATTTGTTCTCTGGAAAGAACAGGGATGGTATGATATTCATGTTCCAAGATATCGTAGAGATGACGTTCAAAATCCTCATTTCCTGTAATGCCTATTCTTGGGTGAAAATAACTCACGAAGTATACAAAAGGACCGTTTTCCAAACCACGAAGTCTTTCTAATCTGAAAAGTTCATGCCCCTCCTTTACTTCCAATTGTTCCGAAACTTCCGCGCTTACTTTGATTTGGGAAACCTTGATTTCGTAATTTCTAAAGTTAATCCCTTGAGCATGCATTTCTTGGCTAAAACTAACCCAATTGGATAGCTTGGTTTCGACCTGCTTTTTTGCCACTTTGGTGCCAACCCCTTTTTTTCTTACCAACAGCTTTTCTTGAACCAACCTATTGGTGGCCTGTCGAATGGTATTCCTTGAAATTCCAAGTCGTTTGGACAAATCTACCTCCTTAGGTAAAAACTTTCCATTTTGGTATTCCGGGTCATTTATCATATCACGAAGAATCTCTTCAACCTGAAGATGCAGGGGTACAGGACTATCATGATCTATGCTTAGGGACTTAAAATTTACTATGTTCTTTTGTTCAGACATTCGACAAACTTATAAAATTTGTGTCAAACATTTGAAAATATTGATAAGATGGATCGGATTGGAATATATGAACACAGGGAATCATTTAAAACCAATAGTTTGCGCCTCCAAAGACTATGATTTAGAAGTTGGTTATTCAATAGTTAAATAGTACTATTACTATGCTCAATTTTAATCGGTGAGAATAGAATTCTATGATATTCCCTTCAACATGGGTGCAATAACGAACTTGTTCTTTAATTCTAATCCTGATAATGTATATGGTTCAAAAGCTTTCATCGCGGCAATACTCTAATCCAAAATGACTGTTCTTCCGCTGCGCTTTTGACTTTTATAGGACGAAGGTTTTTATCAATAAAGTGATTTAATTGACCCGAATTTCTTCCAACTTTCATTATGCAAAGAGGATCATTAAAATTGTCAAAATGATAGTTCCAAGTGCGATGCTTCAATGGTATCAACAATTACCCAGGTTTCTTGACCTTTATTATAAAAGGAACCATTCCTTGGGACCATCTATCGTACACGCTGGAAATAGAATTGGAAACAGGATTTATTGTTCCAGCCACTTATGTACTAAGATTTTCCTAAAGGGCAACCTGTTTTAAATTCATTTAAGGTGTGACATGGAAAAAATTAATTTGAAAATGAGTTTTATTCTTTAGTAAAATACTAGTGCTTGATTGGAAAGTTTTCCTCAAAATTTGCGATAGCCTTGAAAGCAAAGTCTGCTATACTTTCAAACAAATGGAAGAAAGAACCTCTGGGGTTTCCATTAGCATGGAAAATATCTCCAACACCACGTGTAGTGAAGTTCTTTAAAGCGAAATAGCCCATTTTTCTAGAATTTAATTTACGTTGTCCTTGTTAGTCCATTTGTTTACGATGCCAATATGCTATTAGAGACCGGTTCTTCTTAAATTTTATTTAAGTCAATTTTGTGCCAACAGAATTTGTGGCATGTTCCTATAATAGTTTTCATTTTGTCATTTCACTCCCAAAAGTACCATCCTTTCTCTCATTTGCACAATTACTAACTTGGACTCCCATCTATTTTTGTGCTTTGAATTTTGATGCCAAATAAAAATCACAATGGGAAAGAAAGCATTAATTATAGGTGGAAGTAGCGGAATAGGCCGCGCCACTGCACTTAATTTATTAAAAGATAATGTAGAAGTTCACGTGGTAGGAACAAATGACAGAAAGATGGAGGCGTTAAAAAATGATGTCAAGGGAAATCTTAAAACGCACAAGGTTGACATTACCGACGAGGTACAAGTATAAGTTTTTTGTAATGAGATACGGGATTGGGACAGCTTGGATTATTTGGTAAACGCCTCAGGCATTTTTAGACCTAAACCTTTTTTAGACCATACTATTGCTGACTATAACAACTATCTAGACCTAAACCGTGGTTTCTTCTTTATCACTCAAACAGTTTCAAGAAAGATGAGTGAGACACGGGGAGGTGCTATCGTAAATGTAGGTTCCATGTGGGCCAAGCAAGCTATAAAGGCAACGCCATCTTCCGCATACTCCATGCAAAAAGCGGGGCTTCACTCATTAACACAACATCTTGCAATGGAACTTGCGGAACATAAAATACGGGTAAATGCTGTTTCCCCAGCGGTAGTTGAGACACCGGTTTATGAGAGTGTTTTTGGCGGAATACAGGAAGCGCAAAACGCATTGCAAAACTTCCATGACTTTCATCCCATAGGCCGTAACGGTAAAGCTCAAGATGTTGCGGACACGATTTGTTATTTGCTATCTGATAAGGCTGCATGGATCACAGGTGCTCTTTGGGATACCGAAGGTGGTGTAATGTCTGGCCGTAACTAATGGATTGCTATTATGAATCTATAAGAACATTTATCTTCTAGTTAAAAGTTAATCGAAAATTGATGTGTAAAACAATTAACCTTTGGACTTTGTCTAAAATAGATAGAAGAAATCAAATGTCTTCTTATTGGTACTGACCTTACAGGTCATATCACAGTATACAAATCGACAGGTGCTGGCGAAAAAGATCTTTTAGTTTTAGAAACTCGTAATTGTTTGGGTGGTCGTTTTCGCACTCAAACCGGGATAGATTTATACTCAAATTGGTTTCAGAACCACTACGAAGGCGTGCATAAATTATTGGACGACCTGGATATAGAAATACCATCAATATAGTTCAGGAAGAGGTGTTGATATATAACAGTCTGGCACCTGAAAAATCACTTTCAAAGTGATACAAATACTCTGAGTACTTACCGAATTGTTGATGGCTACATGGCGATGATTGATGGGTTGGTTTTACGGCTTTGCGAAAGCACACATTTAAATACTTTTTATAAAATTAAGCCTAAAGGCAAAATATGTTATTGTAGTTCAAATACAAGAGCTTATTAAGCTGAAGGCGTTGTAATAACTATTCCACCTTGACTTGCGGTCGAAGTAATTGTCATTTCCGAATTACCAGAAACCCATGTCAAAATAATGGAGTAAACCGTCCTTGGATAAGCAACATCATAAAAAAAGGACTCACACTTTTAGCAAATCTTTTTTGAAAAGAAAAGTGCTTTTGGGTACGCTTACAGAACAAGTAGGATGCGAGACTAAGTTGTAAGACAATACCCAAGTTGAAGAAACACCCCTTTACTCTGTTGCATTTTGGGAATGAAGTACTCTGGATCTAAGTAAACATCTTGGACCCAAAATGCTGATGTATTTACCCTATTTTAAAAAGATTGGTCTAAAGACTCAAATCCAGCAGCTCAAGAAATTAATAGTACCTTTATGGGGCCATGATATGGAGATTCTCACTATGAAAAATTTTACTAAGAAGGTAAAGTATTTTTTTCAGGTGCAGAAATGTATATAAAAAATGGTGACCACGAGTGCGGGTACATTCCAAGAGAATCTCTACCATATGTTCTCCCACTTTGACAACCAAGTGCGCAGGGACAAATCCATTACGGGAATGCAGGAAAAGCTGCGGAGGGGATACTGGACTGGAGCCTATCCGTTTGGATATACCAACACCAATCCCGGTAAGGGAAAGACACCAGATTTCGTGATTACCCAAGAGGGTAGATTGCTCAGGCAGGCTTTTTTATGAAAACGAACGCCAATATGTCCCATGTCGAGATTGCAGAACGGCTGAAAGAAAAAGGCTTGGACATAAAGGCAAAAAAATTGACCGATCTTTTTAGAAATCCATTCTATTGTGGACTTATTGTCAATAGCCTAATTCCTGGAGAAGTGATTCAAGGAAAACACGAGGCCCTGATATCAAAAGAAATCTTTTTAAAGATCCATAATCTACTTCATGAGGGAGATACACCCAAGAAATATTCGTACGACAATGAAAATCCGCCATTAAAACAGTTTGTCAGATCTTCGGTTTGCGGGACACCTTATACTGGGTTTATCGTGAAGAAAAAGGGGCTATATTATTACAAGAACAGGCGTAAGGGAAGCAGGGAAAGCAGAAGTGCAAAAAGCTCCATGAAGAGTTTATAAATGTTTTACAGGTATACCATAGCCGAAAAAAGTATATCAAACCTTTGACCGATATCATACACGATACCTTGTTGGCTAACAATCAAGAAGCACTTAACGACCAAAAACGATTGACCAAAGAACTCGCTCAAATCGGAGAGCAGATAAATAAATTGGAAAGAAGACTCGTTTTGCTGAACGAAATCACAAAGCCCCAATATGATTTTTTTATGCCTGAACTAAAAGCTAAACAAAGGGAATTGGAGATGAAATTGGAGAAAAGCGGGATAAATAGTTCAAACCTCAAAAAACCAATAAAAATGGCATTCAATTACGCTTGTAACTTACCGTATTTATGGAAGTTAGGGGATTTGGAAACAAAAAGGGCCATACAATATATGGTTTTCCCCGACGGGATTGGGTATGACTTCAAAAACAAAGCAGTTCAAACTTTTCTGGTTAATGAAATTTTTGGCGCAATCAGTTCGTTTTCAGGTAATTTGAAGGAAATAAAAAACGGGAATTTCCACTCGATTTGTGAAAAATACCGTTTAGTGACCTTACAGGTCGTTCAAACCTTTTCTCTTTTTAAAGATAATAAGAGCCCTCTTGGAACCGTTAACTTTTAGCGGGTAAATGTAATAACCGTATTTATTGAAAAGAAAATCTTAAATCTTAGACAATGGTTTTGAAAAACAAAAAAGCGTGTTGTACCTCCTATTTAGCAGCATTACAAACCTTTGTGACCAACAATAAGAACACTTCAACCCTATGTTTTAGATTGCTTCTCAAAATTTTAAGGGCTTTGACCATCTGCTTTTCTACTGTATTTACGGAAACCTTCTGGAATTCCGAAATCTCATTGTACGTTAGCCCTTCAAGCTTGTTCAACACAAAAGTTTCCTTACATCTTGGGGGTAACTTTTCAATTTCCCTCTTTAAAATTTGGTATAATCCTTCAACTTCGGGTTCTTCCTTTGTTTCGTAGAATTTTTCAACCCCTTCAATATATTTCTTTTCCAAAACTGTCGTTGCGGTGTCCTTTCGGTACTGATCTACAAACTCATTGTAAACGGATCTGTAGAGGTAATTTTTCAGCGAAAGACCAGACTGTAGTTTCTTTCTGTTTTTCCACAACCTAATGATTACATTTTGAACAATGTCTTCAGATTTAACTCTATCCCTACAAAGATTGGTGGCATAATTGCACAATTCAACATAATAAGTTTCAAAGAGATAGTTGTAAGCTTTAATATTACCCTTTTTAAGTAAATCAATTACTTTCTTATCACTTAAAAACATAAGGTTGAGGGAAATTTATTTTCATATTCGCAACAAAACTAATTTTTTTTTTTCAATTTATGGTGGTGGCCTCCTTTTCGTTTCGTTATATATAAAAATGAATAGCGAAAATTTTGAATAATTCAACTTATATATGGCTCACAAAGTTCCTTAACAAAGAGGCTAACATAGACGATTTAAGGTCTCTGGAGCTTTGGATA
This sequence comes from Flagellimonas sp., assembly GCF_965233845.1. Lineage (GTDB taxonomy): Bacteria > Bacteroidota > Bacteroidia > Flavobacteriales > Flavobacteriaceae > Flagellimonas. The sequence goes on from NZ_OZ247584.1 coordinate 1,352,741, forward strand.
AATAACCCTGACAATGAATTTGAATTCAATGAATTCATTAAAGCGAATGCAATTGCAAATGATTTAATGGGAGATTACGATCTTGAAAAAGCTAAAAAGGTTTTCCTCAAAAACGTTCGGGGAGAGCGTATCAAAAACTTCCCGTTCCACAAAGTCGCAGCTGCGGTTGTGGTGGCAGGGCTGTTCCTCTCGATGGTTTTTATTTACAATGATTGGGGTTCTCCATCTGAGGAAGTTGTGGGCATCGAAAAGTCAAACCCTGTCAATAACATGCTCCCCGGGAGTGATAAAGCTATATTGACACTGGAAGATGGGTCCAGTGTGGCTTTGGAAAACGATGTTGATTTTAACAGTGATAAGGTTGACAGTGATGGCAAAACATTGAAATATAAAAATACCTCTGGTGAAAGCAGTACACAGGAAATTGCGTTCCATACCCTTACGGTACCACGCAGTGGGCAATTTAATGTGGAATTGTCCGATGGTACGATTGTTTGGCTCAATTCAGAAACACAAATCGTATATCCAGTAAAGTTTGAGGTAAATAATCCACGTTCCCTTACATTGAAGTATGGGGAGATTTATCTTGATGTCAGTTCCGCTGAAAATCATGATGGATCACCATTTTATGTTGAAAATCAGTATCAAACCATTGAAGTTTTGGGTACGGAGTTCAATGTAAAGGCCTATGGGGATGGAGCTAACATAAAAACTACCTTGGTTGAAGGGAAGATAAAACTGAAAGCTTCGGATAAGAACCACATTCTCTTGCCCAATCAACAATTCAGTATGAACAAAAAGAAAGGGACTTATACCATTGCAACGGTGGATGTATATGATGACATAGCCTGGAAAGATGGGATTTTTTCATTCAAGGATGAATCCTTGGAAGAAATCATCCGTGTCTTATCAAAATGGTATGATTTTAACGTGGAATATCGTGGAGATATTGATACCAGTGAAATGTTTGTTGGTGTTATGAGGAAAAATCAAGATTTATCCGAAATCATGGAAAACTTTAAAAATTTTGGAATCATTAAAGCTTATAAAATTGAAAAAAATAGACTCGTCTTAGAATAAAAAAGGAGCGATCAAAAACATTTGGCAGTGTAATTTCCGCTCCTTGTATGCGCATTAATTAATTAATAACTAATACCAAACAAATTTATGAAATTAAATCTGAAAAGGTTCGCTTGTACACATTTAAAGCGAATCTTACTAAACAGCATGAAGATTCTGGTTTTTCTCATGAGCACCATGGCATTTTGTTTGTCACCTAACGATACATTTGCCCAAGAAACCATTTATTTGGAAAAAAATCAGGAATTAACACCAGGCCAAGTATTTGACATTCTAAAAAAGAAGACGGATTATAACTTTGTATATCCGAGAAAACTATTTTTAAATTCACCCAGGATCAAAGTAGAAGAAGGTGAGATCAAAATATCGGACCTTTTGGACAAAGTCTTGTCACCGAATGGACTCAACTTTAAAATCACAAATGGCCATACTGTTTTACTGGTAAAAGACACCGATCCTTCCAATAACGAGAACAACATCCCACAAGGGTTTCAGGTGGCCGGTACGGTCTCTGATGAATCTGGAGTCCCCCTGCCTGGAGCCAACATCGTTGAAAAAGGAGAACAAAATGGTGTCCAAACAGACTTTGATGGCAAATTTATATTGACTGTTCAAGACCAAAACGCAGTTTTGGTGGTTTCTTACATCGGTTTTGAAACCCAAGAAATTCCAGTTCAAGGGAACAATAGTATTACCGTAAGTCTTAAGGAAAGTTCATCCCAACTTGATGAAGTTGTCGTTGTAGGTTATGGAACCATATCAAAGCAAGCTGTAACCGGTGCCGTGGCAGAGGCAGATTTGGAAACTTATAACAGAGTGCCAGTGAACAATATAATAGAAACTGTTAAGGGTACGTTGCCTGGATTGAACGTTGAAGGGATTAATAGTGCTGGAGCTGTAGCAGATATAACTATAAGAGGCCAAAACTCTATTAGTGCCAGTAATAGCCCTTTAATTGTTGTGGATGGGATAATATATAACGGATCATTAGGAGATATCAGGCCAGATGATATTGAAAATTTAACAGTTTTAAAGGATGCCAGTGCAGCGGCGGTATATGGGGCAAGATCGGCAAATGGCGTTATTTTGATTGAAACTAAAAAAGGAGGTGGTATCAATGGGAAGCCGCGTTTTAATTTAAAATTGGTGAATAGTATATCCAATCAATTAGAGCCCAATCCCGTCTATACGGATGGATGGTTTCAGAATATCCTCGATATTCGGGAAGCTCAGGGTTTAGATGCCGATCCTAATCTGATCAGAAGTTATTTAACCGAAGAGGAGCAAAAAAATTATGATGCAACCCCCGATCATCAATTTTCTATTCCAGATCCCAATGATATTGGCATAAGGGATGGATTCATGAGAACTGTAGACTTCAGTGTGTCCAACTCTACAGAAAAATCAAACTATTTTATTTCACTTGGACTTACGGATCAAGAAGGTGTGGTTCTTAATGATGACTTCAGACAATATACAGCTAGGATAAATCATAGTTCCAATCTCACTGACTGGTTAAATCTTTCGGTTTTGGCTTCTGCTAGTTTGAGGGATTTTTCAGGCTCTGAGCCATCTTTATCCAGTGTAACTCGCTTAAGTCCATATGCAAGCTTGTACGACGAAAATGGTAACCTTCTAAGGTTTTCACAAACCACGACATCCACTAGTAACCCTCTCTATGCAATAGCCTCGGAACATTCAAGGCTTTCCAATAGTTTGAATGGTGCCATTAAATTAAGATTTGATGTGCCCTGGGTAGAAGGGTTGACATATACTACAACGTATTCCAACAACTTTCGGTGGAACAAGAATAGAACTTTCTATGGTGAGTTTACCTCACGTGGCGATGATAATGATGGTTTTGGGGATAGATCCTATTCTGACAATTACTACAGGTTGTTTGACAACTTAATAACATTCAAACGTCTATTTGCCCAGAAACATGCTTTTGATCTCACACTACTGTATTCCGTAGAGCAAACAGACTGGGAAGATGAGGAATTAATCGCAAGTGGGTTCGATAATTATGCTTTGGGTTCCTATGGCTTGGCCAATGGAACTAATCAAGCTGTAGAAACTGGAGGTGGCGAGAGTGCCGCTATCGGTCAGATGGCCCGTTTAAATTATTCCTATGATAATAGGTATAGTTTTACGGGTACTGTTCGTCGTGATGGCTATTCTGCATTCAGTGAAAACAACAAATGGGGGGTATTTTCTTCTCTTGGAGCTAACTGGAATATCACCAATGAAAATTTTATGGCCGATTCCAAGCTGTTTAATACACTTTCCCTATCGGCATCTTATGGAAGCGTAGGTAACAGATCAATAGATCCTTACGCTACTCTGGCTAGGATTTCAACAGGAAAGGTCATTTTTGGAGATAGTAATGATTATGCTGTTACACAAGGGATAAGTAGCCTGGCCAATAATTCATTGGGATGGGAAAAAACAACCGGCTTAAATTTAGGATTGGACTTTGGTATATTGAATAATCGTATTTCTGGAAGATTGGATTATTATAATACAACAACAACAGATTTGATTTTTGAATTGCCCGTGCCAAGAGCTACGGGCGCAGAACAAGAACGCCTTCCAAATGACCTTGGCGAGTTGGCGACAGTATTGGATAATATAGGCGAAATAAAAAATCATGGATTTGAATTGTCTCTAAATACCCAAAACATTGTAACCCCCAATTTTAATTGGACATCAAATATAGCCTTTTCATTAAACCGAAATAAAATAGAGACCCTCTTAGGTGACGATAATGATGGGGACGGGAAAGAGGACGACCTTCCGCAATCTAGTCTATTTATAGGTGAAAGTCTTGGTACAATATACGATACAAGGGTTATTGGTATGTGGCAGGAGAATGATACGGATATCATGGACGGTTTAAGACCAGGGGATTATATGATTGAAGACCTTGATGGGGATGGTCAAATAACCTCCGATGTCGACCGTCAGATTATCGGAAATACCAATCCCAATTTCCGTTGGAGTTTTACGAACACATTTAATTACAAGAATTTTTCTTTGTTGCTGTATGCCTATTCTGTTTGGGGAGGAAATAATTGGTACTTATCAGGAGAAAATGATCCTCATTTAGACTTCGGTACTAACAGAACAGATATCAACCATCCAATATATGACTATTGGACTCCAACCAATACCAATGCGGAATTTCCTAGGCCCGACTATAGTAATGCGGCTTACAGAAGTAAAAGATATTACGATCGAAGTTTTATAAAACTTCAGAAGGTAGCGTTGAGCTATGATTTATCTAGCGTGGTAAATCGCATGGGTATTGAAGGGTTCGTTTTAACCCTTAGTGCGGATAATCTTTTTGTATATGCGCCCCATTGGGATGGATTGGACCCAGAAACGGAACAAGGATTGACCAATGATGCTAGACCATCTATTCGAAATTTTCAACTATCCTTATCGCTAAACTTCTAAATATAATACAATGAAAAAATTAAAATATATAAGTACGTTATTGATGGTGTTCTTTATGTCAGTGGCGTGCAGTGAGGATGAATTTTTAAAAGAAGAACCAAAGGATTTTTTCAGTCCAAGTAATGCTTTTGTTTCAGAAGAGGGTTTTATTTCTGCAATAGCCGATATATACCTTGATAATAGAGATTTTTATTATAGTCCAGGAGATAATATTGCAAATTTTGCACTACTTGGAATAGATGCAGACCTAACGTGGGTTAGGCAAGATGCGGCAGGGGTCTACACAAACGATTATTTTCAATGGAACACCTTCAATGCAGATGCAGATTTTACAGCTAAGTGGTATGGCATATTTTATTTACAGATTTTTAAGGCCAACACCATCATTGGTAGAATCGATGACATTTCTTGGGAATCTGAGGAAGATCGTAATGCCATCGAGGCAGAGGCAAGGTTTTTGAGAGCCTATTATTACAGATTTCTTGCCAATATGTGGGGAGGTGTACCACTAGTTTTGGAAGAGACGACTCAGCCTAAGTTCGATTACGTTAGGGATACGCGCGAAAATGTATATCTGCAGTGTAAACAAGATTTGGAATACGCCGTACAACATATGTACACTGTGGATCAGGTTCCTGCGGGAAGGGCACCACGCGCAGCAGCGTACCACATATTGTCAGAAGTTAATATTCAACTTGGCGATTATCAAGGCGCTATAGATGCTGCTTCGGCCGTTATCGATAATGGCAACTTTGCTTTGATGATGGATAGGTTTGGACTTTTTTCAGATTTTGAATGGAGAGGTTATGACTATACTGGTCCTCCTGAACCTTGGGGTGATGTGTATTGGGATCTGTTCCGTAAGGGTAACTTTAACAGATCTTCTGGAAATACCGAAACTATATGGAATGTGCAGTATGAATTTGATGTTGTAGGAGGGGTCACAGAAGGTAGAACCGAAGGTAATTTTACTTTAGAAAGATGGGTTGGAGGAAGAGTTTATTGGAGTGGTGGCTGGGCACGAGATTTAAATGGAATACGTAATGTGTACAAGGACACTCTGATGGGTAGATCTTTAGGATTGGGTGGTGCTACCGATTATTTGGAAAATCAAGTATGGAATTTTAAAGGTGATTTTGATAATGATATAAGAAATTCTAAATACAATATTCAACGTACTTATTATTGGAATAACCCTGAAAGTGAATTTTTTGGAATGCCCTTGTCTGAAGATACCTATGACCCAACTTTGCTTGAGAGGTTCAGAGGCGGTAGGATGAGTCAGCCGTCATTTAAGAAAAATGTAGAAGTTTTACACGAACCATATAAATTACAAGATGGAGAGAATAATACCGATGGACGAATTTATAAAGATTGGTATATTATTAGATTGGCAGAGACTTATTTGTTAAGGGCAGAGGCCTATTTTCGCAATGGCAATAATAATTTGGCCGCAGCCGATATCAACGCCATTAGAAATAGGGCACAGGCCACTCCGGTAACGGTGGGCGAGGTAAATCTGGATCTTATTCTTGATGAAAGGGCCCGTGAACTGCATTTTGAAGAATATCGATTGAATACCTTATTGCGAACCGGTAAATTGGCCGAATATCTCAGACAATATCATTCTGCCACCCTCGAATATGGATATTCAATTGATGATCGTGTTAATTTAATGCCTATTCCAAATAGTGAGATTCTAGCAAATAAGGATGCTGTTTTGGAACAAAATCCTGGATACTAGACCACAGTTCATTTTAAACTTAATACCGTGGCAATTTGCCACGGTATTCTTACAGTGGTCATAGTACATGACTTCTGATTCCAAATCTTTGTGCAAGGGTTCTGGCCAGCAGACTTGGGGTTTGGAGTTTGGTACCGCAAATTGAACAAACCAAATTTTTTTTAAAAGACCGTAAAATGTCAAAAACTTTCTCAAGAACGCTAGTTCTAATATTCATCCTATTTTCATTTCTAAAAAGCTACTCTCAGGGATCGGGCATTACCAATGCTTCGACTTTTGGTTTTTCACCGGATGCCACTGGAATAGAGAATGTAAAATCGCTTCAAGCAGCCTTGAATCAAGGGGGCAATATTATTGTGAGCAAACCAGGCACCTACAAAGTGGCGGGTACGTCTTACATTGGAAGCAATACCTCAATCGAATTTGCAAAAGGGGTCATCCTTCAGAAAGTGAATGAAGAAGGGACCTTTTCCCATGTATTACTGAACAAAGGTGCTCTAACACGAACTTGGGATGAAAATATTGCTGTGAAAGGGCTTCACATTCAAGTGAACGGCGTGGTGAAACGCTACGATAAGATATTTGGGTTGAGGGGACAGTTGGCTTTTTTCTATGTGAAAGATTTGCGAATTGAAGGTTTTAGATGTTATGACATTGAGGGAGTTCAATTTAGCATTCATGTCTGCACTTTCGAAGATTTACTGATTGATGATACGATTCTTGTCGGAGATAAAGATGGTATCCATCTTGGTAGGGGAAACCGATTTAGAATTTCAAATGCCACATTCAAAACCCTTGATGACGCACTCGCGCTCAATGCCCATGACTATGCTACATCCAATCCCGAAGTTGGATGGATTGAAAACGGGGTTATCGAGAATTGTCATGATCTGAGTTTGGAAGGCCAACCTTTGGTGGGTTATTTCTGCAGGATTCTGGCGGGTGGCTGGATAGATTGGGAAGAAGGACTAGAATTACAAAATGCAGATGCGGTTGTTACCGGAGGCCGGATTTACCGGGTGGACGGAATAGGATCGGACGGCAAGCCCCTGAAAAAAACATGGGTCACCAAGACAAGACCAACCCACAAAGAAGGAACCGTCGAGCTGGACGGCATCAAGTGGGTGATGATGCAGGACGATGTACAGTACACGGCAGGTGTGAGGAACGTGGTGTTCAGGGACATCTTTCTGGAAAAACCACGACAGACATTTTCCATTCACTTCGATAACAGCAGCTGGAGTCGTTCGTACTACCCTGGCGCAGAAATCCCAGAACAGAAACAACTGCTATTCGACAATGTCAGGGTGTTGCATGATGGAGACAAACCTTTCATTAAGGTAAACACCCCCGTGGATGTATTTACAGTTACCAATAGTAGTTTAAGGAATACAGGTATTCTTTTCCATGGCAAGGAGGGCTATGTTCCCGACTATGGTAAGACACAGGTAAATTTTTATGGCAATATTCTTAACAAAGAGGGAGAGATGGTCTTGGTTGAAAACAAAATTCCAGGGAAAGAGATTGTACTGAAGACAGCGAATAATATTGAAATATCTGACGACTTTAAAGCATTGGTTGACAAGGGAGAAGGCAAATTCAAGATTGAGTCAGATTTAACGGGATTAAAAAAATGAAACCTCTGAAATTTTTTGTTATTCTTTGCTTTGCCATTTTCACAATTCACGGTTTTGCACAGGATAAACCTCTAAACCTCAACAAACCTGAAAGGGAAACCTGGTTCACTGAGCTGGGGTTCGGGATGTTCATTCATTGGAGTATGGATGTGCAACTTGGTATGGTGATTAGCCATAGTATGGTAGGTGCGTCAGATAACTATTTGGATAGATATGTGAATCTGCTTCCGAAAACCTTCAATCCCTACCAGTTTGATGCCTCTCAATGGGCCAAAGCGGCCAAGCTGGCAGGAATGAAATACGTGGTTTTCACTACCAAACACCATAATGGATTTTGCATGTTTGATACCAAAACAACCGATTTTGATATCATGAACACCCCTTATGGAAAAGATATTACCAAACAGGTTGTGGATGCTTTTCGGGCAGAAGGATTGGCTGTTGGGTTCTATTATTCTCCTGATGATTTCTATTTCTTGTATGAACAAGGCAGACTGATTTCAAGAGATCGACCGGAAGCGCTCGCCTCAGGTAATAAAGCATTGAATAAGTATGTGAAGAAACAGATGGAAGAGCTAATGACCAACTACGGTAAGATTGATATCATTTTTCTGGATGGCAGGGAACAATATGCTAAGACCGAATTGGCCAAAGTTTGCTGGAAAATTGATCCTGATGTAGTGGTCACCCGGGGAGCTATGGAAACACCGGAGCAATTTACCCCTGATCAGCCATTACCAGCACCATGGGAAGCTAATTACACATTCGGGGATCAGTGGCAATACAGGCCATCCAATGAAAATTACAAGACAGCCAATGACTGTATCAGCAAGCTAATTGACATCAGAGCCAAAGGAGGAAATTTCCTGCTAAACTTTGGTCCAGATGAGAAAGGCAGGTTTCCACAGGAACAGGCTGCAGGATTGAATGAACTGTCACTTTGGATGTTCATCAATCAAGAAGCCTTTGTTGATACAGAGCCACTGGATATCGTAAGAGAGGATAACATTTGGTTTCTAAAAAAGAAAGGGGAGCATACGGTCTATGCCTTTCTGGTAGAGGAGTCATGGCCATTCGGAGAGCGAAAAATCAGAACCATTAACTCGCTAATGGCAGGTAACAATGCCAAAATCTCTGTGCTGGGACAGAACAGTATAGTGCTTGAATATAATCCTGATACAGACCCTATGCCAACGGTCAAAAATACAAAGGTAGGACTTGAAATATCGGTGATGCGTTCCCACAGGATTTATAATGATCGCAAATGGCCAAATCCACTTGTGGTGAAGCTAGAGGATGTATCATACAAACAATCACCTGATAAGTAACATGAAAATAAAAACCATAAGTGTTCTTTTTGCTGTCATCATCCTTCTAACTTTTGGATGTCAACAGGCTTCATATGTCAAGGCTCCATTTTCTGAATTGGACACGTTGGCTGTAAATGATTGGTGGAACCGTCCTGCTAATCCAATCATTAACCTTAAGGTTGAAAGGAAAGACGTCATTGCCTTTGGTATCTACACAGTTTCTGACGGGACGTTGAAGCTTAGTGCCCAGTTGTATCCGCTTTATCCCGAGGAGACGAGAGAGGTACGCCTTGAAATTCTAAAGGGCGACCAATGGAAGGAAATTCAAAAGCAAAAGGTTACGGAGCTAGGCTGGTCAGCCTTGTTTAGAGTTGAGAAGTGGGACCAGTCTGTTGATGTAACGTATCGCTTGCTCCATGGACAGGAAGCAAGGTATAAAGGGTTAATTAGAAAAGATCCCTCAGACAAGGACGAAATATCCATGGCGGCTCTTTCGTGCAATAGCCGTAAGGATAGAGGAGACAGAGAAAATTATGTGAGAAACATTAATCATCAAGATCCTGATTTGATATTTTTTGCTGGGGATCAGTCGTATGATCATAAGGAGCATACCGCCGCATGGCTTAAGTTTGGCATGCAATTCAGGGAGGTGTTTAGAAACCGTCCTTGTATCACAATACCTGATGACCACGATATTGGACAGCCTAATCTCTGGGGTGAGGGCGGCAAAAAGGCTCTTAGCAACAAGGGTGATGATGGGGGGTATTTTTATCATCCGGAATATGTGAAAATGGTTGAAAGATGTCAGACTTCACATTTACCTGACCCCTATGACCCAACTCCTGTGGAACAAGGAATAGGGGTTTATTATACCAGTTTTTTATTTGGAGGTTTGGATTTGGCCGTTATAGAGGATCGAAAATTCAAGTCAGGACCTAACGGCAAGATCCCACAAATTGGTCCAAGACCAGATCACATAAGAGATCCCAATTATGATCCATCGTCTGTTGATTTGGATGGATTGGAACTGCTGGGGAATCGTCAAGAACAGTTTTTAAATGATTGGGCTGATACAAATCCGAATTCTATAAAGGTAGTGCTGTCGCAGACAGGTTTTTGTGGAGGTGCACATGTGCACGGCAACCCTGAAAATAGACTGCATGCTGATATGGATTCAAATGGTTGGCCCCAAAAAGGAAGAAATCGTGCTCTCAGAGCAATCAAAAAAGCAAAAGCTGTTCATATTGCCGGTGACCAGCATCTGGCTACGGTTGTTCAGCATGGTATTGACGATTATGGGGATGGCCCGTGGGCTTTCGTGGTGCCTGCTATTGTCAATGACATATACAGTAGATGGTGGTGGCCTGAGGATGCAAAAGGAGGGAAGAATTCGAATGACGTTCTCCCTTGGACGGGTCAGTATCTTGACGGATTTAACAATAAAATTACTATGCATGCTTATGCTAATCCGGAGACTCGCTCCAACGGAGAAGGATATGGTCTCATAAAATTCAATAAGACTAACCGTACAGTAACGTTCGAATGCTGGCCAAGGTTTGAAGACGTGACTAAAGAAGAAGCAAAACAGTTTACGGGTTGGCCTATAACGACCCAGCTATGAATCCAATTTTAGAACAACATATGCGAATTACAATTAAATACTATATGTCATTTGTCTCATTGAGCTTTTTATTTGCTTGCTCCAATATTGAAAATGACCCACTAGGTGATAGGATAAACCTAACAACTGATAAGCTGGAAAATGTCCTTGTTTTAAGCAGTCCAGATTCAAATGGTAAGCCAACTCGAGAAATAATTCTCCCCGAATATGAAAAGTTTGTTCATGTAGCAGCTGACTCCACCCATTTTCGATGGATTGGCGCAAGTAACAGAATGTTTCCATGGGTTGGAAAGAAGGATCTAACTTCTATTTTTGAACCAAAAGACCCACTTCCTCCCAGAATTTCACATCCGAATCGACGTGCATTAACTATGCTTTTTCAACTAACTAATGGTAACTACCTTACGCTTCTCCCATTGTCAGGAGATGCAAGTGTAAGTTGGTTGGAAATCACTGAAGATGGCAGACTAGTTCTAGATTATGGAACACTTGGCACACAAGCTGTTCCTTCAGATTCAAAAGTTCCATTGCTGGCTTGGTATGAATCAGAAAGTATGTACGAATCGCTATTCAAAACCTGGGAACTCGCATTGACTCATCAAAATCAGTTTGCCAGTGCATCGTTGAGAAATACAAAAGAATACCCCGAACCCCTGGAGTATTTGGGTTGGTGCACTTGGGAACAATATAAAAAGACAATCAATGAAGAGATTCTGGTCAACGCAATAGATAATATTGAAGAATCAGGGGTTCCAGTTAGGTGGTATTTGATTGACGATGGCCATCAAAATGATAAGGGTAACAAGCTCCTTTCTTATGAGCCCAATCCTGAGAAATTCCCAAACGGATGGAATCCAATTACTTCCAGAAAATCAGAAGAAGGAATTAAGTGGATGGGAATCTGGCATGGTTTCCTATCACATTGGAATGGAGTTCATGTGGATCACAGCATGCCCGAATTGTCACCTTACCTTATGCCAAACCCTAAGCGAGAAGATGGGCTGCTTCCTAAAGATGACATGGAGTCCAGTCGAGCCTTTTATGACTACATGATCAGTGCCATTGATGGACAGGGCTTTGATTTTATGAAAACGGACAATGTTTCAAGATCCACCATCGAGTACTATGGATCGGCAAACCCGGCCAAGTCTCAAATGCAAAATGTACTGGCATTGGAGGAGGCCTGTTTGGAGCAGGGTTTTGGCCTTATGAATTGTAGTGCGCAGAATACAATAGATATGCTTAATGCAAAAAGTAGTGCAACAATGCGAACGAGCCCCGATTACATCAAGCACGATCTGGCCACTTCAAAATCACAAATCCTGCAATCGGTGTTTAACGTGCTGTGGTTAGGTCAAACCCTCTGGCCGGATCATGACATGTTTCATTCCTCGGATACTGAAGTAGGTGAGACCATGGCCGTGACCAAAGCCTTGTCAGGCGGACCCATTTATCTTTCTGATGACCCTAAAGAATTTAATCCTTCGGTTATTGAACCGCTTTGCTATGAAGATGGAAAACTCATCAGGCCTGAAGCTCCGGGAGTGCCAATGCCCAGTTCCATTTTCAATGATGCCCTGTATGAAAACGGTGAAGTTTATAAGACGATAGCGCCACTAAAAAATGGAGCTTGCGCAATTGCGGCTTACAACCTAAGCACAACGGCTAAAAATCCCTTGAAGGGAAAAGTGACAAAAGCGGATTACGAGCAGGGTGGAGCCATGATTCAACCTTATTCTGGACGTTGGAAACGTCTAGAAGAGGGACTCATTATTTTCGATTGGCAGGAGCAAAAAGGTCAGGTTTTGGATAGCAAGGGACTGGATTTTGAGATTGCTGGCTTTGGTCACAAATTGTATTTACTAATTCCCATAAAAGAAGGTTGGTCATTGATCGGGAGAGGGGAGAAGTATCTAAGCCCATCCACTGTTGATATTCTGTCAATAACCGAGGACGAATTGACTTTCGAAATGGAGGAGCCCGGAAACATTATTTTGTATTCAACAAAGGGTAATCTGGAATCTGATCACTTTGATTTCACCAGTATTGGCAATGGCTTTTTTTGGGGTTCAATAAAGAGAGTCAATACTCCTGTTTACTTTAAAATAGAACGGAATGATTGAATTTTTGATAAGAATCACTTTTGGACTATCTGTATTGGCCTCATGTACATTCCTCTCTGAAACGCCTATTCCTAGGAAAGATGGAGGGGATTATATTAAACCTGAAAATATCTGGATTTTTCTTATGACAGGTCAATCCAACATGGCTGGAAGGGGAACAATGGAATCTCAGGATTTGGTCACGAATAAGCGTATTATAACACTAGATAGTGGTGGTGAATGGATTGTAGCTAAAGAGCCACTGCATTTCTACGAGCCTTCAGGAGCCGGTTTGGATTGCGGCATAAGCTTCGCACAGGAGTTGCTAAAAAACATACCGGACAGCATCACCATCGGCATGGTGCCTTGCGCTGTTGGAGGTAGTTCAGTCTTCAATTGGCTAAATGATTCAGAACACCGAGGAGTCAAGCTTCTTTCCAATTTTAAAAACAAAGTAGTGTTATCAAAGGCCAAAGGAACCATAAAGGGAATTCTTTGGCACCAGGGTGAAAGCAATGCCAAGCCTACTGACATTCCTGTTTATAAAGATTCTTTGGTTGCATTGTTTGATGAATTTAGAAATAAAATTGGTGATGAAGAATTGCCTATCCTAATGGGGGAGTTGGGGCGTTTTGCCGAGCCAGTAGAAAAGGCAGGATACTTCAGCGAGATCAATCTCATTTTAGCAGGGATAGCAGAGGAAGAAGAACATTGTTATTTAATTTCTTCTGAAGGCTTGGGGCACAAAGGGGATAACCTTCATTTCAATTCTGCTGCTCAGCGCGAACTGGGAAGAAGGTATGCCATAACCTATTTAGAAAAGTTTTTGAACAAAAAGAGATGATTAAAAAGAACTTGTTACTTCTACTTTCTATAAGTACTCTGATACTCGCTTGTAACTCAATAGGTGATAAAGGACTTGTTAAAAACCCCAATGTCGTTTTGATTATAGCAGATGACTTGGGTTATGGGGATTTATCGTGCTATGGGCAAACCAAACTGCAGACCTCCAATATTGACCGATTAGCCACAGATGGTATTCGATTTACAGATCATTATGCAGGCAACACCGTCTGTTCACCATCCCGTGCAGTGTTGATGACAGGTCAATCTCCAATGACTGTTCACCTTACAGGAAATATCCCATACCAAGAAGATAAAACGGCTCTTGATACAGGCATCCTTATTCTCCCTGGGTTATTCAAAAAAGCCGGTTATGCAACGGGAGCATTCGGTAAATGGGGATTAGGTATTACTTCCAATCAAGGAGCTGAAAATCCAATGACTCATGGATTTGATCATTTCACGGGATGGAAAAGTCAAAGGATTGCCCATACCTATTACCCAAAATCCATTGTAAAGGATGGCAAGGAAATCCCTTTGGAGTCAGGTACTTATGTGCATGACCTGATTATGGAAGACGCATTCGAATTTATAAGTACCAGTGCCGAAAATGAACAACCTTTCTTTTGTTACATTCCAACTGCCATACCCCATGCCGCCATGCATGCTCCCCAAGATTTACATGAAAAATGGATGGAGCGGTTTCCAGAATTTAACGATAAGGTTGGCAAGTACGATGCTGGGCCAGGAGAAGTGTGTCCAAGTGTTCAAAATCCTATTGCTGGGTTTGGTGCGATGATGGAACACTTAGATAATCAGGTCGGAGAGTTGTTGAATATGTTGGATTCACTAGGAATTGATGAAAATACCCTCATCATGTTTTCCAGTGATAATGGACCTCATCACGAGGGTGGACATGATCCAATTTTTTGGAATTCAAATGGTTCCTTAAAAGGAGGGAAGCGGGATTTATATGAGGGAGGGATTCGCGTCCCCTTTCTTGCTAGGTGGCCGAAAAAAATAAAACCTGGTAGTTTATCAAACCATCCAAGTGCTTTTTGGGACATAATGCCAACAATATCAGATATTATAGGCATTGAGACACCTCCTCAGAGTGATGGCATTTCTTTCTTACCAACCTTATTGGGTAAAGGGAAACAACAGAAACATGATTACCTATACTGGGAATACCGCGAAAGAGTAGAACAGTTTTTGAGGATCAAAGCAATAAGAAAAAGAGATTGGAAAGCTGTTGTTAAATTTCCAAAATCTGAAGGAGAACAAAGTGAGCCTAGAGATATGGAATTGTATAATTTGAAGGACGATCTAGGAGAAGAAAATAATGTGGCTGGGGCGCATCCTGACATTGTAAATGAATTTTATTCCTTTCTCAACTCTGACCAAATAAGCTCCAAAAAGTCAAATAATTGATAAAAAAAGTGAAAATGAAAGGAAGAATTCAATTAATAAGAGCCCTGACAATTTGCAGCATACTACTTATATCATGCAAGAATAATCGCGATGGAGGTAACAGTAAAAGTAGACCCAATATTATCCTGATTATGGGAGATGATCATGGCTATGAGGAGACAGGGTACAACGGACACCCTTTTATTAAGACACCTGTGCTTGATGAAATGGCTGAACATGGATTGGTGCTGGATAGGTTCTATTCTGCCCATCCATCTTGTTCACCGACCAGGGGCAGCGTGATCACCGGAAGACATCCCAACAGGTACGGCACATTAAGTGCGGGCTATTCCATTCGTCCAGAGGAGATTTCCATTGCACAATTGCTGAAGAAGGCAGGCTATTCGACTGGTCATTTCGGTAAGTGGCATTTGGGTCCTGTAAAAGAAGAATCCCCCACTAACCCGGGTGCGATGGGTTTTGATACCTGGGTTTCACATGACAACTTTTTCGAATTGAACCCAGTGCTCTCCAGGAATGGAGGGGAACCGGAAAAATTTGAAGGAGAAGGTTCCAAAGTAATCGTGGATGAAACCATTTCATTCATTGAAAAAAGTGATGAAAATCCATTTTTTGCCGTGATTTGGTTTGCCTCGCCTCACGAGCCATATGAAGGACTCCCAGAGGATTTGGCGCTTTACGATGATCTGCCAGACAGCTTAAGCCAAAAGCATTTCAGCCTAACCTCTATGAAGACAGGTCGCAGGGTTACTAGACCTCAAGACTCTGTACTGCGGGAGCGTTATGCGGAGATTACGGCAATGGATCGGGCCATTGGCCAATTGAGGGATTATTTGTCGTCTAATGAGTTAAAGGACAATACCTTAATCTGGTATTGTGGTGATAATGGTATCCCTCCGAGTGGCATTCAATATTCTAAACTCCATAGTCTTAAAGGAACAATCTACGAGGGAGGGACAAAGGTTCCCGGAATAATTGAATGGCCGTCGGTAATTGATAAGAAAACGGTCTCTAATGTCAATGCCGTGACTTCTGACATGCTCCCCACACTTTGTGAGTTAGTTGGAGTTCCTTTGCCAAATCGACCAATCGACGGGGTTAGTCTGGTTCCTCTGCTAAAAGGGAAAATGGATAGACGTAATGAGCCCGTATGTTTTTGGATCTTTGATAGAAACCACATGGATAAGTCTAACCCATACATTGAAGAACATTTGCAAATGGGCAATACGCCACTGGTGAAATTAATGGGAGGATCCTACTTCCGTTCTTTCGAAAACTATAGGCTTAATGAGGTTCTTGATCAAGATTATAGTGGGGATCGATCCATTATTGATGGAGATAACAAATTGATCATAAAAGATTCAGATGAAGGCACAAAAAAGGAACTCTTCAATATATCTTCTGATCCTGGAGAAAGAATGAATATAATTTCATCTCATCCCGAAATAGCAAAAAAGTTGGAGCAGCAATTGGTCGATTGGCAACAATCGGTACTCCAGAGTTTATCAGAAAAAGATTATAACTGAAGTAACTAATAATCCATGGAAAAAGAATGTTAACACAATGAATTATCCATTAAACGTACTATTTGCCACTTTTCTCTGGTTGTTTAACCAAGTAACCTTTTCTCAGCTCAGTGTCATAAAAGAAAGTCAAACCATGGGGATAATTAGAGCAGGTGTTGTAAAATGGAATCTGGAGCCTTCGAACATTTATTGTCCATAATGCTGATGATGGAATGGTCCCGGTAGAAAACAGCCTTAAGTTAACCAGCACATGAAAGAAGAAAAGTGTTTCTGTAGAGCTTATATGCACCCTAAAGGGGGACATGGGTTTAGACTGGCATTGAATAAACCAAGGTTAAATAATTGGTCGAATCTGATGATAGAGTGGTTGAATGATTTGTACAAGGATTAACTGAATACTTGCAATGAAAAAAAGAGATTAATATTATGAAACTGACTAAACAATTCATTTTTAAGTCAAAAATACTGATTCTAGGAGCCTTTTTAGCTGCATGTCAGTCAGAAGTAGCATCTCAAAAAAATCAATTGTGGTATGATGAACCCGCCTCTGAGTGGTTTGAGGCACTGCCTTTGGGTAATGGACGACTCGGAGCGATGGTCTTCGGTGGTGTCTCGGAGGATCATCTCCAGCTTAACGAAGAAAGTCTTTGGGCTGGAATGCCTGAAAATCCTTATCCAGGGGAAGTGGGGAAACATTATGCCACGTTTCAGCAATTAAATCTTGATGGTCAATATGAAGAAGCTTATACCTATGCCATGGAGCATATGGCTATTTCACCTACATCGATTCGATCATATGAACCTCTTGGTGACTTGTTTGTTCAGTTTGATCATAAGGTAGTTCCGGAAGCGTACAGGAGATTTTTGGACATCGAGAAGGGTATTAACTCAACCGAATACACCATAGATGATAAGCAATTCCTTAGAGAGTCGTTCATTTCTTCTGAGCACGATGTGATCGTGTACCACTTTGAAAGTCTTGACAATGAAAAGATTTCATGCAGGGTTCGCTTCAATCGGGAAAAGGACATCGCTATCAATTCTTTGAGCAATAATATCTTGGAAATTGACGGTCAAATTTTTGATGATCCAGTGGGGTACGATGATAACAAAGGTGGATCCGGGCAAGGAGGCTACCACATGAAGTTTAACAGCCATCTTAGCTTTTCCAACCATGACGGCAAGGTTTCTATAGATAACAGTGTGTTGATCATTGATGGAGCCACCGAATTCACATTGGTTCTGAGCGCTGCCACCGATTACAATCTTGAAAAGATGAATTTTGACAGGAGCATCGACGCAAAGGAAATTTCACTTCGCAAGCTTAAGAAAGTCCAGGAAGTACCGTACGATCAGCTTAAAAGCAATCACATTGCCACACATAGCGAGATATTCAATCGGGTTGAGCTGGAAATTGATGGAGCTTTCCTAGATAGTCTGACTATCGACGAGCGAATAGGTAGATTAAAAGAGGGAAATGAAGATCCAGGTCTTGTAAGCCTGTTTTTTCAATATGGTAGATATCTTATGATGTCCAGTGGGATGCAGCAGGCAGTATTACCAGCCAACCTACAAGGAATTTGGAATGAGGATATGTGGGCACCCTGGGAGTCGGATTTCCATTTGAATATCAACCTGCAAATGAACTACTGGCCAGTAGAAGTTTGCAACCTCTCCGAATCGGTGGTTCCACTTACCAACTACATGGAAGGTTTAGTGGAGAGAGGTAGGGTAACCGCTAAAAAGTATATAGGTTCTGATGGCTGGATGGTGCATCATTCTACCAATCCGTTTGGACGTGTGACACCAAGTGGGTCGACAGAAACATCCCAGGTGGTCAATGGTTATAGCTATCCACTTGCTGGAGCTTGGATGTCCCTAACTATCTGGAGGCATTATCAATTTACAAAGGACCTGAATTATCTTCAGGAAAAAGCCTACCCAATGATTAAGGGTGCATCGCAGTTTATATTGGATTTTCTAAAAGGGAATGAAAAAGGAGAGCTGGTCACAGCACCATCGTATTCTCCTGAGAATACATACATCGATCCTAAAACTGGCAAAAGGCAGCTGAACACAACTGCTGCTACAATGGATATTCAGATCATTAGGGATGTTTTTCAAGCGTGCTTGGAATCTGAAGAAGCCTTGGGCTTTAACCAACTGACCCCAGCCATACAAGTGGCCTTGACCAAGTTGCCAGACACGAAAATTGGTTCAAATGGAACCATTCAGGAGTGGTATAAAGACTATGAAGAGGTAGAACTTGGGCACAGGCATATTTCCCACTTATACGGATTGTATCCGTCTTCTCAGATTTCTAAGGAGACACCAGAACTCTTTGCTGCTGCAGAGAGAACCATTGAGCGACGGCTTTCGCAGGGCGGTGGTCAGACTGGATGGAGCCGAGCTTGGATCGTTAATTTTTATGCTCGTCTCAGAAATGGAGATAAGTGTTTGGAGCATTTGAATGCGCTTATTGGAGATCAACTGGAATCCAATCTTTTTGATTTACATCCTCCAAGAATATTTCAAATTGACGGAAATTTTGGTGGAACGGCAGGAGTCGCTGAAATGCTGATTCAGTCCCACGAATCCGGTAAGGTTTCTTTACTGCCAGCACTTCCATCATCATGGAAAAATGGAAAAGTGAAAGGATTAAAAGCTAGAAGAAATTTTGAATTTGATTTTGAATGGAAAGAGGGTAAGGTCACTTATGTAAAGATTTCCTCACCTTCGGGAGGAGAGGTAGAAATGCTATCTGGAGAGGAAAGTCTTGTAATCAATCTTCAGGCAGGTGAGGCAAAAACAGTGGAATTTAAGTGATTGGCATGGGGTTGAAAATTATTTCTATAGTGTTCATCGTATTTGTTAGCTCTTGTGGCATTAATATAAAACATGAAACAAAAGCCAATATAATCATTATAAATGTTGATGATTTGGGGTGGAAAGATGTCGGTTTTATGGGTAGTGAATACTACGAGACACCCAATATTGATAAGTTATCTACTTCTGGAATGATTTTTACTAATGGATATGCTGCCTCAGCAAATTGTGCCCCAAGTAGAGCTTGTTTGATGACTGGAAAATGGACACCTCGTCATGGGATTTATACAGTTGGGTCCTCCGAAAGGGGTGATTCAAAACGCCGAAAACTTGTTCCTACTGTAAATGCCAAAACATTGGCAAAACATCATGAAACCATGGCACGGACATTAAGAAGCAATGGCTATAAAACCTGCCATGCAGGAAAATGGCATTTAGGCGATAATCCTTTAGAATATGGTTTTGATGTAAATATTGGGGGAAGCCATATAGGCCATCCAAAAAGTTATTATCCGCCCTATGAAAATATTGAAATTGATGAGGGTGGATATTTAACCGATTTGATAATGGAAAAAACCATTGGATTCATTGATACAGTATCATCCCCGTTTTTCCTTTATTATGCGCCATATGCGGTGCATACGCCAATTACCCCGGTAGAGAGGTTGATGGAAAAGTACAATCAAAAAGCAGGGGCAAATGGTCAGGATAATGCAGAATATGCAACTATGATCGAGAACCTTGATAGCAATATTGGACTGTTGATCTCCAAACTTCAGGAAAAAGGAATCATGGACAACACCTTGATTGTCTTTACTTCGGATAATGGTGGGTTGTATGGAATAACGAAACAGAAACCTTTGCGAGCCGGTAAGGGCAGCTACTATGAAGGAGGTATCCGAGAGCCCTTTTTCTTTGTGCTAAAGGATAGAATAAAAGCCAATTCGATAAGCAAGATACCTATCACCAACCTAGATATATTTCCGACAGTTTTAGGGTATGCAGGCGTTGACAATGCTGATTTGAAACTTGACGGTGAAAATCTTTCTTCAGTTTTAGAAGGTAAAGTTGAGGAATTGACTCGGCCTCTTTTTTGGCATTTCCCTATCTATCTACAGGCGTATCATCCGGCTGATAACGAAAATCGTGATTCCCTATTCAGAACGCGTCCGGGCTCCGTAATTAGATACGGAGACTGGAAACTGCACTACTATTTTGAAAATGATAATGTAGAACTCTATAACCTGGCACAAGACATTGGAGAAAGGAAAAATCTTGCATTAAAAGAATCAGAAAAAAAGGATGAAATGTTGAAATATCTAAAAGATTGGTGGAAGGAAACAAGTGCACCGATTCCCACGAAATTGAATCCTGAATTTGAAAATTAATGATTCGTATATGCGAAGGACTAATTTACCCATTCGAGGTGCTTTATCAGTTATATCCGGTAAAGCAAACATATTACTTTCCTTAAACCGGGTTGAAATACAGTTATTGGCCTACCAACCCAGTGTTAAATCAAATCTAGAACTATGTCCCTGATTGGATTGAGAAATAGTCATTTTAGTACAGATCAGTTCGATTATGAGATCATTTTTAGATGTTATAACGACGGTTTTGCTTATCGATGTGTGTTTGATAATCAAACAGAAGGCGAGTTGAATATCTCAGGAGAAAATACCAAGTTGAGTCTTGCCGATGACGTTACTTTCCCAGCTTACAACCTGGAAAATGCCTTTATCGATATGATAAGTGACCCTTTGAATTATATCAATGGCTGGTTTGATTTGAATAATGCTCATTCTAGAGTACGGGTTAATGAAGAAATACCTGGTACCGTTACGGCCGAAGTAGCCAAGTTGATTTTGGTTCAGGCTGAATGGGTAGTACTTCCTGATGTTCCGGAGGAATATTTAAAAAATGATGATCTATTCGATTGCATACGAAAAAAGCCAGCCCAATTTGATAGTTTCACTGTACTTCAGGGGGAAATTGATACATATATAACTGTTGCTAGGGAATTAGGAGATGATTGGTGCATTGGCTCTCTCACAAATAGAGATGGGAGAGCATTAGAGATTAGCTTGGACTTTCTTCCACAGGGAGAAAATTATAAGGTAACTATGTATAGTGACGATGCGAATACGCATTTCCTCAATCAAAAGGAGGCTTATGTTATTGCCAAACAAGAAGTTAATAACACCTCTTCGATAACAGTCAATTTAGCCCTAGGGAGTAAGAGTACCATTCATTTAAAAAAATATAGTCAAGGAATAAACAAGGTATTATGATAGATAAGAGATTAATTGTTTTAGGAATGAGCTTGATTTTAAGCTATTCTACTTTTTCCCAAAAAAAATCCATCTACCAAAAAGGCTGGGTTGATTTTAATAAAAATGGCGTAAAGGACATTTTTGAAGATCCCGAAGCTGAAATAGATGCTAGAATCGAGGATTTGCTGGCCCGTATGACAATAGATGAGAAGACGGCCCAGTGTGCCACCCTTTACGGATACAAAAGAGTGTTGAAAGATGAGCTGCCTACTCCAGATTGGAAAAATGAAGTCTGGAAAGATGGCATAGCCAATATCGATGAACAGCTGAATGGACTGAAGCCGACCCAGTATTCCTTTCCTTTTAGTAAACATGCAGAAGCTATCAAAACCATCCAAAAATGGTTTGTTGAGGAGACCAGGTTGGGTATTCCAGTAGACTTTACCAATGAAGGTATACATGGACTCAATCATGAAAAAGCAACACCTCTTCCGGCTCCAATCGCGATTGGCAGTACCTGGAACAAGAACTTGGTCAGACAGGCAGGTGAGATAGTAGGAAAGGAAGGAAAAGCTTTAGGTTATACTAACATCTATGCGCCCATCCTTGATCTGGCCCGTGACCCGCGCTGGGGCAGGGTGGTGGAGTGCTATGGGGAAGACCCCTATCATGTTTCGGAGCTGGGAATCCAAATGGTAAAAGGAATTCAATCGCAAGGCGTTGCTTCTACCTTGAAGCACTATGCGGTTTATAGTGTGCCGAAAGGAGGGAGGGATGGTCGGGTACGGACCGACCCTCATGTGGCTCCTAGAGAACTACATCAGATGCATTTATATCCTTACAAACGCGTAATTGGCGAAGCACACCCAAAGGGGGTAATGAGTAGCTACAATGACTATGATGGAATTCCAGTGAGCGCAAGCTATTACTTCCTGACCGAGCTGCTTAGACAAGAGTATGGTTTTAGAGGGTATGTAGTCTCAGATAGTGAAGCTGTAAAGTTTATACACAAAAAGCACCATGTAGCCGGTGACTATAAGGAAGGAGTGAGGCAAGTTGCAGAGGCAGGCCTGAATGTGAGAACACATTTTACCCCACCTGAAGATTACATTCTACCACTAAGGGAATTAGTCAAAGATGGAGAGCTCTCCATAGCTACCCTTGATCGAAATGTGAGAGATGTACTTAGAGTCAAGTTTGAATTGGGTCTTTTTGATGAACCCTATGTGAAAGACACCAAAGTGGCCGACAAGATCGTTGCAAATAATACCAAAGGCTTTGTGCTGCAAATGGCAAAAGAATCCTTGGTGCTTCTAAAAAATGAAAACAATACACTTCCACTGGACATCAATAAACTGGAAAATATCCTTGTAACGGGACCTCTTGCAGTTGATAAGACAGTATATATCAGTCGCTATGGCCCTCAGAATATGGAAGTCACAAGTGTGTTGGAAGGAATCCGGAACTATGTTGGTACTAAAGCAAAAGTTGACTTCTCATTGGGTTGTGAAGTGGTAGATGAAGCCTGGCCGGAGAGTGAAATTATCCCGATTTCGCTGACCAGTGAAGAACAAAACCGGATTGATGTAGCGGTTGCCAAAGCCAAAGAATCTGATGTGATCATTGCGGTGATGGGAGAAGATGAGCAACGCTGCGGAGAAAGCCGGTCCAGAACAGATTTGGGACTTCCGGGCAGACAGATTCAATTGCTTCAAGCTTTAAAACAGACAGGCAAACCAATCATTCTGATTCTAATCAACGGAAGACCATTGACCATCAATTGGGAGAACCAATACATCCCGGCAATTCTGGAAGCATGGTTTCCAAATGTAGAAGGGCCAAATGCCATTGCACAAACCATCTTTGGAGATTACAATCCAGGAGGGAAACTACCCATCACTTTTCCTCGATCAGTGGGTCAGTTGGAATTGAATTTTCCATACAAGCCAAGTTCACAGGTTGGTCAGCCATCTTCCGGACCGAATGGAACAGGCAAGACCTCTGTTGTAGGAGAGCTTTATCCATTTGGTTACGGACTTAGTTATACACAATTCGAATACCAGAATCTCAAAATCATTCCTGAAACGGGCAGAACACAGCAACAGATCCAAGTGTCAGTAGAGGTGACAAACACTGGAAAGGTGAAAGGAGATGAAGTTGTACAACTCTACTTTAAGGATTTGGTCAGTAGTGTGATTGTTTACGAATTGCAGCTGAGAGGCTTTGAGCGAATTACCTTGAATCCGGGAAAAACCAAAACAGTCAACTTCATATTGAAACCGGAGGACTTGCAATTACTTGATCGAAACATGAACTGGGCGGTGGAGCCAGGAGAGTTTGAAGTATTGGTTGGTTCCAGCTCACAGGATATTCGTGCAAAGGGAAGTTTTAAACTGGAATAACCTAATTGATAATCTGATGATGAATAAAATCATACAACAAATAAAGAGACAAAAACTAAAAGATAATCATATGATGGATTGGAAGAAAATTATGCTTACGAGTCTGGGCTTAGCAATGCTCATTCCTTTATACGCAGAGGTAACGCTTCCCGCGATTTTTGGTAGCAATATGGTCTTGCAGCGCAATCGCGAAGTAGCTATTTGGGGTAAAGCTGATGCAAAAAGTACAGTTATAATGACGGCTTCCTGGAATAATCAATCGTACAAAACCGTATCAGATAAGGAAGGTAACTGGAAGATAAAAGTAGCTACTCCAGATGCGGGCGGACCTTATAGTCTTAAGATTTCGGATGGACAAGAGTTGGTCTTGGAGAATGTCCTGATTGGAGAAGTTTGGGTATGTTCTGGTCAGTCCAACATGGAGTGGAAGATCAAAAGTTTGGGTAGTAAGCTTCGCAAAGGGTTAAATGATATTTTACTCAAATCAAAAAATCCTTCCGTTCGTCTTTTCACTGTAAAACATGAGAAGAGCCTGAGCCCCAAAAATGATTTTAACGGCAAATGGGAAGAAACCAATGCCGTTTCTGTTTCCAATTTCAGTGCTACGGGATACTATTTTGGGAAACTTTTACATGAAACTCTTGATGTGCCAATTGGGTTGATTTCTTCCAACTGGGGAGGGACCCGAATCCAGGCATGGATAGATGAAGAGGGGCTAAAGTCATTTGACCCTTCCATTTTGGAGGATAAGAGGGATAAGAAGGACACGTTCCCCAGCAACACCTCAACCTGCCTGTTTAATGCAATGATCAATCCCATGTTGGGTTTTGAAATTCAAGGGGTCCTTTGGTATCAAGGTGAAAGCAATCGAAGAGAGCCGGAAATCTATGATGACCTGATGGTGCTCATGTTGGAGAGGTGGAGAACGCTTTGGGGAATAGGTGAGTTCCCTTTTTATTATTGTCAACTGGCACCTTACGACTATCATGATGAAATAGAACCTGACCTCAATTCAGCCTATATAAGAGAAGCGCAATATCTGGCATCTAAGAGAATTCCAAACTCAGGAATGGTGTCCCTTTTGGATACGGGAGAGGAAAATGATATTCATCCACTTAATAAGGTTCAGGCAGGTACTAGACTAGCCTATTTTGCCCTCAAGGAAACCTATGGAGTAGAGGGAATTGTCTGTCGCGGACCCGAGCTTGAGGAAATGACCATAGATGGGTCGGTGGTCAAGCTGACTTTCATCAACGATCATGGTGGGCTTACCGATTATGGTAAAGGCTATAAACTGTTTGAAATAGCAGGAGCGGATAAAAAGTTTTACCCAGCCACTACCACATATATCTCAAAACAAAAAGCATTGATTATTTCTAGTTCGGAAGTGAAAAATCCTGTAGCCGTTAGGTACGGCTTTAAGGATTTTGTGATTGGTGATCTTTTCAATCGCTATGGCATACCGGCACCCTCATTTAGGACTGACGATTGGTAAGACCAATAAACCTTTAAAAAAATTAAGATATGAAGTTTTTGGGTTTCCTTGCCATAGTTTTCTTGCTAACGTGTGAACCTAGGCAAAATGAGTTCTTTACATCCGGATTCAAAGCAATGGAAGTATCGGATTCGACGGCACTTATCTGGACAAGACTTTATGGTCAGGCCATACCTAATCCTGTCGTACATCAAAAGTCCAATACTCATCCGAGTTACCCGATTGATTTTGATGAAGAAATGCCTCTTGATTCAGTAGATGGAGGTGTTTTCGGAGTGGAAGGGGAGGTTAGGTTCATACTAACCGAGGGATTCGAAAGCAGGGTATCACCATGGGTAAAAGTAAGAGAGGCAGATGATTTTACAGCAAGTCATCTATTCAGCTCATTAAAACCGGATACCCAATATGAAGTAACCATTGAATCAAAAGGATCTGGAAACAAAGTCAATGGAATTTTTAGAACGGCTCCCTCAAAAACAATTGGGAAGGCTATTCACTTCACCACTTCTACCTGTCAGTTTTTCTGGAGCTATGATGATAGTGTGAGGGGGTTCAGGGTTTATGATGCCATGAACAGGATGGATCCCGACTTTTTTGTTCAGACAGGAGATTATGTGTACTACGATCGAAAGGGGCCTGTGGCAAATGATATCCCAACAGCACGCCACAAATGGCATGCCATGGACTCCTGGAAGTCTCTTGTTGATTTTCATTTGAAAGTACCGATGTTCATGATCAAGGATGATCATGATCTCTTGAAAGATGACATCAGCGACAAGGAAGGGACTTTTGGTAAAATCAATTGGAACGACGGGCTAAAAATATGGAAGGAGAATGTTCCTTTGAGAGGTGAACCCTACCGGACATTTCGATGGGGAAAAGATCTTCAGATATGGCTGTTGGAAGGGCGGGAATTCAGGTCTCTAAACAGAATGGAGGACGGTCCGGACAAAACGATTCTGGGTACACCACAGAAATCTTGGTTAGAGCAGACACTAAAAGAGTCGGATGCTACATTCAAAATCTTATTTTCTGCCACCCCCATCATAGGCCCGGATAGGGATAACAAGAAAGACAACCATGCCAATAAGGGTTTTCAAACCGAAGGTGATTGGATGAGGGGAATGCTCTCACAAATAGACAATGTTTACATCATCAATGGTGATCGTCACTGGCAATACCATTCGTTTGATTCTGAAACACAGGTCAATGAGTTTGGCTCTGGCCCGGTGAGCAATTCACATTCCCAAGGTTGGGATCAGGAGGATGTGAGGCCCCAGCACCGTTTTTTGAGGGTGAATGGTGGTTTTTTGGGGGTGAAAATAACCAGGGAGTTCAACCGACCTGAAATTGAATTTACCCACTATGATGTGGATGGGAATGAAGTCTACTCAGCCAAATTCCAAGCAAGAGGACATCTATCCAAATGAAGAATTGATGGTTTCGCAATTGGAATTTTTGAGGCCTTATGGAAAAGCTAGCTTTTCCATAACAGAAAAAGAACTATTTTGTAAAACCTAAACTGTAGCGGATCTAGGGGGTACTTACAAAAGGGGTAAGGCTACAATAGCATTAATTTCTGTTTGAACTAAAAATTTGTTGCCTTTTATAAAATTTTGATGCCTTAATCAAGAAAGTAAATTCATGGTTGCACTCAAATGCCTTCGATACTGGAGTATTTTCTCGAAGAA
The DNA here is from genome assembly GCF_965233845.1 of Flagellimonas sp. GTDB lineage: Bacteria > Bacteroidota > Bacteroidia > Flavobacteriales > Flavobacteriaceae > Flagellimonas. Next base: position 1,380,181 of record NZ_OZ247584.1, read on the forward strand.
CAAAACAAAAATCTTGGGAGGGCTGTAGCACATAATATCCCTTATTTGCTTCATTGAACGGCTGATATGCTTTTCCACGGTTTTTTCAGAAAGGTTGAGCTCTTCGGCAATTTCCCGGTATTTGTACCCTTCCCTTTTATTCAATAGAAAAACCTTTTTACGCTTTTTTGGCAATTGATCTATAGCATTTTCCAACAGTTTTAATTTTTCTTTCAAGATTTCCCCATCTAGCTCGACCATATAATCCAATGCTTCCCGCTTTAACTCCATAAGCATCTTGTCATGTAGTTTTAACTTGTCCCTTTCCTTTACAAATTCGTTGAATACGGCCCTATACAGATAGCTTTTTAGGGAAGTCGTAATCTCAATTTTATCTCGGTTCAACCATATTTTGATCAATACATTTTGAACCACATCCTCTGCTCTTTGAAGGTCATTGGTCAAGGTATGACAATACCAAACCAAACTTTCGTAATAAGTCTTATAGAGATTTTTATAAGCTGTTTCATCGCCTCTCCGCAAACCTATCGTCAATAATTCTTTTTCTAAGGGCAATTTTTCGAGCATATGGGTGGACAAGCAGATAAAGCCTGTAATTCAAACAACCCGTATGCCCGGGAAAAGTCCTAAAAGGGGGGAGTACCTGCGCTGTGCTTCGTATTGTGCCAGCTATCGAATTTCTGCTCGGATGGCGGCCAGTCCGGATTCCAGAATGGAACATTAAGGGTTTAGGATAGTTGTTTCATATGACTCTCATAAAAGAAAGTGGGTTGCGAAGTTACCTTATTTCCATAGATGATGAATTGCAATTATAATAGGTGGAAACCAATTGATTTTCAACAATTTTATTTTAGAGGAAATGATATGAATTGATTAGTTTTATAATGTGAAAGTCAATTTTTCACATGAAGATGTCCCCTGGGATGTCCTGTTTAAGGAATAATTTTATAAAAAACTGGTTTATAAGTGGTTGACAATCAAGGTTTTTGTTCTGCCACCCCGACTTTTTAAGAAATCAGTAAGTAATAAAAACTTGGTAATCGTATGATTATCAAGTTTTTGTCGTTTTAAGGCAATCATTTGATTTGAATTGTTATGATAAAACAAGTTGCCAATTCGGTTGCCTTGCTTTAAAATGCTTCAAAATGGTAACCGGGCTTGTTTGATTTGACTTTCGTTTAAAGATGTTTAATTTTTAAAAATGAAAGTATGCAAACTATTCACACATTCAGTGTGTAAATACCCCGATCTTTAGGACAGGTTTTCTACAAAATTATTTTAATTAGTAAACCGCTCCCTTAAGTGAATTTATGGTCTTTCATAGTCAATGGACAGGAGCGTTCTCTATAAAAGGTATCAGCTTCTGTCTTTGTCAACCTGTACCGTATAAAATCCCCCCTTCATCCGAGTCTTCATTTTTTTAATTACGGTTCAACCTCTTGCTGTGTTTCGCTAAGCTGATAATTTATGGTTACACGCGTTCCTTCTCCCGGACTGGAATTTATAAAGAGCCGTCCATTGATATAGCTGATTCGTTCTTTCATAAAAAATACCCCCATTCCACCATCACTGCTATTTTTTGGAGGCTTGTCCAAAATGGATGGGTCAAACCCTTTCCCGTCATCATCAACAACAATGCTCAATAAATTGTTGGTGAGGTTGATCGTCACCAAAATATAATTGGCATCTGCATATTTGATGGCATTGTTCACCGCTTCCTGGGTAACCCTATAGATGTTGGTCTCTGCCAATGAGTCAAAACGGGTATTCCCTTCCGCCTTGTTTTCAAATAAGATGTTCTTGCCCGTAAGTTTGCTCAATTCCGAGGTCATTTTCTGCAAAGCCGGAAAAATTCCATGGTCCCCCAGTTCCGGCGGGGTAAGGTTAAACGTAGCTGTTCTAACACCTTTGATCAAGTCCGAAGTGAGTTCTTTTAAATAATCTATTTTTTCCTTGGTCTTTTCTTTGTTTGTTAGGTTAATGGATTCAATATTGAATCGTAGAGCCGTAAGCATTTGGCCAATTCCATCATGGATATCTTTAGCGATCCGTTTGCGCTCTTCCTCTTGACTTTCAACGATCAAGCCAGCCTGAAGCTGTTTTTGCTTCATGCGCTCCTCATAATTTTGAAGCGTGAGCTGTTCCACTTTTTTCTGGTTCTGCATGCGTTCGGTGATGTCGGAGCATAAGAGAAGAATACTTTGTTTTTTGCTGGATGGATGGATGGGGATTATCGAAATGTCCAACCAAAGTTTTTTACCGCTCTTGGTAGTTATTTCAATTTCCTCAGATCGTATCGTTTTTCGGGGCTTGGTCAAAATTTCCCGGAGGTATTGCCGTTGCCCCTCATCTATGGTGAGAAGTTCAGGCAGGTGTGTGTTGGGGGCCATTTTGGGTTCTTCGAGCAGGGTAAGGAACTTTTTGCTGATAAAAACTATGGAACCATCGTTCTTGGTACTGGCAAATAAGGCAGCATTGTCAATTACAAAGTTCAGTTCCTTTAATTCTTGAAGGGATTTTTCCTTTGCCTCGAACATGTTCTTTATTTCTTGGGCGTCCTCTTCCGACTGAAGCTTGCTTTCGACTAAATCCCGAATGGTTTCCCTGATCTGTATGGACAATGGTCTAAAAATGAAGAGCACCTCCAATACCAAGATCAGCAGTGAAAATGCCAATAGGAGGTATTCCTTTACTTTTAAATTCTGTAATTGTTCTTTGCTGATGGCATCGTACTCGTTTACAATCGCATCCATTTTTTCCAAAAAAGGCTCTTCATGGGCAAGCAATATGTCCAGTTGATTTTGACTTTTTAATGAATCTTGACTTGTCAACATCAATTCTACGGCATTGACCATGGCGTTATGATGGGAAGCGAGTTCGTTGAAATGTTGCTGAATGGATTTATTGTCCTCTTTGGGGAGTCCAATACTATCATTTCCATTTTGAAGACCATCATGAGAACCTTTCCAAATGGTAAGGGTGTTTCGCAATCTATGCAAGAGCTCTTTCCGTTCAGGTTCATCAAGATGGGAAGAGTTCAGTAAAAGGGCCTCTTTTACCAGTTTTTGACTGTAGGCCCTTTGTCTTCCGGCCACATTTATCACCCTAGAGTCGTCCAATTGATCATTTAGGTGCCGTTGGATTAAAACTTGGGCCACGATAATGGTCAGGGCTATGGCAGCCAGTGCAAAAAGATACCATTTCCGTATCCTCACAAATGTGGATACGTCCAAAGTCTGTTGTTGGTTATTTTCGCCCATTTTCCAGTTCGTGCTGTTTTATTGATCAGATAGTGCTTTTGAAACCAATGCTAGCCCTTCTTTGGAGAATGACAACTTAAGTGCGGCTTCATGTCCTTTGGGTGACATTTTCTTCCAGGTTTTTTGTAAGATGGAGATGATTTTGTCATCATCGTGTTTGGTTAGGAACGGCTCATAGTAATATTTCAAAAAAACAAGACATATTACATCTTCCAACGTTTGGGTCTCTTCATCTTTTTTCAATTGTTTTTTGAGCAACAGAAAATTGACCCGTTCAATGGTTTCTTCATCATAACCTACTGTTTTTAAAATGGTACTGGCCTTTGCAGCATGAAATTTCTTTAGGTCCTGCCTCCATTTTAAATAGCCAACGCGGTTCATTTCATAAGAATCCCGGGGAATTTCCCAGCGACAAATATGTTGGCACCGCGCAGTGAGCTGTAGGGCTTCCGAAGCATTGGGTTGAAACTCGTTAAGGATAGCGGTCATCCGCTGAGCGTATAAAAGTTCCTTGGCATGCTCCTTTCCATCAACGACTTCGGTGTTGGGGTCTTGCGCATTTGCTGCATCAAACAATTTAAGTGCTTCCAGAAACTTCTTGGATTCGCTCATGGTTTATGATTTTCCTAAAGCTATTCAGAAAAACCAATATACACAAAGCCATTTTCCACTTTAACCGGAAAGGTTGCTATGGAAGGTAGATCGCCGTTTAGGTTTTCACCGGTGTCCAGAGAGAATGTTTTTTTGTGCATGGGGCAGGCAACCTTCGCTATTCCATCGGCATCTCCGATCATTCCCCTACTTAGGACCATTTCCATTTTGTGTGGACAAAGGTTTTGGCAGGCATACCATTTTTGTTTTCGCTTGAAATGGTAAACAGCAATTTGCTTGTTTTGATATTTTACACAGGCCCCGCCATTTTCAGGGATGTCATCTTCATGGCAAGCTTTGAACCAAAAGGCAACGTTTTTCAGTAGAACCGACTGATAGTTTTGCAATAATGTTTCCATAGATTTCTTTTTAGATGGTCCAGGGTTCCGGCATTTTTTGTTCTCGCATGGGTACAAAAACCAGATTGTCATCCCTGTCATCGGCATTTACAAAATGTTTGAACCTTTTTTTGGTTTTCTCGTTTTCCACTGCCTGTTTCCATTCACATTTATATTTATCAACAAGCTCCTGCATTTCGGTCTCCAGTTCGTGGGCAATGTTGAGGCTGTCCTCAAGAACAATTTTTTTCAATTGATCCATACCGCCTTCCAGTTTATCAAGCCATGCTGCGGTCCGCATAAGTGGTGCCGCAGTTCGGATGTAGTACATTAAAAACCGATCTAAATATTTAATGACGGTTTCATTGTCTATTTTTTCTGCCAATAACTGGGCATGTTTAGGTGTTGCACCTCCATTGCCGCAGACATATAGGTTCCAACCGCCTTCCACGGCAATGACCCCAAAATCTTTACCACGTGCCTCGGCACATTCCCGTATGCACCCGGATACGCCTCCTTTAAGCTTATGGGGAGATCGCAACCCTTTGTAACGTTCTTCGAGTTCAATGGCAAAGCTCACGCTCTCATCCATCCCAAAACGGCACCATGTGGAGCCAACACAACTCTTTACTGTTCGTAGGGCCTTACCATAGGCATGCCCACTTTCAAAACCGGCGTCGATAAGTTTTTTCCAAATCGCGGGAAGATCGTTCAATTCAGCACCAAAAAGGTCGATACGCTGACCTCCCGTAATTTTGGTGTAGAGATTAAACTCTTTGGCCACTTCGCCAATAACGATCAATTTTTCCGGTGTTATTTCACCACCTGGAATTCGAGGGACCACGGAGTATGTTCCATTTCGTTGAATGTTGGCTAAAAAGCGGTCGTTGGAATCTTGAATAACATCTTCTTTGTTGGCCGTATCGTTATATATGGTCGCAAAAATGGAGGCCAAAGCTGGTTTGCATACCTCACACCCGTCACCCTTTCCGCATTTGTCCAGGGCTTGATCATAGGTTTTTATGTTTTTCACCTTGACAATACTGTATAGTTCTTGTCTGGTATATTCAAAATGCTCGCAAATGACATCCTTGACTTCCTTCCCCATGGATTTTAAGGTCTCATTGACCAGTTCTACCACCATAGGCTTGCATCCTCCACAACCTGTGGTTGATTTTGTGCAGCTTACCACATCCTTTAGAGAGTTGGATTTGCCGTCAAGAAGTGAATCGCAAATGTCCTTTTTGGATACACTTTCACACGAACAGATTTGGGCGGTATCAGGCAAGTCAATTGCACTTCCGAAGGCAGAGCCACCATCTCCGCGGGCTCCCACGATCAATTCTTCTGCATTTTCGGGGAGCGACATGTTGTTGAGGTACATTTGATGTAAAATATTGTAGTCCGTGGCATCCCCTACCAGAATTCCACCCAAAAGTGTTTTGCCATCATGGCTTACATTGATTCGTTTGTAGAGAAACTTTGTCTTGTTTTCAAAAATGATGGAAAGCCCTTTGCTTGCAGGCATATATGGCGTTCCAAAACTGGCCACATCAACTCCCATGAGCTTTAATTTGGTGGACATGTCAATTTCCTCTTGCATGACCACCTCCTCAACGCCCAATATTTGGTTCACGGCAACATTGGCCATCTCGTATCCGGGTGCAACCAGACCATATATCATTTGCTTGTATAGGGCTACTTCACCTATGGCGTAGATGCTGGGTGCTGAGGTCTGCATTTTATGGTTTACCACGATTCCGCCACGGGTGCCCATTTCCAATCCGCAGGTTTTCCCGAGCTCGTCCCTTGGGCGGATACCAGCTGAGATAATGAGCATGTCCACATCCAATTGGTCGTCCTCTCCAAAATCCATTCCCTCGATTACCTGATCACCGATAATCTGGTTGGTCGCTTTCCCCAAATGGACCTTCATTCCCATGGATTCCAGTTTCAACTGAAGCACATTGCTGCTGCGAGCATCCAATTGGCGGGGCATCAATTTTGGGGCAAACTCCACTACGTGGGCTTCCAGCCCCATGTCCAGAACGGCTTTCCCTGCTTCCAGCCCCAATAGGCCTCCACCGAGAATGGCAGCTCTGCCATTGGGCTTTATGGCCTTTATCTGGGCAGCGTACGAAAGCATATCCTCGAGGTCCTCAATAGTGCGGTAAACAAAAACGCCCTGTTTTTCAACACCTTTTATAGGAGGGACAAAGGGAGCCGAACCGGTGGCCAGTACCAAGTGATCATAAGAATAAGTTTTACCGGAAATGGTCCGGACTTCCTTGGTTTCGGTTAAGATGTCCGTTATTCTTTCACCGGTAATTAAATCAATATTGTTCTCGCGATACCAAGAGGAAGGGGCAAGCTCCAGAGCCTTGGCATCTTGGTTTCCAAAATATTCGCTGAGATGTACTCTGTCATAGGCTGGCCTGGGCTCTTCGCCAAAGACCAAAAGATTGAATGCCGTACTGGCTGGGTGTGCTCTGAATTTCTCACAGAACTTGTATCCCACCATTCCGTTTCCCACTACGATTACAGTTTCCATTTACGATAGATTTGAAATACAAGCCAAAACTAAGTATATTTACGTAATTATATACTGATTTTTTGTGAATAATTACGTATTCTTGTTGAGGAATTGATAAAATGTGCTTCGAAAAACCGTAATAATAACAAGTAACTATGAGAGCAAGAGTAAGTTTGGTAGGGGCAGGCCCCGGTAGCAAAGACCTTATAACCGTAAGGGGTTTGAGGGCGCTACAGTCTGCTAATGCAGTTTTGTACGATGCTTTAGTGAGTGAGGAGTTGATTCAACAGGTGTCTGCAAATATTCCTAAAATATACGTAGGCAAACGCTGCGGTAAACACAGCTACTCGCAAGAAGAAATCAATATGTTAATAGTGAAAAGTGCTTTTGCCTATGGGCATGTGGTGCGGTTAAAAGGTGGCGATCCTTTCGTCTTTGGGCGAGCGTCGGAAGAAGTGGAATATGCCGAATCTTTTGGTTTATCTGTTGATATTGTACCGGGGCTGACAAGTGCCATCTCCGTGCCGGCAAGTCAGGGCATACCGGTAACCAAGCGTGGAGTAAGTAGTAGTTTCTGGGTGCTCACTGCTACAACTAAATGTCATAATCTATCCAAAGATTTTGAGCTTGCAATGCAATCATCAGCAACGATACTGATATTGATGGGAATACGTAAAATAAGGGCTATAGTTAGGTTGGCCGCAGAGTACCGGGGAGAATCATCACCGATAGCTGTCATTCAAAATGGAACGTTGCCCAATGAAACTTGTTTAGTGGGAACTTTAAAGGAATTCAAGGTTATTTCTACACAACTGGATATTTCCCAGCCAGGTATAATAGTAATAGGAGATGTCGTGGCCGATCATCCTGCATTCTTTGAAGAAGCTATACAAAGGGTTGTGAATATGGAATTCTGATAAGGACATACAGGTTAGCCGTACCGACTTTTACCTGATTCGCAATAAAAGCATGTTGATTTTAAGCATGCTTTATTTTTTGAATTGACGTCATGGGATATTATTAAAAATACGTATTTCTATACATTAAATACGTATAAATACGTAGTTTTGATTCTGTAACCTAAAAACATACGTAACATGAAAGCCACAACATTAAATCTTTTAAATGTAAAAAGCGTTCCAATCCGAACCTTTTGGATTACCTCTATAGCATTTTTCATCTGTTTTTTTGCCTGGTTTGGAATTGTACCTTTTATGCCGGATGTGGTAAAAGACCTTGGTCTTACCCCTGCTCAAAAATGGAATTCCATCATCTTGGCGGTAACGGGTACTGTCTTTGCTAGATTACTAATTGGAAAGCTATGTGATAAGTATGGTCCAAGACTTTGCTATACTTGGTTGTTGATCATTGGTGCAATTCCCGTATTACTTATAGGTTTTGTTCAGACCCCTTTACAGTTTTTGATCTGTAGGTTGTTTATCGGATTTATTGGGGCTTCTTTTGTGATCACCCAATTCCATACCTCCATTATGTTTGCTCCCAATATTGTGGGTACTGCCAATGCTACTTCCGCAGGATGGGGAAATCTAGGTGGTGGTGCCAATAGGCTTGGGATGCCCTTGATTGCTGCTGCCGTGGTCAGCTTTGGTGTGGCCGATGAAATCGCTTGGCGTTATTCCATGGTTATAGCAGGACTTATTTGCTTTAGCATGGGGCTCGTCTATTACTTTTTTACCAAAGATACTCCTGAAGGAAACTTTTCTGAACTACGGGAATCCGGAAACATGCCTATCCTAAAAAAGGATAAGGTTTCATTCGCCAGTACACTGAAAGACTATCGTGTTTGGATTTTGTTTATCGTATATGCAGCCTGCTTTGGTATGGAACTTACAGTTTATGGCACTATGGATGATTATCTTCAGAACACATTTGGACTGGAGCGGACCACTGCGGGGAACGTCGTGCTGTCATTCGCTTTGATGAACATTTTTGCGCGGACCTTGGGAGGGTTTTTTGGGGATCGTTTTGGAAGGTTAAAAGGTCTTAGGGGAAGGGTTATCTTTTTAACAGGTATTTTGATGGCGGAAGGACTCATGCTTTCTGTGTTTTCCCTTACAACAAGTTTGACAGTTGGTATTTTGTTTCTAGTTGCATTCAGTCTTACCGTACAAATGGCCGAAGGAGCTACTTTTTCAGTTGTTCCATTTATCAACAAAAAGGCCATCGGTTCAATTTCTGGAATCGTAGGGGCCGGAGGTAATGTAGGAGCGTTTTTGGCAGCTCTTTTCCTTAAGTCAAAATCTGCTGTGGCCGAAAGTGACGCTCTAAAAGCCAGTGCTTCTTTGGGTGAAGAAGCCATGAAATCAGCCCAAGCCATAGCTGCTTCGGAAGCCGTTTCAAGCGGATACTTCATAATCGGAATTTTTGTGGTCGTTACAGCATTATCATCCCTGGCAATCAAGTTTTCAATACAAGATGAAGAAGAGGTATTGCAGGAAATGAAAGGAGAGCTCAAACTTTCCGCTGTGAAAGCCGATTAGAATCGGGAACAACATTTATTCACTTCTTTTTAAACAACCAACTATGAATTCTATCAAAAGGAATGCATTGGCACCGCTATGTTTGCTAATGACCCAAATTTCGATTGCACAGCTAACGATTGGGGGTGAGTTTCGACCACGTACCGAATATAGGAATGGTTTTGGCAGTCTAATTTCGGAGGCTGCTGAGCCTGGCCTTGCAACTTCTACAAGGGCTCGCTTAAATGTGGACTACAAAATGGATGCCTATCAATTTTATCTTAGCCTTCAGGATGTGATGGTTTGGGGCGAGAACAGACAGTTGTTACCAGATGACGAAAACAACTCATTTGCCGTTTTTGAAGCATGGGCCCAATTAAATTTAGGTTCGGGATGGTCCGCAAAATTGGGGAGGCAGGTCCTTTCGTGTGATGACCAACGTATTTTGGGAGAGGTGGATTGGACCCAACAGGCCCGGAACCATGATGCCGCTTTAGTCAGGTATGCAAAAGAAAGGTTCCTATTGGATCTTGCCCTTGCCTTTAATCAAGATTTCGACAATCCAAGCGGTTTTCAATCTGTGGGCAATGCTTATATGACAACGGGGTTTTTCAGTTACAAAACCATGCAAATGCTCTATCTAAAACAGAAATGGGAAAATTGGTCAGCTAGTTTGGTGTTGCTTAACAATGGCTTTCAAAACTTTAATGACCAAACCAACCCGGATGGGTTGAGCAATTTGCAGACCGTAGGTACCCATTTGACCTATTCCAAAGGAAATTTTGGATTGACGGCCAATGCATTCTTGCAAACTGGGGAACGGCAGGGAGAACTGGATGTAAAAGCTGCCTATTTATTGGGACTGGATGTCAACTATAAAGCTTCCGATAAAATAGGATTGAGTGCCGGACTTGAGGTCATCAGTGGAAATGATGGGCAAACGGCAGATGAAACAAGTGCATTCTTCCCTTTGTACGGAACCAATCACAAGTTTAATGGTTTTATGGATTACTTCTATGTGGGCAACCACGCTAATTCCGTTGGTTTATTCGATATCCATGCCAGCACCAATGTTAAACTTGGTGAAAAATCAAGTTTGTTGGCAAAGGTTTTAAATTTTAGGGGAGAGCAAGATTTGCCCAGTGGGGAAAATGGTTTGGGAACGGAGGTTGATTTGGTCTATTCCCAAAGCTTTAAGGGATATGGGATTAAAATAGGATATTCCCACTTGTTTCCGTCGGACGGAATGTATGAATTAAAGGGGATCACAGAGGCGGATACGGCAAGCACCCAAAACTGGGCTTGGATCATGTTGGTTATCAAACCTAAACTTTTTACAACAACCAAGACGGATTAGCAGAATTTACGTTTCTGAGTTTGCGCTAAAGGATGTTCCACTTTAAACTGGGGCGTCCTTTATTTCATTTCAAGGTATTTCAATAATTCGGTTATTTTTGTGCCATGCACGATTCGGGACTGAACAAAACCATATCAATTGTCTTGGCCGATGACCATTCGCTGGTCAGGGACGGTATCCGGGCACTGTTGGAAGAAGAACCGAATCTAGATGTAATTGGGGAAGTGGCCAACGGATTGGAGGCCATTAAAATGGTAGGTGACAAAGCTCCGGACATTTTGATCATCGACATTAGAATGCCGGAATTGGGTGGGATAGAAACGGTTGAACGGTTGAAAGTAACCAAGGATCTAAAAACCAAGTGCATCATCCTTTCCATGCATGACTCCGAAGAATATATCCTAAAATCGGTGCAGGCCGGGGCAAGTGGTTACCTGCTCAAGGATACAGGTAAAACAGAATTTGTAAAGGCCATTCATGTGGTGCATGAAGGCGGTAAGTATTTTAGTGGGGATATTTCCAATGTATTGGTTAACAATTTGTTCGGTTCACCAAAAAAAATGGACAGCAAAAACCCCAAAAAAAAGCAGGACAATCCATTTGACCTTACCAACAAAGAGCTCCAGGTGCTGGAATTGGTCCTGGCAGGATATACCAACAAAGAAATTTCAGAGAAACTACAGAATAGTAAGCGTACCATTGAAACCCATCGTTTTAATTTGATGAAGAAGATGAAAGTGAAGAACCTCATTGACCTTTCCAAAACCGCCAACAAGTATAATTTGGTGTAGATTCGGTATTTTTCAACTTTTGCGCGCAATTATTGCAAATCCTTCGATTTTAGACTACACTTTTACCAATTCAACACTACGTATTAATACGTAATATTCTAACTTTATCCCATAGAAACACCTTGCTATATTCAATGTCAAAAAGGGATGCATATCAAACCATTTGTTCCTATTGTGGAGTAGGTTGTGGCATTACGGTTACCAAGGATGTCAAAGGGACCCTTTCGGTGGAAGGAACCGAGGATTACCCGGTGAACAAGGGTATGCTCTGTTCAAAAGGCAAGACGTTGAACTATGTGACCCAAGATACTTCGGATAGAATCCTTTATCCGGAAATGCGATGGAGCCGAAATCATCCCATGCAGCGCGTTCCTTGGAATTTGGCCTTTGAGCGGGCAGCGGCTGTGTTCAAAAGTATCATGGACCGTCACGGCCCAGATAGTGTAGGACTCTATGTTTCGGGTCAATGCCTTACAGAGGAATATTACTTGGCCAATAAATTGACCAAGGGCTTTTTGGGAACCAATAATATTGATACCAACTCCAGACTTTGTATGAGTTCCGCGGTTGTAGGGTATAAGAAAACCGTGGGGAACGATGCAGTGCCCATAGCTTATGCCGATATTGAACTGGCAGATTGTTTTTTGATCGCAGGTGCCAATCCCGCTTGGTGTCATCCTATTTTATTCAGACGAATTGAGAAGCATAAAGAGCAAAATCCGAAGGTGAAAATTATAGTGGTGGACCCCAGAAAGACACAGACCTGTGCCTTGGCGGACCAGCATTTACAAATTTTACCTGGTACGGATGTCATTCTGTTCAATGCCATGGCGCGTTGGCTCATCGAAAAGAAAAAAATCAATAAAACTTTTATCCAAAAGCATACTTCCAATTTTGAAGCATGCAGACAAAAGGCCTTTGAACTGACGATTCGCCAAGCTGCTGAAAAATGTGGCATCACTGCCGATGAGATACGAACGGCCTCAAAATGTATTGGCGATGCCAAGGGTTTCATCAGTATGTGGACCATGGGATTGAACCAGAGTGTTATCGGGGTCGATAAAAACCTATCCCTGTTCAATTTATCCCTTTTAACCGGGCAAATCGGCAAACCTGGTTCCGGACCTTTCTCGCTTACTGGCCAACCCAATGCCATGGGAGGTAGGGAAGTAGGTGGAATGGCAAGTTTACTGGCTGCTCATCGGGATTTGGGTAATCCGAACCATCGACAGGAGGTTCAGCAGTTTTGGGGCGGAAAGGAAATTAAAGGAGAGCCTGGTCTTACGGCAACGGAAATGTTCAACGCTCTGGAATCGGGCAAAATGAAGGCAGTTTGGATCATTTGTACCAATCCCATTGTGAGCCTGCCCAATGCCAAGAAAATTGAACGGGCCCTGGAAAAGGCAAGTTTTGTGATAGTTCAGGATATTTCGCACAATTCAGAGACCACGAAGTATGCAGATTTGTTGTTGCCTGCCGCCGGATGGTTGGAAAAGGAGGGCACCATGACCAATTCTGAGCGTCGCATAAGCTATTTGCCAAAGGTAATTGACCCACCAGGGGAAGCACTGCCCGATGTGGAAATCTTATGGCGCTTTGCGCAAGAAATGGGCTATCATGGTTTTGACTACAACAATGCCTCTGAGGTCTATGATGAATATTGTTTGTTGACAAAGGGAACAACCATTGATATTTCCGGACTATCCTATGAAAGACTCATCAAGGAGGGGAGCTTTCAATGGCCCGTGCCTTCTCCTGACCATAAGGGCACCCCACGGCTGTTTCAGGACCAACACTATTTTACCTCGAATGGAAAGGCTCATTTTAACGCTCCTCAACAACTTTATAACAAATCAGAAGCTCCAACACCTGATTTTCCTTTGATTTTGAATACAGGAAGGGTGCGTGATCAATGGCACACCCGTACTAAGACCGGAAAAGTAAAGCGTTTACTGACCCATATTCCGTCACCTTTTCTTGAAATGAACGGGGTGGATGCCTATTTGCGCAATCTTAGGGAAGGTGATATTGCAGTGGTAAAGAGCCGGCGCGGTAGTGTAAGGGTCAAGGTGAAAGTTAATTATGACATTCGGGAACGGGTCGTTTTCTTGCCCATGCATTGGGGGAAAGTCCTAAATGATGATTTTAGTAGGGCCAATAACATCACCAATGATATTGTGGATCCCATTTCAAAAGAACCTGACTTTAAATATTGTGCAGTTCAGGTGGAAAAATATAAGAAGCCAAAACAAAAGATAGTGATTGTTGGGGCCGGGGCGGCAGCGTATCGTTTTATACAGACCTACCGCGAAAAAAATAGGGAAGATGAACTCCATGTATTTTCCAAGGAAGAACACCCATTCTATAATAGGGTTTTGTTACCTGAATACATCAATGAAGAACTGTCTTGGGAATCCCTCCTAAAACTGAAACAGGGTGAATTGGAAAAGCTAAACATCAATCTGTACGCTAAAAATGGTATTCAAAAAATCAATGTACAAGAAAAGACCGTGGTTGATGACCTAGGGTACACTCATTCCTATGACCTTTTGGTCATGGCAACAGGAAGTCGTGCTTTTGTCCCAAATGAAGTTCGGTTGGATCTACCGGGAAGATTTACTATGCGGGAACGTGGTGATGCGGACCGCCTTAAACACTATTTATCCAACACTAAACTTCCGGCCGATCAGCAGCATGTGGTCATTGTTGGTGGTGGTTTGTTAGGACTTGAATTGGCGGCTGCGCTAAAGAAAATCAATGTCAATATCAGTATTATTCAGCGTGCACCAAGGCTTATGGAGCGGCAACTAGACCCTATCTCAAGCAGGTTATTGGCAGAAGACGTTTCAGAAAGGGACATCCAACTGTTCTTTGATAATGAGGTGAGTACCGTTTTTGGGGACAAAGATTCCCCATATACCCTTTTGGTCAATCTTAAAACCGGACGAACCTTGAGGTGCAATGCCATTGTCTATGCGATAGGAACCAAACCCAACATTACTTTGGCGCAAGATGCGGGGCTTGAAACAAGAAGGGGTGTTTTGGTCAACCCTTATTTAAAAACGAGCGACCCCTTTGTTTTTGCATTGGGTGAAATGGCTGAATTTCAGAACGCCCTGTATGGTATCACTTCGGCGGCGGAACAACAGGCAGATGTTGCCGCCAATTACATTTTGGGAGATTTAAGCAGTATATACAACGGTTCGGTTCTGATGAATATCTTGAAGTTTGAAAACTTGGATTTGTGCAGTATAGGCATGGTCAATACACCTAAAAACGACACTTCTTATGAAGAAATCTTACTGATGGATGTCAGCAAAAGATTTTACAAAAAGTGCATTGTGAAGGATGATACCTTAAAAGGTGCAATCTTGATGGGGGATAAAACTGAATTTGCAGAATTCAAGCGACTCATTGAGGATGAAATAGAACTTTCAGAAAAACGGGAAGAACTGTTACGGGGAGCAGCCAAAGTCGAGCCAATGAAAGGAGATTTGGTCTGTTCTTGCAGTCAAGTGGGGGATGGAAATATTAAGGATGCCATTGCAAGAGGCTGTACGGATTTTGCCAAGTTATGTGCTGAAACGGGCGCTGGTCTTGGCTGCGGAAGCTGCAAGCCAGAAGTGCAAGCATTGTTAAAAGGACAAGTAAAAATGGCCATAGCGTAAATGTATGAATGATGATCTGCACCGAATATTGATCAAAGGAGGGATTACCTCTCCGGGAGAGCTAAAGGATATCATAGCTATGCTCGAGGCTGCTGGTCTGTCCGAAGTTTATTTTGGATCACGTCAAGATTTGCTATTTCCTCTGGAGAATCTTAAAAAGGACCAACTTGAGCAAATATCGAAATACAGCACGGATGTAATTTCGGATAGAAACTATCAAAATATTGTATGCTCTTATGTTTCGACCGATATATTTGATACGACCCATTGGCTTAAAGGCTCCACATACCTATACCTTTTGGAACAGTTTGATTTTTTGCCAAAACTAAAAATCAACATCACCGATCCAAAACAACGTTTGGTGCCCATATTTAATGGTAACCTCAATTTCATTGCCTCCGAACTAGAGGATTATTGGTATTTGAATGTTTTTCTTCCCCACTGGAAAAAGAGCGCATACTATCCTGTTCTGGTTTATAGTTGGGACATTGTTTCTTTATGCAAGACCATTGAAGAGGTATTCCATACCATGGACAACGTTGAACAATTGTTCACTGTATTAAATCAATTTCTCAATACCAATAACAGAACAATGGATAAGGAACTTGTTGTTCCCTACCTGACATTCCCATATTACGAAGGGATGAACAAAATGGGGATCGATCAGTATTGGTTGGGACTGTATTGGAGAAATAATCGGTACGATCTGGATTTTTTGAAAGCGCTGTGCGGATTTTGTTTGGATAACAGTATTGGGAAAATTTGCATCACTCCATGGAAATCGTTCATCATAAAGGGAATATCCAAACAGAGTCGCCCCGAGTTGGAACGATTTCTAGGGCAAAGGGGCATCAACGTTAGGCACTCCCAGTTGGAAATGAATTGGCATTTGCCCGTTGATGATCAAGAAGCGTTAGGGCTTAAAAAGTATCTGGTCACTGGTTTTGACCAGAATGATATTAGCACTTATGGACTAACATTTGGTATTAGCGATGAAGTTGGCAAACAATCCCATTTTTCTTCCATAGTGATTGAAAGAAATCCCATTTCCACCTTGCTGACTGAATATGAAGCAAAACCCACTTATAATGTCTGTCATTTTAAGGATTTTGACCCCAATACAACGGAATATTTGGTCTATGCGCAAGATGTGGACAAAAAAGCACTTCCCCATCTCCTGATTGAATTGAGCAAGCAATACTTTTTACAACTTGGCCAGAAAAGTGAACAGGAAAACAAAAAAAAGGAAGAGACCGAACCCATATCCCATAAAGTGCACCAATGCAGGAATTGCTTAACGATATACGATGAAGCCGTAGGAGAACCCCAATCCAATATTGACAGAAACACAAAGTTTGAATCTTTGTCCAAAGAGTATTATTGCTCTGTTTGTGGAGCGGATAAGTCAAATTTTGAGCCTGTTGAAATAGCCATGGGCCAAGGTGGCCCAATTAATGAAAGATAGGGTCACATGATATTATTTGGTGTTTTCAGTTTCTGAAAAGCCATGATAGACTGAAAAAGAGATCAAAAAGGCGATCAATTACAAAATATTGAACTTAGGTAATTGGTTTATAGCGAGATATAAAACGTTCTCGGATTCCGCCACCTCGACTAGCCTAAAAATAAGCAACAATAAAGCACTATTAATCGTTTGATTTTCAGTGCTTTTTATTTTTAATGAATTCACCAGAAACCAATCAAAACCATATAATAGATGTGCATTAGGTGTGCGGATGTCCACTGAAACTGTCCTATCTTTAAACAGCTTTCGGGTATGCTTTGACTTTGGATACAACAATCATTGTTTAGCCAAGGTCATTGAATAGGAAGGCCAAAAACACCATCGCAGCAATTCTCTGCACAGAAAATCAAGGAACGTTCCAAACCAACTATCAATCTATGTGTGCATTACACTTATATATTTTTGGCAAGTGGTTTTATATTTCTTCTTGAGAGTATAATTGCCAAAATGATTATGAATAAAACTTGAATTGAAAGCAGTTTCAAATCTTTAAAAACATCTGCCCCAAGAAAGCCATGTGCGAAATTCGTTCCTCCATGAAGTAAAATGGCCAAGAGAACACTTCCGTTGGTTTTATTGTATAACCAAGAGAATACCAATCCCAGGGAAGTCATTAAAGGAATATAGAACCAAATGGGCATTGAACCCACCGCTTTGGGTAAAAAAATGAATAGGGGCAAATGCCATATGCTCCACATAAATCCAATTATGAGACCAGAGACATTAGGACTGTATTTGTTCTGTAGTAATTCTTGGGCATAACCTCTCCATCCCAATTCCTCGGCAATTGGACCACCTAGTAATGTATTGATTAAATAAAAAACAGGAAGTAACAACAGAGCTAGACCAAAATCCCCATTATCTATTCCCATTCCCTCCAAAACCACTGTAATATCAAGTAAGTTGCCTCCTAAAATATCATAAACAGTGACAGAAACCAATCCGATGAGTAGAAGGCCAAAAATTGCAAAGAGATAATATTTAACGTTCACTTTCCAAATGAGTAATTTTTTAAGAAGATTTTTGAGCCCATCCTTCCCTGAATTTACCAATGTTAACAGGATTGCGGCAATGGTTGGCCCCCAAGCACCAGGAAGGACCCAAAATTCATTCAGCTCTTCCGAGATATACAAAGGGCTCCAAAGACCCCATGAGATTAAAATGGTAAGGCCAAAATATTTGTAGATGTTTACCAACACCTTATCTTTTTCCTTATTCATCCCAAATCTTTACTTGTTGCCAGCTTTTATCTATTTCCAATAGGTTTACTTAAGTGCTTTTAATAGGTAGTCTTCAAGTAAAGATGTGACTTGATACATAGTTTGGGAGCCATAATTTTCTCCAGTTAAGGAAATTACAGCATTCAAACTTGGAAATACATAAATGAACTGACCACCATTACCTGCCGCAAAAAAGGCGTCTACTGACTGTCCATCCACTGTAAATTCTTTCATCCACCATTGATAACCATATCCATCTGTAAATCCTAAATTTAAATCGACAGCTTTGGTTACAGATTTTTCAATCCAATTGGATGATATTATTTGTTCTCCATTCCATCTACCTTCATCTAAATACAGCTGGCCAAGTTTGATCATATCTCTTCCTGAAATAAACAAACAGCATCCTGTCATAGCTCTATTTGTTGGACTAAAAAGCCAGTAAACGGTATCAAATTGCAAAGGCCCGAAAAGGTATTCTTGTGCAAAATCAGGAACACTTTTATTGGATTTATTGCTAATAGCGGCTCCTAACGCATGAGAAGCCATGGTTGAATAAGCAAAAGAATTACCCAGCTCTGAGGACATAGGTAAGTCCAATAGACCTTTTACAAAATCAGAATAATTGCGGTATATAAAAAATAGTGTGTTTTGATCACTTTCTATAGGATAGTCCCACTCGTTGTATTGCCAACCATGTTGCATGGTCAAAACATTTTCTAAAGTTATTTGATTTTTACTATCACTCCAGTTTTCAAAACTATCGTATTCAGGAAATAAGGTATAAAAGCCTACATCAACTGAGTTAATAAATCCCTTATCGATTGCAATGCCCATAAGTGCTGAAGCAAAACTTTTTGTAGCGGATTGCATCGTATGGACATTCAGGTCGGTGTTACGAACTGCAGCGTCATTAGCATCCAAAGTTGTTCGAAAAAGCTCATCTACGATTAACTGACCATCACGAGCTATTAAAATGGAAGAAATGTTGACGAAGTCACCATCGACGATTTTTGAGATAGCCTCTTCCAATAAAATCTTATCAACGTCAACATCTTCAACACTTGTGACTAGCCAACCATCTTGTTTTTCTTCAGGAATAGCATAGTTGTACGAGGAGTTTTCTGGGTTGGATTGTGGATTATCATGCTTATCGCATCCAATCAAAATCAAGATTAAACATAAAATGATCAATAGGCTTGTTGCCCTTAAAATATTACTGGTTTTGGTTCTCAAGTTCTTTTGCAGGTTATAGGTTAGTTTTTAATCATTTGCAACCGCCTCAATCTCTTCATAAAACAAGGAAACTGTCTTAGTCTTGAAGTCCAAAAAAACCTAATAAGATTGTGGCAAGGGTTCTGAATTACATTTCAGAACCAAAAAAATCCATTAAGGTTTTCATAAAGTAGCTACCAGCGATGATTGTAGATAACAGTTTAGTGCTCTGTTTCTTTGTTTTTATTGTATAATCAGGTGTCCATATTTTGAAAACATGGCATAAAATACTGATTAATAGGTTATTGCGGGATAACGGCTAGATCTGTAACCCTGACCACGGAGACCTCTGGTTTTTCTAGCGGTTTTGTTGCATTTGAACGTGTCTTAAAGCAGCACACTTATTCATCAAGTCGTACAAATTGCAGCAACCTGAAATCTATGACTTCATCTCCTGGAATCTGGGTGGCCTTTAATACAAGAGTACCTTTTCCTTGTTCCAGATGAATGCTACCTAGTGAAATAGGGACGAAGTCTTTAACATACGATTCCATCCTAGGGTAACGGTCGTTTTCGGCTCCAATCAGGGGAGGCGAATTTGGTTCGATTACTTTCTTTTTTACCACAGCGTTCCTAAATGCCAATTCCAATTCCGCGCCTATGTTTTGTTCCCCACAGGTATAATACAGGATTGCCTCGAAAGTCCCTTTCTCCAATACCTCAATATCCCAGGTTATGGAATCTTGAATACTCTTCCAGTTCGTGAAGAAGGAATCATTGGGCCATCTGTTGCTGCGTTTGATGTTTCCATGGGCTTCTCCATCCCTGGCGGGTAGTTGGGTAAGGTTAAAATCAGGATGTCCAAGGGTAAAGGGTTGATTATCCCTTTCAGTGGTTGTCACCTCTTCAATCCAATTGTTTTTTAAGATAATCAAGGAGTCCCTTAGTTTGGATTGGGAAAGGGATATATCCGTAGTCTGTCCTGGATCAGCGACGATGTTATACAACCTATTCTCAGAATCCAAGCGATAGCTTTGGGTGCGAACACTAGTTTTATTGTTCCAATGGTTAAAGATTGCCCTATCCTTTACCTGCAGCCCCTCTCCTCTAATAAGACCGCTGAAATCCTGACCATCAAAGCCTAGGTCTATCGATGATTCAAGAGAGGCCAACCCAAGCAAGGTAGGCAACAAATCCACCGACCCCATAAGTTGTTCAATATGTTGTCCTGGGTCAATGACAGCGGGCCATTTGATAAAGAAAGGGGATTTCACACCGCCTTCATCCGTGGAACCCTTTTTGCCCTTTAATCCTCCATTCCAACGCCATCCGTTGGGGCCATTGTCAGACATAAAGACAACAATGGTGTTTTTATCCAATTCTTTTTGCTTCAGATAAGAGGTCAGTCTACCTACGTTCCAATCAATGTTCTCTACCATGGCCAAAGCGGCTTTGGTAAACTGTAAATCCTCCTCGCTTTCATTTTGGTATCTCTTCTGCAATTTCCGATTGGTGAATTTGTTCCAAAAGACATCTGGAACCTGCATTGGACTATGGGGTGTGTTCAGCGGAAGGTACAGTAGAAAAGGTTGTTCTTGATGCTTTGAAATAAAGTCTATACCATGGTTCACAAAATCGTCCACAAGGAAACCGTTACCTTTAACAATCTCCCCATTGTGTTCCAACATGGGCCCAAAATAATTTCCCCAATGACCGGAACAAAAACCATAAAAGTCCTCAAAGCCCCTGCTATTGGGATGATAAGGTGGCTGCATTCCATTGTGCCATTTGCCATAGGCGGCAGTAGCATATCCAGATTTTCGAAAAAAGTCAGCAAAGGTGGGGAAAGATGTGTCCATTCGTTCACCTCCGGCAGAAGTAGAGTACACCCCCAACCTAGGAAAGTACATGCCCGTTAAAAGCTCTGCGCGAGTAGGGGAACAGACGGGTTGCACATAAAAATTATCAAAAACCGCCCCTTCAATGGCTAGGGAATCTATATGGGGAGTAGAAAGATTGGTGTTGCCATGGAAACTTAAATCACCCCACCCTTGATCATCAGTTAAAATGACAATTATATTGGGTTTTTCAACTTCATTTTTGACCTTGTTTTCGTTCGCGCAGCCCATACAGAACAGCACAACTAAAAAGGATAAAGGTTTTGCAAGATTCATCGGTTACAAGGTAGCAACATAAATTCATATGGTATGGCACCAAAATAACTTTTAGACTTCAAAGAGGTATTGTCCCCTTTTGTCCAATAACTTATTTGGTAAATCTATTGGGGCAAATTTTACTATTTTATTTTTTTCCACTGCTCGTATTCAATCTTTAGATTTTTATCGGTAAGGGGATAAAGTCCGATTATTGGGCTTCCCTGATTGACTTTTTCCATTACAAATTCTTCGTAAAGGGTCATTTGCAAGCACTCCTCTGCAACTGCAGCTGCTATGTTCCGCGGTATTACGATGACACCATCATCATCCCCAACAATGAAGTCCCTAGGAAATACGGCCACGTCTCCACAACCAATTGGTTCGTTGATCGCAATGGCTTGATGAAGTGTTAAATTGGTGGGTGCAGAAGGAGTTTTGTGGAAGGCTGGGAAATCCAAGGCCGCTATTTCGGCCGAATCCCGAAACCCTCCATCGGTAACAATGCCTTCCGCACCTCTTTGCATGAGCCTGCTTACCAAAATGGAGCCTGCAGAAGCAGCGCGCGCATTCTTGCGGCTGTCAATAACGAGTACGGACCCCTTTGGGCATTCCTCAATTGCAACCCGTTGCGGATGTTCAGGATTTTTGAATACCTCAATCGAATTCAGGTCCTCTCGTGCGGGAATGTACCTGAGCGTATAGGCTATACCAGCCATTGTTGACTTCCCCTTTTCAAGTGGTTGCACTTCTTGAATGAATTGATTTTTCAGACCTTTTTTAAATAAACAAGTTGCAATGGTGGCTGTACTTACCTTTTTAAGTTTGTTGATTATTGCTGATGAATTATCCGTGACCATGGTATGTAATATTGGTGTTTTGGTATTTTTTTCTTCAATTTTTTGGTAATAAGACAAATATACATATATTTGGTAAACCAATCTGGTTAACCAATTTAAATGAACTTGGAATTTCTTCCAATGATGGCGATAACTTGCACATACTGGAAGATGCCTCAAAAAAAAGGGTAGCGGATTTTCGTTCATCCGTTGAAGCAGTGCTAAGACTATTGAAAAGTTTAACTGGATAGTCGTTTTTCACATTAATAATAATCAACACAGCAAAAATGAACTTTAGAACATCAAGATTAGTTTTTTACCATTGTCTATCAATGATTAGTGTCGTTTTGCTACTCGTTGGCTGTGTTGAACGCAAAGCGCAAAAATCCAGTGAGCATTCGGAAGAGGTAGCTATGGGCACAAGTGCAAATGACGTTATACCATTTTTTCAGCACTGGAATTTAATCTTGGGTGATGGTTCCAATGTGGGGCAGGCAACCAACTATGAACATGAGGATTTCTTTTATACGGCCAAAGATGATGAAAAGGATTGGGTGGTGTTTAAAACCCCAAATGCTGGCAATACCCACGGCACTTCAAACAATACAAGAACCGAGCTGGCTCAATTGAAAAAGTGGTCTCCCATGACCGAGGCTAAAATGAATGCTACCCTAAAGGTGATGAATGTGGCAACCACTGGTGATGCCCGTGTGCCTGCAACTTATTCGGTAGTTGTGGGCCAAATTCATAGTGCAGATGGGCATGAGAATGAGCCACTCAAGATATTTTACAAAAAATTTCCGGGTCATACCAAAGGTTCTGTCTTTTGGAATTACGAAATCAATACAGCAGGTGATGATAACTCCAAAAGGTGGGACTACTCTCATCCTATTTGGGGTTACGATTTTTCCGTTGTTGGAACCGATGAAAACAGCTATCCAACCGAACCGGAAGATGGAATAGCTTTGGGCGAAGTATTCAGTTACGAAGTGATAATAAAAGATGGGGTTATGCATCTCAAATTCACAAGTGAGGGGCACGAAACAAAAACATTTACCAAGAACCTTATCTTATCTGAATATGCAAACCGACAAGATTTTCCGGAACAGGTGGAGCATTTGTTTGTTCCCATAGGTCAGGATGGTGTTGAACGCAAAAATGCCTATAAAGAGGAGGGACTCTTTTTCAAATTGGGATGCTACAACCAAACCAATGGGAAAGATCCCAGGGTGAACAAAGTATGGTGTTCTGGGGCTGAAACCCATGACGGGAATATTGAAAAACAATATGCAGATGGAAATTATGCAGAAGTTTGGTTTGAATCGGCAAGTATCGAGATTAGCGAGGATGCGATTTCCAATGCGGGTTATTTCCAAGCCAATGATGGCTTAAGCAAGAAAACCGTTTACCCCCATGAGGTCATTCCTTTTATGGATAAATTCAAAATATTGACTGGGGATGGAACGCATGTAGATGATTTGACCAAGTATGAGCACAAGGATTTTTTCTATACCGTAATTGATGGAACACGGCGTTGGGTAGTTTATAAAACACCTAATTCCGGTGTCACTTCAAAAAATTCCAGTAATACCAGAACTGAGCTACAGGAAAAAAGGGAATGGACACCCGAGAAAGGAGGTAACCTAACGGGCACTTGCAAGGTTATGCAGGTTTCTGTTTCTGGGGATGCGCGGGTCGCTGCATCCTATTCCACCGTAGTTGGACAGATTCATAGTGGTGAAGGACATGAAAATGAGCCACTTAAAATATTTTACAAGAAGTTTCCAGGTCATAAGAAGGGATCCGTATTCTGGAATTATGAAATCAACACCGCAGGTGACGATAACTCAAAAAGATGGGATTTTTCAACGGCGGTTTGGGGAAATGATATGTCTGTTGTAGGACCTAGTAAGCATACGTTTCCACCGGAACCGAACGACGGAATAGAACTTGGCGAAGAATTTAGCTACGAAGTAAATGTATATGAAGGTATAATGTACCTCACCTTTGAAAGTGAAGGGCATAAGACCAAAACATTCACTAAAAATCTCATCTCATCCGAATATGTGAATAGCACTGATTTACCGGAACAGGTCAAGAAACTATTCGTGCCAATAGGACAAGACGGAACGGAACGTCAGAATGCTTATAGTGGAGAACTAAATTATTTTAAACAAGGTGTATATAACCAAACCAACGGGAAAAGTCCAGAAACCAATATGGTTTGGTGTGCTGGGGCGGAAACCTATGGTGGCGACATAGCCAAGCAATATGAAAATGGCTGTTATACAGAAGTGTGGTTCAGGGCTGCAACTATTGGTCCTGGAATACCACCAAAATAATAGAGGACAAAGCACATCTCAGAAAAGTAAATTTTTAACTGATCAAGAGCAATTTTATATGAAAACATTTGGAGCAAGCAAGGAGTTTATTCAAGGGGACGATCTTGAATGGGAGGTTGTTGGTGAAGGACTGAAGAGAAAAATTATGGGCTATGATGATAAAATCATGCTTGTTAAAGTTCACTTTGAAGTGGGTGCTATAGGTCAAATGCACGAGCACTACCACTCACAGGTAACCTATGTGGAAAGTGGCAGCTTTGACGTGACCATAGATGGTAAAACCCAGACGCTAAAAGGGGGTGACTCTTTTTACATTCCACCACATGCCATGCATGGTGCCGTCTGCACCGAAGCAGGTGTCTTAATTGATGTTTTTAGTCCTATTCGAGAAGACTTTATGGGCTAAAAGTGTTAAAATCAGGAAATTAATTTTTTTAACGAAAAAATAATATATATTTGGTAAACCAAATTGGTTAACCAGTTTGGAGGACCAATAAAAAACACACTAACTATGAAAACATAAATCAACAAAAAAAGGATAGGTGCACGCCTATCCTTTTATAGATATCACTTCTTTGGAGGGAAGTAATACGTAAACAAATACACACTGCTGTGACTTGTCAACACAAAACTACGGAATTCATTTGATATGAGGTGGTGAGTGGTGATAACCAGTATTTGAGAACGAAGATCACTATTCACAAGGTGGATTGAATTTACTAATCAACATGAATTATTGAAACTAACTAGACAAATGAATTTTAAATCAAAACTATTACTAATTCCACTGTTGCTGGCCAGCATGCAACTTTTGGCCCAGGATTTGACGGTGACGGGCACGGTTACCGATGCAAACAATACCCCCGTACCTGGGGCTAACATTATTGTACTGAACACAACAAGAGGTGTACAAACAGATTTTGATGGCAATTACAGTATTGCCGTATCATCTGGCGAGATATTACAATTTTCCTATATCGGTTATGCCACCCAAAACATTACCGTTGCAGATCAGACAACTGTGAATGTGGTACTGCAGGAGGACACTAGTCTATTGGACGAAGTTGTCGTGGTAGGTTATGGAAACAGAAAAAGGTCACAACTCACCGGTGCGGTTGCAAAAATTGGAGGTGATGACGTTGCAGCTATTCAGGCAACCCGGGTAGATGACGCCCTTGCGGGTAAATTGCCTGGTGTGCTGATCCAAAACCAAGATGGATCACCAGGTGCGGACCCAAAGATTCAGGTAAGAGCAGCATCCTCTATTTCCGGTGACTCAAGCCCACTAATTGTTGTGGATGGCTACCCAATTTCAGGAAGTTTGGCAACAGTTAACCCTAATGACATTCAAAGTTTGGAAGTGCTAAAAGATGCTGCTTCCGCTGCAATCTATGGTTCCAGGGGAGCCAACGGGGTTATTTTGATCACAACCAAAAAAGGTAGGGAAGGTAAGGCGAGCTTTAGCTATAATGCCTTCACCAGTTTCTCTAGCAAGTATCGCGACAACATCCTTAAATCTGGGCCAGAATGGGCTGCGATCTCAAGAAGGGAAATTGCAGCAGGGAATTGGGATCTTTCCCAAATAGATCCAGATTTTGTTGAATTTAGATTAAACGCTTACGAAAATTCACCTGGCGCCATAAGCCCAGAAGACTGGCTTTTTCAAAATGGTAGTATCATGAGCCATGACTTTAGCGTGAGCGGAGGAACCGAACACGTAAATTACTTTGCGTCCTTGGGATACCAAAATGCAGAAGGGGTTATTATAACAGAAGGATTTGAAAGGTTGAACGCACGTTTGAACGTTGATGCTACATTGGGGGAAAAGTTCAAAACAGGTTTAAGTTTCAACGGATTCACATCCCATAGGGACATTCTTGGTCATGACATGAGAGACCTCTTAAGAGCCTATGGAGTCCATCCCGTTTATCACACAGAAGAATCAATTGCTTTTGTACAACAATTGGATCAACAAGCACAGGCACTGGGACTTGCTCCCTTTGATGATGGCTACAGAGGTTCCACATATGAAGCAAGTAGCATTTATGAGCTGGAACCGGGAATGGCTGCGCAGGACTGGCATTACGGTAGGGCCAACAACGGTATTGGGGGGTCTGGTGATGCAGGTCCAGCTGCAAAACTTGACAATACGGAAAGCTGGCAGAAGACCTTTTTCGGTAACGTCAGCTCGTATCTGCAATATGAGATCATAGATGGCTTAAATGTGAAAACCGTTTTGGGAGGGGATTTTAGAGACACCCAAACCTATACACATAGACTGCTTGGATTTGACTCTAGGGCACGTACTTCGCAAACCAACATGAATCAAACAGATTTGAAGGTTACCTCGGTATTAAGCGAGACTACATTGAATTTTGCTCAAGTTTATGGCAAGCATGACATATCTGCCGTGGCGGGTATCGAATTTCAAACCACCCAACTACAAGGGACCGCTTTGAGTGGTGCAAATGTTCCGGATACTGCAATTCAAAATTTCAACCTGTTTGATCCTGCGGACATTACCGTAACGGAACGAGATGAAAGAAGGGTAAGGGAAAGTGTCTTTGGAAGAATTAACTATGCGTATGACAACCGCTTCCTGTTCTCGGCCTCTCTGAGAAGGGATGGGGATTCCCGTTTTGGCTCAAATAGAAGGTATGAAACCTTCCCAGCGCTTTCAGTGGGTTGGAATATACATAATGAAGCATTTTGGGAACCCATTTCCGAAGTGGTGAGTACTTTCAAACCAAGATTTAGTACCGGTTCTTTGGGAACTACCTCTTTCTTGGGCTCGTATGATGCGCTCAGTCTATTGCAACCCCAGGCTACTATTTTTGGCACTGGATTTTTGATCCCTTCCAATGTGGCAAACCCAGATTTGACCTGGCAGACAAACACAGAACGGAACTACGGAGCTGACCTGGGATTTGCAAACAATCGTATTCGATTGGGTGTGGACTACTATACCTCGGATATTGAAGACATTTTGATCAATCAAAGTGTATCTGAAGTATTGGGAACTACTTCCATAGTACTTAATTCCGGAGATGTAAGAAGCTCTGGTTTCGAATTTGAATTAAATGCCTTGGTCGCAAGTAATGACAATTTTTCTTGGAACCTTGGAGCCAATTTTGCCACTGTTGAAACGGAAATCACTGATTTGGGAGGTCTCACCGAATTACCACAAACCATTTATGGACAGAGTGGTCGAGGTCCTGTGTTTAGAAACTACGTAGGCGGAGAAATCGGTGAAATGTGGGGCTTGGAAACCATTGGAGATGTTGAAATGAGGTTTTTGGAAGACGGAACCAGACATCCTAACAATGCCACTGGGGAATCCTATGTTGTGGATCAAAATGGAGATGGAGTCATTGATGCTACCAGAACGGTGGAAGATGGCGGGGACTTGGTAAAAATTGGCCAGAACTCGCCAGACTTTTATTGGGGTTTGAACAGTTCCATTAGATACAAGGATTTTGATATGTCCTTCCAATTTCAGGGATCCCATGGGGGCGAGGTCTACAATATTGATCCGCTTTATTATGAGTCACAATGGAGCGGCAGGTTAGTGGATAGTTTTGATGCCAATGACGATGGCATCGCCGATCACAATGGTGAGTTTTATATTGGAAACAGAGTCCAAACCGATGCTACAGTTCAAGATGCTTCCTATGTAGCGTTGAGAAACCTAACCATTGGATATACCATTGACCCTGAGCTCACCGGTAAATGGGGAATCAACTCTATTAGATTGTACGGTGCAGCTACCAATTTGCTGTACATCTGGGGTGATGACTATACCTCTTATAACCCAGAAGGTGTTGAGATTACGAATAGTGGTTATTTGGGCCCTACTACCTACGGGGTGCAAGTAGGCGCAAGCCCGATTGTCAGAAGCTTTACGCTTGGTTTAAATGTTAACTTTTAATACAGAAAAAATGAAAACTATATATAGATTAGTATTGGTATCATTGTTGGCATTGACAGCATGCGATAATGACTTGGACCAATTTCCACCAAATATTGCCAGTGCGGATTCTTTGACGGATTTTGGAGGAGTTTTGAACGCCGCGTACTACTATCAACTTGGAACGGTTACACCCATGGCCATAATGGGTGAGTTTAGGGCGGATAATGCATTCATGTTTGAAGAACCCTATCCATCATTCGATAGATACAATAGTGATTTAACGGTTATGGAAGACCAATTTTTTGGTCCTTTCTATACGGCTTTGTACAAGTCCATATTGAGTACGAACAACGTGATCGAAAATTCTACCGACGCAACAGAAATAGGCGAGGCCAAATTCTTAAGGGCATTATCTTATTTTAAATTGGTTCAAGTGTTTGGGGATGTAACCATAAACCTATCGTCTGCTCCCAGCCTTACGGATACTTCCATATTGGTAAGGCAACCAGCCGCGGATGTGTATAATAATGTGATCATTCCCGATTTAAATGATGCAATAGTAGCCCTGAATACTCAAATTGAAGATGGACGGGCTTCTAGATTTGCTGCCCAGGCCTTATTGGGAAAAGTTTATGCCACCAGGGGTGATTACGCCAATGCAGAACCTCATTTGGCCGCTGTTGTCAATGGCGCTGCTGCGGCAGGAATTAGCTTAAAAGCCAACTTTAATGAGATTTTTGGTGCGGAGTTCGAGGATGGAAATTCCGAGATTATTTTCGCAACCCAAATATCAAGCTCGGTGGTGGATGAATACACTTTTGGTTCAGACTTTTGGAACTGGTTCGTAGGGGATGATTCAAAATCGGACTTTCCCGTGGACGCGGATTTGGTTGCTGCCTTTGATGCTAGCGATGCCAGTGGGGGAGGAACGGATTTAAGAAGGGCGGTAACCCTAAGTGCAGAAGGTACAACTGCCATCAAATTTCCCAAAGATGGGGGATTGGGTGCAGAGCATGACTGGATAGAGATACGATTGGCCGATGTTATACTGCTGTATGCAGAAACATTAAATGAAAATGGCTCTCCCGCCACAACGGTACTTCCTTTGTTGGATGATATACGGACAAGGGCAGGGTTAAACAGTTTAACGGGAACGGTAAGCTCACAAGCTGAGGTTAGACAAGCTATCTTGGATGAAAGAAGATTGGAATTGGCATTTGAAGGACATAGATGGTTCGATTTGGTTAGAACAGGCGCCGTTGATGCCGAAATGGGAGAAGCGGTAAATCCCAACTATTATGTGTTTCCTATTCCAATTTCGGAGATTCTGGCAACCGATGGGGTAATTACCCAGAATCCGGGATATTAATATATGGTTGAATACTAAAAGTTTGTAGTGACATTTTTGAGTTAGTTTGGTTTTAGTAACTATTGGCCAATTTATTTGGCCAATAGTTTTAACAAAGCGATAAAATCAATCAGTTTTGAAAGCAGGAATTAAGCTTTCCTGATTTGGGCAAATTGATTAAATTTAACAAACCAATCTGGTTAACCAATTTTTCAATTGATATAATTTATGAGAGTTGATATACTTACAAAGAGCGAAAACAGAGAGGTGCAGAAGGAAATCATTTCCAAATTGCGTGATTTGATAAGCTATAAAAACTTGGAACCTGGCGACAAGTTGCCTTCGGAAAGAATGCTTTCGGAAAAGTTCGGGGTGAGTAGAAGCAACGTCAGGGAGGTGATTCAAAAATTGGAGTTTTTTGGTATTCTAAAATCCAGGCCGCAGAGTGGAACCTTTATCGCAGATATTGGACAAATTGCCATGAGCGGAATGATGGCCGATATCTTAAGACTGGAAGACCCTGATTTTAAGTCGTTGGTTGAAACTCGAATTCTATTGGAACTCAAAACTGTGCGTTTGGCAGCATTGAGGCGAACAGATGAGGATTTGGCCAAGATGAGAGAAGCTTTGGATGCGTACAAGCAAAAAGTGCTCAACGGGCAGGATGCTGTCCAGGAAGATTTATTGTTTCACTTGGCTATTGCCCAAGCTAGTAAAAATAGCAGCATGAATACTTTCATGTTGATTATTACCCCAGAGATCATAACCAATTTTGAAAAGTACCACGTATGTGATGCCAACCTTTCCTTTCAGGGAATTCAGGAACATGAAGACATTTATGAAGCCATAAAAGAACAAGATCCCAAAAAGGCCAAGGAGAAAATGAAAACACATTTCAAAATCTTGTATCAATATTGTTATAACGTCTAAAATCGTAATAAGGGTAAAACAAAAATGCACGGTTTTGTTTTACGGTATAAAATATATGGAGGGAAGAAACTAAACAGAATACGATATCCATTCCTGACTATCTGGGGATTTACATATCAGTTTAAAATTCTAAAGTGTTGGACAAATAGGGCTGGTTTCGGTTGAAATCATTTGCCTAACGGGAAAACTCTTGTCGTACTTCCTTAAAACTTTAAAAGATGAAATTAAAAGGCTTACGTTGGTGGGTGATTGCTTTGATTTGCATTGCTACCGTAATCAATTACATAGATCGAACGGCATTTGGCGTAATGTGGCCCGAAATGGGCAAGGATTTGGGAATGGATGAAGCTGATTATGCGGTTATGTTGAATGTTTTTATGATCACATACGCATTGGGCAAATTCTTGTCCGGTAAGCTCTATGACCAAATTGGTACCCGTTTTGGTTTTGTGTTTTCCATTGCCCTATGGTCTGCTGCCGCAGTGTTGCATGCATTTGCAAGAGGTTTGGTATCGCTCTCCGTGGTAAGGGCCATGTTGGGTCTGGGTGAAGCTGGGAATTGGCCAGGGGCCGTGAAAAGCAATGGGGAATGGTTTCCCGTTAAAGAACGTGCAATTGCCCAAGGAATTTTTAATGCAGGGGCTTCTTTGGGCAGTGTAATAGCACCAGCTTTGATTGCCTTCTTGTACGCCCAATTTGGCTGGCGTTCAACCTTTATCATCTTGGGTCTGGTTGGTTTTGTCTGGATTTTCCCTTGGTTGTTGATCAATAAGGCGAAACCTGAACAACATCCGTGGATCACGGAAGAAGAAAAAAAGATGATTCTTTCGGATCGAATTGAATCACCTGAGGAAACCCAAAAAGTGAAAGGGTCTTCCCTTGCAAAAATTCTTGGCTATAGAGAATCTTGGGGTGTTCTGGTTTCCCGATTTTTTATAGAGCCTATTTGGTGGCTGTTTGTAGGCTGGATGCCTTTGTATCTAAACTCAAAATTTGGTTTTAGTATTGAAGAAATAGGGTCAACCATATGGATTTCCTATCTGGGGGGAATGGCAGGAAGTATTTTGGGCGGATGGTTTTGCGGGAAACTTATGGAAAAACATTCTGTTGACTATTCCAGAAAGATATCGATTTTAATAGGAGGTGTTCTAATATTCCTTGGGTTAATGGGTATTATCTTCTTTGTGAAAGGTAACAACCCAATGACGTTCATTTATATTGTGGCCTTGGTCTTGTTTGGATTCCAATTTGCTATCGGTAATATACAGACACTTTCAAGCGACTTGCTCAAAGGTTCTTCCGTGGGAACGTTGGCAGGTTTGGCAGGTACGGTAGCCGCCATTTCCGTAATTATCATGAACTGGCTTATCCCGAAAATTACCACGGTTTCATACACCCCTGCATTTATAATTATAGCGGTATTGGCTCCATTGGCAGTACTATCAATATACATTTTAATACGAAAAATAAAACCTGTCGAACTCGATTCGATATAACCAACATTAAATAAAAAAATTTACAAATGATATCAAAAGGAAAAGTGGCTGTTATAACCGGCGCAACAGGCGGTATTGGCTTTCAAGTTGCAAAAAGACTCGGAAAGGATGGTTACACTGTAATCTTGAATGGGATAGAAGATGAAGTAGGAGCACAGCGGGTAGAAGAGCTTGCAGCAGAAGACATTAGGGCAGAATATTTTGGTTTTGATGTAACGAACGAAGAAGCGGTGAATTCCAACATCAATGCCATTGGTTCGAAATACGGAAAAATTGACGCATTGATAAACAATGCCGGAGGTCTGGGAGGAAGAGCCAGATTTGAGGAGATGACAACAGAATTCTATAGGGGAGTAATGGCATTAAATCTAGATTCAACATTTTTTGTTTCCCGAGCGGCAATACCTTACCTTAAAAGAGGGGAGAACCCATCAATTATTAACTACACTTCTATTGCAGGATGGAATGCAGGAGGGCCAGGTGCAGGCATGTATGGCACATCAAAGGCAGCCGTTCATGCCATTACAAGAGCGTTTGCAAAAGATCTTGCGGAATATGGTATTCGTGTGAATGCTGTATCTCCAGGGACAATTGATACGCCATTTCACACACAGATCAAATCTACCAAACCTGAGGTATTTGCTTCCTGGAAAAACAATATCTTACTAGGCCGATTAGGCCAACCCGAGGAAGTTGCCTCCGTTATTTCGTTTTTGGTGGGCAATGATGCTGCATTTTTAACAGCCGAAACCATCCAAGTTGGTGGTGGACAAGGTTTAGGAATATAAATTGAAAATGAAAGGATTAGAAGGAAAAATAGCTGTCGTTACTGGAGGCTCAAGAGACATTGGGAGGGCTATTTCGGTTAAACTGGCCAAGGAAGGTGCAAAAGTGGTTGTGAATTACTACAACTCCGAATCAGCCGCCATAGAAACCGTTGAAGAAATTCGGTCTTTGGGACAAGAAGCCATCGCTGTAAAAGCAGATGTTTCTAATCTTGGGGACATTGAGAACCTAAAGAAACAAGTGGTTGAAGCCTACGGAGATAAAGTTGATATTTTAGTGAACAATGCGGGAGGGCTTTTTGCCAGAAAAACATTGGAAGAATTTGATGAACGCTTTTACAACCTGGTTATGAATGTAAATTTTAAATCCACGGTGTTCGTGTCCCAAGCTTTTGAACCCCTAATGGGCCAAGGTGGCTCCATCGTTAATCTATCGTCATTGGCAGCAAGAGATGGCGGAGGGGGTGGCTCGGCTTTGTACAGTTCTTCTAAAGGAGCGGTTAGTACATTCACCAGGGCCATGGCCAAAGAACTCGGACCCAAAGGTATTCGGGTAAACGCCCTTTGTCCTGGCTTAATAGGAACCAAGTTCCACGATGATTTTACAAAGGATGAGGTTCGGTCCAAAGTAGCGGCCGGGACCCCGTTGCGGAGGGAAGGCACTGCACAGGAAGTTGCTGATTTAACAGCTTATCTGGCTTCTGATGAAGCCTCTTTTATAACTGGGAACAACATTGATATTAACGGTGGCTTGGCATGTAGCTGAGAAAAAGAGCAAATCTTGAAAATTGGGCGGTTAGTTTTTGATTAGCTCGAAGTACTTGGATAACTTTAAGTGATGGCAGATTAAATAGTAAGTATCAAATTGTGAGATGGCTGAAAAGCAAACCCTATTTAAGAAACTAATTGCTCTTGTGTTGGCTTTCGGCCCTGGTATTTTTGCCATTGGCTATACCGTTGGTACGGGAAGTGTCACCTCCATGATTGTGGCAGGTAGTACCTATGGCATGCAACTTTTATGGGTGCTGTTGCTCAGTTGTTTTTTTTCTGGGATTCTTATTCATGTGTATGGCAATTTTACTTTGATTACAGGGGAAACTGCCCTATTTGCGTTTAAAAAACACCTTAAATGGGGAAGGGTCATGGCAATTCTGGTCATCCTGGGAATTGCCTTGGGTCAGTGGAATTCTTTGATGGGAATCATGGGTATCTCCGCTAACATCATTTATGAGATATTCGCAATTTACTTCCCACAGATTTCCGAAAACAAATATGAAGTAGTAATCGTTATCGCCGTGTCGGTAACATCTATTTTGTACGCCCTTCTTTTGGTGGGCAAATATTCTTTCTTTGAAAAGATCCTGGTCATTTTTGTCACCATCATGGGACTCTCTTTTCTGATATCCCTATGCATGGTTTACCCGTTGCCAGTTGATGTGGTGCGCGGACTTGTTCCCAGCATTCCCGAAGTGCCTGGGGGTAAAATGCTGGTGGCCGCATTTGTGGGAACCACTATGGCAGCGGCAACCTTTTTATCACGTCCACTCTTTGTAAAAGGCAAGGGCTGGACGGTTAATAATCTTAAAGAACAGAAAAAGGATGCCATAGTAGCGGCCATCTTGGTATTTGCCATTAGTGCGGCAATTATGGCCGTTGCAACGGGAGCACTTTTTTATGATGGGAAACCGGTGACCCAAGTACTGGATATGGTCAACACCTTGGAGCCCATTGCGGGGAAATTTGCATTAACGCTGTTCTTTTTTGGGACCCTGAGTGCTGGACTTTCCTCAATTTTTCCCATTTTACTCATTGTCCCCATTTTAATAGCAGACTTTCAGTCGGGCGAATTGGACACCAGTTCCAAACAGTTTAAGCGAATTACGGCCTTTGCCTGTCTATTTGCGCTGATAGTTCCCATATTTGGGTCAAACCCGGTTGAGATGCAGATTCTTTCCCAAATTTTCAATGTTTTTGTACTGCCCTTGGTGATTATCGGCATTATGCTTCTGATCAATAACACCAAATTGATGAAGGGAAACAAGACAAGTATGTGGATCAATATAAGCTTAATTGCTGCATTGTTCTTTTCCCTCATTATTTCTTACAATGGAATTTTGGCATTGACCGATTATTTCTAGAAGGTTGATTTAACTATGACCTGCTCTAGGAAAAGTTTATGTGAGTTCACGCCCACAAAATCTGAAATTATGAGGAGATTACGGATTACGGGTAGCTAAAGTACTGGCTAAAAGCTGTTCGTGGATGATTATGGAAAAGAAGGAGAACAAAGGTTTTTAGATCTATTTTGTTTTTGGCTGGAAAATATTGGAAATTAACTGAGGTTAATTGTATATTTGCACCCGCAAAATAGGTCGCGTAGCTTCCCGAAAAATAAATTGGGACTGGCAGCTTCGCCGCGCGACATGAAATGGCAAGGTCGCGTAGCTCAGCTGGATAGAGCATCTGCCTTCTAAGCAGACGGTCGAAGGTTCGAATCCTTCCGCGATCACCACCTCGAAACCCCAGTATTACTGGGGTTTTTTAATTTCCAAGCTATTTTTGTATCTTTAAATGGAGGTTGATTTCGGCTTAAATATGCCTTTAAACGGAATAATTCCCGACCTTTTTCCGACCCTTTATGAAGATATCAATTAAACTGAATAGAAGAAAGAATAAGAAGACCCCTAAAGGCTATCCTGTAATCGTATATGTGACCAACAATTATCAGGAAAAGGAATGGAGGACAGGATTTTATTCGGAAATTTCTTCTTGGAACAAACAGCGGGCTGTTCCAACCAGCAAGCATCCTCAATACTATCATTTGTTGGATTATTTGTTGGTACTGAAGGCTAGATTGAATGAGGTTAGCTTGGAGTCTGCTAAAAGACCAATTTCCTTTGAGGAAGCTAAAGATTGGATTTTTAATACAAACAGGGATTCATTTTATGAGTTGTCCATGAACACCTTTGAAGAAGGGTATAGGGGGACGGATTGGAGTGCCATAAGAAGATTTAATAAATTCTATCCGGATTCCACTTTCAATAATGTTTCTTATCAAAGCGCAATTGATTTTAGAAATACCTTATTAAAACAAGGCAATAAACCCTCTGGTGTGGATAGTTATATTAGGTCATTGAAATCGCTTTGGAATAAGTTAAGTGATAAACCAAATCCCTTTAAGGGTGTTGTGACGAAAATACCTGATACAATAAAAACGATTGCTTCTGAGGACGACCTGGTTAAACTTACTCAAGCTGACTTCCCTTTCAACAATGGATTTAGTGGGTTTTATCACTATAGAAATTATTGGTTATTAATGTTCTATTTGGGGGGCATTGATCCCGAAGTACTTTCTAAACTAAGATATGACAGGCATTTAGTAAACGGTAGAATCATATTCAACAGGGACAAAGGAAGGTCAAAAACTTCATGCAATAATGTTATACCTGAGCAAGCTTTAGCGATATTAGAGACTTATAAAGATGCTAGCTTTCCGTTTTTTGTTCCTATATATGAAGCAACAAATTATCGGACATTTTCTGGTAATTTTTCTAGGAGGATGAGGGAATTAAGTAGAAAACTTCAACTTAGTGTTGAGCTAAGACCTAAATCTGCTAGATATACTTTTATTGACAGAGCACAACAACTTTTGATTGATGAACGAATAACCGCGCAGATTGTTGGGCATAAACGAAAAACCACAACGAGTATTTATACAAACGACTTTCCGCTAGAGTTTCAGGACAAGGCGCATTTGAGTATTATAAATGTTTAAAATCGGTTCATAACTTTCCAAATAAATGGATGTTTTGTACACAATGTTTTCAAAACTCTTTTAGAATTTCATATTCTAAAAGATAGTTGATATGGAAGATAATAAGAAGAAAGGATTCGTTAAGTTATACAGAGGCATTCTTGAATGGGAGTGGTATAGTGAACCAAATACCACCCATTTGTTCATTTATTGTGTTCTAAAAGCTAATTACCAAGGTAAAAAATGGAAGGGAAAAGTATTGGATAGAGGGGATTTTATAACAAGTATAGAACATATATCCAGAGATACCGGTCTGAGTATTTCAAAAGTTAGGACTTCTTTGGAGAGGTTGACGAAATCAGGTTGTATTCGTAAAAAATCGACAAACAAATATACTGCTATAAGAGTAGTAAACTACAAGGATTATCAGGAGATTCCTGAAACAATTGACAATCGATTCAATTTAGAAGAACAATCATTGAACAATGAAATAGCTACAACTAAAGAAATAAAGAAAGAAAAAGAGGTTTTAATAAAAAAAGAAGAGAGAGGTAACTCTCTCTCAAATTTTGATCAATTATATAAAAGATACAATGAACAAATGGACACTGTTCTTAAAAGACATGTTCTACCTGATAAACAAAAAGAATTTTGTATTGCCAAATTCAATGAAAAAGATTTTAAGTTTTTAGGGGTTAAATTGTTTGAGAATTTTTTAGAAAACTGGATAAAGAACTTAGAAAGAGATGGTACTATGGAAGACTGGAGGCGATCAAGAATGATGAAGACTTTTAGGGGGTAGGGGGTATAAACATCTTTGAGCATTAAAGAGATACGTCGCCACCCAGTCAAGATTTTACTCAGAGCAATTTTTTAGGAGGGGGGGGTATAGCAATCGTTTATTTAAACTTCTTTTTTGGATATAGATTAGTTTTATGCTCTATTCCACCGCCTTCAAAATATTTAAGGGCAAAAGAATCCTGTTAGTGGTTTTTTTAAATCCATTTAAAGCATGTTATAAAGCTTAAATAGGTTTGCCATGTATTAACAATTTGGAGGAGTATTAGGAGAATCTTCTAATGTCTTTTGCTTATTGATATTAAATTATTGGGGTTAGTGGCGACTGCCTTATTATAACTAATGGTGAGTCTTTCTTTATCATTTAGTAAAGTAAGGAAGTATTCGTATCGATCAATATTATAGAAAACACTAACACTATGTCCGTTTGGATTAAGGCTTACTTGCGGTATATCATTTCCTTGTGCCAATTCTTCTGCAAAATATAGGCGCATGGTGCTGTTAACTTTTCCTCTGGCCTGACCTTGTATTATTATTACTCTTTTAGGTTTGTCCAATCCAGGACGAACCGGAGCTGTATTGATTCCATTTGAGTCAAATTTATATTCTATGGATTGTATGATGGAAAACCCATCGGTTTGAGCGTTGGAGATTGAACAAAATAATAATAGAATTAAAGTGTAAATCGGTTTCATGTTTTTAAAAGTTTGGCTATTAATAAACTAGGAAGCACTTAAAGGTAATAATTTATAAAATAGATCCTTATTCAGATAAACCAACACTCCCAAAAGACAGAACCAAAAAACCAATCCCAAGTAAATACCATTTGAGCATTTGAGATTTTTCATTGAGGCCTCCTCTTAAATTGGCAAAATAATGTCTACCTAAAAGCAGGACAAATAATATCCCAAAGAAAAAGATGACAATCTTGTCTGTCGAACTAATTTCCTTTGAGTTTTTATCCCGCAATTCCTTCATCGTTTTTTTAAACTTTGGTTTAACTCAGTTCTTTGTCGTGTTGAATTTTTAGTATCGGTAAGTTTTTTCAATATTTTCTCCATTCAATCTAAGAGTGATTTTCGTCTCCTTAATTCCCATAACGTCTGTCGATATTTTTGAGTCAAATTGATAGCGAATATTGTATAGATCCGCTAATTTGTCCAAAATCTCCTTTTTGGGAGAGATAATTCGCCTTTTTCTTCTAGAATAATTTAGGACCCCTATTGCGGTTCCAAACAAGCCCATTCCAATACAAAAAACAACAATTGTGAATGTGTGTATTCTTGCCAACCTAAAAAGTGAAATAACTAAAAGATAACATATCCCAAGTACACCAATTCCAGCTAAGCTGTATAAAATAAAGTTTCCGAGTGCTAATTTTTTTACATATTTCGAGTCTTCAAATTCGGTATTTACCTCTATTATTTTGTCTTTAAGGTTTTGATTCAATTTTATTTCAGGACATTTATTCTGGAAATCAGGCTTTTTTGCAGTTAAACTACATATTAATCCAGCCTTAAGATTCATGGAGTGTAGGTCGCAAATTTCACAGTGTTTTACTTTGTCCATTCAGTTATCGTTTATTTGAACTTTATCTTAAAGACATTTTGTCTCAATTTCTTTTTTAGCTTCTTTCTTACCTAACGCCAAAGCTTTATCAAAATAGTTACATGCCATTTCTTTTTTGCCTAAGTCATAATTGATAAGACCTAAATTGTAGTAGTTCCAACTATTTTGGTTGTTCAATTCCAGGGACTTCTCACAGTCCTTAAGAGCCCCTAACAAGTCTCCTATTTTATATTTAGAGTATCCCCGATTATTGAATGCGTAAGCATGATTTGAAAGTTCAATCGCTTTATCGAAACTCAAAATTGACTCAGGATAATTCTCAAGTTTAACAAGAGCAGTCCCTCTTAGATTATAATATTTCCAATCATTATCTTCCAGTTCGATTGCCTCATTTGTATCCGAAATAACTTTTTCAAAATCTTCCAATTCAAAATATACTTGCCCTCTTATAAAATAGGTTAGGTCATTTTTATCATTCAATTCAATTGACTTGTCTAAATCTTTGATAGCTTTTTGATATTCCCCTTTAATAAGATATAGCCTACCACGATTCATAAGAGGCAAATAGGTTTCTGGATATACTCCTATACTCAATGATTTATCAAAATCAGTCATTGCGCCATCATAGTCTTTCAAATAGAATTGTTTGATCAATCCTCTATTGTTAAATGCAGTTGCGAGGTTACTGGCAACATTTTCATCTTGTAAATTTATAAAGTGATCTATGATTTCATTTAACCTTTGCAAGGCAATATCATATTTTTTCAATCTTACAAGGGACACTGCCCTATTTACATGAGAGGCAATTAACTCTTCATTTATCTCAATTGCCATATTGAAATCTAAAATTGCATTTTGAAACTCCCCTAATGATTGTTTGGCTCTTCCACGATAGTAATATGCTAGATCTGAACCTCCCTTGAGATTAATCTCCTTTGTGAAATATTCAATTGCCTTTGGGTAATTTCCATTATCATAAAATGATTTGGCTTCGGTATAATATTCAGAGGCACCATTTTTACATGAAATGGATACAGATAAGACAAATAAGAACAAAATTTTCCTCACAGTTTTGTACAATCGTTTATTTGAACTTTTCTTTAAGATATTATCACTTCGGCATTGGTCATAATTAAATCATGCTCAATTCCTGAATCCTCAATTTTCCCCTTTACCTTTATAGGCTTTCTTTCGGTTAAACTAAGTTCTTCAGACTTATCTGAGAAAAGAATAACAAGTTTTCTTTTTACTCCTTCATAGGTAATTTCAGCAACAATATAGTTATGCCCGCCATCGGCACCTGTTGCTTGCACTTTATATTCACCTAATAAGACTTCAGTCATCGTTCATTTGAACTTTGTTTGATTTAATGTGAACTCATATTAACTCATCGAATATCTTTCTTGAGTCCAACTGAAAACCAGAACATTTGATTAAATAGGCTTTCATTTTGTTGTCGAATAGTTTTACTCCATCCTCTGTCAAATCCCCCTAATACTTCAAACTTAAGGTTCTCGTTTAAAGAAAACTTAGCCCCGATTCCAGCAATGGATGAAATATCTAGTTTACCTCGAATGTTTTCTTCCGCGATTTTATTACCAAGTTGATCAGTCTTAATCAGATAGGAAAACCCTGGACCTAGAGTTATGAATGGTTGAAATTGTTGATTGTCTAACGGGTAGTACCTAAAAAGAGTAGTGGCGTTAACGTAGTCCAATTTGC
The DNA here is from genome assembly GCF_965233845.1 of Flagellimonas sp. GTDB lineage: Bacteria > Bacteroidota > Bacteroidia > Flavobacteriales > Flavobacteriaceae > Flagellimonas. The sequence continues at coordinate 1,420,865 of NZ_OZ247584.1, forward strand.
GTTTAAAGTTGTCAATTCCGATTCTAAGTCTACTTTCTTCATCGAAGTCTCCACCACCTTTGCCTTGAAATCCTAAACCTGCATCCAATCCAAAATGATTTGAAAAAGAAAACTCGTAGGTAAGGGAGAAATTTAGTCTAGCAAGAGTTTCTGTTGATCTTCCTGAGTCACCACCTGTTCTAAGTGTTGCTAAATTTAATCCAGTCCTAAACCCAATTTCAGAATTTTGACTTTTAACGGTTAAAGAAAAAAAGAAGGCTAAGCAGACTAGGAGGTTATAGTATTTCATTCTTATTGTAATCCTTTATTTGAACTTTTTAATCTAAATGCTCTTTATCAAATTAAAGTATTCTACCTTAACATCTTCATCTATTTCAACGTTAAGCTGGCCACCATATAACCTATCATTTCTATCTTTTTTGGGGCCTGATATCCAAAATTCATCACCATTATCAACATCAAAGTAATTGGCTTTATGCCCTTTCCCCTTTAAACTTTGAAATTTGCGACCTTTATAATAAAGCGTATTCCCCGTTTTTGAAAAGAATACCCTACCAATTCTTGCATCTCACTCCAGACCAGAAGACTTATCTTCAACATACATTATCCTCGATCTTTCGAATTTAAACTCTTTTGGTAGTTCTTCGCTCATCGTTTATTTGAACTTTATTTTAATCGGTTCTTTGCTGTACTTAGTTTTTTCAATTCCCTGTCCTCCACTGAATCAAATTCATCTGTTCTGGTACATCTATTTGTCCAAAGTCCATTGTAGTGGCTTTTGTTCAGATTTGCTTTTTTAAATTGAAAGTTAAAATAGCATGTAGTAGATAAATAAATTTGATATTCTTTACCGGTTTCAAATGCTAAATATCCACAGGCTCCAGATGTTCTGGCAGTATATACTGAAATTCTTTTCGGAAGTTCTTGGCCCTTATAAGTTTCAATAACCTCTAATTCAACTTTTATTAGAAAGTCCTTATCTAAAAAGTCAAGTGCCTCAATATCATTTTCATAGGATTCACAGACCAAGTCAAGACCTTTGGCAGTAAGCGATTGTCCAAAATCAACAAATTCTTTACTTATTATCTTTCCATGAACGATAACCTCAGTACCCTCAAAATGAGCTTTTATATCATCTTTGACATCACATTTACATGCATGCAGTATTTGATGGCTTAATCCAACTAGAATTAATAAAAGCAGTGTTAGTCTCATCGTTTATTTGAACTATAAAAGCCTAGACTTCTATTGTTTTTTATTTGAGATATTTTTAAATAATAAGTTTAATAAATTCAATACAACCAATGTTGGCAAATAAATCATTAAACCGATTACCAAATAGGTATATGTTGTCCCGCCTAACAAACTAGGAATTTCAAACTCTGATAAATTCCATAACCAAGTCACAAGTATTAAAATTAGCCCAACAATTACTTGAATCAAAAGTGAAATATTCAATAATTTTAAAAGCCCAACAAAACTGAATGAACTCCAAAGACCCTTCTTTTTGGCACTCCACAATATTGGAAGTCCAAATAATAAAATGGTGATAACAGTTACTATTCCAATGTCAGATACAATCATTTTTAATTATCCTGGCCATGTTTGTTTTTTATAAGATTGATCTTGCCAATCGTTTATTTGAACTTATTTTCTAATTGCTCCTGTAATTTTAGCTAAAACCGTACCTCCCTCAACTTTTTGTCCAACTTGTTTATAGTAATTTAAACTACCTCCTACATAAGTTTCAAACTCAAATCTTTTTCTTCTATTTTCGACCGCCCCAATAACATCCCCCGGATTGACAATTTCCCCCTTTTTGAAAAACCATTCTACAATTCTCCATTCACTATCCTCAATCAATTCCTCTGGGAAAATGATTTCCTGTGATTCTCCCAGTTCCAAAAACCTTCCTTTTAGTTCGGCTTCTGTTTTTAAATTAGAGCTGTCAAGGCCCCATTTATCCATTTGCTTAAGCAACCATCTCCTCATCGTTTACTTGAACTTTTCATCTAAAAACAATCTCCATTCTTCAATCATATCTCCGTTGGAAATTCTTTTTTTCTGAAGTCGAATAAACTCTTCATAGTAAGCTTCGTTTCCTTCTTCGCCATAGCTTAAAGTTACCCCTACATGTATTTGGGACTCTGAAATCATAAACCCGTGAGCTTCGTTGTAGCTCAAAAACTTTAAATATTCAATCATCATATTTTATCTTTTTTGAACTTTTACCTTCTTTTGGATCTTAGGTTATATTTGTTGAGCAATCCATATTTACTGCAGATATACTCTTCACATTCTTTTCTTCCCAATTTTATTGGTAGGAGGCTAACAGTAAGTCTTTCTATCATTAAAGTTATAAGCAATGATTCAATATCAGGGTGGAAGTTTTTATTTGACGTTGCTTTATAAAATTCAGGATGTCCTTCAAAATGTTTATGCCCAAAGTTTCTTCTAAGCGTATGATTCTTTGTGTTTCTCAAATCATTCATTCTTTTTTTTAGATTCCCGGTCTCGCCGATATAACAGGGTTGATCATCTTCGAAAAAAAGATATACTCCAGGGGTTTCATAATCTTTGAGTGACTTGATCCAATCTAAGTCCAAAACGATTCGTTTTCGATTTTTTTCATCAAAAAGTTTCTTTTCAAGTAGTTCGAAATAATCTACTATTTGTGACTCCTTCATCGTTTATTTGAACTTTGATTTAGTATTGGTCAGTCCCTTTGTTTTAATAGTAGGTTTTCAATCCAATCATGAAAGTACATTACCAACCCTATTATAAAATGATATACTATTAACGCTTTGACCAACCAAACTAATGTGCTACTAGAATAGATGCCATACAAACCTGAAACAATATGATAGGCAACTAAAAGGAAAAGCCCAATTCTCGATTTATTTGCAACAATTAAAAATATCATGAACAGTTGAAACATGAGTCTAACTAATTGTTGAGGAAGCCTTTCTGCTCCAACCTTATTATAGACTAAGCTAATCAGAATCAATTCAAGAATTATTGAAACTATTATGGCCCAGATTAAAACAGGTCTTTCTTTCACTTATCGTTTTATCAAACTTTAGTCATCATACTTAACAAGGGTTTGAACAAATAACATATTACCCTCCTCAATATCATAAGCCATAGATATATTTCCAAAAGGTTGCCAACCTTCAAAGATTAACTTGTTTGCCTGATTAACAACTTCATCAACATCAAACAAGGAAATAATGTTGTATTCTGTTATTTTCATCTATATCTTTTATTTAGATTTTAATATTGCTTGCTTTTCTTCTTCAGATAGCCTACCTACTAAAGTTATTAATTTCTCAAACGCTTCAATGGTTTCATCATCAGGCTCAAAATTTAAATTTGGGTTTAAATCAGAGTATGGGATTGTACCTTTGATTATCTTGTTTTTTTTCATGTTTTTACTTATTAAATGTTATAATCGTTTTTTTACTTTTAAAGGGCGTGAAGCGGGGGACTCGAACCCCCGGCCCTCTATCCTACTGCCAAATTTAATCTTCTATCAACCGCCAAAAATTCTAAAGCATGGTAGCCGTTCTTCACACGAAGGCTGCTTCACGAATTACTGTTTTCAAATTTTCCATAATTTCAGATTTAATCAATTCAACAATCATTATAACTAATGCGAAGAATAAAAATTTACTGAAGAAAATCAGACAATTGGATATTAGATTGAATTTGTTACATAGGCTCTTTAAAATTTTTAATACTGTTTGAACTTTAAAATTAATTTTTTATCCCTTCGGGAAGAAGTCTAAAAACCAATTCGTGATTTATTTTTTCATTGTTCTTCATCAGGAACAAATTGTGTTTGATGTAAAATGTAAATAACTGAATTATAATGTTTTTCAATTTATAAAACATCTCCTCGACTCTAATATTTTCACCCTTGGATAATTTCGTTCTCAAGTCAATTATTTCCTTGCCATGGACATAGTTGTTTCTAATTCTAAAGCATAGTTTAAGGGTCTCCCTAATTTCTTTCATTGTACGAATATCATTACCGACCAACAAGGGAACCGTCAACGTTATATAATCTGAAGACGTTTTTTCGCGAAAGAAGCTTTCTAAGGTGAATACAAGCTTTGAAAAATTATTAATTGTCACGTAGCTACCTTTTAGTGCATCCAAAAAGAAATGAATGGTCGGAATTTCCTTATGCCAAAATTTTGCTGATTCATTCATTAGGTTTAAAACTTGGTCGATTTCAGATTCATAATAAATGTAATGCCCTAAAAAATCAATTTTATCGGTTTCATAGTAATAAGAGTTTTGATCGGAAAGAACAGTAAATCCTGTTTGTAAAGGTTTTTCGGTAAATGAAAATGAGTAGTTTATAGATCGAAAGTTTAGGTGCATATTGAAACTTAAAAACTGTAAAAACTCAGATATTAATCCTTTAATCCTATTGGTTTCATGCCAAGAATCAATATTTTCATTAGTGAGTTTCTTTTCAAATATTTTCTCAATATCTCTTTCTTCTTCATGAGTCAAATAATCAATTACCTTAACACTTGTGTCAATCTCAGTCTCTATCACGGCTATTTGAAAGGCATCTCCGATTCCAGATGAAGTGATTTTAGAAGTTTCTATTTTGTTTAAATCAACATAATTATTGATTATCGATTCATAAGAATGTCCATTTGAATAGGGTGCTTCCTCGGAGTAGAAATAAACCTTTATAGACTTTAGCTTAGAAACATCTTGCTCACTATATTCACTGGAATATTCAGTTCTATATTTTTTTCTTTTCCAAATTTCATTCTTTGCGAAAATCTCAATAAAATGTGATAAGTCAATTGAAACTTTTGGATTGTCTTTTTTTAACGCATTGCGGGATTTCACCCTTCTTGTGTCAATATTCGTATGAGTAAACCAATGCAGTTTTTTCATTTTTTATGTCAATTCGGTTATGCCTAGCTTTGGTGGAAAGTACTGTTTCAATTCGGATACTTTTTCTACAGTGCCTCCCACTAAACTTCTTGGATTTACTTTAGCGAAACACATCGAACAGTTGCTAAAGCATATATTTAAGATTATCTATTCTTTCCGCTATCTCTGGAAAGGAAATTGGCTTAGAACGCATCTTGAAATAAGCATCCCATGCCTCATTGGTGATATCGTGGATATAATACAAATCCAGTTCAGGTTTCTTTGCCAGTCGGTGTTTGCAATCTTCCAAACCCGAAAGGAGTACCGTAAAATCGTTTTGGTTCGCCTTTGCATAAAAAGACTTAAGGATTTCATATACGGTGCGGATAGGATCAAAATAATCATTTCCTTTAATCTCCCTTGATATTGACATTTCAATCAATTCCAATATATCATTAATTGCCCCTGGCGCATAGAATTTGCTAAAATCCACTGTGCTGAAAAACCGATGTTCTTTACGATCATACCTATTCCCCTCTTTGAGCCATTCATTAAAAAACTTGAGAGCCATCGGATGCCCGGCCCTTACCAAATGTTTAATAGCGGTCAATTCTTCCATGCCACCCTTATTTTTCTGAAGTACCTCCATGGTCTTACCAATCACAAAATCATTCTGGCCTAAATTGATTAGGTGCACAGTGGCATCCCAATACAGACTGTTGTCATCCTCAACAGGAGCTTCATTCCCAAGGATTTCCTTTAGCAATCTGACATCCCCAGTAGTTTCAGTATAGGACTCCAACAACTTCAAACGGCGATAACGGTTCAGTCCATTATCGGCCAGATATTCCGCTATCAACGGATATACCTCTTTAAGGCCATGGGTCAGGGCAAATTCTGCATGGTTGTGAAAAACAACGGGTTCCTCCAGACCTTCACGTAGATTTTCAATAATCCTGGCTTTGACCTTTTCTGCGTCAACTTGTTCCAATATGTAGTCATATCCGCCAACTCCACCTTCTTCCAAATGATAGTCAATCCACAGCATATCCAAATATGTGGACTCCTGATAGGTGACACCATACCTCCTACCAAAGAACCATAGCAACTCGCAGATAAGATAATTTCTGGATTGGAACTGTTTTAGAGCATTTTTAAAATCCCCCTTTTTCTCATTATTTAGGCACCACGCCTTTATGTATGTCATATGTTCGGGTCGCTCGACAATATCCTTTTTTGATTGGTGGGTCAGCTCCCGCTTCACCTTGAACAGGAGATACAAGTCATTATCTATATTCTTTTTTACATCAGTAAGGGTAATGGGACCATCCTGCTCCCGTTTGGTGTCATGAACGATTTCCTGAAAGGAGGGCAAGAACTTCCTTTGCAAATCCAAGTCATCCCAGAATTCCTGCCTGTTATCTTGCATATCATCCCATTCCAACTCGGCTTTGCCAGCCAAAGCAAAATATTCTCCGGCAAGCTTTTTGAGCCGGTCTCCATCAAACAACAGGTCAAATGAGCTTTGTTCTTTGCTGCTATGGTACTCCTGCCATTGTTTCCTGAGCTGCACATCAATAAAATCCTCTTTTAAGCGATATTCGGTCTCCCTTAATACTAGCTTTTCAAATTTTTGGGCAAGATCTACATCCACCCTACTTAACACATTTCGAAAGACATACAGTTCATTTTCTTCAATGGTTGCGTTTTGGTAGTCCTTTACCAGAACGGGCAAGGTACCATCGGCAACCAAATGAGCCAAAAAGTAGCGTTTGCTGTCCAACGCCAGTGATGATTCATAGAGGTCCATGAATGCCTTGTCCACTGTTCCGGTCTTTTTAAAGAATTCCACTACATTTTGCTCATTTCTAAAAGTTGTTTGCCTATTTTCCAAAGCGCTTATCAACCATCTCATTATATATTCATACAACTTATTTTCAGTAGTGTAGTTTTGGGCCATACTGTCAATCAGATTTGTCAAATCTTTTTGTTCCCATCGCAGGGCATCCTTGTGCTCCAAAAACACTTGCAATGCGTACACTTGGTTTTTGGGTTTCCGAAGGTTCAATAGGGCCATGATGAAATATCGCTTTTCCCCAGTTGCATAGTTATCCCTTGTTTGATGCTCCCGCTGCTTTGTTCCACCTACCATTGTGGCAATTGACTTTAAGTAGTCAATATAATCGTCCGTATCCATTTCCACAATCAATTGGAGCAACGCACTAGTGATGCGCTCATGGTCGATGTAGGAAACCGCGGCAACCACTTGGGCACCATAATCCGCAGAGATATGAAACCCTTTTTCATAAATAGTGTGCAAGATTTCTGCCTTAAAGTGCATGTCCACATTTGTCAATGGATCCTGCAAACGGCCCAGCAGTACTCCCTTGAACTCTTCTTCTATCAATACTGTATCCATCTGCGAAAGCAGGGACATGGCCGAAATACGGGTACGCCTATGGTTTTTGTCATCCTTTAGTTCCTGCATCAAGAATTCCCTGTTTACAGTAGAATCCGCAAACCTCACAATTTCCCTGGTTTCTTGGTCATACTTTTTGAACCATAGCGTCTGTTCTTTGCAGCGTTTATTGAAATACCCTTGGAACACCTCTTTTCGAATCGAATCGCTTATTCTGGAGCGGTCGGCCTTGAACAGGACGGTGGCATCGTTATTCAAGAGCCATTTGACAAGCTTCTTAATCTTTTCCGAGGTCGTATCCAATAGGTTGATCAAGTATGAAATCGAATTCAACCATGAAGGATGTGTTTTCGGTTTGTCATCATCCAGAGAAATGAACTCGATTATTTTTTCGGCTGAAAAATTATAAAGTGTCTTGGCCACAAAAAATTCTTGGAGGTTTCGATGCTCAAATTCCCATTGATCTTGATTCACTACCCTTTGTACAAAGCCTGAATTGATGAACACGTTTTTGTTTTCCTGTAACAATGAGGTCAACTGCTCCCCTGAAATCCTTCGCATCTGCATCGCCTCTAAGGATAAGGCCACTTTTTTGCAGGCCTGCAATATCTGGCCTGAATCAAAATCTTGTGTCTTCCCTGTTGCCATTTCATCATCTCGGAGCCTTTTTGAAGTATAACGTTCCATCAATTCGGACTTGTTATCGGGGAGTTTTTGGCCTTCTTTGTAATAATCACCTAATAGATTGAGATAATAGGGGTTCTCAAAAAATTCCTTTTGATCTTGGGCGATTTCACCGTAATAGTTACTTTCTCGGGGCATTTGGTATTTTGCAACCAGATAATGCAATGCATGTTTGAAGTGAAGACTATTCAAGGTACAGCATCTGAAGTTGGTGATGTCCCTGATGGTCGATTCATACATATTGGTTCGGCAACTAATGACAAATTTTACAACGGTGCCTCCATCATGGTTTTGAATGAAATTTTCAATCATGGTACGGAACGATTGCCCATATGAAATCTCATCCAACCCGTCCAAAATAATCAACAGCTGTGAAATTTCCTTCCAATCAGGTGGTAAATGGTCTTCTAGCGTATCCTGTTTTCCAATACTGTTTACCGACCTATAAAAAGGAACCCATTGGAACTCTTTATGCCCTTCCCAAAAATCTATGGCCAATTCCTTGAGTTCAATCGATTTTCCCATACCTGGGTTGCCCAACAATACCACACCCGGACAGACCGAATCCGTTAAAACATTCCGCAGCACATCCTTAATGCCAAATTGTGCAGCTTCTTTGTTAAGTATATTAAAGAGCTGCCTGTCATCTGTCTCAGGGTCTTGAACCAGGGTAACTCCCCTTTGAATATAATGTTCTTCCCTGGCCAAATGTGTAATGAATCTTGCCCTTCTACCTCCAGGTACAATCTTTTCCTCACTGCTAATCTTATAAAAAAGGAGAGTTCTAAACCTATCCAGCTCTTTCTCCTCATCAATTTCAAATGACAGTTTTTTTCTGTATACAGCTTTGTAGATTTCAGGTTCCAGTGCAAAAAGCCTATCTATGCCATGGCTCCTTTCAAAAAGGCATATTTTAAAAGGATACTTGTTTCTGTTGAAAGTGAGCTCTGCCTTTTCAGGATTTCTGTGATTCCCAAAATTGGACCTGGGACTTATGAATATTGCAATGTCATTTTCCCTGAGCAAGTATCCCGAAGATTCCAGATCATGAAGCTTTGCATAAATATTCCCAAAGGCAACATCGGTAGCGTAATCCTTGCATTCCACAAAGATGTTACGTACCGACATACCGTCTGACACCATGAATTGAATGTCGAATCCGTCCTGCGTTCCGCTGAATTGTGGACGATCTTTTAGCAATGGATACCCCAAACGCCCGAAAATTCTTGAAAAGAAGAATTTTGCCTGCTCTTCAAAGAATTTGCCGTTGTTGCGCTTTTTCGCCATACTAATAGAAATCGATTAAAACATCATTCAAATCGCTAGTTTTTTACATGTAACTCACAATAAGCTGAATTCAAACTTTGCTTTTTATCCCAAAATAGAGTACCACACTCTTTACAGGTTCGCCTACCTTGATGTGCAAGATATTTATAAAGAGTACGCTTTGAGCCAACTTCAATCAATTTCATGATTTCCTCAATGCTCAACTTATTGTCGCGGTAATACCTTTCGGCAAGAATCGCCTTGTGCTGAGCTTTTTTACTTAATCCTGGTTGTCTACCCAATCGAACACCCCTTCTTCTTGAACTTTCAAGTCCAGCGCGGGTTCTTTCTATAATAATGTCACGTTCCAATTGGGCAATGGAGGCAAAAAGATTGAAAACGAACCTGCCATGTGGTGAAGATGTATCAATAAAGTTCTCTTGGATGCTTTTAAAGTGTATACCCTTTCGCTCAAAGTCTTCGATGAGCTTTACCAAATGTGAGAGGCTTCGAGCAATCCGATCCATCTTCCAGACAACAATTGTATCGCCCTCCCTTAATTTGGAAAGCAATTCGTCTAGACCCTTACGTTCACTTTTGGCTCCAGACGAAATATCAGCATAAATATTCTTCGGTTTGATGCCTTCCTTCAAAAAAGCATCAACCTGTAAATCATGTTTTTGGGATTTTGTGCTTACCCTTGCATAACCAAATGTCATTCTGTATCATTTAAACGTATACAAGGTAAACTTTAAAAGTGTACGGTTAAAGTAAACTTACTAGGAGTAATGAACACGTTTGGAAACAAAAGTTCACAAAAACGGTCAGTTAATAAAACTTAATGTTTTCATTTGTTTTTATGGAAGAGGGCGATGAGCACCTAGGAATTAAGCAAATTAGATATATAAATTTGAAAATTCAATGAGCCTGAAACATAATTGAGATATGATTCGTGATATTTTGAATTATAAATAAGCTTTGGCGGGGCTCCTGATTGCCAGAATATATTCATCCAACTAATAGAATCACATGGATTGGGAAAATTGAACTCTTTTACTCTTATTTCAGTTGACAGAAAATCACGTACTAAATAGTTATAGGAATTTTGTATTCTCCTTTTGGTAATATCACACTCAATAAGTTTGTCCATTTGAGAAATTAGATGTTTTGTGCTGTCATAGATCCAAGACTTCAAATCTAAATGGTTAGTCCCAAGTAGCTGTAATAGATCAATTGTCCATTCCTGAAAGCTCATACAGGATGTTGTTTCCTTTGCAAATAAAATAATATTGTAGAATACGCACTCTAATTTTGAAAAGCAATGTTGCGATAGTTCCTCGACTTTCCAATTGTTTAAATCACAGAGGCGATGGAAATCTGCATGCCAGTTTATCGCTTTAGCCGAATTTGTTCCAACTATTGCTATTGCCAGTCTTGCCGCCAACCCTCCAAGTAACAAAGACAGGGTTAAAGGAAAATTTGAAGATTTTGGCTTGTCAAAGTACTTACCGTCCCGTAAGCTTGAATGAGCAATGTGAAAAGCCGATAAATACTCAGAATTTTCAAAATCATGCATCAAAGAGAAGATTTCATATTCAAAATCCAAAATGTGATTGCCATAAACGCTTAGTTTATGTTGGTACTCCGCTCCCAGTGCACTTAATTCCAAAATTGAATCTTCATTTAAGGACATCTTGGCTATTTCTACTTCTGGAGCCTTTCTTTCATAAATAATGGTATTAATATGTTCAAAATGCCATATGCCGGAAGAATTTTTTGAAAAAGACATGTTTGATTGAGTTTCTAACCCAATAAATAATATGGGATTACCAATATCATCTATCGGTTGCACCAATTTTTTCCTTTGTTTCAAATCATTTATGAAAGTTTGAAATTCTGGATTTACGAACAATAGAGTTGAGTCTCTTTCAAAATCAGCTTTAAATCTGAAATATTTTATAATCTTGTTAAGACCATAGTAGGAATAATTTAGATCTATAAAGTGCTGTCTTTCATGCGCTAAAAAAATAGAAGAATTCAAAGAGAGTTCAGCTTCGCCAATCTCGCCTTGTTTTAAACTCACAATATCAGAAAGCAAGTCGTCATTGATAATGGTCAAGTCAGTAGTGTAATCATACATCCCTGAAGTAGAATTCCCATTCAATTGCAAAAGCATTTCATTAATGTGTTGGGAAGAGTACCTTTTCATTAATCAATTATCATTTCCATACTTATCAGATTCTCTTTTGCATCGGCAAAACCAATTTCCGTAATGTGACAAAACCCAGAAGTCTCAAATTCGCATTGAAAGTCTATATGATTACACTTTCCCTCGTTTAAATCCTTTCTAAATTTTTCCAAGTTTAATTCTCGTCTATATTTATACTTTAATAGACATATCAAATGTTGTTTGTCGGATAGTCGATTAATGAACATTGGATTGGCCATAATTTGATTCAAAACAATATTTGCTAAACCATATGTATAAATCAAATCAACAACCGCTGCGACAACTACCAAAGCTGCTTTTTCAATGTTAACATAGATTTTAAGTTTTGGTATGTAAGCGGAATGCCCCACAATGTTTTGTTTGCCATTTTTATTTAAATCTGTACTTGAAAAAACCCTTTTATCATAGTAGGCCTCGTGCAGAATTTCGAATAAAGCTAGTGCATCCTCATCATCAAAAATGGTACTATATGAATCTGGACAAGAATGTTTTAAGTACTCAATGGCTTCAGTTTTGCTTTCAAATCCTCTTTGTTCCATTTGGAAAGGCTTATTTAAATTTTATTTCCATGCTATTATTACTTTGACCTTCATAAAGAAATTGCGGTAGTTTTATTATTTCGATTCCTACATTTTTCCTAAATCTAGTAAAATCAAAGATTCCTAAGACATAATTAATCTTAAACTTCAACCCAATGTATATCGTAAATCTATTAAAAGGTAAAATGATGGTCCCTTTCTTTGAATAATTTCTTTTAAAAGCAGTGGCCAAATTTATAGCGCAATAAAACGTTCAAAAAAGTAATTTAAAGAGGACACTAAAAAAAGAAAAGAAATGGACCTTATTATGCATAGTTACCTTTAGTACAAGCGCCGAGGTTAAATAACCCAATTAGGCAGAGACAAACCGCTATATCATGATTCATAAGACATGATATAATCAATGACTATATATTGCTATATTCGTTACTTTCTATATCTCCCCCTGTTGCACCCCATTGAACAAAAAACATTTGTGTATTACCAAGAATTTAATTGCGTTAAATCGAATAATTATGAAAGTCTCTTTTCTAGGTACAGGCAACTCAATAAGCAATCATAATAGAAAAAATACATCTCTAATATTGCAGAGTACCAATTCAATTTTAATCGATTGTTCTGGCAATCCCATTCAAGCTGCAATGCAATCAGGAATTAATCCAGATAGTATTTCGGATGTAATATTGACTCATAATCATGTTGACCATATATACGCTATTCCTTCATTAGTTCATCAAATGTATCTACTTCATTTAAGTTCAAAAAGGGCACCTTTTAGGTTCATCGGCAATAAGTCCACCTTGGATATAGTTCATAAACTTTTAAAAGCTTTCAATCTTTTACAGAGAAAGGGAATTTTTGAAATAGAATTCATTGAAGTGCCAAAACAGGGAATCAGTATTCAAAGAGAAGAATATAGAATAAAACTATTCCCAGTTAACCATGTGTGGACAGATTGCTTCGGGTGTAAATTTTTATCGGAGGATGGCAAATCAATTGTATACTCTAGTGATACAGAACCTACAAATAATCTTGTCAAGGAGAGTCAAGGAATTGATTTATTAGTACATGAGTGCTCTACATTCACACAAAATAAATTAAAGGGTCATACATCTTTCTCTGAAATTCTAGAATTAACTTCTCAAATATCTTCCAAAAGAATACGATTAGTTCACCTACCAAAAATCGAGAATGATTTACAATATATAATCGATAACAAGTTGAACGACCTATTTGGAAATCTAGTTCAACTTGCATATGACGGGGAGGTTTTGGAAATCTAAAGAATTCACCTAATCAATAATATAAATGAATAATAATGAATTGAATTATAACGAAATCCAGCACACTGTATTACAGGATGTTTCGAAACTAGATATGGATTTATTGCAGAGTCAATTGAGCCATAGCCAATATGAAAGGTTGGTTTCTCGAATTAAGAACCCACTGCTTTCTGAAAAATCTGGCATATCCATTGATCATGTAATTGGATGTCCCCTTGCCTGTGGCTATTGTGTGCGGCACAACTTTGGAGCTTTTGATATCAAAAGACCGTATCTCATCGAATCAGATGAAAAAGTGGTAGCAAGATTGCTCAATCACAAGTATTTCTTACCAAATGTTACTCCAATTAAAATCTTCAGTCAAGCGACTGACGCAATGGTACCTTCCGTTAAACCCCATTTGTTCAATACCCTTAAACTACTTGATGAAAATAAACTGACAAACATCGTTCTCATTATAACTCGATTTAAAGTATCAGAGAATGATTGTGCTATATTAAATAGCTTCAAAAACCTTCGAATAACTTTGTTAATCACTTATTCTGGAATTACTGACTCTAGAATTGAGCCTATTAAAAGCAGTATAGCAATTGAGTCGTTGAAAACAGCTTATAACTATTCTCGGAATTATAAGGTTATTCTTTACTGGAGACCAATAATTGTAGGTCTAAACGATTCTAACAAAGAAATTGACTTTGTGCTTAAAAATCTTAGCTTAAGTGCACATGGTATTGTTTTCACTGGACTGAGACAAACAAATGAAATAAAAGACTTCTTTGTACAACGTCAGGCGGTGAATCTCTATCAGGGATTTGTTGACAGAAGGAAAATTTTCCCTGATAACCTTGATCATAGAATTCTTACAAGGCTAAAAGATACCCCAGCAGAGAATAAACTTTATCGCAAAACTTCATGCGGTGTTTCAGCTGTTCATAGATTGCCGGATTATAATGGTCACTTTGTTGCAGGAGAACAGATCTGTAATATTTGTAATTCTAGACAAAGACGGAGATGTGAGAATGAACCAAAATCAATAGATATTGCTGAATTACATAGAGTTGCAAAAGAAATTGGGATAGAATCGCTAGAAATTGATAATGAACTGGGTAATGATTTTACATATATACCAAACTTGACTATTGATGAAAGGTATTTTTTAAGGCACTTATTCAAGCATCCCATTCTTGATCCTCAATTCCCCCATGAATATGGACAATATGGTAGAGCAGACAAACTTAGAGATTATACAATTTAAAGATATCTCATGCATCAAAATAAGATAATCGGGTTGGTTGGATATCCAGGTAGTGGTAAGTCCACTCTTATTAGTCTGTTGGGCAAAAATGGCTACAATGTTTTCGATAATGGACGAGCACTAAGAATGTTTCTTGATGGTACATACTCCAATTATTCATTGACTGAGAAAATACATAATCTCACTCATAGCGGCAGCATGCTATCACACATCATAAGTGAAATAGAAGTCGCATTCAAAGAAGGCGGAAGATCAATCATGTTCATGGACTCATTTAAAACGATAAACGATCCTAAGGTTCTAAAGAAACACTTCAAGAAAATCCATATTCAAACTTTAGCAGTTTTGTGTCCATACGGGACAAGACAAGAAAGGGTAATCAAGCGTGCAAGAGAGAGAGATAATGCACCTGTAATACAAAGAGATGCGGAACTAAAACAGCTTGGTATAGACTCATTGATTAAAAGCGCGGAGTATAGAATAGAAACCGATTGCAGCTTCAATGAGATGCACAAAAGATTAAAAAAACTGCTGACTATCATGGAATCTTAAAGAACTGGATGAATATAGACTATTGGAAAAACAGGCCGATTGCGAGATATTTAATTTATTAAATTCCAAAGAACTAAGGATGAATGTAGGGTTAAGTCTAAATTAAGACGGAAATGAAAATTGTTCGATATTTTACATTTAACTATCTACCAGCTTCCTTTTAGGTCCAAATATCATAAACAGGATTCCATCCAATTTGTCACCCATTGCCGTCCTTAATCTAGAAAAAGCCTTGGTAATATGTGCTTCAACTGATTTTGTAGAAAGGTTAAGATAATCTGCAATTTCTTTATTACTCAAACCTTCTTGTCTACTTAACAAAAAGGTTCGTCTGCATTTTGGAGGCAGGTTGTCGATTTCCTTACGAACCAATTTTATTAGCTGGTCAAAAGATTTGTTCTCTTCCTCGACCACAGAACTCAATGCATCAATATATTTTTTTTCTAACGGAACAACATAGACGCCGCTTCTATTCTGGTTCAAGAACTCATTGTATACTGATTTGTATAAATAACTCTTAAGTAAAAACTGGTCTTTGAGCTTCAATCGATATCTCCAAATGTTAACAAAAACATTCTGGACAATGTCCTGTGCAGTATCCCTATCATTAGTTAACTCATATGCATAAACACACAACATGTTGTGATATAAATCTACCATTTTCGAATAGGCTTTCGCATCACCTTTCTTTAGCCCCGTAATAAGTTCTTGTTGATCTTTCACCGCACTTAGTCGAGTTTTTAAAACCGCATTTATTCGTTTAAAATGTTTGGAAAATTATAAAAATGTTTCCAAAAAGTTAGGGTATTGGAAAAATCCTGTGTTATATAATTGAAGAACTTAAAAACATGACTTCCGGAACCATTGATAAAATTATCGCAAAATATCTTACCAAGGAAGCAAGTCTTTTGGAAAGAAATGAATTGGAAGCTTGGCTGGAAAACCCACGTAATTTTGAATATTTCAAAACATATGTAAAGATAAATTACCTAATAAACTTGAATATGGATTTGTTCGATTCCCATGATTCAAAAAAACAATTGCTAGAATTAATTGATAAGGACAAGAAGGTTCATAGGTTGCGCAATTATACAAAGCTTTTAAAGTACGCAGCCATCTTGATAATTTTGGTGGGACTTGGGTATCTGTATAAGTCTGATATCTTTTTCTCAAATCCAACAATCAATATCCCACCGGATAGCATCACTTTGGAGCTTGAGAACGGCGATATTAAAATACTTGATCAAAATGGAACAACAATAGTACTTGATGAAGGAGGAAATGTTGTAGGGGAACAAAAGGGACAAGAGTTATCGTATGTCCAGTCAGCTAACATTGATGAACTAGTATACAATACCTTGACTGTTCCATACGGGAAAAGATTCGATATAAAATTGTCCGATGGAACAAGAGTTTTTCTAAATTCTGGCACATCACTTAAATATCCTATACAATTCATCAATTCAGGACCTCGTCAGGTATTCTTAACTGGTGAGGCCTACTTCGATGTGACTTCTGATACTAGTCATCCATTCATTGTAAATTCAGAAATACTGAATGTTGAGGTTTTGGGAACTGAATTCAATGTATCCGCCTATCCTGAAGATTCTATTTCCGATGTTGTCCTTGTTGAAGGTTCTGTTGGATTATATGAAAATGGTAAAGGTCTCATTGATGGTTTGGTTATCCCACCTGGGACTAAAGGATCTATCTCGAAAAAAACTAAACAAATCAATGCTGAAACAGTAAATACAAGCATATATACTTCATGGTTGCAAGGAGGTCTGGTCTTTAGGGATATGCCGTTCAAAAATATTGTGAAAAAACTTGAACGCCATTATAACATGAAAATAGTCGTCCTAGATGAAAATCTCAAGGAAGAAGTTTTCAACGCTAGCTTTAAGGATGAACCCATTGAAAAAGTATTGAATTATTTCAGTGCCAGTTATGATATAAATTATTCAATCAAGGATAACGCAATAACTATTAATTAACCAAACAATAAGTATGAAAACAAATAATCCAATAAGGCCAAAGCCAAAAATCTAATTATCAACGAAGACGATTCAGAAATCTGATCAAAAACCGGGAAATGTTGACGCCATTTCCCGGATGTAAGAATTGATCAACCAGTAAACCAGTATTCTCAATTTAACACTCAGAAAATTATGAAAAAAAAATCTCATAGAAAAGCTCCAAACTTGGCTTTTCTAAAATTGGATTTAAAGATGAAGCTTACCTTACTTTTAGTCTTTACAACGATCTTCAGCATGTTTGCGGAGAGCGGATATTCTCAAGAAATAACACTTGATGTTAAAGATATTACAGTTCGTCAACTCATTGACAGGGTAGAAGGAACAACAGATTTCAGATTTGTTTACAATACAAAGTTTGTAGACTTAAACCGAAAAATATCAGTAAAGGCAAAAGCAATATCTATTACAGAATTACTGAATTCCATTTTTAAGAACACTTCCACGTCATTTGAGGTTAGGGACACCCAAATTATTCTAAAACAAAAAACATTGAACAAGCCTGGAACCATCAAAAATACCTCTTTAAAGCTTGACCAAAGAAGTTTTGTGGTACGAGGCATGGTTAAGGATAATAATGAGCAACCACTTCCAGGAGCAAACATTGTTGAAAAAGGGACTTCCAATGGGACACAAACCGATTTCGATGGAAATTTTGAGATAATGGTTGAGGATGAAGACGCAGTTCTTATTGTATCTTTTTTAGGATTTGTAACCAAAGAGGTTATAGTTGACGGTCGTTCCTCACTAGAATTGACTCTTCAAGAGGATAGCGCTAAATTGGACGAAGTTGTAGTCGTAGGCTACGGAACCCAAAAAGTTACCAACCTAACCGGTTCAGTTGCGGTAATTTCTGAAGACCAACTGGAAAATAGACAGGTCAATAATACTTCAAACTTGTTAGCTGGATTGGGTGCTGGAATCACAGTGGTCAGTGATGGTGGCAGTCCTGGTAGCGATGGTTCTTCAATTTCAATTCGCGGGAACACCACGTTTGGTGGAAGTAATGAACCATTGGTAATAATTGATGGCGTAGAGGCTGCTTTAGACAATATAGATCCAAATGACATAGAAAGTATTTCCGTCCTGAAGGATGCATCTGCTTCGGCCATCTATGGGGTAAGAGGTGGTAATGGTGTTGTTGTAGTAAAGACTAAGCGTGGTAAAGAAGGTAAGATTTCGGTGAACTTGAATACCTCCATTGGTTTTCAGGATTTTACTTTTTTGCCAAATTACGTGAACTCTTATGATTATGCGATTCTTGCCAATGAGGCATTAACTAATGATGGCTTGGCACCGGCTTTTGATACTGCCCAGTTACAGGGTTTCCAAACCGGAACTTTGCCAAATACCAATTGGATTGATGCAATTCAATCTGGTCCTGGCACAACACAACGCTATCACCTGTCATTATCCGGGGGGTCTGAGAAAATAAGTTATAATGCCTCACTCGGGTATTTGGACACTGATGGTCTTATTACAAACACCAACTACAAACGATATAACTTAAGGGTAAACATCGACCAAAAGATTTCAAAACGTCTAAACGTTGCATATAATCTAGCATTAAGCAGGAGGGATGCATCAGAACCATCGGTTCCGGCGAATGCAATCTTCTTTAACGCATACAGATCGGCGCCTATATATCCTATAAGAAATTCTGACGGAAACTTTGTTGGAATCAACAATCAATTCAATGCTGTTGGATTTGCAGAACTAAGTGGAATTGATAGTGACATCAATGACGAATTTATAGGAAGTGTCAAGGCTAGTTATGAGTTGGTAAAAGGACTTACTTTCAACAATATATCTGCTGTGACCCAACGTTATCGAACGGCAAATAATTGGGCCAAAACATACAGTTTTTATGATGAGAGTGGAGCATTAACAACAACCAATCAAAACGGTGTTGAGGAACAACACTTTAGAAGTCTAGATATTAACATTCAGAATTTTTTAAACTATGAAATAACCCTAGGCAAAAATAACCTCAACTTCCTTCTTGGGCACCATTCCATTAAATCTGATGCCAATGGTCTTTTAACAAGTATTAATGGTCTTCCCGAGAACAATACATCCAATGAAATAGCACTTGGGAATCCGGAAACACTTATTGCGGATAGCCAAGTGCAAGCAAACAGGTTGGAATCCTATTTTGGAAGGTTAAACTACAATTTTGATGAAAAATACTTGTTCGAAGCTAGTTTTAGACATGATGCCACCTCACGGTTTGCACCGGAAAACCGATCGGAATTTTTTCCTTCTTTCTCTGTGGGGTGGAATTTGGGAAAAGAAGAGTTCTTTAAATCAAAAACATTTAATACCTTAAAATTAAGGGGGTCTTGGGGACAACTTGGTAACCAAGATATCACCGACCTAGCTTTTGCCCCAATCTATGTTCCTGGGAGAGATCTTTGGCTAGGTGGAATCAATCAAAATAGTTTAATAGAAGGAAGTTCCAATCCGGATTTGACTTGGGAAACCATCACAAAGACCAATGTTGGTGTTGATGTTTCCCTGCTTGACTACAAGGTAAACTTTAGTGCAGACTATTTCATCGAAGATAGAGAAGACATTCTTGCTTTGGAGGCCCTAGCAGGCACCTTTGGAGCTACAGCACCATTAGCCAATGTGGGGAATTCAAATGCAGAAGGAATTGAAGCGAATTTAAATTTTAGAGGGGAAATCGGAAATGATTTTAAGTATAGCGCAAACTTCAATACCACATATTTTACAAAAATTCCTACTGTGAGCGGTCTTACGGCAAATGCAGAAATCCCGGGAAGAAGTAATGGAGACCCGATAAGCAACATTTTTGGATTTACTGCTTTAGGATTGTTTCAATCCGACTCAGAAATTGCAAGTGCTCCTGATCAGTCATTTTTTGGAGGGACACCTGTTCCTGGAGATATCAGGTATTCTGATATAAATGGGGACAATGTTGTTGATGGAAATGACAGATCGTCATTGGGAACATACTCACCAGAGTTATTTTATGGTGTCTCATTCAACGCCGATTTTAAAGATTTCGATTTTTCGTTTTTGCTACAGGGTGTTGGCAAGGTTAAAAATGTTCTGAGTGGTAGAGCGGCCCATTTTTTGGTTAACGATAGCAATGCCCAAGAAAGACATTTGGATCGGTGGACTCCATCTAACCCTAATGCTAGTTATCCTATTTTGCATGCTGTCAATGGCGGCAGGAATGAAAATGAAATAAGTTCATTTTTCGTATATGATGCTTCATATTTAAGGTTGAAAAACATTCAGTTCGGGTACTCCTTACCCGAGGAAGTAACTGAAAAACTGGGAATAGAAAAACTGAGACTTTTCTTCAGTGGAGAAAACCTATTGACTTTCGTAAACTCGGACTACCCTGACGGTTTTGATCCTGAGACGATTTCTACCTTTTCATTCAATGAAGAATTTGGAGGAGATACATTTACTCCAATTACCCCAGTAAATACGGGGTTCATATATCCACAAACAAAAACATACACGTTTGGTCTTAATCTAGCATTTTAAAGTTGCTAAGTTTTGAATTAAACCTCAAAATAATTGAACAATGAAAAAATACATATTCAATATTAGATATAACCCCCTAACAGTAATAGTAATTGCCATTTTGTTGACCTCGTGCAGCAAGGACTTTTTGGATGTAGTCAAAGATGATACTGTTAACGCTGATACCTTTTATAGAACAGAAGCTGACGTACAACTTGCAGTTGCTGGAGTTTATGAACTTCTGACAAGCGCAAACGATTATCAAAGGTATCAAGTGATAGGCAGAAACTTATGGAGTGATGATATATGGAGGGGAGGTTTTGTAGGCCCAAATTTTGACTTCGAACCCGTAGCAATTGGTTCTCATTCACCAACAACCAAGCCAATAGTGGACATGTGGAATTATTGCTATACAATGATTCGTAGAGCTAATGATTTCTTACTAAGTACTGAAAATGCCACCATTGAAATTGATGAAAACTTATTGACCCGATATCGAAATGAGGTAAGGTTTTTAAGGGCTTATGCTTTTCAAGAATTGGTCTTTTTGTATGGTGATGTTCCCTTTTTTACGGAAACTCCCACGTCTGTGGAAATAAAAACAATTGGCCGATCGCCTAAATCCATCGTTTTGGATTTTATAATCAGTGAGCTAGATGTTTTATCTGATGAGCTCCCATCTCAGTACTCTGGATCCGACATTGGTCGTATTACAAAGGGTGCCGCCGAATCCTTACTTAGTAGGGTACTCCTAAGCGAAGGAGATTATACCGGAGCAGCAGCAGCTTCACAAGAAGTTATATCATCTGGAAATTATGGTTTAGAAAATTTAGGAGAAATCTTTTTACTGGCAAATGAGGGCAACCAAGAAGTAATTTGGGACGCCCATGTTCTAGAAACAAACGGCAGTACTGGTTGGCTAGCAAACTATACTCTTCCTTCGGCCTTAGGAGGGTTTGGAGGTGGGACAACTCCAAGTCAATCATTGGTGGATGCCTTTGAAATGCAGGCAACTGGTTTGCCAATATCCGATGCCGCAAGTGGATTTGATGAAAATGATCCATTCGCAGGAAGAGATCCAAGATTAGCGCAGGCAATCATCCACCCTGGTGCTATAATCGAGGGTGAAGTTTTTGATGTTAGTGGAAGTACAACCGGATATTATAGCAAAAAATTCTATGACCCTGCCATACCAAGAGGATACGGCCTAAGCCAAAATTGGATACTCATTCGCTATGCAGAAGTATTGTTAAACTTCGCCGAGGCCACTAATGAAGTTTCAGGTCCAATCGCGACTGTTTATGAAGCGGTAAACTCCATAAGGGCGAGAGCGGGAATGCCTGATTTACCTGCAGGGCTATCGCAATCTGAAATGCGCGAAAGAATCCGAAATGAAAGACGGGTTGAACTTGCCTTGGAAGGAGATCGCTTTTACAGTATAAGACGATGGGAAATTGCGGAGGATGTTGTTCCGCAAGATCTTCAGGGAATCGACCCGGTATCTCTTGAGAACACCACCGTGAGTTCAGGAAGAGTATTTGATCCAAGCAAGGATTACTTATGGCCGATTCCACAGATCCAGATAGATTTGACTGAGCCGGGGGTTACCACCCAAAACCCAGGTTGGGACTAGATCGGGCAGCGTTTTCTTTGATGAAAAGGATCTTTTAACAGTAAAAATTAAAGTAGGAGCATTTAGTTTGAGTTAGTTAGTTTCTTTAGGGGTCGGAGTTTAAGGGATTGTTTTCCGGCCCCTTTCAACTACAGTTATTTCCAAATGGAATCATCAGATTTCCTGTTGATGGATTGTCGTTGTCATTAAACATAATCATGTGATATTTAGTGTTTTGTGTCGATAATTTTACTCATATGACTACAACCGCAAAGATTTAGGTAACCAATTGCGAATAAACCAACACTAGTGTAAGAATCAACTTAAGTGCTTGAAATCTTAAAACCTAATGAAAAGAAGAGAGTTAATAAAAAATCTAGGGTTTGCCGCCGGCGCGGCCGTATTTCCTAATACACTGGGTTCAAATACCTTTAAGAAGGATGTTGAACTGGGAGAAAGTTCTCCAATTCCAAATCTGAATCTGGCGAAGCCCGTTTCGGTGATAATGATAGGTGCTGGCAATCGAGGGAATACATATAGTGACTATAGGTTGCATTATCCCGACCAAATGAAAATTGTTGGGGTCGCTGAACCAATTGATGATAGAAACAGTAGATATGCTAAGAAACATGATATTCCAGATGTAAACAGATTTGACACATGGGAGGATGTTTTTAAACGTCCGAAATTTGCGGATGCTGTAATTATTGCTACTCCAGACCAATTACATTATGGACCCTGCATGGCAGCTCTCGAAATGGGCTATGACGTGTTATTGGAAAAGCCAATAGCCCCAACTGAGAAAGAATGCTTGGACATACAAAGAATGGCAAATAAGATGGGAAGAATTGTTGCCGTATGTCATGTCCTGCGTTATGCGCCATACTTCATAGAGCTCAAAAAAATGATATCTCAAGGGGCAGTAGGGGAATTAGTTAGTATTGACCATTTTGAACCAATAGAAAGGGTCCATATGTCCCATTCATACGTGAGGGGAAATTGGCACAATTCAAAAACAAGTACGCCAATAATTATGGCTAAGTCTTGTCATGATATGGATATACTGCGATGGCTAATAAATGAACCTTGTGAGAGCATAGCTGCATATGGAGATTTGAAATGGTTTAGGAAGGAAAACGCTCCTCAAGGTAGCACCAAACGGTGTGTTGAAGGGTGTGCCATTGAAAAAACATGTCCCTATTCAGCAAAACGAATTTATTTGGATGAGGGACAGCACACGTACGTATTCGACCTCCCAAAAGATAAATCATTGCATCGCGACATTATCCATAAAAAATTAAGGACAACTGACTATGGTCGATGTGTTTACAGAATGGATAATGACCAACCAGACCATTATGTGACATCCATGAGATTTAAAAGTGGAATAACTGCTAATTTTTCCATGGAAGCATTTACCTCCTATCATGGCCGAAGGACCAGAATTATGGGTTCCATGGGAGATATTGTCGGAGACATGGAGTCATATACCTATACTGATTTCCAAACTGGCGAAGTGCTTAATAAGAATGTGAACAGGGATCGAGGAGGGATATATGATGCACATGGCGGAGGAGATTTGTTGTTAGTAAGGGACTGGTTGAATGCTGTTTCCAAACAAGATGTCTCATTATTGACATCCAATATTGATGTTTCCGTTGAAAGCCATGTAATGTGTTTCAAAGCCGAGGAAAGTAGGGTGATGGACAGGAAAATTAAATTTAGTTAATCAATCTGGATTTTGCTCCAGATAACAAACCAAGCAACTTTGAAAAAGAATAAAAATATTTCCCTTTTAGCTCAGGCAGCTTTGTCGTTAGGAGCAATATTGATATTTAATTCGTGCAAACCTGAATTAAAATCACAGAGTAAATATTTGGAAAACAGGACTGTGATTTTTGAATCCGAAGGGTATAAACTAGACCCAGGTATATTGTTTACGACAGATTTCACCATTCCCACTTCTAATCATCCAATGAAAAGAAGTTTGCGGGTAACTGGCTCAACAATTTTACCGGAGAAATTCGGGAAAAGAAGTGAAAATGTGTTCCGTGAACATTGTTATCATATTGATGATTACCTAGTTTCAGATGACACATATGGGAAAGATGATTTCGCATTAGTTTACGTAGGCGAAAATGAGAACTATGAAAAAAACGCTTTTTATAGAATATCTCATGAACAATTAAAAAGCTTCAATGGCGATAAAGTTCAAGTAAACCTTCCTCTAAAAAGAGATATCAATGGTTTTGAAAAGGAAGGGTTTTTTAAGCTAAAGCTTCATCTTTTTGAGAAAAAGCAAGGTCGGGCCCTTGACGATATTTTTGATGATGCAGATCAAATTTGGGAAATGGAAGTACCAGCTGGTACTTCTGACTGGGAAGTTATTACTAAGGATCTAATTATCCCAGGGGACATAGCTTGTATTCTGGTGCAAATAAGCAGCAAGAATATGCAAGGAAATTGTAAAGTTGGCACACCTTGGTTTACCAGTCCACATGCGAAACTTCCGTTTTATCCTTTTCAGCCTTTTATTAAGAACCACCAGAATTGGATTGGTGAAAATTTATCGTCAAAAGAATGGCCCGAATTTGAATTTTCAATCGACGGGAATCCGTTTTTTACCGGTAAAATATTCGATAGGGCTTCCGAAATTGGGGAGTTTGATCTGAATTTACCGGATTTGGAGTCTGGGCAGCATAAGCTCTCAATGAAGCTTCTTGACAGATTTCCAGCCAAATATCCATTTTTGTTAAAAGCTATTGAGTTTCATGAAAACAGTTCGAGGGATTTTGAAATAGTGTACGTACCGGAATTTGTCAATAAGGATAACAAGTTTGGTATCTTATTGGAAATCAACAAACCTGGAATTAAATTGAAAGTTTCTGGGGACGAGGAAATAGAACCTTTGACCACGGAAAAGCATTTCGAAGAGATGGGATTGCATACAATAACTTTCGCTGCTAAAAATCCTTCCATTAAACAAAAAATCGCGATTTCAGATGGGTCCAATGTAGTATTTGAAACTGTAGGGCAGATTATTAACAAGGAACCCGATAGTATCTACATTTCAACTGGGGATGATATTTATATTACTAGAACCAAGGAACAGTGGTCAAAATATCTCAAATGGCATATGCGTGAAGGCATTGGGAATATGTATTGTTGGAGGCCTTCACATCAATGGAGTGGGGCGATAGGTTGGGATCCCGAATTCTATAACTGGGCAGTAAACATATTACAAGATTTGCAAATGCCTTATGCTCTGATGACAGAAGGTAGAACTTTGCCAGGCAGGGACATAAATCCATCTACAGAGGTAATGGATAGCCCATTTTTTCTTGGAAGGCAGTCTCATGAAGATGATGGCAGTTTTTATTATTGGGATCAATTTGTTTGGGAAGGCCTATATTCTGATTTAGCTGCAAAGTTCAGACCTTATGGCGGGATTTTTGCCAAAACCAGGCCAATTAAGAATGATAACGGAATATTCATTTTCTATGATCCATATGGTGCGGATAACATGGCTAAGGGCGCTCAGCAATTTGTCAATAATTTAAGCAAATCAAGAGGAGAAAGTACAAGGCATACAGGTCCGTCCACGATGTTCCGTTACTTTTTCCAAGCTGGATACGAATGGGTAGGTGCAGAACAA
The DNA here is from genome assembly GCF_965233845.1 of Flagellimonas sp. Lineage (GTDB taxonomy): Bacteria > Bacteroidota > Bacteroidia > Flavobacteriales > Flavobacteriaceae > Flagellimonas. The sequence continues at coordinate 1,446,796 of NZ_OZ247584.1, forward strand.
ATGTATGGTCCTGAAGAACTAATTATGTCATCAATGCGCGGAGCCAGTAAAGCATATGGCAAAAATAGTTTTGGAACTCATTTAGCAACACAATGGGGTACACAGCCTTTTAATGATACAGATCATGCCACAAGGTTTTTTCTCTCGCTGGCCATATCGTACATACATGGGGCAACAAACATAAATACAGAGGAAGGGGTTTGGAATATGGAAGAGGGGATTGATAGGTTTACAAAAGCTGGCAGAGCTCACATAAAAAGACAAAGAGACCTATTGCACTTCATAGAAACACATGAGCGTAGGGGCAAACCAGTGGCCCCCGTTGGAATAATCCAAGGGCGTAACGATGGGTGGAAGAGTTTTGATTTCAGAGTCAAGTCCAACACCTGGGGCCAACGCGGAGAGCAATGGAAATATGGTGCGCCGGAAGAAAGTTTTGAACTAATCAAAACCTTTTATCCAGAAAACGAACTAGGAGAAATCACGCTCCGAGCACATGAACCTAGATTGCCAAAAGGTTTTTATACTTCCACGCCATATGGATTGGTCGACCTATTCCCCATTGAGGCACCTCAGAATGTTATTGATGATTATCAATTTATTGCTTTTTTGGGATGGAATACATACCAGCAAGATGATTTTGAGAAATTGCTGTCTTTTGTTGTAGATGGAGGAACATTACTTATGTCCGCGGTACATGCCAACACCGAATTAAGACGAAATCAGTCTGTAACTTATCCAGCTAAAGATGATGTGTTGAAAGCTTTGTTGGGAGAAGATTATAAAGACAGAAATGAAAAATATGAACGAAAGGTTGGGAAAGGAAAAGTTATTTTTTACCCTCAAAAGTTATATCCATCCGAGCCGTTAATTAAAGAGGAGTACCAAGCTGATCTAAAAAAGCTCTTGGATGATTCCATACTTGACCAGATAGAGAACGGATGGATTGAGGGTGCTGATAACATAGAATTTGCCGCTTGGGATTGGGATGATAATAAAACAAGAACAATCTATTTGTTGAATATTGATTGGTGGAGTATAGACACTTCCCATGCAGCTCGATTACGGATAGGAGATTCTTCGTTTGACATCGAGGTGAGACGCGATGTTTTGGAAGCAATAACAGTCTCTGGGGATGTGGCTGTTAAGCCCTCAACCATGACCACCGATGTTTTGGATATTTCAAAGAACAACTCTGGATATCAAATTACTGTCCAAACCGCTTCGATGGATACACTTGATATTTACCACATTAATAAGGGAGTTGAAACCCACAAAATTATGGGTCCAGGTATACATACCATAACGATTAATGACATGTAAAAAATTTAAAATGAAACAGTTACAATTAATGGTTGTGCAGCTTGTAATTGCAATACATATGTTATCATGTAGTACTGATGATTTAGGTGGGGCTAATGAAGAACCTGTGGTATTGGCGGACGAAATTGAAATTTATGAGGAAAGTAAATTGGAAAACAATAGTCTCGTGCTAGCTATTGAAAATGCTGGTAAAGCGGCCTATTTACTAACTAAACAAGGACAAAGGGCCTATGAATGGGAATTTAATGCCAATCTTGGAAATGATTTGGAATTATTACCTAATGGTAAGCTTCTCGGTATGTTCAAAGTAGAGGACCCTCAATTTTCATTTGGAGGGTACGGTGGGATTATTAAAATAATGGACACTAACGCCGAAGAGGAGTGGGAATATAACTATAGCTCTGAAGATTTTTTGGCCCACCACGATGCTGAAATGCTTCCTAATGGAAACGTATTGTTCCTAGTTTGGGAACGAACATCGGTATCAGAGGCTCAGGCATTGGGTATCAATGCTCATTTTGACACTTTTACAGAAGCATTGATTGAAGTAAACCCAGTAAGCAATGAAATAGTTTGGGAATGGCATAGCTTGGATCATTTGGTTCAGGATGTAGATTCCAATCTCCCTAATTTTGGAATAATCAACGAAAATCCACAATTAATCGATCATAACTACAACATCTTGGTGGATGAATATGGAGGTGATATTATGCATGCCAATGGCATTGACTATGATGAGGACAATGATTTGATATTTGTAAGTGTAAATTTCTACGGAGAGGTTTGGGTAATCGATCATAGTACAACTTCAACGGAGGCGGGTACCCATACAGGTGGAAATTATGGAAAAGGAGGAGATTTGATTTATAGGTTTGGGAATCCAGAAGCCTATAATCATGATTATGGTACCCAACTTTTCCACAAAGTACATTTTCCAAATCTTTTGGAAAATAATGTGCCAGGCCAAGGTAATATGCTTGTTTTTGTGAATGGTTCGGAACAACAGTCCACAGTTTACGAATTAAGATTGCCAGAAACATACGAGCTAAAATTGGATCAGAGCAATGAACCAGAAGTAGTTTGGAGCTTTAGCCACCCCGATTTGTATGCGGCAATCATTTCTGGCGCGGTTAGACTTGAAAACGGAAACACCCTGATTTGCGAAGGGGATTTTGGCTTTTGGGAAGTCACCCAAGATAAGGAAGTTGTTTGGAAATACAACGGAGGAGGCGAACAGAGATATTGGAGAGCGTACAATTATAAGTTGGATGACCCAGCTCTAACCCAACTCGGACTATAATAGGGTAACAGATACCATTTTAAGTATCATTAGAAAGTAAATACAAAGCATGTTCAACCTTGACACATTATGCATATTACTATTATTTGTAATCGTTATTATTCCTGCAAAAGCTCAAGAATACCCCCTGTTATATGAAAATGATTTTGAAGCGGAGCAGGGGGCTCTTGATTTTGAATTCACAGATCCAGGTGTTTGGAAAATAAATGACAGTCTTGGTAATAAGTCATTGGACCTAATAGGACTCAGCAATTACAAATTACCAGTCAGTTCCCCATATAACATAGCTATTCTGAAGAAAGTCAAAGTTTCGAATTTTATACTTGAAGCAAGGATTAAACAGACCGGAAGGGAATATCCGCATCGTGACTTATGTATATTTTTTGCAATTAAAGACCCAAGCAATTATTACTATTTGCATATTGCATCCGAAGCAGATCCAAATTCACACAACATTTTTCTTGTCAATGATGAGCCTCAAAAAGCAATTGCCTCAAAAACTAACTCAGGCATTATCTGGGGAGATGACTGGCATCAAGTCCGAATTGAGCACCTAGTGAAAACAGGAAGCATAAAAGTATACTTTGATGACATGGAGAATCCGATTATGGAAGCAAAAGATGATCACTTCAGTTTTGGGTATGTAGGATTCGGTTCTTTTGATGATGTTGGGAAATTTGACAATATTAAGATATGGGGTGATTCTTTTAACGATTCTCCACACTTTTTCCGTTAATAATCTATTCGCCATGAAGCTTTACCCCGATACAATAAATACCATGCAATCCTCATTTAAAAAATTTAGCGGGTTGAGTACTAAATTAAAGGCATCCTAATGGACAAACAGGAATTTCTAAAATTGCCAAATACAATTAAGTCATTAATGAAATTCGTGTTAATAGCGGGATCACAAGTCATAATTGCTCAAGGAGAATCAAACATAAAGTGGTGGAATCCGATAGACAGTAATTACCGGGTTGTCTCAGGGCAAGGATGGCCAGGGGAGGTAGAATCAATTTATCATCGATTACCCAGTAGGGCTAAGTCCAAAGTCAGAAAAGAGGTTTGGAGTTTATCTAAACATTCTGCAGGACTGTCAATTAAGTTCAGGACCAATGCAGATACAATTAAAATCAGATATCACTTGAATGGTGAACTCAATTATGACTTAATTCCTAGTAGTGGAGTAAGCGGACTAGATTTATATACTAAAACTCCTAATGGTGAATGGGCGAGATGTTGGGGTGATTATATTATAGATTCTATTTCCACATTTAGTTTTGAAATCGATTCCCGTTCAATTAAAGAAAATGAACGCGGGCAAGAATATCAGCTGTTATTACCCACGTTCAACGAAATTGATTTACTAAAAATTGGTGTCAACCAAAAGTACTTTTTTCGACCACTCCCGTTGAGTTCTAAAAAACCAATTGTTACCTACGGAACTTCTATTTGCCAGGGGGCTAATGCTTCACGTCCAGGAATGACGTGGGCAAATATGCTTGAAAGACGTTTAGAAAGACCCCTTATCAACCTTGGATTTTCTGGAAATGGGAAATTGGAGCCTGAGCTTATAGAATTGTTGACCGAAATTGATGCTAAACTATATGTTCTTGACTGTCTTCCAAATTTAACACCGGATAAAGACAATGTACTTGGATTGATTACAAAATCAGTAAAAAAAATAAGATCCATAAGAAAAGATGTGCCTATTATTTTAACTGCACATCCAGGTTTTGCTAATGAGGAGACAAGCATTAAGAATAGAGTCCATTCCGCAAGACTTAATGAAGAACTGTATCTCGCTTATCAAACTTTAAAGCGTGAAGGGTATGTAAATCTATATCTCATAAAGAAAAAGAAACTAAAGTTCACTATTGATTCCTACGCGGATTATGGGCATCCCAATGACCATGGAATGGTTCAATACGCAACAGCTTACGAGAAGTTAATAAAGAAGGTATTGTCTAAATACAGCGAAAATTAGGATTCAAATTTCACGTCCAGTGATTGAATGGAACAGTAGAAATATCAAATACATTTCCGACTTATTTCCGACTATTGTTAACTTTTATGATTATAAGTATTTAAAAAACAGGTAGTTGTGTTTGGTATATTTCTGCCTTCTAAGCAGACGGTCGAAGGTTCGAATCCTTCCGCGATCACGAATAAATGAAAGAAGTTCCATGACAAACCAAGCTTGCTTGAATTTGTAAATGGGACTTTTTTATTTTCACCTAGGAGCGGTGAAGGAAGGGCATAGCCAATCCTTCCGCAATCACTTAGAAAATTCAAATAAAACCAAAGCCTTGCATATGTTATTGATTTTCAAGACTTTGATGTTTTTGGACCTTTATTTGAATTGGTTTGACTTGGTATGCTTTAGGACGTTTACAGCGCGAAACATGGTTTCGCTCGCTTTAACATCGCTAGTTAAAGTGCCTGTAAATTTTACAAAGGTGGCTTTATGCAGTATTTAAATAGTAGAATGAGTCTTCTTGATCAATTTTTGGCCAAGTAGAGATATCCTTGATATTCTTTGCCAAGATCGTGCATTGATACCAAATAAAAATAAACCCCCGAAGGTAAACCTTTGTCCCTATTGATTACCAAATCTCCTTCCGTTGCGTAACCATTAAATTCATCAACGTAATTGGCTCGTTTAAAAACAAGCACTCCGTAGCGGTCATAAATACGAACAAGGTTATTACGGGATTGTCCCAGTTCGGAAATTTCCAAAAAATCATTAATGCCATCATCATTGGGTGTTAGCAAATAATTGGGCAAATCCGCAATAAATTCCGGCTTATCGATAGCACCGAAAGTCAATATTTCATAGTCATCTGGGACAAAGCGATTTGAATTTACAAATCCCTGTGTTAAATCGCCAACGGCAGTACCTCCCAAACTATCCCATTGTTGGGTTGATTTGTTCCAGCCCACAAGAATGATATTTTCTGGATTGTTGGTGATGCGGTTCATAGAGCTCCTTGCATTCCAGGAAATCTGAACACTAGATGGAATGGCCCCTTGTAAATGCCAAAATTCAACAGTTGTGATATTTTGTATTTCAGATGCCTTGGAATTGGTATTGAAATTAGTTGCGAAAAACAGCGGATTGTTCGGGTCTCTAAAAAAATAGGCACATTTTGCCTCGGTATTTGCCCAATCAGAATGCAAAACCAAAGCACGTAGTTGTTCCGAATCACCCACAGGAAAGGCAAAGTCCTGTTGACCGTGAAGAGTTACGTATCCATCCACTTTTCTGATGTCCTCAGTTCCGGCGTAAAATGCAACGGATCGGAAAGTAAGTGCCGTGAAGGTATCCACTCTTGGAGTATTAATGTTTCCAAGGATGAAATTTTGATTGTTTTCAATAGAAATGGAAACTTCCAACAGAGGCTTTCTCTATGCGAATGGTAAGGTTAATGTGTTCAATATATACGTCATAAATCATAGCCCGTTAAAATTCAATGGAAAAGGGTAGCCAAAATTTGTAGTTCATCGGGTATAAGTACCACTTCATATAATTGCGTCAAACCTATATTCCAAATCGCTCAAAACCAAGTAGTTTTGCATCCGATTTTTAAAAAATAGTTTTGGGAAATACGGGAAATATGGCCCTGTTATCTTTATGCTTTGGCCTTTTGGTAACATCTTGCAGTACAACCGTTGAGGAAGAAGGATATCTGGGCATTCAAGCAAACACAAGTGAATTGGAACTGGAAGTATTTAATTTGGTAAACGAGCATAGAAGTTCTCTGGGTCTCAATACCCTAAAATTTAACTCCATCGCATACACCTACGCAACTACCCATACCAAATCAATGATCAATGACGGAACAATCAGCCACAAGGACTTTGATATCCGTTCCTCAAATTTAGCTGTGGAAACAAATGCCAATGATGTGTCAGAAAATGTGGGCAGCAATTTTAAATCAGCAGAGGGAATTGTACAGGCATGGATTAACAGTGAGACCCATAAAACAAATATGGAAGGGGATTATGAAGCTACAGCTGTCAGTGCAAAGGCAGATAAAAATGGGGTAATCTACTTTACGCAACTTTTTTTACGATGAATTTTCAACATTTTGGACAAATCGTAAGCTTTTAGTTCACTTTTTTATAAAAAAAAATCCCATTAAATTTAACGATGAGCACCAATTTTCGTGCCAACTCGTTGAAATGCTGTATTGACGCCACTTCCCAAAAATAGCAGCTAATGCATTAGCTGTCAATTAATTAATCAAATTTCTTTCTTTTGATGTAGTATTAATCTTACAATTTAAAATATTTAGCATATTGTTGAGTTTTATATAAGTAAACACGATTATTGATGAGAATAATTCAACAAATATGGAAAAATATTTACTATTTTCTATTTTCGTGATAGTATTCCAATCATCTATTATTGGACAAACATTCGCTACCACCGTCTCAAGTGAGGACGAAGTGGATTTTTCTTCAAATGCAGTTGACGGAAACTTGTCCACAAATGCAGACATAAGGGCAAGCACAGGAATTTTAGTTGGTGTAGGGGCGTATTCTGGCCATCTTGAACTTGAATTTCCCTCACTGTTGAATCAAAATACCACCTCTTATCTAAAGTTGAACACCGAAGATGATTTGCTGCCCTACCTTTTGGGTGGTAGTCTTGGAGAATTACTCTCTGACATTGCAGGGACTGTTCTTATAGGAAACCAGGAGTTTACCGTTACCGTAAAAAGTGATGACACTCCCGTTTTGGAGGAATCTTCAAACGATACCAACGCATTCAGTGATGATCTCTTAAGAGTGGTTACCGATGTCAACAATGATTATTTTCTGGCCATCGCTCCAGATTCACCCTATAATCGAGTACGGTTGACCAACCGGATAGGAGCACTTGTTGGCTTAAACAACGAAAGGGTTCTAGATGTTTATGGTGCCTTCCATAATCAAGGTCTCGCATCTTGTGGAACACCAACATACACCTCCTTTTCTGGATTGGGCCTTACCCTTGACCTTTTAGATATCGGAGGTGCCGGTGTCACCGATCCGCATTTGGCCATGGACAGTAACCAAACTAGCTTCTCCGAGGTTGGTCTTGGTATTTTGGGGGTTGCTGCCAGCATACAGCAAACCGTGTATTTTGATACGCCATCCGAGGCTGGGGATAATTATTACATCCGCTTGGCCATAGATCCATCCTTACTTCAAGCTGGAATTGCCAACAATGTTCAAATTTCGGCCCAAAGTGGATCCAACACACCAACATTCAGTGGAGACCTTTCCGGTCTTTTGAATCTGGATCTTTTGACCTTATTGCAAAGTGGACAGCCTGCGGTTATTGGTTTTGACCCCAGTGGTCCCGCAGATAGAATAACGGTTGAGCTATCATCCTTACTGAACGTTTCCTTAGATCAAAATTTACAGATTTTTGAAATATATCGCGCTCCTGCCGTTCCCTTAATCGATGCAGCATCACAGGATTTGAGTATCTGTTCAGGAAGTTCCGCCAATTTGGTGGCAACTACCACTGTAGGGAATGAGCTTAGATGGTACGATGCCGAAACCAATGGCACCTTACTGGACACGGTAAATTCAGGTGACCCCTATGCCACCCCGATCTTGACTTCGGACACCACATATTATGTGGCGGCAGTTGGGCCTGGTTGTCCCGAAGAATCCCCACGTGTGCCAGTGACCGTTACCGTAGTTGATATTCCAACCGCTTCAGACATTACTATTTCGGGGGATGAAAATCCAGTATGTTCCTCCAGCAATGTAACCTTGATTCCATCCAGTACCATTGTAGGAACCTATAGTTGGTTTTTTGATGCCGCCGCAACCAACGAGATTACAAATGGGCTTGTAGTGGGTTCTGTAACCTATTCCATTGCCACCAATGGAAACTTGACCATCAGTGGTTTAGACCAGGCTGGAAGTCCTTACACTTATTACGCTAGAATAACAGAGGAATCCGCGGGTTGCGAAAATGCAGCGGGCGATTTAGCTTCTGCCACGGTAACCGTTGTGGATTCTGGCAACAGTATTTCCATTACTTCCAACCCCATACTTACATTGGACAACCTTCTTGATTTTTTCACCGGTTCACCCAACTATATGGTCACAGGCTCTGTTACAGGTGACGCTAGCAGTGGAGATTCCGTGACCCTTGTCATTAATGGGCAGACGTATAATGGGGTACTGGATACCAATTTGGATTTTAGCATTGCAGTAGACGGAACAGATTTGGCACTTGATGTGGATGGTATTATCGATGCCTTTGTCAGTGGAACCATTTGTACGGTCACTGATGAAATCCTATTGGACCTTCCAGAGCTGATCATTGATGATTTGGTTCAGGTCTTCTGTGCCTCTGACAACCCAACCCTCCTGGATCTCGAAGTTACGGGTAGTAACATTTCATTCTTTGACAGTTTGGACGCTACCACTGCGTTGGACATCAATACCCCCTTGGTAGATGGCAATGTTTACTTTGCCGGTATCTTAGGAATCCCCACATCAGTGCTCCCCAGAGTTGGTATTACTGTAAATCTGACCCAATTGGCTACGCCAACCACAATTTCTGTGAGTCAAACTTTTTGCATTGATTTGGATGCCACCTTGGCCGATATTCTAATTAACGAAACCAATGTGGTTTTCTATGCGGAGTCATCAGGTGGGACCGAGCTGGATATTTCAACCCCGCTCGTTAATGGTGAAAGTTATTTTGTGGCGCTCCAAGATATTGATGGATGTGAGAGTACAGTCCGGTTGGAAATTACCATAAACATTGAAGGGGAAACACCAACCACCAACTCCAGTACGCAAACGTTTTGTGTGCTTAACGACCCAACTGTTGGCGACCTTCAAGTGAACGAATCCAATGTGGTGTTTTATGATAGTCCATCCAACGGACAGGAATTGGACCCCTCCACTCCTCTGGAAGATGAAAGCAATTATTACGCAGCGATAAGGGAAACCAGTGGATGTGAGAGTGCAAATCGTTTGCAGATCACTGCCATTGTGGAAGACGAAGACCCCATCACCTTGACAGGTCAAATAGAAGAGGCCTGTTGGAATGAGCAATACACCTACTCCACGGAAACTGGAAAACAGAATTACACATGGACCATAATGGGAGGAACCATAGTGAATGGCGGGACCACTACAGATGATTTTGTCACCATCACTTGGAACAATCTTCAAGACACTTCAGTAAGTGTATTGTACGAGGACAGTACAGGTTGTACCCCAAGCCAGGAAACCCAGATGGACGTGGAAGTGGTGGACTGTGGTAATATCATGGGAGAAGAGTTCTGTTTGGAAGTTTTCAACGAATTCACTCCAAACAACGACGGATTTAACGACTTTTTTGAGGTGCGATGTATAGAGGCCTATTCCAATACCATTGAAATCTTCAGTAGAAATGGGAATAAAGTGTATGAATCCATCAATTATCAAAACGATTGGGACGGCATTGCCAATGTTGGGGGTATCCTGAATAAGGGCGACCATCTCCCTTCAGGAACGTATTACTATGTCATAAACATCCCAGAATTGAACCGAAACCTTGTGGGTTGGCTTCAATTGGCCAGATAATCAAACCAAACCTAAGCATTCAAAACCAATTGCAATGATAAAACTTGAGCATAATCTAGGATTACTTGTGTGTCTCATCTTCATTATACAATTCACCGAAGTAAAAGCGCAACAAATGCCCCAATACACTCAATATATGTACAATACCACCATTCTAAATCCAGGATATACTGGAACCTCTGGGAATCTTGAGGCAAATGTCCTGTACCGCTCACAGTGGGTAGGATTGGATGGGGCACCAGAGACCCAATCCTTTACCTTGCAGGGTAGACTAGGTAATAAAATAGGACTGGGGTTAACAGCCCTTAATGATAACATAGGGGCCGCCAACAATGTAAAGGTCAATGGGCATTTTGCTTATGAAATCCCTACGGGATATAATACCAAACTATCACTGGGTCTTAACGCAGGATTGGATGTACTGAGCGTGGATTGGTCCAAGGGAACTTATTCCAATGCCCAAGACCCTGTCTTCAGTGACAATCTTAACAAGACCAGGCCAATTTTTGGTATTGGCGCATTTTGGTATAGTGAAAAATGGTATTTGGGTGTTTCCACGGACAACTTTCTAAACTCAAAAATATATAATGACGATGAGCAAACGGTCACTGACCGAAAAAGCCAATACTATTTTATGGGTGGTTACGTCATGGATGTTTCCAATTCCATAAAATTTAAGCCAGCAGTTTTGACAAAGCATGTGGCGGGTGCCCCTTTGACTTTGGATATTTCGGCAAATTTCCTATTGCAAGAAAAGGTTAGTCTGGGAATCGCCTATAGGTATGATGATGCCATTAGCGCATTGGCCGGATTCTACCTTGCAAAAAAGTTTTTCATCGGCTATGCCTATGACTATACCGTAACCGGACTTGATAATTACAACAACGGTTCCCATGAGATAATCCTCAAGTACGCCGTGCTTGATGCCAACAAAAGAGCCCTGTCACCAAGATTTTTCTAAAAAAGAAATAGTATGAAGAGACTAGTATTACTTATAGCACTTTGCACATTGGGCAAAGGAATTTCCCAAAGTAAGTTGGAACGGGCAGACCAGTTTTTTGAGGACTTTAAGTTTGATAGGGCTCTTGACCTCTACAAAGATTTGGCTTCCGAAAAAAAGAGGCCATCACTGCACGTCATCCAAAGGTTGGCAGATGCATATTTTAACAAGAGTGAATATCAACAGGCAAAGGATTGGTATGCAAAAATCTATGCAATTGAAGGCAAAAGAATGGGAGAAAACAACTTGATTAAATTGGTGCAGTGCCTTAAGGCCAGTATGAAACCCAAGGAAGCGGATAAATTGTTGCGGGATTTCTATTCAGACCAAAAAATCCGACTCGATATGATTTTGGCCCAAAAACGGTATTTGGACAGCATTTTGCCAACAGAGCCAATATATAATCTCCAAAGGTTGCCATTTAACAGTAAAAAGTCGGATTTTGCACCCAGCATTTATGGGGATAAGTTGGTCTTTGCCTCGGCAAGGGACACGCTCAAATCTAGTGGGGAACTCTACCCCTGGAACAATCAACCGTATTTGGATTTGTACATTACCAACCCAAATGAATCATGGTTTGTCCCTGAAAAGTTTTTGGAAAATTTAGAGACTTCCTATCATGATTCCAATATGGCCTTTGACTCTGGGTCAAATACGATTTACTTTACCCGAAATTATTTGAAAAAGAATAAGTTGAGTGCTAATGGTGATGGATTATCCAACATGCAAATTCTAAAAGGCACTATTTACAATAATGAGCTCATCAACGTAACTTCAATGGCATTCAATAACAAGGAGTATTCCTGTGGACACCCTGCTCTCAGCGATGATGGAAACTATTTGTATTTTACCTCGAATATGCCGGGTGGCCAAGGGGAGAGCGATATTTATGTTGTGGAATTGGGTATCGATGGGGATGCGCTGACACCTCCAATGAATTTGGGGCCTACCATTAATACAAGAGGTAGGGAGATGTTCCCTTTTATAGATGGCAATAATCTGTATTTTTCTTCTGATGGACACTATGGGCTAGGAGGGCTGGATGTTTTTACTTCTCAAATCAGATCAAAATCAAACTATAGCTTGCCGCAAAACATGGGGGCTCCAATAAATGGTAATATGGACGACTTTTCAATGGTTTGGAGTACAAATCATAATAACGGTTATTTCGCTTCAAACCGATTTGGAGGATTCGGTGATGATGACATTTATCTACTGACCAAGGCAAAACCCACCGATTGTCTGGAATATTCAGGATATGTTCTGAATGAAAAAACAGAAGAGCCAATTCCTTTGGCCAGTGTAGAATTATATGATGTTGAAACAGGGCTTTTGAATGCCATTAAAACAGACGAAACAGGCTATTTTAATTTTATCTTACCCTGTAACAAAGAAAACAAAATGGTGTTCTTTAAACCCCGGTTTTCAAAAAAGGATCTATTCATCACCACAGGCGAGAATCCAGAAAACCCTTCCACCAGCAACCTTGTTTACCTCACCCCATTTGAAAGTTTGGTCGTAAAAGAAGGAAATGTGGAAAAAATCAGGGTAAACCCCATCTATTTCGAATATGACAAATCTGATATTACACCGCGCGCTGAAATAGAATTGGAAAAAGTCCTTTTTGTAATGCGTGAGTTCCCTGAAGTAAAAATAAAGATAGAATCGCATACCGATTCGAGAGGAACGGACCAATACAACTTTAGGCTGTCTGATGACCGGGCAAAATCCACCAAACGATATTTAATTGCCCAAGGCATTGATTCCGATAGAATCGTAAGTGCAAACGGTTATGGGGAATATCAGCTTAAAAACCAATGTGGAAATGGAGTCAAATGCACCGAGCAAGAGCATTTGGTCAATAGGAGGTCGGATTTTATAATTGTGAAAGAGAAATCAGGTCTTGTTAATGGAATTATAGACCCATAAACCATTTGCAATTATATCTAAAACCTTAAACCACAGCAAAATAGCTATTCGTGTTTTAAGGAACTGGTTTAAACCAGTCTGCTAATCTTTGAAAGGACGAAAGACAACACAGTCACAAAAGTTCTCTAATCGTCAACATTTTAAAACTAAAAGGTAGAAATCCAATAAAACTGGCGACTATGAGAAATTGTTTGTTTTTTGGTATAACTCACGTTAAGAGCAACAAAGAAAATTTTATGTATATAATTGAAACAATAATTAGGAATAAAAACCTTATTTCCCCTTTTGTTTAGGGATATCACGAGAGATTTACCAGTTTTTCCCTCAATATTAAATTATCCTTATGAATCGGTTACAATAATTGTCATTTTTCAATGATATTGACATTTTTTATACATTTATTGCATGAAAATTTCATTTAATCAAGTATTAGATTGAAATGTCAGGCACTAAAAGGAAAACTAACAAACTACTCTTAGCGGAATTCAAAAAAGGAAACAAAAAAGCTTATCGCAAGCTATTTGAACTTTTTTGGGAACCCATGTTTGTTAGTGCCAAATCCATAGTGCAAAATGAAGATGCAGCCAAGGATATTGTCCAGGAAGTATGGATCAATTTGTGGCAAAAAAGAACAAATTTGGACATCGTTCATTTTGAGGCGTACATCTTCCGGTCGGTCAAATATGGCTGTTTTAAATATTTGAGGGATAACAAACTCAATGCAGTACATCTACAAGTACTGGAATCCTTGGAACTGAGTCGCCCGGCAAAAGTGGAAAACCAGCATAACCTGGAGCAGACCCAGTTCATCATAGAAAAATCGTTGACGGAATTGTCCCCAAGGTGCCAACAAATTTTCCGACTTAGTAGAATGGAGGCAGCCTCCAATGAAGAAATTGCTAAAAAATTGGGCATTTCAAAAAGGTCTGTGGAAAATCAAATGTCCATAGCGCTTAAATCCATTCGCCAGAATCTGAGACTGGCACAATCCTCCCTTACCGCACTTATCATCTTGATCACGAATCTTTGATTTTTTAAGCCTTGGGTAGTGCTGGTTATTGCTACTTCAATATGTTAAAGAAATGTTAAAACACGATTTGTAATGTGAGTTGCAAGCCCTTTCTGGTTCATCATAGTATAGCGCACGAATTATGCAAGAGAACGAATTCAGAAAATTATTGGATAAATATTTGGATGGCACTATTTCCGATCAAGAAACGGAATTGCTGGAAAAATTCAAGGATGAGGTCAATCTAGCCAATTTAGAACCCCACTTTACATCCGAAGCACACAAAAAAGCCATAAAGGACGCTCTGTGGACTTCAATCCATTTGCGAACTCAAGATAATTCCAAGAAAAAATCTTCAATTTGGAAAGTATCTGCCATAGCGGCCACTTTCTTGGCTCTGCTTGCTACGGCTTATCTCCTTCTGCAGAATACTACCAAAGGAACAGATGGTATAATACCTGAAAACGCAATTACGCTGCAACTTGAAAATGGGGAGATTAAGGTAATCAGTGAGGATGGCGAAGTGGAAGTTCTTGATAAGGAAGGCAACGTTATAGGTAAACAAGATGGTAAAAGCTTAAAGTATTCGGAAGTTGGTTCCAAGAGGGAATTAGCCTACAACACCTTGACGGTTCCCCATGGAAAAACCTTTCAACTTCAACTCTCCGATGGTACAATTGCCCACCTTAATGCTGGATCTTCCATAAAATATCCTGTTCAATTCATGGAAGGCTCGCAGCGACAGATTTTTGTGGAAGGGGAAGCTTTTTTGGATGTTGCCAAGGATCCCAATCATCCATTTGTAGTGAATACCAATGGCCTGAATGTTCGGGTTTTGGGAACACAATTCAATGTTTCTGCCTATCCGGAGGATGAAACCACAGAGGTAGTCCTTGTGGAAGGAGCAGTAAGTCTATATACAGAAGATGATGGATACGGTTCGGATAAAAATGTAAAACTGGAGCCTGGGTTTAAAGGGAGTTTTGATAAAACCAACAACCATATCGACACCTCCAAGGTCATTACCAGTCTGTATACCTCCTGGGTAAATGGCAAATTGGTGTTCCGAAATATGACCTTTAGCAACATCATGAAGAAGTTGGAAAGACATTATGACGTAACCATTGTAAACAACAACAAGGATTTGACCCATGATCTGTTCAACGCCAATTTTGGTAAGGAGCCCATAGAAAATGTGCTTATGGAACTAAAGGCCAATTATGGTATTGATTATCAAATCCTGGATGAAAAAATAATCATAGAATAACTAACAAACAGCTAAACTTAAAACACAAAACTGCCTATGGGATAAAATTCAAAAAAGATGTAACCAATTACAAATGATTACTTCTTGTTATGGTCAAAAAAGGCCATAAAAAAATCGGAAAATGCTAGGAACATCTTCCGATTGGTCGGAGTGATTAAACTTAAAAGATTAACCACAATTAACACTATAAAAGTATGAAAAAACTTCTTACACCTAAAAGAAGCCTATTTCCAGTATTTAAATATGACCTAAAAATGAAACTCAGTACGTTGTTCATCTTGGCTGCCTTGTTTTCCATGCAGGCCAATGACGCCTACGGGCAGCGCACAAAAGTGACACTGGATTTGGACAACGTTTCCGTTGGACAATTAATAGATGAAATTGAAAGTAAAACCGAGTTTGAGTTTGTTTACAAGATCAAAGACGTAAACATAGACCGGATTGTATCGATCAAAGTGGATCGAGAGCGAATAAGCAAAGTGCTTAACCAGATTTTTCAAAATACCAATACCACCTTCAACCTTAATGACCGGCGGATTTACTTGGTAAAACGTTCCGAACCGGAACCAACTTCCCAACAGCAAGAGTCCAATGTACAACCTAACCTGCAGTTTTCTGTGAGCGGAACGGTTACTGATGTTGACGGGCAACCCCTACCGGGAGCCAGTATCATAGAGCAAGGAACAACCAATGGGGTCAGTTCTGATTTTGATGGTAACTACACTATTGAAGTATCCACTTCAGATGCTGTTTTGGAGGTCTCCTATCTAGGATTTTCCACCCAACAAATTGCGGTTAGTGGACAATCCACGGTGAATGTGCAATTGCAACCCGATGCAGGGAAACTGGCGGAGGTGGTAATTATAGGTTATGGTTCCACTACCAAGGAGAAATTTAATGGAGCGGTCTCCAAAGTAGATAGCGAAGCGTTGAACAATTTCTCCACAGCCAATTTTGAGCAGGCTTTGGCAGGGAACGTTTCGGGGATACAAATTCTGGGAAATGGAAAAAACCCAGGGGAGAATTCCGTGGTTCAAATTAGGGGTCTCAACACCCTTACCGCTGGAACAAACCCCTTGATTGTGATAGATGGGAACCCATTGTCAGAAGGTTCTTCCTTTAGTTCCATCAATACCCAGGACATTGAATCCGTGAACATTCTGAAGGATGCAGCATCGGCCGCCATTTATGGATCTAGAGCGTCCAATGGCGTTATTTTGATTACCACCAAAAAAGGAAAAAAGGGAAGCTTAAAAGTTACTTATGACACCTACTATGGATTCCAAGACCGGATTGATAATTTTGAACTGGTAGATGCCTATGATGCGGCTCTGTTTGATTCAGATTCCAGAAATTTTGGATATGTTTCGGGAGGTCCAGGACGAAGTGTTTCTGATGATAATGCCACCCGTGATGCCAATGGAGGAGGAAAACGGAGTAGGATTCCGGGATATCTTCAGGGCTACCTGGATGGACAAGCTGGACTGACCAATACCAATTGGACGGATGCCGTTTTTCGTACGGCTTCCCAACAAAACCATTATCTAAATCTAAGTGGTGGTTCCGAAAAAACGGATTACTCCATATCCTTTGGCTACCTGGATCAGGAAAACATTATCATGGATTCTGATTACAAGCGCTACACGGCAAACGTGCAACTTAATTCACAGATTAGTGATCGCATTCGCTTTGGGGTTACATCCAATGTCTCTTTAGTGAATTCCAATCCTACGGGTGAGGCAGGTTGGTCAAACTATGGATTAGGGAATAGGGCACAACCAGACCCCAGTTTTTCCATCATTTTGATGCAGCCCTATTATCCCATCCGCAACCAAGATGGAACCTTTGCCATCGCAAACCAATTACATGACAACAATGACAATTGGGATGGGCCCATTTCGGAAAATACCGTGGCCCAAACTGCATTGACCGACTTTTTTGAAAGAAGGCTTCGGGTATTTGGAAACGCTTACCTTGAAGTGGAGCCCTTAGCAGGATTGAAGTTTAAAACTTCCTTGGGAGGTGACTACAATTCCATTTTTACCGAGTTTTTTGCCCCATCCAACATTGGGAATTACAGAACCCCGGTGGTCAACAACCGTACCCAGGCAATGGAGAACAATGCAAGAAGGGAAAACTTCATCACAGAGAACCTCCTGACGTACACCAAAACCTTGGATAAACACAATTTTGATGTTCTGTTGGGTTTCAGTTATCAAGAAGAGAATTTTTTCAACACCAGATTGGAGAGCAACAACTTTGCGGACGATAACCTTCGCAATATCTCGGGAGCAACCAATCCTTCAGCTGAGGTTGGAAGAAGCAAATGGGCACTTGAATCCTATTTTACCCGTTTGCAATACGATTATGACGGCAGGTATGCCCTCTCAGGTTCCTTCAGAAGAGACGGTTCATCCCGTTTTGGAGCCAATACCAAATACGGAAATTTTGCTTCTGTCTCCGCCGGATGGACACTGAGCAATGAAGCATTTTTCCCAGAAGATGCATTGGTGAGTTTTGCCAAATTACGGGCAAGTTGGGGGCAAACGGGAAATAACCAGATAGGGGATTTTGGTTCCATTGCCTTGATCGAACCGGATAATTATGTGGTTGATGGGCAGTTGGTTCCTGGATCGTATACCGCAACGTCGCCTAACCCAGATTTGTCCTGGGAAACCAACACTGCGCTGAACGTTGGATTGGACCTAGGTATCTTGGACAACAAACTGCTGTTTACAGCGGAATATTACAAATCCAATACCACGGATCTCTTATTGGAGGTACCTGTACCACAGCAATCAGGATTCTCTGAATCGTTACAAAATATTGGTGAATTGGAGAATAGGGGATTTGAATTCGAAATCCGCGGAAATAACTTTGAGATTGGCGAGTTGGGACTCTCGTTCAACGCCAATATTACCAGTAGTCAAAACGAAGTTTTGGCCTTGGGAGAAGGGCAGGAACAGATTATCCAGAGCAATGGAGGTATGGGCTTTCTTACCAAAGTGGGCGGAAGCATAGCAGAATTTTATGCGTACGATATCCAGGGCGTATTCAGGACCCAAGCGGAGATTGATGCTGCTACCATTACGCCATTGGCCGGTACCGAGGTTGGGGATTATATCGTGAGGGATGCCGATGGGGATGGGCAAATAACCCCAGATGATAGGGTGACCCTAGGGGATTACAATCCTGACTTCACTTATGGTTTTGGATTTAATCTGAATTATAAGAGCTTTGACTTTACCGCCCAGTTTGCAGGAGTTGAGGGAAGGAAGGTCTCCGACCGTATGGTCTATTATGCTGAAAGTGGGGAAGGTTTTTTTGTGCCGTCCCAATATTATTTTGATAACTACTATTCGGATCGAAATCCCAATGGTTTCTTTAGAAGACCGGATTTCTCCAGTTTTTCATCTGCAGGTAGGTTGACTCGGTCCTCCAGTCTTTCGGTATATGACGCGGATTACTTCCGTTTAAGAAGCATGCAACTGGGATACAACTTCCCAGAAAGTACCACAAAGTATTTGGGCATCGATTTCCTTCGACTTTACTTGACTGGAAACAACATTTTCAACAGTACCAAATTCAGGGGATATAACCCTGATGCCCTGGATACTAGGGACACCAATAACCAACAGACCTTGACCAGGGGCTGGATCCAGTCTGCAAGTCCGTTGACACGCTTTATAGCGCTTGGATTAAACGTTAAATTTTAAACCAAAAACTTAAGACAAATGAATTTCAATAAATATATATTTCTAATGGTCGGTGTCTTGGTAGGGTTGACATCCTGCGAAAAGGAATTGGACATCGTACCCATTACGGAAAAGGCTTCCAACAATTTTTACACCAACGAACAGGAGTTGGAAAGTGCTGTGGCGGGGGTTTATGCCCAGCTTCAGAACGGAGGGCTTTACGGACTTGATTTAATTGGTGTTGGCGAGATTTCTGGAGAAGACTCCTTTGAAGAAATTGCCGCCAACGATGGTGGTCGTTTTGGACAATTGGACGACTTTTCCACCAATGCAGGAAATGACTTGGTAGGGGATATTTGGAGAGAATCTTACCGAGGAATCCAACGGGCCAATACGGTTTTGAATCGAATCACGGATATCGAGTATGAATCCAGTGCCTTAAAAACCAACAGGATAGGGGAGATGAAGTTTGTTCGCGCCCTATTGTACTTCAACTTGGTGCGTTTGTATGGGGATGTTCCCTTGGTTCTGATAGAAACCGAAAGTCCTTTTGATTTCTTTGGCCAGGGCCGTACAGCCTCCTCCGAGGTATATGCCCAAATTCAGGCAGATCTCAACGATGCCATCCAAGATTTGCCTGTAGAGAAATCCTCTGGAAAACCAGCTAGGGGAGCGGCTCAAGCCCTTTTGGGCGATGTGCTTTTGACCCAAGGGAATTTCAGTGGGGCACTGACCAATTTTGAAGCCGTTGTTAACTCAGGGGTTTACGATTTGGCACCAACCACAGCCGATATTTTTGGAGTGGCTAACGAAGGGAATTCCGAAATTTTGTTTGAAGTACAGTTTGCAAGCGGATTTTTGGTAGATGGAGAATTCGAGGGTAGTCCCGCTGGATCCCAGTTTCGCCCATCTGGAACCACGGCAAACGCTAAAGGCCATAATTTGCCCACACAGGCTTTTATAGATTCCTTTGAGGCGGGGGACACCAGACTTAACGACTATGTGGCAGTTGACGCAGGTGCCAACCCCTTTTACTTTTCCACAAAGTACGAGGTATCTGATACTGGTGCTGACGATGGCGGCAGTGATCATCTCATTATTCGGTATGCCGACGTCATCCTTAAGTATGCGGAAGCTTTGAACGAAAACGGTCAAACCGCAGAAGCCATAGTGCAGTTGGATGCCATACGCGCCAGAGCTGGACTGGCTGGTACAACGGCAACCACACAAGCAGACGTTAGGAATGCCATTAAGCAAGAAAGGCGTTTCGAGTTTATCGGGGAAGGACATCGCTGGCTGGATCTTAAGCGGTACGGCAATGCGGTGGAGGTCATGAATGCTTTCTTTAGCAGTACGGGAGCCAATGTTACCATTGACGCCACTAAGTTAATCCTTCCCATACCGCAAAGTCAATTGGATACCGACGCATCCATTACACAAAACCCGGGATATTGATCTAAGGGCTAAACACACACAAGATGAATTCTTGTAACTAGTAGAGAGATAGTTAGTTTGAGTTAGTTTTTTTAATTCAATTGGGGGGACTATGTCCCCCCTTTACTTCTTTTTACTTTCTAAATAACGAAGCACACAGTATGAAACGATTATATTTTTTGACCGCTCTCCTCATATGGGTCGGTTGCAAGGAACAAAAGGATATCAAGGAGCACACAAGTGCTGAAGTAAGACCGAATGTAACCTCCATTGCCGATAAAATTGCCAATCTAAAGGATTCGAAAAACAAGGAAGTGATGGTAGTGGCCCATCGTGGCGATTGGCGAAATGCCCCGGAAAACTCCATACAAGCCATTCAAAATTGCATAGATATGGGGGTAGACATGGTTGAGATTGACATAAGGGAAACCAAGGATGGACATTTGGTGCTTATGCACGATGAAACCATCGATCGCACAACCACGGGAAAAGGTGCAGTGAAGGAATGGACTTTGGATTCCCTGAGAACCTTGAGGCTGAAAGACGGTTTGGGCGTTCCCACTCCCCATGGAATACCAACCTTGGAGGAAGCCCTTAGAACGACCAAGGACAAAATTTTGGTCAATTTGGATAAGAGCTACCCCATTTTTGATAAATGTTTTCAAATTGTAAAGATGACAGGAACCTTGGATCAGGTCATCATAAAGGGAACCAAGACCAGGGCCGAAGTGGAACAAGAATTTGGAGCGTATCTAGATCAAGTTTACTTCATGCCCGTAATTCGGTTAAAAAATGGGAGCGACCAAATTGTATCTGATTATATAAAGCATCGGAAACCTGTTGCATTTGAATTTATTGTTACCAAGGATACCCTTGGCTTGGATTCCTATTTCAACCAAATTCGGAAAGAAGGCTCTGGGGTTTGGGTCAATTCCCTATGGCCACGTTTAAGCGCGGGACATGATGATGAAAAAGCCGCAATGGATATCAATACCTATCAATGGTATATTGACAATAATATAGATATCATCCAAACAGATAGACCAAAGTTGCTGTTGGAATTTTTAAGAAATAAAAACCTTCATAATTGAGAGCGAGCAATGAATCTTAGAGTAAAAATAGCGTTCACGCTTATATCCTTTTTTTTTCAACTAGGTTGCTTTCCCATGGTCAAAAGTCAAAGTACGAAACAACCAAGGGAGCAATTGGACAGTTTGCAAGGAAAGTTAGCTTTATGGGAAGAAGGCTATTTGGACATCCATCATATTAATACAGGAAGCGGCAACACTACCTTTTTTGTGCTGCCTGACGGCACCACCATGCTATTTGATGCTGGAAGCATGGACAAGGAAGGGTTTGAGAAAAAGTACGCCCCTTTAAAGGCAACTTCGCCAGTACCTGATGATAGTAAACCCGCTTGGGAGTGGATTTCCAACTATATAAGGCAGGTTACCCCCATGGCACATCAAGATTCCATTGACTATGCACTGGTTTCCCATTTTCATTCCGACCACTATGGAAGTTTGGTGGAATTGGGCAAGGAAATTCCCTTTGGGAAAATTATAGATCGGGATTCCCCATCCCTAAGTTTTCCCGTTGATCTTGCAAGCTATCTGAAGGAGGATCAAATTTTTCAGGATTACTTGTCTTTTGTTTCCGAAGAAAACGTGCCGACGGAAGCCCTGAAAGTTGGTAGCGAATCCCAGATTCACTTAAGAAATAAGCGGGCTAAATATCCTGATTTTTCCATTAGAAACATCAAAAGCAATGCAACGCTTTGGACAGGAAATCAAGAAGAAACCCGCGAACTTTTTACTGCTGAGGACATGACTGCTTTTTACAACGGGGGGTATAATGAGAATCCACTGAGTCTGGCCATTAAAATATCCTACGGCCCCTTTGATTATTTCACCGGAGGTGACAATACAGGGCTTCGGGGGTATGGCCTACCACCATGGTTTGATGTGGAGACCCCTATGGCTGAAGTGGTGGGACCTATGGAAGTCACTACTCTTAACCATCATGGTAATCGGGATGCCACGAATGCATTTTTTGTGGAAACTCTTGATCCCCAAGTTGTGGTTCAGCAATTGTGGTGCTCAGACCATCCCGGACAGGAAGTTTACCAACGGCTTATTTACCATGATGACAAAACAAGTTCCAGACATATATTCTCCACCAATATGCACCCGGAGACCTTGGTTACTTATGGCCCATGGTTTAAGGACAATTACAAAAGCCTGCAAGGACACATTGTTGTTCGGGTAGCCCCCAATGGTTTAACCTATCAAGTCTATATTTTGGACGAATCCACGCTCAAGATTAAAGAAGAACATGGCCCTTATCAAAGCAAATAAAATGAAGATTGGAATTTACGTATTAATTATACTTTGTACACAATTGGCTCTAGCACAGCAGGAAGCCAAACCTAAACTGGTTGTTGGAATTGTGGTTGACCAAATGCGAGCCGAATATTTGTATCGCTTTCAGGAAAACTATGGGGAGGATGGTTTTAAAAGATTGACGCGGGAAGGCTTTAATGTCAAAAACATGCACTACAACTATGTGCCAACGGCCACAGGTCCTGGACATGCATCAATCTATACCGGCACTACGCCGGCAAACCACGGAATAGTTGCCAATGACTGGTACGACAAAACTGCGGAAAGAAATAGGTATTGTGCCCAGGATGAGCGTGTTTTTTTAACGGACGGAAACTCCAATGCAAAAAAGGAAATCAGCAGATACTCCCGGTCGCCAAAAAATCTCTTGGCCTCTACTATAACAGATGAATTGAAACTGTTTACCAATGGTCGTTCCAAAGTGATAGGGATATCCCTAAAAGACAGAGGAGCCATTTTTCCTGCAGGACATTTAGCCAATCATGCCTTTTGGTATCATGAGCAGACCGGCAAATTTATAACTAGCTCATACTATTCAGAGGAACTTCCCCATTGGTTGATGGAATTCAACAAACGGCAAATAGCGGATTCATTGCTCAATCTTACTTGGAATCTGTTGAAACCATCTGTGATGTATCAAAATAGTGGACCAGATGCTGCTTCCAAGGAAAAGGTGTTCAAAGGAAGGACGGATGCCACCTTTCCATATGGTTTAAAACGGCTTCATAAAGCCAACGGGAACTTTACCATGATGCCTTATGTTCCCTATGGGAATTCGCTATTGACAGCACTGGCTAAAACAGCTGTGAAAGGAGAAAGTCTAGGACAACGAAATGAAACCGATTTTTTAACCGTAAGTTATTCCAGTACCGATTATATAGGGCATAGTTATGGCATTAGATCCAAGGAATTGGAGGATACCTACATTCGAATGGATGGGGAAATAGCCAATCTGTTGTCCTTTTTGGATTCCAAGGTGGGAAAAGGCAATTATCTTGTGTTTCTTACCGCGGACCATGCCGCCAGCGATCATCCAGATTTTCTTAAAACCTCAAAGTTACCGGGAAACTACTTTGGAGTGGAATCCATCAAACAACAATTGAATGAGGAACTGTCCAAGCTTTTTGGAGAGGAAAATTATGTTGCGTATATGGACAAAACGCAGATTTATCTCAATCGGGTAAAAACACCAAAAAAAGAAATACTCAAAGCAGCCGTGGATTTTTTAAGCAAGATGAAAGGAATTAACGAACTGTATGTTCCTGAATTCCATTCCAACAGAAATCGGGACATGGATTCGGTTTTTAGAAAAAGTTTCCACTCGGATAATTCAGGCGACATTTTGTTGCATTTCAAATCCGGCTGGATGCCAAAACGGGTGGCGGGAACCACCCACGGTGCTTTCTACAATAATGACAAACACGTACCCTGTCTATGGTTTGGATGGAACATCCCAACAGGGGAGACGGTAAGCCCCAAAGGTATTGACCAAATTGCGCCAACCCTTTCCATGTTACTGAATATTCCCCTCCCTTCCCATGCTTCCAATAAGCCGATCGGGGAGTTGTTCCGTTAAAAGATAACTCTGGTGACATGCAAATCGATGCTTTGGCAAGCGAGTTTAACTTCCATTGCACAGGTTAAAGATTCCATCTTTGATTGCGAGTATTTTTGGGGACTTTGACTATCTTAGGGGTCATTTCTTGCAATTGTTTGTATAAGTTGTACTTCTGGAATCCATAAGACTGGGTTTCCATACCAAACCACCAGAACAAAATTTTAATGGGTTTAACGTAAAAAAGAATGCTCACTGCTTACCGAATCATTGTTGTCCTTTTCTTTTGCACGATTTCCATTCACTCGCAAAACTTACTGCCCCCTATTTATAACTATAAGCTGTCAGAGTATAAAGGGGCAAGTAAAAACTGGGGGGTAGCGGTCAACCCGGATGGTGAACTTTTTGCAGCCAACAACAAAGGATTGTTGCACTACAATGGGGAAAAATGGGTTTTGTACAAACTCCCAAACAACACCATTGTTCGGTCGGTTGCTGTTATCGGAGATAAAATTTTTACGGGATCCTATAAGGAGTTTGGGTACTGGTTAAAGGATGATTTAGGCTCGTTACAATATACCTCCCTTACCCATCTTATTAAAGACCATGTATTCACCAGCGAGGAGTTCTGGGAGATTCGATCCGTGAAGGACCAAGTGGTATTTAGGTCTTTTTCTGCCATATATACCTATAATGGTGATACAATTACGGTCTTGGATCCGACCCAGGTTATTTCAGATATTCTGGTGCATGATGGCAAACTGATTGTTGGCGGCAGCTCGGAAGGTCTATTTGAATTGGGACAAGATGAACTGGTTCCATTGGAAAATCAGGAAATTTTGTTGGGTAAGTCGGTAATAGATATGATTCCTTTTAAAGAGGGTATTTTAGTTGGAACCAAGTTGAATGGTTGCTACGTCTTGAATGAAAATGGGATAAA
The DNA here is from genome assembly GCF_965233845.1 of Flagellimonas sp. Classification (GTDB taxonomy): domain Bacteria; phylum Bacteroidota; class Bacteroidia; order Flavobacteriales; family Flavobacteriaceae; genus Flagellimonas. The sequence goes on from NZ_OZ247584.1 coordinate 1,472,237, forward strand.
ACCCTGGGAAGCGGCATTGAACCAGGAACTCAAGCAACACCAGCTGAACAAAATCCTCAAGTTTGATGGCGAACAGATTGCGTTTGGGACCATTAAAAATGGAATTTATCTGTACAATCAAAATACTGAAAAGTCCAAGGTGTTGAACCGGGAAACGGGTCTTCAAAACAATACAGTCTTGTCCATGGCCCAGTTTCGGGATCAATTATGGCTGGGGTTGGATAATGGAATTGCTAGAGCTGAACTTCACAACCCCATTACCTACTACACGGATTTTTCGGGAACCTTGGGAATGGTCTATGATATGGCCCTTCACAACAATACACTGTATTTGGGCAGTAATACCGGGGTGTTTTATTTTGATGAAAACGAACTTAAGTTCGTAGAGGGTTCACAGGGACATGTCTGGGATTTGGAAGTTGTGGAAGGGGATTTACTGTGCGGTCATAATACAGGTACCTATAAAGTGGGACCTGATAAATTTGAGCAAATTTCTTCTTTTTCTGGAGGTTATGGTCTAGTAAAAATACCGGAACGCCGTTCGGGTTATATACAAGGCTTCTATAATGGTTTGGTCAAATACGAAAAAGATGGGGCAGGAGACTGGGAGGTTTCCAAAATTCAGGGCATTAACGTACCCATTAAATACTTGTGTTTTGAAACACCCCAGGTGCTATGGGCGGCCCATTCTTATAAAGGGTTTTACAGAATCCAACTGGATGATACCTATTCAAAAGTGGTGGAGTTAAAAGAATACCTAGGGTCACAGACGCTCAGTACCTACAACATCAAAATCTATCAAATCAAAAACCAAATTGTCTTTCGGGGAGAGAAATCTTGGTACAAATACGACCCCATTCTCGACCGTATTAGTGTATTTGAGGAATTTCAAAAGTTCAATGATCAAGAATTGTTGTTCTATGACGAAGATCAATTTTGGTTTGTCAACAGGGATGGCAAAAAGGAAATAATACATACGGATTTAAAGCAGGACAGTCTGGCCATATCGGATTTCTCGCTGAATGAGCGTTTGGCGCCTGATTCCCAAAACTTGATCAAGGTTAACGATTCTACTTCTTACATCACCCTTAGCGATGGGTTTGCGATGATTCAAGAAAACACCTTAAAGGATTGGTTACATGGATTAAGTCTTCCCACTCCCCATATAAATCTTGTTCGGGATGAACGTTCCGCGTATTCCAGCACGCAAGCCCCTGTTCGTGTACCATATAAAAGCTCACAGATATTGACTTTTGAGGTTTCTTCGCCAGAACTCTTGCAGTCCAGATATCATTATGAACTTCTGGGGCCAAAAAGTTATGCTGAGTTTGTGCAAAGTGGAACCATTCAATTCCAAAATTTACCCCACGGAGAATACCTTTTCAAAGTTTCCAATGTGGGCCATGACAATAAAATTTCTGAGGCCCGAACCTTTGCTTTCGAAATAGCTCCGCCTTGGTTTTTGTCAGGAGTAAGTATGGCACTCTATGCACTATTGGGGATTGCTACGGTATTTGTAGTTCGCTATTATAACAGACGAAAGTTAAGGAGAAAGCAAAAGGAACTAGAGTTGCAAATGAAGAAGGAACAGGAAGAGCAGATGGCGGCCATGGAAAAGGAAAAGCTGGCCAGGGAGATTAAGCTCAAACAGAATGAATTGGCCAGTACAACGCTCAACATAGCCAAAAAGAACGAAATGATTCTTGAACTTAAGAACATGTTGTTGGTCAATAAAGACAAATTTTCCAATTCGCAACGCTACCGTTCATTTATTAAAAAGCTGAACAGTTCCATACAGGATACGGATGACTGGAAACGTTTTGAGGTCAATTTTAAGGAGCTTCATGAGGACTTTTTTGAGCGTTTGCTCAAAGCCTATCCCAAACTCACCCCAAAAGATCTTAAACTATGTGCCTATCTTAAAATGAATTTGTCCACCAAGGAAATTGCTCCTCTAATGGCCATTTCGGTAAGGGGTGTGGAAATACATCGGTACAGATTACGGAAAAAGTTGGAAATCGACAGCTCTAAAAGTTTATCTAACTTTTTAATAACCTTCTAAGAACCTTAGAAAACTGAAGTTTTCCTACAGTTCGCTATAAAATAGCAATACATCATTACTACATCATTATTAAAAAAGCCTTTCTCATTTGAACAAATTTACTACTGCAAAGCCTATGAAAATAGTGCTTTCCAGACGGTTCCAAAGTGATGTATTTTTTATGTACTCCTTTTAACTATGGAGGGTGGATTCCATTGTTAAATTAGCAAAAACATAACTCAACTATTAAATAATTATGAAATTTGGAAACGTATTATTGGTAATATCACTTTTGTGCTGCCAAATTGTTGCATTTGGGCAAAATGATATTACGGTTTCAGGAACCGTGAATGATGAGCTGGGAGAACCTTTGCCCGGAGCTTCAGTAATCTTACAAGGTACTACAATTGGGGTACAGACTGATTTTGATGGAAATTACTCCATTTCCAGCATTGACCCAAACGGCACCTTGGTGTTTAGCTATATTGGCTATAGTACCCAAAAAATAGCTGTAAATGGTCAAACCACTATAAATGTGACGCTACAGGAAGACACCCAATTCCTGGATGAGGTAGTCGTAGTAGGTTATGGTGAATTAAAGGTAAAGGATCTTACATCTGCCATAACCACGGTTGATTCGGAGGTTCTGGACTTAGCCCCAGTAGGTCAACCCATGCAGGCTTTACAAGGACGGGTGGCAGGACTCCAAATTGTAAACAACGGGGGTCCGGGACAATCTCCTACCGTAAGGGTTAGGGGTATAGGATCGTATGACACCGATGCTTCAGGTCCCTTGTTTGTGGTTGATGGTGCCTTCTTCAACGACATCGCTTTTTTAAACCCAACTGATATTGAATCGGTTTCTATATTAAAGGATGCCTCAGCTGCTGCCATTTATGGGGTTCGGGCCGCCAATGGTGTTGTTCTTATAGAAACCAAATCCGGGAAATTCAACCAAAAACCACAAATCACTTATAACGGTTATTCAGGTTACCAAGTACCACAGAATGTGCTCAAGATGGCCAATGCCGAACAGTTTACAAATTTGGCTTTGGAATCAGGCTCTGATCCTGATGCAGAATTTATTCTAAATGCCATGCAACGATATGGACGCAGCAGAATTAACCCCAACGTTCCTGATGTGAACACGGATTGGTACGATGAGGTGATGCGTTTGGCCTTGATTCAAAATCACAGTATTGGAATTTCTGGGGGTAATGAAGATGCCACTTATGCCATTGGAGCCAATTATTTTGAACAAGGAGGTATCCTTAAAATGAAGAACGAATATGAACGATTTAACCTAAGAAGTAAGATCGATTACAAGGCCAATGACTGGCTTAAGGTGGGCGGAAGTGTGGTTTTTAGTAATTCAACACGGTTTGATGCGGAAAATTCTGCCTGGAGAAGAGCTTATTTTGCAGTGCCCATTCTTCCTGTTTTTGATCCACTTTTGGCAGAGAATCCCAATGTTTTTCCAACCCCTTATGCCAACGCCCAGGATTTGGGTTACCGCGGTGGACAAAATCCATTTCCAATTATGGATTTCAGCGAGAACCGTTCCAAAATCAGAAACATTGTGGCCAACTTCTACGCAGAGGTTGACGTAGTTCCAGAGAAACTGAAGTTTAGAACAGCATATAACCACAACTTTGAGAGCGTAAACAGGCGTGAGGTAAGATTACCTTATTTTATTGGGGACAATTTCCAAAGGGCGGATGCATCTCTTTTAAAACGAACAGTAACCACTTCCAACCAAATTTGGGATAATACGCTGACCTTCACGGATAGTTTTGGAAAACACAATCTTACCGTCTTGGCAGGGACATCTTTCAGGGATGAGGCTTTGGATTTAATTCAAGCTAGAGGACTTAACTTTCCTTTATCCGGAGAAGAAGCTTACTTTATTGATCTTGCCCAAACCATTGTAGAAGAAGATACCTTTGATGGGGGTGCTAGGGAATTTGGATTTTCCTATTTCGGAAGGGTATCCTACAACTTTGACAACCGCTACCTGTTATACGGAACCTTCCGTGCGGATGGCACCAATAAGTACCAGGAAAAATGGGGTTATTTCCCCACTGTTGGTGCAGGTTGGGTAGTATCAGAAGAGAGCTTTTTCCCAGAAAACAATACACTTAATTACCTAAAGCTCAGAGGTAGCTGGGGAGAATTGGGGAACGACAGGGTCCCTTCCAGCGAGGGTTCCATTACTTCGGAAGTAGTGACTACCGCACTCGGCGACATTCTTTTTAGTGGGTTAAATACCAGTAGCGATTTCACTGCCCTTAAATGGGAAGTAACCGAGGAAATCAACGCTGGGCTTTCGGCAAGAATGTTCAACGACAATCTTTCCATTGAAGCCGACTATTATATCAGGGATACCAAGGATGCTGTTATTCCGGTGCTACGCCCCCTAATTCCTGGTTCCACTAGACAAAATGTAGGTGAAATCAGAAATAGTGGGCTGGAAATCGCCCTGAACTGGGACAAAAGAGTCTCTGATGACTTCAGCTATTCCATAGGAGCCAACTTTGCTTCCTTGGATAACGAGGTGCTGGGTCTAGGCGGAGCTGAATTTTTGGATGCTGGTACAGCGGAATTCCGTCAGCGGTCCATTGTAGGTGAATCCATATTTGCCTTCTATGGCAGGGAGATTGTCGGAGTGTATCAAAATGAAGCCCAAATACAAGCAGATCCGGTGGCGGTTGCCAATGATTTGGAACCTGGGGACTTTATTTACAGGGATATAAATGGCGACGGCGATATCAATGATGACGACCGGACCGTTTTAGGATCTTTTCTTCCGTCCTATACCTATGGATTTAACATTGGATTCAATTATAAAAATTGGGACTTCAGCACTAGCGCCATTGGTCAAGGAGGGAACTCCATTCTCAACCGAAAGCGTGGTGAGGTCATCTTTACAAACGATACCAACTGGGACCGTGACTTTGCTGTAAACAGATGGCATGGTGAAGGTACGTCGAACAGCTATCCCTCCTCGGCAGGAATTAGAAAGGGATGGAACCAAAGGCTGAACGACTTTTTTATTGAAGACGGCGATTTCTTTAGAATTCAAAACATAACCCTGGGATATACCATCAATAAAGATGGAAGTCAACAAGGAATACCACAGGTAAGAATCTACGCTACTGCCGAAAAACCATTGACCTTGTTCAATTACAACGGATTCAATCCTGAAGTGGCAAATGGTGTTGATAACGAAACCTATCCAATACCTGCAGTTTATACCATTGGAGTAAACGTAAAAATTTAAAAAAAAAGAAAATGAAGCTAATCAAGAAAATCAAGAACATAACCCTAACGGCACTCCTTCTTTTTGCCGCAGTAGGTTGCTCGGACAAACTGGATGAGCCACAGTTGAATAACAATTTTGCTGGGGGTACGGACTTTACAAATACCGATGACATGATACTCTCCATCATTGGGGTGTATGAAGCCTTTCAATCCCGAGGATGGGAACAACCACTACTTATAGCCGTACGCGGAGATGACGTAAATGCCGGTGGATTGGGGGATCAACAAGATTTTGCGGAAACAGACCTTTTCAACTATAACAAAGATTATTGGATGTATAATTCCCTATGGGAAAACATCTATGTGGATGTGATTACGGCCCACACAGGTATGGAGCAAATAGCCAGGTACCAAGAAGTGGCAGATGCCGCGGGGCAGGCTTTGGGAGATCAATACATTGCAGAGGCCAAAGTGTTGAGAGCCATAATGCTATTTCATATTTCACAAGTTTGGGGGGACGTATTTATTCCTACCTCTTCAGAAACATCTGAACTTTTCGATGTGGAGGCCGTGCCAACCCAAGCCGAGGTTATGCAGCACATTTCGGACCAAATGGATGAGGCCTTACCATTTTTGCCCGATGTGCGTCCCAACGAGAGACAGGACCTTCCAGGTGGGGTAACCGAATATACGGCCCTGGCCATTAAGGCGTTAGCCAACCAAGAATTGGGAAATTATCAAGTGGTAGCGGATGCTTGCTCGGAGATAATCAACTCCAACAAGTTTAGTTTGTTCCCAGATTTCTATGAGTTATTTAAAACCCCTGGAAAATTAAGTGATGAGAGTATTCTAGATATGCAATACTCTGATTTTGGACAAGGCGAAGGAGATCGCGAGGGGCACTTGTACGCACCTTACGGACCACAGGGATGGACACCAGCTGTGGATGGGGCTTCTAGCGGTTGGGGCTTTTTTGAGCCCAGTATGAAATTCATCAAGTTTATGTTGGATCGCGGAGAAACCGTTCGCTTGGAAACCAGTGTATTGTTTACGGATAGGGGGATTGCGGAACTCCAAACCGATCCCAATTATGCCACATTACCTGCTTTCGTAAGCAACACTACAAGAGATGGGGATGTTATTGAAGATTATGCACGGGCCCTGTTTGCAAGTGGAAAACACTATTTGCCTTCCAATCAACTGATATCTGGAAGAACAGCATATGGGAGCAATAAAAACTTTAACATTATAAGGTATGCTGAGATTTTGCTCATGTATGCGGAAGCTTTGGCCCAAGGTGCAACCGCTTCGGGAATGTCTGCGGACCAAGCCGTGAACTTGGTAAGGGCCAGAGCCAATATGCCCGCTGTTTCAGGTGCTACCTTAGATCAAATCCTGGATGAAAAGTTCGCCGAGTTGGGAATGGAATGGGGAAAGAGATATTACGACATGGTCCGACTCAATAGAACCAGTGAACTAAGTTATGACGGGAGAACCTTTAGTGCAGACAAGGCATTCTTGCCCTATCCACAGGCACAAGTAGATCAGTTTCCAATCCTGGACAACTAACAGAAATAACCGAAAAGAACTAAACGATGAAAAAAACATATAAAATACTCGCAGCCTTAATTGCAGTGGCATTTTTACCGCGTGTGATCAAGGTATAGACCCTATAACCGAAGTCGGTGCCGGGGCAGATGAATCTGCCCCACAGGTGACCATCAATTACCCTACTGAAGGAACAGAAATCAAGGTTTTTGAGGATGAGACCACTTTGGATATCGACATTAGGGTTACAGATGACATTGAGGTCAAGGATATCAAGGTACTTTTGGATGGAAACCAAATAGCGTCCTTCAATACCTTTAAGGACTACAGAATTGTTTTGGAAGAATTCACCTATGATGGACTGAAGGATGGTGACCACAAACTAACGGTCACGGCTTCGGACATAGAGGGAAAAACAACAACGGAAGAGGTGAATTTCGCCAAAGCCCCTCCCTATGTTTCCATGTTTGATGGGGAAGTGTTCTACATGCCATTTGATGGTGACTATAGGGATTTGATTGGATTTCAACAAGCAACGGAAGTTGGAGCACCGGGCTTTGCCGGCGGTGGCTTTGCTGGATCCGATGCCTACAGAGGCACCACAGATGCCTATCTGGAATTTCCGATGGACAACTTGAAGAGCAATGAATTTAGTGCGGCCTTTTGGTACAAAGTTAATTCCACCCCAGATCGCGCAGGTATTTTGGTGGTTGGCGATGATGCCGATGACCGCCATCAAGGATTTAGATTGTTTAGGGAAGGAAGTGCGGATGAACAACGGATTAAACTCAACGTGGGTACAGGAGATGGCGAAAGTTGGAACGATGGAGGCGTTATAGATGTTAATGCCGGAGAGTGGGTGCACATTGCCATTTCTATTTCAGGAACAAAAAGCACCATCTACTTCAACGGAATGGAAACGCTTTCAGCCGATTTGGCGGCACCCATTGATTGGACCAATTGTGAGGTGATGACCATTGGCGCAGGGGGTCCTACATTCGACTATTGGAATCACAAATCCGACTCCAGTGACATGGATGAGCTGCGCATTTTTAACAAGGCACTTTCACAAACTGATATCCAAATCATGTTGAATGCGGTGAATCCGTACATCCCTAAATTCCCTGGTGAGTCTTTGTACATGCCGTTTGAAGGGGATTACATTGATTTGGTGGGAAGCAAAGTGGCCCAACAAGTGGGGTCAACCGGATTTACCAACGATAGCAAAGAAGGGGACCAAGCCTTTATGGGTGCCACGGATTCCTACATCAACTACCCTGCAGATGGACTACTGACCAACGAGTTTAGTGGTGCATTTTGGTACAAGGTCAATGCAGATCCAGATCGAGCGGGAATCATTGTAATCGGAGACGATACGGATGACCGCTTCCAAGGGTTTAGGTTGTTCAGGGAAGGTAGTGCCGACGAGCAGCGTATCAAACTAAATGTAGGAACTGGTGCTGGCGAAAGTTGGAACGATGGTGACGTGATTGATGTAGCTGCAGGAGAATGGGTTCATATTACCTTTACCATAGCGAACGATAAGAACACCATCTATTTTAATGGGGTGGAAGCCCGCTCTTCGGATATGTCGGCACCTATTGATTGGACAGGTTGCGAGACCTTTAATATAGGTTCGGGAGGCCCTACCTTTGATTATTGGAACCATTTGTCCGACCTAAGTGCCATGGATGAGCTTCGTTTCTTCAACAAAGCATTGAGTTTTGAGGAAGTACAGGATGTTTATGGTGGAGGATACCAACCCTTGGACGGTGAAACTTTGTACTTACCGTTTAATGGTAACAATACCGATTTGGTGAGTGGTGCTGATGCCACTACGGTAGGAACACCTGGAACTGCTGGCGAAGGAGTCAGTGGCGATGAGGCCTATGCAGGCGCAACAGATTCCTATTTAACCTTCCCAACTACAAACCTAACAGGTGATGACTTTAGTGCTGCTATGTGGTACAAGATTAACGCTGACCCGGATAGGGCAGGAATCTTGGTCATGGGACCACCAGATACCGGAAATGCCGAATATCCCGATGTACAGAATTTGAGAACCAATGGTTTCCGTTTCTTTAGGGAAGCAGGGGGAGATGGACAGGTGTTCAAACTCAATGTGGGCAATGGTACGGCAGATAGCTGGTTTGATGGTGGAGCAACAGCATCCATACCTAGTGATACGACAGATTGGGTTCATTTGGCCTTCACCATTTCTGGAACGGAATGTACGGTTTATATAAATGGAGAAGTGGTGTCGCAAGGTGCATTTGATGGTGTTGATTGGTCAGGATGTGATGTATTGTCCATCGGGTCCGGAGCTCCAAGATTTACCCAATGGAACCACAAATCGGACCTGAGCTATATAGATGAGTTGAGATTGTTCAACAAGGCTCTGACCCAAACCGAGATTCAAGATATTATAAATTAATAGCAATTATTAGAGTTAGTTTCAATGAGGTTATTTTTAATTTCAGTTCTTTTGGTCGTTGCATCCGCAGTAACAGGATGCAATGGCCGAGGGACTAACCAAAAAGCTATAGCGCAAAATACATCGACCAAGACGTATTCGGATGAAGATTTGTTGAACTTGGTTCAAGAGCAAACCTTCAATTACTTTTGGGATGGGGCCGAACCAGTTTCTGGCCTTGCACGTGAGCGAATCCATTTGGACGATATTTACCCCACGCATGACAAGGATATAATCACTATTGGAGGTTCTGGCTTTGGACTAATGGCCATTCTGGTTGGTGTGGAGCGTGATTTTATCAACAGGCAACAAGCCCTGAAACGGTTTGAAAAAGCGGTATCGTTTTTGGAAAAGGCAGACCGTTTTCATGGAGCTTGGCCCCATTGGTTGCTCCCTAGTGGCAAGACCGCACCATTTAGTGCAAAGGATAATGGAGGAGATCTCGTTGAATCAGCTTTTCTCGTTCAAGGCCTACTCACCGTTAAGGAATATTTCAAAAACGGAAATGAGAGAGAACAGAAGCTATGCCAGCGTATTCAAAAACTTTGGGAAGGTGTTGAGTGGGATTGGTACACCAAAAATGGCGAGGATGTCCTTTACTGGCACTGGAGTCCAAATTACCAATGGGAAATGAACTTTCCGGTAGGCGGATATAATGAAGCTTTGATTATGTACATTTTGGCCGCCAGTTCCCCAACACACCCAATTGAAAAAAGTGTTTATGACAAAGGCTGGGCAAAAAGCGGCGGAATTACCAAAGACACTTTATACTATGGCTTGGAAACGGAACTGAATCACTATGAACACGATAGTTCCCCGGTGGGACCCTTATTTTGGGCACATTACTCCTATTTGGGTTTAAACCCCAAAGGGTTGAAGGATGCTTATGCCGATTATTGGAAATTGAATGTTAACCATGCCCTTATCCATTACAACCACAGCTTGGAAAACCCAAAAGGGTACAAAGGCTATGGGGAAAAATGTTGGGGTTTAACCTCAAGTTATTCTCCAAAAGGATATGCGGGTCATAGACCCGACCGGGACATTGGTGTTATTTCGCCCACGGCGGCACTTTCGTCCATGCCATACACCCCGAAAGAAAGTATGGATTTCCTCCGTTTTATGTATGTGGAACAAGATAGTTTGGTAGGCAAATATGGTCCGTATGATGCTTTTAGCTTGGACAAAAACTGGTATTTGCCTAGATATTTGGCCATTGATCAGGGCCCCATTCCGGTAATGATTGAAAATTACCGAAGCGGATTGTTTTGGAAACTGTTTATGTCCAACCAAGATGTGCAAAAAGGCCTTGGCAAATTAGGTTTTCAATATCCTAAAACCGAAGAGTAATGGGTAAAGTCCCTTGTTTTTTTCTCTGTTTATGCTGTCTTTTTTGCTCTTGTGGAGAAGATGATTATACCTATACCCCAATTGCATTTCCAGATGATGACGAACCGGTGGTCCCAGAACCCTCAATTAGTGATGAAGAACTTTTGGATTTGACCCAAAGAGAAACCTTCAAATATTTCTGGGACTTTGCCGAATCCAACTCGGGAGGGGCCAAAGAACGGTATCACCCCAACGATCCAGACAGGGACTCGCATGTGGTCACTTCTGGAGGGACTGGCTTTGGACTTATGGCCATTTTGGTGGGCATAGAAAGGGGGTATGTTACCAGGGAGCAAGGAGTTCAACGGCTTTCACAACTATTGGCCTTTTTGGAAGATGCAGATAGGTTCCATGGGGCTTGGTCCCATTGGATTAACGGAGGCACAGGAAATGTAATCCCATTCAGCCCTATGGACAATGGTGGGGATTTGGTGGAAACCGCATTTCTGGTCCAGGGATTGATTTGTGTAAAAGAGTATTTTAAGAATGGGACGGATACTGAAAAAGAGCTTGCTGGTACTGCAGACACCCTTTGGAAAGGGGTGGAATGGAATTGGTACACCCAGGAAGAAAACGTGCTCTATTGGCATTGGAGTCCCAATTTTGGGTTCGATATCAATTTGGAACTCAAAGGATACAATGAGGTTTTAATAACCTATGTTTTGGCAGCCGCATCCCCAGACCATGGTATTTCCAAGGAGATTTATGACAACGGCTGGGCATCCAATGGAGGGATAAAATCCTCCAACACCCAATACGGCATTCCTTTAATTGTGAGGCACCCAGGGGCCCAACAGTTTGGTGGACCCTTATTTTGGGCGCATTATTCCTACTTGGGATTGAACCCAAAAGGGCTTACGGATGAATTCGCAAACTATTGGAGCGTAAATCTTAACCATACCAACATCAACTACAACTATTGCGTTGAAAATCCCAAAAATTTTGAGGATTATGGACCCGATTGTTGGGGTCTTACTGCTAGTTATACCCGAAACAGTGATGGAAACCTGGGCTATAATGCCCATCATCCCGCCAACGATACAGGGGTGATTTCACCCACTGCTGCAATTTCTTCAATTCCCTATGCTCCTGAAAAATCGTTGGAGGCCATACATTATTTCTATAACAACAAGGATAAGTTGTTGGGCCCGGCTGGATTTTATGATGCCTTTAGCCCTGAAAATGATTTTTGGGTTGCAGAAGCTTATTTGGCCATTGACCAAGGACCACAAATTATCATGATAGAAAATTACAGGACGGGATTACTTTGGAATCTCTTTATGCAAAATGAAGACGTACAGACAGGGCTAGAAAAATTAGGATTTTCATATCAAACACCACAATAATGCCAATTTTATACAGCAATAATTCTACTAGTCTTGACCGACTAACCATTTTCTTTCTGATATCGTTATGTTTCGGTAGTGGGGTTGTTCTTAATGCACAGCAAACTACCTATTGTAACCCTGTTAACATAGATTATGGTTACACTCCCTTTGAAAGATTTTCGAAATCGGGAAAGCATCGTGCCACCGCAGATCCCGTTATTGTCAATTTTCAGGAAAAATACTTCCTTTTTTCTACCAATCAGGAAGGGTATTGGTGGAGTGATGATATGCTCAACTGGAAATTTGTTTACCGAAAGTTTCTACGTGATGACAAGTATAAACATGACTTGAACGCCCCTGCCGCATGGGCAATGAAGGACACCTTATATGTTTACGGCTCTACTTGGGATTCTGATTTTCCTATTTACAAAAGTACGAATCCAACAAAGGATGATTGGCAAATTGCGGTTGACACCCTAAAAGTTGGCGCATGGGACCCCGCCTTTCATTATGATGAGGATGATGACCGGCTTTTTCTATACTATGGTTCTAGCAACACACATCCAATGTTGGCTACGGAAATTAATACCAAGACCCTACAGTCTGAAGGCTATACCGTGGCACTACCAGGTCTGAATCCGGAAGACCACGGCTGGGAACGTTTTGGTGAATACAATGACAATGTATTTTTACAGCCATTCATTGAAGGGGCTTGGGTGACCAAGCACAATGATAAATATTATTTACAATATGCCGCTCCGGGCACTGAGTTCAGTGGATATGCAGATGGCGTATATGTCAGTGACCACCCCTTACGAGTCTTTAGATATCAAAAGCACAATCCGTTTTCATATAAACCTGGCGGTTTTGCAAGGGGTGCTGGTCATGGAGCTACTTTTCAAGATAATTATGGGAGTTACTGGCATGTATCCACCATTTTTATCTCAGTAAAAAATAATTTTGAACGGCGTATTGGCATCTGGCCTGCGGGTTTTGACCAAGATGGGGTTATGTTCAGTAATACGGCCTATGGAGACTACCCCACACTGTTGCCCGAGTTTGCAAAGGGAAAGGACTTTACCAAAGGGTTGTTCTCGGGTTGGATGTTGCTCAACTATAACAAACCAGTATTGGTTTCGTCAACCCTGGGAGGTTTACAGCCTAATTTTGCCGTAGATGAAGATATAAAGACCTTTTGGAGCGCTGAAACGGGTGAAAAAGGGGAATGGTTTCAGACAGATCTGGGACAACTATCCACCGTTAGGGCAGTACAGCTAAATTATGCGGATCAGGATGTAGAGTTCTTGGGCAAAACCCTAGGCAATTATCATCGATATAAAATTTATGCATCTGAGAATGGGAAGTCTTGGAAAACCATTGTAGATAAAAGCAAAAACACTACAGATGTTCCCCACGACTATATTGAGTTGCCCAGTCCTGTAAAAGCAAGATACCTTAAAATGGAAAACTTGCATATGCCCACCGGTAAGTTTGCTCTAAGTGGTTTTAGGGTTTTTGGTGAAGGGTCAGGACCAAAACCTGATACCGTCAAAAATTTTGTGGCTTTAAGGGCCAATGCAGAGAAGTACGGGGAACGGCGAAGCATTTGGTTCAAATGGCAATTGAATCCTTTGGCAGACGGATATGTAATTTATTGGGGCAAATCCCCAGATAAGCTATACGGCAGTATAATGGTTTACGGGGCCAATGAATACTACTTCACCGGAGCAGACCGTACAGATAGCTATTATTTTCAAATTGAGGCGTTTAACGCCAATGGAATATCAGAAAGAACCCCGATTGTTTCGGCCAAATAAATGAAGATTCATGAAGAAATTACTATTTAAAAGCACTTTTCTTTGCTGCCTATGGTTTTTTTTGCCACTAAGTGGACAAGAGCGTATTCCAGAGGTTGAAACACTTCTGGAAAAAATGTCGCTTGAAGAAAAAATTGGCCAACTAAACTTGGTTACACCAGGAGGCGGTGTGGCAACGGGCGCAGTGGTGAGCAAAAATGTAGAAGCGAAAATCAAAGCGGGTCAGGTTGGGGGACTTTTTGGGGTTTCCGGTCCGGACAAAGTCCGAATGGCGCAAGAAATGGCAATAAACCATACCCGACTTAAAATTCCATTGCTCATAGGAGCAGATGTCATTCACGGATACCAAACCACCTATCCCATTCCCCTGGGACTTTCGTGCAGTTGGGATATGACATTGCTGGAAGAGGCTGCGCAGATGGCTGCAAAAGAAGCCACAGCAGACGGTATTATGTGGAATTTTTCTCCTATGGTGGACATTGCCCGCGATCCCAGATGGGGACGAATAGCAGAAGGAGCAGGCGAGGATCCCTTTTTGGGCTCGGCCATTGCCAGGGCTATGGTCAAAGGATATCAGGGACAGGATTTAATGGCTTCAAACACGATGTTGGCCTGTGTAAAGCACCTGGCACTTTACGGAGCTTCAGAGGCTGGAAGGGACTATCATTCTGTGGATATGAGCAAGGTCAAGATGTTCAATCAGTACTTGCCTCCGTACAAAGCTGCTGTGGATGCGGGTGTTGCCAGCGTGATGAGTTCCTTTAATGACATAGATGGGATTCCTGCATCAGGCAATAAGTGGTTGCTGACAGAATTGTTGCGAGAACGTTGGGGGTTCAATGGATTTGCGGTTTCGGATTACACATCGGTCAATGAAATGGTGGCACATGGTCTAGGCGATTTGCAAGCCGTTAGCAGTTTGGCCTTAAAGGCCGGTTTGGACATGGATATGGTGGGAGAAGGATTTCTGACGACCTTGAAAAAATCTGTAGACGAAGGCAAAGTGACCGAAGCTGATATTACGCAAGCTTGCAGAAGAGTTTTGGAGGCTAAATACAAAGCAGGTCTGTTTGATGACCCCTTCAGGTATCTTGACCCAAATCGCCCCAAACAGGATATACTGACTGCTGAAAATAGGGCTTTGGCCAGAAAACTGGCAACCCGTTCTTTTGTTCTTCTCAAAAATCATGATCAAATCCTACCGCTGAATAAAAAAGCTAAAATTGCCTTGATCGGGCCATTAGCTGACAGCAGAAACAACATGTTGGGCACTTGGGCTCCCACGGGAAATCCAGATTTAGCGGTTACCATCTTGGAAGGGTTTAAACATGTAGCTCCAGGTGCAGATATCCAATATGCTAAAGGCGCCAATATTTCCAATGATAAGGATTTTGCCAAAAAAGTCAATGTATTTGGCCCTCGGATTCAAATTGATAAAAGGCCTGCAAACCTGTTGCTTACAGAAGCCATGGAAATTGCGAAAAAGGCGGATGTCGTGGTTGTAGTAGTAGGTGAAGCCACAGAAATGAGTGGGGAAGCCGCAAGTCGCACCGATATTTCAATCCCTAAAAACCAAAGGGAACTGATTCAGGCTTTGGTGGATACTGGGCAACCCGTGGCCGTGGTTTTAATGAGCGGAAGACCTTTGACCATTCCGGAAGAATTTGATTTGCCGATTGCCTTGTTGCAGGTTTGGCATCCTGGAGTTGAGGCAGGAAATGCCGTTGCGGATGTTGTCTTCGGGGATTACAATCCATCTGGTAAGCTCACTGCAACCTGGCCAAGAAATGTAGGACAGATTCCCATTTATCACAGTGTAAAAAATACGGGAAGACCGGCTCCGGACGAAAAATTTCAAAAGTTCACCTCCAACTATTTGGATGCTCCCAATACACCGCTGTTTCCTTTTGGCTATGGATTGAGTTATACCACTTTTGAATACTCTAACTTAAAATTGGACAAACAGGAAATTCATCAGAATAAATCATTGGAGATACAGGTAGATGTTGAGAATACTGGGAACTTTGATGGGGAAGAGGTGGTTCAGCTCTACCTACGCGATGTGGTCCGCTCCATTACCCCACCCAAGAGGGAACTAAAGGGGTTCAAAAAGGTCTTTATCAAAAAAGGTGAACGCAAAACGGTTCACCTGACATTGCAGCCTGATGATTTGAAATTTTACAATGGGAACTTGGAATTTCTTGCTGAACCTGGTGCCTTTGAAGTTTTTGTAGGGACGGATTCCAATGCCGCTCTGAGCACAACTTTTACCTTAAAATAGAACCCACATAAGAGACGGATATGCAAAAAATGATTATATACATAGGTGTTTTCCTGCTTTTGGCTTGTAAAGGTCAGAAGGAAGAGACCGAAGCTGCACCACCCAATATTGTTTTCATCATGGCTGATGACCATGCTTTTCAGGCAATTAGCGCGTATGGTCATGAGCTGTCCCAACTGGCACCTACACCCAACATTGACCGCATTGCCACAAATGGAGCAATTTTTCAGAACAGTTTTTGCACCAATTCCATTTGTGGCCCAAGCAGGGCTGTAATTCTTACGGGAAAACACAGTCATGTCAATGGTTTTAGGATGAATGGGGAACGGTTTAACAACCATCAAGCTACCTTGCCCAAATACCTTCAAAAAATGGACTATCAAACCGTAGTCATTGGAAAATGGCACCTTCATGGAGAACCAACAGGATTTGATCATTGGGAAATTTTGAATGATCAGGGGAACTACTATAATCCAGAGTTTATCCAAGGAAAGGATACTACCATTGTTGAGGGATATGCTACGGATATTGTTACCCATAAAAGCTTGGATTGGCTACAGAATAAAAGGGATGGTAAGAAACCTTTTTTTATGATGGTTCACCACAAAGCCCCCCATAGAAATTGGATGCCAGCTTTGAGGCATGCAAACAAGTACGATTCCGTTACTTTTCCGTTGCCTGATACTTATTTCAACAAGCATAAAGGCCAATTGGCAGCCCAACAGCAGCAGCAGACCATTTATACGGATATGTATGAAGGCCATGACTTAAAAATGACCACATCTCTTGGGGACGCTACATTGGCACATAATCCGTGGACCAAGGACTTTGATAGGATGACACCGGAACAGCGCCGCGAATGGGATGCCGCCTATAAGGCCAAAAATGATGCGTTCCACAAGGCAGAACTGTCTGGCAAGGAATTGGCCATTTGGAAAGGGCAGAGGTATTTACAGGAGTACTTGGCTACCGTTGCAGCTGTGGATGAAGGGGTAGGGGAAATTTTGGATTATCTGGAGGAAACAGGATTGAATGAAAACACTTTGGTGGTGTACACTTCGGACCAAGGATTTTATTTGGGAGAGAAAGGATGGTTTGACAAACGTTTTATGTACGAAGAATCCCTGAGAATGCCCTTGTTGATGCAACTTCCTGGGGTGATTGAGCCTGGTTCTTCTGTGGATGCGATGGTACAGAATCTGGATTTTGCGGCGACCTTTTTGGACTTGGCGGGCGGAAGCCAACATGCTTCAGAGATGCAGGGTGAATCTTTTAAAGAAGTTTTGGAGGGTTCCCAAGCGGATTTTAAAACGTCCATTTATTACCATTATTACGATTACCCGGCCTTCCATATGGTCAAAAAACAATATGGCATACGAACCAAACGGTACAAGCTCATTCATTTCTATGATGACATTGATACATGGGAGTTTTATGACCTGAAAGAAGATCCCAGTGAGCTACACAACGCAATCAATGACTCCCGATATGGCCAACAGATTGAAGAGATGCATAAAAAATTGGATAGCCTACAAACTTTTTATGGGGTAACCCAAAAGGAGTTCGAAAAGGCATCGCAACAGGATGTGGACAAAGCCTTCGCTCAATTTAAAAAACTGAGAGGCACCGATTAATCCGCAAGCATCCAATGATTTAGAGGTTACATCACAATGTCATTGATCCATTGATAAGGTTCCGGGATATCCGTATCATCAATAAGTTGGCGGATATCTATTTCTATGCCACGACTTAGATCCGTAATGGGAACGTCATTGGGTCCCCCTTCAAACGGATTTTCCGTGTTCTCCCCAATAGCTTCCATGGTATGGAATACCCAGGAGATAAGCGCACTGAATGGAATGGAAAACCAAACAAAGTGTTTTCCAATAAAAAGTTGAAGGTTTTGGGTGATTTCAAAGTAGGCTGGATTTTCATTAAGGTCACTGATAATTCTATCTCCTATAACCTCAAATCCCTCCATGATTCCAAAGGGCACCAATAAAATAAATACCCAAACAAAAACATAATTCAGGGTTGCAAATTGTCGGGGATAAGGGAAGTTTTTGATACGTTCGCTTTTGCCCTGAAGGGTATAAAGCTCAGTGAGCATTGCCATCATTTCCATATGGCGGAAATCCTCAATCAAGCCTTGATCCATAAGATCTCCCAACCTTTTGGATTGAATTCCCAACAGTTGGGACGCTTGATTTCCTTTTTTGAAAATGGTATCAAATTCCGCTTTGGAAATATAGGGAGCGATGACCTCTTCTATGGGAACGGTATCTTCCAATACGGTATAATGGGATTCGCGAAATTCCTTATTGGACTTCTGATTTTTAAGATGTGATTCCCAAGGCTTATCCTTCCTTAATTGATATCGCAGAGCAGTAAGCCAGGCAACATGTCGGTGTACCAATTCTCGTTTTATAGTTTTGAGTTCTTCATCAGCTATGGGATTGTTGGCGTGTTTGTTCGTAATAAAATCCTTGACCATGATGGTCCAGGATCTGGAGGTGTTGACGATTCCTCCCCAAATCTTTCGGGCTTCCCAGAGTCTATCGTAGGAGGCATTATTTTTAAAACTAACGATAAAGGCCACGGCCGTCCCCAGTACTCCAAGGGGCAACCACGGCACATGAAGCCATTTCCATCGTAAAACATCAAAAAGAAAAACAGGAATGGAGGCCAAAAGAAGGAAAAGAAAAATATGCCTTCTTGTCCACATGATAACGCCCTTTACGGGAAAAATTTTTCTGGTATACATGGGAGAAAGTAATCAATTGGTTGAACTACAAAATAGCCATTTTTTGCAATTCTAAAATTATTGGGAGCTGACCAAATCATGTAAACATGATAAATATCATGTGTCCAGCTAAGACACCTATCTATTTTTACACAATAAAGGATAAAATAGTCTTTTATTATCGAATACTAATCAATTTACCATGTTATCAAAAAAACAAGCACGTACTTTTTTTCTTGGAGGGACGGTGGTGACATTTCTTGTCTTTATCGGACTTACGATTTATTCCTTTAGCAAGGAACAGGATCAATCCAACTATGAGAACATTACCGAGCAGGTTGTTCGGGGAAAACAATTGTGGGAAGCCAACAATTGTATGGGGTGTCACACCATTCTAGGTGAAGGCGCCTATTATGCGCCAGAACTCACCAAGGTTATAGACCGAAGGGGGGAAGGATACATCAAGGCGGTACTTACCACTCCAAATGCCTGGGCCCCCAATGGAAGAAAAATGGTGGCCTATGGATTTTCGGACGAGGAGGCGGCAGATTTAATCGCCTTTTTTGATTGGATAGATGACATTGACCTCAATGGCTTTGATACCGTGGTATCTCCATTGGCCAAGGATAAAACCAACAACTAAACCCAACGTTATGAAATACAAATCACAAAAAGTAGCCTATTGGTTTTTTGCACTTTCCATGCTGCTATTAGTTTTACAACTGACCTACGGCTTTATCATGGGCTTTGCCCGTGTGGGGCTGGATGGACTCCATGATTTTATACCCTTTAATACAGCAAGGGCGGTACACACCAATTTGTTGGTGGTCTGGCTGCTTTCCGGTTTCATGGGCGCTGCCTATTATATTATCCCGGAGGAAGCGCAACGCGAACTGGTTAATGTAAAATTGGCCTATGTACAATTGATTTCACTTGCTTTGGTAGGTGTTGCAGCCATAGTGGGTTATCATTTTAACTGGTGGGAAGGACGAAAATTCCTGGAAATTCCAAGACAATTGGACTTTTTGGTAGTAGCTAATGTACTCTTGTTTTTAGGTTTGATTTTGGTCACCCTGTTCAAAGGAAAGCGAAGGACCACAACGGCCTTGGTACTGTCAATGGGACTTTTGTTTGCGGCACTCCTCTATTTACCGGGAATGTTGCCCTTTGACAGCCAGGTGATGGACTCTTTCTTCCGTTGGTGGGTAGTCCACCTATGGGTTGAAGGTGTTTGGGAACTGATTATGGGAGGTATCCTTTCCTTTTTGCTGATCAAACTTACGGGAGTGGATCGGGAAGTCATAGAAAAATGGCTTTACGTTATTGTAGGACTTACGTTTCTTTCAGGTGTATTGGGGACAGGCCACCATTACTATTATATAGGCGTGAACAAGATTTGGTTGGTTGTTGGAGGGATATTTTCCGCCTTGGAACCCTTGGCTTTCTTGGCCATGGCCTTGTTCGCGGTGAACATGTACCGCAAAGGAGAAAAAAGACACCCCAACAAGTTGGCATTGTTCTGGACCTTGGGTGCGGCCATCGTGTCATTTTTGGGAGCAGGATTACTGGGTTTTGCACATACGCTGCCACAAACCAATCTATATACTCACGGAACCTTGGTCACAGCCATGCATGGACATTTAGCGTTTTGGGGCGCATATGCGATGATTGTACTTGCAATCATAAGCTATAGTATGCCCAACATGACCGGAAGAAAACTGTATCTAAGTGCGAGGGGTAGAGCCGCATTTTGGCTTTCAAATATTGGTATGATTGGAATGACCGTGGCCTTTGGAGTTGCAGGTGTTGCCCAGGTGTACCTGGAACGAAAGTTTAAAATGGAGTTTATGGCCGTACAGAATGAAATTAGCATACACTTTTGGGTGCTACTGATCTGTGCAACCATATTAACCTTGGGAATTGCCTTGTACATTATCGATTTTGTCAAACACGGTAAACCAACTGATCAGGCTTTGGAACTACAAAGGTGAATCCAAGAGCGAACAGAATAACAAGGCTGAAAAGGGGATTTTCCATCGGTGATACCCATAATTCATGACGGATCAAGAAGATGGGAAATCCGAGGAAAAATCTTGGAACAGTCAATAAACAGGTCTATCAAGCAATCGTAGCCAGTGGTGAAGCATTCAATTTACTCATACCTAACTCTTCAAGGATTGCTTCAATCATGATTGCTTTTTAGACCTTAATTTATAAACAATGATCAATTCAGTGGAAACAAAAAGTACCCAAACGGAAATCAATTCCAAGTCCAGGCCTTATTACAAATCGGTAGGAAAGGAGGTAGACATTTTTAAGCATGCCTATAGTAGCAGGATTCCATTTTTATTAAAGGGTCCCACAGGTACTGGCAAGTCCCGATTTATCGAATACATGGCCCATGAATTGGACCAACATTTGATTACGGTAAGTTGTCATGAGGAAACTTCGTCCACGGATTTGATCGGACGATATATTATCAAAGGAACCGAAACGGTTTGGATGGATGGCCCCCTGACCATGGCGGTTAAAACCGGGGCCGTATTGTATCTGGATGAGATTGCCGAGGCTAGGCCAGATGTGATTGTGGCCATACATTCGCTGACCGATCACCGTAGGGAGTTGTTCATCGATAAATTGGGAACTACGGTAAAAGCGCATCCCAATTTTATGTTGGTTGCTTCCTTTAACCCTGGTTATCAAAGAGGATTTAAAGAATTAAAACCTTCAACCCGGCAACGTTTTGTCGCTATTTCCTTTAACTACCCGGAAGCCAAAGCTGAGGCGGAAATTTTGGTACAAGAAACCAACATTTTGGAGGCTGATGCCAAGAAACTGGTCAACATTGCAAATAAAATTAGAAATCTAACGGAGTTGGGACTTACGGAAACCGTCTCTACAAGATTATTGGTGGATGCCGCTAAATTGATTCGATCAGGTTTGCCCAAAAGATTGGCGGTACATGCCGCTGTGGTGGAACCACTCACAGATGATTTGGAGGTTATTAGCGCGCTGAACGATCTATGTGATTTAATGATCTGAAGACGAGTCTTGAGTCTTGGGTCTTGAATCTTGGGTCTTAAAACTTAAGAGTCTCACTACTAAAAGCTAAAAGCATGTTTGAGTTTGAGCCGGATGAATACATCTTTACCAAGTTTGCCCACTATTTCAAAAAACGAAAAAAGAATAGAGAGGCCAATTTGTCGCATGCGGTTCATCTTTCCGATATAAAACCCCGACTCACCATTTTTGCCCGTGCGGTTACGGGACTGCCTATCGAACTCTATGCAGCCGAAAGAGAAGGGGGCTATAAAAACGGCAATTTTTTTCTGCCTCCAAAATATGCCCAATTTGCTACTGTCAAGGAAAACCTCTCTTTTTATCTGTTCAGAATCCTATACTTATCCGTTCAAAAAAACTTGTGCCTAAACTGGAAGGAAGGTAACGCACATGAGTTGAAAGCTTCCCGGGAACAAGCCCAAAGAACATCGCCATTGGTGCTGGACCAATTGTTCAAAGAATTTCCTGTAACCCAAGAGTATTATCAAAGATTGATATCCCACTATTCCGTTCAGTCAAAACCAAAAGCAGACCCAGATTTCTCATTTATATATGGCAAATGGATGCGGGACACTGCTGAGGAAGAAACAGGGGACACTTTGGAAAATTTTTCGCAGAAAGTAAAAAAGACAAGCCCAAGCAAGCCCAAAACAACCTTAAAAGCCAATGCTGTAGAAGAAATTGTTTCCGTTCAAGTAGATGAAAAACAAGTAGAGGATGCGGTATTGCAACACCAGTTTGAAAAAGTGGAAACTGCCGATGAATTTGGAGGGAATTTCAGGAACATGGATGGAGAGGATGACTTGCAAGACCATGCCAATGCCTTGGAGGATCTGAACATGAAGTTTACCGTTAGGGTTGACGATACGGCGCATTCCGTTTACCAAGCAGATTTTGTGGAGAACACCACCATTGCAGAAAGTGAGGATAGGGACAGCAACGGCTATTTTGTCCGCTACGATGAATGGGACCAATCCAAGCGCAGCTACAAAGAAGATTTTTGCAAGGTGTACCCCAAAACCATTGAAAGGATCAATCCGGATTATTATAAGGAGGCAATTGCCAAAAACAGGTCTACGTTATTGGGACTGCGAAAAATGTTGACAACGGTAAACAATAAATATCAGCAGCAGCGAAGACAGACCCAAGGGGAGGAGTTTGATTTGGATGCCATAACAGACCTTTTTGTCAATGTAAACACGGGTCATACCCCTTCTGAAAAAGTATACTTGTCCAAACGCAAGAAGGAAAAGGATCTTTCCATCCTTTTACTGTTGGATAGCAGCTTGTCCAGCGATGGTTATGCTGCTGGGAACAGGGTGATAGATGTTGAAAAGCAAGTATCCATTCTTTTTGGTGAAATATTGGAGGAATTCAATATCGATTTCTCCATCAATAGTTTTTATTCGAAGACCAGGAATCACTCTTCCTATATCACCATGAAGGGCTTTGATGAGGATTGGAATCGGGCCAAATTTAAAATCGGGGCAATAGAACCCAGCGGTTATACGAGAATTGGCCCTGCTCTACGACATTCGGGAGCCTTGCTGGATAAGAGGGATAGCAAGAACAAATGGGTCATTCTTATTTCTGACGGTAAGCCCAACGACTATGATAGGTACGAAGGAAAATATGGAATAAATGATATCAAGCAAGCCTTACGGGAACTCAACGAACGCCAAATAAATTCCTATGCCTTGGCTATTGAGGCCCAAGCTAAATATTATCTGCCCCAAATGTTCGGACAAAACCACTATCAAATTTTGACCACGCCTGCGGAGTTATTGCAATCGCTGGTAAAACTTTATGAAAGAATTAAACATCAGTCCTAATTCTCTTGGACGGCTTCAAAGTCCTTTAATGATATAAACCTGCCCTTTTGTCTAATTTCAGTTACAAATTCCTTAATGGTTTTGTCTTTAAAATCGGCATAAATTTTTTTCCTGAATGGAACTACGGTATAATGAACAGGACACGGATTTTCATCACCACATGATGGCAAGCCCAAAAAACACTGCTCAAATTTAGAAGTACCATCAATACACTTGATGATATCCCAAATGGAGTTCTCTACATTATCCTTATTCAGATAAAAGCCCCCTGTGGGCCCTTTATGGGAAGAGACCAGCTTGTTTTTGGCTAGCTGTTGCAACAATTTGGCCAAAAAAGGTTGGGGAGTTTCTAAGGCTTCGGCAATTTTCTTAACCCCAACTTTTTCATCTTCCTTGACGTACATTGCCAAATAAAGAATGGATCGGATAGCATATTTGCATGCGTTGGATAACATAAACTTTTGCTTTGTTCAAATGTATAGAAAGATGATTTAGTCCAAAATAGGATCTTTGGAATTCTTATGGGAACTATTAAATAAGTGGAGGTTTTTGCTAGTGTTCAAAATGCGATAGCTCAAGCGTCTTTTCGCCTTAATTGAAGAACGAAAATATTACCGATGGAAAATACCAGAATACCAGTAGCCAATACCAAGAGCCATGGATAATACCTAATCACAGGTGCTTTAAACCAAACCATTGTGCCTTTGTAAAAGATAAGTCCTTCTGTAAGTATAAACCCTAGAAGGTATAATATTATGGACCTTGATGTAATCCGAATCAATTTGGAATGGGATAAAAAAGAAAGGACCGCCACGCTAACTAGGCCTAAAAAAATCCAATGCAAATACCCAATGACCAGATCAATGTTGCTAGAAATACTGGAAGCGAAATAGGGAATTGAACCCAATAGTTGTAATAGCAATTTGACCAAAAAGAAGATAGCTGCAATTTTTAGTGAAAGATAGAATAGCTTGGAATCCATCCGTTTGACCTCATTTTGGAAAGGCAATACATGTTTGATCAAAATAAAGAAAGCAAACAGCTGCAATACGGATCCTAATGCGGAAATGACATAGATGGAGTTGCTAGGATTCATCCACAACAAAGAGATGCAAAAGGTTGTCACGATCCCAAGATTCATGGTCCAAAAGAATTGCGCGAAAGCATCACGGGGCAATTCTATTTCTTTTTGTTCCAGAAAATACAGTAACAGCCCAAGGAGTGCCATTATAAACCATCCATTGTATTGAAAATGCAAATAGAAATAAATGGCATTCCGGTACAAATCTGAACCGCTTCCGGCAGTATTCATAATTGCTCCCAATGCCCATGGACCCAAACTGGATAGCACCATGTACCAGAGGGAGACATAAATGCATTTATAGGCCGGGGTCTTTTTTTGCTCCTTTGAAGTATGTTTCACAAAAAACCACATAAACACATAGGAGGCAAAAAGGAAAAGCGTTGAAAAAATGATTGAAAACAGCGCATATCCCGTAAAGGGAAAGGTCAACAACATTCCGATAATGGTTACTTGGGTACCCCAAAACAAGACGCTATACTTTCTTTCCATGGATGCTTTGCTCAAGAATGCCAAATAGATAAGGGTGGTCAATGCAGTGTAGGTCCAGCCCAACAAAGCCACATGGGAATGGGTGTGCACCATATAACGGTAGTTAAAGGAAAGCTCAACAACTGGGAATAACCGCAGTGCAAGACCTAAAAGAGCAATCAATAGAAAATACCCCAAGGCAAGAACGCTGTGTTTTTTGAGTGAGTGCACTAAACCAATTTACGTTCTAAAAGTACAGTTTAAAGTGATTTCTACCCTACAAGCAAAAGATATAAGATGAACTTCTGGGATGAATCCAAAACCTCATGGCCAAGCTAAATACCTAGCCCATTTGCTTCTCCAATGCAATGGCCTTTGGATGCAGGATGTTATTTTCCAAATGAATGTGAAGATGTAAATCCTGTGCAAATTCTTACAATGTTGAAGAAACTTGTTAAACTTTATAGAGCTTGAAAGCGTAGAAATAGTTTTAAGGTATATTATTTTTGCTATGTAGTCTTGATTGTAGCTATTTGGTTTGAAACGGAATTGATTAGGTTGAACTGGGGTTTGTATCATTACCTTTAATCTTTACCATCTTGGCTAAAACGGCAATCAAAATTGAAACAGGAAAACTTCGGTACAAAAAGAAAAGTTCCGAATAGGGATGAAAAAATAGTGTAAAATCTTTGAGTAAACCATGAAAATTAGAATTAAAGGCAATTCGGTTCGATATAGATTGACCAAGACAGAGGTAGAAACCTTTTGCAAGACGGGTTATTTTGAGGAAAGAACCGCATTCAATACCAAGACTTTGACCTATGCATTGAAAGTGGTGGATGCGGATAACTTGGGAGCCGAGTTTGAGGAGGACACCATAACCTTGTTGGTGCCCAAAAAATTCAGTGCAAACTGGTTTGAAAACGACAAGGTCGGCTTTGAAAACACGATGCTATTGGACAACAAAAGCGAGCTTTTCCTTCTATTGGAAAAGGATTTTGCCTGTTTGGACAATACCACCGAGGATCAATCCGATAATTACCCCAATCCTAAAGCCTGTTAACCCAAATAGGATTATAGCAGTTCAAACAACTTCGGCAGCCAAAGGCTTAATTGTGGGAAATAGGTAATCAGGAACAATGCAATAATCATGGCCACAAAGAGTGGGAGTAAGGGCTTTACAACCTTTTCTATGGTAGTTTTGGCAATACCCACACCAACAAACAGCACAGAACCCACTGGAGGGGTGCATAATCCAATACAAAGATTCAAAATCATGATAATTCCAAAATGAACCGGATCAATTCCAAGTTTGGTCACTATCGGAAGAAATATGGGAGTGAAAATCAGTACGGCTGGTGTCATATCCATGAAAATCCCAACGAACAGCAACAACAAATTAATGATGATCAAGACCATGATTTTATTGTCGCTTAAGGCCAACAAAGCGGTGCTTATGTCCTGTGGGATATTTTCATAGGACAAAGCCCATGACATACTCATGGATGCCCCGATAAGTAGCATCACTACGGCTGTGGTTGCAGAGGAATCCAACAGAATTCGCGGAAGTTTTTTAAGGCTGATTTCTTTATAGATGAACCCCAGAACAAGGCTGTAGAGGACCGCAATTGCTGATGCTTCAGTAGCGGTAAAGATTCCAGACACAATCCCTCCAATTACAACAATCAACATAAACAAGCTAGGTAGTGCAGTGAAAAAAGTTTTTACAACTTCCTTTAAGGAACTTCTATTTCCAAGTTTATAACCTTTTCTTTTGGCCCAGATGGATGCCACAATCATTAAGAAAGCACCAGTTAAAATTCCTGGAATATATCCAGCTAGGAACAAAGCCGCAATGGATGCACCACCACTGGCCAAGGAATACACAATGAGAATGTTGCTTGGAGGAATTAGCAGACCTGTAGTTGCTGAGGTGATGTTTACGGCCGCGCCAAATTCTTTGGAGTACCCATCTTTTTCCATTTCGGGCCCCAGAATGCTCCCCATAGCAGAGGCGGATGCCATGGCAGAACCGGCAATGGCTCCCATGAGCATGGCGGATACAATGTTGATCAAGGCCAAACCGCCTGGAAGTGCTCCCACCAATGTTTTGGCAAATGCTATCAACCGATGCGCAATACCTCCTTTGTTCATTAACTCACCCGATAAAACAAAGAATGGAATGGCCAAAAGCGCAAAGCTGTCAAGTCCTGCGCCAATGCGTTGTGATACTGCGGTAAAAGCTGGCAAAGCAGGAATACTCACTAACATGGTCAACAATGATGAAATGGCAATACTCCATGCTACTGGCGTACCCATGCCCAAAAGCACTATAAAACTCAATACCAAGGTTAGGATAGGAATGTAGTCCATGTTTATAATTTTTTAAGATCAAGGAGTTTGTAATAGATAATGAGGACACCGCTTATGGGCAAAATCAAATAAACTATTGCCAAAGGCAGCTGTAGGGCAGGGGAGTATTGTTCCAAAACATAGGTAATGTATACCAGTCTGGACCCCCCAATAACCAATGCCGCCAAACTGAACAGGATGATCAGGATGCCCACAACCCTCTTGAATTGCTTTTGTGCTTTGCCACTCAATTTGGATGGGACAAGATCAATGGCAACATGCCCATTCTTTCCAGAAACATAAGCAGCACCCAAAACACCAAGCCAAATCATTAGGTACCGTGCCAGTTCATCCGTAAAGGAACTGGGCGAGCTTAAGATGTATCGACTAAAAACTTGCCATAATACGTTGATGACCATGATTGCCATTATGACAATCAAAGCTTTACCTACTATTAGGTCTACTTTGGTGCGTAATTCCATAATTATTTGGTTTCCTGTATTGCTTTAATTAAATCGTAAAATGCTTTATCCTCTTTGTATTTATCCAAATTGGATTTGAGCTTCTCCGCAAAAAGTGTTTTATCCGGTCTAATGATTTCAACACCGGCTTCCTGAACTGCATCCAATGCCTCTTGTTCGGATATCGCCCAAAGCTTTCTCTGATGTACCACGGAAAGGTCCACAGCTTGTTTTAACCATTGTCGCTCCTGTTCGTTTAGTTTCTTCCAAGTATGTGTGCTGGAGAGAACCACATCGGGCAAAACCGTATGTTCATCCAGGGAATAATATTTGCAGACTTCATAGTGCCGGGATAGGTAAAAGCTCGGAGGGTTATTCTCTGCACCGTCCACCACTCCTTGTTGCAAGGAAGTATACAGTTCGCCCCAAGAAATGGGCGTAGCCGCGCCACCAAGTCCGTTCACCATATCCATGGCGGTAACACTCTCCATAACTCTGATTTTAAGGCCATCCAGATCTTCGGGTTTGTGAACAGGTCGGTCTTTGGTATAAAAGCTTCGAGATCCCGCATCATAGTATCCCAATCCTTTTAACCAGTATTTTTCTCCCTCATCCAATAGATGTTGACCAATAGGCCCATCCAGAACTTGGAAGGAATGTTCCCGGTCCCGGAAGACAAAGGGAAGACCCAAAACTTTCATTTTTGGAGCAAAGTTTTCCAATACACCAACAGATACTTTGGTCATATCCAGGGCACCTAGTTGCAAAAGCTCCAGGCATTGTCGTTCTGTACCCAATTGTTGGTTCGGATAAATTTCCAATTGCATTTGACCCTTGGAAATACTGTCCAAATCCTTACTCATTTGCACCATAGCTAAATGTACAGAGTGCTTTACATCCAGTCCATGGGCTAATTTTAAAGTTCGTATGCCACCCGTAGTATTACAACCTAGAAATACGATTATTACTAAGACCGGGAAGATATGCTGTGTGATATTTTTATGGAATCGAATGAACTGCGCCATGTGGTTAAAATTGTTGTTTGTACCGGGTCAAGGCCTCTATATAGTAATAATCTGCATAGTTTAAAGGCACATCTATTTCTGCCCCATGGGGAATACTGCCCACGGAATGGTCTAGAACAAATCCTTTGTTTTCTCCAACAGCAGCGGTGTAGGTTTCAGATGCTAGCGATGAGAGTATCTTATCAATGACGGGTCGATAGGAGGTGCTACTGAAACCATCCAATTCTATTAGGGCAGACACTACTATGGCGGCCGCAGAAACATCCCGAGGCTCTTCGGGGATGTTGGGAGCGTTAAAATCCCAATAGGGGATCAGGTCCGCAGGAAGGTTTTCATGCTGGAGATAAAAACTGGCTATATCCTCGGCAATCTTCAAATATTCTGGTTTTTGGGTGTAGCGGTAACAGAAGGTATATCCGTACAACCCCCATGCTTGTCCTCGGGCCCAAGAACTTTCATGGGCATACCCTTGGGCGGTTTCCTTGCTACGGACTTCTCCGGTTTCTGGATCGTAATCCACTACATGATAGGAACTATGGTCAGGTCGAAAATGATTTTGAAGCGTGGTATTGGCATGGGCAATGGCGATATTGGCATATTTTGGATTTTTGGTCAGTTTTGAAACCTCGAATAGCAGTTCCAAGTTCATCATATTGTCCACAATCACGGGGAATTTCCATCCCCTTTGCGCTTGCCATCCTTTATCCACATTCCAACTCTGTATACAGCCAACTGTGGGGTTGAATCGCGTGATCAGTGAATCCGCAGCTGTCACCATCACTTCTTTGAAGGCTGGGTTTTGGGTAATCCTGTACCCGTTTCCATAGGAACAGTTGAAGATGAAGCCTAAATCATGATTGTCAATGTTGTATTTGTGGGATTCATAAGGAGCTTGAAACTTTTCTGCGGCCTTTCTCCATTTTTCATCACCTGTATGTTCATATAGGTACCAGCAGCTTCCGGGAAAAAATCCTTCCGTCCAATCAAACCCCTTATTGATCCAATGGATTTCCCGTTCGGCGTTTAAAGTTCTGGGAATGTCGTTGGCTTTTTCGGCTTCCAGTAGTAAATTGTTCAATTGTGTTTCAGCCTTTCCCAATAATTGCTCGGCATTTGGGACTGTCTCTTTTTTGGTGCAAAAAAACAGCACCATGCATAACAGGGATAATGTAATAAGTTTGAAATACTTCATGTCTTTGGATGTTTGGTTGTTTTTTTTTGGGTGGAATCCCGTTGGATCAAAGTAGGTTCCAGGATTATGGTCTCAGGGTCAAGGAGGTTGGGTTTTGCATTGATTTGCCTGATCAGCAATTCCGTGGCCAATCTTCCCATTTTTTTACCGGATTGATCTACCGTTGTCAAAGACGGATCAATAACAGAGGAAGTAGGACCATTACTAAAACCTACAATGGCTATTTCTTCAGGGATTTTGATGTTCTTTCCCTTTAGGAACTGCATGGCGCCCACAGCAGCCACATCATTGGCAGAAAAAATGCCATCCACTTGTGGCATTGTCTCCCATATTTTTTGGGCTGCATTTGCCCCATCTTCTTCCATCAAATTGGAATCGATGACCAAATCGGGTTGAAATGGAAGGCCATTTTTTTCCAAAGCTTCCTTGTATCCATTGAACCGGTTTTGATAGAGTTTCAAGTCCCTGGGCCCGGCAAGATGTGCAATATTTCTGCATCCTTGTGAAACAAGATGGTCGGTGGCATCAAAACTGCCCTGGTAATCGTTTAATAACACATTGTTGTTTCCAGGGATATCGCAATGTCTATCAAAAAAGACCGTCGGAATGCCATTCTTTCGAGCCAATTCCATATGTTCATAGTCCAGCGTTTCCATGGAAATGGATACAATCATGCCATCTACTCTGTTGGCGACCAAGGTTTGTACCAGATTGGTTTCCCGTTCCAACTTTTCCAAGGATTGGCACATGATCACATTGTACCCATGTTCAAAAGCTGTTTCCTCAATACCTTCAATGGCAGAAGAGAAGAAAAACCTAGAAATCCTGGGAATGATTACTCCAATCGTATTGGTTTTGTTCTTGCGAAGATTGGAAGCCAAAACATTCCGTTGATAGCCCATTTCTTCCGCCTTGGCCCAGATACGTTGCTTAGTCTTTTGAGTGACCCTAGGACTGTTGTTCAGGGCACGGGATACTGTGGAACTATCAATCTTGAGCGCAGCAGCTATATCGTGTATGGTAACATTATTGGCATGCATAGGTGTAGTGTAATCAACACTGAGGTCTAAATATATGAAAATAATACAATCGATTGTATTTTATTTTTTTGTATAACTTTGTTGCATTGATTTCCACGAAATATAACAGTATGAATACCCAATATGAAAGCCGATACGCCTCCAATCCAGAGACTGTAAAGCAATATGATACCACCAAGCTCAGGGCGGAATTTCTCGTAGACAACCTGATGCAAAAAGATAAGATTGTCATGACCTATTCCCATTATGATCGCTACATTGTAGGTTCTGCAGTTCCGGGAAATGATCTTAGCTTGGAACCCATAGCACCGTTGAAGGCGGATTATTTTTTGGAACGCAGGGAATTGGGAATCATTAATGTTGGAGGGGCAGGAACGGTTGAGGTGGATGGTGCCCCTTACCAGTTGGCTCACAAGGACGCGCTTTACATAGGGCAGGGAAAGAAGCAAATTGTGTTTAAGAGCGATGCCCCTGGGCAACCAGCCATGTTTTATTTCAATTCGGCACCAGCACATACTTCATATCCAACTAAAAAAGTAAGCTTGCCAGAGGCCAATGCAATGGAGCTTGGAACTTTGGAAACGGCCAACCATAGAATAGTACATCAGATGATTATAGGAGGGGCAGTGGATACCTGTCAGTTGCAAATGGGGATGACCACCTTAAAATCTGGAAGCGTTTGGAATACGATGCCGGCCCATGTGCACGATAGGCGCATGGAAATCTATTTTTATCTGGATGTTCCCGAGGGTCAGGCCGTATGTCATTTTATGGGCCAACCACAAGAAACAAGACATATCTGGGTGCATAATCATCAAGCGGTAATATCTCCACCTTGGTCCATACATTGCGGCTCGGGCACTTCCAACTACTCTTTTATCTGGGGTATGGCCGGAGAAAATCTGAACTATTCCGATATGGATGTGGCTCCAATCACCGAACTTCGTTAAATCAATCTGTTGGCCATGAATAAAATTTTCATTTCCCTTTTAAGTGTAGCTTTTCTAAATGCTTGTGTTCCTGAAGATGCTGGTTTCACCTTTGTTGTGGTAAATGAGTTGGATGTGGATAGAGCCTTCGAAACTGTTGAACTTGCTGGCACCTTTTTAGGGGTTGACAACTTGAACAACTACGGCATCCAGGATTTTGAAACAAAAGAAGTTTTGGTTTCCCAGGGAGTTGATACGGATAAAGATCAGTATGCCGATATGCTTTTGTTCCAGCCCAATATGGAGGCAAATTCCAAGAGAAAATTTGAATTGATTGAAATCCATCATTCGGAAAGACCCAAGTCTAAATCGGTATGTTTTTCGCGTTTTGTTCCTGAACGGATGGACGATTATGCTTGGGAAAACGACAAGGTTGCCTTTCGAGTTTTTGGTCCGAAGGCCCAGAAAATGGCAGAAGAGGGTTTGGAAGGGGGAACGCTGTCCAGCGGAGTGGATGCATGGTTAAAAAGGGTGGAACGTCCCATCATCAACAAATGGTACCGAAAGGAATTGAACAGCGAAGGAAGCTATCATGAGGATGATGGGGAGGGATTGGATAATTTTCATGTAGGCCCAAGCAGAGGGGTAGGTGGACTCGCTATAAAAAGAGACAGCACATATCATTTTTCCAAGAATTTTAGCAACTGGAAACACATTGCATCCGGACCCATTAGAACCAGTTTTTATTTGGAGTACGAGGATTGGGATGCGGACGGTGTTTTAATCAAGGAATCCAAGATTATTAGCTTGGATAAGGGAAGCAATCTATCCAAATTTGAGGTCAGCCTTGAGGGAGCGGAATATATCGCTGCTGGGATTACCTTGCATGAAAAGGATGGGGTGGTCAACGGGAACAAAGCGCAAGGTTGGTTAAGTTATTGGCAACCTCATGGTGATTCTGAGTTGGGTACGGCGATTGTTGCACCTACTTCTGTTTTTAAGGATATGGAATCGTATGAAACAGACCAAATGGATTTGAGCAACGCCTATGCGCTTCTGCAAATGGAAAATGGCAAGGTAATTTACTATGCCGGTTTTGGGTGGAAAAAAAGTGGTCAGTTCCAATCCCAAAAAGAATGGGAGGACTATTTGTCCCAATTCGCCTTAAAACTTTCCAAGCCGTTGAAAGTTCAATAATCAATTGATGATGGGAGGCTTA
Source organism: Flagellimonas sp. (assembly GCF_965233845.1). GTDB lineage: Bacteria > Bacteroidota > Bacteroidia > Flavobacteriales > Flavobacteriaceae > Flagellimonas. The sequence goes on from NZ_OZ247584.1 coordinate 1,505,780, forward strand.
AAATGTCCGAAAAGCTTTCAATGTATTTATAACAAATAAATGGCTCAAGGTTATTGATTCCTATGCCTATGATGAAGTATATTGTTTGCTCAAATTGAAAGAGAATTATTTCAGTTAAAAAAAGCAAATCCAGAAATCCAATTAAACAATCACCCATGAACTCTATTAAACCAATCTCATCATTTGCTTTATGCACCATACTACTCTTAGCTTTTGGTAGCTGCAAACAGCAAAAGCAAGCTCCGAAAGAACAAACTGGGCAGAAACCCAACATCATTGTTATTTACTTGGATGATTTGGGATATGGAGACGTGGGATTCAACGGGTCTACTGAATTGCAAACACCAAATATGGACAAGTTGGCTTCTGGAGGTTTGGTGTTTACCAATGGATATGCCTCCTCGGCGACTTGTACACCAAGTAGGTATGCGCTGCTAACCGGGGTCTACCCTTGGCGTGAGAAGAATGCAAAAATTTTACCCGGCACCGCTCCCTTGATTATAGGAACTGAGCAGATGACCTTGCCCAAAATGCTCAAGGGTGTTGGATATCGCACTGGAATTGTTGGAAAATGGCACTTAGGTTTGGGAAGTGGACAAGTAGATTGGAACACTACAGTGTCCCCTGGGCCCAATGAGGTCGGCTTTGATCACTCCTATATAATGGCAGCAACCCAAGACCGGGTTCCAACCGTTTATATTGAGAATGGTACCGTGGAAGGCCTTGATCCTGATGACCCCATCGAAATTAATTATGCGGAAAATTTTGAAGGGGAACCCACTGGATTGGACAATCCGGAAGAGCTAAAAATGAGATGGCATCACGGTCACAACAATAGCGTGGTCAACGGAATTCCTAGAATTGGGTTCATGAAAGGTGGTAAAAAGGCGCAGTGGCGCGATGAGGATATGGCCGATGTATTTTTAAAAGAAGCCCAAGATTACATCAAAGCACAGAAGGATGCTCCCTTTTTCCTGTACTATGCGCTACAGCAGCCCCACGTGCCCAGAACCCCTCATGAACGTTTTGTAGGGAAAACGGGATTGGGTCCTAGAGGTGATGTCATTTTTGAAGCCGATTGGTGTATTGGGGAGTTGGTGAAAACCCTGGAAGCAGAAGGGATTTTAGAAAACACCTTAATTGTTTTTACCAGTGACAATGGACCTGTACTTAACGACGGATACTATGATGATGCGGTAGAAAAAAATGGGGACCACACGCCATGGGGACCCTTTAGAGGAGGGAAGTACAGCTTGTTTGAGGCGGGTACGCACGTGCCATTTTTCACGTATTGGAAAGGAACCATTGAGCCAGGAACCTCAAGTGCGTTGGTCTGTCAAATGGATTTGCTCTCTTCGTTAGCCACACTTGTGGGTAGTGATGTTAAACTGGAAGATAGTGAGGATTTGTTGGCTGCATTTTTGGGAGAGAGCTCACAAGGTAGGGAGGAGCTAGTCATTGAAGCTTCAACAAGAACCGCCCTCCGTAAAGGAGATTGGGTCTTGATTCCACCCTATGGAGGACAAAAAGTGAGCCCCAATGTACAAATAGAATTGGGAAACTCGGATGAATTCCAATTGTACAACTTGAAGGAAGATATTGGGGAAACCCAAAATTTAGCGGAATCCAATCCTGAGAAACTTCAAGAATTGATTACGGTATTCGAAAGGATTAGAGGAGAAAACATAAACATTGAACCGCTAGAGCTCAAATAGGATTTGTTCTCAGAGCTCTTTAAAATCTTGCTCCCATCGGATTGAGAGTTATAGCTATTTTCCTGAAAATGAGGAATCCAATTCCGTTTTCTTTTGTGTTTCATGAAAATTTACGAAAAGGTTTTCGAAAAAGTTTCGTAAAAACCCCATAACCATAATTGATTCATAATCAATGATTTATTAGCATTATTTCATTTAGAATAAAGCTTGACTTGTATTCAAATGGAACCATTTTCCGCAAAAACACCTCCATTTACCCATGGCAATTTCTACATTTGGTTAAACCCAAGCCACTTGTTACATGTATTATTTAGGAATTGATTTAGGAAGTTCTTCCGTCAAGGTTGCCTTAGTGGATAGCTCCAAGGGAAGGAGCGTTGGCGTGGTTCAACAACCCGAAGAAGAGATGTCCATGCATGCTGCCCAAAAGGGATGGGCAGAACAGAAACCTGAGGACTGGTGGTTTCATGTGTGTGAGGGCATTCGTCGCATAAAGAAAAACCATAATGTTTCCAAAAAGGAGATAATAGGCATTGGTATATCGTATCAGATGCATGGCTTGGTAGTGTTGGATAAGGAAGGCGTGCCGCTGAGGAAGTCCATTATTTGGTGCGATAGTAGGGCTGTTGAAATTGGCAACCAAACCTATGAAGCCATTGGAAGGGAAAAGTGTGATACGCATCTGCTGAATTCCCCTGCAAATTTTACCGCTTCCAAATTGCGATGGGTTCAGGACAACGAGAAAGCAATCTATGATAACATCGACAAGTTCATGTTGCCAGGAGATTATTTGGCCTATCGGTTTTCCAACCAGATAAATACAACCATTTCCGGATTGTCCGAAGGTATTTTTTGGGATTTCAAACAAGATGAAATCTCGCACGACATTTTGAATTACCATAACTTTTCCCAAGCCCTTGTCCCAGAAATAGTGGAAACTTTTGGTGTTCAAAGCAAAGTATCTGCAACCGGGGCCGAGGAAAGCGGGCTATTGGAGGGAACTCCTATCATGTACAGAGCCGGTGATCAGCCCAACAATGCCCTGTCCTTAAATGTGTTTCACCCCGGAGAGGTGGCGGCCACAGGTGGCACTTCTGGTGTGGTGTATGCGGTAACGGACAATCTTTCCGTAAAAGAAAGCTCAAGAGTCAACAACTTTGCCCATGTGAATTACAAAAAAGGTGAAGTCCAAAATATAGGCAAACTACTTTGCATCAACGGAGCTGGAATCCAATACCGTTGGTTGCTCAACAACTTGGCGGTTTCATCCTATGAGGAAATGAACAATTTGGCAGCGGGGGTAGAAATAGGTTCAGATGGACTTTGTATTGTTCCTTTTGGCAATGGAGCCGAACGCATGCTGATGAACCAAGATGTGGGAACCCGTATCCTAAACTTAGATCTCAATCGGCACACCAAAGCACATATGTGTCGAGCGGCCTTGGAAGGAATAGCCTTTTCCTTTGTGTATGGAATGGAAATCATGAAATCCGATGGCATTGACCCCAAGGTTATCAAAGCAGGGAACGACAACCTTTTCCGATCGGATATCTTTTCCAATACCATTGCAACATTAATTCAACAAGAAATAGAAATATACAATACCACAGGAGCCATTGGGGCGGCCAGGGCCTGTGCGATTGCAGAACAAGGGTATGATGGTTTTTCGGCCTTTATGCGGAACGATCATGTAATGACCTATATGCCCTTCGAGGATACGGAATCGTATCAAACCGCATATCATAACTGGAAAAAAGAATTGGAACTAATCATTAAAAAATAAGATAAAATGGCACTAATAGGAGACAAAGAATATTTTAAGGGAATTGGAGAGATCAAGTATGAAGGAAAGGAATCGGACAACCCTTTGGCCTTCAAATTTTATAATCCGGAGCATGTAGTTGCAGGAAAAACCATGCGGGAACATTTTAAGTTCGCCATGGCGTATTGGCATACCCTCTGTGGAACGGGCGGCGACCCATTTGGTCCAGGTACCAAACAGTTTCCATGGGCCACAAGTTCAGATGCTGTGCAAGCTGCACAGGAAAAAGCTGATGCCGCATTTGAGTTTATAACCAAAATGGGCTTTGATTACTACTGCTTTCATGATTTTGATTTGGTGGATGAGGCTTCTACTTTGGCTGAATCAGAAAAGAGGATTCAAGCAATTGTGGAGTACTTAAAGCAAAAGCAGGATGCCTCGGGTGCCAAGCTCTTGTGGGGAACTTCTAACTGTTTTTCCAATCCAAGATATATGAACGGTGCAGCCTCCAATCCCAATTTTGATGTGGTGGCCAGGGCAGGTGCCCAAGTAAAGATTGCCTTGGATGCCACCATGGCGTTGGATGGTGAAAATTATGTGTTCTGGGGAGGCAGGGAAGGTTATATGTCCTTGTTGAATACCAATATGAAGTTGGAACAGGATAACATTGGGCGGTTCTTGAACATGGCCAAGGATTATGCACGAAGCCAAGGGTTCAAAGGAACCTTTTTCATTGAGCCTAAGCCTATGGAACCGACCAAACATCAATATGACTTTGACGCCGCAACCTCCATCAACACCATACGGGAATATGGGCTGGAGCACGATTTTAAATTGAACATTGAGGTGAACCACGCTACCTTGGCACAGCATACCTTTCAACACGAGTTGCAAGTGGCGGCCAATGCTGGAATGTTGGGAAGCATAGATGCCAATCGCGGTGATTATCAGAATGGATGGGATACCGACCAATTTCCTAACAACGTCCTGGAAACCACAGAGGCCATGCTGGTCTTCCTAAAATCTGGTGGACTGCAAGGAGGAGGAATTAACTTTGATGCCAAGACCCGAAGAAACTCCACGGATCTGGAAGACATCTTCCTGGCACATATTGGTGGTGCGGACACCTTTGCCAGAGCTTTGTTGTTGGCGGATGAAGTACTACAAAAATCTCCTTATGAATCCTTGTTGGATAAGCGATACAGCTCTTTCCAATCGGGCAAGGGTGCAGATTATGTGGCAGGAAAACTTTCCCTGACGGATCTATATGATTATGCCGGTACCATAGGCGAACCTGAGCAAATCAGCGGCAAGCAGGAATTATATGAAAACATTTTGAACCAATACAGCTAAAAAACCAACTATGGAATCAATATTGGAAACAGCGGACTGGTGGGTCCTTGGAGGATATTTGGCGGCCTTGATCGCAGTGGCCGTTTGGGTCGTACTTCAAAAGAACAAAAACACTGAGGATTACTTTCTGGCTGGTAGAAATGTGGGCTGGTTTGTGATTGGGGCCTCAATTTTTGCATCCAATATTGGTTCTGAACATGTTGTGGGTTTGGCGGGAACAGGAGCTGAATCCGGGATGCCCATGGCTCATTATGAGCTGCATGCATGGATTGTGTTGTTATTGGGTTGGCTTTTCCTTCCGTTCTATTTTAGAAGCCGGGCCTTTACCATGCCTGAGTTTCTCGAAAAGCGGTTTGATAGCCGCTCCCGCTGGTTTTTATCCGTTTTTTCCCTGGTGGGATACGTGATTACCAAGGTGTCGGTAACTATTTATGCCGGGGGAATAGTGGTTTCCGAATTATTGGGAATCCCATTTTGGTACGGAGCCATTGGCATTGTGATTTTTACGGGAGCTTATACCATTATTGGTGGAATGAAGGCCGTAATCTATACGGAAACCTTGCAAACGGTTATTTTGATTGCAGGTTCTTTGATCATCACTTATTTGGGACTTCAACAAGTTGGAGGATGGGAACAACTGCGCGAAGCAGCGGGTAGTCAACATTTTAATATGTGGCGACCAATTTCTGACCCCGATTTTCCCTGGACCGGAATGCTGATTGGGGGAACCATTGTTGGGGTATGGTATTGGTGTACGGATCAATACATTGTTCAACGTACCCTGGCGGCCAACAATATTAAAATTGGGCGACGGGGGGCCATCTTTGGAGCCTATTTGAAGCTACTTCCCATTTTCATTTTCTTGATTCCGGGCATTATAGCCTTTGCTTTGGCACAGCAGGGTGTATTGACCTATGAAAAAAGTGATGAGGTATTTCCGGTACTGGTCAAGACTTTATTACCCGTTGGCCTGAAAGGTTTGGTAGCGGGAGGCCTTATGGCGGCTTTGATGAGTTCACTGGCATCCGTTTTTAACTCTTGCTCTACCATATTCACTATAGATATCTATAAAAAACTAAAACCTCTGACCGAGGAGAAAAAGCTTCTTCGTATTGGGAAAATAGCAACATCCATTGTGGTGATCTTGGGGATTATTTGGATTCCCATTATGGACAAAATAGGAGGAGGTGTTTTATATCAGTATCTTCAAAGTGTACAGTCCTATATAGCGCCACCCATAACAGCGGTTTTCCTATTGGGGATTATTTGGAAAAGGGTGAATTCGCAAGCGGCCATTGTTACCCTGTTCAGTGGGTTGGTCATAGCGGCCTTGCGTATCATGGCAGAAATCTATCAAGCTGACTTATCTGGAGCTTTGCTCACCTTTGCCACCATAAACTTTGCCCACATGGCCATTTTTATGTTCATTTTTTCCGTGGTAGTCTGTATTGCTGTTAGCCTCGGGACCAATCCGCCCAATTATGCAACCATTAGTGGACTATCGTTGGGAACTTTAACAGAGGAGGACAGAAGACTGAACAAGGAAAGTATTTCTACTGTAGACATCGTACTTTCGGTACTTTTGCTCGTTGTGGTGATAAGCGTTTTGTCCTATTTTGTGGGTTAGATGATATAACCCTTGCTTGTTGGGGATTAATTCGATTTTTGAGGATACGGTTTATCATTTTGGAATGAGCCTATGAAAAAAATAACCTTAAAAGATATAGCAGCCCGTTTTGGGGTTTCCGTTTCCACGGTTTCCAAGGCTATTAATGACAGCCATGAAATAAGCAACGACCTTAAACAAAGAATCCAGGAATTTGCCAAGGAACACCATTACAGACCCAACCATGTAGCATTGAGCCTTTTGAAAAAGAGTACCAAGACCATCGGGGTCATTGTTCCCAATATTTTGAATTATTTTTTCACCCAGGTTTTTTACGGTATTGAACAAACGGCCAATGCCCGCGGGTATGGTATCATTAGTTGTATTTCAGATGAATCGTACTTAAAGGAATGTCAGACAGTGGATTTACTAAGTTCCGGAACCGCAGATGGTATCATTATGTCACTTTCTGAAGAAACGCAGGCAAAAGGCAATGTGGAACATCTTCAAGACCTCATTGAAAATCAAATACCCATGGTCATGTTCGATAGGGTTTCAGATGACCTGGATTGTGACAAGATCGTAGTTGACGATTTTGAAGCGGGGTACAAGACAACCCAACATTTACTGAGGACGGGGTGCCAAAAAATAGCCATTATCTCATCCATTTATAATTCCAGTGTTGGGAAGTTGCGGGTGGAAGGTTATAAAAAGGCGCTTCAGGAAAATGGAAAGGACTTCGATGAAAAACGTGTAGTAAAAGTGGGAAGGAACGATGATTTGGAGCTTCTCATTTCCCTGCTCATTGCGGATAAGGAAATTGATGGCATCATAGCCTTGGATGAAATGACCGCGGTGGACACCTTGAATATTCTTAAAATGAAAGGTGTGGATGTGCCCAATCAAATATCCATTGTTGGGTTTACCAATGGACGTTTGTCCAAATACGTTTCCCCTGCCCTTAGTATGGTGAGTCAACATGGTAAATACATAGGTGAATTGGCTGCCAACATCTTAATTGACAGAATTGAATATGAGGGGGAAATGCCATTTACTATAAAGCTTGTGAAGACTACCCTTATTGAGCGGGAGTCCACTAAAAAGCTGGGAGCCGAGTCTAGTACAGTTGGGATGGACCATCCCTGATCATAAAAGGTCTGATCAGGAACTTTGGGATGTGTTTGGGTTAAATAATCATTATAAAGCCCAAATCTATTTGTAAGCTGCCCATTTTTTATTTCCTTCGGGACTAATTTAATTGAGATGACGCTTTTTGTTGATATGGATGAGGTGTTGGCCGACACCTATTTGGCCCATTTGGAATTGTACGAACAGGATTATGGAATAAAACTAACCCCCGAAGATTATCAAGGTAAGGAGGCTTGGGAGAGTGTTCCAAAGGAACATGCCGCATACATGAAAGGCCATGCCTGGGAAAAGGGCTTTTTCAGGGATTTGAAGCTCATCACGGGAAGCCAGGAAGTCATGTCCGAACTGGATAAAAAATACGAGCTCTATATAGCTTCCGCAGCCATGCAATTTCCAGAATCCTTAAAAGAGAAGTCGGATTGGTTGGATGAGTTCTTCCCCTTTATCCCATGGCAACGTAGAATATTGTGCGGACACAAGTACATCCTAAAGGGAGACATACTCATTGATGACAGGGCCTATAATTTGGAAAACTTTGAAGGACGTTCCATAATGTTCAGCTCTCCCCATAATATAAATACCAATGGTTTTGAAAGAGCGAACAATTGGGAGGAAATCGCAGCCAAACTTTTGTAACTTGGGGCATGCAAATGCCTAGACTTTGGTGCAAGCTTCTTGCTATGTGCAGTTTCTTTCTGCTTCAAGCCTGTGCTGCGCAGACACAGATTATTGAGGATAAAGTGGAAACGGTTACTCGGGAAAACCTTAGATACTATCTGTACTATCCCCAAGATTATAAAACCGATGGTGATAAAAGCTTCGGTTTATTGCTGTTTTTACATGGGGGAGGGGAAGCAGGAGGCGATTTGGAGGAAATCAAGGAAAATGGTCCTCCCAAACTTTTGGTTGAGGGCAAACAATTTCCGTTTTTGGTCTTGGCTCCCCAAAATCCACATAAAAGGAAGTGGTGGAATGCTGAAGCTGTTAAACAACTTTTGGATTCCGTAGTGTCCACCAACAATGTGGATGTGAACAAAATCTACCTAACAGGTCTGAGTCGTGGTGGAAGCGCAGCATGGGAATTGGCAACCCAATACCCCAACACCTTTGCCGCCATGGCGGTGGTCTGTGGAATGACCCCATTGCCCTACGCGCATTGGATTGATAAAAACATGCCCATTTGGGTGTTTCATGGCGAAGATGACCAAGTAATTGCCGTGGAGGAATCCGATAAAATGGTGGAAAAGCTGCGCAAGATGAATTACAAGGTGAGATATACCCGATATGGGAACGTTGGACACAATTCCTGGGAACGGGCCTATACCACAGATTCCTTATATACTTGGTTTGCCAATCAAAAACGAATAAGATGAAAAAACTTTTGTTCATAACCCTGGTTTTGCTCACCGCCTGTAAAGAGGTCAAAGAAAAACCAGAAGAAGTTAACGTCACTCAGGAACAAACAGTACAACAGGAAGTAAAGGACACAATAGATCAGGCTCCAAAACGTGTTTTTAAATCTTTTGAGGGGTTGGCAGACACCACCTTTGTAAGATTGGCCGATTTTAGTGATGATTTCGCATATGACATGAGGTATGCCACCGAAAACAACTTTTTAAAGGCCAAAGTGTACGACTGTGCGGAATGCTATACCCGGGTTAAAACAGCAAAAGCCCTGATTGAAGTAAACAAGGAGTTTATTTCCAAAGGGTTTAGAATCAAGTTTTTTGATTGCTACCGTCCCAATAGTGTCCAGTATAAAATGTGGGAAATTGTGCCCAATCCGCAATATGTTGCCGATCCGGTGAAAGGATCTATTCATAATAAAGGAGGTGCGGTGGATATCACACTTGTGGATATGCAAGGCAAAGAACTGGATATGGGAACGGACTTCGATTTTTTTGGGAAACGCGCTTACCACGATAATATGGATTTGCCCCAAAACATCTTAGACAATAGGAAATTGTTAAAGGAAACCATGGAAGCCCATGGTTTTTGGTCCATCCGAACAGAGTGGTGGCACTACAACCTATCTGCGGGTTCAAACGATAAAGTAGCTAACTTTAAATGGGATTGTGATTAAAACCAAAATGAATATGAATAGATACTACCTCTTTCTTGTTTTCATGCTACTGTTCATGCATAGCCTATTTGGGCAAGATACCATTATGAACCTGTGGCCTAAAAGCGTACCCAATCAAATAGACATCGGAGAAAAGGAGGTGGATACTTTGGAAAATATTCGTTGGGTGCGCAATGTGCAACGGCCATCTATAGAAGTGTATCTCCCAAGTGTTCCAAACAATACTAGGAAAGCCATTTTGTTATTTCCCGGTGGAGGCTATCAAGGATTGGCGTACAATTGGGAAGGAGTGGATTTTGCCAAAGCTTTCAATGCGCAAGGAATAGCAGGAATTGTAGTCAAGTATCGTTTACCTAATTCTAAATCCATCGTAAAAAACCGGCACGAAGTGCCGTTACAGGATGCCCAACGGGCCATACGGTTGGTTCGGAGCAAAGCCAAAGAATGGAACATTGACCCAGAGAAAATTGGAATAATGGGTTTTTCGGCCGGAGGGCATTTGGCGTCAAGCTTGGGTGTTCATTATAATGATAAAGTCTATGACAAACAGGATGAGGCCGACGAGCTAGGGGCCAGACCTAATTTTATGGCATTGATTTACCCTGTGATCACAATGGACGATACGTTTACCCATCAGGGGTCTAGAGAAGCATTATTGGGCAATCAAAAATCAGATGCGCTTAAAAGGCGTTTTTCCAACGAGCTGCATGTAAATGCCGATACTCCGCCAACATTTTTATTGCATGCCACGGACGATGAAGCTGTAGTGGTTGAAAACAGTCTTAGGTTTTACAGCTCCCTCAAGAACCATAAGGTACAGGCAACAATGCATATTTATCCTTCAGGCGGACATGGTTTTGCACTGGGGTTGAACCATACTTTATTGAACGGTTGGCTCAATAGATTTTTTGATTGGTTGGCATTTATCGACCCGTAGTATAAGATAAATCCTACAAAAAATAGAAGTTACACAACTTCACAAATTAAGTTGCCAACAATATTTTCTAGGTTTTATAAAAAGAACTTTCATTTGATGTAAGAAAAAACTTATATCAAAACCAGTGAAAAAAAATCACCCTACCAAAAACCATGTGCTACGATGCTTTACGCTTCTATGCACAGCTCTCATCACGCTAAATTTAAGCGCACAAAACTCCGAAATCGTTATTATCGACGAAAACTTCCCGAACAAGAATGGACTTATAGCCTCCTTGCCGGTTGATGTTAAACTAATTGAAGCCAATTCCCAATCCTCTCTGCAGCAAACCCTGGAGACGGCTGTGAAGGCGGGAACGTCCATTCAAAACATTCATCTGTTTTGCAATACCGATAACAGCATAATTACTCTGGGGAATCAGCAGTATTCAACAGATAACATTGTTTCAAATTTGGATAAAATGGCATTTTCGGGACATACACCCAAAAACCTTTTGGTCTACTCCTGTACCCTTGCCAAACATGCCGAAGGGATAGCTCTTTTGGAAGCTATAGCAGATGAAACCAACCTTAATGTAGCTTCTTGTTTTAGTTGCGAAACCATAGATGAGGAACTTGAATTTAATTTTTCTACCTCTCCTACCTTAATCACAAGTTCCCTATTTAAATAAGACCAATCATGACCAATACTAAATTTTTATTGGTCAATCTCGCAGTTTTACTTTGCGGATTGACCTACCAGTCCTTGTTTGCCCAAACGGTAAATATGGAAGTACAACAAGGACCCAATATAGATGTGGTTTTGACGGTGGGAATCACCGGCCAAAACATAGATACTTTTGAAGAAGACCTTGGTGCTGCCTTGGAAAGCAAGGGTATCCCTGCGGACAAACTTTACGTCCAGGGTTTTGAACGCACCACCATTTCTTCCAACTCGGAAGATGCTGCGGACATTTTCAACAATTGGATCAGATGGGGTTATAATCCCGAAACTTGGGAATTTGTTGATGCCGATAAGGTAATCCGCCGGATCAATAACGATTATCTAGCGGGCTTTTATGATCCTGTTTTTGACTCATCCAATTATACCCTGGAAGCAGACATGACCACATCTGGTGGTGATAATGATGACATGGGGATTACCTTCGGAATGGGCAATGGTCCTGTGGGCTCCTATTTGTTTAATCTTTCCGGAGCGGTAAGAACGCTGTCCAATAGCGAATTCATGCCCGGTCATGGCTTTGCCTCCGGGCTTTATGAAATTACTCGGGATGACGGGAATGCCAATCCACGGCATTATCTGCAGGGACTGCAAGGGGCAGAAAGTACAATTTTTGACCCTACATCCAACACCACGTGGTATCATGTTAAGTTGGAAGTGAGTGGTAAGAATGTCAAGATTTGGATAGATGATGTGCAGGTAATCGATTATACCGCTACCGAAGATATTGGAGGGAGCTATGGCTTCTTTTCCAATAGCCAGCCTTATGCAACTTTTAAAAACATTGAGGTCACTAGCCTCACCCTGAAAAAATTCAAGGATGTACTTCGCGAACCCCAATGGAGGAACAGTGCCATGCGCTTCAACGTTAACTTGGATGATCAAGAGGTTGATGATTTTAACAACGATGACGATTTGGCCGAAATTTTAATGCGTACCATCAATGAAGATATCCATTACATCGGTTGGGGCTTGGATGCCAACAAAACCCAGTTTGAACGATTCGTGGAGCAAAACAACGACAAAGGAACTTTTGTGAATCGGGACACAGGGAGTTGGTCCAGTTGGATGGACGATATGGCCCAGTACATTTACGAGCAGTACCTGTTTGAAACGGTAACTGCAGGGGACTACTTCATAGCTGGCACTTCTGTTGAGATTGCCGTGGATCCCACAGAAATGAAAACCAATACGGCCAATGCCAGTTATCCCAGCGGTCGCTGGAAAATTACCCATGATGAAACTTTTTTCCCCAACAACGAGGGGAGAGTTTCTTGGAACGATTTGTATTTGGAAGATGTTCCAGAGTTTTATGAAAAACCAGGTAAATACTCTTTCACCTTTGAAGATTTACCTACTTCACCTACCACTTTGTTCTTCCATAGAAAACCGATAGCGAGCTTTACCTATAGTTCGGCCACCGGTGTTTTTAATGATACATCCTATGATCTGGATGGCGGTGCCAACAATGGTATAGCCCAGACCGAATGGAAATGGAAATCTGTAGATGCTGCAACGGCCAATGATTGGACCATTGGAGTATTTGACAAGAATTCAGTTCCGGATGGAGAGTATTTGGTAATGCTTTCGGTACAGGATCACCAAGGAGTTTGGAGTAGCCCTACAAGTGCCTACATTTTAGTGGACAGTAGCAGTTCTTCAGGCAGTGAAGATCTCCCGGTTGCGCAATTCAACATTCAACCGGATGAGCTTTTCACCTATTCAGGATCCATGACCATTGGTATTGAGAACAATTCCATTGATCCCTATGGAAGGAATTTATCAACTGAAGAATGGATTGTAACTCAGCGGGTTTATGACGAAGAGGGTAACCCAACAGATACAGAAATCCATAATACCACAACTGAAATGACGGACTTTTCCGCCTATAACAATTTAAGCGCAGAATACATTATCAGCTTAAGGGTACAAACAGATACTGGAGTATGGTCCGAGCCTTTTTACCGTACATTGACCATTACCCACGATACCACAAACCCCACTTTGGAGGCAAATCCCGAAAATGGAACAATGGATACTGGGGTGGATGTTTTGTTGACTTTTCAGGATGAGAATGCGGGAAGTGGTTTTGATGTGCAGCGCTATGTGTTGCTTCAGGATTCAAATCCTCCAGCGTCAGATGCTTCCAGTTGGTCATCTTGGAGCAACAGTCAATCCAAAAATGTTTCCTTCCAATCAGGAGGAAGCGGCTGGTATATCCATGCAGAAGCCAAAGATAATGCTGGCAATACTGGAACCGCTTCTTTTGGTCCCTATGACATTACCTTGGTGGTTGGAGCAGATGACGACCTTGCCGTGTTGGACGAAGATTCCGTATCGGATCCTATAGATGTATTATACAATGATGTTTACGATACCGGAAACACGCCTACTGTCACGATTACCGTACAAGGTTCCAAAGGAACCGCTACGGTCAATGGAAGTAATCAAGTGATTTACACACCGAACCCAAATGAGAACGGTAGCGACTCGGTCACTTATGAACTGGATGATGCAGGAACCAAGGTAACGGCAAAAATTACTTTGTCCATAGTTCCTGTGGATGATTTGCCGGTTTTCACCGCTCCAACTGCTGCTTACAATGTTTCTTCAGCAGTTTATTCCGGGAATTCTACCAACGTATCTTCCCAGCTCAGCAGTCCTTACGGTATTACCTTTAACAACGACGGGACCAAGATGTTTGTGAGCGGTATTTTTTCAAGTGAAATTGCCGAGTACACATTGTCTACCCCATATGATGTTTCTACAGCCAATTACGTTGATTCATTGACGGGAATGTCTGGAAGAACCACGGGAATTAATTTTAACAACGATGGTACTAAAATTTACTATGCGAGTGCCAATTCGGGCAACAACATAACGGAATATTCTCTTTCAACTCCTTATGATATATCCACCGCAACCTTTTCCCAAGCCTATAGTGTATCTGAGGGACCATCTTACGATGATGTCACCTTTAATGGGACTGGAAGCAAGATGTATTTATTGGCCTACAGTACCGATTACATCTATGAATATACCTTAAGTACACCATTTGATATATCAACCGCGGTCTATACCAACAATTCCTATGAGATTACAGAAGATGGCAGTCCTATGGAGCTTGATTTTAATGGAGATGGTAGTCGGTTGTTCGTTATTACCATTGGGGGAGAACTTTTGGCCTATGATTTGTCCGTCCCATATGACCTATCTAGCATAAGTTATTCAGGACTGGCCTTTGATACCGATGATCAGGAAGGGAATCCCTATGGTTTGGCCTTTAATTCAAACGGCTCAAAATTCTATACCGTCGGATTCACAAAAAGAGTTCATGAATATCATCTACTGCCCATTCTGGAGTTTGAAGAAAATGGTACAGGAACGGTTGCCAATGCCGATGCCAATGATGGAGATGGGGGTGCAAATGATGTTGGCATAAACTATGCCTTGGCTGTTGGTGGGGACAACGACCTGTTCGCAATCGATGGTTCAACAGGGGAGCTTACTTTTTTGACTCCACCAGATTTTGAAGACCCGGATGATGCCGATGGAGATAATGAATATCAAATCACGATCAGGGCTACAGATACAGGCGCCACAATTAACCAGGCCGTGACGGTAAAAGTCACGGATGTAGACGACGCGCCGCCGGCAGGGTATACCGTGTCAATAGATCAAAGTGATATTGATGCCACCAATGAAGATGCTATAAGTTTCACTTTTGCCAACGCTGAAATTGGAGCCACTTTTAATTATACTTTCAGTAGTGATGGAGGAGGTACCAATGTGACTGGTACTGGCACGATAGTTACCGCCACAGATCAGATTGCAGGAATCGATTTAAGTGGACTTGGAGATGGTACGATTACCCTATCCGTTACCCTAACGGATACGAACAGTAATGAAGGAGATCCAGCAACGGATACCAAAACCAAGGAGACTGATGTGGATAATGACGGAATAAAGGATACAGACGATAATTGTTTGAACACAGCCAATGCCGATCAATTGGATACGAACAACGATGGAGAAGGTGATGCTTGTGATGATGACGATGATGGAGATGGTACATTGGACGGCGACGATGCCTTCCCACTGGACCCGACCGAGGATACGGATTCTGATGGTGATGGTACAGGTGACAATGCCGATACCGATGACGATAATGACGGCACAGAGGATGGCGACGATGCCTTTCCTTTTGACCCGACAGAGGATACCGATACGGACGGTGATGGTACGGGTGACAATGCGGACACCGATGACGACAACGACGGTACATTGGACGGCGACGATGCCTTCCCACTGGACCCGACAGAGGATACGGATTCTGATGGTGATGGTACGGGCGACAATGCCGATACCGATGACGATAACGACGGCACAGAGGATGGTGATGACGCCTTTCCTTTTGACCCGACAGAGGATACCGACACTGACGGTGATGGTACGGGTGACAATGCGGACACCGATGACGACAACGACGGTACATTGGACGGCGACGATGCCTTCCCACTGGATCCTGCCGAGGATACGGATTCTGATGGTGATGGTACGGGTGACAATGCCGATACCGATGACGATAATGACGGCACAGAGGATGGCGACGATGCCTTTCCTTTTGATCCAACAGAGGATACCGACACGGACGGCGATGGTACGGGAGACAATGCCGACACTGATGACGACAACGATGGGGTTCCAGATACAGAGGACGATCAGCCATTGGATGGAACTGATACCGATGGAGATGGTATTCCCGACTCGATGGACCCAGACGATGACAATGATGGCACGGACGATATAGATGATGTATTTCCGTTGGACCCTGATGAGGATACCGACACCGATTGGGACGGAATTGGAAACAACGCTGACAATGACGACGACGACGATGGAACTCCAGATGTGAGCGATGCCTTTCCATTAGATCCCACAGAAGACTCGGATGCGGACAATGATGGCATTGGAGATAATACAGACGATGATGATGATAATGACGGGGTTCCAGATGGAGATGATGATTTTCCCAACAATTCCGAGCCTTTGATTACCCCAGCGCAGGCATTTACCCCAAACGGTGACGGAATGAACGAAGCTTGGGTTATACCCGGAATAGACAATTACCCAAATAACACCGTAAAAGTGTTTAACCGATGGGGACATGTGGTATTTGCCACAAAAAGTTATAAGAACAACTGGGAAGGTTTCTATAAAGACCATAGGGAAAAACTTCCTTCCGGTTCCTATATGTATGTGATTGACCTTGGAGATGGATCGGCACCCGTGCAAGGTTGGATTTATATCAACTATTAAAAAAAATAAAAACAATGAAGAATTTAATATTGGTTCTAACGCTGATCTTGGCCTTGTGCCCAATGTCAATCAATGCACAGCAAGATCCCCATTATACCTTTTATAGATACAATATGAACCTTATAAACCCTGCCTATGCGGGATCCTCAGAAGGTGCAGAATTGACCCTCGGACTAAGGAGTCAATGGGCCGGAGTGGAAGGTGCTCCTGAAAGTCAAAGTGCGCTTTTCTCCATGCCAGTTGGATCCAATGTGGGTCTTGGAGTGTCCATATTGAACGATCAAACCTTTATTGAAAACCAGACATGGGTTGGTGTTGATTTTTCATACGAGTTAAAGTTGAATAACAAATACACGCTCTTTTTCGGACTAAAGGCCAGTGGAAACTCCTATAGTGCCAACACCGCTGGTTTGATAACCTATAGCATGGGCCAGGATGGTACGCTCATGGATTTTGAGAACCGATTCACTCCCAATGTAGGTGCCGGGGTCTATCTAAAACATGAACGTTTCTTTATCTCGTTGTCAGCACCAAAACTCATGACTCCCGATCGTTTGGAGGAACGGGATGGAAGTGCCTATTTGAGCACGGACAAAAGACATGTATATCTGGCTGGAGGGTATGATTTTGCCCTAGGTAAAAACTTAAAGTTACAAACCAGCAGCATGCTTCGTTATGTAGAGGCTTCTCCCATATCTTGGGACCTTACGTCCATTTTGGATTTTGGCCAACGGTTCAAGTTTGGAACTTCATACCGATTGAACGAAGCCTTGAGCGGAATGTTCATGTTTGATGTAAGTTCTGGGTTTCACATAGGCTACGCCTATGAAGCAGCCTTGGAAAACGCTATCAACGATGTGGACAACAGCTCCCACGAACTTTTTATGCGATTGACTATGTAGATTCGTCTCGATTTTAGTTTTAGTACATAGGAAGTGCAGCTTTGATTTTCAGGATCAGCTGCACTTTTTTGCCACTATGACCCTAAGTTCGTCATTTATGTCAGTAGTGAAAAAAAGAAAAGTTTCCCCTCCATCTTTGATCTTATGTTTTTTGCGTATTTCGGCCACGGATAGGGGAAAGTTTCGGGTACTTACGTTGGCTTTGGAGTTTGACACAGATTTCATGCCTTTTTTGGAATATGGTAGCACTTCCTCTATTTTAAAAGTCCTGCCTGGAAAACTCAAAAGTTTTTCTGAAGTGTAAAGATGTGAATGCTGATGCAGTTTCAGAGCCCCAATGGATTTACCTATAGATTTGAATCCACCCGATTTTAATATGGCCACATTGGGTTCATAAAGATAGTTTGCGGGTTTCCCTAATTGGACGCTTGTCCTTTGCTCGTCATGAAGGTTGAAATTGAAACCTATTTGTTGGTCTTTAAACAGGTTGACCGTTTTTATCTCAACTTCTCCAGTATATCCGTGTTCCAAAACGTATAGCAGTTCCTTTACCTCATTTTGGACCGCAACCACGTGGATTTCTTTTACGAATTTAAGTTCTTGGATGCTCTGTTTTATATCCAGAAGGGGGGAGGTCTTGATTAAGATACGGGATGCTTTTTCAAAAACTGATGGAAGATGTTTTGGTAAGTTGGGCAAACAATCCTCAAGTAAAAACACCTTTCCTTTTTTATCATTCCTTCTTGAGGGATCTACAAAAATCCAATCAAATTTTTCATTGGTGCTTTTCAGAAATTCCAATCCATCACCTGGAATACAGATGACGTTTTTTCTATCCAAAACCTTAAAATTATGTGCCGCAATTTGGCTCAAATCTGAGTCCATTTCACAATGCAAAACAGATTCAAAATGGGATGAAAAAAAGTAGCTGTCCACACCAAACCCTCCAGTTAGATCTAACAACTTTTCTCCCTGGATCAAGCTTGCTTTGTAGCCTGCGGTTTGCTCCGAACTAGTTTGTTCAATATGTAGTTTGGGAGGGTAGAAAATGTTTGGTGTTTGGAACCAGGTTGGTAGTTTTTCCCTGCACTTTTTCTTGGCTTCCAGCTGAATTGCGAGCTCTTTTTGTGTAATGCCCTCAAAAAGCGGTTTCTGAAGCAAAACTGACAGGATGTCAGTACTCCAATTATTTTCTATAAAACTTTGAACACCAGTATTTAATATCAATTTATTCAAACTGACACTATAAGTCTTTTGTAAGCTTTTTCACCACCTCGTTTTCCGCTAAAAACTCCTTCAAAATCACCTTAATTGCCGTATATCCCGGTACGGCAACTACCATTCCAACCACTCCAAAAAGCAAGCCGGCAATGATGATCACCAAGAAGATTTCCAAGGGATGGGACTTCACGCTTGTGGAAAAAATAAAGGGTTGGGAAAAGAAATTATCGATCAATTGCCCGATCACCAAACCAATCAAAACGTACATAGCTTTGGGAAGAATTACAGTACTGAAATCTGCACCCAAAAAACTGGTCATGGTCAGGGTGAGCATGATGGCCCCACCAATGATTGGACCTATGTAAGGAATGATGTTAAAAAGGGCACATAGGAATGCAATCACGATGGCATTTTCCACACCCACAATTAAAAGGGCTATGGTATAAATTACAAAAAGTATGAACAATTGTAACAAGATTCCCGCGAAGTATCGGGACAACAAATTGTTGATTTTGTCAACAGACTTCACCAAGTTGTTTTCCTTGTCATCGGGAACAAAAGTGAGCATCCCATTTTGAAAAAGTTTGCTGTCCTTCAAAAAGAAGAAGGAGATGAAAAGCACTGAGAAAAGACCAATACTGAAATTGCTCAGGGCATTCATGAAGGAGTTAAGAAAGTTGGGAATAAATCCAAGATTCAATCCTTCCAGAACATTCTTCTCCAAATCGGAGTCTTCTATCAAATGGCTTACACTGTCGGTAGTTGCCCCGAAATATTCCAAAATCTGAAGGTATAGGGTATTGACGTCAGCTTTTAATGATTCTATATCTAAAAGGGAAAGGTTTCTACTTTGCTCGTTGATCAATGGGATGAACAAAGCCAGAATTCCCAAAAAAATGGCCAACATAAATATCATGGTTGCAATTACAGCCAGGGTATTCGGGAATTTTAGTTTTCTTCTGAGGAACAGAACAATGGGTCTTCCCAACAAGGCAATAACTGCGGCTATGGCCAAGTACGCCAGAACAGATTGGATCTTATACAGCAAATAGCCAATAAGCACTACACCTACGATGATGGCTACCGCCCTTAAAATTCCGTTGGCAATGGTTTTGGATCTCATGGTTTAACTTTTAAATGCGTATTCCACAATATTGGCTCCCATTTGCAGGGCTTTCAATCTAACTTCTTCTGGATCATTATGCACAGAGGGATCTTCCCATCCATCTCCTAAATCACTTTCAAAAGTAAATAGCAGGATCAATCGACCCTGGTCAAAGATTCCCAACGCCTGTGGTCTTTTGCCATCGTGCTCATGAATCTTGGGCAAGCCATTGGGAAATTTGTATTGTTGATTGAAAATGGGATGGTCCGCTCCCAATTCCTCCAATTGTTTTTCTGGAAAGACTTTTTCCAATTGACCTACCAAATAGGGTTCCATGCCATAATTGTCATCCACATGAAGGAAACCTCCCGAAAGCAGATAGGTTCTTAGGTTTAACGCTTCTTCCTCGGTAAAAAATACATTTCCGTGACCGGTCATGTGCAAATACGGGTATCTAAATATGGATATGCTACCCGCCTCAGCGGTCTGCGGTTTTGGATTGATTTTGGTTCCGATATTGGCATTGCAAAATGCGATAAGATTGGGAAGTGCGGTGGGGTTGGAGTACCAATCCCCTCCACCTCCATATTTGAGTACGGCTACGTCTTGCCCATGACCTATGGTCATCACAAAAAAAGTTAAAAAGAGCAAGTGCTTCGTAAGTAGTTTCATGAACCTCCGATTAACCAATGAATCAAATGTACAGTATTCATGATTAAAAAAATCATAATTTCTTCCATGGCCCTTTTTGGTATGTCCTTGGCCACCTTATACAAGGCAGGTAGCATAGAAGGTTTGTCCAGTCCACTGGTGGAGGTTGAAATCATGGCCAATGAGCCCATTGTGGTCTTGGAACTCTTTACCTCCCAAGGTTGTTCCAGTTGTCCTCCTGCTGATCGGCTTTTGGACAAGGTGAAAAACCAATTCCCTGATGAGGTTTTTGCGCTTTCGTATCATGTGGACTATTGGAATTACATTGGTTGGAAAGACCCTTTTAGTAAATCGGGATACAGCAAAAAACAGGGAGCATATAATGTAAAGTTCAAAAACCGCAGCAACTATACTCCACAGCTTGTGGTTAATGGAAAGGAGCACTTTGTGGGATCTAATTCCTCAAAATTATATGCCAGTATAAACACCTATAGTGCAGAAAAACCAAGAAATACAATTCAACTTAACAATATTCAGCATACGTCTTCCGAAGTAAAATTTGATTATACTTTATCTGGGAATTTGAAAGGGAGACAAATTAGAGTCGTTTTGGTCTTGGATGAGCGCATCACCCAAGTCAAAAGGGGAGAAAACCGAAACCGGTCACTCAAGAACAGTAATATTGTGGTTGCCGAAAAGTACATCATTTCACCTGAGAGAAATGGGCGCGCTTACCTACCCATCCCAAGTTTGGTTTCGCCAACCGATAAGATTACAGTGATGGCCTTGGTGGAAACTGATAATTTAGATATTGTTGGGGCGACCAAAAAGGCCTTGCACTAGCTGTTGATCATAACAACGGTGGTGCAGGCGACAATGGCCGCTGTCTCCGTTCGTAACCTATTGTTCCCCAGAGAAACTGGAACAAAACCTTTTTCCTTTGCCAATTGAATTTCGGATGTTGAAAAATCCCCTTCGGGACCAATTAGAATGGTCACATCTTTATCTGCAGCTGCCCTTCTCTTCAACTCCATTTTTTCACCATTCTCACAATGGGCAATAAATTTTAAACCCTCCACTTGTTGCTCCATAAACTGTTTGTATGAAGTAGCAGGGTTTAGTTTTGGTAAAAAAGTCTGCAAAGACTGTTTCATAGCCGATTGCAGCACCCGCTCCATCCGTTCTTGTTTAATGACCTTGCGCTCGGACCGTTCGCAAATGATTGGAGTAATCTCGTCCACCCCAATTTCTGTGGCTTTTTCCAAAAACCATTCATAGCGATCGTTCATTTTAGTTGGGGCCACGACCAAATGCAAATGATAGCGCTTGGGAATGCTCTTCTTTTCCGATACGATCTGCGCTTTGCACTTTCTGGGATCTGCAATCAAGATTTCAGCCTCGAACAAATAACCCATCCCATTGGTGATATAAAGAATATCTCCCTCTTTCTTCCGAAGTACTTTGGCGATGTGCTTGCTCTCTTCTGAGTTAAAAGAGAATTGTTTAAAACTATTGTCCAACGAAGGATTGTAGAAGAGCTGCATAAATTACAATTTACTTTTGGCGTGTTCCAATCCCAATTCGATCCAACCTTGAAGTTGTTCCTCTGTCCTGAACCCTTCTGGGGACACAAAGATAAATTCCTTCATGGGTTTACCCGTAAAGTCCATGGGTCTTACAAAATCTTGCTGCAATACCGCCTCCATTTTTTCGGAGATTACCCTGACCATCAAATCATCCTTAACAGGCCCAACGGTCATTTTTCCCTCATATAAAAATGCAATACCGCCAAACATTTTCTTTTCGGTAAAGGGTTCTGGAAACAATTTTACTGCTGCTCTGATCCGCTCAGCAAGTTCTTCATTATAAGCCATGGGTTAAAGTTACAAGTTGCGAATAGAAAGTTAAGGGTTAAAAGTTAAGCGTTAAAGGTTAATGGTTAAATGTTGAATTGTTTTCCCATTCCCATTAAAAATTTAAAATTGAACATTGTTCAATCCCAAGTTCAAGCTCAAACACAAAAATTCTGACTTCTCATTTCTGATATCCTGTTTTTAGAATCTGACATCTAGCATCCCGCATCTGGCATTCAACATTGTCCATTTCCAAACTCAAGTTCAAATCTCAACATCCAGCATCCAGCATCCAACATCCTAAATTGAACATTGATTATTGCCAATTGCCAATTGCCAATTGAAAATCAACTACCGATTGCGTAACGCGCCTTGGCTGCCACACTTTGGTCGGTAAAGTCATCTTCCAAGAATTTAAGATAGCCCACAATCCCGATCATGGCGGCATTGTCCGTACAGTAGGCAAATTTTGGGATGTAGGTTTTCCATCCCAGGGTTTCTTCAGCTTCCTTCAATCTAGTTCTAATACCAGAATTGGCCGCAACCCCACCTCCAATAGCAACCTGCTTTATCCCGGTTTGTTTTACAGCCAGTTTTAGTTTGTCCATCAATATTTCCAAGATGGTATGCTGAACGGATGCGCAAATGTCCTTTATGTTTTCCTGGACAAAGTCTGGATTTTTCTGTGTTTCCCGTTGCAAGAAGTAGAGAATACTCGTTTTTAATCCACTAAAGCTGAAATTGAGACCGTCCACCTTGGGTTTTGGGAAGGGATATGCCATAGGGTTTCCTTCCCGGGCATATTTATCCACTAATGGTCCACCGGGGTAGGGCAGTTCCATGAGCTTGGCACTTTTGTCAAAAGCCTCCCCTACGGCATCATCCAAGGTTTCGCCCAAAACTTTCATATTAAAATAATCGTTGACTTGTACAATTTGGGTATGTCCACCGCTAATGGTCATCCCCAAAAAAGGAAATTCTGGTCTCTGGGTGTCCTCATCGTCAATAAAATGGGCCAAAATATGGGCTTCCATGTGGTTGACTTCAATCAAAGGAATATCTAGTCCCAAAGCCAAGGATTTGGCAAAGGAAGTGCCCACCAGCAAGGATCCCATAAGTCCCGGTCCGCGGGTAAATGCTATGGCGGATAGTTGTTTTTTGTCGATATTTGCTTTGGCCAAGGCCTGATGGACCACGGGAACAATATTTTGCTGATGTGCCCTAGAAGCCAATTCTGGGACAACACCTCCGTATTGCCTGTGGATTTCCTGCGTTGCCACCACATTACTGAGCACTTTGGTGTTGCAGAGTACAGCGGCCGAAGTATCGTCACAAGAAGATTCAATGGCAAGGATGTAAATTTTTTCTGGAGCCATGGATTTTGGAACAAAAATTGGTCGAGCAAAGGTAAAACATAAAGCCCTATCAAAAAATTAAGGAAAATACTGTTGCGCTTGGTATTGGCAATTCTGCTGATCATGGTCTTGGGCTCCTTAATTTTGTCCATTCCCGCTGTCCAGACCCGCATGGCCAAATACGCTACAGAATCGCTCAACGCTGAGTTCGGTACCAATATCAGCATTGATAGGGTAAGCCTTTCACTTTTTAGTCTGAACACAGGTATTAAGGGAATCTATGTGGAAGATTACAAAAAGGACACTTTAGCCTATATTGAAAAGCTCACCACCTCCATTTTGAACCTGAAGAATATGGCAAATGGAAGAATGGAATTTGGTGACATAGCAATTGATGGACTGTTCTTCAATTTGAAGACTTACGAAGGAGAGCGGGATACCAATCTGGATGTTTTTGTGGCCAAATTGGATGATGGAAAACCTAGGGCACCAGGGACACCACCATTTTTCATGGCTTCGGATGAAATTGAAATTGCCGAGGGGAAATTCAGGTTGACCGATGAAAACGTGGAAAAACAGATAATCTTGGATTTTGTTGATTTAGAGGTCAAGGCCAAGGACTTTCAAATCCTAGGGCCGGATGTGACCTTGGATATTGAAGCGTTATCCTTACTTAGTAAAAGAGGGGTGCGCTTGGAAAATTTGGCAACCGAATTTACCTATACCAAGGAATATATGCGGTTTGAGTCGCTTAACATTAGTACCAAGGAGTCAGAATTGAAAGGGCAGTTGGTTTTTGAATACAACCGGGAAGATTTTAAGGAATTCTTGGACAAAGTCAACATAAAAGCTCAGTTTACAGAATCTACTGTATCGTTGAATGATGTCAATAGCTTTTACAACGAGTTTGGGAAAGATAGGTCTGTTACGTTTTCTGGCGATTTTGGCGGTGTGTTGAATGCCCTATCCGTGAGCAATCTCTTTCTGGAATCTGGTCGGACAGGAATCCGGGGTGATTTCCAATTCAACAATATGTTCAGCAAGGATGCGCCCTTTGTGATGCAGGCGGAGATGAAAAATTTGACCTCCAGTTACTATCAATTGAGGGCTATCTTACCCAATATTTTGGGAAAGACCATACCTCCACCCTTGCGAAAATTGGGTCAATTTACCATTCGGGGAGATGCTGAGGTCACCGAAACCTCCTTGGATGTTCAGGTGAATCTGAATACGGCCATAGGGAGCAGTTATGCCGACCTTCAAATGACCAACATACAGACCAATGAAAATGCATCCTATATTGGGTTTATTTCCTTGATTGATTTTGATCTGGGCAATTTTGTGGAAGAAGAGCAATTGGGCTTGACTTCCATGGACGTAAATGTGGAGGGTAAAGGCTTGATTTCCGAATACCTGAATACAGAAATTATTGGGCAGGTCTACAAGTTGGAATACAACGATTATATGTACACCAACATTAGGGTGTCCGGAATATTGAAGGAACAGCTTTTTGATGGATCACTGGTCAGCAATGACCAAAATGTAAAATTCACCTTTGAGGGATTGGCAGACTTTGCAGAAGATGAAAACCAGTTCAACTTCATAGCCTCAGTAGATCATGCAGACCTCAAGAAAATGAATTTTATTCAAGACAGCGTGTCTGTATTTAAGGGAGATCTTAACATGAACGTTGCCGGAAGTACATTGGACAATATTGTGGGGCAAGTGCGTTTCTCCAACACGGTATATCAGAATAAGAATGAAACCTACTATTTTGACGATTTTGCCGTCACCTCTTCTTTTGATGCAGATACCATACGCACGGTGGAAATTAATTCCCCAGACATCATTACAGGCTATGTGAAAGGGAAATTTAAGGTTGAGGAACTGGGTAGATTGGTGCAGAATTCCATTGGAAGCATTTATACCAACTATAAACCCTTTGAGATCTCAGAAGGACAACATCTCAGTTTTAATTTCAAGATCTATAATAAGATTGTGGATGTCTTTTTCCCTGAAGTGGCCTTTGACCCCAATACTTTTATACGTGGCAATATAGTTTCCGATGAAGGGGATTTCAAGCTCACATTTAAATCCCCCAGTATAAAAGCCTATGGTAACGAACTGGATAACATTGAACTGAAGATAGATAATAAGAACCCCTTGTTCAATACGTTTGTTTCTGTCGCTGACATGTCTACGATTTATTATGATGTCAAGGATTTTAACCTGATCAACACCACCCTGAAGGATACCTTATTCTTTAGAACCGAGTTCAAGGGGGGAAGGGGTTATGATGACAGTTACAAGCTCAACTTTTACCACACCTTTAATCAGCAGAACAAATCCGTTATCGGATTAAAGACATCGGATATCAACTTTAAGGGCAATACATGGGTGTTAAACAAGGACGGGGACAACAAGAATAAGGTCATCCTGAATAAAACCCTGGACAGTATTCGGATTGAGGATGTGGTGATGGACAATAACAACAGGGAACAGATCAGATTAAGGGGTGAGCTGGCAGATTCTACCTATAAAGACCTGGATCTTCAGTTTAAAATTGTTTCCCTGAACAAGATTACCCCGGATATTGATAGTTTAAAGTTGGATGGCTCCGTTGATGGATTCCTGAATATACTTCAGAAAGATGGGAACTATTTACCCACTTCCAGTCTTAATGTGAGAGATTTTAGCGTGAACAATATGAGGATGGGGGACTTGGAGATAGGCATTTTTGGCAATAATGACCTTACCCAGTTTGGGGTGAACTCCTGGCTGATTGATAAGGGCAAGGAAGTGATGAGCGTAAACGGTAAGGTGTTCAATCGTAACAACCAACAAGAGCTTAACTTATTTGCAAATTTCACAGGTTTTCAATTGGAACCCTTTAGTCCATTGGGAGATGGGGTTATTTCCAATATTCGGGGAAGATTGGATGGCAATACCAGAATTGTGGGTAATTTGGACAATCCATCCATTAATGGAATCCTTAGTTTGAATGATGCAGGCATGGGGATACCCTATCTGAACGTGGATTACAATTTTGCACCCTATTCACGGGTTCGCCTTTTTGACCAGACCTTTTATTTTGAACAAGTAGGGGTTTCAGACGTGGTGGAAGGCACCGAAGCTACTTTGGACGGCACTATAAACCATACTGCTTTTGGGGATTGGTCCTTGGATTTGGATGTGGATACCAACAATGATCGCTTTATGATCCTGAATACGGATTTTGATGAAGAGGCACTTTACTATGGTACCGGTTTTATAAACGGAACAGGAAGTATTTATGGTTCCACGGATGCGTTGACCATTGCGGTGGATGCTTCCACGGCAAAGGGAACTTCCCTAAAAATTCCCTTGAGTGATGTGACAACGGTAGGGGATTACTCCTTTATCAACTTTGTAGAAAAGGGTAGCGCAGAGGCTTTTAAGGAAGAAAGGATACTTGAAGACTATCAAGGCTTGGAAATGGCGTTTGACCTGGCTGTGACCCCGGATGCGGAGGTAGAGATTGTGGTGGACCAAAACACGGGTAGCTCGCTTAAAGGAACGGGGGAAGGAATTCTGTTGATTGAAATCAACACCAACGGTAAGTTCAATATGTATGGGGAATTTGTGGCGGTTACCGGAGAATACAACTTTAAGTACGGAGGGGTCATTGATAAAAAATTCCAGGTGAGACCGGGAGGAACCATTCTATGGGAGCGAGATCCCTTGGAAGCGCAACTGGATTTGGAAGCAGTTTACCGGCTCAATGCAAACCCTGCTCCCTTACTGGATGGACAGGCATACCAGTCTCGAATTCCCACTGAGGTGGTGGTACGGTTGGACGGGGAACTGGAGAGTCCGAACATCGCTTTTGACATTGATTTTCCAGGAACCAATTCTGTGGTGCAATCCGAGCTGGAATACAGACTCCAAGACCCTACGGTAAAAGAACGAAATGCATTTTTCCTTTTGGCCCAAGGAACCTTTGTTGATGAGGAAGCCGGAATCAGTCAGCAAGCGGTAACAGGAAACCTAATTCAGACGGCATCCGGATTACTCAATCAACTTCTTGGAGGGGAAAATGATAAGTTCAATTTAGGACTTTCCTATGAGCAAGGGCAGTTCAATACCGAAGCAGATATTCGGACAGAGAATAGAATTGGCGTTACCGTTTCTACCCAGATATCGGACCGAATCTTGGTCAATGGAAGGGTAGGGGTTCCTGTTGGCGGTGCTGGAGTATCGGAATCTGTTGTTGCAGGTGATGTGGAAGTACAAGTACTTTTGAATGAGGAGGGTACGCTGAGTGCCAAGATTTTCAATAGGGAAAATCAAATTAGGCAATGGGCCGAACGTCAAGGATATACACAAGGAGTGGGGCTATCTTATCAAGTGGATTTCAACAGTTTCAAAGAGCTGATGCAGCGAATTTTCAAGAAACAGGAAGAACAACCTGTCCCTACCACACAACCAGAGCAATCCACAGAAATTATGGGCAAGGATAGTTTGATTCGCTTTACCCCAAAAAACCGCGTTACCAAAAAGTCATTCAAATAGGGCTATTTTTTTTGATTATTCAATAAAATTTTCACGAAAACGTTTGAGAATTTTACTGAAATCAAATTAGTTAATATGTCATTCGTAAATTAAATAAAGTTTCCTAGTTTTGGCTTTTTAAATCATTTAATGGCTTCAGAAATTAAGAAAATAGGCGTATTCACGTCGGGAGGTGATTCTCCGGGAATGAATGCCGCCATTCGTTCCGTTGTGCGAACTTGTGCATATTTGGAAATTGAATGTGTGGCTATTTACCGAGGATATCAGGGAATGATTGAAGGTGATTTTAAAACTTTGGACGCCCGTAGTGTCAACAACATAATCAACAAAGGGGGAACCATTCTTAAATCTGCTCGTTGTGAGGAGTTCCGTACCCCAGAAGGACGTAAGAAGGCCCACGATCAATTGGTCAAGGAAGGCATTGACGCATTTGTGGTCATTGGAGGTAATGGAAGTTTTAGCGGAGCACTGATTTTCAACGAGGAGTTCAACTTTCCGGTAATGGGAATTCCAGGTACCATAGACAATGATATTTTAGGTTCTACATATACTATCGGCTTTGATACCGCTATCAATACGGTAGTGGAGGCCATAGATAAGATTCGAGATACGGCAAGTTCGCATAACCGCCTGTTTTTTGTGGAAGTAATGGGACGTGATGTGGGGCATATTGCCTTGAACGCGGGTGTTGGTGCTGGAGCCGAGGAAATTTTGATTCCGGAACAAAACTTGGGACTGGAACGCTTGGTGGAATCCCTGAAACGAAGTAAGAAATCAGGAAAATCTTCCAGTATTGTTATTGTCGCCGAAGGCGATAAAATTGGAAAGAACGTTTTCGAGCTTAAAGAATATGTGGAGGAACATCTTCCGATATACGATGTGCGGGTCTCCGTTTTGGGACATATGCAACGTGGCGGAAATCCCACTTGTTTTGATAGGGTACTGGCTAGTAGAATGGGAGTAAAGGCCGTGGAAAGCCTCTTGGAAGGTAAATCCAACTACATGGTGGGAATACGGGACAACAACCTGATTTTGACCCCGATTGCTGAAGCAATCAAAGCACATACGGACATTGATGAAGAACTCATCCGTGTCTCCGATATAATGACTACATAATTAAAACCAAATAAAGTAAAAATGTCAAATTTGAAAATAGGAATCAACGGATTCGGGAGAATTGGAAGATTGGTCTTTAGGGCTACTGTGAAAAGGGACAACGTTGATGTTGTGGCCATTAATGATTTGCTGGATGTAGAGCATCTTGCATATTTATTGGAGTACGATTCTGTACATGGTAGGTTCGATGGAACTGTGGAAGTAAAGGATGGAAACTTGGTTGTAAATGGAAAAACAATCAGGATTACTGCAGAAAGAGATCCAAAAAACTTGAAGTGGGATGAGGTTGGTGCCGACATCGTTGCTGAATGTACAGGTATCTTTACTACTTTGGAAACTGCCCAATACCATATTGATGGTGGTACCAAAAAAGTAGTTATTTCTGCTCCTTCAAAGGATGCGCCTATGTTT
The DNA here is from genome assembly GCF_965233845.1 of Flagellimonas sp. Taxonomy (GTDB): domain Bacteria; phylum Bacteroidota; class Bacteroidia; order Flavobacteriales; family Flavobacteriaceae; genus Flagellimonas. The sequence goes on from NZ_OZ247584.1 coordinate 1,535,589, forward strand.
GTGATGGGAGTGAACCACCAAGATGTGAAGGCTTCCGACACCATTGTATCCAATGCTTCCTGTACTACCAACTGTTTGGCTCCTTTGGCCAAGGTATTGAACGACAAGTTTGGTATTGTTGAAGGTTTGATGACAACCGTTCATGCGACCACAGCTACCCAAATGACTGTTGATGGTCCTTCTAGAAAAGACTACAGAGGCGGAAGAAGTGCTTTATTGAACATTATTCCAGCATCTACAGGGGCAGCCAAAGCCGTAACCAAGGTTATTCCTGAACTTTTGGGGAAACTTACGGGAATGGCATTCCGTGTTCCCACTGCTGATGTTTCTGTAGTGGATTTGACCGTGAAGTTGGAGAAAGAGACTTCGTACGATGAGATTAAAAAGGCGTTCAAGGAAGCTTCGGAAGGCGACTTGGCCGGAATTTTAGGTTATACCGAGGAAGCTGTTGTATCCCAGGACTTTGTGGGAGATGTAAGAACAAGCATCTTTGATGCAGGTGCAGGAATTGAATTGAACTCTACCTTTTTCAAGGTAGTTTCCTGGTACGATAATGAAACTGGATATTCCAACAAATTGGTGGATTTGGCCGAGCACGTGGCAAGTCTATAATTTACTATCTTAATATAGAATTTCGGGAAGTGGTCACCTGCTTCCCGAAATCGAACTAAAAACCAACCTATGATATTGATTGTTGACAGTGGAGCGACCAAATCGGATTGGATTGCCTTGGATGAGAAAGGGGAGCAATTGTTTATGACCCAAACCTTGGGACTTAGTCCAGAGGTACTCACCCGTGAGGTAATCGAGGATCGATTGGCCAACAATTTTGAATTGTCCAAAAACAAGGATGTCGTAAGTCAGTTATACTTCTACGGTGCAGGTTGCGGAACCGATAGAATGAAGAATTTCCTCAAGGAGATCTTTAAGGATTTTTTCCCCAATGCCAAAGCAGAAGTGCGGGAAGATACCTTTGCAGCCATCTATTCCACAACCAAGATTGGGCATCAAGGAATAGTTTGTATTCTGGGCACTGGATCCAATTGTAGTTATTACGATGGTCACCAACTCTTTCAAAAAGTGACTTCCTTGGGATACATTCTTATGGATGATGGTAGCGGGAATTTTTTCGGTAGAAAGTTGCTTCGGGATTACTATTTCCATAAAATGCCGCAAGATTTGGGCATCAAGTTTAGCAAGGAATACAACTTGGAAGCCGATGCCATTAAGGAAAATCTCTATAAACAGCCCAATCCAAATACCTATTTGGCAACATTTGCCCGTTTTATCATTGAAAACAAGGAACACCCTTACTGCCGTGGTGTTATTGACAAAGGATTGCAGCAGTTTGTGAACAACTACATCATGCAGTTCGAATTGGCCACCAAGGTACCCATCAACTTTGTGGGCAGCATTGCGCATTTCCTCAAAGATGAATTGGCCACCGTATTGGAGCGCAACGATTTGATTTTAGGAGTAATTAGGCGTAGACCTATAGAAGGCCTTATGGAATTCCACAAGGAAACTATTTAACGGCAATCATAGAAATTTCCACATTCACAAACTTTGGAAGGTTGGCTACTTCTACAGTTTCTCTTGCCGGTGCGGTATCTGCATCAAAATAGGAACCATACACCTCATTGATTTGTGCAAATTGGTGCATATCCTTTATAAAGATGGAGGTTTTAATAACATGCTCAAAAGTCATTCCTGCTTCTTGTAGAATGGCCTTTAAATTCTCCATGGACTGTTTGGTCTCCTTTTGAATATCTCCTTCCACCAAATTGCCCGTTTTGGGATCAATGGGAATTTGCCCAGAAATATATAGGGTGTCTTTGATCAATACGGCCTGGTTATAGGGACCTATTGGGGCTGGGGCATGGGGAGTGTTGATTATTTTTTTCATGGGGATGTGATTTTAGTAGAGCTAATGCTAACAAGTTAGCGAATTTACCTTACGCTTCTAAAAGGTTGACTTCGGTTTTCCCATTTCAAGTCACTCAAAATATTGGCCTTTATACCAATGAAAAAGTACCAACGCTCAAAGCGCCCGAAAGGGGTCCAATCAAAGCTCAACCTAAAACTGTCCAAATCCCGTTTAAATGCAAATCGGGTATCGGCAAATCCTTTGTTCTTAATATCGTAACCAGAAGTGACACCAACCTCCCATTTTGGGGTTAGCTTCACATTTCCATTGAACATGATGGAATGGTTGGTAATTTCCTTTTGTCGGTTGCTGTTATTATAGGTAGCCACATAGGTAATCCGCATATCCCAGGGAATTTCATTGGCATACAATGGATTATTTACATCATCGTCGGTTTCCTGTTCATCCCGGTCAAACTGGAATTCCCCATCCCTGGCTCCCTTTAATTCAAATGGGTTAGCACTGTAATCAGGGTCTCTATCCTTGGAATCATCCTCACTTTTCTTTCCTCCTTTCTTGAACATTTCGCTGTCCAGCCTAAAACCGGTGTTCAATCTTGCCGAGGTTAATCTAAAGAGGCCACCCCCATTTTTAATATTAAAGGTGTTGATACGTCGCCCGTTATTATCGATTGCATAGGGATCCAAGGTAGCCGAGAAGTTGATAGGGACATTTTTGATAATTTGGGTGGCCCCACTAACGTTAACCGGACTTAACTTAAGCGAATCCGCTTCAAAATTATAATTGGTAGAGAAGCTTAGGTTGCTCAATATCTGCACCTTCCTAGGTTCCAGAACCGTGGAATCTTTATCCCGTACCTTGGCCTCCAAGGTATTCTGAATGGCAAAGCCAATGGAGTTCCCTCTACTTAGGGAAGGTCTACCATAAATACTCGTTTCAAAAGGAGTGTATTGCACTTCGTTATTATCGCCATCCGTATAAGTCTCATAGAATTTTTCAAAGGAGGGCGAGTAGTTATAGCTTATGGAAGGTCTGATGGTATGTCTTATGGCCTGGATTTTCTTGTCTTCCCCACGGTTAAAGGTTCCGTAGAGCACGGTTCCAATACTGGCCCCCATGCTATAGCGATTAAAGCGGTCAAAGCCTGCTATGGTATCGGTAACCACGGTTTGTTCTTCTGCATCAAACCTACGGTTAATGGTCTCCAATGTCCAGACATCCTCATAATTTCCATTCAAGCTAACACTAAGGTATTTGGCCACCTTAAAGTTGGTCCCGATAGGGATTCGGTGTCTGGCCCCAACACGGGCATCCTCAAACATCTTACTGGTAAAAAAGTCCTCCTCGGTAGTCGTTATGCTGTTTTGCGCATTAACGTCATACTGAAAGTTGATATTTTGAAGGATTCCTTTTTTAATTCCATCTCGTTTGGCCAAAGGAAAAATACGTTCCATACTGGCCTGAAATGTCGGTAAGGACATGCTTATGGCCTGGGTCCTGGAGTTTTGAGAGTGCGTCAAGGTCAAACTAGTGTTGACGGAAGGATAGGCCGGAAACGTCTTGGAATAACTAATGGACGATGCAAAAGTGTTGGTCTGTGTATTGGATCTATTGATCTGATTCAGCGAGTTGGTAAAGAACTGGCTACTACCCAAGTTCACCGATGCCGAGAATCGCGAGTACGGACTTGCCTTGGGATCCTGGGTATGCTGTATTCGGATGTTGTAGTTGCTGGTACGACTAAAGTCATCAAATCCTTTCTGGCTTCTGATCAGGTTTTCATAACTTATATTGATTCCCCCGTTGAACTTATACCTTTTACGATAACGGGTTGCCGAACGGAAACCGTAACTTCCGTTGGTGTAATAGTCCCCCGTAATAGCTATGTCTGCAACATCGCCAATAGGGATATAATACCCTCCGTTTTGAATAAAATATCCCCGCTGTGGGTCATTTCCAAATGTTGGAAAAATGAGCCCCCCTTCCCGTCCTTGGCTTAATGGGAAATACGCGAAGGGAAGTGCTATCGGGGTTGGGACATCAACAATATAAATATTACTGTACCCAGCTATGATCTTCTGTTTGGGAACAAACTTGGCTTTTCGAATTCTGATGTAGTAGTCAGGATCAACCGTATCCTTGGACGTTGTCAATTTTCCTTCACTTAAGAAGTAAACGGAATCGTTTTCCTTTTTGGTCACTTCCGCATAGACCTTCATGGCATCACTCCCCAGTTTTCCCAAACCAGCTTGCTGCTCCGAACGGGAATTCCAGATGAGCGCCTTTTGTGTATCAAAATTAAAGCGAATGGAATCCGGTCTTACTTCATTGGTTCCTTGTTTAAAAAAAGGCAGTTGGGAGTAGGTGCCAGTGGAGTCTTTTAAGCGTCCCGCATACACTTCGTTTTTAACGTAGTCCATTACGATGACCCCGGCCTTTAGTTCTGTGTCTTGATAATAAATTTCAGCCTCGTCGTATAAGTAAATTTTATTATCTTTCTGGCTCAACTTCACGTAGTCCTTGGCTTTATACTTGATTTTGTCCAAGAGCAAAGGTTTTTTGCCTCGAACACTATCAGTGGCCACGGAATCAACGGTAATGGAATCATTCAGTATGTTGGCGGGCATTAAAGGAGCCGTTATACTATCCTGCAATGGCTTAATGGGCAAAGGGATAATAGGATCTTCCTGAGCTCTTAGGATGAGTAAGTTACCGAGAAGAACAAATAGGAAAACTAGAAAATGTTTATTTGATTGCAACGCTATAAATCCTATTTTTGTGCTAGTTTGGCTCAGTTTTTGGGATCAAACTTACATATATTTTTTGTTCTGTTGATTGGGGATTACAATATTTTTAACCTTAGCGGAACACCTTTATTGTATAGTTCTTATGAATAATAGTTGGTTATTTTTTCTTATAGTCCTTTTAATTGTTCTCCCCCTGACTTCGTTCACCAATAATGATACCGAAGTACCTCCTAAAGATAAGTTTGTGGTTGTTTTGGATGCTGGTCACGGCGGACATGACCCTGGTAATTTGGGTAATGGGTACCTCGAAAAAAACATTGCATTGGGTATTGTGCTGAAAGCTGGAGCGGAGTTGGAAAAACACGCAGATATTAAGGTGGTGTATACCCGTAAGGATGACAGTTTCGTAGATCTTTTTGTTCGCGGGGAAGTAGCCAATCAGGCCAATGCCGATTTATTTGTGTCCGTGCATTGCGATTCCCATAATTCGGATGCTTATGGAGCAGGTACGTTCGTTCTTGGACTTCATGCCAATCGTCAAAATTTTGAAGTGGCCAAAAAGGAAAACTCCGTGATTTATTTAGAGGACAACTATGAGCAACGTTATGCCGAATATGATATCAATTCTCCGGAATCCGTGATAGGATTGACCATCATGCAGGAGGAGTTTTTGGAGCAAAGCATAATGTTGGGTAAGAAATTACAGGATAACTTCACCAAACGATTAAAGCGGAAAGATCGCAAGGTGAAGCAAGCTGGATTCATTGTATTACACCAAACCTTTATGCCCAGTGTATTGGTAGAGGCAGGATTCCTTACCAATAAGAGTGAAGGGGGGTATCTAAATTCGGCCAAAGGCCAAGCAGAAATGGGAAAGGCCATAGCTGATGCCATTTTGGGCTACAAGAACGACATATCAACCGTAACGAATACTTCTTCCGCCCCAGTGGTCATAGAAGATTCATCAGGGGCTGTGCATATGACCACACAAGACGAGGGACAGGCCAAGCAAGAGGTTGTTGGTACAAATACAAATACTTCGAAGGAAAAAGAAGCGGTCACGGTTAAAAAGGAGGAAATAAAGACAGTGCCTAAAAGTGATGTGGTTTTTAAAGTACAATTAATGGCCAGTGGTAAGAACATTCCCTTGAGAGGAGAGAACTTTAGGGGATTGGATATACTTTCCAAAGAACCTTTTAAGAACTTGTACCGATATATGTACGGGGAGGCTACAACATTTGATCAGGCCAAAAAACTCAAGTCCCAAGCGGACGCCAAAGGATATACCACATCCTACATTGTGGCCTACAAAAATGGGGTTAGGGTACCCATTAAGACAGTGTTATAAGAGGTGATTAAAACCGTGGTAGCTTTGTCAAAATTATTCCTAATTTTGTTTAGAACCGTAAACCGAACCTTGTGAAGCTATCCAGGGAAATTAAAACTGGGATTATTGTACTTACTGGAATCCTGGCATTCATTTTTGGCCTTAGTTATCTTAAATCCTCCTCCTTATTTGAAGACAGCAAAACCCTGTATGCCATCTACGACCATGTTGGAGGGTTACAGCCCGGCACCCAAGTAACCATTAATGGCTTGGCTGTAGGAAATGTGAACAGCATCAAATTCAAGGACGGATCGGGAAAATTATTGGTCACTTTTTCCATCAATAACGATTTTGAGTTTTCCAAAAACAGCAAAGCTGAGCTGTATGATACGGGAATTATTGGAGGGAAAGGCATTCAAATTAATCCAGTGTTTGATGGGGCACCCAGTGCCAAATCTGGAGATACCCTGATTACCAATACCAAACCGGGCTTGACCGAGTTGGTTCAGCAAAAATTGACCCCCTTACAAATGAAGGTCGAGGGTGCTGTGTCTCACGCGGACACCTTATTGATGAATGTAAATAAGGTGCTTGATGACCAAACCCGAATGGAATTAAGACAGAGCATTGCAGGCCTCAATGAGCTTATAGGCTCTTTTAAAGTAAGCGCAGACAAGTTTAGTGCTTTGCTGGAGAACAACAAGGAGCAACTGGACAATTCCTTGAAGAATGTGGATAAAATAACTACCAACTTCTCTAAACTATCAGATTCCTTGGCCAACGCAGGATTGGCAGGAACGGTATCGAATTTTAAGACCACTGTTGAAAAATTGAACGCCGTTCTGGAAAAGATAGAAAAAGGGGAGGGGTCATTGGGTAAATTGGCCCAAGACGACAAATTATATGACAACTTAGCGGCCGCTTCCAGGGAACTCGATTTATTGCTGCAGGATTTCCGATTGAATCCAAAGCGTTATGTCAATGTTTCCGTATTTGGTAAAAAACAGAAGGACTACGAACTTCCGGAAAACGATCCCGCAGCTCAAAAACAGGAATAATAGATGGAATACATACCCAATATTTTATTCACCTTAGCCCTGGTTTTTGGAATCGGATTTTTTATCAAAAATGTAAAAAAGCTTACCAGGAACATCAACTTGGGAAAGGATGTGGACGTAAGCGACCACAAGCCCCAACGTTGGAAAAACATGCTTCGTATTGCCTTGGGTCAAACCAAAATGGTGGTTAGGCCTATAGCTGGACTCTTACATATTATTGTGTATGCAGGTTTCTTGATCATCAATATTGAGGTGCTGGAAATTATCTTGGATGGCATCTTGGGAACCCATCGCATATTAGCGCCAATGGGAGCTGTTTATGACTTCCTGATTGGTTCTTTTGAGATTTTGGCCGTATTGGTCATTGTTTCGGTTGTAATTTTTTGGATCCGAAGAAACACCATTAAATTACAGCGCTTTATCAAGCCGGAAATGGAAGGTTGGCCCAAAAAGGATGGTAATATGATCCTTTATATAGAAATGGTACTCATGTGCCTGTTTCTTACCATGAATGCAGCTGATTTTCAATTACAGCAGCTGGATGCTCCACATTATGTTAAAGCTGGAGCTTTTCCGGTTAGCCAATACATAGCGGGCCTGTTCCAGGATGTTTCCATTTCCAATTTGATTTTGATTGAACGTAGTGCCTGGTGGATTCATATTTTGGGAATCCTTGCTTTTTTAAATTATCTCTATTACTCCAAGCATCTCCATATTATTTTGGCCTTTCCCAATACGTTCTATGGAAAGTTGAAGCCCCAAGGGCAATTCAATAATTTGGAAGCGGTGACCAATGAAGTTAAGTTGATGATGGATCCGTCAGCGGATCCGTATGCCGCTCCTGCGGATGATGCCCCCGAACCCGAGAAATTTGGAGCTTCGGATGTTATGGATTTGAGCTGGGTACAGTTGATGAATGCATACACCTGTACGGAATGTGGTAGATGTACTTCGGAATGTCCGGCCAACCAAACCGGAAAAAAGCTTTCACCCAGAAAGATTATGATGGATACCCGTGACCGATTGGAGGAAGTGGGCAAGATTATGGATGCCAATAAAGGGGAGTTTGTATCGGATGGAAAGCAACTGTTGGATGATTACATCAGTCGGGAGGAACTTTGGGCCTGTACCACATGCAATGCCTGTGTGGAGGCCTGTCCCGTTAGCATAGATCCACTTTCGATAATTGTAGAGATGAGAAGGTATTTGGTCATGGAGCAATCCGCCGCGCCAACCGAATTGAACAATATGATGTCCAACATTGAGAATAATGGGGCGCCTTGGCCTTACAATCAAATGGATCGTTTGAACTGGGTTAACGAATAAATGTAGTCCTATGAGTGAAGCACTTACGGTGAAGACCATGGAAGAGTTTATGACTGAGGGCAAACAGCCCGAAATATTGTTTTGGGTGGGTTCTGCCGGCAGTTATGATGATAGGGCCAAAAAGATTTCTAAGGCTTTTGTGAAAATATTGAACAAAGCCAATGTGGACTTTGCGGTTTTAGGGCCCGAGGAAAGTTGTACTGGAGATGTCGCCAAGCGTGCCGGTAACGAATTTCTGTTCCAAATGCAGGCCATGATGAACATTGAAATTTTAAATGGCTACGAAATAAAGCGAATTGTAACCTGTGACCCCCATTCCTTCAATACCCTTAAAAACGAATACCCTGGTCTGGGAGGGAACTACGAAGTAGTCCATCATACACAGTATATCAAGGAATTATTGGATGATGGACGCCTGTCTTTGGAAGGTCAAGTCTACAACGAAAAACGCATCACCTTTCACGACCCTTGCTATTTGGGAAGGGCCAACTCGGTCTATGAGGCGCCAAGGGAGGTACTCAAGAAAACCAATGCGGATATAGTGGAAATGAAGCGCCATAAGAAAACCGCACTGTGCTGCGGTGCAGGTGGGGCACAGATGTTCAAGGAGCCGGAAAAAGGAGATATGGATATTAATGTAATGCGAACCAAGGACGCCTTGGATACCAAGCCCCATATCATTGCCACAGGCTGCCCGTATTGCAATACCATGATGACTGACGGAATTAAGGCCCATGAAAAAGAAGACAGCGTTACTGTTTTGGATGTGGCCGAACTTATTGCAAATTCTATTTAACATGCTAATTGATTTTGAGTCCCTTGCGGATAATTCAAGAATATGGATTTATCAGTCCAACCGAAGCTTTACAGAGGAGGAACTAAAGGAAATTGAAGCTGGACTATCCAGTTTCTTACAGGAATGGACTGCTCATGGAAGCGATTTACAAGCGGGTTTTGAGATACGATATAAACGTTTTATCATTATTGGTTTGGATCAGTCCCAATCAAGTGCTTCAGGTTGTTCCATTGATGCCTCCGTCCATTTTATACAAAGTTTGGAGCAAAAATATGGTGTGGAACTTATGGACCGAATGAATGTCTCTTTCAAGCAAGGGGAGTTCATTGCATATAAGTCTCTGAAGGATTTCAAAAAAATGGCAAAAGCCAAGTCCATTTCCAAAAACACTACGGTTTTTAATAACCTTGTGGCCAATAAATTGGAGTATCTGGAACATTGGGAAGTTCCTGCCGGAGAAAGCTGGCATTCCCGTTTTTTATAGATGATATCTGTAAATTATCCCAATTTCAGTGCATTGTTCGATGAAATGCAATATTTTTATCAGCAATAAGTATATGCCCTAGAATGTTACTTATGCGGATAAATTTTTACTTTCCCCTCTTTTTATTTGTTCTAATTAGTATGCAGGCCCAACAAAATCCGTTGGTGGCCAACGATACTTTGGCGCAACAGAACTGGGTAGATGCCCATTACAATGCCATGACGTTGGAAGAGCGGATTGGGCAGTTGTTTATGGTCATGGCCACATCCAACCAGAATAGGGAAGCCAGCGACAAAATCAAGCAACTGATTACGGAACATCATATTGGCGGGGTGGTCTTTTCAAGGGGAGGTCCTGTTCGTCAGGCTAAACTAACCAATGAATTTCAGGAAGTTTCCAAAACACCTTTGTTGGTAGGCCTGGATGCCGAATGGGGACTTGCCATGCGTTTGGACTCCACCCATGCATTTCCTTGGAACATGACTCTGGGGGCCATCAAGGACAGCTGTATTATTGAAAAAATAGGGTTTCAAATTGGGAAACACGCCAAAAGACTAGGAGTTCACATCAATTTTGCGCCGGATATTGACGTAAACAACAACCCGCAGAATCCAATCATAGGGAATCGTTCCTTTGGGGAAGATCCCAAAAGTGTTGCCCAGAAAGGTATTGCCTTTATGGACGGTATGGAAAGAGCAGGGGTTTTATCCTGTGGGAAACACTTTCCCGGTCATGGCGATACGGCAACGGACTCCCACAAATCCCTTCCTATAATCGAGTCGACCAAGCAGCGGTTGGATACCGTGGAACTGCTCCCATTCAAATCATTGATCGATAATGGGCTTAGTTCTGTTATGGTGGCGCATTTGGAGGTGCCACAAGTGGAATTTTTGAGGGCTGGGCTACCTTCTTCACTTTCCGATCAGGTTATTACGGAGCTTTTACAAAATGAATTGGGATTTAAAGGTTTGATAATTACCGACGCCCTCAATATGAACGCAGTTTCTGAATTTGCGCCAGAGGGGGAAGTGGAACTCAATGCCTTTCTTGCTGGGAATGATATGCTCTTGATGCCCAAAGATGTGCTTCAGGCCAAGGATAAACTTGTGGAAGCCTACAATAAGGGGATTGTTACTGAATTGAGATTATCAACGTCCGTCAAAAAGATTTTGATGGCCAAGTACAAGGTCGGTCTTCATGCATACAGATCCATTAAACTGGATGGGCTTTACGAAGATTTAAATACTGTGGACAATGATGCCCTTCACGAAGAGGCCATGGAAAATGCGATAACGGTAGCTAAAAACAATTTTTCCTTGCTACCTATCAAAAAATTGGAGAACAAAAAAATCGCCTATGTCCATTTTGGTGATGATTCAGGTGAGACCTTTCTCCAAACCTTGAATCAATATGCAGAGGTAACAGAGATAAAGGCCAAGGATGCAGCGGGCTATCGAAATCAGTTGACCCCATTTAATTTGGTGATCATAGGTTTTCATAAAAACAATTCGAGCCCATGGAAATCCTATAAATTCACCAAAAACGAATTGTTCTGGCTTCAGGAAATTTCAAGATTGCGAACCAGCAATACCATTTTGGCACTTTTTGCAAAGCCGTACGCACTATTGGACGTAGCCAAATTTGATACCATCGATGCCTTGGTGGTAGGGTATCAAAATAGCAAGATTGCCCAGGAAAGTGTCGCGGAGGTCATCTTTGGGGCTATCGGAGCCAATGGAAGGCTACCGGTATCGGCACATCCAGATTTTCCGGTAAATACAGGGATTCAACTCAAACCGCTGCAACGATTGGGATACACCATCCCGGAAAGGGTAGGAATGAGTTCTGGAAAATTAGCCGCTGTGGACAGTTTGGTAAGGCAAGGACTGGATTCTTTGATGTACCCCGGCGCCCAGGTGTTGATCGCAAAAAAAGGAAAGGTAGTTTATCATAAGAACTTCGGAAAACCTACCTACAACTCGGAAGAGATTATCGAAGAATCCCATATCTATGATTTAGCTTCCTTAACAAAAATCCTATCCACTTTGCCCATGATCATGAAGATGGAGGAGGAAGGAAAAATAGCATTGAACAATACCTTTAAGGAATTGGTGCCAGAGTATGGGGAAACCGAATTAAAGGATGTAACCGTTCTAAAAGCCTTGTCGCATTACGGTCGACTACCGGCTTGGATTGCTTTTTATATCCAGACTTTGACCAAAAACAGGAGACCTTCCCCTGATTTTTACAGAAACACGCCTACGGAAGGATTTTCGTATAAAGTGGCTGACAACCTCTATTTAACCGATGCCTACAAGGATTCCATATATAACCGGATTGGGAGACAAGAACTAAAATCCAACAGATACCGCTACAGCGATGTTGCTTACTATGTGTTTAAAAAATACATCGAAGAAACCTATGGGGAATCCATAGATAAGTTGGTCAATGACTTTTTGTATGTTCCCATGGGATTGCAAAGAACTACGTTTAATCCTCTGGATAGGTTTTCCAAAGAGGAAATAGTTCCCTCAGAAGAGGACAACTACTACCGTCACCAGACCATTCAAGGTTATGTACATGATATGGGAGCGGCCATGCAAGGGGGTGTTGGGGGCCATGCAGGTTTGTTCAGCAATGCCAATGATGTGGCCAAGATCATGCAAATGTACCTTCAGGGCGGGGTCTATGGTGGGGTTCGTTTCTTGAATGAGCGTACCATTAAAAAATTCAACACCTGCTACTTCTGTCATAAGGATGTTAGAAGGGGGGTAGGTTTTGATAAACCCCAACTGAAAGAAAAAGGACCAACCTGTGGTTGTGTGTCCAGAAAAAGCTTCGGACATAGTGGATTCACGGGGACCTATACCTGGGCAGACCCGGATGAGGAGCTGGTTTATGTGTTTTTATCCAATAGAACATACCCTTCGGCATCCAACACCTTGTTGGTAAAATCTGGATTACGCACCCGAATTCAGCAAGCTATTTATGATTCCATTATACATTAGAATGTAAATATTGCTTTAGATTTGTTCCTATGAAAATTGCAATAGTTTGTTATCCCACTTTTGGAGGTAGTGGTGTTGTAGCTACCGAATTGGGAATTGCCCTGGCCGAACGCGGACACGAGATACATTTTATAACCTATAAACAGCCGGTTCGTCTGGAGTTGTTGGGTAACAACATCCATTTTCATGAAGTGCATGTGCCGGAATATCCCTTATTTCATTATCAACCCTATGAATTGGCTTTGTCCAGCAAGTTGGTGGATACAGTTAAATTCTACGGCATAGAACTTTTGCATGTGCATTACGCCATTCCGCATGCCTACGCTGGTTTTATGGCTAAAAAGATGCTGCAAGAGGAAGGGATTTTTATCCCTATGATCACTACTCTGCACGGTACAGATATTACCCTGGTGGGGAAACATCCTTTTTACAAACCGGCGGTTACCTTTAGCATTAACAAATCTGATGTTGTCACTTCCGTTTCCGAAGCATTGAAGCAGAATACTTTGGACACCTTTGCCATTGAAAAGGAAATAGAGGTCATCCCTAACTTTATAGACAGCTCCAAATACAGTCAGGATTACACAGATTGCCAACGGTCGCTAATGGCTAATGATGATGAGCGGATCATCACACACATCAGTAATTTTAGAAAGGTAAAACGCATCCCGGATGTCATCAACATCTTTTATAAGGTGCAAAAGGAAATTCCGGCCAAACTGATTATGGTTGGCGAAGGACCGGAAAAGGAATACGCTGAACAACAGTGCGACGATTTGGGAATCAAGGAAAAAGTGGTTTTCCTGGGGAATAGCACAGAAATTGATAGGATTCTCTGTTTTAGTGATTTGTTTTTATTGCCTTCGGAATCAGAAAGCTTTGGTTTGGCAGCCTTGGAAGCCATGATCAATAGGGTAGCGGTCGTATCCAGTAACACTGGAGGTATTCCAGAGGTGAACAAAGAAGGAATATCAGGTTATTTGGCAGATATTGGGGATGTGGACACCATGGCAGCAAAAGCATTGGAAATCCTTCGTGATGATGAAGTTTTGGACAAGTTCAAGGAAAATGCCTTCAAGGTGGCCTCCAAGTTCGATATTTTGAATATTTTGCCCTTGTATGAAGAGGTTTACGAAAAAGCCTATAAGTACAGATTCAAGAACACCTATTGATGTATGAAGTACGCGCTGTTGATCATACTGGTTTGCATGGCTTCCTGTAAGGCACAGAAAGAGGGTCGGTCCCAAGGCGACCCAGACATTGTACTGATAGCCCAGGATGGTTTTAGCGGCATACAGGAATATGAAGCAGATGCCATAAAGGATGCCAAGTCCCTTAACAAGTTCTACTCCCGAATCAACAGAACGAGAAAACCTGGTCTTCCCGTACCTGAGGTGGATTTTTCCCGGGAAATGGTTATTGTGGTTTGTTTGGGCGATTATCAAGGTCAACCAAAACCAGCAATTTCACGGGTTGCCGAAACGGATACGGACATGTCTTTGGCACTGAAATTGGGCAGTGCTTCCAAAGAAGAAATTCAAACCACCGTAATTTCAAATCCCTTCTACGTATTTAAGATGCCTCTGACTACCAAAAAGGTAGATATTCAGAAAGTTGCGAGGTAGCTTATCGATACTTTTTGCCTTTCATCTTATTATCGAAAAATTGAGGTACTTGAAAGTACAAAACTGGTAAATTGCCCCCTTTAATTTAGTTTTGTCATAGATAACCTCAAATCACAGCTATGAAAACTTTGACAACGCCGCTCGTTTTAGCTATGTGCTTGATTTCTCTTCATTTGAATGCACAGGAACGGCCAGAATTGACTGCAAAGGACAGTATCGTAAAAAGTTCTTGGATTTTTACCGTGGGAACCAATTTCGTTGACGATTCCGGTGACGAATTTGGAAGCCTGTTTGATATTGAGGACAGCTGGAATGCTGTTCCTTACCCATCTCGGATCAGCATAGGGAGGTATCTTAAAAACGGAATTGGTTTGGAAGCAATTGCCACTTATAACAAGTACAAAGAGGGCAAGGTGGTGGACAATCAAATCAACACAGAGGACATAGACTATCTTGGGCTGGATTTTAGAATCAGCTATGATTTAAATATGATCTTGGGGGAAACTGGTTTCTTTGACCCGTATGTGGGCGTTGGAGCGGGTTATACGGACGCCAATAATCAAGGCAGGGGAACATATAATGCCATTTTGGGCTTTAGAACCTGGTTTTCGGAGCATTGGGGACTGGATTTTAGCTCCACAGGTAAATGGACCATGAATACCGAAAACTCCTCCAATCACATTCAGCATGCTGTTGGGTTGGCTTATCGTTTTGTAACCGAAAAAGGACTTTCCAGAAAAGGTGAAGAAAAGAAGGCATTGTTGGACGAAATAGAAAAAGAGCAACAGCGCATCCAAGATTCCATAGCGGAACAGCAAAGAACAGAGGAAGAAGCGCGCCTGCTGGCAGAACGTTTGAAAAGAGAACAAGAGGCAGCTGACTTGGCAGCCGCTGAGAAAGCCAAAAAAGAAGCCCAAGAAGCCCGTCGAGCCAAGATAAGAAGTGATATTGAGAGCCTTGGTAATGTATTCTTTAGTTTGAACTCTTCCTATCTGACCCGAAAGGATAAGCAAGTACTGGACCAGCTTGCCCAGATTTTAACAGAAAATCCATCTTTGATAATTAAAATTGAAGGACATACGGATTCTAGGGGAAGCGACCAGTACAACCAATGGTTATCGGAACGAAGGGCCAAACGTACATGGGAGTATATAGTGAGCAAGGGAGTATCTGAAGACAAGGTACTGAATGAAGGGTTTGGAGAAAGCAAATTGATAAATGAATGTGATGACAATACACCTTGTTCAGAGGAAAAGCATTCTAAAAATAGAAGGTCAGAGTTTGTTATCCAAGCATTGGATTAATGGGAATCCTGATCGTGGTTTGAAGCAAAGGGATTTTGTTCAGACCTCCAAGATAAAAGCTAAAAGTTAAAGAAGATTGCAACTTAAAATATGTGAAGAATCTTTAAAAAAAAGAAGCTAAATTAGAAGGTTGCCGATGGAATGATTGCAATGGGTATTTTCACCCCATTTGGTTGGCCTACAAGAACACTAATTAAGACATGAAAAAGAAAGTATTTGGTAAATTTTTACTGCTACTTACCTTTATTATCTCATCATCGGTCTTTGGCCAATATGACAAGGTTGTTATCATTGGTGCCTCTATTGTTGAACAGACTTTTGGACGGGACCTAAACAATCCCAATGCTACCAGAACATCAGAATGGCAGGCCAATGGAGTGAATGTCGATGTATATGGCTACGGTTTTAGTGGTTATGAAATCAATGATATAATTACTGAGGTGCAAACGGCCATGAGCACGTACACGACCAATACCTTGTTCATGATTCATATTGGGGGCAACAATGTAAGTACTACAAGACCTTACAGTACGGCCACCCCTGCAGAGCTTCAAAGTATTAGCGATGATTACGATGCGCTGATTACCGCAATAGGGCAAACACGAAAAGAGGATGTAATCCTTATGCCCATTACTTTTAGGACTTATGATATTGAAGATGATATCCATACCAACGAGGAATTGGGAAGTTTACCTTACAACCAGGAAATTTTGATTCCAAAAATACTGGCCAATACCCCTTCACAGATTAATATTGATGGCAATCCCATTGTCGACCTATACAATTTCACCCATCAAAATTATACCACCTATTTTGATATAGGAGGACCTGGTTTTGATGGTATTCATCCTTCTGTGCCCGGACGCACACTTCTATCTGATTTTATGAGTGGAAGGGCATCATATTGGGTCAATGGTGGAGCAGTGCCAGACCCCTTAACTTCAAATATTGCGGTAACAGGGGTAAGTCTTTCTTCAAACGCAGAAAGCCTGACCACTGGAGAATCCGTAACCTTGGTTGCGACCGTAATTCCAAATAACGCTACCACTCAAACGGTAACATGGAGCAGTGATAATTTAGCCGTTGCAACGGTAACCAATGGGGAGGTAAACACCCAGTCGTCAGGTACAGCAACAATTACCGTAACTACGGATGATGGAGGCTACACCGATACTGCAATTATTACGGTGAACGATGATACAGACGGTGATGGCATAACGGACAATCTTGAGGCTAGTCCGGCAGAGGCGCTTGATCCTTGCCTCCCAGTTCAGGCAGCTGGATACACGGGATATAATGCATCCAATGGCACCTGGAGCGCAGCAGATTGCGATGGCGATGGGGTGAGCAATGGGAACGAGGATTCCAACGGTACCGACCCCTATCAGGTTTCGGGTGATACCGATGGCGACGGTGTTGATAATGATAACGAGACCAATGATGGAACGGATTTGAACAATCCCTGTGATCCCGTGCAGAGTGCCGGATACACAGGTTACAATGCTTCCAATGGTATTTGGAGTGCTGCGGACTGTGACGGTGATGGGGTGAGCAATGGGGACGAGGATTCCAACGGGACCGACCCCTATCAGGTTTCGGGTGATACCGATGGCGACGGTGTTGATGATGATAACGAGACCAATGATGGAACAGATTTGAACAATCCCTGTGATCCCGTGCAGAGTGCGGGATACACAGGTTACAATACTTCCAATGGTATCTGGAGTGCTGCGGACTGTGACGGTGATGGGGTGAGCAATGGGGACGAGGATTCCAACGGGACCGACCCCTATCAGATTTCGGGTGATACCGATGGCGATGGCATTGATGATGATAACGAGACCAACGATGGAACGGATTTGAACAATCCCTGTGATCCCGTGCAAAGTGCCGGATACATGGGTTACAATGCTTCAAACGGTATATGGAGTGCCGCGGACTGTGACGGAGACGGATCGAGCAACGGAGATGAAGTCACTAACGGAACTGATCCCTATGATTTTTCTTCGAATAATGATATGGACAATGATGGAATTGCCAATGAAGATGATAATTGCCCCGAAACTCCCAATCCAGGGCAAGAAGATTTTGATCAGGATGGAATAGGGGATAGTTGTGATGATGATATGGACAACGATGGGATACCAAATTTGGAAGATGACTGTGATGACACCGCCCCTGGTGCTGTAGTAGATGAAGATGGATGTACCATTCCCTTGGATGCCGATAATTTCGAGGTCATGGTAACTGGTGAGTCCTGTATAGGAAGCGGAAATGGGAGTATTTCGGTAAGTGCCAAAGCCATTTTAAATTATACTGCGGTACTAACAAATGATGCGGGAACGGAGCTTGAAAGCGAGCAGTTCACACAAAATTTGGAGTTTGGGAACCTCCCCTCGGGAACTTATGGATTGTGTATTACCATAGCAGGTGCTTTCAATTTTGAACAGTGTTATACCCTTCAAGTGCAAGGCATTGAACCATTAAGTGTGGATCTCAGTGCAGTCACGGCAGAGAATCAGGTGGAATTGAAACTTTCCGGATCGAACTTGTATACGGTGGAACTCAATGGTGAAATCTTTAAAACGTCCGAGAGTGATATCACATTGAACCTGAACAAGAATGAGAACGAAGTAAGAATAAGTACCGAGGAAGAGTGCCAAGGTACTTATGAAAAGTTGATCATTCTTGGATTAAAAGGTTATGTATATCCCAATCCCATAGATGAATCTGATTTGAATGTGTATGTGGGGATTGAAGGTTTTGAAAAAGTGCAATTAAGCATTTTTGACACCAACGGGGCTTTGGTTGCCGTTGACACACAGGAAACAGATGTAAACGGATTTGTTAAAACGAATATCTCGTCACTGTCCCAAGGAGTTTACTTTTTGACAGTGACCACCATAAATTCACTGACCCATTATAAGGTCATTAAAAAGTGAAAAGGACACACAATAAGAACTAACGAAAAAATGATAAATAAATAACCAGATGATTCATTCAATTTTAAAAGGGAAAGGGATTACTTTATTGACCTTTCTAATGTTTTTGATAAGCTCAGCTGCTTTAGCCCAAACGGCAGACAATGAGGATTTTGACGGGGATGGAGTCCTGAACGGTGCGGATTTTGATGATGACAATGACGGGATTCTGGATGTTGATGAGTACGATTGCCCTGTTGGGGGTTCGGCTTTGGTATGGGGCACTCCTCCTGTATGGACGGGTGGCGACCCCGAAGATGACTTTTCCTCCGTTGCCAGCACGACCATTGATGGCACCGTGGTCACAGCCGACAATTCGAATACAGATTTTGTCACAGTGGCAAACTACAATGCCAACACTCAGGCTTTCAATGGTACCGATGGTCTGTTACTCCAGTCTCAGATTGGACAGTTGGATGATAGTCCGATAGTTTATGAGATAAGGTTTGATCGTCCAGTCACGGGACTTTCCTTTAGTGCTGTGGACATCGACAAACGTACAACTTTAGAGGCCCCAGCCGGTAATCCATACACTGAACGACTGACTGTCAGTATTTTCAAGGAGGGGGCTGCCCTTGCATTGGATCCTACCGAGTATACATTTGGAAGTGCCGTAGACGACCTGGGTGGTGGGGTTTTTGAAGGTAACTCTCTAGTTGCTGGGAACACCGATATTGGTGATGTCAATTTCACATTGGGCAAGGCGGTCGACCGGGTGGTATTTACCTTTTTGACCACAGAAGTGAGCACCAGTGCCCAATTTATGGCATTCCTGATTTCAGACATGACCTGGGACTGTGCCTATAGGGATTTTGACAGTGATACGGTTGCGGATCATTTTGATACAGATAGTGATAACGATACTTGTGTGGATGCATTGGAAGGAGATGGTGGCTTTACTTTGGCTGATGTGGATGCAGACGATAGTTTAGGGGACACAGTGGATGCCAATGGTATTCCAACCATTGCGGGAGCTGGACAAGCGGATGTAAGCAGTACCAATGCCGCCGTTACTTCGGATGAATGTGATGACGATGGAGATGGAGTGAATAATGTCACGGATGGTGCAAACTCCCTAAACCCTTGCCTTCCTGTCCAGGCAGCTGGCTACACTGGTTATGATGCCACCAATGCCATATGGGCTGCGGGGGACTGTGATGGCGATACTATTTTGAATAGCGATGAGGACACCAATGGCACCGATCCCTATAATGTGGATACAGACGGTGACGGTACCACTGATGACACTGAGGCTTCTCCTGCTGAAGCAGTTGATCCTTGTCTTCCGGTCCAAGCGGCAGGTTATACGGGTTACGATGCTACCAATGCCATTTGGGCTGCTGGCGACTGTGATGGTGATACGGTTTTGAATGGGGATGAGGACACCAACGGTACCGACCCATATGATGCTGATACAGATGGAGATGGTACGGGAGATGGCGCTGAGGCTACACCAGCTGAAGCTCTGGACCCTTGTTTACCTGTCAGGGCAGCAGGCTACGCTGGTTACGATGCCGCCAATGCCATTTGGGCAGCGGCTGATTGTGATGGCGACACCATATTAAATGGAGACGAGGATACGAACGGTACTGATCCTTATAATACCGATACAGATGGTGATGGTACCACCGACGATGCCGAAGCTACTCCTGCTGAAGCAGTTGATCCTTGCCTTCCTGTCCAAGCAGCTGGCTATACCGGCTATGATGCCACCAATGCCTTATGGGCTGCCGGGGATTGTGATGGTGACACCGTGCTCAATGGTGATGAGGACACTAACGGAACTGATCCATACAACGCGGATACAGATGGTGACGGTATTGGAGATGGCACCGAGGCAACACCTGCTGAAGCCTTAGATCCTTGTTTACCAGTTCAAGCCGCAGGATATACAGGATATGATGCCTCCAACGCCATTTGGGCGGCCGCAGACTGTGACAGTGATGGCTTGGTGAACAGCTTGGAAGTTACCAACGGCACAGATCCCTATCAGATGATTGATACGGATGGTGACGGAATAGATGATGATAACGAAGTTAATGATGGAACGGATGCTGCAGATCCTTGCGATCCGGTTCAAGCTCCAGGTTATACAGGATATGATGCTGCTAACGCAACTTGGGCGGCCGCAGACTGCGATGGTGATGGCGTAACCAATGGGGACGAGGTGACCAACGGTACTGACCCCTATGAGGCATCCAACGATACCGATGGAGATGGAATTCTTGACGATACAGAGGTAAATGATGGCACTGATCCCAATGATCCTTGCGATCCAGCCCAAGCTCAAGGCTATACTGGATATGATTCCGCAAATGCTATTTGGGCTGCAGCTGATTGTGATGGTGATGGTCTAGCCAATAGTGAGGAACTTACCCTTGGAACCGAAGTTTACAATGCCGACACGGATGGTGATACCATCAATGACGGTCAAGAGGTTACTGATGGAACCAACCCTTTTGATGATTGTGACTCTATAGGAGGTACTCCACTACCGGATACCTTCTGTGATAGGGATAATGACGGACTAAGCGACGATGACGAAGTTACTTTGGGAACTGACCCTGATAATCCTGATACCGATGGCGATACCATTGAAGATGGTCAGGAAGTATCTGATGAGACCGATCCATTGGACCCATGTGATTCGGAAGGTGGGACACCACCCCAAGGAACTATCTGTGGTGTTGAAATCGGGAATTCCATTTTGACTCCCGATGGAGATGGTATCAACGATGTATTCAGAATTGAGAACATTGAATTGTATGCCAACAATAGTGTGGAAATCGTTAACCGATGGGGAGCCACGGTTTTCAGAACGGATAATTACGACAACAGTTCCAATGCTTTTGCAGGAATTGCGAATACTGGAGCTTCGCTTAACAAAGGAAATGTACTACCCGCCGGAGTGTACTTCTATATAATCAATTATGTAGATGAAGGACGATCTAGAAATGCCTCTGGGTACTTGTACATTAACCAATAAAAAACTTAAGAAAAACTTACAATGAAAAAGTCCATTATAATTACGTTAATCGCAGCTTTGGGAATTGTCAATATGGCCAATGCCCAGCAGGATCCCCAGTATACGCAATATATGCTGAACACCATTGTGGTTAATCCAGCCTTTGCGGGTGCAGGAAACGTCCTAAGTGTTACGGCATTGCACAGGTCACAGTGGATTGGCCTGGATGGAGCGCCAAAAACACAAACAGTGAGCATAGAAAGCCCTTTATCTGAAAGATTGGGTGGAGGACTGACCGTAATCAATGACAACATTGGGGATGGAACCGTGCAGCAGACCGATTTCAATTTCGCATTTTCCTATACCATTCCAGCTTCCCGAGAAGGTAGTTTGGCCTTTGGTCTGAATGTTGGTGGGGAACTGCTGAATGTGGATTTCACCCAACTTGTAAACTATGGTGTAGAACCCAATCTACCCAATATCGATAGCAAGTTCTCGCCAAACGTGGGATTAGGGGTGTATTACTATCAGGAAAAATTCTTTGCCGGTGTTTCTGTGCCAAGTTTGTTGGAAACGGAGCATTTTGATAATTCCTCCGATGGAACTTCCTTCCTGGCCAAGGATAGAATGACCTATTACTTGATTTCTGGATACAGATATGAAATTAATCCTAGCCTTGTGCTGCAACCGGGATTTTTGGTTAGAGCTGTAAGTGGAGGTCCTGTTCAGGTGGATTTGACCGCCAATATGACCTTTAACGACAAGTTCTCTGTAGGAGCGGCATATCGTTTGGATTCCGCAGTAAGCGCCCTTTTTGGTGTTAAGTTTGCCGAAAAGTTCCTAGTAGGGCTTGCCTATGACGTGGAAACATCTACTTTGGGAAGTACACAATTCAATGATGGGTCATTCGAAGTTTTTCTGAGATATGACTTTATCAATAGAATCAATAGAAGAAACGTAAGCGGCCGTTTTTATTAGAAACGGCCCCTTTTTGTTGGGGGAAAACAACTCCCAACAAGGCCCTTTCTTTTACCGCTTGATAATGAATTTGACCGTTGCGAATTAGAGATGACCTATATTGGAATCTAATACGCTTTGGTCTTTATTTATTGTGCAAACTTGATTAGATTCCTTTTTAATCCATTTTTATTACCAAAAGCTTAATGTACCTTTTGGAAGTTTGAAGGGAGCGTTTAAGGATTCCATCATACCGCTACTCGCAATCTTGGGCTCTGTCCAAGGTTTTAAAATATTCCGAAACAACCTTGGCGATCAAGTCCCTCCCGTGATTGTTCCAATGTCGATCATAAATCAGCGTAACCGGTTCTTCAGAAAGCTCAAAGGTAGGTGCAAAATCGATGTACTTAAAATTGTTTTCCTTGCAATACCTTAAAAACGAATCGCTGGTTTTTCTGGAGTCCAGCAAAAGGGTAGTCTTGCATTTATCATAACCATAAAGCGCTACGAGACTTTTAAAGTTGTCCAAAAACTCCTTTTGGGTTTCCGGGGTTTCTTGATGCTCCAGTTTCTCCAAGTGCTCCTGGAATCGTTGGTTGGGGTTGTCATCCAGAGATCTTCCGGTCAACAGGTTCTTAATGGGGTCAATGACTCCAATTTTGGAACTATAGGAAAGCAGCTTAATGTTGTCCCTTACCTTAAAAATGGTGGAGGACAACTTTTTGATTCGTCCCACATTGGGTTCATACGAACCACGGTATAGATCACTTTGATAGTTGAGATACAGGATAATTTCATCAGTCAGGTCAAACTGCGCTTTATAGGCATGGATGAGATGCATTTGGTTGGCCAGATCATAACCTGCATAGCCATATTGATAAACTTCGGTATCATCCAGTTGCGCTTCTATCTTAACGGCTATGGAGTTGTCAAAATCCTGGTGGAATCCTTCTATAAAGGAATCCCCAATCAATGCAATTTCATATTTATCCTTGGAGGGGGTAAATTCCCTGTGCGAGTTAAACCCAGCCTTGTTGATGTTGAACTCGGAAAAATTTTGATTGCGATTTCCGGTTACCGAATAGCCCCGATATCCAGGCACACGCTTTTCCACACCCAAATCATCTATAAATCGTGGGGGGTCTTCGGCATACAAATGAAAGGCTCTTACCATAATCTCCAATAACAGAAGAATCAGAAATATGTATAACAATAATTTTAACACTAACTTCTTCATACCGCTAGAATTGGAAATAGATAAATGAACGGTTCACTCCATCATCATAAAATAGGAGCATGGCCAGGACAATGATGGTGTACATTAAAAACCGCACCGTCCTGGATTTGAATTTGAACGGACTGCGTTCGTCTTTTCGAATCAGATATTCATAAATTACAAAAAATGCCAGCAACACATAGTAGTCCACCATCCTATACCCCATGGGATTAACGTAGGATTCATAGGTAAAGTTGTTGATGATTTGGTTTATGTATTGAAAGGAATCCGTCAAGGTGGGCGATCTAAAGAAAATTCGGGAAAAAGTGACCAATGCAAAGGTCAAAAGCACCTGAAAAATTTCAAATGGGGTAGGGAAGAGCCTATTTTCACCTACCACATTATGCGCATACATTCGGTTTCGGCCCATTAAGAAAACGGGAATGTAGAATACGGCATGCAGCGCTCCCCAAAAGATAAAGGTCCAGTTGGCTCCATGCCAAAAACCACTGATCACAAAAATGACGATGATGTTCCTTACGGACTTGAGCTTACTAACGCGTGACCCACCCATGGGTATATACAGATAATGCCTGAACCAAGTGGATAGCGAGACATGCCATCGTTGCCAATACTCTGCCACATTTCTGGAGAAATTGGGAAACTTAAAGTTGGACATGAGCTCAATCCCGAAGAGCTTGGCGGTTCCGATCGCGATATCTGAGTATCCGCTAAAATCCCCATAAACCTGAAAACTAAAAAAACAGACCCCCATAACCAGGGTGGAGGCAGGGTAAGTACTGTAATTGGCAAAAATATCATCCACAAGTGGGGCCAAAGAGTCGGCTATGACCATTTTCTTGAAAAGGCCCCATAAAATAAGCTTTAAACCACTACTGGCCTGGGCATAATTAAAAACCCGACTATTCGCTATTTGAGACAATAGATTGGAAGCCCTTTCAATTGGTCCGGCAACCAATTGCGGAAAGAAAGACACGAAGGCCGTAAACGCAATAAAGTTTTTGGTCGGGGTTAGTTTTTTATAGTAAATGTCAAAGGAGTAGGACATGGTTTGGAAGGTATAGAAGGAGATACCTACCGGTAGAATAACTTGGAGCGTCCATGTGCTCTTTATGTCATAACCCAAGGTGTGGAAGAGGTCAATAAAGGAATCCACAAAGAAGTTACTGTACTTAAAAAAACCTAGCATGCCAATGTTAAAGGCCATACTAACCCATAACCAATACCTGGCCTTCCTTTTAACATCGATATTCTGGTAAATCTTTTGTCCAACAAAAAAGTCCACAACCGTGCTGAGGAAAATCAACAACAGAAACCGCCAATCCCACCAACCATAAAAGAGGTAACTGGCACCAATGAGGAAAATATTCTGTACAACAACATTTTTTTTGAACACAAACCAATACAGGAAAAAAACTGCAGGGAGGAATAGCAGATACTCAATGGAATTAAATAACATGTATTAGTGGTTTGTTGGATTGAATAGGATTGATTTTGTTTTTGTTTGGCCTTTTAAAATATAGTGGTCCTTGTTAGCCGAATAATAGAGAGACACATGATCCGAATGTTCCTGGGTTGCAAAAAGAAAATCGTTAATCACTTTTTTGCTAAAAGGTAACTGTTCATGATGCATCTTTATTTCGTCCAATGCCCTTGTTTTAGAGGAATCCACATCCATAAACCTGTACTGCGGACCCAAATGGGGTTTCATAGGTTGTCCCTTCAATTTTCTCTTGATTTTGTTCACCTGGGTATTGACTCCCTTAGCTATTAGAAACGCCAAAATCCTAGATCTGTTGCCCTTGAATTGGGCATGTAAAAATCCCTTTATGGAGTACTTTGGGTAATAAAAATGATGATTAAAGCGGTAGCTGGTATTGCACCACCACTTTTTATAATCCAAATCGCCCCAGCCCATATCATATTGGATAAATTCATTATCCATGCACCATTCCAACAATTTATAGATTACGATTTGACCAAGACTAAACTTGCCGTAATCCAAATCATAGGAAGAAATGTACCCAAACAACAGCCGATCATAGATGTAATTAAAGGAAAAGGCTATGGGCAAATCCTTGTCATATACCACAAACAATGAGGCCTTTCCCTGATTTATAAGATCAAAGGAGGTGGCATATACTTTATCCCAGATGGCCAAGGTGCTACTTTTCTGTCCACGCTGCTCAAATCTTTGGACTATCATGGATCTCAAGCGCTCCATTAAAAATTCGTAATCCGTTTCCTCTATTTGGTGATGGAACAGCTTGTATTGTATATCAAAACAGCTTTCCAGTCTACGGCGCGCGCGGTTAATGTTTTCGCGTTGTTTTTTATTTTGATGGCGCAAATAAGCGTCAGCACTGGAATAACCTTCCAATCGGATTGCATGACCCTTCACCGTGGGGAACATTCTTTCCGTCATACCTTCTGAATCAAAAACCTTGATTTTAAGATGATCGGGTACATGCGAAAAGGAATAGATTTTTTTGTCTTTAACCGGGGTGTTTGAATGATGAATAAGGTTGTTGTCTTGCCTGTCCGAGAGCCCAATATGGGAATACACTTGGGAAATAGACCCTTGTTTTATATATAGGTCAGTAAATAGCGATACACTTTCTTTTTTCATAAAACAGTTGGTTACGCTTCTAGGGTTGACCTTTGGACTTTGATACCTTTATTTTTTCCCAACACAAGGTATGTATTTGGAAGATTGGCCAACTCCCTTACCCTGATGTCCGTGGAATGATCTCGATATTGATATTGAAAATTAAAAACCAGGGGCTTAAGCCAAAAATAAGTGGACGTATGAATGCTAACCTCTTTATAGGGTTCGCTCAGGGTTGTGTTATTTTTGTTCTGTAGGTCTATTTCCTGAATTTCAGGTCTTTCCGTAGGATTGGCTGTGTTGGCCGTTCGGTTTCGAGCTGCTTTTTTTTGCTTTTCAACCTTTTTAGCCTCCTTGTAATCCTTAAATCGATAGGTCAAAACCCTTATTGGAACAATCAACCGATGTATTATTGATTTGGGATTATAGTAAATATGATGACCCAAATAGGTTATGTTGTTGCACCAATCATATTTATAGGGCTGGTCTCCCCACATAAAATCAAGAATGCCATAGTTGTGTTCCAGACACCATTCCACATGCTTGGTGATGTCTATATGTCCCAGTCCAAATTTGGCGTAATCAATATCGTAGGATCTAATGGCACCATTTAGTATGTCCTGAAAATGAAAATTCAGGCAGATGTCAATGGGTCGGGAGTCCGCATAGATGACATGAAAAGAAGCTTTTTTATCCAAGATCAAGTCAAAACCTCTTTTTTTAAGGGCTTTTAATTTTCCAGCTTGATTGAATTCCCTACCTATCTGATCAAACCGACGCTTAATAAGTTCCTGCATGTGGTGGAACAACTCCTCATACCTGTCTTTTTCTATCTCTCCAAAGTATACCTCGTAGCGGATATCAAAGCAGGACTCAAGCCTTTTCATCCTACTTTTTAATCGACTTCGTTGCTTGGAGCCCATTTTGGAGTTCATATAGTCCGTTACGCATGAAAATCCAGTAAGATCAATATGAAAACCTTTTATTCTGCCGATTTTTAATTCTTTAAGGCGATTATCAAGGGTGTGTGGTACAGGTTTTAGATACTCGGGAATGCATCGTATTTCCGTAATTCTGGATAACCAAGCCTTTGAGGGGGTGGATTCGGGGTTTACATAATTTTTCCCCGTTCGGGTGTTGCGAATCTTTTGGTAAATAGGTGGAACATGCTGTTCTTTAAACAGGCAAAAGGTAAAATTGTAACTGGAGATTTTGACAATTCCCATACCTTTTTACTACACGTTTAGTTTTACACCCATTTTCTTGTCTTGGCCAACCAAAAGGAAGGACTCGTTCGTTTCATCCATCTTAAATACATTCAGATTTTCCAAATGTTCTTGATGGAGATATAGAAACTCATAGCAAATCCCTTTTAGCGAACTATGTTCCGATAAACTAAGATCCAAAGGTGCCAATTCTTTTTGGGTATGCCTATCGTCCACCTCCAAAAATTGGTAATCCAAACTTTCCTTTTTCTTGTTTTTCAAAGCATAGGTAAATCGGTGCAAGGTTTCATTGAGTTTTTTCTCCCTTAAGTATTGTTTCAAGGAAAACAAACTTTTAAGGGTATAGGCCAAAACTCGAGATTTAAAAGAGCTTTTATCGTATACAATGTGATAGTGGAAATGGAACTTTTTGTTGGACCAGCGTGTTTTATAATCGAAATAACCCTTGGAGAAATCAAGGATATCCCAACCATTTTTGGTGCACCAGTCTATTAAGTTCATGATTTTGATGCTTCCCAAATGAAACTTTGCATAATCTATGTCAAAAACCGTAATGGCATCAAATATTCTCTTGTCCGATAGGTAGCCCAAGGTTACGCTAATAGGCTCGTTGTTGTTGTATAGGACGAAGAGCACAGCCTTTTTCTCCAAAATCATGGGATAGGCCACGTCTTTGTAAAAGTTCCATTCTTCGGGATCTAGGTTATTGTTGGATATTTGTTTTTCTCCGAAGCGTTTCTCCAAAAGGTTTCGGAAACTATCAAAAATAGCATCATACTCCTCTTTTGACATTTCACCACAATGGGCTTTGAAAGAAATATGGAAAGACTCCTCAAGCCTTTTTTTGTACTTACGCAGCTTATAGCGGCTACTTTTTTTGAAGGTCTTGGACATATAGTCATCCAAGGAGCTGAAGTTACCCAGTTCTATCAGGAATCCGGGATATTGTTTCACCGAATATAGGCCCAAAGGACTATTTTTGATATTCTCCTTTGACGCGGCAAAATCAATTACATCGTAAATAAGAAAGGTTTTGCCCTTTTCTTCTTTTCCGCAATTCGGGTTGAATTCGTAGTGTACTCCCTTGGTCAAATTTTTACCAGCATTGATGTGCAGACCGGGAATCTTGGACTCGTAAAATGAAAGGTTTTTGGCAAAACTGAAAGTGTTGGCCTTCTTGTCCCCCAAGAAATGCTTGGACCAGAAAGACAGAAAAGTGGTTGAATTGAACGGGTTGGTATTGATCATTTTATAGTATTGCGCTGCACATCATTTTAGAAATAATGTGCGGTACACCTTTTTTGTTATTTCTTTTCTCCATTGATTGCACGTAACCCTAGGTTATTTAACCAGGTACCAAACATGGCAGTTGTACTTGTCTTTGGGGAAAATGACTTTATGTAACTAACAAAAGGTAACTACCAAAATCAATATATGGGGGCCATCCGCCACAACCACTGGATTACATCATCTATCCATGCAATTTTCCACTGGGAAAGGCTTTTTGGGCCAAGTGGATTTGCGACCTCTTCCTCATAGCTGAAACAGGATCACATTTTGCTTTCTATCAGCTCTTTTAACCCAGAAACAGTACCTGAGCCTTCAATTTCTTCGGCAGATAATGGCACACTATATTCTGAATCACAAAAGGCAATAATGGACAAAACGGTCAATGAGTCCCAAGCTTCAAAAGATTGAAGTTCATCGCTTAGACCTACAGCCTCTTCTTCCAGCAATTCAGCAATTGAAGTTTCAAAATTTTCCATTCGTTGTTATTTATAGTCAATCATTTCACAAAAATCGAGCTTTTCCAATTTCAATAGCAGGGAAGCCCAGCTCAAACCGGCACCAAATCCTGCGATGCAAACCAAAAACGACTCTGTCAATAGTTTATCGGCTAAATTGAAAGTAATGGCGGTAGGAACACTAACGCCGCTGGCATTTCCAAAGTTTTCAACCACGTTGTGCGGCATTTTATCATGTGGCACTCCCATTTTGTCGGCAAGCTTCTTTAGCATAAACTTATTGGG
Source organism: Flagellimonas sp. (assembly GCF_965233845.1). GTDB lineage: Bacteria > Bacteroidota > Bacteroidia > Flavobacteriales > Flavobacteriaceae > Flagellimonas. The sequence goes on from NZ_OZ247584.1 coordinate 1,565,156, forward strand.
CTGATGGAATAGGTAATAGTCCACATCCTCTTTGTCGCAATTCGCTTTTGATAGTAAGTTATCGATCATGGGAGGAACTTGTTTTTGCACAAAATTAAAAACGTCATCGCCCTTCATGACCAAATGGTCCAAAGCTCTGGAATTTCCATTCTTATCCGTGTGTAGTTCAGCTGTCTCAGGTGTAGATGGCATTTTGAATCCACCTGCAGGTATGATCAACGACTCTGCACCTGTTCCATCCACGTTTATGGTACCGTAAATGGTACTGTCATTGGAATCTTTTTCTACGATGGTAATGGAAGCTGCATCGCCTGTCAACGGACGGCTACCCCTATCTTTGGCAGAAACCTTGCAACTCATCATATCGGCATTCAGGAGGACTACTTTGTTTACCTCTTCCTGGTCCAACAGCATAAAGGCCTGGTTAAGACCAACGGGATATCCAGAACACGCCTGGTTAATGTCCAACAACATCATATCCTGTTTTAAACCAAGCTTTCCTTGAATAATATGACTGGTAGCTGGAACAAAATGGTCCGGGGATTGGGTTACCAATACGATACCATCCACGTCTTCCTTCTTTAAAAGACCTTTGTCAAAAAGGTAATTCATGCCATAAATGCATAAATCGGATACTGCGGTACCCTCTTTTACGACCCTACGCTTTCCATAACCCATGATCAGTTTAAGCTTCATGGATTGCGCCCGCGAGAAGTCATAGTTGTCAATTTCATCATCAAAATTGACCTCATTCTCAGGCAAAACCGTAAGAATCCCAGTGATTTTCTTATTTCGAAATTTTAGGTTCATTCCGTAACTCCGTTTTTGTTAAGCAATTGAATAATACCTTCCACACTTGAAAAGTTTTCAGGTAAAATTTCAGTACCGTCAATGGATATTCCGAATTCCTCATCCAAGGAAGCAACCAAACTCACTATATCAAATGAGTCCAACATGCCTTCTTCAATGAAGTTACTGCTTTCAGAAAAATCAAATTCTGGTCTGATCTCCGTCAAGAATGTTAAAATTTTATCTTTCAAATTGAACCGTATTGTTAGTTATGGGCATCTTTTAGGATACCCTATATATTATTAATTTGTTTATTTAACAAGGCCCTGTCAATTTTTCCTGTGGTTGACTTGGGCAATACATCCATCTTAATGTACTTGGTAGGTATCATATGCTTGGACAATACCTCCCTTAGCTTTATCCTGAAATCCTTTACAGGTATTTCGGTTTCCGATTCGTATACCAACACGATCTCCTCATTCGCCTTATCAAAAAACACGCCGGCGTTGATGGTATCGAAAACACTTAAAATATAATGTTCTATTTCCCCTAGATCGATCCTATATCCGGAAAGCTTGATTTGAAAATCCTTTCTTCCGATATAGATATATTCTCCTTTTTCGTTTAAAAAGACAATATCACCAGTCCTGTAGATTCTTTCAGGTACTGACTTATTTAACGGATTTTGGACAAAAACCGTATTGGTTTTCTCAAAATTATTCCAATAGCCCAGGGCCAGGGACGATCCCCTAACACATAATTCCCCTTGTTCACCTACCTCGCAAAGCTCGTCCTTATCGTTCAATACAAGGATATCTGTATTTCTACAGGGTATGCCAATAGGCAAGGACTCGTCCTCATTAAAGGAATCATCTACAATATGATAGACACAGGTTCCCGTTATTTCCGTTGGGCCGTACATATTGCCATAAACAATTTCCCTTTCCAAGCTTTTGATCCAATAGTTCAAGTGCTTGGGAGGCATTACCTCCCCACCAAACAATACCTTTTGCACGGTAGGGATCTTGTTTGAATCCAGGAGTTTAAGATTGGCAATATTGACCAAGACCGCCGGCACCCAGAAGATGAAATTGATTTCATGTTCGTTGATGTAATCCAACAAGGTGGCGGGGAAAATAAATTTTTGTTCGGGAATGATATAAAGTGTTGCCCCTCTGAATATCATGAGATAAATATCCAAGGTGGACATATCAAAGATAAATGGGGTCTGATTCCCTATTTTTTCGTTTTCGGTTATGTCAAAAGTGTCAGCGACCCAGTTGATATAATCGATTATGGATAGATGTGAGATAACGACACCTTTAGGTACCCCTGTAGATCCCGAGGTATGTAGAATATAGGCAGGATCGGTATCCACACATTTTTTGTAATTGAAACTTTCGTCTACCTTCTCATTGCCATCGAGTTCATCCAAATTGATGATGTCAACGTCCAGATCACATTTCTGAAGGTTGGCCAAGAATTTGTTGTTTGTAATGATGCATGAGGGCTTTAAAGCTTTTAGTATGGCCTCAATTCTCGGAACTGGATTTTTTGTGTCCAACGGGGTATAGCAGTTACCACTGTACATGGTACCCAAAAATGAAGCGATGGCATCATTGGTTTTTGGCAAATAGATGGCAACAGGGCTGTTAATGGCATCACTTTTCTTAGCTATTTGGGTGGCTATAAGTTTTGCGCTTTGGGTTAACTCCTTGAAAGTTAATTGGGAAGTACCATCTACAACCGCTAATTTATCCGGGAATTGAGCAACGGTACTTTCGAAATATTCAATTAGGTTAATTTTTATCATAATGGTACGCTAAACACATAAAAAGGTTGAAATCTGTGGCGACAAGAAAACCATTCCATAGCTGAATACAATTGTTAGGGGGATGATCTTTGTGCTTGTTGCCGAACTCAGTTGAAATCCGATTGCTTACTTTTCTGCTGATTAACAAATTTGGGGGTGACAAAATGTATTTGGAAACTTGACCATTCAAAGACACCGAAGCGGTGCCTTTGAACAGCTAGTTAAAACAGTCAGTAATCGAGCTTTAGAACTTCAAGTACCTTTCTGGAATTGGGAATTCTGGAGTAGCTCTTTGCCAATACATACTTAGAATCCACCATCTTTCCTGATAGTAGGCCAACTGAATGCTGTGTACGTTTCTCACATAAGACTTACCGGCGGCCATGTCCTCTTTGCTGTGGAAAGACTCGCAAGTACTCACTACGTGCGCAATGTTACCGTAGGTTTCTTCTACCCGTCCAATTTCTCTTTCATAAAAACCGGTTTTTCTAGTGGTTTCCATCCACTTCCCAATTCTCTCAATATATTCATTACAAGACAAGAACTGAGGTCTCATATTACCGTTTGAATCGTTTTCATAACTGATCAATTTGCCCTCAGGATGGAATAGGAACCTATAGAAATCCCAATCTCTGGGCTCTCCTGGCTCCCCGCCTATGCATGCGTAGGAGGTTTTTATGATGTCATCCATCGTCTGTACACTTTTCAGATATTCTTCTTTCATAATAGAAATGTTGTTTTGGGTTATATAATATTTATTTTAAAAATTAAACAGCTAGAACGATTTGCCTACAACTATTATTGTTATTTCATTGTTCTTACAAACCAGTCATGTTTTTGTAAACCTTGATGGGTCTGCTTGTAGGAATTTATTCAGAGGACTTAAACAAACGATTTTCATTTTTTTGCTTTTGAAATCACATTTTAGGGTCCTTGATTTGGTTCCCAAACCATTACAAAAAAAATACATCTTCCTGACAACCGAATTTTTTTCAGTTGAAAGCCTTAAAAGTATCGACCATCCTCCCAAAATGGCAACAGCCCAAATTGTTTTTGAAATCCAACCGGAATGATGTGCATGTTTTGGAGTTGAAAAGAATCCCTTCATATTTGGGTTTTCAATAGGAATAACCTTTGTTTCATTGGATTACATCTGATAGAAATCGTATATGATCAATAGGTTTTTTGTTGAACCAAATCAACATCCAACTGAATTTAAGTAAAACCAACCCATGGAAATCCCGTTCCTGCATGTCAAGAAGCCAAGCTTAGTTCGGATAAATGAAACTAGACTCTGGTTTAAATCTAGCCCACCTTTGGTATGGCCATCACTTTTTCCTTAAAGCGATAGAAAACGGTGGTATCATCCTTTACATTTTTGTCCACGATCATACCCGCTTGGATCACATTGTTATTGCCCACCTCAATACCTGGAATAACCAAAGAGCGTAGTCCAAATTGATTGTTATTGCCCACTTTCACAGATCCGGCTACACCGGCAACTGAAAAGAAGTTATTGTCTCCCACCACACAATCATGGCTAATAAAACAATAGGAGGTAAGAAGATTGTAACTCCCTATGGTAGCATATTTTTCAAGGATACAGAACGGAAACACAATGTTTCCCTCTCCAATGGTCAATTCCTTTGCCATTACCACACTATGGTGGATAAAGCTTCCGATCTTGGCGTTCTTTTCTTTTAAAGCCTTGATCATTTTTTCCCTAAAGGGAATGCTCATCACGGCAATCAAAACTTCCTCATCTTCCTTGGGTTCATAGGAATCTATATCGCATAGGACCGGAGCGGAAAAGTTGTATTTTTCGTAATGGTCCTTTACGTGCTCCGCATAATCTATGTACCCCAGAATATTGATTTTTTCTTCTTCAGGGACTTTTGTATTGTGATCTTCTATGTAGAATGTGACTTCCGAGGCGCAACCCCCAGTTCCTAAAATGATAATGTTTCTCATTGTCTCCGTATTATTTGGTCAGACTAGACCTTTTGTATTTTTTTGATTTAAACGGGGGTGTTTTAATGCTCATAGCGAAATTATGTATTTTCTATGAATCAAATTTGCCCTATTTGTTTAATTTAATGTATTGATATAGTCATTTAAAAGATTCGCTTCGGCACTGTTTGTTCCCATTAAATCCTGCTTTTCAGTTTGAATTCCTTTTGATGCGGCGAAACTTTTACAGCAACATTATTTGTGCACTACGCTTGCCCTATATTGCGGGAAGAATCTCAGATCCAAATTATCGCAATACATAAGGCCGTTTTTTTGTTTTACCAATTCCTGATAGATTTCCTTGTTTACTGTATACTTCCAAACCCTAAAAGGGAACGTATCTTTTGAGAATCCCGATTTGAAATAGAACAAAGAATCTTCCTTACTGCCAACCCCGCCACCAAGATTAAAATAGCGATATTTTTCACGGGTTCCCCTGATTCTCATTTCGTCTATCAATAACTTCACAGGGTTGAGGTCAAGATATTGCTCACTGGTTCCTGAGAGATGGTACTGAATGTAGGCATCCTTCTTGGTGAAAAGTGCTCCACCAGCTATTTTGCCCGTTTTGTTCTGTATGGCCAATAGCAATTCCGTATCAAAGTGGGGGCTCTCCAATAGATCGAGAAAATATTTCTTGTCAAAAAGGTATTCTTTGTTGGCATTTACACGGACCATGTTTTCATGGTACAATGAGATAAAGGTGTCAATGTCCGAATCCGTTTCGGCATGCCTTATGGAATAAATAGACCTGGATTTGTTAATGTAGGTTCTTAATCTTTTAAAATAATTTCCCCACTGCTCTTCCAAGCTTTTGGTGAGATCAATGTAAACCACCCTTCCCAAAGTTTCCGTTTGTCCCAAATGGAACAAACAGTGTTCTTGATTAGGAATAAAGGAGTTTAGTCTGGAAAAAATGGAAACAATGTTTTGTTGTTCGAACAAATCCTGAATCTCTTTCCTAAAATTACTGAAATCACATTCCGAAGTTACATTTTTGGTGATCGGTCCAGGATACCCGTATACCGAGGTCGCATCTTTGAACAGGGAATATTCAATATCACGAAAGAGCAATGGCAAAAGAATGGTTCTGTCCTTATCATGATAATGAATCAAAACAGGTTCCTCTCCATTCACTTTGGATGCATGGTGGTAGTCATAGGTGTGATAAAAATCAGCGGAATCACATCCTTTTACAAGAGCATCCCATTTTTTCTTCTCCTTTACGATTTCAATCATCCTAAGAATTTGGTCTTTCGATTGGTATTAAGTTTGGTCCCTAATTAAGGTATTGGTTTGATATTCCATACAACCTTTGACAACAAAATTCATTAGTCCATGTTCCCATTTTATCAGCCGATTTTTTGAAGTCAAAGCCTAATTTCATGCATTCATATAGGGTATGTGGCAATTAACTTGCGTTTCCACCCCATGCGGCCCAAGCATCTTCTTGTTTTTCGGTATACACATCGTCAGATTGGAATACCTTCTGAACCGTTTTAAACAAAATTTTTACATCAGTGCCAAAACTAAGGTTGTCCACATACCACACATCATGCTCAAACTTTTCTTCCCATGACAACATGTTTCGGCCATTTACTTGTGCCCAACCTGTTATTCCAGGTTTTACCTGGTGTCTTCGTGCTTGTTCTTCATTATATAGGGGAAGATAAATGGTCAATAGGGGTCTTGGACCTACTATGGACATGTCTCCCTTCAATACGTTTACCAATTGCATCAATTCATCCAAAGAATGGTTTCGGACAAAAGCACCCACTTTCGTCACCCGATCTGCCTGATCTTCCAATTCGCTGTCCTTGTCCTTTGGGTCTCTTAACGTTTTGAACTTTATAATGGTAAATATTTTCTCGTCCTTGCCTGGTCTCTGCTGAAAGAAGAAAGGCTTGCCTTTATTTGCAAACATCAATAGAATAATTAAGATAATTATGACCGGCGAAAACACGATCAACGCCACAAGTGATATTGAAAAATCTAGTACTCTTTTAAAAAACTTCCTGTACATAATGAATGAATCTTTTTAGTAATATCTCTTTATAATACTTCCAAGATTTTGGATTTTTGGAATTTAAAGTCTTAAAAATTGGTTTTTTCAGGCACAAAGAAATAGTAAAAAAGTTGTTCCTGTACCAACCAAACCAAATATTAGCCAAAATGCTAAATCCTTTGGATGAACGAAGGCTTATTTCGAAAAATGACATTTTATTCGCTGTTGCCCATGGAATTTCTCCTAATCCCCTATTTATTTAACGCTGAAAATCTAATTTAGGTACAAATCCCATAGAATATTCATTTTCAGACACTTGTAAGCTAGAGCCAAATGCCTTCGGGAATAGGTTTCTCTTCAACCACCTCAATAAGCAATTGGTTTGGCCCCCGAACAAAGAAACTCTTAAGCCCGTGTACCTGATCGGTCTTAATTCCCTGTACTATTTCAACCTTGGAAGACTGCATTTGTTCAAAGACTGGTTCAATGTTTTCAAAAGAAAATGAAAGATGGTCAAGGGAGGTTCCATCTGTAAGCTTAAACTCTGACGGAAACCACGTTCTTTCCTCCACAGGCTTACCGTTCACGGTAATATTGATATTACCCACATACAGCCTATTCCATTGGAACAAACCGGTTGCCCAGGTTTGTGCACTTTCGTATTCCGGGGCCAGGCCCAAATGGGATTCAAACCAATGCATGGTTTCATCTACATCCGTAGCCAATAGATGAATATGTTCAAAAGTATGGTTTCTGTTGCCGGTAAACACCTCCACAACCTCCATGTCCGGACCAAAAAAGTACATCCAATGGCTATCGTTCAATGGATTTATGGGCGTATGCACTTCAATGCCCTCCTTGACGCGCCAATCAAACTCCGAAGGCCCGTCTACCCCAGACCACCCAATATGCCATAAACTGGATCCATCATGTGTTTCCGGGGCTTCATTGACTTCATCAAACAAGAGAAATGACTTTTCGGTAAACAAGGCATCCGATTTTCCTCTGTATCGAATCCTTTTGGCACCAAAATATTTCTCGTAGAATGCGATACTCTTATTTACATCCGTGACATTTAGATGGATATGGTGAAAATTTGCCTTATTCATGGTGGGTTCTATTAGAATTGGTTGGAAAAAGCCGTTTTCTGCTCATGGATGTCCATGGACATAGTAGTGGAACTTTTTAAGTTCATTTGGAATGCTTGGTCCGAATGTTTTCTGAAACTGAATTGACTACTTCGGCAAATTCTTTGCACAAAATAGATTTATCATATTTGGTTTCCGCCAAATTTCGGGCATTCAAACCCATGTTTTTGCAAACCTCTGGATTATCCTTTAAAAAGGTGATTTGGTTGGCCAAATCCTCTGGATTTTTTGGATCTACAAAAACCCCACACTCATATTTTTCCACCATGTCCTTGGTCCAACCGGGAGAGTTGACAATTATGGGCTTTCCAGCTGATAACGAATCAAAAAGTTTGTTTGGGGAATTGGTGGCCAAGATTGGAATATCTGCAAAGGTTACCATGGAAACATCACATAAATTCACAATTTCCGATAGTTCCTTTAAGCCAAATCCGCCAAGGAAATGTGCATTTCGGATTCCCAGTTTTTCACATTTTGCCTTGAGTATGGGTTCTGTAGCCCCTCCTCCCATAAAAACAAATTCTATCTCTGGATTGTCTTTTAAATGTTTGATTCCCTCAATAATAAAGTCCATGCCATTGGCCAATCCCATAGATCCGAAATAAACGGTTTTGAACGAATTTGGATTTAATCCCAGTTCTTTGCAAAAAGCATCGTTCTTTTCCCGATTCCAATAGACATCTATCTTGGACATATTGGGAATCATGGATACTTTTTCTGGAGCGATCCCTCTTTTTATAACTCCATCTTCCATGCCGGGAGAAAGGGCAACAACATGTTCTGCATTTACATAAATAGTCTTTTCGAACCACAATGCCAACTTGATCAGAAGTTTGTTGTTCAATCCACCCATTTGTATTGGAACTTCGGGCCACAAATCCCTTACCTCAAAAAGGAATGGGGTTTTTTTGAATTTTTTTACCACCAGTGCTGGAAAACCTATGGTTAGGGGAGTGGAGGTGGCAATGACCAAATCCACATTTTTTTCCTTCAGGGCCATTCTCGCCGATTTGAGCATAAAGCTCACAAAAGAGAGCAATCGTTTAAAAATGCTCATGTACTGGCTATAGGGTACCTTTAAATAGATGACATCTATTCCATCAATGTTGACCCTTTTGATTTTTGAATCTATTTTACTGGAGGTGGCCAACATGGTAACTTGGTGCCCCTCTTCTATAAGTTTACGACTTATCCAATATGAGCGGGTGCCTCCGGGTTCTTTTGGTGTTGCGAAGTATTGGTGTATGTAAAGTATTTTCATTAATGGTTATTCAATAATCGGATTGCACTTTTATGAGCATTTGGAAATTCTCTGGTTTAAAATAAAGACCAAATCTTTAACCTTAACGTTGCCAAGCATTACATATTACTTGCCGCAAGCTTAATTGCCACAAAAAAAATGAAGGCAAGCATGATATGGGTTGCTTGCTGGCCAGTACATTTATGTAAGACTTGGAGGAAAGCGCAAAAATAGGATTTTCAGGATAATCTGAGCGACCAATTACCGAGATTCAAAAATTTTGATCGCTCGACGGACAGTCTTAAAAATCCCCTTGTTTTTTTATTTGTTGGATGAATTCCAATGTGGTATTTGGAACATTGGATTCAATTATTCGATAAAACTAGTATTTTGACTAGTAAGTTGGTGCATCCACTCTTTTTTTAATTTAATTTGCCCTCAGATTTCAAAGTGTCTAAATGATAAGCTTATTAAATAGGATAAACGACTATTGTCTGTACCTTCTGGTGTTTTCCGTTACTTTTGAGAACTGGGATCCCTTTAATTTGGTAGGCTACTCGGTCACCTATTTTGCAACCATCATGTATTTGGGAACCTGGGTTCCGTTGATTGCCAGGAATTTTCAATTTACCCCCTTTAAAAAAATTGTGATACCCTTACTGCTCTTTATTGTAGTGGGGTTTATCTGTTCTGCCATACACTCGGAGTATGTACACGAATTGAAATTTGCATACCATTATAGAGCACTTCTTTTAATAGTGCTGATGACTTTTATCGCCTCCCATATATACTCCAAACCAAAAATGCTGCCCCTGGTTTTGAATTGCTATTTGGCCAGTGTGCTTTTGGCATTTTTGCTGATAACGGCAGGCAAAGGTGTTACTTATGAAAATGGCAGGCTATTGCTATTTGGGGAAAATCCGAATATTATAGGTGCCAAATCAGCCTTAGCTTTCTTAATTACCATTTCAAGGTTAATAAACAAGTTCACCATTAAAAGGGCTGTTGTTATCATTGCCATTTGTATCCCCTTTATAAGCATAATTGCAATGTCCGGTTCAAGGGGAGCCTTTGTGTCCATGTTTTTGGGGCTTACGGTACTGCTTCTGTATAGAAAGACGGATATTCTAAATAAAATGGCGCTCATCATTTTTGGAGTGCTAGCCTCCGCCATGCTGATTACCTATTTGTTGGAAACAAACCCTGTAATGGCAGAACGTTTTGCCGCCACTGTGGAAAGGGGGGATATTGGAAGAAATGTACTTTGGGCAGCTGCCATTGAAGTTATAAAGGACAATATTTTTATTGGTGCCGGTTTTGAAGGTGTAAAACCGCGCATGTACGAGCATTCGGGTGTTTTTATGAATCCCCACAACATTTTGCTCTATGTTTATATAGCCAGCGGCCTCCCTGGAATAATCTTGTTTGTTACTTTTTTGGTCCGCTTGGTTAAATTATTGTTTCTGCACTACAAAAGGTATGGAGATTCCTTGAACCTGGTTATGTTCGTGATCGTCGTGTTCAATATGTCCAAGCAAGGCGGTAGTATAGGAAAAACGCTGTTTTGGTTCTTTTTTGCGGTGTTGATGGGTTCCACTGCCCACGTCTTATCCAGGGTTAAACAAAAAAAGCTGGCTTAATGAAAATATTGGTAGTATCTAATAATTATCCATCGTTAGAATATCCAACAAGAGGTGTGTTCGTCTACAACCTGATACAGCAATTTTGCAAATTGGGACATGAGGTAACAGTAATTTCCCCAAAAAATATCTTGGCTTCACGCCGCAAAAAGGTTGAATCCTATGGGGAAGAGAACTGTACGGTTTACCGCCCTAAGTTTATCTCGGCGTCCGCTCGGAAAATTGGCCCGCTCTATACTTATATGATTACCAACTGGGGTCAGGTAAAAGCGGTTCAGAGGACAGTAAGAAAGCACAATTTGGAGTTTGATTTTGTTTACGCGCATTTTATGATGAATGGGATAATTGCCGTAAATGCGCTCAAAGAATACAATAAACCCGTATTCTGTGCCATAGGGGAAAGCAATCTCCTAGGTTTTACAAAATGGTACCCCAAGGATTATTTTAAAAAGAGCAGTCATGGAATTCAGGGTTATATAGCTGTTTCAAACAAATTAAAAGATCAGTTGGTGGATTTTGGGATTTCTCCCGATCGTATTTATATGAAACCCAATGCCGTGGACCTAACAAAATTCTATAAAAGGAACAAGGAAGAAATGCGGCAGAAATACAACCTGCCCACAGACCTTAAACTGGTAGCTTTTGTAGGCAGGTTTATGCACCATAAAGGACCATTACGGGTATTGGAAGCGGTTAAAAATTTAGCCAATGTTGGTGTGCTTTTCATGGGTAGTGGACCTCAAGAACCAGAAGGGGATTCCGTTGTCTTTAAAGGCAGTGTACCTTCCTATCAAATACCTGAGTTGCTTTCGGCCTCTGATCTCTTTGTACTGCCCACACAAAAAGAGGGATCGTGCAATGCTATTGCAGAAGCCCTCGCCTGTGGATTACCGGTTGTATCCTCAGATATTCCGGAAGTACGAGATCAATGCACCCCCTCTTTTTCCATTTTAGTGGATCCTTTGGATGTGGGAGGCCTGGAAAAAGGGATAGATGCTATTCTATCCAATGAAGAACGAAGGGTTGAAATGTCCAGGAACGCCTTGGAGTATGCCAAGAATTTTGAGATAGGGGAGAGGGCAAGTAGTATTTTGAATTTTATAAAGGGTAGGATAGAGGCATAGGATAAGTGGTCACTTCGCCAAGCAAAGTTTATGAAAGAAAAACAAACCATCATCTATATATTATCCAACCAACGATCGGGATCCACACTCATTGAGAACATTCTGTCGAAGTCTTCCCAAATGGTGTCCATTGGGGAGTCCTATCTTTTGGGCGGCCATATTCAGAAGACAGGCCCTGGCGGGGCTTGGGATTGGAATTGTTCCTGTGGTTCCAGTATGGAAACCTGCGAATTTTGGAACAAAGTATATCAAAAGCTTGGTGTTTCTGACCCCAAGCAAATAAAAAATACACAGATTGATGCTCCCAAGGGAAAGGAGGCGGCGCACCAAATAGAAATGAACGAGGAGGCGCGATCTTTGATGAATAAGGTGTACAAAGCTGTATTTGAGATTACCAATTGCGACGTGCTGGTGGATTCCTCGAAAGAGGCCTTTTATGGAACTTCCCTTTACCAAAAATCTCCTTTTAATTTTAAGTTTATCTATTTAAAAAGGGACTTACGTGCCGTATCCATTTCAAGGGATAAATGGCGAAAAAAATACAACAAAAAAGACATGAGTCTTCTCAAGTTGCTTGCATCCAACTACCTACACAGGTTAACGTGTAAATCCATGCTGAGGAACGTGAAGAAAGAAGATGTTTTTCATTTAAAATACGAGGAGTTTTTTAAAAACCCCCAGCAGACCTTGGACGAAATGTCGGATTTCTTCGGTTTCGATAGATACGAGGTCCCTGAATACATGGAACTTAATGATGATCATACCATTGCCGGTACCCCCAACCGTTTTAAAAAGACCAAAATTCAATATGATGACCGATGGCATAATGTAGCCAAAAGGCATCCACTTTTTAACGGGCTAGGGTATATACTTAATAAACTAGGATGAGCCTCACCAAAAAAATTAAGAAGGCTGGTAAATGGCAGTCATTGTCCGTTATCTCCTTGAACATTTTACAGTTGGCCTATATTGCCATAATGACCAGGCTACTGCTGAAAACAGATTATGGTTTAATGGCAGTGGTAAACGGAATTATAGGAATAGGCAACATTTTCATACAAGGAGGTATGGGTTCGGCCTTGATCCAGCGCCAGAACGTAAATAACAAACACATAAATGGAGCGCTGCAAACAAGCCTCCTAATAGGGTTTATCCTTTATGCCCTTTTCTATTTTACCGCCCCATTCATATCTTCGGTCTATAATGATGCCCGATTGGATGAACTGATCAAGGTAGCATCCTTAAACCTAATATTGCTTTCCCTGAGCAATATTTCAGGCAACCTATTATTAAAAAATTTCGATTTCAAGCATGTCTCCCTGGTCAACATAGTCTCCAACATCATTGGATATGGGCTAGGAGTCTATTTGGCATTTAATGGGTACGGTGTTTGGTCCCTTATCATTGCAACACTTCTTGCATCTTTCATTAGTACCATAGTGTTGTTTTACTTTGCCCCCATAAAAATCAGTTTTAAAATTCACTATAGGGAAGCCCGTGAATTGTTCGGCTTTGGCTCAGGGATGATGTTATTGTCCTTTAGTAACTTTTTGTCGAACAAGGGATTGAACCTGGTTTTTGGAAAGATTTTCACGCAAGATATTCTGGGTATTTATGAAAGGACCGCAAGGGTAAAGAATCTTCCAAGTCAATTTCTTGCCAATATTATCAATAAGGTAATGTTTCCGGTCATGTCGGAAATACAGGATGAAAATGAAAAACTGGTTAAAATTTACAAGTTTGGGCTGGGATTGAGTAATTCACTGATGATTCCTACCACCGTATTGTTGGTGTTTTTCTCTTCCGAAATTGTACAGATTCTCATGGGGTCCAATTGGACAGAGGCGGTACTGCCGTTACAAATTATGTTATTGGTCCTTACTTTTAGTAATTCTGGAAAAATGACTGATGCGGTCATTCGATCCAAAGGACTTATTTACAAAAATGTGACCCGTAAGTACATTTTTACGGCAATTATCATAGTCCTTTCCGGGACTTTGGGATATTTTTTTGGAATCAATGGTGCTGCCGTAGGAATTGTGATCAGCCATTTTATAAATTATTTAATGATGATCGTTCTCGTGAAAAACGTTTTCAAGGGAACATTTCGGGAGTACTTCTTTCAGCCCTTTATAGCAGGGTTGAGACTGGGACTGTACCTAGGAATGTTAATCGTTGGATATAAATTACTGTTCAATTTATGGGGAGAGACAGACGTTACCATGTTTATTGTATTTGTCGTGGGCTTACTGGCACTATCGGTAGGTATAGTAAGATTTAGACCCTCCCTGTTTGGATATTATCTAAAAGAAGCGATCAACAACACCATAAAAAGGATTTGAAAACGTTCATAGTGTTGAACGTGGCAAGCATATTTTGATTACTTAAAAAGATTATACATTTTAAATGTTACTTCAATTATGAAAAGTCAGGAACCAATCAACTTCTGGGGAATAGGGGCACAAAAAGCTGGGACCTCATGGTTATACTACAATCTATCCAAAACCCCTGGTTTTGCGATTCCTCCTGTAAAGGAATTCCACTATTTTGACCGGGATACCAAATATCCTTCGCCCAACTTCCTTTCCAAGACCAAGGTAAAGGATAGGATTGGGAGCGCCACGTATTTGAAAAAGGCTGCAAGGTCCATAGGCTCCTCACTCGTGAAAGGGAAAATGAAGCATGTGGCCTTCTCTTTCAAATGGTTCTTTTCGGATTACAGTGATGAGTGGTACAAGTCCATATTTGCTCCTTTTAAAGGACTAAAGGGCGAGATTACCCCCAGTTATTCCATGCTTGGCAAAGAGGATATTTCCAGAATGTATGCCATGGCCCCCAATGCTAAGTTGGTCCTGATGCTTAGAAACCCTATTGATCGGGCTTGGTCCCATTTTAGACATACCAAAAAACGTATTGAAGGTTTTACCCTTGACAATTTTGAGGAGAGCGAGATCTTGGCCTTTATGAAAAGTGAAGGACAGGTGCTACGATCCGATTATGTCCGTACCATCGAAAATTTTACCAGCATATTTCCGAAGGAACAACTGTTGATCGGATTCTTTGATGCCATTGTTGAAGCTCCCGAGCAATTACTGGAGGAGGTAATTCAATTTATCTCAACCAGCAATGATGCTGAGGAAGCCTTGAACAAATCGTGGAATGCAGACGAAGCCGCAACCAAAAAAGTGGTAAATAAATCCATAGAATTGGATTGCCCTCCAGCAGTTTTGGCTTTACTCAAGGATATGTACCACGACATGATTTTGGACCTGGCCAACCAATATGGAGGGTACTTCAATAAATGGTACTTGGAATCTTATGGTAAGCCTTCAGAAAACCAGGACGATAGATTGTTCTGTACTACCATGATAAAATAGAACCCTTTCAAAACCCATACCCATTGGTCAAAATTGAAACGGCAATGTGTATGGGAAGATGAGGTGGTTATTTGCTGATTTTCATCACGCAAAGGGCCCTTTTTCCAGTATGCACAGAATCAAAACAGATATACTCCCCGCTTGGATCCATTCTAGGGTGCAGGTCGCAGCACCAGTGCTTGAAGTTTTGGGATTGAAATCGCTTAAAAGAGTTCAATCGGGCCAAGAGCACAACTTCATTGGTGTTGCAGTCCACACGGTATAAATTGGCCATTCTGTATTTGTCAGGATAGGTATCCGTAACAAAGGAATCATCGGTAATAAAACTTTGATGCCCATCTGAATTCAATCTAGGGTAGGCCACCCTTTTGTGTTTTTGCAAAGTAGGCTCTTCAAAAAGTACATGGCTATCAATGTTTCCGGTTCTGCAATACGCGATAATTTGATTTTTATGGTTCCATACGTAATGCGAAACCATGTCATTGGTTGGCGCAACGTGACACTTTCTTGTTTCCAAATCAATGGTCAATAACCTGGAATGCCTTTTGTTGGTGTAGGACACATCGGCCCATCTATGCAAGAAGGAGATGTATCTGCCATCCGGAGAGAACAAGGTATGGGTTACAAAATGGTGGCAGTCCTCATATTCCGGGGTAAGCGTACCTATTTCCGTTAGTTCCTTTAGGCTAACCAGCATTTCCTTGGTATCCGTATTTACATCCCCAAGAAACAATCCCGTATTATCCGGGATTTTAACATCATTAAAACTGTCATCATCGTAAACAGCATAGCCGTAACCTGGCATTAATCGTTCCAACCTGCCATAACTGAAAGTAGCGGCATAGTTCCCACAAGCGGAAACCGAATCCATGGGAAAGGACAGGGATTTCTCGGTGTTGGTACTTAAATCATAAACTGTGGAGATGAGCTTGTCCCCACTTGCATTATTGTAAATGAGGCTGTTCTTCCCCAACCATTGCAAGCGACTTCCCTTATGGTAATTCCAAGCCTGGGTTTCACCAACTTTGACAAAATCCCCCATCTTGCCATCAAAGGTAAAATACCCAATTTCCAGTATATCACCACGTGTGGGCATATGCAAGGGAATCGTCAGTTTATTCGCCAACACTTTGGAACTATCATGGGAAAAAGGGGAAACATCGTGAAATCCAAAGAAATGACCTTCCTTGGCATCTATCTCATTAATAGAATAGTCTTTTTTATTGGGAAGGACATCAAAAAAAGATTGGTATAAGTTTCGGATGGCAATCTTGATTTTTGGATTGCTTTTTACGGTATCGTAAACTAGTTTTTCAATCTTGTTCATTGTGCTGGTACATTGTTTTGTAAAGATTTGCTATGCTGTTCCAATTAAAGGGTTTTACAATTTGGGTAAAATCCTTATAAGTTTCGTAGTTGCTAACTATCTGTGTTATTCCATTGCAGATTTCTTCCAGATTATCTGGATTTACCGATATGCCTACGTCTTTTCGTTCCAAGAACCCATCTATACCTTCGCCTTTGGCATATAGAACAGGTTTTCCTTGCGATAGGGCTTCTATATACACCAAGCCAAACAATTCTCCTTTGGCGGGCATGGCAAAAATGTCGGCATGTCGATAAGCTTGGAGAAGTTTTTCCTTGTCCTTGATTTTTCCTTTGTAATCAACCCAATCGTATGGTTTGATCTCGTTTAAAAAGCTGTTGTAAAATTCCTTTTCGTATTGGTTTTCTCCTCCAACAACGGTTAGGTGATACTCCTTGTCCGTGGTTTCATTTAATTTATGAAGGGCCTGAATCAAAGGGAGCACGTTTTTCCGTTGCATGATCTGTCCCACGTATAGTAAATGGACTCTTTTGTCCAATGATTTCCCAGATGGGTTTTGAAGATTTTCCAGCCAAAAATCATTGATTCCATTGGGCATGATTTTGACTTTGGGGGAAATCTTGGATATAAACGCTTCCGACATCATCTGGAAGAGTTTATCCCGATAGGTAGGTGAAATGAAAATAACCTGTTCCGCTTCTTCAAGCACTTTTTTTGCTTTGAACCTTCGGTGGTACATATATCTATATTGCAAGGCGATGTCCGTAGTGCGGACAGCCACAATATATTTTAGACCAAATTTCTTCTTTAGATTATAGGCCACCACACCATCCGTAAATAGATTATGTGCATGTATAAAGTCTACGTTCTGATGGGCTTTCTTTTGGATCAGCGCATTGGTGATCTCTTTTATCTTTCGGAAATAGTTGTACTTATGGTTGGGTTTTATGACCTTCTCAAAAATCAGCTCCCCATGATTTAAGTCCACTTCGTTTTCCGGTTTCCTGTCCGTCTTGATGGGAATATAGACCCGTTGTTCCAAATCAGCATCCAGAGTGGTATACAATTGGGAATAGAGGTGGTTATCTATATAATATGCATTGAGGTGGAGAATCTTCATGGAAAGATAGTCTTATGGAATGTGATTAATGTACAGGCTTGCATGAATTGAATAGTGAAGCGATCATTGATGTAGCTAAAATACAAGTTTAAGGATTAGCGAAGCCCATAGTCTAAAGATTTATTCTGAACGTTAAGAAGTAATAAATGTTGTTGTAACATAAAAGATTAAAATGAATAAATCCAGTTGTTGTTTTTGTATAAAATTTAGATGGCTAGGCAAACCGAAGCCCATATTTCGTTAGGGTAGTTCAGTGGTCATAAATTTCCTTCAAACGGTTGGGCCAATTTTGGAACAGCCTGAATTTCAACGATCCAAATCTTTATGAAATGTTAAATAAATATGTAGTTCATCGAATAAAAAATCGATGAACATCCAAACCCATGTAAAATCCCGTACTTTGAAAACGAATTGAAACCCAACATTGCATTTTAACCTAATTAATGGGCATTTCATCGAAAAAATTTAGCAGTAATCCATTTATAAACCCTGAATCGAATTACTCGACATTTACTTAACCTAATTATATTGCCATGCTGAACACTAATACCCCACTAAAAGTGTTTTCTCTACTAATTTACATTCTATTATTTAATCTCTCCTGCGCCAAGGACTCCGACTTGTTCTATGACGTTATCCAAGAGGAAACAGAAACGAACAAGGAAATTGAGGAAAGAAACAATGAAGATGAAGAAGCGTCTTCAGGTGAAGAGGATACTTCCGAAGAAGACAACACTTCCGAGGAAGATAATACAGATACCGGAGAAGACAATACCGATGACCAGTCCAAGGGACAGGGCTCCTTAATTTGGTATTCAGATTTTGAATCAGATCAATGGAATCTAAGTGGTTCCGGAGACAATACATGGGAGTACGAAGCAAGTAGGGGAGAACCACACACCACTTCGGACTCAAGAGCTGGTTCCAAGGCGGTCCATTTAGGTGATTACAATAATCACGTTACAAGAAATGAAATCCATAGGAATAGATTGTCCGATTGGGGCGAACATTGGATAGGCTTCTCAATGAAAGTAAAGCAAGCGGCCCAAAGCTCCAGGGTTTATGCCCAGTTTAGAAACATGAGGCCAGAAGGTGCTCCCGATCATGGAGGTATCAATCCGGTTACCTTAAGGCAAGGCTCCAATGGGAAAATGTTCTTCGCTACTTCAACGGACGAAAGAATGGTCAATATAATTCAAGACAGTGGTGCAAGTACAGGTACGGAAAACACACACTTCAACTATAATCTAGACGAATGGATTGATATTGTAATCCATTGGGAGCTTGATCCTGTTGATGGGTTTTTGGAAATATGGGTAAACGGCGACAAGATTGTTGACAAAAAAGGAACCACAACCTACCGACTCGCCAATGTAAGTGGAATTCCCTATACTGGTGAAATCAAACATACCATTGGAGTTTATTGGTCTTCAAAAAACTCCCCTCAAGGAGATGTCTACTTTGATGAATATAAGGTCTGGAAAGGCCCGGGGGCTTATGAAAATGTTAGTCCAGGAGGTCTTAGCCCCAACAATTAACCTCAATTTACGGCAGGTATACTTTTCTAATCTTAGACCCCATGGTCAAGTGGGTTAAGAGCGGGAATCCCTACAACCTTTACAGAAGCTGAGTATTGCTGTGAGCCGTCCTTTCTGTGACGGAGAAATAAGCACTTCTGCGACCTTTGGGAAAATTGGAATGTGATTTGGTAATTGAATTTAACCTACTTGTGGGCAGATCATATGAATCTGTAGCCGTAAATCAACATAAGAGGCCAACAGAAAATGCGGATAAGAACTTTGTAAAAAATGGGCATCGGGCGTTTCTTGCCTTTCTTGGTGCTGAAAACAAAGGTCTCGCTATTTCTTACGCCATTGCCCCCTATGGTATGACCAAAAGTTAAGGGGTGGCCATTGATCACGGCATCACGAACCTCACTAAGATCTATTTCCAAAAACTTGGAGAGCTTTTCGAAAATAACTTCTGGCTTTGCACCAAAATCTTCATATTTGACGAGCATCACCTTTTTTGGCCTTATTAATTTGATCAACCCTATCATGGTATTGCCTACCATCCAGGATATGGCTTCCACGGTCATGTACAAAGGGGCCAGTTTTGGATTGATATAGGTTTTTCGAAGAAACTTATAGCCTTTGCCCCTTCCAATAAACTTATATTTACTCGCTGCAACCCCATCTGGATGTTTGACCAAGTGTATGATTTTGGAGTCATCATAAAATTTGGCAAGCCATAAAGCCCGGTTTGGATTTTTTGAGGAATCAAGTATGGCTTTTTTTCCAGCGACCTCCAACAATCCTTGGGTAAATTGCTCTGTATCTTTCACCAATTCCCTATTGAATTTGGAATTGCCAAATAAGGTGTCCATAAATTCCTTGACATGTCCTGATTTCACCGTGTCTTTGGCAAACTTGTCCCAACTCTGCTCCGTCTTTGACTCGTAATTATGCCGAACACTGGTCCAATAGCCGCAATCATTCATTCCCTTTCCACAACTACACATAGCATTGAACCTTCCCAGTCCGGAAACCAATTCACCGACGCTTTCAATTGATTTGGAATTTCCAAGCATGGCATCAATTACGGTACTGCCACTGCGTCCTCGGCCTGTAATGTATATGTATTTCATCAAGAAATTAAAATTGGTTTTTCCGATTCAAAACTACTGAAAAAATAGTTGGATGATGTGCAAACACGTTTAAAGGAATAAATACTCGGGAAACTGAAAATGACTTAAAGTTTCCCATTTTTGGATGCCATTAAAACAGGTGAACTCTACAAGGTTTCCACGGTTGTTTTACCCCATTTCCAGTTATTTATTTATGCGGATTGAGCCCTTTATTTTTGCAAATGGTTGAGAACGTCTGAAATAATTGCCGCTTCAACAAATACTTTCCGGGTATTGGCGTTATGAGTTTTAAATTCAATAAATTGGCGTCTCAATTTTTGAACTAAACGGGAATAAAACATAGATATGATAGTAATTGCAAATGGTGCGTTCAAGTCAGGGTCTACCTGGCAGCGAAATTTGTTAAAAGGCCTGATGGATTTCCAGCCACTACCTGAAAATTTTCAAAGCAAGAAGCATGATAGCTTTGTTGGTATTGATCGTTTGGCAGATATTGTTAAATCCTCGGAGATTAAATCGAACAACTATTTGGCAAAAGGACATATCTACAAAAAAGACCATATAGAATTGCTGGCCAGCAATGAGGATGATGTAAAAATATTCATGATTCAGCGGGATATTCGGGACGCTATAGTTTCACATTATAACCACTTCATTAATGTGCGATCCTTTAAACCATCATTTAAGACCTATTATTGGTTGGTTGGACGCTACAAGGCCATACAGCTCGCAAAATACAATAAGAATTGGGAATCATTTCAAAACAATGTCTATCATTCAACCTTTGAATCCTTAAAAAAAGACACTCCCGGAGAATTGAAACGGTTTGCGGAATTTCTTGGCGTTACCCTAAACCAGAAGCAAATTGAGGACATTATTGAAGCCAACAGTATTAAGAAGGTACGGGAGAATTCTCCACGCAAATGGTTTTTTAGAAAAGGTGAAATTGGGGATTATAAGAATTACCTAACGGCTTCAATGGAAAAGGATTTGGAAAGAATCCAAAAAAAGAACAACCTGTTGGACAAACTAGGCTACTACCTCATTTTTGAACTAAGACGCAGTCTATCCTAACCGGTGGTAAGGGCGGTAAGAAAGCACCCATAAAAAATATAGAAAGATCGGTCTTTTCGGTTTAAGACTTGGATAAGACAAAAAAAGGGCTGGATTTAAAAAATCCAGCCCTTTTTACTTTCGATTTATACACTTATTTGAAGCGTGTCACTTTTTCCCAATTTGGAAATACTCAAAGCCAAGCTCTTCCAACGTTAGGTCATCGTACTGATTTCGTCCATCAAAAATAATGGGTTCGTTGAGCTGTTGTTTGAGTTCTTCAAAATCCGGTGCCCTAAACTCTTTCCATTCCGTAAGCAGAATCATGGCATCTGCCCCTTGTAAGGTTTCATATTTGGAATTACAATAGGAAACATTTGGAACGTCCTTGAGGTAAAACTCCTGCGCTTCACCCATTGCTTTTGGGTCATAAGCCTGGATACTGGCCCCTCTTTCAACCAAATCCTTGATAATATAGATTGCAGGTGCTTCCCGCATATCATCTGTTTGTGGCTTAAAGGCCAATCCCCAGACGGCAAAGGTTTTTCCTTTAAGGTCCTCTCCAAAACGGTTCACCACCTTTTTTGCTATTACAAACTTCTGGTCATCGTTAACATCTTCAACCGCACCAATAATTCTAGCGGAATACCCATGTTCCTGGGCTGTTTTTTTCAAGGCCTTGACATCTTTTGGAAAACAGGATCCCCCGTATCCACTTCCCGGGTAGATGAAACTATATCCAATTCTGCTATCCGAACCAATTCCTACGCGTACTTTGTTAACATCTGCACCTACCAATTCGCAAATGTTGGAGATTTCGTTCATAAACGAAATTTTGGTAGCCAACATGGCATTGGCCACGTATTTGGTCATTTCTGCAGAGCGAACGTCCATAGTGATCAAACGATTCGTACTACTTCTAAAAAACGGGCTGTACAGGTTGCGCATCTTTTTGGTGGATTCTTCATGATCGGAACCTACCACCACGCGATCAGGTTTCATGAAGTCATTGATGGCATCACCCTCCTTTAAAAACTCAGGGTTGGAAACCACGTGAAAGTCAATGTCCGCTTTTCTGGAATCCAGTTCCTTTTGAACCGTTTCCCTTACCTTATCTGCAGTACCTACGGGTACCGTTGATTTATCAACAATTACCAAGGAATGTTGCATGTGCTGTCCAATCTCTTTGGCCACTTGCAACACATACTTTAGATCGGCAGAACCGTCTTCACCCATAGGAGTACCTACGGCAATAAATGCGATATCGCATTTTTCAAGATTCTCAGCCAATTTGGTACTGAAATGTAGCGTTTTGTTTGCAATATTTCTTTCGACCATGGCCTCCAAGCCTGGCTCATATATTGGGATAATTCCGTTTTTAAGATTTGTGATTTTCTTTTCGTCCACATCAATACAGGTAACTCTGTTACCCATCTCAGCGAAACAAGTTCCACTCACAAGACCTACATATCCGGTACCAATTATTGTAAGATTCATTTTATGTTATTTTTTAAACAATGTAAATGTCATAATAATAATGACAGAACCATCAGATTATTATTTAATGAGAATAAATTTGTTTAGGGGATTTTGGTTTTTCATTTGAGCACATAACTAACACTACGTCTAGATGCTGACTTTTAATCTGCAGCGGACAATTTCCATCAAAATTAAATGGCGGTCATTGTCAAAAGCTGGCACATTTAAAAGCCAGGATTAAATAATCATACCCGCGGCAACTGTTTCGTTGGTGTTTTCGTCAATCAGAATTAAATTCCCTGTGCTTCTATTGTCCCTATAGGAATCTATCATTAAGGGTTTTGTTGAGCGAATACGTACTTTACATATATCATTCATACCGATTTCCTTGTCTTCCATATTTCGTCCAAGGGTCTCAATATCAATTTTGTACAGCACCTCTTTGATCATGGCCGTTTGCTCATTGCTTGTGTGCTTTAAGGTATATTTGGCCCTGGGCTTTGCAGGATCGTTATTCATCCAGCACAGCATCACCTCCAAATCCTGAGCAGGTTCCGGCTTGTTGTTGGATCTTACGATCATATCCCCACGCCCAATATCGATATCGTCCTCCAAAGTCATGGAAATTGACATGGGAGCGTAGGCCTCCTCAAGTTCACCATCTGGCCCTTCAATAGTTTTGATTTTTGAGGTAAAACCAGAAGGCATTACGGTAATTTCCTCACCTGGTCTGAAAATACCACTGGCTATTCTTCCGGCGTATCCACGATAGTCAATGAACCCTTCTCGTTGTGGACGCAATACGGTCTGTACTGGGAACCGTGCATCCACGCTGTTGAAATCACTACTGATATGAATGGTTTCAAGGGTGTGCAACAAGGGTGCGCCTTTGTACCAAGGCATATTTTCGGACCTGTTTACCACATTGTCACCCAACAGGGCACTAATTGGAATAAAGCGTACATCTTTCACCAATAATTTTGATGAAAAATCTTGAAACTGCTTTATAATGTCATTATATACTTCCTCCTTGAAATCCACAAGGTCCATTTTGTTGATACAAACCACCAAATGGGGAATTTGTAACAGGGAAGCAATAAAGGAGTGCCTCTTTGTTTGTTCAATAACACCATGTCTTGCATCAATCAGAATAATGGCAGCATTGGCGGTAGATGCACCTGTGACCATATTTCTGGTATACTGGATGTGTCCAGGAGTATCGGCTATAATGAATTTTCTCTTGGGAGTGGTGAAGTAACGGTAGGCCACGTCAATGGTAATACCTTGCTCACGCTCGTCTTTCAGACCATCGGTGAACAATGCCAAATCCAAGCCATCATGACCTTTTTTTAAGCTGGTATTTTCAATGGACTCCAATTGATCTTCAAAGATTGATTTAGAGTCATATAGAAGCCTTCCAATTAGTGTGCTTTTTCCGTCATCAACACTTCCGGCCGTAGTAAATCTTAATAGTTGACTATTGTTTAATTCCATATCCATTTTTCTAAAAATACCCTTGTCTTTTTCTGTCTTCCATTGCGCTTTCAGAGCGTTTGTCATCGGTTCTATTACCTCTTTCGGTCTGTCTCATACCAGAAACTTCCGCAGCAATTTTTTCCAATGTATCAGCATCTGATTCTATACCACCGGTGATGGTGATATCACCTAGTGTTCTAAACCGAACTTTCTTGGTTACGATTTCTTCTCCGTCCTCAAGCTTTAAGAACTCCGAATTGGGAATCCATGCATCACTTCTCCAAACTACTTCCCTTTCATGGGCATAGTACAGTGAAGGTATTTCGATTTGTTCGCGTTTGATGTAGTTCCAAACGTCCATTTCTGTCCAATTACTTATGGGGAACGCTCTAAAATGTTCTCCTTCAAAGTGTTTCCCGTTGAAAAGGTTCCATAACTCGGGACGCTGGTTTTTAGGGTCCCACTGACCAAAATCATCTCGGTGGGAAAAGAACCGTTCCTTTGCCCTTGCCTTTTCTTCATCTCGTCGTCCACCACCAATGGCACAGTCTACCTTGTGTTCCTCAATGGCGTCCAAAAGGGTGGTAATCTGCAGGGCATTACGGGTTGCACTTTTTCCTTTTTCTTCCGCAACTCTACCTTGGTCTATGGATTCCTGAACAGAACCTACAATAAGATTCACACCAAGCTGTTTTAGGATATTGTCCCTGAATTGGATGGTCTCCGGGAAATTATGACCCGTATCCACATGCATCAAGGAGAACGGAATTTTGGAAGGGAAGAATGCTTTTTTTGCCAAGTGGGTCACTACAATGGAATCCTTTCCTCCTGAAAAGAGGATAACAGGATTCTGAAATTGTGCCCAAACCTCCCGTAACACGAAGATGGCCTCGGACTCTAACTCGTCTAAATAGTTTAAATAGTACTTACTCATTTTTGAGTCTTATTTGGTTCTTTATCTTATTATATATAATGTCAACAGATTCATCTATGCCATATTCATTTGATACCTCCACATCCGGATTCTTAGGTGCTTCATATGGAGCTGAAATTCCGGTCATGTTT
Source organism: Flagellimonas sp. (assembly GCF_965233845.1). GTDB lineage: Bacteria > Bacteroidota > Bacteroidia > Flavobacteriales > Flavobacteriaceae > Flagellimonas. The sequence goes on from NZ_OZ247584.1 coordinate 1,590,469, forward strand.
TTAATCTCGCCTTTACGTGCCTTTGCGTACAGCCCCTTAACATCCCTTTGCTCGCATACCTCCAAACTGGTGTTTACAAACACTTCAATATAGTTGTCGGGCCCTACGGTTTGCTTTATGAACTCCCTGTCTTTTTCATAGGGGGCAATAAAGGCTGCAAGGGTTACCACACCTGCATCAATAAAAAGTTTTGAGATTTCGGCAATACGCCTAAGGTTTTCCGATCGGTCCTCAGGTTTAAACGTGAGATTGCTGTTAATGCCCTTGCGAACATTATCACCATCCAGTACATATGTTTTAACGCCATTCTTATAGAATCGTTCTTCCAAGGCATTGGCCAAAGTAGATTTACCGGAACCGGAAAGCCCCGTGAAGAAAATAAGAAGTGAATTGTGTCCACTTTGTTTTCTCCTTTTTTCTACATCGATCTTATAGGAATGGGCAATTATATTCTTTTCCATGTTTTTGATCTAACTATTTTATCAAGTCCAAAGTTGATACGGTACCATGCCCTTTCATGGTAATAGTACAATATCATTTTGGTGATTACTTCCAGGGTTCCAATCTTCAATCCTGTAAGCGGGTTTCCAGAGATTATCCAAGAAATCACGATTGTATCAAGGGTGCCAATCACACGCCAAGAAACTGTTTTGAACAAATGTCGTTTTCTACTTTCGGGCATCTTGACTCTTACCCAAGCCCGTTCGTGGAGGTAATACAGAATCATTTTGGTAAAAACCTCCGAAAAACCGATTTTGAGTCCAGTGGCAGGGTTCCCTGTAATAATCCAGGACAACACCACGGTGTCCAGGGTTCCTACTAACCTCCAGGTGATGGTTTTGGCAATATGTCTCTTATGGGATATTTTACCCATAAATCCGGAGATCTTTCCCACAGCTTACTGACTTACTAAAAAATAGGGATTCAACAAATTTTCTTTATTATAGGGCAATTCCTCATTGGTCTGTTGGGAAATCACCTTTAGCCCAACGGCGTTGCAAATCGCATGGCCAGCCGCAGTATCCCACTCCATGGTAGGAGCAAATCTGGGATAAAAATCAGCCTTCCCTTCGGCGACCAGGCAGAATTTAAGCGAACTCCCTTTGGAAACAACTTCTATTTCATCAAAGTCATTTTCAATGGATGAGATAAAATCAAGTGTATCTTGGTTCATATGCGAGCGACTGCCTACAACGCGAGCCAACGCTTTACTTGTTTTACTCATAGAAATACGATCTTCTTCCGCAAATAGTTCATTTGTAAGATTGAGTTCTTCATCTAAGATGGTTTTATAGGCAATCTTTTTGGTAACATCTGCGTAATAAAGTTCGCGGCTAACAGGAACATAGATCACACCTAGAACAGGTCTTCCTTTCTCGCACAGTGCAATGTTCACAGTGAATTCACCATTTCGCTTGATAAATTCCTTGGTGCCATCCAGTGGATCTACAATCCAACATTTGTCCCAATGCTTTCTATCATCGTATTCCAGGTTTTTGTTCTCCTCGGAGATAATAGGAATGTCCGTTTCCACCAGATATTGATTGATAAGGGTGTTGGCCGCAGTATCCGCCTCAGTCAAAGGCGAACGGTCATCTTTTATTTCCAGTTCAAAATCGGGTTTTCCATAAATTTCCATAATAGCCGAACCACCAGAGATGGCAGCTTTGATGGCTATTTCAATAGGCTCGGTAAATGATTGTGTGTTGTTTTTCATATGATGACAAAATTCAAAAATACAGTCAGCAATAACAATTTTTGACCCGTTTTTACGGTGTACGTTTAAAAAAATCGATTATCATGAACAATTCTAAATTTTAAGGTTGCTTCAAGGGGGTGAGAGTGTCGGATGAAAGTAAAAAATCACAAATGAATGGCAATTTACGTCAGTAAAACTTTTAAACCTTATAATATTGTTTGTACCAGTTTATAAATTCTTGTACCCCATTTTCTATCTGAGTGTCAGGGTGGTAGTCATAATCTTTTATAAGCTCATCCACATTGGCCCAGGTTTTACTAACATCACCAGGTTGCATGGGCAGCATTTCTTTTTTGGCTTCAATCCCCAAGCTTTTTTCAATTGCTTTGATAAAAGCCATTAGCTTAACGGATTTGTTGTTGCCAATATTGTAAACCTTGTACAATTCCCCAGTGGACTTTCTTTCTGTGATATCCTTGGCCACAACACGCACTACACCTTCTACAATATCGTCTATATATGTGAAGTCCCTTTCCATTTCACCGCGGTTGAATACCTTTATAGGTTTGCCCTTTAACATGGCATCCGTAAACAGGAACATGGCCATGTCCGGTCGGCCCCATGGACCGTATACCGTAAAGAACCGAAGACCTGTTGTCAAGAAACCATATAAGTGGCTGTAGGTGTGTGCCATGAGCTCGTTGCTCTTTTTTGTGGCTGCATATAAACTGATAGGGTGGTCTACATTATCTGAAGTATTAAAAGGTATCTTTTTGTTTAAGCCGTACACACTTGAGCTACTGGCATACACAAGATGTTTTACCTTATTATGCCTACAGCCTTCCAATATGTTCAAGAAACCCACCACATTGCTATCCACATAAGCTTCGGGATTTTCAAGACTATAACGTACACCGGCTTGTGCGGCAAGATGGCATACCACATCAAATTTTTCGGTCTCGAACAATTTTGGCAATTCATTGCGATCTTCCAAATTCATTCTAACAAATTTGAACTGGGAAGAATGAATCGAGCTTTCTGAAACGGAATTGAATTTTTCAGCTTGGGAAGGGTCTATTCCCAGTTCTTTTAACCGAGCATATTTAAGACCAACATCGTAGTAACTATTAATGTTGTCAAGTCCTACTACTTGACAATTTTGCGCTATCAACTGGGCCACCGTATGAAATCCAATAAACCCAGCTGCCCCAGTTACCAATACCTTCATTCAATTCTGTTTTTTGAGGTTATACTATATAATGTATGGATGCGATTTTATTGAGCGGCCAAATTAAATAATTACGAGGAAAGTATACCTTATTTATAGTACGGTTAGTTGTAATACCCGATAAACGGATAAACGGTAATTCCCGGCCTTCTTTATTTGGAAATGATGTGGTCAACTAAATGGTAATGGCATTCAATCGATTTTTTTTACATGTTTGGCGAAATATCGCATGGTTTTGATCCTAACTCTATGTTAAGTTGGTAACTTTAGTTTTTAATGTGACTCTTGAGTTAATTTTCAACGAATTGCAGTCCCCTTAATTAAAAGTTTTTAGTACCTGATTTGATACAAATCTATTAGTTACAACTAAAGTAAAAACCACTGAACTTGGAAACCGAAATTCAATCTAAAATATGGCTGTCCTCGCCGCATATGGGAGGAACGGAACTTTCTTTTGTCCATGAGGCCTTTGATACCAATTGGGTAGCACCACTGGGGCCAAATGTTACTGGATTTGAGGAGGATATTGAAAACTATCTGGGACATGATGTACATGTTGCAGCTTTGAGTTCGGGAACCGGGGCCATACATTTAGGCCTTAAGTTGCTTGGTGTATCTGCTGGGGATGAGGTGCTTTGCCAAAGTTTTACGTTTTCGGCATCAGCAAACCCTATAACTTATCTTGGTGCCAGACCGGTCTTCATTGACAGTGAGGCTGAAACCTGGAACATGTCGCCCAAACTTCTTGAGGAAGCCATCATTCAAAGAATATCATCCGGAAATAAGCCGAAGGCTATTGTAACTGTGCATCTCTATGGGATGCCCTATAAGGTGGAAGAGATTCATGCCATAGCAAACGATTATGACATCCCTGTTTTGGAAGATAGCGCAGAAGCCCTGGGTAGCACTTATGGTTCAAGGCCGTGTGGTACTTTTGGCGATATAGCCATATTATCTTTCAACGGAAACAAGATTATAACAACTTCTGGGGGAGGTGCCTTGGTATCCAAAAGAAAAGAGTACAGGGACAAGGCAGTTTTTCTGGCAACCCAAGCTAGGGACAAAGCAGTTCACTATCAACATTCAGAGATTGGACATAACTATAGAATGAGTAATGTATTGGCCGGGATTGGAAGAGGTCAGATGCAAGTTTTGGATGATAGGATTGCGGCTAGAAGGAACAACCATAGGTTCTATACCGAACAACTTCATGAATTTGATGAAATAACCTTTCTGGAAGAGCCTTACGGGATGTTCAGTAATAGATGGTTGAGTTGTATTCTCACACCTTCCTATGAGGTAAGGGAAAAGATTCGTGTGGCCTTGGAGCATGAGAATATTGAATCCAGACCGCTCTGGAAGCCCATGCATATGCAACCCATTTATGAAAAAGAAATTAGCTTTTCCGATGGCACTTCGGAAGACCTCTTTAACAGAGGCCTGTGCTTACCAAGTGGTTCCAATCTATTGGAACAGGACTTGCAGCGCATTATTAAAACAATAAAAATTGCTCTTTCATGATACAGAACTACCTAACTAATACTGTAGAAAGATATGCCTCCAAATGGTTGGTGTTGGCAATTGACGTGGTCATTGTGGCATTTTCATTTGTACTGTCGTATTTTATACGTTTCAACCTGACATTCAATTTTGATGTAGATAAACTTTTCGTTCAACTGCCTTGGGTCTTGTTCATTGCCTTGATCTCCTTTTTAATGATAGGCTCTTACAAAGGCGTTGTGAGACATACAGGTATGCGGGATGTATACAACATCTTCAATGCTATTTGCTTGGCAAGTATCTTTACAATTTTCCTTGTACTTGCGAACAGAAAATTTGAATTAGCGGACAATTTTACCATTCCATTGTCCATCATTATCATAAACAGCCTCATTTCTTTTGTAACCCTGGTGGCGTCCAGGTACGTTTTTAAAACACTCTTTCATGGGTTTATAAAAGAGAATGGGTTCAACTCTGCCAAAAACGTGGTGATCTATGGTGCCGGTAATTCCGGGATTTTGACCCACGGAGCACTGACCAATCATTCCAAGAGCAATGTAAAGGTGGTGGGTTATGTTGATAAGGACAAGAAAAAGATTGGCAAGCTGATCAATGGTGTCAATGTTTATGGCCCAGAAATTCTGACCAAGGATTTCATTTCCAAAAAGAGAATTTCCGAGGTCATTTTTTGTATCCAGAACATCGATCATAAAAAACTCAACCAATTGGTTGAGGGCTTGGTTGATTTTCCCGTACAGGTTAAAATTATCCCTCCTGTTGAAGACTGGATCAATGGGGAATTGAAGGCATCACAAATTAAAACGGTTCAAATTGAGGATTTACTTAACCGCAAGCCTATTGCCATTACCAATTCCAGAATAAGTGAGGAAGTAAGGGATAAGGTGATCTTTGTTACTGGTGGTGCTGGATCAATCGGAAGTGAAATCGTACGACAAATATGCAGATACAATTTCCGTTCCCTTGTAATAATTGATCAGGCAGAATCGGCTTTGTACGATTTACAGCAGGAATTAAAGCAGAAGGGTTATCATAATTTTATTCCTAATAGTGGGAGACGTAAGGGATAAAAATAGGATGAATTATATCTTCCAGGAGCACAAACCGGATTTAGTTTTCCATGCAGCTGCTTACAAGCATGTACCCTTAATGGAGTATAATTCCTATGAAGCAATTAAAATAAATATTGCTGGTACAAAGACCATAGTAGATCTAGCCATACAGTACAATATCGACAAATTTGTTCTGGTATCCACAGACAAGGCGGTGAACCCGACCAACGTTATGGGGGCCAGTAAAAGAATTGCGGAAATCTATGTGAGTTGCAAACAGCAAGAAAGCAAGACCAAGTTTATCACTACCCGTTTTGGCAACGTATTGGGTTCCAATGGCTCTGTGATTCCCTTGTTCAGAAAGCAAATTGAACATGGAGGCCCTATTACTTTGACCCATAAAGAGATTACTCGTTACTTTATGACAATTCCCGAAGCTTCCCAATTGGTTTTGGAAGCCGGAGCCATGGGCAAAGGAGGGGAAATCTTTATTTTCGATATGGGTGAATCTGTGAAGATTTACGACTTGGCAAAGAACATGATCAAGCTGTCAGGCTTGAGTTACCCCGAGGACATTGATATTAAGGTAACCGGTTTAAGGCCGGGTGAAAAGTTGTATGAAGAACTGTTGGCAAATGGTGAAAATACACTACCAACCTACCACGAGAAAATAAAAATAAGTAAGACCAGAGACTTGGATTATGTAGACTTACGATCTAAAATTGATGAACTTTGCATTAGTAACTTGTTTTTCAGTGAAAACACCATTCAACTAATGAAAAGTATAGTTCCCGAATATATTTCGAAAAATTCAAAACTTTGCGAATTGGATAAAGATGAAAAGGTTAGTTTTGAAAAAAGTACCCTTGTAAAACCAACTAGTTCGTAATTTTTAAATTAAAATTAGATAATCAACATGTTTAGATTTAACAGCCGCCCGATCAAAAGTTATAGCTTTTGTTTATTGTTTCTAGTCCTCGCTTCATGTGCCTCAAGAAAAGATGTAGTCTACTTTCAGGATACAGGGGACTTCGAGACTTTGGTCAATAACAATACTTCCGTATCCAAATTTAAAGTGGATGACTTGGTTTCCATTCACGTATCTTCCTTAAACCCTGAAGCCAGTGCACCTTTCAATCTGTTCAGGGGAGCTTCGGAAAGTGGGTTTAGGCCGGAACAGGTAGACTATTTGGTGGATCAAGATGGAGAAATTGATTTTCCCGTTATAGGCAAGCTAAAAATCGAGGGCTTGTCCCCAGAAGAATTAAGGGCTGTTTTACGTGATCGATTATCAGATTATCTGAAAGACCCTATTATTAACATAAGACTCCGCAACTTTACCATTACGGTACTTGGAGCGGTAAACAGGCCGGGTACATACCCAGTAAATGGAGAGCAAATAACCATTTTGGAAGCACTTGGTCTTGCTGGAGATTTAACTATACGAGGTGTTAGGGAAAACGTTTTGGTGGTCAGGGATTTTAATGGGACAAAGGTATATACCCGTATAAATTTGACCTCTAAGGAAATGATAAAGTCCCCCGTTTATTATTTAACCCAAAATGATGTGGTATATGTGGAGCCCAACAAATCTGGTATTCAGGAAACTTCATTGGATGAAAGGGCATCTATCTATGTCTCTATTATCTCGTTGGTGATTACTTCCACAGTATTGATGATTACAAGAAGTTAAATTGGATTTTAATGAAAACTGAAAATTCGGAAGCTCTCCATAGTAACGAGACTACCAGCGACCTACTTAAGCCAATTTTAAAGAATTGGAAATGGTTTGTTGCATCCATTTTTGTAGCTATTCTACTTGCATTTTTATATATCCGCTATGCTGTGCCGGAATATGGCATACATGCAAAAATCAAGATTCTGGAGGATCAAAACTCGACTTCGGAGCTGGGAGCGTTCAGCGACCTTGGAGTTTTGGGTGGTGGTCGAAACAATGTACAGGACGAAATCGAATCCCTTAATTCCAGGATGAATTTGATGAAGGTGGTCGAGGAGTTGGGACTGAACACAAAGGTTATTGCTCTCGGTAGCATTAAAAACACCGTTTTGTATGACGACCAACCCTTTAACGTAAATTTCTTGGCCCCCGATTCCATAGTACAAAAAACGGAACACGAATTTTTTGTGACCTTGGACTCCCAAACCTCGTTTGATTTTGCCAACGAGGAGGATGCTCCTTTTACCAAAGAATCCTTTGGAACACCAATTGCCTCTTCTTTGGGAGATTTGATCATAACTCCAAAGAGTACTTTGGATATTGAGAAGCTAAAGGGGAAAAAATATAAGGTCAAAGTAAGTCCTATTGCAAATGTGGCGGAATATTATCAGAGGAATATTCTGATTACGGTTACCGACATGCTTTCCAATATTATTTCGATCAACCTGAATGATGCGGTACAAAAAAGAGGCAAGGATGTTATAAATACCCTGATTTCCATCTACAACCAAAATGCGGTTGATGACAAAAAGGCAATCGCTGATCGAACCTCTGATTTTATCAACGACCGAATAGCCGATATTTATGGGGATTTATCCAATGTGGACCAAAGTGCTGAGGATTTTAAATCCGGGAGGGGAATTACCGACATAGGTGCACAAACCAATGTAAACCTGAACATCGGTGCAACCAACCAACAAGAACTTCAAAACGCCTCCGTCCAATTGGATATAGCATCTAGTATGAAAGACCTCGTGGACGGACAGGATGGCTACGAGTTACTTCCTACCAACGTAGGACTTAACGACGAAACCATTGCGGGTACAACGGCTCGATATAATGAACTGGCTTTAGAGCGTAAACGACTCCTGGAAAGTTCCAATGAAAAAAACCCAATTATTGTAAACTTGGATAGGCAACTGGATGGTTTAAAGCGAAGCATGAAGTCCAGTTTAAATAGTGTGGAAAACAACCTGACACTTCAGGTAAATAGTCTTAGCAGTCAATTGTCAAGAATAAACTCACGTATCTATTCCGCGCCTAAAAATGAAAGGGCGCTCCGCGATATTACACGTCAACAACAAACCACGGAGTCTTTGTACCTGTATTTGTTGCAAAAACGGGAAGAATCTCAGATTACCTTTGCTTCTGCCTCCCCAAAATCGAAAATTATTGATTCCGCTTATCTGATGAGCAAAGACCCAGTTTCTCCAAAGAAACCGGTGATCTATTTGGCTTCATTCATTCTGGGTCTCTTGGTTCCTTTTGGTTTTTTCTATCTGAAGGATATGATGGACAATAAGGTGCACAATAAGATTGAGCTGGAAAAGGCAATTTTCAACAAGGCACCTGTTATTGCAGAATTACCTAAAATTGGCAAAAAGGCAAGCAAATTGATCAATGGAATGGATCGCTCCGTCTTGGGTGAATCCCTCCGTATATTGAGAACCAACCTGAACTATGTTCTTAAAAATAAGAATGGTCAGGAACGAGGCCACATGATTTTGGTTACCTCCAGTGTTCCAGGGGAGGGGAAAACTTTTATCTCTTCCAATTTGGCAATGGTATTTGCCAGCACAAAAAAGAGAGTGCTTTTGGTGGGAGCGGATATCAGAAACCCTAAACTGAAAAACTTCTATTCCGATTTAGGACTAAGGATGAACGGGGAATTGGGTGCCAATGGAAAATCCAAAAAGGGTTTAACAGAATTTCTGCACGATGACAATCTTCAGTTCAAGGATACAATTACCCCTGCTGTCATCAATGACAACAAGGTGGATATTGTGTTTTCCGGAAAGATTCCGCCAAATCCGGCTGAGTTGCTCATGAGTGGTAGACTAAAGGAATTTATGGATCAGGCCATTGAAAAATATGACTACGTGGTTGTGGATTCTGCCCCAATGCTTGTGGTTACGGACACCTTGTTGATCAGCGATTTTGCTCATCAGATTTTATATGTTACCAAAGCTGGTGTCACCGACCGTAAAGTATTGGAGTACCCTATTAAACTTGTGGATGAGAAAAAGGTCAAGAACCTGTCCTTTGTGGTAAATGGCGTTAAGGAAACCAATTTGGGGTATGGCCGAAACTATGGTTACGGTTATGGAAGAACCGTCAAGAAATGGTGGAACTTTAATTGATCAATAAAAAGTTTGAATCGTATTTTCGATAACAGGTAGGATTTTACCCAGCACTTTTTGGGATACATTGATTTCCTTTAAGGCAGTAATATGTCTTATATGATGGGCATCTGAAGCACAGTAGTCGTAAAGCTCGTCTTCCAACAGTTTAAGGGCTATCCTTTGTATTTCGGAACCGTAGTATCCAGAAACCGAGAGTAAGTTTAGCTGCAACTGAACCCCATTTGATTTAAGCTCCGAGTAAATTTGGGGTTGTTGATGGAAGTAGCTGTATCGCTCTGGATGCGCCAAAATGGGAAAGTATTTCTGCTCAAAGATTTTTTTGACAGCGTTGTCAAAGCCAAAGGCGGGCTGTAAATACGACATTTCTACTAGAAGATGCTCGGTTTTTAGTGGTACAACCCCATTGTTTTCCAACAAAGGCTCAAATTCGTCATCGATCATATGTTCCGCGGCATAATCAATTTTGACGTTTTGAAGGTCATGTTTCTCCAATTCACTTTGAAGTAGCTCAAACGAAGTTTTAATGGAGTCGGGAGTATTGGGATAGTAGTGATTCATGATATGCGGTGTAAACACAAAATTGGTCACTCCATAAGCCGCAAATGCGCTGATGAGTGATAAGGATTCATCCACCGTTTTTGCACCATCATCAATACCCGGTAGAATATGGTTGTGAATATCTACCAGCCCATGAAGATAATCAGCTAAAAAAACTTTTCTATTAAAAAAGTTGAACATGCATAAAATTTGGAATCCAAAGATAATGGATATCTGGACTACACAAAGATCTATTTTCCGATGCAGAAATTGGAAAAGATGTTACCCAAGAGATCATCGGTAGTGACGCTTCCTGTTATTTCGCCTAAATGATAGAGCGCTTGCCTAATGTCTATGGCCATGAGATCACTGGAGAGCCCCATGTCCATACCTTCTTTCACCTTTTGAATTTCCTCCAGGGCTTTTAGTAGGGCATCATAATGTCTGCTATTGGAAACAATAGTTGCATCCCCACTCAATGCCCCCGACACAACAAGTGACGACAGTTTTTGCTCCAACTCGGGAACCCCTGTCCTATCCTTGGCAGACAGGAACAACAAATCCGAAACGGAACGCTGTATTTGATCTTGTTCAGCTTGGGCCAATAAATCCACCTTATTGCATATGGGAAGTACCTCCTTATTGGGGTATTTGTTTTTAAGATCTTCCAACTCCTCTACGTCAAAATCCAGACCGTCGAAAAGGAACAAGATCAACTTGGCGTTTTCAATTTTGTCGAAAGTCTTTTCAATCCCAATCTTCTCTACCATATCCTGCGTTTCCCTGATTCCTGCAGTGTCAATAAACCGGAAATTGATTCCTCCCAGATTAATTTGGTCCTCAACTGTGTCACGGGTGGTTCCGGGAATATTGCTCACTATAGCTCTTTCCTCATTCAATAGGGCGTTGAGCAATGTAGATTTACCTACATTGGGTTTGCCAACAATGGCTATGGGAATCCCATTTTTAATGACGTTGCCAATGGCAAAGGAATCAATGAGTTTTTTTAGAACCTCACTTATTCGGTTGAGCAGCGCATTGAATTGGGTACGATCGGCAAACTCCACATCTTCTTGTGAAAAATCCAATTCCAGTTCAATCAAGGAGGCGAAGTTTAGAAGTTCCTCCCGTAATTTTTGAATTTCATTGCTGAACCCACCCCGCATTTGCTGGACAGCTATTTCATGCGAAGCCTCACTATCACTTGCAATCAAATCCGCAACTGCTTCGGCTTGGCTCAGGTCCATTTTACCATTTAAAAAGGCACGCAAGGTAAATTCGCCAGCAGTGGCCATGCGGCATCCCGTTCTCAGAAACAATTGAAGCAACTGTTGCTGAATATATGGAGATCCATGACAGGAAATTTCCACTACATTTTCACCCGTATAGGAATTTGGGCCCTTAAATATGGATATCAGTACTTTATCCAGTACTTTTTCCTGATGTACTATATGACCCAAATGGATCGTGTGACTCTTTTGCTTGGTGAGGTCTTTGGGTTTTATGGGTTCAAAATGTTCGGAAACCAAGGCAATGGCTTCAGGCCCGGAAATTCGGATAATAGCAATGGCTCCAGTACCTGGAGGCGTGGCCATGGCAACAATGTTATCGGAATATGACATGTGCGCAAAAGTACGAAATACCCAATAGGTGTAACATTTGGGCGCAAATCACCACTAATAAGGTACATCATTAAAATCAATCAAAAATGGAAGTCATTAATCAAAATGTATTAAGAAAGGACAACACGCTGTTGTCCGTAGCTCACCTAACCCAGTTGCTGCACTATGTTACCGGGTTTGGAGGATTTATTGTCCCTCTTGTTATTTGGCTGTCTTCAAGGAAGACCGTTGAGGGGATGAACGAACATGGAAAGGCCATCATTAACCTACAACTAAGTCTATTACTGTACATTATTGTCAGTATTCCGGCCATCCTTTTGGTAGGTTTGGGATTGGTAGGCCTTCTTGGTGTTGCCATACTGGGTTTTGTATTGCCCATAGTCAATGCAATAAAAGCGTCCAATGGGGAACCGCCATCTTACTTTTTAACAATTCCCTTTGTATAAAAAAGGCTGGAATTCAATTCCAGCCTTACTCTTCTATAAGTTGATTTCCTAGCTGTTGAGCATCACCGGCATCACCAGCATGGTGACGTGTTCTCCCTCATCCAATCCATCGATGGGAGTCAAGATACCCGCTCTGTTGGGCAAACTCATTTCCAAAGAAACATCTTCAGAGTTTAGATTGTTCAGCATTTCGAGCAAGAATCTGGAATTGAAACCAATTTGCATGTCATCCCCTTGATAGGAGCAGGATAAACGCTCTTCTGCCTTGTTGCTGTAGTCCACATCTTCTGCGGAAATATTTAATTCTGCACCTGCAATTTTCAAACGAATTTGATGTGTGGTCTTATTGGAGAAAATGGAAACCCTTCGAACCGAACTAAGAAACTGATTTCTTGAAATGGACAGTTTGTTGGGATTTTCCTTGGGAATTACCGCTTCATAATTGGGATACTTACCGTCAATGAGCCTACAAATCAATTCAGAGTTGTCAAATATGAACTTGGCATTACTGTCATTGTACTCTATGGTTACCTCGGATTCAGAGCCCGCCAAAATTCCTTTTAAAAGATTCAAAGGTTTTTTGGGCATGATGAACTCTGCAACTTGGGAAGCTGTTACATCCTGACGCTGGTACTTGACCAATTTATGAGCATCAGTAGCCACAAAAGTTAGATTTTCTGTGGAAAACTGAAAGAACACCCCGCTCATCACCGGTCTTAGGTCATCATTGCCTGCGGCAAAAATGGTTTTATTGATTGCGGTGGCCAGAATATCCCCCAAAAGTGTTGTGGTACTAGGGTTGGAAACTTCCACGGCTTTCGGAAACTCAGCTCCATCAGCATAGGCCAAGGCATACTTACCATGATTGGAACTGATTTCAACCGTATTGTTGTCCTCGACCACAAAGGTGAGGGGCTGCTCTGGAAAAGTCTTTAAGGTATCCAAAAGCAAACGTGCCGGAACCGCTATGGCTCCTTCTGCATCTGAATCCACTTCAAGTACAGAACTCATGGTGGTCTCCAAATCGGATGCCGATACGGTCAACTTGTTCTGTTTTAAGTCAAAAAGAAAGTTGTCCAAAATGGGCAAAGTGTTGCTGTTGTTGATGACACCACCCAAGACTTGCAATTGTTTTAATAAATATGTGCTGGATACAATAAACTTCATTCAAGAAATTCTTTAAACATGGTTTCCTGTTGGATTTGTTAAGTCAAACAGGCTTTTAAAATGGATAAAAACAAATATATCTTAAAAGGACATAGCAAAGAAACAAACTTATCAACAGCTAAACGGCAAATTTCCGCTTTCTGTAGAGTCCAAATAGGATTCCGAATACCAAGGTTAAAAGTACTGGGATTGCTATGTTTACGACCTGCCATTTGCTTTTTTGTGTTGCAATTTTCTCAACATCCAAAAGAGGAATGGAAACCCTTCTATTTCGAATGTTTATAAGTCCAGTATCGTCCAAAAGAAAATTAATGCAATTCACCAAAAATTCCTTGTTCCCATAGGAGCTATTGGTCCATTTATCATAACCCAATTCCAGCGGAACACCATTTCGAAGTTGGTTTTTGATGAGATCTCCATCAGAAATTACAATCATCTTGTTGGATGGCCCCTCTTCAATGGTGTTTTCCAATTCCACCGGCTTGATTCGGTTTTTGAACATGGAAACAAAGTCACCTTCAACAAGGACAGCCAAAGGTTGATTACCATTGGTGTATGACTCCCGATTAGGAGGTTGATTCAAAATGTCCAAACCAATGGGTTTAGGGGTTCCTTCTGTCTTGGACAAGGGAGAACTACGGAGCAATACGGCATGATCATAGTCGTTTTCCAATACTTCCATGGCGTTGGCAAATTGATAGCGGACAGCTTCGATATTGGTGTTGATAGGGTGGTTGTTCTGTGAAAATACCATAGGGTTGTAATACCAAGGTACAGGATTGTATTGGGAATCATTTCCATCTCCCGAAGCCAAAACAATCTGGGTGAAATACATATCGTTCACCAAAACGGGATTGATACGCACCCCAAATTTGAAGAAAAAGTCCTTCATGTTAAGCTCCCTGGGCAAGGCAATGGCATTACCACCTCCCGCAAAAATGCTGTCCAGTTCCATGGCCACTTGATCTATCAACCAGATAGATTTACCACCGTTCACCACAAACTGGTCCAGGACATATTTTTCTTCGTCCGTAAAAGCCTCCGTGGGTTTGGCTATTAAGGCCAGATCAAAACCCTTGAGTTGATCCAAAACCGATTGCGGGTTGGTAGCTACAGAATCCAGGGTAATTGCACCAATATTGTAGTAGTCCCGGATGGTAGTCAGGTAATCCGCAATATGGAGGTCGTCCAATTCCCCATTTCCTTTGATCACGGCCACTCGTTTTTTTTCAGATATACTCAGTTTGGTAAAGGCATCTGCAAAAGCATATTCCAACTGCTGAACAGAATTGTTGATGCGATCTTCCATGGTAGATCCCAATTTGTTCTTGAGCAAGGGTACTTTTACGGTCTGGTTTTGATAGTTGACCATGGCCCATGGAAAGACCAATTCCTGGGATACCTTTCCGTTTTCTTCCACGGTAACCCGGGCAGGTTCCAACCCGATACGTTGTAAATCGGAAATGGTCTGCTGGGTGTTGGTCTCGTCCTCTAAGGGATCTACCAGATTAAACTGTATGTTTTTGTTTTTAGAGGTGTAAGACTCCAACAACTGAATGGTCTCAACTTTTAATTTTGAAAATTCCGGAGGAATATTCCCATCCAAAAGAACATCCACCACTATTGGGGAATCAAATTTTTGGGCCACGGCAATAGCTGGTTTGGAAAGTGTGAACCGTTGGTCCTCAGTAAGATCAAAACGGACGTAAAAAAAACTTCCAATCAAATTAAGGATGACAACCACCGCCAAGGCCTTTCCCACTGAAATCAAAAACTTTCCACTCATTTGGCCAATTGTTTAAGACGTTGATGGGTTAGGAATAGAAATAGGAGGGTTATGGAAATAAAGTATACCAAATCCCTGGTATCCAATACCCCTTTGGAAATTCTGTTGAAATGAGCGTTGCCTCCAACACCTTGGACCCATTGTTGTGTTTCACCTGCGGAAAAAAGGGAGGACATCGCATCAAACCCATTAAAAAGGAAAAAGCACAGGACAATTCCCAGGATAAAAGCAATAATCTGACTCTCCGACAGGGTTGAGGTAAAAACGCCTATTGCGGTAAAAGCAGCAATCAAAAAGAGCAGTCCGAAGTAAGACCCCAAAACCACCCCAAAATCAAAATTACCTTCAATAATGCCCAGTTTAGAAATGGCGAAAACATAAACCAGTGTAGGTAAAATGGCTATAACGCAAAGGAAAAAAGCACCCCAAAACTTGCCCAGTACCAACTTCCAAATGGAAATAGGTTTGATAAGAAGAAGCTCCAACGTACCCGCCTTACGCTCTTCCGAGAAGCTCTTCATGGTTACGGCCGGAACCAAAAAAGTGAAAATCCAGGGTGCCAGCAGAAAGAAGTTGCCCAAATCGGCAAAACCATAATCAAAGATGTTGTACGCTCCTTTAAATACCCATAAGAAAAGCCCATTGAGCAATAAAAAGAGCCCAACGATCAAATAACCGATGGGGGAGGTAAAAAATGACTGGACTTCTCTTTTAAAAATGGCAAACATGCTGTTCAATTATCAATTAACAGTTGTCAATGTGCAATGGTTCTGCTACTGCAAGGTAATTTGACCTAGTTGGCTTTCTATTTCACTTTGCATTTTTCATTTTCCATTATCAATTTTTTCAACGCTCCACGCTTCCGGTTTGCTTGCAAACAGCAACTTTGTCTTTCCCCAAACCTCCTTGAAAAAATCCGATTCACGGTAATTTTCCAAATCAGACTCTTTGTTCCAATGACTGTAGGTGAAAAATACACATGGATTTTTGATGTCCTGATAGCCTTCAACCTTTAGACAACCTTCAAATTCCAGGATTTTGGATTGGGAGGCTTCAAAAATTCGCTCAAAACTAGGAATATTTTCGGGTTTAAAAGTGAGTTTTACAATGCGTACCAACATTTATAAAAAATTTATGGTTACGGTATCCCTATAGCCCAGACCAAGCAGACTAGAGGCACCACCAACCGTTTTCAAATCACTTTTATAAATGGCAAGCTCTACATACCCTGCTGAATTGAACAGGGCCAGCGCATCCCCCGGGCCCTTGCGCTGCCCACGATCCAACTGAAAATTGATAATACCGTTATAACTGTTGTGAATGGTCTTGATTTTATTTGTACGTGCAATCACTTCAAAATCGCGCCCATTCCTGTACGCCTCAAAGAGGCTTCGTTGGATATTGGTGATTACATTGCCGTAATTATCAATGTAAATAACATTGCCAACAATGCTTTTTCCTTCGTTGGTGATGCGGGGTTCAAACTCCCGTAGCTCCTTCAACGCCGAAAACGGCTTACCAATGACCTCCAATTTCCCACCCCTTGCAATATGACAGGCCACTTCCACAAAAACATTCAAGACCGGGAAGGAACTGGGGTTGAGATTCGGAATATCAATCTCCATGACCTTTTCAGGACTGGATTCTGACGTTATCAAGGAAATAACCCCGTTGTTGGCACTGATGATATATTGGTCCTCTACCTGAACCACTATGTGCTGGTTTTCCGGCGAAAGTTCGGAATCGACTCCCACAATATGAACCGTTCCCGGAGGGAAGGAACGATAGGCGTTTTTAAGGATATAGGCACATTCCTGGATATTGAACGGGCTTATGGCATGCGAAATATCAACAACATTAACATCCGGAAGGTTGTTGAGGATAGTCCCTTTTATGGCACCTACAAAGTGGTCTTTATATCCAAAATCTGTAGTTAAGGTTATGATTGCCATGCAATACTGTTGATATGTTTTTCGGTGCTCAAATTGATTTTTGGTTAAGTTTGTGGAGTAAAATTAACTAAAAAAGAAAGAATAAAATTTCTTCAAAAATAACCTTTAAACAGCCCACTTTTTTTGAACGAACTTATTATTGAACTGACGGAGATTAGCCCACAAGACTTTTTTGGGCAGAGGAATGAGAATATTGAACTGCTGAAGAAATATTTCCCAAAACTAAAGATTGTTGCGCGCGGAAGTAAAATAAAGGTATATGGCGATGAAGAACTCTTGGAAGAGTTTGACAAGCGCTTTGATATGCTGACCAACCACTTTGCCAAATACAACAAGCTGGATGAAAACATGATTGAGCGGGTGCTCACCAGTAATGGCCAAGAAGAACTTTCATCATCCAAAAGTAGTGGGGAAGTTTTGGTACATGGGGTAAGCGGTAGATTGATCAAGGCACAGACCGTGAACCAAAGAAAATTGGTGGATGCCTGTAAAAAGGATGACATGGTCTTTGCCATTGGTCCAGCTGGAACAGGTAAAACCTATACTGGGGTGGCATTGGCCGTAAAGGCCTTGAAGGAAAAACAAGTCCGAAGAATAATTCTCACCAGGCCTGCCGTGGAAGCAGGGGAGAACCTTGGATTTTTACCCGGCGACCTCAAAGAGAAGCTAGACCCCTACATGCAACCACTCTACGATGCACTTAGGGACATGATAGCCCCTGAAAAATTGGAAAAGTATATTGAGGACGGTACCATCCAAATAGCCCCTATGGCCTTTATGCGGGGGAGAACTTTGGACAATGCCTTTGTTATCTTGGATGAGGCCCAGAATACTACGCATGCCCAAATGAAAATGTTCCTGACCCGTATGGGTAAAAATGCCAAGTTCTTGTTGACTGGCGATCCTGGCCAGATAGACCTTCCACGAAGAGTGATATCAGGGCTCAAGGAAGCGCTCTTGATTCTTAAGAATGTGGAAGGAATCAGTATCATTTATCTGGACGATAAGGATGTTATCCGTCATAAACTGGTAAAAAAGGTCATTGACGCCTACAAGAATATTGAGCATCAAAATTAACCGCACATGTCCAATACCATAATGGAGACCAACTTCAGGTTTCCAAAACAAAAAAGCATTTACAAAGGAAAGGTTAGGGAAGTATACACTTTGGAAAACGATATTTTGGTGATGATTGCTACCGATCGCCTGTCCGCCTTTGATGTGGTAATGCCCAAAGGAATTCCCTACAAAGGTCAAATCCTGAACCAGATTGCCACCAAAATGATGAAAGCCACGGAGGATATTGTTCCCAATTGGCTAATGGCTACTCCAGACCCCAACGTGGCTGTGGGCAAGGCTTGCGAGCCTTTTAAGGTTGAAATGGTCATAAGGGGCTACCTGTCCGGCCATGCGGCCAGGGAATATAAGGCAGGTAAAAGGCTGTTGTGCGGGGTGCCTATGCCCGAGGGGATGAAGGAAAATGACAAATTTCCCGAACCCATAATCACTCCGGCTACCAAAGCGGAGCAAGGAGATCATGATGAGGATATTTCACGGAAGGAAATTTTGGAAAGAGGCATTGTTTCCCAAGAAGATTACGAGGTCTTGGAACAATATACCAAGGCTCTTTTCCAAAGAGGTACTGAGTTGGCTGCTGAGCGTGGACTGATTTTGGTGGATACCAAGTACGAATTCGGAAAAACCAAAGAAGGTCAAATTGTATTGATCGACGAGATCCATACCCCAGACTCTTCCCGCTATTTTTATGCGGAAGGGTATGAGGAACGCCAAGCCAAAGGAGAAGCACAAAAACAGTTATCCAAGGAATTTGTGCGCCAATGGCTGATCAGCAATGGTTTCCAAGGATTGGAAGGGCAAACCCTGCCAGAAATGAGTGATGCGTACATTGATTCTGTTTCGGAACGGTACATTGAACTGTATGAAAGCATTACCGGTGAAACTTTTGAAAGGGCGGATGTGACCAACATACAGGAGCGCATTGGTGGCAACGTATCAGACTTTTTGGGTCAGCATTCCTAGTTATCAAAATTTGATGGCTTTTTGTGAATATCTGTGAATAAAAGCAGGTAGTTTTTTGAGATTTCCTATATTTCAACAATAAACCAACCTGTTAATGGAAACATCACTTCGCAAAAAGTACTGGAAGGAAAATCTTCGGTACCTAACAATCCTTTTATTTATTTGGTTTCTGGTCTCCTACGGATTTGGGATTCTCCTAGTGGATGAATTGAACACAATTCGCCTGGGAGGATTCAAACTGGGATTCTGGTTTGCCCAGCAAGGTTCCATTTTCGTATTTGTGGTACTCATTTTTGTATATGTCCGCCTGATGAACAAGTTGGACAAAAAATATGGGGTAAACGAATAGGCTATGGGAATTCAGACTTGGACGTTTATCATCGTTGGACTCACTTTTGCACTTTATATCGGAATAGCCATTTGGTCACGGGCCGGTTCCACCAAGGAATTTTATGTGGCCGGAGGAGGTGTATCACCATTGGCCAATGGATTGGCCACGGCTGCAGATTGGATGTCCGCAGCATCCTTTTTGGGAATGGCAGGACTTATTGCTTTTTCAGGCTATGATGGTTCGGTGTATCTGATGGGTTGGACTGGCGGTTATGTTTTGTTGGCTCTTTTGTTGGCCCCTTATCTGAGAAAATTCGGCAAGTTTACCGTTCCAGATTTCATTGGAGATCGTTATTACAGCAACGTAGCAAGAACAGTAGCGGTCATAGCGGCTCTATTTGTATCCTTTACCTATGTGGCCGGACAAATGCGCGGGGTAGGTGTTGTATTTTCAAGATTTTTGGATGTTGAGGTGAATACAGGGGTCTATATTGGAATGACCGTTGTGTTGTTTTATGCCTTTTTAGGTGGGATGAAGGGGATTACCTATACCCAGGTGGCGCAATATTGTGTACTCATATTCGCCTTTATGGTTCCTGCTGTTTTTATTTCGATAATGGCTACGGGAAATCCAATTCCACAATTGGGATTGGGTTCTGCAGGGGAGGACGGGGTATATTTATTGGATAAATTGGATGGTTTAATGACCGATTTGGGTTTTACCGCCTATACGGACGGTACTAAATCCATGACGGATGTCTTTTTTATCACCGCGGCGTTGATGTTGGGAACTGCTGGACTACCGCACGTGATAATCCGATTTTTCACGGTTCCCAAGGTGAAGGACGCTAGAAAGTCGGCAGGATATGCCTTGTTATTCATTGCCATTTTATATACCACGGCACCAGCTATTGCAGTTTTTGCTAGAACCAATTTAATGGAAACAGTAGAGGATACACCTTATACGGAAATTCCGTCTTGGTTTACCAAATGGGAGGATACGGGACTGATTGCGTGGACCGATAAAAATGAAGACGGCAAGATTCAATATCTACCTGGAACGGCCATAGATGGCAAAAAACCACTATTTGTGGACGAAAGAGGCAATTCGGGTCAGCGTTTAATTTCCAATGCAAGCACATCACCCAACGAACTCTATGTAGATCGGGACATCACCGTACTGGCCAACCCTGAAATTGCGGGGCTTCCCAACTGGATCATTGCCCTTGTGGCTGCAGGAGGGTTGGCAGCTGCATTATCCACAGCTGCTGGATTGTTATTGGTAATATCCACTTCCATTTCCCATGATTTGATCAAAAAACAATTTGCAAAGGACATATCAGACAAAAAAGAGTTGCTCATCGCCCGACTTTCTGCCGTGTTGGCGGTTATTGTGGCAGGCTATTTCGGAATTAACCCACCCGGTTTTGTAGCTTCGGTGGTGGCGCTGGCCTTTGGGCTGGCGGCTTCTTCGTTTTTCCCAGCCATTGTCATGGGGATTTTTAGCAAAAGAATGAACCGTGAAGGAGCCATTGCAGGAATGGTGGCAGGATTGGGAATCACCACCTACTATATTGCTCGATTTAAATTGGGCTGGATTGGAAATCCGGAGACCAGCGGTGCGGATAATTGGTGGTTTGGGATTTCTCCCGAAGGATTCGGAACCATGGGTATGTTGGTCAATTTTGCCGTTGCCTTGTTGATTTCCAGATTTACAGCGGCACCGCCGGAAAATGTGCAGCAAATAGTGGAAGATATCAGAATACCAAGTGGAGCCGGAGAAGCTCTAGATCACTAGACTGGACAAAAGACTATTGAAATATTCAATCTATGAAATATGGTCAAAGTCGTTCGTCGAAGCTGAATGGTAACTGGAAGCGGTGTCCAACACCTACGTCGATTAATGCCAAATCTGAATTAAAAAGGTAGGTTTTTTACTAATTTTAAAGTTCACAAATTTTCAACTAACGCATGAGCAATTACCACATCAAACACCTAGAGGAGTATTTTCAGGTGTATCGAAAATCAGTCAGAAATCCTGAGGAATTTTGGGAAGAAGTAGCAGAGGAGCATTTTGTCTGGAGGAGGAAATGGGACTCCGTTTTGGATTGGGATTTCTCCAAGCCTGAGATTAAATGGTTTGATGGTGCGCAGCTCAATATCACAGAAAATTGTATTGACCGACACTTGCATATTAGGGGCAATAAAACAGCTATACTTTTTGAACCCAACGACCCTAAGGAGCCAGTAGAGCATATTACCTATAGGCAATTGCATGAACGCGTTTGCAAGTTTGCGAATGTGTTAAAGGACAATGGGGTTCAAAAAGGAGATCGTGTGGTCATCTATCTCCCCATGATTCCGGAATTGGCCATTTCCGTTCTGGCCTGTGCTCGAATTGGCGCTATTCACTCAGTAGTTTTTGCCGGTTTTTCCTCTACAGCTCTAGCTACGCGAATCAACGATTGCGAAGCCAAAATGGTTTTGACTTCTGATGGTTCTTATCGTGGTGCAAAGACCATTGATTTGAAAGGAATTGTGGATGAGGCTTTGGGGCAATGTCCAGGAGTAGAATCTGTATTGGTGGCCAAAAGAACTGGAGCCAAAATCCATATGAAAAAAGGTAGGGACCAGTGGCTGCAACCGTTGCTGGATAAAGCCTATTCGGATTACCCAGCGGAGATTATGGATGCTGAAGACCCCTTGTTCATTCTGTATACCTCGGGTTCTACGGGGAGACCTAAAGGAATGATGCACACCACCGCAGGTTATATGGTGTACACCGCATTTACTTTTAAGAATGTGTTCCAATACCGCGAGGAGGATGTGTACTGGTGTACCGCAGATGTTGGATGGATTACGGGGCATTCCTATATCGTTTATGGACCACTGGCCAATGGAGCAACCACGGTGATGTTCGAAGGGGTTCCTTCCTATCCGGATTTTGGTCGATTTTGGGAAATTGTACAAAAGCATAAAGTAACCCAATTCTATACGGCACCTACGGCAATTAGGGCTTTGGCCAAGGAGAATTTGGAATTTGTGGACAAATACGACCTATCAAGCCTTAAAGTACTGGGCACCGTTGGGGAGCCCATCAACGAAGAAGCTTGGCACTGGTACAATGATCATGTGGGGGAGAAAAAATGTCCCATCGTAGATACCTGGTGGCAGACCGAAACCGGGGGGATTCTGATTTCTCCTATTCCATTTTCCACACCGACCAAGCCCACTTACGCCACCTTGCCCATGCCTGGGGTGCAACCTGCACTAATGGATGAGAACGGAAAAGAAATTAAAGGAAACCAGGTAGACGGTCGACTTTGCATTAAGTTCCCGTGGCCATCCATTGCTCGAACCATCTGGGGTGATCACCAACGTTATAAGGACACCTATTTTTCCGCCTTCGAGGGTAAATATTTTACTGGAGATGGCGCTTTGCGCGATGAGGTTGGCTACTACCGGATTACAGGTAGGGTGGATGATGTGATCATTGTTTCGGGACATAATTTGGGTACAGCACCTATTGAAGATGCCATCAACGAACACCCAGCAGTGGCAGAGTCCGCTATTGTAGGCTTCCCACATGATATTAAAGGGAATGCGCTCTATGGGTATGTCATCCTAAAGGAAACAGGTGAATCTCGTGATCGTGATAACCTGAAAAAAGAAATCAACCAAATGATCACAGAACACATTGGGCCCATAGCCAAGCTGGATAAAATTCAGTTTGTACCAGGTTTGCCCAAAACCCGAAGTGGTAAGATCATGCGTAGGATATTGCGTAAAATTGCTTCAAAGGACACTAGTAATCTTGGCGATATTTCCACCTTATTGAACCCAGAAGTGGTTGAAAAAATCATAGAGGAAGCTTTGTAACCGATGTTGTTTTCCCACTTGTTGTTTCTTGAAAGTACTAAAGGAATCCTTTCTAAAGGCAAAATTTTGAGGACATTGGCACTTGCCGTTGTTTTTGTCCACAATGTTGGCCATATCCAAGCTCAAGAACCTATTTTTCAACTTGACTTTGACTCCCATGGATTTGAGGAGACCAGAATTTCCAAGGAAGATGCCGTTTATATGGTTGATCTATTGGAATCTGAGTTTGCTCAAGGAGTTTCAGGAAGAGCACTGGACCTTTCTGCCAATTCCGTTCTTAGAAGACCTGTTAAGTTGGAAAAAGAGACCTTTCCATATGCCCAGAAAAAATCATTTTCGGTCCAAGTTTGGGTAAAAACCCTACCCAATGCCATCATGGGTACCCCAATAATGGGAAATAAAAAGGCCAATGACCCAGATTCCAAGGGATGGCAGCTCTATACCCGGGAGAACGGCACATGGGCACTGACGTTGCACGATGGTAAAAATCGATTCGAATATAGGCCAACTGCCAAAAGGCAGCGAATCAATGATGGGGAATGGCATCAAATTACCTTTACGGTCAATCAGGACAAGGAAGAAGTTTGGATGTATCTGAATGGAAAAAATGTAGCCATCTACAACACTCCAGGTATTGGTGATTTTCAAACAGACCTGGCCACCGTTGTTGGGGGATCCGATGAAAAATGGGAATATGGATCCAATGCACAATGGAATTCCTTCAATGGTTTTGTGGATGAAGTAAAGATTTGGGACAGGGTGGTAAGTGCAGAAGAAATTCAGAAGCAGTATGTCAGATTTTATCCAAGCTCTGAGAAGGACATGAATCGGATTCAACCCCAACATCTCAAAGTTTTGGCCTGGAATATCTGGCATGGAGGCCACAGGTATGGTGAGGCTGTTGGTGTACAGCGGGTAATAGAAACCATAAAAGCAACGGATGCCGATATCATTGGTTTGATTGAGACCTATGGGTCGGGTGAAATAATAGCGGATGCCTTGGGATATCATTTTTATTTGATCAGTTCCAACCTGTCCATTATGAGCAGGTATCCAATAACCGAAACGATAACGGCATTTAAACCCTTTAACTTTGGTGGGGCAAAACTAAGTTTGGGAAAGGGCAAGGACCTCATATTTTTTGATACATGGCTGCATTACCTTCCAGACTATGGCCAAGGGGTGATCGAAGGAAAGAAATCGGCCAAGCAGTTGATTGAAGAGGAAGGGAAAACACGTCATGCAGAGGTGCAGGCTATACTTAAGGAAATAGCTCCTTATCTGAAAGAGTCCGAGGAAACGCCCATAATTATGTCTGGGGATTTTAACGTAGGCTCCCACCTGGATTGGATTGAGGAAACCAAGGAAATCCATCACAATAAAAAAATCAAATGGCCTGTAAGTTTGGAAATGGCCAATGTCGGATTTAAGGACAGCTATCGGGAACTACATATTGACCCATTGCTTGATCCTGGTTTTACATGGACTCCCAGAGCGGCAACTTCATCGAACAAATACGGATTGCGCGATAGAATCGACTATATCTTTTACCAAGGCAAAGATCTTAGTGCAATTGAATCCAAGGTAGTGGATTACCACCCCATCATGTTTCCTTCCGATCATGCTGGGGTATTGACCGTTTTCCGAATGGACTAAAATCTACAAGAGCAACTTAAATTTCAAAAGTTAACATATGGGTGTAAGGCAAGGCTATGGGATACAGACCAAGTATCACAAACCATCGCATCATGAAAAATATAATTTCCTGGATATTACGTTTAGCCGCAGCCCTAATTTTATTGCAAACCCTATTCTTTAAATTTACCGGTGCTCCCGAAAGCATCTATATTTTTGAGCAAGTGGGTATGGAGCCCTGGGGTCGGTATGGCAGTGGGGTAGTGGAGCTGATTGCCAGTGGCCTACTGCTTTGGCCAAGAACCGTAGGTTTGGGCGCCCTGATGGGGATTGGGGTGATTTCGGGCGCTATTTTCTTCCATTTGACCAGTTTGGGAATAGAAGTCCAGGGAGATGGTGGGATACTCTTCTATTTGGCGGTCATTGTTTTTCTGTGCTGTGCTATCCTGTTGAAAATGTACTGGGAGCAGTTAAAACGGATGCTTCCCTCGTTTCGGTAAATAGGTAGTTTTGAAAAAAAATATTGACCATCCTAAAACCTTAAAACGAGGTTAAATCCTTCATTTTCTTAAGCCAGCTTAATTAAAAATTCACCGCTGGGAAGTAATTTTGTTTTAGGTTTTATTAAAACAAGATTAGATTGACACATAAACATACGATTGTCATTGTTGGCGGGGGTTTTGCCGGTTTGGAATTCATCAAAAGCATGCAGGATTCGCCCGAGTTTAATATCATTTTGGTAGACGCAAACAATTACAATTTCTTTCCGCCCTTGATTTACCAGGTATCCACTGGATTTATGGAACCATCCGCCATAAGCTACCCTTTTAGAAAGATTTTGAGGCGAAGAAAAAACACACGATTTAGACTTGGGGAACTGAAAGAGGTGGTACCAGCGGAGAACAAGATTATCTTGGACAATGGGGAACTTTTTTACGACACCCTGATTATGGCTACGGGTACAGAAACCAATTTTTTCGGGAACAAAAACATTGAAAAGTACAGCCTTCCAATGAAGACGATAAGTGATGCCCTTTCGCTCCGAAATGTGATCTTCACGCGCTTGGATAAGGCCACCAGACTTACGGATGGTGCTGCACGCAAAAAGTTGCTCACTTTTGTGATTGCAGGGGCTGGTCCCACGGGAGTGGAACTTTCTGGGATTTTTGCTGAGATGCGGGATCACATATTGCAAAAGGACTATCCTGAATTGGACAAAAAAGATTTGGGAGATATCTATTTGCTGGACGGACAAGATGCGGTTTTGGCAGCCATGTCCGCCAAATCCCAGAGATATACCTACAAGAAATTAAAGGAACTGGGGGTGAAAATTATGCTCAATACCTTGGTTACCGATTTTGTGGAAGAAACTGTCCATTTGTCCAATGGAAATACCATTGATGCCAAAAATCTGATATGGGCAGCGGGCGTCTCAGCCCGAACCTTTAAAGGTTTTCAGGAATCCAGTTTTGGAAGGGGCAAAAGATTGAAGACCAATAGGCAGAATTTGGTGGAGGGTTTCGACAATATTTATGCCTTAGGTGACTGTGCTTTGATCTTGGGAGACAAAGAATATCCTGATGGGCATCCGCAGTTGGCGCAACCTGCGCTGCAGCAGGCTAAAAATTTGGCCACCAACCTTTTGGCCAAAAATGGCGAGTGGAAACCGTTTGCATATAAAAACAAAGGCTCTTTGGCCATCATTGGAAGAAATAAGGCTGTTTTGGACCCTCCAAAAGAACGCTTCTTTGTAAAGGGTTTTTTGGCCTGGCTCATCTGGATTTTTGTTCACATTATGGGCTTGGTAAACTTCAAGAACAAGGTACGCACCCTATATAACTGGATTGGTTATTATCTGTATAAGGACCAGTATTTTAGAATGATTATTAAACCTAGGGAGCGGGGATAGGGGCAATTACAAAGACATTTAAACTGTCAAAACGATATCCGTAATACCAAAGCACAAAAAAACCCCATTTCGTTAAAAATGGGGTTTAAAAGTAGCGAGAGGGGGACTTGAACCCCCGACCTCAGGGTTATGAATCCTGCGCTCTAACCACCTGAGCTACCTCGCCTTTTTGCGGTTTTGCGGGTGCAAATATAAAGTTTAATTTTCGCCGAATCAAAATTCATTTTAATTTATTATTTGATATTTATTTTTATATCTTCCCAGATTATACACTAATCTTGAAAAGGAAAAATAGAACACTAGAATGAGTGATAAGGTCAAATTTGAAATTGAGTTTGTAATACAGGCTTCACCGCAGTTGCTTTACCAATATATATCCACCCCTTCCGGGCTATCAGAATGGTATGCCGACAATGTTAATTCGCGGAGCGAATTGTTCACTTTTATATGGGATGGCGCTGAAGAAAATGCCAAAATGCTCAAAAGAAAAAGTGATGAGTTTGTGAAATTTGCCTGGGAAGAAAATGATGATGACAGCTATTTTGAAATGCGCATCATTGTAGATGAAATTACCAAAGATGTTTCTCTGTTCATTACAGATTTTGCAGAAGAAGATGAAGTGGACGAGGCCAGAATGCTATGGGAAAACCAAGTTTCGGATTTGAAACAAGTACTCGGTTCCAAGTAGAAGTATTCCTTGCTAAAACGTATCTTTGGTCCCGATTTTAATCGGGACTTTTTTTATGGTCAATTTCAACGGTGCTTTACTGTCCAAGGATTCTAATATTCTAACACATTCCAATCGCGGTCTTAAGTTTGGGGATGCCCTTTTTGAAACCGTCCGTTGTGTAAGCGGAACCATCTTTTTTTGGGAGGACCATTACTTCAGACTAATGTCTTCCATGCGAATACTTCGTATGGAAATTCCCATGGAGTTTACCTTGGAGTTTCTTGAGGGGGAGATTAAACGTACGGTGGAAAAAAATGGTTTGGAAGATAGCCCTGCCAGGGTGCGACTCACCGTTTTTAGAAATGACGGCGGATTGTACAGCCCTGAAACCCATGAAGTGTCCTATTTGATTGAAGTGTCACCCATGGAGTCTCCATTCTATTTGATTAACCATGGGCTCTATGAAGTTGAATTGTTCAAGGATTATTATGTGAACAAGGATATGCTTTCCAACCTAAAGACCACCAATAAAATATTGAATGTGGTGGCCAGCGTTTTTGCCCAGGAAAATGGATATGACAATTGTCTTCTGATCAATAGCGACAAACAGGTGGTTGAAGCCATCAATGGAAACCTATTTTTGGTAGTAGGTGACGCGATCAAAACTCCACCTTTGGCCGATGGCTGCCTGGATGGCATTATCCGAAAGAAACTCAATGAAATCATCACTGCAACGGAAGGAATGGAATTGATAGAGGATTCCATATCTCCCTTTGAACTTCAAAAAGCGGATGAATTGTTCCTGACCAATAGCATCCAAGGAATTGTATCCATAGGTAAGTACCGCAAAAAGGAATACGGAAATACTACCGCAAAATCGCTTTTGGGAAAATTAAATGCCAAGGCCAGGTTGGGATAATCTAATTTAAAGAGGGGTTTTCGGGAGAATTGGACCAGAGCAGATAATCACCGCCCAATTCCACCATCTTTTCCTTCCAAAAGGCATTGGAGGATTTCTCCAGGATGCTGCTTTCATATTCGTTTTGGACCACCACCCATGATTTGGAATCCAACTCATGATCCAATTGATGGGAACCCCAACCGGAATAACCCAGAAAGAACCGAATGTCTTGCTCCCCTATAGTTTCATTGTTGATGAGCTCTACGGTCTTTTCAAAGTTTCCTCCCCAGAAAATACCATCGGAGATTTCAATACTATCATCAATCAAATGGGGCACCTTGTGTATAAAA
This sequence comes from Flagellimonas sp., assembly GCF_965233845.1. GTDB lineage: Bacteria > Bacteroidota > Bacteroidia > Flavobacteriales > Flavobacteriaceae > Flagellimonas. The sequence continues at coordinate 1,619,291 of NZ_OZ247584.1, forward strand.
TAGAGGTTGTCCTGTTCCACAGGTCCGCCATTGAATACCTTAAAGGGGATGGTGATTTCGGAAATAAGGTCACAGATACTGTAATCCAAGGGTTTGTTCAAGATAAAACCCACAGAACCTTCTTGATTGTGTTCCGCCAAAAGTACCACAGATCGGTTAAAGGAGACATCTCCTGTAAGAGCTGGTTCAGCAACCAGCAACCTTCCTTTTATGGGCTTTAGGCTTACCATTTTACTAGGTTCTCATAACTAAATGTAACATAATATCCGTTAAATACAAAAACCTTGGATAGGGACTTAAAACAAAAAAGCACTTCCGTGGGGAAGTGCTTCGTTATATTGTATAACCTATCTAATTAGTTTACAGAGCTGCTCAATTCTGCTCCAGCTTTGAACTTTACAACGTTCTTTGCTGCAATTTGGATAGTTTGTCCAGTTTGTGGATTTCTACCTTCTCTTGCATTTCTCTTGGATACAGACCAAGAACCGAAACCTACCAAAGAAACTCTGTTTCCTTTTTTAAGTGATCCCTCTACGTTCCCCAAGAAAGATTCCAATGCTTTTTTGGCTGCTGCCTTAGTGATGCCAGCATCGGCTGCCATAGCATCGATTAATTCTGTTTTGTTCATAATGGAATTAAATTAATTGTTGTTAAAATAATTTTAATGCTGAACAAATTTATATGGATTTGCCTCAAACGCAAGTAAAACCAAGGGAAAGTGGGCTTTTTGTTGATAACTTGAAACGTTTGTTGATAAAGTCGAATTAAAATTGGGACTTTTGTGAGCCTAGTGTTAATAAGGGTTTAGCGAAGGTGGGCATTTTCATCCAGATTTAGACCATTGAGCACTTCATCGATTTTCATCCGTCGTTTTCCAGGAAGTTGAACTTCCAAAAGATGAAGATAACCTCCTGATGCTGCCACTTTTAACGTTCTTTTTTCCAAAATCAACTTTCCGGTTGGATGGTCGTGGTTTACGACCTCCATATGGGTCTTGAAGATTTTGATGGGGTCTTCCTTGCCATGGTTCATCAAATAGCACCAAGCAGCGGGGTACGGACTAAGTCCTCGAATATGATTGTGAATATCCTGTAAGGAATGGTCCCAGTTGATTTGACAGGTATTCCGATGGATTTTATGTGCGGACTTGATATCCTTGGCATCTTTTTGGGGAATGCTGGTGACCGTTCCATCTTCAATTTGTTTACAGGTTTCCACAACCAAACCTGCGCCTAAATCCATTAATCGGTCGTGTAAAACCCCAGCATTATCTTCAGGATAAATCGGTGCTGTTTTTTGAAGGATGATACTTCCCGTGTCAATTTTATCATCAATAAAGAAGGTGGTCACCCCAGTTTCTGTTTCCCCATTGATGATGGCCCAATTGATGGGAGCTGCTCCACGATATTGGGGCAGGAGCGAAGCATGAAGGTTAAAGGTTCCATGTTCGGGCATGCGCCAAACAACTTCAGGCAACATTCGAAATGCAACCACAACCTGCAGGTTGGCTCGAAGCTCCTTGAGTTCTTGCAAGAACGTTTCACTTTTCAGGTTGGTCGGCTGTAGCACCTTAATATGGTGTGCTTTCGCAAATTGTTTCACAGTTGACTCCTGGATTTTCCTTCCCCTTCCTGCTGGCCTGTCCGGAGCGGTAATTGCTCCAACCACGTTAAAACCGGCATCCAATAAAGCTTTTAGGCTACCCACGGCAAAGTCAGGGGTGCCCATAAACACAATTCGCAATGAATTATTTTTCAATTTCGTACTCATTTCTTGCATTCAATCCAATCCGTTCGTCTTCCAGAAGCTCTTGTAAGGCTTTCAAAATCAGTTTTTCTTCAATGCCCAATACCTGTTCCAGTTGTCTGGATGTTTGTGGTGCGGTCATAAGGGTTTTAAGAATAGTTTTCTTTAATCCTTCGGATGGAACCGAATCTTTTTGGGTACAAATATCGCAAGTAGCACACTTTTCGCTAGTCTTTTCCCCAAAATAATTTAGGATGAAAACACTACGGCAAACCCTTGTATTTTGGATATAGTCCAGCATGGCGGCCATATTTTTCTGTTTAACTGCATTGAAATCCTTTATTTTTTTAGCGAAGGGGTTGATTGTTCTGTCATCTTCCCTGGGCACCAAAAACTGGATTTCCAAATCGCTGTTGGAGGTCTGGTATTCAGCAACACCATCGGCCTGTAGTTGCTTCAATACCTTTTTGATGGTTTTTTCACCTTCCCCTACTTTTTTTGAGAGCAAGTGAAGGTTTATCTTGGTTTCATGTTCTGTAATTCCCCCGTAGGTACGCAATACGGTTTGAATAATATGGGCAACCTTTGGATTGTCCTGTAGATATTGGAAAATCCCATTTCGGGAGGCCACAAATTTCAAAGTGGTCTTTTCCGTAAAATTCTCTGATAGGGAAATCACGGAATTTTGATCCAAAATACGCAGTGCATGATAAGCCATATTGGGTGGGAATGCATAACGCTTACAAAAGGTGTTGAATTTGAAGCTCAACGAATCCAACACCGATTCCCCATAGGAAATCTGAAAAAAATTGTTGAGTTGAACATAAAGTTGTTTTACAAAACCCACATCGGGCAAGGAGGACAAAAATTGTTGCTTTGCACGGTCAGCGTCCTCTTTAGAAGTCACTAGCAAAGCAAATGATGGTTTCCCATCCCGTCCAGCTCGTCCTGCTTCTTGAAAGTAGCTTTCCAAACTATCGGGGATTTGATAATGTATCACCCATCTCACGTCGGGTTTGTCCACGCCCATTCCAAAAGCATTGGTGGCCACGATACAGCTCACATTTCCGTTGAGCCATTGCTGCAATTTCCTTTCCTTGTCAACTTTGGAGATACCTCCATGAAAAAAGGTGGTTTCAACCCCATTTTTATTCAGGAATTCGGATAAGGAAACGGTCATTTTCCGCGAACGCACATACACAATGGAGCTTCCGCTAAATTGGGTCAGAATCTTTTTGAGTTGATAGTTCTTGTCTTCCGTATGCTTTACCCTAAAGCTGATATTGGAGCGGGAGAAAGAATCCTTGAATACCGTGGGCTTTTCCAATTGTAGATTCTCCAAGATATCCTGTACCACCTTTGGGGTTGCCGTTGCGGTCAAAGCAATGGTTGGTGCCTCCGGAGCCAATTCTTTCAATAGGGAACAGTCCAAATAGGCAGGCCTAAAATCGTTGCCCCATTGTGATATACAATGGGCTTCATCTATAGCGACAAGGTTCACGTTCATTTCCCGAATCCGCTCTTGAACCGTGGATTGCTGCAATCGCTCAGGGGAGAGATAAAGGAACTTGTAATTGCCATAAACACAATTGTCCAAAAGATCATTGAGTTCGGAAAAAGGGATTCCGCCTGTTAGCGCAATGGCTTTTATGCCTTTTTGCTTGAGTTGCCGGACTTGATCTTGGATTAGGGCCACCAAGGGCGATACCACTATGCAAATACCTTCCATGACCAATGCCGGTATTTGATAGCAAATGGACTTGCCACCTCCTGTAGGCATCAAGGCCAATACATCTTTTTTGGCCAGAATGCTCTCAATGATTTGGCTTTGGGAACCCCTAAAATCTTTGTGCCCCCAATATTCCCTTAAAACGGATTTCGCATCTTTTTGCACTAAGTGGATTTCAAGTTATCCAAGATAAAATCAACACGGGCATCAACGGGATCCTTTGGAACCAGAATGGGGTCATATCCAAATCTTGTATAGGTATCCATCAAGGCATCGTGGATTTTTTCAGCCTCCTCATAGGTTTCCAATCGCTCATTGTCCGAAACGTAAATTTCCTTCCATGGCGGAACTATAAAAATGGCATCGTAGAGGTGATTTTCGCAAGCATCTGTAAACTCTTTGTCATAGGACTGGTCAAAAAAGTCCATATAGGCCAGTACATCTGGAATCCCACGATCAAAAAAACTAATGGGGACTTTCAGGTCCAAAGAGTCAATATAGTGCTTGGTTCTTCCATAAAGTAAATCTTTGTTGAACTGCAGCGCATCGTCCACAAAAACCAAGGGGTTGGACACAAAGGAATCGGGTTCGCCTTCCATTTTGGCGCTGGAGGTCATGTCCCTGATGATTTCATGAAAACAGTGATGGCCTTGGTCTTCCAGGCCATTGATGATGGACGTTTTTCCAGTGCCGGGTGCTCCAGTAATAACAACTTTATGGTTCTTCAATCAGATAATTTTATCAACACAAAGTAATGAAATCGGACTAAGGAAAAAAAATTGCATACGAAGCCATATCTTTGTAAAAACTTGCAGCATGGAGAAGGAGAAATCCGAGGAGTTTTATTCACGTCTAAAGGAACAATTGTTGGAAAACAGCAGTTGGCCTTCCAAGTACCTCTATAAGTTTATTGTGCCAACGGACGAGGATAAAATAGAGCAGATCAATACCATATTTGATAATACAGGAGCGGTGATTGAATCCAAGAAATCCAAAAAAGGAACGTACACCAGTATCTCCGTTACGGTACAGTTGGAAAGTCCAGATGCCGTGATTGCCAAGTACAAGGAAGTTTCCCAAGTAGAGGGGGTAATATCGCTTTAAGCCACATTGCCATAATTTTTAGTATTTTGCGGACGTTATAGGATAGACTTCCCGTTAGTTAATTTCAATAAACCTATTAATTTGAATTCAGTAGACAACTTAGAATATAATACGGAGCGTCCAAAACTCCATATTCCCGAGTATGGCCGTCATTTTCAAAAAATGGTGGATCATGCCGTTTCCATTGAAGATCGCGAAGAGAGAAACAAAATTGCCAAAGCCATTATCAGTGTAATGGGCAATCTGCAACCCCATTTAAGGGATGTTCCCGATTTTCAACACAAACTTTGGGATCAGCTGTTTATCATGTCCGATTTTAAATTGGATGTGGACTCTCCGTTTCCGATTACCTCCAAGGAGACTTTGCAACAGCGACCAGAACCTCTGGAATACCCGCAGAACCATCCCAAGTATCGTTTTTACGGGAACAACATCAAACGTATGATTGATGTGGCCATCAAATGGGAAAAAGGAGATATGCGTTCAGGTTTGGAATATGCTATTGCCAACCACATGAAAAAATGTTACCTCAATTGGAACAAGGATACGGTGGAAGATCATGCCATCTTTGCACACTTAAAAGAATTGAGTGACGGCCAAATTGATTTGGCTCCACATGGTGAAAACCTTACCGATAGCGGTCAGTTCCTTAAAAATCGTTTGGCCAAGTCCAATAGGAATGGCGGTAGCAACAAAAAGGGACAAAGAAATAACAGAGGCAAAAAACGGTATTAATTCCTTAGGTATCCATGGGAACATTTCGAATAGAGGGTGGACACCAACTGCATGGTGAAATTACACCCCAAGGAGCAAAGAACGAAGCACTTCAGATTCTTTGTGCGGTCTTGCTTTCGCCAGAAAGAATTACTATCAATAACATTCCTGACATCGTAGATGTCAACAAGCTTATTGCCTTATTGGAAGACCTGGGTGTCAAAATCCAAAAAAAGGGCAAGGGTAGTTATACCTTTAAAGCAGACGATATCAATCTGGATTATCTACAAACGGACCAGTTTAAGCAAGATGGACGTGGACTCCGCGGCTCCATCATGTTGGTAGGGCCACTTTTGGCCCGTTTTGGAAAAGGGTATATCCCTAAGCCAGGCGGTGATAAGATAGGAAGAAGACGATTGGATACCCACTTTGAAGGTTTTATAAAGCTGGGGGCAAAGTTCCGATACAACCGCGAGGAGTATTTCTATGGGGTAGAGGCTGATAAGCTCCAAGGAACCTACATGCTCTTGGATGAAGCTTCCGTAACGGGAACCGCCAACATTGTTATGGCTGCAGTACTTGCAGAAGGAACAACCACCATATACAATGCCGCTTGTGAGCCGTATTTGCAGCAGTTGTGCAAGATGCTCAACCGTATGGGTGCCAAGATTTCTGGAATCGGCTCTAACCTTTTGACCATTAAAGGGGTTCAAGAATTGGGCGGAACCGAGCATACCATGCTTCCAGATATGATTGAGATCGGTAGCTGGATTGGTCTTGCTGCCATGACACGTAGCGAATTGACCATCAAGGATGTAAGTTGGGACGATTTAGGGCAGATTCCAAATGCTTTTCAAAAGTTGGGAATCCAGTTGGAGCGCAAAGGAGATGATATTTATATTCCCAAGCACGAAAACGGCTACCAAGTACAGAGTTATATTGATGGGTCAATTTTGACCATCGCGGATGCACCGTGGCCAGGATTGACACCTGACTTGTTAAGTATTTTATTGGTTGTGGCCATCCAAGCGAAAGGCGAAGTGGTCATCCATCAAAAAATGTTTGAAAGCCGTCTATTCTTCGTGGATAGGTTGTTGGATATGGGGGCCAAAATCATTCTTTGTGATCCGCATAGAGCTACAGTGATTGGGCATGACTTTAAATCTACCCTGAAGGCCACCAATATGGTTTCCCCTGATATTCGCGCAGGAGTTTCCCTCTTGATAGCCGCCTTGTCGGCCAAAGGCACATCTACCATCAACAATATTGAACAGATAGATCGCGGCTACGAAAACATCGACGAGCGATTGCGCGCCATAGGTGCCAAGATTGTCCGGGTTTAAGACTTTTCAATCTGCGCCCTGAATACCTTGGGCGACATTCCGGTGAACTTCTTAAAAGTGGTAGCAAAATATTGGGACGTGCTGAATCCCAAATTGTAGGCTACTTCTGTTATGGAATTGCTTTTTAGTAGTTCTTCTTTGGCCCGTTCAATTTTTAATCGGTTGATGTAGGCTTTGGGTGGAGCTCCAAAATGTTGTTTGAACCAGCTTTTAAAGTAGGCGGTGGAGAAATTTACCAATTCTGCCAACTCATCCACATAGATAATCCGATGCAAGTTTTTGGCTATAAAATCGTCAATAATCTTAATTCTTTCCGAAGGAACCACAATTTGTGCGGCCTGGGATAGTTCAAGAGTATCCAACAGCAATTGAACCAATAATTGGTTTGTGTTGAGTTCCGCCAATATGGTTTGTTCCGATTCCAGTTGGCCAACCAGTTTTTGCAATAGGGATTTAAGAACCAGCGCCCCTTTAAAAATGTACCCAGCCCGTTTTTGAAGTGCTGAAACAAGATATTCCGATTGCTCTTTGGGCAGATAGCAAAGTTGCCCTTTGGTATGATCTATATGGACCTGGAGCCAATACAACTCTCCAATATCTTCCGGATAAATCCCGGAACTATGGTTTTGATTGGGTGGCACAATAAGGATGTCATTACCTTGAAGTTTTAGTAAGTCCCCACCCAATTCATAGTACTGCTGCCCCCGAATGCAAAAACAAATTTCCATAACATCTTGGTGCTGGTGGGCCTCCAGTGTGGGTTCCACTTTACGATAGTGGTAATGTCCAAAATCCACAAACCTCGGATAGCCTAAGTTTGGCAGATGAAACACTTTACGCTGTTTTGTTTGATTTTGCATGTATTTGTACAAAAAAATAGGGTCATACGAATTTAGAAGACTTTTTTCAGAAATCCCATTTAATTTGAATCGTTAAGTATAAACCTAAATCCGATGAAGCAATTATTTTTAAAACGGGGCTATGCCAAACTGGATCGTTTGATTCCGAATTCAGAAGTGGAGAATCTTAGAGCTTTGTATGACCAATTACTACAGGATAAAGAGCGCACCATGGGATTGCGTAGCGATTTAGGAGGTGGTGAAGACGGTACAGTTGAAAAAATCACCCAGATTATGCGACCCAGTCTGGTCGAACCTAAATTGTCCGAGACGATTTCATATCAACTGGCTTTGGATCATGTTAAAGACATGTTGGGCGAGGATATGGAGCTCGATTTTGATATGCTCATCAACAAAGCCCCCCACACCAACACCCCAACACCGTGGCATCAGGACGCTGCTTATTGGATCAAACTGCCGGACAAACGATCGGCCAGTTGTTGGATAGCTTTGGATGAGGTCTACGAAGAAAATGGCTGTATGTGGTTCATTCCCAAAGATGGAGATACTATTTTACCCCATAAGCATTATACAGAAGGTGGTGCGCTGCATTGTGAGACAGATGCCCTAAATGCGGAATGTATTCCCTTAAAACCTGGGGGCTGTACCTTTCATGATGGCTTTACCCTCCATTTTAGCAAAGGCAACACCACAGATTCGCATAGGCGCGCATTAATTCTTAATTTCAGGCCCAAGGCGATGATTCAGTTGGAGCGGGAGCAAGGGGTGGATCATACCGGGGAACGTAAAGTGCGAAACAAATAACCTATGGAACTCAAATGGATATATCCAAGATGGGGAAGTGCCCACTTGGATTGGAAAGTGTTTTTGGGCAAAGTCAAGGAGCATGGCTATCACGGCGTGGAAATAGATTTGCCATTGGGTCAGGAAAAGAAAGAAATCGTAGCCATGTTAACCGATTTTGAGCTGGACTTTATAGGGCAGCATTGGCAGACCCAGGAAGTAGATCTTGAAAAACACAAAGAGGAGTACGAACGGCATTTGCGGAATTTGGCCGAGGAAAAGCCTTTGTTGATCAATTCCCATACCGGGCGGGATTTCTTTTCTTTTGAACAGAATTTGGAGCTGATCAAACTTGCACAAAGTATAGAGGACGAAACAGGCGTCCCTATCGCCCATGAAACGCATAGGTCTCGATTTCCCTTTGCAGCTCATGTTTGTAAACAATATTTACATGAAATTCCATCTTTAAAACTGACTTCAGACCTTTCGCACTGGTGCTGTGTGGCGGAAACCCTATTGGACAACCAGCAAGAAGCAGTGGATTTGGCCATAAAGCATACCTACCATATCCATGCTCGAGTGGGATCCTCCCAAAGTCCGCAGGTGATTGACCCAAGGGTTGATACCTATAAAGATGAATTGGCCCGATTCAAAAACTGGTGGAAGACCATGCTTGAAAATGCAAAATTGAAAGGCAGACCTTACATCACCATAACTCCTGAATATGGCCCGTTACCGTATGCCTTGCAGCATCCACAAACAGGTGAATTGTTGGGAGATCAATGGGAAATCAACCAGTTTATTCGAAAGGAAATCGAAAATTTATGGAATTAGGCGTGGCTCCAATTGTTGGGGTCATCGCTATCGTTGGGTGACAGTCCCAAGATATCCCCTTGGGTATCTACCCCCAAACCAACCACGCTTCGGTTAACGTAATTAAAATAGCTTACCACTTGATTGACTTCCAAGATCTCACCTTCGGTGAAGCCCACTTCTCGTAAGCCTTCAATATCTTCCTTGGTGATAGCTGTGTGGTTCAGGGTAAGCTTTTTGGCATACCTACTACCCACATAAAACTTGGTGGAAAAGAAGTCCGATAGCGTATTCCTTAGTACAGCTTCTTTAAAAGTGTCTGCTCTGGAATCATCTCCCAATAATCTTTTAAAACCTTCAAAATGGTGTTGAAAACAATAATCACACTGATTGAGATGGCTCACATAGGTACCTAAAGCTTCCAGATACCATTTGGGCAAGGTGTTGTTAGAATTATGGAGCACATTTTTATAAAGCGCCATGTGACCCACCAAAGTGTGCGGCCGTAAACTATGGATGAGCAATACGTTGTCCACATTGTTGTTAGGCCCTTTTACGCGATCATAAATTCGTTTGAGTTCCTTACTGGCCTCCTCGTAGCCTATAACTTTGATCCAGCTCATTAATACATGGTGTTGGGGTTGGCAGATTCTTTCGGGATTTGTTGGATGGCATCCCAGTGCTCACAGATTTTTCCATGTTCATCAAACCGAAAGAAGTCCATGGTCACGTACTGGTCATTGCCGGGCCAGGTTTGGTGAGTGTGCAAGGCCACCAAATTACCTTCGGCTATGCAGCGCACAAATTCAATGGATTTATCCGGATATTCGGTCTGCATTCGTTTAAAGTAGCTGATAAATCCCTGGGTACCATCGGCAACATCTGGATTGTGTTGGATGTATTCCTTTCCAACATATTGCTCAACCGCACCTTTTGGGTCGCCCATATAGGCGGTTTTGTAGAAAGCTATGGCGTTTTGTTTGTTTTGTTCCAGATTCATGTCTGTTATGTTTATTTCTAGTCAGTTTGAGTAACTATAGGTGAAATTCGTCAGTTCGAGTAGGTTTTCGATAGAAAACCATATCGAGAACTCATTTGGCCAAGCGCGTCAACCCGCCTGCCGGACGGGCAGGTTCGAGTTTTTCCAAAGGAAAAGTATCGAGAATGAGGGATTTGGCATATAAAATTCTTGTTTTCGATACAATTTTTTCAGCGATAGACTGAAAAAATCACTCAAACTGACGAATTTCAACAATTAAGCTGTCAAAGAGTATTTTTAATATCCGACCAATTGATCAATTGAATATCGTCCCTAGTGATTTGAGCCTTGGCAAAATCGCTGGTAAAGAAATCAAAATCTATCTGCCGCCATTCTGAACCAAAGTTGGGGTGGTTCACCGTAACCCCCTGCATTTCCTGTTCGTCAAAAGCTGGATGAATCAAGATGACATTGAAACCTTCCACCAATTCGTCAAATGTGCCAGCGTAATAGTCCCATAACCGACCTTTTTCAAAATACGAAATATCCCCAATATGGACTTTGTCCACCAGCAAATCATTAGCCTCAATCAAACTGTTACTTTCTAATCCCACCATATCCATCAATTGCGGACTTAGCTGCACGGGGAGCTTATAACGTTGTCCCAATTCCTTATAGACTTCAAACAAATCAGGGCGACTTCCCACACTGTACATGTGCGAATCCAAATGGGAAGGGGAGAGGCCGTAGGCGAGGAACTTTTCAATCTGGGCAGTGAGTTCCTTGCGGACATCTTCTACCGTGGCATGTTCCCGAACTTGTTCCCGTTTTTTATAGAAATGCCCATTGGCATCTACCAAAGAGGGAACTTCAGAAACGGGCAATACAGGGCCAAACTTATAGTTTTCCCATTCGCAAGTGAGGGTAAGGTGCACTCCACAATCATACTCTGGGTGTTGTTGGGTCCACTGCGCCATTTCGTAAAACCAAGGGCAGGGCACCATAATGCTATAAGAATTTACAATGCCATTTTGGAGCGATTGCATGGTGGCCATATTCTCCGAATGCGATAGTCCAGCATCATCCGCATGGACCATTAAAAGTTTGGTGTTGGCGGGGTAACCTAATTTTTGAGCTAGATTCATCTAGTTAATTATGAATGATGAATTTTGGATTTTGAATTATTTTTTGGACAACAATAACCAGAATGCAACATTTGGTTTTGTCCAATAAAAATACCAATTAAACCTCAGAGGGATCTAATTTTTATTTGGAGATTAAGATTTAGTTGAAACAAGTAGTTCCCGAATATCCACATCAAGGAATTTTGCAATCTGGTACAGATTTTCAACCGAAGGTTGTACATCATTGGTACACCAGCGAGATACGGTCTGCTCAGTTTTATCTAGGTGTTTCGCCAACGCTTTGGAAGTCACATCGTTCTCTGCAAGTACTGCTTTAATGCGATTGTAATTTATTTTATCCATAGAGGAAGTATACACTTGGGATTCTAAATATACATCCTCCTAAATTTTTGATTTTACAACATAATTAACATTTAGAATTCATAATTAAACATTAAAAGTTGTAAAATATGCATAAAAAGTTAATTAATTGCTATATTTAAAAAATATCTCAAATCAAATAACATGAGAAAAAGAATGACCAAGGCCGATTTGCAGGCCCTTGTTGAAGCACAACAGAAAAACCTAAGTATGCTACACGGGCTTTTTATGTCCCTAAGACATCAGAATGAAATTCTCTACCATACCAATGTAAAGTTACGGGAGGAGGTTTTGGAGTTGAAAGCAAAGCTAAAACTCTGAAATAGAACCCTAATTTTTGATAGTTAAAATAATTTAGTATTATTGTGATATCAAAATGATATCATATGAACACTGAGAAACAACTTAAGGCAACAAACGGATACCTCATGCTATTCGTTTTATTGGTGGTTATCGCTATTGTAATCGCCGGTGTGGCAGTTAAAAACCCATTATTTCTGATATTTCTACCCATTATGATACTATTGATAAGAGGTTTTTTTATAGTAAACCCCAATGGTTCCAAGGTAATGGTACTGTTCGGTGCTTATAAGGGTACGGTAAGGGAGAACGGATTCTTTTGGGCAAATCCATTTTTTACCAGACAAAAAATCTCGTTGAGGGCAAGGAATTTTGACAGTGAGCGGGTAAAGGTGAACGATAAGATTGGAAACCCGATCATGATCAACGTTATTTTGGTATGGCAGGTTGACAACACCTATAAAGCCGCCTTTGAGGTTGATAACTACGAAGAATTTGTACGAGTACAAACCGATGCGGCAGTACGAAAACTGGCGGGTTCTTATCCTTATGATAATTTTGATGACGAGGAGGCCGAGCTCACCTTGCGTTCTGGTATGGATGGGGTCAATGAGGCCTTGGAAAATGAAATCACCGAACGTTTGGCCATAGCTGGCATTAAGGTTATAGAGGCTAGAATTGGATACTTGGCCTATGCTCCTGAAATTGCCGGATCAATGCTTAAAAGACAGCAAGCGGTTGCCATTGTTGCCGCACGTAAAAAGATTGTTGAAGGTGCCGTGGGAATGGTGGAAGATGCCTTGCAAAAACTTTCGGAAGATGACATTATTGATTTTGATGACGATAAAAAAGCTTCAATGGTCAGTAATTTAATGGTAGTTTTATGTGGTGATAAGGAGGCGGTCCCGGTGTTAAACACGGGAACCTTAAATGCATAGTTTGTGAGCAAGAGAAAATCTTTCGTTCTTAGAATTGACCCAGAGACGTTTAAACAGATTGAAAAATGGGCTGAAGATGAATTTCGCAGCGTTAACGGGCAGATAGAATGGATGATTCACAAAGAGCTAAAGGATGCCAAACGACTACCCAAAAAACAATCACCTAAAAAAGAAGATTAAGAAGAAAGATTGAACAGAGAGTTTTGACTATTCTCTCTCCACCAAACTCCCATCTGGGTATTGCGCAAACCGCCCTTTATCCTGATCATGAACATTATCGGGGTAGGGCCAGGGCCAGCCACCAAACTGGGTTAGGCGGTATTCTTCCATAGCCTGTTGGATTTCCTCTTCGGTGTTCATCACAAAGGGGCCATACTTGGCCACGGGTTCATCTATAGGTTGCCCTTGCAGCATTAAGAAATGGGCTTTTTCGGAACCGATTTTAATGGTCACCTCTTGGAAAGGGTCTAATGCGATTCCAAAATTGGGATTCACCTTTCGGTCGCCAATATAAATTTCGGAACCTTCATAAAAATACAATGTCCGTGTGGCCAGGGAGCTTATTTTGGGCAAGGTATATTCGGTTTTAGCATCCACATGTATGTTCCAAATGGCCACTTCGTGATCGTTTTTGGCGGCCCATGAATTGGGCGCGGGGTCATTGGCTTGGGTGCCCTTGTAATTTCCCGCAATCACTTTTATCTGTGCATTGCCCTCGTCAATAACGGGAATATCCTCGTGCCAGAGCATTTTAAAATGAGGTTCCACAAACTTATCGGCCTTGGGCAGGTTCAACCAAATTTGGAACAGTTCCAAGGGATTGTCCTTATCGGTATTGAGCAAAGGGAACATTTCGGAATGTTGTACCCCACAACCTGCCGTCATCCACTGCACATCCCCTTGACCAAAGCGGCCTGCCGCACCCAGGGAGTCGGAATGATCACAGAAACCTTTGTTTACGATGGTGATGGTCTCGAAACCTCGGTGTGGGTGGTAGGGAAAACCTGGAATGGTCTGCCCGTGGTACATGCGCCATCCATCTTTAATGGTGAAATCGTTACCAATATTCCGACCTTCCAAGAGTTTGGAGTCCGGACCCAGTTCCCCGTTACCCTTTGGGTAATGGTCCAAGTGGTACACACAGAACAAAAACGGGTCTTGGGTCTGCCAAGGGAAGCCCAAGGGAAAGGTTTGTAATATAGGATCTGGCATAGCTTTTTTATTTGGTTCTCGCTGTCTTCTTGAGCGTTAGCGAAAGATTTCAGCGAGGATTAATCTTGTTTTGGTTCTGTGGCTTTTGCCGTTGTAAACTGGGTACTCAGGTATTTCTGTTTCCACTCGCCATTTTCGTAACTCCCCACAATAAAATTATAGGTGTGGTCGTCTATATATTCCCAATAATCGGTTACCAAAGATTCGCCATAAGCATAGGTATAAATGATGTCCTTGCCGTTGGCAATGACCGTTCCTTCGGTGACTCCGCCAAACACATCAAACTCCCAGAACTTAATCGTCTTTGAGGCTTCATCATATTGACGTATCCCATGGTTTCGAGGGCCATAGGTGGTCTGTTCCCTATTGGTATATCCGTTGGATTCTGCAATGACCAATTTTTTGTTCAGATCATAACGGAAGTTGATGTCTTGTTTAAATTTAGAACCATCGCCCCAATTGCCCTCGGCACTCCAGGTCTTGCCCATAAGGGGTTCAAAAACAGAAAGTGGTTCTTGGGCCTGAGCGTTGAGAAAGCCTGCGAGAAGCAGGCTCAGCACTAGTATTTTTTTCATTCGGATTTAGTTGTTTCCGATAGGGGGAGGGCCATCAATCATGGCCTCGTATTTTTCATCCCCTTTTCGGGTTTTGAATTCCTCTTTGACCTTGGTCACCAATTTTGGATTTTCGAACAAATCCGCCATGGTCATGGCCATGGCCTTGGTGGCATAGACCATTCCTTTATGTCCAATACTCATTCCACCACAGGCCACCACTGCCCAAGAATGCCAAGGCGTGTCTTTGGGAGCCACGGTAACACTTAGATTGATGTTGGGAACATTCCAGCTTACATCCCCCACATCGGTGGAACCACCGCCCGGAAACTCTTCTGTTTCCTTCAGGGGTTCAATTTTGCTGTCCATGCCCACTTCGGGTTTGCCCGTGGCCTTTTGGATTCCTTTGCCAAAGGCAATTTCTTCCTCGGTATAGGTGATAGGGCCCAGTAACTCCAAGTTTTTCTGCATGATTTCCCCTCCAGTGCGGTTCACAAGCATCTCGTAGATTCCCGAAACCAAGGAAATCTTGTAGTCTACATTGGCCATGATGGCAGCACCTTCGGCCATTTTTTTCACACGCTCATAGGTAGGGAGCATTACCTTTCTTTTGGGGTCGCGAACACGTACCCAAATCCTGGAATAATCAGGGACCACGTTTACTACCTGTCCACCATCCTGAATGTGGTAATGGATTCGGGATGTAGGTTTAATATGTTCCCTGTAGTAATTCATCCCTGTGGTGTAAAGCTCAAGCGCATCCGAGGCACTGCGTCCATTCCAAGGATCGGCCGAGGCGTGCGCTGCCTGCCCATAGAATTCCACAATAAAATCGATTAAGGATAGCCCACTTTGTACATCGGCTTCAATATTGGCCCCGGGGTGCCAGCTCACGTTTACGTCCACATCGTCCCAGAGTCCAGCTTCTACCATCCAAACCTTGGCAAAATATTTTTCTTCCGCAGGGGTACCCAAAAACTTAACGGTGCCTTGGAGTTTACCAGATTCAATTTGTTCTTTAATAGCGATGGCAGCACCCAAACTGGCCGCACCAAACATATTATGTCCACAGCCATGACCAGGAGCACCATCAATTCTTGGATCTTTGGTGGGAACCGTCTTTTGGGAAAGACCGGGTAGGGCATCAAACTCACCCAAAACACTAATGACAGGCCTACCTGAGCCATAGGTGGCCGTAAAGGCCGTTGGGATATCTGCCACTCCACGGGTGACTTTGAGTCCGTTTTTTTCGGCATAAGAGGCCAATACTTCAGCCGATTTGGATTCGTTAAATGCCGTTTCCGCATATTCCCAAATGGAATCACTAAGCTTGATAAGATTTTCCTTATGGTTTTCCACTGATGCGACAATTGCCTTCTTGGTGGAGTTCATTTTTTGGGCACCTAGGCTCATCGAAAATAAACCAAGGAGTAGGAGGGTTGAGAGTTGTTTCATTATCTAGATATTTGAATTAGTCTTTGACATGAGATTTCATCAACAGAAATAGTTTGGGACGAGGAAATGATTCTGCCAATAAAACGGAAACTAAAAATACTGAAAATGCGTCAACCCACCGCCGCTTTATACACTTTTAGACAACGCGCCCTCGCCATTTGATGATTCACCATTTCCGGGGGATAGCTAAGTTCCTGAAATTCAGGCACCCATTTGTTGATGTATTCCCCCTGGGCATCAAATTTTGCAAGCTGACTGGTAGGATTGAAAATGCGGAAGTAGGGAGCAGCATCAACCCCAGATCCGGCGGCCCATTGCCAATTGCCCACATTGCTGGCCAATTCATAATCCAATAGTTTGAGGGCAAAATAGGCCTCTCCCCAGCGCCAGTCAATCAAGAGATGCTTGCACAGAAAACTGGCCACCACCATCCGAACCCGATTGTGCATATATCCCGTGGCGTTTAGTTGTCGCATACCGGCATCAACCAGAACGAATCCCGTTTTTCCTGTTTTCCAAAGATTGAACTCGGCTTCGTTGTTTCGCCAGGAGATATTGTCATATTTGGGTTTAAAGGCTTGGGTGACAGTATGTGGAAAGTGCCATAAAATCTGCATAAAAAACTCACGCCAGATAAGTTCACTCAAAAAGGTCTTGTTTTCCGATTTTATGGCTTTTTGAACTACCTCTCGAATGGATATGGTTCCAAACCTAAGATGGGCCCCAAGTCTGGAAGTCCCTTTATCCAAGGCTGGAATGTTTCGGGTTTCTTCGTAGCGGTTAATTATACCTTCATCCAGATTAAAATCCGCTACTTGTATTTTGGAGCGTTCAAAACCAAGGGCGCCCAAATCAAGGAATGGAAGTCCTTCTGATTCATAAAACTTGTGGAAATTGCCCGAATCGTACTTTTTTAAATGTATGGATGGATTGAAAAGCGCCATCCAGCGTTTTTTATAAGGTGTATAAACTTTGTAGGGAAGTCCACCTCCATTAAGGATTTCATCCTTTTCAAAAATGACCTGGTCTTTGTAGGTTTTGAAGGTTACCTTATGCTGATCAAGTAAGTCCTTAATTTCTTGATCACGTTTCATGGCATATGGCTCGTAGTCGTGGTTGGTGAATACTGAGCGCACCGAATATTTTTTGAGTAGTTCGCTAAAAACTGCAATGGGTTTACCATGGTAAACTGCCATGGCACTGTTATGATGGTCATTCAACTCACTATTCAGTTGGCACAATTGGTCGTGTATGAAAGTCACCCGGGCGTCGGCCTTAGGCAGCATATCCAAGATTTCCGTATCAAAAATGAAAATGGGCAATACATGCAAACCGCTTTCAAGCGCATGACATAAGCCTGCGTTGTCTACAAGGCGTAAATCACGCCTAAACCAAAATACGGCAATGGATTCATTCATTTCTACGAATTAACAATTGGTTGGTTTAGCGATAAAACTTTCGGGCTAAAGTGCTAAACAGTTTTTAAAACCAAGAATTGGTCGTCGGTTTGGGGTTCACCGAATAATTTTTCCAGCTTTTGTTTACGATACTCAAAAATCTGGTTCAGTTGCCGTTTGATAAATAGGAAATGCAACAATTCACCAAAAGGCCCAAAAGGCAGGCCGTAATCCACAATATCTTCCATTAAAACACCATTCCCGTGCTCTTTGATAAAATGTTTGTGATGCCAAAATGCATAAGGCCCATGGCGTTGCTCATCCACAAAATAATGGCCCTGTTCCATATGGGTAATTTCAGTTATCCATTGCACTTTAAAAAAGGGAAAAGGCCTTACGGTATATGAAATAATTTGACCTGGAAACATGGGTCTGTCAGCACCTGAAAGAATCTTAAATTCCATATGTGCTGGGGTAATGGTACTAAGATTTTCAGGATTGGAAAGAAATTCCCAAGCTTCCATCAAGCTGATGGGTAGAAACTGTTTTGTGTGGAGTCTATGTAGTTGCATAATGTCAAAGATACTAAAAAATGTTTAATCATTATCAATAAATATTAAACAAAATTAATTGTATGACCATGAGAGAGCTAAATTTTGATTCTTCAGAACCCATTTTCTTTTATAGATTTCTTAACAAGTCCAACCTCCCTTAATATTTAGTTTTGTTATACTAACGAATCTAAAACACTATTTAAAAATGAAAAAATTAGCATTATTTGTATTTGTAGCACTCCTGACGGTTTCCATGGAAGCACAGATAGACACTCCTGCGCCAAGTCCAAGTTCTGTACTTGAGCAAAAAGTGGGTTTAACAGATGTTACTGTGGACTACTCCAGACCTTCCATGCGTGGCAGAACCGTTTTTGGTGATTTGGTGCCTTACAATAAATTGTGGAGAACAGGGGCCAACGCATATACCACGATCAGTTTTAGTACCGACGTAACCATTGCCGAGCAGGAAGTAAAGGCAGGGACCTATTCCATTTTCACAAAACCTCGTGCCGAAAACTGGGAGGTATTCTTTTATACTGATACCCAAGGGGGAGGTACTCCGCAAGATTGGGATGACAACAAGGTTGTGGCCAAAGCTACAGTTCCTGTTTATAAAATGCCCATGGCTGTTGAAACCTTTACCATCAGTATTGATGATCTAAAAACTACAAGTGCGAACCTTGGTTTTATTTGGGAAAACACGTATGTAGCGGTTCCTTTTGGAGTTCCTGCAGATGCCACCGTTATGAAGTCAATAGAGACAACTTTGGCCGGCCCAAGCGCTCGTGATTACTATATTTCTGCAGTGTACTACTATAGTGAGGGAAAAGATATCAACAAGGCCAAGGAGTGGATGGAAAAAGCTATATCCATGACCGACGAGCCAAGATTCTGGCAATTGCGTCAGCAGTCGTTGATTTATGCCAAGGCTGGGGATAAAAAAGCAGCTATTGAAACTGCCAAAAAATCATTGGCCAAGTCTGAAGAGGCAGGAAACGACGATTATATCAAAATGAACAAGGATTCCTTAAAGGAATGGGGAGCACTTTAGTAGTTTGCCCTTAAGATTTTGAACCCACGCTTGCGTGGGTTTTTTTATGTCCTGACTGGAGGTTTCCCCAATAAACCGTCAAAACTCTCTATGACCATGGCCAAGATAATGACCAGACCACAACCAAAGGCATTTAACCATAGGTAAGACATCCAGTCCATATACCAGCCGATAATTACAATGACTTGTGTTACAATAGCGGCAACAAAAACAGAATTACCCTTAACAAACTTTACAAAGAAGGCCAATAGGAATATGCCCAACACGTTCCCGTAGAAAATGGAACCGATAATATTTACCAATTGGATAAGATTATCAAAAAGGTTGGCCACACAGGCAATGATAATGGCCATTATCCCCCATAACAACGTGAATCCTTTGGTGGCCCAAACATAATGTTTGGCATCTTTTTCTTCCTTATTGTTCCGTTTATACAGGTCCAAAGCCGTGATGGTGCCCAATGCATTCAATTCGGAAGCAGTGGAGGACATAGCCGCTGAAAGAATTACTGCCAACAATAGCCCAATAAGCCCCGTGGGTAAATTATCCAGGATAAAATGGATAAAAACATAGTCCTTGTCGTTGGTTTCAACAGAATCATCGGCTTGCGCAATAAGGGTTTTGGCCGCATCGCGATTGGCTCGTTCCTGTTGGTTAATTTTTATAATATCCAACTCGGCCTGTTGAATGGCATTGTATTCCTTTAACGCCAGGGCCGAGGAGAAGCTTTCCTGGGCTCTTTTCTTTTCTTGTTCCAAGGCCAAATGTCCCTCTTCCAATAGCTCATAGTCAGCTGCATATTTTGATTCTTTCACCGCCTCTGTGGCCGCAGGATTGAAATTAAGAGGGGAAGCATTGTACTGATAAAAAACAAAAACCATGGCTCCTACGAGCAGGATAAAAAATTGCATTGGAATCTTGAAGATGCCGTTAAAAATCAATCCTAATTGGCTTTCCCGAACCGACTCTCCAGATAAGTAGCGCTGGACTTGGCTTTGATCCGTTCCAAAGTAAGCCAATGCCAGAAAGAATCCCCCGGTAATACCACTCCAGAAAGTGTATCTATTGTTGGTATCCAAACTAAAATCCAAGATTTGCAGCTTGTTATTGGCGCCAGCAATTTTCAAAGCCTCACCAAAGGACACTCCATTGGGGAGGGAACCTAAAATGAAAAAGAAAGCGAAAAACATGCCCACCATGATGATAAACATCTGTTGCTTCTGGGTAACGCTTACCGCTTTGGTTCCTCCCGTAACAGTATAGATAATTACCAGGATCCCAATAATGATGTTTAACGTCCTTAAGTCCCATCCCAAAACTGCGGACAAGATGATGGAAGGGGCAAAAATGGTAATTCCGGCTGCCAAACCTCTTTGCACCAAGAACAAAATGGCGGTCAAAGACCTGGTCTTTAAGTCAAATCGACCTTCCAGCATTTCGTAAGCGGTGTAGACCTTAAGTTTTCTATAGATGGGAATAAAGACCAAACAAATGACGATCATGGCCAAAGGCAATCCAAAATAGAACTGTACAAAGCCCATCCCGTCATGGAATGCTTGTCCCGGAGTGGATAAAAAGGTAATGGCACTGGCCTGGGTAGCCATAACGGACAGTCCTATGGTCCACCATTTGGCATCATTTCCGCCAAGAACATAGTCTTCCACATTTTTACTTCCACGGGTTTTCCATACACCGTAGACTACAATAAAAAGCAGCGTACTGCCCAGAACAATCCAATCTAATATCCCCATTAAGGTTTAGGTATTAAGGGTCATGATGAAGTAGAAAATCAAAATGTAAATGAAGTTGAGCAGCAATACAATGGAGTATTCCCGTTTCCAAACCCATTTGTTTTCCATGCTATCCTTTGACATTACTTTCTGTTTTGACTTCGCTCTTACCTATGGACAACATGTTGGCAAAAAGTTTGTAGGCACCAGAAACCCCTGCTGGGAGCTCCCGGAAAAAGCTCAAACCTGTGTATATGTAGTGGCCTTCTCCGTATGGTGCAACCAGGAGGCTTCCTTCTTTGGCCTCCTCGCCCTCGTCCGTCATGGAGAGCACGGGTGTAAACTCAGGACTCCACTCTTTTGGGAAGTAGAGACCTCTTTCCTGTACCCAGCCGTCAAAATCACTTTCCTTAATGGTATTTGGAAAATTGACCAAGGAATGATCATTGGCAATGATACTTACGGCGGCGTTTTCATCCGTAACCCGATCTCTCGAAAGGGTGAGGTCATAAGGGGCAATGTTTTCGAACTGCTTGCTCCATCTGCCTGCGGTGTTGTATTGAACAATCATGTTGCCGCCATTTTGGACATATTCAAACAAAACAGGCTGCTTAAATTTTAGGGATTCCACAACATTGTAGGCCCTAATCCCAACTACTATCGCATCGTATTTGTCCAACGACCCACTTTGAATGTCATTGGGGTTTATGGTATGGACTTGATAGCCAATTTGCTTTAAGCTTTCGGGTACCTTGTCACCAGCACCCATAATATATCCTATATGCTCCCCTGATTTCTGGATGTTCATACGGACCACTTTGGATTCTGCGGGAAGTAGGATGGATTGTTTAGGCACATGATCATAAGCGATTTCAACCAATTCTTTATCAAAGGTCTGCCCTTCAAGATGTGCCACTGCCTTGATCTTTCCTTCATGGTCATCAGCAGGTGGGGTAACTTTAAAAACAATGGCTTGTTCCTGTCCTTTTTGTTCTATGGAAAAGGAAGTATTTCTTGGAGAAACCACCCATCCATCAGGATGTTGAAGCTCCAAAGTTCCTGATACGTTGTTTTTTCCAGCCCGCACATGGACTAGGACATCTCTCGGTTGGGCGTCCGAGAAAATCAACACATCCTCCGAAATTTTGGAAGTTACTTGAGGAAGAACGGTAAAAGGTTCATACAATTCCCCTTTATCTGGTTTAGAATACCTATGGATAATCGGTTTTTTAAAATCGATGGTGGTTCCAGAGAAATCCAAGGCGAAGTTTGCCGTAAATGCACTTGGATTTTCAGCTTTACCAATCATATTTTGGTCAGAAACTTTGTACATGCCAAGGCTCCATGGAGTGGTTAACCAATAAGGGCTTGAATTTCCAAGATTGTTATCGACCAAAATATCCAAGCTCAAGGTTTCTTTTTTGTTGTTGGCCAAATCCAGATTGGGCTTCAATTTTTCCTTGGATTCCAAAACGGAAACTTCCTGAAGTTTGATTTGCTGGGTACTTCGGTTCACTATCTCTATGTTGAGCTTGGCTTGATCGCCGATGGTTGTTGAACCCGAATCAGCACTAACCTCCATGTATAATCCAGCACAGTCCAGGATGAGTTCCTGTAGTGCTTCGGATTTTAAGGTTTTCCAATGTTCATCTTCCACTGCTTGCAATAAGGTATAGGCTTGCACCAAGTCCGGAACATGAACCGAGGGATTGGAATAGTTGAAGTTTTCCTCCACCTTGTACAAAATATCCCCTATGGCCTTACCACCTTTAATCCTAGACCATGTGGTATTGATTCCGTCAAACAAATTGTTGGAAGCAGGAAGGTCGCCTTTCAACAGTTCCACGTATTCTTCTTGGGAACCCCTGGTGGTCAGCCTACCAAATCCCTGGCACAAATGCTGACTGCTAGCCATGGATGCTATTTCGTTGTTGGATAATCCCAACTCCGGATAGTATACCCCTATATCCAAGCTCAACATGTTGGACTTGTCTGCCTTTTCAAAACTTTCCCGACTCCCATAGAACCACCATGATGTATTGAAAAATACTCGTTTGGGCTGCCAAGCAGAAGTCAGTTTTAGCTGTTCAGGATACGCATTGGCATCATTGGCCAAATCAAAAGCCTCAACACTCAACATAGCTGAGGAGGTGTGGTGCCCGTGCGTGGTTCCTGGGGTTCTATGGTCAAATCGATTGATGATTACATCTGGCTTAATATTCCGAATGGCCCAGACCACATCACCCAACACTTTGTCTTTGTCCCAAATTCTATGGGTCTCTTTGGGGTGTTTGGAATATCCAAAATCATTGGCTCTGGTAAACCACTGTTCACCTCCATCAACCCGTCTGGCGGCCAACAATTCCTGGGTTCTAAGAACACCCAATAATTCACGAAGCTCGGAGCCAATAAGGTTTTGACCGCCATCGCCCCGAGTCAGGGACAAATAAACAGTGCGTGCCTTATCATGATTGGACAAATAGGAAATCAACCGTGTATTTTCATCATCAGGATGGGCCGCTACATAAAGGGCAGTTCCCAAAAAGTTCAGTTTCTGAAGTTTGTGATGAATTTCTGTTGAAGAAGGTTTGTCCGGAGCTTGGGAAAATAAAGCTGTGGAAAAGCAAATGAAGCTTAATAAGCCAACCCAATATTTTTGCATACCTGATTATTTTGGTGGTTGCGCCAAATATAGAAAGATTAGCCCCAGCCCAAATGCAATTTAGAACATCTTTAACAAGCAATAAACGGCATAAAAAGGGGAAATCTATAGCCCTAAACTATCCCTCAAGACCATGTCATCATTACTGTTTTGTCCCCAATAAGCTGTTTTGATGGATTTTAATTTGGTGGCCTTGGTGGTCATCTGCTTGGCCTTGGGACCAAAACCACTTTTAAAGGTTTCTGTCCAACTTTCAATGCTATGCGGAAACTCTGTGGTAAAGGTAATGGCCAAGCTACGTTCCAATTCCGGATAGTTAAGGGTATAGGTGCTCACGCCTTCACTATGTGTCATTTCCGCAGTGGCGTCATAGGCCTTTAAGGGTTTGTGACGCAGACGGGCAAATTCCAAGGAAGGGATGATTTTCAATTCACCAGTAGGTAAATCTTTGGGATTGATTCTGATCTTGTTCCAAATTTCGTTTTCCAAGATGTTTTTCTCCAAGTTGAGGTTTTGATCGGCCTCGGACTCAAAATAAGAGTGGGAGGTAAACTCAAAGTCATTCCTATTGTTGATTTGGGAATATACATGCCCACACCATTCCTGCATGGAAAGACTGGTCTTGATCGCATGCTGATTATCATGTACCGGATAAAAAGTGCTGCTCATCACCGAATAAGGATAGATTCCAGTGAGATAGTTTTTGGTGGCATTAAGCTTTAGAACAGATACATTACTTTGATTATTGCCATCTGCTTTAACTTGTTTTTCCGGTAAAAAGGGTTCGGTTACATAAATTAATACCGCTGTTCCGTCCCTAAGTTCCCCATAACGTGCCTGCTCTAGTTTGTACGAAGTTATTTCCGCAGTGCCAGCATACCAATAGGATTTAAAGTCTTCGGATAACTTCTTTTTAGGTTTTTTGGGGTTCACGATCGCTGTTTCCGCATTCACGGAACTTTCTTTATTGGACGCTTTGGTGGTGTCCACACAGGAATAGATGAATGTTGCACCCAAAATCCCCAAAACAACAAACTTGTACACGTTTTTCATGGCAGTAAATTTCTTTAAAGTTACGAATGTATGCTTAGGAAACCAGTTGCATTAACGTTTTGTAAACTAAATGGGTAGGTAGGCCCACAACATTGGTATAGGAACCCTTAATTTCCGAGATTCCAACCATCCCAATCCACTCCTGGATTCCATAAGCCCCGGCTTTGTCAAAGGGCTGGCATTGCTCTATGTAATATTGGAGCTCCTCATCGCTAAAATCCATGAACTTTACATGGGTGGTAGCACTAACCACTTTTTGTTGATTTGCCGTGGTAAAGCATACAGAAGTAATTACCTCATGCCAACCTCCAGACATGGTTTGCAACATGTGTAGGGCTTCTTCCTTGTTGGGTGCCTTGGCCAAGGACTTTTCCTTATGCCACACCACAGTGTCCGAAGTGATTACAATTTCATTGGGCTCCAAAGTCCCCTGAAAAGGCTCTGCTTTCAAAACGGCCAAAAATTCCGAAATCTGACGGCCTTGTAGTTCTTCTGGATAAATTTCCTCCACCGACTTGGGCCTTACCTCAAAGTCCAATCCCAAGTCTTCCAAGAATTTCCTGCGTCTTGGGGAACCTGAACCCAATATCAATCTATGACCTTTGAGTTTTTCTTTTAGCGGATTTTCAATCATTGCTAGCACTGTAATTGTCGTTCCAATCCCCACGAACTTTTAATACCTGTTCAATGATATCCCGAACACAGCCGTCGCCACCATTTTTATGGGACACATAATCGGATATGGCTTTGACCTCCACTACGGCATTTTGTGGGGAAGTAGCCAGGGCAACCATTTTCATGGGTGGGATATCCGGGAGATCGTCTCCCATATAAAGCACTGTATTTGGATCCATATCATAAATGTCCAGGAATTCTTCCAAAGGTTCTTGTTTGTGATGGGCTCCCATATAAATGTCGGTCACCCCCAAACCTTTGAGTCGTTCTTTAACGCCTGGATTGGTACCGCCAGAGATAACACATATCTTGTATCCCTTGGTCAATGCGGTCTTAAGGGCATAGCCATCCTTGACATTCATTTTTCTTAACATTTCTCCTTTGGAGGTCACGAGTACCGACCCATCCGTTAGAACTCCATCTACATCAAAAACAAAGGTGGAAATCTGATGGAGCAGTTCTTTATAGTTCTTTTTCATATGTGGTTTTTATGGCTTTGCTCAACAAGCGATAGATTTCTTGTTCTGTGCGGTCGCTCATCAAGCTTAAATGTTGGTTCATACTTTTTTCGTCCCCTCTACGCGCTGGGCCTGTTTGGGCTTCTTTGGGCGGCAGGGACATAATTTTATTTGACGTTTCCTGAATCAGTGGTTTTAGCAAATCAAAGGAGATCTTGTTCCTTTTACAAATAGCTTCTCCAATTCCATAGAGGTAATTGGTAAAATTATTGGTGAATACTGCGGCAAGATGAAGTTGCCTGCGTTGTTCCGTATTTATAAGATGGACTTTGGAAGATATGGCCTGAGCCAGGTCTTGTAAAACCCCCAAACTTTCTTCATTTTGAGCTTCCAGACAAATGGGAATGGAATCAAAATCCACAGTTTTATCTTTGGTAAAGGTTTGCAAGGGATAGAAAACACCACGATTTTCAGCAGATAATATGTTCATTGGGGTAGCTCCAGAAGTGTGGGCCACAATCCCTTTTTTATCCAGCAAGTGACCCGAAACTTCCTCAATGGCTTGATCGCTCACTGCAATGAGGTAAACATCTGCCTTCGCAATGTCTTTGGGTTCGGAACATAGTTCCGCATAGCTGAAAAACCACCGCAGATTACCTTGGTTCCTACCATAAACCTGAATTAATTGAATGGAATCGGTTTTGCTAAAAGTTTGGCACAAATGCTGGGCCATATTACCTGTTCCCAAAATCACAACGGAAATCATGGCACAAAAATAAGAATGTATTATATCGAAGCTGACAATAATCCAAATTTGTTAACATGTTCAGCGGATTTAGGGATTTCGATTTATGGGAATCTTGGGATATTTTGATTGGAAAATAGCTTAATTTTGCAAGCTAAAATCACGTCCTGTTAGATGATTGACCTCCTTAAAAAGACCCTCTTTTCCACTAAACTTATGGCTGTACTTTTTCTATTGTTTGCAGCAGCTATGGGCATTGGCACTTTTGTGGAAAGCTGGTACAGTACCGAAACCGCACGAATTTACATCTACAACGCCACCTGGTTTGAAGCCATTATGGTGTTCTTTATGATCAATTTTATTGGGAATATTTTTCGTTACCAACTCCTCCGATGGAAAAAATGGCCTGTCTTGATTTTGCACCTTTCGTGGATTCTAATCATTCTTGGGGCGTTCGTAACAAGATACATTAGTTATGAAGGGGTAATGCCCATACGGGAGGGAGCTACGGAAAATCGTTTTTTTTCGGACAAGACTTATCTGACTGCCTATGTAGATGGGGATATCAATGGGGAAACAAAGCGCAGGATTTTGGAAGATGACCTTTTGGTTACAGCAGAAGGTATGCGGTCAAGATTGCCGTGGAAATCAGATTTCAATGGGCAGCCATTTACCATTTCATATGTCGATTTCATTGATGGGGCCAAAGAAGGGCTGATTCCGGATGAGAATGGAAATCAATATTTGAAGCTTGTTGAGTCGGGAGATGGACAAAGGCATGAACACTATTTGGAAAGCGGTAAAGTGGCTAGTATACATAATGTGCTATTTGCTTTGAACAATCCAACAGATGGAGCTATTAACATTCATTCTGATGGGGAATCCTATCAGATAAAAGCTCCTTTTGAAGGTCGATTTATGCGCATGGCGGACCAATTCCAAGGCGAAGTAGCAAAGGATAGTTTGCAGCAATTGCAACTGCGGTCACTTTATACCATGGCAGGCATGCAATTTGTAATACCGGAACCTTTGGTCAGGGGAAGTTATGGTATTGTGGAGATGCCCAGGGAAGAGGTCACCAAGGAATCTTTGGATGCTTTGGTGGTTGCTATTACGGCCAATGGGGAAACGGTTGAAAAAACCCTATTGGGAGGCAAGGGGAGTTCCAATTTTTCAGATAAGATAAAAGTAGGGGGATTGGATTTTAGCCTTAGTTATGGATCCAAGGTCTATGAACTTCCATTTTCCATTAGGCTAAACGACTTTATTGCGGAAAAATATCCAGGAACCGAAACAGGATATGCCTCTTTTATGAGCAAGATTACCGTAAATGATCAGCGTTCCTTTGACTATGACGTGTATATGAATCACGTTCTGGATCATAAAGGATATCGTTTTTTCCAAGCCAGTTTCCATCCCGATGAGAAGGGAACCGTACTCTCGGTAAATCATGATTTTTGGGGTACTTGGATAACCTATATCGGGTACTTTCTTCTCTACGCAGGTCTAATGGGTATCATGTTCTTTGGTAAAACCCGATTTAGGGATTTAACGGCTTCTTTAAAAAAGGTATCGGAGAAAAAGAAATCACTAACTACCCTTGTTGCCATTCTTTGCACCCTCACTGCATTTTCCCAACAACATACCGCAAATGACGGCCATGATCATAGGACGATGCCTACACAAGCTCAGATCGATTCCATATTACAAAGTACTGTTGTTTCAGAGGAGCATGCAGAGGCTTTTGGAAAGTTGGTCATACAGGATGAGGGAGGACGGATGAAGCCTATCAATACGTTTTCTTCTGAGCTGCTAAGGAAATTGAGCCTAAAAGACAAGTTTGGAAATATGAATTCCGATCAGGTCTTTTTATCAATGATGCTCAATCCCCCTGCTTGGTACAATGCCGAGTTCATTGCAGTCGATAAAAAAGGAAAGAACGATAGTATCCGAAATGTACTGGGTATTCCCAAGGCTCAAAAATTTATCAAGGCAACCGACTTTTTTGATGACAGGGGTGTATACAAGTTAGGGCCGTTTTTGGATGAGGCAACCACGGCACTTAGTCCAAATAAATTTCAGCAGGATTTAAAAGACGCCAACATTCGCCTGAGTCTTTTGGATCAGGCGTTGAGTGGAAAAATCGTTAAGATATTTCCATTGTTGAATGATGAAAACAACAAATGGATCTCCGCGGTAGAGTATAGGGGAGGACAATATCATGTTTCGGATTCCTTGTATGCCAATTTCATTAAAAATTCAATGCCTTACTATTTGGGAACACTTAGAACGGCGATTGCCACGGGGGATTATTCCCAACCCGACAAACTATTGGAAGCCTTTAAACAAAATCAAAGAAATCATGGCTTAGAAGTGCTTCCGAGTGAAAAAAGGATAGAGACCGAAGTTGTCTACAACAAATTGGACATTTTTAATCGATTGTACAAGTATTATGGTATGATTGGACTGTTGCTGTTTGTTATTCTCATATGTCAAATTTTTAAGGATAGGGAGATTTGGAAGGCAACTGCTTATGCACTCAAGGGAGTCATAGTCATTTTATTTATTTGGCATACGGTGGGCTTGATTCTTAGGTGGTATATCTCGGGACATGCCCCATGGAGCGATGCCTATGAAAGCATGCTTTTTGTTGCCTGGGCTACCATGGGGATGGGAATGCTCTTCGTACGAAAAAGCATTTTAACCTTGTCCGCAGCAGCTTTTGTATGTGCAATGTTATTGTTTTTTGCGCATAGAAATTGGATAGACCCTACCATTGGTAATTTAGTTCCTGTTTTGGATAGTTATTGGTTAATGATTCATACCTCGGTAATTGTGGGTAGCTATGGTCCATTGACAGTAGGTATGATTTTAGGTGTTGTCTGTATGATATTGATTATTCTTACCACTAAAAAGAATAAACAGCGGATGGAGCTGAATTTGAAAGAACTGACGCTGATTAATGAAATTGTATTGACCGTAGGACTTGTAATGTTGACCATTGGAAACTTTTTGGGTGGTCAATGGGCCAACGAAAGTTGGGGACGCTATTGGGGCTGGGATCCCAAGGAGACCTGGGCCTTGGTTTCCATAATGGTCTATGCTTTTGTCCTCCATATGCGTTTGGTTCCTGGTTTAAGAGGCCGATGGACCTTTAATTTTGCAAGTATTGTTGCCTTTGCCAGTATTATGATGACCTATTTTGGAGTGAATTTTTATTTGGTGGGATTACATAGCTATGCCAGCGGAGAACAGGTTATTACCCCAAGTTTTATATGGTATACTGCACTTGGTGTGTTGATTTTGGGAGCTGTTAGCTTGTGGAGGTATAAAGTAAATTATGCCAAATAATTGGGGCATCCCTTTGTGCTTTCAAAAAAAATTGCATCTTTGCACCATCATGAAGTTATAAGAATTATGTACGCTATAGATGTCACAGAGGCCGCTAGGCCAAAAATGTAACCGAAAGTTTTCTTTCGGCTTAGTGACGTTTACCCTCTTTTTTTACTCATAATTCTTTTACAATGACTTATTCAAATAAATTATCACTTAAAAAATTTTTCAATTATTTCTGGATTGCAGTATCCGGAAAAGAAACTGAGTTTACTTCTGGAAGTATTCGCAAGGCCATCTTCATGCTTTCCATCCCTATGATTTTGGAAATGCTGATGGAGTCCATTTTTGCCATTGTGGATATCGCCTATGTGTCGCAGGTCAGCGTTAATGCAGTGGCTACCATTGGTTTAACGGAATCCGTAATTACCCTGATTTATGCCCTGGCCATTGGATTGAGCATGGCCGCAACAGCCGTGGTCGCCCGCAGGATTGGGGAAAAGGACGTTCAAGGCGCAAGGATTGCTGCTGTTCAGGCTATTGGTTTGGGTGTGCTGGTTTCCATTGTTTTGGGAATTGTGGGCATTTTATGGGCAGAGGAAATCCTACAGTTGATGGGAGGAGAGCCCGACCTTATTGCGGAAGGCAGCGGATACACCAGATTCTTGATAGGAGGGAACATCACCATCATGTTGTTGTTCTTGATCAATGCCATTTTTAGGGGAGCTGGGGATGCTTCCATTGCCATGTGGACACTGGTGTTGTCCAACGGACTCAACATTATCTTGGACCCCATTTTCATTTTTGGGATGGGACCAATTCCTGAATATGGAGTTATGGGAGCTGCGATTGCAACCAATATTGGAAGAGGTTCTGCCGTTTTGTTTCAACTGGGAATTCTGTTCTTCGGATGGGGCAAGATCAAATTGGCCATGAAAGATTTGGTGGTCAATATCCAAGTTATGATTAATCTGATCAAAGTATCACTGGGTGGGATTGCCCAATTCTTGATAGGGACATCCAGTTGGGTATTTCTCATGCGGATCATGTCCGAATTTGGAAGTGAAGTCTTGGCCGGATATACCATTGCCATCAGGGTCATCATGTTTACGTTGATGCCAGCTTGGGGTATGAGTAACGCAGCAGCCACTTTGGTTGGCCAGAATCTGGGAGCGCAACAACCAGATAGAGCGGAAGTTTCCGTTTGGAAAACAGGAAAGTACAATGCCTATTTCATGGGCTTGGTGTCCCTGGTGTACTTAATTTTTGCCAAGAACATTATTTCCCTGTTCAACGATACACCAAGTGTGGTGGAAAGCGGTGCCCTATGCCTACAGGTCATTGCCATTGGGTATGTGTTCTATGCCTATGGAATGGTGGTTACCCAAGCTTTTAATGGAGCAGGGGATACCAAGACACCTACAAAGATCAATTTCTTTTCCTTTTGGATGTTCCAATTGCCCATTGCCTACGTTACTGCCTTGGTATTGGACTGGGGCGCAGCTGGCGTTTTTGTGGCTATAACCGCGGCGGAAGTATTGCTGGCCGTAATGGCGGTAATCTGGTTCAAAAAAGGAAATTGGAAGAAGGTTCAAGTATGACCTGTTTCGTATCTTTAGCATAAACATTTGCAGATATGAATCCAGAAAAAAAGGGAATCAATACGATATGTACCCATGAGGGTGGCGTTGAGGATGTTTTGTTCAAAGGCGCCACCTCTCCAATTTACACAAGCACATCCTACGCCTTTGAGGATGTGGATGTAAAACGCTATCCGAGATATTTCAATACGCCAAATCAAGAAGCACTGGGCAAAAAACTGGCGGCCTTGGAACATGCGGAGCAAGCCATGATCTTTGGAAGCGGTATGGCAGCAATTAGCACTGCTTTATTGACATTTTTGCAAGCAGGGGATCATGTTGTTTTTCAGCAGACCTTGTATGGAGGAACCTATAATCTTGCCGTGACCCAGTTGGAAAGGTTCGGTATTTCCTACTCCTTTACAACAGGATGGCAAGTGGAAGACTTTGAACGGGAGCTTAGAGATAATACCAAGCTTATTTATATTGAGACCCCATCAAACCCTTTGTTGACCATCACGGATTTAGCTGGAGTGGCCAAGTTTGCCAAGTCCAAAGGTATCATGACCATGATTGACAATACCTTCGCAAGTCCCATCAACCAAAACCCTATTGATTTTGGTATTGATGTGGTGTGCCACAGTGCCACCAAATACATGGGTGGGCACTCAGATATCTGTGCGGGGGTTGTGGCCTCCTCCAAAGAAAAAATGGAAAAGGTATACCAAACCGCTATTTGTTTTGGAGGTAGTCTTAGCGACTATACCGTCTGGCTATTGGAGCGCAGTTTAAAGACCATGGGCCTAAGGGTAAAAGAGCAAAATGCCAATGCCGCTAAAATGGCCGCTTACCTTGTGGAAAATCCAGATATTGCACATGTGCATTATCCAGGGTTGGAGGATCATCCTGATCATTTGTTGGCAAAATCCCAGATGAAAGGTTTTGGGGGAATGCTCTCCTTTGAGTTAAGCGATGAGGTGGATGTTTCCCAATTCTTTAAGCAATTAAAACTGATCAAACCCTCCATGAGTCTGGCTGGATTGGAAAGTACGGTCTCGTCTCCAGTGACCACCTCCCACGCGCTCATGAGCCCGGAAGACCGACAAAAACAGGGAATTAAAGATTCTTTGGTTCGTTTTTCGTTAGGAATTGAGAATATTGAAGACCTAACTAGGGATATCGAACAAGCGATAAAGGAGGTAAAATCCATGCAGGTGCATGTATAGCAAACATTCATGAAATTAGATATTTTAGTTTTTGGCGCCCATCCTGATGATGCAGAGCTGGGGGCAGGAGGAACCATTGCCAAGGAAGTGGCAAGAGGTAAAAAAGTTGGAATCATTGACCTTACCCGAGGAGAACTTGGCACTAGGGGAACTGCTGAGATTAGGGATGAAGAGGCAGCCAAAGCTGCAGAGATTCTAGGAGTGGCCGTTAGGGAAAACATGCAATTTGCAGATGGTTTTTTTGTAAATGACAAGAATCATCAAATGGAAGTCATTAAAATGGTTCGCAAATATCGTCCAGATGTGGTGCTTTGCAATGCCGTTGATGACAGACATATTGATCATGCCAAGGGCAGCCAACTGGTAAGTGATGCCTGCTTTTTGAGCGGTTTGGTGAAAATAGACACCAAGATGGAAGGGGATGAGCAATGGCAGCAACCCTGGAGGCCAAGAGTGGTTTATCATTTTATCCAATGGAAAAACCTGGAACCTGATTTTGTAGTGGATGTATCGGGCTTTATTGAAAAAAAGAATGAAGCTATCTTAGCCTATAGCTCCCAATTTTTTGACCCCAAGAGCGACGAACCTGAAACACCAATCAGCAGTAAAAACTTCATTGATAGTGTAACTTACAGGGCAAGGGATATGGGACGCTTGGTGGGTGTTGAGTACGCCGAAGGATTTAATGTGGAACGCTTTGTTGCCGTGGACAATTTGGATGCGCTGCTCTAACTGGCTTTTTGATATTTATCCTGCGCTTTGGGAACTGTGAAGAAAAAAGTGGATCCTTTTCGCAGCACACTTTCCACCCATATTTCCCCCTTATTCTTTAAAATCATTTCCCTACAAAGCGATAGTCCTAGACCCGTTCCTTTTTCATTATTGGTACCGTAGGTGGTGATGTTGGTGGCATCCGTAAATATTTTTTTCTGGATTTCCTTGTTCATCCCGATACCGGTATCCCGGATCATAATCTGCCAATCATTTCTTTTTTCTTCGGCTTCAATGGTAATAAGCCCATTTTCAGGAGTAAATTTGATGGCATTGCTCAGCAAGTTTCGAATAACGATATCAATATGGTTTTGATCGGCCCAACCTACAGGATTTTCAGGTAATTGGTTAATGATTTTTATAGATTTACCCGAGGCAACTTCCGAGAGCAGCTGAATGTTGCTATTCACCAGTTTGTCCAAGGAAATCCTTTTGGGTTTGGTAGCCACTCCATTCAACTGGGTCTGTCCCCAAGACAGTAAATTGTTTAGGGTAAAGGAGATATTTTCAACATCGGATTTGAACTTGGGAATGAACGACATGAATTCATTCTTTCCTATTTCACCATCTGTAAATAGTTTCAACATTCCTTGAAGGGCTCCAATGGGTCCTCTTAAATCATGCCCAATAATGGAGAACAGTTTGGTCTTGGTCTTGTTGATTTCGTGAAGTTCAGCCTCCCGCTGGCTTACTACCTCCGATTTTTGTTGAAGTTCAACGTTTAACTTTTTCTGAATATGGGCGTTGCGCCTTACCATAAAGGTAACCACACTTAGAACCACGAGAATCATTATGGCAAAGTAGATATAACTCCTTTGCTTGGCCAAGGCCAATTTGTTCGATTTGATCAATTGTTCCTTTTCCTGTTCATACTGTAATTTGGTCTTTAACATGGAAAGGCTTTGTCTATTCTTGTCCCTAAATAGGGAATCGGAAAGTTGTTTAAAAGTCTCCAAATGTAGCAAAGCCGTCAGGGTGTTTTCTTTGTCCTTGTATAATTTGTACAGGGTTTCTGAGCAATCAATCTGACCTTGCAACGATTGTATTTTTTTGGAAAGAAATAGTCCTTCCTTGGCATAGATCATGGATAAACTGTCTTTCCCCAAACCATAATACACCTTTGCCATCCCATTTAACAACTGGATTTTTTCCCGGTCATCGTCCAACTCTTTGTGGAGTAAGCTACTTTGATCGTACCAGTACAGGGCCCATTGGTACTTTTTCTGCTCCAGATAAATACTTCCCTTAACCTGGTAGGCGTAAGCCAACCATTCGTAAACCCCATGTTCTTCAAAGCTGGCAATACTCTTGTTGATGTTAAACATGGCATGATCAAAGTTCTTAGCATCCTTGAAAAGTGAAGCCATATTGCTTTGGGTCTGCGCATGGAAAATTTCATCATCCAATTTTCGGTTTATGGCTTGCACCGTATCATAGTAGACAAGGGCGTTGGCAAAATCCTTTTGATCGGCATAAAGACTGGCAATATTTTCATTTAAAATGGACAACATCCTGTCACTTCCAACTTGTTTGGCCACATCAATCCCTTTCAAATAAAGATTAAGGGCCTCTGCTACGTTTCCTTCGTAATAGTATTCATTGGAAAGGGCATTGATGATGCTTAGCTCACACTCCTTGTCCCCTGTATTTTTTGATAATTGCCATGCTTTTTGAAGGATGGGCATGGACTTTTTTCGATTCCCCTGATCAGAGTAAAAACTCCCTAAATTCTCAAGTGCCCTAATTTCTCCATGGGTATACCCAATTGCCTTGCTATAATCCATGGCCCGGTTGTTAATAGAATAGAGGCTATCGTTATTGAAGAATCTATAGGAGTCTGCCAGATTAATAAGCAGTTTAATATGGGTGGTATCCTTTGGGTTAAACCTGTTTGTGATTTCCAAACGCTTTAATCGAAAAACTAGGCTATCCCGCTCACCACTTTGGGCGTAGGATGAAAATGCAATAATGGACATAAAGAGCCAAACGACTACTTTACCGGGTTTAAAAAGTTCCTGATAGCAATGCTTTTTTTGGGACATGGGGCCTTAAACTAAATGAGATTAAAAATACCCGCGCGAGGCCGCTTTCGAAACTAAATGTTGTGAACACGCAAAAATTGTGTGTTTTGTCTGACAAAATGCGCATTTCATCGATATTTTGATAGAATTAACTAGGCTGGGCAAGAGATTTTATCGGAGATGTAGTTGAGCTGAAATTGGCTTGTGGAGTTTTTACTTGGAACAAAAAGCTGGAAAAGAATACTGTTGAACAGCGCATTAAAAACTTTTTTGATTTTATTGGTTGTGAAAGATGAATTTCTTTTGATAGAAAAAATAAAAAGAAGTATTTTTGCCTCCGCTTTAAATGGTGGTTGTAGCTCAGCTGGTTAGAGCGCTGGATTGTGGTTCCAGAGGTCGCCGGTTCGAACCCGGTCTTCCACCCGAATGTCAAAGCCCTCCGCTAGGATGGGCTTTTTTTGTGCGGTACGATCAAGGAGGAACGGGCGAGAAGCCTGTCCTGAGCAATGCCGAAGGGAACCCGGTCTTCCACCCGAATGGCAAAGCCCTCCTCTAGGATGGGCTTTTTTTGTGCGGTCCGATCAAGGAGGAACGGATGAGAAGCCTGTCCTGAGCAATGCCGAAGGGAACCCGGTCTTCCACCCGAATGGCAAAGCCCTCCGTTAGGATGGGCTTTTTTGTGCGGTTGAGTTCTTACTTTGCCGACTTGTCCACAACTACCCTTTTTTCTCTATTCGCTACTTCCCAAGCGGTATAAAAAACAAGCCTGGTCCTATTCTCCAGAAGGTCATAGTTTATTTTGTCTGGAGTATCCCCGGGTCGGTGGTAATCTGCATGGGTGCCATTAAAATAGAAAATGATGGGGATATTATTCTTGGCAAAATTGTAGTGATCGCTGCGGTAATAAAACCGATTGGGATCATTCTCGTCATTGTATTTGTAATCAAACTCTATTTGAGTGTATTTGGCATTGATTTCTTCGGATAAATTGTGTAGTTCGGTACTTAACTTGTCCGAACCAATCAGATAGAGATAGTTTCTGTTCCCACCTCTTTTGGGATCTATCCGTCCTATCATATCAATGTTTAAATTGGCAACGGTTTGCTCCAAGGGAAAAATTGGGTCTACATCGGTATAATACTTGGAGCCCAACAGCCCTTTTTCTTCACCTGTTACATGAAGAAATACAATGGAACGTTTGGGACCTTCCCCTGCATCGGACGCTTTTTTGAATGCTTCTGCAATCTCCAACAAGGCCACACTGCCCGAACCATCATCATCGGCACCGTTATTGATTTGCCCATCCGCAGTAACACCAATATGATCTAAATGGGAGGAGATGATCAGATATTCATTGGGTTTTTCGGTTCCTTTAATAATAGCTGCCACGTTTTCAGAATCTACTTGTCCATTAGAGCTTTCTATGTTCAATTCAACAGTTGCAGTAAAGGCAGCAGGATTATGATCCGTTTCAATATCTGGCTTTAGTGCTTTTACCGACCCCTTGTTCAGAAGTATTAAGGCTTTGGCATCGGATTGATCCTTCAAGGTCATTTGACCACTCTTGTTATTTTTCATGAAGTCAAAATACCCTTTGAACCTGGGATAATTTGTGGTGTCATAATAAAGTACGGCTTTGGCTCCTTTTTCCATGGCCAGACCTGATTTTTTCCCCACACCTTCACTCATGTTGCTCCAAATGGATTTTTCCTTGGTTCCTGAAAGGGTATAAGTACCATCCTCATTTACAGGTTCCCCTGCTTTGATCAAGACCAGTTTTCCCGAAACATCCATATCTGAATAATCAGAATAGGAACCTTCCTCAATGCCATAACCAACGTACACCAGTTCTTCGTAACTTCCTTTCGCTTGCGAAAAACTAAGGATATCATCACCCAACTCAAAGGTGGAACCATTAAAGGAGGCCGTACCTTCAGGCACATGGGCAATTTCTAAAGGTACTTTTTGCAAATAATCACCATTGGCTTTGGCGGCAGGGATTCCCAAAGATTCATAATACGACTTAAGATATTCCACCGCTTTCTTTTGCCCGGGTTGTCCAGTTTCCCGACCCTCAAACTCATCCGAAGCATAGACATAAAGATGTTCCTTCAAATCTTCTTCCGTGATGGTCTGGGCATAGGTAACCGGATCTACTGTACTTGTGGATACGGCATTGGTGTCGACCGTTTTTTGTGAGGAATTGCAGGAAATTTGAAGACCGAGCAGTAAAAGAAGTATGAATCTCATTTTTAGGAATTTGTTCAATAATCTGCCAAAAGTAACAAACAATTTGTATCAAATCGTTAGTTTGCGCAATTAGCTTACTTCCTTCCTATATTTTGTGGGGTTGATTCCTTTAATATCCTTAAAAGTTTTGTTGAAATTGGATATGGAATTAAAGCCAGAGGCATGGGCAGCTTCCACCACGGACAGGTCTTTGTTTTGGTTTAATAATTGACAAACATGCTCAATGCGGATTTCACTCAAAAATTTGAAGAAGTTCTTATTGGTTCGCTGTTTAAAAAATCTACAAAAAGCATTTGGCGTCATGTGCGCCAGTCTTGCCACTGTTTCCAAATCCACTTTTTGATTAAAATTCCGCATCACAAAGTCAAAAACCACCCGTAATCTTTCTCCATGATTGTGTGAAATGTCTTTGGAGTGGACGAAGTTTGACAGCCGTTGCCCTTGGGAACTGCTTATCGTTTTTAGGAGTTCCAACAAGGTCAGGAATCGCGCAAAGTGGGCCTTGGTATGGATGCCCCTAATAGCTAGTGCTACTTTATCCTGTTGACTTTGTAATTTATATCCGGTTTCAGCATAGCTGAAAAAAGCTTGTAGTTCCTCCATTTCCCTTAGCTCGAAGAAAGAATCTCCAAAGGAATCCAGCGCAAAGAATATGGAAATCATCTGTACACGTTGGGTACTTTGATCACTTTTAAACAAATGGGGGATATGGCTACCGACAACAAAACAATCTCCGGAAGTAAAAGAGTGCACACTGTCACCCACAATTAACTTTCCGTTGCCTTGGACAATAAGGCTTATTTGTATTTCCTCGTGCTGATGAAGCTTGTCGTAGAACGCAGGGCCTTGATCCTTTTGAACAATGATGTTCTCGCCGGGCTTTTTGGGAATCTTAAAGGAATAAACCTTCATTCATTCAAAAATTACCTTAAAAAGAGTAAATATAATTAAATGAAGATAATATATCGTAATATTTGGCTAATTTTCAGGAATGGTATGCAAGGAACTCCCTTTACATTTGCGAAAACTAATCGAAAATGACAAACATAAGCTGGAAAGGGGTAATGCCTGCCGTTACCACCAAATTTACTCAAGATGACAAACTGGACCTTGAAATGTTCTCCGTGAACATTAATGCCCAATTGGAGGCCGGGGTCCATGGAATTATTTTAGGAGGAACACTGGGTGAGGCCAGTACCTTGGAAGATGAGGAAAAGAAGGTATTGGTGCAACACACTGTTGAATTGGTGGACGGCAAGGTTCCGGTTATTATGAACGTTGCGGAGCAATCTACGAGACAAGCCGTCAATGCTGCAGCTCTAGCCGAAGAGCAGGGGGCTTCGGGACTTATGATGTTGCCTCCCATGAGGTACAAATCTACCGATCACGAAACCGTGGAGTACTTTAAGGCCGTTGCTGAAAGTACTTCACTGCCCATAATGATCTACAACAATCCCGTGGATTACAAGATTGAGGTAACTTTGGACATGTTCGATGAACTTTTAAAGTACGATAATATCCAGGCTGTTAAAGAATCAACGAGAGATATTACCAATATTATCCGAATCCGAAACCGATTTGGAAAGAGATTGGGCATTTTATGCGGAGTGGATACCTTGGCCATGGAAAGCATGGTGATGGGAGCAGACGGTTGGGTGGCTGGTTTGGTCTGTGCCTTCCCAAAGGAAACGGTCGCTATTTATGAGTTGGTCAAAGCTGGGAGAATAGAGGAAGCTGCAAAGATTTATAGCTGGTTTATGCCCTTGTTGGAGTTGGATATCAGCCCGCAATTGGTACAGAACATTAAGCTGGCGGAAGTGGCCACTGGCATTGGGACCGAACAGGTTAGATTACCAAGGTTACCTTTGCATGGCGAAGAACGCCAGAGAGTTCTTGCCATTATAGAAGAAGGAGTAAAAACAAGACCCGAAATTCCAAATTTTTAATGCCGATACATACGTTTAAGTGCATTGATGCCCATACCTGCGGAAACCCTGTACGCCTTGTGGTAGAGGGAGGCCCCGAACTTCAGGGAAAGTCCATGGAGGAAAAGCGCCAACATTTCCTAAAAAATTACGATTGGATCAGAACAGGACTTATGTTCGAACCCAGAGGGCACGATATGATGAGTGGTAGCATTCTATATCCACCGCATGACCCCAAAAATGATGCGGCCATTCTCTTTATTGAGACCAGTGGTTGTTTGCCCATGTGTGGTCACGGAACCATTGGTTCTATGACCATTGCCTTGGAAGAAGGACTTATCCAACCCAAAGTTAAGGGAAAGGTGAACTTGGAAACGCCCGCGGGATTGGTTGAAATATCCTATTCACAACCTCAGGAGAAAGTGGAATGGGTAAGGATAACCAATGTGAAGAGTTATTTAGCTGTACAAAACTATACGGTTGAATCTTCCTTTCTCGGAGTATTGAAATTTGATGTTGCCTTTGGCGGGAATTTTTATGCGATTGTGGATCCGCAATCCAATTTTTCCGGGGTGCAGGATTTCTCTGCTGGGGAATTGATACAGTTTTCACAAGAACTTCGAAAACAAATCAACAAGAAACACCCCGATGCTTTTATCCATCCAGAGAACCCTGCCATCAATGGGGTTACCCATATATTGTGGACCGGGAACCCATTGAACGCAACTTCTTCCAGTAGAAATGCGGTGTTCTACGGGGATAAGGCTATTGATCGATCGCCCTGTGGTACAGGAACTTCTGCCCGTATGGCTCAATTGTTTACACAAGGAAAGTTAAAATTAGGGGAGGAATTCGTCCATGAAAGCTACATAGGTTCTACATTTGTAGGGAAAGTGGAGCGGGAAACTACCTTGGACAACAAAGTGGCCATAATCCCCAGTATTCAGGGATGGGCCAAGGTCTATGGCAGGAATACCATCACCATTGACACGGATGATGATCCCTATGCCCACGGATTTCAAGTAATTTGAAATGGGAAAAAATAAGAGTGTAATTGTAGTAGGTGGAGGTATCATTGGTCTTTCCACAGCCTATTTTTTACAGAAGGAAGGACATCAGGTAACGGTTTTGGATAAATCCAACATGGATTCCGGGGCGTCTTATGTCAACGCTGGTTATATCACCCCCAGCCATATTGTTCCCTTGGCTTCCCCGGGAATGATCTCCAAAGGAATCAAATACATGTTCAATTCCTCCAGTCCATTTTATATGAAACCCCGTTTAGATCCGGACTTTATTAAATGGGCCTGGTACTTCAAAAAATCTTCTACCACGGAGAAGGTCCAGAAGGCGATGCCCGTAATCATGGATATCAATCTTTTGAGCCGATCGCTATATGAGGAGATATGGAATTCTGGGGATTTGGGCG
Organism: Flagellimonas sp.; assembly: GCF_965233845.1. Lineage (GTDB taxonomy): Bacteria > Bacteroidota > Bacteroidia > Flavobacteriales > Flavobacteriaceae > Flagellimonas. Next base: position 1,660,186 of record NZ_OZ247584.1, read on the forward strand.
AGTTTCAATTAGAGCGCAAAGGGTTATTGATGATGTACCAGACCAAAAAGGAAAGGGATCATGAGCTTGAAGTTACCGAGCGTGCCAAGGAACTTGGTTTAACGGTTCACCATTTGGATTTGGACGGGTTACGAATACTGGAACCCCATGTAGAGCTGAATGCTAGGGGAGCTTTTCATTATGAATCGGATTGGCATACCACACCGCATCAGATTATGGAGCGCATGCTGGCCCACCTCCAAAAAAATGGCGTTGATATCAAGAAAAACGAGGAGGTTCAAGATGTGACCATAAGCTCAGACAAGGTTACAGGGGTTAAAACCAATCAGGCCAACTATCAGGCTGATGAGATTGTGTTTGCAGCTGGGTCATGGACTTACAAATTGTCAAAAAAATTAGGTATCAAATTACCCTTACAAGCAGGAAAGGGCTACAGAATCAATGTGGAAACCCCGACCAGCATTTCCATGCCGGCCATTTTGATGGAAGCTAAAATGGCTGTAACGCCGATGGATGGTTTTACCCGTTTTGCTGGAACCATGGAATTTTCCGGAATCAACAATAAGATTAGAAAAGAACGAGTGGAAGCCATTGCTAAGGGAGCAAGCCTATACTACAAAGGACTTCAAATACCGGAAGCGGACAAACAAAATGCCCAATGCGGCCTAAGACCGGTAACCCCTGACGGCTTACCTTATATTGGCACATCGAGTAAGCACAAAAACCTTCATTTGGCCACCGGTCATGCCATGATGGGGTGGAGCCTTGGACCGGCTACTGGAAAATTGATCACTGAATTGATTTCGGGGTCAAAACCTTCCATGGACATCAATCCATTTCAGCCTGAACGAAAGTTTTGATTTCCAGCTTTTAAGGATAATCGACAACTGGCATTCTTTTTGTTTCATAATTGTATCATTTCGAAGTAATTTTACAATATGATTAAAAAATACCTCATTGTTTTTATTCTTTTGACCGCACATTTTGGAATGTTTTCCCAAGACCTTCAAATGCTCAAGGTTCAGGACTTTGATTTAAGGGGGAAGGTTAAATCTTGTTTGGTAATTACAGATTATGGAGAGGAACTCTTTGAATTTAATGAAGATGGGTTCTTAATCCGAACGATTACCCAGTACAATGAAACGGATCAAGATATTACCCTGTACAAATATGAGGAAGGTCATTTAGTTGAAAAACGAATGGAGAGCTACAAAGACAATATATTGGATGCAGCTACCTCTATGGTCAATTTTTATACCAGGGATAGTTTGCAACCGGGAAAATTATTCGAGAGCATTGTTTCCTATGACAAGGAATTCTTGGAGCAGCAGGAGTATCTATTTGATGAGGAGGAACGACTTGTGAAGATCATTACTTCAAATGCCGAGGGCGTGGATGAATGCACTGTAGAATACATCCCTTATAAGAATGAACTTACTACGAGTTATTTTGGCAATGGGGTCTTGGAAAAATCAGTGAGAACATCAGAAAAGAAGTTAGGTAGTGGCACTCAAAAGATTGTACTGACCAAGGAGTTTATAGACGGAGAACCCAATAAGGCTACAGAAGAAGTTTTCAATGCTAACGGAAAGTTGGATTCCGAGGAGTTTTTTCAATTCAATGCTGTCCAAAAGAAATTTGAATCTGAAAGGAAACTTATCTACACATACGATGCGGAAGGTGTTTTGGAAAAGATAACTACACGTACCTCCAATTCAGAATCCGTAAAGGAATACATCCATCAATTTGACAGCAATCCGGATAAAAATTGGATCAAGCAGATTATTACCCCGGACAATACTTATTCTACTAGGAGGATAACCTATTTTTCCGCAGCGGAGGTTGGGGAAGAAGGGGAACCCAATTGATTATTTCAGTTCTAACAAATCCCACAGATTACCGTATAAGTCCTCAAAAACCACTACGGTTCCATAAGGCTCTTCCCGTGGTTCTTCTTTAAAAACCACTTCCTTGGATTGCATTTGTCTATAGGTGGCCCAAAAATCCGTGGTGTGGAGAAACATAAACACCCTACCACCGGTTTGGTTGCCAATGGCAGCTTCTTGTTCAGGTCCTACTGCTTTACCAAGCACCAATTGGCATTGTGAATTTTTGGGAGAGACCAAAACCCATCTTTTACCATCGCCCAAATCAATATCCTTGATCAAATCAAAATTCAGCTTGTCCGTGTAGTACAAAATGGCCTCGTCGTAATCCCGTACCACAAGGGTAACATGCGTCAAATGCTGTTTGGGGCTTGTCATAATTCTAAATCAATTGGTTCAGTAATTCCGGTTTTACCTCATGTCCTCCTTCAAAATGAATCACCTCTGCTTTTCCCAAAAAAAGCGTATTCATTTTTTCCTCTTCCTGCTTCCTACGTTCTGGAGTTAAATAATGGTCGTTACTGCCATATAACAGGGTGACTTTTGTGGACTTCCAATCCAAAAAATCAAAATCTGCAGGAACCAATTCTTTTGGAATACCGCCCGCATACATCACCAACGAATGGCATTGTATTTTTCTACGAACCATCCAACGCGTAACGATGGACACTCCTTGTGAAAAACCAAAAAGCACCAAGTTGAGGTGGGAGGGAACATGCTCTGCTTCAAAAACCGCATCAATATAGTTCAGCACATTTTCCGTTTCCAGTTGGGTATTCTCCTTGGTGAGCCAACTTGCACCTACATATTTGAACTCATCTTTGAGGTAGTATTTGGAAGGCGCTTGCGGGGCAATGATATAATTTTCCTCTGGATCCAACTTGGAAAAATATCGAATAAAAAATCGGCTTAAATAGCCCATACCGTGAAAGACCATCCAAACGTTTTTGGTCTTTTTGCCCATGGTGTTCAACGTCTCGTAACTATTTTGGGTTTGGTAAACCACCCTTTTTTCTGTCGGTTTCATAAACTGTCCAACTTAATATTTTAAAGCGATACCTTTGCGTAATTTTACAAAAATTAAGGGTATGGAAGAACACAAAGCCAAAATACTTGAGGTATGCAATAACATTTGCAAGAATACCTTAATGGAAACCTTGGACATTAGCTATGTGGATGTAGGTGAGAATTTTTTGATTGCCAAAATGCCCGTGTCCCCAAAGGTTCATCAACCCGATGGCGTTTTGCATGGAGGTGCCTCAGTGGCTTTAGCGGAAAGTGTGGGTAGTGCTGCATCCTACGTGTTCTTGGATGGGCAGGAGTTTTTTGTAAGGGGAATCGAGATTTCCGCGAATCATGTCAAATCCATAAAAGATGGTTTTGTTTATGCCAAAGCTTCCATCATCCATAAAGGACGCACCACCCAATTGTGGGAGATAAAGATTACCAATGAGGAGGGCGACCTAATTTCCAATTGTAAATTAACTACTATTGCCTTACCCAGAGAATAGAGATTTCCAGGAGTTGTTGGATGATTTGGCTTTTGCCCTTGCCAATAAACAGCCATTTGCGGTTTATCGCAAACCCAATGAAACTAGAGTAAAGGCGGTTTTTCAGGATAACAACGCATTCAACTTAGCCTTAGATTTTGACGAGAGGGGTTTTGTTTTTGCCCCTTTTGATTGGCAGGACAATGCGGTACTCATTCAGGCTGACAAAGTGGTGACATCTTCGTTTGAAGCAGCCAGTAGGCTTGTTAGGGAAGTTGATGAGCTTTCTGAAACAGGAAAACAACCCTTTTTGGAATTGGTTCAAAAAGGAGTGACCCAAATCAAGCAGGGAGATTTAAAGAAGGTGGTATTGTCCAGAAAGATTGACTTGGAATTCCATCAGTCCCCATTGGAGGTGTTTCACCGACTTCTTGAAAATTATGCCAAAGCTTTTTGTTATTTGTTTCATCATCCCAAGGTGGGAATTTGGTGTGGTGCCACTCCAGAAACATTGGTGCATATTGCCAAAGGGGAACTTAAGACCATGTCCTTGGCAGCAACCCTACCTTATTTGGAAGGTGCACAGCCCCAATGGGGTTCCAAGGAAATAGAGGAACAGGAAATGGTTTCGGGATACATATTAGAGCAGCTATCCGAAATTGCCAATGGTTTGGAGATGAAAGCTGTTAAGTCCTCCAAGGCGGGAAACCTTTGGCATTTGAAATCCGAGATCAGTGGCAAGCTACAGAGCAGTACTTCTATAAAAGATGTCGTCAAAGCCTTGCATCCAACCCCGGCGGTCTGTGGTATTCCCGCAAAAGAGGCGAAGGAGTTTATTCAACGCCATGAGGGCTATCCCCGTACTTTTTACACAGGATTTTTAGGGGAATTGAATCTGGAAGAAACCTTTTCCGCTTCGCTGTTCGTGAATCTGAGATGTATGGAAATCGAGGCTGGAAAAGCTTCCGTGTTTGTAGGCGGGGGAATCACCTCGGCATCTGATACTGAAAAGGAATGGACTGAGACCCAGAACAAAAGCAAAACCTTGCTCAACATCTTGCAATTTGTAAGCCATTAATTTTAGGCGGAGAACATTTTGGAGCTTATTTTTGTAATCCATGATGTATTCCAATATCCCCTCGGCCCAAACCTTGGTTCTTTATTTTCAATCTAGGGGAATCAAAAATATTGTGATTTCCCCGGGTTCCAGAAATGCTCCTTTGACCCTGAGTTTTACCAAGAATCCATTTTTTTCCTGTTTTAGCATTGTGGATGAGCGTTGCGCAGCTTTTTTTGCCTTGGGGATGGCCCAGCAGTTAAGGGAACCTGTGGGGGTTATATGTACGTCGGGGAGCGCAATGTTGAATTTCTATCCAGCAGTGGCTGAAGCCTTTTACAGCGATATCCCTTTGGTGGTTGTTTCGGCGGATAGACCCACGAATAAGATTGATATTGGGGATGGACAAACAATCCGACAAGAGGATATTTTTGAAAAACACATTGGGTATTCCGCTAACCTAAAGCAGGATAGTACCCATGGTTTTGAACAGGTCAAATCCAAAGACAAGCAGGAGACCATCCAGGCCTACAATGAATTGGAAATTGGCAAGGCGCTCGATATTGCATTTAAAACCTTTTCCCCGGTTCATATCAATATCCCCTTTGAAGAACCCTTGTATGATCTAATGGAAACTCCAATTGTTGAATTGTCAAAGGTTCAAACCATGGAAGATGCGGGCAAAGTGGAAACGGATTGGTCGCGTTTGTTCCCCATTTGGAATGCTAGTCCACGGAAAATGGTATTGATAGGGGTAAACCCTCCCGAGGACTTGGATGGAGCAATAGTGGAGTTATTGGCCAATGACGAGAGTGTATTCGTTTTTACCGAAACAACATCCAATGTACACCATCCCAATTTTTTCCCCAGCATTGACAGTATTATAGCGCCTATTGAAAAATCTTCAGATCGGGAAAGCCTCTTCCAGTCACTTCAACCGGATTTGTTGGTTACCCTTGGTGGGCTTATCGTATCAAAAAAGATAAAAGCCTTCCTGCGCAAGTACCAGCCAAAACATCATTGGCATATTGATTCGAAAAAGGCTTATGACACCTTTTATTGTTTGTCAGAACATATAACAACCCATCCCAACACCTTTTTTGGAAATGGATTGGGGAATTTTCAAAAAATTGAAAGCTCTTACAGAAATAGTTGGCTTCAAACCAAAAACAACTATGAACTGAAGAAACAGGCCTATCTGGAAAAAATTGGCTTTTCTGATTTCTCTGTCTTCCATCAAATCCAGGGCGAAATACCCAAGGATTATCAAGTACATTTGGCAAACAGCTCAACAGTAAGGTACAATCAACTGTTTCCTATGGATCCCTCATTGCATGTGTATTGTAATCGGGGAACCAGTGGGATTGACGGGAGTACGTCAACAGCAATTGGAGCGTCCGTTTTTTACGACAACCCCACCTTGCTGATCACAGGAGATTTGAGTTTTTTCTATGACAGCAACGGACTTTGGAACCAATACATACGACCGGATTTCAGAATTGTGTTGATCAATAATTCAGGAGGAGGAATCTTTAGGATTCTTCCGGGCTTTGAAGAAACGGAAGAGTTTTCCACTTTTTTTGAAACCAGTCATCAGCATAAGGCCGAACACTTGGCGCAAATGTTTCAATTTGAATATCTAAAAGCGGGGAACGAAAAAGAAGTTGGGCAGGCCCTGAAAAATTTCTATGAACCCTCTCAAAAGCCCAAGATTTTGGAAATCTTCACCCCCAGGGAAGCCAATAACAAAATTTTGCTCGACTACTTCGATTTCATATCTTAGAAGCTATTGATAATAACCATAAAAACCAATACTTTAACCATGAACAAAAGGGAGGAATTAATTGTGAAATACGTTGCCGATATCAAAGAAAAATTTGGTGAAAATCCAGATATGGATTTGCTGACCAAGGTAACGGTGGGCTTGGGGCCATCCATTTATAATTTGGATGCTTCCAGGGTTTCGGGGTCGGATGAAAAGGAACTGGACACTGTGAAAAACAATTACCTCATTAACAAACTTGGGCTAGCGGACAGTGACGAGCTTATGCAGGCTGTGAACGGTATCATTGATCAGTATGGTCGCGCGGACAAGAACAAGTATAGAGCCGTAATCTACTATATGCTCTGTAAGCACTTTGGAAAAGAGTCGGTTTATAACTAGACGCCAATAAAAAATATCATCTAGCTGGTTTCTTGGGAGGCCAGCTTTTTTATACCCGTAATTTCAATCTACCTTTGCCGTATGATAGCATTGGGAAATTATAACACGCTTAAAGTTTTACGTAGCACAAGAATAGGTCTTTTCTTGGGAGATGGGGAGGGGACGGAAGTTTTGTTGCCCAACAAATACGTTCCTGAAGATTTTGAGATTGACATGGAATTGAAGGTCTTCTGCTATCTGGACAGTTCGGAAAGGCCAATTGCCACCACTTTGGAACCTTACATTATCCGTGACAGATTTGCATATTTGAAAGTGGTCCAAGTGGGTTCATACGGAGCGTTTTTGGATTGGGGTCTGGAAAAACACCTACTCGTTCCATTTAGGGAACAGGTGGTTAGCATGGAGGAAGGGAAAAGCTATATCGTACATTGCTATTTGGATGAGGTTACCTTCCGTTTGACCGGCTCCAGCAGAATCAATAAATTTCTGTCCAATGAAGGTTTTGACCTCAAACCCAACACCGAAGTCAACCTGCTTGTGGGTAGAAAAACCCCTTTGGGCTGGGAGGTTGTTATTGAGGACAAATACAAAGGGCTTGTTTTTGAAAGTGATGTCTTTAAACCTATTGCCATTGGCGATAGGCTCAAGGGATATATCAAAACTATAAGGCCGGACAATAAGATAGATGTTTCCCTGCAACCACTGGGGGCCAGAATGTTGGAACCAACCGCCAACTTAATCCTGGATAAACTAAAGGAAAGCCAAGGATTTTTAGGGCTGCATGATAAGTCAAGCCCCGATGAGATCCAAACGCAATTGCACTTAAGTAAAAAGGCCTTTAAAAAGGCTATAGGCACCTTGTATAAGGAACGAAAGATTGCCATCAAGGACGATGGTATCTATTTACTGTAGGGCATATTCCTTGAAATAGTTTGGAAATTGTTAACGGATTTGATACCAATCCGTTTTTTTCTTTCCCCAAAAATTATACATTTGTATAAGTGTATATTAACTCCTTGACAGCTATCTGATTAGGGTACTGGCAGGAAAACTAGACTTACCTAATATGCCATTTATTGAAGAAAGTGATTTACTGGATCTGCATAAGGATATTGATAAAGCCCAGATTATCAACGAAAGACTTCTAGACCAAATAAAATATAAGAACAAAGATTTGCGCAAGATTAAACTGCAGCGCAATATACTTCTGGGATTCACTGCCCTTTTTATAGTGGGTACTTTGGCAATTACTTCTTTTACGGCTGGACTGAGCAGTAAAAATTCGTATGAGAATCAGAATAGCCTTTTAGTTTCCATAGATAGTTTGGATGTTATCAAGGCCCGAATTGACAACTTAAAACTTCAAAACGAAGAATTGAGTTTGGTGAGGGAGTTCTATTTGGCCAAGGCCTTTTTGGAAAAAGAGACCATCTATTCGGTGCAGGTGAAATCCTTTGTGGACAACAACGTAACTTTGGCGTCTGAAGCATTGACCAATACCCTATTCGTGAAGACCAATCCTTTCTATGCCTATTCCTTGGGTAACTTTGAAACTTTGGGCGAGGCACAATCCTTTAGGAAGCAGCTGGTCAATATGGGATTCAAGGATGCCTTTGTAGCTTCTTATCAAGACGGGAAGCGAGTTAAAATTGAAGATCCGTATTAATCTTGGGAAGTTTTAAGGCTTGGGTCCAAGCTGCTAGGTTACGTACATTGCCACTATCCTTATCAGGTATTATAGTTGGAACAGCATTGGCTGTATTCCAGGGACAATTCAATTCCACCATTTTTACGCTGGCCTTGCTAACTACCATAGGATTTCAAATCACGTCCAATTTTGCAAATGATTATGGGGATGGTGTTAAAGGCACCGATAATGAAGACCGCATTGGACCTGCGAGAGCACTACAGAGCGGAATCTTGTCGCGAAAGGCTTTGAAAAAAGGCATCATTATAGCGATTATCCTAAGTTTGCTATTGGCGCTGACCTTGGTCTACATTGCCTTTGGTAAAGAAAACCTCAAATATATCCTCATCTTTTCTGTATTGGGTATTTTAAGTATTTGGGCCGCAATCCGATATACCATGGGTGACAACCCTTATGGTTATATGGGCTTGGGAGATGTCTTTGTTTTCCTGTTCTTTGGCTTATTGGGTGTGTTGGGGAGCATGTTTTTGTATACCAAGTCTTTGGATTGGATTGCTATACTTCCTGCTATTTCCATTGGACTCTTATGTGTGGGAGTTCTTAATTTGAACAATTTAAGGGATATGGTTTCGGATAAAAAACACGGCAAAAACACCTTGGTGGTCAAAATGGGTTTTGAAAATGGCAAGCACTACCACATGTTCTTGATTGTGCTGTCCTTTTTCTGTTTTTTGACATATGCTATTTTAAGTATCCAGGAATTTCAATATTGGTTTTTCCTATTGGCCTTTATTCCCATTTTTGTTCACCTGGCCAAAGTGGTGCGTACCAAGGAGCCCGTATTGCTGGATGGAGAGCTCAAAAAACTGGCGCTAAGTACCTTTTTACTGTCTCTTTTGTTCTTCATGGCAGTTAAGTTTTTTTTGTAATTTTGATTAACAACCCACTAAACATTAGACAATTTGGAACACGCCATTAAAATATTGATTGTAGAGGACAACGTAATTATTGCAGATGATATGCAATCCATGCTGGAGGAAATCGGCTATGAGATTGTGGACAATGTAATAGTGTACGAACAGGCTGTGGAAGTGCTGAAGAACAACCATGTGGATTTGGTACTTATTGATATCATACTGGCTTCGGACAAAACAGGAATAGATCTTGGAAAACATATTAGGGATGTCTACAACATTCCTTTCATCTTTGTTACCTCCAACTCGGACAGGGCCACTGTTGAAAATGCAAAAACGGTTAAACCCGATGGCTACTTGGTAAAACCTTTTGAGCAGCAAGACCTGTATACTTCCATAGAAATTGCACTTTCCAATTTTGATTACGCAAGAAAGGAAAAGAGCAAGGAGATCGCTGGGAATGAAGGGGATACGTTTACTTCCAACTCTGTATTGAAGGATTCCATTTTTGTAAAAAAACAACACCTGTATTACAGAATTCAATTTAGCGATATCCAGTTCATCAAAGCTGACAATGTTTATTTGGAAGTAAATACGGTGGACAAGAAATTCTTGGTAAGATCACCCTTGAAGGATTATTTGGAAAAACTTCCAAAGAATAAATTCTATAGGGCACATAAATCCTACATAGTGAATGTGGATCATATAGACGCCATAAACTCCAAGGACATCATGATCAACAACAACCTCATTCCAATTTCAAAGGATTTCAAGGAGTTTATCATCTCTTCCATGAACAGTTAAGGAGATTGGTAGGATAAGAAAATTTAAGGGTGCCTTTGGGCACCTTTTTTTATATCACACACTCTAATGTAGGAATTACCACAAGATTTGGAAGGTTCACAACATTAGTTTCCCCATCTGACAGAACGCCCATACTTTAGCAGTGTTATTAATTCAGAAAAGTAATTTTTTCATTTTCATATAGTGTTCTCGTAAAAGGGTCTTGTCGTAATCGGCAGGACCTTTTTGGTTTTACAAAGGTTTTGGCGAGCTACAGTTCCATGAAATGCACAAAACACCGACAAAATACATTTTTGCATACAGCAGAGAGGGTTTCACAACAGAAATGGACACTTTCACAACAATACCCAATAAGTCTTTTCGAATGCATTTAATTTTGTTTCAAATCCTACGTTAAATTAAGGAGGACATCATTGAATTGGAAGCAGGAATGATGAGACACTGACCTAGGAAACAACAAAAAACAGAACGTACAAACTAAAATCTTCTTAAGCACTACCCGTAAGATTAATGATGCATAACCTCAAACCATTATTTTCAGTCCTATTTTTTGTACTGCTTTTGAATGCCTCTGCACAATCCGTTGAAAGTGAAGAAATCAGTGCTTTGACGGAATTCCAGAATACCAATGGTTCCCAGGACAGGTTTGATGTTTTTTTCAATGTCGTAAATCGATACAACGTTAATTCAGCCTATGATTGGTTGGATACCGTTAAGGTATATCTTTCCAATGCCCAAAAAATTAATGATAGTGTGGCCACGCAATTATATAAGGTAATGCAGGCGCAGTTGTACAATGATCTAGGGGAGTACGACAAGAGCGTAGCTCTGGCCATGGAACTATACGCCGCAAAAGATTCCATGGACGCGGGTTCCAGAAAGGTAGTACTGGATGTGCTGGACGACAACTATGCGAACCTTCAACTTTATGACAAGCAGATAGAAATCCGAAAGCAAAAACGGGAGTTTGGTTATACAGACAATGTAGCTTTCTATGATATCTACAGTAATCTTGGGCTACACCGAAAAGCTAGGAACCAATACATTATGGAGGTTAAGCCTACCATTGCCGATAATGATTCCTATGGGCTGGCCAAGTATCACAGCAAAGTGGGTAACTATCTCAGATTGGATAATTCGGCCCCAACGGCCCTCAGTGAGTTAAAAAAAGCAAAGGCCTATTTGGATGTATTCCTGAACGACATCTCCAAGGAAAAGACCGAGGAACAGCTTTTTGAAAGCGAATTGCTCAAGGCCGAAATTGAAGGTAATATAGGCAAATGCCATGTGCTCCTCAGTGAATACGAGGAAGCCATTCCGCTATTGGAAAACAGTATTGAGGTCTTAAACACTTCTTCTAGGAGCAATCATAAAAGCGAGGTAATAGAGAATACCCTGAACCTTGCCGATGCAAATTTACATTTGGATAGATACGTAGCCGCCAAGCGGAGTCTGGATATTCAATTTGAAAATATTAGCATACTACAAAGTGTTAAGCGTAACAGTTTGTTGGCCGCCTTTTATGACAAAGTGGAGAACTTCAGAAGCGCGGCTTTGTATTATAAACGCAACGAACGCATCAAGGATTCCCTGAACCAAAAACAATCGTCCATTATTAAACAACAATTGGTGACCATTGTGGCCAATGAGGATTTGGAAAACTCCCAACGCCTGATTGATGAGCAAAAGCGTATCAATGAATTGGCCCGAAGCGAAATGAAGGCCAAGGACGAGCGTATCAATTTGGTGTTTATCTCCTTGATTTTTACGCTGCTGGGTTTTGCTGGGTTGGTGTATGCTTACCTCAAAAGTATCAAGAATCAACGCCTGATTGCAGAACAAAAGCACATCATTGAAAATGCCTTGGTGGAGAAGGATTCCTTGTTGAAGGAAATTCACCATAGGGTAAAGAACAACCTTCAAATGGTTTCCAGCCTTTTAAGCCTTCAGACCAAAAACACCAGAAGCAAATCTGCTATTGAGGCCTTGGAAGAAGGTAAGAGTAGGGTAAAGGCCATGGCTCTGATCCATCAAAAACTCTATCAAAATGACGACCTTTCCGTCATTGAAATGCAGGGCTATATCGAAAGCTTGATCAATAGTGTACAGTCTGTTTATAAGAAAGGTGGTCATAACATTAGTATTACCATAGACGCGGAGGGCACCGAATTGGATATAGACAGGGCCATTCCATTTGGGTTAATCCTGAACGAGCTCGTTTCCAACTCCTTCAAATATGCCTTCCCAGAGAATGACGAAAACGGAAAAATCTACATCCATCTTCGAAAAAATGGAGACCAAGGCTATTTTGAATATACCGACAACGGAATAGGTCTACCAGAAGATGCGGATGAACGCGCCCATTCCTCCATGGGCATCCGTTTGATGAATAGATTGGTGAACCAACTCCAGTCCAAACTCAATATAGACAAGGCCACCGAGGGAGTCCGTTTTTGGTTCAACTTCAGCTAAACAATTTCCTTTCATTGCATCCTAAATTGGTTAAATTTGAAACCATCGGATGAAAGCGAGCTACTCAAAGTACATTCTACAATTTAAAACTCCCAGCGGAACATCCCGAGGGGTAATGACTGAAAAGGAAACCTGGTTTCTCTGTCTTCAGCAAGGAACTAAAAAGGGAATTGGGGAATGCGGAATCCTTAGAGGACTGAGTGTGGATGATGTGCCGCATTACGAGGAAAAATTGACTTGGGTATGTGCTAACATTCACCTGGGCAAGGAAACGTTGCTGGAAAAGTTGTTGGAATTCCCGTCCATCCAATTTGGATTGGAACAAGCCTATAAGTCATTGGAATCAAATCATCCAATGGAACTGTTTACCTCGGATTTTGTTCAGAAAGAATCTCCTATTCCCATCAATGGTTTAATTTGGATGGGCGATGAGAACTTCATGCTTTCCCAACTGGAGGAGAAATTGAGGTCTGGCTTTCATTGCATCAAAATGAAAATTGGAGCCATAGATTTTAAAAAGGAATTGACCATTTTAAAATCCATCAGAAAAGTTTTTGGCCCCGAAGAGATTGAACTTCGTGTAGATGCCAATGGCGCTTTTAAGGCGTCCGAAGCTTTGGAAAAACTAAAGCGTCTGTCTGAATATCAGCTACATTCCATTGAACAACCTATCAAGCCCAAGCATTGGGAAGCGATGGCGAAACTTTGTGAAACAACTCCAATATCCATTGCCTTGGATGAAGAACTGATAGGAGTTTTTGATGTAACGGAAAAGACAAAAATGCTACAAACAATTCAACCACAATACATAATTCTTAAACCCAGCTTAATGGGCGGTTTGGGAGGTGGGCAGGAATGGATAGATTTGGCGCAAAAACAAGAAATAGGTTGGTGGATTACCAGTGCCTTGGAAAGCAATATTGGACTAAATGCCATAGCGCAATGGACCTATACGCTGGGGACCAAAATGCCCCAAGGTTTGGGAACAGGTAGCTTGTTCACCAACAATATAGAGAGTCCACTGGAAGTTTCCGATGGAAAACTGTTTTACCGCTCGGACAAAAAATGGAATATGAACTTAATTGACAATTTATGTACATAGCACAAGGTTATAAAGGAGATATAGGACTTTGGAAGTACCTTTTTTTACCCCTAGGTTTTATTGGATTAATGGCAGTGAATTATGTGATGACCATTAATTCTCCCATCAGTGTGGAGGATGCCATGCAGCAAATGATTAACCAATGGGGCTCAAATTTGGTGTTGATCCTGGCCTTGGTTCCCTTGGCTGTGGGCTTTTTTGTAGTGTTGGGGTGGACCAAGTTGATACACCAGCAATCCATTACCTCCTTGACCACCTCTCGTAAAAAGATAGATTGGAAGCGTATCTTTTTTGCTTTCGGATTATGGGGTGGGGTAACAATCTTAATTACGGCCATTGACATTTATTTTTCTCCAGAGGATTATGTCCTGAATTTTGACATGGCAAAATTCCTCTCCCTGGCGGTAATTGCCATTTTACTGATTCCATTGCAGACGAGTTTTGAGGAGTTTTTATTCCGGGGACATATGATGCAGGGTTTGGGAATTGCAACGGGCAGACGTTGGATTCCTTTGTTGATTACCTCTGTGTTGTTTGGAGTGATGCATGCGGCCAATCCCGAAGTGGAAAAATTGGGAATGGGTATAATGGTGTATTACATTGGAACTGGGCTTTTCCTTGGTGTTTTAACCCTGATGGATGAAGGCTTGGAATTGGCCTTGGGGTTCCATGCCGCCAACAATTTGATTACCGCTCTTTTGGTAACTGCGGATTGGACGGCGTTCCAAACCAATTCCATATACAAAGATATTTCGGATCCCGTTATGGGATATGATGTGTTGGTTCCCATTTTTGTGGTCTTCCCATTACTGTTATGGTTCTTTGGCAAGAAATACAAATGGACCAATTGGAAGGATAAATTGTTTGGTCGTGTGTTGACCAAGGAAGAATTCGTAGCTTCGAATGATGCGGAATCCCTCATGGCATAAAATACATCCAAGTTTTAAGCTTAATGGCATTCATTATGCTTTTGATGAACTGCTGGAGGTAGGCTATAGTTTGATCAAGGAAGGTGCCCCATTTGAGAAATCAATAGGCGATTTTTTGGTGGAGTGGGCGATGGAAACCGCAACGGTGGTTGTTCAAACCTCTGGTTCCACAGGAATTCCCAAAGACATTGGATTGAAAAAGGAGCATATGGTCAACTCCGCTTTGGCTACGGGGTCGTATTTTAATCTTCTGCCTGGAAATACCGCTCTTTTATGTTTACCCTGTTCTAGTATTGCTGGCAAGATGATGTTGGTCAGGGCCATGGTGTTGGGGCTGGAACTGGATTATGTGGAACCCTCATCCACGCCTTTATCAGGAATCGGCAAGACCTATGATTTTTCGGCCATGGTGCCCTTACAGGTGGAAAAGTCCTTGGTTCACTTGAATCAAATCAAAACCTTAATCATTGGTGGTGCTCCTGTTTCCTTCGGATTAAAAGAGAAACTACAAACGGTTTCCACAATGTGCTATGAAACTTACGGGATGACGGAGACCATAACGCATGTTGCCGTGAGGGCAATTCAAAATGGAAAATGGAAAACGGAAAATTCCAAAGTGTCAGTTCGAGCGCAGTCGAGAACCAACCGCTCAGGTCAAAATCCAAATCTCAAAATCCAAGATTCCAACAATCCAACTGTCAGTTCGAGCGCAGTCGAGAACCAACAATCCAATTTCTCCGCCCTCCCCAACATCACCTTCTCCCAAGATAAACGCGGTTGTCTGGTTATTGATGCCCCCAAAATTTCCGATGAGCCGGTTGTTACCAATGACCTAGTGGAACTCATCAATGAAACCCAATTCTTATGGTTGGGACGATATGATTCCATCATCAACTCTGGAGGGGTAAAACTCATTCCTGAACAGATAGAGCAAAAATTGGCATCATTGATTGCCTCCCGTTTTTTTGTAGCTGGAATCCCTGATAAAACTTTGGGCCAGAAGCTCGTTTTGGTAATCGAAGGGGAAGAAACGGACAACTCCAAATTGCTTCAGGAAATCAAATCGTTAAAGGTTTTGGATAAATATGAGATACCTAAAGGCATCCACTATTTATCAAAGTTCATCGAAACGCCGAGTGGAAAGGTAGATAGACTCAAAACAAAAGGCGCTGTTTTCAGCTAGTCTAACCCAAATAAATGCTTCACTTATAATTTTGACCTACTGACTCATTCCCGATTTCCTTCTGTTGTAATTGACCCTAGGTTTGGTATAAATCCTAAAAACTGTGTCAATTATGAAAAATCAAATTACATTACTTTTAGTGGCCCTTGTAAGTAGCTGGGGAGTACAGTCCAAAACAATTACAGGAGTGGTTACAGATTCCCAAAAGCTGCCATTACCTGGTGCCATTGTGACCCTTGAGGGAACTTCTATAGGAACCCAAACCGATTTTGATGGAAATTATTCCATTGAAGCCCAGCAGGGTCAGACCTTGGTCTTTAGCTATATTGGTTTTGTAACCAAAAAAGTGAAAATTGATATAAGCAATCAGATTCATGTTAGTCTTGAGGAAGATGTAAGTAGACTGGAAGAAGTAATTGTTGTAGGGTATGGTTCACAAACTGTTCCTTACCGTCCACCTTCCCCAGCTCAAATTGTAAGGCAAAAAAGAAAAGACTATCACAGCTCCATTTCACAAGCTTTACAGGGAAAGACAGCTGGGGTACACGTGACCAAATCATCCGGAAAGTCCAAGAAAGAGCCAAAAATAGTTATAAGAGGAGTAAGTTCCCTGGGCAAAACCAAGAACCCGTTGTACATAGTTGACGGAGTTCCCATCAGAGAAGAGAATAATGCAGTTGTCTCCCAAATGAATCCAGCGGATATTGACAAGGTAAATGTGTACAATGGTGCCAAAGCAAGAAAACTCTTTGGTTCTTCAGCCAAAAATGGCTGTGTGGTCATCACTACCAAAAAAGGGAACTATCAAATTGAAAATGATGAAAAATATGCCCAGATCCATGAGAACCGATTTGAGCGGGTATCCTTAAGTCCTTTATCCACCTTCTCCATTGACGTGGATAAGGCTTCCTATAGTAATGTAAGACGGATGATCAACAATGGCCAACAAATTCCAGTGGATGCGGTCAAAGTAGAAGAAATGGTGAATTACTTCAATTATAGCTATCCCCAACCTAAAGAACACCCCTTTTCCATTACAACCGAGGTGGTAGGTACCCCTTGGAATCCTGATACCAAACTGGTTCGCATTGGGCTTCAAGGAAAGTCATATACGGATGAAGAATTGCCTCCGTCCAATCTTACCTTCTTGATTGATGTGTCAGGTTCCATGTCGAGCCAGAACAAATTACCCCTTCTAAAGTCCGCTTTCAAGCTGCTAGTGAATCAGCTAAGGGAAAAGGATAAGGTGTCCATCGTAGTCTATGCTGGTGCAGCTGGAGAAGTACTACCTCCAACAAGAGGTAGTCAAAAAGAAAAAATCGGAAACGCCATTGAGAACTTAGAAGCTGGAGGATCCACGGCTGGGGGAGCAGGAATTAAACTGGCCTACAAATTGGCCCAGAAAAATTTCATCAAGAATGGCAACAACCGAGTCATCTTGGCTACGGATGGAGATTTCAACGTAGGGCCTTCAAGCGACAAAGACATGGTGAAACTCATCGAAGAAAAGAGAAAAACAGGAGTGTTTTTGTCCGTATTGGGTTTTGGAATGGGCAATTACAAAGATTCTAAAATGGAAAAATTGGCCGACAAGGGGAACGGGAACCATGCTTATATTGATACCATGCAAGAAGCACAAAAAGTCTTTGGCAAAGAGTTTGGCGGAACTGTGTACACTATAGCGAAGGATGTAAAAATCCAGGTAGAATTTAATCCAGCACTTGTAAAAGCATATCGCCTCATTGGATACGAAAACAGATTGTTGGCGGATGAGGATTTCATTGACGATACCAAGGATGCCGGAGAGCTGGGAAGCGGGCATACGGTGACCGCTTTGTACGAAGTAATCCCGAGGGGTTCCAAAAGCAATTATCTAAAACCAGTGCATGACTTGAAGTATACCCAAAAGTCAGAGGTAACCGCTTCCAATGAACTGCTAACGGTCAAGTTCAGGTACAAAAAACCTGATGGCGATGTGAGTACCGAAATTACCCAAGTGTTGGAAAACAAGAACTCCGAAGTTTCTCCAGACTTTAATTTTGCCGCTTCCGTAGCCCTTTTTGGATTGCATTTGCGCAAATCGCAATTTACCAATGGCGCTTCCTTGGAAGATGTGGTCAGCTTGGCCAGAAAAGGAATGGTCAACGATTCGGAAGGGTATCGGGCTGAATTTATCCGATTGGTAAAATCGTATTCAGACAGTATGTAAGCAAAGTGCCTTCGGGTACTTTTTTTATGTTTTTGAAATGGTGTATTTTAAGGGAAATATTTCCAACATGCAAAAACTTGTCAGCCTTTTCTACCTTTTACCCCTTCTTCTTTTACCTTTCGCGCTAAATTCCCAACAAATCCTTCCTGAACAGGAAAGGGCGAGGGTAGTGGACGAAATTCTGGAAGAGCGTTTTAATACCTTGCTTCCCACCTTAATGGATCAAACAGGGCTGGATATGTGGATTCTCATTTCTCGCGAATACAATGAAGACCCTGTGCTCAAAACCATGCTGCCCGCCACTTGGCTCAATGCCAGAAGGAGAACCATCCTGCTATTTTATCGTGACAAGGCAAACGATACCATGGATAAACTTGCAGTGGCGCGGTACAATGTGGGTAAGAGCATCCAATCCGCTTGGGACAAGGAAAAGGAACCTAACCAGTGGAAGCGGTTGATTCAGCTCATTGAAGAACGCAATCCAAAAAGTATTGGGCTCAATTTTTCCAAGGATCACAATATAGCCGATGGATTGGACAAGACGGACTTTGATGAATTTATGGCCAATCTTCCCAAAAAGTATCATTCTCGGGTTAGATCCGCAGAACAGTTGGCGGTTCGTTGGATAGAGACACGAACTCCAAGGGAAATGGTCATCTACAACCAATTGGTGGATATTACGCACGATATTATTGCTGAGGCATTTTCCGAAAAAGTGATTACCCCCGGAATAACCACCACCACTGAGGTAGAGTGGTGGATGCGCCAAAAAGTGACTGATTTGGGCCTTGAAACTTGGTTTCATCCAACGGTGGATGTTCAGCGCACCAGCGAGGAATTGGTAAGCCACCTGTATTCCTTTTCGGGGCGACCTGACGATTTGGTCATCCAACCCGGGGATTTATTGCATTGCGATTTTGGGATTACCTATTTGCGCTTGAATACCGATTGCCAGGAACTGGCCTATGTACTCAAACCCAATGAGACTACGGCTCCTTCCTTCTTGGTGAATGCACTTTATGATGGAAACCGCGTACAAGATTTTCTCACGGAAAGCATGATCAAGGGTAGGACGGGCAACGAAATCTTGGCCAAAGCCTTAAGCGATGCCAAAGCTACAGGATTGCGCCCAGCAATTTATACCCATCCTCTTGGATCCTATGGACATTCTGCTGGGACCACTATTGGAATGTGGGATGCCCAAGGGGGGGTCATGAAGGATGATGGGGATAATTATCCCCTTAATCCCAATACGGTTTATGCCATTGAGTTAAATACCACCGTAAATATCCCCGAATGGAAAAGGGATATTCGGGTGATGCTGGAAGAAGCAGGGTTTTATGGAGAGGATGGATTCAGGTATGTAAATGGTAGGCAAACCGAGCTGCTCCTAATTCCCCGAGTAAAGGAACATCAGGGGAACTGAGTCGCAAATTAGCCGTTGGTGTAGGTCATTTATTGGTTCAACTGGCATCGAAGCAATAAAATTGCTAATTTGTATAGCGTCAATCATAAAGAACTGCAAAATGGTAAAATCAAAAATAGTTGTACTCGCAATTGGCCTGGTTTTCGCACAAGTATCCTTGGGGCAGGTAAAAAATGTTCAAGGCACCGTTACCGATGGTAAAGAACTTCTAGAAAATGTCACCGTAAGTGTTAAGGACACTGATATTGGTGTAAAAACGGATAGTCAGGGGAAATATCAGATTGAAGTGCAGGAAGGGGAAACCCTGACCTTTAGCTTTATGGGAAAGAAAACGGTTGAGATTGTTGTGGAAGATGTAACCGAGTTCTTGAATGTTTCACTTAAAAGTTGGGTTGAAGAACTTGACGAGGTGGTGGTGTCCAAGCGAAGAAAAAAATCGCAACAAGAACTTTTTCAGGAGTATAACACCAATAAGGATATTATAAAGACCTCTTTTGGGATATTGGACAAAGAGAGTTTGGGTCATTCCTTAAAAATTATTGATGGGGACGACCTTAGTCCTGCGGGTCAGGATTTTGTGGATGCCCTGGAATCTTGGATACCGGCTTCTGTAGTTTTTAGACCGAGTGCATTTCGTATTGCGGCCCAAGGATCTTTGACCCAATTACGAAAGCAGGGAAGGCCTACGGACCTTACAGCCCCGGTTTTGTATCTACCACGGGCGCTGAGGCATCCCAAACCCCTTCCTGCTCTATACGAAATAGATGGCGTGGTGACTACCGTTCCCCCTACTTTTTTGCATACTTCGGAAATAGAACGAATCGCAGTATTGGAATCCTTGACAGGTCTTGCAAAATATGGTACTATGGGAGCAGGAGGTGTGGTCATAATCAATACCAAAACGGGTAACTTTAGTCCTAACAGAACTCTTGAGAGAGAGCCTTTGAACCCAGCTTTACTTCGGGACAATTACTTTGAGGACAAGGATGTGGTGCTGGAATCCAGTCTGGAAACTCCTATTTATTTAGAGAAGATTGCCAAGGCCAAGAATCAAAAAGAGGCAAGGGACAGCTATGGGGACATGGAAAAAATGTATGCCAACTCTCCCTATTTTTATTTGGATTGTTTCACCTATTTTTCGGAGCAGATAGGTGATGAAAAGTTTGCACTTCGAATGGTAGAGACATTGGAGGAGCGTTTTGGTACAGACCCGACGGTGCTCAAGGCCCTGGCCTACAAGCTGGAAGCCCAGGGAATGCATCAAAAAGCCCATGAAATCTATATAAAGGTTTTTAAACTTCGACCGGGTTACGTGCAGTCTTATAAAAATTTGGCCTATAGCTTTAAAAGCATTGGCGAAGTGGAAAAATCGGCTGCATTATATGCTAGATACAACTACCTGATTGGAGAGGATATTTTGGGCGAATCCAAGGAATTTGAATCTGTCATGGACAAGGATTTCAGTAACCTTCTTGTTCTCAATGGATCAAAACTATCCAAGTTGGCCGGGAAGGGCATTGGAGACTCGGACGATTTTGATGGTACTCGATTGGTTTTTGAATGGAATGATGGGGAAGCGGAATTTGAAATTCAGTTTGTAGATCCCAACGGACAGTACTTTACCTGGGCCCATTCGCTGGATGCAGACCCAAATCGAATTACAAAGGAGAAACAAATAGGCTTTTCCAGTGAGGAATATCTCATTTACAAACCGCTTAACGGGACATGGAAAGTGAACATTAAATATTTGGGCAACAAACAACTTACCCCTGCGTATTTGAAAACTACTGTGTATCATAATTTCAATACGAAAAATCAAACCAAGGAAATCAAAGTTTTTAAGCTACGGGCAAGAGATGTTAATCAACAATTGTTTGCCCTTAATTAAATAAATGTGTTGATGAAAATATGCTTTATTGAACATTGTGTTTGTTGAAGGTAAGGTGTGGCTGGTCAAAAATATAGAGGAAATATCCAGTAATTTTTTCTGAAAATTAGTCGGCCTTTAGATTGATTAGGGAATAATTGATCAATTGAAAATAGTAATCCGTCAATCCAAAAGAGCCATTGATCAGATCAGATGACATTTAACTTGTCATAATGTTAACTTAGATACCATCAAATACTTCAGATAGAAATAGCATAACCCATGACACCAATTAAATTCAACCTCTCTATTATCATTTTAGTTTTTTATTCGGCGTTTACCGCAGCCCAAGAAGTTAAGAATGTGACCATCTGCTGGGATGTTTCGCATTCCATGCAGGACAGGGATTTGGAAAAAGAGTTCTACTTTTTGGATGCCTATTTCAAAACCGTTCAGGATGCAGCCGTTACCTTGTTACCTTTTAGCAATGAAATTGTTTCCAAAAATCAATATGCGGTCAAGAACGCAGACTGGTCGGCGGTAAAAGATAAGCTGCAAACTTTTCATTATGATGGAGCGACTTCATATGCCTCCTTGGGGGATTATGTGGGAAGTGGTGATGTCTTGTTATTTACAGATGGAAAGCAGAACCTAGATTCCTCTTCGCCCAGTTTTGAAGGGGAACTTTATATTATCAATAGCAAAAAGGATTTTGATAGGGCCAGTCTTAATCTGCTATCCATTGTAAACAATGGTAATCTGATCAATCTAACCGAAAAGAAGGCCAATACGGATACTGATGGGGATGAGGTAACTTATTCTGGAACCGTTTATGGTGGAACTGCAGGTTTGGCTGCTGTCGATGTGTACATTAAAGAAGAACCTGCTAATAAGGTTAGGACGGATGACCAAGGCTCATTTCAAATTAATGCACCAGAGGGAAGCACACTGGTCGTAGCTTATGGAAACCGAATCACCGAGCATGTTTTGGATGAAGTCAAAAACTTGAACTTTTCCATTAGCGATGGGGAAATTCAACTTCAGGAAGTGGTAGTGACCGAAGCGGCAGAGGAAGAACCGGAAGAGATAATCACAGCATATGGAAAAGAAAACAAAGATAAGGTAGGATATGCCGTTCAGACCATTGGCGAGGATAAAATTCCAGATGCCGCCACTACAGCCAATACCGCGGTACAGGGAAAATTCTCAGGAGTCAGTTTGGGTCAAAATGAAGATCTAAGTCAAACTAAAATGAGACCCAGTAATTCCATCTTGGGAAACAATTATAGCTTGATCGTTATTGACGGCGTGCCCATGGAACGATCCAATTCTTTTACTGGAGACATCGCCAGTACGGGCTTTATTGACCCACGGAATATTGCCAAGGTTACTGTTTTAAAGGGGTTGGCGGCAACCAATCGATATGGTAGTATGGGTGCCAACGGAGTACTCATGATCACTACCAAAACCGCAGTGGTGGATGGCCCAAGGGGGCAGAAAAAAGACTTGGCCCGATTGACCAACAACGTTTACGACGGAAAGTTAAAGGTGAACAAAAAAAGCTTGGTAACACCTTATCTTAAGGAATTAAAAAATGGCAAAAGCGTACAGGAAGCGTATGATTTATACCTAAATCAAAGAGCAAAATATTGGGACACCCCTGAATATCTTGTGGACGTGGCTTCCTTCTTTTATAGTTCGGACAAGGGCTTGGGTAACCGCATACTGTCCAACACTTTGGAAAAACAAACGTCCGGTTATGAGGAGTTAAGGGGCACCTATTTAAAATCCATGGAAATTGGCAACCATGAATTGGCCTTGGTGGCAGCCAACAAAATGATCACGGATTTCCCAAACAAGATTCAACCTTATCTGGATGTAGCCAAAGCGCAGGAAAAATTGGGGAACCATCAAATGGCCTCCAACCTTTACAATGCTATTTTGGATGGAAGTGCCAATCCCAAGGTAAACTTTTTAGGTTTGGAAAAACTGGTAGGTACAGATTTACGGAATTTGGTCAATCAGGAAGGCAAGCACCTGGACATATCCAAGGTATCCTCCTCATATCGAAACAATCTCACGTACAATGCCCGACTTGTACTGGAATGGAACAACACCGACGCTGAATTTGTGGTTCAATTTGTAAACCCACAAAAGCGCTTTTTTAACTGGGAACATACCGAGGCCGCAGATAAAAAACGAATCATGGATGAAATCCAACATGGTTTTAGTAGCGAACAATTTGAAATTGTAGGGCCCGAAACGGTGGGGGATTGGATTTTAAATGTCACCTACATGGGCAATAGAACTTCCAGCAACAAGATGCCAACCTTTTTAAAGTGTACCGTGCAATATAACTTTGGCAAGGCCAATCAGTATAGCGAGGAGTTCCTAGTACGACTTCAAGACAATGGCGATGAGCAGCAATTGGCCAAATTTGCTGTACAATAATTAGACCTGCAATACCCCCATATTAAATTTTTTATCCGAAGGGCTGTGATTGGCAGCCTCGATTCCCATTGAAATCCATTTTCTCGTGTCCAGGGGATCAATGATGGCGTCGGTCCACAACCTGGCCGCGGCATAGTAGGGTGATATTTGGTTGTCATAGCGTTTTTTAATGCTGTCGAACAACTCCTTTTCCTTTTTGGTATCCAAAGTTTCCCCACTTTTCTCCAAAGACGCCTTTTCTATCTGTAAAAGCACTTTGGCAGCAGAATTCCCGCTCATTACCGCCAGTTCTGCACTGGGCCATGCCACAATCAGTCTTGGGTCGTAGGCCTTGCCGCACATGGCATAATTTCCGGCTCCGTAGCTGTTGCCAATGACCACGGTAAATTTGGGAACCACCGAATTGCTAACCGCATTCACCATTTTTGCGCCATCCTTGATGATGCCGCCATGTTCACTTTTACTCCCTACCATAAATCCGGTGACATCTTGTAAAAAGACCAATGGGATTTTCTTTTGGTTGCAATTGGCAATGAATCGGGTGGCCTTATCAGCCGAATCTGAATAGATAACCCCACCAAATTGCATTTCGCCTTTTTTGGTCTTGACCACTTTCCGTTGGTTGGCCACAATGCCCACAGCCCAGCCATCTATGCGGGCATAGCCGGTTAGCAAGGTTTTACCATAGCCTTCCTTGTATTGCTCAAATTCTGAATTGTCCACCAAGCGCTTGATGATTTCCAGCATATCGTATTGATCACTTCGTGATTTGGGAAGGATGCCATAAATGTCCTCTTCTTTTTCTACGGGATTTTGAGCCTCAATCCGATTATAACCCGCTTTTTCAAACGCACCAATTTTGCCAACAATATTCCTGATCTTGTCCAGGGCATCCTTGTCATCCTTGGCTTTGTAATCCGTCACTCCACTGATTTCTGAATGGGTAGTGGCACCGCCTAAGGTCTCATTGTCGATACTTTCGCCAATTGCAGCCTTTACCAAATAGCTTCCAGCAAGGAAAATACTTCCTGTTTTGTCCACGATCATGGCTTCGTCGCTCATTATAGGCAAGTAGGCACCTCCCGCCACACAACTTCCCATAACGGCAGAGATTTGGGTAATTCCCATACTACTCATGACTGCGTTGTTTCTAAAAATCCGTCCAAAATGTTCCTTATCAGGGAATATCTCATCTTGCATGGGTAAATACACCCCGGCACTGTCCACCAAGTAAATGATAGGAAGTTTATTTTCAATGGAAATCTCTTGGGCCCTGAGATTTTTCTTTCCTGTTATAGGGAACCAAGCTCCCGCTTTTACCGTTGCATCGTTGGCCACCACCACGCATTGTTTTCCTTGGATATATCCAATCTTGACCACCACACCTGCACTGGGGCATCCACCGTGCTCCCTGTACATGCCTTCTCCTGCAAACGCTCCAATTTCCAACTGTTCGGAATTTACATCCAACAGATAATCAATGCGTTCCCGGGCTGTCATTTTTCCTTTGGCATGGTGCTTTTCAATTCTTTTTTTGCCACCACCAAGTTTTGTTTGGGCCAATTTGTTACGGAGTTCAGAAAGTTTAAGCTTATTGTGATCTTCGTTTTTATTGAAGTTTATATCCATAATTTCAATATGATTTCATCGTCCCGCTAAAGATAAGGAGTTATAATCATTACTTTTGATCTCTATGGATTCAAAGATAAAGTGGGGCATTATTGGCCCAGGGAACATTGCCAAAAAATTTGCATCGGATTTACTTTTGGTTGAAGATGCTGAGATAAGTGCGGTAGCATCGAGAAGGCGTGAAAAGGCAGAAAATTTTGCAAAAGAGTTTAATGTGGAACACGTCTTTGATAGTTACGAAGCACTATTTGCCTCCAAAACTGTGGACATTGTTTATATAGCCACGCCCCATAACTTCCACAAAGATTTGTCTATTCAAGCCATGCGTCATGGCTTGGCTGTGCTCTGCGAAAAGCCAGCTGGAATCAATCAAGGAGAGGTTCAGGAAATGATACAGGTGGCACAGGAGAACCAGGTATTTTTTATGGAAGGATTGTGGTCACGTTTTAACCCCTCCATCCAAAAGGTAAAACAACTGGTGGATGAGGGTAGTATTGGGGAACTGGGCTATCTGCATGCAGATTTTGCCTTTTACGGTTTGGATCGCGATGCTGATTCTAGGGTATTGAACCCAAACTTGGCATCCGGTTCCTTACTGGATATTGGAATTTATCCCATTTTTTTAGCCTATCTCCTCATGGGCAAACCTAATGAAATTCATGCTGTTTCCAATTTTCATCCGAATGGAACTGAAGTGCAGACCTCTATGATTTTTCAATATCCCAAAAGCCAAGCTGTGTTGTATAGTGGAATTAGTAGTAATTCCAAAATGGAGGCGGAGATATCGGGAAGTGAAGGAACCTTGTTTCTTAAGCCTAGGTGGCATGAGGCCTCTGCTTACACTATCGATAAAAAAGGAGTGCAGGAGACCGTAGAACTTCCTATCCAGGGCATCGGATTTGTTTATGAAATTGAGCACGTACATCATTGCTTGCGTAAACAGTTATTGGAGAGTCCTTTATGGTCTCACCAGCATAGTATGGACTTGGTGAAGCTTATGGATACCATCAGACAAAAAGCAGGGATCAAGTTTCCTTTTGAAGCTTAAACTTGACCCTTGTCATTTTGGGTTCTTACATTTTTTACGATATTTGATTTTCTACTGAACTAATGATATGGGAATGAACAAAAATACGGTGCTGGCCTGGGCCACATGGATTATGATCTTGGTAGGTTTGGGTATGATCGCACTTGGGGCTTTTAAATATGATGAGGTAGCAGGTTACGGATTTGCTTCCGTTGGTATAGGATTCTTTGCTATTGCATGGGTCTTTAACGCGCTCAAAGGCCGAGTTTAATTTCCTTTTTTACATAATTCTAATAACAACCTAATGTCAGACGATAAGAAGGTCATTTTTTCAATGTCCGGGGTGACCAAGACTTTTAAAACGGCCAATACCCCAGTTTTAAAGAATATATATCTCAGTTTTTTTTACGGCGCCAAGATTGGAATCTTAGGACTTAACGGTTCGGGAAAATCCACCTTGCTGAAAATCATAGCTGGGGTGGACAAGAACTACCAAGGCGATGTGGTTTTCTCTCCGGGTTATACAGTAGGGTACTTGGAACAAGAACCGCAACTGGATGAGGAAAAGACCGTTCTTGAAGTCGTGAAAGAGGGAGTGGCCGAAACGGTTGCCATATTGGACGAGTACAACAAGATCAACGATATGTTTGCGTTACCGGAAGTCTACGAAGATGCGGACAAGATGCAAAAGTTGATGGACAAACAGGCTGCCCTCCAAGATAAAATTGATGCTTCCAACGCTTGGGAACTGGACACCAAATTGGAAATAGCCATGGACGCCTTACGTACTCCGGAATCGGATAAAAAGATTGGGGTACTTTCTGGTGGGGAGCGCAGAAGGGTTGCCCTTTGCCGATTGTTGTTGCAAGAACCGGATGTATTGCTTTTGGATGAGCCTACCAACCACTTGGATGCTGAATCAGTCCATTGGTTGGAACACCATTTGGCCCAATACAAGGGAACCGTTATAGCGGTGACCCACGACCGTTATTTCTTGGACAATGTAGCAGGTTGGATTTTGGAATTGGATAGGGGAGAAGGCATCCCATGGAAAGGAAATTATTCCGGTTGGTTGGATCAAAAGGCCAAGCGTCTGGCCCAAGAGAGCAAGCAGGCATCCAAACGACAAAAAACCTTGGAGCGCGAGCTGGAGTGGGTGCGTCAAGGGGCCAAAGGAAGACAGACCAAACAAAAGGCCCGTCTAAAGAATTACGACAAGCTTTTAAGCCAAGATCAAAAACAACTGGAAGAAAAGTTAGAGATCTATATCCCCAATGGCCCCAGGTTGGGTACCAATGTAATTGAAGCAAAAGGGGTAAGCAAAGCTTACGGCGAGAAACTGCTATACGAAGATTTGAATTTCAATTTGCCCCAAGCTGGAATTGTAGGCATCATTGGCCCCAATGGGGCTGGTAAGACCACTATTTTTAGGATGATCATGGGCGAAGAAAATCCGGATAAGGGCGAATTTTCGGTGGGTGATACGGCCAAACTGGCCTATGTGGATCAAAGCCATTCCAATATTGATCCCGACAAAACCATTTGGGAAAATTTCAGTGATGGTCAAGAACTGGTGATGATGGGAGGAAAGCAGGTAAATTCTAGAGCCTATTTAAGCCGATTTAATTTTTCAGGTAGCGAACAGAACAAAAAAGTCAACATGCTTTCGGGTGGGGAGCGCAATAGACTTCATTTGGCAATGACCCTCAAGGAAGAAGGAAACGTATTGTTATTGGATGAGCCTACCAACGATTTGGACGTTAACACATTAAGGGCTTTGGAAGAAGGATTGGAAAATTTTGCTGGCTGTGCCGTGATTATTTCCCACGATAGATGGTTCCTGGATAGAATTTGTACGCATATCCTTGCTTTTGAAGGAGATTCCCAAGTGTATTTCTTTGAAGGTTCCTTCTCTGATTACGAGGAGAACAAAAAGAAACGCTTGGGCGCGGATATCATGCCCAAGCGTATCAAATACAAAAAGTTGATTCGATAGAATCAACCAACGGATTTACTGTTCTGATTCCAAGCTTTTAAGTGCCCGCTGGAGTAGATTTTTGACATCTTCCAAATAGGCTTTTTGATGGTGATCCAGACTATTGGGGTTGTTTTCCTTTTCAGGCGAACTTTGTTGGAAGCCATTGGTGAATTGAACCAAATCTGAAATTGCTTTTTCCGCTCTGGTCAATTTATCATTGGCATGTTTATCAAAAACCTTGAGCATTTCCTGCTCCATGGAATCCTTATCTTCTCCAGAATCGGCATAAGCTTCATGCTCCAAGGTGGTATCGGCACTATCCTCAACCACAGTATCGGGCACAACGCCCAGCGTGCATTCATCCAGAATGGTGATCAGCTCATTGATCAATCCCATGGATTTCTTGGAAAAAAAGCGTCCAGCATCCCAATCCACAGGTTCTATGGCCTTGTTGAGTGCTTCAATGGCATCCAATCTTTTATCCTCGGATTTAGCACAAGCGCATTCTGCCATAAAACTCTCAGATTTTTCCAAGGCAATCAAAGCTCTTTCGGCATAATACATTTGATGTTCAAAATTGGTTGCGCCCATGGCCTTTTTGGTATGGCTTAGTCCATAGGTGATTTTGGCATAAAAATTATCACACTGATTGGAAAAGGAAAAATGCACCATTAAAAGGCACACTAGGGCAAACAACGAGGAGTGTTTGTTGATCATGGTTAAGTACTGATTTGGGTTGGTACTCTAACCTTAACGAAATTTGGGCTTCAATATTTTATGGAATTAAAATTCATCATTGGGGTACCAGTCCAATTGCACTACCTCAATGTTTGGATTTCCGTTGTTGACAATGGTCTTAAACATTTTCACGTCGCTTACGTTGGGTCTGCCCCTGTAGTGATATGGATAGATCTCTTTAGGCTGAAACTCTAAAACAGCATCTGCCGCGCTGTAAACGTTCATGGTATATGGAAGGTTCATGCATACAAAGGCCTTATCAATATTTTTTAAAGCCCTCATTTCAGGGATATCTTCGGTATCCCCAGAAAAATAGAGCCGTTGCCCTTCCATGTCAAGCACATAGCCGTTGCCTCTACCTTTCGTATGAAATTTAAGGGCTTCTTGGCGAAGATTATACATGGGTATGGCCTCCACGGTAATTCCGTACCGTTCTTTGGAATCCCCATTGTGCAATACATCGATTTGGGGGGTAAATTCTTGGGGCATCTTATCAGCTACGGCTTGCGGTACCATAATCTTGGCTTTGTGCGTATCCAGTTCTTGTATGGTCTCCAAACTAAAATGGTCTCCATGGATATCTGTAATAAGAATGAGATCAGGGAGTTTTTGGCCTTCAAACGCTTTTTTGCCACCCACCGGATCAATATAAATTGTGATTTCGTTCCATTCCAAGACTGCCGTTGCATGTTCGATAGGAATTATTTTGACGTCCTCTGTTTTCGGTTTTTCCACAATCATAACACTTTGCCCAAATGATTCAGCGTCAATCAGGCTTAAAAAAAGGAAAAGTACGAAGGGTGTTAATAAATTTTTCATGAGACAAAATTTTAGAAAGCCCTTTAAAATTAGTACATCCAGACTATATGTCCATATTTTTTTAACATTGTTTAGATACAAATGATCCAAATCAAAAACTATAGCGTATATAACTCAGAACGCAATTGATCAAAACACTTAATAGCAAGAATCAATTAATTTAAAAGTTATGACTGAAACAAAAAGTAACAACGGATTAAAGGTAATCGCAGGTTTGTTGGCTGTGGTTCTTTTGGGAACCATTATCTATACGGTTAGCCTTTACCAGGATAAGAAAAAAACCACTACTGCTTTAACGCAGGAGAAGGAGTTGGTTGTAGAGGATTTGAACAACCTAAAATCTGAGTACGACAAAGCAATTTTGGAAAGCAACGCTACCAATGAGGAATTGGTTGCCGCTCGTGACAACATTGCTAAATACATTGATTCTGTACAAGGAATGAAAGCTGATATTGCTTCGCTTTCAAGATACAGAAGACAAGTAAGTGTACTTAAGGCTGAAAGAGAAAAATTATTGAAGCAAGTAGATTCTTTGACTACTTCCAACACCTTGTTGGCCATGCAAAGAGACAGCACTTTTGTAGAGTTGGAAAAGCAAACCGTATTTAACGATTCTTTGGTAGTACAGAACACTCAATTGGCCGATGCCGTTGAAAGAGGTTCTGCACTTAGCCTTTCTACTTTTACGGTTGACGCCGTAAGGGAAAGAAACAGCGGTAAATTGGTTTCTACTTCTAGAGCAAAGGCTACAGACAAGTTTAAAGTTTGTTTTACTGTTGCCGATAACGTAATTGCCGAAGCGGGTGACCGTGAGTTCTTTATTGAGGTATTGGATCCCCAAGGAAACGTATTGGGAGATAGCTTCTCCAAATCCAGCGAAGAAGGTGCTTCCATCACCTATAGCAAAGGAACCAACTTTTACTATGAGAACAGCTCTTTGGATGTATGCGATTACATCAATAAGCCAGCTTCCGATTTCCAAAAAGGAAACTACATGGTAAATGTATATGATAACAAGCTGAAGCTTTTGGGAACTTCCAAATTTGCTTTAAAATAGTATACACTATCCACATTTCACAAAAAAGCCCGATCTGTAATGGATCGGGCTTTTTTATTGGGTTGGCATAAGATTATTTCAAACTGCCAACCATATCTTCCGGTTTTACCCAAGCATCATATTCTTCTGGTGTAACGTATCCAAGGTTAATGGCTTCCTCCCTTAAAGTGGTGCCATTTTTATGAGCGGTGTTAGCAATTTCTGCCGCTTTATAATATCCAATTTTGGTGTTTAGTGCGGTAACCAACATCAATGAGTTGTTCAATAAAGTCTTAATGACTTCATGATTCGGCTCAATTCCAACTGCACAGTTCACGTCAAAACTTACACAGCCATCTCCAATGAGTTGGGCAGATTGCAAAATGTTTGCCGCCATCATGGGTTTAAAGACGTTCAGTTCATAATGCCCTTGCGTACCACCCACGGACACCGCAACATCATTACCCATTACTTGAGCGCAAACCATGGTCAGTGCCTCACATTGGGTAGGGTTAACCTTTCCGGGCATAATGGAGCTTCCCGGTTCATTGGCAGGAATAATAATTTCTCCAATACCCGATCTAGGTCCGGAAGCCATCATTCGGATATCATTGGCAATTTTGTTCAGGGAAACAGCCAACTGTTTCAAAGCGCCATGGCTCTCAACGATGGCATCGTGTGCAGCCAGGGCCTCAAACTTATTCTCGGCCGTTTTAAAAGGTTGTCCGGTAAATTCTGCTATGTATTTGGCTACCAAAACATCATACCCTTTGGGCGTATTCAATCCGGTTCCAACAGCGGTTCCTCCCAAAGCAAGCTCACTTAAATGTTCCAGTGTATTCTTTAAGGCCTTCAGCCCGTGGTCCAATTGCGAAACATAACCGGAAAATTCCTGTCCCAAGGTTAGGGGAGTGGCATCCATCAAGTGTGTACGTCCAATTTTGACCACATCCTTGAACTCCTTGGATTTTTTATCCAAAGTATTCCTTAATTGTTCTACCCCGGGGATGGTTACCTCTACGATTTTTTTATAAGCCGCAATATGCATTCCTGTAGGGAAGGTATCGTTGGAGGATTGACTTTTGTTGACATCATCATTGGGTTGAATGGTTTTTTCTCCTTCACCAATTTTCTTACCAGCAATCTCATGCGCCCTGTTCGCAATCACCTCGTTCACATTCATATTGCTTTGGGTTCCAGAACCGGTCTGCCAAATGACCAAGGGAAATTGCCCATCGTGTTGCCCAGCCAGGATTTCATCACAAACTTGGCCAATCAAATCCCTTTTGGATTCAGCGAGAACTCCCAATTCATGATTGGCATAGGCAGCGGCTTTTTTCAAATAGGCAAAGCCGTATACCACTTCCAAGGGCATGGAGGCAGGGGCACCAATTTTAAAATTATTACGGGAACGTTCCGTTTGGGCTCCCCAATATTTGTCAGACGGGACCTTGACTTCGCCCATCGTATCTTTTTCAATTCTGAAACTCATTTTTGCTTTTTTAAGGATATGCAAATTTAGGGGTTCAGTCATTTATTTTATATGACTTATGCCCAAATCAACATTTTTTGAATGCAGATTTGTTTTTTTTGACGAAATGAAGGTATCTTTGCCAAACAAAAGCAAACCACATGTTCGAATTTGACCAATATTTAGGATTTCTGGCATTTTTAACCATTTTGACCATCGGGTTTTGGTTAATGATTTTCTTGTTGACTTTTGTGGTGCCTTACTGGTTAATTGGCAATCTTAAGGAAATGTACCAGGAAAGGCGCGAGGCCAAAAAGGCCAAAGCCGATAAATAAGGTTCTCCCAGAAACGCCGTTGTCGTTTAGCCAAATTTTTTTAGAATTCGCCCTCATCCTCACCGTTGCTCCTTTGGTTGTTGCCCTGCCTTCGTTCTTTAGGTTGGTTAAAACGATAAATCAAGGAAAGATACAATTGACGTTTTCTCCATTGAAATTCGCTGTCCGAAGTAAAGAATGCAGTTTCGGTAAATGATTTTCTCCTTCTTGAATTGAACACATCACTGACATTGGCCGATATGGTGGCGTTGTCCTTAAAAAGATCTTTGCTCATGGCCAGGTTCATGGAATAAATACCCTTGGATTCTGTCTGGGCATTTTTTCGTGGTCCCATGTAAAATGAATTGACCTGTAGGTCTATTTTGGGAGGCAAAGTGAATTTTGAACTGAAACGGGCAAACCAGCTTGTGTTCTGTGCGCCATAGTCCACATTGTTAAAACGTCCTTCGGAATTGAACCTGAAAAAATTAAAACTGCTGTTCAACCGTAACCATTTGGCAGGATTGTAAATCGTTCCCGCCTCGGCACCCATCCGCTCATTGGTTGAAAGGTTTATCGGAATCGAACGAATAATCCGTATGCCGTCCGAGGTCACCTCCCCAGTTTCCTCTTGGACCCGATCAAAAGAATTGGTCTCCCTCTGGTAATAAATGGAAGATGTGAAAGTTAGCTTGCCCCAGCGTTTCAAGTAGCCAAGATCAAATGCATTGGAAAACGCAGGATCCAAATCAGGATTTCCCTGAAAGACGTTGGTTCGGCTGGAGCGTGAAGGAAATGGGTTGATGAACCAACCCCTGGGTCTGTTAATTCGTCGATTATATCCCAACGAAACATTCTCTGCCTCCGAAATTTCCAAAATCAGGTTGAGGGTTGGGAACAGTCCCAAATAATTCTTATCAAAATTAAGGTCCACATCCACACCGAGCATTTGCTCAAGGGCCTGGCTATCAATATCCGAATCCACCGATCCTTTCATTTGTGTATTCTCCAGCCGAAGTCCTAACAAAAAGGAGAACTTGCCAAATTTGTTGCCATATTGTGTGTAGAGGGCATTCACATTTTCATGATAGGTAAATGTGTTGGTCAGGTCGCGGTTGATTTCAAAGTTCCCTGTGTTTTGGTTGAGGGTGTCCAGTTGATAATCATTGGTTTCTTTTTCAAAATTTCCACGGTAGCCCGCTTCAAATTGGGCCTCGCCCATGGGGAGCACATAGTCTATCTGGGCCAGAACATCATCTTGGGTCTCTGATTCAATGATGTCTTCACGAGCCAGCAAGGCACTGGTGGGAACCACCCTGTCCTCGTTGATCTCGGTCAAAATGGATTCATCATCATAGGAGTACTGAAAATCCGCAGTTAATTTGTGTCCGTTCTTGTTTATGTTGTTGGTGTAGTTAAAAGAGACCTGGAAACTGTTGTCATCTTCTCCTTGATTTTCACTTCTAAAGGTTTGGCTTTCCATGTTGGAACCTGTAAAGCGTTGGTTATTGTTCTCTGTGAGGTCGTTTTCATCAGAAATACGATAGAAAAAACTGCCGGTCACTGAAGACTTTTGGTTAAGGAAATATTCCATTCCCAGATTGAGGTTAAAGCCATCGTCATTTCTGCTGATATCCCGATTTTCAATGATTCTATCATAAAGTCCTTCGGAATAGGTGTTGTCAAACAATCCGCCACCAGGAGATTCCCTATGGAAATAACCCAAGGTATTGAATATGTTGAACTTATCGGTTCTAAGATTGAAGTTGGTGGTTGCCCTGGCGTTGAACGGGTAACCTATGGTACCGTTGATTGATCCGTTCATCCCAAGTGTCTTCTCTTTTTTGAGGACAATGTTGAGTATTCCGGCAGTACCCTCAGCATCATAACGGGCCGAAGGACTTGTAATCACCTCTACTTTTTCAATAGCGTCTGCAGGAAGTTGCCTTAGCGCATCTGTAGAGCCAAACCCTGCTAGGGCAGAAGGTTTTCCGTTAATCAGGATCCTTACGTTATCGTTTCCCCTAAGACTAATGGCACCCTCTACATCCACAGCCACAGAGGGAATGTTATTGAGGGCATCACTTACATTTCCCCCACTTGTTGTAATATCTTTTCCAATGTTATAAACCTTCTTGTCCAGCCTGATCTCCACTGTGGTTTTTTCGCCAATAACTTCCACGTTTTCCAGTTGTGCAACGTCTGGTTCCAGGGCAATGGAACCCAAATCGGTGGGCGCATAATAACTTTGATTGTTTAAGGAGTAGGTGTTGAAGGAAATGAACTCGACCCGCACATTATATTTCCCAGGCATTACTTTGAGTTGAAAAGTGCCGTGATCGTCTGTAATTCCTCCGGTAACCTTACTGGGATCATCAACTTCTTGCATCACAAAGGTGGCATATTCCAGTGGCTGTCCGGAATCTTTGTCGATTACCTTTCCGGTAATTGCTATTAAAGCTTTCTCTTGTTTGGTTTGGGCCTTGATCGAAAAAATGGCCAACAAAAATAGTGGGAGGATAACCCTGTGCATTGCTAAATTTTAATGCAGCAAACTTGTTGGGAAAATATGGAAGAACAAAAATAAAATCTCCCAACAGCTCAAAAGGCCCCACCAATGACCTTAAAAATTTGTTAACTTTTTTTCTTTTTCCGTTTTGGTTTTTTCTTCTTTTTGGCCTTGAATTTATTTTTCTGCAGTTCTATATAGGCCAAGTACTTATCTTCCGGGAGGCCCGCCTTCATCTCCGAATCTTGGCGTTCCTTTATTTTTTCCACTTCTTCCCTCATTTTTTCAGGCTCCAGCTCTAAGATTTGAAGCTCAATTCGTTGCTGAACAGATTTGACCAATGTGGTTCTCACTACGGCAACTTCAAAAGGGTCCAATCCAAGTTCTTCGGTAATCTTGGGCATTTCAAGGTCCACAATTTCTTCTGCGGTAAGCGGGTCAGCCTTTTTGGGCGGTTCGGCCGCCTGCGGAATCGTACTGCGCTGTCTACCGTATCTACTACCGTAGCCATAGCCATAAGGACTTCCGTAGCCATATTGCGCTACCAAATCATTTACGCAGAACAAGCCCAATAACGTTGCCAATACATATAAGGTTCGTGTTTTTTTCATAATCAAAAACAGAATTGTTTATCGTTGTTTTTCAATGGATTACCCTAGCCCAACAAGATACTAATTTTATCTGCAGGTCTTCCTATGACCGCCTTGTTATCTTTTACAATAATAGGTCGCTCAATCAATTTTGGATATTGTACCATAGCATCAATGATTTCAGAATCCGTGAGATTTTTACCCTTGAATTGTTCTTTCCACACTGCTTCGTTTTTTCGGACCAATGCCTCTGGCGAAATACCCAAATAACCAATGAGGGTTTCCAATTCTTCTCTCGAGGGAACTTCTTCCAAATACCGTACCACTTCAAAGGATTCGCCGCTGTTTTCCAAAAACTCCAATCCTTCACGCGACTTTCTGCATCTAGGGTTGTGATATATTTTTATCATCTCTTTTTGCAATTAACAATTAACAATGTACAATTAGCAATTTGGTTTCTATGTTTCTAACATCTAACACTACTCCTCTTTCTGCCCCATCATCATTAAAAAGGCCTTCAAAAAAGGATTGATTTCCCCATCCATTACCGCATCTACATTTCCTGTTTCTTCGGAAGTACGTACATCCTTGACCAATTTATAGGGGTGCATCACATAATTTCGGATTTGTGATCCCCATTCAATCTTCATTTTGGATGATTCAATCTCCGCTCGGGCCTCCTGTTTTTTTCGAAGCTCAATTTCGTATAATTGGGATTTCAACATTTTCATGGCTGTGGCGCGGTTATCGTGTTGCGATCTGGAATCAGAACAGGAAATTTGAATTCCGGTTGGTTTGTGAACCAGTTGTACCTTGGTTTCCACCTTGTTCACATTTTGTCCACCAGCGCCGCTAGATCGTGCTGTTGTGATTTCAATATCTGCAGGGTTTACCTCAATTTCAATAGTGTCGTCCACAAGGGGGTACACATATACAGATGCGAAAGATGTATGTCTTTTGGCATTGCTATCGAATGGGGATATACGCACCAAACGATGCACCCCATTTTCGCCCTTCAACCATCCAAAAGCAAACTCCCCCTCAATTTGGAGTGTTACCGTTTTGATTCCGGCCACATCCCCTTCCTGATAGTTAAGTTCCTTGACCTTGTATCCATTTTTCTCACTCCACATTAAGTACATGCGCATCAGCATGGATGCCCAATCACAACTTTCTGTGCCGCCTGCGCCTGCCGTGATCTGAAGTACTGCGGTAAGCTCATCTCCTTCTTCGGAAAGCATGTTCTTGAACTCGAGGTTTTCTATGGATAACAGGGCTTGATTGTATTGTGAATTGACCTCCTCTTCTTCAACTTCCCCAGCTTGAAGAAACTCCATCAAAACTTCCAAATCACCCACCAAAGATGTAGCGGAATTGTAATCCTCCACCCATTTTTTCTTGGATTTCAAGGCTTGCATTTGTTGCTGTGCTTCTTGGGGATTGTCCCAGAATCCGGGAGCTGCGGTTTTCTCCTCTTCGTTTTCTATTTCGATGAGTTTGGCATCAATGTCAAAGATACCTCCTTAACGCGCCAAGGCGTTCAATAAGATCTTTTTGCTGATCTGTGGTAATCATAGAATTTATTTCAGGCAAAAATAAGGTTTCAATGCAGTCAGGCAACGAAATTTATATAATTTTAGCTAGAACTAACTCAGATATGAAAAATTACATTTTTGCTCTCCTCGCGATTGCCGTTTACTCCCAATTTTCAGTTGCCCAAAATTTTGAAAAAACCAGGGATTACCAAAAGTTCAATGGGTATTTCAATTTTTATTACGATGATGCTTCCGACAAGATTTTTCTTCAAGTGGACGAGCTTGAAAAGGAATTTCTGTATGTGTATTCCTTGAGCAGCGGAATAGGAAGTAATGATATAGGCCTGGACAGGGGACAACTGGGAAATGAACAAGTGGTCCTTTTCAAAAAAGCAGGAAACAAACTTTTGCTGATCCAACCCAATTTGACTTTTAGGGCCATTACAGAGAATGAACTGGAGCGCAAGTCCGTGGAACAGGCTTTTGCCAAATCCGTGCTGCATGGATTTAAAATAGAGGAAGAATCAAAAGGGAGTTATTTAATAGATATGACCGATTTTTTGATGCGAGATGCCCATGGGGTTTCTGGAAGATTGAAAAATACCAAACAAGGTTCTTATAGTTTGGATAAATCCAAAAGTGCCTTGGCCTTTGAGCGCACAAAGGCCTTTCCAAAAAATGTGGAATTCGATGTAACCCTAACATTTAAGGGAAATGCAGAAGGAGATTGGATTCGTTCAGTTGCCCCAAACCCTTCCCTGGTCACAGTGGCACAGCACCATTCCTTGATCGAATTGCCGGATGACAACTATCAGCAAAGGGTATTTGATCCCAGAAGTGGTTCTTATCCGTTTTCCTATTATGATTATGCCACTCCCGTGCAGGAGCC
The DNA here is from genome assembly GCF_965233845.1 of Flagellimonas sp. Classification (GTDB taxonomy): domain Bacteria; phylum Bacteroidota; class Bacteroidia; order Flavobacteriales; family Flavobacteriaceae; genus Flagellimonas. Next base: position 1,698,323 of record NZ_OZ247584.1, read on the forward strand.
TATCTTAAAAAGGTTTGTGACCCGTCATCGATTAAAAAAGAAAAACCCCAATGCGGAGGTGAGCGAAGCCGTTGAACCCATTGTATATTATTTGGATAATGGTACCCCAGAACCGGTACGTTCTGCACTTTTGGATGGGGGTCGTTGGTGGAACCAAGCCTTTGAGGCCATAGGGTATAAGGATGCTTTTCAACTTAAAATTTTACCCGATGATGCGGACCCCATGGACGTAAGATATAATGTGATCCAGTGGGTACACCGATCCACACGGGGTTGGAGCTATGGTAGCAGTATTACCGACCCAAGGACGGGAGAGATCATTAAGGGGCATGTAAGCCTTGGCAGTTTACGGATTCGCCAAGACTTCTTAATAGCCCAAGCCCTGATGAACAAACCCTTTTCCGAAAGGGACGATAACTATCAGCCCATGCTGGAAATGGCGCTTGCAAGAATTCGTCAGTTATCTGCACATGAGATTGGACATACCTTGGGATTTGCGCATAATTTTGCCGCCAGTACCAACAACAGGGCGTCGGTAATGGACTACCCCCATCCCCAATTTGAGCTGAAGGATGGAACTATCGACTTTTCCAACGCCTACGATACTGGCATAGGAGAGTGGGACAAGGTAACCGTTGCCTACTCCTATACTGATTTCCCAAGTGGTACAGATGAACGCGAAGGACTTAATGCCATTTTGAAAAAGGCCCAAGATGATGGCCTACGGTATATATCCGATCAAGATGCCAGACCCAGGGGTGGATCACACGCCCTTGGACATCTTTGGGACAATGGCAAAAATGCCGCCCAAGAATTGGAGAAGGTAATGGAAATCAGGAAAACAGCGATTTCCAATTTTTCCATGGATAACATTCGAACCGGGGAACCCAATTCGGTTTTAGAGGACGTCTTTGCCCCCTTATATTTCTTTCATAGGTATCAAACGGAAGCTGTTTCCAAGCTGATTGGCGGGTTGGATTACAATTATGCCACCAAAGGAGACGGGCAACATACTGTTCGCACTATCAGCGCTGCCAGACAAGAGAATGCTTTGGAAACCATCCTTACTACCTTGAATGCCAAAAACATAGCCTTACCAAAAGATAAACTGGAATTATTTCCTCCCAGGGCCATTGGATATGGAAAGACCAGGGAGTCCTTTAAGGGTAGAAGTGGAGTTGCCTTTGATGCGCTATCCGCCGCCGAAACTGCTGCAGATATGACTTTGGGATTGCTCTTGCATCCTGAAAGGGCTTCGCGCCTCATCCAACAAAAAAGTCTTGATAAAGACCAATTAGGTTTGAATACTGTTTTGGAAAATACCATTCAAAAGACCTTTGATGAATCGCATCGTGACCCCTATTTGCATGAGGTACAGCAAACCATCAACTTTAGGGTATTATATCATATCATGAATTTGGCCGCCAGCAAGGAGGTGCATCCACAAGTAAATGCCATCGCCAATGAAGCGCTAAAGAGTTTAAGGTCCTCCCTGTTAAGCAAAGGAAAAGGCACTATTGCGGCTGAGACAGTGAGGCGTATTGATGCCTTTATGAACGCTCCGTCCAAGTTTAAACTGATTGCAGTACCCAAAATTCCTGATGGTTCTCCTATTGGAATGGATTGTTTTCATTAAATGGTTAAGAGTGAAAAGTTAAGAGTTAAGAGTTATGTAGATTGGATAGCTGATAGTGACACATAGAAAAATTACCTTTTAACCATTAACCATTAACCATTAACCATTAACCATTAACCATTAACACAAACCACTAGCAGTGAACAAATAATCATGCAAATAAATCTAATAAGTGACACCGTGACCAAACCCACTCCTGGGATGTTGGAGGCCATGATGACAGCCAAAGTAGGGGATGATGTGTTTAAAAATGACCCTAATGTGAACGCTTTGGAAGAAAAAGTCGCTGAGTATTTTGGAATGGAGGCTTCCCTTTTTTTTCCCAGCGGTTCCATGGCCAATCAAACAGCTATTAAATTGCATACCCATCCTGGGGAACAGCTCATATGTGACAAGTACGCCCATGTGTTTAATTATGAAGGCGGCGGGGCCAGTTTTAATAGTGGGGTGTCCTGCAGATTGGTAGATGGAAATCGGGGAATGATGACCGCCGGGCAGGTGGAAGAATCCATAAATCCACCAGATTTTTACCACAGTCCCTTATCCACCTTGGTATGTATTGAAAATACGACCAACAAAGGCGGTGGAGCCTGTTGGAATTTTGAAGAATTAAAGAAAATAAAGAAGGTTTGCGATCAAAACCAGTTGCATTACCATTTGGATGGGGCTCGACTTTGGAACGCCCTGGTGGCCAAAAATGAGAATCCCCAGGATTATGGCAACCTTTTCGAAACCATAAGCGTATGTTTTAGCAAGGGATTAGGATGCCCAGTGGGCTCAGTCTTGGTGGGTTCAAGGGAAGCTATGGACAAGGCCCTTCGCATCCGCAAGATTCTTGGAGGTGGAATGCGGCAATCGGGATTTTTGGCTGCTGCCGCCATTTATGCCATGGATCACCATATTGATCGCTTGTCCCAGGATCATGCAAAGGCCAAGGAAATTGGGGAGCTGCTCCAAAGCTTGGATTTTGTCCAGAAGGTAGAACCCATTGAAACCAACATAATTATTTTTGAATTGGATGAATCCAAAATGACCTCAGATACCTTTTTGGGAAAACTGACCGAAAACCAGATTTCCATCATAGGAATGGGGCAAGGAAAATTGCGGATAGTCACACATCTGGATTACACCCAGACAATGCACGATCATTTTTTAAAAATCCTAAAAACAATAGGTTGATTTCCTATTTAAAAAGGGAATCCATTCCAGGTATATTGGGCATACCCTCTTTGGCCACAGCGGCCAATTCCGTCTCATTGACCTTGGTGGCCTGTTCTATGGCTTTATTCAGTGTTAGTACCAAATAATCTTCCAGTTGCTCTTTATCTTTAAGTAGACTATCATCAATGGCAATTGATTTAAGTTCCCTATTGGCGGTGATGGTGATCTTTAGCAATCCGTCTGAGGATTCCTCGTCAATCAATACAGTATTCAAACGTTCTTTGGTTTGCTTAACCTTTTCTTGGGTCTCCTTGAGTTTACCCATCATTCCCATAAAATCTCCAAACATGATATAGTATAGTGTAAATTAAGGTCAAAAGTAATAATTTGGGCAAAATCTGTCGCGATGAAAGGATCACTTTATACTTACTTAGGTTGTTTGATATGCCTTATTTTTGCAGCCGCTTGTAAAAATAAAACTGAAGACCGCATGAGCATTACTCCGCCAATAGCTAAAAAACACCCCAAGAAGCTTGAAAAACACGGGGACCTTAGAATTGATGATTACTATTGGATGAATGATAGGGAAGATCAAGAGGTTTTGGATTATCTCAATGCTGAGAATGCCTACTATGCCGAAATGAGCAAGCATACCAAGGATTTTCAAGAGGAACTGTTCCATGAGATGAAATCCCGCATCAAGGAGGATGACAATTCGGTTCCCTATAAGTACAACGGCTATTGGTATATAACCCGTTATGAAAAGGGAGGGGAATATCCCATGTATTTTAGGAAGAAAGAGGAAATGGAAGCCCCAGATGAGCTCTTGTTCAATTGTAACGAAATGGCCAAAGAACACGAATTCTTCAATCTAAGAGGGATTTCCGTGAGTCCTGATAATACCTTGGCCTCATTTGCCACAGATACCGTTTCACGAAGACAATATACTATCCAAATCAAGGATTTAGAATCAGGACAAATTCTTGATGACAAGATTGAAAACACGACTGGAAGTTCTGTTTGGGCCAATGACGGAAAAACCTTGTTTTATACCAAAAAGGATCCGGTAACCCTTCGCGCCGACAAAATCTACAGACATGTTTTGGGCACATCAGTTTCAGAGGATGTGTTGGTCCACCACGAAAAGGATTCCACGTACAACACTTTTGTGTATAAGACCAAGTCCAGGAAATATTTGGTCATTGGGTCGGTAAGTACACTGACTTCGGAATATCAAATTTTGGATGCCAATGACCCAGCGGGAGAATTTGCCATATTTTCTCCTAGGGAACGGGGAGTGGAATACGGCATTTCGCATTACAACGGCAACTTTTTTATCTTGACCAATAAGGATGGAGCCACTAATTTTAAGCTGATGAAGACCATGGAAGCCAAAACTTCCTCAGAACACTGGCAGGAGTTCATTCCGCACAGAGAAGAGGTCTTGTTGGAAGATGTGGAGATATTCAAGGATTATTATGTGCTTTCGGAAAGGGAAAATGGTCTTAACCAGTTAAAGATTAACCGATGGGATGGTTCAGCATCCTACTATTTACCCTTTGATAGCGAGACTTATGTGGCGGGAGCTTCCATCAATGTAGAATTCGATTCCAAAATGTTCCGTTATTATTACAACGAAATGGGTTCACCCTATGCCATTATCGATTTTGATATGGAGACCCAATCCAAAACAGTTTTAAAGGAACAAGAGGTGTTGGGCGGCAAGTTTGACAAAGCCAACTATAGAACCAAACGGGTTTGGGCCACAGCTAGGGATGGAGTCCAAATCCCAATTTCCATGGTCTATCATAAAGATGTCGAATTTGACGGCAGTAGCCCACTGTTGCAATATGCCTACGGTTCCTACGGAAGTACTATAGACCCCTATTTTTCTTCCATTCGGTTAAGTTTATTGGACCGAGGGGTGGTCTATGCCATTGCCCACGTGAGGGGAGGCGAGTATTTGGGTCGAGGATGGTATGACAATGGAAAATTACTCCACAAGAAGAACACCTTTACCGATTTTATGGATTGTTCCAAATATTTGATTGCAAAAAATTATACCAGCCCTGAACATTTATATGCTAGCGGCGGCTCTGCAGGTGGACTTTTAATGGGAGCAGTTATCAATATGGCGCCGGAGTTGTATAATGGTGTTATAGCGGCGGTACCCTTCGTAGATGTGGTAACCACCATGCTGGATGATTCCATTCCATTGACCACTGGGGAATATGATGAATGGGGCAATCCCAATGAAAAGGAATACTATGACTATATGAAATCCTACTCTCCCTATGATAATGTAGAAGCCAAAAAGTACCCCAATCTCTATGTTTCTACGGGATTGCACGATTCTCAGGTTCAATATTGGGAACCGGCCAAATGGGTGGCCAAATTGCGGGAGTTGAAAACTGATGATAATCTTTTGTTCCTGGATACCAATATGGATGCAGGTCATGGTGGTGCTTCCGGTAGGTTTGAATCCTTAAAGGAAACCGCAAAGGAATACGCGTTTATCCTGGATTTGGAAGGAAAAACTGAATAGCCAACTTGCCCTAGCAGCGATTTGACAAAAGTGGTTTTGGATGATGGAATCCATCGTTGATTGCGTAATTTAGGGGCTACTTAATTGTAGCATATCTAAAACCAAAACCTCAAAATGAAAAACAATTTCATGGCGGTCTTGTGTCTTCTCGCAACCTGGACCGCACTCTCACAATCTCCCAACGATTGGGAAAATCCGTTGGTGACCAGTATTAACAAACTTCCTGCGCGCGCCACTTCCATTTCGTTTCCCGATGAAACCATGGCCCTGAAGGGAGACAGAAAAGCCAGCCCCCGTTATCAGAGCCTTAACGGTACTTGGAAGTTCAATTTTGCCCCGACAGTGGAGCAAGGAAAGGCCCATCAGGACTTCTACCAGCCAACATTTGATATATCTGCATGGAATGGTATTGCTGTTCCCGCCAATTGGGAACTTCACGGCTATGGAAGGGCCATTTACACCAATGTAACCTATCCGTTTGTGCCTGTGGATCCACCCTATGTCCCAAAAGATGATAGTCCCGTTGGATTCTATAGAACCAATTTTACAATTCCCGCTAATTGGGATAACAACATAGTAATTATCCATTTTGGAGGTGTCACTTCTGCATTTTATCTGTGGATCAATGGAAAAAAAGTAGGCTATAGCCAAGGGAGTCGATTGCCTGCGGAATTTGACATCACTGATTACTTGCAAGAAGGGGAGAACGTTCTGGCAGCCCAAGTTTTTAGATGGAGTGATGGCTCGTATTTGGAAGACCAAGACCATTGGCGTTTGAGTGGCATTCATAGGGACGTTTATCTGGAAGCTTTACCCAAGACGCATATCTATGATTTCTTTGTACGCGCCTCATTGGATGATACTTTTGAACACGGCAAACTCAGCGTTCGACCCAAGCTCCAACTGGAAAAGGGGGTAGATGTTTCCAATTGGGAACTATCCATGCAGTTATTTGATTCCAACAATGCTCCTGTTCTGGACAAGGCAGTGGTAAGACCTGTTTCCGAATTGCTGAAAGAAAGGTATCCGCAAAGAGGTACCGTTAATTTTGCATTTCTGGAATCAGAGATTGATAATCCCCTTAAATGGAGCGCCGAACATCCAAATTTGTACACCTTGGTTCTGTATTTAAAAGATGCTGAGGGAGCCATTGTAGAAGCAAGGAGCAGCAAGGTTGGGTTTAGGTCTATTGAAATCAGGGATGGGGAGTTTTTCGTGAATGGCCAACCTGTTCTCTTATACGGTGTTAACAGGCATGATCACAGTCAGCATACTGGTAAAGTGGTATCTGAAGAGATAATGAGGAAGGACGCGCTGCTCATGAAGCAGTTCAATTTTAATGCGGTAAGGACTTCGCACTATCCCAACAATCCATTTTGGTATGAACTATGTGACGAATATGGATTGTATGTTATAGATGAAACCAACCTTGAAACCCACGGAATAACAGGCATCTTGACCAACAACCCGGATTGGGCCCATGCCCATGTAGATCGAGCGAAACGGATGGTGGAAAGGGATAAAAACCACCCCTCCATCATTTTTTGGTCTTTGGGAAATGAGAGTGGAATGGGACCAAATCATGCCGCTATGTCGGGTTGGATCAAGGATTACGACCCTACCCGTTTTATTCATTACGAGGGAGCCCAATACCGAAGTTGGGATAGCGGGTTGACCGATCCAGCTTATGTGGATATCCGTAGTAGAATGTATAATTCCGTAGAGTACATGGTAGATCTTGCCAATGCCCCAAAAGACCCCCGTGCCGTAATATATTGTGAATACGCCCATGCTATGGGAAATTCCTTGGGGAATTTTACCAAATTCTGGGATGCCATCAAGGCCAATAAGAGGTTTATCGGTGCTTTTATCTGGGATTGGACGGATGGTTCGCTCATCAAAAAACTGGATAATGGTAAAGAGATGTGGGCTTATGGAGGCGACTATGGAGAAACCATTCACAGTGGAAATTTCAACAACAATGGGGTTATTAGTCCGGACCAAACCCCAAAACCGGCTACTTGGGAAGCCAAAAAGGTGCAACAACCTGTTGAAATCACTTCGGATGATTTGGTCAATGGTATATTCAAACTCAAAAACAGACATCATTTTACCTCATTGTCCCAATACGATGGTTTCTGGAAATTGGAAGCGGACGGGCAAACTGTACAAGAAGGCACATTTGAGGTACCTGATGTGGAAGCCCAAGCCATGGGAACGATTCAGATCAATTACAAACAACCCAAGGTGAAACCAGGAGTTGGCTATTATATTACCTTGAGCCTTAGACTGAACAGGGATTACAATTGGGCAAAGGCAGGTCATGAAACCTCCTGGCAACAGTTTGAATTGCCATTTTTTGAGGTGGCACCGGAACAAAAGTTAAAGGACGCACGGGATTTGTCGACCCAAGAAACAGAGGAGGCTGTGACTGTTGTTACCAAAACAGCCAAAATTCGATTCGACAGAAAGACTGGTGCACTCACTTCCATAGATTTACAGGGAACAGAATTGTTAAATGGAGCCATACAGCCCAACTTCTGGAGACCTCCAACTGACAATGATGTTGGATCTAACATGCCAGAGCGGCAAAAGTATTGGAAAAATGCAGCAAAAGACAGAACATTGCGTTCTTTTGAAGTTGTCCACCAAGGACCCAAAAGTATGATTTTGCAGGCGACTTATGATCTACCCAAGGTATCTTCCGAAGATGGTGGACAACATCCAACTTTGGTAGTCAGATATACCGTGTTTGGAGATGGTGAAATTGCTGTGGAAAGCAGTTTTGTTCCCGTTGAGGATCTTCCTAACCTACCTCGATTAGGTATGCAATTGACTTTGCATGACGATTTTGATGCCATGGAGTGGCTTGGGAAGGGCCCTCACGAAAATTATGTGGATAGAGCTACCTCTTCCGCTTATGGTCTGTATAACAAATCGGTTAAAAAAGACTTTTTCCATTATGTGCGGCCACAGGAAAGCAATAATTATACTGGGGTTGATTGGGCAAGGCTTACTAATAATTCAGGCAAAGGGCTTGAAATTTTGGGCAGTGTCCCGTTAAGTGTAAGTGCTTGGCCGTATACCATGGAGGATCTTTCGGACCCCAAGGGACATATTGTGGAATTACCGGAAAGGGATATTATAACCCTTAACGTGGATTACCGACAAATGGGCGTGGGAGGAGATGACAGCTGGACCATCAATGCTAGGCCACATGAAGAGTTTCGTTTACCGTCCAAAGAATACAATTATGGTTTTGTTATACGACCCATATTGTCAAAATCCAAAAGGATTGACCATAGTATGCCACCGATCAAGGAATCCAAGGAAAAACTGGATAAGACGTTACCATTGGACTAATTTGGAAAAATCGGCTGCAAGGGGCTAATTCTTGGATAAAATGCCGCTTAAAATAAAAAATACTATTTTTGTCCCGGATTAATTGTTGGCATGTTCGGCAATTGCCCCTTACCTAAACCCAGTTATGAAAAAACAGATAAGTGCGTGTAGCAGTATTCTTGATTTAATTGGAAATACCCCTCTTGTTAAGCTAAACAAAATCGCAGAACCCCTTACCGGTAGTTTTTATGCTAAGGTGGAGGCCTTTAATCCAGGCCATTCCTCCAAAGATAGAATTGCCGCCTATATTATTGAGGAGGCGGAGCGTAAAGGAATTTTAAAACCAGGAAGCACCATTATTGAAACTACCTCTGGTAATACGGGGTTTAGTTTGGCCATGGTGAGCATTGTTAAAGGCTATAAATGTGTATTGGCGGTTAGTTCCAAATCATCGCCTGATAAGATAGACATGTTGAGGTCCATGGGAGCTAAGGTATATGTGTGCCCTGCCCACGTTAGCGCGGATGACCCAAGATCATATTATGAGGTGGCCAAAAGATTGCACAGCGAGACCAAGAACTCCATTTATATCAACCAATATTTCAACGAACTGAACATAGAGGCCCATTACAATACCACTGGTCCCGAAATTTGGAACCAGACCAACGGTACAATCACCCATTTGGTGGCCTGTAGTGGAACTGGAGGCACTATTTCCGGAATTGCCAGGTATTTAAAAGAGCAGAATCCTGAGGTAAAGGTACTGGGAGTTGATGCTTATGGTTCGGTATTGAAAAAGTTTCACGAAACTGGGGAATTTGACCATAACGAGGTGTACCCATATCGCATAGAGGGGTTGGGTAAAAATTTGATTCCTGCAGCAACAGATTTCAATTATATTGACCGATACATCAAGGTAACTGATGGTGAAAGTGCCCATATGGCCCGAAAAATTGCTCATTCCGAAGGAATGTTTGTTGGCTATACCAGTGGAGCGGCCATGCAGGCCTTGTATCAGTTGAACACTGAAGGTGAGTTTTCAGAAGATAGCAATGTGGTGGTAATATTCCCAGACCATGGCTCAAGGTATATGAGCAAGGTGTACAGTAATGAATGGATGGAAAACCAAGGGTTCTTCGACATCCAGAACTCGGAAACACCTGAAAAAGTAGAGTATATCAAGTAATAAGAGAGACTTCTAAAAATATGGAACGGCAATGGTTTTCATTGCCGTTTTTTTATGTTCCCATTTCATTGTGAGGGCTTACCAAAAATATATATTTTTGCATTTGAATTAATTTTAGGGTAGATGAGAGATTTATTTGACAGGATAATTGAAAATAAAGGGCCTTTGGGAAAATGGGCATCGCAGGCAGAAGGATATTTTGTATTCCCAAAATTGGAAGGACCTATCTCTAACCGGATGAAATTCCAAGGAAAAGATGTTATTACCTGGAGTATTAATGACTATTTGGGATTGGCCAACCTACCTGAAATTAAAAAAGTAGACGGAGATGCTGCTTATGAGCACGGCTCTGCCTATCCCATGGGTGCCCGTATGATGAGCGGACACACCGATTATCACGAACAATTGGAGCAGGAATTGGCCGCTTTTGTTCATAAAGAAGCTTCTTATCTATTAAATTTTGGCTATCAAGGATTCATGTCTGTGATAGATGCCTTGGTTGCCAAGGACGATATTATTGTCTATGATGTGGACTGCCATGCCTGTATTATTGATGGGGTAAGATTGCATATGGGCAAGCGTTTCACTTTCAAACACAATGATGCAGAGAGTTTGGAGAAAAACTTGGAGCGTGCAACCAAACTGGCCTCAGAAACTGGTGGTGGTATTTTAGTGATTTCCGAAGGTGTATTTGGTATGCGCGGAGAGCAGGGAATCCTAAAAGAGATTGTTGACCTCAAAAAGAAATATAAGTTCAGATTGTTGGTTGATGACGCCCACGGTTTCGGAACGCTTGGTAAAACAGGAGCCGGAGCAGGAGAGGAGCAAGGTGTTCAGGATGAAATAGATGTGTATTTGGCCACATTTGCCAAATCTATGGCGGGGATTGGGGCTTTTGTAGCTGCTGACAAGGAAATTATAGAATACCTAAAATATAACCTTCGTTCCCAAATGTTCGCCAAATCCCTTCCCATGGTCTATGTTAAGGGAGCCTTAAAGCGTCTGGATATGTTGCGCACAAGACCGGAGCTAAAGGCCAAACTTTGGGAAAATGTAAATGCCCTTCAAAATGGCCTAAAGGAACGAGGATTTGATATTGGAACCACATCCAGCTGCGTAACCCCGGTATATCTGAACGGAAGTATTCCAGAAGCCATGGCTTTGGTAAAAGACCTTAGGGAAAACTATGGAATTTTTTGCTCCATTGTGGTTTATCCTGTGATACCGAAAGGACTGATCTTATTGAGATTGATTCCGACCGCAACCCATACCTTGGAAGATATCAAGGAGACTCTGGATGCCTTTTCCGGTATTCGGGAGCGATTGCAAAATGGAACCTATAAAAGGCTTTCTGCTGCCGTAGCTGCTGCCATGGGCGAGTAGTAAGTTCTAACCCACATTGCCCAAGAGCACATAAATACCAAGCGTAAGTATAACCAATAAAATGCTAAATGACTTGGCATAGCGCCACTGGTTTAGTTCCACGGCTCCAACATCCGTAATTCTAAATGTATTGATTCTTGGAAATTGCCAAGAAACCAAGAGCATTACAAGAATGTTGAGCACAAATTCAACGCCCCAGAGGTGCACGTAGTGCACATCTACTTGCAAAATGAAGTTTGTGGTAATATAGAAGATCAAACCAAAAAACAATCCCACCTTGGCTCCTGTTGCCGATACCTTGGGAAGGAAAAACCCAGCGAGGATCACAGTGGCCATCGGAATAAAGAATATACCGTTGAGTTGCTGAAGCAATTGATACAAGCCTTGTGGAGCTTGGGCAACAAAGGGTGCAATCCCAATAGCAAAAAAGGCCAAAAGTGCCGAGGTACTTTTCCCAACCCGAACCAATAGTTTTTCCCTAGCTTTCTTGTTAAGGTACCTTTTGTAAATGCCCAAACTAAATATGGTGGCAGCACTATTCAATGCGCTATTGAATGTACTGAGAATAGCACCCATTAAGACCGCCACAAAAAAACCCGTCATCCAAAACGGAAGTACTTTTTTTACCAAACTGGGGTATACCAGCTCTTTTTTGTCAAAAAAATCCTCATTAAAGTAATAGAACGCAATAATTCCTGGGAGCACTATGATTAGGGGAATCAGGATTTTTAAAAGACCGGTAAACAATAGCCCTTTCTGCGCCTCTTTTAGGTTTATAGCTCCCAAGGCCCTTTGAATAATGGATTGGTGCATGGTCCAAAAATACAGTTGGTTAATGATCAAACCGGTGAACAGGACCCCAAAAGGCATAATGGCGTCTCTTGCACCAGGCCCTATAGAGTTCTCGTCACTAATAACATTGAACTTTTCGGGTACTTTATCATAGACCATCTGAAGGCCATTCCAGATATGGCCGTCGCCAATTTCCCATAGAGCCAAGAACGGGATGGATATGCCCGCCAACAGCAAACCAAATCCATTGATGGTGTCAGTATATACTACCATTTTTAGCCCCCCAAAAATGGCATAAACTGCTCCTATGGTACCCACTACAACCACGGTAAGCCATAAACCTTGATTTTCCTGAATGCCAAGTAACTTGGAAATATCGAAAATCTGCTCAATGCTTACAGCGCCGGAATACAGCACAATGGGTAGCAATGTGGAAACAAAGGAAACAATCAATAGAAACGCAATAATGGTTCGGGTCAGTCCATCAAAACGCTTTTCAAGAAATTCTGGAATGGTGGTCAATCCCATTTTTAAATATCGTGGAGCAAAATAGAGGGCCGCGGCAACAAGGGCAAGGGCAGAGGTTACCTCCCAGGCGACAATTATGGCACCATGCTTATAGGAATCTCCATTCATTCCTACCAAATGTTCGGTAGAAATGTTTGTAAGTAAAAGGGAGCCTGCAATAACAATTCCGGTGAGGCTGCGTCCACCCAAAAAATAGCCATCCTGTGTGGAAAGCCTATCCTTTCTAAGTTTCCAAGTGGAAAATGCCGCTACAAAAGCCGTAAAAACAAAAAAACTAATGAACTGAACCATCCGTTAGAACCGAATAGTATCAGGTAAATATTTTGAGGCCAAATCCTCATAAAATGGCTTTAATTCGGCTACATTGGGCCGCACAGGTGCCTTGGTATACAAATCATAGGGATTGAATCTGTCCACCCATTTGAACATGGCATGGTCATGTTTGTCCATCAAATGATCGTAAGCATGTTCCCTGTGTTGTGCATAAAAGCTGTGGTAGCGGATAATATACAGGCCTTCCTCGGGTAAATAGTCCTTCATTACATGATACAAATATTCGTCATGTCCCCAGGACATATGTACGTTGCGAAGGCCACAATTTTCAGAATAGACCCCTAGTTTGGTGTTGTAACGTTCATCCGTACTGTCCGGGTTGGCCTCAAAAAAATCTGGATAAACAATTTTGTCGGAAAATTGGCAGCCCACAGGGAAGGTGTCACCCACAACAGCCCACTGGGGTTCTCCAAACAAGCAGAGCACTTTGCCCAAATCATGCAAAAAACCTGTTAGCACAAACCAATCAGGATGTCCGTCGGCACGAATGGCCTCGGAAGTCTGCAGCAAATGCTGGGTCTGATCCAAATCAATATCCGGGTCTGAATCGTCTACTAGGGTATTTAAAAACTCAACCGCATCCCAAAGCCCCATGGCCTTACGGTTTAAATTCAAGAATTCCTTTTCCTTTTTAAGCACAAAATCATATGTCTGAAATTTGTGGTTTTGCCGATAAAATTCCTTTACCGTATCCCTGGCAGGGTTTTCATAATTTCTAAACTCCTTCTTGGTTTTTTTACCATTTTCGGGGTATCTGTCCAACAAATCATCCTCCCATAATTCCATTAAATCGTGGGCTTTTTTCTTTTGATTTGCGCTTAATTTCATGCTATTTGTAATTATGGGTCACTAGTAAAGATATAAAATTCTAGGGCAAGCAGCTTTCAGGAATTTCCACTCAGCTGGACAGTGTCCATAATGAACTGGACCGTATTAATGGCAAATAGGAAAGAACAGTTGATCAATATTTGGAAGGAGAGTGGAATCTCGTTCGATTAATATCCTTTCTCTTCCAGTCTTTTTATCATTTTTTCACTAATCTTCAATCCCCATTGTTGCCCAACAGTCATGGATTCTGCTGTGATTTGGGGTGTATTTTTAGCAAATTTTTTCCCAACAGGGGTTGAATAGAAGGCAACGAGCTGCGATAAATCTTCTTCTGTCAGGTATTTTTGATAAACAGGTGTCAGCAATTGAACCAATTCATGAACCGAGGTTTTTTTGAATTCTGCCTGTAGTTCATCCCAAGTACCAGTGTCCACCGAGGTATAGTTTTGTTTGATCATACCAAACATTTGATCTATGACCGTTACAAAAGTTTCATGGGATCCATTAACAGCGAATAGCTCCCCTAGTGCCTTTTCATAATTGGAGGTCTCATTTTGGGCATTGGCTGATAAACCAATCAAACAAATACAGAGGATTACATACTTTTTGGTGGGAAGTAAAAATTTCATGCTGAGGTTTTAAGGTTGTTTATTAGTCTACAAAACGGCTAAAGCCAGCTAAAATTGTCATTGTCAAATTCCGAAGCGCCAAACTCTGAATCCTATCAAGTCAACCTACTAGCTTAACGATTTTTTATATGTTCTTCTACGTTTATGGGTTACCGGGTCAAAATGCTTCCACATTTGCCGGATAGCTACGTTTTCTTCCAATTCCGGGGTTCGGATGCAGTTGACCACCCCGCGTTTTTTGAAAGTTTTGTAGTATTCGTTGAAAATAATTGCGGTAACGCCTTTATTCTGGTAATCCGGACGGATTCCAATCAAGTAAAAGATGACATCCTTGCTGTGTTTCTTGGCCTTCAACAAATGAAACACTCCCGTTGGGAAAAGTCTACCATTGGCCTTTTGCAAGGCTTGGGAGAAAGACGGCATTACAATGGCAAAGGCCACCAATTGATCATCGGAATCAACAATAAACTTGATGTATTCAGGATTTATAAAGCTGATGTACTTCTTTTTAAAATACTCTTTCTGTACATCGGTAATCTTTACAAAAGAGGCCAAACTGGAATAGCTGTTATTGAACAAATCGAACATTTTATCCACCCAGGGCATGATTTCCTTGCTATTGCTAAAATTAAGCTCACGCAGTGAATATCGCTTTTTAATTAGGAGATTGGCTTTTTCAAAAACCTTTGGATCGGCATTGGCAAACAAAAACTTGTTTTCCAGATATTCCTTTTCCTTCACAAAACCGTGATGTTCGTAGTGTTTTTGATAGTATGGGTGGTTATACCAGGTGATCATGGTTCCTATATGGTCAAAACCATCAATGAGCACTCCTACCTTGTCCAGATTGGAAAAGCCAACCGGACCTTCCATATAATCCAGTTGATGTTCCCGTCCAATTTCAGCCACCTTTTCCAACAATGCGGCAGAAACCTCCAAATCATCTATAAAATCAAACCACCCAAAGCGCATCTTCTTCAGATTTTGCCCTTTGACTTCCAGCCAATTGATGATGGCAGCCACCCTTCCTACAATCTTCCCATCCTTATAGGCCAGAAAGAAGGAGGCCTCGGCATTTTGAAATACAGGGTTTTTATCCGCATTGAAAGTTTCCATTTCATCGTTAATGATGGGCGGAACCCAATAGGGAGAATCTTTATAAATGGAAAAGGGGAATTTTACAAATTTCTTTAAATCAGACTTGGATTGTACCTGTTTTACTTGAACCATACAACGTAGTTTGTAGGGTCAATATTAGGAATAATCTCCCAGAAGAAAAATGATATCCGGAAATCTTAGAAATCCAATTTATCTTTCTTCTTCTTTTTACTTTTTTTACGCTTTTTCTTGGCGGCGTTCTTCTTGATTTTCCCACTTCCACTGCCTTTTTGGTTAACAGAAACCAATTTGTCCTTGTGGTAGTCCAATCTATAGGAGAAGCCCAAAACTGTGAATATGCGGGATGGATCGTTCTTAAAACCCGAACCTAGATGAAAATCTGCCTGGAAATTTGGATTGATCAGATAGGCCACCCCGGTTCGTAACAGAATATCCGAATATCGGTCGCTGCTGAACCCCTGACCTTCCAAAAACACACTCCATTTGGGATCTCTAAACGAATGTGAAACGGACATCGCATAACTCCACTCAGGAAAGTCCGTTCCTATGCGGTCGTAGGCCACATTGGAAATAAGAACAAATCTAGGGGATAACCTACTTTGGGTATTGATCCCTACCCGGGGTGTTGCCACATCGTCTCCTGGATAAAATGGATTGTCTCCAAGGGTGAAAGTAGCTCCTCCATAGATGGAAACTGCAGGAATCAGGTTCTTCCATTGAAAAACATTGTTGGCCCTCCAACTGTAAAGATTGGGTTTATTGTTTTCCGGGTTCTTGAATGGATCATAAATCAAAAACTTGAGACCCAATCTATTTCTAGAGAAATCTGTAAGTCTTTCCTTAGTTCCCAAATCGGTAAAGGTGATGTTCTGCGAAATAAAGGATCCTTCATAAACCAGTTCCAAAGTTTCAAACAGCAGCCCGTATCTAAGGGCAAGGTCGGTTCCAAAAATATTCGAATCCGTGTTTAAGGAGGCGTCGTCCCTTTGCTCGTAAACCAATCCCATTTCCAACTGTACCACATTTCTTCCAACGGCATAGGCGCTGACGGCTCTACCAGGTCTGTTGGAATTGATGACATCGGTGTACTGGGC
The DNA here is from genome assembly GCF_965233845.1 of Flagellimonas sp. Classification (GTDB taxonomy): domain Bacteria; phylum Bacteroidota; class Bacteroidia; order Flavobacteriales; family Flavobacteriaceae; genus Flagellimonas. The sequence goes on from NZ_OZ247584.1 coordinate 1,714,899, forward strand.
CACGGAAATAAAGGGAACCAAAAAGAAAAGTAAGAAGATCTTTCTCAAACTAGGGGAATCCATATAACTGATTTTAATACTATTTTATGAAACTTTAAGTGTGTTTACGGTACTAACAATGTAATTTTGATGCAATAGCTATTGTTATATGGTTTTATTACAAACGATTTTACTGGTTGTATTAGTATATTACGCGGTCAAATTGCTGCTAAAATGGCTGGCACCTCGATTGCTGAATTATGCGGTACGCAAAACTGAAGAACGATTTGGGCAACAATTTGGTTCGTATCAGGATTACAGTGAACCCAAGGAAAAAGAAGGAGAAACAAGTATTTATAAGCAACCCAACCCAAAATCCAATCCCTCAAAAAAAGTTGGAGAATACATAGATTTTGAAGAAATTGACTAATATTTGTCTTTTCAAAATCAATCCATGAACCTTTCCGTAAAAGCGCTAAGCACCCATATTTGTGTCATAGCATTCTTTATCCTTGCATCCCTGGTCTATTTTTACCCAGTGCTTCAGGGTAAGGCTATTTTCCAGTCAGATATTGCCCAATACAATGGCATGGCCAAGGAACGCAATGATTACAAAGCATTGACGGGGGAGGAGTCGTACTGGACGAATAGTGCATTTGGAGGTATGCCAACCTATCAACTTGGGGCAAACTATCCACACGATTACATTAAAAAGTTGGATCGACTGATTCGTTTTCTCCCGAGACCTGCGGATTATCTATTTCTGTACCTTATCGGATTCTATATTTTGATGCTTTGCCTTAAAGTTGAGTATCGATTGGCCATATTGGGGGCACTGGCCTTTGGTTTTTCTACCTATTTGATAATTATTCTGGGGGTTGGGCATAATGCCAAGGCCCATGCGCTGGGGTATATCCCCATGGTTTTGGGCGGGATTGTCCTGGTCTTTCGAAAGAAGTACCTATTGGGTTTTATTTTAACGGCACTGGCCATGGCCTTGGAAATCAATGCCAATCACTACCAAATGACCTATTACTTTATGTTATTGGTATTGATTTTGGGCTTGGTACAGTTGGTTTATGCCATTAAGGATAAAAAACTAAAACATTTCCTTGCTTCCGTCGGGATTTTGATTGGCGCTGTTGCGCTGTCCATTGCTACCAATGTCACAGGACTTTTAGCCACAAAGGAATATGCAGATTGGAGTACCAGAGGCACATCAGAATTGACTATTAACCCGGATGGCAGCCCAAAGGTGGCCACCTCTGGATTGGATTACGACTACATAACCCAATACAGTTACGGTATTGCCGAATCGCTAAATCTGTTTTCTCCACGATTGTTCGGAGGTTCAGGAAACGAGGATTTGGGTTCCAAGTCCAAAGCCTACGAATATTTGACCGACCAAGGTCTTTCCCCAACCAAGGCATTGGAGTTTTCCAGTGGCATGCCTTTGTATTGGGGTGACCAACCCATTGTGGCTGCGCCGGCCTATGTAGGTGCCATAATTTTCTTTCTCTTTGTATTGGGCTTGATTGTGGTTAAAGGCAAGAAGAAATGGTGGTTACTGTCCGGAGTTGTTTTGTCCTTGCTGCTTTCATGGGGCAAGAACTTTCCGGCTTTAACGCAGTTTATGGTCGATTACTTTCCATTGTACAACAAATTTAGGGCGGTTTCTTCCATTCAGGTGGTTTTGGAACTGTGCATGCCTGTGCTGGGGATACTGGGTATTAGGGAGTTGTTCAGAAATTCAATGAAATCCAAGGAGAAGGTTCGTTCGCTAAAATGGGCCTTCTTTATTAGCTTAGGACTTACGGTCTTCATTTTCTTGTTGAAGGGCTTCTTTGATTTTGAAGGGTTACGGGACGAGACGTATCGCGGGTATTTTGGAGATGAATTGATGACCATGATACAACGTGACCGTGAAGCCGTTTACATCAGTGATACCATCCGCTCCTTGATTTATGTGTTGTTGGCGGCTAGCGTGTTATGGTTCTTTATCAAAGATAAAATAGGAAAGAATTTGATGACAATAGCCTTGGGTATCTTGGTTTTGTTTGATTTGGTAGGGGTGGACCTGAGGTATGTCAATGAGGGAGATTTTGTACGCCAGCGTCGAGTGGCAACCCCGTTCCAAGCCAGCCAGATAGATGAAATGATCCAACAAGATGATTCCGTCTATCGGGTGTTTGATCCGCAAGAAGGACTGAATGGGGCCAGAACATCCTATTTCCATAAATCCATTGGAGGGTACCACGCTGCCAAACCCAGACAATTACAAGACTTGTTTGAGCACCATTTGTACCAAAACAATCTGCAGGTGCTGAACATGCTTAATGTAAAGTATATCATCCAGCAAGATGAGGAAGGGGGTAGTTTTCCTGCCATAAACGATGATGCGAATGGAAATGCCTGGTTTGTTAGAAAAGTAAAACCGGTTGGTTCCGCCAATGAAGAGATTCAAGGTCTGACAGATTTTAATTCCAAGGAAGAGGCTATCGTAAATACCAACGCCTATCCCACAGTTACCAAGCTGAATTTTGAATTGGATTCATTGGCCTCAATAACCCTTGTGGACCATCGCCCTAATGTAATCAAATATCAAACAACTAATGCAAATGATGGATTTGCCGTTTTTTCGGAAATGCACTATCCAAAAGGTTGGAACGCTTTTGTTGATGGAAAGTTGGAACCTCATTATAAAGTAAATTATGCCCTAAGGGGGATGAAGGTTCCAGCTGGGGAGCACACCATAGAATTTAAGTTTGAGCCCGAAGTCGTTCAGATGGGAAGTCAAGTTGCATTGGTAAGCAACCTCTTGCTGGGCTTGATCATTATTGGTGGACTTGGGTTTTCACTTCGACCAAAAAAATCCAAAAAGGAATAATGCGTAAAGTCTTGGTCATAGTGTATTATTGGCCTCCTGCAGGTGGACCAGGGGTACAGCGTTGGCTGAAATTTGTGAAATACCTCCGAGACTTTAATATTGAACCCGTAGTCTATGTTCCGGAAAACCCGCATTATCCTTTGGTGGATGAAAATTTACTTTCGGAGGTACCTAACGATGTGCGGGTACTAAAACACCCCATCAAAGAACCCTATGCTTGGGCATCCCTGTTGTCCAAAAAGAAAACCAAAACCATTAGTTCTGGAATCATCCCAGAGAAAAAGCCGTCGTCTCTCGAAAAAATCTTGCTTTGGATTCGAGGTAACCTATTTATTCCTGATGCACGAAAGTACTGGGTAAAACCCTCGGTCAAATTTCTCTTGGGGATTATCGAAAAAGAAGGAATTGAAACCATAATCACCACAGGTCCCCCACATAGCCTTCATCTGATTGGATTGGAACTGAAAAAGAAGATGAACATTCAATGGATATCGGATTTCCGTGATCCCTGGACCTCCATTGGATATCACAACAAGCTTCGTTTGACCAAAAAATCCCAGAAGAAACACAAAGACCTGGAAAAGAAAGTTTTGACAAACTCGGACAAGATTGTGGTCACCAGCAGGACTACCCAAATGGAGTTTGAAGCTTTAACCAACCGGCCCGTCAAGGTTATCACCAATGGGTTTGATGAAGTGCTTAGCCCTTTGCAATTGGACTCCAAGTTCACCATCTCACATTTAGGCTCCCTACTAACAGGGAGAAACCCCATTACACTCTGGAAAGTGCTCCAAGAGCTGGTCAACGAACGACCAGAATTTGCAAAACAATTGAGCATACAGTTGGCGGGGGTAGTAGGGGAGGAGGTTTGGGAATCCATTGGCCAACACGGCTTGCAGTCCTATACCAATCAATTGGGATATCTACCCCATGAACAAGTAGTGGAAGTTCAGCAAAAGTCGCAGATACTGTTATTGCTGGAAATAGCTTCTGAAGAAACCAAAGGAATTATTCCAGGAAAATTATTTGAATACCTGAACGCAAAACGACCTATTTTGGCCTTGGGACCAACAGAATGGGAAGCGGGGAGGATAGTACAGGAAACAAAAGCGGGAATTTCATTATCCACTACAGATGCTCCAGCGTTAAAAAATGTACTTTTGGATTGGTTTGAACAATTTAAAAAAGGCGGATTCAGTGCCAATTCCATAGGAATTGAAAAATTTCACCGCCGGGAATTGACCAAGGAGCTGGTAAACTTTATTGTATGGGAATCGTCTTAAAACAGACAGTAACAAATACCATCACAACCTTTATTGGGTTTGGGTTTGGGGCCCTAAATACCCTTTTTCTCTACACCAATATTCTTGAACCTTCCTATTACGGGTTGGTTACCTTTATTTTGGCCTCCGGTGCTATCCTAATGCCCATAATGTCTGCAGGGGCACATAATTCCATGGTCAAATTTTATAGTGCCCAGGATAACAAAGACAAAAATGGGTTTCTGACGCTAATTCTTTTAGCGCCCTTAATGATCATTTTGCCTTTGACCTTATTGGTCTGGTTATTTTATGACAATATTGGGGACTTTCTTTCCATACAGAATTCTTTGGTTAAGGATTATATCTGGTATCTGTTTTTGGTAGGATTGTCGCTGGCCTATTTTGAGGTGTTTTATGCTTGGGGCAAGGTTCATTTAAAGTCGGTTTTTGGAAATTTCTTAAAGGAAGTGTTTGCCAGGGTTTGCGCCACTGTATTGTTGGTATTGCTGTATCTGGAAATTATCACACTAGACTTTTTTTACCAAGCTCTAGTTGGGGTCTACTTGCTTCGTACCCTTTTGATGAAACTGTATGCATATTCCCTGCAACGCCCAGTTCTTAATTTCAGTTTTCCGAAGGAAACCAAACAAATTCTAGGCTATGGACTTTTAATGGTTCTAGGCGGGTCTGTAGCTTTAATTCTGCTCGAGATTGATAAAGTCATGATCAATCAGTTTAGAACATTGGACCAAGTGGCGTATTATGGGGTTGCCATTTACATTGCCACTAGTATTATAGTTCCCACTAGGGCCATGCATCAAATAACCTACCCAATGACCGCCAGTTATTTGAATAATGGGAATACCTTTGAGCTGGAAAATCTTTATAAAAAGACTTCCCTGACTTCCTTTATTGCTTCTGGAATCCTCTTTGTTTTGATCGTACTCAACCTAAACGATTTGTACCTGATGATTCCAGAGGAATACCGGGATGGATTTTTCATTGTGTTTCTTATTGGTCTGGCCAAGGTTTTTGATTCTTTATTGGGAAATATCACTGCCATACTCTACTATTCAGAATACTATAAATGGGTATTGGCCATGGGGATTTGCTTTGCATTGGCGACCATCCTGCTCAATTTATGGTTGATTCCCATTTACGGAATTGAAGGTGCGGCCATGGCGAGTTTCATCGCCATTTTCCTTTTTAATCTCTCCAAGTTGATTTTTGTAAAACTCAAATTTGGAATGCTACCGATGACGGCTGCCACCTTTAAGGTGTTTGCCACACTTATGTTGATTGGAGCTTTGTTTGGAATGCTTCAGTTCCCATTTCATCCCTTGGTCAATATTGGGTTGAAGTCGGCTTTGGTTATTGCCATGTATTTGGGAATTCTTTTTCGTTTCCACATTTCTGAGGATGTATCTGGGGTTTTGGCTAAATGGTTGAAACGAAAAACCCCGTAGCGGATAAATCCAACTACGGGGTAACAACTAACCAACCTAAAAACTATCTTTATTGCACTCTTCTGGAGCTTCTTGTCCTAGTGCCTGTATTGTTACTTCTTCTTGAAGTGGTATTCCCTGAACTTTTGCGTACCGTCGTTTTTGTACTTCTGCTTACGGTTCTTTTGGGAGCACTGCTTCTGCTTGTTACTGACCTGCTAGTACTTTTTCTAGCCTGAGGCTTTCTATAGCTATTATTTGTGCTACGTGAAACCGTTCTCTTTTGCACATTGTTCCTACTGGTTACAGACCTATTGTTATTTCTGGTCTGTGGCTTCCTGTAGGTAGTGCTTGTACTACGTGTAACCGTTCTACTTTTTGGTGTAGAAGTGACCTCTCTCTTGGTGACTGTGCGACTATTGGGCCTTTTGGTCACCTGTCTTTGGGTTACAGTTCTTCCCTCATTGTTTCTCCTAACACTATTACTGTTTCTATAATTGCCCTGCTTTATGGAACGATCAACACCTGTACCTCTTTTAACGCTTCTATTGGAACGACTTACCGTATTGTTTTTTCTGTAATCGTTGTTTCTATAATCGTTTCTACCAGTATATCGGTTGCTTCTACCATAGTCGGCTCCATCTCTTCGTACATGGTTACGTCTGGTAACCCGCTTGTCATTTCTATAGATATTACCTCGTTTATAGTTTCTGTCATTGTATCGATCATGTCTAAAAACCTTCCCTCTATGGGCATAACTTCTTCTATAGTTGTGTCTGTAAGGTCTATAGTAGGTATACCTAATAGGTCTATAATACCTTCTATAAGGTCTTGTGTATACATTACAGAATCCAACAGAGGGTCTGATAAAATACCTATGGAAAGGTCTATACACGTAATGTCTGTTATAGACATTGATAAATCCTGTATAATGACTAAACACGCCGCCGTTATAAAAGATGTTCAATCCACCGACTCTGCGGACACGTCCATTTCTATACCATACGTCCACACCACCTATTTGTGATACACGACCATAATAGTCGTAATAAATAGGTATGTTCTCAACCTGAATTACGGCACCATAATCGTCATACTGTACAAAAGGATTGTAGTTATATCCGGAATTGAAGGTTACACCTACATTTCCAATTCGGGCACCGATGCCCACATTTACTTGATTGTCGATATAGAAATCGAACTCGCCATCTGGGTAAACTGAAAAAGTCACCCCATTTTCGACAAAGATGAATGAGTTCCCGTAACGATACGCACTTGTAACAAAGGCTGTATCCTCTTTGGCTGCCTGGATGTTTGGTACACCCAAAAGCACTGCTGCTATAATGAGTACTAACTTTTTCATACTATAGGGTTTTAAATTCTGAATGCAACTATTTACATTCTGAATAGCATGAACCAAACAGTGTGCCAAAAATCACACGACAATCGTAAGATACTGATTAACAGTGTATAAAAATTATTATTCCAGAATTATGAAAACCGACCTTCTATTCAGTTGGTGGTCGGATTCTGGGCATTCCACTCCATTGGAACAATGATTAAGCAGTTGGGTTTCACCATACCCCTTGGCAGATAGGCGGTTGGCATCTACACCATTACGAACCAACCATTGCAATGTTGAATTAGCTCTTCGCTCACTCAATCCCATATTAAAGGAATCACTAGACCTTGAATCTGTGTGGGATTCTATGTGGATGCGTAAATTGGGATATGACTTGAGCGCATGAAGAATCTTGGCCAATTCCACTTCTGCATCTTTTCTTATAGCATGGGCACCGTAGTCAAAATAAATGGGTTGGAGGTTTAGCCTACATCCTAAGTCATTCACCGCACAATCTGGAAGCAAAAGTTGTATGTCCACCTGTAAATTTCCAGAGCCTCGCGGAACGGTTATTACTTTTTCAGTGGGTTTATAATCCAAATTTTCGTGCTCTACCCGTACGGTATATTGTTTGCCGCAATCCAGTAGATGCTCAAAAATATATGTACCGTTGGAATTGGTTTGGGTTTGTTCTTTTGGCTGATTGCTCTCATCCATCAAGGTAACCACCGCTCCGTAAACAGGTTTTTTCGTTGTGGTATCGCTAACCGAACCTTGTACAGTAATTTCACCACAGGACTCCCAAACCCGATAAATATCATCGGAAGCACTACCTGGTTTTCCATCCCGATTTGAAGACAAATACCCTATTTGTTTTGCTTCGTCAATAATAAATCCAAAATCATCCATTGCAGTATTTATGGGCCGTTTTAGATTGATTACTTTTGCGTCGGAATCTGGGTTCAAGGAGATTGTAAAAACATCCAGGCCGCCTAGTCCTAGGTGGCCATCACTGGAGAAATATAGATTGTTGTGTGCGCTGACGAAGGGAAAGGTTTCTCTTGCCTCAGTATTAATGGCCGGACCCAAGTTCACTGGTTGGCCATAGGAGAAATCCCCAAGGATATCCACATACCATAAATCAGACATTCCCAGCGTACCTTCCATATCCGAGGAAAAATACAATCGCTTTTCATCTGGGCTAAGAGCCGGGTGGGCCACGGAATGGGAATCACTGTTGAACGGTAGTTCCTTAACATTCTCCCAGCTTCCATCCTCTTGTTTATTGGCTTTATAGATTTTTAGGCTTACCAACCTTTCTTTGTTATGTCTTTTTTTACCGTTGATGTAGTTGTTCCTGGTGAAATAAACTGTGTTGCCGTCTTTGGTAAATACAGCTGTTGATTCGTGGTACGGTGAGTTTATCTCACCTTTAAGGGGTTGTGGATTAACCAATTTCCATTCATCATCCAACTCCGCTTCGTATAGATCCAGATATGGGAGACCGGATCATTTATGAATTTTGTTGCCCTCAGTCTTGGAAGATGAGGAGGCATACACCAATTTATCTTGATAAAAAGCCGGGCCAAAATCTGAACTGGTCATGGATTTGGTGATGTTTAAAACCTCATATTCTTTTGATAGGAATTTGGCCAGACTGTCCAATGAGGGGTAGTTATCCATAAAAATAGAGGCCAATCTTGAGGATGCTGATAAACCAGCATAGGTTCCCATTATTGTTTTTGAGCCGTAATAGTCGCCTGTACTTTTTAGGCTTTGTGCCGCCCTGTGGTAGTAAATGGGTTCCATATCCTGGGGATATTTGTTCAACAATTGCTGGTACCATTTAACGGCTTCGGTATATTCACTGTTGAAATAATAAGTATCTCCCAATTTCTTTAGTATTTGGGCCGATTCATAGCCATTGGCCACTACTTTGAGATAGATTTCCCTGGCGTCAATATAATCGTAGGTGTCAAATTCTTCATCTGCCTTTTTAATGACGCTCTTCTGGCCATGTATATGACCTACTATAATGGAAACAGCAAGAAATAGTATCAGTTTTGGGGTTTGCATAAGGCTTGGGGTTAAAAAAATCGAGGTGCAACAATTCGCTCGGCGCGATTAAAAATGTCAAAACGAACAAAAGCTTCGTAAGAACCATTGCTGTAATCTTCCAAATCTGTGGATTGATAATCATAACCTACTCCTGCAAAAACAGTATCCGAAATTTGGAACCCCAAAAGTCCACTTAAGGAGGCGTTCCAACGATAGGAAGCACCAAGAACAAACTTGTTGTTGAGCATAAAATTGGCGGACATATCCCATTGTAGGGGTGAACCACTTACCAGTTTTAGTAGGGTAGCGGGTTTAAATTTAAGGTTGGGATTTAGGTCGAAAACGTAACCGGAAATTAGAAAATAATGCAGACGTTCAACCGCAACGCCTTCCAAATTTGGATTTTCGAGTGAGTTTTTGTCAAAATGTTCGGTGTTTAAGAAATTGGGAACCGAAAGCCCAGCATAAAATCGGTCCGAGTTGAAATATATACCTGCGCCAACCTGTGGTTGTAGCTTTCCGTCAATACTGGTTTGAAAATAGGGGTCATTAGGTTCTTGGATATTGAGTTTTTCATAGTTAACATCCAGATAATCCATGCCAGCTTTGATACCAAAGGATAACTTGCTAAGCACATTTCTGGATAGGTACAGGGCATAAGCCAGGTCCAACACTATATTGGATTCTGTAGCGGGGCCAATCTGATCATGTACCAAAGACATGCCAATCCCCATATTGTCGTATAAACCCACTGGTAGATTCACGGTAAGGGTCCCTGTTCTTGGAGCACCTTCCAAACTAACCCATTGTGATCGGCCCAATATACCAATACTCAGTGTTTCGCTAGAGCCTGCGTAGGCAGGATTAACTACTTGGGTGTTGTACATATATTGGGTGTATTGTGCGTCTTGTTGTCCATTCCCAACATAAAACAAGCCTAGGTTCACATACATAATGGTTATGAGAATTTTGAATTGTATATGCGTATGTAGGTACATTTTGATGCGGTTCATTATCAATTTTAATCTCTATTGATATATAGGTAACCAGAATACGTTTTCTGACCTGGATTGAGATTCTCAAATTCCAGAGTATAGAAATAAGTACCACTGGGAAGTGTTTCCTGCTGTGAAATGGTCGCTCTACCTTCAGAAACACCCGAGAACAATTTATTACCAAGACCGTAACCTTCGGCTTCATATACCAAAACGCCCCATCTGTTGAAGATTTTTAGAACATTATCGGGATAATGCTCTATACCATTTATTCTGAAAAAATCGTTGATACCATCCCCATTGGGTGTAATTCCGGTGTAGATTTCGAAGTTCTCATTGATAGGGTTGGAGTCAGGTCCCTCAGGATCGCAAGCATCAATGACTTCCGTACTAGTTGGGTCATTTTCTTCATAAGAGTTGTTATCGGATATGTCCATTACCGTTTGCTGGGTAATGGAGGATAGGGCAGTAACTTCAGCTTGATTTTCCACTTTTCCGGCTTCAATATCCGTCTTGGTCAAGGTGTAGGATGTGGTGTAAATCCACTCTTCCCCAAGATCTAAGGTGTTATTGCCATTGTCATCTCCAGACTCCATGGTAAAGGTTGACCCAGTTCCCAAGAAGGTGTCCGATATGGTCACATTGGCCAACGGTTCCCCTCCTCTGTTGGATACTTTGAAGGTATAATCGATTGCTTCCGGACATTCATCCCCGTCCGAATCACTCAAATATCCGAGTTTGATGAGACCGATTCCAGGCGGGGAGATTTCGCAAGCCCCGTCAACGGTAATTAGGGTTGCATCATTTTCGTCATAGCTATTGTCATCGGAATCATCGGTGACTTGAACATTATCTTGGGTCCATCCTGTTATGTTGGCCTGGTTGATGACATCCCCATTGGCCAAATCCTGTGCCGTGATGCCGTAATAGGCTTCATAGATCCAAGTTTCGTTGGGAGATAATACACCGTCATTATCATCATCGCTGCCATTTACTGGTCCTGAAACCACTCCATTGAACAAAAGTTCATCTTCCAACACCAGATTGTTTAGGGAAATGTTTCCGGTATTGGTCACCGTAAATCTGTAGAATATACTTTCATTGCAACCATCCTGGTCCAAGTCAGCAAGAGAGGCTTCTTTAATCAATCCCATTTTTGGATTTTGGCATGCAGTAAGGAGCACATTAGTTGCCCCATCTTGAGTTGTTTCTGTTGGATGGGAAAGGTCCATCACTACAAGATTCGGAAGTCCAACCACATGGGCATCCACCTGTGCAATATTGGATACAAATCCGGCATCGATGTCGGTCTGCTGTATGCTATATGAAGTTGTGTAGCCCCATGTCTCGCCAATACTTAGTATTCCGTCGCCGCCTAGATCACCAATGGGCCCTGCAATGGCGAGTTCGGGATGACTATTGTCCTTGACCTCGTCCACGGTGAGATCTTGGTTGCCTTGGTTTTCCACGATAAAAGTGTAGTCGACGGTCATGCAGTCGCCACTTAGCACTCCTGTCTTAATTATGGAAATATTTGGAACACAGGAGGCAAGTGTTGTAATTGTAGGATCATCAAGGGTAACATCACTCGGGTGTGAAAGATCAAAAACGGCCAATCCAAGGAAGTCCACCACGTTGGCATCCACCCGGGCCGAATTGGATACCCAGCCGAGGTCAAAATCGGTTTGTTGCATGTTGTAAGCCGCTGTATAGGTCCAAATTTCCCCTACATCCAATTCTCCATCCAAGTCATCGTCACCGCTCGGACCTGCCAGATTCAATCCTAGGCTTAAGTCGGTTGGGTTAACATCTTTTAGGTCATAGGGTCCTTGATTGGTCACTTCAAAGTTATATTCAATGTTGGAGCAGGTTTCATCCAGCGTACCAGTTTTTACTATTGCTATGGCAGGTTTACAGGAAGAAACATCTGTATCTGTATCTCCATCCAATGTAGTATCAGTAGGATGAGAGAGATCCGTGACGGTAAGTGCAGGTAGCCCATCAACTTCAGCATCCACCTGGGCGATATTTGATACGTTTTCGTTGATGATATCATCTTGAGTTATAGGATAGGAAGCTGAAAATATCCAGATTTCGTTTGGATCCAATAGACCGTTGGTATTATTATCCCCTGAATCGGGCAATAAAGGAACCGGTACCTTGGCATCCGTTACCACTACATTGGTCAAAGGAGAGCTTCCTTCGTTGGCTACACTAAAAGTGTAATCAATATTTAAACAGTTGGTATCTACGGTTCCTGTCTTTATTATTGAAATTCCCGGTTGGCATGGCGAGACATCCGTAGAGGTGATTCCATCCGAATTTAGTTCCGTAGGATGGGAATCATCTGAAGCTATTAGGCCAGGAAAACCCGTTACGTCTGCTGTTACGGTGGCCATATTGTCCACATGCCCCAGATTAATGTCTGCCGCGGTTAAGTCATAGGATGCCTTGTAGATCCAGGTCTCATTTGTGTCCAGAAGCCCATCATTATTGGCATCGCCAGTAGGACCGTCCATGACAAGACTACCATCTGTTATGTCCACATTTTGGAAGGTTTGGCCATTGCCACTTAAATTGAGTACTGCGAATTCATAATCAACGGAACCGCAATCATTGGCCAACTGACCGGTTTTTAACAGGGCTATTTGGGGTTGGCAAAAAGATACGTCGGTAACTGTAGGGCGATTTTCGGTATAGTTTTCAAAGTCGGATATGTCGCTTGCAGTTTTGAAATCTCCTGTTAGCTCGGAAGTTACAAACCCATTACGTATGACTTGACCAGCCATTATATCCGCAGCTGTGATTGGGTAGGTTGTGGTATAGACCCATTCTTCTCCTGATTCCAGCACATTTTGGGAACCTCCGTCACCGCTATCTGGACCTGGAATAGAATCTCCATTTTCCATAAAGACTTCTACGGTGTGAAAGGACTGAACAGCCGAACCTTGATGAGCAACTGTAAAAGTATATTCTATCGTAGAGCAACCGCCTATTTCTCCAAGCGGACCTTTCGTTTCCGTTGTCATTGTTATAGCCACACCAGAAACACAATCCAATGTAGTTACTGTAGGTTGATCTTCCTTGTACTCGTTGTCATCAGAAAGGTCACTAACGGATATTCCTGGTTGACCCACTACGTCTGCGGTTACTCTTGCTTGATTGGACGCCTGTCCGGCATCAAAGTCGTCTTGATTAAGAGAAATGGTGGTGCTAAATAACCATGTTTCATCTGGATCTAGCACTCCATTGTTATTATCGTCCCCCCCTTTAAAACCTAAATCATTTCCAAATTCTGGATCCGAATCATCTACGATTTGGATATTAGTGAGTGACTCACCATTGGTACTGTTGTTGACAACGTATATTAGGTATTCCACATATTCACAACCATCAGGATCACCCAAAAAATCTCGGGCTGTTCCCGACATGATTACGGCTATGCTAGGGGCAAAGGCATCTTCCATTTCTGGTTGTAAAACCTTATTTGTGCCAAAACCTACAAGGCTCAGAGCCACTAAACCTATGCAGGCTAAAAGAATTCTGTTGTTTGGTGTAGATTGGGACATGGTAATGAACTTTAATGGTTGAGGGGTTATGGAGTTTTCGTCCTTCCGAGTTTTCCACTGCTGGAAAACCCACCTTCCAAGCTCCTTTGCATACGCTCGGGGTTACAGGAAGGAGCTGTTATTAGGTGCTATCTTATGACCAGTTTTTTAATGGTGCCATAGATGGAGTCTTTGTGGTAAATGATCATGACGTACATTCCAGCAGCAACGTCGCTTACATCATACCCAGATTCATTGGGTCTAAAAGATTTGATCAGATTACCTGATAGGTCGTAGATCTCAATTTTATCAAATGCTATTTCCGAATCTATCTGCACAATGTCTTCTGCTGGGTTGGGGTGGACAGAGACTTGAACAGGTTCTTCCTCTTCACCTTCTCCTTCTACTCGAGGATTATCTTGAGAATCTTCCACGTCCTCCGGATCTTCAAAGTCATCTCCTTGTTCTCGTTCTTGTTCTTCAAGTTGTTCTTCTTGCCGTTCTTCCTCCTCCTCAGGATGTTCATCTTCTTCCTCAAGATGTTCTTCCGGCTGCTCCTCCTCATCCTCGGGTTCTTCTTCTATATTTGTACAGTAATTTCCATTATCTATGGCTTCATTATTATTAGAAATGAGAAAATATGGATCTTGGTAACCATAAGGCAATACCTCATTGAAATTGCAAAGATTCAGTACTTCAAGAAAAGGATGGCCATAAATGTGCAGTTTACCATGAGCAAATATTAAACTAGAGGCGTTTATCTCCTTAAGATTTTGATTTTCGTGAAAGTAAAATGGAGCAGCTGTTTCCGCCAGTATTGGCACATTCACCTCATACAAATTCATGTTTTGATAAAAATGCAGGATACCACACGATATCAATTTAGGAAGGGAAACTAACTTTAATTTAGGGTTCCAGCGGAATCCAAGACCTGTTTCTGCATGTTCTAATTCTGGTAACTTTATGGAGGTTAAATCCGTATTATGACCTAGGTAGAAATCACCTTCAATTCTTTCCAGTTTTGGAAATTCAATCGAGACTAAATTTGTAGTCTCATTAAAGAAGATATCACTACTGATTAAAACTAGATTTGGGAAAACTATCTTGGTTGGAACTTGATAGTTCAATTTTGAATAGTAAATGCCGGTTTCCAGTGTTTCATCAAGTATCTCAACAACTTCTATATCATTTTCAAAATCATCAATATTCCCATGGGCGAATGAAAATGTGCAAGCAAGTAATAGCGTTAAAAAAGTAATTTTTCTCATAAGCATATTTTAAGTGTTTCATCAATGGATTTGGGATATTTTAACCCGCAACTTAAAAGTAGAATGGGCTTTGTTTAAAAATGGGGTTGAATTGACGGATGCCCCTTTTGAATTGACGGATGGGGGTTTTGGGGGAATGGATTGGGTTGTCAGATGTGAGACAATAGACTTGAGATAATAGACGTGAGACAATAGATGTTAGAGGTCAGTTGTCAGTTATCAGTGAACAGTTATCAATGAACAATATTCAAATTTGGATTTTGAGTTTTTAATGCTGAATTGGGGGTGAATACAGAATTTAAAATTTAGCATTCAACATTTAGAACCAAGAACTTTTTAGTCTTGAGTCATGTGTCTTGTGTCTTGTGTCTTTGGTCTTGGGTCTTGGGTCTTTGCTCTTGGCTCTCTGGTCTTTGGTCAGTTATCCGTTAACAATAAGCAATTAACAATGAACAATGTTCAAATTTGGATTTTGAGTTTTTAATGCTGAATTGGGGGTGAATACAGAATTTAAATGTTAGCATTCAATTTTTAGAACCAAGAACTTCTTAGTCTTGAGTCATGTGTCTTGTGTCTTGTGTCTTGGGTCTTGGGTCTTGGGTCTTGCGTCTTGCGTCTTTGCTCTTTGGTCTTGGGTCAGTTATCCGTTAACAATAAGCAATTAACAATGAACAATGTTCAAATTTGGATTTTGAGTTTTTAATGCTGAATTGGGGGTGAATACAGAATTTAAAACTTAGCATTCAACATTTAGAACCAAGAACTTTTTAGTCTTTAGTCTTTAGTCTTTAGTCTTTAGTCTTTTGTCTTGGGTCTTGAGTCTTGTTTCTTGAGTTTGAGTTTTGAGCTTATATCAAACCTTTTCCCTCAAATATTTCGCAGTAACAGAATCCTGATTTTGTGCCAATTCCTCTGGAGTACCCTCGGCAACCAAGTTACCGCCATTTTCCCCGCCTTCTGGGCCAAGGTCAATAATGTAGTCCGCACATTTGATTAATTCTATGTTATGCTCAATAACCAATACGGAGTGACCTTTGCGAATAAGCTCATCAAAAGATTTTAAGAGCTTTTTGATATCGTGGAAATGCAATCCGGTTGTAGGCTCATCAAAGATGAACAGTGCTTTTTCCTTGGTGTTTCCCTTTACTAGAAAGGATGCCAGTTTAATGCGTTGTGCTTCGCCCCCGGATAGGGTAGAAGAGGATTGACCCAAAGTCACATATCCCAATCCCACATCCTGCAATGGCTGAAGTTTGTTTACAATTTTATCTTGTTTGAATGCCTTAAAATGGTCAATGGCCTCATCAATGGTAAGGCTCAGGATATCATGAATGCTCTTACCCTCAAACTGGACTTCCAGAATCTCTTTTTTAAATCGTTTGCCACCACATACATCACACTCCAAATGCACATCGGCCATGAATTGCATCTCTACAGCGATTTCACCTTCGCCCTTACATTTTTCACAGCGGCCCCCATCCACATTAAAAGAAAAATGTTTGGCCTGATATCCTCTCAGCTTGCTCAGCTTTTGCGAAGCAAAGAGACTTCGGATGTCGTCATAGGCTTTTATGTAGGTTACCGGATTGGAGCGGGAGGAACGCCCAATGGGGTTTTGATCTACAAATTCCACATGTTTGATATGTGAATATTTTCCTTCAATTTTGGTGAACTGCCCGGCCTTTTCACCATAACCACCTACTTCCTTTAATATAGATGGATACAAAATCTTCTTTACCAAGGTACTCTTTCCGCTTCCAGAAACGCCAGTGACCACAGTAAGCATATTTAAAGGAAAGGTAACATCTATGTTTTTTAGATTGTTTTCCCTTGCTCCAACAATTTGGATGTAATTTTTGGAATTCCTGCGGTCAGTTGGCACTTCAATTTCTTTGGTGCCATTTAAATAATCAGCGGTGAGGGAATTGGCCTTTAGAATATGATCCAAACTTCCGGTAGCCACCACTTCACCTCCCAAGGTTCCTGCTTCTGGGCCAATATCGATAACCTCGTCAGCAGCCTTCATAATGTCCTCATCATGTTCCACCACGATCACGGTATTCCCTAAATCCCGAAGGGATAGCAAGACCTCTATCAAATTTTCGGTGTCTTTGGGATGCAGGCCAATACTGGGCTCGTCCAAAATATACATGGAACCCACCAAACTACTGCCCAGGGAGGTTGCCAAATTAATGCGCTGACTTTCTCCTCCGGACAAACTATTGGATTTACGATTCAAAGTAAGGTAGCTTAAGCCCACTTTACTTAAGAAATCCAGACGCGTGGTGATTTCCTTTAGTAAACGCTGGGCAATTTTGTTGTCGTGCTCGGATAATTGCAGCTGTTCAAAAAAGGGAGCCAGTTTTTTTATGGGCAGTTCTATTAAATCTGAAATGGAATGCCCTCCCACTTTAACGTAATCTGCCTCTTTGCGCAGTCTTTTACCTTTGCAAACGTTACATTTGGTTTTACCACGATAACGGGACAGCATTACCCTGTTCTGGATTTTATAGCTTTTCTCCTCCAACATTTGGAAAAAACCATGCAATCCGGTAAAGTGTTCGTTCCCGTCCCACACTAGTTGTTTTTGTTCCTCGGAAAGTTCAAACCAAGGCTTGTGAATGGGAAAATCAAATTTGTATGCGGAATTGACCAACTGATCTCTGTACCAGGACATGCTTTCGCCACGCCATGGAAAAATGGCATTTTCGTAAACGGATAGGGCGGTATTTGGAACTACCAAATCAGCATCAATACCAATAACGTCCCCATAGCCTTCACATTTGGGACAAGCCCCGTAGGGGTTGTTGAAACTGAACAAATGTACATTGGGTTCCAGAAATTTCATCCCGTCCAGCTCAAATTGATTGCTGAACGTTTTGGTTTCCCCGCTTTCCAAATTTTCAATGGCGCATTGTCCCTTGCCTTCAAAATAGGCATTGTCCACAGCGTTGGCCAAACGGTTGTAAAAATCCTCATCGTCATTAACAATGACACGATCTACGACCAAATCAAATTCCCGACCGATGTTTTTAGGCACTTGGTCAATCCGAAGTACTTGTCCTTTATATTTAATACGGGCATAACCCTGTTTGGAAAAAAGCTCGAGGGATTTTAGCGGCTCCCTATCTTCCTTAATTAGTATAGGTGCCAATAGCAAAAGCTTGGTCCCTTCCGCTAAGGGCTTTATATAATCAATGACGTCTGTTACCGTATTTTTCTTGACCTCTTTACCGGAAATAGGGGACATGGTCTTACCGATACGGGCAAACAATAGTTTTAGGTAGTCATAGATTTCGGTAGTAGTACCTACGGTGGATCTTGGGTTGGTGGAATTCACTTTTTGCTCAATGGCAATGGCTGGGGCTATACCTTTTATATAGTCCACTTTCGGTTTGTCCAATTTGCCCAAAAATTGTCGAGCGTAGGATGAAAGGCTTTCAACATACCTTCTTTGTCCCTCAGCATAAAGCGTATCAAAGGCCAGACTGGATTTTCCAGAACCCGATAGTCCTGTGATCACTACCAGTTTGTTTCTGGGAATAACAACATCTATATTCTTAAGGTTGTGGAGTTTGGCACCTTTTATGATGATGTTTTTCTTGGGATCTATATGGTCAACCGCTGTCATATGTTAAAATTTGAGACCCAAAGATACGGTACCCGACACTTAATACGTATATTGCATGAGTTAACATCGGAAAAAGCCCAAATCACAACATTGTTTTTTCGCGGGCATACTGTTTTTCTATATTTGGTATGTAATTAAAACGCTGATAGGCCTATACAGAAATAATTACTTTTTTAAAATTAAGCTAATAACTCTCAGCCCTTCTTAGGAAAAGGAAGGCTGGCGATTATAACCAAAAAAGTAATTTGTATGGAACTACAGATTGATGACTCAATATTAGTCGAGGACTATATTGCTGGAAACGAAAAGGCCCTTGAGGCCTTGATCAACAGGCACAACCAAAGAATCTCCAGTTTTATTTATTCTAAAGTATTGGATAGGGATGTTGCAGAGGACATCTTCCAAGATACGTTCATTAAAGTAATCAAGACCCTTAAAAGAGGTTCCTATAGTGAGGAAGGTAAGTTTTTACCATGGGTTATGCGAATTGCCCATAACCTGATCATAGACCACTTTAGAAAGAACAAAAGGATGCCCAAGTTCGAGGGGAGCGATGATTTCAACATCTTTTCTGTCATCAAGGATGAGAAGCTCAACGCTGAAAAACAAATTATCAAGGATCAGATAGATAGCGATCTTACCCTTTTGATCGAGGAATTGCCAGAAGATCAAAAAGAGGTTTTGATGATGCGTATCTATAAGGATATGAGTTTTAAGGAAATCTCTGAAAACACTGGCGTAAGCATCAATACTGCCCTTGGTAGGATGCGATACGCACTGATTAACCTAAGAAAAATTGTAGAACGAAACAATATCGTTTTAACGAATTAATCTGCATTCCATCGAAGACGACAATATTTCAATTCTAGTGGCGTTATCTAATTGTAACATTAATGCTAGAATATGGAAAACGTTTACTCTGAAGAACAAGAAACCGTAAAATCGGTAAAAGCTAGACGAGAAACCATTGATTTCTTATTGAGCTATTCAAAATCAATTAAAGTAGTTGATTACAAAAAACACAAGTTTGAAGTTACTTTGAACTAAGTGATTGAAAGACAACGCAAAAAGAGCCGCTATTAGCGGCTCTTTTTGGTTTTGTGGTATTCGTCCAAAACGGATTTTCTTCCTATTGTTTTGGTAATTATATCTTTTTCCAAGTCCCAACCCCGTGCAGGGGAGTACTCCCTTCCGTACCAAATGATCTGCAGGTGCAACCGATTCCAGATTTCCTCGGGAAAAAGTCGTTTGGCATCCCGTTCCGTTTGCACCACATTTTTACCATTGCTAAACCCCCATCGGTACATTAATCTATGAATATGGGTATCCACTGGAAACGCAGGAATCCCAAAAGCCTGGGAAACCACAACGCTTGCCGTTTTGTGTCCCACAGCAGGCAATTCCTCCAATAGCGCAATGTCCCTAGGTACTTTTCCATTGTACTTTTCAATCAGGATTTGGGACAATCCATGAATACCTTTGGACTTCATAGGGGAAAGTCCCACAGGTTTAATTATTTCCCTAATTTCATCCACAGACATTTTAACCATGTCATAGGGATTGTCTGCCTTGGCAAACAGCAGCGGTGTAATTTGATTGACTCTTACGTCCGTACTTTGTGCAGACATCAGCACAGCAATAAGAAGGGTATAAGGATCTTTGTGGTCTAACGGAATAGGAATAGTTGGATAAAGCTCATCCAGGGTGCGGATGGCAAAATTGACTTTTTCTAGTTTAGTCATTTTTGTTTAACTTTGAATAAAATAAATTAAACAATTGATTTAAAGGCAAATACATATGAATACTTTAAAAGTAGGAGATAAAGTACCAGAATTTTCAGCAAAAGACCAAGATGGCAACACAATTAAATTGAGTGATTACAAAGGTAAAAAATTGGCCGTCTTTTTTTATCCCAGGGCCAATACGCCAACTTGTACTGTTGAGGCCTGCAATTTGCGCGACCATTATGCCGAGCTTCAGGATAATGGGTATGAAATTTTGGGGGTAAGCGAGGATTCTGAAAGGAAGCAAACCAATTTTAGAAACAAGTTTAATTTTCCCTATCCCTTACTTGCAGATACGGACCATGAGGTTATTGATACCTTTGGAGTTTGGGGTCCAAAGAAGTTCATGGGTCGCGTTTTTGATGGCATCCATCGCATCACTTTTGTCCTGGATAAAGATGGAATTATTACCAAGGTTATTGACAAAGTAAAGGCCAAAAATCATGCTGCGCAGATTCTAGAGTGAGTTTTGTAATTTTAAGACAATTCCAGAATTTTGTGATTTCTTCAAAAAAAAAGGCCATTCTTTTGATTATTTAAATAATTGAGGTAATATTACTATTGATTTCCAATTATTGTTGATTGGAATCGACTCAACTAACTCTAATAATGGCCTCTGAAAATTTGTTCATACAGACTCCTGTAGCTGTCTCTCATGATAGTAATGAGAGTTTTGAGGTCATCCATGATTTATATTTCAACAAGCTTTTCCTAATAGCCCGAGGGTACATTTCATCCAAACAGGATGCAGAGGAAATTGTACAGGATGTTTTTGTGAAATTATGGAAAAAGCAGGAGGAAAACCATAGCATTGATAACCTAACCGGGTACCTGTTTCGAATGACCCGCAATGCTTGCCTGGACTTTCTGAGAAGTAAAAAAAATGTACTGGCCATAGAGACCAATCTTGAACAGCGTCAGAATCTTTTGAATTTCCATGCACTTTCCAACGAAAGTGCTTCGTCCATAATCGAGGATGAATTGCACAAGCAAGTTGATAAAGCCATTGACCAGCTACCAAAAAAATGCAGACAAGTATTTGTCAAAAGCAGAAAAGAAGGCTTAAAACACAAAGAAATTGCCAAGGACCTAAACATTTCCACTAAAACTGTTGAGAACCATATCTCCAAGGCAGTCAGGCTTTTAAAGACCCAATTAAGGGAACACTTCACTTTCGAATAAAAAAAATTGAACCTCAAGTAGGGGATAGGTGGTCTTTTATACGTCATTAATATAAAAGGCACACGCTGCAATGAGGAATAAGCACATTTACGATCTTATTGAAGAACGACTTGGTTTTCACAAAAAGAAGCAAGTAATATAATGGCTACTTAAAAACAAGAGAGCTCAAAAAAAATACCATCAGGCCAAGGCAGAACAAGTCGCCCTGTCCTTACGGGAAGACACTGGGGAAGTTAAACCTGTACATCCAAGAAAAACTAGGGCACTGCTGAAATATGCTGCTGTGCTTGTTGTACTTTTTGGTCTTGCCTTCTATTTTAACTATTCTGCCGAGAGCACAGCCGTGGAAACCGAAAACGCGATGGTCATGATTGCCACCTCCATTGGGGAAAAAGAAGAAGTTGTGCTATCCGATGGAACCAAAGTAACGGTAAATGCCAATAGTGTATTATCCTATCCTGCAAATTTTACTGGAAACACCAGAGAGGTTCTGTTAAAGGGCGAAGCTTTTTTTGAGGTAACTGAAAACAAGGAAAAACCATTTATTGTCAATACCAATGAAGGTATGGATATCAAGGTTCTGGGAACCGTTTTCAATGTAAAGTCCTATCCGGAAGATAAAAAAGTAGAGACCACATTGGTAAGTGGGAAGGTTCAGGTTGTGGAGCGAAAGGATAACAAGACGGTATTGCTGTACCCATCGCAACGGGCAACCTATAATAAATCTGATGATCGTTTGATTATTGACAAGGTTCAAACCGAACCCCTGATTTCTTGGAAGGATGGCAAGTTGATCTATGATGAGGCTCCTCTAAGAGAGGTGATCAAGGATTTGGAGCGGGAGTACCATGTATCCTTTTTGGTCAATTCCGAAGAACTGCTTGAATATAAATTTAAAGGGGTGTTTGACAATCTCAGTATAGATCAGGTATTGAGCCTGTTTGAATTATCATCGCCCATAAAGTGTACCTTAAAACAAAACTATGTAATACTGGAAAAACAAAAATAAAACTGAAAGAATAAAAACAAAAAGAGGGCGTCTCGCAAACACCCCCTTTGACTAATTACCCAATTGTAGCTAATTAAGTAACTAAAACCATTCAAAATTATGAAAAAAAAGAGACTTTTTTTTTCGTCAATCCCCTTTATTCGGATTATGAAGATTTACTTTCTGTTGGTATGTTTTAGTATGGTAAAAGTCTTGGCATCAGACCTTTACGCTCAAAACATTACCTTGAACATGAAAAATGCCAAACTCAAAACGATTCTTAAAGAAATTGAGAAAAAGAGCGACTACAGCTTTTTTTACAACAGTAGCATCGTCAACGTTGATAAAAAACGGTCATTAAGTGTCAACAATACCGTTATTGATGATGCGTTGAGCGTGCTGTTTATGGAAACTGAGATTGATTACAGTTATGTAAGAAACCAAATCATCCTTTTTCCCAAAAATCAGCCGGAGATCAAAGAAAAAATCGAGAACCTTTTACGTGAGAACGAGCAAAAGGTTAGCGCAAGCATCAGTCCGGAAAAAATCAACGAGGTCTTGATTGACCACCTTCAGAACACCATTACTGGAACCGTTGTGGATGCAGCAACAAACATTGCCGTGCCAGGAGCTTCGGTTGTAGTAAAGAACACCAACAATGGTACAGCCACCGATTTTGATGGGCTGTTTACCTTGGAAGCCGCACCAGATGCCATATTGGTGGTGAGCTATTTGGGGTATAGAACCATGGAGGTGCCTGTTAATGGCCAGACCAACCTCACAATTCAGATGCAGGAAGATGCTTCCCAATTGGATGAAGTTGTGGTGGTGGGATATGGTACACAAAAGAAAGCCACGGTAACGGGAGCCGTTACAGCAGTAAAGGGTGCTGTATTGGAATCCTCCCCGGCCATTAGTGTTTCCAACTCCCTCGCTGGGCGTTTGCCCGGGGTGGTAATTATCCAAACCAGCGGTGAGCCTGGTAACGATGAATCAAACATCACCATTAGAGGTACAAATACTTTGGGTAACAATCAGCCTTTGGTGGTTATTGATGGAATTCCAGATAGAGATGGTGGAATTGGACGTCTAAACCCCAATGACATTGAAAACATTTCGGTACTAAAAGATGCTTCTGCAGCCATTTATGGTGCAAGAGCGGCAAATGGTGCGATTATCGTAACTACCAAGCAAGGACAACAAGGTAAGCCTACGATTACCTATACAGCCGATTTTGGATTGAGCCAACCCACCTTCGTACCTGAAATGTCAAATGCCGTTGAGTATGCGGATATAAGAAATGAGCTGCCCATTTATAATTTGCCAGCCAGTGAATGGTCTGCCGCCTCACAAGCTATCCGTACCAACGGAAGCTATACCCCGCAGGATCCTGGAGCAGGGGTTATTAATGCGGTCTTTAGTCCTGCTGATGTGCAGGGTTATCTAAACCAATCGGATCCTTACCTCTACCCAGACAGTGATTGGTTTGATGCCACCTTCCAGGATTGGACAAGTCAAAGCAGACATAATCTTTCCATCTCGGGAGGTTCGGAAAAGATGAAATATTTCTCTTCTTTGGGGTATTCCGATCAAGATGGTATCTATGAAAATTCAAGCACAAGATATCAACAATATAATTTTAGACTGAACACCACGGCAACCATCAATGATTATGTAGAAGCCAAGTTGGGCATGGGTTACCGAAAAGAGGATAGATCTCTTCCTACTGAAAGTTCAGGAGCCATTTTTAGAATGTTGATGCGAGGTAAACCTACCGATGTAGCCGTTTGGCCTGGAGGATTACCTGGACCAGATATTGAAAATGGACAGCAGCCTGTGGTGATTTCCACCAACGAAACAGGTTATGATAGAGAAAAACGCGACTATTTACAGTTCACGGGATCTTTGGATATCACCAATCCATGGGTTGATGGTTTAAAACTGACCCTTCTGGCCGGTGTTGACCAAAGATTTGACCAACGAAAATTATGGGAAACCCCATGGGATCTTTACTTTTTGGATCGAGACACTTATACCAATACAGGTGAGGTTATTTTAAATGGAGCACAACGTTCTTCATTCACAGATCCCAGATTGCAGCAGTGGTCCAGAAACCAATTGAACGTAAACCTGACCGCACTTTTAAATTATGAAAAGACCTTTGGTGATCATACTGTAAGTGCCTTGGCAGGTGTTACACGTGAGACCATTAATATTGAAGAACTATTCGGTAGCCGATTAAATTTCCTTTCTGATGCCATAGACCAGCTTACCGTAGGTGGCGAAGATGGGCAAGTTGCAGATGGTGTAGCCTTCAATAGAAATAGATTGGGTTATTACGGAAGGGTGCAATACAATTTCAAGGAAAAATACTTGGCAGAATTTATCTGGAGATATGATGGATCCTACATTTTCCCTGAAAATGATAGATTTGGATTCTTCCCAGGATTCTTGGTAGGTTGGAACATTTCCAATGAGGAATTCTTCAATGTGGATTTTGTCAACAACTTGAAAATCAGGGCTTCCTATGGACAAATGGGTAATGACCAAGTTGCCTTTGATGACAATGGGGATGGGCAAATTTCAAACGACGAGCTTAGGGAATATGCTTACCTATCCATATACGACTTTAATAGATATCCGATTAACGGAGCTGTTCAGACCACCATATTGGAGCCACTGTTGGCCAACAATAACTTTACTTGGGAGCGTGCCAACAACTTCAACATTGGTTTGGATGGTAGGCTTATGGACAACAAGATTGCCTTTGTGTTGGAGTATTTCTTGAACAAAAGGGATCAAATCCTGATTCAGCAAACCGGTTCCACACCGGGCTCCTCGGGTATTGCCGATAGATTGCCTCCGGTAAATGCGGGTGAAGTGACCAATAAAGGATTTGAATTTGCAGTAAACTATTTTGGCGGAGATCCTGATGGATTCAGCTGGGATGCTGGTATCAATGGTGGTCTTGCAAAGAATACGGTGGATTTCATGGACGAGATTCCTGGGGCACCTTCCTATCAAAGACAGGAAGGCAAACCCATTAGAAGCCATTTTGTGTATCTGTCAGATGGTGCATTCTTGGATGAGGCCGATATAGCTGCCAACACCTTGGATTATAGCGGTGTTACTTCTCAACTAAGACCTGGGGACATGAAATTTAAGGATGTCAACAACGATGGTATCATCGATGGGGACGATCAAGTGCGCTTGGACGAAAATGACACCCCAACCTTTAACTTTGGTGCAACTTTCAATGCCCAGTACAAGAATTTTGATCTTTCAGTGTTGTTACAGGGGGCAACAGGCGCTTCCCTGCGTATCTTCACTGAATCCGGTGACATAGGTAACTATTTAAAGTATAGCTATGACAACCGATGGAGTATAGACAATCCTAGTAGCGTACATCCAAGATTGGCCAGTAGGGGAGACACCTATTATACCGGTGGGTCCTTTGGCCAGAACTCCTATTTGTTGTTCAACAAGGATTACCTTAGAATTAAGAACGTTAGCTTGGGCTATAATTTCCCAACAGACGTAATCGCACCATTTGGGCTATCAGCTGCCAGGGTGTACTTAAGTGGTCTTAACTTGGTAACCTTCGCCGAAAACAAGATTTTCGACCCAGAATCTGTTGCTGGTAATGGGGTGGCTTATCCACAATCTAGGGTAATTAACGCAGGATTTAGTTTAACTTTTTAATAAAATTGGTTATGAAAAATATGAAAAAATGGGTTGCATTTGTTTTGATGGCCTCCGTGCTGTTTATTTCATGCAACGATGACTTTTTGAACACACAGCCCAAGGATAGTGTGTCTTCTGATGCGACTTGGGGAGATGGCGCTTTATCGCAAGCTTTTGTTTTTGGAATTTACTCCGCATTGGGGAACGCTGGCTTTGAAGAAGAAGGACTTTCCTCTTTGACCGATGAGGCTATGTTTACCCACTCCGGTAGGGGTATAGATGTATTGATGGAGGGAACCTCCACACCTTCTAACCTGGGGAACACAAGTATTCTTCCAACATGGGAAGAATTGTACGGCGCCATTCGTAACGCAAATATTGCCTTGCAGGAATTACCTGAAGCTACCTTTGACGACGCAGACCTTAAGGAAAGATTGATGGGTGAAAGCCATTTCCTTAGAGCATACTACTACCATCAGTTATTAAGACACTTTGGTGGTGTACCGCTTATTGACAGACCATATGAACTTGGTGAGGATTTTAGCATAGCCCGGAATACATATGCCGAAACAGTGGATTTTATTATCAGTGATTTGGACGCTGCAGCTGGAATGTTGGCAGGTAAGGAAATCACAAAAGGAAGGGCAAGTCAATTGGCTGCCCTGGCCTTAAAGGCCCGTGTATTGTTGTACGCGGCCAGTGATTTGCACCATGGCCCAACAGCTTCCGCGAATTCCGGAACCCTAAGTTCCTTTTCCAATCTGGCGTTGGTAGCCTATACGGGTGGTGATCAAGCTTCTCGTTGGCAAGCGGCGAAAACTGCGGCAAAAGCTGTTTTGGATATGTCATCGGGCTATAAACTGGATTTGAATGCACCTGTATCAGCTGAAGAAGGTGAAGCCAACTATGTTTCCCTCTCCATGGGAGGTGGAAGTAGTGTGGGCGATGCCGCCGCGGCTGTAGAATTAATTTGGGAGCGAACACATACAGGACTCTATACCGAAGAAAACGAATGGCCTTTGGGTGGTATCAATGTTGGGGTAAACAACGGTCCCAATGGCTATCACAACTGGGCAGGAAATACGCCTATTCAGCAGTTGGTGGACGACTATGAATTGATGGACGGTTCTCAATTTGATTGGAACAACCCCGCCCATGCAGCAGACCCATTTGCCAATAGAGATCCACGTTTTTACGCAACGGTACTTTACGATGGTGCCGATTGGAAACCCCGCCCTTCCGATGTAGTAAGTATAGATCCAGTGGATCAAATCCAGACAGGTTCCTATGATGATGGCGCAGGTGGAACTATTCCTGGAGTGGATACCAGACAGTCCCCAATTGAGGATTGGAATGGAAGTAGAACGGGATATTATGTAAGAAAGTTTATTGACCCGGATCCAGGATTGGTGGATAACCGTTCCAATGCACAGGTGGTTCCATGGCCGTTTATTAGATATACGGAAGTGGCCTTGAATTATGTGGAAGCCTGTATTGAAACAGGAGACGAAGCTGAAGCCATTGCTTGGCTGAACAGAATCCGATATAGAGTGGGAATGCCTGCCATTGCCGATACTGGAGATGCACTAAGGGATCGCTATAGAAATGAAAGACGGGTTGAGCTGGCCTATGAGGAGCACAGGTATTTTGATGCAAGACGCTGGATGATCCCTGCAGAAACCATTGGTAGGGGAATTAAGGTAATGCAGACAACAGCAACCGTTAAAGGTGGTCAGACAGCGCACATACCGTACAGACATGACAAGGATGTATACGATTACCTATACGTACCCATTGATAATACAGACAATGAAACCCGTATTTGGGATGACAAAATGTATTACAGGGTTATCAGTAGAGATGAAATCAATCGTAACGAATTATTGGAACAAAACCCCGGATACTAATTTGAATATTAAGTTTAGGTTTATTAGTTAATTTCGTTTGAGTTAGTGGAAAATCCGTCCTTTCATTAGGATGGATTTTTTTTCCATTCCAGATATGATACATAACTTCAGAAATATCACTTCTTGGGCGCTGTTCCTGCTGTTACTTTTTGGATGCAAAGAAGAATCCAATGAATCTGCAAATTCCAAAGAGCACCACGCTGAAGAAAGGTTGTTTACCTTGCTGTCTCCTGAGCAGACCAATATCCATTTTCAAAATCGGCTGGAAGAGAATCTGAACATCAATGTTTTGATGTATGAATATCTCTATAACGGTGGAGGGGTTGCGGTAGGCGATTACAATGGGGATGGGAATATCGACATCTATTTTTCAGCCAATTTGGGCGACAACCATTTGTACCTAAATAGAGGGGACATGCAGTTTGAAGATGTTACCCTGGCTTCCGGGACTTCTGGAAGAAAAGGACCTTGGAAAACTGGGGTAAGCTCCGTGGATATCAATAGTGATGGCAAGTTGGATATTTACCTTTGCTACTCGGGTGCCTTGCCTGATGAGAAAAGAAGAAATCAATTGTTCATCAATAAAGGGAACAATGAAAATGGAATTCCCATTTTTGAAGAAAGTGCCAAGCAATTCGGATTGGATACTCCTGGATTTAGCAATCAAGCCCATTTTTTTGACTATGACCATGATGGGGATTTGGACGTCTTGATGCTCAACCATAACCCAAAATCCCTACCTGTATTGAATGAGACCAGTACCAAGAACCAATTAAAAATTGATGATCCGCATCGCGGCCTCCGTCTGTTCAAACAAACTAATGGCTTTTTTCAAGACGTAACCCCGAATTCTGGGATAAGCGGTTCGGCCTTGAGCTACGGGTTGGGATTATGTATTAGTGATGTCAACAATGATGGTTGGGAAGATTTTTATGTCTCCAATGATTATACCATCCCGGATTATCTTTATATAAATAATGGCGATGGCACTTTTATAGACCAGCTGAAAACCAGCATGGGCCATACCAGCCATTTTTCCATGGGAAATAATATTGCGGATATTGACAACGATGGGTGGATGGATATCTATACCTTGGATATGCTACCTGAGGATAACCGCAGACAGAAACTGTTACTTTCCCCGGACAATTATGAAAAATTTGATTTAAACCTACGCAGCGGTTTCCACTATCAATACATGCGTAATATGTTACAACGCAACAATGGAAATGGCACTTACAGTGAGATAGGACAGTTGGCGGGAGTTTCCAATACCGACTGGAGCTGGGCCGCCCTTTTGGCCGATTTTGATAATGACGGTTGGAAAGACCTGTACGTAACCAACGGTTATTTTAGGGACTATACCAACTTGGATTTCATTAATTATATGGAAGACTATGTCCAGTCCAAAGGTAGATTGGTTAGGGAAGATGTCTTGGAGATTATCAAGCAAATGCCCTCAACCGATTTGCTGAACTATATGTTCATCAATAAAGGCGGATTGGAATTTGAGAACAAAACCCAAACGCTGGGATTGGGCCAAGTGTCCAACAGTAATGGTGCCGCTTATGCCGATTTGGATAATGATGGTGATTTGGATTTGATTGTGAACAACATCAACAAACCTGCGTTTATTTATCAAAATGAGTCCAATGAAAAGCATAATTACCTTCAAGTAAAACTGAAAGGAAAGCAGGGAAATCTTCGGGGCTTGGGCGCAAAAGTAAGCTTGTATACCCGGGATGGAATCCAAATCCAGGAACAAATGACCACTAGGGGCTATCTATCGTCCGTTTCAGATGTGATGCATTTTGGTTTAGGTGACTTGTCCTCCGTGGATTCTCTAAAAATAAGATGGAGCAGTGGTAAAGTACAGACGTTGACCCAGGTTTCGTCCAATCAAGTGCTAGAACTCGAAGAGTTTAATGCGGTTTCTTCGACAGATAAAACTGGCCAAAATTCAGGGCGGTTCTTTAAGGAAATTACTTCGCCAATTGATTATGCCCACCAACAAGCGCAGATCAATGATTTTAAACGACAATCACTTCTACTCGAAGAGTTTTCCCATGACGGCCCATGCCTAAGCAAAGGGGATGTGAACAATGATGGTAGGGTAGATGTATTTATTGGCGGAGCCCAAAACCAATCAGGTGCACTATTTCTGCAAGATACCAATGGTCGTTTTCAAAAACTGAATATTCCAGATTTTAATGTGGACAAGAAATTTCACGATTCGGCAGCATCTTTTTTGGATGTTAATACCGATGGCAACCTTGACCTTTATGTAGCCAGCGGAGGTTATCACCATTTGGATTCAGGGGACGAACTTTTGCAAGATCGCCTGTATTTAGGTGATGGAAAAGGTAATTTCTCAAGAAGCGAAGATGCACTTCCTGCAATGCATGTTAGCACGGGTTGCATTGCGTCCCATGATGTTAACGGAGACGGATACCCCGATTTATTTATAGGAGGTAGGGTGGTTCCCGGTCGGTATCCTGAAACCCCTAAAAGTTTTATTCTGATGAATGACGGGAATGGCAGTTTTAAAGATCAGACCGCGCAACTGGCATCCGAGGTTTCCGAATTGGGAATGGTTACAGATGCTGCGTGGGCAGATTTGAATGACAACGGAAAACAAGAGTTGGTTGTAGTTGGTGAATGGATGCCCATAACTGTCTTTTCTATAGAAAAGGGTAAACTGGTTGAGTCAACAACCCAATTTTTTGAAAGTCCCTATCAAGGATGGTGGAACACGGTGCATATTGAGGATTTGGACAAAGATGGGAAGCCGGACATTATTGCGGGCAACATGGGGACAAATACCCAGTTTCAAGCCTCCCCGGAGGAACCTTTGGAACTCTATTATGACGATTTTGACGAAAATGGTGCGGTAGACCCCATATTCTGTTTTTACATTCAAGGAAAAAGCTATCCCTATGTAACCAGGGATGAACTGTTGGGGCAATTGGCTTATTTAAGACCCAAATTCAATAGCTATAGCAGTTATGCCGATGCCGACTTATCTGAAATTTTTGACGGGGAAACTCCTTCCAAAGTTGAACGACTCTCTGTGAATCACATGAAAACAACGCTGTTTGTGGGAACAGTAAATGGAACCTTTAAGGAAATGAAACTTCCTGCACAGGCTCAATTTTCTCCTGTGAATGAGATTGTATCCCATGATTTTAACCAGGATGGTCATTTAGACCTCCTGTTACTTGGTAACAATCATCGTTATAAATTACGATTGGGAAAATTTGATGCCAACTACGGAACGCTATTCTTGGGTGATGGAAACGGGAACTTTTCATATACCGAACAGACCACGTCCGGATTGCGTATAGATGGCGTTGTGGAAAGTGCTGTGATTTTGAATGACCTATTACTTTTGGGTATTCAGGGTCAATCCCTGGAGGCCTATCAATTTGGGGCTAATTAAATGTGTGCATGAAAAAAGTGATTAGAAAATCATACTGGATTATTGCCGTTGCAGTCTTCATAAATTCTTGCAGCGAACGTAAAGAGTACTCAGAACAGGACGTAGTCCTGGAATGGGCTAAAATGGCAACGTATATTACCCAGTTTACCCCGGCAAATTCTCCAACTTTTGCTTCCCGTGGGTTTGGTTACATTGGACTGACCATGTATGAATCTGTGGTACACGGTTTTGAAAACAATAATTCGTTGCAAGGCCAACTCAATGGTTTAGATCAACTTCCACAACCCGAAAATGATAAAGCCTACAGCTGGGAATTGTCCCTCAATGCGGGACAGGCCCAAATTTTAAGACAGATATATCTGCAAACTTCAGATGAGAACAAGGCCCGCATAGATTCGTTGGAACAGGATATATACCAGAGTTATTCGGATAAGATCAACGATTTGGAAATTGTGGAACGATCCGTTTCTTACGGAAAGGAAGTAGCAAATGCCATTTTTGAATGGTCAAAATCTGATGGCGGGCACAGAGGGTATCTTTACAATTTTGATAAGGAAATGGTTCACCCAGAGCGACCAGGTTCTTGGAAACCTCCGTTGTTTGCACAGTCGTTCAGTCATTATCCCTTGCATCCGCATTGGGGTGAAAACCGAAGGTTTTTAAAGGAAAATTCAGGATTGGAGCTGCCTTATATGATTCCTTATGACACCATTCCTGGTTCTCCTTATTATGAGGAATTTATGGAAGTCTATAAGAAGGATTTGGCACTCACCCAAGAGGAAAAAGAAGCGGCCATTTGGTGGGGAGATGACCCCGATGTATCATTTACTCCCCCGGGCCATTCTTACTACTATGTAACCTTGGCCGTAGAGAAGAAACTTCCCAGTATGATTAAGGCAACGGAGGCTTATGCCAAAACAAGCATTGCGGTGGCAGATGCCTTTATCAACTGTTGGGAATGGAAATATCACTTTTTCTCTGAACGGCCCAATACCTTTATTCCTAAATTTATTGACCAAGAATGGGAGTCCTTTTGGCCCGATCCTCCTTTTCCAGCTTTTCCATCGGGTCATGCCATTAATGCTGGTGCAATGGCCACAGTCTTGGAACACGAGTTTGGAAAGGAAGTCCAGATTACGGATAGGGCCCATGAAGGAAGGGAACGGGACGAAGTTAGGGATACGGATTTTGTGGTGCGAACTTTCAACTCCTTTTGGGAAGCGGCCCAAGAAACTGCGGCTTCGAGGTTTTATGGGGGAATTCACACCCCCCAGGACAATAATGTGGGCTTGGAAGAAGGAATGAAAATTGCTAAAAATGTAATCAACTTAAACTGGAGGAAATCAGACTGATCATGCACAAACTTTCCCTAGCTGTCCACTTGATCCTTTTATGTCCTTTTTTGCTACAAGCGCAGAGAATGTTCACTGATGTTACGGAGGATGCGGGAATTGACCATCAGTTTCTGGTCTACGAGGGAACCTTTGGAGGTGGCGCAGTGGCTTTCGATATAAATAACGATGGACTGGAAGATCTTTACATTACAGGAGGTACAGCGTCGGACATATTATATCTGAACCAAGGTGAGGGGAAGTTCAAAAACGTATTTGAGGGGTCTGGTTTGGAGGTAACTACGGATTATGTTACCCAAGGAGTGGCCAGTGCCGATGTAAACAAAGATGGATGGCGGGACCTGTTCATTACCACCATAAATTCCAAGGATAACACTACCGTAATTCCAAGGGCAAAAAATCTACTTTTCATCAATAATGGGGATGGTACCTTCATGGATGCTACTACTGCCTATGGTTTAGAGGAGTTTAACTCCTTTAGTACGGGCGCTTCATTTGGGGATGTAAATGCGGATGGCTATCCAGATTTGTATGTGGGAAACTATTTTGTGGAGTTCACGGGAAAACTGGGAATACTGAAAGATGCCACTATCGCCAGTGCCCATCAGACTTCTAAGGACTATCTATTCATCAATAAGGAAGGAAAGCATTTCGAAAACCAGTATGAGGAATACAATCTGGGCCATAAAGGTTTTGGTTTTGGAAGTATTTTCACGGATTATGACAATGATGGGGACCAGGACATCTTTGTCCACAACGATTTTGGATATAAGGCTGTCCCCAACTTTCTATATAAAAATAGATTACCCTGGAAAGGTTTCAAGGATGTCAGCGAAGACAAAGAAATGGATCTTAAGATCAATGCTATGGGAGCAGCTGTAGGCGATTATAATGAGGATGGCCTGCTGGATTATTTTGTGACCAACATCAAGTTCAACTATTTGATGCAAAACCAAGGCGGCAACAAACCCTTTGTGAATGTGGCCAAAGAAACGGGCGCCTACAGTTTTGCCATTAGCTGGGGAGCGAATTTTGCCGATTTTGACCATGACACGGACTTGGATATCTACGTTTCCAATGGGGACTTAAACCCCAATTGTAATCCCATGGCCAATTTTTATTACGACAACCAGGATGGAAGTTTTGTTGAAAATGCGAGTTTAAAAGGAATCAATGACCCAGGGGTGGGCAGAGGTTCTGTGGTATTTGATATGGACAATGATGGGGATTTGGATATTTTGGTGGTCAACCAAAAGCCTATCCATGATAACTACCGGGTACCTTCCGTTACCAAGTTATTCCGAAACGATGGTGCCAAAGGGAACTGGTTCAAGGTTGCCCTTAAGGGCACGGTATCTGAAGCCAATGGCATTGGGGCTAGGGTAGAGGTGTTCTCAGATGGGAAGCACATGATTCGGGAAATTGATGGAGGTAATTCCAGTCACATGTCCCAAAATTCCGCAATAGCCCATTTTGGTCTGGGAACGGCCAATACGGTAGAAAGGATTGTGGTGACCTGGGCAGGGGGTAAAAAACAGGAGCTTACCAATCAAAAAGCGAACACCTCCATTTTAATCATGGAAAACCCCGAAAACAAAACTTCTTTTTGGATTTATGCCGCTATAGCATTGGCAGTCATTCTAGCTACCTGGCTATTTCTAAAATATAAAAAGTGATGAACAACCTTACAGCTTAAGAGCTTTCGTCCTCAGCAATAAGTTTTCTGGTAAAAAGTTGTTTTTCCTTGATTACCTCTGCAATACCTTCAGGAAGCATTTCCTCCCAGCCATCCTCTCCACTGGTAATGCGACGCAGAACTTCGCGGGAGAAGATATGCATGATATCTGGATCATAGTCAATAATATCCATCACCTTACCATTGTACTTGAAGAATTTGTAAAGTTCTTTCATACGAGGGTGCACCTTCACGTTGTTGCTGGTCATGATCTGCCCTGTTTCGGGATCCTTCATTGGATATAGATACACCTTTAAATCCTTGAAGAACAGTTTCCCAAAGGCTTCCAAGATACCACCACTTAGATGACGGTAGTATTTTTCGTCAAATACATCCACTAAGTTATTGACACCCATGGTAATACCAATTTTGGCCTTGGTATAGTTGTTAAAGTATTCAACCAATTTATAATATTCCTTAAAGTTGGAAATCAATACAGTATGACCAAGGGAACAAAGCAATTCTGCCCGATCCATAAAATCCTGTTCATCAATTTCACCCGATGCTTTCAGGTTGGAAAGGGTAATCTCGAAGACCACTATGGTATTTTCGTATTCAACCGTTTGTTCACGAATGAAAATATCATAGGATTTTTGGAACATGTCCATGTTTACCTTGGTCACCGGCCTAAAGCTCCCTCTAAGGGCCAAGATATTCTTTTTGTACAGCACAGCTGCCGGTAGCAAGTTGTTGCCATCGGGACCAAACATGACCGCATCGGTCATATCATTTCGGATAAGCTGAAGACTCATCAAACGGTTATCCACATCCTTAAAGTGTGGTCCCATGAAGTTGACCATGTCAATTTCTATGGTATCACGGTCTATATGATCATAGAGGTATTTGAGTAGCTTTTTGGGCTTGTGGTATTTGAAAAATGCCCCATAAATGAGGTTAACCCCTAGAATTCCCAAGGTTTCCTGCTGCAATCTGGCTTCATTTTGCTTAAAACGGATGTGTAGCACAATCTCATCATATTCCTTTTGCTTTGGGTCCAATTGAAATCGGATACCTACCCATCCGTGTCCCTTGTAGCGTTTGGAAAAATCGATTGTAGCCACTGTGTTTGCAAAGGAAAAGAACAAATAATCAGGATTGCTCTCACGACTGATCCGTTCTTCCACCAATCGCATTTCGTGTTCCAACATCCTTTTTAAACGGGATTGGGTAACGTACCGCCCATCTTTTTCTACACCGTAAATAGCATCACTAAACGATTTGTCGTAAGCACTCATGGCCTTTGCTATGGTTCCAGACGCACCTCCAGCTCTGAAAAACTGCCGCGCCGTTTCCTGACCTGCACCAATTTCAGCAAAAGTTCCATAAATGTTGGGATTCAAATTTATTCGCAGTGTTTTCGCCTTGATTGAAGGGATGTTTTCAAAGGCGTTTGTAGAATTCTTGACAGTGGACATAACCAATGGTTTATGGAAAACAAAGTTACACTCTTCCCCAAATCTATTAAATAAATAAGTTATAATTTTGGATTTAATGGATGATGCGATGACCATTACTTTTTTGGGCACGGGAACCTCCCAGGGTATTCCGGTTATTGGTAGCAATCATCCAGTATGCCTAAGTCCAAATCCGAAGGACAAGCGATTGAGGGTTTCAGTATTGGTTTCTTGGAACAATTTCAATTATGTAGTGGATTGTGGCCCAGATTTTAGACAGCAAATGCTCACACATTCCGTCACCAAACTGGATGGTATCCTTTTTACCCATGAGCATGCCGACCATACCGCTGGAATTGATGATATTCGCCCGTTTTTCTTTAGACAAGGTGATATTCCTATTTACGCGCACAAAAGGGTAGTGGAATCCTTAAAAACTAGGTTCGATTACATATTTGCAGATGAAAATAGATACCCAGGCGCTCCGGCAGTAAGCGTGACCGAGGTTGAATGTAACAAGCCGATACCTCTGGGTGGAATTGAGGTACTTCCCATTCAAGCCTTTCACAACAGACTGGAGGTTTTTGGCTATCGCTTCGGGGATTTTGTGTATTTAACGGATGTTAAGCGTGTGGAACCAACCGAAGTGGACAAAATGAAAGGGGCCAAGGTTTTAGTGGTCAATGCCTTACGGGAGGAGGCCCACCATTCCCATTTTAATCTGGAGGAAGCCTTGGCATTTGCCGAAGAAGTAGGGGCGGAAGAAACCTATTTTACCCATATAAGCCATATGTTGGGCTTTCATGATGAAGTGGAAAAAAAATTGCCAAAGCATGTACATTTGGCCTACGATAATTTAAAATTGAAGATTTAAACACTATGAAGAGTAAAATTTTCCTATACCTATTTGTTTTTGCCGCCTTGATTGTTCTTTATCAATTTGTAAGTGCCAACAATTACCAAAAGGCTATGAATTCCGATATGGATGGGTTGCAAAGCGAAATTTCAGAATTGAAGGATTCCCTGCAAAAATCCCAACTCAAGATTTTGGATATTCAGTATTTTTCCCTGGAAAACAATGATGATGCATTGGCCTATTATGAACACCTTGATTTAAAAGATCCAGTAAGGTATATAGAGGATAAACTTTTGGAGACCAATGAAAGGAAAGGGAATAACCCCTTAGTGCCCTATGACGGTATGGAAAGCGATTTCAAAATCAATAAAATAAAGGTACTTAACCATAAATGGTTATTGGCTGATTTTTCTGATGGTAAATATTGGGGAGATTTGGTGATCAAATATGAACTTAAGGATGACTTGTCCGTCGATTTCACGCTATTGGACCACCTGCTCTATACGCGTAGCCACTAAAGATGCTTGGTCAACCAATCCCGAAAGGAATAGAAATTCTGTTGACTTACACCATGCCCCACGGGAAACTCCTCATAAACATGGGCAATGCCCATTTGGGTTAGAAATTCTGGGGTTTTTTGGGCCCATTCTAACGGTATAACCTGGTCTACCTGACCATGGGATGCATAAATGTTCAATTGACTGTGGTCTTTGTCGGCATAACCGTCCAACAAGATTTTTTCGTTGATATAACCGCTAAGGGCCACCACATTTTTGATTTTCTCGGGATAAGACAAAGCCACGGAATAACTGAGAATAGTGCCCTGACTGAATCCTAAAAGTGTAATGTTTTCTGTATCCAAGTTATAAGCTTCGCAGGCTTCATCAATAAAGGCCACAATTTTATCCCGACTGGATTTTGCCTGTTCATCATCGCTCCACTTTCCGTATTCGGCATCAAAATTTATAGCGTACCAAGCATGACCAAAGGGTTCCAGCGAATAGGGTGCCTGTACCGAAATTACCATGGGTTCCTCTGGTAGTTCCGTGGCAAAGGAGAAAAGGTCTTCTTCATTGCTACCGTAACCGTGAAACATAAAAATTGCGGGAATTTTGCCAGAGGTAAGGCTGGATGGTCTCAGCAGGTATTCAAGGGATAGAGTGGTGGGGGACATGAAATTAGTTTAAGGAATAAAGGTAAACCATTTTTGAAACTTTGCGCCCAGCCCTGGTAGTAAACCTTCATGGTTGTTGATAGCTCCAACAACGCCATATAAAATAGCACCAAGATAGACTACCCAAAGAACACCCCAAACCATGACATTGTCCACGTTTGTTAAATTCAGATAAGTCGCTAAGGAATGGTATATCAGATGTATTCCAAAAGCTTGTCTGGCATGAAACCTGGCAAAAGCGTACTTGGGTTCCATGTTCATGGTGATGGCAATCAAGCAGCCTAGAATGGTAATATAGCTTGCGATGGCAGTAAATCTGCCTGGCTTGGAACTACTCAAAATATTAAACAGTGAATTTGTTGTTGTTGATGATTCCCAAAGCCTTACCCTTCACTCGTGTACCTAAAAACATGCTGTTTTTAGAGGTGGACTGGCTTAGATCTTCTTTAAATTCCCATTCCATGGTGGGATCAAACAGTGTCAAGCATGCGTTTTCTCCCTCTTTCAGTTTCGGGTTTTGAAGTCCAAAACGTTCGCGTCCTTGGGTTAAAAAGGAGATTGTCTCTTCCAATTCAAACATAGGGTTCAGTGTGCCAAAAGCCGTCTCCATTCCTATGGTTCCATTGGCTGCATTATCAAACTCCACTCTTTTCTCCTCTATATCCAAAGGCAGATGATCCGAAGTCACAAAATCGATAACCCCGTCTTTGAGTCCTTTGATTAAGGCTTTACAATCCGATTTTTCGCGCAGGGGAGGTGAAACTTTAAAGTTGGTATCAAACTCAGTTAACGAATCATCTGTAAAGGTCAGATTATGCACCGCAACGCTACAGCTTACGTCCAAACCTTTACGCTTGGCATTGGCGATAAGCTTAACGGAATTGGCCGTGGAAATGGTGGGAATATGCAATTTGCCCCCTGTGTATTCCAGAATAAACAGGTCTCTTGAAATCTGTAGTTCTTCTGCTAAGGCTGGAATTCCCTTGAGCCCTAGAGTGGTAGAGATTTCGCCTTCGTGCACTATGCCTTTCCCTTTAATTTGTCCATCCTGGGGAAAGGACATGACCAATCCGTCAAAATTTTGGGCGTAGAGTAGGGCTATTTTCAAAAGATTGGGATTGGATAGTTGCTTTTTAAAATCATAAAAAGCTATCGCTCCCGCATTTTTCATGTCAAATAGTTCCGCTAAATCTCTGCCTTCAGCATTCGCTGTTAAACTTCCAACAGGATAGAGATTGGTGGCGGAGCCATTACCTCGTTCTTTCAGGAAAACCATGTCTGAGCTGGTATCCGGTACTGGTTTGGTGTTGGGGTTCAACAAAATATCTGTAAATCCGCTGGCGGCTGCCACCTTCAATCCATTGGATATGGTTTCGCGTTCTTCATAACCGGGTTCACCAAAGCTTACGCTGCTATCAAACCAGCCTAAGGACACATGAAGATTTTTTGCGGTAAATTCCTTGATGTTTGTAGCCGAAGGAATGGAAGCCGCGATTTTTTCGATTACTCCTTTCTTAATGAGAATATCCCGCTTTTTTAAATGAAGTGCCTTGTTTTGTGGGCATACAATCTTTGCGGACTTCAGCAGAATGTTCATCTAATAAATTTTTGAATGAGGACTTCCAACAGGGCCAAAAACAGTGCTAAAATAACAAACCATTTCCAATAAGCAGTAATGGTATTTGATGCTTTCAGATGTTCAAAAAGTCCAGCTACGGAATCTTGGACGCTAACATGCTCTGTTCCTTCCACTTCCATATATCGTAACAAACTTTCCGCTCTGGGATAGTTAAAACTGATCCGTTTGATTATTTCTTCGGATTTCTGAATCTTATAAATACCAGCCTCTGACGGGTTTTCATCGAAATCCAAACGTACCCTGTTGGTAAATGATTGCTGCCTTGGAATGAATTCATAATCCATTTGGGCAACCTTCAATATGTTATCGTTTCCTAGTTCAGTGGCAATATCTATCCGTGTGGGTTGCCCCAGCATGTGCTGTATGGCAGGCGCCTTTAAGCTGAAAGCTGCCATATTATAAAAGGTAGGTACAATTAGTGGGGAGTTCTTAAAATTGGAATTTTCCAAATTTAGGGCTGCCGTAAAGAAATAGAACCCATTTATTCCAGATAAAAAAGGCTCCCCTCCCTCAAAAGTTAGCAAGCTTGGAGCCTGGGTTACCAGTTTGTAGGACTGGTTTACCTTGGGATATTGAAAGTTCTGTACTCGTTTATTAAAAACGTTTTGGTACACGGGATGGTCAAAAGAAATTCCTGTGATGTTTTTTTCCAAAACCTGCGTTTCCTGAAATTTGGTGGCAAAGAAATTGGACAACAATGGATTGTAGGTGCTCAAATCGCAATCTACAGAAGGTACCAGAATCACTGTTCCGCCATTTTCCTTGAAACTTCTAAGCACTTGCTGCAACCCATTGGGGATGGATTTCAATTCGTTGAGCACAACCACATGCTGATCTCCCAGGGCACTGTAATCCAACTGGTTTAGCCCAAATAGCTGAAGTTGAAATTCTTCCTTCGGAAATAGACGTTGCAGATAGTTGTTGTCCGATTCACTGATTGCAAGCACCTTTATTTTCTCCTTTTCATCAATATTGAAGTAAAACTGATTGTCAAAAGAAAGTGCATTGTCCTGAATACTGATTGTTCCAAGAATTTCGGTATCTGCAGGAATGGAAAGTTCCACTTTTGCATTTCCATTTGAAGTGAAATTTGCAGAAGTTTTGGCGATCAACCGTTCTCCATTATACAATGATATCGGTAGGCTTTCCGCACTGATACCGCCTGAAAGCCTCACCGTAAGTTTTGACTGATCGGCAGGATGTCCTTCCAAACTTATGGAATCTATAGAAACATTTCTATCAAGCGAAGAACGTACAGGAACCAAATAGGTGAGTAGGGTAGTGTCCTGTGTTCCAACGAATTGTCCCATGTTTTGTTGAAAATCCGAAATCAACACCAATTGTTTTATAGCGTCTTCCGAATTTGAGAACAGGCTGTTGGCACGCAAAGAAATGGCATCCACGTCCAGTTGCTTATGGGTATACGGCAAGGATAGCAGTTCGTTTTTTATTTCATTTACGGTGACCTTTCTGAACGTATTTTCATTGGTGAACAGGGTGAACACATTATCCTCTCCAACATTTTTGATCAAATCCTGCACGGCCTGTTCCAAAATGGAAAGTCCATTGTCTTTGGCCTGCATGCTGAAGGAATTATCCAAGTAAATGACTGTCTCCTTTGTTGTGGTTGCGGTTTGGGAGGCGCTAAAGGGTTGGGCAAAGGCGACCACCAAGGCAGCAATCAACAACAATCTTGTGATGAGGAGCAACCATTTTTTGAGCTGGTTACTTTTTCTGGATTCCGAAACTACCTTTTGCAGCATGGCTACATTGGTAAAGGGTGTTCTTTTAAACCTTCGTAACTGAAAAAGATGAATGAAAATGGGAATCAGGAGAAGTAATAGGGCCCAAAGGATTTCCGGATGTTTAAACTGCATTCCCAACTTTGATTAAGCAAATATAGGTGATACTTAGCTAATGGCGGTGTTAAGGGTTTGTTAGATTCAATTTCCAATTAACAATTCACAATAACCAATGAACAATGAGTAACGTTGGACCCTGTTAATTGATAATTGTTTATTGTACAATGCAAAAGCTAGCAGAAGAAAAAGTAGTCTTTCATAGCCTGTTGTCCCAGAGTGGAGAAGAATTCACGGATTTCCTTCTGGGCAGTCTCATTGGCCACTGTTACCAAGCTCTGGGGGTTTTTCAGTTGTCTCAGCATTTCAAAATGCACCAATTCCTGTCCGTATATTTTTTTTCCAATTTTTGCGGGATTGTCGCATAACCACACAAAGTCCAATTCTTGATTTACTAAACTTTTTGCGATGGATTTACCTTTAAAACCTGCGCCCCATACTACTAAGGGTCGCATTGGGTCGCGGTCTAGTTTTAAAAAGTAATGAAGCTTGATGTCCAAAAAATAATTCTGCGCATAATGTTCATGGGTTCTGGATGTTCGGGTATCATAATCCCTCCATAAATGAAGCACTTCATTACAGGGTATGATCTTCAATTGATTTTCGTAAAATCGAAAGGTGAGATCGTAGTCCTCAGGATACCGATTGGGGCGGAAAGCATCGCTCAGTTCAAAATCATCCCTGTACACCATCCAGCAAGGGGAAGGGATTACGCATTCCTTATAAATTTCATTATAGTTGTTCCCGTTTGCGGTTAGTGCATTCAACCATGTTTCATACCGTGCATACCCATCGCTGATACCTCGATGGGAAAAATACTGTACTTGCCCCACGGCCACATGACCTCTTCCATGACTACCCAACGATTCTGCCATGACTTCCAGGCGATTGGGTTTCATGATGTCGTCAGAATCCATACGGGAAACCAAATCTCCAGAACTATGGGCATAGGCTGTTTGTAAAGCCGGAATAATTCCATTTCCAGAATTGGGATAAACTTTTATTCGGTTATCTTTCTTGGCGTAAGCTTCCAGAACTTTCCTGCTTTTGTCTTCCGAATAATCATCCACGGCCAACACCTCCCAATAAGGATAGGTCTGAGCTAGAATGGAATCCAAACATGCGGGAAGGTATTCCTGGGTATTTTTAAATGGGATAAAAAGGCTGACGGTAGGATTTTGCATGAAATTGCCAAGAATTCCTGATTCATTTCAGTGATAAGATGTCAAACTGGGCTTTGTACAATCGGCTACCCCCATTTTGATAGCTTTTCAGATAATCCAAGAGATCATCCAT
Organism: Flagellimonas sp.; assembly: GCF_965233845.1. Lineage (GTDB taxonomy): Bacteria > Bacteroidota > Bacteroidia > Flavobacteriales > Flavobacteriaceae > Flagellimonas. The sequence continues at coordinate 1,757,603 of NZ_OZ247584.1, forward strand.
GGAAACCATGTTGGAGCCAGGTTCTTGACTTCTACGGCTGGTGAAGTACAAAACATTGTTTGTTGGGTCCACAAATGGGCAGTAGTCCATGTATTTCGAATTAATGGGAACGGGTAAGGGTATGGCTTTAGTCCAATTCCCGGAATCGTCTTTGAAACTGACATAGAGATCACCACTCCCTTGACCGTCCTCGCGATTGTATCCTCCAAAAATCAAGTAAGAATCATCAGGGGAAATGTAACTATTGTATTCAAAGCCTTCCGTGTTAATGTTCCCGCTCAAGGAAATGGGTTCGGCGTAACTCCCATCATCATACGAACTGAAAAAGATATCATCCCTTCCAAGTGCACCAGGGCAATCACAGGTGTAATACAAATTCCCGTTTTGCGCAACAGCAGGGTAAAATTCATTGTGTTCGGTATTGATTGGAGCACCTATATTAATGGGAGTAGACCATTCCGAAGTCGAATTAGCCCTTTCCACGTACCAAATATCAAAATCCTTTGGAGTTGTTGATGCCTGGTCCACGGGCCTATTGGATACGAAATATAGGCGCAACCCATCTGGGGACAGAAATGGTTCCAAGTCTTTATATTTTCCCGAAAAAGAGGTAATTGCTGGCATGTCCCAGCCATTATTCCCATTAACGGATTTCACGATTACGGACACCTCTTCATTGGGAGATTGAATAGTGAAGTAGGATTCTTTCCCTTTGGCATCCATGGTAAAATCCCTGATTTTATCAAACATGGGCAAATGTTCCAGAACAGGCTGGACTTGACTGTTGTTTTGCCCATTCACAGACCATCCGAAAAATAGCACCAAAAGCGGAATGTAAAATTTCATATCTAACTCTTAATAGCCATTTGAATGGTTTTATTGGCAAGCTCGGCCATGATTTCATAGCCTGCGGTAGTTGGGTGAACCCCGTCATCCGCTAGTTCCTTGGGAAGCCCATTCCTGTTATCCGACATAGCGGAAAAATAGTCCAGATAAAATATATTCTTATCCCTGGCCAGACGCTGCAGCATATTGTTCAATTGTGGGATTTTTATGTTCGGAGCCATTTTGGGTTTCCATGGGTAGTCAAAAGCAGGGAGTACTGAACAGATTACGGGTGTAATATTGTTGGCTTGCGCTAATTCCACCATGGATTGAATGTTATCTCTTATTTGTTCTAAGGTCATGGGTCCGGTATTTCCAGCAATATCATTGGTGCCGGCCAAAATAAGAACCACCTTGGGTTTTAGATCGACAACATCCTGCCTAAATCGCAATAGCATTTGAGGGGTGGTCTGACCACTAATCCCCCGATTTACATAAGATGGATTTTCAAAGAAAGAAGGCATGCCATTGGTCCACCCCTCGGTAATGGAATTACCCATAAAAACTACTCGATTTTCATCTATTGGAGCGGTTAATAACTTTTGGTTCGCCTCTTGGTATTTAGCTAGATTGGGCCAATCCTGGGCTTGGGTATTTTTAAAAAATGAAAGGAAGGATAGCAAGGTAATAACTAGGATTCTGTGTTTTGACATGATTGAAGGTGTTTGCTAAAATTAGGAAATAAAGCCTTAAAAGGCTATCTGTAGATTAAATAATACGTACAGATTTGTCGGTTCATGGTTGGTAGATTATTCCAATGCCAATTTCGGATTATTCAGCAATTCCTGAACATTTTCAAAATACCGCCCCATATGTCTGCCATCCACCAAAGCATGGTGGGCTTGAACGGACAATGGCATTAAATGGGTGTTGTTTTGGCGGAAGAATTTCCCCCAGCTTATTCTGGGTACCGAATCATGCGGGTGATAATGCATGGCATGCTGAATACTGGTGAAACTTACCCAAGGGATTGCCGACATAAACAAGTAATCGTCCCTTCCAGGTTCATCTTCAATGGAAGGGTTTGTTTTCATGGCTTCATTGATCCGTTTGGCATCAGCTATAAAATCTTGGGCACTTGTTTGAAATGGAACCGTACAAAAACTAAAAACGTCCGTTTCGTTGGTGGGAACTGTAAAAGAGGGATGCACACTCTCATGCTCAACCACTTCATTTTCTCGAATTCTCCATCGAAACTCAATAATATCATTGGCCGCTTTGGATAACAAATAGACCAGACTATAGGTCAACGGCATTTCCATTGACTTTACGTAAGGTAGGAATGAGCCAAGGTCTACATTGGCCGTAATGTTGAAATGAGGATGGTTCATGTGATTGAAAAATGCGAAATGCTTTTTCCTATGGGGATTGTCAAAGACAATTTTCTTCATTGAACCTTTCTAATTCTTCGGAGGTGTTATCATAATGTGGGCCCTATGGGTTCCTGGGTTCATGATCCATGCATGCCCAGGAGGAGTAGGGGTGGTGGGTAATCCTGTGGATTCCCCTGTGGCAAAGGGAATGTAAAATACGTAGCGCACATAGGGATTTTCAATTTCCTGGGTTTCCGCGTTTACGTTTCCCGTAAAGACACATAAGGTGGTCTTGTCCGGCATTTTCAACTTTCCTACCTTAACTTCCTCCTCCCGAATATCAAAGATTTCCTTTCCATCTTTTCCTTGGGCTTTCAACTCCCTTCCACGCGCCATAAAGGGTTCCAGTTCCTTATGATAGGCAGCGGTAGAAAACTTTTCCTTTTTGGGGTCATCTGCCAATGCGATGTAGTCATTGCTTCCTTCACGCAGCGTTACAAAATTCCCCGAAGCATCATAGCCATATACTTTGGCTCCGTCTTTATAATCCGCTGGTACGGCCATTAAGGCAGTTTTGATTTGCCATTCTTTTGGAGGTATGGCTTGGGCGAGGATGCATTGGGAGGTAAGTCCCAATACCAGGGATAAGATTGCTATTTTATTCATGATATTAATATTTGGCACTTTTTCCATTGGCCGTTGTTCGTACAATAAAGTTTCTGAGGTCGTCATTGGCTTTTTTCAAATCTTCCCTTCTTAGATACATCATATGCCCTGATCGATACCCTTTAAATTCAAATCGATCTTTCATCCGCCCGCTTGGGTCAACCTGCCACATGGTGTACTTGGCATTGAAATAGGTAGTGGCACCGTCATAGTACCCAGATTGAACCAAAACGTTCAAATATGGATTCTGTGCCATGGCCTGTCTCAGATTATCCCTTGTATTGTCATCTTCATTGTTCCAGGGATGTACAGGACCAAACATATTATACTTGATATCCGTTTTGAACTTAAGTTCTTCCTGTAGATAATAGTTGATTGCGGGGGTAAAGCTATGGAGCCAAGAGGTAAGCTCAGCAGAATAATCAGGTCCTTCTCCGAACAGTTGTCGGTCAATTCCTAAATAGCGGCTGTCCAACCTTCCAACGTTATAACCACCGTTCTCCTTCAAAAGATTTTTCCAAAAGAATTGCGTAGGCACATCCAAATTGTGATCTAGGATATCCTTTTCTTTTAAGCCTGAATAAAAGGCCATTTTTTTGGCAACCGAATTTCGTTCCGAGTCTGAAATAAATCCACCTTTGGCGATGGCTGGGATCAAAGTATTGATCGTATAGTTTTCAGCCTCTGGCAAAACCTCCAACAAATCCTTATTTTGAAGTTCTGATGGCAACGCCTTATGATGCCATGCTGCAGCCGTATAATAGGGGAGGTTCAGGGCACTTGAAACTGGCCCACCAACCCTGATGACTTTATAATCCGCAGGGGAAACCATAATTACCCCGTTGAGATACATCCATTGCTGATTCTGCAAGGCCAGGGACAATCCCATAACACGGGTTCCCCCATAACTTTCACCAATGATATATTTTGGGGAACGCCATCTGTTATTTCGGGTTACAAAGGTGTTCAACCATTCTGCCAAATAGGCAACGTCCGCGTTGATGCCAAAAAACTTGTCCCTATCCACCTTTTCACCTGTTTCGGGAATGGTTCTGGAATATCCAGTATTGGCTGGATTTACATAAACAATATCGGTAACATCCAAAACCGAAAAGGGATTTTGCTTAACCCCATAAGGCTGTACAGGATATCCCTCATCATCAATCTTGAGTACCCTTGGCCCAGTGTACGCCAGGTGCATCCAAACAGATCCGGAACCTGGTCCTCCATTGAAGGAAATCAACAAGGGGCGCTCTGCCCGGTTCCGTACATTGTTCCTCGTATAATATGTATAATGAAGGGAGGCAATCGGCTCTCCCATATCATCCCATACAGGTTGTGTGCCCGTAGTGGCTGTATAACTAATATTGGCCCCATTGATGGTAACACTATGTTGCGTGGTGATGGTAGTGTCAATGGGTAATTTCCGATTTTGGGCAAAGGTCAAGGCAGTGCACAGAATTGTGCAAAGAACTAGGAAGTTTTGTTTCATTTTGTGTTTTAATTAGTCCAGTTCTAAAAGTAGGAATTTTGAGTGGATTTAAAAGAATTAAGTTGGTATAGATTAATACAAACCAGCCCTTTTCTTCTTGTTTATTTCTAACTTTAAAGAACTCGAAATAAGGAAGTATGAAAACCATTTCCAGAAGAACATTTAATTCCACTTTGGGCAAAGGTATTGGAGCTACTGCACTATTGGGCTCATCAGCTTTTATCGTTGCCAATACTTCATCTCAAAACAAGAAAAAATTGGGGATTGCTTTGGTAGGATTGGGAAGTTATAGCACTTACCAATTGGCACCTGCGCTATTGGACACTGAACATTGTTATCTGACTGGAATTGTTACCGGAACTCCTGAAAAAGAGGGAGTATGGGCGTCCAAATATGGCATCCCAAAAGAGAATATATACAATTATCAAAATTTTGACACCATCAAAAACAATCCTGACATAGATGTGGTTTATGTGGTCCTGCCCAATAGCATGCATGCCGACTTTTGTATCAGGGCAGCAAAGGCTGGAAAACATGTAATCTGCGAAAAACCCATGGCAGTATCTGTTGCAGAGTGTGATGCTATAATAACCGCGTGCAAGGATGCTGGTGTTAAACTGGGTATGGGTTATCGGCTGCATTCAGAACCCTATACCCAAGAAATCAAAAAATATGTTCGGGAGAAAACCTTTGGAAATGTCCATTATATAACAGCAGATGCGGGATATCGATCTAGGTCCAACCCAGAACAATGGCGATTGAACAAAGCCTTATCTGGTGGAGGAGCATTGATGAATATGGGGGTGTATGCCATTCAAAGTGTGATCTATGGAACAGGTGAGAATCCCTTATCTGTTTCCGCCCAAGAGTTCAGTACACGCCCCGACTATTTCAAGGATACGGATGAAACCATAACCGCCCAATTTGAGTTTGAAAGTGGAGCGGTCGGAAATATCATGACCTCTCACAACATCAGAGCCAATCGCTTGTTTGCCTCCTGTGATCAAGGTTGGTATGAATTAGATCCTGCCAGTACTTACATTCCTTTGGCTGGACGCACTTCCCGCGGAGATTTGGACTTTCCACAGGAAAGTCAGCAAAAATTGCAAATGGATGACTTCGCCAAGCATATACTGTTTGGCGAACCCAATGTGGCTCCGGGTGAAATGGGACGCCGTGACATGATTATTGTGGAGGCCATTTACAAATCCATTGCCCGGGGTGGCCAGAAAATCCAGCTTGATATTCCGAAAGGCTACGGTCTTTGATAGGCGTCGGCCGTTTATGCTTTTAATATGGTTTCAATTTGTTGTAATTCATCAGAACTGAAATCCACATTGTTCAAGGCCTGGATATTATCCAATAATTGACTTGTCCTGCTAACTCCAACCAGCACCGTTGTAATTTTCTCATCACGTAACACCCAGGCCAAAGCCATTTGGGCCAAACTTTGGTTTCTGCCTTCGGCAATGGCATTAAGCTTTGCGACTTTGTCCAAAACTTCCGGTGTAATCTGATCGGATTTCAAATAGCGTGCATCCTTGACCGCTCTGGAATCCTCAGGAAGTCCTTTCAGATATTTGTTGGTCAGTATACCCTGTTCCAACGGGGAAAAAGCAATGGAACCAATTCCCTTTTGACCCAAGACATCCAAAAGCCCATCCTCTATCCAGCGATCAAACATATTGTATCTCGGCTGATGGATTAGTAAGGGAGTTCCAAGCTCTCTAAGTATATTGTATGCTCTAGCCGTGTCCTCCGCATTATATTGGGAAATTCCAACGTAAAGTGCTTTACCTTGTTGGACTATTTGATGCAGGGCGCCCATAGTTTCTTCCAATGGGGTATCCGGATCAGGTCTGTGGTGGTAAAATATGTCAACATAATCCAGACCCATACGCTGCAAGCTTTGATCTAAACTTGCAATCAGATATTTTCTGGACCCAAAATTTCCATACGGTCCCGGCCACATATCCCATCCGGCTTTGGAAGATATGATCAACTCATCCCGATAGGTTTTGAAATCTTTTTGGAATATACGTCCAAAGTTGTCTTCGGCCGCCCCGTAGGGTGGGCCATAGTTATTGGCCAAATCAAAATGGGTGATTCCATGATCAAAGGCTGTCCGCAAAATCTGTCGTGCTTTGTTAAAATCGTCCGTATGTCCAAAGTTGTGCCATAGCCCAAGGGAAATCATGGGCAAAAGGAGCCCGCTATTTCCGCATCTACGGTATTTCATTTTCTCGTACCGATCTTCGGAAGCGACATAGGTGGGTATGCCAAAGCTGTCATTTATGCTCATTGGTTGTTTGGATTTTGGTATTATACGTTGAACCCAAAAATAACATAGAATACCCTAACAAAATAGTGCTAAAATTTTTCAAAAACACCTAAACCAAAAAGCGCAAAATCGTATTTAACAGGATCAGATGCATCTAAACTTCTCAGGTTGTTATCCAGTTCGGCAAGAGCCGTCGCATCATTTTGCTTCCGTTTCAGTAGTTTTAGCTTTCTGGCCACATTCCCCGAGTGTACATCCAAAGGGCAGGAAAGCTGTGATGGGTTTAGGTGCTTCCAGAGTCCAAAATCCACCCCAGTGTCGTTGTCTCTAACCATCCAGCGTAAAAACATATTGATTCGTTTGGCCGCCGAACCCTTTGCCGGATCGGAAACATGTTTGGTGGTACGTTGTTGATGAGGCAATTCAAAAAACACTTTTTTGAATTCAGAAATGGCGGGCTGTAGGGTTTCCTTTTGTTGAAATTGGGTAAACACAGCTTCCAATCCCCCGTGTTTGGTGTAGATATTTTGAAGACTTTTGACAAAATATGTCAAATCCAGGGCGTTAAAGGTGCGGTGTACAAATGAGCCAAGCTTTTCCAATTCCGCCTCGGAATGGTTATAAACAAAATCATAGGGAGATTGATCCATTAGCGCCATAAGGGAAGAAGCATTTTTAATGATGCTCTTCCGATTACCCCATGCAATGGTCGCAGTTAAGAATCCACTGATTTCAATATCTTCTTTCTTGGAGAAGTGATGGGGAATTTGAAGAGGGTCATCTTCCAAAAAACTGGGATGATTGTACTGCTCCACTTTGGCATCCAAGAATTCCTTAAGCTCGGCCTTTGTCATCCTATCTTGAAACGATCACACCATCCACCATGGTGAGTTTTCTATCTGCCATATTGGCCAATTCGGTGTTGTGGGTTACCAAAATGAAGGTCTGACCAAATTCATCACGTAGCTTAAAAAACAGCTGATGCAGGTTGTCAGCACTTTCCGAATCCAGGTTTCCACTGGGCTCATCGGCAAGGATTACAGACGGATTATTGATAAGTGAACGCGCTACGGCAACCCTTTGCTGTTCACCCCCTGAAAGCGCATTGGGTTTATGGTCGTAACGATCAGAAAGCCCTAGGAAATCCAACAACTCCTTGGCCCTCTTTTCTGCCTCGACCCTGGGTGTTTTTTTGATAAAAGCGGGGATGCATACGTTTTCCAATGCCGTAAACTCGGGCAAAAGTTGATGAAATTGAAATATGAACCCAATATGCTCATTCCGAAACCGTGCCAGCCCTTTATCGTTCAATTGATTCACCGGGGTGTCATTGATCAGCAAAGTACTATCGGTTTTGTTTGAAGGTTCATCCAGGGTCCCCAATATTTGCAAAAGGGTAGTTTTACCAGCCCCGGAAGCGCCCACAACAGAAACAACTTCACCTTTGTTGATAGTCAGGTCAACACCTTTTAAAACCTCCAAGTGCCCAAAAGATTTTTTAATGTTTGTGGCTATGATCATAAAATCCTCGCTTCGGGGAGTGAAAGTAACAATTACTGCTGAGCGAACAAAAATTGGAGTTTTAAATAAAGTTTTTCTTAAGATTTACGACAATAAAATGCGAATCTCTTTGGGCATGAATGCTGGAATGGATAAGTTTATTTTAAGGTTTGATAAATATGGACATACAAGAAAACAAAAATTTGGAATTGGCAATTTTTGCCGGAGGCTGTTTTTGGTGTACGGAAGCAGTTTTTCAAAGATTGAATGGAGTAGTTGAGGTAATCTCGGGCTACACCGGTGGTGCAATCAAGAATCCAGCCTATCGGGAAATTTGTACGGGTAGAACAGGGCATGCAGAGGCCATTCAAATTAAGTATGACCCGACCAAAGTCTCCTTTGTGGAGTTATTGGAGGTGTTCTTTGCCACCCATGATCCCACAACATTAAATAGGCAGGGGAATGATGTGGGCAGCCAATACCGGAGTGAGATCTTTTATACTTCTCCTAATCAAAAGAAGGAAGCGGAGGAGTTTATTGCCTTGCTGGAAAAAGAAAAAGTGTTCACAAATCCTATTGTAACAGCCGTTTCAGAAGCAAAACCTTTTTATATTGCGGAACAGGAGCATCAGAATTATTACAATGATCACTCCAATCAACCGTATTGTCAGTTTATCATTGATCCAAAGATCAAGAAATTGAACAAGCATTTTTCTAACAAGCTAAATACCGCAACATAGCCTATGGCGCCCTATCAGAATCTGGAAGAATATAATATCGAAATTACCAACGAGGTCAAGGATCGTTTTGCCAAAATCATTGACGAGATTGGGGAGGATGTGCAACGGGACGGCCTCCAAAAAACTCCTGAACGAGCGGCCAAGGCCATGTTGTTTTTGACCCAGGGATATGGCCAGGATGCAGCGGAAATTTTGCGTAGCGCCATGTTTGAGGAGGATTATGACGATATGGTGATCATCAAGGATATTGAAGTGTATTCCCTCTGTGAGCATCACATGCTTCCTTTCTTTGGAAAAGCCCATGTGGCCTACATCCCCAACGGGCATATAGTGGGATTGAGTAAAATACCCAGGGTAGTGGATGTCTTTGCCCGAAGACTGCAAGTACAGGAGCGGTTGACCCATGATATATTGGAGTGCCTGAACAACACTTTAAAACCAAAAGGTGTGGCCGTGGTGATAGAAGCAGCGCATATGTGCATGATGATGCGAGGGGTCCAAAAACAGAATTCCGTAACCACAACTTCAGGGTTCCGGGGACAATTTGAAAAGATTGAGACCCGCAATGAGTTCTTGAAACTCATCAGCTCGGATTTGTCATAGGGATTTCCCCATCTCATTTGGAATTGCTATTTTTCCGCAATGGCAAAGGTGGAAGACCAAAAATATCAGCATTTACTTTTGGGATTATTGTTTGACGGTATTGGAATGCTGTCCTTCGCCATTCCGGGCATCGGGGAATTTTCAGATGTCATTTGGGCCCCAGTGGCAGGTTGGCTCATGACCCGGATGTACAAAGGAAAAATTGGTCAAGTGGCCGGGGTGGTAACCTTTGTGGAAGAACTTATACCAGGCTTGGATATTGTCCCTTCCTTTACCTTGATGTGGCTTTATACCTATGTTTTTGCCAGGCTTAAAAAGTAACCACAGATTGATCTGGGGTTCAGTATCATTTGGTGGTATTGGAGTTCAAAAACCCATCCAATAGTTGATTGAATTTTTCCGGGTTTTCCCAAAACATAGCATGACTGGTAATGGGAACGGTTTTAGCATTTGGGGCATGGGTGTGTAACCAATGGGAAGCATCATTGTACCAGTTATCCCTTACCATGTAGAGGGCTGGGATTTTACCATCAATGCTTTTAACGATTTCATTGTAATCACTAATAAGTCCGTCAATGTAAAGGCTTAATGCCGCATATTTGGGAGTTTGAAGGGTTTCGGCGATCATCCAATCTTCCACGGTTTTGGAAATTTCAGTTTCCAACATCCAATCCACAACAGCTTTGGCATAGCCTTCGGGGTCATTCAATAGATTTTTGAGACTTCCCCTGTAACCATCAAAAGTTCCATAGACCCATTCTGTTTCAGAATCGCCTATCCACTTTGGAGGCTCGTCAATAAAAACCAGTTGATCAAGACTCTTTGTACCATATTGCTGAACATACTCAAAAATAGTAGCGCATCCACTAGACCAACCAACCAATATGGCATTTTCAAGTTTCAATTCCGTAATCAAATGGTGTAAATCCTGGGCATGGACTTCATACGTATTCCCATTTTCAGTTTTGGTGGACTTGCCCTGACTCCTTGGATCATAGGAAACATATCGAAATTCTTTAGCGTAATGATCCTTCTGGTGCTTAAAAAATTCCGTGGTCATGGTCCAACCCGGTATAAAAATGACGGGCTGTCCATTTCCAACGTCTTCCACGAATAAATTCAAATCCTCATTTGGCAGCTTAATAAAACTCTCTTGTGCAAAAAGCCAAGAAGAACCCAAGCTAAAGAGGATAATAACCAGATGTTTACAGGAATTCATCATGAACGAATTTAGGAATGGATTCTTTATACTGAATTTGAAGATAGTTGTGACCACCTGCTAATTTACCAAATCCCTCTGGTGTTATTTCAGGCTGGTCTGGCCCAATTAGCGTAGCTATATCTCCTACATCAACAGTTTTTTCTGGGCCAATGGCCAGATTGCAATGGCTGGCATTCACGTTGACCACGTTGTAAAGTGTATCGTTGATCAGTACTTTGGCACCGTTTTCGGCTCCGCTGTAGTATCCGTCGGCCCATCCAATGGGCAAGGTAGCAGTCCACTCATCAGCCTCTACTTTATAAAATCGGGAAAAACCAATGGTATCTCCTTTGCGCAGTTTTTCCATTCGAATCACCGGAGCTTTCAATCGATAGGCAAGTTGCAACGGCACATTTTTGGCTTGATCCATTTTGGAAAGGGGATAAGTACCGTGCAATAATATGCCTGGCCTAACCGTATTAAAATGGGATTCTGGCAGATCCAAAAGTGATAGGGAAGGGGCCATATGTAATCTTGATGGTATGATCCCATTGTCCTTCAATTGACCAATAATATTGGAGAAGCGTTGAATTTGAGTCTGAGCAAAGTCCACTGGAGTGGTCAAGGTGCTAAATAGGCCAGTAATTTTGATGTTGGGTGTAGATGCCAATTCTTTGATCCAACCCACTCCTTTGGAGTATGGCATTCCCATCCTGCCTAAGCCGGTATCTATATATAATTCTACAAGAACCTCTTTATTACCTTGGGATGCGAGCTTTTTGATTTTGTTGCTGGATGCCAGGGAAAATGCGCTTAAGGTAATGGCATTATTAACCAAATCCATTCCTAAATCCTCATTAAAATCCCCCATTAACAGTATAGGTTTGCTAACCCCATTTCCGCGCAGCGCAAGACAGCGTTCATCCTTTACCAGTGCAAAACCTGCAATGTGTGTACTTTGATCTAAAATTTGAGCCACCTGAACATCACCCAAACCATAGGCATTGTTTTTTAAGACAGCCATAATAGGCTTGTTTTGTGCCATTTGGGAAATCAATTGTACGTTTTTCAAATAGGCATTCGAGGAGAGCTCAATCCAAGGATTGGTGGTTTGGCTTACCAAATTGCTCTCGCTAGGATGTAAAGTTTGCGCAAGTGAAAGATGATGCGAAAGGCCAATACCTACAGTAGCGAAGGCAGTATTTTTTAAAAATTTCCGTCGGGTTTTCATTCTATTGAGTTTTATTGAGGGCATTAGAATCCTCCTACAACTACTTAAAATTGCTTTAGGAGGGTAATCTTGCCAATGAATTGTCTAGTACTTTGCATCGGATCAAAAATGTCCGTTTGGGTATCGTTGAACACGAGATACACAAAAGAAAGCGGCATATATTCCCAGCTCAAACGCGCATTCCACCTTCCCTGCTCATTAAAACTATTATACTGGTAAAAAGTGGAGAGTTGTACCCTGGGGTTCAAAGCCAACCGTAAATTAGCGGAATACAGATTTGTGGTTAGATTGGAGTCACCAATCCCCACATCTTTGATCGTATTATGCTCGTATTCCAATGCCAGTGCGGCATGGGGAATGGGGGCAAAGCGGGCAGCAGCATTTACGGTATTCCGGGTTCCGTTGTAAAAACTTCCAAAATTATATCCTAGGTCACCCGACCATTTTTTGGATTGGTCGGTGTTGTATTGCACCAAATAACGGGTGTAATAATAGTTGTCCTGAGCAATTTGGAGACCCAATGGAGCAAAATCAAAGTTGATATTTTGCCAGGTTGGCGTTGCTGAAACCTCAAAAAAACTATTGTCCTTGAACCAAGTAAAGATCGGAAATATGTACAAACTAGCCTGTTGAAACTGCGTAGGGTCTGTTGCATCATGCAAATAATTGACAAACATCCCGGGGTCCCACCGCCTGATCCAATCCATTTTTTTGGGTCTGACCACGAAATACCCGCCAGGATTATGTCTGATCACATTGGTTTGACGAACAAAACCCATTCTTGGATTGTAATTGGCATCTGTATATTCTGTTACCCATCCATAGTAGAATTTATTGGAGTCATTGCCTGCAAAAAACCGCCCTGCGAAGCCGGTTTCCCCGGTTTCCTCGTCTATGGATGTGGATAGGATATACTGAATATCCCATTGACTTGTGGGGCGTATTTGTCCGTCTACAGTGAGGGTGGTATTGTTATTACTTTCCAAATTCAGGTCATCATGTTCGTTATCCAAGCGATGTGTGACCATAACCCCAACATTGTTTTCCCTACCGTAATTCCTGAGATAACGGAATACTCCAAAATTTGCTCCCGCGGAACCATCCGTTTCCCTTTGACGTACGAACAATCCGGCCAAGGCATTTTTTTCGGTACGCTGGGTAAAACGTGCGCCAACATCAATGGGTGCCGGGGTGGCATTAAAGTTCCCCTGAAGTCCAATACGTCGGCTAAAAAATGGCCTTATGGATTGTTGCAATCCACCAGCCCAGATTCCCGAATTTTCCAAAAAGAACTGTCGCCGTTCTGGAAAAAAGATATTGAAACGTTCCAAGTTGTTTACCGCTCTGTCCACATCTGCTTGGGCAAAATCGGTATTTACCGTTAAATCCAATACGGTTTTGGGATTCATGGCCCATTTGACATCAAAACCCAACTTGGGATCACTGGCTTTGGACGTTAGAACATCTCCTTCCTTGTTTTCATCATACTGGTACAAGGTATAGGGCTCCACCCTAATATTGGCAGAGGGAGGTGGAACTTCAATATCCGTCAATTTAGCGGCATAGGTCATTCTATAGGGGGTGAATGACTGTGGGATAGCTGGAAAAGTGGATACTTCCACTTCCCTACGGGCATAACGAACCATGGTCATTCCCAACTCGATGGTATTCCCATTTTCCGGGAGGTTGTATCGAAGTGATTTAAACGGAATTGCCATTTCCACCGTAAATCCTTGATCTGTACGTTGCGTTCGAACCCTCCAAAGGGTATTCCAGCCTGTATCAAAATTGTTCCCATTAAAATTTTGGAAATCCCTTTGGTTCCCATAAGGTGTGGTCTGAAATCCTTGGGCATATTGTTTCAGGTTTTGGGGATCCAAGGCAACTCCAAAGATATCGTTCTCCCCCCAACTAAAATCCCGACGCAAATCCTGAATCCGAATTCCTGGAATTCCCAGGGAATCCTTACAAAATGCGGATACATATAGATTTTTGTCATCATAAAGGAATTTCACCAAGGTTTTATAGGTGACCTTGCCTCCCTGTCTGGGTTCAATGCGAAAAAAATCATCCGCCAGTTCAACCTTATCCCATGCGGGTTCATCCAAACGACCATCAATCTGGATAGGGGACGCAGCCCTAGAAACTGAAATTTCCATGGGTACTTCCGGTGGGGGAAAATTCTCTGCATTCTCTTCCTGGGCTTGGATGCCATGTACGCATAGGAGCCAAGAAAAAATCAAAATATAATATGCTCTCATGCTATGGTGTAATGATGTTTTTACTGGATTGATACCCCATTCCTTTTGCAAACCCCAGCGCTACCAATCCCAATGCAATCACTACAAGTACCAATATGCTTTTTGTGGTGCTATCGGATTCCAATGATACATATTCAAAGACGGGTAGATTTTTGTAATCTTCACTGGAAAAGGGTTGATTGTTATAGAGGAAAGGCAATAAATGCTGCCGCCAAGTTTCTGCAAAGGCCGTTACTTGCTTTCTATAATTTTCATAATCCCTTGTAGAAGTTCCTGCCAATGCGTTGAGTTCCTGCTGCACAATAATGGCAGGGGATACCCATTTGAGTTGGGAAATCCATTGTTGCTGATTCTGTAATTGACCTTCAAACTTTTGAATTACGGGTTGCAACTCTTCCCGTACCAATTGTTGGGATGCCATATACCGATGATAAAAACTTCGGCCCTGGTTGGGGTCGTTGATGGCATATTCTGGATGATCCCTTAAAAAGTTATCCAGGATTTCATCTTGTTTCTTTGTAGCATCCTCCTTGGCATTTCTCAATTGATTAATCATCAGGGTACGGGAGGGCATAGGGTAAAGTGTACTGCCCATCTGATTCAATGTGGATGGGATCAGCAAAACAAATAGCAGCCATAAGCCTATAAGAGCTATAGCGTTTTTCGCTGAACTTCCTACCCAAAGGTTGACTACGAACGCCACAGCAAACCAAAACAGAACGTATCCCACGGTCACACCCAACACGGGTAAAAGATCAGCTAAGTTGCTATCATTGCCATTGATATAGAATACAATTGTGAGTATAACACCAATCATTACAATGATCCAAAACAGACGTATGACCATTTTTTGCAGTACCCATGACGCCAACGAAATGGGCTGGGAAGCCAAAAGCCTCAACGTTCCACTTTCCCGTTCTGAAGAAAGGACATTATAGGTAAATGCAATGATGATCAAGGGCAACAAGAAAATAATGACAAAGGCAGGATCAAAACTGCCAAACAACTGCTGAACGGGATTAGTGATTTCCGTGAAATTAAGGGCTAGATCATCACCAGAGGTCTTTGGTTTTACGTAGTGCGTAAATAAATCACTTTGTCCCGTGGAGATATAAGCTAAATTGGAAGGATCCATAGCAGCAACACGTGGATGATAATTACCAACCGCCATAGGTTTGGATGGAATGGTCCAAGGCGAAGCAGAGACCTCCATACCACGTTCTATGGAGTCCAATAATATTAGCATTTCCTGATCGGTTTCCTTTACCTCCTGATGGGCCGCCAGAATATCCAATTTTCTCTTGTCCACTTTTTCGTGGCCGTTGTAAAAGGCAAAAAAGAACAACGCAAAAAGGAGGAGGCTCAGCAATTGGATCCAACCATTTCGAAGAAGCCCTTTTAGCTCATATATAAAATTAAACTTGTACATCGCTATAATTTTTTAGTGGTGAGAAACAGAAGGGAAAATGAACCCAATATCCAGACAGATAAAATGGCCGAGTTGGAAGAATTCCTTGAAAGGGTTTCGGAAAGCTCAGGAGGATCATAGTCAAATACAGGCATTTCTTTCCAGGTGGATTCATCTGCCCTGTAGCTCCATTCTCCATAAGAGGAATTTTCGGCAAAATTACCATTGAGGAAGGCCTGCAGGTCTACCCGATATGTTTCTGCCGCATCAGCAAAGTCCCAGTGGGTGGCATAATCTGTATTTGCAACGGCCATACTCATAAATCGTGCAGGTAAAAAAGGCGATAACACGGCCAGGTTGCGGTACAATTTGGACTGTTGCTCAAATTGTGTTTTTAAATGCTTATAATGCTTAAAATAGATTTCAGCGGTATGTTCCTCCCCTTTCTGCATCCGATAGGCGTCAAAATTGAATGGAAGTTGTTCCAAACTATCCACATTATGCTGCTTTAAGACTTCATCTTCCAGCATTTTAGCCTGTTTGTTCCATGGATCATGACCGTCAATTCCACTTTTTTGATCCTTGGTTATGCTCGCAGCGAATTCTTGTCTAGTAGGGTAGGGATATTGGGATTCTGCCATATTGCTAGCGGCCTTCGGAACTGCCAAACAAGCTAATATCCAGACCCCTAGAGATAATACAAGAGAGATTCCCGATTTCTTCATTTTAGAGGAAATGAACAGGACCAAATTGATGAATATCATATAATAGACCATATACACTAGCAACATAACCCCCAAAGATTCCCAGCTAAACACACCAAAATCCTTAAGATTGGACAGGACAATTCCAGCTACCATAAAAAGTAGTGCTACAACGAGGAAAATAGGAGTGAAAATAGCCAACCACTTTCCAAAAATCAGTTTCCAGACTGGAGTTCCCTGACTTTTCAAAAGCACCAAGGTTCCCATTTCCTTTTCTTTGGTGAAGGCGTTGTATCCAAGAAATACGATCAACAAAGGAAGAATAAACAAGAGCACAAAATCGGGCGTTAAGTCGCCAAATCGGGCCAATCCAGTTTGATCTGCGGCTTGGCTAAATTGGGCTTCGTTACGTTTATGTGCCTCCAAGAAAATGGAGGTTCCAGTAAATTTATCAACCCCATGATCCACAAGGGAAAGCGGATATTTGGGTTTAAAGGCATAAGTGCCATAGTGGGCGGCGGAATGTGGGTTTTTTTCTCCTTGACCTTCCCAAATGTGACGCTCAGCGGTTTCGGCTTCCTTATATTGTTCGTTGATTGTTGTGTACTGGCTCTTACTGATCCAAGTGGCTACCGCCATCAATAGCACTACAATTAGAAAACTAATTCTGACTCTTCCGTCCCGAGACAACTCCTTAAGTTCTTTTAGAAATGTACTGCGTATCATACTACTGCCTCTTTGTAGTCCATGGTTTCCAAGTATGCATGTTCCAAATCACTTAGGGATATCTCATCGGCCACAAATTCCTGCTTCAATTGGCCATTTTTCATAATACCAATGTGCGTGGCAATTTCTTTTGCCCTAAATAGATCATGGGTGGCCATGAGAATGGCTACGCCCTTGCTTCGTAACTTTTGGAGCAGCAAACCAAATTCGTTGCTTGCTTTGGGGTCTAAGCCCGAGGTAGGCTCATCAAGTAACAACACGCTGGCATTTTTGGCCAGAGCCAGGGCTATGCCCACTTTTTGTCGCATTCCTTTGGAAAAGGTTGAAATTCGTTGGTGGAAGGCACTGGTTTGAAGTCCAGCCTCTTCCAAAAAAGCCTCCAATTTGGCTTTATTCAATTGGTTTCCGCCAATACCGGAGAAGTAATCCAAGTTCTCAACTGCGGTCAGGTTGGGATATAGCATAAGATTTTCAGGGATGTAGGCAAGATGCTTTTTAGTCTTTTTTGGGTTTTCGGAAACAGCAAGACCATTGATAAAGCAGCTACCGGATGTGGGCTTGATAAAACCCAGTAACAGGTTGATAGTGGTAGTTTTACCGGCACCATTGGCTCCTAACAAACAGTATAGGTCACCGGCTTTGATGTTTAGATTGAGATTGTCCAGTACAGTAGCATCACCATAAACCTTGGAGAGATTGTTGGTCGTAATCATTTTGAGTTGTTTTTTGATTTGAAGTGTATATGCAATCGCACCCTCAAAATCGTTTTTGACTTCGAAGTGTAAAGAACCAGGGCCAAATCCTGATGGAAAGGCCTATTTAGATAAGGGAGATACGGGGAGAGGGAGGACCCCGTCTATAGTTGGTATAATGCCCAACAATTGAAGAGAGTTGGCTTTTGGATTCTGGAACCCGAAAGCACAGGGAACCGTGGTCTGGGGAATAGGTTTCTGCGGTGTGAACCGCCGGAGTGGGGTTCAATTTTGCGCAGATGTCACATGCATCTTCGCTACTGCTAACCCATTCATCGCTATTGGCTTGGTCCTGTTCAAAATCATTTGCATGAAAAATAAACATATGGTAAGCACCAAACAGCTGCTGTATGGCTAATACAGCAACCATTAAAGTGCTTAAGACCGTATGTCTAAATTCTTTATTCATGAAATAATTATGCTATTTACAGCACCTTGATTTTGAAATCAGGTGTTACTCTATAGTTAGGTTAAAGGTTTGTGTGATATCGGTTTCACCACCAGCATCAGCCAAAGTCCCATCATTGGGTTTTTTAGGCTCATGTCGCAAGGTTACCGTAAGAGTTCCGGAGCTTGCATCTGTCGTGGTAAGTGTAAAAGTTATGCCCACAGGATTATTGGTGGTGAAATTGGTGCCCGTCTCGGCAGAAACGTAGTCAGATTCTTCATCACTATACTCCGTTGTGGCATTTAACCCACCTTCAACAACATAGAAGAACTGATGCTCTGCAGCTTCACCTTCTATTTCCTCATTGACTTCTTCTGCAGGAGTTTCAGTTTCATTGAGGAGCACAACAGATCCGTTATAGGTTGTGTTTTCCGCCAAATTTCCCGAAACCGTGATTACAGGAGCATTTGGACCATCGCCATCCAAATCCCTGGATTGTAGCTCGATGGCAGTTCCGCCACCGTCTGGGGTAAGGGTAACCGTCATGGTAGTGATGGTTTCCTCTTCATTGATTTCCTCCGGGGAGTTATCATCATTGGAGCATGATGCCAAAAAACTTCCCGCTAGGATTGCCATTGATAAAAATTTGATCGTTTTCATGTAATAAAGGATTTAATAATTAAGTTTTAATTGAATCAAAATGTTTCTCCCTAAATCATCGGCGAAAAACCTTTGGCGATTTAGATAGTCCCTATAATTGGTGTTCAAAAGGTTATTGACCACCAATGAGGTCGTTATTTTTTTATTTCCTCCCCATGGAAATTCCATTTGAGAACGTAAGCCCAACAGGTGATAGGCATCTGGTGCTGTATTTATTTCGAGCAGAACTTCCTGTTGCTGCTCAGGAGAAAAGACCACGATGTTGTCCGGTGTCTCATTTTGTCTAAACACATATTGACTTTCCAAGGAAACACTGAAATTTTTCCATTGGGGAATGCTATACGTGATTTGATTGCCCAAATTAGCTGCCGGAATATTGATCAAAGCTGTATTGTTGTCCATTTCCTGTCCTTTGACCAATGAAAAGCGATGGTCCGTTTTCCATGAGTTCGTCCAATGGGCGTAGGCCGAGAAATCCAGTCCAAGAAGTCTGGCATCGGTCTGACGGTATTCCCAGACCGGAAAAGCACCTCTAATGGTGAACTCCACACCTGAGGGCTCCAGGAGTAAAAAGTTTTGTACCCAGTTGGCAAAAGGTTCCACGGAATATCCCCAAGAATCAAAATCCTGTTCAAAGGAAGCCGTGAACTTGTGTGAGGTCTCGTTATCCACCCTTAAATCCCCCAATTCAATTCGGGCCGCGGAATGATGCAAGCCGTCGCTAAACAATTCAGAAGGGTTTGGCGCTCTCTGGGCCAAGGCGTAGTTTAATTTTAAGGTCTCTCCCGTGTCCCATTGATATTTCCCACCTACTGTGGCCGAAATGTTATGGTAGTCAAATACAGGATTGACCAACAAAGAAGTTCCTAAATCTTCCACAATTAAATCTTGGAACTCGCTGTTGTATCCACGTTCATTCCATCTGGAAGTTTGATAAAATTTTTGGGCATCTATTCTGGTGAAATCGTAGCGGATACCCCCTTCCAGTAAGAATTGATCCGAGATTTGGATTTCACCCAATGCAAATGCTCCCAGGTCGAACTTCTCATAATCCGGGATCAACCTACGAACTCCAGTTGCGGGATTGGGGAAATTTTCCTGATAGCGACCCAAAAGCCCCACATGCATTTGATAATCTTCCTTGGAATCCCATTTAAAATCAGTAGATAGGGTATGGGTGGTCAATTCCAAATCTATGGAGGCCCGGCCATCCAGTTCTCCTCGTCGAACATCAAATTCGAACCGTCGATTGCTTTGAAAATCATATTGGAAATTCCATTTGCCAAGTCCTTCAAATCTTTTATAAAAATGGAGCTTGGCCAAATGATGTTTTACTTCTTGTTTTGGGTTTTGCAGATCATAGGTGAAATCACGGATAACCTCGGGTTGTCCATTGTTAATGCTTCTGATCAAGTCATCCACATTACCAATATGGGAAGCCCGTAAAACAGCAATTTCAGAAGAAAAATAGGCATACCGAATGTCCCAACCCCAAGTGAACAAACGCTTTCCGAACCTTAAGGAGGTGCCAAATTCCTGTATTCCGGTATTGGAAAGGACATAATCTGGAGCCTCCAAATCCCCAAGTCGTTTGTAGGAGCCTTGAACCTTGGCAAACCAGCCTGATCCAAAGGCTTTGGTCAACTCGGAGGTTATTGCGCCTCCTCTACCATTGGTATTGCCACTGATCAGTGTTTTGCCAAAAATGGTATCCTTAACAGGAATTTTGGCCTGTTCCAGAACTATGGTTCCCCCAATGGCATCACCGCCATACTGTAGCGCCGATGCCCCCTTTATTACGGAAACAGCTCCTGCTGTATTTATATCGATATTAGGGGCGTGTTCATCTCCCCATTCCATATCTTGCATCCGCACGCCATCGTTTAGAATCAAAACACGGCTGCCATTTAAACCGTGAATAGTTGGCTTTACGATGTTGGCACCGGTATTCAGAGAAGAAACGCCCCCCAATTCCCGCAAAGCATCACCCAGAGTTCCCGAACTATAAAGTTCCAAGGTCGGAAGCTTCAATTTTTCCTCGGATGCTGTATTGGTCTTGTCGTTAATGGCTTCTCCAACTACATCCACTTCATCCAATTCCTCCAAATGGTGTTCCAACTTGATGTCAATTTTGGTATCCTCTTGGATCGCTATATTCATTAAAATGGTGTTGCATTCGGGATGCGACACTTCCAATTCATAATTCCCAGCGCAAACTGCGGACATTAGAAAATTTCCATCGGCATCGGTTTCTACCGAGTGGGCAGTTCCTACAATCAAGAGGGTTGCATTTTCCAAGGGTGATTTGCTATGGTAATCTGTTACTTTACCGGTAATGGTATGGGTGCAATTCTGCGATAGGCCCCAAAAAGGGGTTGCTATCACTAGTGTGATGAAAAGCAATGCTTTCATACTTAAATCAATAAAATATTAGTGTTCATTTAGGACTCCTATACAAGTCCAGTTGCGGGATTCAAGCCATTAGGCCTGAGCTGAGGGTGGAGGCCTCGAAAAAAAGAAATGGGAGCTGGGAATTGGAACATTTATCTGATACTGGAATTCCACCTCTTCGGTAATGAAGAAAGTGTTGACTTCCGGTATCATGACCTTTCCAGTAATTTCAAAATTGGATTGCTGTGATTCCAGTGCAATTTCGCAGATAGCACAGTTTTCAATTTCATGTGTTTCCCCATCTTGATGGGAGTAAACATGCAAAGCAGAAACCTTCACCAACATGAGGGTGGCGAACAAAAGAAATACGAAAATCTTCTTTAAATCCTGCATTAGATGGCAAATCTAACCAAATTAATGGTAGGAATTATGTTAACAAAACCTTAAACTAGGGGATTAGGAACCCCAGTCCCATGCGCTTGAGCATCTTCTTTTCAAAGTCCCAAAAGAACTTAAACTGGCCAAAAAGCCATCCGAAGCAAATCAACAGTACCTGATATATGGGAAAAATAAGCAGGATTCTAGCGGTCCAATACAGCCAGCCGCTTACCAAATCCCGTTTTAGTCCAATGATTTCGGTCAATGGTCCGGCCAATTTACCGGAGAGACTACCCGTGACGGCAAAAACGATAAATATGGCTATCATTTCCCAACGTTGTTCCACAATCCATTTATTGGATAATTTCTTGAAGCACCATAAAAAAAAGCGGAGCATCACATAATATAAAAGGACTGAACTCCCAAGCGTAAAAGGCCATTCCCAAATGCTGTTGTTTAATTCGAAGAGATGCAGAAACCTCCTGGCAATCATATAGGCGGTAAGAAAAAGCAATGCTACACCCAGGAAAGGAAAAAGGTATTGCCAGTTTTGGGTAATGTCCCAGCGTGCTTTTATTTTTTTCATCGAATAAATTTCGACGGCAAAAATAACATTTTATATCCTTGGAAGGAAGGGACCCAATCGCTGATTGTATTTGCGTTGGAAATAAATAAAATAGTTGTAGAGCTTGTAGTTTACATCGTACCCATAATCTATATTCGGGTCATAATCAATCTGGAGTTGATAAAGATTGGGATTGAATCTTTGGGGCTGAAGTACCCTTTGATTCCAATTGATGACCAACAATTGATTTCGGTTTTCCAGAAAGTGTTGGGAATAATAACCTTCTGGTCTGGCTATGCTTTGCAGCCATTGATAAAAACCGGGTTCAATGATGATGATTTCGTACTCTGTTTCTTCATCCTTAATTTCAACCTGTGCATCATCTTCCGAGGTAAAAACCGCTTTTTCCTCTTCAGATATGGCCACCGTTTCTTTTTGGGCCGTACAGGA
Source organism: Flagellimonas sp. (assembly GCF_965233845.1). GTDB lineage: Bacteria > Bacteroidota > Bacteroidia > Flavobacteriales > Flavobacteriaceae > Flagellimonas. The sequence continues at coordinate 1,780,198 of NZ_OZ247584.1, forward strand.
AAGAATCAATCCCAGAATCATTACAGCCCCAAATAGCTTTTGTAAAATGTTCTTTTTCATAATATTAAGGTACGAAAAAGCCATTTGAAATTTCAAATGGCCTTGTTAAATAACGTTAATTCTTGGATTATTTCCTGAAGAGGCCTCCCAAGAGCCCTCCAAGTCCACTTTTCTTTTGATTGCCGCCGCTAAGTACCATTCCGGCTAAATCGTCAATAACGCTGCCGTCTCCATCGGAATCCAAGAAGGTCTCAATAAGGGATTGTTGCCTGGTAGCAGAGCTTCCTCCTCCCATAAGTCCTCCTAAAAGGCCACTAAGGGCATCAGGTTTGCTTACGTTTTGCTGACGGGTCTGTTTGCCCAAGTACCCTAAAAGAATGGGTGCAGCTATTTTCAAAATTTGTGCTATAGATCCAGTATCCATGCCCGACTTGCTGCTCAAGGCACTTTCCACCTGTGGTTGTTTTGCTCCGAAGATATGTCCCAATATCCCTGCTCCATCATTCATTACACTTTGATCTACACCACCGCCGAAAAGTCCACCAAGATCATCCAAAATACTTCCGTCGTGTTTTGAAGAAAGCGCGTTCATCAATCCTTCTGCACCGCTTTGGGTAGAGACATTTCTTTTCATGGCACCCATAAGCAAGGGCATGGCCATACTGAGCACATCTGCGGTCTTGTTTTCTGGCTGCCCTGTTTGACCGGCAACTCCGCTAATTAATTGTTTGCCCATTGGGCTGTTTAATAAATCTAATAATCCTGACATTCCTTTAGTGTTTAGTTAAGACCCCCAATGTACAAAATTGAAGGTATCGATTCTGGGTTTGGTCAAAAAAACTTAGCTCAGTAAGCTAACCACCTGATTGGCCAATTCCAGACCTATCCGGTCTTGGGCGGCCTTGGTGGATGCCCCAATATGGGGTGTCAAGGAAATTTTGGGATGCATTAGGATTTTGATTTCGGGAGTGGGTTCGGATTCGAAGACGTCCAAACCAGCAAATGACAGTTTTTCTTTTTCCAGGGCATCAATCAGTGCAACTTCATCCAAAACGCCCCCACGAGCCGCATTGACGATTCCGGCACCTGTCTTCATCATTTCAAATTCTTTTTTTCCCAGGATATATCCATTTTGCGCTGGGACATGAATTGTAATGAAATCGGATGCTTGCAAAACTTCTTCAAAAGTGTTGGCTTTCATTGAAAAGGTTACCGACTGTCCATCAAAAAAAGATACGCTTAAGGTGCAGTCTTCTACATTATGGTCTGCATAGAGCACCTTCATGCCCATGGCAAGCCCAATCCGGGCCGTAGCTTGTCCAATTCTTCCAAAACCGATGATACCCAAGGTCTTTCCCCTAAGTTCCATTCCATTGGTGTAGCTTTTTTTCAATTGCTTGAATTTGCTATCCCCTTCCAAAGGCATATTTCTATTGGAATCGTGTAAAAATCTGGCCCCACTGAACAAATGGGCAAAAACAAGTTCGGCCACAGAGGCTGAGGACGCGGCTGGTGTATTGATTACATGGATTCCCTTCGATTTGGCATAAGGAATATCGATATTGTCCATGCCAACACCTCCACGGCCCACCAGTTCCAAATTGGGACAGGCATCAATCAATGATTTATCCACTTGGGTAGCACTTCGTACCAATAGTGCCAGTACTTGGTTGTCATTGATAAAATTGGATAATTGTTCCTGTGCCACTTTGGTTGTCAAGACTTTAAAGCCTTCTTTTTCCAAGAGTTCTATGCCGGACTGTGCGAGTCCATCGTTTGCCAGTATCACCTTCATAAATTAAAAGTGTTGAATTTTAAATGCTACGTTTTGAATTGCTGTTGACTTGTTTATCCCCTTTTCTCCAAATCGCTCATAATATCTACCAAAACACCAACACTTTCCAAGGACATGGCGTTGTACATGGAAGCACGGTACCCGCCTACAGAACGGTGGCCGTTTATTCCGCTTATTCCTGCTTCCAGGCATTTTTGATCAAAGATTTCCTTTAGGGTCTCATCGGTGATATTGAAGGTGGCGTTCATGATGGAACGATCCTCCTTGGCCGCAAATCCTGAGAAAACAGGATTCAATTCTATTTCCGAATAGATTAGATTGGCCTTGCGCTCATTGATTTCCTCAATGGCAGCAATTCCTCCCAAATCCTTTAGCCATTGCAGGGTGAGCATGGAAACATAAACCGCAAAAACTGGAGGTGTGTTAAACATACTATCCTTGCTGGCATGCACCGAATAGTCCAACATCGAAGGGATTTTTCGGGATACCTTGCCCAAAATATCTTCCTTAATAACGACCAAGGTAGTACCGGCGGGCCCCATGTTCTTTTGAGCGCCGGCATAGATCAAATCAAATTTGGAGAAATCCAGTTGACGGGAGAATATATCCGAACTCATATCACAAACCAAGGGGACATCTGTTTTGGGAAACTCCTTGATCTGGGTACCGAAAATGGTATTGTTTGAAGTCAAATGCAAATAATCCAGGTCTTTTGGAACGTTGTAACCCTTTGGGATGTAATTGAAGTTTTGATCTTGTGAAGAGGCAACTTCCACAATTTCGCCCATTAAACGAGCTTCCTTGATGGCTTTTAGACTCCAAGTACCGGTATTGACATATCCCGCTTTTTTATCCAGAAGATTATAAGCGGTCATTAAAAATTGGGTGCTGGCCCCGCCTTGCAAAAAAAGTGCTTGATAACCTTTGCCTTCCAACCCCAACAACTCCAAAGCCAAGGAGCGGGCCTTTTCCATAATGGCCACAAATTCTTTACTCCTATGGGAAATTTCGATAAGGGACAACCCAATGCCATCCAATTCCACAACGGCTTCTGCCGCTTTCTGCATTACTTCCTGTGGCAAAATACATGGGCCTGCGCTAAAATTGTGCTTTTTCATTTGATAGAGGTTAGTTGCAATCCGATTAATTAAGCGTCAAAGGTCTTAAAAAAACTTGGATCTAAAAATCGGATGGTCTTATCTAAAGCTGCTGTAAAAAATCCAAGGTATCAATCCCGTCCGCATAATCGTGAAGGCTGGGTTTTTGGGTTTCTCCAAAAGCTATTTCGGAAGCTAGCAACCCTTTGGACACCACACATTGGATATCCTCCTTCCGATCTTCAAGAAGATTTTTGATTGTATCCAAAGAATCATAATGCGCATAAAATAAAGAAGCTATGGGAGAAGCAAAACCCTCATCTTCCTTCAGAACCAAGAACCCATTGTCCAGTATTTTGAACTCACTCATCAAATACACCGCTTTATTGTAGTCGTAATTGTTGGCATATTTATGTTGATGGATGATGTCCTTGTATTCAAACAAGGCATTAAAAAGGGGTTCAAAATTGTAATCCTTTGGCACGTAGATTTTGGAGACATTACGGCAACCTAAACCGTAGTATCTAAAAATATCTTCACCCAGTGCTATCAGTTCTTCTTTGGTTTCCTTTCCCGTAAGAACGGCAACAGCATTCCGATTTTTTCGTATGATGTTGGGCTTTTTCCCAAAGTAGTATTCAAAATAGCGACTTGTATTATTGCTACCCGTAGCGATTACAGCATCAAAATGGTCAAACTTTCCATCAACAAATTGAATGGAGTCCTTAAGAGAGGCTTCATACCCAATCAACTGTTCCGCAAGATAGGGTAGGAGCACGGTATCATTGGAAGATAGTTTGGCCTGAACCTTATTTCCCGAGAGCAGCACGCAAATGAAATCGTGAAAACCCACTAAGGGAATGTTTCCGGCCATGACAATCCCAACAACTTTGACATTTTTTCCTTTTTCAAATGCATATTGGGACAACCAAGTGACCATATTTTCCTCCGTCAACAGATGGGCCCAGTGTCCAAGGCTATATAGCATGTTTTCTTGGGTAAACCAACCATTTTGTTGTTCGGACCGGGCCAATACTTCTTTAAAATCAGCGTTAGCATTATTGGCTCCTGAATTGCGGGATTCACAAAAATCCTGGATAAAACCTCCAAGTTTAACAAAAGCTTGCACTATTGGGTTATGGGCCGTCATTATATTTGTACACTAAATTGGTAGGGTTTATTTTTGCGCAAAAGTACGCATGCTGAAATAAACTCAGCATATAGGAAAAAGAAAATTATGGCGATTATTATAACAGACGAATGTATCAACTGCGGGGCTTGTGAGCCGGAATGCCCAAACACCGCAATTTATGAGGGTGCTGATGAATGGCGCTATAGTGACGGTACTTCCTTGGTTGGTGATGTAGTATTGCCAGACGGAAAGGCAGTAAATGCTGATGAAGTACAAGAACCTATCAGCGACGAAATTTACTATATAGCTCCGGATAAATGTACCGAGTGCATGGGCTTTCATGAGGAACCCCAATGTGCCGCTGTATGTCCAGTGGACTGTTGTGTTCCAGATGAAGACCGGGTAGAGTCCGAAGATGTTCTTTTGGGCAAGCAGAAATTTATGCACCCGGACGGGTAGGCTACATCATTTTAGCCACAATTTCCCTAAAAAGTTTGCCACAGACCATGACGGTCATATCATTGATATCCCTGGTAGGATTGTATTCCACAATATCCGCACCCACCAAGGGCACTCGGATATCCTGAATCAATTCTATGGTTTGACGTGTGCTTAGTCCGCCTGGTTCATGGTGCGAAACCCCAGGGGCAAATGCAGGGTCCAAGGCGTCCATATCCAAGGAAAGGTAAAGTGGATTTGTAAATTGGGGCATGCTAAAGGATGCAAAATCCTTCATTTCATTGATTTTGACACCAAACCGCTGGGCATGCTGCCGTTGTTCCTCATTTAAGGTCCGAATCCCTACCTGCACCAAATTTTCTGCCAACTCATTTTCCATGATATTGTAGAACGGACAAGCATGGGAGTGCTTATCCCCTTCAAAACTGGAATACAAATCGCCATGCGCATCAATATGCAGTATGTCTAACTTTCCGTAAACGGAATAAAATGCTTTAATTAACGGAAAAGTAACGGAATGATCTCCGCCAAAGGTGAGCAAGGGTGTTCCCTTTTTTAGATTTTTGGAGGTTGTCTTTTCAATATCGAAATAGTTTTCAATTTCAAAATCGCCTTTGTCATCAAACATTTCAGGAGTGATTTTTTTGCCATCTTCAGCATAGTAATTGGCGGAATGGCTGTGGTATGCCTTACGGATCAACGGCGGGGCCAAGGCGGGGCCCCTTAGAAAAGAGGACTTTGCATCAAACAAAATTCCTTGCAGTGTAATCTGAGCCATGGACTAAAGGTAGTAACATTGAATGGCTTTTATCAAAAGCATTTCTTGCTATTTTTGCAGGACTAAAACAGAAGCAAGCATGCAGCAAAAGGAAAAGGATTATAATGGTTTTTGGAAACAATTGGGTTGTATTCTTTCTGTAATTGTCATTCTTGGAATACTTACCGTAATGGGGCTTGGTATCTATCTTTTCGTAAAAGGCTTCTAATCCAAGCAGGGATTGCTTTCTTTCCAAAACTTCAGACTATATTTGCACGCTTAAATCAATTGACAATTAGCAATGAACAATTGACAATTGTCTAACATCTCAAGTCTAACGTCTAAGATCTATCACATGAAAGCCGGAATTGTAGGATTGCCCAATGTAGGAAAGTCAACTTTGTTCAATTGTTTGTCCAATGCCAAGGCCCAGAGTGCCAATTTCCCTTTTTGTACCATTGAACCCAATATAGGAGTAGTCAATGTACCTGATCCAAGATTGGAAAAGCTTGAGGAAATGGTAAATCCCGAAAAAGTGATTCCGGCCACAGTGGAGATTGTGGATATAGCCGGTTTGGTAAAAGGAGCCAGTAAAGGGGAAGGTCTGGGTAACCAATTCTTGGGCAATATCAGGGAAACCGATGCCATCCTACATGTGCTTAGATGTTTTGACAACGATAACATTGTCCACGTGGATGGTTCCGTGGATCCTATCCGGGACAAGGAGACCATTGATATGGAACTGCAACTTCGGGATTTGGAAAGTGTGGAAAAGAAATTGGATAAGGTAAAGCGTGCTTCCAAAACCGGAAACAAAGATGCCCAGAAAGAAGCAGAGGTGTTAAACAAGATAAAAGAAGCTTTGGAAGCCGGTATCTCGGTAAGGGCCATTTCCATTTCCGAAGATGATCATTGGGATTATGTAAAACCTCTGCAACTGATTACGGACAAACCCGTAATGTATGTGTGCAATGTGGACGAAGGTGCAGCAGTGGAAGGGAATGACTATGTAAAAAAAGTAAAGGAAGCTGTGGCCAACGAAAATGCCGAAGTAATTTTCCTGGCCGTTGGCACCGAAGCTGATATTACCGAACTGGAAACCTATGAGGAGCGCCAAATGTTCTTGGAAGATTTGGGACTCTCAGAACCTGGTTCCGCAAAACTCATACGAGGGGCCTACCGATTGCTTGATCTAGAAACATACTTCACCGCAGGACAAAAAGAGGTACGCGCTTGGACTATCCCAGTCGGTGCTACCGCACCGCAAGCCGCTGGGGTAATCCATACCGATTTTGAAAAGGGCTTTATCCGTGCGGAGGTCATTTCCTATGCCGATTACGTACAACACGGTAGCGAAGCTAAAGTGAAAGAAGCGGGTCGTATGCGTGTAGAAGGCAAGGAGTATGTGGTACAGGATGGGGATGTGATGCATTTTAGATTCAATGTTTAGAGGCTAAACTCAAGACAAAAGACATAATACATAAGATGGGGTCATCTCTAACTCTATTTACACGCTAATTTGCGAAACCTCCCTGCCGGTAGACAGGTTCGTGTCAAACCATCAGAGCAAATGCCGTCCGGTCATCTCAAAACACCATATACACTACTTATTGGTGAGAATTAGTGGAATCGGTGTCAAGCTAAAGGGTAGTCTGTAACATACCTTGATGTAATTTGTAGAAATTCCCAAAACAACAATCCGTCAATCAAGACCTTGGATTCGTCAACTCAGAAGGCCAATCCATCCATTGGCCCATAATTGCTAGCTGCAGAATCCCCAATTTAGTATAACAGCTAAAAGTGAATTAAATGAGGGGGTTTTTCAATAATTTGTTCAGGGGAAAACAGAGCGTATCTTTAGAGGAGGCCTGCCAAAAAAATCAGGAAAACCTTTCAAGGGCTAAAGCTACGGATGAGGAAGAAATTTTGGTGTGGCAAGCTTCCAATGCCTTAACAAGCGGAGAATTTGAAGAAGCCGTGCAACGCTATTTGGAATTGGCCATCAAATATCCATGGAACAAAGGACTTTACCTGAGCCAAGTAGGGGCTGGGTACTATTTTCTAACGGAATTTGATAAAGCTATAGCCTATTATCTGGAAGCCAAACAAGTTGGGATGGACGCAGCCATGATGGACGATAGTGTTTGGGAAACCTGTGAAACCCAGTACAACAACACCCATAACAAAACCGATATCAAAAAATACCTGGAATATTTCCCTGAAGGCAGTCACATCAAAAAAGCCCAAAAGTTGTTGAATGGATAAAACTACCGGTTAAGAATGGAGTCTTGGTGCAAAATTGTGAAACCTGCCTGCCGGCAGGCAGGTCCGCATTGGAATACCAACAATACCTCAGACTCAAAGGTGTTTGTGAAAATTAGTGCGATTCGTGTCCAACTGTTGTGGCCAATTCATCTAACCTGCCTCCAGTACAGGTTTATTCAAAACCCTAAGCTTCAACTACTCCTAGATCAACCCAAACCCCTCATTCATCAATCCAAAAGGCCCATCCGTAAAATGGGAGGTAGTTTGCTCCTTTAAAAATCTGACTTTAGGACTTTCTAATTAAAAAACAAAATCTATGAAAATCCTGAAATCTTATTCCTTTAAGAAATGGCTGGTCTTTGGCTTGCCAACTCTAGCCATGTGTGTGATCATTGCTTGTAGCGATGATGATGGTAAAACTGATGATGGTACAGGAGGTACGGATGACGATCCAACACCTGAAACAATGACCTTTACCTCATTTGATCCAATGGAAGGTGAACGGGGCAGTACCGTTGAGTTGACCGGAACCAGCTTTAGCACAACCACAACTGGGAACACGGTAAAATTTGGAACTGTGGATGCAGAGGTTACTGGCGCCACGCCAACTATGTTAACGGTAACTGTACCAGATAATGCCACCTCGGGAACTATAAGCGTTTCAACAGGAACTACAACGGTAACAAGTACTGGTGAGTTTAACGTAATTACTGGAAAATGGAGGCAAGTGGCAGATTTTGGTGGTGGTCCTCGAGCTGATTTTATGGTTACTGCTTCCGAAACAAAAGGGTATGCAGGTTTTGGTATCGGGGAAACAATTGAAATTGATAAAAAGGATATTTGGATTTTTGACCCCAATCTCGAGGAAAATGGCACTTGGAGCTTAATGGAAGATGAGTTTCCAGGTAGTGAAAGATGGATTCCAAATGGTATTACTATTGATGAGACCTTATATATTCTTGGTGGTTATGGATACGTTGATCAGGAAGCTGATGAATTACAAGATTTTTATTCTTATACATCTGAAAATGGCTGGCACCAAGAGGTTGATTTACCAGGCGAATTAAGGAGAAATGCTGTGGTCTTTTCTGCTAATAGTAAAATTTACTATGGACTTGGGGGGTATGGAGACACCTTTTACACTGATTTATGGGCTTTTGATCCAGATTTGGAAGAATGGGGCAAAGTCTCAAGTTTTACTGGAACCCCACGAGAGGATTATACTTATTTTGTTATAGATGGCGCACTTTATTTTGGGTTGGGCGATAAGGAAGGCCCGGGAGGAATGATGGACTTTTGGAAATACGATTCTTCAAGTGATGTTTGGACAGAACTTTCAACATTTCCGGGTGGTTCATATGGATATCATGGGGCATTTAGTTTAAATGGAAAAGGATATATAACCACAGGTTATAATGGAGATGAGTTTGTTTCAACAACGTGGGAGTATACTCCTGAAAATGATTCGTGGACTAAGAAGAGTTCTTTTAAGGGAGAAGCAACTCACATTCAAGGGTTTTCAATTGGTAATAGAGGTTATGTTATTGGAGGTTATCTTCCTGAGAACAATATTTCGGATGAACTTTGGGAATTCAACCCAGAAAACTAAAACAACAAAGCTTTTTTTTGACCACCAATTGTATGGGATAAGAAGCACCGGCCAAAGGCCGGTGTTTTTTGTTGGGTTGCTTAAAATAATTAGTGCCACCTGCCTGCCTGTTTACATGCCTTTGGCATGCAGGCAGGTTCGTGTCAAGCCGTTTTAGCCACTTAGTGCAACCCATTTTCTGATATGTAGATTCTTATCCACCAAAAGCAAAGCTTGAACGTTTGTATTTGTGGTAATTGGTGCCATTCGTGTCAAACCATTTTAGCCAATTAATGAAACCTGTCTGCGGATAGACGGGTTCGTGTCCAGTCTTTATAAGCTATTCATGAAATCTAAGCCAAACCCCGATAAAATCCCCTATCAACACCCCTTGTTGATTACTTTCTAGCTGCTGCGCTAGTATTTTTGTGCCTAAATTTTATATTAGCAAGGATTAACCCCTAACACATGGCACAGACCCAGTATACAGAGGATAACATTCGTTCACTGGATTGGAAGGAGCATATCCGTATGCGTCCCGGAATGTATATTGGTAAACTTGGTGACGGCTCCTCCGCTGATGATGGTATCTACATTCTTCTAAAGGAAGTGATAGACAACTGTATTGACGAATTTGTCATGGGGGCAGGTAAGACCATTGAAATCAACATCAAGGAAAACACCGTTCATGTTCGGGACTACGGTCGTGGAATTCCCTTGGGCAAGGTGGTGGATGTGGTTTCCAAAATGAACACAGGGGGAAAGTACGATACCCGTGCCTTTAAAAAATCAGTGGGATTGAACGGTGTAGGGACCAAGGCAGTAAATGCATTGTCCACTTCCTTCAAGGTGGAATCCACCAGGGACGGAAAATCCAAGACAGCCGAATTTGAGACCGGAAACCTCATTAATGAGGAAATGCTGGAGGAAACCTCTAGAAGAAGGGGAACCAAGGTAAGTTTTGTCCCGGACGAGTCCATTTTCAAGAATTATAAATACCGCAATGAGTATGTAGAACGCATGCTCAAGAACTACGTTTATCTAAATCCTGGCCTCACCATTGTCTTTAACGGGGAAAAATTCCATTCGGAAAATGGATTAAAAGACCTTTTGGAGGACAATAACAATCAAGAAGACTTTTTATACCCCATCATTCATCTTAAGGGGAATGACATTGAAGTGGCCATTACCCACAGCAAAACACAATACAGTGAGGAGTATCACTCCTTTGTTAACGGGCAGCACACCACACAGGGAGGTACCCATCAGGCGGCATTTAGGGAAGCCATTGTAAAGACTGTCAGGGATTACTACGGCAAAAATTATGATGCTTCGGACATCCGTAAGTCCATTATCTCGGCAGTGTCCATAAAGGTCATGGAGCCGGTTTTCGAAAGTCAGACCAAGACCAAGCTGGGTTCTACCGATATGGGTGGAAACCTACCGACAGTGCGTACCTATGTGAACGACTTTATAGGGAAGTACCTGGACAACTACCTGCACAAAAATCAGGAAACGGCTGATGCCCTGCAGCGAAAAATTGTGCAGGCCGAAAAGGAACGCAAGGAACTTTCAGGTATTCGTAAACTGGCCAGGGAACGAGCCAAAAAGGCTAGTCTTCACAACAAAAAACTACGCGATTGCCGTGTGCATCTTCAGGATATGAAAAAGGATCGTAGGTTGGAGACCACCCTCTTTATCACAGAAGGGGATTCGGCCTCGGGTTCCATCACCAAATCCCGTGATGTAAATACCCAAGCGGTTTTTAGTCTTCGGGGAAAGCCATTGAATTCCTATGGCATGTCCAAAAAGATTGTGTATGAGAATGAGGAATTCAACCTGTTACAGGCAGCGTTGAATATTGAGGAGTCCATGGAGGGCTTGAGATACAATAATATTGTAATCGCCACGGATGCCGATGTGGATGGAATGCACATTCGATTGCTCTTGATCACCTTCTTTCTGCAATTTTTCCCAGAACTGATCAAAGAAGGGCATCTATACATTTTACAAACTCCCTTGTTCCGGGTTCGAAATAAAAAGGAAACCATCTATTGCTATAGCGAGGAAGAAAAACGAAATGCCATTGAAAAGTTGACCGGCAAACCTGAAATTACGCGCTTTAAGGGGTTGGGTGAGATTTCTCCAGATGAGTTCCAACATTTTATAGGGGATGATATTAGATTGGAACCTGTAATGCTGGACAAGGCCATGAGCATAGATACGTTGCTGAAATTCTATATGGGAAAGAATACGCCCGATCGTCAGGAATTTATCATCAATAATCTTAAAGTAGAACTTGACTTAGTAGAAGAAAACTAACTATAAACTAATAAAATGACCTCCTTCTAAATGGAAGAGAATGAAGCACTGAACGATGAAGGTTTAGAAAGCCAGGAAAAATCCCAAGACAGTCTTACCCGCGTAACCGGCATGTACAAGGACTGGTTCTTGGATTATGCCTCCTATGTAATCTTGGAACGTGCGGTTCCCGCCATTGAGGATGGCTTTAAGCCCGTGCAGCGTAGGATCATGCACTCCCTTAAAGAATTGGACGATGGTCGCTATAACAAAGTGGCCAATGTGGTGGGACACACTATGCAATACCACCCCCATGGAGATGCCAGTATTGCGGATGCTATGGTTCAGATTGGTCAAAAAGACCTACTTATTGATACCCAAGGAAACTGGGGAAACATTCTTACGGGAGATAGTGCGGCCGCATCGAGATATATTGAAGCCCGGCTTTCCAAATTTGCGTTGGACGTTGTATATAGCCCAAAAATTACGGAATGGCAGTTGTCCTACGATGGACGAAAAAAGGAACCTGTCAACTTACCCGTCAAATTTCCTTTGCTATTGGCCCAAGGAGCGGAAGGGATTGCTGTTGGCTTATCAACCAAGATCCTGCCACATAATTTTAATGAACTTATTGATGCGTCCATCAAACATTTGAAGGGACAGCGTTTTAAACTTTATCCTGATTTTCCCACAGCTGGAATCATCGATGTGACCAACTACAATGAGGGAATGCGTGGTGGAAAGGTAAGAGTACGGGCCAAGATTTCAACCTTGGATAAGAACACCCTAGTGATCAACGAAATACCCTATGGCACCAACACATCTTCTTTAATAGATTCCATCCTTAAAGCCAACGATAAGGGGAAAATCAAGATTAAAAAGATTGAGGATAATACTGCTGCCGAGGTAGAGATTTTGGTGCATCTGCCTAGTGGCCTTTCTCCGGATAAGACCATTGATGCACTCTACGCCTTCACGGCCTGTGAATCATCCATTTCGCCCTTGGGATGCATCATTGAGGACAACAAACCCTTGTTCATTGGTGTTAAGGAAATGCTGGAGCGCTCTACCGATTATACGGTTGAGCTGCTTAAAGCAGAACTTGAAATCCAATTGGGTGAGTTGGAGGAACAGTGGCACTTTGCTTCCTTGGAGCGGATTTTTATCGAAAACAGAATCTACCGAGATATTGAGGAAGAGGAAACGTGGGAAGGTGTTATTGCAGCCATTGACAAAGGGCTAAAGCCCCATACCAAAAATCTGAAAAGGGCTGTAACCGAAGAGGATATTGTACGCTTGACCGAAATCAGAATTAAGCGAATATCCAAGTTTGATTTGGAGAAAGCACAACAGCTTATTGAGAGTTTGGATGAACGTATTGCCCAGACAAAGCACCATTTGGCACATCTGGTGGATTACGCCATTGATTACTTCAAAGAACTAAAGAAAAAATATGGCAAAGGCCGTGAGCGCAAATCGGAAATCAAGATTTTTGATGACATTGAGGCGGCTAAGGTGGTCATTAGAAACACCAAGTTATATGTGAATAGGGAAGAAGGTTTTATTGGCACCTCTCTTAGAAAGGATGAATATGTAACCGACTGTAGCGATATTGATGACGTCATTGTTTTTACCAAAAAAGGGGAAATGATGGTCACCAAGGTGGATTCCAAGACCTTTGTTGACAAAGGAATTATCCATGTTGCGGTATTCAAGAAAAAGGATAAGCGCACCACCTACAACATGATCTATAAGGATGGTAGGGGTGGACCCAGCTACATCAAAAGATTTAACGTTACAGGGGTTACCCGGGACAAAATGTATCAACTGGCTGGGGACAAAGCTTCGGCTGAGGTATTGTATTTCTCTGCAAATCCCAACGGTGAGGCTGAAATCATTACGGTGTTGCTGCGCCAATCAGGCAGTATCAAGAAGCTGAAATGGGATTTGGATTTTGCCGATTTGTTGATAAAAGGAAGGGCGTCCAAGGGAAATTTGGTTACTAAATATCCTGTGAAGCGCATTGAACTCAAAGAAAAAGGTGTATCCACCTTAAAACCCAGAAAGATTTGGTTCGACGACATTGTGAACCGTCTTAATGTAGACGGACGAGGAGAACTTTTAGGGGAATTTAAAGGAGATGACTTGCTCTTGATCATTGACCAAAAGGGAAAAGTAAAGACCATTCCGCCCGATTTGCTAACCCGCTTCAACGATGACATGATCGTACTGGAAAAATGGAATCCCACCAAGCCCATTTCCGTAGTACATTATGAAGGAGAAAAGGAACGCTATTACATCAAGAGGTTCCTTATAGAAAATTCGTCCAGGGAAGAGCTGGTCATTTCAGAACATCCCAAATCTGTTTTGGAATTGGTATCTACAGATTGGAGGCCAGTAATTGAGATTGAGTTTGTAAAACCAAGGGGCAAGGAGGCCAAACCCAACCAACAGGTGGATATCGAAAGTTTCATTTCCGTCAAGGGAATAAAAGCCATTGGCAACCAATTGACCACGGAAAAAGTGAAAAACATCAACGCTTTGGAGCCGCTTCCATTTGAAGAGCCCAAGGATCCAACTCCAGAGGAAATGGAGGTGGTGGATGAAGAGTCAATCGGTTTTTCAAATGATGAGAAAAAGAACAATGATGAAAGTTCTGAGCAAACTACTTTGTTTTAATGCGTTATTCTGCCTATTTTGTGACCTTGGATACGCAGCTAACCCCACAGTTTAATACCCCCTTATGGATTTCACCAACCCTTTAGTATACGGAGTACCCGTATTTATTGTTTTCATTTTGGCAGAGCTGGCGTACAGCAAGGCACATGGTGACCATGAGCTATATAATTGGAAGGATTTGGCTGCCAGTGGGTTCATGGGCGTTGGGTCTGCTATTTTGGGTCCACTGTTCAAGGTGGCGTTTGCCATTGTTCTTTTTGAAGGTGTTTACGAACTCTGCAATCCCGAGGTAAATGGTGTTCGACAGAACTTTTTAGGATACCAATCTTTTGGCTATGCCTGGTATGTTTGGTTGCTTTGTCAACTAGCGGATGATTTTACCTACTATTGGTTTCATAGGGCCAACCATGAAATTCGCTTCCTTTGGGCTGCCCATATAGTCCACCATTCTTCGGATAACTATAATTTGGGCACTGCAGTTCGCAATGGATGGTTTACCATCGTGTACAAACCTCTGTTTTATATGTGGATGCCGGCCATTGGATTTCCTCCGGAAATGGTAGTGGTCTGTTTGGGCATAGAAGCGCTATGGCAATTTCAATTGCATTCCGTTTATGTTCCCAAACTTGGATTTTTGGAAAAAATCTTCAATACGCATACCATGCATCAGGTGCATCATGCACAAAACGTGGAATATCTGGATAAAAACCATGGGGGATTCCTGAATATATTTGACAAGCTATTTGGAACATGGAAAGCCCTGGACGATGACATTGATGTTAAATATGGTGTGATTCATTCACCGGATTCCTATAACCCCGTAGTGATTTTGACACATGAGTATAGGGATATTTGGAATGATGTAAAGAAATCCAAAAAATTATCCCACAAGTTGATGTACATCTTTGGCCCTCCCGGATGGAGCCATGACGGCAGTACGCTTACCGTGAAACAGCAACAGGCGAAGTTCAAGGAGTACAAGAAACTCAATCCCAAGTTGGCGTACCACAGGCCCAACTAAAGCACCTTATTGTTCTACCGTCTCCTTTTTGTTTTTAGATTTATTTTTCTTCATCCGAAGATCAAAGAACTCTACCATTAGTGAAAATGCGATGGCGAAGTACAGATAACCTTTTGGAATTGCACCAACCTCATTGTCAAAAACAATCAAATGGGAAAGGTGGGCAGCTTCAGCAATTAACATAAACCCGATCAAGATAAGAAAGGACAATCCCAGTACCTGAACGGAAGGGTGCCTATTTACGAACTCACCGACAGGATTGGCGAACAACATCATAATCAAGACCGAAACCACTACCGCAGTAACCATTAAAACCAAGGCATCGTTTGGGTTGGGGGAAATACCGTTGGTCATGCCAATGGCCGTAAGAATGGAATCAAATGAAAAAACGATATTGATTACAGTGATTTGAACGATAGCATTGGTCAGGGATGAGGAACGCGATTTTTTCACTTCCCTTTCATCATGTCCACGGTCCTCAATTTTCTCGTGGATTTCCTTTGTACTTTTATAGAGCAAGAAGAGTCCTCCAAAAAATAAGATCAGCGCCTGCCAACTTATTCCACCTGTTATCCATGATTCGTCCAAAACCAAAAATGGTTTTTTCATCTTGGTCAACCAGGTAATTCCAAACAACAATAGAATTCGCATTCCCATGGCCAGGACGAGTCCAATATTAGTGGCTTTGCGACGATCTTTTTTATCCAATTTGCCAGCCGCAATGGAAATGAAGATGATGTTGTCAATCCCCAGGATTATTTCCAAAAAAGTCAAGGTAAGCAATGCCATCCAGGCATCCGGACTCGTAAAAATTTCAAACATGGTTAGTGTATTTTATGGGCGGTGCCCTTAAATTTTCGTTTATCGCCAATGGCGTTGTATTCAAATGTATAAGAAGAATCGGAAGTTGTCAATATTTTTATGTGAATAGATTTTTCCTCTGCCTTGTTTTTCGGGTTCAAGTTTCTAAGGACATATTCGCAATCATTGATCCATCTTACAGATGAAGAATCTTGTTTTCCTTCAAAATAATCCACCTCCAAATCATCCTTTCTAAGGAAGGTGGTGGTTTTATTTTCACCATTGATTTCCGTGGTGAATGAAAACCGACCATTCTTAAAGTTGGTGCAATTACGCTCAGGCGGCTGCTGGCATGAAAGTAACAGGGAAAGTACGAGTAGGGGCAACAGTTTTTGTAACATGCATGCAAAGTAAATGCAAAGAACTGAATGTGCCTGAACCTATCCGTTTTTTTTTGCGTCAAAAGACTCAAAGGTGCCATCGGCGTAAAAAACCACCATACGCACAGGATCGGAATTTGAGTTCCCCGAGGTTTTTGTGGGTGCCTCATCACCGATCTTGGATGAAATCTCGGTAGGGGAGGTTTCCTTTTCTGACTGGGCCGGGAATTTCCCCTTTCCAATCAGGAGCCAATACAAGTTGACTTCCGGATAAATCTTTACCACCTTCAGCACAAAATCCAGACTGGGTTTATTTCTTCCGCTCAGGATGTGGGAAATACTGGAGCGCTGCACTCCAATGGAATCTGCAAAGGAAGAAACCGTGAGTCCAAAATGGTCAATTACCGATTTAATTCGGATGGCAATCTCGTTGTTCACAAAAATAAATTTCTAAGGCTAAATTAGTAATACGAATGGCCAAAGTCAACATAAAACAGGAAGAAGGGCGACTAGATATGTAAATTTAAAGTTTATGTAATCGAATATAAATATCTGTTAATAAAGAATATATAGGTATTAATAAATAAAGTTGATTTTTGTGATTACAATTGTGTGTTTCCGAGGAACCAACTGATTACAAAGGTGAACGTTTGCTTACAAGTTCGTATACAATTGTAAATTATGTTTGGATTACTTTTGTAAACTTAATTAAGGATTGCCATACATGATTCACTTTGAAAGTTATAAGGAAAGGTCTGTAGAGGGACGTTATGTAACTGTTGATTCCCTGCAAAAAACATGGCTCAACACCCTGGATTCTTCCTTAGTTGAAACCATTGGCGGCTCGGTTCTAGGGAATACTATTTTTTCCATAACTCTGGGGAGTGGTCCAAAGAAAGTGCTCATGTGGTCCCAGATGCATGGGAACGAATCTACCACAACAAAAGCGGTATTGGATTTGGTCAATTGCCTAATTGCCGAGGAAGATTTTAGTCAATCAATTTTGGAAAATTGCACCCTTTGCATAGTACCTATCCTTAATCCGGATGGCGCAATCGCCTACACCCGGGTAAATGCCAATGAAGTGGATCTTAATCGTGATGCCAAAAATAGAACGCAGCCTGAGAGTGTTGTCCTGCGAGAACTATTTGAACGGTTTCACCCCAATTACTGTTTTAACCTACACGACCAACGTACCCTGTTTAGTGCAGGTAACACGGATAAGCCCGCAACGGTCTCGTTCCTGTCTCCATCCAACAATCCAGAAAGAACAGTGGATCAAACCAGGACTATAGGGATGCAGCTTATTGTTGCCATGAATCGGATGTTGCAGAATCAAATTCCAGGGCAGGTGGGAAGGTATGATGATGGGTTTAATGAGAACTGTATAGGGGATACTTTTCAGATGTTGGGTGTACCCACTATCTTGTTCGAGGCCGGTCATTTTAAAGAAGACTACCAGCGAGAGGAGACCAGAAAATATATTTTTATGGCTCTGATGGAAGTTCTAGGGGTTATTTCAAAAAATCGGATAGCTGAGTTTCCGCATCAGGAATATTTTGATATTCCTGAAAATGAAAAACTCTTTTTTGATATCCTTATTAAGAATGCCCATTTGGTCAATGAGTCCTTGGCGGTAAATCAGCAAGTGGGTATCCGATTTGTGGAGACTTTGAAAAACGGGGCCATTGACTTTGTTCCTGAAGTAGCAGAGGTAGGGGAGTTGGACACAAGCTTTGGCCACTTCAATTTAGATTGTTCCATTTCCGACCACATAGAGCAGATGGAGCGTAAGAATCTTCTTCCGTTAATACGGAATATCAAGAGTTAATCTTGGTATTATCAGGTATTTGTTACATTTTGTTTAAAAAAAAGGCATTTTTTTTAAATATAATTTCTTAATTAACTAATTTTGATCAAAATATTCACACTATGAGCAAAGTTAAGTTAGACGAAATCGACCACCAGATACTGGACATGTTAATTGACAATACCCGTACACCTTTTACGGATATTGCCAAAAAGCTGCTGATCTCTGCTGGTACTGTTCATGTCAGGGTTAAAAAAATGGAAGAATCCGGAATCATCAAAGGATCTTCATTGACCTTGGATTACGTCAAGTTGGGATATTCCTTTATAGCATACGTCGGAATTTTTCTGGAGAAAACGCACCAAACAAAATTTGTCCTGGAACGTTTGAACCAAATCCCGTACGTGACTGTTGCTCATATTACCACAGGAAAATTCAATATTTTCTGTAAGATCAGGGCCAAGGATACCACTCATGCCAAGAATATTATCTTCAAGATTGATGATATTGACGGTATCAGTCGAACGGAAACCATGATTTCCCTGGAAGAGAGCATCAATGACAAAAAGCGCTTGATGCATACCATCTTTAACGAGCTTTAAGCTTAAATACTTTTCGGATATGCTAAGTTCAGAACTTTCCCCGTCTGAATACAACCCTTTTTATCATACCTATATAAAGGCATTGGGCGGAGAGGTAAAACTATTGGATCAGTTGGTGGACGGAAGGGATGTGTTCCTTTCTTTTCTCAAGGATATTCCTGCCGCCAAACTTTTGTTTGCCTATGGTCCAGATAAATGGGCTTTGGCAGAAGTGCTAATGCATATTATTGATGCCGAACGGGTCTTTCAATATCGTGCTCTGAGGTTTGCACGGAACGATTCCACTCCATTGTCCGGGTTTGATCAGGATATTTATGTCCCTGAATCCAATGCAGCAAAGAAGACCAAGGAAGAAATTATGATCGAATACAAAACCGTTCGGGATTCGACCATAGCACTTTTCCGTTCCTTTGATGACGAGGCGTTGACACGTATGGGTATGGCAAGCGGTTCAGCTATGAGCACAAGGGCCATGGGTTTTATCATTTGTGGGCATCAAGCCCACCACATGTCCGTGATACGTGAACGGTATTTAAACTAGTTGAAAAAGTAGTTTTTAGTATAGGCCTTCGTTTTCTTGTTCTTGATCGGGATCCAGATCCGGGTTCAAAGATTCTTCACTCTCACCCAATACCGCTTCGGGCTTTTCTGCATTGCCCAGCTCTTTTTCCATGTTCTCCTCAAAATTGGAAATGAAGTTGGACAGACTTTTACTGATTTTCACCAAATAAATGGTATCCTCCGTTTTTACTTCTACGGTTTCAATTATTTCCCCGTTGGGTTTTTTCAGGGTGATGATATCTTCATCCCCATAACCGTAAGGATAAGAATCGATTAAAACCGCCGCCACTTTGCGATCTAGTTTTTTGTAATCTATTAGTACACGTTTCATTATGGATAGGTTTATGGTTTCCTATCCTAAACTATAAATTTTTGAAACTGACCAGGCTAAAGAGTTGTAAATGGCAATTTTTAGTATATGTATCTAAGATTCTTTGTAGTAAGCAAAGGATTCTGCAAATAAATTTTCTGGAACCTTGATGTCCGTCACAGCTTTTCCAATACTTTGGAGCAACACAAAGTTGATATCACCATGCGAGTTTTTCTTGTCGTATTTTAAAAGCTCCACAATAGCCGTTATGTCCTCTGGTTCAAATTCCACCTTCTCAAAATGTTTCAGAAAAGTTTCCTTGATTTCTTGAAGTGATAATGCCGAAAGCCCCTTTAATTTATGGGATAGGTAGCCCTCCAAAATCATTCCCACCGCAATGGCTTCCCCGTGCAACAAACTCTTTTTGTTTGGATTTTCCAGAAAGTAGGATTCTATGGCATGCCCCAAGGTGTGTCCAAAATTCAGGATTTTCCTAATGTTCTGTTCCGTTGGGTCCTCTGTGACCACCTCGTTTTTTATGCTGATTGATTTTTGAATGGTGGCCGCATTGCCATAGTCATTGGTTTCCCTAAGCGATTTCCAATAGGTTTCATCTTTGATCAAGCCATGTTTGAGCATTTCAGCAAATCCACTGGTCCGTTGTCTCTGATCAAGCGTATGGAGAAATTCAGGAATGACAAGAACCATTTGCGGTTGGTTTATGACCCCAATTTGATTTTTAAGAACTCCCAAGTCCACTCCGGTTTTACCTCCCACCGAAGCATCGACCATGGACAATAGGGTAGTGGGGATGTTTATAAAATGGATTCCCCGTTTAAAAGTGGAAGCCACAAACCCACCTAGATCGGTGAGGACACCTCCCCCAAGATTGATCAATAGACTTTTTCGGTCAGCACCTTGGTCCGATAACCATTCCCATACCAACATGCAGGTCTGGATGTGTTTGTTTTCCTCTCCGGATTCAATTTCAAAAATACCATCCACAGGAACCTCACCTCTCATTTTCTCCTGAAGTAGGGGAAGACAATATTTTTTGGTGTTTTCATCCACCAAAACAAAGATTTTTGAGTAGTTGCTTTTAGCAACATGTTGTCTCAGAGAGGCTTCCGCCAACTCTTCCAGATATACCTCGTAAGCGTGAGATTTAATGGAATCCATAAATTGTAATTGCACCGCTAAATAAAGATTATTTTTATAGATAATGATCCAATATGGCGACTTATATTTGAATCTTTAATAAATTCACAACAATGCAGCCAGATTTTGAGAATACTGCAATAGCGTTCCAAATGAAAACCGACTCCGAATTGGAACGTGCATATTTCCTTTTTAAACTTATTGCGAACGAGCCCTTGGTAAAAATTGGAACTGCGGTCACCAATTTTGCGATAAAAGCGCATTTGCCCATAGAAGGGTTGATACGTGCCACGGTATTTGACCATTTCTGTGGTGGGGTCAACGAAGAAGATTGCCTCCCCATAATTGATAAAATGTTTGCCAATGGAGTAAGTTCCATTTTGGACTATTCTGTGGAAGGCAAGGAGGTTGAAGATCAATTCAATTTTGCGCTTCAAAAGACATTGGAAGTATTGGACTTTGTGAAAGAAAAAGAAGCCATTCCATTTGCCGTTTTTAAACCCACAGGATTTGGGAAATTTGAGTTGTATGAAAAAATGAGCGCTGGAATTAAATTGGAGCAAAAGGAAACCGAGGCTTGGGAAAGATTATTGGATCGCTATGAACAGGTGTGCAAAAAAGCGTACGATTTGGACGTTAAGTTATTGATTGATGCCGAAGAGAGCTGGATGCAACAAGCTGCGGATGACATGGCACTGGACATGATGCGGAAGTACAACAAGGAAAAGGCGGTTGTTTTTAATACGTTGCAGATGTATCGGTGGGATCGAATGGACTATTTGGAGCAATTGAACCAATTGGCAGAAGAGGAAGGATTCAAAATTGGATTGAAGGTTGTGCGTGGAGCGTATATGGAAAAAGAAAATGACCGGGCCAAGGAGTTGGGTTATAAAAGCCCCATTTGCGTATCCAAAAAAGCCACGGATGAAAACTTTGATTGTGCTGTTTCCTTTATCATGAATAATTTGGATACCATTTCCATTTTTGCGGGCACCCATAATGAATCAAGTTCCTTAAAACTCCTGGAACAAATGGAGCAAAAAGGCCTTGAAAAAAACAATTCCAATGTTTGGTTTGGACAATTATATGGGATGAGCGATCATATCTCATTCAACCTATCGGAAGCAGGCTACAATGTGGCCAAATATGTGCCCTATGGTCCCGTGAAAGATGTAATGCCTTATTTGATCCGAAGGGCAGAGGAGAATACTTCGGTGGCAGGGCAGACCACCCGGGAATTGGCTCTATTACAAAAAGAAAAGAAGCGTAGGAAGTTGGATTTGTGATAGCACCTATTGAATTCTCTCGATAATAAGTCCATCTGGACAATTTTTGGCCACCATTTCTTTCTGTTGATTGCCATCAGAAAGCAATACTTTGTAGGTTTTACAGGGTTCGGATTTGGTATCGCTGTTCCCAAAATCGATATCCCCATCTTGTAAAAAGGATTGTATCAAGAGTGTGTCCTGGTATTGGATTGGGACTTGTTCACCAAAAGACAATGGCTTGGAGCGCATGTCCTTGAGTACCCTACAGTTGGGGAAATAGCAGAAATCAATCCCATTCTCCCCAGATTTTTTCTTGAGAAAGAAAACAAGAAATACAATCCCTATGGACAGTCCTACCAGATACCATCCCAAGCGCCTTAAAAATGCCATTCCGTATTAAAAAATTAGAAAATTAATATCATTATAGGTGAGCCCAAACCAGTCTCCCACAGACTTGTTGGTTAGGATACCATGGTACATGTACAGTCCATTTCGTAGACCTTTGTCAAAACGTAACGAGTGTTCCAAACCTCCATCTTCACCAATTTTCAGTAAATAGGGCGTAAAGATATTACTTATGGAAATACTTGAGGTTCTTGGGTAACGGGACGGGATATTGGGAACCCCATAATGGGTTACGTCAAACTTTTCTATGGTGGGTTTGTCATGGCTTGTCACTTCGGAGGTTTCAAAACAGCCGCCCATATCAATGCTAACATCGATAATCACAGCTCCTTTTTTCATGTTCTCTACCATGGAACTAGAAACTACAATAGGGGAACGATCCTTCCCCCTGGCTGCTCCGATGGCCACATCACAACGCTTTAATGCCTTTAATAAATTCTTGGGTTGGATGGTAGAGGTATAAACCGTTTGATTAAGATTGGTCTGTATGTTTCTTAGTTTGGTGATGGAATTGTCAAAAACCTTGATGTTGGCGCCTAGGCCCAAGGCCGACCGTGCCGCAAATTCACCCACTGTTCCAGCTCCAATAATGACCACTTCCACGGGTGGTACACCACTAATATTTCCAAACATGAGTCCATTGCCTTTGTTGGTGGTGGCCATTAACTCGGATGCTATAAGGATAGAGGAGATGCCCGCAATCTCACTAAGTGATCTAACAGCTGGGTACTTCCCGTCCTCATCCCGGATGTATTCAAAAGCAATAGCTGTTAATCGTTTCTTGGCCAAGGTTTCAAAATACTCCTTGGACTGTGTCTTGATTTGTAAGGCAGAAATGACAATGGTCTGCGGATTGATCAAATCAATTTCCGAAAGGGTAGGGGGTTCCACTTTTAGAATAATGGGACAGGAAAAAACCTTTTTGGTGTCCCTGCTAATTTCGGCTCCAGCTTCTGTATAATCTGCATCTGTAAAGCTGGCACCTTCACCTGCTCCGGATTCAATAAGTACCCGGTGTCCATGCGCAGTAATGGCATTGACCGCATCTGGCGTAAGGCAAATACGTTTTTCCTGATATTGGTTTTCCTTGGGAATGCCAATAAAGAGTTCGCCTTTTTTTTTGAGAATCTCTAGGGTTTCTTCCTGGGGTAACAGTTGTTGTTTACTAAAAGGGGAGGAAGGTTGGTCCATACAATGCAAATCTGAAAGAACCGCAACGGGTTTAAAACAAATTTACATTTTTTTTGAAAGGGTGTGCTGCCGCTGTTCCAGTTTCTCACGTTCCTTTCGCAACTCCTCTTTCTCTTTCAAGATTTGAAGTTCGGTGTCCATGGCATCCAAATCAATACCGTGAACATGTTTGTCTATCAATTTAACCCTTATGAAATACACTACTGGAACTACTACCATAGTAACTGCTATTACATAAAAGATCTCATTTTCATCAACTTGCTTTGAATTGTTCGTAATCACACTATATAGCTGGAAGCTGTACATGGAAATTGGAATAAGAATGGCATGATACCACCATTGTTTGTTAGTGACAAACCATGTTATCAATAAAACAAGCGGAATAATCTTTAGCAAGTAAAACCAAACTGCGGTTCTAGCATCCGCAAATCCATTGGATGTTACTTCAAACAACCAAAAATCCAACGATTCAGTATCATTGGGCATGTACTTATAAGAGTAAAACATTACAGGCGATAAGGCTATGACCAGCGTAATAATCCCCTCAATAATAAGCCGCTTTCGTACTTTCTTTTCACCGCGCATACACATATAACTGTGGATGCCCATTTTTATTGTATAAAAAAACCCCTCAAAACAAGAGGGGTTTCAAAGAAATGATCTTTAGGATACTTCTTATTGCTTGCCTATCTTTTTCTTATCTACATTAACCGTCTGGTCTTGATCAACGTCAATAACGTTGGTAGAAACAGCAGTCATAGCAAGAAAAGCAACAGCCAGCAATCCAAAAAATAATCTTTTAGTGTTCATCGTAAAAGAGTTTTTGGTTAATAAATGAATTCATTTCAATAACAAATGTAGGAAAAATTACTTACCTACAATGCATTTCATCGATAAAAATTGCATTTAATCCAAAAAAGGGAACTTTTTACCGAATTCGATACCGTTAATCGAAATGTTCAAATAAGGTAGATGAATTAATTTTTACTCTGGACTAAACTCGATTGAACGGGTGTTTTCATCGATAAAGTGTAAGTAAATGGATACAGTTTGGGTAGGCAACAAAGAGCTTACCTTCTCTGGCCATTCCATAAAGAGCCAAGTTTCTGGGGACAGGTAGTCTTCCAGCCCCAGGTCCAAAGCCTCGGCTTCATTTTCAATTCGATAAAAATCAAAATGGTATCCCAATAGTTGATCCTGCTGATCATGATATTCGTTTACAAAACCAAAAGTTGGGCTATTGGCCTCATCAACCCCACCCAAATTTTTGACCAAGGCTCTGATCAATGTCGTTTTACCCGCTCCCATTTCACCATAAAAAAGAAGTGTCTTATGTGGAACCGTGTCCAAAATGGTTTGGGCCACTTCATCAATTTCCGATAATTGAAAGGTACGTTTCAAACTGCGTTATTTTGGATCCAAAACTACAAAAGGAACGATCATTTCCTCCAATGAAACTCCGCCATGTTGATAGGTGTTTCGATAATAGCTTACATAATGGTTGTAGTTATTGGGATATGCAAAGAACATATCGTTTTTGGCAAAAATGAAACAGCTGCTCAAGTTTATATTGGGAAGATGAATGTCTTGTGGATTTCTTGAAGCCAATACTTCCTTATTATTATAGGTAAGACTTCTACCTGTTTTATACCTCAGGTTTAGGCTGGTGGCTTTGTCCCCAATAACTTTGGAAGGTTGTTTTACATTAATGGTTCCGTGATCGGTGGTCAGGATTAACTTCATGCCAAGAGATTGGGCTTGTTGCACAATTTCCAACAAGGGCGAGTTTTTGAACCAACTCAAGGTCAATGAGCGGTAGGCCTTGTCGTTGGCAGCTAGCTCCTTAATCACCTCCATTTCTGTTTTGGAATGGGAGAGCATGTCCACAAAATTGTAAACCACTACAGTAAGGTCATTATCCTTTTGGGATTTAAAATTCTGTGCCAACTGCTTCCCTTGTCTCAGGTTGCTGATTTTATGGTACTCCCATTTAATATCCATGCCGAGCCTTTTAAGTTGGGCGCCCAAAAATTCGGCTTCAAACAAATTTTTGCCTCCTTCATCCGTATCGTTTTTCCACCAATCTGGATGTCGCTTTTCCATATCTAAGGGCATCAAGCCCGAAAAGATGGCGTTTCTGGCATATTGTGTGGCAGTGGGCAGGATACTGTAATAGGAACTCTCCTGCTTTTTCTTATAGTGAACAGCCAAGGTTTCCTCAAAGGCCAACCACTGGTCGTATCTGAGGTTGTCAATAACAACCAATAAGGTTTTCTGATTTTCAATCTCAGGTTGAATTTTTTTTCGGAACAGGGTGTGCGACATGGTTGGGCCATCTCCATCCTTAAACCAATCCTGGTAGTTTTTATCCACAAACTTACTGAACTGGGCATTGGCCTCCACCTTCTGCGATTCCAAAATTTCAAACATTCCAGAGTCTTCAATTTCCTCTAACTGAAGCTCCCAGTAGATAAGCTTTTTGTAGAGCTCTACCCATTCGTCATAGCTGTTCACCATGGACAAGTCCATGGCAATTTTCCGAAATTCTTGTTGGTAATTTGCTGTGGTCTTTTCAGAAACCAATCGGGAGTTGTCCAAGCTCTTTTTAAGAGAAAGTAAAATTTGATTGGGATTAACAGGCTTGATTAAATAATCCGCAATTTTGGACCCAATAGCCTCGTCCATAATATATTCCTCCTCACTCTTGGTAATCATGACCACAGGGATGGAGGCGTCATACTTTTTTATTTCGTTCAGGGTTTCCAAACCAGAGATGCCCGGCATGTTCTCGTCCAGAAAAACAATGTCAAAAAAGGTATTTCGTATCTCTTCCAGCGCGTCTTGTCCGCTTTGGCTGGTCACTACTTTATAACCTTTGTTTTCAAGAAAAAGGATATGGGGCTTTAATAGGTCAATTTCATCATCGACCCACAGAATTGTGATCTTGTTCATATAGTGGTTATCTTTGCGGAATTAAACACAAAGCCCTTGGCACAGACCAATAAGCTCAAAGTATTTAACGATCCAATTTACGGTTTTATTGGAACTCCCAATGAACTAATTTTTAAGCTGATCGCCCACCCATATTTTCAACGATTGCGTAGAATTTCCCAAATGGGAATGTCCTATCTGGTTTATCCTGGTGCGCACCATACCCGATTTCACCACGCTTTGGGGAGTATGCATTTGATGACCAAGGCCATCCAGACCTTGCGTTGGAAAAATATTGAAATCAGTGAGGAAGAGGAAACCGGTTTGCTCTGCGCTATTTTGCTGCATGATATAGGACATGGCCCTTTTTCGCATGCTTTGGAAGGTTTTGTGGTTCCCGGCTTCCATCATGAACAACTGTCCTTGGAATTCATGACTGCTCTGAACAAGGAATTTGAGGGGCAATTGGATATGGGCATCTCTATATTTAGAGGAGAATATTCCAGGCCATTTTTGAATCAGTTGGTGTCCAGTCAATTGGATATGGATCGTTTGGATTATTTGAAACGTGACAGTTTCTATTCCGGGGTTACCGAAGGTAACATCAATTCCGAGCGGTTAATCTCCATGTTGAATGTGGTGGATGGGCATTTAGTGGTTGAAGAAAAGGGAATCTACGCGGTGGAGAAGTTCCTTATGGCCCGAAGATTCATGTATTGGCAGGTGTACCTGCATAAAACAGGACTTTGTGCGGAACAGATGCTGATTCGGATCATGCAACGGGCCAGGAAGTTGGTCAACGAAGGCAATGCCTTGGAGGGAAGCAAAGCTTTTCTATTTTTCTTAAAAGGCATATCGGGAAAGTCAATTCCAGCTTCCACCTTAGACCTGTTTGCCCAGCTGGATGATGTAGATGTGCTATCGGCCATAAAATCGTGGCAACAGCATTCCGATGTTGTGCTGTCCAAACTTTGCCAAATGGTATTGAATAGAAACCTGTTGCATGTGAAAATCAAGAACCGACCCATTGCTTTGGAGAAGATGGAAGATAAATTGGAACAGATACAAACTGAGTTGGGTTTATCAACATCCGATGCTTCCTGTTTTGTGTTCACAGGTGAGATATCAAACAAAGCATATAGTGGGAATCACCAAGCCATTAGTATCTTAAAGAAGAACGGTAAGGTTACCGATGTATTAAAGGAATCTGACCAACTTAGCTTAAAGGCCCTGTCCAAGACAGTGACCAAATATTACTGCTGCTATCCCAAACAAGCCGTTTAACAAATTTTGTTACTTTTGCAGAAATGAAATTTACAGCCACCCAAATTGCCGGAATTTTAGAGGGAGAAGTTGAGGGCAATCCTCAAATTGCTGTCCACAAATTATCCAAAATAGAAGAGGGGGAAAAGGGTTCTTTGACCTTCTTGGCCAATCCAAAGTACACCTCTTATATATACTCTACCAAAGCTTCCATAACTATTGTAAACAAGGATTTTATTCCTGAACAGGATTTGTCCACCACCTTGATCAAGGTGGATGATGCCTATAAATCTTTTTCGAAGCTGTTGGAATACTATAATCAGGTAAAGAACAATAAGGTAGGGATTGAAAATCCCTGTTTTATTTCAGAATCAGCTTCGTATGGGGAAGGTTTTTACTTAGGGGCCTTTTCCTATTTGGGCAACAACGTGAACATTGGAGATGATGTAAAAATATATCCCAATGTATACATTGGCGACAATGTTACCATGGGAGACAACGTATTTGTTTTTGCTGGGGCCAAGATATATTCAGAGTCCATTATCGGAAACAATTGTGTAATTCACAGTGGAGCCATTATAGGTGCCGATGGGTTTGGGTTTACACCTAACTCCAATGGCGAATATAGCAAGGTTCCCCAGACCGGAAACGTTGTTTTGGAAGACAACGTGGATGTGGGTGCTGGAACCACGATAGATCGAGCCACTTTGGGTTCAACCATACTTCGGAAAGGAGTAAAACTGGATAATCAAATACAAATAGCGCACAATGTTGAAATTGGTGAGAATACTGCAATTGCTGCCCAAACGGGCGTTGCCGGTTCCACCAAAATTGGAAAGAACTGCCTCATTGGAGGGCAGGTGGGAATTGTGGGCCATATCACCATAGGTGATCGTGTAAAAATTCAAGCACAGTCCGGGATTGGGCGCAACGTAAAGGATGACGAGGTTCTACAAGGATCCCCTGCCTTGAATTATGGCGATTACAATAAATCTTATGTACACTTTAAGAATTTACCAAAACTGGTAAATCAAATCTCCAACTTAGAAAAAAGAATTGACAGTGAGCAAGACTAGCGTAAAGCAGCGCACTATAAAAGACAAGGTTACCCTAAAAGGTGTAGGCTTGCATACCGGGGAGGATGTCACGATGACCTTCGTTCCCGCCAAGGAAAACCATGGATTTGCCTTTAAGCGTGTTGACCTGGAGGGCGAGCCTATCATTGAGGCCGATGCCAACTATGTGGTAAACACCCAAAGAGGTACCAACTTGGAAAAAAACGGAGTCAAAATCCAAACCTCTGAACATGTGCTTGCCGCCTTGGTTGGTTTGGACATTGACAATGTCCTCATAGAACTGGATGCACCGGAACCCCCAATCATGGATGGTTCTTCCAAGTTCTTTGTTGAAGCTTTGGAAGAAGCTGGGATTGTTGAGCAGGAGCAAAATCGTGAGGAGTACATTGTAAAAGATGTCATCTCCTATAAAGACGAGGCCACTGGAAGCGAGATTACAGTGATTCCGGCTGAGGAATATAAAATTACGACCATGGTGGACTTTGGCACCAAAGTATTGGGAACCCAAAATGCCACCTTGCAGCACATTTGCGATTTTAAGGAAGAAATTGCAGATGCCCGTACCTTTAGTTTTCTTCATGAACTGGAAATGCTCTTGGAGCATGGTTTGATCAAAGGCGGAGATTTGAACAACGCCATTGTCTATGTGGATAAAGAGATTTCTGAATCCACCATGAAAAAACTGGAAAAGGCCTTCAAAAAGGAAAAGCTATCGGTTAAACCCAACGGAATACTGGATAATTTAACCCTACACCATCCAAACGAAGCGGCAAGGCATAAACTGTTGGACGTTGTTGGGGATTTGGCTTTGGCCGGAACCCGAATTAGGGGGAAGGTCATTGCAAACAAACCAGGTCATTTTGTAAATACCCAGTTTGCCAAAAAACTTCAGAAAATAATTAAACAGGAACGCCGTAACTATGTTCCGGATGTCGATTTGAATGCTCCACCTGTCAAGGATGTGAACCAGATAATGGATATGCTTCCACACAGGCCTCCTTTTTTACTGGTCGACAAGATTTTGGAATTATCTGAGGAACATGTGATTGGGCTAAAGAACGTTACCATGAACGAGCCCTTTTTTGTGGGGCACTTTCCAGGAGCACCTGTAATGCCAGGAGTTTTACAGATTGAGGCCATGGCCCAAACAGGGGGTATTTTGGTGTTGAGTACCGTACCTGATCCAGAAAATTATCTTACTTATCTCTTGAAAATCGATAACGTTCGATACAAACATCAAGTAGTGCCAGGGGATACCCTTATTTTTAAGTTGGACCTTTTGTCTCCAATCCGAAGAGGTATCTGTCAGATGGTAGGTAGGGCTTACGCCAACGGAAGATTGGTTTCCGAAGCTGAAATCATGGCTCAAATCACTAAAGTAAAGGGAGAATAATATGAATCAACCGCTGGCTTACGTCCACCCAGGGGCAAAAATTGCCAAGAATGTGGTAATTGAACCCTTCACCACCATTCATAACAACGTTACTATTGGCGAAGGAACGTGGATCGGTTCCAACGTGACCATCATGGAGGGTGCCCGAATTGGAAAGAACTGCAATATATTTCCCGGCGCTGTTATCTCAGCTACCCCCCAGGATTTAAAATATCAAGGCGAGGAAACGACTGTCCATATTGGCGATAACACAACCATTAGGGAATGCGCTACCATTAATAAAGGTACTGCGGACCGAATGAAAACGGTCATTGGTAACAATTGCCTGATCATGGCATATTGTCATATCGCCCATGATTGCTTTATTGGCGACAACTGCATTTTTAGCAACAATTCCACTTTGGCGGGTCATGTGACCATAGGCACCAATGTGGTTTTGGCGGGAATGGTGGCCGTACATCAATTTGTTTCCATAGGAAATCACGCCTTTGTAACTGGAGGTTCCTTGGTTAGAAAAGACGTTCCACCCTACGTGAAAGCGGCAAGAGAGCCCCTGTCTTATGTAGGAATAAATTCAATTGGGCTGCGTAGACGTGGATTTACATCGGATAAGATCCGGGAAATCCAGAATGTATATAGGATTCTATATCAAAAAAATTACAACAACACCCAAGCCGCTTCAATTATAGAAGCTGAGATGGAAGCTACCCCAGAGCGGGACGAAATACTTCAATTTATAAGAGATTCCCAGCGAGGAATTATGAAAGGATACTTTAGTTCAAATTAAGATTATGGCAAATACATCCGATATACGAAAAGGACTGTGCATCAAATACAATCATGATATCTATAAGATTGTGGAGTTTCTTCATGTAAAACCTGGAAAGGGGCCCGCTTTTGTGAGAACAAAACTCAAAAGTGTAACCACAGGTAAGGTGATTGACAACACTTTTTCTGCAGGGCATAAGATTGATGATGTACGAGTGGAAACCCGTTCGTACCAATACCTTTATGCGGAAGGAGATACTTTTCATTTTATGAATACGGATGATTACAACCAGATTTCATTGGAGAAAAGTTCCCTGGATGCGCCAGATTTGTTGAAAGAAGGTGAAGTGGTGACCATTTTGTTCAACACGGAGGACAGTATGCCACTTTCAGTGGAAATGCCCGCCAGTGTTATTTTGGAAGTGACCCATACGGAACCAGGAGTAAAAGGTAATACCGCCACAAACGCCACCAAACCGGCCACTGTTGAAACCGGAGCACGTATCAATGTTCCCCTGTTCATCAACGAAGGGGATAAAATAAAGGTGGATACAGAGAAAGGCAACTACCAAGAGCGGGTAAAAGAGTAATACGGAATGAAATTTCCTAGAACCTATAGCCTAAAGGAAATATCAGAATTAATTGATGCCAAATTTATGGGAAGTGAAGACTTTCCAGTTTTGGGCATGAATGAAATTCACGTAGTGGAGGAAGGTGACATTGTGTTTGTGGATCATCCCAAATATTATGACAAGGCACTGGCCTGCAAGGCGTCAGTGGTCTTGATCAATAAGGAGGTGGAATGCCCGGAAGGCAAAGCCCTTTTAATTTCGGATAACCCGTTCAGCGATTTTAATAAGCTTACCCAGCACTTTTCACCTTTTAAGAGCGCACGTTCTGCCATAGCTGATTCTGCCGAAATAGGAGAAGGCACCGTAATCCAACCCAACGTATTTATAGGGAACCATGTAAAAATTGGTAAAAATTGTTTGATACATGCCAATGTTTCCATCTATGATAATTGCCTTATTGGTGATAATGTAATCATCCACAGTGGTTCGGTTTTGGGTTCAGATGCTTTCTACTATAAGAAAAGGGAAGAAGGATTTGAGCGATTGTTATCTAGTGGCAGGGTAGTGGTGGAAGATAATGTGGATATTGGTGCTTCTTGTACTATTGACAGGGGAGTGACCGGGGATACCACCATTAAGGAATGGGCCAAGTTGGACAATCAAATTCAAATAGGGCATGATACCGTAATAGGTAGAAAGTGTCAAATTGCTTCGCATACGGGAATAGCCGGTTGTGTGGTGATAGAGGATGAAGTTGTTCTTTGGGGACAGGTAGGTGTTATCAGTGCCATTACCATTGGAAAAGGGGCCGTGGTCTATGCGCAATCCGGAGTGGCCAAAAGTTTGGAAGGTGGAAAGGCATATTTTGGCAGCCCTGCCGAAGAAGCCCGTACAAAAATGAGGGAAATCAACACCTTAAAAAACCTTCCATCACTGCTAAAAAAGATAACGGGAAATAGCTGATAAAATACTTTAACTTTTAGCGTCAATGATATACTTTTGTCGAGGCTAACAAATACGAAATATGAGTGTCCTAGTAAATAAAGATTCAAAAATTATAGTCCAAGGCTTCACGGGAAGTGAAGGAACTTTCCATGCAGGTCAGATGATTGAGTATGGAACCAATGTAGTGGGAGGGGTTACCCCAGGAAAAGGTGGTCAGGAACATTTGGGCAAGCCTGTTTTTAATACCGTGGAAGATGCGGTGACCAAAGTGGGCGCGGACACAAGCATCATATTTGTACCGCCAGCCTTTGCTGCCGATGCAATTATGGAAGCGGCTAGTGCTGGAATAAAGGTGATTATTACCATCACGGAAGGAATTCCGGTTGCGGATATGGTAAAAGCCAATGATTATATCAAAGATTTGGATTGCACTTTAGTGGGGCCCAATTGCCCGGGAGTTATTACCCCTGATGAAGCCAAAGTTGGTATCATGCCTGGATTTGTGTTCAAAAAAGGAAACGTTGGAATTGTTTCCAAATCCGGTACGTTGACCTATGAGGCTGCTGATCAGGTGGTGCGTCAGGGATTGGGTATTACGACGGCCATTGGTATTGGTGGTGACCCCATTATTGGGACAACAACCAAGGAAGCTGTTGAGCTTTTGATCAATGATCCTGAAACAGAATGTGTAGTGATGATTGGGGAGATTGGTGGTCAGCTGGAAGCTGATGCTGCCCAGTGGTATAAGGAAAGCGGAAGCTCAAAGCCCATAGTTGGTTTCATCGCAGGTGAAACTGCTCCTGCCGGTAGAACCATGGGGCATGCTGGAGCCATAGTTGGTGGTAGTGATGATACTGCGCAAGCCAAGAAAAGAATAATGCGGGAATGTGGTATTCACGTTGTGGATTCTCCTGCAGAAATTGGCGTAAAGGTCAAGGAAGTAGTTGGATAATCCAACCGTTAAAACTATTGTAAATCCCGTTTCTAGCGGGATTTTTTTTCGCTAAAACCTAAAACAAAAACTATATTTGAATATCAACCATTCAAACTAACTTGGAATATTATGAAACTATTGGAAGGCAAAAATGTCATCATTACCGGAGCAAGTAGAGGAATAGGTAAGGGAATAGCAGAGGTATTTGGTAAAGCTGGTGCCAATGTGGCTTTTACATATAGCTCCAGTGAAGCTCCCGCATTGGAATTGGAAAAGGAATTATCTGCATTGGGTGTAAAGGCCAAGGCCTATAAAAGTAATGCAGCAAGTTTTGAGGAGTCCCAAGAATTGGTAACCAAGGTCTTGGAAGATTTTGGTGGAATTGATGTGCTTATCAATAATGCAGGGATTACCAGGGACAAACTTTTGATGCGCATGGGTGAGGAAGATTTTGATACGGTGATTGAAATTAATTTGAAATCAGTTTACAATATGACCAAAGCGGTGCAACGCACAATGCTCAAGCAGCGCCAAGGCTCCATAATCAACATGAGTAGTGTTGTTGGGGTGAAAGGTAACGCGGGCCAGGCCAATTATGCCGCTTCAAAAGCAGGAATGATAGGTTTCACTAAATCCGTTGCCTTGGAGCTTGGATCTAGAAATATCCGCTGCAATGCTATTGCTCCAGGTTTTATTGAAACCGAAATGACGGACAAGTTGGATGATAAAATGGTGCAGGAGTGGAGAGATGCCATCCCACTAAAACGCGGTGGTAATCCAGAGGATGTTGCCAACGCTTGCTTGTTTTTGGCTTCGGATTTATCAGCTTATGTTACAGGGCAAGTACTCAATGTGGATGGGGGCATGCTAACCTAAATTGAATGGAAATACAAACGGTACTACTTATACTCTTAGCGGCCATTGTCGCGCTTACCGTTGTATTTTATCAATACTTCCATAAAAATCCCAGGAAAGGAACCCAAAGAATTATTTTGGCCTCCTTGCGATTTTTGACTCTTTTCTGTGCCCTATTATTATTGATTAACCCACAATTTGTTAAGCGCGATTATTTTGTAGAAAAAACCAAACTGGTGTTGTTGGTGGATGAATCATTGTCCATGGATACACACACAGATGAAGTTGGTATTCGGGAACATTTGAAAGCCTGGACCGATAATGAAGCGGTGCAGACAAGATTTGAGATTCACAAATATGGTTTTGGGAATGGGGTAAATCCATTGGACTCCGTACAGTTTACTCGGAACAACACGGATATATACAAGGCTCTTACCGATGTAAATGAAATTTTTGGGAACCATCCCAAGTCCATCCTGTTATTTACAGATGGCAATCAAACTTTGGGTAGGGACTATGAGTACCTAAATTTAAACAACAACAGTACGGTTCACCCTGTGGTAATTGGAGATACAACCCAGTACGAGGATTTGTCCGTTAGGTTGATCAATACCAATACCTATGCTTTTTTGAAAAACAAGTTTCCTTTGGAAGCACAGTTGGTATACAGAGGAAACAGGGAAGTAGCCAAATCTGTTTCCGTTTTAATGGATGGGAAAATAGTTCATCGGGAGAATATGCAATTTTCGAGCTCAAAACGAAGTCAAACCCTCAATACCTTGATTGAGGCACAAAGCGTAGGAGTGAAGCCGTTGCAAGTACGTTTAGAATCCCTTCAAAACGAGCGGAACCCCTTCAATAATATGCGGGAAACCGCCATTGAAGTTATTGATGAAAAAACCAAAATTGCCATTGTTTCCGAGGTACTGCATCCAGATATAGGTGCACTTAAAAAGTCAATTGAAACCAACGAACAGCGAACGGTGGTGTTGTTGAAACCTACTGATAAAGCTGAAAAATATGATGATGTGGGACTTTTTATTTTATATCAACCCACACGAAGGTTCAAAAACGTTTACGAGCGTATAGATCAACTTGGAGCCAACAAATTTACCATTGCCGGAACCAAAACGGATTGGCCTTTTTTAAATCAAATCCAAAATAGTTTTTTTAAGGAACGGCTGAATCAAACCGAAGAGATAATCCCGGTATTGAACAATGGCTTTGGCGTATTTGGATTGGCCGATTTTTCCGTACAAGGATACCCTCCATTGGAGGGGCAGTTAGGGGATATAGAGCTCAAAAAAGAATCCGAGACCCTTTTGTTTCAACGCATTCGCGGAGTCGATTTGGATATTCCCTTATTTTCAATTCTTACCGAAGGGAATCAACGGGAAGCTATTTTGTTTGGGGAAAACCTCTGGAGATGGAGGGCACAAAACTATCGGAACAACCAAAATTTTGAGGATTTCGATGCTTTGATAAGTAAGCTCATGGTGTATTTATCCAGTAACAGTGGAAGAAACAGGTTGGAGTTGGATTATGACAGGGTTTTTGATGATGCAAGTCTGGCCAAGGTTAGGGCTTCCTACTATGATGAGAGCTATGCGTTTGATGCTGCGGCAAGTTTGAAAATCAGCATACAATCCAAGGAAAATGATTTTTCCCGCGAAGCACCGTTATTGCTTAAAGGCTCGTATTACGAAACGGACCTAAGTGACCTTCAAGCGGGCGAATATAATTTTACGATAACCGTGGAAAGTGAAAACCTCAAAAGGTCAGGAAGTTTCAAAATCTTGGATTTCAACCCTGAAAAACAAACCTATTCTTCTAATTTCAACAAGCTTCAACGCTTGGCTGAAAATAATAATGGAAAGGCTTATCTGCCTGGTCAAATGGATGAATTGACCGAAGAACTTTCCAATTCCCAACGATACACACCAGTCCAAAAGAGCACTCAAAATGTCGTATCTTTAATAGATTTTAAAGTGCTTTTGGGCATCATGGCCATGACACTGGCTTTGGAATGGTTCATCAGAAAATACAACGGATTAATTTAAATACATACTAGAAATGGAAAGATTACCAAAGATTGCCCTGCCAGCTGTTGCAGTCATCATTTTTGTCATCATTGTGATATCCAAGTCGGCCGTGACCATTGGTTCCGGCGAGGCAGGCGTATTGTACAAAACCTTTGGTGATGGTGTGGTAACGGACAAACCGCCTCTGGGTGAAGGGTTTCACCTTGTGGCGCCTTGGAACAAAGTTTATATCTATGAAGTACGAAGACAAGAAATCTTCGAGAAAATGAAAGTGCTGTCCTCCAATGGTTTGGATATTCAATTGGATGCCTCCGCTTGGTACCAGCCCAACTACAACGAATTGGGAAAATTGCACCAAGAGATTGGCGAAAATTACCTGCAACGGATCATCTTGCCAACCATTAGGTCTGCGGCCCGTAGTGTAGTGGGTAGATATACCCCAGAACAGTTATATTCCAGCAAAAGGGATGCTATCCAACAAGAGATATTTGAGGAAACCAAAAAGATTGTGGATAATCAGTACATTGTCTTGGATGAAATTTTGGTTCGCGATGTTACTTTGCCACCCACCATTAAGGAGGCTATTGAACGAAAACTGAAACAAGAACAAGAATCCTTGGAATACGAGTTTAGGCTGGTCACCGCACAGAAGGAAGCGGAGCGTCAACGTATTGAGGCCCAAGGTAAGGCAGATGCCAATAAGATTTTAAGTGCTTCTCTTACGGACAAGATTCTGCAGGACAAAGGAATTGAGGCAACTCTGAAACTGTCAGAATCCCCAAACTCTAAAGTGGTAGTAGTTGGATCTAGTGGTGATGGTTTGCCTTTGATTTTGGGAAATAACTAAATCATCCTTTTTTGATAAAAAAATATATACTACTTTTGAACGCATAATGAGAAACAGAAACACACATCATCATTTTTATACTTGCCCTCAAGCGAGATAGAGATGTATTGTTGTTTTTAAAATATATTCTAACCCGTTTGAGAAATCAAACGGGTTTTGTTTTTAAGCCTGTTTGGTTCCAAACAAAATGAAAGCAAGAATGACAAAGATTCGAATTGCAGTACAAAAGAGCGGAAGGTTGAATGACGATTCCCTCAAGATTTTAAAGGATTGCGGAATTGCCATTGACAATGGCAAAGACCAACTTAAAGCTACCGCCAGGAATTTCCCTTTGGAAGTGTTTTACCTCCGCAATGGGGATATACCCCAATATCTTAGGGATGGGGTGGTTGACATTGCCATCATTGGGGAAAATGTACTGATAGAGAAAGGGGAGGACATTACAGTGGTGGAAAAACTGAATTTTTCCAAATGTAGGGTGTCCTTGGCAGTTCCCAAACGGATGGAGTATAATACGGTAAAGGATTTTGAAGGAAAACGTATTGCTACTTCCTATCCAAACACGGTCAAAAAATACCTGGCATCCAAAGGGGTGTCCGCTGATTTGCACATCATTAATGGTTCTGTGGAAATTGCCCCCAATATTGGATTGGCTGATGGCATTTGCGATATTGTTTCCAGTGGTAGCACGCTGTTCAAAAATAACCTCAAAGAGGTGGAAATTATATTGAAAAGTGAAGCGGTTCTTGCGGTTTCACCGGAGATTTCAGAACAGCGGAAAGAGATACTGGAAAGGCTTCAATTTCGGATTAAATCCGTATTACAGGCCCGTCAGAACAAATATGTTCTGCTAAATGCCCCCAATGAGAAATTGGATGAGATCATTTCCATTTTACCAGGGATGCGAAGCCCCACGGTTTTGCCCTTGGCGGAAGAAGGTTGGAGTTCGGTACACACGGTAATCAACAGGGACACTTTCTGGGAAGTTATTGATGAGCTAAAACTGGCTGGAGCGGAAGGAATTTTGGTTTGCCCAATTGAAAAAATGGTAATCTAATGGAACGTATTGATTATCCCGCCAAGGAAAGTTGGAAGGCCATATTAGAACGACCAACCCAGTCCGTGAACGACATTGAGACTGTGGTGGATACCATTTTTACTGAAGTCAAAGAAAAAGGAGATGAGGCTATTATCGCCTACACCAAAAAATTTGACCAAGTGGAATTGGAATCGTTCTTTGTATCCCAGGATGAAATCCAGAATGCCATAAAAGAAGTTCCGAAACAGTTACAAGATGCCATTTCCTTGGCCAAAAACAATATTGAAAGATTTCATGCTGCCCAAAAAACGGAAAAGGTTAAGCTAGAAACCGTGCCGGGAGTGCAGTGTTGGCAAGAAAAAAGGCCAATTCAAAAAGTTGGGCTTTACATTCCCGGGGGAACTGCTCCGCTTTTCTCTACCATATTGATGTTGGCCGTTCCGGCGCAACTAGCAGGTTGCAGCGAAATTGTTCTATGTACTCCGCCCAATAAGGAAGGAAAAATAAACCCTGCCATTCTCTATTCAGCCCAATTATGTGGGGTCACCAAGATTTTCAAGGTTGGGGGTATCCAAGCCATTGCCGGAATGACCTTCGGAACAGCATCTATCCCCAAAGTCTATAAAATATTTGGGCCTGGAAATCAGTATGTGACCGTGGCCAAGCAATTGGCCACCAAATTTGGTGTGGCCATTGATATGCCTGCTGGTCCCAGTGAACTTTTAGTAGTTGCCGATGATTCGGCAAATGCGGCTTTTGTGGCGTCTGATTTGTTGAGTCAGGCAGAACATGGTGTGGATAGCCAAGTAATTTTGGTGTCCACTTCGGAAAAACTCGTGACTGATGTTGCCGCAGAAATCAAGGAACAATTGCAAGCATTGCCAAGAAAAGACATTGCTGAGAAATCAATCGCCAATAGTAAACTGATTTTGTTGAAGAATGATGACGAGGCCTTGGAACTTATTGATGAATATGGCCCTGAGCATTTAATTGTTTGTACGGAAAAGGAGGAGTTTTACACTCAAAATGTATCCAATGCCGGCTCCGTTTTTATCGGAAATTACACCCCGGA
This sequence comes from Flagellimonas sp., assembly GCF_965233845.1. Taxonomy (GTDB): domain Bacteria; phylum Bacteroidota; class Bacteroidia; order Flavobacteriales; family Flavobacteriaceae; genus Flagellimonas. The sequence continues at coordinate 1,819,515 of NZ_OZ247584.1, forward strand.
AAGTGCTGGTGATTATGCTTCAGGCACGAATCACACACTGCCTACCAACGGCTACGCCAAGCAGTATAGCGGAGTAAATTTGGATAGTTTTATGAAGAGTATGACGTTTCAAAAAATCTCAGCTGAGGGAATCCAACGGATTGGTGGCGCCATTGAACTAATGGCAGAAGCGGAAGGGCTTCAGGCACACAAAAATGCAGTAACGCTTAGGCTGAGTAGTTTAAAGAAAATCTAATGTCAGGTCGAGCGCAGTCGAGACCTAAATTAATATGCTTAAAACGTTTAACATAGAAAACTTGGTAAGGGAATCCGTAAAAGGACTGAAACCGTATTCTTCCGCTCGGGATGAATATGTATCTGACGGTAGTGCCATGGTGTTTCTGGATGCCAATGAAAATCCGTTCGAGAATGGGGTCAACAGATATCCAGATCCACACCAAAGAAGTCTAAAAGCCTTGTTGTCTGATCAAAAAGGAGTTTCAGAACAAGGTATCTTATTGGGGAATGGTAGTGACGAAGTCCTGGATTTAATTTTTAGGGCGTTTTGTGAGCCCAACCAAGATAACATCATAACCCTACCGCCTACCTATGGAATGTATAAGGTCTTGGCCGGAATCAACGCTGTGGAAAATAGGGAAATACTCCTGACCGCTGATTTTCAACCTGCAGTTGACCAAATATTGGGAATAGTGGACGATAGCACCAAGCTGATATTTATTTGTTCTCCCAACAATCCAACGGGAAATGCATTTGATTCGGTAGCAATATGGGAACTGCTTGACAATTTTAAGGGAATTGTGGTTATTGATGAAGCCTATATCGACTTTTCAAAAACCAAAAGTTGGTTGGGGCAACTTCAACAATATCCCAATTTAATCGTGACCCAGACCTTGTCCAAGGCGTATGGTATGGCGGGTATTAGACTTGGGGTCTGCTACGCTTCGGAAGAAATTATTGCGATTCTGAACAAAATCAAACCTCCCTACAATGTCAATCAATTGACCCAGGAAAAGGCCTTTGCTAGGGTTTCGGATACATCCCTTGTTGCGAAGGAGGTACATCAGATTCTTACGGAACGGAATGCGCTCGAAAAGGCACTGGAAGAATTGGACTTTGTACAAAAGGTATACCCATCGGACGCTAATTTTTTGTTGGTAAAAGTGGATGATGCCAATAAAAGATATGATGAACTTATTCAAAATAGGGTAGTGGTGCGGAACAGGAGTAATCAACCCTTGTGCAATAATACACTTCGGTTGACCGTGGGTACCCCGGAGGAAAATAAAAAGTTGATAGCCACCTTAAAACAATTACAATAATGGGAAAGAAAGTGCTATTTATAGATCGGGACGGAACCATCATCAAAGAGACTGTGGATGAACAGATTGATGCCTTTGAGAAAATGATATTCTATCCCAAGGCATTTACTTTTTTGGGTAAAATTGCCAAGGAACTGGACTATGAACTCGTGATGATCACCAATCAAGATGGGTTGGGGACAGAAGTGTTTCCAGAGGAAACCTTTTGGCCAGTACATAATTTTATCCTGAAATCTTTTGAAAATGAGGGAGTGGTCTTTGATGAAATCTTTATCGATCGCACGTTTCCCCAAGATAATGCCGATACCAGAAAGCCTGGAACGGCCATGTTGACCCAGTATTTTACTGAAGATTATGACTTGGAAAACTCCTTTGTAATCGGGGATCGGCTGACTGATGTGGAGCTGGCCAAAAATCTGGGAGCCAGAGGAATTTTCATCAATGACAATACCCAGTTGGGCACTTCGGAAATTACGGTAAAGCAGGAAGAACTTGAGGATTTTATCGCTTTGGAAACCAATGATTGGGAGAAGATTTATGAGTTCTTGAAGCTGCGTAATCGAATAGCTGAAATATCCCGAAAGACGAATGAAACGGACATTAAGATAAAACTAAACTTGGACGGGACCGGGAAAAGTAACATCAGTACAGGACTTTCCTTTTTTGACCATATGTTGGATCAATTGGCACGTCATGGTCAAATGGATTTGGATATCAAAGTGGATGGTGATCTGCACGTGGACGAGCACCATACCATAGAAGATACTGGGATTGCACTAGGAGAAGTCTTTTATGATGTCTTGGGCAACAAACTGGGCATAGAACGCTACGGTTTTTGTCTGCCCATGGATGATTGTCTTGCCCAAGTTGCGATTGACTTTGGAGGACGCAATTGGTTGATATGGGAAGCGGAGTTTAAACGCGAAATGGTAGGGGATATGCCTACAGAAATGTTCCATCACTTTTTTAAATCGTTTACGGACGGAGCCAAGGCCAATCTGAATGTTAAGGCGGAAGGTACCAACGAACACCACAAGATTGAGGCTATTTATAAAGCATTTGCCAAGGCAATAAAGATGGCAGTGAAAAGAGATGTCGAAAAAATGGTGCTCCCGTCAACCAAGGGAATGCTTTAGAACTGATTCTCGTTGGGGTTGAGTGGATAATCCGCGCGACCCATTCGAGAAATTAGTGTCAAACCATTAAGAAGTTGAGAGAGAAAAAATGAAACTGGTTATACTTGATTACGGAGCAGGAAATATCCAAAGCATAAAATTTGCTATAAGACGCCTTGGCTATGAAGCCATTTTAACGGACGAGGTAGATGAAATTCTAGCTGCGGACAAGGTCATTTTCCCTGGGGTGGGAGAAGCCAGTTCGGCTATGGAAAAATTGCGTTCCAGTGGATTGGATAAAATCATTCCAAAGTTGAAACAACCCGTTTTGGGAATTTGTCTGGGCATGCAATTGATGTGTAATTCTTCCGAGGAAGGCAACACCGATGGATTGGGTATTTTTGATTTGGATGTGGTCCGATTCCCAAACTCGGTTAAGGTTCCACAGATAGGATGGAACCAGATTGAAGGTCTGCGGTCTGATCTATTTAAGGGAATCCCTGAAAAGTCGCACATTTATTTGGTGCATAGTTTTTATGCTCCGCTGGGAGCTGATACCATCGCCAAAAGCGAATATGCTTTGAACTATAGTGCCGCATTGCAAAAGGATAATTTTTATGGCGTGCAATTTCACCCTGAGAAGAGTAGTGATGTTGGGAGTTTGATTTTGGAAAATTTTTTAGAAACCATCTGATATGACCTATTATATATCATCAGATAAGCAGCAACTGGACATTGACAAGGTACACCAAGCCATTAAGGCCTCTTATTGGGGAGGTTATAGGTCCCTGGAAATGACCAAGACTACCATAGAACAGTCCATGTGTTTTGGAGTGTATTCGGAAACAGAAGGCCAGCTTGGTTTTGCCAGGGTACTCACAGATAAGGTAGTTTTTGCTTACATCATGGATGTGATCATATTTGAGCCTTATCAAGGTAGGGGATTGGGCAAAAAATTGATTCGGTATATTCTAGATCAACCAGAAATCAACAAGGTCCATACAGTAGCATTAAAGACAAAGGATGCCCATAAGCTCTATGATGCCTTTGGATTCCAGAAAGTTGGGAATTCGGATATGTGGATGGCCATGGACAAGGCAAAATACAATTGAAAATGAGACTTATTCCTGCTATAGATATCATTGACGGAAAGTGTGTTAGACTCTCCAAAGGTGATTACGACACTAAAAAAGTGTATAACGAGCATCCCCTGGAGGTTGCCAAGGCTTTTGAAGATCACGGCATTCAATTTTTGCATTTGGTGGACTTGGACGGTGCCAAATCCAAACACATTGTCAATCACAAGGTTTTAGAAAGCATAGCATCAAAAACCAGCTTAAAGATTGATTTTGGAGGTGGGCTAAAGTCGGATGAGGATTTACATATTGCCTTTGAATCTGGGGCAAACCAGATAACAGGAGGGAGCATAGCGGTCAAAGACAAAGAAGTCTTTACAGCTTGGTTGCAGCAATACGGCTCGGCCAAAATTATTTTGGGTGCCGATGCCAAGGATGAGAAGGTGGCCGTATCCGGTTGGCAGGAAGAATCCGACCAATCCTTGATACCCTTTATTCAATCCTATCAGAAAAAGGGAATTGCATACGTCATCTGTACCGATATTAGCAAGGATGGCATGCTGGAAGGCCCCGCTTTTGATTTGTACCGAAAGATTTTGGACAAAACCAAAAAGGTGGAGACCAAAATCAGTGGTAGTGGGGTAGAGGATATTGAGGTTCCTGGAATTCATCTGATTGCGAGCGGGGGTATTTCGGCCTATGAAGAGCTTCCAAGATTGGCGGCCCTAGGCTGTGAGGGAACCATTATAGGCAAGGCTATTTATGAAAATAAAATCAGTTTAAAACAACTGGAAAAATACATTTTGGAACATGGAGTCAATTAATCAATTGCAAAATGAAGTGATTCAAAATGCGATGTATCGTATAGATGAAAGCTTGCGTATGGTCAAAATATGTCTGGACAAACTTTCAGAAGAGGTGATTTGGAAAAAGCCCAATGCATCAACCAATAGCATTGGTAATTTGATCCTGCATTTATGCGGAAACATCACGCAATACGGTATAGCGTCCTTGAAAGGTTTGGACGACAATAGAGATAGGGATGCTGAATTCGCTGCTTTTGAGGGATACAATAAAACCGAATTGTACCATAAGCTTTTGGATACCGTTGAGCAGGCTAAAAAAGCCTTTCAAGAAGTGCCATTGGGTGAGTTGATACGGAAACGTTCGGTTCAAGGATTTGAATTCTCAGGAGTTGGTAACATCATTCATGTGGTGGAACACTTTTCATACCATACCGGACAGATTGCATTATGGACCAAAATCCTGAACAATGCAGATTTGGGGTTCTATGATGGGGTGGATTTGAATGTGAAGAATGAGGACAGCTAATTGGATAAAATAAAAATGTACGTCACCCTGAACTTGTTTCAGGGTCGCATAAAATGGAGAACAGTTATGTGTATATCATGACAAATAAGTACAGAACCACATTTTATATCGGTGTCACCTCTAATTTGTCCAAAAGAGTAGTGGAGCACCAGATGGGGAATGGTTCAAAATTCACCAAAAAATATAACCTGGTTGAACTTATTTATTATGAAACTTACTCAGACATTGAACAAGCGATAGCACGTGAGAAGCAATTGAAAAATTGGCGTCATGAATGGAAGATTAACCTGATTAAAAAAACAAATCCGAAGCTAAAGACTTTGGATTACTAAAGTGAGACCCTGAAACAAGTTCAGGGTGACGAAAAAATATGCTTACAAAACGAATCATTCCCTGCCTGGACATCAAAGACGGACGTACCGTAAAAGGTGTGAACTTTGTGGATCTTAGAGACGCTGGAGACCCTGTTGAATTGGCCGCCATATATGCCCAAGAAGGCGCTGACGAGCTGGTTTTTTTGGACATTTCAGCAACAGAGGAGAAAAGAAAGACGCTAGCCGAATTGGTATATCATGTGGGTGAAAAAGTAAATATTCCGTTCACCGTAGGTGGTGGAATTTCCTCTGTAGAAGATGTGGATACACTGCTTAAAAATGGAGCGGACAAGGTTTCCATAAATTCTTCCGCGGTTAAAAGGCCTGAGTTGATCAATGAATTGGTAAGCAAATTTGGATCCCAATGTATAGTGGTGGCCATAGATGCAAAACAGGTTGATGGTCAATGGAAAGTCCACTTGGTTGGGGGTAAGGTACCCACGGAAATAGACCTGTTCCAATGGGCCAAAGAAGTGGAGCAGCGCGGCGCAGGGGAAATCCTGTTCACTTCTATGGATCATGACGGCACCAAGAATGGTTTTGCCAATGAAGCCTTGGCGCAACTGTCAACATTGGTTAACCTCCCAGTTATAGCCTCGGGAGGTGCAGGTAGTATTTCCCATTTTACGGACACGTTTACAGAAGGAAAAGCGGATGCAGCCTTGGCCGCCAGTATCTTTCACTTTAAGGAAATAAGTATTAAAGAATTAAAATCCAAGCTTAGGGAAGAAGGTATTCCCGTTCGATTATAACCCTATAAATTGCTTACAAATGAAAATAGACTTCAATAAAAACCCAGATGGATTAATTCCAGCCATCATCCAGGATGAGAAGACCAAAAACGTGCTGATGTTGGGATATATGAATCAAGAGGCTCTAGAGAAAACCCAAAGGACAAATAAAGTCGCTTTTTTTAGTCGTACCAAACAAAGGCTTTGGACTAAAGGGGAAGAAAGCGGGAATTTCTTGGAACTGGCAAGCGTTAAACTGGATTGTGATCGTGATACTTTATTGGTGCAGGTTAACCCTGTTGGCCCCACCTGCCACAAGGGAACAGACACTTGCTGGGGAGAAGCGAATGAGCAGCGTTTTGGTTTTCTTTCTCAATTGGAAGAAATCATTGCATCCAGAAGAGATAACAAGGAAAATCCGGATAGCTATGTGGCCTCTTTGTTCCGAAAAGGAATCAATAAAATTGCGCAAAAGGTGGGTGAGGAAGCGGTGGAAACCGTTATTGAGGCAAAAGACAATGATGACGATTTATTCTTGAACGAAAGTGCAGACCTTCTATTCCATTATCTCATACTCCTACAAGCCAAAGGCTATCAGTTAAATGACATTGTACACACCCTCCAGAAACGCCATAAGTAGGGGTAAACAAATGCGTTAAGGTTTCTCTAAAGCCATAGGGATTACATGGAAATACCGTATTTTTATGTAATGGCTATGAATACTAGAAAGGGATTTCGGTTTACTACCTACGAAGCACCCCATCAAACTCCATTTGAAAAACTTTTTGAGATTTTTCAAGAACTCATCACGCATACTTCCGGTGATGTGGAGGAAGCTTTGGATTGGCTTCGGGAATTGGACAAGGAATACGAGCTTACCGATGATGATTATACCATAGACAACTTTATTGAAGACCTGAAAGCCAAGGGTTTTATCCGAGAGGAATTCGAAGATAATGGCGAACAGGGCGAGGGCGAAGAAGGAGATGGTGGGGGAAGCCTCTCCATTACCGCCAAGTTGGAGCGCATGCTTCGACAGAGAGCCTTAGATCAAATTTTTGGTAAGCTGAAACGCAGTGGAAGCGGGAATCATAAAACAGGGAAATCAGGCAGGGGAGATGAGCATACAGGGGAATTTAGGGAATATCGTTTTGGGGATGCCTTGGAACATATTTCCATGACCGAGAGCCTAAAAAATGCCCAAATTAACCACGGATTGGACAACTTTTTGTTGAACGAGGAAGATTTGGTGGTGGAGGATACCCAGTACAAAGCCCAGATGAGTACGGTGTTGATGATTGATATCTCCCACAGCATGATTTTATACGGAGAGGACCGCATTACCCCGGCCAAAAAGGTGGCCATGGCATTGGCGGAGTTGATTACCACCAGATACCCCAAGGACACCTTGGACATTCTTGTTTTTGGAAATGATGCCTGGCCCATTGCCATAAAAGAACTCCCGTACCTGAAAGTTGGTCCTTACCACACAAACACCGTGGCTGGTTTGCAGTTGGCCATGGATATGCTCCGCAGAAAGCGGAATACCAATAAGCAAATCTTTATGATCACAGATGGTAAACCATCTTGTTTAAGACTGCCCAATGGGGATTACTATAAAAACAGTGTGGGACTTGATGATTATATTGTTGAGAAATGCTACAATATGGCCCAACAGGCACGTAAGCTCCATATTCCCATTACCACTTTCATGATTGCCGAGGATCCCTATTTAATGCAATTTGTTAGGGAGTTTACCAAGGCGAACAAGGGTAAAGCCTTCTATACAGGCTTAAAAGGGTTGGGTGAAATGATTTTTGAGGATTACGAACAAAATAGAAGAAAAAGAATAAAAGGATAGCAAGATACCATGTCAAAATTCAAACATGAGAACATCAGAACCCTTGGTGAACTAAAGGCCGCAGGGTACACATATAAGAGCATCAAAGATGAATTACGGGATAATCTCCTAGATAAGATAAGTAATGGCGAAGAAACCTTCCATGGGGTTTGGGGTTATGAAAATTCGGTGATTCCCGAGCTGGAACGTGCCATTTTATCCCGGCATAACATCAATTTATTGGGACTTAGGGGGCAAGCCAAAACCCGTTTGGCCCGTTTGATGGTTCAATTGTTGGACGAGTGGATTCCAGTAGTGGAAGGTTCCGAAATCAATGATGATCCCTTTGAGCCCATCTCACGATACGCTTTGGAGTTGATCAAGGAAAAAGGGGATAAAACCCCTATTGCCTGGATTCATCGAGAGGAACGGTTTTATGAAAAACTGGCCACGCCAGATGTTACTGTAGCCGATTTAATTGGGGATATTGACCCTATTAAGGCTGCCAATCTCAAACTGTCCTATGCCGATGATCGGGTGATTCATTTTGGGATGATACCCCGTGCCAATCGAAGTATTTTTGTCATTAACGAATTGCCCGATCTACAAGCTAGAATTCAGGTAGCATTGTTCAACATTTTGCAAGAAGGCGATATTCAAATTCGAGGATTTAAACTTCGTTTATCATTGGATCTTCAATTTGTTTTTACCGCTAACCCAGAAGACTATACCAATAGGGGTAGCATTGTCACCCCCCTGAAGGACAGAATCGGGTCGCAAATTCTAACACACTATCCGGAAAACTTGGAAATTGCCAAGAAAATTACCCTACAGGAAGCCCAATTGGATCAGCGACAAAAGGAGGTTATCCATGTTCCTGAATTGGCTTTGGATGTGCTGGAACAAATCAGTTTTGAAGCACGGAAAAGTGAATATGTGGATACCAAAAGTGGAGTAAGTGCACGAATGAGCATCACAGCTTTTGAGAATTTGTTGAGTGCTGCTGAACGTAGAATCGCCCGATCTAAAGAAGAAAAAACAACGGTGAGGCTTATGGATTTTATGGGGATAATCCCGTCCATAACTGGAAAGATTGAATTGGTTTACGAAGGAGAGCAGGAGGGAGCAGGTTCTGTCGCGGAGACACTTATTGAAGATGCCATCAAATCCCTATTTCCTTCGTATTTCCCTAAAATTGCCAAGTTGGAACGCAAGGATACGGAAACGGTCTATGATGAGCTGATTCATTGGTTCTTTGAAGGGGAAGGGTTTGATTTGCTGGATGAGGACAACGACCAGGAATATCGAAATAAATTGGACTCAATTTCTCCTCTAAATGCACTTCTGGAGGAATATCACCCCTCCATGGCCGAGGAAGATTCTTATTTTATGAAGGAATTGTTGCTATGGGGATTGGTAGCTCACAAAAAGCTGAGCAAACATCGTTTTACCCAAGGTTATCAATTTAAGGACTTGTACGGAAGTTATATCCGCGGATTGTAACGGACTACATCCAGATGTTCAAATTGTCGTTATAATTTTCAAAATTATAACTGCCAACATGCCTTTTTCGTTGCCAGAAAGAAAACAAGGTTAGCAAAGGTAATATGCAATACAAAACCAAGGTGGTGATGCCTATTGGCTTAAAGGTGGATGGCACTACATAACTCTGCAATTCTGAATAGGAAGTGAGGATATCCGCAGTATCATAAATCTTGAATGCATATACAATCATGATGGCATAAAGTATATATTCCAGATTTCTCATTTTTGGATCGGGCAATTCATCTTCGGTAATCTTAAACCAAAGCACATAGAGGTATAAAAAGTGTACTATGGAAAGCAATGGAAAAATATAATTGTCCAGCTTAAAAAAGTAGAACTTATTGGTATACAGTCCATAAAAATTGGACACTGCAAGAATTACCAAAACAATGAAAATCAGAATGTTGGTTCTGCGCCACGTAAGGATGTTATCTAGTAGATTCATACTGTTTTGAGATTTGGGATCCTCTTTCTTTACTCAAAGAACGGGATAACGAATCGTTTTATTTCCAACAAATCGATGAACCGCCAGCAATGTTGGGTAAGTCGGTAAATATGTTGTGAACAAATCTTGCAAGCTACTTTTTTATTGGGAAAAACTTGAAGAAAGTGGCACTTCTCCAAAGCCATTCCAAGGGCCCGTATTTGAACCTGGAGAGCCACCATTTGCTCAACACCATTTGAAGTGCAATGACCAAGAGGGCAATTCCGAAGGTATAGAGATTCCTCAGCTCTCCAATATAGCCTAACCCCCAACCAAACAGTAGAAATGTCCCAATAACACTTTGCCCACAGTAATTGGTCAAGGCCATTTTTCCGTAGGGAATGAATTTTTCCAAGAACTTTTGGGGCTTCGTTCTTTTATAAAGAATAACAAAAACACTGATGAGTATAAAAGTAACGGCTACATTGTTCAGGTCCATTGCGGTTAAGCCCAACATGGCTGTCCAATTGTCAAAGGTTACATTTGCTCCCATACTGCCAAAAGTCACTGCCATGAGTCCTCCAGACACTAAAAAAAGTACCAATGACCAAATCCAGGTTCGCTGCACCAACTTTTTCTGTTCCTTATATTTTTTGAAGAAACCTGTCCTACCGATGTACAGTCCCAAAAGAAAATAGCCAAAAGTGGCATAACCGCGACCAAAAATGCCAAATTGGAAGTCCATTTTGTTTAAATGGCTATTGAATGCGTTTGCTGAAAAAACATCGCTTAAACTTCCGTCCTTCAAAATGGTATAGTAATCAAGTACCGAGGCACTTTCCGGTGACATTTCCATAACTCCAAACATATTTTGCCCTTGGGTATAGAAAAACACGATATATCTGCCCAATCCAAGAAAAAGAAGGGCCACGAAGCCCAGAATCCAATTATTCTTGATTTTATAGAAAGGAATCAGAAAGATTCCCAGTAAGGCATAGATGGTAAGGATATCCCCCGCATAAAACAAGCTATGGACATAGCCAATGCCTAATAGTAGCAGCAATCGCCAGAGAAATCGCCCAGCAAAGTTCTCGCCTTTTTGATGTGCTTTATCCATTTGGATAAAAAAGCTAAGGCCGAAGAGAAAGGAGAACAGTGCAAAGAATTTTCCGCGCAGCAATAGCCCAATAAATCCGTCAACTACATAGTCCATGGGGCCTTGGTGCACCGCCTCGTTAAAACTGGTCGGGGAAGGTGCGCCAATATAGTTTTCTACCATATGGACGATTACTATGCCTGCAAGGGCAAATCCCCTAAGGGCATCCACAATATGAATGCGTTCTTGTGGAAGGCTATTGGAGTTGGTTTTCATGAGGTTTGGATGATTGATGATGTTGATTGGACTGCAAATTTCCCGAAATGTTACACTTGAAGTTAAATATTTGATTTATAAATTGCTAGGGTAGTGCCAAAGCTATTTTTTGTATTTTGGGTCAAAGGCTTTGATTCATGCAAAACTGGGTTTTAATTTTATGTATGGTCCTTGGGGTATACGCACTGATCAGCGTGTTGCTCTATTTTTTACAGGATTATTTTCTATTTAAGCCTGAAAAACTACCCGAGGATTTTCAATTTTACTACAACAACCAAGAAACGGACGAGTATAATATTGAAACTAGGGATGGTGCTGTCATCAATGGTCTTCGTTTTAAGACCGAGAACCCCAAGGGGGTTGTTTTTTACCTTAAAGGCAACTCTAAAAGTATCAAGGGATGGGGCAAGTTTGCGGTGGATTTTACACGCCATGGTTATGATGTGATCATGGTGGATTACAGAGGATTTGGGAAAAGTACGGGCAGAAGGACCCAAAAAGCCGTAAAAAGGGACATGCAGGTGATCTACAATAAAATCAAGGATAAGGTGCCGGAAAAGTACATAATCCTTTATGGGCGTTCCATGGGCTCTGGTTTTGCAGCCAAATTGGCTTCCATGAACAATCCAAGAATGCTGATTTTGGATGCACCCTATTACAGTCTGAGCAAGGTGGCCAAAAAGTACATTCCGTTTATGCCCCTCTCCATTTTGATCAAGTTTCCCATGCCCACATATAAATGGTTACGGTATGTTAATTGCCCTATTCATATCATTCACGGAACGGATGATAAGCTTATTCCCTATAAAACTGGGGTCAAACTATCCAAAATAAAACCAGGGTTGACCAAACTTCATACGGTGATAGGGGGAGGGCATAAAAATTTGAACAATTTTGAGTCTTACCATAAGATGCTTACCGAGATTTTAACCCAAAAACCCAAAAAAGTGGACTTGGAGGGTTCCAGTTTTCATGTCAAACATGCGTCAAAAAAAGCCAATGCAAAAGCTTAAGCGTGTTCTTCTCGTTCTTTTATCCCTACTTATTTTAATCACGATTATGTTCTATACATTTCAGGAAAAGCTGATTTTTTTACCTACCCAATTGCCCAATGATTATGAATATTCCTTTGATCAGCCTTTTGAGGAACTTTTTTTGGACACACCGGACGGTGCCCAATTGAATGCCCTTCATTTTATGGTGGACAACCCCAAAGGACTTGTGCTATATTTTCATGGAAATGCAGGTGATTTATCCAGATGGGGAAATATTGGGACTGCCTTTACAGCATTAGGATATGAAATAGTGGTAATGGATTACCGAGGTTACGGCAAAAGTTCTGGGGAACGCAGTGAAGAATTGCTGTATGCGGATGCCCAACTGTTTTACGACCATGTAAGAGGAATTTATGATGAAAGCCAAATCATATTGTATGGAAGATCGCTTGGGACTGGTATTGCATCCCACCTTGCGTCCAACAATAGCCCGAAAAAGTTGATTTTGGAAACTCCATATTACAGCTTAGTAGATGTGGCCAAAGGTAGGTTTCCCATATTACCTGTTGGTCAAATAATGCGGTATAAACTGCCTTCTTTTGAATTTTTAAAGTCGGTTGAAGCTCCCATCCGTATTTTCCATGGTACTGAGGATAGGGTAGTGCCTTATGAATCGGGAAAGAAGTTGTTTAATTCTATTTCAAACCCGGATAAGAAAATGTACACTATTCCAGGAGGGCGGCACAACGACTTGGATGGATTTGAAATCTATAAAAATGGATTAAAATTGGAATTGAAGGACTAATCAAACAGTTCTGAGGACAGATATCTATCTCCTCTGTCGCAAACAATGGACACAATGGTGCCAGTTTCCAGGGTATTGGCCAGACGAAGTGCCACTGCCGCCGCACCGCCACTACTGACACCAGCAAATATCCCCTCTTCCTTGGCCAATAATTTGGCCATGGACTCAGCTTCTTCTTGACTGACCTCCATTATCGTATCCACTTTTTGGGGATTGAAGATTTTAGGAAGGTATTCCTCCGGCCATTTTCGGATACCCGGAATTCTTGATTCATCCGTAGGTTGGACGCCCACAATATGGATTTCAGGATTCTGCTCCTTAAGAAAAGTGGAAGTTCCCATGATGGTTCCAGTGGTTCCCATACTGGATACAAAATGTGTTATCCCTTCTTGGGTGTCCCTCCAAATTTCTGGCCCTGTGGTTTTATAATGAGCCATCCAGTTGTCGTTGTTGGCAAATTGGTTGAGCATTTTATAACCATCATTGTGCACCTTCGCTTCCGCATAATCCCTTGCGCCTTCAATACCAATGTCAGAGGGTGTCAAAGTTACCTTGGCTCCGTAAGCTCTCATGGTTTGCACCCGTTCTTTAGTGGAATTTTCGGGCATTACCAATTCAATATCCAAGCCAAATATTCCGGCAATCATGGCAAGTGCAATACCTGTGTTACCACTGGTGGCCTCAATGAGTTTGGTCGAATGGGTAATCTCACCCCGCTCCATACCGCTCCTGATCATATTAAGGGCTGGTCTGTCTTTTACGCTTCCGCCCGGATTTTGACCTTCCAATTTAAAAAGGAGCTTAATATTGGGATTGGTGTTCAACACCTTGGACTCAACAAGAGGGGTATTCCCAATCAGGTCTAAAATGTGATTAGACATCTGTAACCGTCTTTATTTTAACTTCCGAAGTATGGAAAACTGTGGAGTTTGGAGGTACAGAAGCTGTTAACCACGCATTTCCGCCGATAACGGAGTTTTCACCAATCACCGTGTTGCCGCCTAGGATAGTGGCATTGGCATATATGGTCACGTTGGACATGATCGTGGGATGTCTTTTTGTTTTCTGAAGATTTTTGGCCACATAAAGCGCTCCCAGTGTCACTCCCTGATAGATTTTTACATTGTCGTGAATTATGGCAGTTTCACCGATAACCACACCAGTGGCATGATCGATAAAGAACGATTTGCCAATTTGGGCTCCCGGGTTGATGTCAACACCAGTCTGTCTATGTGCATATTCTGTCATCAATCTGGGAACCAAGGGAAACCCCTGCTGATAGAGTTCATGTGCCAAACGATAAATAGCTATAGCATAAAATCCGGGATAGGCCATATACACTTCTTGAAGCGAAAGGGAAGCGGGATCTCCGTTCACAATGGCCTCGGCATCCAAATTCAGTTTCTCCAAAATACTGGGCAAGGTTTGCACATAGTTGTCCCAGACTTTTACGCATGGTCGCTCCAAGTCCCAGCACGCTAAATCCACAAGTCTGCCGAATTGTTTTTCGAGCACCTCTAAATTTTCTGCAACGGGGGTGTTTACATCGAATAGCGTATGAAAAAGAAGGTTGGTAAAACTCTCAGTTTCTTCTTTAAGTCTATAGTCTAAATAGGGTAATTTTTTATGCCTATTCAATTCTTCAATGATTTTTTGCTTGTCCATGCTTTTAAATAAAGTTTAAAAATAGCCAAATGATCACCACGTGTAACAGAAATGGCTAACTTTAGCTTAAAAATAACATCTGATACCACTACTGTGAATAATTCCTTAATTACCAAAGAAGCATTTGATTTTCTAGAGGACCTGGCTCAAAACAATAATAAAGAGTGGTTTGCGGAGCACAAATCAACCTTTAAGAAACATGAGGCTGATGTAAAATCGTTTTATCAGCACCTTCAAGAATTGTTGGACACCCATGATGAAATAGAAAAGATGAAAATGTTCCGGATTTATCGAGATGTTCGCTTTTCCAAGGATAAAACGCCATACAAAACCCACTTTGCGGGTTCTTTTTCCCGTTTGGGAGCAAGGTTGAGAGGGGGATATTACCTACATATCAAACCTGGAGGGAGCTTTGTAGCCACTGGTTTTTGGGCTCCAAATAAGGAAGACCTTTTCAGGATTCGAAAGGAACTGGAAATGGATGCCTCGGATTTCCGAAAAGTAATCAATGGGAAAAACTTTAAATCGGTTTGGGGTGAACTACAGGGAGAAGGGGTTAAAACTGCGCCGAAAGGGTTTGACAAAGAGCATCCAAATATTGACCTGATTAAGAAGAAACAGTTCATTTTTGTGCGGAATTTTTCGGATACAGAAGTACTGTCCCAAAATTTCATCAACGAGGTAAATAAATCCTTTAAGGCGATTAGACCTTATTTTGATTTAATGAGCGATATTCTTACCACCAACCTTAACGGGGAATCCCTGCTAGACTAAGACCTGGTTTTCCAACAATTGCACTTGGTCTTTCAATCTGTTGATGACCATATTCATCATGCGCTTGTTCAGGGCAGAGGAGTTTAGAATGTAGTGCTGGTATTCATCAACCGTGAAGTGACCAATGATCATGCCCTTCAACGAGTTGCGGAATTTGATATCCTTCTGGATGGAATTTTCAATAAATTCCATTCTTTTTTCCAGCGTTAACTCGTAAAAAGCACCTTTGTGCTTTCTAATATAGTTCTTAAAAACTTCGATGATCAAGCGGTTTTGAAGCTTGATAATTGGGCGCAAAGTTTGGTTTTGAAAACGTTCATCGGAACCCATATCATTGTGGAAGGTACCTTGCCCAATCTCTGGACGCATGTCCAGAAGTTGTTCGGATCTTGAATCCATGGTTGAAAGTTTCATTAAAATTACATAATCGGGAACCTCGCATTTTTAGTGGCCTCAATAGTTTTTAACGATGTTATGAACAGGATTTTTTTATTCATAACTTCGTTCCACCGTAATCCATATAAGAATGAAATTTGGTAAAGTAGACCATCCAGAACTAGTTGATTTCACTATCCCTGAAGACCATCCCGACACAGAAGTTGTGCTGTCCAACGGCACAAACAAAGATGCTCCTAAAATTTATGTGGGCTGTGCCAAATGGAATAGGCAAGACCTAAAGAATTTCTATCCCAGAGGAACCAAGGATGAATTGGTTTATTATGCTTCCCAATTCAATAGCATAGAGCTGAATGCAACTTTCTATAGAATTTTTCCGGAAGAGCAATATCAAAAATGGTATGACAAAACCCCGGAAGGGTTCAAATTCTTTCCTAAAATGACCAATGAAGTTAGCCATTTAAGAAGGCTCAATGATAAGGTATATGAGATTGCTGATAGGTATTTGGCGGTCACTTCCCAGTTGAAGGAAAAACTGGGAACTATTTTTCTGCAGATGCACAACAATTTTGGCCCCAAAAATTGGGATAGGGTACAGCAATTTGTGGAATATTGGCCCAAAGAGTTTCCTCTGGCCATGGAATTTAGACACACCGATTGGTTTACGGATGAAAAGGTAGCACAGGAGCTTTACCATCTACTAAAAGAGAACAATATTACCAATGTTTTGGTGGATACGGCTGGCCGTAGGGACATGATGCATATGCGCTTGAGCAACAATGAAGCGTTTATACGATATGTTGGGGCCAATCATGAATCGGATTATTTGAGGCTTGAGGATTGGGTACAGCGATTGGGGCAATGGAAGAACAAAGGTTTGACCAACATCCATTTTTTCGTACATCAAAATTTGGAACGGGAATCTCCCTTGTTGTCCGCGCATTTTATTGAAAAACTCAATGCCCACCTGAATTCCAATTTGACCATTCCACAGACTTTGATTAGTAGGGACAAAGGTCTATTCGGTTAGTTTCAAGACTAAAAAGTTTGTTTTTATTTGGCAATTATTGAAAGTTAAAATTGCCAATTCCTAAATCTACTCCCCTCAGATATTCTGATTTCGTAATTCGATAGGCATTAGGAATTTTTTGGGATTGCGCACCTCTTTTTTGACCTAATTTTGTTATAAAACAAGTCAAATAAATCCCTTTTAGTATGAGATTTCACACCAGAAAATGGGTAAAACCTGAAGATCTTAATGCAAATGGAACACTGTTCGGAGGTAAAGTACTTGCATGGATAGATGAGGAAGCGGCACTATATAGCATTATACAACTTGAAAGTAAAAAGGTGGTGACCAAATATATATCCGAAATTAATTTTATGAGTACGGCCGTTGAAGGCGATATTGTTGAAATAGGAATGGAAGTCACTAAATTTGGCCATACTTCAATTTCATTGAACTGTGAGGTACGGAACAAAATGACCCATGAAAGCATTGTTACCGTAGATAACATAATCATGGTAAACCTTGATACTAATGGAAATCCTACTCCTCACGGTAAAACCAAGATTGAGTACGTTAAGGACAGGTTGGCCAAAAAAGACAAAGAAGCTTTGGAAAACGCTTAAGATTGCTTGGCCTCAGCTATACTTTGAACTTCATCCAAAACCCGAAGCAAATTTTCGCCCCATAACTTGGCAATATCCTCTTCGGAATATCCTCGTTTGACCAGTTCCAATGTTACGTTAAAAGTTTCGGAAGCATCAGACCATCCAGCAATTCCACCGCCACCGTCAAAATCGGAGCTGATTCCCACGTGATCTATCCCTATAAGTTTTACCATATAGTCTATATGATTCACTAAATCGGTAACGCCTACTGCTTCTGGTGCGTTGGGATCCTTGGCAGCTTCCTCATTCCCAAGTTTTGACACTCTGGGATAATTCTCCATGAACTCATTTTGCTGTTCCTTGGTCAAAGAAGAAAACATAGATCTATCGTACCAACTTATTCCAAGAGAATCTGCAATCTTTTGGTTCACTTCCTTCATATAGGCCGCTCGAGCTTCATGCTTTTCTGTGTTTAAGTAGGAGCTAAAGGCAACCGTCTGGACCACCCCGCCATTTTCCTTGAGAAGCAGCAATTGTTCGTCACTCAAATTCCTACTGTGATTGCATAACGCCCTTGCAGAGGAATGGGAAGCTATAATGGGTGCTTCTGAAAGTTGGACCATCTGTTTCATCGATTCGGCGGAGGGATGAGAGATATCAATCATGATTCCCAATCTATTCATCTCTTTTACAGCTTGTTTACCCAAATCGCTTAAACCATTATGTAGCCATTCATTATCCGCTTCACCCGTATTGGAATCACAGAACTGGCTATGTCCATTATGGGATAAGGAAATGTATCTTGCACCACGGTTATGATAGTCCTCAAACTTGGAAAGATCCTCGCCAATGGGATATGCATTTTCCACTCCAATCATAGCCACTTTTTTCTTCGTAGCCGTAATTCGTCTAACATCCGCAGAGGAAAGCGCCAATTCTATTTTGTCTGGTGCATATACCTCACAAAGCCTATGGATAGCTTCAAATTTGGAAATGGCATTGTCAGAGGCCGCTGCATAACCTTCGGCATTCAAAGAATCCTGTCCCGTATATACGATCAACCAAGCAACATCCAGTCCGCCTTCCTCCATTTTGGGGAGGTTTATTTGGGTTTCCAGGCGTTGTGTGTAGTTGATGCTGTCCGTGAAATTCTTCACATTGATGTCATCATGGGTATCTATGGTAATGACTTTTTGATGGATTCTTTGGGCTTTTTCTTCCAAGCTTTCTGGTTTTTCGGATTTCTTTTCCGCGCATGAAAATAATAAAGGAAAACAGAACAAAATTTGAAAATATCTCATGGTCTAAAATTTACACCTACAAATAACGCATTTTGACAACAAAATGGAAGCGGTATGGAACATTTAGTTGTTGCCCTTGCAAAGAATACACATATTCAGCCTAATAAGAACCATTAATTGACATAGTTTGGGAACTAGGGAGTTATTAACGTATTTGGAAAAACTGGAAATTGGATTAAGTAGCTTCTCTTATGAGGAACTGGGAACAGAAGAAGCAGGGAAGCTTAAACGTTCTTTCGATGTTTTTAGAACTGGACTGGAAGACAAAGTCTTTGGGGTTCCAGAAATGAAACAGTTGGATGTGATCTACGAGCAAGTAGGGATCCAACCTTCGGCTTCTTCGCTTAATGACGAGAGTTTTATCAAAGCCAATTCGGTAACACAGTTGTTCACCTTGATAGCCCTGTTGGACAAGACCAACTTGGACCAACGGCAAAGAGAGATTGTAAGGGCATTGCATAAAGTCGGGGAACGCTTAAAAACTGATGACCTAAATCAATCCAATACCTCAGTGCAGGATAATCAACAACTGATTGAGAAAAACCTCGAATCCTTTATGACCACATCAAAGGTCAATTTAAAACCGGTCTTAGAGGAATGCATGGGTCAATTGGAGCTTCTGGAGGAGCTTGTTCGGATTTACAAGCAGAACGTTCTGGAGTTTATTGGGAAGATCAAAGTGCATCTTCAAACAGAAAATTTCCGAGGTGTGGATTTTGCCTGTCAAAAGATCCAGGCCTGTCTTAAAATGATGAAAACTGTTAGTTTACTGGAGATTACCGAACAAATGAGTACGGTCTGCAAGACAGATAATGACATAAAATACTTAAATTTCCTATACCAACAGTTCTTGGTAGAATACCCAAAAGTTGAAGAGTTGGTCGATTTTGAAATAGATGTGCTCAGAAATATGTAAACACCAACATGGTCAAAAACCTTCCGGAATATCACCAAAGTGTCTTCTATCCTTTATTGGAGCATGCCACGGATGTGGACTGTAAGCTGATGCTCATTGACCAAATGTTGGAGATTGGGGACAAAAAAGATTTGGCCTTACTGGAAGAACTGGAAACCCACGATAATCATAAAATCAGCAGCAAAGCTTTTGAAATTAGGTGTGCGCTCTTGGAAAAATTGGGCATTGCCGATCCATCAGAAAAAGCGCGGTTGCCCATGGACCTGTGCTTTATCTATGATGAATTCAATATAGAGCCCTCTGATGTGGACCCCGACCTTGATATGGACTTTGGTGTTCCTTTGGATATCCTGGATTCCGAGTAGTTTGGAACTTGGATTACGCTAGTTAAGTCCCATTATTTTTGTTTTCCCACTGATTTCCCTTCCTTTGAGGTCCAATAATCCAATAATCCAGAAAACCTGTTAACAGGCTTCACAACTAAATTCACTTGTTTTACCACAAATTATTGCCCTTTCATAATCTTTGTCTTAAGTTCACGTTATAAGTATAACCCCAAACAAAAAACCACTTAATAATTATGTTATACGATACCTACGGTGAAGAATATTTGGCATTTCTTCAAGAATTAAATGAAATACTGAGCTTAAACGAACTCGCAGAGTTGGATTATTTATAGAACAAACACCCCAAAACCTTAGTTCATGAAAAATCAAAACCAGGAAAACACCGCTTATTTGAGTTTTATCCAAGATTTAAACCAAATGCTGACAGATTTTAACATCAGTCAATTGAGCCGTCCATAAGTTGGACCTGGGTATAAAGCATGAAAAAAGGGCTGCCATACGGCAGCCCTTTTTCGTTTTAGGTCTAGCATTGGTTCTCAACCAAGATAAGACTTCAAAATCTTGCTCTTGGAAGTATGTCTTAATTTCCGAATGGCCTTTTCCCTGATTTGACGCACGCGCTCCCTCGTCAAGTCAAACGTGCTCCCTATTTCCTCCAAGGTCATGGACTGCTGATCTCCAATACCGTAGTACAGCCGAACAACATCTGCTTCACGAGGGGATAAAGTCTCAAGTGCCCTATTGATTTCAGTATAGAGGGACTGGTGCATTAAATCCTTGTCCGGTTTTGGAGATTCAGATGAATTTAGAACGTCGTAAAGGCTTGAAGTTTCCCCTTCTTTCAACGGCGCATCCATGGACACATGCCTTCCGGTATTCTTTAAGGATTGCTTCACCTCGGAAACGGTCATATCCAGTTCCTTGGCAATTTCTTCGGCAGAAGGCGGCCTTTCATGTGCCTGTTCCAGATAGGAAAAAGTCTTTTTGATCTTGTTGATAGATCCAATCTTGTTCAATGGAAGTCGTACCACACGGGACTGCTCGGCCAGTGCCTGAAGAATGGACTGCCGAATCCACCACACGGCATAGGAGATAAACTTGAATCCACGGGTCTCATCAAACCGTTGTGCTGCTTTTACCAATCCCAAATTCCCTTCATTGATCAAATCGGGTAGGGTCAACCCCTGATTTTGATATTGTTTGGCAACAGAAACCACAAACCGAAGATTGGCATTGGTCAACTTCTCCAAAGCAGCTTGATCACCCTCACGAATCCTTTGCGCCAACTCCACTTCTTCTTGAGCAGTAATCAGCTCAATCTTACTGATGTCCTGTAGATATTTGTCAAGGGATTTTGATTCACGATTGGTTACTTGTTTTATGATTTTTAACTGCCTCATGGGTGTGTTTAGGATTGAAGTGAATTTAAGCATTCATAATACACTTTATAACACAATTTTGCAAGTGCCAAATGTTATTGTTATTAAAATGTTATTAGCAAACGGTAAAGTGATTCATTATCAGTGGTATAGATAATTGTTGATAGTATTTTAAAAGAAATGCGACCACATTGTCCAACCCAAGTGTAAAAAACTCCTAATTTTGTAAGGTTTGATATTTTGGAACCTTTAATCCATATTTTCCGTTGGAGATAGAAAAAGCCGTTAGCAAAAAAAACTTATACGATTACCAACAAGAAGATCTAAAAAAGATTTTCAAACACATCAATGAGCTGCCTCAAGGCACTAATATCCTGTACCAATTACCTACGGGAGGAGGGAAGACCGTGGTCTTTTCCGAAATTACCCGAAAATACACCCAGGAAACGGGTAAAAAGGTCATTGTACTCACGCATAGAATCGAGTTGAGCGGACAAACTTCCAAAATGTTGCACGGCTTTGGTGTGGCCAATAAAATTATCAACAGCGAAGTAAAGGAGCTCTATGATCAAGATGAGTATATGTGCTTTGTGGCCATGGTGGAGACCCTAAATAATCGACTTCAAGAAGAGAAGGTAAAGCTGAACAACATTGGATTGGTGATTATAGATGAGGCGCACTACAACTCCTTCAGAAAACTCTTTAAATATTTTGAGGAATCTACCATTCTGGGGGTAACGGCTACGCCTTTAAGTTCCAATATCAAACTTCCCATGAAGGACAATTACAAGCATCTGATCATTGGGGAGTCCATAAAATCCTTGATTGAAAAAAGGTTTTTGGCCAAGGCCAATCTCTATAATTATGATGTAAGTCTCCGTACCTTAAAGCTTGGTATAAACGGGGACTATACCGTAAAATCGTCCGATGAGTTTTACGGCAACCATAGCATGCTTGGCAAGTTGCTGACAGCTTACGAGGATGTGGCCAAGGGAACCAAGACGCTGATTTTCAATAACGGTATCAGCACTTCCCTTTATGTGTATGAAACCTTTAAAAAGGCGGGGTACAACATCCGACATCTGGATAACAAGAATACGGCCAACGAAAGGCGTGAAATCCTGGATTGGTTTGCCAACACCCCAGAAGCGATTTTAACCTCGGTAAGTATCTTGACCACAGGTTTCGATGAACCTTCGGTGCAATCCATCATCCTGAACAGGGCAACCCGATCACTAACCTTGTATTTCCAAATGATCGGTAGGGGGTCTCGAATCCTGGAAAATAAGGATGAGTTTTCTGTAATTGACTTGGGGAACAATATTGCCCGTTTTGGGCCATGGGATGCCCCTGTGGATTGGCAGGAAATTTTCCACTTTCCTGATTTCTATCTGGAGAACATCAAGAATGACGAGGACATTGAACGGGAATTTGTGTATGAAATGCCCGAGGAGCTAAAGGCCAAATTCAGTAAATCGGAAATTATCACTTTCGACATCAAAGAAGAGTACAAAAAGGTCTTTGCCCAAGGAAAAAAATCCAAGGAAGTATTGGAAATGAGCATTGAGCAGCATGCCAATATCTGTGTGGAAAACAGTGAAGATGTCTTTGATGCCCGAATTTTGGCCAAGGAACTCAAGGAGGAAATTGCGTATAGGGTAAGACAATATTCCTACTGCATCATGAACAATACCAAGAACTACAAGGAGTGGCTGGAAGAAGATTACGAGCGAAAACTCCGCTCCAGCATTTCCAAGAAATTTGCGGCACTTATGTAGATATCAGATGTTAGACTTGAGACAATAGATATTAGATTTGAGATAGCAGATATTAGATTTGAGATAGTAGATATTAGATGTTAGACTTGAGAATATGGATATTAGATTTTTTCCCATAGTAAACATCCAACAGCCTACCCTTTACTATTAACCGAATAACCGTTAACCTTTAACTCTTATCACATTAATAGTCCACTTGAGGGTGCAATTTACCAGCCCGTTATTGTACATTGCCAATTGTTAATTGATCATTGTTACTGAACAAAGTGAACAAAATCCTCATTATAGGACACGTATGGCCTGAGCCCACGACCACGGCAGCAGGGAAGCGGATGTTGCAATTGATCAACGCGTTTTTGGAGTTTGGATATGATGTGACTTTTGGTTGTGTGGCGGCTAGGACAGCATTTAGCTTGGATTTGGAGACAATTGGAGTTAGGCAGGTTGCATTTCAACTGAACCATGCCAGTTTTGATGATTTTATCCAGGAACTAAGGCCGAGCGTAGTGGTTTTTGACCGCTTCATGACGGAGGAACAATTTGGATGGCGGGTAGCTGAGTTTGCGCCTGAAGCGGTAAGGGTACTCAACACCGAAGACCTTCATTCATTGCGAAAGTTCCGGGAAGAATGTTTTAAAAAAGGGGAGGAATTCAAGGAGGGGTATTGGAAAAATCATCCCATGACCTTGCGGGAGATGGCCAGTATTTACCGCTCAGATTTAACGCTTATGATTTCCGCCTTTGAAATGCAACTATTGACTCACGAGGCCAATGTTCCTGAAAATCTCTTAAAATATCTCCCTTTTATGCTGAATGCGCCCAGGGAGGAGGAACTGGCATCTTGGCCGAATTTTGACCAGCGAAGGGATTTTGTATGTGTGGGCAACGGAAAACACCCTCCCAATGTGGAAGCCATAAAAACTTTGAAAAAAACCATTTGGCCCATTGTCCATCAGAGCTTGCCTGAAGCGAAACTTTGTATTTATGGAGCCTATTTGCCACAGCAGGTATTGGAAATGCACAATCCCAAAGAAGGTTTTGTTGTTAAGCGCTGGGTAGAAGATTTGGATGCAGCACTCCAGAGTTCTAGAGTGCTCTTGGCACCCATACAATTTGGAGCAGGCACCAAAGGAAAATTGGTAGATGCCATGTTGAATGGCACGCCTTCCGTGACCACACCCATAGGAGCGGAGGGTATACATGGCGATCTTGCCTGGTCCGGGGCCATATGCACAGATTGGCAAAGTTTTTCCCAATCGGCCATAGAGCTATATACAGACACATCTAAATGGCAAGATGCCCAAAATCAAGGATTGGAAATACTCACAAATCAATTTCCAAAATCCAAAATCCAAAGTTCGCTAAAAAAGGATTTAGAAGAAGTACAGAAGCATTTGGAACAGCATCGTAGCGACAACCTCATAGGGAGAATGCTACAACAACAAGGTTTGGCCGCTGCCAAGTATATGGGGAAGTGGATAGAGGAGAAAAACAAGAAATAGGGATGAAGCCCTACCTTAACCACGTGTTGGAATTTTTCCGCGTATTGTAATTGACCAGGTTTGATGGATAGTTGATCCAATCCACCTGTTTTATGATTTTACCGGACTCGTTTAAGGTAAGCAGCGTGGTAAAATGCATGGCTTCAAATTCTGTATCGCCCCATTTGAATGGGGTAAAGTAACCACTAACAACAACTCTATTGTCATCAACCGTTATCTCCTTAACCACCAAACTACTTTCTTCAACAAGTTCAAAGTCTGGATTGGACCAATCAAAAAAACTCCTTAGTGCCTGTTTGCCCTCAATTCGGTCTCCATTAATGATATCTTCCAAAACCGCAGTATCATTATAAAAGTCCAAAAAGCGCTCAAAATCTTGGCGTTTGTTGAACACTTTGAAAAATTCCGCAACTATTTCTTTGTTGGGATTCGGTTCCTCAGTTTGGCATGAACTCAATGGAATATTCAATACCATTATAAGCCAAAAGAAAAGATGCATGCTATTCTTCATAATCAGGATTTAAGGTTGATGGAATGGGCGCATCGGTGCTTTCCCACCATAGTTTAAGTTGCTCCAGTAGTTCTTCGGCTTTTTCAGGATACTCCAATACAAGATTACGTTGCTCTCCAATATCTTCTTTTAGGTTGTAGAGCTCCATTCCCTGGTCTTCAAAGTAGTAGTGCAGTTTCCAATCCCCGTCCCGAATCACCGAACCTGGACGTGTTCGAAATAGAGGATCCCGATTCTCATTATTGTCAACATCATACGCCTGTAAATAAATGGGGAAGTGCCAGTACAACTCCCTTTCCAGTTGCCCCTCGGAACCGTATAAAATGGGCAATACATTGGTTCCGTCAAGAGATTGCTCCTGGTAATCGATACCTGCAGCCTCCAGAAGAGTAGGGAACAGGTCCA
Organism: Flagellimonas sp.; assembly: GCF_965233845.1. GTDB lineage: Bacteria > Bacteroidota > Bacteroidia > Flavobacteriales > Flavobacteriaceae > Flagellimonas. The sequence goes on from NZ_OZ247584.1 coordinate 1,845,031, forward strand.
GATTAGTGATGGGCACATCATTTTTAGTGTTAGGCTGAATCCTATCCTTCCAAATAAAAAAGAAAGGTTCCCGGATACCTCCTTCGTAGTAACTGCCTTTGCCCGCTCGTAAGGGTTTTTGTTGGGTAATTCCATACAATCCCCCATTATCTGAGGTAAAAACTATAAGCGTATGCTTAAAATGATCTTTTTCCTTGAGTTTTGATAGGAGCAAACCTATGTTCCTATCCAAGTTTTCCACCATGGTGGCATAAGCCGGATTGTATTGCCCATGGGTTGCTGATTTGTTTTCATATTTACCTAGTAAGGCCGTTATTGGTTGGATGGGTGTATGAACGGCATAAGGGGAATAGTATAAAAAGAAAGGTCCACTTACTGAATCCACAAAAGCTACCGTTTGTTCCATGACCAAGTCCGTTAGATGCTCACTTTTCCCAGTCTCAATTTTTACATTTTTGTAGGGCGGATAGTAACTGCTGGGATGCCCATTGTGCCCACCACCAATATTTTTATCGAAACCAAAATCCAAAGGGTTATCACTTAAGTGCCATTTGCCGGCATGGCATGTAGTATACCCGTTTTGTTGTAAAATCTGTGGAAAAACAGTATGCTCATTAGCTAGGGTAGTTGTGTTTTTAGTCGGGATAAGTTTTCGATGTTTGGGGTTTCCCCTTTCTGAACTGGCTACGGTATAAATACCATGCCTAGTAGTCCATTGCCCCGTCATTAAACAGGCGCGGCTAGGAGCGCAGTTGGCCGCGGATGCATAGCCATTGGTAAAAACCATGCCCTGTTGGGCCAAAGCATCCAGATTGGGAGTCTCGTAATATTCCGAGCCCATAAAACCCACATCCTTCCATCCCATATCGTCAATATTGATCAATACGATGTTTGGCTGGATTGGGGCATTTTCTTTTTGGGAACAAGAGCAAATGAACCCTGCCAAAAATACCAAGAGAAGTGACTTCATTTTCATGGACGTGATATTAGTCCATATTTTGAAGAAAGCAAAACCTACAACCAGAATAATTCTTGCTTGCCTTGTGCTAAGAATTCATTCACTTAATGGAAAAAGTTCGCAACAAGCCCTTGGAAGTGGGGTTGGGAACTTCGGAGATGAGTACATAGCTTCCGGGGTCCAACTGGACGGTAAAATATCCTGTACGACCTGCAGGCATATCATTTACCCCGCCCAAAAAGGTGAGCCCTTTGGGTGCTGGCTCTATGAGCCCGGTAGGACTGGCCCAGTTCATCCAGTTTTCCAATTCTTCCATATTGGCATCTTTTCCAAGCTTAACCAGATTAATGTCATGACCCACAAAATTTTCATGTACCATCTGATCCACAAAATGTACCGAAAAGGTTTGGAGTCCGCCCACAATGGAATCCTTTGTAAAAATACCTGTGGTACTGGAGATGCTCAAGTTGATATTGGCCTTTAGTTCCTGGTTTCCCGATTTTTGTTCCGAGACCACCAAATCCTTCGTCATACCCATAGAGGTATGGAAAATGCCGTTGCCCATTTTTACATAGCACTCCAAAATGTAATTGCCTGGCTCTAGATATAGTGTGGTCTCTGCAGTTTTACCAGGTGACAGTAATCCCGTACCCCCAAGAAATTCCACCTCACTGAACCACTCTGGTAATTGGCCAAAGGTCTCCATGGCCTCATCTGTTTTACCCTCAGTGATGAGCTTCATCCCAGCATCAAATATGGGGCCTATCACTTTTTCTGCATCCTCGGCAGTTTTACCTGGAGGGTATTTATCCACAAGGATAAAATGGGTCTGTGGGGATAAATTTTTGTACCGAAAAGTATTCCACCCCGAGTTTATGGTGTCTGCCATTTGAAAGTCCATGTTCTCCGTAATGACCTCCACTACCTTTTCCATCTCTGAAGGATCGGCAGATGTTTTCTTCTCTGGTTTACAGGACAGACAAAAGAGGGCTAGGGACACCAACAATAATGAAAGTACCCTATGGGTTCCCATGCCATTTAATAACGTTTTCATGACATCCTTTTTAGTGGTCTGAAGTAGCGACAAGCCTGGTTTTCGGACCAAACATTTAAAAACTAGGGGAACTGTAAGGGATTGCTTACTAAGATACTAAATTTAGCAGACAAAACACTAATATTTAGCAAGTTAAGTTGGGTGATTAAAGGCCAAGCGTTGGTAAATGCTTTACTTTATGATAGTTAAGTGTAGCCTGTATACATGCCTTTAATTCTTCTGTAGGTAGCGCGGCATCAATAGGCAACAAAATAGCCCGATTTCCCTCAAATGCGAAGTCATTGGCAAAAACCAATCTGAAGGTATGCACCAATTTACTGGTGCATTGAAAGTAAAGTGCGTATTGATTTGGGGTCTTGGGTTTCCAATCCATCCGAAGGGTGCTTCCCTGTTTGGTCACAAAACTGGGTTCGCCCCATTTAAGGGTTTCCCCCAATCTAGTAATGGTCTCAGATGCTCTCGCGGTTTCCAGCACCAACGTCCTTAATGCCTGCATCTTGGGCTTAACCACTTCAGGATATGATTCCATTTTAGCTTCAAATTCCGGATGGGTTGACACTAGTAATTTGGCCATGGTTTTGACTTTTGATCCTACCACTAATTTCGGTGATTTTATCGAAATCCGGGCAATTCAAAAAAAAATGACCAAAGTAGGCTACAACAGGGTTGCCTAAAAAGTTCGTCCCGTGCTATTATTTGATAGGCTTTATATAGTGTACCAACACCTCTTCTTTACTATACCCCATTTTTTCATGGAATTGTTGGGCATTGGTATTCCAAAGCCAAGTATCCGAGCCTATTTCGGTGCAACCTTTAGTTCTGGCCCAAGCTTCCGCCTGTTCAAAGAGTTGTCTGGCCAAACCATGTTTTCTATACGACTCCTTTACATAAACCATGTCCACATAGCCCACAGGAGAAGTTGTAGATCCTTCAACGTAATCAACCCGCAGGGAGGTGCTCACAAAACCTACGGCAAGGTCAGAATCCTTGGCCATAAAAGTCTGCTGATTTGATTTTTTAAGAATGGATTTCAAACCTCTTTCAATCCTTTCGACAGGATAATCCTTAAACAGTTTTAAGGTCATATCTTTCCAATCCTGATAATCCTGTTCTTGGTAGGTGGTAATGGTAAAAGCACTCATTTGATTATAAAGATGAACAATCCAATATCATGGTCGGAAACCATTTAGAATGATTACAATTTTTCCTTTGTGTTTTCCTTCACCAAAATATTGGACCAGCCTTGGAATGTCCTCAAGGGAATAAGGGCCATCAATGGTAGGTTTTAGTTTGTTTTGAACATATAGTTCTCCAATCCGTTCCAATCCCAAATTGGCTTTAAGCGCCAATATCTGATATTTTTTTTTGCTTAGTTTGGATAAAATCCCACCCAAAATTAACAGGAGAACGAGACGGCCCAACTTGCCACCAATGGAAATGTATTTTCCGTTGGGTTTTAACGCCCTTCTATAGGCGAATGCAGACTGGCGGGTTTTACAGTCCAGAATAACATCGTAGCGGCTTCCGGTTTTGGTAAAGTTTTCTTTTTGGTAATCCAGGACATGATCAAACCCTAGTTGTAGCATGGCTTCCAATTTATCACCAGAATCTACGCCCGTAACTTCGCAGTTTTTAAGTTTGGCCAGCTGAAGTCCAAGAGTACCAACCCCACCGCCACCTCCGTTGATCAAGACTTTCTGCCCTTCTTTTAAGTTTACCTTATCAAAGGCCTGTAAGGCCAACAAGGAGGCATGGGGGAGGGCAGAAGCTTGCCCAAAACCCATTTTGGGCGGTATTTTCCTGATTGCATCGGGAGAAAGGCAGATGTATTCTGCAAAACTCCCAAAATTATGTTCGGAAATATCCCCAAAGACCCTGTCTCCAATGTTAAAGTCTTTTACCTGCTCCCCAACTTTGGAAATCACACCCGCCAATTCCATTCCCGGAACATTCTTTTTGGGTTTGAGGAGGCCAAACATTAAACGATACAAATAGGGCTTACCTGTGGCCACGGCCCAATCGTAATCATTGATGGTGGTGGCTTTTATATTGATTTGAACTTCATTTGCTTTGGGCAGCGGAGTCTGCACCTCCTGAAGTTGGAGTACTCTTTCGGGGTGACCATAGGAAGTTTGAACAATAGCTTTCATGGTATACGAAGATGAGAAATTTTACACCAATCCAAAAACCATTGACAAACAACAAAATTGGGAAGCGTATATTTTAAGGAAAGATGGTATGTCAGTGAGATGTCACGTTCAATGACAATTTTTTTAATCTATTTATCTTTGGGCAAATCTTTATTGAATGACGAATACACCGAACTGGCAGACTGCCATCGAATTTGAAGATATAACCTATAAAAAGTGCGATGGCGTCGCCCGTATCGCCTTTAACCGCCCCAATGTTAGGAATGCCTTTAGGCCCAAGACTACAAGTGAGCTGTACCAAGCATTTTATGATGCCCAAGAAGATACCTCCATTGGGGTTGTGTTACTTTCTGCAGAAGGTCCATCAACCAAGGATGGAAAATGGGCATTTTGCAGCGGTGGTGATCAAAAAGCCAGGGGACACCAAGGATATGTGGGAGAAGATGGATATCACAGACTGAACATTTTGGAAGTACAGCGGCTTATTCGTTTTATGCCCAAGGTGGTGATTGCCGTGGTGCCTGGTTGGGCCGTTGGTGGGGGACATAGTCTTCACGTAGTCTGCGATATGAGCTTGGCCAGTAAGGAACATGCCATTTTTAAACAAACCGATGCTGATGTGACCAGTTTTGACGGAGGCTACGGTTCGGCATATTTGGCCAAAATGGTAGGTCAGAAAAAGGCCCGTGAGATTTTCTTTTTGGGTAGAAATTACTCTGCACAGGAAGCTTATGAAATGGGAATGGTTAATGCAGTTGTTCCGCATGACGAATTGGAATCCACCGCCTATGAGTGGGCCCAGGAGGTTTTGGCCAAGTCCCCAACGTCCATTAAAATGCTCAAATTTGCCATGAACCTGACAGATGATGGCATGGTTGGGCAGCAAGTATTTGCCGGGGAAGCCACTCGTTTAGCCTATATGACGGAAGAGGCCAAAGAGGGCAGAAACGCGTTTTTGGAAAAACGAAAGCCCAATTTTGGTAAGAATAATTGGATTCCTTAGACCTACTACCCAAAAATCTTTATGAAGAAAAAGACAGCGGTTTTAATTCCGGATGCCGGAGCAGGGGTCTTTGACAGAATCCTGTATTGCCTAGCTCAATCCAAGGGTATTGAAATCCATGTTATAGTAAATCAAAAAAAACAGTTTTATAAGCATTCCCGTTTCATCAAGAGCGTCACCATATGTCCATCAGAAACAACGAATGAAGAACTTGGGCAAAAAATAAACGATCTTTGCGCAAAGCTGGGAATTGACATCGTTCTTCCCATACAGGAAGGTTTAATTCACTTTTTATCTTCGAATAAACAGCGTTTACCCAAGAATGTAAAACTCGTTGATTTACCTCCGGCAAACTCCTTAAGTATAGTTACCAATAAAATTGCCTTTGCCAAGCATCTGGAGCACAATAACATACCGGCACCTCTTTCCTATGCAATCTCAGATTGCAAATTGCCGGATTATGAAAATTTTCGTTTTCCGCTCTTGTTTAAGCCACACGTGGTAACAGAAACCGGGATGGGGAAGGGGATAGTGCTTTTAAAGGAAAAGGGAGCACTGCAAAAGCTATGTAAAGAAGAAACCAATGATAGTGGGGAGTTTTTGTTTCAGGAGTACATAGCTGGATATGATATTGGCTGTGGGGTGCTATGCAAGGAAGGCGAGATAATTGCGCATACCATTCAAAAAGATATTCTGGGGGACAAACGCAATTTCGCACCGCCCAATGGGATACAAATAATGCATGACCCAGAAGTTTTATCCGTGGTTTCAGGCTTAATGAAATCATTGCATTGGAATGGGGTTGCCCAAATAGACTTGAGATATGACACTGTAAATGACAGAATTTTGGTCATAGAAGTCAATGGGCGCTATTGGTCAACCTTACTGGCGTCTTTGCGTGCTGGTGTCAATTTTCCTTATCTGGCAATTCAATCGGTATTGGGCAATGACCTGGGAGAAAGGCAATACAGCGAAATGAATTACTATAATCTTCGGGGATTTAAGTTCAAAATGCGGAAAAAGCCTTTGACCGTTTTGGCATTTAAACACATCTGGAATCATACGCCCATTCGGTATTTTCTTAAAGATCCAATGGTTTTGCTTGCAAAACTTATGAGCAAGGCAAATTCTGCTGTGTAGGGAGGTAGTGTATCAAACTAAAAAGAGCCTTGCCACTTGGGTCAAGACTCTTTTACGAGAACACTATATGAAAATGAAAAAATTTACTTACGTAATTATTACATGGTAAATGTACCACCAGTGTTCCCGGAAAGGAAATTATTGTTGTGAAGTGCCCTTTTGTTGTGGTTAGCCCTTCTTTTTAGCACATTTCCTCGATTTACTGCACGCTTTTTACGACAGCGGAAAGAAAACCATTAACATCAAACTCTGGTTCTTCTGCCAATCCTGTACGAACAACAACCAAGTCTTTGGATGGAATCATAAAAACATATTGTCCTTGATATCCATTGCAAGAAAACAAGTCCCTGGGTACATCGGGATACTTCCCTCCAGCATTCAACCAAAAATGCGCTCCGTACTGATCTTCGGAATGTATAGTGGGTTTGGTGATGTAATCCACCCAACCTTCATCAAAAATCTGCTCACCATTCCAATGCCCCTTGTCCAAATACAACTGACCAAACCGGCCCCAGTCCCTGGTATTGGCCCAGGAATAGGAAGAACCAACGTAATTCCCGGCAATATCCGCTTCCAAGACCATGGAATGCATCCCAATTTTGTCTATAAAAGCTTTATAGGGAAAGTCCAGGTATTCCTGATGGCTTCTAAATTGTTGCCGCAAAATCCCGGAGAGCAGGTTGGAAGTCCCCGAAGAGTAATTCCAAACCTCCGTAGGTGGAGCAACCAAGGGTTTTTCTCGTTGGGACAAGGTCATGTCACTTTCCAAGAACAACATTTTGGTTACATCCGAAATTTTGGAGTAGTCCTCATCCCATTCCAATCCACTTTGCATGCGCATCAGATGGTTCAAGGTAATTTCTTTGCGGTCGTCCTTTTCCCATTCGGTTATGGGAGCAGGCCAACTCATTTCCAATTTCCCCTGATGCTCTAAAACTCCATAGCAAGTGGCCAGCACGCTCTTGGTCATGGACCATCCCAAAATTGGGGTGTCCTTTGTAAAACCTTCTACATACTTTTCGGCTATCAAATGCCCTTTGTAGAGAATCAGCAGCGTTCTTGTTTTTTGAACCTCGGGATCACCAAAGGCCATGGCTATTGCTTGGTTGAGCTGGTCTTGGTCAATTTCAGAAAAAATTGAATCCAAGGGTGCTGCCTGCCCATAAGGATAAGGAGTGGTATCCTGATGTTGTATTCTGTTAGGTTTGAAGTTGGAGGCGTTTGGGTCAAAATCATCATTTACCAAGACTGTGCCCAAGCCTTCCCTATACACTGCTTTGCGCTCCATTAGCCCATATACCGAGGAACTGGCTGATTTTTCCTGCGTGTCCACCTCCGTATTGGCCAGTTTGATCAGGGGTACATTGTTGTCGTTTTGGGTAATGGAGGCTGCAGACCTTTCGGCCACAAACACACTAGATGCCATATTCTTGGATGCATAACCAGAGATAATGGTCAATTTGGGATAATTCAGGTACACAACTACACCAATCACTAGGAGTAGCAGTATCAAAATGCGCTTAAGTAGTTTCATGATTAAGATTTATCGTAAATTTCTGGAACTAAATATAAACATTTACTATATGTCCAACATAGGGATGATCATTGAAGAACGAAGTCGGGATATTGGGGACTTTTTGGTGGGGAGATTAATACCTTTCCGCAAGAAAAGAATGATTGGCCCCTTTATTTTTATTGATCATATGGGGCCTACAACGCTTGGGCCAACCAAATATATGGATGTGGACCAGCATCCTCATATAGGGCTTTCCACCTTGACCTATCTTTTTGATGGGGAAGTCATGCATCGGGATAGTATAGGCACGGAACAGCTGATCCAACCGGGTTCGGTAAATTGGATGACTGCAGGAAGTGGGGTGTCGCACACCGAACGTACTCCTTCGCATCTTAGAAATGGAAACACCTTTTTGGCCCAGGGATATCAGATTTGGGTAGCTTTGCCCCAACATTTGGAGGATATGGATCCCGTTTTTCACCATATTCCAAATAAGGAACTTCCCAAATGGACAGAGGGCTCGGCGGAATTTACTTTGGTTGCTGGAGAGGGCTATAATAAAAAGTCGCCAGTGCCCACCTATTCCCCCTTGTTTATGGTGGAAATAAAGACCAGTGAAACATTTGAGTTGAATGTAAATGGCAAGCTTAAGGGAGAAATCGGAATTTGCATTGATAAGGGTAGCATCGAAGCCTGCGGAGAACAAGTGGGGAAAGGCAACATTTTGGTGAGCAAGGTGGAAGACACCTGTAACATTGTGGTGGCCCCAGATTCTCATTTGTTGTTGTTTGGTGGGCAAGCCTTTCCTGAGGAAAGACATATCTATTGGAATTTTGTTTCCTCAAGCAAGGAGAAAATCAATGCTGCAAGAACAGCTTGGGCCAATAGAACCTTTCCCATGATGCCCAATGATAATACCTATGTACCCTTGCCCAAGCACGGGTTCTAAATTGCAAATCAAGCATAGTAAATGACCAGCATTCGAAAAGCGCTCCAGTTCACACCAATTTTGTTTTCAGCTTGTTTTATTTTTCATTCCTGCACCCCTGAAAAACCCAATAGGGAGGTGGTATTGTACCAACAGTACTGCGCCAGTTGCCATATGTTGCCCAAAATTGAACATTTACCCAAGGATATATGGAAAAATGGCGTGCTCCCCGATATGCTTTCGAGAATGGAAATTGAAGAAATGCATCGAGACCCATTCCAAGTGCAGTCAGGATTTCGCCCAAAAATTAAACTGGCGGATTGGATTTTGTTGGAAAACTATATTGTGGAAATGGCACCCGAAGAGCTGGAGCCCAATAAAATTACACCTTCTGAATTTCTGGATTCATTCGAACCAACAACCATTGCCTTGGATAATCAAAATGGGGCATTAATTTCCTATTTGGAGGCTTCAGAGAATGGAAATCAGATTTTCTATGGGGATATCCAGGGGCAGTTAAATGCCTATGACTTTAAAAGTCAAATTATTGACACCTTGTTTAATGGAAGTACACCCATAACCTGGTATAACCAGAGCGATTCCCTGGAAATCATTACTGAAGTGGGGATACTTGACCCCTCCGAGCAGGAACATGGCAAGCTCATTTCCAAAACAAATGGAGAGGTACATCCCATCAATCATGTGTTGCATAGACCTGTGCATACCCTAATGGAAGATTTAGACGGTGATGGCAAAGTTGAGATGGTGGTCAGCGAATTCGGTGACGAAACGGGAAAGTTATCCATCTTGATTCAAGAGCAATCGGGCAAATACCAAAAACAGACCTTGCTCAACCAGTCAGGTTGTATCCGTACCCTCTGCAAGGATATGGACAAGGACGGAAAGTTGGACCTAATTACCCTTACTTCCCAGGGAAACGAAAGTATTATGATACTGTATCAAACGGAAAATCTAAAGTTTAGGGCAGAAAAGGTGTTGGAGTTCAGCCCGGTATACGGAAGCAGTTGGTTTGAGCTGGTGGATTACAATAAGGACGGCTATGACGATATTATCACCGTTAATGGAGACAATGCGGACAAGTCCTATGTTCACAAGCCCTATCACGGTATGCGAATCCACCTAAATGATGGTACAAACTCATTTTCCGAAGCTTATTTTTATCCTTTGTATGGCGCTACCAGAGTGCTGGCCAGGGACTTTGATCACGATGGGGATTTGGATTTTGGGTTGATCAGTAGCTTTCCGGATTATGCAAATGCGCCGGAACTGTCTTTTGTTTATTTGGATAACCTGGATGCAGCTAATTTTGATTTTTCCACTAAAATTCTTGAAAAACCAAACGTAGGCCGCTGGTTCTTGATGGATACCTTGGATACGGATCAAGATGGAGATGAGGATATTGTTTTGAGTAGCTTTACCTATGTTTTCACCCCGGTTCCGGAAACATTGTCCAAACAATGGGAGGAAGACAACGTGGACCTGCTTATTCTAGAAAACAAACTGATTGAATAAATTCCGATACATATTAGGTATTTTAGGGGTCGTTGGATGTTATGGAGGTGGCCAAACCTTAAAGAAGGAAGCGGTCGTCGATAATTATCAATGGTATGGTCATGAAGTGGTTGTTTCCGCCTACAATTCTGTATCCTGGCAAACCGAAGGCAATCCCAATATTGCAGCTTGGGGCGACACCTTAAAACCGGGAATGAAATGCGTTGCGGTTTCAAGGGATTTGCTTAAAATTGGATTAAAACGCAACACCATGGTGTTGATAGATACTTTTCCAGATACATTTTATGTAAAAGATAAAATGCACAGAAGGTGGAAGAACAGGATTGATATTTACATGGGAAACGACATTGGAAAAGCAAGGGAATGGGGAAAACAACGCTTGAACATATGCTATGCCATAAGTGCAGATTCATCCAATCAAAATTAAAATTGAACCAAATGGGTAATAAAATTGGACTATTGATTTTAGCAGTGATACTCAATGCTTGCTCTGCTACAAAGGAAATTAAGGATAAACCGATTGTTTTTAATGAGGAGCGGATAGCCCTCACCAAAGAATATTTGAAACAGCGGTATAATTTGGAGCAAGACATCCCGGAAATTGTCCCAAAAATGATTGTGCTCCACTGGACGGCCATCCCAACGTTACAGGGCTCTTTTGAGGCATTTGAAAATCCGACCTTGCCCAATTGGCGACCCGATATTAAAGGCGTAAGCGGGTTGAATGTCTCCACGCAGTTTTTGATTGATAGGGATGGAACCATTTACAGGTTGATGGATGAAACCACCATGGCCAGACATGTCATTGGCCTTAACCATTGTGCTATTGGAGTGGAAAATGTAGGGGGCACGGCAGAAACTCCTTTGACCAAGGCACAGTTGAAGTCCAATATTTATTTGGTTGAGTATTTGGCAGGCAAATACAACATCGATTACCTCATCGGTCACTATGAATACACCCATTTTGAAAATCACCCTTTATGGTTGGAAGTAGATGATGGTTATCGTACAGAAAAAACCGACCCCGGGACTGGTTTTATGGAAAAGGTACGTAAGGCCACAAAAAGATTTAATTTTAAACCGATACCCACAAAACAATAATATGCTTAGAATCATTGCTGTTGTCTTTATTTGGTTTCTAGTCGTCAATTGCCAAGCCCAAGAAACTATCACCTCCAAACTTTATGAAACCTACGAAACCTACAAAGAGCCCACGCTTAACAAGAGGCGAATTAAGTATGATCAGTTACAGCCACTGATTCAAAGGTTTGATGCCAATCCAAAATTTGAGGTTCAAAAAGTAGGGGAGTCCATTGAAGGGCGGGATTTGAAGCTAATTAGTATCGGAAGCGGCGATCAAAACATTTTTTTATGGTCCCAAATGCACGGCGATGAGCCCACGGCTACCCAGTCCATTTTTGATATCTTGAATTTTCTGGACGCCCCTGATTTTAAAGATGAAAAACAGGAGATTTTATCGAAATTGAAACTTCACTTTCTGCCCATGCTTAATCCAGATGGAGCAGAGGTGTACCAAAGACGCAATGCGTTAGGAATCGATATCAATAGGGATGCCTTGCGTTTACAATCTCCAGAAGGACGAACCTTAAAACGGATCAGGGATAGCTTGGATGCCAAATTTGGCTTCAACCTACACGATCAAAGTACCTATTATAATGCAGAGCTTACGGACAAGCCTGCTACCATTTCCTATTTGGCAACGGCCTATAATTATGAAAAAGACATCAATGAAGTTCGTTCCAACGCCATGAAAGTCATTGTTTATATGAATAGCATCATCCAAAACTACGCCCCAGGGCAAGTAGGGCGCTATAGTGATGACTTTGAGCCACGGGCATTTGGAGACAATATTGCAAAATGGGGCACCAGCTTAATTTTGATTGAATCTGGAGGTTACCGGAATGATGTGGAAAAACAGGAAATCCGAAAACTAAACTACGTTTCCATTTTGTCGGCCTTGTACACCATAGCCAAAGAAAGCTATTTGGACATCCCCATTGAAGATTACGAAAAGATTCCAAGAAATGACCGTAAACTGTTTGACCTAAAACTGGAAAACGTAACCTACAAGCTCTTGGGCAACGATTATATTTTGGATCTTGGTATTCATCGACGGGAAGTGGATTTGGAGGGACATCAGGACTTCTACTACAAAAGCATCATTGTAGATCAAGGGGATCTCTCTACCTATTATGGGTATGAAACTTTTGATGCATCAGGATATACCATAGTGCCACCCAATGTTTTTCAGGGTGAACCCAAAAATCTTGGGGGCATCTTGGGTACTTTAAAGCAGGGGATTGGATATCTGTCATCCAAAAAAATAAGTTCCAATGAGTTTACAAGCGACCCCATCAACCAAATCCAATTGGGTTTTCAATTACCCGGTTTTAAATTGGCGGTGGGACAAAACCCTACGTTCTTCTTGGAAAAGGAAGGTGTCATCACACATGCCGTAATCAATGGATTTCTACTGGATTTGTCTCAAGATTTGGAACATCAGAATTTTGGGAACGGTTTAATGTATCGCTAGTATCCAAACTGGATATTGGTTTCCGATCCGTATCGCAATAGCAGCACAAGCATAATGAACAGGGTACAAACAATGGAAGCGAACAAGGAGAGCACCATTCCCTGAAATCTTTTGGAAAATGGGCCAATTGCGCTGTTTCTGATTATTTCTTTTACTACATCCATGACATTTTGTTTGAGTTAAACTTCTTCTTAGTTATTGGGATGCAATTAGTTGTTGTCTGTATAATTAGAACAACTGTTGGTCTAAAAACCCTACCGTCAAAAGCGCTTTGCATGCCTAAATTCCTACCTTCAAGCCTTCAATGTTAAAAACTGAATTCAAAATCATGAGAAATTACACTTTGTTATTTGCCCTATTGTTTGCCTGCTTTATTGGAAATTCCCAGCAGCAAACCATTGACCTTTTCAATGGGGAAAACCTGGATGGCTGGATCAATCATGGATCCGAAAAATGGTACGTGGAAAACGGATTGTTGGTATGCGAGAGTGGGCCAAAAGCTGAATACGGGTATTTGAGTACGGAGAAAAACTATAAGAATTTTGAGCTTACCCTTGAGTTCAAGCAAGAAAGTGATGGTAATAGCGGTGTTTTTATTCGCTCTACGTTTGAAGGAACCAAGGTATCAGGTTGGCAGGTAGAAGTAGCTCCCCCCAACAGACACACCGGAGGTATTTATGAATCCTATGGTCGCGGCTGGCTGATCAAGCCGGATGCAGAAAAGGAAAAGGCCTTGAAAATGGGGGAATGGAATACCTTAAAAATAGTTGCCAACGGCCCAAGCGTTACTTCCTGGCTCAACGGAGTTGAAATGGTTCATATTTCCGACAAAAAAATTGGACAAGGCGAAGGAGCGATAGCCCTTCAAATCCATGACGGAGGAGGCATTAAAGTAAAATGGAGAAATATTAAGTTGAAGCCTCTTCAATAAGTGCCTTATTTAGATTGGGGTGGTTTCACTGTGGTTATCTTAAGACTTCGGAATTCAACCGGGCCATGATCTCCCTGGATCATGATTGGCCCGGGTTCCCATTCCCTGCTATCCAAGGCTCCACCGGTGATACCGGGAATGGTTTGGTCACTTATGATAGTCTTGCCATTCGCCACAATGGTCACCCGTCTACCAATTAAGGTGATATCGTAGGTCTGCCATTCATTGGCAGGTTTGGCCGCATTTTCATTGGGCTCCAAAAATCCATAGATTCCGCCAAAATAGATATCGGAGGGCTCCAGTCCAGCGTTGTCGGCAATCTGTACTTCGTATCTACCACGAAGATAGATGCCACTGTTGCTCCCTTCAGGGAAACGGAATTCAGCATGTAACTTAAAATCCAGAAATTTCTCATTGGTAATTAAGTTGGAGCCAGGTTTGGAGTTAGTAAGCAAGCCATCCTTGACCGACCATTCGCCTTTTCTTATGTCACTATTATGCCATCCATAAAGATTCTTACCATTAAACAAATCTCTAGTTTCACCCCAATCTGGATTTTCGTTATAAGGTATTTTTGGAGATTTTACTCCCTCCCAAGAATGCACAGATCCATCAGTATAGGTCATTGTTCCACTTAAAGCGTCTCCATCCAATTTCCCTTCAATCTTCATGTCTTGCCCCTCAGGTTCCCATTGACGGGGAATCACGAATGAAAATCCGTTGTCCTTGGTAACTACTTCTGCTATGGGTCGAGCACTTCCATTGTAGGATACATACCTACCTATCAAAGTAGCCACCCCAGATTTTCTAATCTCCAACCAAGAAGGAACGGTTTTGCCGTTGAACTCCACTTCCAAATCCCATCTTCCTTCCAAGGGGTTTGCTTTTTGGGCGAATGTTAGTGATGAGAGCAGTAGGGCAATACCGAGGACAGCCCATCTTTTAGAGGTAGAAATCATGATATTAAATTTTAGTGATGCGAAAGATACAGATAAATCAGAATCTGTAAGTGCGAAGTCTTTCAAAAAACTATTCACATCCTCCAGTAAACCCAGTGGCGCTGAACTTGGTTTGCACGGCACCTTGAAGCCCGGAATGTGTCAATTGAATCACTAAGTTGTTATCTCCACTTCCATCTCGTTTAGGGGTGCAATATTCAAAAAGATAAAAACTATTGGCTTGTTCCGATACGCGCTGCGAAATCTGGGTAAAGGTAGCTTCCAGTTCTTCCTTGTTTCCTGCAAAAACACTAGCTGTGCGTCCAATATCAGTTAAAACTTCCGTGTCAATTTCGGCTCCAAGGCCAATGGTAAAGAAAGAAATATTCCGATCTGCATCAGTTACAGCCTTCAAGGCGGATTCTTCCGTATAGCGAGACGCCTGATCCGTTCCATCCGTAAATAGGACAACAGACGCAGCTCCAATTACACTTTGCTGATTGTTGGCTTGAATCAATTCCTCCGCTTTGTCGGTAGCTTTTATGACCGCTCCATATAAATCTGTTGAAGGATCGTTGCTGATATCCGCGGTAATGCCCGAAATGGCATTGACCAATTCTGCGGATGAAGAGGTGAGATCGTTGAGCAAATGCAGTTCATCCTCCCCGTCAAACCAATAGATTCCCATTTTAAAAGATTCCGTTTCGGGACTTGGCATTACATTGTTTATAAAACTCGTTGATGCCGTTTTAAGCTCATCAAGACTGTTTTCAAGAACACTGTTGCTCAAATCCAAAATCAACAAGGTGTTGTTGCTGAATACTTGGGAATTAGGAGAAATACGCGCCAAGGACTCCGAAGATGAAATCGTATTGAAACAATCATCGTTCCGCCCTTGTTCATAGATGGTAAACTGGTTGGCTTCCAATCCCGAAATGGGATTTCCAAGCACATCGGATACCCTAAATAATATGGAGACCTTACCCGGTAGGGTGGTAAATTGATCCTGGATGGACAGCAATAGTTCATTGTCTTCAAAACCGAGGCAATTGTCCGGCTCCGCCCCAAGCCCCAATTCTTGATGGTTGATATCAAAACTGACATCGTCATCGGCATTTCCGCAAGATGCGATCAACAAAACAAAAAGGTAAACAGGAAAAATCTTGAAAGGAATTTTCATTTTCAAAAGTTTGAGGTTCTGATTGGTTAACGCACAAATCCCTTGAAAATTATTTTCAAATTGCTCATAACCATTAAAGAAAAGTTAAAAAAAGTGCGCTCCTGTTAAAAAAAAACCAGTCCAGTCAATTTTTGGTAACTTCAACAGAATCTTTCTAATATCAATCAATTCAATTCAACTATGCCAACGTATCAAATCAAAGTAAACGGGGAGTCCAAAACAGTGGATGTGGCCGAGGACACTCCAGTATTGTGGGTGCTCAGGGATCATCTCGATCTAGTGGGCACAAAATATGGTTGTGGAATAGGGCAGTGCGGTGCATGTACAGTTCATGTAGATGGAACCGCAATGCGAAGCTGTTCCCTGACCCTTGCCCAGGTGGATGGAAAGTCCATTACCACCATTGAAGGACTATCCGAAGATGGATCGCATCCCGTACAGCAAGCTTGGAAAGAAGTGGATGTACCGCAATGTGGCTATTGTCAAGCCGGTCAGATTATGACTGCGACCGCGTTTTTGGAAAGCAACCCGAATCCGACGGAGGAGGAAGTGAAAAATGCCATGCACGGAAACATTTGCAGATGTGCTTCTTACACCCGAATCAAGAAAGCAGTTTTGACGGCTGCTGAGAATATGGGCTGATTCCAACACAACGTTTACCATCTCTAAAAACATTAAAATGTCATCAAACTCAACAATAACATTTAGTAGAAGGGCCTTTATGCGTACTTCCTCCTTGGCTGGAGGCGGAATGCTCATTGGCTTTAATCTTTTTCAGGCGTGTAAACCCAAGGCCGAACCGCCTGTGGATCTTTCACTTCTGAACTACAACGACTTTAACGCCTTTATCAAAATTGCGGATAATGGCGCGGTAACCATATATTCTCCGAACCCTGAAATTGGACAAGGTGTAAAGACCTCCATGCCCATGATCATAGCTGAAGAGCTGGATGTGGCCTGGAAGGACGTCTATGTGGAACAGGGCATATTGGATACAGAAAATTACCAGCGACAAGTGGCGGGTGGTAGCCAATCCATTCGTTTTGGTTGGGATGCACTTAGGCAAACCGGGGCAACCGCAAAACAAATGTTGGTCAATGCCGCAGCCGCTCGATGGGGTGTGGATGCCACCGAGTGTACTGTAAGCGAAGGTGTTATTACCAACGCGGCCGGAGAAACTTTGGGATACGGGGATGTGGTCAATGAGGCTGCCGTACTGGAAGTTCCTGAAGAAGTGGCCCTAAAAGACCCTAAGGATTATAAAATCATGGGGAAAAGTGCCACCAATGTGGATATAGATAAGATCACCACCGGCAAACCGCTCTTCGGATTGGACTATAAAGCTGAGGGTATGGTATATGCCGCTTTGGTTAGACCTCCAGCTTTTGGAAAGAAGTTGGTTTCCTATGACGATAGCAAGGCTAAAAGCATGCCTGGAGTGATTGATGTGGTCAAAATTGGTGAAAAAGTGAGAAGTCTGTTGGCCGAAGATCCCAGTTTTGGAAGCAAGATTTCCTCAAGTGATAAAATAGCGGTGATAGCGGAGACAACCTGGCAGGCCTTTAAGGCCAAAGATGCTATTGAAGCGGTTTGGGAGGATGATACTACGGTTGAAAGTACCGAGGATCACGATAAAAAACTTACTGCCCTCCTCGATGGAAACGAGTTCAACACCATGCGTTCCGATGGGGATGTGAAAAAGGCTTTTGCGGAAGCGGATGAGATTCTGGAACGCACCTACGAATCACCTTTCTTACCTCACAACTGTCTGGAACCCATGAATTTCTTTGCAGATGTGACAGATGAAAAAGTGCATTTGGTGGGCCCTATTCAAACCCCAGCTTGGAAGGCTGGTTTAGTTGCCAAAATGTTGGGAAGGGAAGAAAAAGACGTCCTACTGGAAATGACTCGCATGGGTGGAGGATTTGGCAGACGTTTGTTCGGGGATTTCGTTATTGAGGCTGCTGAAGTATCCGATGCCATAAGAAAACCGGTAAAAGTGGTTTTTACCAGAGAGGATGATATGGGAATTGGAGTATATAGACCTGCGATCAAATACCGAATCAAGGCTGGAATCAAAGATGGAAAAATCACAGCCTATCACTTAAAAGAAGCTGCCATCAATGATGGCATGTACGGATTGATTCCAAATTTCTTTCCGGCTGGCGCCATTGAAAATTACCAAGTGGATTCTGCGGCTTATGACAGTAACATTACCACTGGAGCTTGGAGAGCACCTTATACCAATTTCTTGGCATCGGCAGAGCAAAGCTTCTTTGATGAGCTTGCAGAACTAATGGAAGTGGACAAGATACAGATGCGCTTGGATTTGTTGGACAAAGTAGATGCTGAGGCGGATGAACGCATCGAATACTCTCCAGAACGTATGAAAGAGGTGATCAAGGTTGCCGTTGAAAAATCTGGATGGGGTACCAAACCCAGCCATGTTTACCAAGGATTTGTCAATTACTACTGCCATAACTCCCATGTAGCAGAAGTGGCAGATGTGGAAATAGAGAATGGTGAACCCGTGGTCAAGAAAATAACTTGTGTTGTTGACTGTGGAATCGTGGTGAACCCGACCGGAGCGGCCAACCAGGCAGAAGGTGGCGTAATTGATGGGGTAGGGCATTCCATGTATGGTGATTTTACGTTTGATGGTGGTAAGGGGCATGCCCAGAATTTTGATAAATACAGGCTCATCCGAATGCGGGAGGTTCCCGAAGTGGAAACCCATTTCATCAAGAATGAGCTTTCTCCAACAGGTTTGGGTGAACCAACTTTGCCACCAGCTGGTGGGGCTATTGCCAACGCGTTCAAGGCAGCTACGGGCAATAGGCTATATCAACAACCATTCACCAAAAATCCAGAACTTTTAAAAGTACCTGAAAAGGAAGTAATAGGTTGATTTTATGACAATACTGTTGTTCGGGATAACCAAAGACATAGTGGGCAGCTCCACATTGTCCGTTCCCACAGCTAGCGCTACAGGCAGAAAAATTCCAAAAACAGTCAAAGAGCTTAAAGAGTTCCTGGGGGAAACCTATCCGGAACTCAATAAGCTTTCTTCCTTGGCTGTTGCTGTAAACAATGCATACGCGCAAGATGAAACATCCATAGACGCCTATGACGAAATTGCACTTATCCCGCCCGTAAGCGGAGGTTAACTGTGGACAAAGTAGTATCTTGCACTTAGGAAGAGAAGCTGAATTATGCTGATAGACAATCATAACAGACAAATCAATTATTTAAGACTTGCGGTTACGGATCGGTGCAATCTCCGATGCAACTATTGTATGCCGTCAGAAGGAATTGATTTTGCAGAAAACAAGAAGCTCCTCACAATTGATGAGCTCATCCAAGTGAGCGAGGTTCTTGTAGGACAGGGGATAGATAAAATTCGGATTACAGGCGGTGAACCTTTTGTGCGCAAGGATTTGATGCACTTGTTAAGGGCTTTAACCAAAATGTCCGGACTGAATGATATTTCAGTAACAACCAATGCTACGGTAATAGGCCCCCATATTGATGAGTTAAAGGAACTCGGGATTAAAAATATCAACGTAAGCCTGGATTCCATCAACAGAGAAACTTTTGAACGGATTACCCGTAGGAACCAGTTTGATACGGTGCACAACAATTTAATACGTTTGATTACCGAAGGATTCAATGTGAGAATCAATTTTATTGTGTTGGAGGGGCAGAACGAACAAGATGTTATCCCTATACTGGAGGTTATGAAACATCACAAGGTTTCGGTTAGATTTTTGGAAGAAATGCCTTTTAATGGTGGCTCTAAAAACTTTGATGGTATTAAATGGGATCATAAAGCCATTTTGGAACATGTGGCCCATACCTATCCAAATTTTGAGAAGTTGGAATCCCCCAAAACATCTACTTCTGTGAATTACAAAATCCCAGGGCATGCTGGAACTTTTGGAATCATCCCTTCTTTTAGTCGTACATTCTGCGGGAGCTGTAATCGATTGAGGATTACGGCCACGGGTGATGTGATTACTTGCCTCTATGGGAAACCTAAAGCGAATATCAGGGATATTATCCGAGGGGAAGCGGCTAAGGAAGGTATTGAAAATGCCATCCTAAAAGCTGTTGGGTCACGAGCCAAAACAGGATTTGAGGCTCAAAAAGAGCATTCCCAAACCGTATTTGATAATTCCATGACCTCCATCGGCGGTTAATTCAAAAATCCAATTCAATCTATGTTAAAGGAAATTCCACAATTAAATGGTTTGGTGCTTGCCGGAGGCAAGAGTACGCGTATGGGCTCTGATAAAGGCCTTATAAGTTACCATGGTCGTCCACAGCAGGAATATCTATACCATCTTTTGGAACAAGTTTGTGCTGAAGTTTATTTGAGTATGAGGGATGAGCAACAAGCGTCCGTCTCAAATGAGTTTAATGTTATAGTGGATCAAAACGAATATCGTGGACCATTTAATGGAATTTTAAGTGCCCATAAAGCGCATCCCAATGTGGCTTGGATGGTTTTGGCATGCGATCTTCCTCTTTTGGATTTAGAGTCCATAAAAGATTTGGCCGCGAAGCGAAATCCAGACATGTTGGCCACCTCATATGCTACGCATGAAAGTGGTCTTCCAGAACCCTTGGCAACCATTTGGGAGCCTGCCGCGCTTAAAAAATCCATTGCACATTTGGAAAGTACGGATAGCAGCTGTCCTCGGAAATTTTTGATCAATTCAGACATCCAGTTGGTTCATCCCAATCAGGATGAAGTATTGTACAATGCCAATTCGTTATCAGATTACGAATTTGCCAAATCCAAATTGGGATAGCATGGACTTTAGGTACGACAGACAGACCCGGTTAAAAGGTTTTGGCCCTGATGGCCAGGACAAGCTTGCCAAGGCCAAAGTTTTGGTTGTTGGTTTGGGTGGACTGGGGCTACCTGTGGTACAATATCTAAATGCAATGGGAGTGGGAACCCTAGGTCTAATGGATCAAGACGTTGTGGAACTGCATAATCTGCAGCGCCAGGTATTATATACAGAAAAGAATTTGGGACAATCCAAATTAGAGGTGGCCCACGAGAAACTGCAAGCACAGAATTCGCAAACCATTTTCGAGCTTTACGATACGTTTTTGACGAAGAAAAATGCACTTGAGGTTATATCGGAATACGATGTGGTAATAGACGCTACGGATAACTTCCCAACCCGTTACCTTATCAATGATGCCTGTGTTATTTTGAACAAGCCTTTTGTTTATGGGGCTTTACATGGTTTTGAAGGACATGTGAGCGTATTCAATCATCAAGGAGGTCCCACGTACCGCTGCTTATACCCTAATATGCCAACCGCCGAAGAAGTACCTGATTGTAATGACAATGGGGTTTTAGGGGTAATTCCAGGGGTAATAGGAACGCTCCAGGCCTTGGAAGCAGTTAAGCTAGTTGCTGGTATAGGAGAAGTATTGTCAGGAAAATTGCTGATATATGATGGTTTAAGCCAGCAAATGAGCAAATTCAACTTTAAAACAAATCCCGTCCACAAAGAAATCAAAGAGCTCCAAGAGTTTTATGAAACGCCTGATTGTGAAGTAATTACCGAAATCTCAGCGGAGGCCTATCAGCAGTTCCGAGGGCTGAAAACAGAACATGTACTGCTTGATGTTAGAACGGTTGCCGAATTTGAAGCCAACCACTTGTCCAAAGCCATAAATATTCCATTGAACCAACTGGATTCAAAGCACTTTGATTTCATTGATAATGATATAATCTATGTCATTTGTCAGTCTGGAAAACGAAGCGCCCAAGCCGTAAAACAACTACAATCCAATTATCCCAAGATCCATTTTTATTCTGTTTTGGGCGGGATGAACCAAATGATGGCACTAAGCCACAATCCATAATGATTTCACACGACAACGCGTTACAAGAGGTATTGAACCTTTCCTCTAATTTTGGTGCCGAGGAGGTTGGTCTTTCAGATTCCCTAGGAAGAATTTTGGCAGAGCCAATCCATGCAGACAGGGATTTCCCTCCGTTTGATAGGGCAACCAAGGACGGCATTGCCATAAACTTTGCAGGGATTCAATCAGCCGACCAGAACTTTCCTGTTTCCGGAATGGCCCAGGCTGGTAGTCCCCAACAACAACTTTTGGACGCTACACATTGTATTGAGGTGATGACTGGTGCCATGGTTCCTAAAAATGCGGATACCGTAATCATGTACGAACACCTTGAAGAGGAGGATAACGGTTTTTCACTTCGTGAATCGGTCAAAAAAGGACAGAACATTCATTATAAGGCAAGCGATGTAGCCCAAGGTGAGGTATTACTTCCAGAAGGAATCCTGATAAACGAAGCAGAGATAGGTGTTTTGGCTTCCGTTGGAAGGTCCAAAATTAAGGTTAAAAAATTACCCAAAGTTGCCGTGATTTCTACGGGAAATGAGTTGGTCGATGTGGAGGACAAGCCTGAACCGCATCAAATCCGAAAGTCAAACGTGCATACCCTTCAAGCTTTGCTTAAAAGGCTGCAAATTCCGTCAGATTGTTTCCATTTTATTGATAATCCATCCATCCTGAAAGATAAATTGGGCGAAATCTTAAAAAATTATGACGTGATGTTGTTGAGTGGGGGAGTGTCCAAGGGCAAATTTGATTTCTTGCCCCAAACTTTTGATGCTTTGGGAGTGGAAAAAGTATTTCACAAGGTTCGTCAACGCCCAGGTAAACCTTTTTGGTTTGGACAACATAAAAAGTCCAACACGACCATTTTCTCCTTTCCGGGAAACCCTGTTTCCACCTTTGTAAGCTATCATGTGTATTTTAAACCTTGGCTTAACAAAACTTTGGGAATGGCTTCCCCGCAATTTGATGTATTTTTAAAAGAACCAACGGAAAACACCACGGATCTTACCCTTTTTATTGGAGTTAGGGTAGATTGGGTCAACGGAAAACTGATGGCCACAAGAATCTCCACCACAGGTTCTGGAGATTTGATGGCGCTTTCAAAAGCTGACGGATTTATTCGGCTTAAACCCGGCAAGAAGATGGAAGAAGAGCAATTGGTTCCGTTTATTCCAGCAAGAAATAGGGTTTCATGACGCACGAACTAAAGCACATCATACAAGAATTCGAAGAAAAAAGGAAACTGGGAAGAAAATCGGTTTTGGCCACGGTTGTGGCATTGGACGGTTCATCGTACCGCAGACCAGGGGTTAGAATGCTGATTTTTGACAATGGAGATATGGTAGGAGCCGTAAGTGGCGGATGTGTGGAAAAAGAAGTTTTGAGACAGGCGGAATCTGTATTTGCCACCGCCCTTAGCAAAGTAATGGTTTACGATGGAAGATATAGGTTGGGTTGCGAAGGCATTCTTTATATCCTATTGGAAGAATTTAACCCTGACGCTGCGTTCCTTGACCAGTTTTGGGACACCATCAAAACACGCCAAAGCTTTTCCATCAGTTCGTATTTTGAAAAAGAGCCTAGTGAAAATCCAAATTACGGTACGTTGTTTCACTTTCCGAATGGTACAAATCCAATTAATAATTCGGAAGTTTTAAAAAGTAAAGGTCTAGCGCAATTTGAACAGGAGATGCATCCGTGTTTTCAGCTTGTGATTATTGGAGCCGAACATGATGCCGTGCAATTGTGTAAATATGCCACCGCCACAGGCTGGGAGGTTACGGTTGTGGCTAATCCTAGGGAAGAAAAATCAGAAGGGGATTTTCCAGGCATTCAACAATTGATAAGCGTGGAACCAGAACTCTACCAACCCGCTTTGGATAATCAAACGGCAGTGGTCGTTATGACCCACAGCTATGCAAAGGATTTACAGTTCTTGATGGCGCTTAGGGAGCAAAGGGGAATATACATTGGTCTTTTGGGCCCATTCAGAAGAAGGGAAAAACTCTTTGATGAGCTTATGGAGCGTTGTCCAGATGTTTCTGAGGAATTTTTGGAAAGCGTCCATGGCCCGGCAGGAATAGATATTGGTGCAGAAACCCCACAGGAAATTGCCATTTCTGTGGTCTCGGAGATTCTCACAGTGGTAAGGAGAAAGGAACCCGCACTGTTGAAAAACAAAATGGGTCGGATTCACACTTAGCCAATGACCAAACAAATTTCAACGATTATTTTGGCGGCTGGGGCATCCACGCGTATGCAAGGAACTGTTAAACAGCTCTTAGCTTGGGGAAAGACCACCTTGTTGGGGAATGCCATTGAACAGGCCAAGCCAGTTTCTTCACAGGTTTATGTGGTTTTAGGGGCAAACGCCCAGCATATATCAGAATCTATTGAGATAAAGGCAAATGTTGTCCATAACCCTGATTGGAAAACAGGAATGGGAAGCTCCATTGCTTTTGGTATAAAGGAGGTAATGAGATCTGATGAAATTCCACAGGGAGTTTTGATTATGCTTGCGGACCAACCATTGATAGATTCTTCTTTTTTGACTGAGCTAAAAACAAATTTTTTTGATGGTACTGGTAAAATTGTTGCTACGGAATATGAAAATAGACCTGGGGTTCCTGCAATTTTTCATCATTCCCTGTATGAAGAGTTGTCTGGATTAGATCAAAAATTTGGAGCTAGGAAGATGATTGCCAAATATAAAAATGACTGTGTCTCCATTCCGTCTATGGATAAATCCCTTGATGTTGACACAATTGAAGATTATGCTTATATAATTGAAAAACAAAAGATTAATAATGAAAATATATAGTTTTGCTTTAATCTTTTTTGTCTTATTCGGAACTGTTGCAGGTCAAGAAATGGGTTTTGAGGAGTACAACCCAAAATCAACCTTGGTTGTACCGGAGAATCCTGTGAAGAGGGCAAAATTCACTTTTATTGATGTGCATAGCCATCAATTTAATATGGAATCCCAGGATTTGTCCGAGTTGATCAGCGATATGGATCAGATGAACATGGGGGTGATGGTCAACCTGAGTGGGGGCTAAGGTGCTGGACTAAGGGCGAAGCTTAAAAATGTGAATGAAAATTATCCCAACCGATTTGTTGTTTTTGCAAACGTAGACTTTAGTGGCGTAGGTACGGCTAACTGGGGCGAATTGGCGGCAGCCCAATTGGAATTGGACGTTAAAAGTGGTGCCAAAGGCCTTAAAATCTATAAAAGTCTAGGATTGAGATACAAGGATAACGAGGGCAATCGGGTGGCCATAGATGACCCAAGATTAGATCCCGTCTGGGAAAAGTGTGCCGAATTGGGCATCCCTGTTTTGATTCATGCGGCAGACCCAAAATCTTTTTGGGACCCTATGGATAGCAGTAACGAGAGGTGGTTGGAACTGAAAACACGGCCGAGAAGAAAGCGTTCCGCAACCAATCCCGCACCTTGGCAACAAATTATTGATGAGCAGCATAGGATGTTTAAAAAACACCCCAAAACACAATTCATCAATGCGCACATGGGATGGTATGCCAATAATTTGGGAAGGTTAGGGGAGTTGTTGGATGAAATGCCCAATATGTACGTGGGTATTGGTGCTATCATAGCCGAACTAGGACGTCAACCCAGGCAAGCAAAACGGTTTTTTATTAAATACCAGGACAGAATCTTATTTGGAAAGGATAGCTGGAAACCGGAGGAGTTCTCCACATACTTTAGAGTTTTGGAAACGGCGGATGAGTACTTTCCCTACTATAAAAAATACCATGCATTCTGGGCTATGTATGGCTTGGACTTACCAGACGAAGTCTTAAAAAAGGTGTACTATAAAAATGCGTTGAAGTT
Organism: Flagellimonas sp.; assembly: GCF_965233845.1. GTDB lineage: Bacteria > Bacteroidota > Bacteroidia > Flavobacteriales > Flavobacteriaceae > Flagellimonas. The sequence continues at coordinate 1,870,661 of NZ_OZ247584.1, forward strand.
GATTCCCGGGGTGGATACTTCCTTGTTCAAGGATTAAATCTACTTGGATTTCTGGGTTTGCTCGCTTTCCAATTCTTGTTTTCCCAAATCCTGGAAAATGCCACAAGAAATCTGCTTTTTGATCAATGAATTGGCCGTCTTACGTTTGACCAGGGATTCAATTTCCTTATTTAAGAATTGCATAGGTGAGACTTTTTATGGATTAACGCTGTCTCATTGCTTTTAGTATTTAAAAGTCACGCAGTCAACTGTTTCTCCACATATTCCAGCACCACCATCCAATTCATTTTAAGAATCAAAGCTGCTGTTGGGACGTTATTTTCTGCAATTGCATGAATTATTGCTTCATTTTGATTGTCCACATTTTCATAAAAACTGGCATCATTACCATATCCTTGCTCGTAAAATAGCAAGCGCGTTTTCAAATCCTCAAGAATTTGAAGTAATACGGTGTTCGCGCAGTTTCTAACCAAAATATGATGGAAATCAAACCTGGCCTCCAACCTTTTGAACGGGGTATGGGACTGCTGTAGCCTGATTTGCTGCCTTCTCAATGCCTCAATATCCGAATCGGTATATTGTGACCCCTCCACAGCCATGATTTCCAATTGTGCAACTGTCTCATAAATATTCTTTGCCTCCTTCTTACTGAGTTGGGTCACTACAAAACCTCTGTTGGGAACAGCACAAATAACCCTGGACTGCTCCAGCTGGCTTAGTGCTTCACGAATCGGAGTTACGCTCACTCCTAGTTGACGCGATAATAAGGCAAGATTGATGGTTCTACCAACTTGGAGTTTTCCTTTTTGGATTTGATTGAGCAAATGGGATTTTACCTGGTTTCTAAGTATCAAAGTTTGCATATCGCTAAATATACAGAATCGTATACGATTCATACATAAACATCGGTCAACAGCTTTAAAAATGCTACATTCGGTAAAGATGAAAACGATTGGTCATGAAAAATGCAATCAAACACCAGCTCTTTTTAATGCTGTTTGGAGCGATGCTTCTGATGGCCTGCAGTAGTAGTAAATCGGATGATTACGAACCTCCCAGGGATGAGGAGGAAGCAAGGACACAGATGGTCGCGGACGGTTTGAGCGCGGTTCAAAATTCTAGTGGGGTCAAAAACTGATTCAGTAACTACCACACCCACATTTCAATGTCTCTCTCCTCGGAACTGTAGTTGTCTTGAATGAAGAATCACACCACGGGGTTCAGAAAATGGGATTAATTCCCTAATTTTCTGAACCTTTTTGTTTTTCGATACAATTCCCTGTCCAATGAAACTACGATTTTTCCCATTTGCGCTTCTTTGCTTGCTTATCATTTCCTGTAAGCAGCGAGATACCGTTAAACCCGAAAGTTTGTATGAAACAGAACTGTTCAAGGATGTTCAGCTTTCCGGATTGTTCAAGGACTCCAAAACCTTTGTGGATCTTGTCCCGCAAAAGCACTTTTTAGAACTGGAAACGGAGTACCTTACCGCTAAACAGGAGGAGGGCTTTAATCTGTCGGCTTTTATTGAAGATCACTTTGAGGACCAATCCATGAAAGCTTTGGAATTTGAAACAGACACCACCAAAACCATGTATGAACACATTGCATTGATGTGGGATAAACTGACGCGAGGACCGGATGCTGTTGTGCCCCATAGTTCACGGATATCACTACCCTATAAGTATGTTGTACCGGGAGGGAGATTTCAGGAAATCTACTATTGGGACAGTTATTTTACGTTGGAAGGGCTTTTAGTGGCTGGCAGGGATGATTTGGCCACCAATATGGTGGACAACTTTAGTTTTTTGATTGATTCCATTGGTTTTATACCAAACGGTACGCGCAATTATTATAGAACAAGGTCCCAGCCTCCATTCTATGCGCTAATGGTGGGGGCTATTGCTCGAAAAGATCAGGAGTTAACAGTGAAATACTTGCCACAGCTAATCAAAGAATATGACTTTTGGATGCATGGATCGGCTGATGGTATAAGTGATGGCCCTATAGAACATGTGGTTCCCATGGGGCAATCCAATATTTTGAATCGCTACTGGGATAGGGGCACAAGCCCTAGGCCGGAAGCCTACAAGGAGGACCTGCATTTGGCCAGCGAACTGCCAACTGATTCATCCAAACAAGCCTTATACAAGAACTTAAGATCGGCGGCGGCTTCTGGATGGGACTTTAGTTCCCGATGGTACGGTGAAAAAGGGAAATTTGAAACAACCGAAACCACCGCCATCTTACCCATTGACCTGAATTGCCTTTTGTACTATTTGGAGCAACTTATTGCAACCGGAGCAAATCTGGCTGGCAAGCCCGAACTTGCAGAAAAATACACTCAGCTAGCCAAAAAAAGAAGCGCATTGATTCAAGAATATCTATGGAATCCGGAAGAAGGATTCTATCTGGACTATAATTTTGAAAAGGAACGTAGTACACCCAACCCTACTTTGGCGGCCATGTTTCCGCTTTATTTTGAAATAGCCACCCAAGAACAGGCTTACTTGGTAAAGGAAGTTATCGTGACCCAATTTTTGAAGGACGGTGGTTTGCTAACTACCTTGGAGCATTCGGGACAACAATGGGACGCCCCTAACGGCTGGGCACCGCTTCAGTGGATTGCGGTTAAAGGCCTTTTAAATTATGGTTTTAAAGAAGAAGCTATCGAAATCATGCATAGATGGTTGGCCCTCAATGAAAAGGTGTATAAGAATACCGGTAAAATGATGGAGAAGTATAATGTGGAGGATTTAAGTCTGTTGTCAGGGGGTGGGGAGTATGAGACTCAAGATGGCTTTGGCTGGACCAATGGGGTGGCGCTTGGCTTCAAACAACTATTGACCGAGTTGGAGGAGTAAACCATTTGACGTAAGTTTCTTTTTCCAGACTGGACTATTCAGTGTAACATTCAATCAAAAACATGTCCAAATCCCTTTTGTTCATTCCTGATATTTCTGGATATACCAAGTTCATTCAAACAACGGAAATAGAACATAGCCAACATGTAATATCAGAATTATTGGAAGTGCTGGTGAATGCCAATACCCAAGATTTAAAACTGGCGGAAATTGAGGGGGATGCCCTTTTCTTTTATAAGGAGAATGAAGTGCCTTCCCAAGAAAATCTGCTGGCTCAAATCGAATCTATGTTCACGGCTTTTTATAGCCACCTAAAGATGTTGGAGAAAAATAGGGTTTGCCCTTGCAATGCTTGCGCCACAGCTCCCAACCTACAGCTTAAAATCATTGCCCACAGTGGACATCTACAGCATATTGAAGTGCAGGGCACCCGAAAACCCTTTGGTGAACAAGTGATAGAAGCCCATAGATTACTGAAGAATTCCGTGGACAGTGATAACTACACCTTGATAAGCCGAAAATTGGCACTGGACATTATGCTATCCCCATATTATTCCAGCAAGATGTTCAGGTTTAGGCAAGGCTCGGACATCTATGATGAGAAAGAAGTGGAATACATCTATTCCTTGATCGATCCCAAGGAGTTAAAACTCCGAAGTTTTGTACAACCCAAAATGCTAAGATTTGATGAACCTCCCCAAGTTATAGTGGAACAGGATTTCCCGGTGCCGGCAGAAGAGGTCATGGAAAACATTACGAATTATGCGCTTAGACACAATTGGCAACAAGGAGTGGATAAATTGGAATACAATGAACATGAGGTTACCAGACTGGGGAGTGAACATACCTGTGTGATCAATGGTAAACATCTGGATTTTATAACCATTTCCAAGGAGACCGATCCCGGAAATCTGATTTATGGCGAATTGACCCATAACCATCCTTTATTTGATGACTTTTATCAATTCTATATTTTTTCACCAAAACCAGACGGATCCAGCCACTTAAAAGTTGAATTCTATTGGGAATCAAAGTCCTTGATAAAAAGAACTTTAGGATTCTTTCTAGGCAAAAAAGCTGTTGAAAAAAGTGCTAGGGGAGCAATTAACAATCTATTTCTGTTTATGAAGACGAAGGATTGACCACTTTGTCTTAACTTGGTACAAAACGAACATTTTGAAAACAACTTCAGGCTATTCAGGAACCCCTTTGGCCAAGAAATTGGGGATAAAGGAAGGATTCAGTATCCTGTTGGTCAATGAACCTGAGCACTATCTGAATTTGTTTTCTGATCTACCTTCTGGAATTTCGTTTAAAGAACAAGCTTCTTCAGAATCTGTTGATTTCATTCATATATTCTGTACTACCAGATCAGAGCTTGAAGAAGCTGTTAAAATCTACAAACCTGCCTTAAAGAAAACTGGCTTGTTATGGGTAAGTTGGCCCAAAGGAAGTTCTAAAATTGTAACAGATCTAAAACGAGACCCGATAAGGGAACATCTATTGGCTATAGGTTTGGTGGACACCAAAGTAGCCGCTGTGGACGAGGATTGGAGCGGCCTAAAATTTGTTTATCGGATAAAGGATAGATAAACTCTTTTTTTCACATTTTTTTTAGATTTAAGGCTGATGTATTTACTTATCTTTCAGCGACTAATTCAATCTAATTTTTTAAAATGAAACACCGCTTGAGAATTTATTCAGCAATCCTATCTCTTTTTGTTTTTTCCCTTCACTTAACCGCCCAAAAACCAGATTCAACAACCTTTAAAGGACTCGAGTTTAGAAGTCTGGGGCCAGCCCTTACTTCTGGTCGAATTGCAGACATTGCCATCCATCCAAAAAATGAAAGTGTTTGGTATGTGGCCGTTGGTTCCGGTGGAGTCTGGAAAACCATCAATAATGGAACTACCTGGAAACCAATTTTTGACAAACAGGCCAGCTATTCCATTGGCTGTGTTACCATTGATCCGAATAACCCAAGTACCATTTGGGTAGGTACAGGAGAAAATGTTGGGGGTAGACACGTTGGTTTTGGAGATGGTATTTATGTGAGTCATGACGAAGGAAAGACATGGAAAAACATGGGGCTGAAATCTTCCGAGCACCTTTCAAAAATCATTGTCCATCCAGAAAACTCGAACGTTATTATGGTTGCATCCCAGGGGCCACTTTGGAGTAAAGGCGGACAACGGGGATTCTATAAGTCCACGGATGGCGGAAAGACCTGGCGCAAAACATTGGGGAACAATGAATGGACCGGTGTTACGGATATTGCCATGGACCCTACCAATCCGGATGTAATCTATGCGGCCACTTGGGACAGACACAGAACGGTTGCTGCGCTTATGGGCGGTGGACCTGGTTCCGGGCTTCATAAAAGTACGGATGGGGGTGAGACCTGGACCAAATTGAGCAACGGACTTCCCAAATCCAATATGGGTAAAATTGGTCTTGCGCTATCACCCTTCAATAATGAAACCCTATATGCCGCCATTGAGTTGGATAGAAGAAAAGGTGGCGTTTACATTTCCAAAAATGGGGGAGCTTCTTGGACAAAGCAATCGGATGCGGTATCTGGAGCCACAGGGCCGCACTACTACCAAGAATTGTATGCGTCACCCCATCATTAGGGGAAGTTGTTTCTTATGAACAACGTGGTGCAAGTATCGGATGATCATGGAAAGACATTTACATCCATGAACGAGGAGAAAAAGCACGTGGACAGTCATGCCATGGCCTTTAAGAAATCCAACCCGAACTATGTTCTCTTTGGAACAGATGGTGGATTATATGAATCCTACGACTTGACAAAAACCTGGAGGTATTTTGGAAATCTGCCCTTGACTCAATATTATAAAGTTGCGGTGGATGATTCTGCTCCTTTCTACAATATTTATGGCGGAACACAGGATAATGGCTCCCATGGAGGACCATCCAGAACCGCAAGCAGCGAAGGAATCTTAAATTCCGACTGGTGGATTACGTTAGGTGCTGACGGACACCAGTCTGCTACCGAACCTGGAAATCCAGATATCACTTACGGTGAATTCCAGCAGGGTTGGCTGTGGCGAATAGATCAAACCACGGGAGAAACGGTATTCATTCAACCGCAACCTGCAGCTGGGGAACCACATGAAAGATTTAATTGGGATGCGCCCATTTTGGTTAGTCCACACAAACCAACTCGCTTGTATTTTGCGTCCTACCGCGTTTGGAAATCCGAGAATAGGGGAGATGAATGGACTGCCATTTCTGGTGATTTAACAAGAAATGAGGAACGCTTGAACTTACCCATCATGGGACGTCAGCAAAGCTGGGACAACTCATGGGATGTATTGGCCATGTCCAATTACAATACGATAACTTCCCTTGCCGAGTCACCTGTTCAAGAAGGATTGATCTACGCAGGTACGGATGACGGAATACTTCAGGTTACAGAGAATGGAGGTACTAGCTGGAGAAGAATTAACCTAGGAACCATTAAAGGAGTGCCTTCCAGAGCCTTTGTAAACGATGTTAGAGCTGATCTTTATGATGCCAGTACGGTGTATTTGGTATTGGACAATCACAAGGAAGGAGATTTCAAACCTTACATCCTTAAAAGTACGGATAAAGGAAACAGCTGGACCTTCATCAATGGAAACCTTCCAAAGCGATTGATTACTTGGAGGATTGTGCAGGACCATAAGAAAAAAGATCTCTTGTTTGCTGCAACTGAGTTCGGAATTTATTTCACCAATAACGGTGGTTCCAGTTGGATGCAGTTGGACGGTGGATTACCCACCATTTCCTTTAGGGACTTAACCATTCAAAGAAGGGAAGATGACTTGGTCTGCGCATCGTTTGGACGCGGATTCTATGTGTTGGATGATATCTCTGCTCTAAGGGATTTTGACGCTTCCAAAATGGGAGAGGCTACCCTATATAAAGTAAAGCCAGCGTATTGGTACATCGAAAAAGATGGGGTTTACGGTCAAGGCAATACGCAATATGTGGCAAAAAATCCACCCTATGGAGCAGTCTTTACCTATTTCCTTCCAGAAAAACTGAAAACTCTGAAGGAGGCAAGAGCCAATCGGGAGAAAACATTGAACAAGCAAAATTCCAGTATTGCTTTCCCAGGTTGGGAGGCCTTGGATAAAGAAAACAGTCAGGAAAAACCTGAGTTGGTACTTTTGGTAAGGGATGCTGCAGGAAATGTGGTCAATTCCGTAAAGGGAACCAATAAAAAAGGATTCAACAGAGTATCCTGGGATTTAAAGTATGCGGACAGAACCGGTATCAAACTTGAAAAACCCAAAGGCGGTGATGACGACTTTTTAGGTTCGCCGTATACGGCAACCCCTGGGAATTATTCGGTTACGCTATACCAGCGGGTCAATGGTGAGTTAAAAGAACTTTCCGCGCCTCAAAATTTTGAGGTGAAACCGCTGAGAAAGGGTGCGTTACCTGCGAAACCTACCAGCGAGATCGATGCCTTTAGGGAGCAGTTCCAAGATTTTCAGCAGAATATGACAGCGACCAACATCAATTTGGATAGAAGCATTGCAAAGGTAGATGCTATGAAGCGTGCCTTTGATCAAGCTTCAAACCCAACCGCGGCATTGTCCTCAAAAATCTATGATGTTAGATCCCAATTGCAGGCCATCAAAAAGACAATGGCTGGAAGCCCATCTAGAAATGAGGTAGGAGAGAAGAACCCGCCTTCACCGGCAGATGGAGCATTTATTGGGCAGGTGGCCTTGGGTAATACCTACGGTCCAACAGCTAACCACAAAGCAGCCTTACAAAGGGCCAGCAAACAATTGAGCGATGTTAAAAAGGAGCTTAATGCCCTTATAAAGAGTGCCATTCCGTCCATTGAGGCAGAGCTGAAAGCTGCTGGCGCCCCATGGATTGAAGGGCAAGGCCTAATTGAGGATTGATTCCAAAAATGATAAAATACCATTCCACGCTTTGGCTTTTCTTTCTGGGTATAGTTGTCTGTGAGGCACAGTACACCGAGGAAGATTGGCCAGAGCGTGATTTATGGATGAAGACGGAGTATCTTCTACAACTTTCTGGGATTGAAACCGGTGATAAGGTAGCGGATATAGGATGCCACGAAGGATATTTGTCCATTCGGTTGGCGCGTCTGGTTAAGGATGAGGGTAGGGTATATGCGGTAGACGTACGTTCGGACCGACTGGAAACCTTGAGGGAAAATGCGGCCGACCGTAACCTTAAAAACATTATTACTATTCGAGGGGATTATGACGACCCAAAACTTCCGGAAGACGAACTCGATGCTATATTCATTATTGACACCTACCATGAAATGGAGTCCCATGAGAAAATCCTAAGACACGTCAAGGATGCATTAAAAGTGGGGGGGAAGGTGATGTTAATGGAAAAATTAAAGGATAGGGTGAGGGGGAAATCCAGAAGGGAACAGGTCAATGCCCATTCCTTGGGAGCAAAATATGTGCGTAGGGAATTACGTCAAGCTGGCTTTACAGTGATTACTGAAATCGATGATCATGGTGATTGGGAACGTGATGAAAGTAAACAAATGTGGGTCATTATAGCCCAAAAACAGTCTTAATCCTTTTCTACTTCCTCTATCATTTGGTCAAAAGAAGTAATCCAACTGTACAATCTTCCATCCAAACTTATAATGGGATTGGATAATGAATCCATTTCCTCGGTGGATTTTGCCAAGAACTTGCCCAGTTGTTCTTTTACCTCAGGTTTTTCATCCAACGAGACACTTCTGAAAATGTAATTCTTGGAACTAAGTTGACTGACAATACTATCACAGCTTGCGCAGCCGGAAGAGGTGTAAATAGTTATTTGCTTTTTAGGTTTGATTTTTGGTGGCGGAATGTCCAACACCTCAAATTCCTTTTTCAACGCCCTCTTGGAAAGACTATCGTTTGTCTTTAAAGTTTTGGTGTAAACCGGTTGCTTGTCCCGCAACAGAATAATGGTCTTCAAATGAACCCTGGAAGCCGCAGGAACCCTTACCCATCTTGGCTTTGCGGCACTCTGTCTAAAATTGGAACCCTTTACCTCAAATAGCACATCATAGTCCGTAAATGTTCTGTTCTCAGCAAAAAAGGCAATTCGGTTCTTGCTTTTGGTTTCTGTAACCTTTACCGGTCCTACTTGGGCAGATAGGTGACTTAGCGCAAAGCAAAACACAATAGTCAAAGCCTTTTTCAAAGTTTGAGAAGCAACAAATTTGTTGTAAACGGATAATAGCATACTGTAAAATAAGACAAATCCTTGGATTTTTACTGATATTGGGAATGAAGCGCGCATTTTATCGATTTGTTCCTTTATACAACACTAAAGCCCATTCTTGTTACGTTAGTGCAACAACCATAAACTATCGTAACATGAACAGACTTAATAACATTTGGAAAGCTTTAGCCTTATTTTCATTGATTATTACTGGTTTCCAATCTTGTAGTGAGGATGCGGTTGCCACTGGCGACCAAACACTGACGGAAGCTAACCTTCAAACTATTTTGAGCACAGATGATATCGCTGGTACAGCAGATAACGCGCTTGCCGAACTGTTTGCCAACAGTGCTTCCGCAAAGTCGGCAAAGGGAAGTAATGACTGTTATTCTGCCGAATATACAGATACGGGATTCGTGGCCACCTTTAATAACTGTGTCCTGAACGGTACAGATAATGTCAACGGTACCTTGACGGTTACCTATGAGGTAGGAAATGAAACTGCTGCCTTTACTGCGGTATATGAAGATTTTTATGTGGGTGATATCAAAATCAATGGTACTAGGAACTATGCCCTTTCTGCCAACTCGGAGCAGAATACCATATCATTTACAGTAGAGAGTGACATGACCATTGAGATGGAGGATGGAAGCATTATTTCTGAAAACGGTACCAAAACTTTTAGTTTCACCTTTGGCGATTCCTTGGAAAACAGCACATTTAGTTTATCGGGAACTTGGCAGGTTCAGGCCGAGGGCGACACCTATTCGGTGACCACGATAAATGACCTTCAAGGTACCTTAAGTTGTGAATACTTGACCAGCGGTAGCATGAACGTTGCCAAAAATGGATTGACCATCTTGGTAGACTTTGGGGAAGGGGAGTGCGATGATGTTGCCACTCTTACCTATCCAGATGGAACCAAACAGGAGATTGGCCTATAAAAAATGGTTTCCAACGAATTGAAAAGCACTAGAATATTCTGGTGCTTTTTTTGTTGATGCGTTTAAAATAGCTGAATTTCAATCAAATAATACCAAGTTTAAGTTTTCAATCCGCTCAATTGGGCAACGATATGGTGTATCTTTGAGAGAACCACAACCCAACAATTATGGAAAGAAGATCATTTATAGGCAAAAGTGTTGCTATAGGACTCCTACCTTCCTTCCCCAAATCTTTTGAGTACAGCCAAAAACTAAACAATACCGAGAAGATAATTGTAGAAAAGCATATGTCTGGTCAACCCCATAAGGGCAAAGTTTTGGCAGCAATCCAGCCCCATAATGATGATATTGCCCTTTTTGCGGGAGGAACTGTGGCCAAACTCATCGGGGAGGGCTATACAGGGTATCTGATCCGCACCAGTAACGATGACCACGCGGGTAGGGGAGCTACCATGGGAGAAGTGATTTATAACAATGAAAAGGACAACGAAAGGGTGGCCAAAGCCCTTGGACTGTCCAAAGTCTATGATTTGGGCTACCGGAACCATAGAATGGACAATATAAGCATCCAAGAGCTAAGGGGAAGACTCATTTTTCTGTTCCGATTATTGAAAGTGGATACCATTATCACTTATGACCCATGGGGGCATTATGAAGAGAATCCCGATCATTATGTTACGGCTTCGGCGGTAGAATCGGCACGGTGGATGTCCGGTGGTAGGCTGGATTATCCGGAGCATTTTGAAGCGGGCCTGACTCCACATGCGGTTACCGAACGCTATTACTTTGCGCGTGGGCCGCAGTTGGTAAATAGGATTGTAGAGACTACCCAGACCATTGATAAAAAAGTCTATGCCAATGCGGTGATAACCACTCAAGGACCAGGAGGTGAAGCTGGGTCAAGGCTTAGGAAAAGCTTGTCCGAAAAAGGAAAATATCTGCCCATTTTAGGCGATGACGACAAAACAGCCAACGAGAATTACATCAAGCATTTTGTGATGGATATAGATTCACAACGAATGCGGGGAGTTCCTTCAGATAGGAAAATTGGGAAGCCTTTCGGATTGGAATGGGCGGAGCGGTTTCATTACATAGGTCCTGAACCCTCAATGCTGCATACGTACATTGAGGAAAATGCTATAGGCAAAAAACGGTGAAAGGCGTTGGTGACTGGGATCAAAAGATTTTATTTGACATAATGTCAATTATAGTACAAATGTCGTTGTCGTGTAATTTATTGGTTTCGCCATCCGTAAGCTATAATTTTCCATTATGTAAAATATCCCTCATGTAAATGACAATTTAAAAAGTACAATCTGGCATTTTAAAATGTACAATTAACATCAATCTGTAGTCTGTATTCTCCAAACTTGACAAAAAAACTATCAAGTGTTGTTTCCAAGTAACATAAATATGGTTTTTAGCCTGTAAATCTTTTAAATAGAAACAAGCCGCTCCTAAAGAATGAATTGTAATCAATTATTGTTCAGCGGTTTGGGTATTAGTCCCTTTTCAATCATCCATTGATGGGCTTTAGAAACATCATTAGGGGTAAATTTTTTCTTTTTTTCTTCAGACCAATTCATAACTTTCTGTATTAAAGAATCCGAGCTAAATTCTTCTCTTTTTAAAGTATACTCTTCCAGGCATGAATATATAGTGGCCACTAGCTCTACTTTTTTGGTTTGGGGTTTTCCAAAAGTATCAATCAACCATTTTATATGACTTTTACTTTCACTATAATAATTGTCAAAGTATTTTTTGTAGGATTCAATTTTTACTCCTGGTGAGTATTCGTAGTTATTGTACTTATCCCCACTTGTAACCTCGACATTAAACCACTTTTGCCTTTCAAATTCTTTATCCACCGAATGCATAAACTTTGCATCATATGGCCCGGCAGCTTGTTTTGTATATCTGGTTGACAGCTCCATACTAGAGACTTGTTCACATAAATACATAAGTTTCTGTAGCTTAACATGGCCAAAGGTTATCTCATCGTATAAATTATTTACAATCTCCGCTCCTAGTACTACTCTTTTAAAAAAGAGAGCCTTACTTTTCTCATCTTGCTTCTTTCTCAAAGCATTCGCAATTTGCTTTAAGCCTTTACCAATAAACCTTTCGACATCAACCCCATTTTCCTCCAAATACTTTTTGGAAACCTCTTCGTTAAAACTTACAGATTCGGCAAAATCATGATGAAAATGATTCCATTTATCTTTTTCGTTAATTCCGCTCATTGTTTGGTTTTTGATATTAGTTTCTCCTCAGTATCAAGTAGTCTTTTAAGCCTGCGTAACCGGTTGTCAAACTCGTTAAGGGCAATTTCTAGTTCTTGACAAATTTCGGATCTCTTTAATCCCCTGTAATATAATAAAGTAAAAATCTCCTGCAGTTCTGGCTTCTTTTCAAGTTTCTTATTGATTCTTTCCAGAAGTATATTTAGGTCAACATGGTTGGCTATTAAATTATCTTTACTAACCAGTTCATCCAAGGAATAATCATAAGTTTCATTTTCGGGACCTTTAACAGCGTTTAAGGTAATTCTCTTTCTAACCCCAGCGGAGCCTTTGAAGTTTGAAATCAATTGTCGTAAAACGTAGAATTTCAAGTAGTTTATTAAGTCTGGATTTTTTGTGGGATCAAACTTTTCTCTGTTTTCCAAATATTTAGTAATCGCTTCCAAAGCAAAATCGTAAGCAAGTTGATCTCTTCTGTTCGTAAAATGATTGCTACCCAAGAGACTATATGCATAAGCCATTAGGACTGGAATAACTTTATCCCATGGCACTTCATCATAATTATCAGTTATCTCAAGTTTACCAATTTGAACGGCCTTCATTTAATAATGCTAAATAAAAAATAAAAATTACCATTTGAACGGTAATTAATCGATTGAGAACAGCATATATATGTAGTAAGATGTTACAAGGTAGCTAATTAAATTAACAAAAAAAATATGGCAAAAAATAAGCCTTTTGGAGACAATTCAAGAAAAGGAGCTGTAAGAAAGCGTTCTCAAGTTCTTAATCCTAAAACTAAGCTTTACGTTAAAAGAGATTCTGATACAGGAAAGTTCATGGATGTAAAAACAACTGGGGGCAAATTCAAAGGGGTTCGTAAAGAGAAATAATCAATGGAAAAAGAAAAACGAATTAGCGAAAAGGATAGGTTGCTTTATTCCATTAATAGGTTCGATCACTATTTTGAAAGTGTAAACAATAAGACCGCCGTTTACTTGGCAATGAACACTTTTTTATTGGGAGGTATAATTACCGGCTATATTTCGGTACAAGAACATGTCTGCCAGTTCCGCACTTTTTTCAATATCCTGTTGACCATTGAAATGGTATTGGGCATTGCTGGATTACTTGTTTTAACAGTAGCAAGCATTCCATATTTTTCCAAGGATTCGGACTCTCTATATTATTTTGGCGGTATTGGGTCAATGACCAAACAGGAATTCTTTGAGCAATCAAAGAATTTAAGTAAAAAAGAAGAGATGGATGACCTCCGAAATCAAGTACATCTACTATCCCAGGGTCTAAATACCAAATTTACTCGTCTGAAAACTTCTGGATGGTTGATTTTTTTCCAATTCGTAGTTCTTGCCCTGGTAATATCAATTTTAGTAATTAACAAATTTTAGAAAATGAATATATATCAAGATTACATGAAACTCATAAAAGATGCTGTGGATTCCGATGCATCAAGTTATGTTACCAAAGGTCTGGGCGCTCCAGCCAGTGCTATAGTGAGATCCGATGAGCAGTTTAAGGCTTTGTACTCTCGCATCAAACAGAATGAAGTTGCCCCCAGTATGGTGAACTTATCTGAAAGTGTTAGGAGAAAAATTGACTACGAACAACAACTTGGATCACATCCGGATTTTAAGCATCTAAAAGGAACCGAAGAAATTGAAGAACATTATATAGTATCCGCATTTATTGACATAAAAGGCAGTACCAATCTTTTCAAAAGATTTGATAAACAAACTGTATTTCTGATTACCAACACTATTTTGAAAGCCGGTATTCATACTATGTTGGTTTTTGGCGGGTATGTTCACCGCTTACAAGGAGATGGCATATTCGTCTACTTTGGGGACAAAAATATGAGCGAGAAAGAAGCAGTTAAAATGGCTCTTTCAGCAGTCAGTGTCTTTACACATTTCGTGAAAACTGATTTGAAAGAATATCTTGAATCTGTTGGTATTGAATATATTGGAATAAGAACAGGAGTCGATCTCGGTTACCAGGAGCATGTGATATGGGGGAATTCCGGAATAGGCGAAATAAGCGAGGTTACGACATGCAGCCTTCACACAAGTCTAGCGAGCAAAATGCAATCATCAGCGGATAAAAACGGCGTTGTTGTTGGAGCCCATATAAGGAATGAAATCGAAAATGGAGAAGATTATTTCACTCCGGTGGCAGCAAGAAAGGGGGAAAAAGACCGCTATATTTATATTGATAGTGATAAAAAATTCTATTACACCCAATACGACTTCCTCTGGGCGAAATTTTTAAAGACACTCGATTTTATTGCTTTAAATCAATATGGTAAACCAGTATTTAAAATTAAGGATATTGCTCGTCCAATATCAGATTCTAGTCTGCGACCAATAGCAATTAAAAGCACACCTTATTTTGGCAAAAAGCTGTGAAGAAAGTCTCATCAGTAACAAATCGATCTCTTGAAAAGGACATAAAGTCTTTCATGGAAATCTATCCTAGCTTTTCCTATTATAAAAGAGACGGTAAAAAATACTCTAAGTTATCAGGTGATATAGACATATGCGATACAACTGGTATTTATCTTGACTCCTTTAATATTGAAATTTGGCTAAATAAGGAAAGATATCCTTATTCAACACCATTGGTAAAAGAACATTCGACTAAAATTCAACGCCATGAAGATTGGCACATTGATGAAGACGGCTATGTATGTCTAGATATTGAACATGAACTAGAGTATAAGGCGAAAAAAGGTATTCAATTGGTTGGTTTTTATCAAGATCACATCTATCCATTTTTTGCAAATACATTGTATAAGATGAGTTTTGGAAAATATGCCAATGGTGAATATGGCCATTTCTTTGAAGGAGTCGTTCAGTTTTACAAGGAAAAACTTCAGCTAGCAGATGGTCCTATAATAATCACGATTCTAAATGCAATTTTGGACAATACAGTTCCAGGAAGAAACGCTAGACCATGCATTTGTGGTGAGGATAAAAAGTTTAAAAGATGTCATTTACAGAGTGTTGAATTTCTCCAAAGTCTGTCCAGAGAAAGATTGCTCAAAGACTTGGCTGGTTTCGAAGAAATTTCAGGTATCGTCAAAACAAAATCAAAAGACTTAGCTCGATCAATATTCCCATAATTTTTCAAAGCGCCGACTCGCCACGCGAGTGTAATGCGCAGTATGTTTAGGATCGCGATGTCCTAGATAATCTTGAATCAAACGAAGATCATACCCCCTATTGGCCAGGTAAAACCCACAGGAATGTCTTAATGTATGGGGGTGTACATTTGAAAGATTGGCTTTCTCCCCTACTCTATTTGTTATGTAGTTCACAGCTTGCCTTGTCAAAGGAAGTCCTCTTTCATTAACGAATAACCACGGAAGGTTGTCGTCCCTGGAACTTAGATACCTTTTGATTGCCCGCAGTTCGTCACCAGCAATCGGTTGCTCCACAGAAAGACCGCTTTTAAGCCGCTTTACCCAAAGCCTGGACTGTTTCAGGTTGACATCTGATTTCTTTAGGGAAATGGCTTCGCTCACCCTTAATCCATGCCTATACATCATGAGTAAAAGAAGATAGTTGCGTTTCGGGTACCTAGTCTTTTTGGAGGCCTCAAGGAGTGCTTTTATCTCATCCGGACTCAAGTAGTCCCTACCCCTTTCATGGGCGTCTGTGGTCCTTTTTTTATCACTCTTTACATTTTGCCTGTTGGGCATGATTTCGTCTTTGTTAATGAGGTCTCTGAAAGGTACATCAAAAAATGAATACTCTTTACAAAATCCGCCTTCTGTAAAGAGTTATTTATTCCCGTGGAATGACCGATTCATGCCCACATTCTTTTGACAAGCTCCTTTTCATCTAGTTGCAAACAAGTAACATAAATGGCAGTGGTGCTAATGTGCGAATGACCCATCCATTTTTTTAGAAATGGTAACGGGACACTACATAAAACTGCGTTCACCCCATATGCATGCCTAATTCCCTTTGGATTTCTATGTCCCCCAGCGGGAACACCAGAACGAATCATTAATTCCTGAATAAGTTCATAGGCATGTTGCCTGGTCCATTTCCATAAAGGCTTCTTAACCTCATAATTATTGTCATTACCTCCTAAAATACTATGTACCGCTACAAGAGTATCAATGTAGTTATGCGGAACGGGGACATCTCTAAAAACTGGACCGCTTCGATTTTGACTTTTCAAAGTGATTTTCTGTTGATGATAATGTATGTCTTTTCTCGTCATGTTAAGGGCCTCTGAAATCCTGCACCCTGTATAAATCAAAGTTTCCACAAAAGTTCTTAATAGAAGATGGACGTCTTCCGCAATCAGAAGCATCTCTTGGATTTCATCTTGGTAAAGAAATAAACGCTTCCCCTTTAGGTCATAAATCCTCATCTTGTTCGCACGAACATCCAAGTTTAAATTCATATCTCCCCTAAATCTTTACCATACTTTAAGTAGTTTTTTATTGCTCTTGTAAGCAATCCGATGTTGTCATGTTTTATAAATTTTTGCAGAATGATTTTCCGTTCTGTGATACCATATTCCTTACAGACGGCAATTATCTCCTTTTTTTCCAAGGGCCTCATTCTTTTGAACAGTTGAACTCTCCTCTTGAACTCCGCAACCCCCATAATTTCTTTTTCATCCCATTTAATAAGTTTTCTGACAAAATCGTGAGGACCCGAAATCACTATACCGAGCTTGCTTTGAGTAATATCTCTTATCTCTTGAATGAAAGTTAATTGATGTGGTCGGAATCTAGCTGCCTCATCCAATAAGAGCAATTCTTGTTGTTCCACAGAATTACAATACTCCTTTAGGTAATTTGAAATAATGAATTTACTTTTTTTTGACCCTCTATAACCGAAAAGAGCACCAAGTTCAAGAAAAAAGTCGGTCATTCCCATAGTTGGTTTGACCCTTATCAATTTTACGACATCATGATTTTGATTTTTAAAATGTTCCAGAGCAACTGATTTGCCACTACCAGTATCTCCTATCACCCCAAAAAACTCAGAATCTCTTAGTGCAATCTCGCAAACTTTTTGTACCATTAAGAAGTTCGATAAATTTAGCAAGTGTTCTTTCATGTTTTCCTCAATTGATCGATTTATATTCTCTATCCTTCTTGACCTTATAATCCTGATATTCCTCTGAGTTATTGGCCAAAGCTCTCCTTATTGATTTGCCAAAGGGTTTGGAATTTGCAAATTCTTTCATCATTAGATTAAAATCTTCCATCTTCAAATCCTCCAATTCGCTATAGACAGGGTTTTCAAGGATATCAATAGGAGTCTCTAACCTGAACTGCCCTTCACCTTGCTCTATTTCCTCCAGCAATTCAACGACATTATCTGTTACATCCTTGATATTCTTTAAATAAAAATATTGATATGCCTCGATATCTTCATCCGTACTTGGTACAGGACTAATCTTGGAATCAAGTTTTAAGTTTGTTACATGATTATTCTTTGTATCGAAAACATAGATTTGGTAAGGGTAATGAGGATAAAAGGACACTCTAACTTTAGTTCTATTAAGCCTATTGACCAAAGATCTATCCTCTATCCTGTAGCTATACTCTTCTCCATTTTCGGTTATCAATATCATACCGTTGCGAACGGTAACTTCTTTTAACTTTCCAAACAGATATGCGATATCATGTTTACCAAAAACTGGCTTCTCAGGATCTATCCCATGCTTAAACTGGAGTTCAGGGGATGTCCCCATAGTCTTCTTATAATCAGAATTGTACTTCGCTATTTTTTGATTTACCTCACTTTTGGCTGTTTCGAACGTTTTGAGCTCGCTATCAGACAAATATACCCGCTCTAAATCCTTGTTTGCCCTAGCCCCTGGAGATTTGGCAGTTATTCCAGACCCAAGAAACCCTTTTAGAAATACCATATAATTTGAACTAAATGTGCTAAACAATTTTTCCAAATTTCCTTTGGCTTTTGGGTTATTGGCTCGACATTCTTTTAGACGGCAGCCATAATCCAAAAGCCTTTTTTTGAGTTGGCGGTATTCTTCTGTTCTTGTGAGTACATTCTTGTCGTAGAAGATAAATTCCGGAATCACTTTATTTTTTTCAAAGGCCATTTTTAAAGCACTGAACACGGTAAATGCGTTTTCCGTTATATCCAGATGATGACCAACAATCTTTCCACTGTAAACATCTACAATCGCGGTTAAGATTAAATTTTTCACTTCTCCATTCCATAGACATTTTAATCTTAAATCTTTACCATCTATTTGGTAAAGTATACCCCTTCTTTCCAGTTTTTTTCTTTTGAGATATGGAAGCAATTTTTCTTCAGCATATTTGCTGCCATATCGTATAAAATCGGCTTTGTTCCTAAACTCTGGGGTATTACATACCTTGGATACTGCCGATCTTGAAATGGTAGTTTTACCTGCACCTACAAGTTCAAGATTGGTCAAATTATGGATCATGGAAATGCTATATCTTTTTTTTGATATGTAGTATCTTTTAATAATTGCTTCAATGGCGGATGTAATCTTGTATGGCTCCCTACCCTTGTATTTGAATTTATGCATTAAGACCTCATGGATACTACCTTTTTCAAATGCTCTTATTTTTTTATAGAAATATTGCAAACTTCCGGCCTTATAAAAAACATGTGGCATCTTCATATATGAATGATATATGGTCTTTATAGGGTATATTTTTTCACGCTTTATTCTTAATATCTCATTGATTATCGCATGCGTCTTGGCAAGTCTAATACAATTTTTATGTTCTAGATAATACGGTTTATAATAGGGCAAAAAAGATTCCCAGTTCCCCTTTCCCTCCCAGATAATATTGAATAGAAAAAAAAGATGTTTATCAAAGGAGTCAGATGATTTAGCAACAGCGTCACATAGTAGCGAAACCAGTTTTTCAACTTTTTTTGGAAGTCCATATTCTTGTAAATCCTGTTTGGGTATAGTTTGATAGTTTATCCAAGTTTGACCCGTACCACTGTCCAAAAAATGAACGTATTTGGAACTTCCTTCTTTGACGCCGCCTTCCAAACGGTAATGAAGTGTTGACGGAGAAACAAAGTTGTTGGCCAAAAAACTTTTAGCAATGAACACTTCTTCGCCATTAATTTTTAAATATCCCAGGGTCATGGTATGGTAGTCTGTGATTGGATTATGAATATAAATCCTACCTGTATTTAGTATCTTGCAATTAAACGTGAATCAAACAATGCAACTAATGCTTGCATTGTTTGCAATATATTATGTATATTATATATGTTATATAAAACTTTTTAAAACCCTTTTTGATATTAAATATAACTGATTAAAACTTTTTTAGCAAATAAATATGCTTGGTGAGAGATTAAAAAGATTGAGATTGCAGAGAGGATATACTTTGGTACGTTTAGAGGAAGTTTCTGGTGTATCATATGTTCAGATTGGGAGATATGAAAAAGATAAAGTAATTCCCAACAGTGCCACTTTAAAAAAACTAGCAGATGCTCTTGAAGTAAGCATTGAATCTATATTGGAAGATTCTTCATCCATCGAGACTGTTAAGGATGAAGATTTGAATGAAAGATTTGAAAAATTTAAAGAAGTGGTAGGTGAAAACGATTCCAATCGCAGAACATTGTTGGAAATCATCGATTTAATGATGTTCCAGGGGAGTGTAAACGGAATGCTTACCAAAAAATCATCATAGAAACTCCTTGGTCTATCCCTGAAAATACCAAGGGAAAACTACCAATCTAAGAATCGCTTTTTTTCCTTTTTTCCCAGTTCTCGATTAGCTCCCTTGCCCCATTCATAACCCGCTCATGTGGCACAATTCGCCCTTGTTCGATATCCTTGACACCTCTTGCAATGCCCTCCCTAATCAACCTGTCTTTCTCAGCCGAGCTAATATTGTCTTCAAGGGAATACTCCTTCTCTTTCATAGAGTAAAGATATGAAATACTAGTGCTCCATATAGGTGTGTTACAAAAACATCAGTAAAGAATAAAGTTGGGGTGTTTTCGTTCTATTTGTAATGAGTTTATTAATCAAATCTTTATAATTATGAAACTTACTAAGTCTTTCTTGATGGTTTTATACCTTGTTGTCACCACTTCTTTTGTGGGCTGCAGCAGTGACGATGATGCCATGGTTCAAGTAAGGGTAAATGGTGTGATATTTGACAATGGCGATGATTTCAACGGGGATGTTGATGGTGATTTCACTGGTAATGGCGGAAGTGCAGACAGAACCTTCGTTTGGTTGAACAATTTGACCACCGCTGACTACAATGCAGATATTACAGCTACCGCGGAAGGAACTTTTAATATGGTCGTAAGGGATGCCGACAGTAATACCGTTTTGGACAGAACGTTAAATGGTGCCTCGGAACCTGATTCTTTTTCTGGAGTAACCGAAACTGGAACTTCCGGTATATGGTCAGTTACAATAACCCTTGGATCTTTTAATGGTGACGGTAGCTTCTCTTTAAGTGAAGGGAACTAAAATCTAACAGCTTTATAATTTATAAAGGCTCAATTGAACGAAGTTCTTTGAGCCTTTTTGTTTATTCTATACTGTTCCAAATGTGGTTCAATAAATTTAGTTTAAAGTCTCAATGATACTCCCACATTTCAGCATGGCATCACCATAGTAAGGATTTCGAATTTCGTTTTCTGTACTTAACCAAACAGCACCTTGGTTGTTGTTCGCCATTGGGCATTTTTGAACATAGAGCGTATCGTCCAGTGAATCTAGGTTACTGGCAATGGCGACCATATTTTCGTTCAGGATTACAAAATGGGCCCGTTGGTTTTCCAAATCTTCTTTTTTGGCAATCGCTTCCAACATTTCAATGCTCTTATTTAAATGCGCTTTTTCCATAGCCCCTGTATCAGACAAATCGAGCTTTTTCAAAATTTCCAAAGTTGCATTGGCGTCTATAGACGTTTTGGGTGCATCACTGGCTACCAACGCATCCTTTAACTTCAAATAGGCCGGCAATACTTCCGCAAAATCTTTCTTAAAACCATCCGAAAATTCCATTTTCATCATTTCTCCTGAGCTGTCTGAGCCCATATCTTCTTGCATCCCCATATGGCCTTCATGGCCCGTCATCGTCTTGCCGCCAGTTTTGTTCATCATACTTTTTTTGCCCTGTAATTGCGCCGCAGCATCTACTGTGAAGGTTCCGTTGGTCACAATTTCCTCACCAGAATCAAGTCCATGGGTGACCTCAATATTTTCTCCATTTCTGGCACCCAACATTACCTCACGCATTTCAAAAATGGGTTCATTCCTGTTTACCTTTACATACACCAAAGAGCGCTCCCCTGTCCACATTACAGCACTTGAGGGTACAAACAATGTTGTTTCGGTGCTGGCGCTACCACTCTCAATTTTGCCAGTAACGAACATGCCAGGCTTGAACATGTCTTTTTGATTCCTGAGCGTAGCGCGCACAGTAACCGTTCTGGTGGTATTATCAAGAACAGGATCAATAAAGGTTATTTGGCCATCAAAAATTTCATTGGGGTAAGCGTTTGCCGCTATACTGACTTTCTGTCCTTTTTTAAATTGGGACAATTGGCTCTCATAAGCGTCAAACTCTGCCCAAACCGTATTCAAATTACTGACCTTGGCAATGGGTTGACCCCTTTTTAAATAGTCCCCTTCTGAGCTTATTACTTCTGAGACAGTTCCTGAAACTGTTGCATGCACTGGGAAGTTCTCCTTTACCTTACCTGAAGCTTCGATGCTGTTGATCTGATTATCCGATAATTTCCAAAGTTTCAACTTATTGCGGACGGCATTGTACAATTCTGGTTGGGATTCCTTGAGCGAACTTGCTGTCAACAATTCTTGTTGTGCAGCCACCAGTTCAGGCGAATAGATAGTTGCCAATAGTTGCCCCTTTTGTATCTCCTGCCCCTCATAATTTACATTCAGCCTTTCAATCCTTCCATCAAAATAACTGGCCTGCACGGCCATTGCCTCCTCGTTGACGGCAATCTTACCTGATAAGGCAATCACGTTATCAGAATTACCTTCAGCATTTCCCACCACTGTGGTCCGGATGTTCGCCAAAGCCATTGCATTTGACGTCATTTTGAACTGCTCAGGGGACAATCCATCCGTTCCTGCCTCAGCTGGAATCAAATCCATACCGCAAATTGGACAATCCCCAGCTTCTGGCTGCATAATTTGAGGGTGCATGGAACAGGTCCACATTTGGCCCGCTTCCGAACTATGGTCATGTTCCGTCATTTGCATAGTATCCGTACCCGAATTTCCAAATAGAAGGTATCCTACTCCCAAGCCAACAATGGCTGCTATTCCGATATAAATGATACTTCTTTTCATCTCTCTCTTTTTAAACGTTTTTTAATTTTTATAACTGAAGGCGAACTGATATACCAAAGCATAAATCCACTAAGGACCGTTATCAGACCCAACACTGAAAAAGCTCTAAGCACGGTGGTATTGAAGTTGTCCCTGCCCTCGTAATCCATCGTATGGGTCATCCACAGAAAATCAAAAATGCGCCAATTTCTATGGCGAACGGTCTGGAACTTCCCATCTATGGCGGACACATAGGCCTTTAGGTTTTCATCGGTTTTATAGGTAATCACATAGGCGGGCAAAAGCTTTTCTCGGTATTCATGATGTTTCCCTGTTGTTTCTATCAGGGAAACATTGGAAATCTCCAATCCTTCCTTCATATAGTTGCCGGCAACGTATAGGGCCTCTTCCTCACTTATTGATGGTTTGCCCGTTCCGTCCACAGCATTGACCAATTGTTTTTTGTTGATCCAATAGTAGGGTTCGCCATTGATATCCCTGATTTCAATCGACCTGATTCCTTCTTTGACAATTAACTCAGATGGAGCTATTAAATCTGAAAACGCTTTGGGCTGGTATTCCATGTTCTTAAAATGGTCACCGTGGATCTCATCAATATTCGTCCAACTAAAGTAAAGACCACTGATAGTCCAGAACAAAAACTGAATGCCCAAAAAGATACCTAGGTATCTATGCGATTTTCGAATCCATTTGGCCGTGTGCCTATTTATCATATTCAATTAGATTTTTATTTGTTTTAAACGCAATGCATTTGCTATTACAGATACCGAACTAAAACTCATTGCGAGAGCCGCAATCATGGGAGAAAGCAATATTCCGAAGGCGGGATATAAAACACCTGCTGCAACTGGCACTCCCAAGGTGTTGTATATCAAAGCAAAAAATAGATTTTGCCTGATATTCTTCATTACCGCATCACTAAGATTTCTGGCTTTGACAATACCATGAAGGTCGCCTTTTACCAAGGTAATTGCCGCACTCTCAATAGCCACATCCGTACCTGTGCCCATTGCAATGCCCACATCGCTTTTTGCCAGCGCAGGTGCATCATTGATGCCATCGCCAGCCATTGCCACCACTTTGCCATCAGATTGCAGTCGTTCTACCTCTCTTAGCTTATCTTCGGGCAACATACTTGCTTTGAAGTCGGCCAGATTGAGTTCATTTGCCACAGCTTTAGCCGTTTCATGGTTATCCCCCGTGAGCATAATCACGGCCACTCCTTTATTTTGCAACTCCTTTATAGCCTTCGCGCTGGTCTTTTTGATCTTATCACCGATGACCACATAACCCACAACCTTCCCATCAGCTGATAAGTATGAAACCGTTTTTCCTTGCTGCTGATATTCCTTAGCCTCCATTTTCATACTATCGGAAACAACTGCATTGGCATATTCCATCAGTTTAGGATTACCAAGTGCCAACAACTTTCCATTCACTGTTCCCTCAACACCTTTTCCGGTCACCGCTATGAATTGTTCGGCTTTTTTTGCTTTCGCTCCTTTTTCTTTACCATAAACCACGGTCGCCTCGGCCAATGGATGCTCACTGTTACTATTTAGGGCAACAATCATTTCAAGAATATCGTTCTCATTGAGGTCTTGGCTGAATGAGCCCACTTTTTCAACGGTTGGCTTTCCTTCGGTGATGGTTCCTGTCTTGTCAACAATCAACGTGTCCACCTTATCCATTTTTTCCAATGCTTCTGCATTTTTTATGAGCACTCCATTTTGGGCACCTTTTCCTACACCTACCATAACAGACATGGGCGTGGCCAATCCCAACGCACAGGGGCAAGCAATGATCAGGACAGCAATGGCATTCACCAAAGCATAGACGTAAGCGGGCTCTGGTCCCCAAATAGCCCAAACGACAAAGGTCACTACAGCAATTAGAACAACTATGGGTACGAAATAAGCCGAAACGGTATCCGCCAGTTTTTGAATGGGTGCCCGACTACGGCTTGCATCGTTTACCATGGTGATGATTTGGGAAAGTAGTGTGTCACTCCCTACTTTCTCGGCTTGCATCAAAAAAGACTGGTTCCCATTGATAGTCCCACTACTAACTTTGTCCCCTTCGGTTTTATTTACCGGGATAGGTTCCCCTGTGATCATCGACTCGTCTATGGTACCGTATCCTTCAGTGATAGCACCATCCACAGGAATTTTATCCCCTGGCTTTACTTTTAGTATATCGCCTATTTCTATGGCATCGATACTCACTTCAAACTCATCACCATCTACTACCTTAACCGCTTTGTTCGGGGCCAGTTTCAAAAGTTCCTTTACCGCAGAGTTGGTTTTGCTATGCGCCCTAGCTTCCAACAATTGCCCCAACAATACCAGGGTCAAAATTACTGTTGCCGCTTCAAAGTAGACGTGGACGGTTCCATGTTCCGTTTTGAATTGCTCCGGAAACACATCGGGCAAGAACATCCCGACTATGCTAAAAATCCACGCAACTCCTGCCCCAATACCAATGAGCGTAAACATATTCAAGTTCCAGGTCTTGATACTCCGATAAGCACGCTCAAAAAACATCCAAGTGGCATAGAACACTACTGGAATTGAAAGTATGAATTGCGCCCAGTTCCAATATTTCTGTCCGAAAAGCTTGTACAACGGATTGTTAGGAACCATCTCACTCATTGCGATGAGAAAAATGGGCAGGGTAAAGGCCACCGCAATCCAAAACTTTTTGAGCAATTTACGATAGGTCTTTTCCTCGGCAGAGAGATCTGGTTCCATGGGCACCAAATCCATTCCACATATAGGGCAGCTGCCGGGTTCGTCCTTAACAACTTCTGGATGCATCGGACAGGTCCATTTGCCGCCCACTGAGCTTGTTTTCAAACTTTGTTCCTCGACCAAATCCATACCACAAACAGGGCAGTCACCGGCTTTATCATGGGTCTTATCCCCTTCACAGTGCATTGGGCAATAAAACGTTCCTGTACCTTTGCCCTTTGGTTTCATTTTATCATCCTTTTTAGAGTGGTGAAGGTGTTCTCCTGGTAGATGGATACTATAGTTGCCCCTCTCCTTCTCCAATGCCCGCTGAAACGTATTTATCTCGATATGGCGATTCATTTCGATAGTCGCTTCCATTTTTTCCAAATCGACCGCTGCACTGGTCACGCCATCAACTGTTTTGAGTGTTTTCTCAACGTGATTACGGCAACCATTGCAGGTCATTCCATGTATGTGATAGGTGTGCTTCATAATATTGAATTAACCATCAAAACTACCTATTGCCATTTCCAAAGTTTTGCACAATTATGGGTTTCATTTATACAATTTGGTCCAACGGTTTTCTGTTCCATTCCCGTGCTTTTTGGTATGTCCCCATTGACATTCCCGTTGCTGATTTAAACTGCCTTGCCAAATGGCTGCTACTTGTATAGCCCAATTGATAAGCTATTTCGGAAAATGTTCTGTCCCCCATTTGAACGAGCTCCTTCGCTTTTTCGATTTTAAGACCGATGAAGTACTTCTCAATGGTAATCCCTTTATGGGCACTGAACAATTTACTCAACACAGAATAATCCTTGTTCATCCTGTCGACAAGATATTCCGAGAGATTTTGGTTCAAATCTTGATCTTGCAATCCAACGATTAAGTGGTTTTTGATTTCAGAAATCAATTGTTCTTTCTCATCCATCACCAGTTCAAAACCGTTGCCGGTCAAAATCTCTCGAATCTTGTTCATTTCAATATCCGAACCCTCCTCAAATTGCACTTCTCCCAATTCAATATGGGACACATGAAATCCGTTCTTTTCCAACTCAGATTTTAAAACCGATTTGCACCGATCGCATACCATATTTTTTACCTTAACCGAAGTCATTGTGGGTCAGATTTACTTTTTAATGGGCATGCCCATCCTTTTGATGTTCTTCATTGGCCACATAGTCCATACCACACTTAGGGCAAGTGCCTTCGGTATCACTTCCACTGCCCTCACAGTGCATTGGGCACACATAGGCCGATGTATATTCTTTGCCCTGCTTTTCATTTGTTTCGATTTGCTCGGTACTGACCTCGGTGTTTTGCTCTGTTTTGCCCTTACACGATACAGAAAGTAATAGTGTTGCAACAAAAGTGATGGCTAAAAATGTTTTGATTCTCGTGTTCATTGTTATTAGGTTTACTTGTTTATTAAATAATTGATGAGCGCAGATTGTATGTAGTACAGCTGCACCGATCGGATTTGATTGAGTTGAAATTTTAATTGCAGTTCTTGAATATCCAGCACATCATTGAAATCAATGGTACCGGTCTCATAATTCTTTATCAGGATTTGCTCCGCATCCTCGGCCTGTCTTAAATTTTTGGCCTGGGTGTTAAAGGCAATACGGGCTTCATTACGGATTGATACCGCTTTGGCCAAAGTAGATTCCAGGACATTCAACCTTTCCTGCTTTTGGAATTCAATTTCTTGTTTGCGGAGTTCGTTCTGTTTGGTTCTGGAATCGTACCGTTTGTTGAAAATTGGAATGGAAAGTGATACCATAGGCATCACGATATCCTTTCCGTTATCACTGAAGGTCATATCGGGCCGCTCCTGTACAGGTACATAATCAAGCCCAAACCCCAGCATAGGTGAACCCTCTTTTTGATTGAGCAATTCTGCCTGGGTCACCGATTCATACATTTTGTCAAAACGAAGGAGTTCAGGGTTTAACTGTAAACTATCAACAATCACAGGGTCATTCTCTGGAATATTTACTGCCTCGGCCACTTCAACGGCCAAACCGGTATCCCGGTTCAACAACCCATTGAAGCTGGCTTTTTCCGCAACAAACTGCTCCTGCAAGATTTCCTTTTGCTGTTGCAGTTCGTTCTGGCGAATTTGCAATCGCAACACATCCACTGCACTTGCCTTTCCCACTTCCACTGAGGTCAATGCCAAGGTTTCATAGGTTTTGAGCAATTGGATGTTCTTGTCCAACACACCTTGCTTGGCCTTTAGGCTGTAGAGCTTGTAATAGGACTGTGTCACGGACAAGGCCAACTTTCGTTTGGCAACAACGTAATCCACATAGTCCGTTTCAGCCATGGCCATGGCATACTTTTGACGTGTGGAAACCGTACCAAACCAGGGCAGCATTTGTTTGGCCGAAAATCGGGCTACTTGAGCCCCTGTTCTTGTCTCGGGTTCACTTACAAAATACCCAGCTCCAAATTCGGTATTGGGAAGCCAATTGGCCTCGTTCACCTTCTCTTGGGCAATGTTATATCGAACTTCATAGGCTTGAATATTTTGATTGTTTGCCTGGGCCTCGTTGATATAGGACTGCAGCCCTTGTGCATTTCCCAAAGCGGAAACAAACAAAATGCCGATTATGATTTTTACTCTTTTCATTTGCTTGCTTTTTTGAGTTGAACTTCTTTCCGCCAACCAAACAATACCGGAACAACAAAAAGGGTGATAAGTGCAATGAGCATTCCTCCAAAACTTGGAATGGCCATGGGTATCATAATATCGCTCCCTCGTCCTGTGGAAGTCAGAATGGGCAGTAGGGCCAATATGGTTGTTGCTGTAGTCATCAAACAAGGGCGAATACGTTTCTCACCTGCTTCGATTACAGCAAGGTGGACACCTTTCAAGTCCATGGGTTTGTTCCTGTCAAAGGTTTGGGTAAGATAAGTGGCCATGACCACGCCGTCATCCGTGGCAATTCCGAATAGTGCAATGAAGCCAACCCAAACGGCAACACTCAGATTGATAGAATGCATCTGAAAGAGTGCGCGCCAGTTTTCACCAAAAAGATTGAAATTGAAAAACCAATCCTGTCCATAGAGCCATATCATGATGAATCCACCCGCAAAGGCAACCGCAATCCCTGAAAATACCATTAGCGAAGTGGCCACACTTTTAAACTGGAAATACAGGATCAAAAAGATGATCACGAGGGCCAATGGCACAACAACGGACAAAGTCTTTTCAGCCCGTAATTGATTTTCATAGGTTCCCGTAAAAGCATAGTTGATTCCCTTGGGTACCGTAAGTTCCCCACTGTCAATCTTGGCTTGAATAGCGGCTTGGGCGTTCTCCACCACATTCACTTCGGCAAAACCATCCAATTTGTCGAACAATACATAGCCCACCAAAAATGTGTCCTCACTTTTAATGACCTGGGGACCTTGCTCGTATCGAATGTTCACGAGTTCACTGAGTGGTACTGGACTTCCCTTGGATACGGGTACATAGATATTTTTCAAATCATCGGGATTGTTCCGTAGTTCCCTGGGATAGCGCACACGAACCGCATAGCGTTCTCGTCCTTCCACCGTTTGTGTCAATGGCATTCCACCAACGGCGATGGAAATAACCCTTTGCACTGCTTCGACCGTGACCCCGTAGCGTGCCAATTTTTCTCTGTCTATATCGATTAGCAAATAAGGTTTGCCCACGATACGGTCAGCAAAGACAGCCTGTTCCTTAACACCTTCAGCTGTTTTTATAATGTCTTCCAATTGCAGACCAAACGCTTCGATTTCCTTCAAATCCTGACCTTTCACCTTGATGCCCATTGGTGCTCGCATTCCGGTTTGTAACATGACCAAACGGGTCTCGATGGGTTGCAATTTGGGTGCCGATGTCACCCCGGGAAGCTTTGTCACTCTTACGATCTCATTCCAAATATCATCCGGGGACTTAATTTCTGGTCGCCAGTTTCGGTAGTATTCACCAGTTTCATCCTCAATCAATAGGTTTCTGTTGATGCCAAAACCATCGTTCTCGACTGCGCCCGAACTGACAGGCAAATTCGGATTGACCACCGTTTTTCCGTTTTTCAATATGAAATAACCATCTTCATTGACCTTGAAACGCTGTGGTTCGCCATCAGCGTTCAATTCGTATTCCGCACGATATTGTATCATGTTTTCATACATGGAAAGTGGCGCAGGGTCCAGGGCAGATTCCGTCCTACCCGATTTCCCAACCACCGTTTCGATTTCAGGGATGCTGGCAACCGCCATGTCCAACTGCTGCAGTACCCGTTTGTTCTCTTCTACCCCTGAATGCGGTAAGGAGGTGGGCATTAAAAGAAATGAACCTTCATTCAGCGCAGGCATAAACTCCTTGCCCGTATTCCGCATTATCAACACACCTAGAACCAGTATAACGGCAGGTATTGACAGAAACATTATTTTATTCTGCAATGCCCATTGAAGAATCCTCGTATAGTACTTCCGGAATGCCCAAAAAGTGCCCAGCAGTCCAAAACAAATGACGCCTACAAAAAGTAGGTTCATTATAATGCTTCGGTCAAAACCTAGCGGTCTCCAATAGGTGGCCAACAAGAATACTATGGCCGTAACGGAGATAATAATGTTCAAAAGGGTAACCTGTTTTACTGAAAGTGTATATCCGTTGAACAGGCGTGATGCCAATTCTGGATTTTTTAAAGGTCTTAGGGTTCCAAAAGCCATCAATACCAATCCAATCCAATATCCATAGACTACGGCCACAAGACCCGCTATAATCAGTGCAGCGCTAAAAACATAACCTACAATACTTTTACTTCTTTTCCTTCGGAAGAAAAAGGCAGCAAATGGCGGTATCAAAAAGAGTGCGACAATTATTGAGGCCGTCAGGGCCATGGTCTTGGTAAATGCCAAGGGCCGGAACAGCTTTCCCTCTGCCCCTATCATGGTAAATACTGGAATAAAACTGATGATGGTGGTCAAAACCGCTGTCAGGATCGCTCCCGAAACTTCGGCCGTTGCATTATATACCACATTATTGATGGTAAGTTGTGTACTTCCGTTCCGCTCTTCATTTTCATCAAGATGTCTAATGATATTTTCTGATAATATCACACCAACATCCACCATGGTACCGATTGCAATGGCAATCCCAGAAAGGGCAACAATATTGGCATCAACCCCAAAAAGTTTCATTGAGATAAACACCATCAACACTGCGACCGGCAAAAGACCTGAAATCAGAATGGAAGCACGAAGGTTGAACACCATTACGATGATCACCAAGACCGTAATCAGAATTTCGAGGGTCAAAGCTTCATTGAGTGTTCCCAATGTCTCTTGGATCAATTCGGTGCGGTCATAAAAGGGAACAATGGTTACTTGGGAGGTACGTCCATCTACCAATTCTTTTGTGGGAAGTCCGGATGAAAGTTCAGCTATCTTTTCCTTTACATTGTTAATCACATCCAATGGATTTGCACCATATCGGGCAACCACGACGCCACCTACTACTTCAGCACCCTCTTTGTCCAACATTCCGCGTCGTGTTGCTGGACCCAAATGCACACGGGCCACCTCCTTGATACGAATTGAGGTATAGTTTTCAGCATCTACAACGGCATTCTCAATGTCCGCTATGGATTTTACATAACCCAATCCACGTACCAGGTACTCAGCCTGATTGATCTCCAAGGTCTGGGCCCCGATATCTTGATTGGACTGCTTAACGGCCTTCACCACATCACCTAACTGGATATTGTACTGACGCATCAGTTCAGGATCCACATCAATTTGATATTCCTGGACATAACCCCCAATTGAGGCTACCTCTGAAACACCACTTGCCGAGGACAGTGCATACTTCACATAGTAGTCTTGAATGCTACGCAGTTCGTGCAAGTCCCATCCCCCTGTTACATTGCCATCTCCGTCACGCCCCTCTAAGGTGTACCAAAAAATCTGTCCCAACCCTGTGGCATCGGGTCCTAAGGACGGATTCACACCATTGGGCAACAACCCAGCAGGTAGGGAGTTCAATTTTTCCAGAATCCGGCTTCTTGACCAGTAGAATTCCACATCCTCCTCAAAAATGATATAGATGCTTGAGAACCCGAACATCGAGGAACTTCGGATGGTTTTGACCCCAGGAATTCCAAGAAGGGAGGTGGTCAAAGGATAGGTAATCTGATCTTCAATATCCTGTGGTGAGCGACCGTCCCATTTGGTAAAGACAATCTGTTGGTTCTCCCCTATATCCGGAATGGCATCGACTGCCACTGGATCACTTGGTAAAAAGCCGATGTCCCATTTAAAGGGCGCATGAACAATACCCCACCCTACAAATAGGGCCAGTAACAGAACCGCTACCAGTTTATTTTCGATTAAGAATTTTATCGCTTTATTCAGCATTGTTTTAATGTATTAGATATTTACAGTAGATGTGCCGATAGGTTTAAATAGCACATTGAACCCAAGACAGGAATCTGTATGGGATTACTTCGAATATCTAGTACATCAAATCAAAAAAGTCTCGTAAAGAACTTGATAGTCCTTATCGAGCAAGGGGGGCGGGTGCCCAATAAAAGAAGTTGTAACCGTTTCTACATCTTGGAACAAGTTGATGTAGGAATAGGTAAAGCTAATTAAGAACACCTGTTGCTTAAGGTCCAGGTCGAAAAAAGAGGTTTTTAAATCTTCCTGACCTTGCATGGTAAATGAAACTTCATCGCAGCAAGACTTTTCAAATTCTGTTTCCATGCCATCGGAATCAATCTCCATACCGCATGTTTTTGCATTCGCGAAGAATGCGACATCAACCACTTTACCCATACATAGGTGCTTATCCACAGTCCATGAAACCGTTGACAACAAGACCAATAGGGCCAATGATGATGACAGAATTTGACGTAAAATGTCCTTCATTTCACTACAAAACTACAAAATGTTAACAATTATTGCTTTGTTTAACAGAAGTTTAAAACCATTTCATGAGAAAGTTTGGGTAGATCGGATTGTTGAGAAGAAATTGTACTTTTTAATTTATCATCCCTTTTTTGAGTTGTTTTGTGTACATTTTAAATAATCACAGATTTTAATTCAGCGAAATGAATTTCAGGAAGTTATGCGGATTTTCGATTTTTGGGTACTGTACAATTTAATTTACCACTTACACTCATGTGAGTGTTATTTATTGAAATTTGCAACGGGGTCATGAATATTTTTAATTGGTGTGCTGCGCACCGTTAGTTTTCATTTGTACCATAATTTGTCGTTATATTTAATTGCCGCGCGCAAACGCTCGATTGTTTTACAAAAGCAAAATGCTACGAGCATTTTCTTTTCCACACAATTTGCCCACGCTTGCCACGGCCAAAAGCAAAAATTTCCTGCCCGAATTGAACTATATTCGTAGTTGGATAATTGGAAAAGAAAAGTTCAGAATATTCTCGACAACTTGTCGCAAAAGCTTAAAATTTAGCAGAGCATAAATTTCCATGCACTTGCTTTACTTCCGTATCAATGTTTACAAGGAAAATTTATTTTCTTCGATTTCATGGTCTATTTTACGAATTATTAGAGTTTTAATCTTATTAAATCTCTTTTCATCTTCATCATAGTAATCAACCCAGCTAGAATTGTTTTTTAGTACATCTTCCCAAGTAATGGTCCTAATTGGAATTTTATTAATTGATGTATATTCATATAACAATTCAGCCAAAAGACTAGTTGCAGACTTAGAAATTTCATCCTTTTCCTCAATGATTCTTCTAGCGTCCTTTACACACAGTCTGAATACATGTTTATCATAAGTGCTATCCATCTCATATTTTATATTACGTTCATATCTTTTTTCTTGATAAAAAAGAAACAAAAAATCAAGAAGAAAATATGCTTCCACGCGCTCTTTGTGTCTTATAGCTTCGCTATTTGGGCATAAACGCCCACACACAAAGCCCAGGGCAATGGCTCTTTGTGCCAATCCACAAATTCACCCCAACGCCGGCCCGCATTTTCTTCACGC
The DNA here is from genome assembly GCF_965233845.1 of Flagellimonas sp. Lineage (GTDB taxonomy): Bacteria > Bacteroidota > Bacteroidia > Flavobacteriales > Flavobacteriaceae > Flagellimonas. Next base: position 1,904,042 of record NZ_OZ247584.1, read on the forward strand.
ATTGAACTTAAAACTTCATAAATTGCAAATAACCTTAGTGTTGTCAATTATCACAGATATAAATTCAGGATTAAATTCATTGGCTTCGTCTATGTTAATCAAGAATGTAGAATTAGCACCTGAATTAATTATCCTACGTTCCCCTACTTCAAAAATTGCATGGGAATTGTTTTCTAATACAATTTGATTAGCATTAACAATAATTGACTGATTTCTTTTATTTGTAATTGATATAATAATTTCATTATCTCCATTTTTCATGAAGCAAACCTCAATGTTATGGACTTCAAAGACTGAATCATAATCCCACCAAACAATTACTTCATTTATTTGAAGTAACCTCTTAACAAGGCTATCAACATTAGTATATGGACCAAGCCAATATTTTTCCTCATCGTTACCTGCGTGCGACTTTTGAAATTCTCTTTTTAGCCAGGAGGCATTATATAAAGCTATAGGTAATAATTTTTCTAGATGAGGGAATAAAGATTCTTTTGATTTTGAGCTCACCTGCAGATAGTTATTTTTCCTTAAATACCCGCCAACACATTTAACTCCAAAACAATCGCTCCCATGAATACCTGAATTACAAGTTAATATTGTATTTCCTTCTCTGCATTCAGATTTTTCAAAGTTGTAATTTATTTTTTCAAAATGCAGCAAAACCCAATATTCGAATGAGATATTACTGAATGCAATATTTACATATTTCCCATTCACCTCCACTTTTGACAATTCGAAAGCAGCTTCAGTATACTGGCGATTATCAAAATCAAAAACAACCCAAACCTCATTAAAATTACCTTCCTCTAATTCTAATTGTCCCTCCCTAACAAATCTAACTGGCTCTTGCCTATATTCATCCTCTATTTCCTTTCTGTCTATGGGTGCGACGGGTTGAAGCAAGGCTCTTTTTGTTCTTCTTGTTTTATGTGGGGATTCTTGGGGAACTTCAATTATATCTAATTTTGGTGTAGGTTTAATAACAATATTTACCCCCTCGGTCCATATTGATTTATTTTCAATTACAATATCTCTAATAGACCCAAAATAGGATGGTTCAGTATTCTCACCTTCACAAATTAATAATATGTTATATTCAGTATTTTTACTCAAAATCAAAAAAAGACTCTACTGACTTAATATTTGGTAAAGCACCAAACTTTCCTGCCAAATACCATTTGTCAAAAGGAGTATCCTCTCTCACACCTTCAAAATCTTGCATAGAGAATAAATCCGTATGTCCAAAATCATTTTTTTGTGTAAACCAAATTTGATCTTTTCTTAACAGCTCTCTTTCTAATAAAGTTACATCATGAGTTGTAAATACTAATTGGGTATTTTTCGGATTTAATTTTTCTGATTGTATCATCATAACAATCATTTTTGTCAAATATGGATGTAAACTAGTATCTAGTTCATCAACGAACAAAACTCCACCAGAACTTAACTTCTCAAGTATTTTCCCCCCAATACAAAAAAGTGTATAAGTTCCATGCGATTCTTCTTGTAAAGGTAAATTTTCGTCCTCTTCCATTAATTCAGCTCCGTCATAAGTTGAGTGAACCCCAAATGCTCTATGGGAATCATTTTGTTGCTCCTTTACATCAATAGATTTAATTTTGGTGTCGGCAGCTCTAATTAAAGAATCGAGCCTTTTTTTAAAAGACGGATTTTTTAAAATTACTTTGTTTAATCTTTGCTCAAGACTACCGTAACCAGCAATATTTATGGCATTAATTACTTCAAAGTTTTTAAAATAAACGTAAAGATTACTTAAGAATTCATGAGGTTCTTCTTCCCCGAATTTTGACAACATCAATCTATTATGAAAAACTGTTATCTCTTTATTTCCAAAAGAATCGCCAAGTTTTCCCTTATGGATTAATCTATCTCCACTAATGTCAATAGGTCTTTTAAAGATATTTGTTATTCTCCCATTCGGATAATAATTTAATTCTTCGTCTATCACTTCATGAACATTGTATGATACTCTATATTGATATTTTATATCATCCGGACCAATAAATGTCATATCAAACTCATTTGGCAATTTTTTTGATTTAACATCAAATAAATATGGGTCATACCAAGTAATATCTTGCCCTGCTTTACTTTTGTTTTTGTGAATAAACTGCAATAGGTTAAACATTCCTCTTAGCATTGATGATTTACCAGATGCGTTTGGTCCAAATATTGCAGCAGTCTTTAAAAGTTTGACCGACTCATCATTTGCTAAAGATCTTTCAAAACAATTATTAGGTTTTGATTTTGATGATTCAGCCACTAAGGAAAATACCATCTCGTCTTTAATCGAACGGAAATTTTTCAATTTAAATTCTAAAAGCATAAATTATAAATATTGCGCAATTTATTCAAAAAACTAATATAAAACCTTATATATTTTGGTTTTAACGTGAAATTAAGGGAAATATTATCAATATTCACTCTTTTCGTTTAAAAACTAAAGCCCTTATTTTAAGATAATTCTATTTAATTACTTTTTTGTAGGCACCAAAAGGTCACGAATATCCACATCAAGAATTTCAGCAATCTTCTTTAAATCTTTTAAATGTGGTTGGGATTTATTGTTGCAAATAGCTGTTATTGAAGTTGTACTTTTCCCAAGTTCCTCTGCAAGCCAAACCTGAGATTTTCCTTGAATTACCAATACTTCTTTTATCCTGTTAATTCTATCAGTCATAATACTATTTAGATAATACAAGATATAATCCAAACTTGTTAAAATATAACTTGAACTTTTATTTATATAATACAGACTTGATTCTTTAATTAATTTTATATAAGTTTATCTTAACTTTGTTTAAGTTTTATTTATATATCTAAAAGACAAAGTTTAACCTTAATTGTTGATAACTTTATATAGTAGCTTAATGACTCCCAACGAAATTAACCTAAATCCCCTACTCTCCTACTTTGAAAAATGCCATGAGGGAGATTTACTTTCCTTTACGCAATGGTTGGACAAGGCCATTTATATGTTCCATTACCTTCCCACGGATTCTTTTTCAGAAACGGAGCGCCAAAATGTTTGTCATGTGCTTATGGAATTAAAGGAAACTGTTTTAAAAATCCATGTTGAGCAAAATAATTGTGCCTAAAACCCATTTCATACACTTTTACCTCCCCCACTCCCTTCGACTTCGCTCAGGACAGGCCGCGGGTTCGGCAAAATAGTATTCATTACATTTTTTAAAAGGATGTTTTTAGCTCAACTTTTCAGGAAATTTGAGGAAGTAAGCTTTGCTTATACCTAAGCAAAGAAACATAACGCGAGAACATTATAGTACAAATGTATTGTTTTGCTTTTGTAGCGGTTTATCCATTTGATAGCTATAATTCTATTATGTAAAATATCCCTCAACATTTCGTCATCTATGGGAATTACGAACAGGGTCGTGAAACTTTTCTTAGCGGTCGGCTGCGCCGCATCTTTTCATTTACTCACGCACTAATTATTTTACGGGTGTTCGTGAATGCTTCGCATTTGTACCTATAATTTGCCGTTATGTAAAATAGCCGCTCGGCCAACAGCACATTGCTTTCATAAAAAGTAAATGCCCTTTCATTTATTTTTATACGCAATTATTCATGCCATATCTATTTTTTAAATCGGTATTCATCAATGCTTCGCATGTCTCAGCCACTTGGCCAGCGCCATTAAAAGCTCAGCTTTTCGTTCTTATTGAAACCTCTGGTTTATTTGAAAATTTGGAAAAGAAAAATTTCAGGAACTTTTCGTCAGCTTGTCGCAAAAGCTAAAATTTTCTCTACGAGCAAAATTCTTAGCACTTGCTAAACTTAATTTTGTACTGAATAATGCCTAGGATAGATGATTAAATTGACCAATATAGTTAATTCTCCCTTCGAAATTTACCTCCTTTTTCCCATGGACCATCGAAATACTTATATTCCTTGACGCCTCCAAACAAAGGAAACCTCTGATGCATATCCTTGTCGATTGACAGCAAATAAATATGTTTGAGGTCTCTATCATATTCAGTATACTTATGTGGTGTATAGGTATCTAACCAATTTTCCCCATCTTGATGCTCCCAAATACTACCTCTCTCACTTATGAACTTTGTTCTACCATGGTTGTATTCAATTTGGACTTTTATTTTAACGTCTGGTGTGGAGTTTGGACTATCAGTACCATAAAAAGCTCTTTTAATTTTGTTATAGGCCTGGGCACTATTTGCCAAACTATTCTTAGCGTTATAAACTTTTTCTCCAACTAAAACGCATCCTTGAATTTGGGATGGATAATTCCCTATGTGAATTTGAATCCCTGTTCTGTTTGGAACATTTTTAAGTTGTAATCGCCATTTGTCATTTTTATCATATCGCAAAAAAGCATCGTATATTCCCGATGGAATTGAACTTATGTAACTTCTATTTTGTTGCCATGGAAGTTCCAAAGTGTGACATATGAACATATTCTTAATAAAAAGCTCTCCTGTCACAGAATTAGTATTATAAGAGGTTCTTTTAATTTTCAGTACCCAGTTCATATAAATTTTTTAATTTTAAGTTTTTACTTCTATTTTCTTTTTTCTTGACCTTGCGTCGCCGAAGCTTTGCGAAGGCACGTAAAAAAGAAACAAAAAATCCATCGGCCGCCAAAGGCTTGCCGACGGCGTGGCAAGAAGAAAATATGCTTCACTTCTCTCTTTGTGTTCTGCGGCTTCACCGCTAAAATGCTACGCATTTAAACACAAAGCCCAGGGCAATGGCTCTTTGTGTTACCCACAAATTCACTCCCCTGCCGGCCCGCATTTTCTTCCCTCATAAGCCTCTGAATTACTCTTAACTACATAAAAACCAATAACTAAACTTTAGATATTTCATAAGTCATGTGACCACTTTGTTCCTTAACAGAAATGGTCCCTTCTTTAAGCAGCATTTCATATATTTCTAAAGGCACAAATTCCTTTACACCTTCAAGAGTTGTCCTACCTTCTTGTATTGAAGCTCCATTAAGAGAGTTATCCACTATTTTATAATTGTACATCATTGACAGCTAAATCTTAATCATAAAGTTTATTTATTTCAACAAATACTTTTTCAAAATTGTCTAAAGTATCAGACGAGAAAAATTCTTTTTTGACACCAAGTTTTAAAAGTTCATTTGCAGGGCGATAATGATTAAACCTATCCTTCCCTATTTGCTTATTTATTTGCATAATAATTGTAGGGAGGGCGCCATCTAAATCTGAAACTTTGATATCCTTATGTTCTGAAAAAGCAGAATTAAAAAGATTTAAATAGTCTTGTTTGAAAAATAAATCTTCCAAATCAGCCTGCTTATAACCTTCTAAGAACTCATTGAAAAATCTAATTTTACTTTTATGAATAATTTTCAAAGCAATCATCTTATCCAATTTCGCTTTTCCTTTTGGATCTGTATAAGAATCTAAAAGACAGGCTATTTCTAGTTTAGAACCTCGTAATAGCGATATAAATGTCGCTACCTTATCTAAGCCCCCAGTAGGAACTACAGTTATGTTGCTTTTTAAGTGTTCTCTGCCTTCTTTTTCTAGAATTCCAGATATTGCGGTAAGAATGATTAAATCTGAAACTCCCTCAACGAGTAAATTCTTCTTACTAATGAATAAGTTTTGAGCAATATCATATCCTAGTGCTGCTTGCAATGGAAAAAGCGTATTAGGGTCTTTCTCCTGGATGCTATCTGATATTACGGACCCATTTTCGGTTTCAAGCACCGTCCTAATTCTTTCCAGTTTATCTGAAGGTATTGAGAATGGAGAGTGAGTTGTATAGATAATTTGATAATTTTCAGATAGGTCTTCAATAAACTTCAACATATCACTTTGAGCAGACGCATGTAAGTTTAAACCTGGTTCATCCAGGAGTAATATGTATTGTGAATCCTTATCTTCTTGGATTTTCTTAAACCATACCAAGAATGAAAAGAACCAATTAAATCCCCTGCTCCGATTCTTGAGAGGTAAGGAAACCCTAGTTCTTTGATTTTTCACCCTAATATCAAGAATGTGCTCGACTATTTTTACATCTAGGATTTCCTCTTGTTGATTACGATTAATAATGGTTCGTTTTTCCGTTTCTTCTTTAGCTTCAATTTTGAATTCAATTCCCAAGTTATTATTCGTCGACCAATATTTAAATAGTTCATCACTAATTATTGCTTCCGTAGCTTCTAATTCCGCTACATAGTCTTCGAAAGAGGTTGCGTCTAAAATATCTTGTGCGTTTAAATCAGCTAATTCCAAAAGTGCTTTTGCCGTTTTAAATTCTTCCTCTTCAATTTCTTCTTTTTCAAGTTTTTCTATGACAATTCTTGACGGTAAAGCATAGTACTCGTCGTAATAAAGGAATTTAGGGAGTGCAGGTTTTATTATTATCCTAGCGATATATTCCGCTATTGGATTATTCCATTCCCATTTATTACTCACATATGGTTTTAATTTTTCTAATCCAGATTTAATTCCATCATCTTTATATTCATTAATGATAGCATCCAAATCTTTGGTATTTTTTACTTTAATCAACTTGTCGTTTAAGGTCTTACTACCAATTCCTAACTCTTTTGTTTTATTCTCAATAAACACAGAGTTGTTGGCTTTCATATTATTCCAATAATCGGTGTTTTTATAATCAGTAGTCAGCGATACTTCCTTTATTGTAAAAACCCCTTCTCCTACTTCTAAATCAATCTTCTTGGATAGTTCATTATCGATTGAATAAATACAGTTTACAGCATTTGGCATTACACCACTTTTATCCATTTTCTTTTTTTCCCTTCTTGGATAGTCGTGGGTCTTATTAAATTTGAACTTCTTGTCATTTTGAAAATAGTTGGTTTTAGCTATGGATTCCAAAACAGAAGTCTTTCCAGATTCGTTCATCCCTACCAAAATTGTTATGTCATCCTCGACCTTGAATGTTTGATTAGATTCAAAGCTCTTGTATTTATGTACGGTTACTTCTTTTAATTTCATTTGACTTATTTTCTGACTACTATTTTTTTTGGGGGAGATAAACGTAGGAAGTCAATTCTTTGGAGTTCTTAAATATAGAGATTGGGGTTCAAAACACACTATATAAAAACCTTAGAAATTCTGGGGTTTTTCCGCAATTTTAAATCAAAAGAAATAATTTTTGAATTCAAACAAAAAGTCCTTCCAAGATAAATTAGAAGGACTTTTGATTGTTTTAATAGTGATATGTCAGGCTTTGAGTACAGAAAGTCTAGAAGACAATCTCAATAAAAAATTCACATGAACACCTGTTTGAGATACACAATCGAAAATTTGCCTTTTGGATAAACCCAAGACTTCGTTTTCGATACTGCCTGATAGCATGCCATGCAAACCATCTATATGGCCTTCCAAAGAATTTACATCGAAATAGTCATCAATTGTGGCAATGATTTCAAGAATTGCCTTCTTCTGTTTTGAATTTGCTAGGGAGAGTTCCTTTTGTAATTGTTGGTACCATTCTTCATGGTTTTTGTTTTTTCTTGTAGACATAAAGAAAATTTTAAAAGCGGAGCCACCCCGTCAGCCCTGTCTACACAGTCTAGGACTGGAAGCGGTACTTTCGCGGCCGCTGGACTTGTAAGCGACTCCTTATCGATAAATAATTGTTTTAGAATTTTCCTAAAACTGTGTAGACGCAATAAATATACAAATGTTTATCATAAACAGTAGCACTTCTTATCCATTCCATACACTTTCACCTCCCCCACTCTCCTACTTCGCTTTTCAAGCTTCGAAGGATTCGTTTACGGTTCGGCAAAACAGTATTCCATTACCTTTTAAAAGAATAATTTAGAAGAACTTTTATGAGGTTTTGAGGAGTAAGCTTTGCTTTTCCAAAGCAAAGAAACATAACGCAAGAACATTATAGTACAAATGCCTTTGAATTGTTTTTAGCGGTTGGCATTCGATAGCTATAATTCTATTATGTAAAATATCCCTTGTGTCTGCGTCCTGTAGCGAATTCTCAACAGGGTCATGAAACATTGCCCAGCGGTCGGCTACGCGGCATGTTTTCATTCCAGCTATGCATTCCATACACCTGCCTACCGGTTTATGTGCCTTTGGCACGCAAGCAGGCTTTTACCTCCCCACTCCCCTTCTTCGCGCTGCGAACTTCGAAGGATTCGTTTGCGGGTTCGGCAAAATGGTATGTCCTTTTATTCCGTTAGGGTTTCAATTGCAGGAACTATAAACGCATTTAGGATTTCATCTGAATAATCATGCGCATTTCTATTCCCGTAGTTTGTGGTTGTTATAACCACGGTCAATCCCAATTCTGGGTTAACCAAAACCCTGTTTCCGCCATTCCCGGACATAAAGTAGGATTTGTATTTTTTGTCCTTACCAAAGTTTTTTATCCAAAATAGGTATCCATATTCAGCATCATAGGCTTCAAGTTTGGTAGTTGTTGCTTTTTCCATCCAAGCCGATGAAATCAGTTGCTTCCCATTCCATTGGCCTTTGTTTAGGCATAGTTGGGCCAATTTCAACAAATCCCGGCTCCTGTATTCGCTGCCCCCAGCAGTATTTAATACGCCCAATGGGGTGTAGTGCAAGTTATAATCGGTAATATCCAATGGTTTTAAAAGGTTTTCCACTGCAAAATCAGCCAAATTACTTTTTAGGGCACTTTGCAAAATCTCGGCAACCAAAGCAGATCCAGCGCTACAATAGCTAAAGGCACGTTCATAAGGTCGGTCTTTGGGCTTTGGCCCCCAAGGATACGAATACACTGGAAGGTCCAAATAAAATTTAGCCCAATCTTCTATGATGTACATGCGTTCTTCATTGCCCCTGGAGAAGCGATTGCTATCATTACATTCCACAATGGAACTCATGGTCAAGAGGTCTTCAATAGTGATTGCTTCTTTGCGTTTGTCTGGGTTTTGTGCGGGTAGTTTGTGTTGCAAATAATCGAAAATCTTATCGGTTTCTGAAGTGATATGCCCTTTATCTATGGCGATGCCAGTTAATAAAGTGGCCATGGTTTTGGTGACAGAACGCGTGTTATGCTTGGAATTGACATGATGATCGTTGTAATAGTTTTCAAATATGACATTGCCATCTTTGGCTACCAATATGCTGGTAATACGTTCAAACTTACCGGAAGCGACCGTACTATCCATTTCATGGAACAGGGTGCTATTGGTGTTGGAGAAATTGAGTTGTGCGTTACCGTGAATAACGCATAAAAGGGAAACTACGGTTACTAGTGTATATTTCATTATCGCATTTTTTAATTAATGAATCATCAAACATAGCGCATGCGATACTTCCATAATAGAATGAAATTAACATTGTAAATTTTGGTTCATTTTTTTCGATATGCGCTTGGACTCGTATTGAAGAAGGCCTTAAATACGCGGTTAAAATGACTCTGGTCGGAAAAACCTGTTTGGTGTGCTATTTCTGTCAATGAATTGTTTGAATCTAGAAGCAATGGCATGGCTTTTTTGATTTTATGCAGCCTAATATATTCGCCCAGGCTCATGGAAAGGTATTTTGAAGCAGCTCGTGAGATATGCACGGGATGAATGCTAAGCTCATTTGATAAATATTCAAGGCTAAGATTGGACGTATCATAGTGTAGCAATTCTTTTAAATCTTCTACCCAGTGCGGGCTGGTCTTAGCATTAATTTCCTTTAAATCCGATAACGATTCACAGATTTGAAGGACCAAAACTTCCACAGACAAATCACTATAAGCATCTGTAATTAAAAATTCATGGTACAGTTTTGCAAAAAGTAAATGCAGTTTTGGATTTTCAATACGCTGACTGCCTTCCAATAAATGTATTCCTATTCCATTTTCCTTGAGCCATTTTCGTTCAAACTCCAGATGAAAACCACCGGCTTCAGTAGAATGCTTGGAGCCATAGTGGGCCTCTTGCCAATTATTGAACATTAGGCTTCCGGCAGGACACAGGGAGTTTACTTTTTTATTGGTATCCATCATGTTACCATGCAGTACATACATGAAATAAGGATTTTCATGATAGTGCCAATCTGTACGCTTGTCCGTATTATAATTGTATTGGGAGAGTAGAATCCCATTGTATGAAACCTCTAAATCTTTGCTACCATAATAATTGCCTTTGGCCAATATTTTCATGCTGAGTGTTTAGCGTTACTCCTATAAAGACTTGATTTTATTTCCGTAGTGACAATATCTTACTTTCTATCCTTTAATCACCTAATATTTCGGTGGTTTCCAAGTAAATATAGGACTCTTTCCATTGCATTATGGCCTATTTGCCCTTTAAATCCCCTTCATCTCCCCTACGTGCCTTCTTCACTTTACAAACTTTAACGCCTTGGGAATTCTACTAAAAAAAAGACCCCAGAACAGGTCTAGGGTCGTTGGCATCATTTTGGATTATGTATCTAGAAAGTACAGTTCACTCTTTGGCAAATGCAGGTACAATGGTTTCAAAAATGGGCTGCATAATTTTGTCATCATCTCTATCAAAACCTGAGATGACCATGGTCAAATCCAGTTCTTCCACGACCATAACACGTTGTCCACCCCCGCCCCAGGCCAAGGTCATATCATAACTTTTGTTTCCTACCTGTACCGGAGTATAGTACCAGAAGTAACCGTAGCGGTAATTTTTGGGCATCCAATCTAGTGCAGGGTCTACAACATCGCTGGTGGCTTTTTTCAAATATGCTTCAGAAATAAACTGTTCCCCATTTAATTTCCCTTTGTGTTGCACTAAATATCCAAACTTGAGCATGTCACGGGGCATAATTTGGGCTTGCCATCCCGCCTGCGGTAAACCACTGACATGATTGGACCATTCGTAATTGGTAATACCGAGTTTGTCCAGAAATTCATTTTTGATGAAATCCTCCGCAGTACCCGGTACCACCGCATCAATAACGGTCATCACCATCATGGGGTTAAAATTGCCGTATAAATAGGTTTGCGTTTCATCGGTAATTGGGGCACTATGTTCCAGAAGTGTCTGCACCAATCCCTGCCCTTTTAGTTTTATCGTATCATTTTCGACTTCTTCCCATGCTTCTTCATCAATGGTCAATCCCCCATGCATGGTCAAAGCTTTATGAAGGGTGATTTTCTCCGCTCCCTTTATAAATTTAGTAGAATCTAGATCTTTCAAGAAATGAACCAAAGGTTTGTCTAGGTCTTCCATGGTCAGATACCCAAGTTGTATCGCTCTTCCCAAAATCAAGCTCGTATATCCTTTTACGGCAGAAGCTTGTCCGTGCGCCAAATTAATACGTCCTTTTTTATAATAGGATTCAAAAACAAGTTGGTCTTTGTGCGAAATAAGTAAGGCATCGTAGTCGCCATAATTGTCGTTGAAAATTTCTTGGGCGACCTTTAGTATGGCGTTCTTTTTCTCAGCAGTTAATGCTAATTCGCCCACAGCTATACCATCATTTCTGTCTTCAGGAGCTGTGCTCACAAAGGGATTGTTAAGCTGGGGCATATCCCAAAAAGAGACCTCATAGTTGTCCTCCGCAATATGGGACATTGCCGATGCCAACCAAGCGACACTTTCCACGGCAATCCTAGGAAACGCGGTTTGGTGATCCCCTTTAATGGTTCTATTATCAAATTCTACCACCAATTGCTTTCGTTCATCCAATAAGGCCTTAAATTCCTCCGTAGTCACTTCTCTTTCATCTTCTAAAGTACCGTGGGCAATAAATACATTGGCATGTGATTTTTCGCTTTTATCGGCTTCAGCTGCTACCAGTTTAGCGTTGATTGTAGCTAGATGGGGCATGGTGCTTTTGCTCAATGGACTGCCAAGAATATAGTTGTCAAAGGTATCGGGCTGTGTGAGCAGAATATACGCCCCGAATCCTCCGCCAAGCGAATAACCAAAGTAACTACGGCTGTTGGGATCGGTGCGGTAGTTTTTATCCACATACTTGATTACATCGTTCTGTATAAATTTCAAATGGCTTTCGGCTTGGCCAAATTTTAGTTTGGGGTGATTGGCGTTCGTGGTTTCCCAAAAAGAATAATCTGCAAATCGGCTAACGTGCGCACCATATTGTTTCCTTAAATCTGCTGCGGCGTCCTTCTGCCAAGAAATACCTACCAGAATAACATCCTCCAACAAATACTCTGTGGCTCCTGATAACATTTCAAGATGCCAAATGGCATCTGTATAATAAAGAACAGGATATGTTTTAGAGGTATTCTCGGCATAGTCTTCGGGCACTTCTATATAAAGTTCGTAGTTCTTTTCTGAGTTGGTATCTTTTATGAGGACAACCTGTATCTGTGATGATACGAAGGAAGTACTGTTTTTTGGTTTAGTAGTTTTTCCGCCATTCTGCTGGGCAGTGGCAGAATTTACAAGTATTATTACTGTAAGCGCAAATAATCTAATGACTTTCATGTTCTTATTCATTTTGTTGATGATGTAAACTAACCTTTAGCAAACAGCTAAATCGCCTTTAAAATTAAGTTTTAGCCCATCTTTGTTCTTAAGAATTGTGTCAACGGATCAATTAAATGATGAAATCATTTCATCATTGATATGCAGCATTTATACAGAATTTATGAAAGCTTGGGTTTCAAGGGAGTATCTTTATTCCGTAATTAAATGTCTGCCAAAAGGATACTAATGAAAAAGTCTTTGCGGAATACCCTACTTATTAACATCGGTGCCTTTGTATTGGTGCTCATCCTTGAGCTATTAGGTGGATGGATGCTCGTAGATAAACATGACTCGCTTTATTCCTTTTATTTATGGGGGCTTGGTTTTACCATTAGTATTATGACCGTTATATGGATCAATCATTTTATTCTTATCCCCTATTTTTTTGATAAGAAAAAATATCTTTTATATGGACTCCTGCTTATTGGAGCCATATTTCTTGGAGTCAGTCTAAAAATATATCCGAAATTTAATTGGATTGGTATTACTAAAATGTCTTCTTTTCTTATTTATACTACAGGTACTGGTATGGCGGCTTTCTTTTTAAGGAGAAGTGTGCTCATGCAAAGACAAAAGGAAGAAAAGGAAAATTTACAAAAAGACATGGAACTCACTTATTTAAAGGAACAGGTGAACCCACATTTTTTGTTTAATTCCTTGAATAGCATTTACGCCCTTTCAAGGCAGCAATCCACAGAAACTCCTGAGGTGGTCATGCAGCTTTCAGAATTAATGCGATATCAATTGGAAAGTGCTAAAAAAGACACCGTGCTACTAAAGGAAGAACTAGAATTTATAGAGAACTATTTACTGCTTGAAGAAAAAAGATTGAGTAAACGCTGTACTATTGAGTTTTCTATTGATGGGGATGTATTGGGGTTGAAGATGGCGCCGATGTTGCTCATCCCTTTTGTGGAAAATGCTATTAAACATGGCGCCCAGAGCACGAATGAGCAAAGTATGATTGCAGTTTCTGCCTTAATCAAAACGAATACGCTTTATTTTCAAATCACGAATTCCAAGCCGAAAATGCAGGTCGCGACTAAAAGAAAAGGTCTAGGATTGGAAAATGTCAAGAGGCGTTTAAAGCTGTTATATCCCAACTCCCATAGTTTGGAAATTAGGGATGTGGAAAAAGCATATCATGTAAATTTATCCATTCAACTAAAAAACGCCCAGTAGCAACGAATGATAAAAATTGGTATCATAGATGACGAAGTACTTGCCCGTAAGGTGTTGGAAGAGTATTGTTCCAAAATCAACAACTTCCAACTGGTATTAAGTACTGGTAATCCATTGGAGTTTATCAATTTCCTACAGCAAAACGAGGTGGACCTTATCTTTCTTGATATTGAGATGCCAGAACTTAACGGCATGGAGATCTTGCGTTCAATGATAAATCCGCCTAAAGTCATATTGACCACTGCTTATTCGGAGTATGCATTGGAAAGTTATAATTATGGGGTGGTGGATTATTTATTAAAACCCATAAAAATTGAACGGTTTTTAAAGGCAATACATAAGATAGAGTCTTCAAAGCTAAAGGAGTTTAAAAAGAACAACTCCACGGAAGAACTTCAAATAAAACATGACGGAGTGCCCGTGAACATTTCATTTAAATCCATTCTGTACATCCAGAGTTTTGGAAACTATTTAAAAATCTTTACCGATTCAAGAATGTACCTGATTTCTGAAACACTGATCAATATCACTACCCTATTATCTGACAATTTCCAACGTACGCATAAATCGTACATCGCCAATTTGGGTAGAGTTACCAAGGCAACACGGAGCTATGTACTAATTGAAGATCATAAAGTTCCCGTAAGTGCAATGTACAAGATCGTTGTTTTTAAAAAATTGGAAGTTTTGAACAAAAACGTATGATGAGCAGGTTCCTTATCGTAAAGTTACTTGGCGGTAGATTGGAGATTACGCATCCTCTAAATTGGACAACAAGTTTAAATATTGCTATTTATAAAACTCTGCTTACTTAAAGCTGACTGGTGTAAGCGAAAATCGGCCATAGCCTAGGATTGCAAACTAACACGTACCGCATTCATTCCTTTTAGTCCTTTTTCCAATTCAAAGGTGACCTTGTCGTTTTCTTTAATCTCATCTATTAAACCAGACACGTGCACAAAATGTTTTTCTTGGGTTTCAACGTCCATTATGAATCCAAAACCCTTGGAATCATCAAAAAAAGCAACTTTACCTTTACGAACTGAATCAAATTCTTCTTCCGATTCCTCTTTTTGCGGAATACCCAGTACAATATCTTCTGCATTGATTTCCTCTTTTTCAGAAGGCTCAGTTGGTGTATCGGTAAGATTGCCATATTGATCCACATAAGCAAACGGAATCCCTCCTTCTCCTTCTTTGGATTCGGTTTTACGAGCTTCCTTCCTCTTTTGTTTTTCCTCGCGTTTTTTTTGCCGTTTCTTTTCTTTTTCCCGTTTACTGAATGTTTGTTGAGATTTTGCCATGTATAGGTTTATTCCTTTAATTTAATCGTTTTAATTATTAAAGACGCATTTTTTTGAAATAAAAAAGCCCATCTATTACAGATGGGCTTTAAAACTTTAGATTTTATGAATTTAGATGACCTTTACGTTTACTGCATTCAATCCTTTTCTTCCTTGCTCTAAATCAAACTCAACTTGGTCACCTTCGCGAATTTCGTCGATTAACCCAGAAACATGTACAAAGTGCTCTTTGTCTGCACCTTCTTCGTTAATGAAACCAAAACCTTTGGTGTCGTTGAAGAACTTTACTGTTCCGTTACTCATTACTATTATTTAAAAATTAAGGTACAAAGGTGGGGCTAATTACCCAGTAAACAGTAATTTATCTCAAATTCTTACTTGGATTTAATGCTACAATACAACTGGATGCCTCAGAATTCTTGATGAATCGCATACTTTTTTACAACCGTTTTCAGCTTATTTAGGTCTTGTCCAAGACAAATTCGATAACTAAAAACCAAAACAATCGTTTTGTCTTTTCCATTTGGCCTAATTCATTTCTTCTTATTTAATCAAGAATACATTATTGTTAATGGAACTAGATGATCACAATAGTTAAAATAATTACTGCTCCGGTACCAGACGTATAAGTCTACCAGGGCCCTCTACCGCTACGTACAGATAGCCGTCTGTTCCCATTTGTACATCTCGCACCCTACCTATACCTTCCAACAGTTGTTCATGGCCTACCACCTCGTTGCCATTCATTTGCAAACGATGGAGATATTCAAATTTGAGCGAGCTAACGAACAGATCATTTTTCCAGTTTCCATAAAACTCGCTGGACACAAATGTCATTCCACAGGGAGCAATGGATGGAGTCCAGTAGTATACGGGTTGTTCCATACCCGCTAGCTCGGTAAGGTCAGTGAATGTGGTTCCGTCGTAATTTATGCCATATGAAATAACCGGCCAACCATTGTTTTCACCCGCTTCCAAAATATTGATCTCATCACCACCCTGGGGTCCATGCTCGCCCTCCCAAAGCGCTCCTGTCTCCGGATGCAGGGTCATCCCCTGGGGATTGCGCGTTCCGTAGGTAAATATTGAAGTGATCGCTCCGGAGGTATTATAAAAAGGGTTGTCCGTTGGGATTTGACCATCGTCATGGATGCGGTGTATTTTCCCGTGGGCATTGTCCAATTCTTGGGGGTAAGCGTCCCTATTTCCACGATCGCCAACGGAAACATATAGGTAACCGTTGTTATCAAATACCAATCTTGATCCATAATGATGGGAACTATTGATATACGGAAGTGCCGTAAATATGTTTTCCACATCAACCAAGTTGTTGCCCTCCAACCTACCTCTTGCCACGGCGGTGGTCCGCTCGGAGACATTAGATGGGTTAATGCGCGAATAGGACAGATACACTAAGGCATTACTTTCAAAATCAGGGTGTATAATCACATCCAACAATCCACCCTGCCCTTGCGAAGCAACAGAAGGGGCACCACTAATTTCTATCAATTGCTTATCATTAGTTACCAAATACAGTCCTCCCCCGCGTTCGGTCACCAATATTTCACCATTGGGCAATTGCTCTATACCCCAAGGAATACCGGGAATCTCGTCCGTTAGGGTCTCCAACCGAAAAGTTAGGTCATCGGAAGTGATCACGCCCGATAAATCGGGGTTTTCTTCCTCCAACATTGCTTTGGTTTTTCCGTCAATCTCTGTAAGGATATAGTTGGATAAATCCTCAATTTGTTGCGCACTTAGAGCAGATCCATAAGCTGGCATGCCATTGTCTTCATATCCATCAGCTATGGATTCCATGACATCTTCCACCGCATTGCCATAGGTCCAATCGCGTTCCACAAATGAGCCTAGGTCTTGTCCGTGGCATCCACCACATTGATTTCGGTAAATAAGGGCTGTATCCCCCTCAATTGCTTCATTGTCCGAATCGTTATTTTCTTCTTCGGGCAATACAGGTTCCAGTGAGTTGTTACAGCTCAACAACATGGACAAAAAAAGCAAAAACAGCAATGTCATTGATGTTGTGAAGCATTTGTAAAGGAACTTTAATTTGAAAGTTAGGTCAGAAAAGCGATTCGAGGTGATTGAGGCCATAATTATCCATTTAAATGGGGTGATATGAAAATTTATAGCTTGAATTACCAAAGACAGGGCTAATTTATAGTGTCCTAGTAATTAGCGCATTAACGTTACATTATATGTAACGTCGTTAATGACAATAAAGTATTGGGATGATACACCAAAAAGTGCTTATTACTAGCAGATTACGGTAAAGTGCTTGTGAAATTTCAGTATAAAATAGCCATTCACATTATAAACGCAATAACGCTTGAGTGAACCAACCCCAACCTTAAACATGAGCCTGGTTTCTTTATAAATTGGTATTTTAACCGGTCGATAGCTTAAAGCCCAAACGCTTTCTATGCTATGGCGCCCGAATGGGATCAACAACCTTTTAAATGAACTTTTTCGCATACTTTCTGGACAAATTCCTGATTGGAGACCACTTCAAAAAAGCAGTTTTTGAACTTCTTTCGAACAAGAACCTCAAGATATGTATCCCGTTTTTTCTGTTCTTATGTCTTGGTTCTGTTTCTGCCCAAAAGTTTGTGGGGGATTTTGAAGTCACCCACTTTAAATTACCCATTGAGACTTCTACAAATGCAATCTTGGAAGACTCTTATGGTTTCGTATGGATAAGTTCAACCAACGGCTTATGGCGCTATGATGGGAGTACGTATAAAAACTACATAAAAAACGAAAATGACCATACGAGTATCACGGATAACCATATTTCATATCTGTACGAAGACCAGCAAAAAACGCTGTGGATAGGCACCTACGGCGGCGGGCTGTTAAAATACGATCGTAACTGTGATTGTTTTCAGCGGTTTATACACAATGAGCAAAACCCAAAAAGCCTAAGTTTCAATGAAATAAAGGTCATCTATGAAACTAGGGACAATGATTTTTATGTTGGGACAGATGGTGGTGGCCTTAACCTTATGGATCGCTCAACAAACACTTTCAAATCCTATCAGTATAGCGCAACGGACTCCTTGACCATAAGCCACAACAATGTACTGGCCCTAGAGGAGGACACGGAAGGGAATCTTTTTGTAGGTACATGGAAAGGGCTGAACATTTTTAATAAAGACACCCAAAAGGTTAGACGTATTTTCAATGACACCCCAAAAGAATCCCAAAATCACTTTGAGTTGGCCTTCTTTAATGGCAAACTAATTACCACATATAATGGGGGTTCCATTTATGAAGCTGAAAACAATTTCTCCCGAATCAACCTATCCAACAACTGGTTAAGCAGAGTCAAAAAGGAGAATAATGGGATATGCTGGTTTACCAGTGGTGACCGCGTCCATATTACCGACCCCAATTTTGATGTGCTCCAAACCTTGGACTTGGGCAATTTGTTTTATCCCGAGGGAGATTTTGCCCTGAACAACATTTACCATAAAAAAAATAAGAACGTAACCTGGGTTTTGGATGCTTCGGGGAATTTTTTCCTTATCGAGAAAAAAACCACTGCTTTTAAACCGTTCGCAAAAGAAGTCACACAAGCTTCCGTAGCCAAAACCAGTATAAATTATTGGTTCACCCAAGGCGATAACATTTTCATCTTCAATTCGGAAAATGGGGAACTGAAAAGATTGCAAACAAAATTCAGTGGTAGGCCCATTGTTGCAACCAATCAAAATCAAAATGTATGGGTTGTCGACCCCAAAAACTATTATCAGTTCTCCCCTATGGGTGACTTGGTCCAACAAAAACCAAGAAAGTCGATGCCCAGTGCTGCCTTATTATCAAACAAAGGTGAGTTATGGGTCGGGGAAATTTTGGGGGTTACCCACTACCTTCCCGATTCCGACAAGATGATCCATTTTGAATGTGACCCAAACATTCCCAGTGGGATTGGCTATTTTCATCATGCTTCGATCATATTTGAAGATTCAAAGGGGGACATCTGGATAGGGACACAGGGAGATGGATTGAAAAAATACAATCCAGACAGGAATGAGTTTGTTCACTATAGGCACAAAATTGGTGACAAATCTACCGTCAGCAACAATTTTGTCAATGAAATCTTTGAGGACAACAAAAATACCCTTTGGATTGGAACGAGTGCCGGGTTATGCAAATTGGATCATACCGCCAACACCTTCACGCAAATTGAAAATCCACTGATCAAGGATAAAATCATCAATTCAATTGAACAGGATTCTCAAGGAAATTTTTGGGTCGGCACGCTAAATGGCTTGGTCAAATACAACGAAGCCAACAACGAAGTCCGCATCTTAAACGAACAGGACGGACTTCTTTCCCATAAAATATTGTCTTCAAGTTTGGCATTGGATTCTGGAGAGCTCATTTTCTCCACCAATAAAGGCACAATGATATTCGACCCTGAAAAAGTGAAGGCCAGTAGTGTGGAATCTCCACTATATATCTCAAAACTGTGGGTAAACAATGAGCTGGTCAAACCCCATAGCAAATACATCACCAAAAATATTGAGGTGGAGGAAAGAATCGAATTGAACTATGATGATAGGAAATTCGAATTTGAATTTCAGGTCATCAACTACAACAACAATGGGCGCTGTAAGTTTGCCTATAAATTAGATGGTTATGACGAGGATTGGACCCAAGCCCATACGAATCAAAAGGCCACCTACACGAATATTCCATCCGGCAGCTATTCGTTTTTGGTCAAAGCAAGCAATGAAGATGGTATTTGGAGTGACAGCACCACCAAAATTGACGTCTTAATAAAACCTCCGTTTTGGGAATTGTTATGGGTACGGGTGCTGGGATCCATCCTCCTTCTATCCCTTTTTGGTATTATGATATGGCTCATTATCAAAAGAGAACGGACCCGATCTAAATTTGAAATAGAAAAACAGCGCGTTTTGCAATTTGAAGAAGTTGCAAAAATGAAATTGAAATTTTTCACCAACATCTCCCATGAATTGCGCACCCCGTTAACACTAATAGCATCTCCTCTGGACAAATACATCAGGGAAAAAACAAAACCGAACAACAATGTTCTGGAGATGATGTACCGCAACAGCACCCGTCTTTTGGAGCTTGTGAATCAGATTCTTGATTTTAGAAAATTGGAAAACAATCAAAAGCTTCATATTTCCCCTCAAAAGGATCTTTCCGTTTTCAACAACATAAATGTATCCTCTGCTTATTGGTCCAAAGAGAAAAAAATCAACTACGAGTACTTGCACCCAACAGATTTTGGAACCTTGTTTTTTGATATCGATATCATTGAAAAAGTAGCGACCAACCTTCTTTCCAATGCATTTAAATACACCCCTGAGGGAGGCACGATTAAGTTATCCATAAGATTGGTTGACGTGAATACTGATTCAGAAGGGAAAGTGACTTCGGGCGACATGGAAATCAACGTCATCGACAATGGAATTGGAATACCCTTGGAGTATCGGGATAAAGTATTTGAGCGATTTTATCAATTGGATGAAAACCCAGAATTTGGATATAGCAGTGGAATTGGACTGGCCCTTACAGCAGAACTGGTAAAGCTCCATAAAGGTTCCATACACCTATTGGATGGTACAGAAAAGGGCTGTCATTTCAGGGTAAAAATCCCAGTGGGATACAAGAATTACGAAACGGAAAATTCGATACTTACCAATGGCCTTTCCCATATTGATTCCAGTAAAACACTGATATTAATTGTTGAGGACAATCAGGACATTAGAAAATATATAAAGGACGAACTAAAAGAACAATATCAGATTCTTGAGGCCACAAATGGTAAAGAAGGGTTGCAAATGGCCATAGCCACCTTACCGGATATTATTATTAGTGATATCATGATGCCGGAAACCGATGGCATTCAACTGGCGAATCAACTAAAGAGTAATGAGTTAACGGCCCATATTCCCTTTTTATTCTTGACCGCAAAAACAGGCGCGGAAAATAAAATTACGGGCTTATCAACTGGGGCGGACGACTACATCCAAAAACCATTCTATATTTCAGAAATACAACTTAAAATCAAAAATCTACTGGAGGGTAGAAAGCTGTTGCTCAAAAAACTTAAGAAAGACCTTGCCAACAATTCAGAACCTGAATATGACAGGCAGGATAGATATCTGGATAAGGTCAACTCCATAATTGATGAAAACATGGAGGACGCCAATTTTTCGGTGGACCGACTTAGTGCTGAACTGGGCATTGGGCGCTCCCAATTATATCGAAAAATCCAGGCTATAACCGGCAAATCCATCATTGAATACATCAACTTCCACAAGCTATCCACCGCCATGAATTTGATTAAAGAGGGCGATTATTCTTTGAAAGAAATCTCATTTAGAGTAGGTTACAATGATAACCGATATTTCAGCAAATCGTTTAAGAAGGAGTTTGGGAACCCTCCTTCGCATTTCCTTCCCAAAAAATAAAAATACCCCGGAGAGGCATTTTTTCCACCACTTTGGACAATAATTCCACCCCAAAACATGGAATGCTCAATAACTTGGGCGGTAAAATAATACCATACCCATACTTTTTAAGAACCACTTAAAATGAAGCATTCAAGAAGGTCTTTTATAAAAACAACTGCATTGTCCACCGCGGCACTTTCAATTCCAACACAAGGGTTTACCATTTTGTCAAAACCTGAGTTGCATGAACAGATAATTGGTCACGGAGATTTTAAGTATAGGGTTCATAAATCATGGGGGAACTTGGACCCCAATACCACACCCGTCCTAAACTGCCATGAAATGGTTTTGGACTCCAAAGGGAGGTTGATCATGATCACGGATGAGACCAAAAACAATATCATTATATATGATAAATCTGGCAAACTGCTAAAAACGTGGGGGCATGAATACAAGTCAGGACATGGATTGACGCTTTTTAAAGAAGGTGCTGAAGATGTGTTGTTCATAACGGACCCAAGTAGCGGCAGAGTCTCGAAAACCACCGTGGATGGTACTTTTTTGATGGAATTGCCAGACCCTAGAAAAATTGGTGTTTACAAAGAAAAGGACAACTACCGCCCTACTGAAACGGCGATTGCTCCCAACGGGGATATTTATGTGTCCGATGGCTATGGATCCGATTGGATTTTACAATTTGACCACAAAGGGGAGTTTATTAGAAAATTTGGTGGAAATGGCCATAATGACGAACAATTGAACAATGCACACGGGGTGGCCATAGATGATAGAGATCCAAACAATATCACCTTACTGTGCACCTCTAGAATGCATAATTCCTTTAAGAGATTCACATTGGATGGAAAATACTTGTCAACCATCTTTCTTCCGGGGGCCTATGTGTGCAGACCAGTAATTGATGGGGAAAATATCTACTCTGGGGTATGCTGGTCCAGATTAAAGTATTTGGAGCGGATGCCAGATTCTGGCTTTGTAACCATCTTGGATAAACAGGACAAAGTGGTGTCCAACCCTGGAGGCACAAAACCGGTTTATAAAAACGGAGCACTCGAAATGATCCTTCAGGACACGCCTCTTTTCAACCACTGTCATGATGTGTGCGTGGATGAGGATAAAAACTTATATATCTGTCAGTGGAACGCAAACAAATCTTATCCCATTAAACTAGAGCGAATATAAATGAAGACCCAGAATTTTATAGGTGTATTGTTACTATTGGCTATCTATACTTCCTGCAGGGACAATGCCTCGGACTATGGCAGTGTTGCCGAGAAGAAAATTCCCAAGGTAATTGACTACAATTTTGATATACGCCCCATACTTTCAGATAAATGTTTTGCCTGCCATGGACCAGATGCGAATAAAAGGGAAGCAGATTTAAGATTGGACACAAAAGAAGGGGCCTATGCGGCCCTAAAAGACCACGCCAACAAATTTGCCATCGTCAGTGGAAAACCGGAAGAATCTGAAGTGTATTTAAGAATCATCTCGCCAGATTCTACCCAATTGATGCCTCCTTTGGAAACCAACCTGAAGCTTAACGATCATGAATTGCAGCTCATCAAAAAATGGATTGAACAAGGGGCCGAATATAAAAGGCATTGGGCATTTACACCACCAACACTTCCTGAAAAACCAGCAGTAAAAAATAGTGAGTGGCCAACATCCGATCTGGATTTTTTCGTCTTAAAAAAAATAGAGGACCTTGGGCTCAAACCCAATGAACGTGCAGATAAAGCACGTCTTTTAAAAAGGTTGTCATTTGATTTAATTGGCCTCCCCCCTACTTTGGAAATGCAGGATGCGTTCTTAAATGACAGTTCAGCGGATGCTTATGAAAAAATGGTAGATCAGCTTTTGAGCAACAAGCATTATGGCGAAAAAATGGCCGTGCATTGGTTGGACATTGCACGGTATGCAGACTCGCATGGCTACCAAGATGATGGTTTGAGAACCATGTGGCCTTGGAGAGATTGGGTGATACACGCATTCAACGAGAACTATTCATTTGACACTTTTTTAACTTGGCAATTGGCTGGAGATTTACTTCCGGAAAAAAACATTGAGGCCATTTTGGCCACTGGATTTAATAGAAACCATAAAATTACCCAAGAAGGCGGGGTCATAGATGAAGAATATCGAATTGAATATGTCACGGACCGCACAAATACCTTTGGTAAGGCCTTTTTGGGACTCACTTTTGAATGCGCTAAATGCCATGACCACAAATACGATCCTATTTCCCAAAAGGACTATTACAGTACATTCGCCTTTTTTGACAAAGTACCTGAAAAAGGACTTTATGGTACCATTGATGCCTCGTTTGCAGACCCTCCTAACATGAAGATCACCAACAAATTGATTGACAGTGTTCTTTCGTTTGTAAACAATAAGTCTCCCTATCCTGTTGATGTCATGGTCATGAAGGATTCAGTAGGTATTAGAACCACCCACATTCTAGACCGTGGGGTTTATGATGCCAAGGGAGAGGAGGTTTCCTTTGATACGCCAGAATCGATATTGGCATTTGACACAAAAAAATACGACCCGAACAGACTGGGATTGACCCAATGGTTATTGAGCCCGGAACATCCCCTGACCAGCCGTGTCTTTGTAAACAGGATTTGGCAAGAGTTTTTCGGAAAGGGAATCGTTAAAACCTCGGGAGATTTTGGTATGCAAGGAGACCTACCCACCCATCCCGAACTTTTGGACTGGTTGGCTGTGGATTTTCAGAAGGACTGGGATGTTAAAAGATTAGTGAAGAACATTGTAATGTCTTCCACCTATACACAATCCACAGTTGTTTCCAATAAGAAATTAAGGAAGGACCCCGAAAACAAATTCTATTCCCGCATGTCCCGGTTACGGTTAAATGCTGAAATGAGTCGCGATATGGTTTTGGCCAGTAGCGGCTTATTGAACACCGAAATCGGTGGGGAAAGTGTAAAACCTTACCAACCTGAAGGAATATGGGAACAGGCAACATCAGGGAGGGGATTGCTTCGGGAGTATGTTCAAGATCACAATGAGGCCATATATCGCAGGGGAATGTACACCTTTGTCAAACGCACGGTACCACCGCCAACTATGCTAACATTTGATGCCTCAAATAGGGATCAATGCGAGGTTAGAAGGTTAACCACAAGTACCCCTTTGCAAGCTTTGATCATTTTAAATGACCCTACTGTGCTCGAATCTGCAAGGGTGCTGGCCGAAAAATTGAGCAAGCTGGAACTCAGCGAAGAAAAAAAGATAACACAAGCGTTCAAGCGCGTTGTTTGCAGAATGCCCAAAAATGAGGAACGGGAATTATTGGTGGACTACCTGAAAGAACAAAAGGAGCATTTTACCAAAAATCCGGCACTTGCAGAGGAATTTATAAACGTTGGGGAATACCCTGCCCAAAAAAATAGGGATGCCATCTATGTGGCTTCCTTAATGCAGGTTATCCATACCATGTACAACTTGGAAGAAACAATGACCAGAAGTTAATTCGCTGAAATGGAAAAAGAATTTTTTGAAAACAGACTAAATATCAATCGCAGGCACTTTCTCGGAAAAACAGCTTTAGGTCTGGGAAGTGCGGCACTGGGCTCTTTATTGCTTCCGGATTTGTTCAAAGGCGGGCAGAATGATTCAGATGAACTGCCCTTGGGCATCAAACACTTTGCCTCCAAAGCAAAGCGGATTATCATGCTTACCCAAAATGGGGCACCTTCACAATTGGAAAGCTTTGATTATAAGCCTTTGCTCAATAAGATGTTCAATGAGGACTTACCGGATTCCATCCGAAAAGGGCAAAGAGTTACAGGGATGACATCCAACCAGGAGCGGTTCCCTTTAGTTGGATCAAAGTTTAAATTCCAACAGTACGGTAAGGCTGGAACATGGGTTAGTGAGATATTTCCACATATTGGAGAGATAGCTGACGATATCTGCGTGATCAAGACCATGCATACCGAGGCAATAAACCATGATCCCGCGTTGACCTTCATCCAAACGGGTGCACAACAGGGCAACAGGCCCAGCATGGGCGCATGGATGAGTTACGGTCTGGGAAGTGAAAACCAAAACCTTCCCGCATATTGTGTGCTATTATCCAGAGGTAAAGGAAATGGCCAAGGCGTATACTCCAAACTATGGTCCAACGGTTTTCTGGATAGTATCCATCAAGGGGTGCAGTTCAGTGCAAGTGAGGATCCCATACTTTACCTGAACAACCCTGACGGAATCGATATGAAAAGTCGGCGAACTATGTTAGATCATTTGGCGGCTTTAAATGAACAAGGATATCAAGAGTTTGGCGATCCGGAGATTCACACAAAAATTAAGCAGTATGAAATGGCCTATCGCATGCAAACTGCGGTTCCAGAGGTGACCGACATGTCCAAAGAACCAGATCACATTATAAAAATGTATGGCTCGGATTGTATGATTCCGGGAACTTATGCCGCCAACTGTCTTCTAGCTCGAAAATTATCAGAGTCCGGGGTTCGGTTTGTACAGCTGTACCATCAGGGTTGGGATCAGCACGGAAATCTTCCCAATGAAATGGCCATTCAAGCTAAGGATGTTGACCAAGCATCCGCAGCACTGATCAAAGATTTGAAACAAAGAGGACTATTGGATGAAACCTTGGTAATTTGGGGCGGTGAGTTCGGTAGAACCAATTATTGCCAAGGAAAACTTACCGAGGACAATTATGGACGGGACCACCATCCAAGATGTTTCAGTATTTGGATGGCAGGTGGAGGCGTGAAATCTGGGATTACCCATGGAGAAACTGACGAATTTGGTTATAACATCATCAAAGACCCAGTCCATGTGCACGACCTTCAGGCCACAATTTTACATCTCATGGGAATCAACCACGAAAAGCTTACCTATAAATATTTGGGTCGAAGGTTTAGATTGACCGATGTTCATGGCCACGTTGTTAACGATATAATTGCATAAATGCTAAGATTTAAAAGAATAAGCAGGGCAATAGTTTTTAGCCTATTGACCTTGACCACAATATTGCTGATTTTTGAGAAGCATGTGGTGATTCCCTATTGGTTGGAACCTTTGGGCCGATTACATCCATTGACCCTACACTTTCCTGTTGCCTTTATTGTTCTTCTGGTGATTTTAAATCTACTCAAAAAAAGCTTGGATAAATCATCGTTTGAAAAAATGCATGCGTTTTTACTGTCGGTAACAGCATTGACCACCGCCATTGCAGTTATCATGGGCTTCTTTTTGCATTTGGAAGGTTATGGGTCCACATCCATGGCCATACACAAATGGACCGGGCTTGCCCTGGGCTATTTATGCTATGTCCTGTTATTGACCGATTATAGCACTTGGCTACATAAAGGCGTACTTTACATCTCCTTTGTAACGGTAATCGTAGCTGGTCATTATGGGGCCAATCTAACCCATGGTTCAGATTTTATTACCCAACCGCTCGCAGAAGCCAAAGAGCAGGAATTTGATGCCACCCAACCCTTATTCTCCAACATGGTTCAACCGATATTAAAATCTAAATGTGTCAGTTGCCATAACCCGGATAAACATAAAGGTGGACTGGACCTGTCTTCGTTGGCAAGTATAGAAAAAGGTGGTGACAATGGCCCACTGTGGTTGGCCAATAATGTTGATGAAAGTGCTATTATTCAACGAGCGTTGCTCCCAATTGAACATGAGGATCATATGCCTCCTGAAGGCAAAAAGCAACTGAGTGCGCAAGATCTTGCTTTGTTAAAGGCTTGGATAGCCCATGGGGCAAATCCAGAAGTTGCACTAGCAGAAATTTCGGATCAGGACAGCCTTCACGTGGTTGCTTCCCATATTATTGAAAAATTCAATAGCGGGCCCAAGTATAATTTTGGTTTTGCCGACAAGAAAACCCTTGAACAATTGAACAGCCCTTTTAGAAACGTGATTCAAAAATCGATTTCCTCACCAGCGGTTGAGGCTACCATTTTTGGAAGAAGTACGTTCAAAATTGATTATTTAAAGGAGCTATCAAAAATCAAAGAGCAGTTGACCCATCTAAACTTATCCAATTTACCCATATCGGATAATGATTTAAAGCACATTGCCCAATTTGAGAATTTGGAACATCTTAATTTGAACAATACAGACATTACCAATGAAAGTATTCAGCTCTTTTCGTCATTCAAAAATCTCGCTTCGCTTTCACTATCCGGTACTTCCATAAATGGGGAAGTTTTGGACGATTTAAAGTCCATAGAAACTTTGAGCAAGGTTTATTTGTGGAACACTTCCATTACAGATACCATGTTGGTTCCATACAGGGAGAGCATGCCAGAAATAAATTTTGAGTTAGGGTATGTTCCTTCAGCGGAGGACAAAAGCAAGCTTACCCCACCTATGTTACCCGAGAAAAAACACTATGTAGTGGACAATGAAAAAATAATTCTTGAACATAAGTTTAAAGGCGTGCAGGTGAGATACACTACGGATGGGTCTGAACCAGATAGCTTATCCACAGTTTATTCAGGACCATTTCCCTTAGGGGATTCAAAAATCGTAAAGACCTACGCACATAAAGAAGGTTGGGAAGACAGTGAGGTGCAAACTTTTGAATTTATCAATAAAGGGCATGTTCCGGTAGATGTAAAATTAAAGTATAATCCACCCCCTAATTTATCTGGGAAAGGAGCTTTAACGCTCATAGATGACATTAAGGGAAATGACTGGATTGATCCTCTTCAATGGATCGGGTTCAGTGAAAAACCCCTACATGCCACTATGGATTTTGGAGCTAACCCACCAGAAACCGAAAAAATTGTTGTCAGCTATGGAGTAAGAGAGTATGGGGAGATAGTACCTCCTAAAAATATTGAGGTTTGGTCTGGAAACAATAAAGACTCCTTGACACTTCTACTGAAAAAAAATGTGTCTTTTGTAAAAAGTGATGCCAAGGGAAGAAAGCTGAAATCTGTAGAGCTTTCCTTCAAAAAAGTTTCCCATAGGTTTTATGCCATAAAAGTGGAAGCTTACGACAAGTTGCCCAATTGGCACAAAAAAAATGGAAAACCTGGATGGGTAGCTGTAGATCAGATACTTTTCCATTGAAACTCTTTTTTAGAGTGCATAATCTTTGTAAAGAAATCAACCGAACAACATTCTAAAGTATACTTGTTTTGTTTTTATACCTGTTTTCCACCCATGTATTTTTTTGTCTTGATGCCTATCATTGCTTAACAATAGGTTGAAAAAAATCTCCTATTTTTTTGAAATTAAATGCTTTGGATAGAGTGGCAACAAAAAAAGGCCTTGGATTAATCGCCGTATTTGTAACTTCAGCTTGTAATGTAATACCAGTTTTCGAATCAGTTACCCATGCTCTGCCAGAAAAAAACAAGTCACTGTGTTGTTGAATTGTAGAACTTGTTAATCCAGGTTCGAAAATTCTGTTATAATTGGAAGAATAGCCAACGGAACCATGCACTCTTACACTAATTTTCTCATTTTCTAATGACAGGAACAATCCCAAAATTCCAGCATTAAATGAATATTCATTAAAAGTTTGCGTAAATAAGGGTCTTATTGGACCCCTAATCCCCTCTTCGCCATCGAATCTTTCATCAATTATTTCTTGAAAACTTTTGCCAATAACCAAAGAATCAACCGTTCCCATATTTAGGTTTTCAAAACTTAAAGTTGACCGCCTATAAACGAACTCTAAGGAAGGTGAATAATATAAATTTACATTGCGTTCTTTGTTTTTGGATTGAAACCACCTCATTTTAATCAACGGGCTTATATACGCACCTATATTATCCGTAACTCTTTTATTTGTGTAAAAATCTGTTTTCAAAACCCGGAGAGTTGTTGTATCGGTAAGAGCTTCGAATTTTTTTTCTCTTCTTATGGTTCCAGCAGAATCTGTTTGCGTAAATGCCCTATTGCCATAGATGCTCAGATAAAAACCAACATTTCGATTTTTACCTGCCTCTGGTTCCGAATAAATGTTGGTAGCAAAAAACAAATCTTTTGCTTTAATCCCTTCAACTAAATCAAAATTTGTTCCAACATATGCTAAGTACTTGTAGCCATCCAATGCTTCTTCAAAAGAATCCAATTGTATCTCTAGTTGTTGATTTTTTGCGTTATTAACTTTTGTAAGAACAGTATCGTTCTTGGATATTTCAATATTCAAAAACAACTTTCGTTGTCTATCTGGAATAGTATCCTTTAGTATTCTGAGAAAAATTTCTTTGCCCTTTTCCATATTGGAAAGTTTAAGCTTCTCAAAATATAGTTTATACCCAGATTCAATGATAGTTGTTTTTTCCTTGTCAACCTTAATGTCAAACACATATGCTTTCAAACTATCTGTTTTTAGATTTTTTGTTTCAAACTCTAATTTTAAGGGTATTATCAAATCCTTTTCCGCTCTTCTAACATCAATACGGGACGTATCAAAACCAACTTTCAATTTAATTTCTTGACCGATTAAATGATGTGACAAAAAAAAGCTGCTTAACAGTAAAAAAGTTATAAGGCATCTTCTCATAATTATATAGATTTAGTTAATCCAATCTTATAGTAGTTTTAAATCGAAAGCTTAAAGTGACTGGCATCTAAATAGGGATATAGGAGTTTATATGGATTCATTAACTACAGAAAGGGAGAAAGTGAATACGAAAGCCTTTTTAGAAAACTTTGAAACCAACCACTTTATACATCGACTTCCCTTAATATTTTCCTATGCTAAACCTGAATAACCTGTCACTAATAACTGTGATAAAATAAAGGGTCTTAAACCTGCAATTGAATACCCACTTATAGGTATTTTTTGGGATAAGAACTGCAAATATTTGGTATCAAGCAGTAGGGAGCTTCGGAGCAGAACAAAAAAGTGGGAATTTGTGAACGGAGATCATAAGCGGAATTCATACATTTAGAAAAACAAAAAAATGATTCGCAACGCCTTCATAGTTTTCCTACTCTTCTTACTCTGTTTAGTTTCCTGCAAAACCGAGAGAAAAACTGAAAACTCCACTTGGCGGACAAAAAAGTTGGCTGCTGAAAACCAGGTGCACAATCAATTGTTGAATGTGGAAAAAGAACAGGGTTGGGAACTACTTTTTGATGGCAAGACCTTGGAGGGGTGGCATCTTTATAACAAGGCCGACTCCACCCAATATTCCGCTTGGGAAGTACGTGATGGCAATCTTTTTTGCAACGCCACGGATGAAAGCAAAGTCTTTGGGGATTTGGTGACGGATAAAGCATACGAAAACTACGAATTGGTATTTGACTGGCAAATGGCCCTAAGAGGTAATGGTGGGGTGTTCATCAATGTGCAAGAGACTCCTGAATATACGGCCACCTATCAGACTGGACCGGAATATCAACTATTGGAACCTGCTCATATGGACACCAAAACTCCCCTCAAAAGGCCGGGTTGTCTATGGAGTTTATCCCCCCAAATAAATAAGGTGGAAGCCAATCCTGTAGGACAGTGGAATACTGCCAGAATTGTTCAACAAGATGGCAGACTAGAGTTCTATCTAAACGGAAAACTCACAGCCAAAGAAGATTTGACCTCCCAGAACTGGAAAAACAAGGTAGCCGAATCAAGATTTAAGAATGTCCCTGGTTTTGGCAAAGCTACCAGCGGAAAGATTGCCCTACAAAATTGGTATTTTGAGGCCTGGTTCCGCAATATGAAGATTCGAGAGCTTTAAGAACCAGTGATTACGTAAAATAGACAGCGATATTTCTGCTAAACCTCTTTGCACACCGCCAGCTACAAATGACAGCTTTTTTAAATAGTTTTTTCCGTATCACTAGCTGGTAACCAGACTGATTGAGGAGGTTTGAATAAACTCTGATGGTCGAAACGTGAACTATTTCGATTGCAAATGTAGTACTTTTCCTTCTTTTTTGTATATTGAACACTCCCCCCGACCCTACAAGGTGTCAAATTATCCCCCAAAACCTTGTTACCCCCCATTAACAAATTGGATAACCAACAAAAATCAATTAAATGGCATTATCAATTAAATTCATCAATCTTTCGAAAACAGATTTTAATCGCTCCCTGTACGGGGAGGATTTGGCTGACTTTGTAAACAATGTTAAACTACCGGACACGGTAATGAAGCACGGCTCCACCCAAATCATGGAAATAGATAATGATATGGGCTTTGCCGGTCATTTTTATTCCAAATTTTGGTGCTGTTGGATCGATCCTACCACTGGGGCTAGATTTGGGGTTCACATTGGTTGTGGCGGGCAGCCTTTCAACGTTGGTTGGCAACCGGTATGGCAGGTTATGGGGGATCATTCCTCCAGCAATGCCCCGGCACGGTGGGTTGCTTCAGGCAAAGACCCTGCTGAACCGTACAACTGGCCAACTTCCATAGGCTATAACATTGGCGGAAGTCCAGTGGCAAGTCACACTGCCCTTGCAGTTACAGTAACCATCCAATCACTCACCTAAAACCAGCATCTTATGCCACCACCAACATTATTTATGGCTGTTATTCCGGGAGGTCCCAATGGCAGCAAAGATTATGTATTGCGTATTCTGAATATTCAGAATCCAGAAAAATATAAATTCGATTTTGCCGGCGCATCAGAAACGGAGCAATATGCAAACATGGAACTTTTTGCACAGTCCATGGAGGACGGTGTAGACGTTCTTAGAAGTAAACTTTTTGATTTGGTTGAAATAGATAAGGAGAATTGGCCGGAATGGGATGCGTCAGATTTTATTCAACTGTTTTTTAATGAAACGGAACAACTGGTTTATCAAACCACCATTGTTGCTGGCGAAGTAGGTGGCATAGTGGATATTGAGGAAGGAGAATCGGTCCTTGATGTACTTACGGCTGCTGGAGAGGCGTTGCTGACCTTATTGTAAGCGTTTTTAGAATGTTCCCCTGTTGATGGATTTCAAAAAAATCTATAAATCATTGTATCCCAACTTCAGATTGGAATTAAATTCTTGTGATACATATGCTTAGCTTGCCGCCAAACAATCCAATAAGGTTACAAAATGTTCGGATGGCTCGTTAAGTCCCAAATGTCCATTCCTGCCCAATCCCAAAATACATAAGTCAATGGGGCCTTGCTTGTCCAAAATGGTTTGTATTCGCAAACACTCTTCTTCCAAGTTCTCTGCCAAAGGCAAATTGGACTACTAAATAAAAAGTAAGAAGAATAGCTGTAGTAAGCAGAAATTTAAAGGACAGGTTCCTTTGCGACAGTAGGGTTTGTTTTTACTTTCTTATCAATTTGGTGAACAAGGCCGCTTAAAAATTTGCCCGGCCCGATTTCTGTAAATTCTGTGGCACCGTCCTCAATCATGTGAAGGATACCATGTCGCCACATTACAGGAGAAGTCAGTTGGTCTATGAGGTTTTTCTTTATTTCCACTATGCTGCTCACTGGGCGACCCGCAATGTTCTGGTAGACTGGACAATTGGGTTCTTTAAATTCCGTTTTTTCAATAGCTTGGGTAAACTCATCCACTGCCGGTTCCATAAAGGGGGAATGAAATGCCCCGTTTACGGTCAGTTTTACCACTCTCTCTGCTCCATGCTTCAATTTTTGACTTGCTTCATCCAAGGCCTTCATTTCACCAGAAATCACTACCTGTTGCAGTGTGTTGTAATTTGCAGGTACCACAATGCCATCTACTTGTTTACATACATTTTTTACAATCACATCATAAAGACCCACTACCACAACCATGCCTGTATTCTCGAGGTTGCACAACGATTGCATGGCAGAAGCGCGGGCACTGATAAGCTTTATAGCGGACTCAAAATCCAATGCTGAAGCTGCGGCCAAAGCTGATATCTCACCCAGGGAATGACCTGCAACCATGTCCGGTTGAAATTTGGCCCCAAGGATTTTGGACTGGATATAGGAATGCAGAAAAATAGCAGGTTGGGCATGTTTCGTTTGCTTCAAGTCTTTAGCAGACCCATAAAACATAACGTTGGTAATGGAATAGCCCAAAAGCTCGTTGGCGTGTTCGAAGTAATCCCTCGCCAAAGCCGAACTCTCGTACAACTCCTTTCCCATACCGGGAAATTGCGTTCCTTGTCCTGGAAATAAATATGCGTGCATGGATTCAATTAGTACCTACAAGATTGAAGATACCAGTGAAAATTGGAAATATATTCGATAAATGTCTGATAAACATGTTGTAACGAAGCCTCTTTTGAAATAAGAATCCATTCCTGTCCTAAAATATAGGATTGACAAATCCCATGCATAAGGAAATAAAATCTGGAACAGAACATTTACCAGTTAAACCAATGGGTGAATTTTAGCGTGAGGGACCAACGCTGCCCAACACGAGGATCCAGTAATTGCGTATTGGTATATACCAAGAACAGGTCAGATGCCGGTTTATAACGCCACTGAAACCGTGAATTCAGATTAAAGTTTCTGGATTGTTCATTGTACTGAAACAAAGTCGCAAAGAACAAGGTATTGGTAAACGTGACATCCACCTCTGATCCTATAAGCCAAAATTCGGTATCGTTCCAAGGTGCAGGCAAACTAATGTGGTTATAGCTAAGATTCGCATTGAGGCTCACATGGGGTTGAAAACGATATCCCAATTCCCCATTGAGGTTAATGCGTGTTCCATCCAGATAATAACCTCCAAAATAGCCCCCAGCAGTATAGGTGAACATGCTTTGCGGTTTGGAAGCATAGTCAAACCGAAGGGCATTCCAGTGATGCTTGGTTCCCGTTTCCAAGGAGTCCTTGCCTGAACGTGTAGGATCAAACGGAGCCAACAACTCTACATATTCATTTACAAATCCAAGCTCAAAACTGCTGCGGTTTCGGAAACTCAACAAATATTCCAGTTCGGTAAAGTTATCGGTACGCTCCCATTTTTGATTTAGGAAATAACTACTATTGATTTTTGGACCATGGCTCACCAGCCTTCCCCCATCATTTTTTGGAAAAAAAGTATGGCCTATAAACGCATTTATATTGATAAAGTCTTTCCGAGGAACGAATCCAACTTCTGCGGTATAGTTTTCTCCAACCGATTGTTCCTGTACGCCCCAGTTCCAGATTCGGCTCTTGTATTCCAAATGGGCGGCCTGGGTAATCCCATTTCCGTTCACACGACCTGGGGCAAACGATTTCAGCATAAAGGCCTTACCTGTCCATAAGTTATTGGAAGAGGCCAAATTGTATTCCACTCCCAAATTCCGATTGAACTTAGGGAACAACGTCCGCAATGAATCTGCTTCCTGTGGATAGCGGAGCGATTCCTTGTCCACAAAAAGAAAACCAAGGCTAGATCGGCTGAACATCTTACGTTGTAAAGAGACCACAGCAAAATTCTGACTGGGCCTACCCTCTTCGTCCACCTTAGCCGTCTGCATATCCATGACACCCAAGCGCCATTTTTCATTTAAGTTTCCGCTCAATCGGGCTCCTGCTCTAATAGGCACTCCCAATCCAATACGCCTCGAGAAAAACGGACGGATTGTTGGATAACCAAAATTGGCGAACAAGTCCGCGTTTTCTAGGAAAAATTGGCGTCGTTCAGGAAAAAACAACTCGAAACGGTCCAAATTGGTAACTTGACGGTCCACTTCCACCTGGGAAAAATCAGGATTTACGGTCAGGTCTAGATTTAAGGATGAACTTAGACTGATCTTTACATCACCCCCTACCCTTTTTTCAAAGTCGTCTGCTTCATCAAAATCTTGAACCACTTCTCCCAGCACATACGGAATTACTGAAATGTTCGTTTTTGGGGCTGGTGGAGGTGCATCCCATACCAGCACACCGGTATAGGCCAGGGAGGCCGTAGGGAATTGTCTTGGTATAGGGGTCCAGCTAGATTTTTCGCTGGATTTTAAGTCCAATCTACTAAAGTTGATGCCCCATTCGGTAACGCCATCTTCATAGCGAATGGATTTAAAGGGAATGGCCATTTCCACCACCCATTTATCCGGGTCCTGTTTTACTT
This sequence comes from Flagellimonas sp., assembly GCF_965233845.1. Taxonomy (GTDB): domain Bacteria; phylum Bacteroidota; class Bacteroidia; order Flavobacteriales; family Flavobacteriaceae; genus Flagellimonas. The sequence continues at coordinate 1,939,454 of NZ_OZ247584.1, forward strand.
CGGAAATCCATTTGGTGTCCCAATTCAAATCTACCATTCCCCCGTCAAACATGGTTCCGTCCCATTGCGCTCCAGAGGCATTGGACCCAAAGGAAAAGCCCGTGGTTTGATTGTTAAAGGGATCCATGAACAACAAAAAATTATCATTCTTTCCAAAGGAAAAATCCCTTCTAAGCGATTCCACAAAATATTGGCCATGAACGCTGTTGAAGAAGGTGGCCGCTAGATAAATATTCTTATCGTTATACGTCATCCTAATCTCCGAAGGTTCATTCGCCTTTCCCGTATCCATGGGCAACACCATAAAGAAATTGTTTGCCACATCTGTGTCTTGCCAAGCTTGCTCGTCCGCCACGCCATCTATTACAATGGGTTGCGTTGTTTTGCGGATATGATATCGAAAATCAGCGTTCTTCTTTTGGGCATGTACCTGAAAAATAAAGAACAAGACAAAAAAAGGGAGGCCTACATTCCGAAGAAATAAAAAATTGCTTTTGGATTCCATGGTTGATTGGGCATGAAATTAGGGTTTTCAAAGGCCAATTCCGCGAAATTTTATCTGAATGACGTCATAGCGGGCCTAAAAAGCAAATAAGATACTTTTCCCGTAAGAACGTCATGATGTCTGAATAAAAAATATGGGAGAAAATTGTATACTCCACTACATGAGCTAGAGAACTTTAAAAAACCTCGTCAAGCAACTGTTGCAGGCTGGCCCAAGATTTTTGGTCCGCCTCCTCATTGTACTCCAAGGGCAATTGGAACTTTTCGCCGTTGGCATCCGCGTCTTTGGAAGTAAAACTATGTTTTACACCTGGATAAGAAATGTATTCGTACTTGGCTCCAATGGAATCCATAGCTGAGGTAAAAGCCGTAATCGACTCGGTGCTGATAAACGGATCATCTGCCCCGTTGCAAACCAGCACTTGGGCTTTTAGGTCCTTGGTTGGCATTACAGGTAGGGAAACCCCGCTATGGAAAGCAGCTACAGCATCAAGGTCAGCCCCGCTATTGGCCATGGTCAAGGCCACACTTCCTCCAAAACAATACCCGATAGCAGCCAACTTTTCTGTATCTACGGATTCATGTTGTTTTAACAATTCGACAGCTGCGTTAAATCTTGCCTTGGCTTCAGGTAAATTGCCCATAACGCTCATCGCAAACTTTCCGGCATCATCGGGATGGTCGGCTTGCTTCCCATCTCCATACATATCCACCGCCAAAGCCGTGTATCCAAGCTCGGCCAACATATTCGCCCGTTCCCGGACATAATCGTTATGACCCCACCATTCATGTACTATTAGTATCCCTGGGCGCTTTTCCGTACTATTCTCATCAAAGGCAATATACCCTTTCAAGTTGGTGGAATCTGAGGCATAGGCAACTTCAGCTCCCTTTACTTTTACGGCTAACGGTGTTGGCTCAGGAGTGCTTTCAGTTTTGGCTTTTTGCTTGCATGAAAAGCTGAGCAATAAGGCAAAAAATAGAACGGAAGTGGATAGTGATTTCATCGTGAATTGTTTTTGATTCTATAAATGTAGTGATTGCCTTTTTTGGAGGCAAATCAACCCAAATTGGCATCATTAAGAGTTCACAGAATATTGGGAATCAGGTTTAGAGTAATTCTTTTCTGGTTATTCTTATAACTCTTCTCTTCTCTTTAAAAACTTGTGTGAACCTTCTCAAATCGAGTTCGGGTTTTCATTTTTTAGATTGAAAACATGGTCTGCCAAAATCCGTTCCTTCGCAATTTTAAGATAACTACGGCCTATGGGAATATTCTTGGTGCCAACTTCTACATTATGTCTTTCCATGGACATGACTTTATCAATGGCAACCACATAGGATTTATGAACCCTAAGAAAATTGCTTTTTGGCAGTTCCGCAATAATCCCAGATAGCGATTGATAAACGATGTAATGTCCTGAAAATGTGTTTATTTTGATGTAATCTTTCAAGCTTTCAATGAATAGTATTTCTTTGAACAGAATCTTCACCATTTTCTTGTTTGCCCGAATAAAAAAATAGGTGTTCTCAACCTCTCTTCTACTCGGTGCGCTGTCCTTTCTGGCCATCAACCTTTCGGAAACCTTATTCACAGCTTTCATAAACCGCTCCAAACGAATGGGCTTTACCAGATAATCAACCACATTGAACTCATAACTTTCCAAGGCATATTCCCGGTAGGCTGTGGTAATAACGACCAACGGTTGTTTTTGCATACTTCCCAGAAATTCAAGGCCGCTTAAATGGGGCATGTTGATGTCCAGGAATATTACATCTATCTCTTCTTGTTCCAAGTCCGTAAGTGCATCCGTGGCCTTGGTATAGGTATTTACGACGCAAACATTGTCCAGTTTTTTGATGTATGACTCCAAAATACTGATAGCCAAAGGCTCATCATCTATAATCAAGCAATTGATTTTCATCCCAAAGGTATTTTTAGTATAACATGGTATTGATGGTTCTCTGGATACGTCTGAAGTTCATAGGTTTCTCCGTACAAAAGTTCAAGTCTTCGTCTCGTATTGGCAATTCCAATGCCATCCTTGGTTTTCTCAGTGTCGGTTGGGCCAAATTCATTGGTCAAATAAAAGACCAGTAAATCTCCCTCCCTTTCATATTTCATTTTTATCCAAATACTGCCATCACTTAGTTGTCCATGTTTAAAGCAATTTTCAACGAAAGGCAAAAACAGCAAGGGAGGCAATTTTACACCATCCAATTGCCCCTCGGTTTGGATATCACAATTTAATTGATACCCATGTCTGATCCGTTCCAGCTCAATATAGTTCTTTATGTATTTGATTTCTTTGGCCAAGGGGATTTTTTTCATGTTTATGTCGTAGATGACGTACTCCATGATCTCAGATAACTTAAGAACGACCTCAGCCGCTTTTTTGGACCGCTGTAGGGTTAGTGCATAAAGGTTATTTAGGGTATTGAAAAAAAAGTGGGGTTGTATCCTGGCTTTTAAAAATTTAAGTTCGGTTTCAGATTGTAGGGCCAATAAATGCTTGCTCTTGTTCAATTGAACCACATATTCCACGGTAAACTTTATGGCAGTGACCAACCCAATCACATATATTTCGCCCAAAACCACGGTAACAATATGGTTGAACCCGAAGGGTTCATGAATTCCTTCAGCCTCCCTCCAGATGACTTCACAAACCCACCAATACGACAGCCCTACTCGAACAAAATAATGGCAACCAAGGGCAAGCATCAATAATAGGACATAGGCTTTATATCTTTTGGATAGAATAAATTTTGGGACGAGATAGTAGATGTTGAAGTACACCATGATCATATGCAACGGGAACTCCACCATATTGGATTTGAAGGAGTACCAATAATCATGAAAATAACTACCCCATCGGATGGAATTGAACAAAAAATAGACCACCCAAAATATGATATGGTACCGGATGGGAATAGTGGTCTTTACCCTGTTCTCTATGTTCCAAAATGCACTCAATACTGAACTTTTGCACGGATTAAGGTGGATGGAAATTAGACGTTTTTGTCCAATCTACAAACTTGGTAATCACCCCATTTAAAGTGGGAACACGCTGATAAGGGAAAACCATGTGATTGACCTCTATAAGCACACCGTTCAGATAAAAAATAATTTAGATTTTTTAAAAAAATATACCTTCAATTTGATAATTATAGTTGGAAATCACATTTTATGCGCCTTGCATCCATAGATATTTTACGGGCACTTACTATGGTCTTAATGATTTGGGTAAACGACTTTTGGACACTTTCCAATGTCCCCAAATGGCTTATGCATGCCACAGCCAATGAAGATTATCTGGGTTTTTCTGATATTATTTTCCCGTTGTTTTTGTTTATCGTAGGGCTAAGCATTCCCTTTGCTGTTAAGAACAGAATGGACAAGGGAAAATCAAAGTCATCCATTGCCGTACATATTCTCATTCGTTCGTTTTCCCTTTTATTAATAGGATTCTACCTCATGAACTACGAGGTGGCTTTTGACAAAGGTATTTTAATTGGAAAAGATTTCTGGACCATTTTAATGACGCTGGCCATTGTCCTCGTTTGGGTTGACTGGGAAAAAACATCGACCCCAAAAAAATACCATCCACATTTTAGGGTGTTGGGTACCGTCCTGCTGATTTTTCTGGCAATTATTTACAAGGGTGGAGCTACAGGTCAGGACTGGATGCAGGTTCACTGGTGGGGTATTTTGGGGCTTATTGGCTGGGCTTATCTTTCCAACTCCCTATTTTTTTTTGTATTCCAAGGGAAATCTGACCGTAATTCTTCTTCTTTGGATACTGTTCAATACATTATGTGTCCTCTTTCAACAGGGAATGGTGGAAGGGCCTGAAGGGTTTTTACGATATTTCTCAGTGCTATATCGAGGTACTATTCCTGCTTTTACAGCAGCTGGAGTGTTGACCACCTTACTGTTCCAAAAATATTCCGCTACCCGATTAAATTCCGCTTATCTGGTCTTGGCCCTCCTTGGGATTGTAAACATTGTCCTGGGATTGGTTACTAGACCGATTTGGGGAATTTCCAAATTGCAGGGCACGCCATCCTGGTTGGCTATTTGCACCGGGATTGGGGTTTTGTCCTTCATTTTGTTTCATTATTTGGCCGATGTCAAGAAAAAAACCAAATGGGCAACCTTTATTTCCCCTGCGGGAACCGCCACCCTTACCTGTTACATGATTCCATACATGGTGTATCCGATTCGCAGTTTGCTGGGCTCTAGACTCCCCGACATTTTCAACAACGGATATGTGGGACTATTGGTGTCTTTTGTTTTTGCGCTTCTTGTGGTGGCATTTACAGGTTGGATGGAACGAAGAGGGTATAAACTAAAACTCTAGAATACAATTGATTTACCCCACTCCTACTCATTCCATTACAACCTTTTTTCCCGGGGTTCTAGATCCGTTAACTCCGCTATTTTAATAGGGCGACCACTTTCAATACTCTTTCTAGCCCCTATACCAATAAGAATGGACATAGCCCCGTCCCTTACCCCAGCGGCTCTATCAAACGGGTCTTGAGTGTTTGGAAGTTTGAAGATTTTTTCATGAAGTCGCTTATCTCCTCCTCCATGACCTCCTCGCTCCATGGGTACTTGAACGGTTTCATGGTCTTTCCATAAATGATGGAGAATCATGGGTTTGTACCCTTCCACTTCCTTAAGGTTTTGGGTCATCTCCAAGGCGTGAAGCTCTTCTTGACTCAACGGATTTTCCTTGCGATAAGGAATATCGTGCCAGGCCTCTATCCTACCCTTGGTTCCATTGAACGCCACCCGCCATCCTTCAAAAGGGGAATAGGTCGTTAACGAATAATTGACCACGGTTCCATTGGCATATTTTATCTGGGAAGACATCTTATCATAGATGTTTATCTCTTCACGATACAGACAGTTGTCCCGTACATAACCATCGTGCTTTTCGTTGTTGACATACAGATTCATGTCCATTTTACTTTGGGTGATATCCCAATGAAAATCACAGTTCTCCACATGTTTACAATCCCTGCAATTGTTTCCTCTAAATGTATTGGCACTGCCATAATACTCCAAATCTCCGTAAGCGAACACTTCCGCGGGATCCGAATCCAACCACCAATTCAATAAATCAAAATGATGGGTTGCCTTGTGCACCCACAAAGTTCCCCCAGTCTGACGCAGTCCGTGCCACCTCCTAAAATAGGATGCTCCATGGTAGGTATTCAAGTACCAGTTAAAATCTACCGAGGTTATTTTACCAATGATCTTCTCGCTAAGCAATTCCTTTATCTTGGTGTTGTAAGGTATCCAGCGATAATTAAATCCGACGATTACCTTATTGTTGTGTTTCCTTTCAGCATCTATGATCTGTTGGCATTTGTCCTCATCGGTGGTCATTGGTTTTTCTGTCAACACATCACACCCCAGCTCAAGCCCTCGGATAATGTATTCGTGATGCGTGGAGTCCGTTGTGGTAACGATTACTAGATCTGGTTGGTTTTGTTGAACCATTTGATCAAAACTGGAATAAGTATTGCACTTTACACCCATGTAGTCTTTGGCAAAAGCCAACCGGCCGGGATTAAGGTCGCATAAACCTACAAACTCCAAGGTATCAGAATAGGCATCCACCAATCGTTTCCCCCAAAAAGTAATACCTCTTATTCCCGTTCCCACCAACACAATTTTGAGCTTTCTTCCCATAAATGCAAAGTTCAATGGTGATGCTTCTACCATAGTTCCAGCGGCCAACATGGACACTGCCGTTAAAAATTTTCTTCTGGTTTGTTTGTCCTTCATGGCGGTTTCGGTTTAGTGGATTATATATTGAATTCTGACTTCAGTAACTAGGTAAAGATGATCATCTTTTGAACCAGGAACCTGTGTCTATCCAGAAATTTTGTGCAATCGATTGCACAATTATAACAATTTACTGTGCGTAATCAAAATATTTTTACCATCTTGCCCCCAACATAAGCGTTCATTTCATTTTTGAACTATTGGATTCTATCAAATGGCAAATAAAACAACCATCTATGATATTGCAAACCAGCTAAATCTAACTGCAGCGACGGTTTCCAGGGCATTAAATAATAACCCTAGAATTAGCAAAGGCACAAAAAAATTGGTGTTGGAAACCGCTAGGGAAATGAATTATGAGCCCAACAAGTTGGCCTTGGCCCTAAAAAAAGGAAAAAGCAATAATGTTGGAGTGGTTGTCCCCTATATCAACCACAGTTTTTTTTCCACCATTATAAGAGGAATTGAGGAAGAGCTCCATCCCAAAGGATACCATGTAATCATCAGTCAATCGCATGAAGAGGAGGACCGGGAAGGGCAAACCATAAAGAGCTTACTAAATGCTCAAGTAGAGGGCATTTTGATTTCGGTCTCCCGATCCACAAGAAATACAGAACACCTGAACGAGGTGGTACAAAAAGGTATACCGTTGGTCTTCTTTGACCGAAAGAAAGATATTAACGGGGTTAGTTCTGTAATCTTCGATGATTATCAGGGGGGATATCAGGCTACTAAGCATTTAATTGAATTGGGATGTTCCCGCATCGCTCATTTTTCGGGTGATAGGTCCTTGGAAATATACCAGGACAGGTATCAAGGTTATGTAAACGCGCTTAAAGACCACGGGAAAGAGCCCGACCAAGATTTGGTTTTTGAAATTCGCAGTACGGCAGAGGACGGCATACAGGCCATTAAAAACCTGATGGTACTTAAAAATCCACCAGATGCCATTTTCTCATCCACGGATTATGGAGCACTGGGTGCAATCACATGGTTAAAGAATAATGGCTTTAAAATACCAGCCGACATCCGTGTGGTTGGATTCAGTAACGAACCTTTTACCGAGTTTATGGACCCTCCCATAAGTTCCATGGACCAATCTCCTTTGGAAATGGGAAGGAAGGCCGCTCAAATGTTCTTGGAGCAAGTAGGACAAAATTCCAAAAGAAAAGAAAAAAGAATAGTCCTCCCTCCTAACCTCATTGTCAGGGAATCTTCCTCGTAGCTTTTAAGCCAAATGTGCTTTCCTGAAGGCTGATGGTGTAAGCCCTTCAAATTTTTTGAAGGCGCTGTTAAAAGAGGACAGGCTACTAAAACCGGAATCAAACGCTATGCTGGATATCGTGAAATTTTCGTTGTTCTTATCCACAAGCAGTTTCTTGGCCTCTTGAATCCTGTAGAAATTAACAAAGTCATTGAAATTCTGCCTGGCATATTGGTTGATGACTTCAGAAGTTTTTTGCGTACTGACGTTCGCCAACTTGCTTAAACTGGATAGGGAAATATTGGATTCCAAATACAACTTATTATCAACCAAATGATGGGTCAATTGATGAAATAGGCCCAAATCGTTGTTCCCTTTAAAAACATTTCCGTCCATATCCGTCACCTTGAGTTGAAATGCTTTAAAACTCAAGAAATAGACCACCATGGAGTACATAATTGGCCCAACGATATAAGGAACCGCGTCTTCCACAATGTTCAACACATAGGAAATCCAAATAATGATCAAGCCTATATGCAACAAACCCAACCAGCTGAAAATGGCCTTTTGGGATTTGGTCCTATGCTCTTTGGAGTGGCTCTTTGCCATTTTCTTGTAAATCCGACTGGAGATGAAGATGTAAAAGGCAAAATGCAGATAAATAAAAATGAGTACGCTCCCAAATATGATAATGACCTCTTTATTATTTGTCTCAAACCAAGCTTTGTTCACAAAAAAACTGGCCAGAAAAACCAGCGCAAAAGGAATCAATTCCAAAGCATAGAATTTCGGCAATGTAAAACCCGAGCGTGTCATTCCGTTAACATACCAGCGCAACATGGGGCCAATACCCAATAAAAAAGCCAAGCCTGCGAAAATAAACGCAGGCTCAAGATCATTTCCAAAATATAACAGCACTGATTTGCCTATTCTAAATGCCATCAGCATCAGAATTAAGGCCAACAAGGAATTGGGCAAGGTTCTTTTCTTTTTAAAGAACAGCAGATACAAAGCGAACATGGTACCATGCAAAAGGCCGGCACTGCTAATAATTACAAGAAGTATATCTAAAAATCCCAAACGACCAATTTCTCAAATGTAGCTATATTTTCGCGCTTTTGGCTTCGCATTTTTTGGCGTGGGAAACCAACCCAATAAGTGCAGCGAACTGCCCAAGCTCCCCTTTCATGGCCGCAATTATTCCATGTTTGGCGATCAAGACCCGGTCCAGTGGTTTGTTCTGCTCAACCAATACCTTTTCCATCAATTGCTTGGCAGGTTGTTTTCCTGCCTCATGGAATTTTAGAAGCACTTGCACTGCATTCTCCTCCGCTGTGATTTCCCGCTTTTTTGGAGTATAGCCCATTTGCTGAATCATTTGTTCTGCAACACTCCAGGTAGACCATGGATTTTGTCCAGTTATCAGATTTTGGTCCTGACTAACATTGTCCAAATACATAACCCCTTCATTGAATTGGGCACCTCGTTCCACCATTTTATCCTGCAGCAAAAAAGGAAAGATGGTCTTGGCATCAGAAATTAGAAGCAATTCCTCTTTATTGGTAAAACCGCTTACTGTTTTGTTATCCAAAATATGCTGTCCATTGTCCAAGGTTACATTGACCAACGCCGCTGGACCGTGGCAAACCGCCCCGATAACTTTGTTGGATTGATAATAGTTTCTGACCAGTTTTTGTATGGCTGTATTGTTTGGAAAATCAAACATGGCCCCTTTCCCTCCTGCAAAGAAGACCGCTTGATATTCCTCTGCAATCACTTGGTCCATGGGGATGGTATGGCTTGCTTTATGTTGGGCAATGGAATCGTTCAAAAAGGCGAAGTCGAAGACTCCCATATCCTCATCGTCAATAACCACAGGTGGTTTTCCGCCTTCTGGACTGGCAATATCCACCTCAAAACCGTTGGCTTGAAAAGTATAGTATGCCCTTGCCAATTCCGTCAATTCATAACCAGTGGTTTTGTCACTGTTCCCCATGGTATCAGCACTGGTCACCACAGCAAGTATTTTACCCCAATAAGGCACAGGGTCATTCACCAAATATGCCAATTCAGTTGCAGAAACGGATGCCAGCGAAACATCTCTGGGTGGTATCAAGCTTTTGAACCAAAACCCAAAGGATACAACCACAATAATTAAACTAAGAATAAAGAGGGATACCCATTTCAGTATTCGATACTTTTTAAACATAACTTTTGATTTAGAATTACGATGCTAAATAAGGGCAGGAAGGCAACAAAAGCTGTCGAAATGATAATTCCGTTAGAACAAAATATAATTCGCTAGGACCCCAAAGCAGAGTAATCTGGAATATGAATACTCTTTTAACGCTACACTTTTGCGTTGGCTGTGGATTTCAAAAATTGGGACGGGGTAGTTCCCGAAAACTTTTTGAACACTTTGTTGAAGGTGTTTTTGTTGCTGAAACCAGCATCAAGGGCAATGGCCAAAATGGTCAGGTGACTGTATTTGGGATTGGCCAATCTGCTCCTTACCTCCTTGTACCGATATTCATTCAAAAATTCGTAAAACGTCTTGCCCAGTTCCTCATTCAAAATCTGGGAAATTACATGTTTGGGTAGACCAAGGTCTTTGGATAGCTTGGATAAGTTTAGATCATGAAGAAGGTAGGGCTTTTCATCATCCATATAAGATACAATTTGGGAAAGATGCTCCTTTAAATCGGATTCCAGAAGTTTGGAGCTTTTGTATTTCACCCTTGGATTGTCCAAAAGCACTTCCCTATAAACTTTGTGGTTCCTAATGGTAAGAACCACCAAAAAGTGGATAAAGAGGGTGCAACAAAACAAGCTCATATAGTATGCCTTGACATCAATATGTCCCTGCTGCAAAAACCAGACAACAGCTAAAAAATCAACCAGCCAAAAAAGGAGAAACCCGACAGTAATTTTCCTTAGCCATTCCATTCTAAAGACATCCTTCTTCATCTTGGATTCCTTGGAACTTTTGTTGAGTAGGTTTAAGGCTAGCATGACATAGATAAAGCTTTGCACGATTTGGGTTACAGTAAATATTATAGTACCCAAATCCAATGCCCGTTGACCTGAAATTATCTGGGATTCAATCAACTGGATTTTGGCTGGCCGAGACAGCATAAAAAATGGTACCATAAACAAAAGCGCCAACAAAAATGGAAGTCCATGAAGGAGGTCAGTAACCTTAAACCCCAACTTTTCAGTTAAAACGGATTTTACATAAAACAAGAACAGGGGACCCAACAAAAAGAGCAACGGGAGGCTTATGTTTACCAAATGGGGCACATTTAAATGCAAGCTGGAATGGATGATCACATAATTAAGCAAGTTGATGGTGACAACTGCTACCAACGCAATGAGGTAGTATTTTGATTTCCTTCTAGTGGAGCCTGTCAGCAAAAGGATAGCTAAGAACAGTCCCTGCAAAATCCCAAAAAGTAATAGAACGGACCAAATGTCAAACCTAATTGCGGATAAATGCTCCATGCTTCACTAATATAATTTAGAAACACAAAGGTAAGACCTTAGTTATCAAGTGTTCAAAATAACTATTTAAAAGAGTCACTCTCAATTTAAGGATACGCTTTGTACACAAAATTGGTTTAATCTTGATCCATTCAAAACTAAAAAGAAATGGACGATATATCAATACTAAGAACTGCGCTCAAAACAAATGGATTTTTCTCCTTGGCGACTGCTACGCTTACCTTATTGTTGGGGAACTCAGTCACGGCGTTCAGTGAAATGGCAAATGGACAACCTATGGCGTTGGCTATCCAATTGTTCATTTTTGCAGCCGTTGTTTTGTTTGCCGCCTACAGAAAAAAAGTGCCTATAATACTCGTTTGGATCATCATAGTATTGGACATTTTATACGTACTACTTGGATTCTATAATCTATCCTTGGTGGCATCGGAAACAAGCTTGGGAGGAAAAATGCTTATGGTCATAACCAATGTAATGGTGGCCTTGTTTGCTACCTTCCAAACTTTGGGAATTATTAGGTTTCGAAAATCCTTGACAGCATCCAAGTCTTAGTTGGCTTTCAAAAAAAGGCAGTAGTGTTCTAAAGAACCAAATCCAGGTGTTTTTGTCGATACTGGTTAGGGGTGCACTTTTCATGTTTTTTAAACACGGACGAAAAGTACTGACTTGTGGTAAAACCTGTTCGATAAGCCACTTCGGTTATAGTGAGTTCTTCCTCTTCCAAGAGCATTTTCTTGGATAACTCCAAGCGTCGCATCATCAAATAGCGCATGGGTGTTAGGTTGGTGATTTGTTTGCAATGGTACGTAAACCGTGTAACGCCCACCCCTGCAGACTGGGACATTTCCTCAATGGTCCAGTTTTCCGCAAGGCTGTTTTCCAACTCTTTTAGAAAAAAATTCACACTTCTGGAACTCTCGGTAAGTGACTCGTTCAGAATAATATCGTCCGTATCCACCAAATCTAGAATCAAAATCAATAGATAGTTGATGAGCAACCTTATTTTTGAGGCGTTGCTACCTGATTCGTCGGCATCAATGGCCTTCCCTAGTGCAATAAAACAATCACGAACTTCCCTATTGGTTTTTAGAATCGACTGGTCATTCTGCCTCAGAATGGTGGTTAACCTATTTAAATCATCCGGTGTTAAGGTAACCCAATCAGGCCACTGCCATTCCTGATGCGGTCTGCGAACGCCTAAGTCCAGAATAACCCAGTAAAATTTACCCATCCCCACGAAGGGATTTCCCACCTTATGCACCTCCCATGGCCTGGTAATGGTCAAATAATTTGGTTTTAGAAGGACTTCCTTGTCTTCCTGTGCGTAGGGCATACTTCCAGATTCCAAGAAGTGGAATTCAATACCTTCGTTCCGATGCCAATCCAATCCCCAATCCTGCGGCTCATGGGCATCCCAATATCCAATGCTGTTTAATCCTAAAGTGTTGTCATCCAATCGGTCACCTGGATAGGTGTGTCTTGACAACATCCTAGATTTGATTTTCTGCCGCTTAGCGGCATCTACCAACGGCAAACATTTATCTGCATGATACACAATTCCGTCTGCCTCGTAGGGCTGAATCTCATGTATACTTTCTTTCATTGAAAAGATTTAAACAAAATGGGATGAAAAGTAGTTATTTTTATAAGTTCAATCAAGTATAAGAGATATAAGCATCCAAAACAAGTTTCATGGGAATTCCAACTAAAACATTTTCACTTCGAAAAATTTTCAATCTGTTTTTGTTTGTACTTTTCACAGCTTTCGCTTACGTACAATTAAATGATAAGGATGGAGTGCTTTGGTTTTCTATTTATGGCGTGGTGGCTTTGGTTCATCTGTATGTTGTTTTTAAGACCCTCAATCGTAGTATTCTATTGCTATTTATGATTGGACTGGCCATATATAGTGCGGTGCACATCCCCTATTTTGTGGACTGGATACAAGTGCAAAACAAATCTGAACTTTTTGGTGAAATGGTCTATGAAAAACCATACCTTGAAGGTACCCGGGAATTTTTGGGTTTGGTCATAGCTTTGGTTTCCATAGTTTATCAATGGAGACAATCCAAAAAATGAAAAGAAATCTATACTAAAAACAATGTGGGAAGGATAAAATGGGAGATGGAAAGTTAGATTTTACCAACTGCGTTTTAAACAAATTGTCTCCTAAAGAGCAAGATTGGTTGAACTTAAAAAGGGCGGCTGTTAAAGAGAGTGCAAGGAAGTTCCCCATTTTCTTTAGCCAGGCTTCACGTTTTATTGCCAATGATGTCCCGGAATGGAATACCGACGAAATTCAAATATTGGAGAGCATTTATCCTGGATTTGGAAGCGCGGTTTGGACCAAACGGGACATGGCAAGGACAGTATTGGTGTGCGCCCTGAACACAAACAAAGATGCACAGGTATTACGAGGCTTTTTTGAAATTGCAGAGATGAATGAACTGGTGGCCCTCTACAAAAGTTTGTTCCTGTTGGACAACGCGGCCGACTTTGCGTCGCAGGTAAAAGAGGGGGTCCGCACCAATATGGTGAATGTGTTTGATGCCATTTGTCTTGGGAATCCATTTGCAGCGGCTTATCTGGAAGACCCGGCATGGAACCAATTGGTCTTAAAGGCCATTTTTATGGAAAGACCTTTGTATAAAATCCAAAATATAGACCAACGAAGGAATAAGGAATTGGCCGATATGCTCCAAGATTATATCCAGGAGCGCTGGGCGGCAAAGCGAACGGTTTCTCCTGAGGTTTGGCGACTTGTACATCAGTACTTACGAGAAGATGTCAAGCAACTAATTTTGGAAAAGGAACTTGAAGCATTTGAAAAAAGTGCCATAGAAACCATTTTAGATTCAAAAGCCACTGCAGGAGAGGAGTTTTGGAACAACATAGGAAAAATGAACGAAATAAATTTAAACTAATGCACTATATAGACCCCCATATACATATGGTCTCAAGGACCACGGACGATTATGAAGCGATGAGGGAAGCGGGTATTGTTGCCGTGATTGAACCTGCATTTTGGCTGGGACAGCCACGGACCACCGTGGGATCCTTCAAGGATTACTATAGCATGCTGGTTGGATGGGAACGTTTTAGGGCTTCGCAATTTGGAATCAAGCACTATTGTACCATCGGGCTCAATTCCAAGGAAGCGAACAATGAGGAGTTGGCGGAGCAGGTCATGGAAATTCTACCCCAATTTTTGGCCAAGGAAGGTGTTGTGGCCGTTGGTGAAATCGGTTATGATGACCAATCCGAAGCCGAGGATAAATACTTTAGGTTGCAATTGGAACTCGCAAAGGAATTTGAACTTCCCGTTATGATCCATACCCCGCATCGTGATAAGAAAAATGGAACCCTACGGAGTATGGATGTCATCCAGGAACACGGTATTCCAGAACATATGGTGGTGATTGACCATAACAATGAAGAAACCGTAAAACATGTGTTGGATAGAGGTTTTTGGGCTGCTTTTACCATCTATCCGAAAACTAAGATGAGCAAGATGCGTATGGTGCATATTGTAAATACCTACGGTTCTGAAAAGATCATCGTGGACAGCTCAGCCGATTGGGGCGTAAGCGATCCACTTTCAGTACCAAGAACTGCATCCTTAATGAGAGAGAATGGCATCGCCGAACATCATATCCACCTTACTTGCTACCAAAATGCGCTGACCGTTTACGGGCAAAGTGGGCAATTCAATGAATCTGATTGGAAACAGGACTTGGTCGTAAAACAAGCTGATTTGCACCAAGGAAATAGTGTATTAAGAGGTCAGGAGGCCAAGGAAATTAATTTCAAAAACAGCATGGGGGAGTAATACATGCAATGGTCCGGGTATATACAGTTGATCAGACCTGCCAATATTGTAACTGCCATTGCAGATATCATTGCTGGGGTTGCCATAGCCGGCCTATTTACCATTGATGTTTGGAATCAGAAGATCATCTTGGATTTAGGCCTGTTACTTCTTTCCACTTCTTGTTTATACGGGGGCGGAATTGTCTTCAATGACGTTTTTGACATAGAGGAGGACAAAATCCATAGACCGGAAAGAGTTATTCCTTCAGGTAAGGTTAGTCTTCAACAGGCCTCGCGATTTGGAACCTTGCTTTTTATCATTGGAATCCTGGCTGCTTTCGGGGTATCTATTTTAAGTGGCGGAATAGCTGCGAGCATTGCACTTTTAGCCTTGCTCTATGATAAATACAGCAAACACCATTTGGTTTTAGGGCCTCTGAATATGGGAGCATGCAGGGGTACTAATCTTCTGTTGGGCATGAGTATTGTCCAGCCCATTCCCTCGCAATTTCTTTGGATTGGTTTATTACCCATAATCTTTGTGGCGGCCATCACCCTAACCGCACAAAAGGAAAGCCAAGGAAAGAACAAAAAATCTATAATGGTTGCCATGGTATTGGACGCAACCATAGTGGCAGGCATCTTGCTATTAAGCCGATACTTTAACTTTTCATTAAAATCAGCATCCATATTTATAGTACTTTGGTATGGGGTAAACTTTTTGGCAAAACTTAAAGCAATTCGACATAACCATCCTACAGCCATTAAAAAAGCAGTAAAGACTGGGGTTTTATCCCTTATCCCTCTAAACGCAGGTTATGTGGCTGGTTTTGGTTCTGTTTACTTCGGATTGGCCACGCTTTGCCTTTTGCCATTATCCATATACCTGGCCAAGAAATTTGCGGTGACCTAAGTTGTCATGAAGAAAGAGATTATGAAAAAGGAAAGAACATTAGAACAGAAGTTTCAAGTAAATTTTCAATTTAAAGTGTTGTTTACGCACAACATTTTTGATGTGGAAAATACTATCCTCCAGAAACTATTGTCGGAAAATGCTTTGAACAAGAGCAAAGCCCTTGTGGTTGTGGATAGTGGAGTCAAGCAAGCCCACCCTACTTTGTTTCAGGCTGTACAAGATTACTTTAAGCACTACGGCAAGTCTATTGCCCTTCAGGGAGAAATATTGGAAATTCCAGGTGGGGAAGTCGCCAAAAATGACGAAACCTTGATCAAATCCATTTTGAACAAAGTAAACCAATTTGGGATTGACAGGCATTCCTATGTCATCGCCATAGGCGGAGGTGCAGTTTTGGATGCGGTAGGTTTTGCTGCGGCCATTGCACATCGAGGGGTTAGGCACATTAGGATTCCCACTACGGTTTTGTCCCAAAACGATTCTGGAATTGGGGTTAAAAATGGGATTAATACGTATGGAAAGAAGAATTTTACAGGCTGTTTTGCCAGTCCGTATGCGGTTATCAATGATTCCACTTTCCTCTCCACATTGGACGATCGTGATTGGAGAGCTGGCATTGCAGAAGCCATCAAGGTTGCTCTTATCAAGGATGCAGATTTCTTCGAGTGGATAGAAACGATGGTAGATGCCTTGGCCAATCGGGATGTGGAAGCAATGGACGAGCTCATCTATCGATGTGCGGATTTACATATGCAGCATATCCGAAGCTCAGGTGATGCCTTTGAGCAAGGATCGTCACGACCTCTGGATTTTGGACATTGGGCTGCCCATAAATTGGAACAATTATCCAGTTTTTCGTTGCGTCATGGGGAAGCTGTGGCAATAGGTATTGCGTTGGACAGCACCTATTCCCAACTCAAAGGACATCTTGACCAATCATCTCTTTCCCGTATTATGAGTCTGATGATCAAATTGGGATTTGATTTGTATCACCCACAGTTATCGGAGCAGGTCATCCAAGGACTGGAAGAATTTAGGGAGCATCTGGGTGGGCAACTTACCATTATGCTTTTGGATGGCATAGGCCATGGCTTCGAAGTCCATGAAATGGACAAGGAAATGGTCTTGGAGGCCATGAATTATGCGAAACAGTACAGTGCACAAAAACTGGAGGTGTAATGCAAATTGAACACAATGCCCATTTAACGTACTGTACCAATATCCATCCTGGGGAAAGTTGGGAGGAAGTTTTTGCCAGTTTACAAACCTATGCTTTACAGATAAAAAAGAAGGTTGCCAACAATCAAGCTTTCGGTTTAGGATTACGTTTATCCCGACGAAGTGCGGAAGAATTGATTCAAGGAAAGCATTTGGACCAGTTTAAGTCTTGGTTGGAAAACCACAATTTATATGTGTTTACCATGAATGGATTCCCCTATGGGGATTTTCATCATGTGGCGGTTAAAGATCAGGTCCATACCCCTGATTGGACTACCGCGGATCGGGTGGTGTACACCAAAAGTCTGGTGAAAATTCTCGCCCATCTGCTTCCAGAAGGTGTGGAAGGTGGAATTTCAACCTCCCCCCTCTCCTATAAATATTGGTTCAATTCCGAAGAGCAGATTGAAGAGGTGAAAAACAAAGCTGTCTTATCCCTAATCGCTGTGGTTGAAGAACTGGTCCAGATTAAAAACCAATGGGGAAAAACCATCCATATTGATATTGAACCGGAACCGGACGGAGTTTTGGAAAACACCCAAGAGGTCATTTCCTTTTATCAGGACCATTTGCTCAAAAAAGGTGCAGAGGCGTTGCAGGAAAAACTTAAATGTTCACAATCCGAAGCGCGGGAGCATATTTTGGAGCATCTTCAAGTATGCTATGATGTCTGCCATTTTTCATTGGCCTATGAAGAACCAAAGGAGGTAATGGCACAATTTCGGGAACACGGAATCAAGGTCGGAAAAATACAAATTAGTGCCGCCCTTAAAAGTAGACGTTCGCCAGAGGTTTCCATCAAAGAACAGCAAGATTGCCTACAACAATTTGACGAACCTGTTTACCTGCACCAAGCGGTAGTGCAGAAAAAGGATGGGATGCTGGACCATTATCCCGATCTTCAGGAGGGCATAACGGCTATGGGAGATGAAAATTTTCAGGAACTCCGGGCACATTTCCACATCCCCATTTTTATTCCGGAATTTCAGGTGTTGGAATCCACCCAAAATGATATTGTCAAGGCCCTGGATCTATGGAAAGAAGGTCAATACAGCACCCATCTAGAGGTTGAAACCTATACCTGGACCATTTTACCGGAGCATTTGCAAACGGACATAACAAGTTCCATCGTAAGGGAATTGCAATGGGTCTTGAACCAATTGGAAGCATAAAAAGTAGAAGCGCATGAAGCAAACCGTGGTCATCAATGTTGTGGGACTCTCTTCTTCCCTACTCCAACACCAAGATTTGTTTTTGACGCAATGGATTAAAAGCAAACGGCTATCTAAGATAAAACCGGTGCTTCCGGCAGTAACCTGTACTGCCCAGTCCACCTATCTGACTGGGAAACTCCCTAATGAACATGGTATTGTGGCCAACGGTTGGTATTTTAAGGATGAATGTGAGATCAAACTTTGGCGGCAATCCAACCACTTGGTGCAAGCCCCCAAGATTTGGGATATGGCCAAGGAGAAAAATTCGGATTTTACCTGCTCCAACATGTTTTGGTGGTACAATATGTATTCCAATTCCGATTTTAATGTGACTCCTAGACCCCAGTATAGGGCAGATGGACAAAAGATTCCCGACTGCTATTCCAATCCCCCCGAGCTAAGGGACAAACTGCAAAAGGAACTGGGCACTTTTCCATTGTTCAATTTTTGGGGACCGACGGCCAATATCAAATCTACACAGTGGATTGCAAACGCCTCCAAGTTGGTGCATACCTGGCATGAACCCACCTTACAACTCATTTATCTACCACATTTGGACTATGTGCTGCAAAAGCACAATGACCAGGATATCATTTATCAGCATCTAAAGGAGTTGGACACGGTTCTGAAAGACCTTATTGGGTTTTATGAGGAAAAAGGAATTGATCCCATTGTGCTTTCAGGATATGGCATCACTCCGGTTAAAGAGCCAATGCACATTAACCGATTACTACGAAAAAATGGGTACATAAAGGTTAGGGAAGAAAATGGATTGGAAATTTTAGATCCGGGAGTCAGTGAAGCTTTCGCCATGGCCGATCATCAAATTGCCCATGTTTATGTAAATACCAAGCATAAAGTGGAGGAAGTAAAAAAACTGCTTGAAAATTGTCCAGAAATAGAACTGGTTCTGGATGCTGATAGCAAAATGGACTATCATCTAGATCATGAACGGTCGGGAGACCTGGTGGTAATTGCTAAAAAAGAACATTGGTTTACCTACTACTATTGGCTGAACGATGCCAAAGCACCTGATTTCGCAAGAACAGTGGACATCCACAAAAAACCTGGTTATGACCCAGTGGAAATGTTTACAGATCCCAACAAAAAAATGATGCTGGCGCGAATTGGATGGAAATTGCTCAAGAAAAAACTTGGGTTCAGGAGCTCGTTCAATGTGATACCTTTGGATGCCAATTTGATCAAGGGATCTCACGGAGCCATTAATATTCCAGAGACATATTATCCAGTTTTTATACATAATGCTGACCAAGGGAAGCCGAATAGCGAAGCCCTACTTCCCACCGAAGTATATGGTCATATTTGGAGGAATATCTTCGGAACTGCCAATGGATAGAAATTGACTTTGCCCATTATATTATGTTGGTCTGAATTGTATAAAATATTTCAACGGGCAATTATACACAGGAAAGAGGCTATAAATGCTTAATTTTCCTTGTTTAAAATAAATTTCGAACGGTAAGACTATGAGCGTGACAAAATATGTGGTAGCAATTCTAGCACTCCTCACCGCAATTTCATGTGGCAACAGACAAAAAGAAATATTGGTGTTCAGCAAAACTGCCGGGTTCAGGCATGAATCCATTGAGGCGGGAATTGCGGCCCTCCAAAAATTGGGATTGGAAAATGACCTTAAGGTGGTGACCACCGAGGACGCCTCATACATCGTGGAAGATTCCCTGAAAAATTATGACGCTGTGGTCTTTCTAAATACCACAGGTGACATTTTGAGTGCCACGCAGGAAGCTGATTTTGAACGCTATATACAGGCTGGAGGCGGTTTTGTGGGTATTCATGCCGCAACCGATACCGAATACGATTGGCCGTGGTACAACAAAATGGTGGGGGCCTACTTTATGGGTCATCCGGCAGTGCAGCCTGCCACCTTAGAGGTTATTAATCACACCCACCCTAGCACCAAAATATTGGATAGCACTTGGGTCAAGGAAGATGAGTGGTACAATTTCAAAAACATCAACACCGATGTCAATGTGTTGATCAATATTGATGAAAGTAGCTATGAAGGGGGAGAAAATGGGGATAACCACCCCATTTCCTGGTATCATGAATACGATGGCGGAAGAGCTTTTTACACAGCTATGGGCCATACTGATGAAACATTTACTGACGAGACTTTTTTAAAGCACCTTATGGGCGGAATAGATTATGCCACTGGTGGCGGTTCGTTGGATTACAGCAAGGCCAAGACAGAAAGAGTCCCTCTTGAGAACAGATTTACCAAAACAATCCTGGATTTTAACCTGGATGAACCCATGGAACTGGAAGAACTTCCAGGTAGAGGAATTCTATTTATTGAACGCCGGGGGAGTCTTAAATTGTACGACTTCAAAACTGCAACCACCAAGGTAATTGCCAAATTGGACCTATTTTATGGCAATGAGGACGGTCTTTTGGGATTGGCAGTGGATCCAAATTATGAAAAGAACAACTGGATTTATCTCTTTTATTCCTCTGCAGAAAAGGTGGAGCAACATGTTTCCCGCTTTACCCTTAAAGATGATGTCCTGGATCTGGATTCCGAAAAAATCTTGTTGCAGATTCCGCTGATACGCGAATGCTGCCACAGTGGCGGTGGCTTGGAATTTGGACCCGACGGTAATTTATTCATCGGTTTAGGAGACAACACCAATCCATTTGAATCTCAAGGGTTTGCACCAATTGATGAGCAAGAAGGAAGGGCACTTTGGGATGCCCAAAAATCCGCTGCCAACACCAACGACCTACGAGGTAAAATCTTGCGGATAAAACCCGAGGATGATGGCACTTATTCCATTCCAAAAGGGAACCTCTTTCCTGAAGGAACACCCAATACCCGACCTGAAATCTACGTAATGGGCTGCCGAAACCCGTTCCGGTTCCATATTGATTCCAAAACTGGTTATGTGTACTGGGGTGATGTGGGACCCGATGCTGGAAAGGGAGTCGAAGACCGTGGACCAAAGGGCATGGGTGAATTTGACCAAGCCAGAAAAGCAGGTTTTTGGGGATGGCCCTATACCCGTGGTAACAATCAACTGTACAACGATTACGACTTTGCCAAGAAAGAATCCGGGCCTAAGTTTGATCCCAACAATTTGGTCAATGATTCGCCGAACAACACTGGAATGAAGGAGCTTCCCCCTGCCCAGGAATCCATGATCTGGTATTCTTATGACCGTTCGGAAGAGTTTCCTTGGCTGGGCGAAGGAGGGGTAAATCCAATGGCAGGGGTGGTGTACCACTCCACGGATTATCCCAATGCCACCGAAAGTACTTTCCCCAAATATTTTGAGAACAAACTGTTTGTTTACGAATGGATGCGGGATTGGATCTATGTGGTGACGTTGGATGAAGACCAGAACTATGTAAAAGCAGACCCCTTTATGCCAAGCACTGAGTTTTCCCACCCAATGGACATGATCTTTGGTTCTGATGGAAAAATGTATATGCTGGAATACGGGCAAAAATGGAACTCCAGAAATTTGGACGCACGGTTAAGCCAAATATCCTACATTGAAGGAAATTTAAAGCCTGTAGCACAAATTACTTCCAGTGCGGAAATTGGTGCCGCTCCCCTATCCGTGGAGTTTTCCGGTTCGTCTTCCATTGATTATGATGGGGATGGACTAAGCTACGAATGGTCATTTTCAAACAGTTCTCAAGTAGAGTCCACCGAGGAATCTCCCGTTCACACCTTTCAGGAAGCCGGGTTGTACAATGTGCAGCTGAAGGTGACCGACCCCTTTGGTAACGCTGATGTGACCAACACCAAAATTTTGGTGGGCAATACCGCTCCAGAGCTCCAAATTCAGATTGAGCCCAAGGATTCTATGTATTTCAATAACAAAAAATTGACCTATAAGGTGGTGGTGAATGATGCGGAGGATGGAAATTCCGATAATGGGACTATCCCTGCAGATCAGATCAAGGTGACCTTTAGCTATATTCCCGAAGGTGAGGATATGATCAAGGCCACCCTGGGACACCAACAAAATGTGGTTCCTGATGGGAAAGTACTCATGGACGCCACCGATTGTGCGGCCTGTCATGCTGTAGATGTAAAAGTTAACGGTCCTAGCTATATGGAAGTTGCCGAGAAATATACCTCTGACGACCGCAATTATCTCATAGATCGGGTTAAAAAAGGAGGTTCCGGGGTTTGGGGCGAATCCCTGATGTCTGCCCACCCACAATTGGATATTGAGGAAATCGGGAAGATGGTGGACTACATCCTTTCCCTAAGTCCGGATAAAAAAGTGGAGGAAACCTTATTGCCACTTTCAGGCACCGTACGCTTTAGGGAACACATGCAGGGTAACAGCGGCGGAAAATATGTGTTGATGGCCTCTTATTTGGACCAAGGCAATGAGAAGGTCCCGAATTCTGAACTGGCCACAAGTTCGCAGGTGATTTTTACAACTTCCAAATTGGAAGCGGAAGCAGCTGACAAACTCAGTGATGATGTTGGGGAGTGGGAAGCCGGAGGTGCAGAGCTGGTAGGCTCCATTAAGCACGACAGTTTTATCGGTTTTGAAAACATTCATCTGAATGGCCTAAAGAGTATTAGTTTTTCAGCCTTCTATATTTCCGGCTACAACTATAAGGGGGTTCTGGAGATTCGGGAAGATTCTCCTGAAGGTACGGTTATCGGCAGTACGGCTCTAGGGTATTACCATGAGTCTGACGAAGGTTTTAGGAGTTACGAAATTCCGGTGAAACCCACAGCTAAGCAAAGCGCACTCTATCTGGTTTTCAAAAATCCAGTGGATGAGAAACAATTTGTAGCCAATGCCAATTGGATAATTCTTAACTATTAGATATATCGGAATCTGAGCTAGGGTTTGGCACAACTCCTATATATAAAGCTATGGTTATTAAACCTTCACCAAACTTTGCTGGATATTATCGGGAACCGCCTCAAAAGAAGAAAACACGGAATTGAAAGTAGCCTTGCCCTGTGTTAAAGAACGTAGATTTGTAGAATAACCGTAAAGCTCAACCTCCGGGGTATTGCATTTTAAAATCTGATACCGGTCCGCATTGTCTATTCCGAGAATGACGGATCTCCGCGATTGTAGATCGGTCATTACACTACCTACCATTTCTTCAGGTACTTTTACGGTCAACTCTCGAATGGGTTCCAGTAATTTGGGTTTGGCATTTAAAAATGCCGCCTTAAAGGCGTGCGCGCCAGCTATTTTAAAAGCTATGTCGTTCGAATCCACAGAGTGCATCCTGCCGTCATATACCATCACCCGTACATCCCTTATGTATGAACCGGTCAACGGTCCAGATTCCATTACTTCTAGAATTCCCTTTTTGATGGACGGCAAATACCGCAGGTCTATCACTCCACCCACAATGCAGTTGTAGAACACCAATTTACCGCCCCAAGGAAGTGCCATTTCCTCTTTTCCCCTAATATTGAACCCCTCGGGCTCCGGTATTCCCTCATACCACGGTTCAATTTTAAGGTGTACCTGCGCAAACTGCCCAGCCCCACCTGATTGTTTTTTATGTCTATAATTGGCAGTGGACGACCTCTTTATGGTTTCCCTGTACGCAATCTTGGGTTGTTTAAATTCAGCTTTGACCCCATAATTGTTTTCAAGCGTCCATCCAATAGTTGCCAAGTGAAGCTCACCCTGGCAGCCCAAAATCTGTTGTTTTAACTCCTTGGAATAGGTAACCACCACTGTAGGGTCTTGGCTATGTATTTTCTTTAGGGCATCACTCAGCTTTTCTTCATCCGCCTGTTTTTGGGCAACCACAGACTTACGGGTTCTAGGCTCTGGGTAGATTATGGGTCTTATGGTCACCTGATGGCCCTGTTTGTACAGTGTATCATTGGTTTCGGTATGTTTCAATTTTAGAGTGGCTCCTATATCGCCAACCATCAGTTTTGAAACCGGTTCCCGTTTCTTTCCATCCATAATAAAGAGCTGGTGTAAGATTTCCATTTCTCCGGTGCGGGAGTTAACAAGTTTGTCATTGGCATGGATGATACCTGATTTTACCTTAAAGAAGGTTAATTGCCCCAAATTGGGCATGTGCACCGTTTTAAAAACAAACAGTACTGTTGGTGCCTCCGTTGTTCGCAAAACAGTTTTTCCCTCCACACTTTGCTCCGGTTTTAGATCGGCAGCTGCAGGAGCTACATTGTCAATAAAGCCCATTAACCTGCCACTGCCCATATCTTGAAGTGCAGATACACAGAAAACCGGAAAAAGTTCATGGTTAAGCATACCTGCCTTGATACCCTGGCGCATTTCGTCTTCGCTAAGGGTACCCTTTTCAAAGAATAGTTCCATCAGTTCCTCATCGTTCTCTGCTGCTTTTTCTACCAGCTCATTGTGCAATTGGTCTGCCAATGCTTTTTGATCCTCTGGTATGGGCAATTTTTCAGGCTTTCCGCCTTGTGCTGGAAATTTGTAGAGTTTCATTTTCAACACATCAAGAATGCATTGCGCCCCAGCAATGACCAGAGGGTATTGGATTTTAACGGCATTGTTGCCAACCAATTCCTTGATTTCCTTAAAACTATCCTCAAAACTGGCATTCTTATGGTCTATTTGATTTACCACAAACAATGTGGGTTTGTTGTAAAGGTCAATTTGGTTCCAAATAATCTGTGTGCCTATCTCTACCCCGTGCCTGGCATTGATCACTGTGACAACCGTATCTGCCACCCTGATGGAAGAAAGTATTTCCCCAATAAAGTCATCCAGGCCAGGGGTGTCAATGATGTTAATCTTGTAATTGCGCCATTCGGTGTGCAAAGGGGTTGCAAAAACAGAAGCACCTCTCTGGTGCTCTATTTCATGATAATCCGATACCGTATTTTTACCTTCCACAGTGCCCCGTCTATTGAGCAATCCTGCCTCAAAAAGCATGGTTTCGGCCAAGGTGGTCTTCCCACTGTTGTTGGCTCCCACAAATACGATGTTCTTTATATGTTTATCATCATATACTTTCATAACCCTAAGTGTTTAGCTCATAAAAATCCCAAAATGTTTGTTCTTAAAACATGATATTTAACACCTCTTTATCTGAAACAAAGCGTGCTACCGACCTAACAAGAAGATATTGAAAAGTTTGAAGCTATTAGATTCACTATCAAGATAATAAATATCTGATCAGCATGCAATCGGCATCATTTTTTCAGTAGGTCGTCTTGGTTGAATTGAGATTTGCTAAGATTTCCTAACGGGCAAGTAAATCCAATTTCTAGCTTGTATGGCTTTAAAACTTGAAATCGCTACTATTTTCCTTCTTTTTTCCCCTCGCCAAAGATTTGCCAGGCATCTATGGTAAGCTCGCTTCCAGTATCAGAATTGGTATAAATGATATAGCCCATTTTCAACTTGTCGTAAATTTCAAATTGGCATTTGAAATCCCCGTTGTTTCCGCCATGGTAAAACGTGTTGCCATAATCCGTTTCCCGAATAAAAATACCTAGACCTGCACCCTCTTTCTTGTCCGCGTTATTCCAATATTCGGGATCTGAGTCAGTGTGAATCTCCAAAAATTCAGAATACGTACTTGGTTTCAACCCTTTTCTCTCCAGAATGGTAAGGGCATATTTGGCAAATGCTTTAGCCTCCGTATGCATGCTAAACGCCATGCCAGCGTATTGTGGAATGCCCCAATTGGTAGGATGACCTCCCACATGTCCATCGGATACCACCTTGCGTAGGGCCTCACTATCACTAAATTCCATATGGTACAGTTCGTTGGGCGCTATCAATTCCTCATCAAGAATTTGCTCAATGGTTTTGCCGGTAATTTTAACCACCACACGCTTTAGATATTCAAATCCTTCCCCGGAATAGCCATATTTTTCACCGGGTTCAGCAATCATCTCAATTCCCCAATTAGGCAGACCACTACGATGGATCAGTACGTGTCTGGCCGTCATCTTTTTATATGCTGGGTACTCCTCTAGCTGCTCAAATGGAAGATATTCATGTAAAGGCCTATCCATATCAATGATGTTGCGATCCGCCAACCGTAGCACCACATAAGCAAAAACAGGTTTGGTGATAGAGGCGGCCTCAAACAAGGTCTTATCGTCCACGGGTTCCTTGGTCACCGAATTCTTTACCCCATAGGTTTTATGATACACCACTTTTCCATCTTTGATCAAAGCCAATGAGACACCCGGAATATTGTAATGCTCTTGGTAGCCCTCAATGATCTGGTCGACCTGTTTTTTCGATGCTTCATTGAAATCATGCAGCAACCCTACTTCGGGAATCATATTGGGTTCTGGAAGCATCTTGACCTCCAAAGTAGGAATTGGATCATGGCCATCCTTGCCCAATGAAAAAGTTACGGGCGCTGTTGGTGCCATTCTGTGGAATCGGTAATCAACCTGCACAATTTTGGTTGGTACTTCTATTTGATAACCCCCAACAGGCAAGGGCACGGAAAAATTCCCTGTTGAATCCACCACGGTCTGAACCCACATGTCCTCATTGTCCAGACTGCTCATTCTAATACTAATGGGAACGGAAGTTTCATTCACTCCAAAGGCGTCCACCTTGCCTTTCACCAAGCCAATTTCAGTAGCATCAGCAATAAAAATTACATTGCCCAATCGATCCGGGTTTGCCACCTTTTGTGTTCCCTTGCCCCAAGAAAACCAGGTAAAGCTTTCGTCTTCATCTTTGTCAACCACCACTACATCCATTCCCAAGGACATGCCTTCTTCAATTTTCCGGTCCAGTTTTACCTTCCACTCAACGGTTTTTCCCGTATCGGTTACATTTTTTGCCATCTCCACCTTGTCCCAAGCAGTTCTTGCCCCGTAAGCATTGCGATCATTCCCGTATTCACTGTACTGGGTTACCGGCGATCCTGTTTTTAAGCTTTTCTCGTTGATATACAACTCCAAACCATCCTGATTGTCCCAAAAAGACAACTCAGGGGACTCTACGACCAGGGATTCATCTGCAATTTCCATGGCAATATAGATCTCCCTCTGATCGGCATTATAGCCAATTCTAAAATTGCCCTGAAAGTCTTCATTGTTGTTGGGAGCTTTGCCCAATTCCGCATTTTTGATTGGGTAGGAGTGAATATCCGAAGGCCATTCCGAAAGATTCCCGTCCAAAGTGATGTTGTCCATGGGAACGGCATAAGCAATGGCAGCATTGGTGTCTATTATAGTTGCCTCCTTTGAATTTTGACAAGAGAACAGTAAAAAAATGGCCGGTAAAAAAGTGCAAAAAAGAACGTGGGTCTGGAAAGAGGAATGGGATTTTTTCATGATGTGGTCTATTAGTTGTTAAACTAATGAGTCCCTAAAAATCAAACTGTTACAGTATAACAACAATTCTTTCCAAGGAGGAGGCCCAAATCAATTAAACCCCAGATCGGAAACTGCCCAAACACCAAGCCATGCACACGGTCCTCCTACCACTCACAGGACTCGTTCGTTTCCTGGTAGTCCGATAATTTTAGAGTGGGTATAGACTGCCCATCCCCTACTTTAATGCACCACAAGTCCGGATTTCGGTTGGCACTCAGGTAGTCCAGCGCTTCAAAAGTGCTGACATCCAAATGGCTCAGTACGTTGCTGAAGCAGGATAAATAGCTGAGCTGTGGTTTGTCTCCAAATTCAATCTGGGTAAGTTGATTATCCCCAACGTCTATGGTCTCCAAAAGGGTATTTTGGGTAAGATCCAACTGGGTGAGCTTGTTGGTGGGCATGTACAGACTTTCCAACTGGGTAGCAGCACTCACATCAATGGACACTAGATCATTATGACTTATAAGCAGGTTGACCACACCAGGATTCTCAAAGGTAAATTCCTTAAAATTGTTAAAGGAAAGGTTTAACCATTGTAGGCTGGTTGCCGCTGACAGCCCTGTCACCTCCTCCAGGTCGTTTACTTTTAAGTCCAGCTTGATCAAGGCCTTGTTTTGGCTCAAATCAATTACGGTGAGGTCGTTACCGGATAAATCCAAGGTGTCCAAAAGTACATTCTGGCTTAGATCGATCGTGGACAAGCGGTTGCCAAGGGCAAAAAATCGTTTTAGCTTGGGAAAGCCTTCTATTCCGGTAAGGTCGTGGATTTCTTCTGCTTCGGTTTGGCTGGATACATCTAGGTACTCCACCTGCGCGGCATCGGATTTGAGGACTCTTTCATTGACCACCCCATCAGAGTCAATGCCCAAGCTGATCAGCTTGGATTCAAACTGGGCATCTGGGATGTGTATCTCGGTTGCGGGATCAATGTTGTTGGTGTCATCGTTATTGGAACATGAGGAAAGGAGTGCCAAAAGCACTAGCGAAAAGCTGGAAATTTTAAAATCCATAAGGAAATCTTGATTGTTTTTTGATTTGATAAATAAGCAAACAACCTAGCAATAACCGTACCCTAAATGCAATAATTTTCCGCTAAGCTAGCAATGAGGGGGTTAGCTTTTTTGGCAGTAGGTGCCATCCATGTCCTTTTGGCAGCCACGGACAACCTAGCTCTTGGAAACCAAAGGGAACACCCCCTGCAACTTGGGCATCCGAAGCCATAGGGCCAGCCAAAGCAGGATTCCAAAAATTACGGGAAATGTCACTTCGAGATGTCATCCTGAGCGCCCGCCGCCCAGAGTCTTTTGCGGAGGGCAGGCAGTTGAAGGAGCATAGAGAAGTCCTAAAAACCGTTTGTCCAAAGTAGGTCTCGACTGCCTGCCCGTTCCGGTCAAGGTCGGCGCTCGACCTGACAAATGTTTTGTGGAACCCAAGTTAAGGTGCAATTAAGTTGTATATAGTTTGTATCTTTTTGCCGCTATTGACCTCTCGCAGCATGCCCCGCAAATTTTATATATAGCATATGAACGTCCATCTTACCAAAGAACAGAAGATTAAGGTCTTAAATTCTGTTGATGTGTACCATGTAATGCAGCAGATATTACTGCGCGAAAACAAGATCCGCCGCAACCAAGAACATTTTTGGGTGGTGGGGCTCAATGGCAAGAACAAGATCCAGTTTATTGAGTTGATCGCCCTGGGTGCCGTGAATAGGGTAAATGTTGACCCGCCCGATGTGTTTAGAATGGCCATTTACAAACTGGCCACTAAAGTTATTTTTGTACACAACCATCCCAGTGGCTCAGTAGAAATCTCCAAAGGAGACCAAGAGGTTACGGACCGTTTGTTTAAGGTGGGCAAGCTGATCAATATTGAGGTGGCGGACCACCTGATCATTACCGAGGAGGACTATGCCAGCTTTGCGGACGAGGGCATTATGGATGAAATAAAAAACTCCGGCCTATTTGAGATCATGGGGCCAGAACGAAAGGAACTTGAACAATGGAAGATCGATACGGAAAAGAAAAGGGCTAGAAATGAAAGCCTAAAGGAGGTGGCCAAGAAAATGAAAGCCAAAGGTTATGATGATGCTACTATAAAAGAACTTACGGGGTTGAGTGATGATGATGTGGGGAGGTTGTAGGATATTTTATTCTATTTTCTTTAATTCGTTGGTTGACGGGTCAACGTAAAAAGTCATTTGGCTTGAGTATGGCAATTTTACTTCTTTCCCATACCACTTACCCCAAATTTCTCCATTTTCTTTTATTTCAACATTTTCTTTTTTTTCTACGTACCAATAGATGCAATCTCTATATTCATCCAAGTACTTAGGTTGAACACGCGTTAAAAATTCGGAATAAATGTCATCAAAATTTTTTCCTACTTTGGAGTATAACCACCTTTTTACTAATGAAGTGCTAAATATGAATAATGGTAGTTTTTGTCCCTCATAGATTCTTTTTGAGGAAGGTCTTCAAAGTCAATACTTTTTTTTGAATTCCTATTGTCTGAATAATCTCCATTCGATTTAAGTCTCGAACGAGAGCCAGAAGTTTTACGTATCAGCCATTTACTCATTTCTTTGTTTTAATGATTTCTAACGTTTTGGTTTTGATTTCTAAACGCAATCATATTTTATATGAATAATTGAATGTAGCTCAAAATCATAATTAAACCTCAAAGTATCATCCAATTATTTATCATCATAATGAAACCTGCATTGAATGATAATGCATTGTTGGTCAACACCCTTTTTGCCCATTACTTTATACACCAGTCTATGCTCTCCGGTAATTCTTCTAGACCAAAAACCTTTTAACCCATGCCGTAAAGGCTCGGGCTTGCCCAACCCTTTAAAAGGGTTTTGTTTAATAGATCGTAAAAGTGCCTTTATTTTGATGGCGGTGTCGGTATCGGTTTCCAGCCAATACCCAAAATCTTCCCATCCGTGGGCGGTAAAATTAATGTTCATTCAGGGGTGGCTTCAATTTCGTCTTCGGTGTATTGGAACAAATCCCCATTATTTATTTGCTCCATAGATTCCCTAAGCCTTTCCCTATTGGCCCTTGTGGATAATAAATGTTCCGTTTCCTTCAATGCATTGTACTCACTGATCGGCATAATCACCACGGCATCCTCTTCCTTGCTTCGCGGCACAACAATGATCTCCAAGGATTTGGAGACGAAGTCAAAATGCTTCTTCATGTTTTTTCGCAAAGCGGATATGGTTATGGCTCTCATGAAAACGGATTGAAATGTACAATATATTGTACATGTAAACGTACAAAATATATACCAGAAAAACAAGTACAGGGTTTTTCAGAGCACTAGTGCAGAACCAACATACTAACCTCTTCTTTGGATTTCTGTATACAATTTCTGGTAAGTTGTCACCTCAACACTTAAGTGTTGTGCAGCAGTAACCACATAACCTACTAAACTCTCTACTTCAGTATCGGCCTTTTTGTTTTGGAAATCGGAGTGCAAGGAAGAAGTTGCCGTACCGGGCAGGCTTTCCAGTTTGGCAAGCACTTCTTCGGGCATATTGCTGGAGATGGCGATGCCCTTGGCTTGCGCTACTTGGGCTACTTCATTTACCAGAGCGGTAAGGGTGTTGCGTTTATCGGTATCGGCAAGAATGGGGCCTACGGAAGCATCAAAATAGGTGGTGGCCGTGGCCATTACCGAGATAAAGACAAACTTTTCCCAGATCACCTTTTCAATATGCGGGGTAAGGGTTACCGCTACCCCAGCCATTCGTAGTAGGTTCTCCAGGGTGTACAGTCGGGCATCGGAACCGCCCTCCACACCAAAGAACAGCTTCTTAATGTTGCCCAGGTTTTCCACCACTCCGGGTCGGGAGAGTCGGGCAATGATATACACACAGCCATCGCACACCAGGTTGTTGGGCAATAATTTTTGGATGCGATCCCTACAGTCCACCCCATTGAGCAAGGGCAGGATTACCGTTTGTGGGCCAATACAGGGAGCCAATTGCCGTACGGTTTGCTCAAGGTCATAACTTTTGGTGCAGACAATAATATAGTCCACCTCGCCAATTTCTCTGGCATTGTCCGAGGCCATTTTGGGAACAGCCACAAATTGCTCTTCGCCCTCAACAACTGTTAAGCCCGCCTCTTGGATTTTCTCCAGATGGGCACCCCGCGCCAAAAAGCTTATCTCCACCCTTGGGCTGTCCTCAAATTGTTTGGCTAGCAGGCCTCCAAAGAAGCCGCCCACCCCTCCTATTCCGGCAATCAAGATTTTGGTCATCTGTACTGTTTTTTACGGTAAGGTAGCGCTTATCGAAAATATCAAAAAGTCAAAAGATTCTTTCAAACTTTATCACGATAATCCTTAGTTTAGCCGTTTTTTAAAATTAAACCCATTTATCCTTTCCATGAAGTCCCAAATTACCAGTCTACTGCTTGTTCTTCTAATTTTTGTTTCCTGCTCTAAAGACAGCTCCGATGGCGGTGCCCCGGGCACGGTCAACATTACCTCTATTTCCAATAAGGACATCATTGCGGAGCCGACTAAAATTACGGCAAATATCGAAGGTGGGGACATCCAAGGAAGCACCATTGAAGTTTTTCTGGACGAGAACAGCATCCATGTTGCGGAAAGCAAAGCCTCCATTGCGTTGGATTTTGACCCCGAGGATTATGAAACCGGACCCCATGTGCTAAAAATAACCGTGACCGGGAAAAATGGAGAAACGGAAACCACCGAACGCAACTTTGAAGTACACCGAAAATTGGTCACTATAAATCTCCCGGAGAACACGGTAAGCCAATACATCATAAATGCTGTTGTTTTTGCTTCTAAAATGGATGGTAGTCTACTGTCTGCACAGCGATTTACCAATGAAGACCGAGTGCTTGTGGTCACCTCGCCAGAGGAGTTTGGGATGGACGAAGAATTTATGCTATCCTTTGCCTTAACGGACAACGGATCGGCCACAAGCATGTCCACCCATGCAAACTTTACACGTAACAACCCTGGAACCATCAATTTGACCCAACCACACCGAGGAGAAGATGTTGACGTAAAAACCTATCCTATAAGCGGTTTTAGCGAACATAATAGAATATGGTCCAATAATGTAACGGATCCATCTAAATCCGGATATAGACTTGATCTTGATACCAACGAGGGTACTTTTACCGTCCACCTGATTGAAGACCCCAACTTTGATGTAGGTGATCCAGAGATAATCTATATGTATGGGTATGGTGACACGGGCAATCGCCAATATTTGACCCTTCATCCTCCTCTTGCAAGTGATTTTGTACTGGACAAAGCCGATTTTGTAACCGATGGACTTGAACAGCGTAACATGACATTAAATTCGTCCAATGGTTTTGAGAACAACTCTTTTTTCATGAACGTTTATGGTTACTGGAAAGAAAAGGATTTTGAGATCAACAATTTCCATTTAATGGAAAATAAGAGCAGTTCTGTTTACCCTGGTACCCAAATTGACTATACATTGAATACCAACTTTTATGATTATAGGTATTGGATGACCTTCTCCAACTATTATGCAGCTGGTACCGGTGCACTTAAAGACAGCTATACAATTCCGGAGAATACACTGGATTTCACCTATGCTAACAATGTTGTGGATTTTGAAGTTACCGGAACCGACCATATTATCGGTAGGATACGCATGAATAATGGAGGAACTTATCCTGTTTATGTTTGGGACATCACCTTTGACAGTAAATCCATTTCTAGTATTCCGTTGCCCCAGTTGCCTCCTGAAATGTATGAATCCAATCTCCTCTTACGGTACGAAAACAATTTGTTGAAAATTAAATCTACTGAATTGGTGTCGTATGAAGGAATTTCCGATTACGACGAATATGTGCAAAAAGTACTCCAGGACGATAAAGACCCCTTGCAGATTACCGGAGGCCAGGAACTGATCTATAACAGCACCACGCCGTTTCTTGAAGGGCCTATTGAGGATTTTCCATTCCACTAGAGGGTAAGTATCCTATAAATACCTTTTTTTAATAATGTTGATGTGGTGCAGCTCATGCCCAATAATGGTTCGTAAAAAATCGGAAAGGGCTACCTTCTGATCTTTTGCCTTGCCCTTGATTTGCAATTGCTCTGTGGAAAGGGAACATACAAAACTGTGGCTGGCCTTTCGCACGTTTTTATAATCCGTAAGCAGTTCTTGGAAAGATTGTTCATCAAACCTAGCGTTTTGCACCAATGCTTCTTGATCATACCCCCAAAGTTGCAGTTGTTGGTTACGGCTCAACCAAAAGGCACGGCTCATTTTGATCCGCTCATGATCTACAATATGTCCCAACACCTGCTTGATGCTCCATTTACCCGGCACATATCGGAAAGTGGACTTTTCCTCACTGATCGTTTCCAAAAATGAGAGCGTGGCCGTTGATGCAAAAAGGGTCTGGCAATCGGAATTGCCAGCCAGATCCAGATAATACGGAAATCCATCTTGAGGTGAATAGGTCATGGTTTGTATTGGGATTATTGTGATTCTTACCATTGGAAAGATACAGCCTTTGCCCCTACCGACCAACCATGATCATTTATCAATACAACTTGATGGCATTAAAGCTTTTCTTATAATCATCCAGGGCTTCAAAAGCATCCAGCGCCTCTACCGAATCATTGCGTTCCACCCATTTTCTGAGTTTGTCCGTACCGTTGATCAAATCTATAGGGTTTTGGTCATAATTGTATTCGTAGGGTGGTTGTTTCCATTTAAAATCCTCCCCAAGCACATGGTACAACTCCCGGATCACAAACTGCCCTACCCGCCAGGGTTTAAAGGTCTTCCTATCCGTCACATGGATTTGGAACCCACCACAGACCGTATTCCCATGCTTTTGAAAAGTAGGTAGAAAGGTAATGGGCCTCAGCTTAAAACCTTCCAATTTGGATGCCTTTATACTTCGGGAAATTCGCTTTTCATATAAAGCATAAGGTTCAATTTTTGGGTGTCCCACAATTTCCAAAGGCTGCGAGGTACCTCGGCCTTCACTTAGCTGGGTACCCTCCAGAAAAACCGTTGCCGGAAAGGTGATGGTGCTCTCAGGCCGTGCAATATTGGGCGATGGTAAAAACCAAGGCAGGCCGGTATCCTCAAAATACATGGCTCTATGCCAATATTTCATTTGAATGACCTCAAGCTTTGCTTTCTTTTTGGCCCACAGCTTTTGGTGCATCAGCCCCACCTCACCTATGGTGAGTGCATGGCGAATGGGTAAGGGATGCAGGCCCACAAAGGAAACAAAATCAGCTTCCACCAGATTCCCCTCCATATCTTCCCCATTAATGGGGTTGGGACGATCCAGTACGATCACCTGAATATCCTTGTCGGCACATTTCTCCAACAAAAGCGTAAGCGTATAGATGTAGGTGTAGATCCTACAGCCCACATCCTGAAGATCCACAAAGATATGATCAATGTCCTCCAACATTTCATCCGTGGGAATGCGCGTTTCCGAATAGAGGGAATAAACCGGAATCTGAAAATAGGGATGTATGGTATGGTCGGTCTCTACCATATTGTCCTGCACATCGGTAGAAAAACCATGTTGGGGGCCAAACAGTTTTATAAACCGGGGGCCAAACATTTCCTTAAACCGAATGGTGGCATGGGTATAAGTGCTATCCACGGATGCGTTATGGCATAGCAGGGCCACCTTGCCCTTAAATTGTTGCTGAAGGCTTTTGTCCTGGGTCAGAACATCAAGACCTGATAAAACTTTCATTTGTTCGTTGTTTGGTTGAATTCGAATTTAGAGCAGTCAGGAATTGTACGGGGACAACTGGATTGTTGCCCCCGCACAGTAACTAAACTAACTACTCAAAACTTATCTTTCTTAAATCGAAGGGTTTGCCGGTGTGTTCGGATTGTTCTCCCTTTCAATGGTCGGGTATGGATAAAAATTCCTGTTTCGCTCGTTGGTGGTATTGGCCGCCTGTGGAACGGAGAAATCCGGATAAAATCGCTTGTGATCTCCCCAACGCAATCCGGTCAAGAACAATTCTATGGCCCTGTTCCCATAGATTTCATCCATTACTTCGGATTGGTTTCCTGCATCTCCTCCCCAAGCCGGAAGGTTGGCATTCACCCCCAATGGGTCATCTGTTTTTTGACGTACCAGATTGATTTGCGTCACCGCATTGCCCAATTGGTTCTGTCTGGCATATGCTTCTGCCTTGTTCAGCATCATTTCCCCAGGTAGATAGATGGGGAATGGAGCCGTATTGGTGGCCGCAAAGCCCAACATTTCGCTAATGGCCTGCCCTCCGGCATCGGCATTGGCAAAGCCAGCATCAGCACCTAAGTAAAAGGCAATACGCCCGTCTCCCACTTCTGGAACAAAAGCGCCCAGTAGACCAAAATTGGTCTGTGGCTTTAAATCCGTAGAGTTTACGGTTCTGTTCCAAATGGGATTTTGGTTGTTGGCATCGAAGATCCACATGGAATTGGTGGCATCGCTATCGTTCAAAACTGCATCTGCTGCAGCAATGGATTCCGCATAATTCCCAGCCCACAAATGGTATCTGGACAAGTGCGCATTGATGACCTTGGTCAAACTCAAATCCGTCCACAAAACAGCGGATGCGAAATCGTCAGAAACTGCGGTTCCCGCCAATTCATCCCGGGCTTCCTGCAAAAGTGCTATGCTTTCCGCCAAAACAGCAGCCCGATCACTAAAAGGTGCCGCGCCATCGGCAGAATTGTTGATGGGCACTTCCTCAAACATCTGTACCATGGCTCCCAAACACATGGCCTTGAACAGATTGCCATAGGCCAGAAGTCCACTACGGGTACCTGCAGTGAGTTCCACAGTATTGGCACCCTCAATCAAAGACTCGGCCATACCCTTGGCTCTTAGCAAATTCACCCAGGGGTTGGTTATACCACCACTTTCCGCTGGTAGTTCGGCACCCCCTTTGGCCAACTCATTAATATTCAAAAAGGTGTTGGTGACACCCAGCTCCCTAGTGGTAATCCCAGGGGCTTCAACCACTTGTCGCAAGGCTGTTACGGAATAATATTGTCTAATTCCCGTGGCCAAGGCAAAGAGTCCGTCCTTGGTTTGCAAGACCACATCTTCTGTTGGGTTATTGGGATTCTCAAATTCTGTGTCACAGGCCACAAGGAAACCCGCAACGACTAGAAAAGCACCTACTATAGTATATATCTTGATATTTTTCATCTTTCAATTTTTTGGATTAGAATGTAGCTGTTATACCAAACCTGATGACCGCTGGGATGGGAATCAATCCCATAATCCCTCCTCTAGACCCATTGCTTTGGGCATCAATGTTCACCTCTGGATCATAACTGGAAAAGTCATCAATGGAGAACAGGTTCCGTCCGGTCAAGGAGAATTGGAAACTTTCCACTCCCGTAAATGGCTCTCGCAACAAATAGCCCAAGGAAATCTCCCTAAGCTTGATGTAGGAACCATCTTCAATATAGGATTCCGCGATACCGAAATTGGCACTTCCAGTTCCCCTTACTGCATCACCCCGCAATTCTGCGGCTGTGGCAGGACCACCTCCAAAGCGATAGAACATCCGCTGATCCCAGCTCAAAATATCCACTCCTTGAACGGCATCCAACTGCATTCTAAAGGAGAAATCTTTATACTTCAACTCATTGATCAAGGAAGCGATGAAATCCGGATTGGGATCCCCAATCACCTTACTTAGGTTGGCGCCACTAGGTTGTCCGTTAGTGTCCCTTTCCGGAACAGGATTCCCGTCAGCATCAAAACTCCCTTTCTCCCGTTGTGGCAATCCTTCAGGAGTCAAGAGTAAACTTCCATCTGGATTCCTAGCATAGAAGCCTTGGTAGAACACTCCTAAAGGCTGTCCGTTCTTTGCAACGGAGAATCCGAAGTTTCCTATACCAAACTGCTCCCCGGCAATATCGTTCACCTCATTTCTATTGGATGAATAGGTTCCGGTTATGGACCAGCTAAAATTGTTGGTCTGGATTGGTGTAGCCGTAATCATAGCCTCAAACCCTCGGTTGGTCATGGTTCCAATATTTTCGACCCTTGATCCTGCCCCTGTACTTGGGGACAAGGTTCTGGCCAACAAAAGATCTTCAATGTCTTGCTTGTAATAAGTGAGCTCCAACCCCACTCTATTGTCAAACAAGGCCATGTCCACACCAAATTCCAGCTCCGTTTGACGTTCCGGTTTTAAATCCGGATTTCCCAAGCGGGTTGGTGCAATTAAACCGGAATTTCCATCAATACTGATGGCGGCATAATTGGACAAGCGGTCAAAAGGTCCAATGGCAGTAAGGTTACCGGCCTGCCCCCAGGCACCTCTCAGCTTAAAGCTGTTGAATACGTTGGACAAATTATCTATCCAAAAATCCTCTTCCGAAATTAGATAGGACGCACTCGCCTTTGGATAAAATTGGTTGCGCTCGTCTGCACCAAATACTGAAGATCCGTCCAATCGGATAGCTCCAGTTAAGAACAGTTTGTTGTCCAACCCAAAAGTCTGCTGCAAGAAACCTCCCCAGAAGGTTCGCTCACTGCGGTTTTCATTGGTGGTGATGGAAGCTGCCCCATTGGTGGTTCGCACACCTAAAGCCAATCCTGTTCCTTGTATGGAACGTAGGATATTTTCATCGGCCTGCCAAGAGAAACCAGCCGTGGTGGTTGATTTCAGGTTGTCTGAAATCAATTTATCATAAGAAGCATTCAAATCGCTGTTGAAAAGCTTGGCACTTATAGTGGTGGTACTGGCACTCCCCAACGGCACAGTTGTGGTTCCAATGGGAACATACCTTGTTCCTCTGGATTCTGCGTTATCATACCCCAAGGTGTAATTGATCTTAAGGTCATTTGTCGGGGACAAATTGATTTGCAGATCACTGATCGTTCTGTTGTTGGTCTGTTGAAAATCGAAGGTTTCTATATACTCCAGAATGTTGGGGTAAAAGGTCATCTGGGGATAGTTCCCGTTTTCATCAGGTGCTGGATTTATGGTGTTGTTCGTAAAAAGAATGGTCTGCAAAACCCCAAAGCCGTACCCTCCGTTGGGAACGTCGTTACTGTGGCTTGTGGAAAAGTACATTCCCGCGGATGCAGATGCCCAGTCATTAAATTTTTGATTGATGCGTATTCTCCCACCTTCCCTTTCGTAATCAGTGGATTTCATGATTCCCTCGTTCTTTAAGTACGAAAGCGAGGCAAAATAATCGGTGTTTTCGTTACCTCCGGAGATAGAGACATAATTGTCTGTTCCGGTGGAGTTTTGGAAAACCATGTCCTGATAATCATAACGGGTAACCGATTCTGTACTGAGGTCTGTGATATCCGTGGAAGTCCAGTCCAAGGGCTCATCATTAAACTCCCTTTTTTTCCTCAGATAATTTAGATTGACACTGGTGGCCACCTTGATTACGGGTTTCCCTGACCTTCCTTTTTTGGTAAAAATCTGAACCACCCCGTTGCTCGCTCTGGAACCGTAGATGGCTGCAGCAGCGGCTCCCTTGATGACCTCTACCCTATCAATGTCCTGAGGGTTGATGTCCGAAAGTCGGTTTTGAACCACACTGGTCACATCCAAAACATCGGTGGAGTTATTGTTTACAATAACCCCATCAATAATGTACAACGGATCAGAACTACCATTCACCGTACTAGCACTCCGCAACCTTACACTGATACCTGCCGCAGGATCCCCTGAGTTTTGGGACACCTGAATCCCTGCGAGCTTACCGGAAAGCGCTCCCGTAATGTCAACGGCACCAGAAGCAGCAATATCGGTTCCCTCAACACTTGAAATGGTATTTCCAATTTGCTTTTTGGCGGTCAAAGCCCCTACACCAGTAATCACCACTTGATCCAAGCCCAATATATCGGTGCCTAAAGTAATATCGTTCGTAACCTCAGTTTGAGAACCCAAAGTCACTGTAAGTTCTTGGGTGGTGAAGCCCAACGACCTAAAAATAAGTACGTAGTCGCCTGGATCAAGGTCTGCCTGCAACACGTAATTTCCTGAAAAATCCGTAATCGCTCCCTGATTGGTTCCCTCAATCTGTACCGTAACCCCTGGAAGCGGATCCCCAATTTCGTCAGTGACCGTACCGGAGAGGCTGTACGTTTGCTGTAACTCCAATTTTGGGGCTGGAGCCTTGGGCGTTGGCGCACCATTTTGGTTCCTTGTCAATACGATTTGGCGGTCGATTATTTTATAAAGGACGTTGCCATGTGGAAAGAGCTTCCCGAGCACCTTGCGTATCTCTTGTCTTCTGACCTGAATGTCAATTTTCCGATCCAAATTCAGTTCCTCTCGGCTATAGAAGAACTTAAAATCGGTTTTGGATTCTATCTCCTCAATTATCATAGAAATGGGAGCATCTTTTAAATCTAGATCAATCTTGACTTTTTGCGAGTAATTCGGTTCTGCCTTTAGCTGAAAAAGGGCCACCATGAAAAACAAGAGTGAAAATTTCATTTTGAGGTCTAGTTTCGGTAAGACGCGGGAACATCTCACCAATGAGTTCATTAGTTTTTTCATAATTTTGTTTGATTTTTGTTGATTCTTACGACTTAGATCAAATCTTAATCGGGAAGTGCGGGAACACTTTCCGATTTTTTGGTTCTTACGGTGTTCAATTCATAGATAGCAGTTTTAGTTGTTTTTTGTCAGCTCTTTTCTTGTGCGCTGAAATAACGCTACAAAATTTCTTGTTCCTTGTTGATTATAATAGTGTTCGTATCCCGATTGATGGCATAGGTAAACGGAGTATGCTCCTGAAAAATTCGTAGTATTTGATCCAATGATTCTTTGGAGAAGGTTCCTGTGAATTTCTTTGTATCCAACTCGTGGTATTCATTGGTAATGGTTACATCAAAATGCCTCTGCAGTTCTTTTAAGATCAACTCAAAGCGATCATCCACAAAAAAGAGTTCTCCTTTGGTCCAAGCGGTATATTTCTGAACATTCACCTGATCTACAGCTATAGCTCCTTCTTTAAAAACAGCTCGCCCACCAGGAACCAGTGTGATGGGTTTTTGCCCTTCGGCATTGTTTGATTTGTATACGCCTACACTACCCTCCACCAATACTGTGGATGTGTTGTTTTCATTTTTGTAACTGGAAACATTGAATTCCGTACCATAAACACTGGTGTTCATGTCGTCCGTAATTACCGTGAAAGGTCTAGCTTCGTCCCTTTCCACAGAAAAATAGGCTTCTCCATCCAGATAAACATCCCGGGGTTTGTCCTTTAAAAAGCTTACTGGATATCTGAGTTTTGACCCCGAATTTAAAAAGACATGGGACCCATCTGAAAGTACCAATTCAAATTTTTTGCCGTAGGGAACGGACAGCTGGTTATAGGTAAGTCTTTCTGTTTCTTGCTTGCTTTCGTTGTTGTACAAAAGTACATTCTGCTTTTGGTTCACCACCTGGCTTCCTTTGGTGTTGGTTATAATTCCTGAAGAAGTATCGTCCAAAACCTTAATGGTACCGTCCTCCAACTCCAAGGTAATAACTGGGGTATCCGACTCTATCACCTGGCCCTGCTTGTTAAACAGTCCGCTTTGATACACCATATAGGAAGTACCTAACAAACCGATAAAAACAGCGGCTATTTTTAGCACAAAGCTTTTCCTCCGTCCACTAGGCCTTCGGGCTATAAATATCCTGTTCTCTCCATCCTTTCTCCGTTGGATAACATTCTGCCACATGGTATCAAAATCTTCATCAGCCAGATTTTCCTCTTCAAAATCCATAAGCTGTATGAACCGTATGGCATTTTGGACAAGTTCTTTTTTCTCTGGATTGGCGGTCATCCAATTCTGCCAAAAATTGGATGTCATTTCATCTGGGTTCAGCACCCATTTTTGAAAGTACTCGTCTTTGATGAAATCTTCTTCGGTGTAGTTGGCGTACTTCATTTAATCTTGAATCAAGCAGAAAGAATCTGTTGTTTTCTAAGAAGAGAGCGAAAATGCGGTTAGTACCCCATGGAAAATGAATTTTTTTTAGAAATAAAAAACAAATGCCTGTTTTACAGATAACTAGTTCAAGTTAATTGAAGTAAAAAATGAGTGATTTAATTAGATGGGATAATCAGTTCTGCAAAGCGGACACTATCAGTAAAGGTATAGCCCCCATATATTTTCTAAGAAAATGTATCGCCCTTCCCATGAGTTTATACGTCCCTTTGCTGCTCAACGACATGATTTCCGCAATCTCAGCATAACTTAAAAGTGCATAATATTTAAGGTAGATGATTTCCCTTTGGCGATCCGTAAGCTTTTTGACAGCCTCCTTTAAGTGTTGTTTTTGAAGATCAAATTCTTGTTTTTCTGCCAAGCTATGTGCCTTGGCTTGTACCATAGGTTCAGAAGTAATTGTAAATTTTGCGTTGTCGTACAGCTTTCTGCCGCGGACGGTTTCTGAAATCACTTTTCGCCTTAACGATTTAATGAGATACGATTTAATGGACTTTACGTTTCCCAAGCGATGCTTGGCATCCCAGATTTCAATGAAAAGATTTTGAATACAGTCTTTGACCAAGTTTTTGTCCTTGACCAACTTTAGGCCATAATTGTAAAGCAGAGGAACATTGTCCCGATAAATCTGTGCAAATGCTGCTTCGCTTCCAGATTGGAATTCTTTCCATAACTGGGAATCTTCAAATTTAGGCTCACCACTGGGTTTGGACACATGCGGACTTTTTGCGCCCTCAGTCGTAAGTTTGGGTCGATGCACTGATTTTAAAGGCAAAACAACAGGTAGTAGTTAGTTTTATCGCTGTAAGTTATAAAATTATCCCTTCAATCAATGGCTTATGTTTGATTGAAATTAAACCACGTTGAATGGATTAATTTGCGCTGAGGTATATCACTCCTCCCGTGTAAAAGGGACAAAGCGCACCGCCATCACATTTCTTTTGACCACTTTATTTTTCTTTTTGGTCACCAGTACCAATTGCCGCACTTGATTGTGAGGCCCGACCGGAATGATCATCTTGCCCCCCACCTTAAGCTGGTCAATAAGAGGCTGGGGAATGTATTCAGCTCCCGCTGTCACCATGATTGCATCAAAAGGTGCCTTATCTGGCCAGCCATTATAGCCATCTCCCCTTCTTATAACAATATTGGAATAGTTCAAATTGTGTAATCGCTCCGTAGCCCTTTGGGCTAGCTCCTCAACAATCTCAATGGTATATACAGAATCCACAATCTTGGCAAGCACCGCTGCCTGATATCCTGATCCGGTACCAATTTCCAATACCCTATCGTCCTTCCTTAATCGTAGTGCTTGGGTCATATAGGCCACAATATAGGGTTGGGAAATGGTCTGTCCATTTCCGATAGGCAAAGGATTGTCATTATAGGCATAAGCTTTCAAACCCTCTGGAACAAATAGGTGTCGGGGCACGTTTAAAAGGGCGTAAAGTGTGGCCAAGTTATCTATGCCTCTAGCCTTTATCTGGGTTTCTACCATCTGCTTTCTTTGGGCCGTATAGTGGTTTTGTCCAAACAACATATGAGACATCAGAAAAGAAAACAAGATGGCAACTGCCCTACTCATGGCCAACAAGATGAATTGATAGCCAATAAGTTACAAAACTATTGCTCCAGAATCAACTTGTTGGACAGGTACATATAGCGGGTGTAATTTTTAGATCGCTCCCCAGCATATTCATAGGCCTTTCCAAAATGAAAAGTCGCTTTTTCCTGGTCATTGGCTTTGATGTAATATTCCCCCATGGCCAAATTGGCAATCCAGTTGTCGGGTTCCTTTTGAAGCATCTCCGACAAGAGCTCAAAGGTCTTTTTTGCATCGCCCTCCAACAGCATAAAACTCAGTGGATAATAATAAAAATAAGGAAA
Source organism: Flagellimonas sp. (assembly GCF_965233845.1). Lineage (GTDB taxonomy): Bacteria > Bacteroidota > Bacteroidia > Flavobacteriales > Flavobacteriaceae > Flagellimonas. The sequence goes on from NZ_OZ247584.1 coordinate 1,982,839, forward strand.
TCCTTTACCCAGAGAAAGGGCTTGCTGCTCATATTCCTTACTCCCTTTGATTTTGCCCTGTTTAGCCAACAATTGGGATTTGAGCATGGTGTTTCGGAACTCGGCCCCTATTTCTAGGGACTTATCTACATAAGACAACGCTTCTGTAACATTAGCAGGATCTTCGGCCACTGTCAGTTGGGCTATTTTTACGTAATCGTCCACGGTTTTTTCCTCTTTGGCCTTTAGGTCCACCAGCACATTGGCATTGACATCCACGGAGATTTCAATTCCACAGCTTATCCTGGACCACTTTAATTCCAAATAGGCGGACTGGGGTTGCAAATCGTTGAATTCGTATCGCAGATTTTCCTGATACGGACTTGTCGAAGGAGTTGCCGTCACCCGAAGGGCATCCTCTTCTTTTTTATAATTGAAGCTCCCCCAGTTTTCGGAATTCTTTGAAAAAATGAAAATCCACTCGTTTTCCTTAACAAAAATATGCAGTCCGTACTTTCCTTTGGCCAGTGGTTGACCCTGGATTTTCACATCGTGGGTAAACTCCACCGTTGTGTTTTGATTGGAACCCGCTCTCCATGGATATTCCACCCCATCAACAACAAAATTGTAGGGAACAATGCCCCCAAAAACCTTCCGTTTTTTGGCATAAGGACTATGGTAGACTACAGTTACATCCGTGGTGCCAATACGTTGGGTAATGCTTGCCCGTTGGCTCACCTTCGTGGCCACCAGCATATCTTGGGCCTGAACAGCCATAACACACATTAGGAATAGATGGCAGTTGATAATTATAGATTTCAATTTCATGATTGTTCGTTTTGTATGATTGCTATTTTAATTTGAATTCGATATTAAATTCAATTTATACAACTGATATTCTGCTATTTATTCTTTTGTCAGGTCGAGCGCAGTCGAGACCTACTTAAAAATGGGTTCATAAAGACTTCTCGACTGCGCTCGAAGTGACATAGTTTACAATTGCACAAGTATATGCTACATATTAATCGGTTCGTAGGTCGAACCCATGTTATGTCACTTTATTTTTAGACCAGAGGAATCGGCAAACCTCCCAGTAACAAGCCATCCACCGAAATCCTCGGAGACAGCCAACAAGAGGGTGTTCTTTCCTTTCTTTAAATCGAGATAAACAGCATCAAAAAGCCCAATGGTGCCCAGATATCTATAATCCCGGCTTCGAAAGCGATTGTTTCCCTTGTAGATGGGTTTGCTGTTCAAAAAAGCCACCACCCTGTCGCTGTAGCCAAAATCGAAAAGTTTGATTTGATCTTTGTCCGAAGTAATGGTCAACTTGGCAATAACCGTATTCCCCGGAACATCGCCATCAAGCTTAACGACCCTGGCTATATTTGCAGCAACACCTTCTTCCACATATATCTTTTTATTCCATTTGAGTCGGGATATTAAGCCATCCAAATTATCCAGATTGTCCAACTCCTTTTCCTCGAATTTGCCAGACACGGTCCATTCCTCGATTACATTTTCAATGGGTTCTCGAGTTCCGGGATTGAAATTCTCAATGACTGGTGTTTGGTGGTCTATTTTGATATTGGCTATATGAAACCCTCGAACCAGTCCACCTGTAAAGCTGATTGCCCCTGCTTTTGGCTCGTGAAACAGTTGCCAAGATAGATGAGGGGTTTCTGAATGGTCCAAAAATACCTGTGCCCTTAGGTCATTGACCACAATTTTCACATGGGTCCAGGTGTTGAAGTTGTATTTATGTGGAAAGGAATATTTGGGACCAAAGTAAAACTGCCAATTGGCAAGTCCGTTGGTAACGGGTGTAGCCTGGTTGGCATCTGGGTTACCGGATTGGTGCGGTCGGATATAAAACTGCTCGGCATCATCCCCGTTAATCCTGAAATAGACCCCTGGGAAACCTCGGTCTTCGGTGATATAGATGTCATATTCAATGGTACCATTCAAAAAGGAAACATCTTTAAGACCAACGGTACCGCCTTTGAAGTAAATGGTCTCCTCTCCTTTAAATTGTTCGAACATAAAGGAACTGGAATTGATTTTCAAGTGGACCGTATCCAAGGGAACGACCTCCTGTCCGAGGATAACAATGAAATTAAAAAGTAAAAAAGCGGGTAAAAGGAATGTTTTGATCATGATTGTATGTTTTTTGATGTTCCAAAGCTCCTTTAAGCACGCCAAAATCCAAAAACAAGTTGGTTCAAGTTCATTCATTCTGGTTCAGACAGCGAATTTTTTGTGATCTTTACACCACAAATCCCAATCATGTATCCGGAAGAAAAATTGGTGCGGAAATGTTTGCTGCAAATTGAGGAAAGCCTAGGTTGGGGCCCTTCGCAAGATTGGCATAACGATGTGTTTATTGAGCTCAGTGAGCGTATTCAACAACGAACCAAGGTCCTATTGAGTCCGGTTACTTTAAAACGGGTTTGGGGAAGAATCGATTACCAAAGTGCTCCCAGTAAAACTACATTAAACACTTTGGCCCAGTTTGCAGGATTTGAAAATTGGAGGGATTTTAAAGGGACGGCACCACTCAAACCAAAATATCCACTGCTAAAGGTGGTCAATGCCAATCTTGGAGTGATCATGTTGAGCGCCTCCATCATGACGATCATCTTTATCTCATTTTTCTCTTTAAAGGGGTCCAGTGATGAAAACGGGGTTATTGACCCTGAATCCATCGTGTTTAAAAGTAAGCCCATAGCCAAAGGACTTCCCAACTCCGTGGTTTTTGATTTGGATTTAGGTGATATCGATTCAGACAGCATCCACATTCAACAGTATTGGGATCCCACCAAAACCATAAGTCTTAAACCTGGACAGACCCAAGCCACGGGTCAATATTATTCTCCAGGCTATTTTAGGGCCAAACTTTTGGTGGATGGTAAGCCCATTAAGCAACACGATCTCTTTATTAAATCCGAAGGGTGGTTGGGTACTTTGGATTACCAACCCATTCCCAAGTATATACCATCTGAGGAAGTAAATGACGGAACACTCTCGTTTCCCAAAGTCATCCATAACGAAGTAATCAAAAATGAACAACCCATAAACACCACCTACCATATGGTCCAGGATTTTGACTCGATTTCTGGAGATAATTTTGTGCTTAGCTCTTCCCTCCAAAATGTGTATCGGGATAAATGGGCCGTATGTCAGAAAAGCTATGTGATTGTATTGGGGACGAAGGGTGCGATGGTGTTTTCTTTTTCCATACCTGGCTGCAGTTCTGAATTGGGTGTGATGATGAATGATGTATATCTAAGCGGAAAAGAACATGACCTTTCCGGATTGGGTCTTGATTTATCCCAAGCTCATGATATAAGAATTCAGGTCAAGGATAAGCAGGTCGAGATTTTTGCGGAAGACAGGTCCCTTTTCACAGGCAGCTATAACCAAAGCATTGGACGGGTTGTTGGGGTTAGGTATCGATTCTTGGGTCTTGGAGAAGTGTTTTATAGCCAGCTTCAGGACATTGATGGCAATATCCAGCTTGACTTACTCTGAATGACCCGTCTTTCTGGGCAGCACCTCTTCTGGAAAAGGGAAAAGAATGGTGGAATTTTTCTCCGCGGCAATATTGGAAAGGGTTTGATACAATCTCAATTTGATGGCCGAAGGCGACTGATCTATTTGTAATCCTGCCTCCAATAGTTTGGCAGCTGCCTGCTCCTCAGCTTCGGCCAAAATAATCCGCGCCCTACGCGAACGTTCCGCCTCTGCTTGGTTGGCCATCATTCGTTTCATATTTTCAGGAAGCTGGATATCTTTAATTTTAACATCTATGATTTCAATGCCCCAATGATGGGTTTCCGTTTCCACAATATTCTTGATGTTTTTTCCCATTTCCTCTCTTTTGGACAAAATGGTGTCCAATTCTACCTTTCCGCAAACATCCCTTAACGCTGCCTGGGAAAGTTGGGTAATCGCAAAATCGTACTCCTCTACCTCCAACACCGCTTTTTCCGGATTGTTGATCTTAAAAAATACCACCCCATCAATGCTCGAGGGCACGTTATCTTCCGTCATCACCTCTTGGGATGCTATGTTGATGGTTATTACACGTATATCTACCACCTGAATGGTTTCAACCAAGGGAATAATCCAACGGAAACCAGGTTGCAGGGTTTTTACATATTTCCCAAATCGAAATTTTAGGGCGCGCTTGTACTCAAAAACAATCCGTATGCCTGCCAAGAGAAAAACACCTAATACAATACTGAAGAATAATGGCAAGTTCATTTTTCGTTGCTTTTGATTTATGGACCCTGCCGGAAAGTCCCTCTATAAGTTACGAAAAAATGCTGTAGAATAAAACCCAAACCACTGAATATCAATCACAAAACAATTTATTCCACTTGAATGTTTATTTTAACTTTGCGATACCATGCAAGTAGCACCATCCAAACATCTAGCAGGAGTAATCAAACATTACCTATTTATTGATGGAGTCCAGGGTGCCGAAGGTTTGCAACAGCTTCGCTTTTTTACTGATGGCAATGCCCATTTGGTCTTTAGACTGAGGGAAACCATGCTTTCTCAAGGTGCACTTGAAAATCAAGAAGGCCCTTTTATCGTTGGAGGCATAAAAACGAACAAGAACTTTGCCGTGCTTGGGGATTTTTCGGTAATCATAGTGGTATTCCAGCCCACTGGACTTTATCAGCTGACCGGAATCCCCTCTTATGAATTGGGCCAGGAAATCATAAACGGAACCTTCATTTTGGATGCATCAATTGCCACACTTCAAGAGCAATTGGAATCCTGTTACAAGTCCAAACAGCAGGTAGACCTATTGGATGCTTATTTTCTGGACTACATCCAAAAAGGCATCCACCCCATGGATTATCGATTTTCAGCAGTCGTAAAATCTATTCTAAACGCACGGGGTCAATCCAAAGTTGGGCAACTGTCCAAAGGCTCCGTATATACCGAAAGAAGTTTGCAGCGGGCTTTTAAAAAGTATATGGGGATACCTCCCAGAGAGTACCTTCGGATTGTTCGGTTTCATAACTTTTTGGGGTTCCTGAACCTAGAATCCGATTGCGCCACACTTACTTCCATAGGGCTAACAGCTGGCTATTATGACCAATCCCATTCCATTCGGGATTTCAAGGATTTTACCTCCCTAACTCCCAAGGATTACATGGCCAAAACGAATCGTTTGGCAACGAACCTTGTTTCCCTGTCGTAGTATTTTTTGTCGGGTCCGTACAATTTTGGGTTGGGTCAGCAATCTAATTTTACGGTTTAAATAATTCAATACAATGAAAGACCTAAACCTTGCCGTTGCACAATTTCAGCCTAAAGATGGGGATAAAGCGTATAATTTATCTCGGATTCGAAAGCTTACCGAAAAGGCAAAGTCCAAAGGAGCGGATATCATTAGCTTCCATGAGATGTGCATTACCGCCTATACGTTTACCAAAGATCTTTCCCTAGAAGAAATGTTCGATCTGGCGGAAGAAGTTCCCAACGGGCCTTCAACTTTGGAACTGATCAAGATTGTCACTGAATTTGACATTGCCATTCTAGCTGGTTTGGTTGAAAAGACAGCGGACAAGATTTTCAACACCTATATCTGCGTTACCAAAAACGGTATTGTTGGGAGGTATAGAAAACTACATCCTTTTATAAATAAACGTTTGGCCGCAGGCGAGGAATACTGTGTTTTTGATCTAATGGGATGGAAATTCGGAATTCTGATATGTTATGACAACAACGTCATTGAAAATGTGAGGGCCACCAGCCTTTTGGGCGCCGAACTAATTTTTGCACCACATGTTACCTGCTGTACACCCTCCAATATGCCCGGGCGTGGCTATGTGGACGACCGATTGTGGCAAAATAGGCTTAAAGCCCCCGAAACCTTACGGGCAGAATTTGACGGACCCAAGGGTCGCGGTTGGTTAATGCGATGGCTTCCGGCCAGGGCGTATGACAATGGAGTGTATTATGCGTTTTCAAATCCCATTGGATACGATGGTGAACATTTAAAGAATGGCAACTCCATGATTTTGGATCCGTACGGAGAGGTATTATCAGAAATTAAATCGTTTGAAGATGATATCACAGTGGCCCGAATCACCCAAGATAAAATCCCACTTTCTGGCGGTTGGAGGTATAAAAATGCACGTAGGCCAGAACTTTATAGAGATATCATTGGTCAACCTCATCAATCCAAAACCAGTCCAGTATGGCTAAAATGAAAAATCACTAGCCTACAATTAACTTTTTAAACTATTGGGATTATTATTTCCTTTTAAAGGAAAACTGCAGGATGGATGTTTAGAGGAAGGTCTTAAGGCTTGTTGGTTACGACCAACTCGTCATTTTCCCAAACGCCGCTGGCCACAATATCACCTTTTTCACCGTAGAAGGCTCCTTCGCCCATGCGTTCATCGTCTTTCCATAGACCGACAAACTTTTCTCCATTGGGCCAGTGGTATGTTCCTTTACCTGAGCGCTTGTCATTCACGTAGGATCCTGTGTAATGCTGTCCATCTGGCCAGTAAAATGCTCCTTCGCCATGGCGCTGATTATCCTTCCATTCGCCTACGTAACGGCTACCCGTGTTTAGTATAGCTACACCATAGCCATTGGCTTTACCATCTTTGACTTGACCAACGTAGTGCATTAAACTTCCCTTACTATTGGTAAACGTAAGATACTCCCCAGATGCCTTTCTGCGCAATTTTTTTTGCATACGCGCTATTTGAACCTTGGACTTTTCCAAAGCAAAATTAAGAGAGTCATATTGGTGAATCTCCTTTGGTGCCGATTCAAGAATTGTAGTCAACGAATCCAATTGACGCTGCAAATCCAATACTTCGTCATTCTGCTTGGGCTGCATTTTAAGAGCCATCATTTTCTGCGTCAAAGCGATTCGCAATTTCAATTCTGACTCTTCGGCCAATAGATGTTCCTCGTACTTTTCTTGATAGGCCTTTAAGGCTTGGGAGTAGTCATCCCCATCTATGATCATGGCATCAATTTCGGATAAATTGGGCTCATCAATTTCCGTAGCATTTGCCATTTCGGCAATCTCCTGGTTTTTAAGGTTCAATTGCTCTTGCAGATTCTTGGTTTTCAGAAAATAAAAACCGCCCAACAAAAAGGTAAGGCCAAAAAGGATGTAGGTGAGTTGATTTAGTCTTTTTTTCATGATGGATTTGAATGACTTCCTAACATATACGTTGCTAATCGTCAAAATGGATCTCCGGAAGCTTATTTTTTACTTTTCTGATATCCGGTGAGAAGTAAACATGGAATCGCATGGTCCAACTTTGCTTGTAGATTCCCCCATTGTCAAGGGTCTGTCCTTGAGAGTACATCAGTCCGCCTGCAATGGTCAAACGGGGGGTCAAAATGTAGCCCAAAGTGGTAGTTAGACGCAGGTCCTCCAAAGGACTGGCCACTACCGCCTTGCCACTTTGCATAATAAGCTCTGCCTCTGGGGAAACGTATAGGGTTTTGGGTTCCAACTTATAGTTGTTCAAGGGGATTTTGGCCCTAAACATATAACGCCAACGGTTTCTAAATATGTATTCGCTGTTTTCGGCAAAGTCTTGTGTCCAACGGTGCTCTATTCTTAACCTATGATAAATCATGGAATTGTAGAGCGGCATGGCAAATTGGTACTGGTGCCAAATCCTGAATTCAGGAACCACAGGGCGATCATCGGAATCCTCATCCGTATTAAAGTTGACCCTAAGCACACCTCCCAAGCTAAAATTCACCTTTTTGGAGTAGATATATCCAATGGCGTGTCGGTTATAAATCTGTCCTATCTGACCTATAAAGGGAGTGTCCTCGGTTTCCTCAAAACGAAAATGTGTCTGGGCATCCCAAAACAAACGTTTTGAGATTCGGATATTGCCATAAGTGTTGAACCAAACCTTGGTTGAAGGGTCTTTATACTTGGATTCGGAAGGTAAAACCTGCTCATCCTGGGCGTGTAGGTTGAAAGCTATCAACATAAAGGCCGCAACCCATCCGGAGTGTTTGCTAAAGTACTTCATGCTAGTTTTCCAGAGGTTGAAGGTTGAACAATTCCAAAATGGTATTCGGGTTCTTTTCTTTACGAAGCTTACGCTCCAATTTATGGGTGTCTTCTTCCCTTAGTTCCAACATCCGTTTATGAAGTGCTGTCAACAGCTGATTCAGATTGTTGGCCTTAACGCAATCCAGTTCGCCGCTAGCTTCATTCACCAAAAAAGGAATCAAGACATTTCTATAGGCCGAAGTGATTCTTTTCTTTACTTCCTCCTCCATCAAATTGGCCATAAAAGGATTCCAAACCGCATCTTTATAGGCTTCCTGAATTTCCAATTCCCTTTCCGGAAGAGCTGCTAGATTTTGGGATAAATTCTTGAGAGTTTCCAGACAAGGAACCAAGTGCTTGGCTTCTTCCAATTTTCCTTCGGTAGCCGCTGAACTTGAATAGGCATTTAACTTGTTCTCCGCAATTGACTTTATATGCAGTATGGCGGTTCCATAGGTTCCAGAAGTATCCAACGAATCCACCATTTGGTTTAGGCTATTGATTTGGGCTATCATCTGCTCTTCCAAGGCCACAAATTCCTGTTGCTGCTGCTCGTTCTTTACTTTTTCGTACAGAGTGGTGGCAATTTGGTCCAAACTGACTTTGGCATAAGATGACATTTGAGCTAAAGTTTCCATCACCTCGCCCTCAAAATTGAAGTCATTGGCATTAGGCCCTTCAAAAGTTCTTTCTGGTTCGCCTATGTTTAATGTAGTTGATGGTTTACCATTTGGAAACAAACGCTGTGCAATTAAATCCCGATCTAAATAATCCAAGATTCCCAACTCAGTAAAGTGTACAACCTTATCCAATGGGTCCAAGAAAGATGCCTTGATTTTTTCGACTGCCGAATACAAGAACTGGGCTTCACTATCTGAACGCCTTAGCAAATTCAGCTGGGTGTTTTCCAATAACCCCTTAGCCACTTTGGAAGCATGTCCATACTCTTTTTGGATAGCCTCAAGTCCATTTCTTTCCAAGGAATCCAAGGGATGGTAAGGAACCTTTACCTTAAATAGGGGCAAAAATTGGGACTTGCCCAATTGTGATAGGATATCATCCAATTTTTTATAGTGCGCAGCATTCTCCGCCAGAAGCTTGTTGATTCCATCCCTTAATCCGTCAACTTGCTCCCTTTCCAAATGAAGCTTTAAAATTTTGGAGAACCGCTTATCCAGATTAATGGTTCTAGCGGCCTTGAACGGACCCTGGAAAACAGCAATCGTGTTGTTATCCAATCGTATTTGGGTAAGTACACCCTCGTCAAAAGACCAAGTCTCCGTGCTTTCATCCCCAAACAAGGTCCAGCTATCATGTGCCAGCCCATCTCTTAAAAAGCGACCGACCAGGGTACTTTGCTTGCCCTCAATTCTAAAACTCTGTTGAGGCACACCGTTATTGTAGGTTATCTGGCTTCGGAACAGGGTTTCCTGAACTTCTGAATCTTCAATTTGCTGTTCGGAAATAATCCAGAGCCCATCTGGTCTTCCCATTTGAATATCTCCTTGGGCCTGATGCTGGATCCCATCCACATTGACCCGATATTGAAATCCGACAACTTCGGTTTTTTGGTCTGATTCAAATTCTCCAAACTGGAAGTTCCATGGGCCGTTGGGAAATCCGTTTTCAAAAGCACCGGTAAAGGAGAAGGTTTTATCTTTTTGCTCCAAAAGGGCGTCCAAATTGGAACGCTTCATACTAAAAGGACCTTGGAGTAAGGTGTCTCCGTCAATAATCTGATAGGTGTAATCTACCTCACCCACAAAGCTGGCTACTTGAAAAGGGCCTGTATACCTCAGTTTTTCTTGAGCATGGATTGACCAAGAAAACAGTAGCCCCAAAAGTAAAACCGCCAAGAATTTTGGTTGTCTGGTTGGTCTCACGCGAATAGGTATTTTGTTGTTTAGTGTTCTCGCGATCTATATCCCATAAAGCGCGATGCCCTATATACGTGAAGTAAAGCTACTTTGGATTGCGACTTTTGGATTTTAATTCAATCCACACAATTCTGCTCTACCACCACCGCTTAACTTCTTGGTTTTTAATCAAATTCAGCTCAATCACGGAACCGATTTCCGGAGCAATCAACGGAATACCCAAACTTTTGGCCTTTTTGGTGACACGCTCAATGGGATCAGTCCACGAATGCAAAGCCAACTTAAATCCACCCCAATGAATGGGCATTATGGTTTCTGCTCCTAAGTCTAATCCCGCCTGCGCGGTCTCTTCCGGAAACATGTGAATATCTGGCCACATTTTGTTGTATTGCCCACATTCCAACATAGCAAAATTGAAGGGGCCGTAGGCCTCCCCTATTTCCTTAAAATGGGTGGAATAGCCACTGTCCCCGCTAAAGAAAATCCGTTCTGTCTCTGACTTAATTACCCATGAAGCCCATAAGGTACTTTGGCCATTGTTCATCTTTCGACCCGAAAAATGCTGGGCTGGGGTACAAACAAAATCCAGTCCATCCAGGGAAGTTTCCTTCCACCAATCCAACTCCTCAATCTTGTCCTTGGCAACACCCCATGCCTCCAAATGTACTCCAACGCCCAAGGGAACGTAAAAGCGGTCAACTTTATCCTTCAGTTTTTTAATGGATTCGTAATCCAAGTGATCATAATGATCATGGGAAATCAAAACCGCATTAATTTTGGGAAGTTTTTCTATGGCAATAGGAAGTTCTTTGTTAAATCGATTGGCACCCAATAAAGGATGAGGTGCTGGTACATCACCCAACATAGGGTCTATTAGGATATTTTTACCACTCATCTGCAGCAGGAAGGCCGAGTGCCCAAACCAAATCAACTGCGTACCTTTTGTTTGGGAAACTATTTCAAGGGAATCCACTTTGTGCAATGGAGGTTCTATTTCTGGTCTTCCGTTTTCCACTTTCTGAAAAAAGAACTTACGTGCAATGGACAGCATCTCACCAAAACTAGCTTCTTTGGGTACATCCTTTGCATTCTTAAACGATCCGTCCTTAAACTGTGGTGAATATGCATATCGTTTTTGACGCTCTTCGGATACGTCTCCCCCAAAGGAGGGATAAAAGTTGACGAAAGCCAAATAGGCAACTACCAAAAGAGCAATTAGTATTCCAATGGATAACAACATTCGTTTTAAAATCTTTATTAGTTTTTTCAACTCATTATAATTAAGGGTTCTGGACGAGAGCGTTGATAGCTCTATTTTCCAAATGTTTCATTTTTTGGGAATCGAACAGCGTATAAATCATCGCCTGCCCAATTTTTGTTGTGGTCGTAATGTTTTTGGACTTTTTCATTAAAGGAAAAAAAGGTCTGGTAATTACATAAAAGGCATTGTACCATCCCGTACGTGATTTAATCCCTTTTTCAGGAATAATGCCTCCTGGCCTGAAAGCATAGGCGTCCGCAAACCCTTTGCTCAAGATGTAATTTTCGGTTTTCCCTTTTACCCTGGCCCACATGGAGCGGCCTTTTTCACTGCTATCCGTTCCAGTACCTGAAACATAATTGAAGACCATATCTGGATTCAAATCAAAAAGGACATCTGCAAACTTTTTGGTCATGGCAAATGTGATATGGCTGTACGTCTCCTCATTCAACCCCAAGACAGAGACGCCCATGCAATAAAAGCAAGCGTCGTATCCCACCAATTGATCTTTGACCGATTCCAATCCCATGAAATCCTTCAACAAAATTTCCTTAAGCTTTGGGTGCGCCAACCCAAGTGGGTTACGATTGATGACCAGAACTTCGGATATACACTCATCTTCAAGGCATTCCAATAGTACACCTTTGCCCACCATGCCTGTGGCACCGGTAATTATTACTTTTTTCATTGTATTAATTCTGTGTTCGGTATTGTGCGGGACTCATGCCCGTTTTTGACTTGAAAAGTTTGCTGAAATGCTGCGGATATTCAAATCCCAGATCATAGGCGATCTCGCTTATGGAATCAGTTGAACCAAGCAAGCGGTTTTTGGCCCTGTTCACCACAAACCCATGGATATGGTCCTTGGCACTTTTGCCCGTTTCCTTTCTAAGCAGATCACTTAAGTAATTGGGTGACATATGAAGCTCCTCCCCGCAGTATTTTACGGAAGGAATTCCTATTTCTGAAGCTTTGCCGGAATTGAAGTATTCTTTTAACAGGGATTCAAATTGGCTTACGTGATCTTGGTTTAAGTTGGTTCTAACATAAAACTGCCGATCATAGTATCGAGTGCAATAGTTCAACAACAACTCTATGTTGGAAACAATAAGTTTTTGACTGTGCTTATCTATGTTCTGCTGGTATTCCAAAACAATTTTCACTACTAAATCACTCACCATAAGCTGTTCCTCCTCGGAAAGATGCAAAGCTTCGTTGACCTCGTAATCAAAAAAGGAGTATTGGCTTATGGTTTTCCCAAGTTCTGACTTTCGAATCAGATCTGGGTGGAACAACAGCATCCATCCTTTGGAGTCAGCACAAATATTTTCTGAGGTACCGTGAATGACTTGTTGCGGTTTCATAAACACCATGGTGCCGTCTGAAAAGTCATAGGAATTCCGGCCATATTGAATGGATCCTTCAACCCCGTCTTTCAGGGATACCATATAGAGCTCCGATGAAAAGCGAAACCCTTCAAAGTCCATATTGCTAGGAAAATCCTTCATGTAAACTACAGACACAAGCGGGTGTTTGGGTTTGGAAAAACCCATGATTTGATGGATTTTTTCAATGCTTTCTATGTGGATGATATCACTCATGGCTTTTCTAAATTACGTATTTCCTAGGGTTTTAAACCGCCGCCCGAACAGTGCCCGGGCGACAGCTTCAACCAAATATTAATCAAACAAACAGGTATTATGCGCTTTTGGCTGCATTGCCCATTATTCTTATAATGGTTTTATCAAAGAAGCGATCACTGAACCACTTTCTAAAGAACAAGGTCTGGGCGGCCATTTTTCCAGCTGCGTATCTGGTTTTTGGTTTATTTACCTTCACTGCTTTGGATATAACTTCCGCAATCACCCCTGGAGGGGAACTTTTACCGGGACTGTAGGTGTCCTCCACTGCTGCAGTAATCAAATTGGCCAGTTCCGAATAAGCGCCATTTTTTGAGCGGGAAAAGTTATCGTTCATCACATCACCAAACTCCGTTCTTATGGCGCCCGGTTCCACAATTACAACATCAATTCCAAACTTCTCTACTTCCAAACGGAGACAATCGCTCCAGCCTTCCAAGGCGTGTTTTGTGGCATGGTACCAAGCACCAAGAGGACTGTATATTTTCCCACCAATGGAGCTTATATTAATAATGGTTCCACTTTTTTGATTTCGCATGCTCGGAAGCACAGCTTTTGTTACTTCCGCCAAACCAAAAATGTTGACTTCAAACTGACGTTTGGCATCTTCGTATGAAACATCTTCCACGGCGCCCCAAATGGCAAATCCGGCATTGTTGACCAGTACGTCTACCCTGTTTTCCTTTTTTAGAATGTTGGCAATTACCGCCTTTACCTGATCATGCTGGGTGACGTCCATGGACATGGCATTTCCGCCAGCCTTGATCAAATCCTGCATGTTTTCCACTCTGCGGGCCAAACCATAAACGGTATGCCCTTCCTGAATTAATTGTAGGGCCGTGGCCTTACCTATGCCAGATGATGCCCCTGTGACGATGATTACTTTTTTCATGATATATGTTTTAATGAAATGGTTTTCTTTTTAATTACAGGGCAAAAGTAAAGGCACTGTTTTCCAGCCGCGTATACATTTTACAGAATGATGTATACAAATTACTGTTGGAATCGGATGCTAGGTGAAAATGGAAAGTGGAAGGTGGAAAGCGGAAAATTGAACTTGAATTACAATTTATGCTTCAACAAAGATTAATTATTTGGATTAATGGAGTTGAGCTGGTACTGGGATTTAGGATTAGAAACTACTATCCAATCTGAGTATTGGATTCTTTTCTCTGGATAAATTAGGGTTCTGAACACTTGAGTTTCCTATATAATGGATACTGAACAATCCATTTTTTTCCTTTTCTGAAACTCCCAAACCTTTATCTTCCCTGACCTGGAATTTAATTCTGGTCTTCTCCTGCAAACTTTGAGCTATTTTGGTTGCTTTTTCTCGATTGCCGGGCTTGTAATAAAGGATTGTAGGTACATCGGAAAAGAAGGACAATTTTTTATTCTTATCAGGCAAAACATTGACATGAAATCCCTCATCGACCAGGGAAGTTGCTATTTTGTTCTTGACAATCACATCTGGCCGATACGAATATAGTTTGATGTTATATTTACTATTTCTCTTAGTGTTTTCATCTACTCTTTCATACCCAATTTCAATGGAGTTGTCCTTATATTTGTATCCCATGAAAAAAGGTTTGACCTCATAAATCTCCAGCCCATTTTTTCTAAGGTTTTGCACTAGGGTATCCACAACCGACCTCCGAACCAGCTTACCGTAATATACTGTGTTGTTTCGCTTTTCCCTGTTTTGCCCAGGGGTCTTCCGTACTAGGTTATATTGGGCAAAATTGAGACCGTTCACGGTTCTTTCAACAATGCCACCATCCGCCCTTCGTTTAAAGTAGTAAACATCTATACTGTCCGAAACCAAGGTTAACATGGACAAAGTATCCACCTGCCGACTGAGATGCGTCAATGCATTTTTGGTTCTGGTGTTTTGGGTAGTGCTCAAAATTTGATTAAGCTCCTCCTTGATGGTCTCCAACTCTTGATGGGTATAGTCCTTCTGATTATTGAGCTCTGACTGCACGCTTCTTAGCTCTGACTCGTGTTCAATGTTCTTTTTTTCATTTTCAACCGTAATCTCTTCATTTTCGGTGATTACTTCATTGTTCTTGGTAAACACAAATAGGACTACCCCCAAAAGTGCCAGGACGGTCAATACGTTCCAAATTCTAAGGGTTCGGTTCTTAGCCTCAATCTTTCTTAATTTTTCATCTATTTCCTCCATGTGTTACCTTTATTTGGACTTTATTTTATCGAAATCCTCTGAAAGGATACGGTGCTGGTCCAGGGTCAATTTGCCCTTTGGGGATTCGGATATAAATTGTTGATACTTTTGCTCGATCATATAACTCATTTCCCAACGATCTTTGGCCACCATAAAATGGGAGTAAAACGACTTAATTGGAATTGCCGGAACTATTCTCAATAATTGATAGGGATTTAACTGCTCCTTGGTTTCATAGGTTGCCACGAGAATGATAAAAATGACCAAAGCCACAAGAATGGCACTTCCAAACATGACCAAATCAAACTTTCTCTTTTTTTTGTAGTACTCCAGATTCTTGATCAGGAATCTTTTACCGGCAGGTCCCGCAAACTTGGATGGTTCCGGATGGTTATGGACATGGATTACATTTTCGACATGGACCTTAGTGGAAATTTCAATTTTGCTCCTTGCATTTTCAGCCAATCCATCACTTACCGGAAATTTCCTTTTACCCTGAACGTGATTCTGCTTCCAGTTCGTCAAGAGCTCTCTTGTATATGTAGCAAGATTGCCAGGATTATCAATTATCTTATGATGATTGGGACATAATAAAATCAAATTGTCATAAGAGCTCCTTTGTTTATCCGTCATTTCGGGATCAAATCGAGGTCCCTGTTTACTCGCAGCTGATATATGGCAAATTTCCCCCAATACCGTATCTCCATCCTCCGCGATCATACTCTCCGTACAGTCAGGAGCAGCACATTCATTTCCGCTAAGGGAAAACAGTTTTTTGATATCGGTTATCGAATAGTTTCTAGCCATGGGGTTTAAATTCCATCCAAATCGGAAATCAACTACTTCAAAACTTTTCCTAAATCCAAAAAGTGAACATTACGATAAATACAGAAATGCACCACCTTTCTTAGGGACAGGTTAAGTTTGATTTGAAGTGCTTCTGCAAAGCACCTCTGGGGGAAGTTCAATCAAGGGTAAACCCTTAGATTAAATATACTGATTTTATCTTACAATAGATTGCATAAAAACCTTAGATTTTTTGTGGAATTTCAACAAAATGAACTGGTTACGGTTGTTTTGATGGTGGGTTACATCAAACTTGAACATCTAAAAGCCGTTATATCCCCCACTTCACCCCAAAAGAAATCCTACTACGGTCCTTAAACTGCCCAAAGAGTTGGGATTCCTTCCCATAAAAGGCATGGGCATTTAGCAATAGTTGGGTATTGGTGTTGAGCCAATAGCTTAGTCTTGGAGTCACATATCCATCACCGTGGTTGGTGCTATGCACCCAAAGTATCTCGGCCTTAAGGCTGTCGTTCAAAAATTCCCTACTTCCCAACAAGGTCAGGTTGGTTTCCCAACGTTCCCGATTAAAGGGACTAATGAATTCCATTACCCATTCATTGAATAGTTGTCCGCTTACTACGTACTCCCCTTTAATAAAGTCCACCCCTAAAGCCGTTCTAAAGAAATCGGACTCCTCTACCCCCCTGACAGCATTAGGATTATCCGAAACAAAGTTTTGCCCAAATACATAGGCCAACTCTCCCCTAAAGGTTGAGGAGCCAAATACCTTATTAAAGGTTCCGCCCAATAATTGTTGCCGTTCGTATTCTGGATCAATGGAAACGGTAGGAGTGCCATCAACCATCTCAAAGTTGGAATGGAAGGCGGGAAGGTCATCGTAGTAATACAAGTAATTCAGGGATAAGTCCCAGCCTTTGGTAAATGCCGTAAGCTTCACTCCAAAATCGGAATCCATGAAAAACCGTCTAGGTTTGTTAGGAGTGTTCAATTGCGAAGCAACGCCTACGGGAGGGCTTGGAAACAGACTCTTGGTAAAGAATGGTGCATCCAAATCTTGGGTAATATGATAAGTGTTATCAGGTATCCAAACCACTTGCACGCCAATATCCTTGATATCGAACTCGGCCTTTACCGACCAAAGTGGAATACGACTATCCTCGAAATCATCAAGAATAAACTCCCTGAAATTCTGTGGGTTCACCACATCCAGCAATTTGATGCCATCCGTCTCGCCCCAGACTATCTGCTGTTTGCCCAAGGTTAAACCCAAACCTTCAAGCCGTGTATGGTAATACAGTTCCCGAAGCTCAAAATTGGTATGCTTGTCCAAAAATAACCGTTGGTTAAAATTCCCAACGGTATGCTGATCGGGGATGCCCGCTTCTAGATTATCCATGAACTCGCTATACATCTGCCCGCGGAAAACCAGCTTAGAGCGTCTGTTGAATTTATACGTTACCTCTGGTTTAATGATCCATTCCGACTTCTGCAATTTACCGGAATCAAATTCGTAAGAGGTTTCCGTTGCAACCACCAAGCTGGGGTTCAACTTGTCCCAAAACGTTTTCCTGGGCTGCTCCTGCGCCAAGCCTAAAAGACCCAGCAGCAGGAACAACTTCGGAAGTATTTTTGAAATTTTCATAACTACAGCCCGTCAACCAATGCCTCTTCCGTAAAATAATCATCACTTAAGTCAGTGCTGTAGTCAATATCCTCAAAGCGGAATACGGTTTTGTGTTTGGTCTTGTGATTCTGCACATCAATTCGGTGCAAAGTCCAAATTCCCTGTACTTTTCTGATATCAGTTACGTGTACCGTCTTTAATGGATTGCCAGCAATGTCCCAACTCTCGGACTTACGCATCATCCATATATTGGCATCCACCCAGAATTTGCCCTTGCTGTAGCCCAATTCCTTGGTGGTGGCCTCATCCTTTGGGGTAGCTTCAAGTACATAGCACTCTTGCCCATCTACTTGATCTATACCCAGAGTCTTATAATTATAGTCGTCCCTGCTTATTTTGGTTTCAAGCTTAATGTCCTCGTAGGTCAAATCTGTTCCCAAGAAGTAATCCCCCCGATTGGAAGCTGAGATTCTTCTTGTTTTTCGAAGCGCGGGAAGGTACAGCCATTGATCATCGTCCACTTCGGCATCGGGGTAATCATAGGTCAAAAAAGCCGTCCCTTTTACACTTGTGGGCGTTTCATAGAAGATGATTAAGCGACGTTCTTCCCCAAAATATTTTCGGAGTGCCGTGGTTTCCCTTACCCGAGTCTTGCCCCGTTTGTCCGTAAGTTCCATGATGAGTTTTCGCTTTACGGAATTCCCTTCATTCCGTGCATAGGTTTTCTCCGCAATGGATTGTCCATCCGGTAAACTTTGTCCTTGAACAAATCCGATAGCCAACAAAAAGGCCATCATTGTTATCGTGTTGAATTTCATAATGTTTAATTTTTATGTGTGATGAAAAATTTTGGTTTTGCCAATAGAATGATGGCGGGTAAGATGGTCATACTACCAATGAAGCTGACCATAACGGCCACGGCCACGAGGAATCCAAATCGGTTTAAAGGTGGTACGGCACTGGTCATGAGCACGCCAAAACCGAGGGTCAATGCCAAAAAGTTGAACAACAGGGCCCTTCCGGCTGATTTAAAGAATTCCTGAAATGCCTGTTGTAGGGAAAGTCCTTTTTCCGCTAGGAGATATTTAAATCGGTCCACGGTATGCACTGCAAAATCGACCCCTACCCCTATGGCGATGGCAGCAAACATGGAAGTACCTACGGCCAACCATATATCGAGCACGCCCATGACGGTGTAGATGAACAATACCGAAATCAATACAGGCACAATGGTAAGTACACCGCCCGCCATGGACCGAAAGCTCAATGCAGCGACAATTAGAACAACCAGCAGCGCAACTATAGCTCCTGTAAAGTGATTTTGTCCCAGTTTGCCTATCCAGTGCACATCAAGGGCCACTTTTCCACTTTGGGTTGCCTTGATGGTGGGTGTATTGAAATTCGAATCTAGATAATCTTGTGTTTTCTCCACGATGATCTTTTCATCTAGGTACTCCCCTGAGTTTATCCTGAATCTAACATTGGCCAAACGGTAATCATAATCCACATAATTATCAAAGTCTGTTGGGTCCCCGCTAGCGGAATACAAAAGGAAAAACTGACTAATCAAAGCTTCGTCATCAGGGATAGTGTAATAATACGCATTATCCTCATTTACAGATTGATGCATCTTTTTAACAAAATCAACAATTGAAGTACTACCCTGTACTTTGGGTAGCGTTTCCACATGACGCTGCAAAGCCTCAATTTTTTTGAGATTGTGGGGCTTAAAAATGTCCTCCGTTTCCGGGGTCTCAATCAAGACGTCCAAATAACTGGTGCCTTCAGTTTTGGAATTGATTACTGCGTCCGCCTGAACAATGGGTTCGGTACTTTGGAAATTGGCAATTCTATCTTCATTCACTTTGAGCTTAAGCGCACCAAAAATTCCCAAGGCAACAATCAATATTGCTGATATAAGTATGGCTCGGGGCCTCTTATACACAAAATTTCCCAATCCCGTCATCAATTTGCCAAAGCCATCAATGGTGTTGGCAGATTTAAACGCCTTGCTTTTTTGTGGTTTTAATAGCATCAAGGCTGATGGTATCATGAACAATGCGTATACAAGAGCCGTTGCGACCCCAATTCCACCAAATACACCAAAGAATGCCATTGGAGGCATATAGGAGGAAAATACAATGGACATAAACCCAGCAATGGTGGTGATGGAGGTAATGGTAATGGGACGCCACATGCTCAACATGGTGTTGACCACCAATTCCTTTTGACTCAACCCTGGATGTTTGGCTGCCAATTCATAGTACTCTCCCATAATGTGGATACCATCCGCTACGGCAATGGCTATAAGGACCACGGGCAGTCCGTTGGTGATGACGTAGAAGTCCACTCCAAAAAAGGCCATCAACCCCAATGCAATTCCAACCGAGGCCAGGACCATTAGATTTGGAATGACCACTCCCCTAACCGTTCTGTAGGCAAAAATGAGAATGAAGGCAATGACCAAACCTGCAAAGGGATTGGTTCGCATAGCGTCTTCATCAATGTATTTGATAAGGTAACCGCTTACGGCACCTTCCCCTGCCAAATAGAAGTCGTGGTTGTCGTGCTGGTAGTCTGCCAGTAGCGCCTGGAGGGAATTGTACACTTCATGCTGTTTTAGATCATAACTGTCCAGCATCTCAGCGATGATCAAAGTGGTGGTTTTATCCTTGGAAACCAGACTGCCCTTGTACAATTCAAAATTGTCTATGGCCTTGGAAACAGCTTTGGCATTGGAGTCGTTAAGTTCCCCGGATTCAAAGAACGGCTCCACCAAGATTCCAAAGTCCGTTCCCACCACATTGTTCTCTGTGGATAGACTCCGTACCTGGTCAGGATCAATGCCAGGGATTTTCTTTAGCTTTTCGCTAAGATCATCCACAATTCCAAGGGATGTCGGATTGAATATCCCATGGTCATTTTTAACTGCAATGACCATGGGGTCTTTTAAACCAAAAGTTTCCTTGATAGCGTTACGCTGAATCAAAACAGAATCTTGGGGTGGTAAAAAAGCTTCGTAACGGGTGTCCTTGGTCAACTTGGGTAAAGAGACCACAGAAACAACGAACGCCGCAAAGCTTAGAATCAGAATGGGTTTGTAGTGTGATGTAACCCAATTAAAAAATGCTTGTGCCCTTTTTGTTTTCATTTTGATGATTTTAATGTAGTATATACAACTTTATAGTTAAAAATTTTATATTCTCATTTTGGTTTCCAAATTCCTAAGCCCATCCAATCCAGAACTTCCCAATACCCCTACCAACTCGTCCATAATACCGAGCCAAACAGGCGTAAGTTTGTCTACCATTTTATATCCTTCATCTGTGAGCTCCACGGTGGGTCTATAATCCGAGCTTCGTGACACGAAACCCCTTTTTTCCAATAGCTTTATATTTCTACTGACTGTGGATTTTTCCAAATACAGATATTTTCCAATCCTGCCCTGCTCCACTTTCTTCATTTTACTCATAGCGAACAATATTGTCATCTGGTTTTCGGTAATATCAAAGTCCGTGAGGCGTTGCCTAAAATGGCTGTCCACCATTCTTGATATCTTTCTTAACCTTGATCCAATACATTCGCTATAATCATACTTCATGGGGCAAATATAAACCATTATATGTTGCATATACCACTTTTAACTTTTTAATAACACCTGCTACCCCAACCTCTTTATTCCTCATTCGTCAATCCAAATGGCCCATCCGTCAATTGGGTACAGCTTTCATGCCTAATACCGCGTAGTTTGATGATACTTTATCAACATTAAAATTATTTACTAGTTATGAAAGTAGTTCCCATTCCATTGCTTCTAGCGCTTTTTACATTCATCTCTTGCTCAGACCAAGAGACACAGCAAAAACTAGTGGACACGCAACGCAAGCTTGTAGAAACCGAACAACAACTGCTTGAAGCGATCCATACAAACCATTCCAAAACCGAGTTGATCAAAATGTATGCCGAGACAGGGAAAAATGTAATCCATTCCTCAAATGACAAATACACCATTAGAATTGACCGGACCCAGGAAGGAAAGTTGCGGTATGCAAGTTGGATGCAGCCCAAGACGCCTCTGGAAAAGCCGGATATAGTTCTTTTCAACGGAGAAATTGAAAAAACTGGATCTTGGGGAGTGGCAAAATATAAGTTCAGTGGGGACAATCAGTCCTTTATTGTAGAAACCATTCCCGTTAAGCGAAGATCAAAGCTCAGCCATATTTTTCTAGAAGTCTTGGAGGGTAAAACACAAAAGTTCTACGGTAAAATGAAGGATTTGAAGCTACCCAACTAAGCCTATTCCATTAATTGGAGAAAAATATCGAACCTAAACTTGTACCATTTTTGATCATACTAAACCCCTACATAAGATACGCGATAAATGGCATCTCCATAGTCGTCCGATATAAGCAGGGAACCATCTTCCAAAAACAGTAAATCCACGGGTCTTCCAAATTGTTCTTGGGTATCCTGATTCAACCAGCCATCAATAAAAGGTTCATAGCTTACTGCTTCATTTCCATTAAGGGTGACCATGGTTATGCGGTACCCCACTTTGGAAGAGCGGTTCCACGACCCATGTTCTGCCATAAAAACCTGCCCTTTATATTGACTGGGAAACATGTCCCCTGTATTAAACTTAACCCCCAATGGAGCCACATGAGCTCCCAAGGGCTGTACCGGTGCTACAAAATCAGCGCAAGGGTGCCCCTCTCCAAATTCAGGGTCGGCAATAATACCTCCATGGCAGTGGGGATATCCAAAATGTTGACCTATTTCCGAAGCCCGATTGAGCTCGCAAGGGGGAACGTCATCTCCCATCATATCCCGACCATTGTCCGTGAACCAGAGATCTTTGGTTTCCGGATGCCAGGTAAACCCAACCGTATTTCTTACGCCTTTGGCATAAATTTCACGATTGCTACCGTCGGGATCCATACGGGTAATGGTATTGAACCTTTCATCTTCGTCAGTTCTATCACAAATATTGCAAGGAGCACCAACCGGAACATAGAGCTTGCCGTCAGGGCCAAAAGCGATGTACTTCCAACCATGGTGGAATTCTGTTGGATAGTCGTCATAAATAACCTCCGGCTCGGGTAAACTGTCCAAATTCCGCTCAATATCATTATACTTCAGCAAACGATTCACCTCAGCAACATATAAATCCCCATCCTTAAAAGCGATACCATTGGGCACTTCCAAAGTGGAGTCCAACACCTTCACATTTTCCGCCCAGAAGTCACCATCCAAGTCTTGAAGCGCATACACGGTTTTGTCATTGCGCGTACTTACAAACAGCGTTCCATCATCACCCATGGCCATGGAACGAGCTCCATCCACCCCTTCGGCGTAGACCTCTATCTTGAACCCTTCCGGAAGATTTAAACTATCCAAAGGAAGGCTTGTAGCGTGAACTCGCTCTTTGGGTTCAATCCTGGTCTCTTCTTTTACTTTTTCTTTTTCCTTTTTACCATTGCATGCCACGACCAGAAGGCCTAGCATAAAAATCAACATTTTTATTGGTCTCATTTTTCTGATTGATATAGATTTATGATTTAATGCTTTTGTAACTATTTGCTTCAAGTGATTTCAATATCATTTACGGCTTGTTTTAACTGGATGCTACGTTCCTTAGGCCCTTGACTTGAATAGGATTCCTACTCCAATTATTAACCATAATACAGTTTGCATGAAGTTGAATGTTCCCGAAAATACGTAAAATTCATGGTATGGATAAAGTGGTTTTTGGTTTTACAACCAATAAGGTGCAGTCGTTGTAAAATCCTTGCAAACTCCATGGTCGCATGTCGATTTCATGACAGTCACAAACAATTTCAGGACAAATCCCCATTTTCTTGTCCCAATAACCCAAAATTAGCTGGTCTTTTGTGTATTCATCAAAAACAAAAACAATGGACAGAAAAACGTTTCTCAAAAGAAATTTAGTCTTGGGCGGTGTTCTTGCGCTAAGCCCAACTTCAATGTTACCCTCCTCAAACCAGGGCCAAAAGGAACTCTTCGGGGAAGAACTAATCACTGAATTTGTATTTGCCGCCCATCGAAGTTTGGAGGAAACCCAAAAGATACTTGAGAAACATCCCCTCTTGCTCAACTGTGCCAATCAGTTCATCAAAGGGGATTTTGAAACGGCCGTTGGGGGCGCCAGCCATATGGGAAGAAGGGATATTGTGGATTACCTGGTATCCAAGGGAGCTCGATTGGACATCTTTAACTACGCCTTTCTTGGATATGACGATTTTGTAAAGAAAATGATTGCAGATCATCCCCATCTATTGAGAGCACCGGGACCACATGGGTTCACGCTCCTGCACCATGCCGAAGTTGGAAAGCGATTGGAACTGGCCGAATGGTTACAGTCCAAAGGTTTGACGGAAAAAATGTTCAAGGGAATCTTTAACTAAAATCCACGGCAAGTCCCTTTAATATGTCGCAACAAGGTTTATTTATCTTTGTTGAAGAACCTCTTACCTTTTAACATTGGATATGCAAATCAAATGGAGTGAAAAAAAGTTTTACGTGATTTCCATTGGCATTTTAGTTGTCATGTTTGCGCTCACCTTGCTCCAAAACTTCATTCGGTATCGCAATCACAGCAGTTACAGTATTTGGGTTTCCATAGTTTATCTTTTGATTTCCATTATCCTATTTATTCCGGTAATCATACTCACCGTTCGCCTGCAGCGCTACTTAAAGAACAGATTTAGAAAAGGGTATTGGCTCCTTATTATACTTTCCGCATTGGGTATACTGGGGCTGTTTTATCTGGTATCCAATGTGATACTTCACAGTCTAGGTTATTTTGACCACTTTGTGGACATGGAATATGCCCGATACTATTTTGGTCGTGAAGCCCTTTACCATTTGATATTGATAATGGGAGCAGCCATATTTGTACAGTTTTCCAAGTCAGATACCAAAACCATTACAGTATACAAGGGACGCAAAAAGATTACCATGACCTTGTCACTTGTTCACTGGATTGAGGCCGAGGGACATTATTTGAATTTTTACACCGAAACAGATTCCTTTATCAAAAGAGAGCGACTGGTGTCGTTAGCGGAACAATTGGAGCCTGAGTTTATCCGTATTCACCGAAAGTATATGGTGAACCGAAGTGAAATCAGTGCTACGGAAAAAGACAAACGGGATGAATTTTTGGTATTAAAATCAGGAAAAAGACTAAAAATTGGGCAGTCCTTTAAGCCCATAGCCTGGTAGGCTCAGCTATGGCCAAAGAAAATCCATTCGTCCAAAGTTCTTATCGGACAAATAAAGTACCTCTTTAAATTGTTGCGCGTTTAATTCAGTTCGGCTTCCTCATCAAGGGCCGAAACTTCCCCAGTATACGTAATGGTCTGTCTGTGGGTGCTGTTCACATTCACGGTACCACCCATTCCTGGAAAAATCTTGGCAAACACGGTATAGGATTCCGAATCATTATCCACAGTGAAATTCAGGCTGTAACCTTGTGTCTTGGAATCTTCAACAAGCTCCAAATCCTTGGCAGGCCCATCAAACTGAATGGCATTGTTGGTGTTGCCGTATCCCGTGACCATGTTCCGCTCGCCATAATACGGTAAATAAGCAGATACGCTATCTCCTATCACTCGCAAATAGGCAGGGCTTCCCAATAGATTGATTTGGCCTGCAGTATTCCCTGGTGCCAACAAGCCCGAGTTGGCAATACTGGCCATAGTATTGGTCAACAGGGGTCGCGCCCATTCGGCAGTGAACTCCAACCTTCCATTTTCCACCAAATCTTGCAAGGCCAGTTTATCTGCCTCGCTGACTTGAACAGTTTTGTTGGCGGCACCACAACCCAGCAATAGGATCATAAAGAGGCACCCAACTACATTTTTTATCATTTTCATCTTCTCAACTTTTTATGATTCAATAAGATACGAATACAATTTCTTATTTCAACAGTTCACAAAAATTATTCCAAGATTAGCGGTATATTTACTTTCAACCAGACCTCATTTTATGAACCCTAAATGCTCAAAAGTCCTTGTACTTTTTTTGACCTTCCTGTCTTTTTCCACTGTTTTTGCACAAACAACCCAACCCTTGGACTCTCTTGGTGATAGACCAGAGTTCCGAGCATTCAATTTGGCGGAAGATCCGGTTGTGGATGGGGAAATCATCAATGACCCCATTTGGCAAATGGTTCCGGCCATAGACAATTTGATCCAATTAAGGCCCAACTATGGTCAACCTGTTTCCGAGAAAACAGTCATTCGTGTGGCCTACAGCAAAAGTACATTTTATGTGGCCGTGGTCTGTCATGATTCAGAGCCGGAAAAAATAGTGGTGTCGGATTCCAGAAGGGATGCAGACCTAAACGACGAAGACAGCTTTTTATTCATCATTGACACTTATCACGATCGCCAGAACGGCTTTTTGTTCGGAACCAATGCGCAAGGTATGGAGTATGACGCGCAAATTGACAATGAAGGTAAAGGTAACTTTAATGCCAATAGACAGCAAGGTGGTGTTATTGGGGGTACCAATATTAACTGGGATGCCTCGTGGACGGTTAAAACTCAAATTGGGGATTACGGTTGGAGTGCTGAATTTGCCATTCCCCTTCGTTCCCTCCGTTTTGCATCTGGCACCAACAAGACCTGGGGGCTGAATTTTAGAAGAAACATTAGTAAGAATACGGAAACTGCTTACTGGACCTCTTTACCCCTTGGATTTGATATGAAAAGACTTTCTTTGGCTGGTAAACTTACCGGTCTCAGCTTAAAAAATCCAGGTAACCTCAAACTTATTCCCTATGTTCTGGGTCAAGTTTCCAATAACCAGGCCGTAGATCCCAGTGAAACAGATACCAATTTTGAGGCTGGGGCGGATATCAAATACAGCATTACCCCTAGTTTAACGTTGGACCTTACTTACAACACCGACTTTGCCCAAGTGGAAGTGGATGACCAGCAAGTGAATCTGGATCGTTTCAATCTGTTCTTTCCTGAAAAACGAGCCTTTTTCTTGGAGAATGCGGGGCAGTTTAGCGTGGGAAGTCCTGGCGAAGTGGATTTGTTCTTTAGCCGAAGAATAGGAATTGGTGCAGCCGGGGATTTGGTTCCGATTATCGGCGGAGCCCGATTATCTGGAAAAGTGGGTCAGACCAATGTTGGGTTCTTAAGTATGTTTACTGATGACGTGGAAGCTGCAGGCATAGAGAAAAATAATTATACGGTTGGACGTGTCAACCATGATTTTCAAGGGACTCGTTCTTCCTTGGGAGGCATTTTCATCAACCGCGCCGGATTGGGATCCATGGACGATGATTACAACAGGGTCTTTGCCATGGATGGCAAATGGGGCATTGGAAACAAAGCTGAAGTCACCGGATTTGTGGCCAAGAGTTCCACACCAGGAATAGAGGAAAACGATCATGCATTCAAACTACTGGCTAACTATAATTGGAACGGCTGGGATTTAAGAGCTGGTTACACAGAGGTTGGTGAAGGGTTTAATCCCGAAGTTGGCTTTTTACAACGTACCGCCTTCCGTAAACCAGAGTTTTTGATTTGGAAAGCCCAGCGATTAAAAAACATGGGCAATCTTCTGGAAATACGACCCCATGTGTCCTACAGGGGCTATTGGAATTTTGACGACCAATTAATCACTGGTTTTTTGCATGTGGACAACCACTGGGAATTCAAAAGTGGTTTTGAAGTGCACACGGGAATCAATTTTACCACCGAAAGAGTGTTGCAGGAATTCACCCTGTCCGATGTAACCGTTCCCGTGGGGAATTACAAAAACAAAGAATTACAGCTGGTATTGATCACTAATCCAAACAACGCATTTTCCTTGAGTTCCAGAACATTTATAGGAGGTTATTTTAATGGTGACAGGATAACCAATAGTGGTACAGCGAATTATAGAATTGGGGACCGCTTTGTTTCCTCCTTGACATTTAGCCATAGTGATATACAGCTGGATACTGGGGATTTCACTGCCTTGGTAGGTGGCTTACGCCTATCCTACTCCTTTACGCCGAGAATATTCCTCCAAAGCTTGATCCAACGCAACAATGTTTCAGAAATAACCTCGGTAAATGCACGTTTTGGATGGCTACAGAATGCAAATACAGGTCTTTTTGTCGTGTTCAACATTGTTAAGGATGACAATGATATGGACCTCTTGAACAATCAGGTTGTAACGGTCAAATACACACATCGATTTGACATATTGAATTAAGAAACGCCACGCTGTATTTAGTGGCTTGTGCTCCGCATTCGAAATAGTAGGTAGAGGATTCCCAAAAATGCCAATCCTGCACAAACGTAAAGTGTAATTGGGATTCGGCCAGGAATTTCATGGTAATACCATCCTGAAAGTAAGGCCCCCAGGCCAATGCCCGCCTCTAGGGCTATGAACATGGTGGCAATGGCTTTTCCTTTTTGCCCGGGTAAACTCAAATCTATGGTCCACGCGTTGATTCCCGGAGATACAATACCCATACCCAGACCATAGATTCCTGCTCCAACTAGAAAGCCTGTGGCGGACTCCATCGCACCAATCATGACCAAGGCGATGCATAGCAATATTAAACCAAGCAGGATGACTTTGATTCTTCCGTAACGGTCTGAGAGTTTCCCAGCGATAACCCTGACCAAAAGCGAAGTCAAAGTGAACACGATAAAGAAAACACCTTTGTTCTCAAAACCTATCTGCTCCGTCCAATCCGGAATCAATGTGAGTATTACACCAAAGGCTACATAAGCCAAAAAGGTGATTAGGGCCGCTGGAAAAGCTTCTTTGGCTACAATGTCCTGCTTGGAAATACGTAGAAGTTTAGGGCTGAACCTTTTTTTGACGGTTAAGGTTTCGCTTAAATTTAAAATGAGCAAAGAGGCCAAAAACGCCATTACCGAAGAACTATAAAAAAGGACTTCATACGAGAAATGGAGTTTAATTAAACTGCCTAGGGCTGGCCCCAAGGCCAAACCTGTACTAAAAGCAATGCCCTGTATACCCATGGCCTCCCCTAGTCTGTTGGGAGGAACAACATCAGAAACATAGGTGGATGCCGCCGTGGGTGTAAATCCAGTTGAGAAACCGTGAAAAAGCCGAAGCAAAAGGAATCCGTACACTGTGGTCAAAACAGGATAAAGACCTCCGCAAACCACACAGACCAAGGCTCCAAACAACATCACCGGTTTTCGTCCAATGGTGTCTGTAAGTTTGCCACTAAACGGTCTGGACAATCCCGCGGTAAGCGTAAAAAGGGCAATGATCAATCCAATGTATTGGGCTCCGCCCAAGTCGCTCAGATATGATGGGAGCTCTGGAATCAACATATTGTAGCTTGCCGAAAAAAACAGGGAACCCAAGCAAACCATAATAAATTTTGGATTGTACAAGGATTGTTTTTTGACGATTAATTCTCCCTTTACAGTTGTCATCGCGATAGCTTATGCCTAATTTTAATGCAAAGAAAAATCTTGAGGTAATCACCTAAAAGGACATTTGTCCTCCCTGGAAAATGATTCGAACCAATCCTGAGTTAGCAACCTATATTCAAAGCTTATGGGCCTTGGAAGGAAGCCAAATCCTAAAAGAGGATTTTGGCCCTAAAGAGGTAATCATTGAGCAAGACCGCAGGTACGGAAAAGTCCACCTGATTCGTGAGGGGATTGCCAAATGCTATATCTCAGATGAAAATGGGAAAGAGTTTATCCAGGAATTTTTGGGCGAGGGCATGGAGTTTGGGGAACTGGAGGTTTTTGACAATCATACTACCATTTGCTCCGTAGAATCCATTACCGCACTAAAGACCTACGCGCTCCCCCATAGCGCCTATCATACATTGTTGGATACGGACCCGAAGTTCAATAGATTGATCATGAAAGCCCTGGCCAACAAAATACGGTTTAAGGCTCCTCGGCATTCCTATCAACATTCCTATCCCATTGAGGACAATCTGATTCGATTAAAGCAACTTTTTCCTGAGTTTACGAAAGTCATATCGAAGAAAGATATCGCCAACTATATTGGCATTACCCCAAGAAGTTTGAACAGGGCATTAAAGGAGCTTAAGGAAAAATCAGATTTCTTTAACTAGCGTTTAAAGCGCTCAAAAATCGCCAAGGTCTTTTTAGTGTTGATAAAATAGACCCCCGTAAGCAATATAGCAGCGGCCAAAACCGATTGCATACTGATTTGTTCATTCAGAAAATACCACCCTAGAAGCAAGGCCACAATGGGATTTACATAGGTGGAGGTGGCCACCTTTTCAGGAGAGACCGACTTGAGTAAATAATTGAATGAGGTAAAAGCTACGATACTTCCAAAAATGACCAATAACACCATGGCCAGTTGCACCTCACCACTCCAAACTAATGGAGATGTCCATGTTTCTCCCAATCCCAAACTCATCAGGGCCAAAATGAATCCTCCCATAAGCATCTGGTATCCCGTGTTCACAAAATAACTGGTGGGCAAATCCGCTTTTCCTACAAACAGACTGCCGTAGGCCCAACTCAGCATTCCAGCAAAAATGGCAATCATACCCATGACAGAGCCTTCTTTGGTTATCACCTCCTTTTGACTGACCAATAGATAAATCCCCAGTATGCCAAGCACTACACCCACCACGGACATGGGTTTAATCTTTTTGCCTTGCAACAAGCGCATCAAAATTAAAACAACCAAAGGTTGGGCGGAGATTTCCAAGGCGGCAAATCCGGAATCTACGTAGCGAAGTGCCCAAACCACTACCCCGTTCCCAATACCCAAAAAGAGAAAACCGGCAATTATGGTATTGCCCAACTGCTTTTTAGTAATGGCCACAGAAATGCCCATAAGCCTTGCTATTCCAAAAATGAGGAGTCCCGCCACCACAAAGCGATAGGCTGCCAACATAAACGGAGGGATCTCCATTACTGCCATCTTATTGAGCATGTAGGTGGAACCCCAGATGACATAAATTGCAAAAAATGCAAGTATGATCAGGGTGGTGTTTGAAGTTTTTCCCATAGCGCCTAGGTCGGAAATTGTACTACAATATTACAGCTATTTGGGACAGTGAAAAACTAATTTTCATAGAAGTTTAATCGGGAAAAATTAAGTGGGAAAAAGCTTTTGGAGGGACTACTTTTAAGAATATTGGTCGGTGGCCAAGAGATAGGCCGCGATATCCTGCTCCAGCTTTTTGAAACGCTCCAAATGCAATTGGATATCTGCCTTTAAACTTTTGGCCTCTCCTCTTTTTTGTTTGATCAAGTCCATGATCCTGTTTTGTTGTCCTGTGTACGTTTTAAAACTTTGCTTCAGTTCATAGAGTTTCTCAAAACAGCTATAATCGCGAGGTTCGCAGGTATAGGAATTAATTTTTTTGGCAAGCCGCTGAATGATGTTGTTGTTTCGTTCCATGCGAACCAACAAATCTTGAATGGAATCCTTGCAATTTTTGGTCAAGTTTGCCATACCATTTTGTTTACCATTTTAGACCTCTCCAAATGCTCCCATTAAGTTAGTAATTATCTTACATTTTTCCACCAATAAATCTATCATTTGCCATAATTTAACATTGGGGAGGGATTGAAACCTTACCAGTGGATGAGTACTCAAACCCAAAGGACATTGATAAGGTTTTTGCTATTTTTAGACTAAAAGCCTGTTATGCGATTGATTCCCTTTCTTTTTGTATTGACCTTCGGCATTCAAGGAATGTTCTTGAACGCCCAGAGCAAACAGATTCAAAATGCGGAGATTCGTTTTGAGTTTGTTTCCAAAGAAGTGAAGGGCACCATCGCTGGATTTGAATCCGAGTCCGTAATTGATTGGGACAATCCTGAAAATTCTGTTTTTAAAGGCAGGGTGCAATCCAAAACCCTGGATACCAATAATGGTCTGCGGAATTGGTCTTTGCGAAGCGGCAAGTACTTTGATGCCAAAGACCATCCCTATATTACTTTTGAAAGCACCAAAGTCACTCAGGATGGAAATCAATGGGTGGTAAAGGGCAATCTTACCATTAAGTCCACCACTAAATCAGTATCCATAATTTTCAAAAAGGAAGACACAAAGCTAGTGGGAACATTTTCGTTGTATTCTATAGATCATGGGATAAAAATCAAAAAGCAGCGGGAGGATAATTTGGTGAAGGTGTGGTTGAAGTTCGACCTAGACTAGCTTTGGGATCGGAGACGAGAACCAAGTGCCAAGTGCCAAGATTCTAGATTAATAACTTGAACTTGATTTTTGAACTTTAACTTGTTGATAGATTATTGGATTTTTGGACTCAAGACCAAAGACCAGAGACTAAAGACCAAAAACCAAGGACTAAAAACTCAAGAATCCTGAACTGGAACTTTAGCCAATCCGTTTTCAACTTTTAATTTTTCATTTTCAATTGGCCAGACCCAAGACCAAAGACCAGAGACTCAAGATTCAAGATTCAAGACTCCTTTCTAAAAAGAGCATGATAAATTTTCCCTACCAGCCAATTCCCAAGCGGGAAATAGAGCGCAAAGAACAGGGCCATTCCCAAACTAAAATTACGAATGTTGAAAAGCTGATCTAAAATGTTATCGGGATAGGCATATGAAGTTTGAAGTGCATACCCGCTAAATTCCAACAGCCCCATGGCTACAAGGCCGTAGGCATATTGCATGTGGAACGGAAGTCCCCGAAGGATCAATGAAATAGGAACCATATACAAAATATAACAGGTTATCACCTGCCACCAATAGGTAAACTTGGCAATTTGTACCTGCTCCCCAAACCAGTCCATTCCTATACCCCAAATGAAGTAAACCACACAGTACATCAGCAACAGGCGTTTATCCACATTTACTTTTTGCAAGATAAAATTCCAGAGTTCCTTCATCTTATTTGGCTTCTAATTTGGTTTGAATAATTCGCTGTGCATCGGCCATGGTCTGCATTCCGTCCATATCCTCGTTCTCTAACATAATGTCGAATGCGTCCTCCACATCCAAAACAATATCCACCAGATTGGCAGAGTTGATGTTCAGCTCCTCTAAAAAATTACTTTCCATTTGAATGGCTTCCGAAGAAACATCATCTGGGAGATAATTGCTCACAATTTCCTTAAGTTTTACAAAGTGTTCCTTTTCCATAAACATTAACTGGTGTGGGATTTAAAAATAACACAGGCATTGACATCTCCAAAGCCAAAGCTGGCTTTTGCAATAATTTTCGGTTGTACATCCAAGCTTGTTTGCGGAATCCTTGAAGGATCCACAATCTTTTCAATTTCTGGATGCAAATCCTCACAATTCTGGTTTCCAAAAACTTGCCCTGATTTAAATTGAAGCAAGCTGCCAACACATTCAATACTTCCTGCCGCTGCCAAACAGTGCCCAAATAGCCCCTTAAAGGAGTTGACATAGGGAAAATCCTCACCGCTACGTCCCAATGCTTTACTCCAATTTTGGATTTCCAAAGGATCTTTGGTTGTGGCGGTCAAGTGTCCGTTGATTACATCTATTTGATCGGAGGTTATTCCTGCCTCCTGTACGGCTGAACGAATACATCTAATTACCGCTTCGCTATTGGGAGCCGTCATAGTTCCCCCATTTCGTTGGCCGCCGCTGTTAATGGAACCGCCCAAAAGTTCCCCATATATTTTGGCACCCCTGGCCTTGGCGCTTTCCAAGGATTCCAAAACCAATGCCCCCGCCCCACTACCTGGTACAAATCCGCTGGCTGTGGCACTCATGGGTCTACTTGCTTTTTTTGGGTTATCGTTGTAGTTTCTGGGTAAAATTCGCATCGCATCAAATCCGCCCCAAACATAGGGGCCACTATCACTGCAGCTCCCTACCAACATTCGCTTTGCTTTTTTGGATTTTATTCGTTCATAGCCCATAAGAATGGCCTCGGTTCCTGTGGTACATGCTGAGGAGTTGGTGGTGACTTGGTTCCCACATCCCAACATTCCACCCAAATAGGCGCTTATTCCGCTAGCCATGGTCTGGATGACCGACGTACTTCCCAATCGTCTTACATTACCCTCGTCCACCTGATAAATGGCTTCCCTGAACTTATCCACTCCCAAAATTCCAGTACCGAAAATAATTCCGCTTTCCCAATCCGTCGTTTCTATATCGGCTAATAACCCAGCATCTAGCCATGCATCCTTCCCTGCCATAACCCCGTAAACCACCCCTGAGGCATTTAATCCCTTGAGCTGAACGTTGGTAAAGTAATCATTTAGATGAATACTTTCAAGATTCGGTTTGCCAGCAATTTGACATGAAAATTTTAGTTTTTCCAGTTCAGGATGAAAACGGATACCACTCTTGCCTTGCTGCAGCGCATGTCCGAAGGCTGCAAGTCCAATTCCATTGGGTGCGCAAACCCCCATTCCTGTGACCACTACCCTAACCGCCATGCTTTATCATTTTAAACATCCCTGCCAAGGTTCCCTTGCAAACCATTTCTCCGTTAGCATTGAACATCCAAACCTGGCATTTGAGCTTGTTAAACCGGAAATACTCTTTTTTCGAGGTTACTTTGACTGTTTCTCCAGGGAAAACGGGCAACAAAAATTCCATTTCCGAACTTGTAAAGGCCACTTGTAATGATTTGAATCGGCTATCCACATGTTCTGGACCCAAAAGATGGATTCCCATGCAAACCAAGCCTATTTGTGCACAACATTCCGTTAGGATAACCCCCGGAGTAACCGGATTACTTTTAAAATGCCCTTGATAGAAGTGCGAGTCTGGCTGAAAACAATAGCTTCCTTTCACCCCATCTGAATCTACATGTTGAAGCTCATCCACAAAATGAAAAGGTGGGCTGTAGGGAAGATGGTCCAAAATATCTTGATAGGTCATAACTATTGCAAACTTTCCCCGCCATCAACCTTAATGACAGTACCCGTGATCCATTGCGCCTCCTTGGTGGTCAACAGGTAGGCCACATTGGCCACATCTTTGGGAGTGGTCAATCGTTGGTTAGGATTTCTTCGTATGGATGCTTGGATTAATTTTTCACTATTGGGAATCAACCTTAACGAAGGAGTATCTGTTACTCCAGCTTGAATGCAGTTTGCTTTAATCCCAAATGGAGCAAACTCCAAAGCAATATTACGCGTAATGGCTTCCAAGGCGGCCTTCGCGGCACCTACGGCCGCATAGTTCTTCAAAGCCCTGGTGCTACCTTCACTTGTAAAAGCAATCACCCTAGCATCTTGATTAAAAAGTTGGGTTTGGTGCAAAACTTTTACCCAGTCAAATAGGCTTATTGCCATGGCATCCATGGTTAATTGGAAATCTTTCCTGGACAATCCCCCCTCTGAGGCATCCAACATCGGTTTTACATTCCCTTTGGCAATGCTATGCACCAAAACCGAAATTTTGCCAGCTCCCAAGAGGGGTTTTACTTCTTCCACTATCTCCTTCCGACTGGCAACATCAACAGCATCCTTGTTAAAACTATGGACTATCGCCCCATTGGACACCATCACCTGGAATGCCTCTTGCACAGAAGGCATATTGGCCCTTCTATCCCTATGAATCAGGATTAGGTTGAACCCTTCACTGGCCAATTTTTGGGCCGTGGCCAATCCCAATCCACTACTCCCCCCAAGTATTAGAGCCCATTTAACGGAATCTCCCATTTATCTTTGTTTACCATTCCAACAACACCCTTTGTGCCGAAAATCCTGGCCCAAAGCTCAGTATTAGCCCCTGTTCCCCAGGTTTTAGCTCTTTTTTCAGAAACCGTTCCAAGACATAGAGGACGGTAACGCTACTCATATTGCCATAACTTTTCAGTACTTCTCTGGTATCATCGATATTCTTTCCCAATTTACCAAACAATTCTTCCACCGTACTCACTATTTTTTTTCCTCCTGGATGAAAAATGAGATGATTGACCTTATCCAAGTTGGAATTGAATTTGGCCAAGAACGGATGGATGATTCGTGGAAAGTGCTCTGCTATCACTTCTGGAACGGTAGGGTCCAAAATCATTTTTAAGCCTGAATTGGTCAAATCAAAGCCCATCAAATGTGTGGCATTGCTGAAATGGTACATTTCTTCCCCCATAATTCTGGGGCCTATTGCATCTTGTTCAGAAGAGAGTAAAACACAAGAGGCACCGTCACCGAAAATGGCCGCACTGACCATGTTTGCCATGGAAAAATCGTCCAACTGAAACGTAGCAGTTGGACTCTCAACAGCAATTACCGCAGCCCGTTTGCCTGGGTTGGACCGTAGAAAGTTGGCCGCATAAATAAGCCCGGAAACACCTGCAGCACATCCCATTTCGGTTACCGGAAGACGAACGATATCCTGTCTTAATCCCAAGGCATTGACCAGATACGCATCCAATGACGGAATCATGATTCCCGTGCAACTTACGGTAATAATAAAATCCAGGGATTTGGGGTTCCAAGCTAGCTTGGTAAGCGCTTTTTGAAGCACTTTTTCTCCCAATTCCTTGACCTCCCTTACATAAATCCCGTTTTTCTCCTCAAAGGAGGTTGCCGTAAAAACCGCTTCAATATCCATTATCCCATATCGACGTTCAACCCCCGCTCCTTCAAAAATTTTGATGACCTTTCTTCGAAACCGTTCATCTTGACCGCCCAGCCATTGATCCACAAAGGGGATTATGTCCAAGGTATCCCGACTATACTTGGGCAACTGTTTTGATACTCCAGAAATTCGTACTTCCGCCATTATTCAGTATGTCGATTGAAATCCATGACCCATACATATCGAAATGCCCATTTCCATCGAATCTTGTGTGAAACATTCGGTATTTTTTTTGCCAACCCCAGCAGTTCTGCTTTCGTAAAACCTTTACTTATGGAAACCAAACCATCGTACTTAGCCACATGGGTTCTCAAAAAAATGGCACTAAACATCTTGAACAGCACATAGGATATTTTGCTTCTTTGAAGATCATTAATGACCACACCTACTTTTGCCAAACCTACAAACCTGTTCAGAAAGGCCTCAATCCGTTCCTCTTCAAAATGATGCATCGTCAAGGTATTGATCAATATGTCACATTCGAAGTCCGAATCTGCCTGCAATATGTCCATTTTATGGAAGCTGACATGGGGCAAGCCCTTGCATTTTTCTCGCGCTATGGTCAAAACATCATCTCTTAAATCAATTCCCTTCATTGTATGGGAAACCCCTTTTTCACAAAGGAAATGGGATAATTTGAACAGCATATTGCCATCTCCACATCCCATATCCAGAATCGTATACGATTTATTGGGGTCTTTTTTGACCAATTCCCAAACTGCATTGAGTGTGATGGACTCACCGCCCAACCATTTATTGCAAAAATTGATGTCCTTATATGCATTTTGGAGCAGCTGAAATTGCATGTTGGGGTCATCCATCAGTTCATCCATCCTGCTTCTTACCGTCAATTTCATCAATTTAAAATTGGATTACCGTGAGTACTTTTGATTAGGGTTTGTAGCATTGGTTTGGAGTTGGCGATGGATTGCATTCCAAAATTAAACCATCTGGTATGCAACATTATTCTTTGCAGTCGACCTCCAAGCCAAATTCTTTTTTTGAAGTGTTTGTTCCATTGTTTTTGATACGCTTCTTCCATCCCATTTCTATCAATGATTTGGTCTTTAAGAAAATACCCTACCTGTTCCGAAGCCAATTTAGCGGCATGTACGGCCATGGCCATACCATTTCCGCATAGCGGATGGATCATTCCTGCCGAATCTCCACACATCAGCATATGATCCGCAATCGCCAGTTTCTTTCCGAAGGAAATCTGAGCAATACTCAAAGGGTGATCAAAAATCGGTCTAGCATTTTCCAAAAACTGTTTTAAGTATGGATTTCTGCACAGCACCTGCCTGTTGAATTGATGGATGTCCCCCAACTTTTTGAAACTATCGTAGCGAACCAAATAGCATAGATTCAACATCCCATCCTCTACCTGGGACAGCCCGGCATATCCCCCTTGAAAATTATGGAGAGAAACCAGGTTTTTAGGGTGCCCATCGTATTGGTAATGGCATTTTACACCCAGCCATGGTGACTTTTGATGCCTGCCTCTCAATTGAAATCTTTCATCCAAATTGGAGCGCTTTCCAAAGGCTCCCAGCACCACTTTGGCCTTTATCATAGGCTTTGATGCCAGTGAAACTTCAAATTCATCCCCATGATAGTTCACTGCGGTAACCGTAGAGAACATGAACTCCACCTTGTTTCTTAGCGCTAACTGATACAAATGATTATCCAGGGTATATCTGCTCACTCCGAATCCGCCTAGAGGCAATTTCACAGCAATTGACTTTCCTCGTTGCGTACTCAGCTGAAGGGTGTTGATTTCCGGGAGGGATAATTTGGTAAAATCCATTCCCAATTGTTCTAGATAGGGTTTCACCTCATTGGAAACATATTCCCCACAGACCTTGTGTCTTGGATAGGTCTTTTTCTCCACCACGATCACCTGAATTCCCTTGGAAGCCAAGTCCACTGCTGCGGTCAATCCAGCCACACCTCCTCCAATGATAAGCACGTCCGCGTTCTTCACCTTATGAAGATAGGTTTTTTGCAAAAAAAAATCCCGACCATTGGCCGGGATTCAAATTATTTAGGCAAGAATACTAGTTCTTGGTGCTTTCATAAGCTTCTTCCTTAAGTTCCTCACTAGCCATGATGGCCAATTCCACTCTACGGTTTTTGGCTTTGCCTTCAGCAGTTTCATTGCTTTCACGAGGCTGGGTTTCTCCATACCATTTGGTGGTAAACCTACCGGAGGAAATTCCTTTGCTCACCAAATAATTGGTCACGGATTCCGCTCTTTGCTGGGATAGGTTCCAGTTGTACTCATCGCTTCCCGCGCTATCTGTATGGCCTTCCACCAAAATGATGGATTTGGGATACTCCTTAAAAATACCCGCCAATTTATCCAAGGTAGTGGCAGAAGTTCCTTTCACATCAGATTTGTTGGTATCAAAGTAAACCCCAGCATCTTCATTGAAGGTAACGTTGATTCCTTCACCAACACGCTTTACCTCGGCACCTGGAATTTCTTCCTCAATCCGTTCTGCTTGCCTGTCCATTCGGTTACCTATGTAACCACCGGCAGCTCCACCTACAACAGCACCAATAATGGCTCCTAATGCCGTATTTCCTTTTTTACCGACATTGTTACCAATAATTCCACCAATTACCGCACCTCCAGCAGCACCAATGGCTGCACCTTTTTGGGTGTTATTTGCATTTTTGACGGCATTACAGCCCACCACAAGACCAAAAGCCAATATAATGGCGGTACTTCTAATTACTATATTTTTCATCTGATTATTTTTTTGAGAATTCATAAACTATGGTGACAAGTTCACCTTCAACCGAAACATTGGACTTAAGTATCATGGCCTGCTCGGAAAGACTGGCAATGTTCAGACGGTAGCCTACACCGCCAGAGATGTCCTTCCTATTTTCGTCAATAAACTTAAACTGGAGCTGGCTGCTATAATTTTGGGAAGGTTCCACTACCGACCATCTGAAAAATCGGTCTCCGCCTTGACAAAGACTGCTTTGGGAAATGGTGTACCTTCCTGTACTGTTGTTGTCCCTAAAAAACCAGTCGCTGCCCTCAAAGCAG
This sequence comes from Flagellimonas sp., assembly GCF_965233845.1. Classification (GTDB taxonomy): domain Bacteria; phylum Bacteroidota; class Bacteroidia; order Flavobacteriales; family Flavobacteriaceae; genus Flagellimonas. The sequence continues at coordinate 2,021,901 of NZ_OZ247584.1, forward strand.
ATATCCTCAGCATCGTTGAAAATGACGGATTTGAAATTACCTGTGTTGTTCTCGTACGAAATGTTGTCCAAAGCCCAAGAACCGCTGAAGAGATTTCTTTGCGTCCTTGCACTTTTGGAAACGGAGCATGACGAGAACATAAGTCCCGCCAGTGCCATAAAAATCAATGATTTTCTTACCATAAGATTAGGAGTTTAATTTTGAGTATATACGGATGAGACACCATATTAACTCTTTTAAGTTGTTAAAAAAATGTTAAACATATATTTCAGTAGGTATATAGTTCCAAAAGTGCTGCTTCAAATCTTTGTTTGGGCAAATAGTCCTCCTCCAGTGCCTTTGCAAATGGGACGGGGGTTTCTAAACTACCTACCCGCCTTATAGGAGCATCCAAAAACTCAAAGCAATTTTCCATGATCATGGCAGCAATGTCGCTGGCAATACCGCCAAATAATGTGTCTTCCTGTAAAATAATCAGTTTTGATGTCTTTTTCACCGATTCATAAACGGTATCGACATCCAGAGGTTGAAGTGTACGCAAATCTATGACATCTGCATTAATTTCCGGGTGTTTTTCCAAAATTTCCAATGCCCAATGCACTCCGGCCCCATAGGTGACCACGCTTAAATCCTTTCCGTTCCTCAATAAGTTAGCCTTACCAAATGGTAACGTGTAGTAATCCGTGGGCACATCTTCATAAATGCTGCGGTAGAGCCCTTTGTGCTCAAAAAACAGTACTGGATTAGGGTCATTTATGGCGGTTGCCAACAGGCCCTTGGCATCAGAAGGAAAGGCAGGATAGGCTACTTTTAACCCAGGAGTTTTGGTAAACCAAGCTTCATTGGTCTGTGAATGAAACGGGCCTGCACCTACCCCAGCCCCGCAGGGCATCCTAATCACCACATCCGCATTTTGACCCCAACGGTAATGTACCTTGGCCAGATAGTTAACAATAGGGTTGAATCCAGAGCTAACAAAATCTGCAAATTGCATTTCCACAACGGATTTCATTCCATTGATAGACAGTCCCATGGCTGTGGACACAATGGCCGACTCGCAGATGGGTGTATTTCTCACTCTTCGCTTTCCAAATGTCTTGGTAAAGCCTTCGGTTATCTTGAAAACCCCTCCGTAATCAGCAATATCCTGACCCATAATAATCAATTCATTGTACTTCTCCATGGACTGCTCCAACCCCTGGGACACGGCGTCTACAAATCGAATATTCTCTGTATTTTTATTTTTTTCATAATGCTTATAATCAAAATTTTGATAAACATCATTTAATTCTTTGGTTAAAGTGGATTGAATGGAAGGTTCAGCATATGCTTTCTTAAGGTTGGCATCGATTTCTTCAGCAATTTCAGCTCGATATGTCTCGATTTTCGCATCGTCCAGAATCCCTTTTTCTTTAAGAAAGTCCTCGTAGTTGGCTATTGGGTCTTTTTTAGCCCATTTCTTCATCAATTTTTCGGGAACATACTTGGTTCCACTGGCCTCCTCATGCCCTCGCATGCGAAAGGTTTTGAATTCCAACAGTATGGGTCGCGGTCTTTTGCGGATAGCCTTGCACAGTTCGTTCACCTTGCTATATACCTCCAAAATATTGTTCCCATCAATTATCCTGGACTCCATTCCATAGCCTTTAGCCCGATCTACCAAATCCTTGCAGTTGTATTGCTCATTCGTTGGGGTTGACAAGCCATACCCGTTATTTTCGATACAGAACAGCACTGGAAGATTCCAAACGGAGGCAACATTCAAAGCTTCATGGAAATCACCTTCACTGGTAGCACCCTCTCCTGTAAACACGGCCGTGGCACGCTTCTTACGCCGTAGCATGTCGGCCAAGGCAATGCCATCGGCCACGCCCAACTGCGGTCCCAAATGGGAAATCATTCCAACTATCTTGTATTCCTGGGTTCCAAAATGAAAACTTCTATCCCTTCCGTTTGTAAAACCGCTTTTCTTTCCCTGCCATTGGGAAAATAATCGATGAAGTGGCACCCCCCGGGATGTGAATACCCCAAGATTTCTGTGCATGGGCAATATGTACTCTTCCGGGTTAAGAGCATGGGTTACTCCAACCGAAATAGCTTCTTGACCAATACCACTAAACCATTTGGATATTTTTCCCTGCCGCAACAACACCAACATCTTCTCCTCTATCATCCTGGGCTTCAACATTCCTTTGTACAAATCCAGTAATTTCTCCCGGGGCAACCCACCAATATGGTATCTCATAAAGCTTCAATTCAGTCAGGATAAATGTAATAAAAATGCGCACCATCAACCATGAAATATTCCCAATCGTTTCCTAATATTCCTTACTTTTGAAAATAGCTAAATTTTCATGTCATGAGTGCAATTCCAAGTGTGGACCTTTCTGATTTCATATCAGGGGATCCTTCCAGAAAACAAAAGTTTATTAAAGAAATAGGTGCCGCTTTTGAAGATATTGGATTTGTGGCCCTAAGTGGTCATTTTCTTTCGGATGAACTCGTGGAACAGCTATACAGGCAGATCAAAAAGTTCTTCCAATTGCCCCAGGAGGTCAAAGATGGATATGAGATAGCGGGCATTGGTGGTCAAAGGGGTTACACCTCCTTTGGAAAGGAACACGCCAAAGGAAAAAAAGAAGGTGACTTGAAAGAGTTCTGGCATTTTGGACAATATGTCGAGGACAATCCAAGATTGGAAGCTGAATATCCGGACAATGTTACCGTTAGTGAACTTCCAGATTTCAATAGCACTGGAGAGGAGACCTACAAAATGTTGGAAAAAACTGCAAAGTATGTGCTCAGAGCGTTGGCGCTACACTTGGGTTTGGAAGAAAAGTACTTTGACCAATGGATTAAAAATGGGAATTCGATATTAAGACCCATTCACTACCCGCCTATCACCGAGGAACCCAAAAACGCTGTTAGAGCTGCGGCCCATGGAGACATCAACCTGATAACATTGCTTATGGGGGCACATGGAAAGGGTCTGCAAGTACAAAATCATCAAGGAGAATGGGTAGATGCCATTGCCAGACCTGACCAACTGATGATCAATGTGGGGGATATGCTTTCCAGACTGACCAATAACAAACTTAAATCCACCATACATCAAGTTGTAAATCCTCCTAAGGAACTTTGGGGTTCTTCCCGATACTCCATTCCATTTTTTATGCATCCGGTTAGTGAAATGCCCTTAAACTGTCTTGAACATTGCATTGATGATGACCATCCGAAGGGGTTTGAGGACACCACCGCTGGGGAATATTTGAATGAGCGGCTTATTGAGCTTGGACTGGTTAAAAAATAAGCATGGATTTACAGGACCAGCTGAAAAATTTGTTCCCTGACCACATTCCAGAGCAAACGGAAGCCAACAAGGAGTCCAAATCCCCTAAATATTGGCTCCAAAACGACCCAATAATCTGCAAATACGAAAAAAGAAAGGGAAAACCGGTCACTATTCTGGAAGGCTACAACGGAGCAAACTCCGATTTTAAAAAGTTGACCAAGGACCTCAAGTCTTTATTGGGTGTTGGGGGTAGTTTTAAGAACGAATCCATTATTATCCAAGGGGATTATAGGGATCAAATCATGGACTATCTAAAAGACCATGGATTTTCGGTAAAACGGGTTGGTGGCTAACTTGTAATAAACCAGGGAATCTCTTGGACATCTTCCTTGCCATGTTAAATTTAAGCTTTGACAACCAATGTTTTACGAAAAAAGTTTTTGAGTTCTTGGTTTAAATATTACATTTAATGCTCCTAACCGACGAAAACTAAGTTGAAAATGAAATCACTGTTGCATATTACCAACGGGGACTCTTTCACGTCAAAACTTCAAACGCTACATCTTAAGGGGGATATTATTACATGGAGGGAAATGCTTTGCGAGGGCAAAACCCTATGTGCCGTGGGCAGTGAATCCTTCTGGAAGACCCGTTTTGAATTTTTGAACAAGAATTACAAGGTTACCAAATCTTGGTTCGTAGAGAAAATCCTGAAGGAATACCGCTCCCTTTGCAACCACAAGCAACAAGACCAAATTGTGCTGTGGTTTGAGTACGACCTATTCTGCCAAATTAATATGCTGGCAGTGCTTAGCTGGCTGAAGACCCATCGAAGACATGCTGAAATCTCACTGGTTTGTAGTGGGAAGGAAGATGAAACAGACAAATTATATGGTCTAAGCGAACTAAGTGACGAAAAGTTACTGGAACTGTACGAAAACAGAACAATTTTGTCCCAGGACGATATAGAATTCGCCGATTACGTATGGCAGCTCTATTGTAGTGACAACCCCATACGGTTGGAAAATCTTATTGCTCATAACAATTTCCAATTCGAATACCTTTCCGAAGCCTTAAAAGCGCACCTCAAACGGTTCCCTACCATTAAAAATGGTTTAAATGAGCTGGAAAACCAGGTCTTGGAGACTGCGGTTAGCGAAAAGCCTAAATCCAGAAAGGAACTTTTGAACAGTATGCTTACCAACCAAGGGTACTATGGATTCGGGGACACCCAGCACAGCCGCATCATCACTTCCTTAAAACCATTGTTCAGTTCTTTCAATCCAGTAAAGCTGACCAAAATGGGTAAGGATGTCTTGACGAACAAAGCAAATTACTATTCACAACTACGTGATAATCAATTGTATTTAGGAGGTTCTTTAAAGTATAACTTCTTATATAATTCATCTACGGACCGCATACTAAAATTGTAATTTATGACATTGGGCCACTCAGAGCTCATTCTGAATCCTGATGGCAGTATTTACCATCTTAATCTTCGTCCAGAAGACATTTCCAATACCATTATCACCGTAGGTGATCCTGACCGGGTACGTTCCGTTAGTAGACATTTTGAAACCATTGAGGTCGAAAAAGGCAAAAGGGAATTTCTTACCCATACCGGTACTTTTAGGGGAAAAAGAATTACGGTAATTTCAACAGGAATCGGAACCGACAATATCGATATTGTCTTCAACGAATTGGATGCCCTGGTCAATGTAGATTTTGAGACCCGGCGCATAAAGGAGAAGCTCACCCAATTGGATTTTATACGGATTGGTACATCGGGTGCGATTCAGGAAGACATCCCTGTGGACTCTTTCTTACTAAGTGTTTCCGCTGTAGGTTTTGACGGTTTAATGCACTTTTACAACACTGGACAAGTGGGCAATAAAGAATTGGAGCAGGAGTTGAACGAGTTTCTGGCATGGCAGACCCATAAGATTAACGCTTATGCCTTTGATACAGACACTTCTTTAGCAGATACATTTACCGAAAATCATATACGATTTGGAATAACCGCCACAAATTCAGGGTTTTATGGTCCGCAAGGACGGAGCATAAGACTTCAACCCCGTATCACTGATTTTAATCAAAAACTTGCCGACTTTAGGTATCAAAATCAGCGGATTACCAACCTGGAAATGGAAACGGCAGGAATCTATGGACTGTCCAAAATGCATGGACACCGTGCTATTTCCCTTAATGCCATCTTGGCCAACAGGGCCACAGGTGAGTTTTCCCAAAGGCCTGTACGCACTGTAAACGAACTCATTCAATTGGCACTGGAAAAACTAACCGCATAACGATTGGTTTCTCTTTTGCTTAACTTTAGCCACCCATTAAATTACCCACTTAAAAAGTCCTTATGAAACAGGTAAAAATTGTCGGTGTTCCAGAGCATTTTAATTTGCCATGGCATTTGGCCATTGAAGAATCTGCCTTTGAAGATCGTGGTATTCAATTACTGTGGGAAGATGTTCCGGAAGGAACTGGTCGGATGGCTAAACTTTTGGAAAACGGCGATACGGACATGGCCATCATCCTCACGGAGGGAATTGTTAAAAGTATTTCCCAAGGCAATCCAACCAAAATTGTCCAGGAATACGTGTCCTCTCCCCTGCTCTGGGGAATCCATGTTGCGGCCAATAGCAAGCGTACTTCAATTGCCAATCTAGAAAAAGACAAGGTAGCAATAAGTCGCATGGGCAGTGGAAGTCATTTGATGTCCTATGTCCACGCCCAAAGTCAAGGCTGGGATACACAAAGCTTGGAATTTGAAATCATAAACAATTTGGACGGTGCTGTAGAGAGCTTGGTCAATGGCTCTGGAGCTTACTTCATGTGGGAACATTTTACCACCAAACCCTTGGTTGACCGGGGAATTTTCAAACGGTTGGGAGATTGCCCAACGCCATGGCCGTGTTTTGTGATTGCGGCCAACGCTGCATTCCTCAGCAAAAACAAGAATGTAGTTCAACACATTCTGGAAATCATAAACATTTATACATCGGAATTCAAACGAATCCCCAGCATAGACCGCACCTTGTCCAACAGATATGGACAACAATTGGAAGACATTAGGGAATGGCTCTCTAAAACTACTTGGGGCCAAACCCAGATGGACAATATAACATTGGAAAGGGTTCAGCAGCAACTCAAGGATTTGGATTTGATTCAGGACATCAAACCCAATGAACACTTTTTATATTCATGATCAGGAAAAATGTTTCTTGATTAGTGCCTTGAAAGATATATCGGAAAGCGGCTTTTGAGCTGTGTCGCTGACGTTGGGGTTGGCCAATGCCAAGGCTGTATTCTCTTCGGTATCCAAGGCAGTTAGCATAACAATAACAATTTTGTCCTTAAAATCCGCTTCAAATTGTTGTCCGTAACCGTCCAGAAATTCCCAGCCGTTCATCACAGGCATGTTGGTATCCAGGACAAGTAGACAGGGAAGATGGTCTTCATCCAAATCCGTAGCCAAGAATTCAATAGCTTCCATGCCATTGCTTGCCGTAAAGACTGGAAGGTTACTATCTAACTGCTTTAAAAAAAATCTGTTCAAAAAATTCGTGGTTTCGTCGTCATCAACAAGCAAAACCGATTTCAATCTGCGCAACGTATCAGAATTTTCGTATGGGGTTAGTTTACATATAAACGTAAGAAATTCCAACTAGTTTTGAGAAAGCACTTTCAAGAAGTAATTCACCAACTTATTAACGTTTTTCCCATTTGGGCCAGTAATTTATTGGTACGGCTAAAGTGCTGGTTACCAAACCACAGTCCTCGATTTGCACTTAATGGGGATGGGTGTCCAGAGGTAAGTATATGGTGTTTGGTCTTATCGATGAGGGAAATTTTCTTTTTGGCAAAGCCTCCCCAAAGCAAAAATACAATCCCTTCCATTTGGGAGGAAAGGGTTTTGATCACGGCATCGGTGAATTTTTCCCACCCTTTATTTTGATGGCTTCCTGCCTGATGGGCCCGAACAGTCAGGGTGGCATTCAGCAGTAGTACCCCCTGTTTCGCCCAACGCTCCAAATTACCGCTTTGCGGGTAGGGCTTTTCAACATCGGTTTTTATTTCTTTAAAGATATTAACCAAGGATGGTGGGTGGGGAATGCCGTCCTTAACGGAAAAACAGAGGCCGTTGGCTTGATTGGGACCATGGTAAGGGTCCTGACCAATAACCACAACCTTGGTTTCGTAAAATGGGCAATGGTCAAAAGCGGCAAATATGTCTTTGCCCTTGGGATAGCAGGTATACTGTTGATATTCTGCTTTCACAAATTGAACCAGTTGATCAAAATAGTCCTGGTCAAATTCAGATTGCAATTGCTTCTTCCAGCTTGGTTCAATATTTACCTCCATTTAATTTTTGCATTTCCGAGGATAAAACTAAAAATAATATCTTTCTACCCTACTAATTAATTATTCAGACTTATGGGCCAAACCAAAAAAAGGAAATTCCCTACCGCACATACCGTTTTGCTCATAATTGCAGCCTTTGTTGCCCTCCTGACCTGGTTGGTTCCTGCAGGCCAATACGATCGTCTCACCTACTCAGCGGATACTGATACCTTCCTAAGAACTACTGAAGAAAGTCAAACCACCCTACCTGCTACCCAGGAAACTTTGGACGAACTAACCGTTAAAATTCCCATTGAAAAGTTCAGGGAAGGTGCCATTTCAAAACCCATTAGTATTCCGGGTACCTTTAAAAAGCTAAAAGGCCAACCACAGGGTTTGGTTAATTTAATTAAAGCACCGCTAAGAGGCATTTCCGAATCCATTGAGATTATTTTGTTGGTTCTAATCATTGGAGGTTTAATTAGCATAGTCAATGCCACAAGGGCCTTTGAATCAGGAATAGCGTGGCTGGCCCATAAATTGAAGGGAAGGGAATTTATCCTTATTATCATGGTCACTTTGTTGGTTGCTTTGGGCGGAACCACTTTCGGTCTGGAAGAAGAAACCATAGCCTTCTACCCTATTTTAATTCCCATTTTTTTGGCAGCCCGATATGATGCCCTGGTCTGCATAGCCTCCATTTATATAGGTTCTTCCATTGGAACATTGGCTTCCACCGTGAACCCCTTTAGCACCATTATTGCCTCGGATGCTGCTGGTATCAATTGGACCGAAGGTCTTACGGATAGATTGATCATGCTGATCCTTGGTCTGGTGCTTTGTATTCTTTATATCACTCGTTATGCTCAACGTGTAAAAAAAGATCCTACCCGATCCCTAATTTTTGATCAACAAGAAGAAATAGAACAAATTTATCCCAGCATCAATATGGATGTGATTACCCCGCTTACACTTAAATTAAAACTGGTGCTTCTCATTTTTGCCAGTTGCTTTTTTGTGATGGTCTATGGGGTGTCCCAACTGGGATGGTGGTTTTTGGAAATGACGTCAGTCTTTTTGGCGGCAGCCTTACTAATTGGCGTAATCGCCAGGTTGAATGAAAAACGGTTTGTCACAGAATTTATGAACGGTGCCAAAGATCTGTTGAGTGTTGCCTTTATTATTGGCATTGCACGGGGAATTACCGTGTTGATGGAAGATGGACAAATTAGTGATACGCTTTTGTTTTATGCTAGCCAATTCACCTCAACCATGCCTCAGGGATTGTTTATCAATGTAGCCTTTTTAATGTACACAGGGCTTACCTTCTTTATCCCATCATCGTCTGGAATGGCAGTTTTGACCATGCCCATTATGGCTCCTTTGGCCGATAGTGTGGGAATTGGGCGGGAACTCATGGTAAGTGCCTATCAATATGGGGTGGGTTTATTCAAAATCATCAATCCAACAGGCATAATCCTGGCGTCTTTGGCCTTGGTCAATGTAGGGTATGACAAGTGGTTAAAATTTGCGCTACCCCTGGTATTACTGTTGGCCATCTTATCCATGGTCATGCTCACAATTGGCGTCTATTTTTAATCGAAAAGAATTCCCCAATGCAAAGCATTGGGGTTTCCTATTAAGTGTCATCCCGAACTTGTTTCGGGATCTAAATAACAGAATTTCGGTTTTGACCTTTAGGTCAAAACAAAGCCAACGAAATACAGCTATAGCTTACTTCTGGGATAGTTGGCTTTAGGAAGTTCTTTATTACCTTCGAATAAACAAATGCTATTGGTATGAAAATCTTGATCATAGGTGGGCAAGGAACCATTGGAAACAAAGTAGTATCGTATTTGTCCAATGGGGACGAGGTCCTTGTGGCGGGTAGAAACACTGGCGATATTACTGTGGATATTTCCCAAAGTGCCTCCATTGAGAGTATGTTCCAAACAATTGGAAAGCTGGATGCGATTGTGTGTATAGCCGGGGAAGCCAAATGGGACGACTTTGAATCTCTATCCGAGGAAGACTATTATATTGGGATACGAAGCAAGCTTATGGGGCAGGTCAATTTGACCAGAATTGGACAACACTATCTCAATCCCGGGGGATCTATTACCCTATCCACAGGTATTTTAGCCGATGACCCAGTGGTTAAAACAGCTAGTGCGGCCATGGTCAATGGGGCAATCCACAGCTTTGTACAAGCGGCAGCCTTGGAGCTCCAAAATGGGGTTCGGCTTAATGTGGTATCCCTCGGACTGGTCATAGACGCCTATGAAAAGTACAAGGATTATTTTCCAGGACATACTCCAATATCCATGGAAAAGGCTGTGAATGCTTACATCAAAAGCATCAAGGGCAAAGGAAATGGAAAAGTAATACGGGTTTATGGGTGAAAATACCGCTTCGAAGATTGGTTTAACCCTTCTAGGATTGTTTTTGACCGCCTTTGTATGCATTCCCATAGGTTGTGGTGGTCCCAAAGCTAAAGAGCCAGAGACCGTAAAACCCATAGTTGATGTCCCCCCCTTTGCAGCCCTTCCCCAAGAAGTTCCGACTCCAGAGGATAATCCCTCGAGCGAGGACAAAGAAATTCTAGGTAAGCTCTTATTTTATGATCCCATTTTGTCCGGAGACAAAGATGTAAGTTGCGCCACCTGCCATCATCCGGATATGGGCTATGCCGAATTCTTGGATATCTCCATTGGCCCCAACGCCCAAGGTTTGGGAAGTAGGCGAAAGTTCATGGAGCCCAATTCCATACCCTTTGTCAAACGCAATGCCCAAACCATACTCAACACAGCTTTTAATGGCATGCATGGCCCCCAAGCCGTTCAAGTTAAAAATGCACCCATGTTTTGGGACGATAGGGTTCAAAGTTTGGAAAAACAGGCTTTGGAACCCATTAAAGCATTGGAGGAAATGCGTGGCACGCACTATAACGAGGAAGAAATACTGCAGGTGGTGGTGGGCCGGTTACAAGGTATTCCAGAATATCAGGAACTTTTTAAAAAGGCGTTTGGCGGGGACAATCCCGTTTCAGTTTCCAACCTGGGCAAGGCCATTGCTGCCTTTGAGCGCACCCTGGTCACCAACAATTCCCGTTTTGACCAGTATATGAATGGGGACCAATCTGCCATTTCCTTATTTGAAAAAGATGGCTTTGAACAATTTAAAAAAGTGGGCTGTGCCAATTGCCATAACGGCCCCATGTTTTCGGACTATAAATTTCATGTCCTCGGGGTTCCGGAAAACAAAAAATTACCCCTTCCAGATCTGGGACGGGCCGATAAGCAAACCATGGATAGCTTTGCCTTTAGAACCCCTTCACTGCGAAACCTTCGGTTTACAGCTCCGTATATGCACAATGGGAGCTTTATGGATCTAAGGCGGGTTTTGGAGTTTTATGAGGACATTGCCCATGGAAAAGTCCGGAATAAGAATGTGCCAAAGACCAAGTTTGATCCCCTGGTTGCCGAACTTAAACTTTCCGTGAAGGAAATGAGCCAAATCATCTCCTTTTTAAACACGCTTAACGATCCAGATTTTGACAAGTCCATTCCTGACGCGGTGCCTAGTGGTCTTTCCGTTGGGGGTAATATCCAATAAAGCAATGACTCAGATGTTCCAGGGATTCCCTTTGATTGGAGGTATGAATGGCTATCTTTGCCCCGCGAGTAATTGAACATGCAAAAAATACACCCCAAGACACTTCAAGATTTAGAGTTTCCCACTGTACTGGAGCATATTGCAGGACGGTGCAATACGGAATTGGGCAAGTTGGAAGCTATGGAGATTCGTCCAGTAACGGACACCGCATTCCTAAGGAACATTTTGGGGCAAACGTCGGAATATCTCGCTTCTTTCTCCAATGATAACCGGATTCCCAACCACGGGTTTGACCATATCAATGGGGAGCTTAAGCTGCTGGGCATTGAGAACACCACTTTGGAAATTTCAGGCTTTAGGCGAATCGCTTCCATTTGTAAGACGGTGGAACTCCATCAAAAGTTTCTAAAAAAATTCAAGGAATATTATCCTTTGCTCTTTGAGTACTCCAGCCAATTGGAAGGCAATTCCCAAATTCCAGCATCTATAGATGCGGTAATCGATAAGTTTGGGGAAATAAGGGATAATGCCTCGGATGAATTAAGACATCTCCGAATCCAAATCAACGAAGTCCGGGCTAAAATCAATCAAAGTTTTGCAGCTGCTTTAGGCCGATACCAAGGACAAGACTACCTGGATGAAATCAGGGAATCTGTTGTGGAAAACCGAAGGGTATTGGCCGTAAAGGCCATGCATCGGAAAAAAGTAAAAGGAACGGTCATGGGCACTTCCAAAACGGGAAGCATTGTCTATATTGTTCCTGAAACTACTTTGGGCCATACACGGGAACTTAGCAATCTGGAATTTGAGGAAAAGGAAGAAATACAGCGTATCCTAAACCAACTTACCACAGACATAAGGCCTTTCCAAGAGCTTTTGCGAGCTTATCAAATATATTTAACCCATATTGATGTAACAGCTGCCAAGGCCAAGTATGCAGCGGAAATGGACGCACTGCTCCCGGAGATAAATGATCAGAAGGAACTATATCTCAGGGAAGCCTACCATCCACTTTTGTACATGACCAATAAGCTGAAGAATGAAAAAACCTGGCCGCAAACCATTCAGCTACATCATGAAAACCGAATCATTGTAATTTCCGGACCCAATGCAGGTGGTAAAAGCATCACCCTAAAGACTATTGGCCTGCTTCAAGTAATGTTTCAATCTGGGTTGCTAATCCCCGTGCATGAAAGAAGTTCGGTGTGCCTGTTTGACAAAATATTGACGGATATAGGCGACAACCAATCCATAGAAAACCATCTGAGCACCTATAGCTACAGACTCAAGAACATGAATCAGTTTTTGAAAAAGTGCAATGCCAAAACTTTGTTCCTGATTGATGAGTTTGGGACGGGAAGTGACCCAGAGTTGGGAGGTGCCCTTGCAGAAGCATTCCTTGAGGTATTTTACGAACGTGAGGCCTATGGCGTTATCACTACGCACTACGCGAACCTAAAGGCGTTGGCCAATGAATTGCCCCATGCCACAAACGCCAATATGTTGTTCAATTCAAAAACCCTGGAACCGACCTTTCAATTGATCTTGGGCGAAGCCGGAAGTTCTTTCACCTTTGAGGTGGCCCAAAAAAATGGGATTCCCTATAGTTTGATCAACAAGGCCAAAAAGAAGATTGAACGTGGCAAGGTCCGTTTTGATGCCACTATTGCCAAGCTTCAGAAGGAGCGCAGTAAAATGGCACAAACCGGCTCCAGACTCCAAGAAGAGGAATCCAAAGCGAGGGATGAGGCCGAACGCTTAGAAAAACTGAATGCAAAGATCAAATCCAAATTGGAAAACTATCAGGAGTTGTATGACCATAACCAACGGATGATCCAATTGGGTGATAAGGTGAACACCGCTGCCGAACGCTATTTTATAGACAACAAAAAGAGGCCGCTCATTTCCGAATTGCTTCGCATTGTGGAAACCGAGAACAGCAAACGGAAAAAGATTACCGCCAAGCAGGCCAAGGCCAAACAAGCGGAAAAGAAACAGGTCGCCCAAGAGTTGGAAAAGAAAATTGTCCAAGTAAGACAAGAAAAAAAAGTAGAGAAGAAAAAGGCCATACAAAAGGAAAAGAACAAACCAAGACCCGTTTTTAAAATTGGTGACCGTGTTCGTATGATGGATGGAAAGGCAGTTGGGAGCATTGATACCCTGGAAAAGGGGAAAGCGGTAGTAAATTATGGCATGTTTACCACCCAGGTCAGCGTGGATAAGTTGGAGTTGGTTGAATCAATTAAAAATTAACAATGTACAATTATCAATTATTCGTTGTTCATTGCTCATTGTTTATTAACCTATGAAAACAGCCGGCATCAAGTTGTTGAACCCAACCTGAGCGGCCAGCTGCATATTGATTAAACTAGTATGCTACTCTCTTAATCGTGAAAGTTACTTTCATGCTATCTTCAAAAGAATCGAGATAGTGAGTGTACGATTTTTTGGTCTGCGTTTCCTCCGCGCCCAAGTTCACTGTGGTAAAGCCGATATCCTGTAAATCAATAGACGAACTATCGTCTCCCAAATCATCAAACCCAATGGTGTTCATATCCTTTAAGTGTGCATAGAGATAAACTTCGTCTTCAGCCAAATTGGGTCTGTACAATTCAATGGTGGCCGATTTATTTACCGTATAAGGGTCGCTAGGCGATACATCCTTGGCATCTCCCCAACTTTCCGACCATGACGCTGAACTTCCGGTATAGCTATTACTTCCGCTCTTTCGCACACCGGCGGTGATGTCTCCATAAATCTCCTTTTGTGCAAAGCCACCTACCCGTGCAATTTCTTCAATCTTCACTTCATACTTAAACCATGCCTCTTCACAATTACGAACTGGGTATTCGGATGCCAAAACAACTCTGGCTACAGGCATATCCTTCTTGATATATCGTAATTTGTAGGCCAATAGCTTTCCAGGAGAATCTTTGGAGTAATTTCCTCCGTTAATAATATAACTGTACACCCCGGAAGGGCCTGTAATCACGCCCACTGCATCTTCCGCCGACCCGCCAATGACCAAAGCTTCCACTTTGGATGAGCTGATAATTTCGTTATAGTCCACATCAATTCCACCATCACCACTGGATTGCCCTTGACTAAAAGAAAGTGCAAAAGCAGATTTCACTTCTAAGTAGGAGTAATTGGATTCCACTGCATACAAAACCATTCTTCCATACATCGCGGAAGTTACGATAACTGGACTTGTGCTATTCAAGTTGGGCAATTCCGTAAAAAGGGAACCTGGATCATCATTGGGCGGCAGGGTCATATCAATGGTATAATACTCCTGAAAGAACTTGACCACATATTTGTACCTATACTCAGAGCTTGCAAAATCAAATGAAGCGGATACATCCTTGTTTTTGCTTCTATAATTGGCACCCAAGGCAATGTCCAGATGTTCTTCGGAATATACCTCTTCAATGGTAAAGTTCAACTCTGCTGGAGTGGCTCCAGTTACTCCCTGCGCTAAAAGGGAGTTTACCCCATTCCGTACCCCATCCAAATCTGGTTCTTCTACTTCAACTGATGCAGAACCATCGATATTTTCCAAAGAAATGGATAAGGTAATGGGGGCACGACCGCCATTGATGCCTATGTACTCCCCTGTAGGAATGGATTCGCCTTTAAGCATGGCGCCAGGATAAATTACATCGGTAGAAGGGTCCAAGGAGAGCATTTCATCAAAGCCCGGAGCTGCCTTATAATGTTTTACGACACATTCATAATCCACATCCCGGGTAGGATCTTCTTCATCCAAAAGTTCTGGGGTAGAAATTTCAACAGGCTGGGAAAAGGCCTGTAGGTTTGCCAACTCTGAATTAATGTCAACGGGATTAACATCATCGTCATCCGTGACTACTTCATCATCTGTAATGGGAGGGTCGGTACTGTCTTTACTGCACGCCATAAAAACTGAAAGGGACATGCCAAAAAGGATGATTAACATTCCAACATTTAAAAGGGGGTGATTTGTTTTCATAATTTCTTGGTTTTAAGGATTCAACGCTTCGAAATTATCTGTGAAATAAGGTCAAGCCTAATTTTGGGCATGGACAAAGTATGGACAACCCTCATGGATTTCCATCAAAATGGGCATGGACAGTACAAAAATTTAAAATGACATTAAACTCCTGTTATCCCAATAAAATCAACACTTTACAGGTAATCATAATTCAAAATCCAACATTCCAAACATGGACTTTTTATGGACAAGATGTTTTTGCTACATGGAAACCAATGTATAGGCAAGGGATATAATAGGTATCTTAGAAAAGTAATCAACCTCCTATGAAAAAACGCATTTCACTTTTATTGTCAGTGCTAACCTTCCCTATTTTGGTTTTTTCCCAGCTTCAAGGTCAGGAAAGAATTGATAGTTTAACCAAGGTGCTTTCAAATGTAAAGGATGTACCTTCCAAAATTTCAGTTTTGGAACAGATTTATGAAACTGCCAGCTATTTTGATTCCGATAAGAGCAAGCGTTATGCCCAGAATATAATCTCACTTTCAAAGGAAAATTCATATCCTTTAGGTATGATTATTGGAAATTTCAGTTTAGGGGGGCACTATTTCACCCTTAAAAAAATGGATTCGGCAACCCTCTACTATCAAAAAACACTTGATCTAGCGTATCAATATAACCTCAAAGCTAATGTAGCGGGTGCACTTTCGAACCTATCGATCATCGCTGGTGATAAAGGTAATTATCGGGAGGCCATAAGATTAATGGACTCTGTAGCAAAGATTTCACTAGATAATAAAGATTTTCTAAGGTATGGTGTTTCCATTAATAATAACGGCAATAATTACTATGAGCTTGGGCAGTACTTAAATGCTATGAATGAGTTCAAAAAGGCCCTTGAAGTATTAGATACCATTGATAGAGAAAAATATAGGAGGGGCGATGTATACAGAAATATTGGCAAACTAAACTATCAGCAGAAAGATTTCGACCAGGCATTGGTAAATTTTATGAATGCCTATGAGATTTATCAAGAAGTATCAGACAATCTATATAGTGCACATGTTCTCAATGATATAGGTAATGTGTATATCTACCTAAAGGATTATGACAAGGCGATCGAATATTTTAACGATAGTTATGATATAGGTAATGAATTTAATTTTCCGACGGCTACCGCCCATGCCCTTTTCAATATCGGATTTGCCCAAAGAGAAAATGGGAACTATCAAAAAGCCCTATCATACTTCGAAAGAGGAGCTGAGATTGACACCTATGATATGTCTTCTATAAATTATGTGCTCGAACTATACCATATAGGACTCACTCATTCACTTTTGGGCAATAATCAAGTAGCCATTGAGTATTTGGACAAGTCCGTAAAGTTGGCAGATTCTCTCAAGATTTCCAACGAACTAAAACATGCACTGGATTATAGATCCAAAGTGCACTTGAATGCCGGTAACTATAAATCTGCTTTTGAAGACTATTCCGCTTCACAAAGGATTAAAGATAGTTTGTTCTCCATAGAGAAAACAAGAGCTATTGAAGAATTGGAGACAATCTACGAAACCGAAAAGAAAGAGGCCGAAATCGCCCTGCAGGTAGAGGAAATAAACACCCTCAATGAGAAAGCCAAAGTAGACAAACTTACCAAAGGACTTTATGCCGGAGGCATGGCCTCTGCCCTAGCCTTGTTTGGATTATCGGTCTTCGGGTATCGCCAACGAATAAAAAAGAACAGAATCGCCCGGGAAAAACAGGAGGAAATCTACAAACAAGAAATTGCCCATAAAAAAAAGGAACTGACTAGCCAGACCTTGCACTTGGTTCAAAAAAACACATTTATCCAGGAGTTGAAAGAGAACCTGGAAAACCTTAAGAACTCCCCTGAAAAATTCAAAGTTGAGTTTAGACGTATCGTAATGCTCCTTAAAAAGCAAAATGCCTCAGACAAAGATTGGGAAGTGTTTAAATCTTATTTCTCCGAAGTGCATAACGACTTTGACCAAAAACTGAAAACGCTCTATCCGGATATCTCCGAAAAAGAAATCCGGTTGGCGGCATTTCTGCGGATGAACCTGACCACTAAAGAAATTGCAGCTACGCTGAACGTGCTTCCAGACAGTATTCTTAAATCCAAGTACCGTCTCAAAAAGAAATTGCAATTGGACAAGGATACGGATTTGACCAGTTTTTTGAATACGCTATAAGTTCACCCAAATCTCAAGCACCAAATCCCAAATACCAAATCCCAAATCTCAAGCACCAAATTCCAAATATCAAATCTCAAGCACCAAATTCCAAATACTAAATACCACAGCAAAAAGGGCCTTCGATAACAGCCTGTATAATATTTACATTTTTTGCAACTCTTTTTACAATTATTTCAAGTCCAAAGAAAGTACCTGATCATATCTTTACAAGAAAGATTAAACAAATGAGCAAGAGTTTAATTATATCCATTTTGCTACTTACAGGGCTCTATTCTTGTGGACAAAGAGGTAATTCAAAAACTGGAAAAGCTGTCATTGAATCAGAGATAGAAACCTCAACAAAAAATGGAGGCAAACAACTATCGCCAACCTATTATTTAAAAGAATACATCTATAAGGACACTACATATGTATCTTCCACAGGAAAAGGGATAACCATACAGAACGGTTTTCCAAAAGGAGGAATGATCAAACCAGATGGAACACAATATTCAGACGTGTCTGGAAAAAGTTACGGATTTTGCGTGTTTTGGACTCGAATAATCAACGAAACTACCAATCCGCTGGAGCTAAACATTAAGTTTCCTGTTGATTCAATGGCAATTTTCACTCCACCTGGCTCGTACCTAAAACTCTTTTTGCCATCGGATACATTGGTGTATGATAAACTAGAATCGTTCAACTATGGCCTAACTGGAATAAAGTCCTTTTTAGATAATAATTTAAATAAGGCTTCCAAGTTGCACAAAACAATTAATCCCAATGAGGCGCATATTTTCTACGTAGTGGCACTCTCGTATCGGGCTGGGGGAACCCCAAGAGCAGCACTTATTCTAGATGAACAAGACCTTTATTATCGAATGAGCGTAGCGCCCCATGGTTCTGGAACAATCCCCGTTGGACGGATTACTTTTAAAAATGAAATTGGTGATTAATATTGTTTCAATAATCGGCGTACGGAAAACATGAACAAAAAATTGGAGCGGTTTTAAAGAAATGAAATGCCAGCTTAAGACATTGCCCATAAGCTGTTCCTTTTTCTCCCCCACTCTCACAATTTCACTTTGCTTTGCTCAGTATATGTATCTTGCTGTCTTTTAGTTTAGCCGTGCGCATTGCCTAATCAACAAAATGATATAGATTGGATGTATTGGATAGTACAATGGACCAATCTGCTAAAAAATTTCAATGTATTAAAACACCAGCTAAGCAAATAATACCAATATGAAAAGCTACAGTATCATTTTACTCATAATCTTAGGTACATGCGGTTATTCCACGGAAACTGCGCAGTTGGTAAAGGAATACTTGTTGGCATCCAACGATTACAATTTTGAACGGGCATCCCAATTCTTGGATTTGGATTACCAAGAAGTATTTATTGATGGATCGGTGGAAATTGAAGATTTAAATCAACTCAAAGATTTTATGGCCTGGCGAAAAATAATGAATTCCAAGTCCCGTCTGCTCTCACTAGAAAGTTCCAATGATACGGTTACCACGGTTGAAAAAACCCAGCATTTTATGGATTCAATACTGGAGAGAAAACCAAGAACGTTTAAAATTAAATATGTTGTCAAGGATGATAAGATACTCAAATCCATTATTGATACCATGCCGGGACACTCTGAAACGGTGAGTTATAACTATGGCAAATTTGCCGAATTTCAAGAGTTCTGTTCTGAGGAAGAAATAGAACTGGATATGGGTATGACAGCTAACGGAGCTCTACAACTAAAAAGAGCACTGGAATTGTATAAAAAGGACCGTTGACCAAAAACTAAATGTAACCACTAAATTCAAAATGAAAAAAAAGTCAATATTATTAGCTTTATGCATGGCATTTTGCTTTTGTTTTTTACCCGCTTGCAAGGACAATACCAAAAAACCCGTGATTAATAGCGGTGCTGAACTGGAGGCTCTTATTCAGACCAAAGTGGACAGTTTCTATACTGTTTATGAACGATTTGATTATGATTGGATCGATTTTTTCGAAAACGAATTCACCAATGTATTTCCGGATACCCCCATCCGTAAAATATCCAAGGATTCCACCAAAGCCCTATGGAAAGATCTTTATAACAGGTATGAAGTTCAACTTCTTGAACGAGGGGATCCATCCTTTATAACATCACAAGACATGGTCATCTCCCATAATTATTTTAATGAAATTTTTATTCATAAAGAATCCAGGGACACGATCCCAAATGCAGGAACATATGTTATTGCATGGCGCAGACAGCCTGATAACTCTTGGAAAATAGTATTTGAAAGCGTTCATAACAATCCATAAGCAAACTATACTCCAGCAAAACACTTTCCTTTGCCAAGTTTTGATGTATCTTGTCACCCTTAAAGAATAACCTCTACCCTTTTGACCAAAGCACACCAAACACTGTTACCCAAGAATTATCTTTTCGTTTTCCTCCTTATATCTTCAACTTTGGTCATTGCCCAAAGCGATTCCACAAAATCAAAGTTCAGGTTTAATGGCGATTTCAGGTTTAGGGTGGAGCAGGATTGGGACTCCCGCAAATCGGATGGCTCATATAGAGAGGATCGCTCCAGATTACGTTATAGGTTGCGTGCGGGACTGGATTACCACCTCAATCCAAAAATTCTGGTTGGAACAAGAATCAGGACAGGTGATCCCAAAAAGCAGCAGGATCCCCAACTCACTCTGGGCGATGGGTTCAATGAGTTTGGCACCTTGCCCATTGCATTGGAAAAGGCCTTTTTTCAACTAAACTTGGGAACTTTCGAGATGTGGCTGGGCAAAAACACATTTTCGTTCAAAAAACAGAACGAACTATTTTGGAGCGACAACGTTTACCCAGAGGGCCTACATATTCAAAAAACATTTAACCCCAAGTTGAATTGGGTAGATCACCTAAACATCAACGCCGGCCATTTTATTTTAAATACAAGGGGCGGCTCCTTTGTGGAGGACAGCTATTTTCAGGGCATACAATTGGTTTCTCAACACTTTGACAACAGATTTGCTGTTTGGCCTTCCCTTTATCTTTTTAGGAACATTCAAGATATACCGGATGGAGCGGAGACCTTCTTTTTGGATTATTCCATTGCCAGTGTCGGCGGATATGTCAAGTTGAGCAGGTCGCCCTTGGTGCAGCTGGAAATGGACTGGTATCTTAATCTTGAGGACTACAGTACCAATGATTCTATTCCTGAAGATCTTCAGAATCAGAAAAGCGGAGTTACCCTGGCGGCCAATTATGGACAATTGACCAAAAAAGGAGATTGGCTGGTGAAACTTACCTATACCTATTTGGAACGTTTTTCCGCCTTGGATTTTATGGCCCAAAACGATTGGGCCCGATGGGATTATTCATCTTTTGGATCACCAGATGGCCGGTTGACCAATTTGGAAGGCATAGAGTTTACCCTAGGAACTAAAATTGAAGATAAAATAGCCCTGAAAATGAAGTATTATTGGGTGGACCAATTGGTTCCCCTCGGTACCTTTAAGGAAAATGGGCAACGCATCCGATTTGATATTGATATTAAAATCTAAAGTTGCGCCAATGATTGTGAAACCGTTTTGCTTTAATCGTGAGGATGTGCTGCGGGTATCAACGTCACAATTGTCAAAAATTATTTTTCCCAATTTTGTCCCATATTAGACTTTATGTCCACAACGGTACAAATTTCATATTTGGACATTGTAAAATAGGATAGTCCGTCTCTCGATTGGCTATCACCCTTCAACTTCAGATCAACATCTGAAGCAAAGTTGTCTATTTACATTTTACAAACATTTTTTTGGTTGTTGCCCCTACATTGGACTTGTAATTGCGGAACATAAGGAAAGGTATCATGTACAGACCGAAAAAGGGAGGTTTGAAGTGGAAATCACAGGAAACTTAAGGTACACCGCAAATAGCCGTGCCAACTTTCCTGCAGTTGGAGATTGGGTAGCACTTATGGCTCTTGACTCAAACAGTGCAATTATCCACCAGGTTTTGCCCCGTTACTCAGTACTGTCCAGAAAAACAGTGGGAGCCGTATCTGACATTCAAATCATTGCCGAAAATAAATAAGCAACTCACAAGTTACCACTTTACCTAGGGATTAATGCCTACTTACTTTTGTGATTTAAGCCATCGATTTTTTGTGCCGTATCTTTGCAATGTGGAAGACAATAAAAAACTAATCCTATTCGATGGGGTTTGCAACCTCTGCAATGGAGCTGTCCAATTTATCATCAAAAGAGATAAAAAAGATGTGTTCCGCTATACGGCCCTGCAAAGCGAAATTGGAGAAAAACTTATTGCTGAACGCGCTATTGATACATCCAAAGTGGATTCTATCATATTAATAGAACCTGGTGTTGCCTATTTTGTGAAATCGGAGGCAGCCCTGCGCATCGGACAGGAATTTGGCGGCCTATGGAAAGGCTTAGTGCTGTTCACTTGGATTCCGAAGGTCTTCCGGGATGCCATATACAACCTCATTGCCAAAAATCGTTATCGGTGGTTTGGCCGAAAGGATGCCTGCATGATTCCAACCCCTGAATTACAAGCGAAGTTTTTGGGGTAATGTATTCCGTCTGGTTAGCTTCCTGTTTGACACGAATTGCACCAATTCTTACAAATGATTGAATGTTGGGGTTACCAAATATTGGAATGCAGTTCTCCCGTGCTATCCGAAAAACTTTCAGATTCGATGCCCAAGGTATTTAACATGCTTACAAAGAGATTGGACATGGGTTCCTCACCAAACTTCTCATACGACCCGTGCTTTAAGCCCATATTGGCCCCTCCAGCCAAGACCAAGGGGTAATTCACAGCATTGTGGGTTGTACTACACGCACTTCCATAAAGAATCATTGTATTATCCAATAAGGAACCATGCTCATCATGGGTGTTTTTCATTCGGTCAAGGAAGTAAGCAAACTGTTTGGTCAGCCATTGATCATAGCGGCCCCACTCTTCCCAATGTCCCGTAGTTAGGTCGTGGCTAATGGTATGGTGTCCTTTGCTAAGGCCCAAAGCCAATTTTGGGAAGTTTTCACCCAATCCAAGGCCATCTTCCCTAGCCATCATATAGGTCATTACCCGGGTCAAATCCACTTCCATGCCCAAGACCATAAGATCAAAGGTGGTCTTGATATAAGCTTCGGGATCTACTTTTACATCGGCATTAAAGTTGATGTGACCGGCATCAAAATCCTTCATAGGTATATCCAGCCACTGTTCATTGCGCTTCACTTGCTCTTCAACCGTGCTCAAGGAATGCATGTATTCATCCATTTTGGTCTGATCGTGCTTTCCAAGACGTCGATGCAAGCGTTTGCTGTCCTCCAGGATCAAGTCAACGATTTTTTTGTCCTGTTGAATGCTCTTTCTTCTGGCCTGGGTAGTTGCACCACCCCCAGGGGCAAAATAGCGCTCAAAAATTTCACGGTGACGATGCTCTGAAGGAATAGGTTTTCCCGACAGATCAAAAGACAAGGTAGAAACCCTTGACTTGTAACCAATTCCACCATCCGTGGAAAGGGCCAAATAAGGATATCGCGTATGCTTGCTAAATTTCTGTGCCACCAATTGATCCACAGAAATACTGTTCATGTATTCGCTTCCGCGCACATCACCCCCTGTTAACCAAGTATCTCCGGCCAAATGCCCGAGCAAGGCTCTACTCCGTGGATGGCTCAATCCACCAAGAATAGACATGTTTTCACGGTGACCTGCCAAGGGCATGAGGGATTGTGTAAACTCATAATCCTTTCCTTCTCCCATAGGAAACCAGCTCCATTTCTTATGATAGGAACTCTCCACTGGGGGCAATCCCACACCATTGGGAAAATACACAAAGCAAAGCCTCTTCATAGCTTCACTGCTGGTGTTGGTAGTTTTCATCATGCTACCCATCCCCATGGCTTCCATGTAAGGAATCATGCAACTAACACCTAATCCTTTGAGAAATGTTCTTCGATCTAAATGCCAAGATTTTCGAGCCATAATCTAGTCTTTAAAAATCACCAATAAACGATTTACTTGTAATAATATGTTCAAATACCGATTGGAAACGATATCCGTCCTCACGCACAGCGCTCACAATCGATTCAATTTCTGGTTCGTCCACAAAGGTCACATCACGCCCTACCGCATAGGCGAATAAATGTTTGACCAAGGATCGTGTAAAGTCGTCTATTTTCTCATTTAAAATATACGCTTTTATTTCGTCAATTCCATCAACTACCTTACCATCAGGTAGTTCGGTTTTCACATCTATGGGATTTCCGTTGTTGGAAACCGTTTGGAAAAGTCCTACGGCATTGTAGTTTTCGAATACAATTCCAAAGGGATCGATCTTTTGATGACAATCCATGCAGGACACCTTGTTTCTGTGCAGGAACAATTGTTCTTTTAGGGTCATTTTTTCAAATCCAGGGGTTTCCGGATCTAGTTCTGGTACATTTGGCGGTGGGTCCGGCGGTCTGTCCCCTAAAATTCTGGAACGAAGCCATACTGCCCTTTTTATTGGATGCGCTTGGGTTCCATCGGAATGGCCACTTAAAAAAGAACCTTGGGAAAGCAAACCGCCCCTTTTGGAATCTGGTGGTAAACTGACCGGTCTAAAATGGTTTCCCTTTACGCCTTCTATCCCATAAAATTCGGCCAAATTCTGGTTCAACATGGCAAAGTCGGATTCTATCAGGTTACCAATATACATGTTGCAATTGAGCACATGATGTACAAAATGATAGGTTTCCTCAGACATATCCCGCTTGACAAATCGGCTAAATGCTTCATATTCGTTCACATTGGTGCTCATGGTCTCATGGCGATCCAGTCGGAGCCATTCTTTGGAAAAATTCCGTACCATTTCCCAAATCTTATCGTCCTGCAACATCCGCTGCACCTGCTTTTTCAGCTCTTTCTTTTTGTGGAGCTTGCCCCTATCTGCCAGTGCCAACAATTCTTGGTCTGGTGGAGAATCCCAAAGAAAATAGGACAAGCGGGAAGCCAAGAAGAATTCGCGCTCATCATCAGAAGTCCCTTTTTCAGGTTCCGCCAAATAGATGAAGTTGGGGGAACAGAGTATGGCAACCAACACCTCCTTAACTCCATCTTCATAGCGATCATAATCTTCCTTGATGGCTCTCCAAAATTCCATATACGTTTCCACTTCTCCTTTTTCCAAAGGTCTCCTGAATGCCTTTTCCATAAAGGTGGAAAGTACTTGCGAGGTGTACTTCTCCTTATCCGCCAAATCAGGGGAATCAAAAAATATGTCCGTATGACTTTTTGGAGGCCAAACAGGATGGTAGGGGGCTTCAAACTCAATTTCGTGAACTAAAAGCGGTGGCCCCGAATCACGATTGTCCTTGACCAGGTAATCGTTCCAAACCCCCATACCCATGATATTGGCCAAAATTTCGGTTTCCAAAGTATCAATCACCGGAATAGGGAGATCTTCCAATCTGCCCTTAAAAATATATTGTCTTGGTTGGTCCGAGTTAATTACGTTTCTGAAATCATCAAAGTTCTTATAGTCAATACCATCATCGGTACGTGTTCCTGCAAACACCCGCATTATTGGTGCCGCCAAATCGTATTTCCGCTTACTTTCTTCTTCTTCACTATCCAATTGGAGGGCCACGGGATGGTCATCCGGAAATGGGGTGATGATTAGTTTCCCAAAACCTACAAAAAATCGTCCCCCTAGCTCCAAGTTGTGTTTTCCTTCCTCGAGGTATGCCAAAGTCAATGGGGTTACCATGTCCATTTCACCGTCTTCGGGTTCTACCAAATGCAGTCGTTCCTGTAACCGAAACTGATCCAATCTAAGCCCTATGGAGGGCATTCCATCTTGGGCGGCATAGGGGTGGGTAAAGTCTATTTGGTAATAGCCTGTCTTTGGAGCAACAAAGGTGGTTCTGGCAAAACTATAATTGGTCAAATCTTCTGAGACCAGATATTTTCCCTTTTTGATTAGATTCCTCTTATCCTTAAAAGCTCGATCACCCAAGGTTATGGTACTCTCCATAGGCTCTGCTGGAACAGGTGTGCGGAGACTGATCAATCCCTCTTTTTTAACATGTTCCTGATATCCCTTGGAGGCTTTTACCCGGAATTCGAAATCCCCATCCATGGGAAAGTAGTCCTTGACCAAAAGCTTCAAATTGGGTGAAGGACCTTGCCATGATTTTGGACTTACTTCTTTATGCGGTAAGGCAGAATAAAGAATTACGCCATCTTCCACTACTTCGTAGCGATCGGCATGGGAGCCTCGCATCCCTACCCCAACGTTCTTTTTGACTTCTGTAAAGTACGCTTCCTCAAGACTGTCTTTGGGTTGAATGGGCAAGCCATTTCCATCCAAGATGTCCACTATAAAATCGTCTGAATTGATGGGTGCACTTTGGTATCCGCCTATCATTGCCGCTGGCAATTCCTCTCCTATACCTTTTCCAAACTTAATCCGATAGTAGGTAGAGGCTGGCTTTTCAGTTGAAACAATGGCTTTGTCCAGGGCTTCCCTGGCAATTTGTTTGTAGTATTCTATATGTAGGGGCGAAGTTTGCAGTTCATGCCCATTATTACTGAAACCCATCTCGGACTTTTCATCATCGGGCAACACATCCCCAAAATCCACCGATACATTCAATAACTCGTTAAGTGAATTGGTATATTGTTTTTTGGTCAACCTGCGTATTACAGCCGCCTGACTTGATTTTTTAATTTTGATGGCATTCTGCACCGAAGCGGTAATCCAATCCACCAACATCCTACGTTCTTCATCTGTAAGTTGCTCCTCATCCTCTGGAGGCATTTCACCGCTATTGATCATATCCAGCATTCCACGCCATGTAGCAGCATCGGGTCCTTTAATCAAATCTGGATTGATACTGTCCAACCGCAAACCCGCTTTTTGTTCTTCAGGGCCATGGCATTGGACGCAGTACTTTTCAATTACAGGGCGGAGATCCTGTCCAAAATTGTAGGAACTTAGCGTTTTGTCCACCTTAGAATTATTCATGGCCACCAAGCCTTTTAGGGCATAGGGGTCATCACCAAAAAAAGTACGTACTTCTTGGGGAAGACTTTTGGTCAAATAATCTGAGCCATGTGTCAGGGAACCTCCATAATGGCCTGCAATACTAAGCAGCAGTACATTTACAAACAGGGACCATTGGTATATGGAAAACTTGCCTATTTTGTTGGGTAAATTTCTCTTGTGCAGCACATACAGCCAAATACTTAACACCGCTGTTGCCACCCCAAACCATTTGTGAAGCGTGAAGACATCACTACCATAACTTCCCGAGCCAGCCAGTAAGGTTCCAGCCAACACGGCAGGTATTGCAGTTATGACAATGAACTTCAGCACCACTCCGCGAATAGGACCCATATGGGATTTGGGAACAATAATTTCAAGGATAAAAAGACACAATAAGGCCCCAATTGGCAAATGCACGATCAATGGGTGGAATTTTCCAAAAAAGTCCAAAAACCAATGGGCTTCACCCTGGAAGGGGAACCATGGAATTGCGATAAGAATTACAGATAATAATACAGCCTTAAAGACCAAATTATTGTCTTTCATGTAGTAGCTAGCTTAGAGGTTTGACCAAAAATTTTTAATCCTTTGGCATCCAAAGGATGCAACATATAGACAAATCTAATTCATCAAAGCCCCAGGATTCTCCTAAAAATTTGCTTTTTTCGATACTTTAATTGCACTATTCTGCCAAAAAGCCAAAGTTTTAACAAAAAAATACGGCCAATGGCTCCAATTGTAGAAGTCGTTTAGAGGCGCATGGGCACCTTACCTAAATCATTTCAGATTATTCAGAATAAAATCCAAAGTGGGATTGGTATTCAATTTTTGCTGAAAGGATATGCTTTTGTGGGAAATGGGTTGGGCCAGACCCAAAGTTCTCAGATACCTGATCATCTCCTCATCCTCCAAGGCCACCTTACCAGAAAGCAGGATATCCAAACTCTCTTCCTGTTGATAGCGTTGGTATATTTTCCGAAGCCCACTCAAATACAAACGATCTTTGGTGAAACCTCCTCCCCTATGTGCCCGCAAGGTAATTCCAAAAGCTTCGTCCCTATTAAGCTTGTATTGCCCATGAATCAAATCGAAAGTATCTGCAAATGAATAGCCCTTGATCAAACTATCTGCCGCCAAAACCCGGTATGCCAATTCCTTCAGTCGCTTTAAAGTCAATGCCCCGCCCATATATTCACTGAACACTGCCAAGCCCTCTTGGGTTTCCACATTTTTGGGAAGACCGTTGGAAAAAATCTTTAAGGGTTGCAGCAATCCATTAAAGGTTGTGACCAGATGCACCCCAATCTCATGGTTAGATAACGTAAGTAATTGATTTTTACTGAATTTGATGTTCTTCCGAATCAAAAGGTATTGGGAGCTATTGCTCACCATAGCTTCTGCGGCGATATGGGTGGAAAATTTAATGTTTAGCGGAAAACTATATTGGTGTGAAAACTCTTCAAAATAAGCCCTGGCCTCCTCTGCAGAATACACTTTCTCCATGTCGGAAGAGCTTGGTTCATCTTGGTAGTGCAGTATATACCTTGCATTCTGAACATCCCGTTCAGTGGGAGTACCGTAAACCCGCAGGGAATTGTAATAGAACTTTTTGCTTTTCCCAATGGTCTCAATACACTGAATCATATTGGAATAGTGATAGATCACTTCCTGATACAATTGTCGGATCCGCTCATCTTTGATTCGCTCCAATCGCTGTGAAAAGAACAATCGGTGCAATTTATAGGGGTCGAACTTTAATTTGGGATACTTAAAATTGGGGTTGGACGTGAACTTGGATGCAAAAAACCGTTGTTTCTCCTTTTCAATGTTCAAGGGATTGATATAGCTCAAAAGCTCAATCCTACGCACCAACCGATCAAGGTTGGCATCAATTTCAAAAAGATTGCTGTACTCTTTTTCCAGTCGTTTTATTTCCTGCGTCCCAATCATGCAGAGGCTTTTTCAAATTCTTTGACCAATTCCGGTATTAAAACCTTCAGTTGATCTTCTACCGATTTCACCACTTCGGGAAAAATAACTCCCGTGAGTTCGTCACAATAGATTTTGGAGATTTCGGTCGCCAAAACTAAGGTATTTTCGAAGTTTTGGGTGATATATTTTAAAAAATGCCCATTTCCGTAGAATGTATCGTTGATTTTGGCCGTAGTTTGAATGCCATTGGGCAACTGCATGGATTCCAACTTGGACCTCCAACTTTCCACAAGGGAGCCATATTTTTCCATATCAATATTGGAAGTCCCCAAATTCCAAACAGGCACTTCCCTGTCCCAACGTTTCCAGTTGTAGCTGTGCATATCAAAAACCACAACATCCCGGAACTCCTGCTCCAGTTTGTCTATCAACGCATGGACAACTCGATAGAAATTATGGTGTTTGGCAAGGCTTTTCTCCTTTTCCTCCTTGGGAAGTTCCTTTTTCCATAGCTGCTTGCCCCAGGCTGTATCAAAAATTGCGGTTTCCGGAGGTCGATTTAGGTCGTACTCAAAACGACTGTCACATCCAGAGATTAGAATTGGGAACGTCCGTACCATTTCTCGGGTACATGGATCCTCCTCATACCATCGTTCATATTCGGTATGCAAGCAATTACTCCAAAGTGATTGTCTGAATTGATGCCCGTCATGAACAGCCCCGCAAACAAAGGGAACGTATTTGTCAATTTTTATGGTAAAGGAATAATCTTGGGCGACAGCCTCAAAACATGCTCCGCCCTCAATTAAAAGTATAATATCATCAACGGTCCGCTTATGCATTTTCAACTTCACTTCGTAGTCTTGACCTTCTGTCAAAAGCCTGGAGCTTATCCAAAACCTTGCTTTCCACAAAATCAATGACCTTGCACTGTATCTTGGTTTTGTACACCTTGTTCATATACGTTATTCCACCTGGCGACATCACATTGACTTCCACTAATTTGCCTCCAATGACATCAATGCCTACAAAATAAAGTCCATCATTGACCAGTTTTGGACCAATCTGCTTGCACAAGGCTTTTTCTTGCTTGGTCAGTGTATGTTTAGCCACAGAACCACCAGCAGAAACATTCGACCTATGGTCATCAGACCCCGGAATGCGCCGCATGGCACCAATAGGTTCCCCGTTCAGAATCAAGATTCGAATATCCCCTTGATCTGCCCCTTCAATATATTCTTGAAGAATCACATAGTTGGACGTGCCATCTGAGTTGGTCACATAAAAATCCAAAAGGGATTTAATATTGGACATTGCCGATTTTTCTATCAAAATGACGCCTGATCCACCAAAACCGTTTAATGGTTTCAAAATCATTTTGTCTGCAGGCGATTCTTTGATTTGCTGCACCAAATACCTTTTGTTTTTGGAGACATGCGTGGCCGGAATAATGTTGCTGTGGCTATCACCAAAGGCCGCGGTGTATAGCTTATTATTGGCTTCGCGAAGACCTTGGAGGGAATTCACAATAAATACATCATCCTTTACCGAATCCAGAAAGTTCAACATTAAAGGATCCAGTGGCGGGTTTGCACGCATAAAAATCACATCAAAACCGGCCAGGGGAAGCATTTCTTCACGGATAGAAGCCTGCTTGTAAAACGTTTTCTGATTACTGGATACTTTTTCCATCCGATTAATTACCGTACAAAATGCACTGGTAACGCTATTCCGAATGGTAAGATTGGCGGGAGTGCAAAGTGCCACTCCATGTTTCCGTTTTACACATTCGTGGATGAGGGCCAAACTGGTATCGTTTTCGGGATTGATCTCATCCCAGGGATACATTAAAAAACAAATATTCATAGCACCTTATTTTGACGGTTTATCTTACTTCATCCAAGTGGTCATCCCATTCTTTTACATTAGGTTTGCCCAATTTTCCTACGGATTTGGCCACCACCATGGATACGGTTGCATCTCCTGTAACATTCACCACGGTACGACACATGTCCAAGGGTCTATCCACTGCAAAAATCAAGGCCAAGCCAATAGCCAACTTGTCAGCAGGGAACCCAATCGATTCCAACACTATTACCAGCATTACCATGCCCGCACCAGGTACGGCGGCTGAACCAATGGAAGCCAACAAGGCGGTAAGCACAATGGTCAATTGATCTGCAAAAGTTAAATCAAACCCCAAAGCTTGTGAAATAAAAACGGCCGCTACGCCTTGATACAGACTAGTCCCATCCATATTTATAGTGGCACCAACCGGGAGCACAAAACTGGATACTTCCTTATCCACTCCAATATGCTCCTCAACCCTTTCCATAGTAACTGGCAAAGTGGCTGCACTGGAACTCGTGGAAAAAGCCAAAAGCTGTGCTGGGCTAATTTCCTTCAAAAACCAAAAGGGATTCTTTTTGGTAAAGGTGGATACAACAATGGTGTAGAACACTATCATGAGGATCAATCCTCCTACCACAACACCCGCATACTTAAGAAGGGCCAGCAGTAAATCCGGGTCGCTTGAGGAAACCACCACCCCAGCTAGCAGTGCAAAAACAGCATACGGAGCTGTTAGCATAATCAAATCCACCATTTTCAGTACAACATCGTTCAGGGAATCAAAAAAGTCTTTTAGTGGTTTGGCCCTTTGCTCCCCGATCAGTAACATGGAAATACCCAAAAAGATGGTAAAAAAGATAACTTGTAGCATCAATCCATTTTCACTCATTGCCTTTAGTGCATTGTCTGGAACCATATCCACCAAAAACTGCAAAGGCCCGCTATCTTTTTGTCTGGTAGCTTCCTCAATTTTGGAGGTCACCCCGGCATCACTTGCGTAAGTCTCTGTAAGTTTGGAGACTGTTTCATCCGCAATACCGTTGCCCGGCTGCAATACATTGACCAACAACAGTCCTATTGTAATCGCCACGACTGTGGTGACGACATAAATTCCTATGGTACGCAGGCCAATATTCCTAAATTTTGAAATGTCTTTAAGGTCCGAAATCCCTTTTACCAAGGAAGCGATTATTAGGGGGATTGCAATAAGTTTGAGCAGTTTTACAAAGATGGTTCCCAGAGGTTGGATCCAATCGGCAACAAATTCCTTGCCCCAATCCAACCCGGTCATGACAAATCCAAATACAATTCCTAAAAGCATTCCAATAAGGATTTGCCAATGCAGTTCTAGTTTACGCATACGTATGTTTTAGGAAAGTAAGATACTATTTTGGCTGGAATTGCCCTAACCTCAAAATTAGATTTTGTTGGAACGGGCCAAAAGCATGTAATCGGCTAAAACTAAGGCGGCCATGGCTTCGACTATGGGCACTGCGCGGGGTACAACACAAGGGTCGTGCCTTCCTTTACCTTGGGTAGTGACTTTTTCTCCTTCTTTGTTGATGGTCTCATATGCTTGGAGCACTGTTGCAACAGGCTTAAATGCAACATTGAAATAAATATCCATTCCGTTGCTGATGCCGCCTTGGACACCACCACTTCGATTGGTTGTTGTGGTACCATCGGAATTGAAAGCATCGTTGTGTTGACTTCCTTTCATTTGTACACCTGCAAAACCGCTACCGTATTCAAAACCCTTGACGGCATTGATGGACAGCATCGCGGCTCCCAATGTGGCGTGCAATTTATCAAATACAGGTTCTCCCAAACCAATAGGTACATTTTGGATGACACAGCTTACAACCCCACCTATGGTATCACCTTGTTTTTTGATGGATTTGATATAATCCTCCATTTTTTGCGCCATTTCCATGTCTGGACAGCGTACGGGATTGGAATCAATTTTGGATAAATCCAATGCTTTGTAATCCTTTTCCAATTTCATTTCGCCCACTTGGGAAACATAGGCGTTTATCTTGACCCCATTTAAAAGCTGCTTGGCAATGGCACCTGCCACTACCCTACTTGCAGTCTCCCTAGCAGAACTCCTACCGCCTCCCCTGTAATCCCGGAAACCGTATTTTTTGTCATACACATAATCGGCATGGGATGGCCTATAGGAATCCTTGATGTGGGAATAGTCCTTGGATTTTTGGTTGGTGTTGTGGATGGCAAAACCTATGGGAGTTCCCGTGGTCTTTCCTTCAAAAATTCCAGAATAAAACTCAACGGTATCCGGCTCTTTACGCTGGGTAACAATGGCCGATTGGCCAGGCTTTCTGCGATCAAGTTCATGTTGGATTTGTTCCAAATCCAAGGTAATACCCGCCGGACAGCCATCAATTACCCCACCAAGTGCCTTGCCATGTGATTCACCAAAAGTTGTAAGTCTAAAGAGTTGTCCAAAGCTATTACCTGCCATCTATCCTAAAAATCTAAAAGCCTCAAAGGTAGCTGTTATTCCGCTTAATCAAAAACAGCTTACCCAGTTAACCAATATGTAACAGATGGTGGTTCAAATTCATGTTTTCTTAACGATATGCTCATAAATTCTTGATTTAGAATTGATTTTCAGTTTATTCCCACAAACTTAATTTGCAATTAAACCTCCACTGCATTGAAAAAAAGGAAGATTGAACTCGCTGTCATATCGGATGTGCATCTGGGCACCTACGGTTGCCACGCCGATGAACTTATCGCATACCTCAATAGTATCCAACCCAAAAAGCTGGTCTTAAACGGCGATATCATAGATATCTGGCAGTTTAGCAAACGCTATTTTCCAGCCTCACATCTAAAAGTCCTTAAAAAACTGATTGGCATGGCTTCCAAGGGTGTGGAAGTTTACTATATTACTGGAAATCATGATGAAATGCTCCGTAAGTTCAGTGATACTTCAATGGGAAATTTTAAAATCATGAACAAGCTGGTGCTGAATCTGGATGGCAAAAAGGCTTGGATTTTCCACGGCGATGTTTTTGATATGTCCATTCAGAATGCCAAATGGCTGGCCAAACTGGGTGGCTACGGCTACGATCTGCTGATTTTGATCAATAGTTTTGTCAATTGGTGCCTGGTCAAAATGGGCCGGGAAAAGTATTCCCTATCCAAACGCATCAAAAATGGAGTGAAAAGTGCCGTAAAATACATCAACAATTTTGAGCGTACCGCTGCAGACCTGGCCATTGAGAATCATTACGACTATGTAATTTGCGGACACATCCATCAACCCAAAAAAGAACGTTACGAAAACAAATACGGTAGCTGTGTCTATCTCAACTCAGGGGATTGGGTGGAAAATCTGACCGCGCTTGAATACTCTTTTAAAAGATGGCGTATTTACCATTATAACCACGACCGTCTTTCTCCTTTCTTTGTAGATGAGGATTTAAAGGATATGGACATGAATGAACTCATTGCCTCCATCACCGATCAGAATGTGGATGCTGAGATTTCAGAACTGGACGGTGATCCTGAAATCACGGACGTTCCTGAAAAAGCCAGGGATTTAGACAATCAGGGCTTTACGCAGGATTGAAACCGGATGTTCCGCGTCCCTGTCCGTCCCATCCTTTATTTGATGTCTGCAACTGGTGCCATTGGCGGCAATTAGGGTCTCTTTCCCGCTTTTTCGTACTGAGGGGAACAACTTTAACTCCCCTACCTGCATACTGGTCTTGTAATGTTCTTTCTCATACCCAAAAGACCCTGCCATACCACAGCAACCCGATGAGATTATGGTAACCTCATAGTTTTTGGGAAGATTCAGGATATCAAACGTCACTTTCTGATTGGAAAGTGCTTTTTGGTGACAGTGACTATGGATTTTGACCTGTTTTTTATCCTGGGTGAAACTGTCTGCGGTAACAACTCCATTTTCAATTTCCGAGGCCAGAAATTCCTCAATTAAAAAGGAATTGGATGCCAGTTTTTCCAGAAGCTCTTTACGAGGGCTCAGGCGTTTGTACTCATCCCTGAATGATAAAATGGCAGAGGGCTCCAAACCTACCATGGGGATATTTTCCTCAACTATCGGTTCCAATTCTTCCAGATTCTTGGCAGCAAGTTTTTTTGCCTGTTTTAGAAAACCCTTGGATAAATAAGTTCTGCCGCTTTCCGCATAATGCAACTGGACATCGTAACCCAGTTTGCACAATAACTCGATGGCGTCCTGCCCTACCTCCACATCCAGGTATCTGGTAAACTCATCCAAGTACAGCACCACCTTTTTCCCCTTCTTGTCTTGAGCCTTCCTAAATCTGTCCAGATGGCCATTAAAATTGACTTTATGCACGGGAGGGAAACTACGCTCTTTGGCCACACCAGTGACCGATTTTAACAATCCGCCCAGTACTCTAGACTTATAAATGGCATTCGTGAGAGCTGGAAAAGTACTGCCCAAAGCGGTTAATTTGGTATTGTATGCAAAGAGTTTGCTGCGAAAGGAATACCCGTTATTTTCCTGATATTGATATAAGAACTCCGCCTTTAAGGCCGCTACGTCCACATTACTTGGACACTCACTTGCACAAGCCTTGCAACTTAGACACAAATCGAATACCTCTTTCAACTCTTGATGGTCAAACCGATTGGGTTTGTTGGAATGGGTCAAAAATTCCCGTAAGGTATTGGCCCTCCCCCTTGTTGTATCCTTTTCGTTTTTGGTAGCGTGGTAACTGGGGCACATGCCACCCTTCATCTCATGACTCTTCCTACAATCCCCACTTCCGTTGCATTTTTCGGCTGCTTTCAATATTCCTTCACTATCCGAAAAGTCCATAAGTGTCTCCACTTCTGGTTCGTCGCGATTTACCTCATATCGAAGGGATTCATCCATTGGGAATGCATCCACGATCTTCCCTGGATTGAAAATGTTGTTGGGGTCAAAGGTGGATTTTAATCGTTTCAGCAATTCATAATTTTCATCACCGATCATCATGGGAATAAATTCGGCTCTCACAATCCCATCTCCATGTTCCCCACTAAAGCTTCCCTTATACTTCTTGGTCAGCTGGGCCACATCCGTGGTAATGGAACGAAACAACTTAACGTCCTCTGATTTCTTCAGGTTCAATATGGGTCTCAGGTGCAATTCTCCTGCTCCAGCATGGGCGTAATAAACGGCTTCCTGCCCATAGCCCTTCATGATGTCTGTAAACTCCCCAATAAAATCTTTTAAATCGTCCAAAGCCACCGCAGTATCTTCAATACAGGCAACAGCCTTTCTGTCCCCAACCATGTTGCCAAGCAGTCCCAATCCCGCTTTTCTCAATTCAATGGCCTTGGCAATATCATCTCCTTTAAGAACAGGACTGGCATAGCTCAAACCCGATTCTTCTATGGTTTGTAGCAGCGCATCCAATTGCTGTTGCAATTCTTTTTCAGAATTTGCTTTGACTTCCAACATTAAAATACCGGCTGGGTCGCCGTCCACAAAAAAACGGTTGGCCAATTGTGCCCGATTATTTTTGGTGCAATCCAAAATTACTTTGTCCATCATCTCACAAAGATGTAGGCTATGTTGCATCACTGGGGCAACATCCGCCAAGCAATCTTCCAAGGTATGGTAATGCGTGGCTACCATGGCCGCAAAAGGTGGTGGTAGATCATCCAATTGCAAAGTCACTTCTGTAGTGAACGCCAAAGTCCCTTCACTTCCGGAGAGCAGTTTGCTCAAATTAAAATCCTCAGTATCCGATCCAAAAAGATTGTTATTCAAAAGTTCGTCCACGGCATATCCCGTGTTTCTTCTATGGATGCTAGGATGGGGGAATTCCTTTCTGATGCGCTCTTGATTTTCAACATTAGCGAGCTCGGTATCCAAGAAGGTATAGATTTCACCTTCTTTAGATTTTTCTTGTTTCTTTTGAAGGAATTCGTCCTTACCCAAGGAAGAAACCGAAACCTCACTCCCATCCGCCAACAAACATTGCATGGCAACAACTTTATCCCGGGTTACTCCGTATTGGATGGAAGTGGTCCCTGACGAATTGTTCCCTACCATACCCCCGATCATACAACGGTTGGATGTGGAAGTGTTGGGGCCAAAAAAAAGTCCGAATGGTTTTAAATAAAGATTCAGTTCGTCCCTAACCACCCCCGGTTGCACCCTTACTTGTTTTTTAGCCTGGTCAAGGTGTACGATTTTGGTAAAATACTTGGAAACATCCACAACGATTCCGTCTCCAACGCATTGACCCGCAAGAGAGGTGCCTGCGGTCCTGGGTATCAAACCTACCTTGTGATCGTTGGCAAAAGCGATTAAAACTTGTATGTCCTTGGTTGTTTTTGGATACGCTACCGCCATGGGTAATTTCCGGTAAACGGATGCATCGGTGGCATAAAGCGCCCTGCTTAAACCATCAATTTGAAGTTCCCCTTCCAGTTGTTCGGTCAGGGTTGTGAATAAAGATTTTTCCAATCTGGAACAATTTTTGGTCTCCTACTCAGTTTTAATGTCAAAAAGAAGTACAAAACTATCTTTAATTTTTAACTAAATGAGAAACTTATGAGGATTACCACATTATTTATCGGACTTTTTGCGTTTGCAACGACCATGGTCAGTGCACAAGACATCTCCGAGCACGCCCTAGGATTGCGTTTAGGCGACAGTGATGGATTTGGAGCGGAAATTTCGTATCAAAAGTCAATAGGTAGATATAACAGAGCTGAATTTAACCTGGGTTGGAGGGACAGTCGTGCCTTTGATGCGTTTAAGTTATCAGGGGTTTACCAATGGGTGCACCAACTGGATGGAAATTTTAACTGGTACTACGGCGTTGGTGGTGGATTGGGAAGTGTTGATTTTGATGCTGTCCCTGGAGGTGATGACAATGATGGGCTTTTTGTATTTGCTGCTGGAGATATCGGGATAGAATACAATTTTGATATCCCATTGTTGCTTTCCTTGGATTTTAGACCCGAAATTGGCCTTGTTGGCTACGATGGTTTCGACAACGATTTTGATTTTGACATAGCACTGGGTATACGCTATCAGTTCTAATCAATCTTTCTTGGATAAACAGGCCTTTAGCTTCGCATAAAAGTTAAGGGCCTTTTTTATGCCACAAGTATTGAATACCTTAGCGGCTAAATTTGATAGAATGAAAAAAATATTGACCGCCGGTTTGGGCCTAGCATTCTTAGTTGCGTGCAATTCCAATCCGGAAGGATTTACCTTAAATGCTACTGTTACCGGTGAATTGGACAATGGCACCCGTGTTTTCCTAAAAACCGCGGACACCCTTAACAAATTGATGGATGTGGATACCACTACGGTTGAAAACGGATCCTTCACCTTCTCTGGTATACAGAATGAGCCCCAACTGCATTACATTACCTTGGAAACTGCGATGGGCAACATCCCCTTGGTTTTGGAAAATGGGAAGATTGAGGTAACATTCCAAAAGGATAGTATGAACTTTGCCAAGGTGAAGGGAACTCCCCAAAACGAATTGTTCATGTCGTTTTTGGATGAATCCAGAGAGCTGTCCAATAGGGCTAGATCTATGCAGAATGATATGCGAACAGCTGCGCAACAACGTGACACGGCAACGGTATCTGCCCTGCGCGAAGAGTATATCGAGTTCCAAGACGATGTAAAAAACTTTAATGTCCAATTTGCAAAGGATAACCCTAGTGCTTTGATTTCTGTTTTGATCATCAACAACCTTATGATGGGTAAAGTGATACCGCATGATGAGGTCAAAGCTCTTTTTGATGGGTTGACTCCGGAAATGAAGGCTTCAAATCCAGGCAAAAAGCTTCAAGAACAATTGGACAATGCCAAAAGCACCGAAATTGGTGGGGTTGCACCGGAGTTTTCGGCCCCTACCCCTGAAGGAAACCTGTTGGCCCTAAGTGATGTCAAAGGAAAATTGACCTTGGTGGATTTTTGGGCTGCTTGGTGCAGACCGTGTAGAGCGGAAAATCCAAACATCGTGAACGTATACAACAAATATCACCATAAAGGATTAAACATCATTGGGGTGTCTTTGGACACAAGAGCTGAAGATTGGACCAAAGCCATAGAAGCGGACGGTCTGGCGTGGAACCATATTTCCAACCTAAAGCGCTTTCAGGACCCAGTGGCAAGATTGTATAACATCAATGCCATTCCGGCAGCATTCCTGATTGATGAAAACGGAGTAATTGTTGCCAAAGATCTTAGAGGTCCTGCCTTAGAACAAAAAGTAGCCGAGTTGTTGAACTAGGTCAGGTACATAAACAAGAAAAACAGAAAGGCCGAAGCTATTGCTTCGGTTTTTTTGTGTCTTACCCCACTTATATTTTTCCCATTTTCTCCAAGACGAAAAGAATGGCAATGGGAATGGCTAGTAAAATTACGGTAAAGGTCTCAGTAACTATGAGATCTGGTTTGAAGAGCAGCACGGTGGCATAGCCCCCAATGGCACCTCCAAAGTGCGCGGAATGACCAATATTTCCCATTCGGCTTTTCATGCCATAAATGGAGTACAGCATATATCCAATCCCTAGGGCGTAGGCAGGAAACTCAAAAGGGATAAAAACAAATTGCAAGGGCATATCTGGATTCAAAAGAATTGCGGCGTACAAAATACCCGTTACCGCTCCACTAGCACCAACCGCACTATAATAAGGCTCATCTTTATGAAAAAATAGGGCCAAAAGACTTCCGCCCAACAAACTTATAAAGTAGATGATCAGGAACTTTCCAGGACCAAACCAATTGATGACCACATTGGCAAAGAAATAGAGGGTGAACATGTTGAAAAACAAATGTGACATGTCCACATGAAGAAATCCAGAAGTGATTGTTCGGTCCTTCTGTCCAGCTTTTATTCCTCCTATGCTAAACTTATATCGATCAAAAAAAGCATCATCATTAAATCCCTTTAGGGACACTAAAACATTGGCTACCATAATAGCTATGGTCACAGCATGTAAATTGTGCATGAACAAAAAGGTTTGGACTCAAATATAGCTATATTTGCGCACAAGAATTACGTATGCAGCTGGTTGTTTTTATACTTGTTTATCCCCTACTCTGGCTGGTTTCCAGACTTCCTTTCAAAGCACTTTACCTCCTTTCGGATGGTGTTTATGTTATCCTATATCGCCTCGTCGGCTATCGTAAAAAAGTAGTACGCGCCAACTTGGCCTTGGTATTTCCCAACAAATCAGAACTTGAACGAAAAACCATAGAAAAGAAATTCTATAAACACCTTTGCGACATGTTCCTGGAAATGATCAAGACCATGGGCATTTCCAATGAACAGCTCCAAAAAAGATTCACCTTTACCAATCCAGAAGTACTGCATCAATTGGAAGAAAAAAAGCTGAGCGTCATGCTAATGTTTCCGCACTACGCCAGTTGGGAATGGGTCATTGCATTGGACCAACATATCGCTTCAAAAGGTTACGCTATCTATCAAAAAATTGGGAACAAGTATTTTGATAAGTTGATCAGGGACATCCGACAAAAATTTGGTACTACCTTAATATCAACCAAAGACACCAAGGAAATTGTGGCCAACAACAAAGAGCAAGGACAATTGAGTATGTATGGGATACTAAGTGATCAATCCCCCATGATCAAGAAAACGCATCTGTGGACTCCTTTTATGGGAGTTACTGTACCTGCCCATACGGGTGCCGAGTTGCTCTGTAAAAAATTGAACCTACCTGCGGCTTATCTCAAGGTGACCAAGTTAAAGCGAGGCCACTATCAAGGTTCGTTCAAGGTGTTGTCCGAAAACCCTGAAAAGCTTCCCGAGTTTGAGTTGACCAAGGCTTTCTTGAAGGAAGTGGAAGCTTCCATCTATGAAGCTCCGGAATTCTATTTTTGGACCCATAAAAGGTGGAAACACAAGGATAAGGTGCCTATGAAGTTTAAAAACATCTAGCGAACAATGGCTGGCAAAAAGAAAAGGTTTCTAAAACGAAAGATTCTTGGTTTTGTCATTCTTACCTACCTCCTTTTTGCCCATTCCTGTATGACCATGCGAACCTCCTCCAAGGATACCGCGATTTATTTTGAGGAACATAAAACTACATTTTCCGAACAAACAATTACTATTCAAGACAGGGAACTGCACTATATACAGACTGGAAAAAAAGATGCACCCACCCTGGTTTTCTTACATGGTTCACCGGGCAGTTGGGACGCATATAAAGCCTACCTTTCCGATACCACCTTGACAAGTCAATTTAGAGTTATTGCACCAGATCGGCCTGGTTTTGGAAAAAGCGGATTTCGAAAGAGCATGGCACTCCAACCCCAAGCGGTATTGCTGAATGCATTATTGGCCCAATTGGATAATGGGAAGCCCATTACACTGATTGGACATTCCTATGGAGGCCCTCTCATCGTACAAATGGCGTTGGAAAAACCAGAACTATTTGACAATCTGGTTATACTGGCGGGAGCCCTGGACCCTGATGCTGAAAAGCCTGAAAAATGGCGCAAACCCCTTACCTGGATTCCCTTAAAGTATTTGGTCCCAGGTGCGTTAAAGCCTTCCAATGATGAGCTTTGGATGTTGAAAGAAGATCTAAAACTTTTGAAATCCAGACTTCAAAACCTGAAAACATCAACCCTTGTCATTCATGGTTCGGAAGATCAATTGGTCCCCTATCAGAATGTTTCCTTTATGCAAGATCACTTTACCCAAGTGGACAGCTTAAAGGTCATATCCATTGAAAATGAAAACCATTTTATTGTTTGGAACCAGGAGCAACTGGTCAAAGATGCACTACTAAGTTGGGTAAGAAGCGATTAAAATCTTCTATTGATGAGTTCCCAAAAGTTGTTGGTCTAAAATTGATGGAAATGCCACGCTTATTCCCTATACTTCTTTCATGGAAATACTATCAGTCCTCTTGGAAGAACTACTTGGTTTCCTGGGCATAACCCAAGTCCTGGAGATCTTAAAATCTGGTGATTATAGCGCATTCAGAACCTACGACGGGATTGCCTCCCTGATTTATCCCATAATTCCCCTGTTGCTGTTACTGGAGCTGGTTGTTGGCTTAATCTATAAAAAGCCGCAAATCAAAGTGTACAAGGTCAACTTCCTCATTTATATCTTCAATCGGTTTGTGGGACGTTTTATCTCCATAGCCATGGTTGCCTTTTGCATTGGACTGTTCAGTGCCTATGCCCCTTTTAAAACGACCAACACCTGGTATTGGTTCCTATATGCCTATGTGGTTTGGGAGTTTGGACATTTCATCTACCATTATCTAGGCCATAAGGTGCGACTTTTTTGGTGTTTGCATTCCACGCATCACGCTCCCGAAGAAATGAATCTTTCCGTAACACATGCCCATTTTTTCTTGGAGGCACCCTATGCGGATACCATCCGTACCACCGTCTGCATTTTGGCAGGAGTACAACCTGAAATGCTATTTACGGTAATGTTCATTGATGGAACGTATGGCGCTTTTATCCATATTGGGGAAAACATGATCAAAGATGCCCGTTTCGGATTTTTGAACAAACTGATGCTCACCCCATCACACCACAGAGTACACCATGCAAGAAATCCTTTATACATGGATACCAACTTTTGCAATCTGCTGAACATTTGGGACAAGGTGTTTGGTACGTATCAAGAAGAACAAAGAAGTGTGGAAATTGAATATGGCATTACCCGTGAAATGAATTCAGGCAGCTTTATGGATGTCTATTTCGGAGAAATTGTGGCCCTGGCCAAAGATGTTGCAAAAGCTCCTGGAATTGCCAACAAGATTCGGTATTTGATTATGCCTCCGGGTTGGAGCCATACTGGCGAACACAAAACCGCCAAACTGGTTCGGAGGGCATATCTAGAGAACAGATAGCTCCGATAAAATTTTCCTAAAGTTTGGTCAATCCCTGTTTTGTTTCCTAAATTGAACCTAATTCAAAAACCAAAAAATGAAACAGTTAGTATCAACCTTGCTGCTGCTTTGTGTTACAATTTCCTTCGGACAAAAAGACAAAGCGGTTAATCCAGAAATTATTGATGCCATTAAAAAGGATGTTTGGGTTCCTTTTATGGAGTCTTACAATGAACTCAACCCCAACAAGTTAAAATCTATCCACTCCCCAGAAATTGTTCGGGTAACGATAGATGACAATCAGATTAAATCTGGGGAAAGTTACCTGGAGTATTTTGGAAAATTCCTGGACATCGTAAAGGAAAAAAAAGGCAAAGTGGCCATTGCCTTTGCCATCTTGTCCACAGCCATTGATGAAAGCGAGGAAATGGCTTATCAAACAGGCTACTACCGTTTTAGTTCGTTGGGAAAAGACGGTGAGGAAATGGTGGTTCGTGGATACGGGTATTTCAACGTTGGCCTGAAACTGGAAGATGATGGCTGGAGAATCTGGTTGGATTCCGACAAAAAAGCCGACATCTCGGATTCCGAATTCAGCAAGCAAAAAACCCTTTACGAAATGGATGGGCCATCCTAGGCCAGTCCCGCCACTTCCTTGATTTCACCTATGATCCTGTCTGCGAGCGCATCCGCTTGGGATTGGGATTTGGCTTCCGTATAGATTCGGATGATGGGTTCTGTATTCGATTTTCTGAGGTGCACCCAATTTTCCGCAAAGTCAATTTTAACCCCATCCACAGTGGAAACTTCTTCGTCCTTGTACTTGTCGTGCATAGCAGTTAGCAGGGCATCCACGTCAAGCTCTGGGGTCAATTGAATTTTCTTTTTGCTCATAAAATAGCTGGGATAACTTGCCCTTAGTTCCGCTACTGTACCTCCACGCTCGGACATCAGCATCAAGAACAAAGCCGTTCCCACTAGGGCATCCCTTCCATAATGACTTTCCGGATAAATGATTCCCCCGTTACCTTCGCCGCCAATGATGGCATTATTGGCCTTCATCTTGGTCACCACGTTGACCTCTCCAACGGCTGCAGCCTCATAAGAGCCACCGTGTTTTTCCGTAATATCCCGAAGCGCTCTTGTTGAAGATAGATTGGAAACCGTATTTCCTTTGGTTTTTCCCAGTACGTAATCCGCACAGGCAACCAAAGTGTACTCCTCACCAAACATTTCCCCATCATTACTTATGAAAGCCAAACGATCTACATCTGGGTCTACCACGATTCCAAAATCGGCATTCTCCTTGACGACCAGCTCACAAATGTCCCCTAAATGTTCCTTAAGCGGTTCTGGATTATGGGGAAAATGGCCTGTAGCGTCGCAATAGAGTTTGACAACTTCCACACCCAATGATTCCAGAAGTTTGGGAATGGCAATTCCACCTGTAGAATTTACCCCATCAACCACTACTTTAAATCCGCCTTTTTTGATTACGTCTTTATCTACCAAAGACAGGTTCAGAACTTCATCAATATGGATATCGATATAGGCATCGTTATGGGTAACCG
This sequence comes from Flagellimonas sp., assembly GCF_965233845.1. GTDB lineage: Bacteria > Bacteroidota > Bacteroidia > Flavobacteriales > Flavobacteriaceae > Flagellimonas. The sequence goes on from NZ_OZ247584.1 coordinate 2,065,596, forward strand.
TTCCCAAATCATCAACCGCTGCAAAATCAAAATCTTCAGCCTCGGCCAATTCCAAAATACGCGCGCCTTGTTCCGCATCCAAAAACTCTCCTTTCTCATTCAACAATTTCAATGCGTTCCATTGTTTGGGATTATGGCTTGCGGTTAGAATAATTCCTCCATCAGCCTTTTCTAAAGGGACAGCAATTTCGACTGTGGGTGTTGTAGACAAGCCTAAATCGGTCACATCAATTCCAAGACCTACCAGGGTAGAAACCACCAAATTCTGGATCATTTCCCCAGATAGTCGGGCATCCCTCCCAATCACCACGGTCAATTTATCTTTTCCAGAATATTGCTTCAACCAAGTTCCATAGGCCGCAGCAAATTTGACGGCATCAATCGGGGTTAGATTGTCGCCAGTTGATCCTCCAATGGTTCCCCTTATTCCTGAAATTGATTTAATCAGCGTCATAATTGTTAAAAAGTTTTTGCAAATATAAAAGGCTGGTTTAGATTCCGTGTTTCGAATTCGTAAATTTCACATTCAATACTTTTTAGTGAATTTTCTAGCCCATATTTATCTTTCCTTTGATGACCCTGAGATTACCTTGGGGAATTTCTTTGCGGATCATATACGGGGCAACAAATACAAACATTTTCCAGAGCGAATCCAAAAAGGGATTTTGCTTCACAGGGAAATAGATACGTATACGGATGCCCATCCCATTGCCAAGGAAAGTAGCAAAAGATTGCATAAGAATTACAGCCATTATAGTCGGGTCATAGTTGACATTTTTTATGACCATTTTTTAGCCAAAAATTGGGCCAATTACTCGGAAGTGCCACTGGAAGATTATGTAGAGCGATTTTATGACCTATTAGAAGACAATTATGCCATTCTTCCGTTGTCTACACAGCGAATGATGCCCTTCTTGATAGCTGATAATTGGCTGTTGAGTTATGCCGATTTGGAAGGCATTTCCAAAGTACTGGATGGTATGAATCGGAGAACAAAGAACAAATCCCGCATGAACTTTGCCATTCTGGACTTGGAAGTACACTATGAAGCTTTCGAAAATGAATTCACGCGTTTTTTTGAGGAATTGATTACCTTTTCCCGACATAAATTCAAATCCCTATGCGAAGACTAATTTTAGCGCTCCCACTCTTACTTTTTATCCATTGTAAACAACAGCCCGCAGCTCCCACTGGATTGGTCACCGAAAAAGCCATGGTAGTCTCTGCACGTGAAGATGCATCACGAATTGGTTCCGAAGTAATGCAAAAAGGTGGAAATGTCTTCGATGCCATGGTCGCCACAGAGTTGGCACTGGCTGTGGCTTATCCCTATGCGGGAAATCTTGGTGGTGGTGGATTTATGGTCTACCGCAAAAACAATGGTGAAATTGGCGGAATTGATTATCGGGAAAAAGCTCCCTTGTCGGCTCATAAAGACATGTATTTGGACTCTTTGGGCAATGTAATCCCAGACATGAGCACCTTGGGCGCAACGGCGGTGGGCGTACCTGGAACGGTGGCGGGAGTTTTCGCCGTTCATGAGAAATTCGGTTCTCTCCCCATGGAAGAATTAATAAAACCCGTAATTGCCTTGGCCAAAAGAGGGGTTGTTGTAACGGAAAAGCAAGCGAAACGCATTGGGAGATACCGGGAGAAATTTATGGAGGTCAATGGAGACAGCACCAAGTTTGCCCAAGAATTTCAGCCTGGGGACACCATCAAATATCCCGAGTTGGCCAAGACTTTGACCATCATTATGGAAAATGGAAAAGATGGGTTTTACAAAGGTGAAGTTGCTGAAAAGTTAGCTGGTTTTATCCAGGAAAAAGGAGGTTTTATTACCGTGGAAGACCTTGGAAAGTATGAAGCCAAATGGAGAGACCCTATTGTTTTTGACTACAAAGACCTCCGTATGATCTCTATGAGTCCACCTAGTAGTGGCGGGGTGACCATTAATCAGATTTTTAAGATGATAGAGCCGCATCAGATTGGAAAATATGGGCATAACTCGGTGGAGGCCATACAACTTTTCACGGAAGCAGCGCGTCGGGCCTATGCGGATAGAAACTACTTTTTAGGCGACCCTGATTTTGTGGATATTCCATTGAATGTGCTTCTAAACGACGAATATTTACAAGAACGCATGAGGGATTTCAGTTTTGAACAGGCTACCTTGTCAGCCGATGTGGGTCATGGAGCCGTTGAAATTGTGGAAAGTTCTGAAACCACCCATTATTCCATCATTGATGCCGAGGGCAATGCCATATCGGCCACAACTACGCTAAACGGTGGGTTCGGCTCCAAACTATATGCTGCCGAACTTGGCTTCTTCCTCAATAATGAAATGGACGATTTTAGTTCCAAACCCGGAGTGCCCAATATGTTTGGACTTATTGGTGCAGAAGCGAACAGTATTGCTCCCGAAAAAAGAATGCTGAGTAGCATGACCCCGACCATCGTGGAGAAAGACGGGAAATTGTTCATGGCTGTGGGGACTCCAGGTGGCTCCACCATAATTACAGCCGTTGCGCAAACCATTTTGAACGTGTATGAATTTAATCTAAGCATGCAGGAAGCGGTAAATGTACCAAGGTTTCATCATCAATGGCTGCCAGACCACATAACTTTTGAACCCAATGGTTTTCCCGAAGAATTGATCAATGAGCTCAAATCCAAAGGATATGTGATCAAAGAAGACAGAACACCAGTAATTGGAAAAGTAGATGCCATTCGGGTATTGCCTAACGGGAAATTGGAAGGTGGTGCCGATCCCCGAGGAGATGATACGGCTGTTGGATTCTAGTTTGGGATGATCTACGATATTGTTGTTCTTTCTGCACCCGCTTACCTTTCGGCCAACGAGGATTCAATTTTGCTTCAAAACGTGGTTCTGGAGGATCAATTGGTCGCGGATGCCCTGCGGAAGGAAGGTTTAAAGGTTGTTCGTAAATCCTGGGACCATCCAGATTTTGATTGGGCCACCACCAAATTTGCTTTGTTCCGGTCTACCTGGGATTATATACATCGGGTTAAAGAATTTGGGGAATGGTTGGAGAGCGCGTCAACAAAAACCCAGTTTATCAACTCCAAAAAACTTATCGATTGGAACTTGGATAAACACTACCTCCAAGATTTGAAAGTGGAAGGTGTGCATATTCCCAAAACAGTTTTTATCGAAAAGGGAACGGACACCAGCTTGGAGAATAGCTGGGAACTTGCAAAAAGATCTTATGGTTTCCAAGGTTCCACTTTAATACTGAAACCATGTATTTCCGGCGGAGCTAGACATACTTATAAAATTGAAACCAATGCCATTCACGAGTATGAAGAGGTATTTGGTTCCCTGATAAAAAATGAGGCCATGATGCTCCAGGAGTTTCAAAATAACATTGTGGAAAAGGGAGAAATTTCGCTGATGGTTTTCAATGGAGAATACACGCATGCGGTTTTAAAAGTGGCCAAATCTGGGGATTTTAGGGTTCAGGACGATTTTGGCGGAAGTGTTCATGAATACCATCCCAGCAAAGCGGAAATCCAGTTCGCACTAAAAACAGTTCACGCAGCACCGGAACTTCCGATGTATGCCAGGGTCGATATCTTCCAAGACAATCAGGACCAACTTGCTCTTGCCGAACTGGAGATTTTTGAACCCGAACTATGGTTTAGAAACAATCCTGATGCGGCGGCTGTATTGGCGAAACATATCAAAAACAAACTCTTTTAAGCTCCTAGTCAAAAAGGAGTTCCAAGAAATGCTTTAGCCCGTTTTTCGTGTTTTCTGGGTTCCAAATCGCAAAAAGCGATGTGTCAAAGGGAACATCTACCAACTCAATAAATCGAATCCGATAGTTTTTCTTGTCCATCAACGACTTGGGGACTATGGAAATTCCCATTCCACTTTCCACTAGTTTAAAAATGGTTGGGCCGTGGATGGAACGATGTGAAATACTGGGTGAAAAACCATAGTGCTGGCATAACTTAATAATTTGCTGATAGTACATTTGGCTCTGTTGATTGGGAAACAGGATAAAGTTTTCTTTGGAAAACTGGCTTATATCCTTGAAGGTCGCATGGGAAATCCTATGGTTCTCTGGCAAAACCACACAAAGATTTTCCGTATAAACCGCTTTGCAACTGAGACCAGGGGGAACCTCATTTGATCGTACAAATCCTATGTCCAATTGCTCCGCTTCCAGCGCCTGCAGTTGTAGTTGGTTATTCATCTCATCCAGGGAAAATTTTGTTTTGGGAAATTTTTCACTGAAATCCTTGATCAGTGGAGGTAAAAATTCCTGCATGGCCGACCCCACAAAACCAATTCTAATCATCCCCTCTATTTCCTCCAAGGCCAATCTCCAGGCTTCCAAGGATCCATGCATTTGATTGGTGACTTGTTGTGCGACTTGTTTAAACAATTGCCCAGCTTGATTTAGCTCTACCCGTCTGTTGGTTCGGTCAAAAAGAGGTTGGCCCAACAGATGTTCCAAGCGCTGGATTTGTTGGCTCAACGCGGATTGTGAAATAAACATACGTTCTGCCGCCTTCCCATAATGAAGGGTTTGGGAAAGAGCAAGGAAATACTCCAAATGACGAAACTCAATTTGATTAGTCAAACTAATTATTAATAGTTAAATAATAATTGTTAACGATTAAAAGTACAATTAATTTTGCTCCTAGTAAATCTATTAATATCGTTAAGTATGGTTGCTACAGAACAAACCCCTTTGGATTCAATAATGGAAGCGCTCTTTACCCCTTATAAAAAGCGTGTGGCGGATGTGGACAAAATAATCTCCGCCATGATTCACAACAAGCTTATTGCAAATGAAGAGGCCATTGTAAATGATCACATAGCTTTTCGCACCTTGGGCGTGCCCAACTTGGGTATTGCTTCCTTTGAAAAAATATTCCTGCACCATGGGTACAAACGGATGGAACCCTATCACTTTCCAGAGAAAAAACTAGACGCTTATTGGTACGCACCGCCAGAGGAAAGACTACCTCGAATATTCATTAGTGAGTTGCGGGTCCAGGATCTATCCGAACAAGCTCAAGGTATTATTGGAAAATATACAGGACAGGTAACCTCGGATCCAGTAGACCATTTGAATCTGAACGACCTTACTGCTGTTGGAGCGTTCTTCCACAAACCCTTGTGGTCATTACCAACCTTAGAAGACTATAAACTTCTTTTAGAGGAAAGCGAATATGCCGCCTGGGTCATTTACAACCGCTATTACCTTAACCATTACACCATCAGCGTACACGAACTTCCAGAAGCTTACAATAACTTGGAGAACTTCAATAATTTTTTGGAATCCATAGGTATTGTATTGAACTCTGCTGGGGGAAAACTTAAAGAAAGTAAAGATGGTCTATTGAGACAAAGCAGTTCTGTGGCCCAAATGGTGGATGCTGAATTCGCCAATGGGGAGAAAACCAAAATAGCCGGGAGCTACGTTGAATTTGCAGAACGCCTTCCCCTACCTGAGTATCAAAATTTGGCTAAAGAACAATTATCCCGTAACCACCGTAGGGAAGGATTTGAGGCTGCAAATGCGGATAAAATCTTTGAGAGCACCTATACGGAACAAACCCAGAAAAACTAGTTAGGCCGGGATTGGCCCACTTGTTTTTTTAATTCTTCCATGGACTGTTGCAGCTGGCGTAACAGTCCTGTTTCTGTGGTAGCATCCAGATTAAAGGTCAATTTGCTGCTTACCTCCCAGATTTCCTGAATCTGAAATGGTTTGATCTCATAAGGAGGATAGGTTTCATTTAAAGATACCAATGTGACATTGTTGGAATTGGGACGTCTCTCAATCTTCTTGACCAATACGGCATCCTGGAGCACAACCACATACATTTTGTTGGCACTCACATGGTCTATATGTTCGATGGCCCTGGCCAATACCCAGTCGTTGGGTCTTAAATTGGGCAACATACTGTCCCCTTCAACCTGAAATCCTCTATATGTTGCGTTCCTAAACTCGGGAATAGGCATGTCAAAAGCAGGTAATTGCCTGTACCAGCTTGTATCTGCTATATTCTGGGGGTAACCCGCTGCTGCTTTGGCGTTGACCAGCACCATATTCTCCTGTTCCTCACTATTGACTGTGACCACTTTTGGAATAACACTGGTTCTTGAGGTTTCCAAATGTCTGTCCTCACTTTCCCCAAACAACCACAGTGGATTGATATTGAACTGACGCAAAAGTTCCACTACCACTTTCCCCGACAACTTGGTGCGGCCCCGTTCTATGTCCGCAGTGGTATTGGATATACCCAACAGCTTGGCAAACTCCGCCTGGGTATACCCCAAGTCCCTTCTAATATCAATAAATCGTTTAAGCGTCAATTCGTTTTCCATACCTCAAATATATAGAATTTGGATTATTTCCAAAAAATTATTTGGATTATTTCCATATTTAGGAATTATTCCATAATTTTGGATAAATTACAAAACGTAGCAACATGGGATCAAGTAAAACAATTATCTACGACGGTACTTTTAATGGCTTTCTAACCTTAATATTTAAAGCTTTTGAATACAAATGGTCCATAACCAACATTCAAAAACAAGGCACGGGAGTCAGTGAGCTTTTTGCCAATACAACCTATGTCAAAACGGATGTTGCCCTGGCGAAAAAGGTCTGGTCAGGTGTCCATAATAGGAATCATACTGCTGTAAAAAGAATATACTATGCATTTCTAAGTGAACAATCCCATATTGAAATCTTACTGTACCAATATATTCAGTCCGTAATGGGAATAGCCCTATCGGAAATTGATATCAATGCTATTATTGATACCCTAAACATACAGTCCAACAAAGTTGCACGGGAAAAAGGCCGAATGGAAGCTTTTGTACAGTTCCAGCTTTCCCAAGAAACAGGTGCGGCCCATATTAAGCCCAAATACAACGTGTTGCCCTTACTATCCAAACACCTAAGGCAAATCTATCGGGGAAGGGACTGGCAGGTCTTTGACGACAAAAGGAAGTACGGTATCAGGTTCAGTACATTGGGCTTGGAATTAATTTCGAATACTACAGAAGTCCGGGCTGCAGTTTAATTTTGAAAACTATCTTTAAACTTTCCGAAGCGAACATGGCTTATAAACAACTTAAACTATGGTTCGACACCGATTTGGCGGAGTTATTGGCGGACAAGCTCCTTGCCAATGGTGTCATTTTTGATAAGACTTCCTTTGTCAATTCAGTAGCTGAAAAATTGGCCTACCTCGAACTAAAAGATCGTGTGGAGTTACTGGCGGATGCGCTTCACTCCCATTTGCCGTATAATTATCCTACCGCAGTTTCCCACTTGATTAATATCCTTGGCCCAAAAAATGAAAAAGAAACAGGGATGTTCAAGGAGTTTTATTGGGTGATGCCCATCGCCACATATGTAGAGAAGTATGGGTTGGACCATTTTGATACCTCCATGTCCGCGATTCGGGAAATTACGCAACGCAATACGGGAGAATACACCATAAGACCTTATTTGGAAAGATTCCCCGAGCAAACCCTCGATGTAATGCAGACATGGTCCAAGGACAACAATAAACATGTGCGTCGTTTGAGCAGCGAAGGTGTACGTCCCAGATTGCCCTGGGCCAGTAAATTAGATCTGTTTATTCAAGACCCAACTCCAATTTTCCCCATTTTGGACAACCTTAAGGATGATTCCAGTAAGTATGTACAGAAGTCCGTGGCCAACTGTGTCAATGATGTATTAAAGGACAATCCTGACGTTGGAAAAACTTGGATAGGGAATTGGGCTCCCATGGCCTCCAAACAACGTAAATGGATCATCAAACATGCGATGCGCAATCTGCTTAAAGCAGAAGATCCTTGGGCTATAGGAGTATTAGGCTCTTTATCCTGATGTGCTTATTTGCTTCGCTCACCCACAAATTGGTCGCTTTTGTTTTTAAAGAGAACGTTGAAAGTGGTCAAGCTTCCATAAATTCTGGTGATGTACTGTTGCAGGTCAACCTTTTCTTGATCATCCAGGTTTTTGCTACTGTTGATTTTTTGCTCCATAACCCGGATACGGTCACGCACCATCACAATCTTATGAAAGAAAGTATCAATCGGCATTTCCTTATTGGCCAAATCGTCTCCGGGTTCCAAAACCAATTTCCCACCACGCCATTTGTCGGCAATGGCAACTTTCTCAGTAGTATCGCTCCATTTTTTAAGGATGGATACCAGGGAACTTTCCACATCAAAAAAGCTAACGGTATCCACTTCATCCGAAACTCCTTCAATTACCTCAAATTCAGAATCAATAGCAATGGTTTCCAAGCCATTTTCCAAAAAAGTGACCCAATAGTGTTGGGAAGATACATTGGTCACCACCCCTTTACCGTACTCAGGATGGTTAATACGAGAGCCTATGCCCAGTAGTTTCATTTGTGTCAATTTAAAAGACCCAAAAATAAGCCATCCATTGTCAATAACGAAACAGGAACACGCTTCCTTTTTAAGTATCAAAACCTTATTTTAGCAAATTGTGCTATGATTAACTACGAAGAAAATATTGAAGTCAAGGGCGCCAGGGTCCACAATCTGAAAAATATTGACGTGACCATTCCTCGGGAGAAGTTGGTGGTCATCACAGGACTTTCCGGTAGTGGAAAGTCCTCCTTGGCATTCGATACCATTTACGCAGAAGGGCAACGCCGCTATATTGAGACTTTCTCTGCTTATGCGAGACAATTTCTTGGCGGGTTGGAACGTCCTGATGTGGATAAAATAGATGGCCTCTCCCCGGTAATTGCCATTGAACAAAAAACAACCTCCAAGTCACCACGTTCTACTGTGGGCACCATTACAGAGGTCTATGACTTTCTTCGCTTGCTCTTCGCAAGGGCCGGGGATGCATACAGTTATAACACAGGAGAGAAAATGGTGAGTTATAGCGATGAGCAGATAAAGGATTTGATCATAGATTCTTATCAGGACAAGAAAATCAATGTGCTGGCACCCGTGGTAAAGTCCAGGAAGGGACATTACCGAGAACTTTTTGAGCAGATCGCCAAACAGGGTTTTGTGAAAGTGAGGGTTGATGGCGAAATCTTGGATATCGTAAAAGGCATGAAGGTGGATCGCTATAAGACGCACGATATTGAGATTGTCATTGACCGACTCAAAGTATCGGAATCCGAGGATTTCCATAAGCGATTGGGGGAAACCATCAATACCGCCATGTACAGCGGTAACAATGTGCTTATGGTTTTGGAAGAAGGTGAGTCCGTTCCTAGGTATTTTAGCCGGGATCTGATGTGTCCTTCAACAGGGATTTCCTACCCTACTCCCGAACCCAATACCTTTTCCTTCAATTCCCCAAAAGGGATGTGTCCAGAATGCAACGGTTTAGGGCATGTGTTTGAGGTAAACGAACGGAAGATATTTCCCAATAATAAATTATCCATCCAAGCTGGAGGGATTGCCCCTTTGGGCGAATACAAAAAGTCCTGGGCCTTCAAACAACTGGAGACCATTGCCCAGCGCTATAAGTTTGATTTGACCGATCCGCTTGAAAAGATTCCTTCCGAGGCAATGGGCATCATTTTAAATGGTGGCAATGACAGTTTTGAAGTGGACTCCAAAACACTGGGAGTAAAAAGGCAATATAAAATTGACTATGAGGGTATTGCCAATTTCATCAAAACCCAATTTGATGAGGCCAACTCCACCTCCATCCGCAGATGGGCCAAGGAATATATGGACAAGGTGGGCTGCCCAAGTTGCCATGGTGCCAGACTGAGGAAAGAGTCCTTGTATTTTAAGATAGGAGAAAAGAACATTGCTGAACTGGCTCAATTGGATATTGCGGAGTTAGCGGACTTCTTCAAACAATTGGAAAGTAACCTAGAAGGTAACCAGAAAAAGATTGCAGAAGAAATAATCAAGGAAATCAAGACCCGTGTTCAATTCTTATTGGACGTTGGGCTTGACTACTTATCCTTGAATCGCAGTTCCAAATCGCTGTCTGGAGGGGAAGCACAACGCATCAGATTGGCAACACAGATAGGATCTCAACTGGTTGGGGTACTGTATATATTGGACGAACCCAGTATTGGCTTGCACCAGCGGGACAATGAGCGGCTAATTAATTCTTTGGAATCCCTTCGGGATATAGGTAATTCTGTTATAGTGGTAGAGCATGACCGGGACATGATAGAACATGCTGACCATGTTATTGATATTGGGCCAAAAGCCGGAAGACATGGTGGGGAAATTATTTCCGAAGGCAAACCGGAGGAACTAAAACAACATCAAACCCTAACTGCGGAATACATTACCGGGGAAAAGGAAATTCCCGTTCCAACCCACAGAAGAAAAGGGACTGGGAAGAAAATTGTTCTTACGGGCTGTACAGGAAACAACCTTAAAAATGTAACGGCTCAGTTTCCTTTGGGTAAGCTTATAGGAGTAACCGGGGTTTCTGGAAGTGGAAAGTCCACCTTGATCAATGAAACCCTTTACCCTATTATGAACGCCCATTACTTCAATGGGGTGAAAAAACCCATGCCGTACAAAAAGATTACAGGCTTGGAGCATGTGGACAAGGTCATAGACATCAATCAATCGCCTATTGGAAGAACGCCAAGGTCCAATCCAGCGACCTATACCGGTACTTTTAGTGAAATAAGGAGCTTGTTCGCCAAAACCACAGAAGCAACAATCCGCGGGTACAAACCAGGCCGTTTCAGTTTTAATGTGGCCGGGGGACGATGCGAAACCTGTCAGGGAGGTGGTCTCAAGGTTATTGAGATGAACTTTTTGCCAGATGTGTACGTGGAATGCGAGACCTGTAATGGAAAGCGGTTCAATAGGGAAACCCTAGAAATCAGGTACAAAGGCAAATCCATTGCAGATGTCTTGGAAATGACCATCAACGAAGCGGTGGACTTTTTCGAAAACATTCCCAAAATCCATAGGAAGCTTAAAACCATTCAGGATGTTGGACTGGGCTACATTTCCTTGGGCCAGCAGTCCACTACCCTATCCGGAGGAGAAGCCCAACGGGTGAAACTGGCAACCGAGCTTTCCAAAAGAGATACAGGAAACACCTTTTATATTTTGGATGAGCCCACAACTGGACTACATTTTGAAGATATAAGGGTCTTGATGGAAGTTTTGAACAAACTGGTGGACAAAGGAAATACCATTTTGGTCATAGAACATAATATGGACGTCATAAAAATGATGGATTATATTATTGATATAGGATATGAGGGCGGTCGTGGCGGCGGAATGATTGTTGCCCAAGGCACACCGGAAGAGGTGGCCAAGGACAATAAAAGCCACACAGCCCGGTTTTTAAAGAAGGAGCTTGAGCAATCCAAACGGAAAATTGCACCTGCCGTTTAATACATAATTATTGAAATGCGAAAAGAACAGCACCATAAAGGATGGAATGAAATAAAGACCAATGACTCTTGGGCCATATTCAAGATCATGGGCGAATTTGTCAACGGTTTTGAAAAAATGAGTGAAATTGGCCCGTGTGTTTCCATTTTTGGATCGGCGCGGGTAAAACCCGGTCAGCCTTACTATGAGTTGGCCGTGGAAGTATCCAAAAAAATAGCGGAAGCTGGGTATGGAATCATCACCGGCGGTGGGCCAGGGATTATGGAAGCAGGAAACAAAGGAGCCAACCTTGCGGGAGGAACTTCCGTGGGCCTTAATATTGACCTTCCTTTTGAACAGCACGATAATCCATATATTGACAATGATAAAAACCTGGACTTCGACTACTTTTTTGTTCGGAAGGTTATGTTTGTCAAATACTCCCAGGGATTTGTGGTCATGCCCGGTGGGTTTGGCACCTTGGATGAATTGTTTGAGGCTATAACACTGATCCAAACCAGCAAGATTCATAAGTTCCCTATTATTTTGGTGGGCTCCAAATTCTGGAGTGGCCTTATGGATTGGATCAAGGAAACCATGCTGAATGCGGGCAACATTAGTCCCACGGACCTGGATTTGATTAAAATTGTGGATACTGCCGAAGATGTTGTTGATATTATTGATGCGTTCTATAAAGGGCGCAACCTCAGTCCCAATTTTTAATCTCTTGCCTTTGGCGATCAAAAAAAGCATAACATATTTTTCTTTGCTCTTCTTTCTTGTTGGGTTCAAGATGCTGGGGCAACACACCAATGAGATAACAGCTGCCTTAAAAGACGAAACCAAGCAGGTTGAAATCAAACAAAAGTTCACCTATGTCAACACGTCCAAGGACGGATTGACCGCTCTTTACTTCAACGACTGGAACCACGCCTATTCCAACAAAAAAACAGCCCTTGCCAAACGTTTTGCAGAGGAGTTTAAGCGCAGCTTGCATTTGGCCAAGGACAAAGAACGCGGACACACCAATGTGGTTAGTATAGTTGACCATAACTATGCTGGTTTAAGTTGGAACAGAATGGGCAATAGCGATGTGATTAGAGTCCAACTGGAAGAGGTTCTGGCCCCTGGGGCATCCGTACAGTTATTTTTCACCTATACAATCAAATTACCCAATGCCAAGTTTACCGCCTATGGTTTTGGCCCTAATGGTGAGTATCATCTGAAGGATTGGTACCTTACTCCAGCCGTGTACAACAATGGTTGGAAATTGTACGACAACATAGATTTGGATGACAACTACACAGATCCAGCCAATACCTCCATCAACTTCACTTATCCTGACAAACTATTTTTGTCCACCAATTTTATAGACATTGGGAAATCCAATTTTCCAGGCGGACAATTCATACAACTTCAAGGGGATAACAGAAAAAACTGCGAAATCATCTTAGAAAGAACCTCTAGGTTTACTAAACACGTAACCGGAATGATTACGGTTACCACGGACTTGGAATCCAACCGATATGATAAAATCTCACAGGGCATTTCCATCAACAAGATTGCGGTTTTCTTGAATGAGAACTTGGGAAAGTATCCTCACCCCAATCTTTTGGTAAGTGAAATTGCATACAACAAAAATCCCTTGTACGGCATCAACCAGTTGCCTTCATTTATCAGGCCATACGAAGAGCAGTTTCAGTTTGAGATGAAGTTTCTTAAAACCGCAATCCATAGCTTTTTAAGCGAAACTATTTATTTGGACCCACGAGCAGAACGCTGGGTTCTGGATGCCATTGGCAACTATTTGATGATCAAATATGTGGAGGAACACTATCCAGACCAGAAATTAGCTGGCAAATTATCCAAAATCTGGGGGTTCCGGGGATTTCATTTGGCGCAGATGGACTTCAATGAGCAATATGCGCTCTTAAGTATGCTCTCTGCCCGTAAAAATATTGACCAAGCCTTGGATACACCCAATGATTCCTTAATCAAATTCAATCAAAAAATCGCAAATGGTTATAAGGCTGGATTGGGGATGTCCTATTTGGCTGAGTACTTAGGGGGTCAGAAGGTAGATAGCAGCATCACCTCTTTTTATAGAACTCATATGCTGAATCCATCGGTAAAAGCTATGGACTTCCAAAGGGAAATAGAACAGCACGCCGAGAAGGATGTGGATTGGTTTTTTAAAGAATACGTTTCTACACGAAAGAAAATCGATTACAAAATCAAAAAGGTTGAAAAATCAGAAGATTCACTGACTTTTACAATTAAAAACAAACGCGGAACCAAGGTTCCCATCTCCCTTTTTGGACTCAATAAGGATTCTGTGGTGTCCCAATATTGGTTTAAGGACATAGACACCTCCAGAACTTTTACCATTCCAAGAAATGGTGAAGACCGCCTGGTACTCAACTACGATAAAAAGATTCCGGAATTCAACCAGCGCGATAACTGGAAAACGCTCAATGGTTTTTTTGCCAGCAATAAGCGGTTAAAATTTCAATTTTTTAAGGACACGGAAGATCCTTATTACCACCAAATATTTTATGTGCCCATTGCCAATTTCAACGTGTACGATGGAATAACCCCAGGGCTACGTATTTACAACAAAACCTTTTTGGAGCGGCCGTTTCAATATGATATTTCTCCCACTTATTCATTTTTGGAAAAGACGGTAGTGGGCAAAGCTAGTTTTCGTTACCGGAAATATCATGGAAAAAGTGGCCTTTTTGTTTCCAATTATGTTTTTGCTGGATCTACTTCGCATTTCCAGGTCAACTCCCGTTATACCACACTAACTCCAGCCGTTTCATTTGGATGGAGGCCGGATAATCTGATTTCAAATAGAAGGCAGAGCCTGTTGCTTCGTTACCGCAGTGTTTTTAGAAACATTGATGAGAGCATTGCAGACCAACTGGACACCGATCCGGATTACGGGGTGCTCAATCTGAGATTTATTGATGTGGACAATGATATACTGAACTATACATCGTGGTTTTTGGATGCACAACATTCCAGTGACTTTACAAAACTGGCCTTTGAACTGGAATACCGCAAACTCTTTGAAAGCAACCGACAGTTTAACTTTCGCTTGTACGCTGGTAAATTTTTGCGCAATAATACCGATTCAGACTTTTTTAGCTTTGCCTTGGACAGACCCACGGATTACATGTTCGACCTAAATTATTTGGGACGTTCAGAAAGCTCTGGACTCTATAGCCAACAGGTCATCATTGCAGAGGGTGGTTTTAAATCCAAATTGGAAAACCCCTTTGCCAACGATTGGATTGTTACCACCAACGCCAGCACCAACATTTGGAGGTGGATTGAGGCCTACGGGGATTTGGGGTATATCCGTAGCAAAGGGGGAAACGCCCGTTTTGTTTACGACTCTGGGGTTCGCTTAAATTTGGTGACCGACTATTTTGAACTCTACTTTCCTGTATATAGCAACCGAGGTTGGGAAATTGCCGAAAGGGATTATGGAGAGCGCATTCGCTTTGTGGTCACCATCAGTCCAAAAACGTTGATAGGCCTCTTTACCAGAAAATGGTTCTAAATTGTTACATTCATAAAAAATAGGCTGTTAATCACCATTTAATTGAATATTTTTCCTTGAAAATGCATTTTTACTAACATATTATCACTTTATTAACAGGTTTCACTGTTGCCATTCTCCTTCTATTTTAGTATTTTTGCGCAAATTCCAATGTGCCAATGAAACCCCATTCCAAGACAAGCAACGATATTTCCTTTGATGATTTCCAGTCCCAAATCCTTAAGGATTACGAGGTTGCGGTCACCAGTAGGGAGTGTAGCCTATTGGGAAGACGTGAAGTGCTTTCCGGTAAAGCAAAATTTGGAATATTTGGTGACGGAAAGGAACTACCGCAGTTGGCCATGGCCAGAGCGTTTCAGGATGGGGATTTTAGAAGCGGCTATTACCGGGACCAAACCTTTATGATGGCCTTGGGCTATCTCAACCCAAAGGAGTTTTTTCATGGGCTTTATGCCACCACCGATATGGAAAAAGAGCCCATGAGTGCCGGAAGACAAATGGGAGGGCATTTTGTGACCCATAGTTTAAATGCGGACGGTACCTGGAAAGATCTGACCAAACAGAAAAACAGCAGCGCGGACATCTCCTGTACAGCGGGTCAGATGCCACGTTTGTTGGGACTTGCACAGGCCTCCAAATTATATCGGAACCTGGAGGAAATTGATCAAACCAACTTTTCCAATAACGGAAATGAGGTGGCCTGGGGAACCATAGGAAATGCCAGTACCAGCGAAGGTCATTTCTTTGAAACGGTCAATGCTGCCGGAGTTATGCAGGTTCCCATGGTCATTTGTATTTGGGATGATGATTACGGTATCTCAGTACCTGCCGAGTTCCATACAACAAAGGGAGATATTTCCGAAGCTTTGTCCGGTTTACAACGGGATAAAGACACCCCTGGCTACGAAATCCTAAAGGTCAAAGGTTGGGATTATACGGCCTTGATCCATGCCTTTGAAAACGCATCGGACATTGCACGGGAAGACCATGTTCCCGTGATGATTCATGTGACAGAACTTACACAGCCACAGGGACATTCCACTTCTGGTTCCCATGAACGTTATAAATCCAGTGAGCGTCTGGAATGGGAACGGGAAAACGATTGCAATAAGCGATTTAGGGAGTGGATTCTGGAAAATGGCATTAAGACAGAAGAAGAGCTAAAAATCCTGGAACGGGAAATCAAGCTAAAAGTTCGTGCGGCCAAAAAAGAGGCTTGGGCTGAATTTCTTCAACCGCATATACAAGCCAAAAAGCAATTGATCCAACTATTGGAAAGCGCAGCTTCCCAGAGTCCCAATCGAAGTTTCATCAATAAGGTGAAAAATGATTTGATTGCCATTGAAGAGCCCATCAAAAAAGATTTGGCCTCCAAAGCCAGAAAAGCTTTGCGATATCTCATCGGGGAAACAAATCCAGAAAGGGCCGCCCTACAACAATGGATTACAAACTTTTTGAACGAAGTTCAACCCAAATACAGCTCGCATCTCTATAACGAACTGGATAGCAAGGCAACCGAAGTTAAAGCATTGGAGCCTTCCTATGATAACAATCCGGAAGAAGTGGATGGACGTATCATTCTTAGGGATAATTTTGATGCGCTTTTCGCCAAATACCCCCAAGCTTTGGTCTTTGGAGAGGATACTGGGAATATTGGGGATGTAAATCAAGGATTAGAGGGGCTTCAAAAAAAATATGGTCCACTTCGGGTTGCAGACACGGGAATACGTGAAACCACCATCATAGGACAAGGCATTGGTCTTTCCCTAAGAGGACTTCGTCCAATAGCAGAAATACAATACTTGGATTACATTCTATACGGAATCCAAACTTTAAGTGACGATCTTGCCAGCCTGATGTACCGCACCGTTGGGAAGCAAAAGGCTCCATTAATCGTTAGAACTCGCGGACATAGATTGGAAGGTATTTGGCATTCCGGGTCTCCCATGGGTGGATTGATACATTTACTACGGGGTATGTATATTCTCGTTCCCAGAAACATGACCCAAGCCGCAGGATTTTATAACACGCTTCTAAAAAGCGACGAACCAGCTATCGTCATTGAGAGTCTAAACGGCTACCGCTTAAAAGAAAAGAAACCTTCCAATTTGGGCGAGTTTTGCACACCTATAGGAAAGGTGGAAACATTAAAAGAAGGTAAGGACATTACCCTTTTGTCCTATGGTTCTACATTGAGAATCGTTCAAAAAGTAGCTTCCGAGCTTTTGGAAGTGGGTATTGATGCCGAAGTTATTGATGCGCAATCCTTGCTCCCCTTTGATTTGGACCATGATGTGGTTAAAAGTCTTCAAAAAACAAATAGGCTGCTGATCATTGACGAAGATGTGCCAGGTGGATGTTCTGCTTATTTACTGCAAGAAATCTTGGAAAACCAAGAGGGATACAAACATTTGGACAGTGCTCCCCAAACCCTTACGGCCAAGGAACACCGACCCGCTTACGCCTCGGATGGGGATTATTTTTCCAAACCCAATGCCGAAGATATTTTTGAGAAGGTCTACTCCATTATGCACGAGACGGATCCTGTATCCTATCCGCAATTGAGATAATAAAAAAGCCCCCCGATAAATCGGGGGGCTTTTTTATTTAGTTTTTCAACTCCTCGTCCGGTTGTTGTACCGCTGGCACCAATGGATTTCCGTCTGCATCAATCTCAATGATATTGTCAAAACCAAGTTCATCCAATTTACTGGCAATCTTGGCACGATCACCCACCATAAACCAATTGACGGCCTCAGGTTTTACCACTTGGGTACTTACCTTCCGCACATCCTCCAGTGATAGATTCCGTACATTTTGATCATAGGTTTCATAGTAATCATCCGGCAAATTGTACCTAAGAAGATTTCTAATGGAGGTATTCACCGCACTATTGGTTTCCCATTGCCCAGGTAAACTCAACACTTGGTTCGTTTTTACCTTATCGAGTTCTTGCTGGGTAGCGGGTCGTGTGGAAACAAATTCGGAGATCTCCTTTCTCAATTCGGTAACAGATTCCGAAGTTTTATCCGTTTGAACCGGGGCGTAAACAATAAAAGGTCTTTCTTCTTTGGACCCAAGTACAAATCCCCCGGCACCATAAGACCAATGTTTGTCTTCCCTAAGATTCATGTTGATTCTTGAAGTAAAATCCCCTCCGAGAATACTTACCATTTGTTCCAAAGCAATTTCTGAAACACCTCCATATTTCTCCGTTAAATGTCCCGCAATTATCACCGACTGTTGGGATTCCGGCCTGTTCATCAGATACAGAGTGTTCTTGGAATTCACCTGTGGCTCATTGAAGACTACTGTGGGAACATCTCCCTTTTTCCATTTGCCAAAGGATTTTTCCAACTTGGACTTAAGGTCCGACATTTCAATGTCTCCTGTAACAATGAGCGTAGCATTGTTGGGTTTCATCCACGTCTCATAGAATTTCACCACATCTTCACGGGTAAGCTTTTCCACAGTTTCTTCATATCCCGTTCCGGTGTATGGATTGCTGTAGGGATGCCCTTCGCCATACATATACTTGTTCATAACCCGAAGGGCCATGGAAATAGGTTGGGCCTTTTCATTTTTGATATTGTTGATTTGCTCGTTTTTCAGGCGCTCAAACTCTGCTTCTGGAAAGACCGGGTTCAACACTACATCAGAAAACAAATCCATACTGGCATCAAAACTTTGCTTCAAGGTGGTCATGAACACGTTGGACTGATCTTGATTTGAAAAGGTATTGAGACTAACACCCAGCAGTTCGGATTTCTCGCTGATTTGCAACGAGCTTAAGTCCTTAGTCCCTTCATCCATCAGGTTCATGGCTAGTTGAGCCGTACCTGGGCTGGATAGGTAGTCTGTTTTATAACCAGCATCGAACACCATATTGACCACAACTGTGGGAACTCCTGTACGTTTTGCCAGAACAACATTTAATCCATTGGATAGTTGTGCTTTTTCCAAACTTGGGAACTTGGAACTCTTTTCAGGACCAAGGGCCGGTAAACTGGAGCGGTCCACAGTTGATTTCTCCACACTGTACTCCGGAAATGGATTGCAAACCAAAACGTGTTTCCCTTTGCCCAACCATTTCTTGGCAGTTTTTTGGATATCAGCCACCGTAGCATCCTCAACAAATTTCAGCATGGTCTTAAAGTAGGCCGCATCTCCAAAGTAAGTTTGGTTGGAGGCCAGTATATCTGAGACTCCTCCAAAGCCACCAATCCTTTCCAAACCTTTAATAAAGTTGGAAAAATAGGCTGCCTTTACCCTATTCAATTCGGCTGCTGTAGGGCCTTCATCCAAAAACTTTTGAATTTCTTCCTCCAATTGGATCTTTAGCTGATCAGCATCCTGACCTGGTTTTACATTCAACCAGGTAATAAACCTACTGGAAATCTCACCAGAAGCTTGAAAGGAAACGGCCTGACTGACCGTTTGGTCTTCATACACAAACCTTTTGAACAAGCGCGAGTTTTTACCGCTGGTCAAAATGGCGGAAATCAAATCAAAGTGAAGATCTTCTTTGTCTCCAAATTGAGGTGTATGCCAAGCAAAAAGCACCCGGGTTTCGGGAACCCTGTCCTCGTACACCTGATAGGTGTCCAAATTCTTTTCAGGAATTCGCACTTCCTGCCGTTCAATGGTTGGTCCGGCAGGAATGTCACCAAAATATTTTAAAACACGCTGATGGACATCCTCAGGATCTATATCCCCAGCCACAGCCACCACGGCATTCGCTGCTCCATAATATGATTTAAACCACTCGTGAACATCGTCAAGAGAGGCAGCGTTCAAATCTTCCATCTCCCCAATGACCGTCCAAGAGTATGGATGACCCTTGGGATACATGGATTTGGTCAAGTAGTTCCATTGTTTTCCGTAGGGTTGGTTCTCGCCCTGTCTTTTTTCGTTCTGAACGACCCCACGTTGCTCATCCAATTTTGCCTGGTCAATGGCACCCAATAAATGACCCATCCGATCCGATTCCAGAAAAAGCACCTGATCTAAAGCTGATACGGGAACATTTTGGAAATAGTTGGTCCTATCGGTATTGGTGGTTCCGTTTAAGTCTGTTCCCCCAATACTTTCCAAGGCTTGAAAATAGTCTTTGTTGTAGTTTTCACTCCCATTGAACATTAAATGTTCAAACAGGTGCGCGAATCCACTCTTACCCGGTTTTTCGTTTTTGGAACCTACGTGATACCACACGTTCACAGCAACAATGGGTGCTTTGTGATCTTCATGTACCAAAAGGGTAAGCCCGTTGGGAAGTTGGTATTTCTTATGCGGAATTTCAATTTGATCCGCTTTGAATTGAAAGTTTTGGCCCAGTTGCGATTGTACACAAAACAGGACCATAACCAAGAAAGTCAATAGTCTCTTCATGACATGAAATTTTCGTTAAGTGATTGATGTTAATACTGTTTAACAAGGTACTAAATTTTCGTCATCCTACGCATCTATCTCTCGAAAAGGCCAATTCTAAAGTCTGGTTCCTTCATCAGTGCTATATATAAATTTTGAGGCCTATTTTTCTTTTGTTGAAACATAATTTATACTTTCACGAAAACTAAATCCCCCACCAATGAAAAATAATCTTTTGATCCATTTAGGATTGGCCATTCTAAGGATCGTTCCTTCTGCCTTTATGCTTACCCACGGCTATCCGAAATTCCAAAAGTTGATCAGCGGAAATATGGAGTTTGCCAACCCCATTGGAATAGGACAAGGCCCCTCTTTGTTCCTGGCAGTATTGGGTGAATTTATCTGTCCCATTTTAATGATCATTGGCTTAAAAACACGTTGGGCAGCAATTCCAACTACTTTGGTGATGCTTGTAGCGGCATTCCGTGTACATGCTGCTGACCCTTTTGGCACCAAGGAAAAGGCACTTCTTTTTGCGGTGATTTTTATTGTGGTGTTCTTGCTTGGTCCCGGTAAGTATAGCGTGGACAAAAAATAAGATCAAACTATTGCGGTCAGCATTTCCTTAAGCAAATCTGCTTGGGCCAAATTGCTGGCACCTACTCCTTTCCCTTTTAAATCCAATTGGCGAAGATTGGAAATAATGGCACTTACCCGTTTCATTGGGTAGTTTTTGGCCGCCACTGCAAATTCATTTACAAAATAAGGATTAACTCCCAGCACTTTGGCCACATTTCCAGGAGAATGGTCATTGAGCCCGTGGTACTTTAAAAGCTGGGTGAAAAATGTATTCAATAAGGTTATAGTGACCACAAAAGGATTATCCTTCGGATTTTGGGCAAAGTAATCCACAATGCGCGCAGCCTTTTTGACATCGCGCTCGCCGAGTGCCTTCTTCAATTCAAAATTGTTGAAGTCTTTGCTAATTCCTATATGCTGCTCTACAAGCTCTGGTGTAATCTCAACATTGGAAGGTACAATGAGCGTAAGTTTATCCAGTTCGTTGCTGATTTTGCTTAAATCAGTTCCCAGAAATTCCACCAACATAATGGCCGCCTTAGGTGAGATTTTATACTTCTTGCCTGATAAAGTTCGCCTAATCCATTCAGCTACCTGATTTTCGTACAGTTTTTTGCTCTCAAACAGTTCCCCTGTTTTTTGAACGGCTTTGTACAGTTTTTTCCGCTTGTCCAGTTTCTTGTATTTGTAGCAAATCACCAAAATGGTGGTTGGTTGGGGATTTTGGGCATAGGCCACAAAATTCTCTATGGTTCTGGAGAGGTGTTGCGCTTCCTTTAGGATGACCACCTGATGGTCCGCCATCATAGGAAACCGTTTGGCATTGCCAATGACTTCATCCACCGTGGTATCCCTACCGTACAGAACCATCTGGTTGAAACCCTTTTCGTCCTCCGTCAATACGTTATCAGCGATATACTGGGAAATTCTGTCTATATAATAAGGTTCCTCCCCCATTAAAAAATAAATGGGTTTGGGATTCCCTTGTTTTATGTCAGAAACTATTTCCTTTACCCTATCCATTCAGAAAAAATCGTCAAATTTGTCCTATGCAGCCATTGGACTTTCCTTCATATCCGTTCCGACTCAAAAGTAGCGAAAAAGGGCTCCAAATCTTCGACATCATACGGAAAAAATTTGTGTTGTTGCAGCCCGAGGAATGGGTACGCCAGCACGTGGTTCATTTCTTGGTAGAAACAAAGAAATATCCAAAAAGTTTAATCAACGTAGAGAAGCAACTGGTAGTTAACCAGTTAAAAAAGCGATACGACGTGGTGGTATTCCAACCCAATGGTTCCATTTATTTACTTGTGGAATGCAAAGCTCCGGAAGTTACCATTGACCAGACCACTTTTGATCAAATAGCCCGGTACAATTTGCAATTGCAGTCCAAGTATTTAATGGTGACCAACGGACAGAACCATTATTATTGCAAAATGGATCTTGAAAGTGAAAAATATAAGTTTTTGAAGGAAATTCCTGATTTTAGCCGTTAATTTGCTGCCGTTTTGAAAGTTGCAGTCGTCATACTGAATTGGAATGGGAAAACTTTACTTGAAAAGTTTCTCCCCGCTGTTATGGCCCATTCAGAAAACGCCAGTATCCATGTAGTGGACAACGCAAGCGAGGACGATTCCGTACAATTTCTCGGAAAAAATTATCCAAGTGTACAAGTCATTGTAAATGACACCAACGGCGGATTTGCCAAGGGGTATAACGATGGGCTGCAACATGTGGATGCCGATATCTTCTGTTTATTGAATTCCGATGTGGAGGTTACCGCCAATTGGTTGGAGCCTGTAATAGAGGTATTCAAAACCAGGCCCGAAGCTGCCATTGTTCAACCCAAAATTCTGGATCTAAAACGTCCTGGATATTTTGAGTATGCCGGTGCCGCGGGAGGGTTTATCGACCGTTTGGGCTACCCTTTTTGCAGGGGAAGAATCTTTCAGGCCCTGGAAAAGGACTTGGGGCAGTACAACGATATCAAGGAAGTTTTTTGGGCCACCGGGGCGTGCATGTTTATTAAAAGTGAGGTTTTCAGAAATCTTGGTGGGTTTGACGAGGATTATTTTGCGCATCAAGAAGAAATAGACCTTTGCTGGAGGGCCAAGAATCAAGGTCATCATGTGCTTTATGTGGGCCACAGCCATGTTTTCCATCTTGGGGGTTCCACGCTAAAGAATATGGATCCCAAAAAGACCTATCTTAATTTCAGGAACTCCCTCTACTCCATTACCAAGAACTTGCCGCGTAAAGTTGCCTTTAGAATTATCTTCTTGAGGCTACTCTTGGATGGAATCGCCGGAATGCGATTTGTCCTGCAATTAAAATTTGGCCATTGCCTGGCCATATTGCGTGCCCATCTCAGTTTTTATAGTAACTTTAGGAAACTTTACAAAAAGAGGGAAAAAGCAAAATTTTTATTAAAATACTATTCCGCAACATCCATTGTTTGGTCTCATTTCGTACATCAAGTGAAGCGATTTAACATTTTAGTAAAAGATTAACGATGCCGAAAGACGCCAACTTTGCAATTTCTCTAATTTTGGCGGATAGTTTAAGCAGTGAAATATCTAACAATTCTTAATTTATACCCAGTACTATGAAAAAAGTTTTCCTAGGAACCCTGTCCATGGCAATTTTGTTGTCATCTTGTGTATCACAAAAAAAATATGCCGATCTTGAGGCCAAACAAAAAGAGACCCAAGATCTATTGAATTCCGCAACCGTTAAATTGAACGATTGCCTTGAGGAAAAAGCGACCGCTTCTTCCAGATTACAAACCCTTGAAGATCAAAACGCCTTCCTTAAGGCAAACAACCAAGAATTGATCAACAACATGGGGAATTTGACTACCCTTACCACCAAAGGAGCTGAGAACCTTGAAAAATCTTTGGAAAGCCTAAGGGAAAAAGATTTGACCATTAGAAGATTGCAGGATGCCGTTACCCGTCGTGATTCCGTGAACCTAGCCTTGGTTCAGAGTCTAAAAGGAGTTTTGGGCAATCTTGATGACGAAGACATTGAGGTAAGTGTTGAAAAAGGAGTGGTATTCGTTTCCATTTCGGACAAGCTTTTGTTTAGAAGCGGTAGCTACAACATCACCAATGCAGCCAAGCAAGTTTTAGGGAAAGTAGCCAAAGTGGTGAACAACAAACCTGATTTTGAATTCTTGGTGGAAGGACATACAGACAATGTACCTTACTCCAGTGGAGTTTTGGTTGACAACTGGGATTTGAGCGCCAAGCGTGCCACTTCCATTGTAAGAACCTTGCAGAACGATTTCAATGTTGATCCAAAGCGTATGACTGCAGCAGGTAGAAGTTACTATGTACCATTGGCATCCAACGATAGTGCTGCTGAAAGAGCTAAAAACAGAAGAACACGTATTGTTGTATTACCAAAAATCGATCAATTCTACAGCATGATCGAAGAAGGTATGAAAGATCCAGCCATTGGCGGTTCCGGCAACTAATCGAGCACAATAAAAAACCAGGAAAGGCGACCCAAAAGGGTCGCTTTTTTTATTTAGAAGATATCCAAATCCCCCTTACCCTCACGTACAATTTCGGGATAGCCGCTGGAAAGATCCACCACAGTGGAAGCTACATTGCCCCCATATCCCCCATCAATCACAACATCTACCAATTCTCCCCATTTTTCATAGATCAGTTCTGGATCCGTGGTATACTCCAAAATATCATCCTCATCATAAATGGAAGTGGAGACAATAGGGTGCCCTAGTTCCCTCACCAAAGCTCGTACAATCTCATTATCGGGGACTCGAATGCCCACCGTTTTCTTCTTTTTAAAGTCTTTGGGAAGGTTGTTGTTCCCAGGTAGAATAAAGGTATAGGGCCCGGGGAGTGATCGCTTCAATATTTTAAAAGTGGAAGTATCTATTTGTCGTACAAAATCCGACAGATTGCTCAAGTCGGCACAAACAAAGGACCAGTTGGCCTTTTCCAGCTTCACCCCCTTTATTCTGGCAATACGCTGCAACGCTCTGGAATTGGTAATGTCGCAACCCAGACCATACACTGTATCCGTAGGATAAATGATCAATCCGCCCTTGCGCAGGACAGCTCCTATTTTTTCCACCTGCCTAGGATTGGGGTTCTCCTCAAAGAGTTTGATCAATTCAGCCATTTCATTTGGGATATTAACCTTTGTTTGAAGTACAAAGTAACAAAGAATATCTCCAAAACGGGTATCCGTCAATTCATATGGGCCATCCGTCAATTGAGGGCTTAAAGTAAAGTTTCAAACTTTCACTTTTGTTGAAGTACAATCCAATATGTCAAAAATGATGGATTCCAAAATACACTGCTTCGCCCTTCTTGGCCTATTCGCCATTTTATTGACAGCTTGCGGCAATCACAATCGCTCCAAAAAAACACAAGCTCCTCCCCATTTTAACCATGGCTGGGAACTGATTGCCCATCTGGACTATAACATTTCCCTTCTAAATAACATAGACACAAACGACACCGATTTTAAGGAAAAGGCCGTTTTAATCAATGAACAGATAAGAAAAACCATAGAGCGAATCCAGTCCAAAAAACTGCTTAAGGAGGTTGGCAAATCTTATAATACCTTAGGGCATGACTTTACATTTACCCTTTCCAGAGACAAAAAGATTGGGGTCTTTTCTTGGGAATCCAGAATGCAAGGTGCTTTTCACGGCATACGAAACATCGCCCTGTACACCAATAAAGATAAAGTTGTTCCCACCTCATTATATGGGGATTCCATGATATTCCAGCAAATCCATACCCTCAAGACAGGAACAAAAAAAATCTATCTATTGCAAGGTAAAGGAGCTGCACACGACACTAACGAATTTTTTAGAATGGATGCCTATACAATCAATGAAAATGGCATGGAACTCGCCAAAATCTTTCCCAATAGACAAAGTTCCATGGTTTCCCCATTGGACTTTCATGTGGAAATGGATGGTTCCCTCATTCTAAAACCAGAGACTTGGGGGTCTACATTGGCATATAGGCCATTGGAGCTACATGCTGACCACCAAAACGCAAATTATATTGAAGCCACAACTACTGTAGATCGGCAGTTGAGTCCAATGGAGTTTAAAGTAGAAAGTTCAAATAGCTTTCTTCAAGGTTCCGAAATGCCCAAGAAAATGGAAAGGCCTTCCGGAGAATCTTTGTTTTTTATGGAAGGTTTAGAAGTTCAAACCGTTTATGACGAGGAAAGCAACCAATCCATAACCCACTTGATTACGCCATCTACTTCCGGAACCAAAATTTCTTGGGATGGAAAAGTATCCCTGGTTGGGAAAAAAGACCATTTTCTATTTTTTTCCGAAGATATGGGCTCCAATGCAGGAAGGTTGCACCTGTATAACATAGACCAAAAAAGCATCCAATGGTCACGCCCGATGACCAAAGCACTTATTTTAGATGACTCCATTCTGTTTACGGAAGAGATTGAGTCGTATTTGCTATCCAATCCCAATGAAGTCTCGTGCAGTTCCTCAGTCGGAGTCAGCAGGGCTTATTATAAAGTCTATTCCGTTAGCTATCGGGAGAAGCATCCTATTGTGGAATTCACCAATCAGATTTTTTGTGGAAATAGCTCAAACAATCAACTGGCCAAATTGTAATCTGGATTTTGACTTCAAGAATCGTAAAAGGAGTTCTATTGATCAAGCACTTCCAACTTGGCGAACCTAAGCAGCAGCTTTTTAATGTCCCCTTTTTCAAATTGAATCTCGGCTTTCTTGTCATTGCCCACCCCCTCAATCTTGAGCACCTTCCCTCTTCCAAAACGCGTATGGTTAACGAGACAACCCTCAATAAGATTGGGGTCCAAGGCATTAGTGTTTGTGGCAGATAATTCTGGTTTTAGTTTCCGTAGTTTTCGCAATTGATTTTCATTGGGACGTTGCACACTGGGCGGAGTACCATTTTTGGGTTTTACCTGTCTTAATTTGCTCTTGTCCACCTCTCCAAAAATATCAGCGTTGATCATGGACTTATATCGATATCCATCATTCACCGGGGTTAAGTTTTCCACATACTGCTCCTCTATCTCCTCCAAGAAACGACTAGGTTCAGCATCAATAAGTTTACCCCAACGGTATCTATTTTGGGTATACGTGAGATAGGCCTGCTTCTCGGCTCGGGTCAAGGCCACGTAGAACAATCTTCGCTCTTCCTCCAATTCGCTTCTTGTGTTCATACTCATAGCGGAAGGGAACAAATCCTCTTCCATCCCTACAATGTAAACGTATGGGAATTCCAATCCTTTGGCCAAGTGAATTGTCATCAATGCGACACGGTCATCATCACCAGTGTCCTTGTCCATATCCGTTGCCAAGGCAACATCCTCCAAAAACTCCGTCAAGCTCCCTGTGGAATCTGCCAATTCCTTTTGGCCCTCTACAAAATCCTTGATTCCGTTCAAGAGTTCCTCAATGTTCTCCATCCGCGCAATGCCCTCCGGCGTCCCATCTTTTTTAAACTCTAGGAGCAATCCTGTCTTTTTGGCCACATGTTCGGCCAAGGTAAAAGCATCCGAACCTTCATTCATGATTTGAAAGCTCTTGATCATGGTCACAAAATCCCCCAACTTTCGCTGCGTTCCGGCATTGATTTTCAGTTCCAATTTGGACAGGTTGTCCATGACCTCAAAAATAGAACGGCCATAATGATTGGCTGCAACGACAAGTTTATCCACTGTGGTCTGACCAATCCCACGGGCGGGAAAATTGATGACTCGTTTAAGCGCCTCTTCATCCTTAGGGTTAATGATCAAACGCAAGTAGGCCAACACATCCTTGATCTCTTTTCGTTGATAAAAGGAAAGACCCCCATAAATCCGGTAAGGAATATCCCTTTTACGCAGGGCATCCTCTATGGCCCTGGATTGGGAATTGGTCCGATACAAAACAGCAAACTCACCATTCATCAATTGATGCTGCATCCGGTTCTCAAAAATAGAACCCGCAACATAACGACCCTCTTCGGCGTCTGTAATACTCCTATGGATTTTTATCTTATTGCCTTCATCGTTGGAGGTCCACACCACCTTCTCCAGCTGGTTCTTGTTTTTGGCAATAATGGAGTTTGCAGCATTGACTATGTTCTTGGTGGAGCGATAATTTTGCTCCAAGCGATAGACTGAAACATCATCATAATCCTTCTGGAAATTGAGAATGTTACTGATATTGGCTCCTCGGAACGAATAAATACTCTGCGCATCATCCCCCACCACACAAATGTTCTGATACCTATCTGACAAAGCCTTTACAATGAGGTATTGTGAATGATTGGTATCCTGGTACTCATCAACAAGGATATACCTAAATCGGTCTTGATATTTCATGAGCACCTCCGGAAAACGTGTCAAAAGTTCATTGGTTCGGAGTAGCAGATCATCAAAATCCATGGCACCTGCTTTAAAACAACGATCTACATAGTTCTGATAAATTTCTCCCAACCTTGGTCGTTTCGCCATGGCATCGGCTTCCACTAACTCAGGATTCTGAAAATAAGCCTTGACGGTAATCAAACTGTTTTTATAGGAAGAAATCCGATTCTGTATCTGTTTGTACTTGTAGATATCCTTGTCCAAGCCCATTTCCTTGATGATGGAGGCAATCAATCTTTGGGAATCCTGGGTATCGTAGATCGTAAAATTGCTGGGGTACCCTAATTTGTCGCCATCAAACCGTAACAATTTGGCAAAAACAGAGTGGAATGTACCCATCCAGAGATTTTTCGCCTCGGAATTCCCGACAATGGTGGCAATCCGTTTTTTCATCTCACGGGCCGCCTTGTTGGTAAAGGTCAATGCAAGAATGTTGAAGGAATCCACCCCTTGCCCCATCAAATGCGCTATTCTATAGGTTAATACCCTGGTCTTTCCAGATCCTGCACCAGCAATGACCATCAAGGGGCCGTCCTTGTGCAAAACCGGTGCCCGCTGCGCATCATTCAATTCATCCAAAAAAGTATCCAACCGCTCAGGTATTTAAAAAGTAAAGGTGAAAATAGCCATTCTTGGTTTCATGCTAAAATCATCCTGTTAATACTTATAAACAGCAATCCGTTTAGCTCGAAATTGATATATTTAAAGACTAATTTGAAATTGAATGAGATTCCATCTCCGACTAATACCCCTTTTTGTTCTTTTTAGCTCTATTGCAATTTCCCAAACCACAAAAGCCGGACCAATCATAACTGATTTTGGGAAGGTTTATGAGGTGAAGAACCCAGATTACAGGGTTCAAAAGGACATCACCTTTAAAGCTGTGATCGATGTAACCGGAAAGGCAGATTCCCATAATAGTAGAAATGCGCTTATTGAGACCGCTGCCCGTTTTTTAAATATGCACGCCCAAAGTGGGATTCCCAAGAACCAATTGAACGTGGCTTTGGTGGTACATGGTGGAGCCAGTAAGGACGTAATGTCCAATGCGGCATATCAGAAAAAATATAAAAAGGATAATCCCAATTTAGAGCTGGTTAAATCCCTTTTGGAAATAAATGTACCAGTTATCATCTGCGGACAGTCTGCTGCCCACAATAAAATTACCAAGGAGGACCTTATTCCTGGAGTACAAATTTCCCTCTCAGCCATGACCGCTTTGGTACAACTTCAAAATGAAGGTTATCAACTTATAAAATTTTAAAATAGAACATATGCAAAAACTAATCGCACTAGCACTACTACTGTTTGGAACTTCCATATGGGCCCAAGGGCCAAGTTTGGAAAAGGATTTTTCGGATGTGGAATCAAAAGTCATTGAATGGCGGCGGGACATCCATCAAAACCCCGAATTGAGTAATCGAGAATTCAAAACGGCAGAAAAAATTGCGAAGCATCTTAAATCCTTGGGTATTGAAGTTCAGACCGGAGTAGCCAAAACTGGAGTTGTCGGGATTTTAAAAGGAAATCAACCAGGAAAAGTGGTTGCACTACGTGCAGATATTGATGCACTACCAGTTACCGAACGAAATGACCTACCCTATAAATCAACAGTGAAAACGACTTTTTTGGGAAAGGAAGTTGGTGTAATGCATGCCTGTGGACACGACACCCATACGGCTATTTTAATGGG
Organism: Flagellimonas sp.; assembly: GCF_965233845.1. Lineage (GTDB taxonomy): Bacteria > Bacteroidota > Bacteroidia > Flavobacteriales > Flavobacteriaceae > Flagellimonas. The sequence continues at coordinate 2,095,569 of NZ_OZ247584.1, forward strand.
TGTTGCCGAAGTACTTTCCAAAAACAAGGATAAAATCAAAGGGACGGTCAAATTCATTTTCCAACCTGCCGAAGAAGGAGCACCTCCCGGTGAGGAAGGCGGCGCTTTGCTCATGGTCAAGGAAGGGGTGTTAAGCAATCCGGATGTAGACGCCATTTTCGGCCTTCATATCAATTCCCAAACCCCAGTGGGAACCGTGAAATACAAGCCTGGTGGAGCCATGGCGGCCGCACAGCGATTCGTGATCAATGTAAAGGGAAAGCAAACCCACGGCTCTCAACCTTGGGGGGGTGTGGATCCCATTTTGATAAGTGCCAAAATTATTGATGGGCTTCAGACCATCATCAGTCGTGAGTCTGAACTTACCAACGAAGCCGCTGTAATTTCCGTAGGAAAAATTACAAGTGGGGTTCGATTCAACATTATTCCAGAAAGTGCGGAAATGATAGGCACTATACGCACCTTGGACTACGACATGCAAAAGCATATCAATAAGCGTATGGAAGAAATGGTGCCGGCCATAGCCAAAGCATATGGCGGGGATGCCACTATAGATATCAAAAGTTCCACGGCGATTACATTTAATGATTTGGATTTGACCGAAAAGATGGCACCCACGCTAATAAGAGTTGCTGGAACTGAAAATGTGAGCATTCACAAGGCCATTACAGGCGCTGAGGATTTTAGCTACTTTCAAGAAAAAGTGCCAGGATTCTATTTTTTCTTAGGAGGAATGACCCCAGGAAATACGGAATCCTTTCCGCACCACACTCCTGATTTCAAGATTGACGATAGTGGATTGTTGTTGGGAGTTAAGACCATGACCCAATTGACTTTGGATTATTTAAACATGTAATATGGATACGGTAATGGACTTTTTGGCAGGAACTCCATGGTGGGTTTGGATCCTGATTTTATTGGGTCTTGTAGCCATTAGGGATATTTTCTTCCAAAAGGCCCATACCATTAGCCATAACTTTCCAATTATTGGACATTTAAGGTATTGGTTGGAAAGCATTGGCCCCGAAATGCGGCAATATTTTGTGGCAAACAATCGGGAGGAACTGCCCTTCAATCGAATTGAACGCGGATGGATCTACGCGTCCGCCAAAAAAGAAAACAATTACGAGGGGTTTGGTACCGACAGGGATATTTATGCCCATCAGCATATTTTTGTGAAAAATGCCATGATCGGGTATCAAGTACCCAAAGGTCATCCCAATGTAGAAGATCCTTATTTTTTGCCTTGCGCCAAGGTGATCGGCGCCTATAACAAACGGAAAAAACCCTATCGCCCAGCTTCCGTGATCAATGTATCTGCCATGAGCTTTGGTTCCCTTTCAGCCAAAGCGGTTGAATCCTTAAACCAAGGCGTTGGAAAGTCCATGGCATACCACAATACGGGTGAAGGGGGTTTGTCCCCATACCATAAAACGGGAGGTGATGTAGTTTTTCATTTTGGTACAGGTTACTTTGGGGTTCGCTCCCGTGAAGGGAACTTTTCCATGGAGAAAATGAAAATTTTGGTGGATGAAAATCCATGTATCAAGGCCATTGAAATAAAATTGTCCCAAGGGGCCAAACCCGGCAAGGGCGGGGTCTTGCCAGGAGCCAAAATCAGTCCGGAAATTGCCAAAATAAGAGGGGTTGAAGTTGGGAAAGACGTGCTCTCACCCGCGACCCATACGGCATTCAATTCCATTCCCGAGCTGGTCGAACTCATTGAGAATATAGCCAACGAAACTGGATTGCCCGTAGGAATCAAAGGAGCCATTGGCAAACTGGATCAATGGGAAGAACTGGCGGACCTTATGAAGAAAACAGGCCAAGGTCCCGACTTTATTACCATTGACGGAGGTGAAGGTGGTACCGGAGCCGCTCCCCCCAGTTTTGCAGATCATGTTTCCCTGCCGTGGGTGTATGGCTTTTCTTCGGTATATCGAATTTTTAAAGACCGTGGACTCACAGAGCGTTTGGTTTTTGTTGGAAGCGGAAAACTCGGATTCCCTGCCAAGGCCGCCATGGCCTTTGCGATGGGTGCTGACTGCATTAACGTGGCTCGGGAGGCCATGATGAGCATCGGATGTATCCAAGCCCAGGTATGCCATACCAACCGATGCCCTTCTGGTGTGGCTACCCAAAGTAAGTGGTTGCAAAGTGGTATCAATGTGCCCCTGAAATCGGATAGACTGGCACAATATTTTAAAACCTTTAGAAAGGAATTCCTGGAAATTACCCATGCAGCCGGTTACGAACATCCTTGTCAATTTACAATGAACGATATCCAAGTCAATGTAGATGACGATTATCTCAGTAGTGATTTGGAAACGGTGTACTCCTATAGCAAGGAGAAGGTGCCCTTTAACAATATGCAGGAACTTTATGACTGTATTTATCTGGGAGGAAAAGGGTTTTCCAAAAAAACATCCTAATTTTGATTTCGATTTTTGCTTAAACCAACACATCTTACTTATGAAAAAACCATTACTTCTAATTTGCAGTTTGTTTGTTGTAACCCTTACTTTTTCGCAAAAGAAAAGTGAGCTCTTTGCCCAAATTGATGATTTGGAAACCCAAGTCAGTGAAATTCAACAGCAATTGGCCGAGGCCAAACGCGAGATTTCATCCAGTACGGCTAAAGCCAGTACACTGGAAGCCGAAAACGTTGGGCTAAGGGATGCCAATGCCACCCTACTTAAAAACCTGAGCAGTTTTTCGGAGCTTTCGAAAAAAAACAGCGAAAATGTGAACAACGCCTTGCAGGCCCTGGAGCGCAAAGAGCAACAATTAAGGGGAGTAACAGACATGATTTCTTCCAGCGATTCCACGGCCATTGTGCTTTTGACCCGAATAAAACAGACCATGGGTGAAAATGCCAACCCCAATGTTACCGATGGAGCTGTGGTGCTTACGCAAAGTTTGAACAAGTTATTTGGTTCTGATACAGGTACTACCTTAACGGAAGAGGGTAAAGTTTGGTTGTCGCAATTGGCCAAAATTATTTTGGCAAGCCCCAATGTACATGCCCAAGTGGAGGGATTGAACATTACCGGGGAATTTGGAGTTACCTACGATCAGGCTTCCGTAGCGGCAAAAGAGTTGGTAACTACCCTTACGGTTCCTGTTGATAAGGTGGGCGTTTCCGTAAAAGATGGAAATTTCAAGGAAGGGGTATCTGTGAGTCTCCAACCCGACTACAAAGATTTTTACGATAAGGCCAAAGCCAATCTAAAAAGTGCGGAATAGGGTGGATTCCATTATCCCCTACCTATTGACTACTTAAAATGTTGATTAAGGACTAATCCTAGTGCTTATTTGCTCTATTGCGTCATTGGTCGATTTTAGTGATGGAAACAACAGCAACCGACTTATATTGATCCTAAGCGCATTACCAATTCAAAAACTTTGAAATCATGAGTCGTATTTTTTCCGTCCTAGCCATACTCTTTTTGTTGGCCTGCACTTCCACACCCCAGAAAACAGAAATTGAAGCGGACGTATTAGGTTATGTAGACCCATTCATAGGAACCGGGTTCCATGGTCATACTTTTCCTGGGCCTGTAATGCCCCATGGCATGGTACAGCTAAGCCCGGATACCAAGTTGACCGGTTGGGATGCGTCCAGCGGATACCATTTTGGAGACAGCACCATTTATGGATTCTCCCACACCCATCTCAGTGGAACTGGGATTGGGGACATGGGCGATATTCTCGTGCTTCCTTTCACTGGAGAAGAAAACAAAAAACCAATTGCCAAGTTTAAAAAGTCGGATGAAAAGGCCGAGGTTGGGAAGTACACCGTCAAGTTCACCAACTATGATGTAGCAGCAGAATTGGCGGTTACCGAGCGGGCAGGTTTACATAAATATACCTATGGTGCCAATCAGAATAAGCAGCTGTTATTGGATGTGGGTCATATCCTTCAACAAACCTGGGGACACGGAAATATCTCCAATACGCTGGAAATTGTTAATGATAGCACCCTAAGAGGTCTTAAACATTCCAGGGGATGGGCCTATGATCATAAAGTATATTTCCATGCCATATTCTCCAGTTCGTTTCAGGTGGATAGTGTTATTGTTGATGGTAAAGCTTCGAGCAAAATCGAAGCGGTTTATAATGGACAGCATATTTACTCCCGTTTAAGCTTTCCATCCCTTTCTTCTGATGAACCTTTACTACTAAAAGTCGGAATATCTGCGGTTGATGAAAAAGGTGCCCAAACCAATCTTGAAAAGGAATTGCCCCATTGGAATTTTGACGCTATTGTATCCCAAACACGGGAGAAATGGGAAAAGGAACTGAATCGCATTCAGGTACAGACAACGGATGAGGATGTGCTTACCACCTTCTACACCTCTCTATACCATAGCATGATTGCCCCCTCCCTGCACCAGGATGTGGACGGCAGATACCGTGGAATGGATAAAAAGATCCACCAATCAACAAATGGAGCGGTCAATTATACAGTTTATTCTTTATGGGACACTTTTAGAGCACTACACCCTTTGATGACCATTATTGATGAACCTAAATCCATAGATTATGTGAATAACCTGATTTTGAAATACGAGGAAGGCGGCTTGTTGCCCAAGTGGCCTCTGGCTTCCAATTATACAGGAACCATGGTAGGCTATCCTGCTGTGGCCAACATTGCCGATGCCTTGTCCAAAAAACTTCCGGGAATTGACCAGCAGTTGGCTTTGGAAGCAGCTCTTACTAGTGCCTCGTATAGACCAGAGCTTGTAAAAGATTCGGACGAACCCAGAAAGTCGCAGGTCATGACCCTGTACAACAAGTATATCAATGAGGGAAGGTTCATTCCTTCGGATGAAATCACAAACTCTGTTTCCTACGGCCTCGAAAACGCCTATTACGATTGGTGCATTGCCCAAATTGCTCAAGCTGTTGGCAACGATTCCATTGCGCGGCAATTTCAAAAAAGAGGGCAAAATTATCGGCATTACTTTGATTCGGAGACCGGGTTTATGCGCGGAAAAAATGCGGATGGCACATGGCGGGAACCCTTTAGTCCCAGACATTCAGACCATGATCACTCTGACTATGTTGAAGGAAATGCCTGGCAGTGGACCTGGTTTGTTCCGCATGATATTGACGGATTTGCACAACTATATGGTGGTAAGGAACAATTCGTCACTAAATTGGACAGCCTGTTCACCACCTCTTCTGAAATTGAAGGGGAAAACGCCAGTGGGGACATTACGGGGCTTATTGGTCAATACGCACATGGTAATGAACCTAGTCATCATATTGCCCATATGTACACCTACGCGGACCAAGGATGGAAAACACAGGAGTTGGTAGATCAAATTTTAAAGGAATTCTATACTACCCAACCGGACGGAATCATTGGAAATGAAGATTGCGGTCAAATGTCTGCATGGTATATCATGAATGCCATGGGTTTCTATCAAGTAGCTCCTGGAAATCCCGAATATGTAATTGGCCGTCCCCTCTTTGACACCGTCAAAATACCCCTGGAAAATGGGAAAACATTTACCATACTGACAAAAAACAATTCCCCCGAAAACAAGTATGTGCAATCGGCTAAATTAAATGACCAGGAATTGGAAAAGCTGTTCTTTTCCCATGATGATATTAAAAATGGAAGTACGCTGACTATCACCATGGGGCCAGAACCGAAAAAATAGCAGGTATCCCCCATATACTTTTTGAAAGTTTATTCCGTTATCTTCCCAAGAATAAAATCCAAAACCAAACCAAACCATGAGCGGAGACGACATTTTTCAGCTTTTCGGCTTTTTATTGCCAGCCGTTGTTACGGGTGCCGTAGCATTTTACTTTTTTAGACTTCATACCCGAAACGAAGATGGTCGTAGACGTTTTCTGTTGCACAAGGATTCCCAAAAAGATACGCTTCCGGTTCGCTTGCAAGCCTACGAGCGTATGGTACTGTTCTTGGAGCGTATATCTATAAACAGCCTAGTTGTGAGGGTCGCGCCCAAAAGCAAGGATAAAAGCGATTATGAAAATCTCTTGATCAAGCAGATAGAAACGGAGTTTGAGCATAATCTTTCCCAACAGATATATATGTCGGATGAGTGCTGGAACATCATCAAGGCTGCCAAAAATGCCACGATTCAGATTATCCGTTCTGCGGGTATGAGTGAAACCGACTCTCCGGACAAACTAAGGGAAGATATTCTAAACCAGACCATAGACAAGCAATCTCCTTCTGCCACTGCTCTTGCCTTTATCAAGAAGGAAGTCAGCGAACTTTGGTAGTTTTTACTCCTGATGGTCGGGATCTATAGGACTGGTCTCCTCATTTTTGTTTTTCGCATATAAATACCCTCTTTTCCACCATAGGGTCATACGCTCTTTATTAAAAATCAAGGAGTTTGTGGTCAACACGGTTGGGGTATAATAAAAATTGATGATGGCATCCTTTTGATTGGCCACTAATTTCCCAATTCGGATGTTTTGATTCTCAATTCGGTCCAGCATAAAGCTAAAAATGGTAGTAATCAATTCAAAGGGGTTCCGAACGGGCATGCGGTTTAGGTAGTTTACTTCAGTGTGCAAAACCACAACATCCACTTCCGTGGCACCGCGTTTAAGCGCTTCCTCAATCGGTACCAGGGTGCCTAGTCCCCCATCGGCATATTCGCAACCGTTTCTTCTGGCCAAACTCATAAAAGGGGTATAGTTGGACGAAATCCAAATCCAATCACAAAACTCCTCATAGGTGCATTCGTTGATCGATTTGTATTCCACCTGATTCAGGGAAAGATTGGAAACCGTGACCACCACATCCACACTACTTTGCTTCAATTCTTCAAATTCTGCAGGGGTAATGGAATCGCGAATGAGATGTCTAAGGTTTTCACTCTCCCCAAAGGTCTTTTTCCCACGGATAAAATTCTTGACCACATTCCAATGGTTAATGGAAATCACCTCAATCCCATATTTCTTTTTGATGATAAAAGGGCAATTGTTGAAAATACTACTCTGGTTGACCGAGGAATAGATTTCCTTGATTTTATCCAATTTGTTCAAAGCCAAATGGGAAATAAGCAGACTACCCGTGGATGTGCCCACGAAGAGGTCGTAATTGTGCTTGGCCTCCTCAATAAGAAATTGGGCCACACCTCCCGCAAAAGCTCCCTTGCTACCTCCGCCTGAAATTACCAATGCCCTCATTTGCCCAAGGTTTTGTCCAAATAACGTTGTTGTTCCAAATTTAAGGTAGGATATATGGCCTTTACCCTGGCCAAATTTCCTTCTGTTTTTAGAAAGTCCTTTAACATTTTTCTACAGGATTTTTTAAAATGCCAAACATGATGGCTGCAGGCTTTTATCAAACTTTTCAGGGTGTCATCATTAAATCCGCCAATGCTCTTTAAATATTGAAATGCCAAAAGTCTAATTTCAAAATGATATTGAGGTCCGGTATAGGAACTAAGCTCATTATAAAAATCCGCTTTTTGATTCATGGCATAATCTGCGGTCACCAAAGCCAAAGTCAACCAAAGTAGACGAATGTTTTTGTTGGGAAACCCTATGATATTTGTGGTTTGATCCAAATAGAAACTTCTGTTTTCAGGGAAATCCGTCCAGAGTTTGAATAGCGCTGCTTCCACAGTAGTATAGCTCTGATCACCAAGCAACCCCTCAAAATCCGCCCGCACCTCCAAGGGCACTTTGTCCATAGCTAGGGAAACTGCCTGCCTTACCTTTAGCCCCTCATGTTTTAAGAGTTTGTTTAAAAACGGCGGAGAAAGTTGATTTCCATAATCCAATAAAAGTTGATGCTTCAAGGCTTCCGATTGGTAGGCTTCCCAGTTTGTCCTAAGAATGGTCTCTGCATTTTCCAGCTTATCACCTATTTTCTCTTTCGCCTTATAGTAGGCATCTATGGAAGCGTTTTTGGCCCTCAAAAACCGTTTCACTTTTTCAAACGGAAAATCGGATTCCTGCAGCCAGGCTTCTTCAAAGCTGGAGAGTTTCATCCCCGACGCCTTTTCCATTTCCCACATAAAATCGGAAATGGTCACGTTCTGAAATGCGAATTTGGTCAGGTAGTTTTGAATCCCTTCCCTAAAAGCCGTATCTCCTACCCTGTCCCGAAGTATTACCAAGGCCCATGCTCCTTTTTCATAAAAAGTAAGGCTACCCGCACTGGCATTCGTAAGGGCCTCTCCGTGACCATCCCCGGAAAAATTATCCAAGGCTTTCGCGGTCTCCAACAGCCTCCAATAAAAGTAGTCCTCCCCAAAAATGTCTTTTTCTGCCAAGTATGCATAAAAAGTGGCAAAACCCTCATGAAGCCAATGATGGGATCCACTCTGTTCGGTAACCAGATTCCCAAACCATTGGTGGGCCATTTCATGGGCATTCACATTAACAAAGTTTTTATCCATAAAGGCAGTGGAATCCACCATAAAAGTGTTGGAAAAAATGGTGGCCCCTGTGTTCTCCATCCCCGCATATAAAAAATCCTGAACAGGTATCTGTTTGTAATTCTGCCACGGATACGGCACCCCAATTTCTTCCTCCAAAAAATCAAACATGCGTTGGGTATGTCTATATGTGGGCTCAACACAAAGATTGTCTTTGGGCTCGTAATAGAGTTCTATAGGAACTCCATTTTGGGATTCAAATGTTTCCTTTTTAAAGTTGCCAATAGCAAATGCCACTAGGTAACTGCTCATAGGCTGTTCCATATCAAATCTCCAAGTCTTGACGCCATCCTGTGGGACAATTTCCTTTAATTCCCCATTGGAAATAACGGTTTGGCTTTGATTGGCGACTATGGTCAGATCAAATTCAATCTTGTCATTCATGTCATCCAGGCTGGGCAACCAATGACTGGTATATTTTCCTTGTCCCTGTGTCCAGATTTGCTTTTTGTCAGCGTCCCCATCACCAATAAAATAGACCGTCTGCTTGGGCAATGCACTGTAGTCAAATCTTAAATGATGGGCATCCCCTTTTTTAAACTGTTTTTTTATCACGAAAAGTTGACCATCGGTTTTATGGCTGATGGGCTTACCATTCAACAGCACTTGGTTGAACTTCATTGCCTTGGCATCTAAGAAGATGGAATCCACTGGCTTTAAAATTTTGAAATAATAGTCAACACTTCCTTGGATTTTTGCTTTGTCGAAGTCGGCCTGCACCAAAATTTGGCCCCTAACAAAATCTACCTTGTCCTGAATTTGGGAGGAAAGGAGTTGAGTCAAAAGAAAAAAAATAAGCACTGGGGCAAGCTTCATGGCAACCGTATCACAAAAGTCTTTCCAAATTACATATTTTAGTTTGATGAATCCCAATTTTCTCCAAACTCCCATCCCATATCTGAAAGGAGTTGGCCCTAACCGAGCCGAGACTCTTAGGACGGAACTGGGCATTGAAACCTATAGGGATTTGTTACATCTTTTTCCCAATCGCTATCTGGATAAAACCCAGTACTACAAAATTGCCCAGCTTCAAGCCAGTGGTGCGGACGTACAAGTGGTGGGAAAGATAGTGCATATAAAAACCGTGGAACAAAAGCGCGGCAAACGTCTTGTTGCCAAATTTGTTGATGATACCGGCGAAATGGAACTGGTGTGGTTCCGAATGCAGAAGTGGATCAGGGAAAATCTGAAATTGAACGAGCCTTATGTGGTTTTTGGAAGAGTTAATAGGTACGGAAGCTCTTTTTCAATGCCGCACCCTGAAATGGAATTGCTTTCGGAACACCAGCAAGGACTAAAGGTAGCCATGCAACCCATTTACCCTTCCACAGAAAAACTAAGTGCCAAGGGAATCACCAATAGGGTGATCAGTAAAATGCAGCAACAATTATTGCTGGAGTCCAAAGGACAGTTCGCGGAGTCGCTCTCCCCTATTATGTTGGATGAGCTCCGCTTGATTTCAAAAAGCGAGGCACTTTTGAACATTCACTTTCCGAAAAGCCAGGAACTGTTGGCCAAGGCCCAATTTCGACTCAAATTTGAGGAATTGTTTTTTGTACAGCTCCAACTGATTTCCAAAAAAATGATTCGGAAGCAAAAGATCAGAGGTTTGCCCTTTGACCAAGTGGGAGAAAAGTTCAATACCTTTTTTGAACACCATCTGCCTTTTCAACTGACCAATGCCCAAAAAAAAGTAATTAAAGAAATCAGGAACGATTTGGGTAGCAATGCCCAGATGAACCGTTTGCTACAGGGGGACGTAGGTTCTGGAAAGACCATCGTTGCTCTCATGTGCATGCTATTGGCCATAGACAATGGGTATCAGGCCTGTTTAATGGCCCCTACCGAGATTTTGGCACAACAGCATTACAATGGCTTAAAGGAATTGTTGGGCAAAATGGAGATCAAGATTGCCTTGTTGACGGGATCGACGAAAAAGTCGGAGCGTACCTTGTTGCACAACCAGTTGGAAAATGGGAATCTCAATATTTTGGTGGGTACGCATGCGGTTTTGGAAGATAAAGTACAATTTAAAGACCTTGGTCTGGCCATCATTGATGAACAACACCGATTTGGGGTGGCACAACGCTCCAAATTGTGGCACAAAAATGAAACCCCTCCCCATATTCTGGTGATGACGGCCACACCCATTCCCAGAACCTTGGCCATGAGTCTTTATGGGGATTTGGATGTCTCCGTAATTGATGAGTTGCCCCCTGGAAGAAAAGCCATCAAGACAGTCCATCGTTTTGACAATAACAGATTAAAAGTTTTTGGGTTCCTAAAAGATGAGATCAAGAAGGGAAGGCAAGTTTATATTGTGTATCCCCTAATTCAGGAATCCGAAGCTTTGGATTACAAGGATTTGATGGATGGTTATGAGAGTATTGTCCGTGATTTTCCGCTTCCCGATTATCAAATTTCCATCGTTCATGGTAAAATGAAACCAGCGGACAAGGATTATGAAATGGAAAGATTTGTCCGTGGTGAGACCCATATTATGGTAGCCACCACCGTTATTGAGGTAGGCGTGAATGTCCCCAATGCCTCTGTCATGATCATTGAGAGTGCTGAACGTTTTGGCCTTTCGCAGCTGCATCAACTTCGTGGGCGTGTGGGTCGTGGAGCCGAACAAAGTTTTTGTATTCTGATGACCGGAAACAAGTTGTCTGAAGATGCCAAAATCCGTTTGCAAACCATGACCCGCACCAATGACGGATTTGAAATCGCCGAGGTGGACTTGAAACTCCGCGGTCCAGGAGATTTGATGGGAACCCAACAAAGTGGGCTGCTCAATTTAAAAATTGCTGATATTGTAAAAGACAACCAGATATTGCAAACCGCCAGGTATCATGCCATCCAACTCTTAAAAGAGGATCCCAGATTGGAGAAACCTGAAAATCTTCCTATTCGCTCGGCTTACAGCATAATGTCAAGAGGAAAGGACATTTGGGGTTATATCAGCTAGTTATAGCTAATTATCTTTTAAGCAATTCCTCCGTTACAAATCGGAAAGAAGGAAATTCATAATCAAGTAGCAAGTTACCTTCAAAATCCATAAACACGATAGCCGAGGATTTTGGGACATTTTCTCCAGGACTGAATCGCAAGTAGGTAACTGCAAAGCTCATGGTTTCCATGTCAATTTTAAATTCTTGCGGGACAATAACATCAGCATCAAAATCTATGTTGTCTCGATTAAAGAAGGCCATATATTTTTCTTGATCAACAGTGAATGAATCATTTTCGTTGAAATCAAAATAAGCTGGAATTCCTATAGCCATAGTATTGTCCACATAAGCAACTTTGCCATTTGAAATTGACACATTGGATATTTTATCATCCGTGGCAAGAAAGTAATTGAACGTGGATGAGGAGTGTTTTACATTGCCTGTGGTTAAATCAATAATCTCCATTTTACTAGGTCGCGTAGCCACAAAAATATCATGACCGTCAACAAATGTAGTTTTCAACCCAGCGGTTCGATTAGAGAATACTTCGTTTAATGAACTTGAATCGTAAACAATTAGACCCTCTTTATATGTATCCAAAGCTTCCTCAGATCTATCATCATATTGAACAAAAAAATAATCCTCTGTTACCAAAATGCCATGTGGAGTATCACCTGTGAAGGCTTTCTCCAGAAAGGGAAACTCCGTTACTTCTGAATTAGGCAAATTATGAGTCAACAATCTAAGGTTCCCCTGATCACAAACATCATTTTCGAAAGCAAAAAGCCTGTTTTTGTTCCATGCTATTTGTCCAGCATCCAAAAAACAATCATTAATGTTGGGAAAGTAATCCTTGTACGACCCAGAGATTACCTGGTTATCATCCAAATCCGTCATAATATAAAAAGCATCTGCCCCGCGAGGATTTCCTTGTTTGAAAACCAGCAAATTTTCCGCTCCATTTGAACGAAATATGGCATTTGGTTCCAAATTCAAACTATTTGTGATATTGGAAAAGTTGGATGGTGCTTTCCTGCCTTGTATAAAATCAATGGTATGGTACTCAACTTCATTCCCGTTATATTCCTTTAATAAGGCGGTAACGCTGAATGGAATGGTGTTGTTGCCTGTACTACTTAAATCTGATTCTGATTCCGGGCTGCAAGAAAAGATGGTAATTGCCCAAAGAATAATTAGGTTCCTTTTTATCATGACAAAATGCTTGGGGCAAATAAAATGCAATTTGATTTCAGGAGAAAGAAAATTCGACAAGAAGATCCAGCATTCCCTTTTTAATAAAAAAGCCCAGCTTTCGCTGGGCTTTTTCCTAATTTAATTCCCTAAGTAATTTGGTTTAGTTAATTCCTTCTCCTTTTTCAGCTTTGTCCAAGTTGGCCTGAACGCGATCGCGATTTGCCTGTGCAGGGGCGTTCTGCAAAGCAATCTTTAAATGCTTGATGGTAGATTTATTATCCCCTAAAGCGGAATATCCCCTAGCCAATCCATAGTGCACAGGCCATGTTCCTTTGTGGTTCTTGGCATTCCATTTAAAAACTTCCAAAGCTTTATCCGTTTTGCCTTGGCCAATAAGCTGTCTTCCATAACCATGCACTTGGAAAACAGTCCCCAAAGGCATCGCCTCTTCCATAAGGGCTTCAGCCTCAGCAGTTTTTCCCTGCCTGGCCAATATTTGAGACTTTATGCTCAAATTGTTGAAATTCTTTTGGCTGAAAAACTGACCGGCAATAGCAGCATCCACCCAGCCTAAGGCCTCGTCCAAATCACCACCATTGTTTAGGGCAAAATTGGCCGCCTGCTCCCAGCTTTGTCTACTAAATCCAGGGTTGGTCTGCAATTCCTGACGAATCCGAGCCAAAACATTTTCCGTTACATCGGTTTCTACCTTAAAGGGGATTTGCTTTTTCTCCCAGCTAAGTGAAGCTACTGCAGATGTGGCATCCACTTGGTCAAAACTATAGGTAAGTTGCTCCACATGTGGAATCTCCTTGGTGGTGACATCCACACGGAGGGCATCGTCACCTGGCTCATAAAAATAGCTTCCCCAGGCCCCGTGGTTCTTGGAAAAGATTACTGTTGCCGAATTGTCTTCGTTCACAATCATGTGCAAGCCATATTTACCTGCTGGAAGTGTCTTGCCTCCAATGGTTAAATCATGGGTGGTCTTGAAGATGGTGTTTTCATTGGCGCCTGCCCTCCATGGTGATTCGGTAGCCGTTCCAAATCCCAAGTTGTTCATTCCATAAGGCACCAGAGCGCCCCAAATTTCCCTATCGTTTACACTCGGTCTTGAGTAAACTATAGTGACATCTGTAGTTCCAATGCGCTGGGAAACTTTGGCCATTTGACTACCTCTGGGCAGAAAGGTAAGCTGGGCATAGCTACTTGCGGAAATACAGAATGTAGCGATGAGAATCATGGCCGAAATGGCCGTGTAACTTTTTTTCATTTGTTCGTTTTTGATGAGTTAATGAATAAACTTTCTAGGTTGACTCCCAAGGTAGAAACCTCATCGTTCCTATAGCGTTACAACAATGTTAAAATAAAGGTAAACGTGTTAAAATTCAGAAGCTTACGGCTAAGATGTTCAGTACCAATACCTACCCAAATCCAAACCTTGGGTTGATGGGTAAAACAAGTTCGGGAACACCCTTTACCATTTGGTTTTGAAGGAACATTCTGATATAATTTACCTCCCGGGTAACATTCAGGATTGTTTTTGTTTCAAATCAAAAAACACACACAATCCAATGGTTTCCATAGCAAAAACTTGTCTTGAACATCGTAATTTTCCAAACTTAAAATGAAGCTTTTGCTTTTCATATTTTAAATTTACCAGCTTATTAATTATTGAATGCAACGATGAGTAAAACACTATTTGATAAGGTTTGGGATTCCCACGTGGTTCAACATATTGAAAACGGTCCCGATGTACTTTTTATAGATAGACATTTGGTTCATGAAGTCACTAGTCCTGTGGCTTTCCTTGGACTTAAAAACAGAGGCATCAAAGTGCTTTACCCTGAGCGCACTTTTGCCACTGCAGATCACAATACGCCAACCATCAACCAACATTTGCCCGTTAAGGATAAGCTTTCTGCCAATCAGCTGAAAGCTTTGGAGGAAAATTCCAAAGCACATAACATTCCCTATTGGGGGCTTGGACATGAGAAAAATGGTATTGTTCACGTGATTGGGCCGGAAAACGGAATTACGGTTCCTGGGGCAACCATAGTTTGTGGAGACTCCCATACATCAACCCATGGTGCTTTTGGCGCCATTGCTTTTGGAATTGGAACCAGTGAAGTTGAGATGGTGCTCTCCACCCAATGTATCATGCAACCCAAACCAAAGAGTCTTCGCATCAATATTGATGGGGAACTCAACCAAGCGGTGACTCCAAAAGATGTTGCCCTGTTCATTATATCCAAGCTAACCACCTCAGGCGCTACCGGATATTTTGTGGAATATGCAGGAGAAGTTTTCCGAAACATGTCCATGGAAGGACGTATGACCGTGTGTAACCTAAGTATAGAAATGGGAGCTCGGGGTGGAATGATTGCCCCTGACCAAAAGACTTTCGATTACGTTCAAGGACGGGAATACGCTCCAAAAGGTGAAGCTTGGAACAAAGCCATGGCATATTGGGAACAATTGTACACTGATCAGGATGCAAGCTTTGATAAGGAAATCTCTTTTGATGCTTCTGAGATAGAACCTATGATTACGTACGGAACCAATCCTGGAATGGGAATGGGTATCCAAAAGTACATTCCATTAGCTGAAGCCGTGGAAGGCGGAACCGCTACCTATAAAAAATCCTTGGACTATATGGCTTTCAATGAGGGAGACGCCATGATTGGCAAGCCAATCGATTTCGTATTTCTCGGCAGCTGTACCAATGGTAGAATTGAGGATTTTAGGGCATTTGCTTCCATTATCAAGGGAAGAAAAAAAGCGGACAATGTTACCGCTTGGCTGGTTCCTGGCTCGCACCGAGTTGAAGAGGCCATTAAGGAAGAAGGCATTCTGGATATTTTGCATGAAGCCGGATTTGAATTGCGGGAACCGGGCTGTTCTGCCTGCTTGGCCATGAATGATGATAAAATCCCTGCTGGAAAGTATGCTGTGAGTACTTCCAACCGAAACTTTGAAGGAAGACAAGGGCCAGGTGCACGTACCCTTTTGGCCAGTCCTTTGGTTGCAGCAGCAGCAGCAGTTACCGGAAAAGTAACCGACCCAAGGGAATTATTGGAATTACAAGAAGCATAACCAAACTGTACACTGATTATTGATCATTGTTAATTGAAAAAAATGGCATACGATAAATTCAACATACTTAAAAGTTCCGCAGTTCCACTTCCCATAGAAAATGTGGACACGGATCAAATTATTCCAGCTCGTTTTCTTAAAGCTACAGAGCGAAAAGGATTTGGCGACAATCTTTTTAGGGACTGGAGATTTAATTCCGACGATACCCCTAAAGAGCATTTTGTGCTTAACAATCCCATTTATAGTGGAAAAATTTTGGTGGGTGGAAAGAACTTCGGTTCTGGATCTTCCAGAGAACATGCCGCCTGGGCGGTTTACGATTACGGATTCCGCTGTGTGGTATCCAGCTTCTTTGCAGATATTTTTAGGAACAACTGTTTGAACATTGGAGTTCTTCCGGTACAGGTGAGTCCAGAGTTTTTGGATAATATCTTTAAGGCGATAGAGGCTAATCCAGACACAGAATTGGAAATCAACCTTCCCGAGCAGACCATTACCCTTTTGGAAACTGGAGAACAGGAGAGTTTCGCTATAAACGATTACAAAAAAGAGAATATGCTCAATGGCTTTGATGATATTGACTATTTGTTGAACATCAAAAACAATATTGAGAAATTTGCCCAGAATACTCCGCTTTAACAACACTTAAGAGAGAACCTATGGCACAGCGGAGCGTCGAAATCATGGATACCACCCTTCGGGATGGTGAACAGACCTCTGGAGTTTCCTTTTCTTCATCGGAGAAACTTACCTTGGCCAAATTATTATTGGAAGAACTTCAAGTAGATCGGATTGAAGTGGCCTCAGCGCGTGTTTCTGATGGGGAGTTCAATGCTGTAAAAAACATAACGGATTGGGCGGAAGCCGAGGGCTATCTGAATCGGGTGGAAGTTTTGACCTTTGTGGACAAAGGTGTCTCCCTAAAATGGATGGAGCAGTCCGGAGCCAAGGTTCAAAATTTGTTGACCAAGGGCTCATTGAACCATCTGACACATCAACTCAAGAAAACCCCTGAGCAACATTTCAAGGAAATAGCAGAGGTTATCGCCCAGGCTGAATCCATGGGTATCACCACCAACGTATACTTGGAGGACTGGAGTAATGGGATGCGCAACTCGCCTGATTATGTGTTCGAATTTCTGGACTTTTTGACCCAACAGCCCGTCAAAAGAATTTTACTTCCTGATACCCTGGGTATACTGACCCACGAGGAGGCGTTTAGCTTTCTTAGCCAAATCATTAAGAAATATCCTGATTCCCATTTTGATTTTCACGGACACAATGACTACGATTTAAGCGTAGCCAATGTGATGGAAGCCCTAAAAGCTGGATGCCATGGGTTACACCTTACCGTTAACGGAATGGGCGAACGTGCGGGCAATGCTCCACTGGCCAGTGTGGTTGCCGTCATCAACGATTTTATGCCAGAAATCACTATTGGTGTCAAGGAATCTTCTTTGTATAAAGTAAGCAAACTAGTCTCTGCTTTTACAGGTTTTGGAATCCCTGACAACAAACCTATCGTTGGGGATAATGTTTTTACTCAAACAGCTGGAATACACGCGGATGGAGATAGTAAAAAGAATCTTTACTTCAATGATTTATTGCCCGAGCGATTTGGCAGGAAGCGCAAGTATGCCTTAGGCAAAACATCAGGAAAAGCGAATATTCAGAAGAACCTACAAGAGCTAGGGCTTACCTTGAATGATGAGGAACTAAAAAAAGTTACGGAGCGAATCATCGAGCTTGGAGATAAAAAGGAACGGGTAACCAAAGATGACCTTCCTTTTATAATTTCTGATGTGCTGGATTCAGAATTGCACCAACAACGGGTATTCGTAAAATCTTATGTGCTAACGCATTCCAAGGGACTCAAACCCTCCACTACCCTTTCCATTGAAATTGATGGAAAGACCTATGAGGAAAATGCCCAAGGAGATGGACAGTTCGACGCTTTTATAAACGCGCTCAAAAAAATTTATCAAAAAGAAAAGGTGGCTTTGCCCAAATTGGTGGATTACGCTGTGCGGATCCCTCCGGGAAGTAATTCGGATGCCCTTTGTGAAACCATCATAACCTGGCAAACCGAGGAAAAGGATTTCACTACCCGTGGATTGGATTCCGACCAAACGGTATCAGCTATAAAAGCCACAGAAAAAATGCTCAACCTCTTTTAACAGAGTCAAGACAAAGAGATACAAGAAACAAGACCGGTTGCAAAACCGAAACCGTAAAAAAATTGCTAACTGATAACCGATAACTGATATCCAACATATGAAACTGAACATTGCCCTTTTAGCTGGAGATGGAATAGGCCCCGAAGTAATTGATCAGGCCGTTAAAGTGTCCAATGCTGTAGCCAAGAAATTCAACCATGAAATTAGCTGGACTCCTGCCCTAACGGGAGCGGCCGCTATAGATGCCGTTGGAGAACCCTATCCCGATGAAACCCATGAAGTTTGCGCCAATGCAGATGCCGTTTTGTTTGGAGCTATTGGCCATCCCCGTTTTGATAACGACCCTTCGGCCAAGGTGCGTCCAGAGCAAGGTCTTTTAAAAATGAGACAAAAGCTGGGGTTGTTTGCCAATGTAAGACCCACTTTTACCTTTCCTTCCTTAATTGACAAGTCTCCGCTGAAGCGAGAACGCATTGAAGGAACGGATTTGATCATCCTTCGCGAACTTACAGGAGGGGTCTATTTTGGTGAAAGAGGAAGAAAGGACGATGGAGACACCGCTTTTGACACCATGACCTACCAACGTTTTGAGGTAGAGCGTTTAGCGCGCAAAGGCTTTGAAATGGCCTTGAAACGAGGTAAAAAACTATGTTGCGTGGACAAAGCCAATGTTTTGGAAGCTTCCAGATTGTGGAGAGAAACCGTACAGGCTTTGGAAAAAGAATATCCGGATGTGGAGGTTACCTATGAATTTGTGGATGCCGTTGCCATGCGATTGATCCAATGGCCCAAAGGATACGATGTAATCATCACAGCCAACCTTTTTGGTGATATACTAACCGATGAAGCTTCCGTGATTTCAGGATCTATGGGATTGATGCCTTCTTCTTCCGTTGGAAGCAAAGTTTCCCTTTACGAACCCATCCACGGATCGTATCCGCAAGCTGCAGGTAAGGACATTGCCAACCCATTGGCTACCGTACTTTCCGCTGCCATGCTTTTTGAAGATTTGGATTTGGCAGATGAGGCCCAAGCCATTCGTGATGTGGTGAACAAATCTTTGGCAGAAGGAATTGTCACCGAAGATTTAGCCGATGGCGGAAAAGCTTATAAGACTAGCGAAGTTGGAGATTGGTTGGCTTCGAACTTATAAATAACAAACCAAACTAAGCCAAAGAGCCTCGGGATTCCTCGGGGCTTTTTTTATTACCAAAAACAGGAGGAAAACTCAAATTCAAAACGCAAGTTCAAGTTCAAATCTTATTACAGGCACCAAGAACAAAGAACCAAGAACCAAGACAAATAATCTAATAATCCAAACCTCGACCACCCAGCACCCACCATGCAGCATCAAGCATCGAGCAACTCATGCCAAATCGGACATCTTAAATCTCATATCTCAACTCTAACCACCCATCCGTCAACTCAAAAGGGCCATCCGTCAATTCGAACCCTTCCAAGAACTATCTCCTTTCTATTTTCAAACTATAGAAACAAAAAAACTATCATGAAAAATTCTGACCCAAGACCTTTTATCTATTGTCTTTTGGTGCTTGTTTGTATTCTTTTCACTCTCAGTTCCTGTGGCAAAGACGATACTTGTACCGAAAAAACATGGTATCAAAACAATGATGGAGATTCCGAAGGAAACAACAACGTAACCCTTCTATCCTGCGACAAACCAGATGGATATATTGATGTTGGAGGTGACCCTGACGACACCAATGCGAATATTACCTCTGATTGCGAGCAAGTAACCTATTATGCCGATGAGGACGAAGACAATTACGGTGACCCCAACAACTCCATAACCCAATGTTCTGGTGTAGATGCCCCAACAGGGTATGTTATGGACAATACGGATTGTAATGACGACAGCTCACAAATAACCAACCTAGGTGCTACGGTTTATGCAGATGTCGATGGGGATGGTTTTGGAGACCCAGGTTTTCCAAAAACCGTTGAGACCTGTGGAGATTACGATGGCAATGTATTGGACAACACGGATTGTGACGACACCAATGCGGATAACTATCCAGGTTCCCAATATATGGTCTACCAAGATAGTGACAACGATGGCCTTGGCAATCCAGAGGTATCGCAAACCGTTGCCGGCTGTACAACAGTACCTGAAGGCTATGTATTGGACAATACGGATTGTAATGACCAAGTTGGTCCTTTTATTGCGGAAGATTGGGTTGGAACTTATTACACCGATAGAACCTCTTATGGAACAAACGGAACAACTTCCCAATTGGGTTCGGGGTTTGGCTGCACAATTGAAACCGTAGAAGGCCAATCAAATAGTCTTAAACTAATTGGGTTTTGGGATAAGGACTACATAGAGGATGAAATTATCCTTGAGGTCGACCCATGTACTCAAAAAGCTACTTGGTATCAAGAAGTGCCTGTTGGTTATAATCCATTCGACCCTTATACAGGTGATATAACCTGGATTAGGGATGACTTTGGAGGTTTCTCTTCCAATGAAATAGAACTAGATCCCGAAGATAACCACGGTTGGTGCGTATTTGATTTTGAAAACAAGATTATAAAATTATATGGAGTAAGCTACATTCCAGATCATGAAATCTATTTTGCCCATTATTTGTGTGAATACTCCAAGCTTTAAGAACTACTCTAATCTTATAACCAATAATATCTATGGATTCAAAAACGTATCTTTATTCTCGAAAGGGACAATTGTTCATGGACATCAATTTGCGTAAATACAACTTTATCCAAAAGCTTATCACCATAAAAAATGAGAATGCCCTGGATATCCTTGAGCAAACCTTGGATAAAATCATCGAGAATAATTACCAAATTTCAGAAGAGAATCTTAATCTTCTTAATGAAAGACTCCGGAGCTACCGGAATAATCCAGATGACCTGGTGGACTGGGGGCAACTTCCTGCAAGAGTTAAAAAGTAAGGTGACACATACGATTAAACCGTGGGGAGTTGCCAACATCACCGAACACTCAACATATTTTTCGCCAAATAGCCTTGGGATTTTCCAGGGCTTTTTTATT
Organism: Flagellimonas sp.; assembly: GCF_965233845.1. Lineage (GTDB taxonomy): Bacteria > Bacteroidota > Bacteroidia > Flavobacteriales > Flavobacteriaceae > Flagellimonas. The sequence continues at coordinate 2,116,465 of NZ_OZ247584.1, forward strand.
TCTAAAAGCTGCAGAAAAATTCAAGTTCAAACTCAAATTCAACATCCAACATCCAACATCAGACATCTCACATCTCACATCTCACATCTCACATCTAACATCTTATGTCTAATGTCTAACATCTAATGTCTAAAGAATATAATCCGTGCTCAAAAAGTTGCTCACCTTGGCTTCAAGCAGTTGTTCAATGGTCTCGTTGTTTAAATCGTTGTCTTTGAAAGCCACAAATGTCCGCACTGAAAAGGAACGCAGCGCATCATGCACACTCAAAGTCGATTGCGCAGAATCCTTACGCCCTGTAAAGGGATATACATCCGGGCCTCGTTGGCAAGAACTGTTCAGGTTTACCCGGCACACCAAATTTGCAAGCGTATCAATTAGCGGAGACAAGGTATAGACATCCTTTCCAAACAAGCTTACCTGTTGCCCGTAGTTAGACTCTGCCATATCATCCAATGGTTCTTCGATATTAGTAAATGAAACTACTGGAATAATGGGACCAAACTGTTCTTCCTCATAAACTCGCATATCTTTGGTCACTGGATACAGTACCGCAGGCCAGATATAGTTGTCTGAGCGTTTTCCTCCCTTTTTGTTCTGTACTTTAGCTCCCTTGGCTTTTGCATCATCCAACAACTCTTGGATGTAATCCGGTTTCCCTGGTTCTGGAAGTGGGGTCAACTTAGCCCCTTCATCCCATGGGTTACCAAATTTCAAAGCGTCCACTTTCTCCGAGAATCGTTTTAAAAATTCGTCCTTTACATCCTCATGTACATACACTACTTTCAAGGCGGTACAACGTTGACCGTTAAAGGAAAGAGTTCCTGCAATGCATTCGTTTATAGTGAGGTCCAAATCGGCATCAGGGAGAATAATAGCAGGGTTTTTGGCCTCCAATCCCAATACCAATCGCAATCGGTTGCTCTTAGGGTGCTGGTCTTGTAATGCATTGGCCGATTTACTATTTCCAATCAGTGCCAACACGTCTACCTTTCCAGTTTTCATGATGGGAGCAGCTACCGCCCTACCCCTGCCAAACAAAATATTGACAACCCCTTTTGGGAAACTGCTTTGGAAAGCTTCCAAAAGCGGTGTGATCAAAAGCACCCCATGCTTTGCGGGTTTAAAGATGGTGGTATTCCCCATAATAATGGCGGGAATCAACAAAGCAAAAGTTTCATTCAATGGATAATTGTATGGCCCCAAACAAAGCACCACTCCCAGTGGGCCTCTACGGATATGGGCATAGACCCCATCGTGTTTGGAAAACTTGGCAGAATCACGATCCAATTGCTTGTAGTCCTCAATGGTATCATAGATGTACTCCACCGTTCGGTCAAATTCTTTGTAAGAATCCGGCATGGACTTCCCTATTTCCCACATCAACAGTTTAACCACTTCTTCCCTTTTTCCCTCCATCTTTTTCACAAAAGATTCCATGCACTCTATGCGGTCTTTCACCTTCATGGTAGGCCAAAGTCCCTTCCCTTGGTCAAATGCACCAATAGCAGCATCCAATGCTTCAAGTGCCTCTGCTTCTCCCATATTGGGGATGCTTCCCAAAACGGTATGGGCATATTCCTTAGTGGAGGATATGGTAGAAATCACTTCCGTATTTTCTCCTTTCCATTCACGTAATTCCCCATCCACCAAATATGTTCTTTGATGGATTTGTGAAGTAATCTGCAATGCTTCCGGTATGGTTGTCTTAGCTGGCATATCCTTGATTTTAGTATTTAGATTGTGCTGCTTTTTAGTCTAGCAAAAGACAAAGCTAACACAAAAAAGCTTTGAAAAGACCTTATTTATCAAGGGATTGCAACGAAAACGTTTAAGTAAGGCCTATTTAAAAAAAGAAGTTTCAATTGTGATGGGATCAAACCAGATATTGAAACAAATCCGGTTTGTTGTTCAAATAATCTCCATAGAAATTATTGTCCTTCATTCTAGAAATCAAGGGTTCCAGATCTTCAGGGGATTTCAATTCAATCCCCACCACAGCTGGTGCATTTTCCCGACTTGATTTTTTGGAATATTCAAAATGGGTAATATCATCTGTGGGACCCAAAATATCGGCCACAAATTCCTTCAATGCCCCAGGTCTTTGCGGAAATCGAACTATGAAGTAATGCTTGAGGTTTCCATAGAGCAGAGCTCTTTCCTTAATTTCTGCGGTACGGGTGATGTCATTGTTACTGCCACTGACAATACAGACCACGTTTTTACCCTTAATTTCTTCCTTGAAATCATCCAGTGCCGCGATGGTCAACGCTCCGGCCGGTTCCACTACAATGGCATCCCGGTTGTAGAGTTCCAAAATAGTCTGGCAGACCTTCCCTTCGGGAACAGTTTCCATTTTAAAAAGATGATCTCGGCAGATGGGAAAGGTATATGCTCCTACTTTTTGCACAGCTGCCCCATCCACAAACTTGTCAATCTGGGAAAGCTCTACCAACTCACCCTGTTCCATGGATTTTTTCATGGAAGGTGCCCCAGCTGGTTCCACGCCAATAACTTTGGTGTTGGGAGAAAGTTCCTTGAACGTGGCACACAAGCCAGACGCCAATCCGCCTCCACCAACAGCCACAAAGACATAATCAATAGGTTCTTGAGCCTGGCTTAGAAGCTCCAACCCAATCGTGGCCTGACCTTCAATGGTTTTTGGGTCATCAAAAGGGTGGACAAAAGTTTTGTTGTGCTCTTCACAAAAGACTTTGGAAGCTTTGTACGAATCATCAAAAGTATCACCCTCCAAAACCACTTTAACGCGGTCACCTCCAAACATTTTAGTCTGGTCAATCTTTTGTTTTGGAGTAACCACGGGCATAAATATGGTTCCTTCTACTCCCAAGTGGTTACAGGCAAAAGCCACTCCTTGGGCATGATTCCCAGCACTGGCGCAGACCACTCCTTGTTTCAGGGCTTCCTGGGAAAGCGAATTGATTTTGTTGAATGCTCCACGAATCTTATAGCTACGAACGCGTTGCAAGTCCTCGCGTTTCAGCCACACATTGGCGTCCAATTGCTTGGAATACCGAATACTCTTTTGCAACGGAGTTTCGTCAGCCACTTGGGCTATAACCTTGGCCGCCTGCTGAATATCCTCTAGCTGAGGAAAATAAAGGGGCACTTGTTGCGCCCCCTTTTTTGTACTTGATGTTGTGTTGCTTTTCATGGAAAAACACCCTTTTGCTTCCTAAAATGGAAGTCTATCATTTAAACGATGGGTTTCATCGCAGTCATGGATTCCCTTAACCGAGTTCCCACAATCTCCACGGGATGCTCACGAAGCGCTTTGTTAACCGCAATGAGCTTCACGTTGTCCACGCCATTGTCCTTATCTGCTCCGTAATGGGTTCCGATAACGTCAATGTCCACTTTTTTCATGAAGTCCTCCAACAATGGCTTACAGGCATGATCAAACAGATAGCAACCGTACTCTGCCGTATCAGAAATAACACGGTTCATCTCAAACAACTTCTTCCTTGCAATGGTATTGGCAATCAAAGGTGTCTCATGCAAGGACTCGTAATAAGCCGATTCTCCAATGATTCCCGATTCCGTCATCGTTTCATAGGCCAACTCCACCCCGGATTTTACAAAGGCTACCATCAACACACCATTGTCATAGTATTCTTGCTCGGCAATCTCAACATCCCCAGCAGGAGTCTTTTCAAAAGCCGTTTCTCCAGTAGCAGCTCTCCATGTCAACAGGTTTTTATCCCCATCGGCCCAATCCTCCATCATGGTTTTGGAGAAATGGCCACTCATAATATCATCTTGATGTTTTTGGAACAAGGGACGCATAATATCCTTAAGTTCCTCGGCCAGATCGTAAGCCTTGATCTTGGCAGGATTGGACAAACGATCCATCATATTGGTTACCCCGCCATGTTTTAATCCTTCGGTAATGGTTTCCCATCCGTATTGAATAAGTTTGGAAGCATAACCGGCATCCACACCTTTTTCCAACATTTTATTAAAAGACAAAATGGAACCGGTCTGCAGCAGACCACAAAGAATGGTCTGTTCTCCCATTAAATCCGATTTTACTTCGGCCACAAAGGAAGATTCCAAAACCCCTGCTCTGTGTCCACCTGTTCCAGCGGCATACGCTTTAGCCTGCTCCAATCCCTTACCCTCAGGGTCGTTTTCTGGATGGACGGCAATAAGTGTTGGCACGCCAAAACCTCTTTTGTATTCTTCCCGCACTTCCGAACCAGGGCTCTTTGGTGCCACCATGATCACGGTAAGGTCCTCACGGATTTGCATCCCTTCTTCCACGATGTTAAAACCATGGGAGTAAGACAAGGTTGCTCCCTGCTTCATAAGTGGCATAACAGCGCTAACAACGTTGGTGTGTTGCTTGTCCGGCGTAAGGTTGATTACCAAATCGGCGGTAGGAATCAACTCCTCATAAGTACCTACGTTGAAGTTGTTTTCGGTGGCATTTTTGTACGACTGTCTTTGTTCCTTAATGGCAGCCTCACGAAGGGTGTAGGAGATATCCAATCCGGAATCACGCATGTTTAATCCCTGGTTCAAGCCCTGGGCACCGCATCCTACGATTACAATCTTTTTTCCTTTTAGTGCGGTTACGCCATCTGCAAATTCGCTGGCTTCCATAAACCTACATTTTCCCAATTGGGTCAATTGATCGCGAAGGGACAGCGTATTAAAGTAATTTGTCATTTTTGGTTTTTATTTAATGCTATTTATTGATTTTGAAACTCTTCTAAAATTTTGGTGATGGGCATTGTGGCCTTGGTTACGGCAATCCTTCCTGAACGAACAAATTGCATTATCCCATAAGGCTCCAAAGCATCATGCATTTCATCAATTTCGTGTCGTCTCCCTGTTTTTGCCAAAACAAAAAAGTCACGTGCTACCGTTACAATTTGCGAATTGCTCTCTTTGATGATGTTCTGGATTTGCCGCTCGTCAAACAAGAGGTCCGAAGCAATTTTGAACAAAGCAGATTCCTGATAGATGGTATCATCATCGGTATGATAATAGGCTTTGATCACTTCTATTTGCTTTTCAATCTGACCCACGATTTTGCGTGCCCAATCTTCAGTTGAATAAATTACAATAGTGAATTTTGATACATGCTCAATTTCTGATTTAGAGACATTTAAGCTCTCTATATTAATATGTCTCTTTAAGAATATTCCAGATATTCTATTCAATAGTCCCACGTTATTTTCCGAATAAACTGAAATGGTATACCATTGTTTTTCCATGCTCATTTTGTTTTAACCGCAACGATTACGCCCGTTGACCAGTCCATTTTAGTAATTGTAAAATCTTGTCTTGTTTCCAATTTGTCAACCAGGGAAGATACATAGGTTAAATGTCCTTCCGGCCAATTGGGTTGCTCCGTCATATCATCAATAACATAAAAGCCCCCCACCTTGATTAAACCCAATGTTTCTTCCAGCAAGCTATATTTTCCAGGCCAAGCATCCGCAAAGACCAAGTCGAACTTTTCTTCCTGATTTTGTACTATCCAGTCTTCACCATCCGCGCAAATCAATTGGAGACGTTCATCACCGCCAAAAAAACCTTCAGCAATTTGAATGAGATTCATATCGTTGTCCACGCTGATCAACTTGGATGTATTATCCATTCCTTCCAGCATCCATGCCAAGGATAAACCCATTCCTGTCCCCAATTCCAAGAAGTGCCCCGCAGGTTTGGAAGCCACCAAGGTCTTCAGAAATGTGCCTATATACATATCCGACGGCATGGTGAATCCAATTTCATCGGACTTGCTCAGCAAGGTAGCATACACATTGGGTGTATCCAAGATATTTGCTTGGTTCATGTTACTTCAATCGAATATCAGATACCGAGGCTCCTGATGGAATCATTGGGAATACATTGTCTTCCTTCTCTACCCTAACCTCCAAGAAATATGGGTCTTTTGATGCTATCATCTCCTCAACGGCATCTTTTAAATCCCTACGTTCTGTAACTCTTCTGGACTTGATGTGGTAGCCTTCTGCTATCTTCACAAAATCCGGATTGGTCATCACCGTTGATGCATATCTGCTTTCAAAGAAAAGCTCCTGCCACTGACGAACCATGCCTAAATGGTCATTGTTCAACACTACTATTTTTACTGGAACATTATGTTGGAAGATAACCCCGAGTTCCTGAATGGTCATTTGATAACCGCCATCTCCAATAACAGCAACCACCTCGCGATCCATAGCCCCCATTTTGGCACCTATGGCCGCCGGAAGGGCAAAGCCCATGGTTCCCAGACCTCCGGAGGTAATGTTGCTCTTGGACTGTTTGAATTTAGCATACCTACAGGTGATCATTTGATGCTGTCCAACATCGGTAACCACAACTGCATTGTGTCCAGAGGCTTTGTTGATTTGTTCAATGACCTCACCCATGGTAAGGCCTTCCTTGGTCGGCTCTATATCTTTTTTGATAACGGTGTCGTATTCAATCTGATATTTTTTATCAAATTCCGCCAGCCACTCCTTATGTTCATTTTTATGGATCAATGGCAACAACAAATCCAAGGTTTGTTTGGCATTTCCAAGCACCGCTATATCAGCATGTACATTTTTGTTGATTTCGGCAGGGTCAATTTCAAAATGTATCACCTTGGCCTGCTTGGCATAGGTGTCCAAATTGCCCGTGACCCTATCGTCAAAACGCATGCCTATGGCTATGAGCACGTCGCATTCGTTGGTCAATACATTGGGACCATAGTTTCCGTGCATACCAACCATCCCCACATTCAATGGGTGGTTCGTATCCATGGCGGAGAGCCCCAAAACCGTCCATGCAGCAGGGATTCCAGCTTTTTCAACCAAGGCTTTGAGCTCGGCTTCGGCTTCGCCCAAAATCACCCCTTGTCCAAAGACAATGTAGGGCTTTTTGGCATTGTTGATCATTTCCGCAGCTACCTCAATCGCTTTAACATCTGGTTCCGGCACTGGTTTATAACTACGTACCCCAGTACATTTTTCATACACAAAATCCAATTCGTCAAACTGGGCATTTTTGGTGATATCCACCAAAACAGGCCCCGGTCTGCCTGATTTTGCAATATAGAAGGCCTTGGCCAAGATCTCAGGAATCTCGCTCGCCTTGGTTACCTGATAATTCCATTTGGTAACAGGAGTGGATATTCCTACGATATCTGTTTCCTGGAAGGCATCGGAACCCAACAAATGTCTTGGCACCTGCCCCGTAATACACACCATTGGCGTGGAATCTATTTGTGCATCGGCCAATCCCGTAACCAAATTGGTAGCCCCAGGGCCAGATGTGGCCATGGCCACTCCCACCTTTCCACTAACCCGTGCATATCCTTGGGCTGCATGGGTTGCACCTTGTTCATGACGGGTAAGGATGTGGGTAAGCTTGTCCTGAAATTTATAAAGTTCGTCATACACCGGCATAATGGCTCCACCGGGATAACCATAGATCAAATCCACACCTTCGGCCAAAAGACAATGTATAATGGCTTCTGCCCCACTTATGCGGATGGTCTTGGCTGTTTTGTTTTCTTTCTTTTTTAAAGTTTCCGTGCTCATAATGTCAACTTAGAATGATGAGATTCCCGCATTGGCAGAAACGACATTTTTTTTAATATTTATCGGTAACGCATCCTTCTGAAGCCGATGCTACAGATCTTGCGTACTTGTACAATATTCCTTTGGTAAATTTTAATGGAGGAGCTTGCCATTTGGCCCTTCTTCTTTCCATTTCCTCATCTGAAATATTTAAGGTAATGGAATTGTCCAAAGCGCTAATGGTAATTAAATCACCAGTCTCCACAAGGGCAATGGCTCCTCCCTCTTGGGCTTCTGGGGTTACGTGACCCACTACAAAACCATGGGTTCCTCCAGAAAAACGACCATCCGTGATCAACGCAACCGATTTTCCCAAACCAGCCCCCATGATCATGGATGTAGGTTTAAGCATTTCGGGCATACCTGGGCCTCCCTTGGGTCCTACATAGCGAATAACGACTACATTCCCTTTTTCCACTTCACCTTTGGATATGCCTTCATTGGCTTCGGGTTCACTATCGTACACCACCGCTTTTCCTTCAAACTTTAAGCCTTCTTTACCAGAAATCTTTGCCACAGCTCCTTCTTCTGCCAAGTTTCCTTTAAGGATTTGTAAGTTACCCGAAGATTTCAATGCCTTATCCACGCTGTACAACAAATCTTGCTCCTCAAATTCCATAGCTTCAACATCTTTCAGGTTTTCAGCTAAGGTTTTCCCGGTTACGGTCATACAATCCCCATGTAAAAAGCCTTGTTCCAACAAATACTTCATAATCTTTGGGGTTCCGCCAATACCATGGACATCTTCCATCAGGTATTTTCCCGAAGGTTTTAAATCCCCAATAAGTGGTGTTTTATCACTTATGCGTTGAAAATCCTCCAAGGTAAATTCGATATCTGCAGCATATGCAATGGCCAAATAATGCAATACCGCATTGGTAGAGCCACCAAGTGCATTGACCAGGGTAATTGCATTTTCAATGGATTTTTTTGTAACGATATCCTTTGGTTTTAAATCGAGCTCCAAAAGATTTTTTATGGCTTGGGCAGTACGTTCTGCCTCTGAAAGCTTGTTGGGGTTGACGGCTGGAATAGATGAATTGTAAGGTAATGACATTCCCATACATTCTATGGATGATGCCATCGTATTTGCCGTGTACATCCCCCCACAGGCACCTGCCCCTGGTATTGCTCTCTTAATGATTTCCTTGTATTCAGCTTCGTCGATTTCTCCTGCAATTTTCTGTCCCAAAGCTTCAAAGGCAGATACAATATTTAGCTTTCGCCCTTTATAGTTTCCAGAAGCAACGCTACCACCGTAAACCATTATAGATGGTCTATTGAGTCGGAGCATAGCAATAATGGCCCCAGGCATATTTTTATCGCATCCAACAACACCGATCAATGCATCATAAGACATCCCGTTCATCACCGTTTCCATAGAGTCGGCAATAATATCCCGTGAAGCCAACGAATATTTCATACCCGATGTTCCCATGGAGATTCCATCGGATACTCCAATAGTACCGAACGTCAATCCCACTTGCCCTGTCTCGTTAACATGCTTTTTGATTTCCTGTGCTATACTGTTCAAGTGCATGTTGCAGGGATTACCATCGTAGCCCGTACTACCAATGGCAATTTGTGCCTTTTTCATATCCTCCTCCTTTAAACCTGTGGCATACAACATGGCCTGTGATGCGGGTTGCGAAGGGTTTTGGGTAACGTTCTTACTATGTTTGTTCAATTCCATTATTAATTTTCTTTCAGATCGGGAATCTTGTTGAATTTACTATATCATTCAAAGATAGATGTTTCAGAAACCCTATATTTTTAACAGTTTTACACCTTCTAAATCCATTTAAAATAATATACCTTTATCTCTATGAAAATCAACGTTTTAAGTTGATTTAAAATCCCATATCCATTTCTTTTTTGGACCATAAAAAAAGCCTGTATCTTTAATGGGATACAGGCTTTTTCTAAATCAATAGGACATCTGTATCATTCCATGGCTGGAATAATAATGACGACGCTATTAATCAGATTTTTTGCTTTCACAGTTCAAGTGTACAAAAAATTAAGATAAAAAACCAAACTGGAAATGAATTTTATATCAGTTTAAATGAAATGGAGTCCCCAAACTTTTTCTGGGCCAGCTGACAAATGGAATCCTCGGACAATTGCAAAATTCTTGGATAGCCCCCTGTGGTTTGTCCATCTTTCATTAGGATAATCAATTTTCCGGCGGGCGTAAACTGTACCGTCCCGGGCATAGTTCCTGAAGTGAGCATGGAATGTTTATGCCCCTGAATCAATTCTGCCAATTGGTAGGCCATGCGGTTGTTTTTTTCCGAAATGGAAAATGATTTCCCAAACAATGAACCCAACTGGGCATCCGACAACATGGAGAATTCAGGCCCCTTATAAACTTCCAAGGTTTCTTCTTCAAATTTCCTATCTACCTTTAGTCCAGAAATCGCAGGTTCAAAAGATACCGTTTCCCCATAAGCTACCGAACTGCCATCCTTTAGACATTTTTTTGGTGTAACAGGGTGGTATTGAGATCTACTGCCCATTACCATATCGGTTTGTATCCCCCCTTTCACTGCCAAATAGGACCGAAATCCTTTTTCCAACCTACCATAGGATAAGATATCTCCTTTGGCGACCTGAATCACCTGATAGTTTTCTATGGGCTTGTTGTTGAGCGTGGGTGACAGAAAAGCTCCGGAAAGACAGATATATGTGGGAGCCTCAAATTGCAAGGTGGGGCCCGTCATGGTTATTTCCAAGAGGGCAGCCTCCTTAGGATTATCCAATAATTTGTTGGCCTTTGTTGCCGAATCAGAATCCATGACACCAGAAACTGGAACACCAATATCCCTGTAGCCAAACCGGCCCATGTCCTGAACCGTCATAAAGAAACCTGATTTGAGCACTTTAATCATCCAACGCTATTTTTTCAGGTTTGAAAATACCCACTTCGGCTTCAATTTTTTTCAAGTTGTATTCGGCCCGGGAAATTTGTTTAAACTGAATTTTATCTCCCACACTGACAAAACATGGTTCTTCCGCCGTGGGATTGAAAATTGGTGTGGGGCAGCTCCCAATAATATGCCATCCCCCTGGGGAGTCTTGGGGATAAATACCGGTTTGTTTGCCAGCCAATCCCACTGAGCCCTGGGCCACATGCAGACGGGGTTCCTTTCTTCGGGGAATTTCCAATTCTTCTGGCAAACCTCCCAAATACATAAACCCCGGAAGAAATCCTAAACCGTAAACAATATACTCTTGTGAGGTGTGAAGTGTTATAAGTTGAGTTTGGGAAATTCCCAATGCCGTAGAAACTTCCTCCAAGTCAATTCCCAAATCGGAGTCATAGCACACGGGGATTTTCCATAAAAATCGCCCACGTTTTTTTTGAAGCTTTTTTTGGCCTTTCTGGCAATCCAGAATCTGCTTTTGTATGGATTCAAAATCCACATCTTCCAAGGAATTCACCAAGGTCAGGGAATTGTACGCGATGGACATTTCCCATCCGGGGAGTTCCAAGCTTTTAAAGCAGTCCACAAATTCCAGAATTTCCCCTAACACGGATTCGCTTACCTCGCTTGGCCACTCCATTAAGATAGCCCTTTGTCCAAACGGTTTTATACTGATGGGGAGTTTTTTCACTTTTGTATTTCTACCCCATGTTGGGGCAATTGCTGTGAAAGATACGTTAATATTTGAAATGCTGAAGGGGTGTCTCCATGAATGCAAATGGTTTGGGCCTCTATATCTGCCGTTTCCCCGGATAATGTCACAATTTTCCCTTTTTTTATGATGGGAAGCACCTGTTCCAATACCTTGGCAGGTTCCTGAATCACAGCATTGGGCAGTGTTCTTGAGACCAGACTCAGGTCCAAGTTGTAACTTCTATCCCCAAAGGCCTCATAATGCACTTCATAGCCACTCTCCTTGGCAATCCTAGCCATCACAGAACCAAAAGGAGCATACAAAGGAACTTTTGCCCCATAGGTCTGTATGGCATCCAAAAGCAAACGGGCCACTCGTTCATTTTTAGCCGATTCGTTGTACAATGCACCATGTGCTTTTATATGATTCAGTTTTACGGATTCTTGGCGGAGAATTGTATCAAATTCCTGAAGTTGGTTTAAAATACTGTCGTGAAGCTCTTCATCCGAAATGGTCATGACCACCCTTCCAAAATTGGCTTTGTCTGGGTATGAGGGATGCGCGCCGACCTTTATCCCGTGCCTTTTTGCCAATTTCACCACTTGGGTCATAGTGCCAAGGTCCCCTGCATGACCTCCACAGGCAACATTACAGGAACTTATCAAAGGAAAAATCAGGGCTTCGTTGCCCACACCCTCGCCCACGTCACAGTTAATATCTATTGACCAACTTTTCATCTATACCAATCCCAGGACTTTCATGATACTTTTAGCGCCCAAAAAAATGGAGAAAGCAACAATAGCAAACCCGATAATATTTTGGAAGAGGGTGTTTTTATGCTTCCCCATCACGGATGTTCTATTGACTATCCAAAGCAGCAAGATGGCCATTATAGGCAACACCATTCCGTTGGCAACTTGGGCAAATTGAATCACCTGAATGGGCTTGATATCAAAGGACAAGAAGCATACGCCCAAAAACAAAATGACCATCCAAACCATTTTAAACCTTTTATCCTGCATTCCCTCCCAGCCCAAACAACTGTTGGCCACAAATGCTGCAGCCAGGGGTGCTGTTATTGCGGAAGTGATTCCCGCTGCCAACAGTCCGCATGCAATAAAATAAATGGCACTCTTCCCAAACAAGGGTTCCAGACCCACCGCAAGGTCCATAACATTGGTGACCTCACTTAATGGAGCCGAGGCCGCGGTAATTAAAATGGACATGGACACCAATCCACCCAGTCCTATGGAAATTACGGTGTCCCATTTGGCTGTTTTCAAATCATCATGGGATTTCCATTTTTCTTTCACCAGGGAGGCGTGCAAAAACAAATTGTAAGGAACCACCGTAGTTCCCACAAGGGCAATAACGGTTAACAGTCCTCCTTCTGGTAGATTGGGCACAAACATATTTTGAACAATGTCCAAAACTTCGGGTTTGGTCATTAGGGCGGCAATTAAAAAGCAGACCCCCATTAAACCCACAAGGGCTACAAATACTTTTTCCAAAGTCTTATACCCACTGAACCATAACAACAGAAATGCCATGACACCAACAAAGAGCGGATAAAATTGGGAAAATCCATCCCCCAAAAGCCCTTCCAGCCCCAAGGTAGCGCCGCCAATATTTCCTGCCTCATAAGCTGCATTGCCAACCAGGATGGCAAACAGAACCAAAGCGATCACCAAATTTCTTACCCAGTCAACCCCTATTTCTCCCTTTACGACTTCCATGAGTCCTTTTTGGGTAAACACGCCAATCCTGCCGGACATCTCCTGCAGAATTACGGTAGCAATCACCGATACCAGTACAGCCCAAAGCAAGCTGTAACCAAAATGCACTCCCGCAAGGATACATACCGTAATGGTGCCCGGGCCCACAAAGGCGGCCGCAACTAGAATTCCTGGCCCTATTTTTTTAAACATAAGGGGGTTTGATTATAGGTTTTCAAAATAAGTAGAATTCATTAGAATGATGCATTTCATCCAAAAAAATGCATTTCATCTAAAAATGGGATGTTTTACATCGAATATGTATACGATTATGAAAATCTCGAAGTTATAATAATCCCAAATCAAATAATTGACCTAAAACTTAACCGATACTCATGATCTGTAAAGACTGTGGTAAAGAAATTGGACATGAACAGCATGCAGCGTCCACCGAATCCTTAGGTGTTGCGCTATGTGAGCGGCATACCAAACTCATCAAGAAAATTATCCTTAACAACAGTACCCCAATTGAGGCTGTTCATCTTTTCTATGCTTTGAAAGAAGCGGGTGCCCATCCCATGTTGGAATGGTGGGATGGAAAAAAATCCGTTGATTTAGCCATATCCAGGGTAAAACTGAATATTGAAATTGATAAGGATTACAATACCATAACCCACGAGCAGGCCATTAGCGACCTAGAGGAGGCCATGCATTCCTTTAAAAATGGGTTTACCACCATTCGGATACCCCACTTGGCCATTAAATACTATTTAGAGGATACGGTCCAAAACATTCTTGGAATTATTGAAGGACTGAAGGCCAACATCAAAGTGATCTAGTTGGAATAAGCAGGTTTCCAATCCGTGTTGACCTCTTTGTATTCCAAGACATTGATGGCAATGGTCCTATCACCAATGTTCTCAAGATCATTGGTGTAGTTTTTTCCCCTAAACTCCCAATATTCGGTATCTCCTGGCTCTAGTTTTACCATGCTAATTTTACCATTACCATGACGGGTAAGGGCTAGTCCACCTGTAACGCAAACCCAATTGTAATTGGTATTGTGCTTTCTAAACGGAAGTCTTTCACCAGGTTCCAAACGTATGTCCCATAGTTTTACGGTCTCATTTTCGAACACCAATCGATCACCAAGAGATTCCTTTAAATCGTTATGGAGGAGTTCATCTATCATTTTTTGGTCCCAAGGGTCAAAGTTGCCCACGGGATTCAATTCCACACACTGCATAGCTCATTTTTCTTAAAACGGGCGCAAAATTACGGCCTATTCGTGTCAGAAAATAGGATTGATGTAGGATTTAACTTATTTTTTAGAAGAAAAGGAGTTTTTTCGCCTTTTTTTTAGAACATTGACTCACAGCTGTTTAAAAAAGTAGATTGCAAGCAGTGATGCTACATCATAGCTTGATCGGAAGTTTTGGAATGACCGACTCCAAAAGTTCTGGCAAACAACCTTGAAAGCTGCTCAAAGGGCTTGTGACTAAGTAAAATCAACAACATGATGGAACTTCTTTTAGCCGAATATGCCGTTGGTAAGTGTTTTATTGTTTTTTTGGCCGTGCTTGCATAGGCTGGGTCATTAAGTCTATAAAAAGCAGGTAAGTGTGATCCGAAAAACAGCTTTGTGGAAAACTTAAGATCTTTAATGTTAAAGTACTTCGGTCTACAGCCTACTAATTTGGACATGTCGTTCATAAAGTCATGGTAGTTGACCAAAGACTTGATGTTCACACTATCTGAGAAAAACTTTTCGTTAAAACGCCTATCCCTCTCAATAACCTCCTTCATCTTCATAGCGTCCGGAAGCTTTTTATTTCCTGATAGTAGCAAGGCCATATAACGCGCCTGAATTTCCGAACAGGCCGGAAGTCCTCCTTGCGTAGGCCTGGCCCACCCTATTAAGCTAATTAGAAGTCCATGTTTTGGATGTATCATATGTTTGTAGAGATTCCTTGGATTTTCAAAATCCTTGCCCTCTTTTACATACTCAAATTTTGTTTCGTAACCAGTGTTCAGCACAAGAACATCCGTTTCAATGGTCTCACCACCTTTGGTAACAATGGTATTCTTGGTCAAATAATCAATTTCGTCCCTTGTGATTTCCAATCGTCCATCAAGGATATCCTGAAGGAACACATCACTCTTGGTAAGGAATTTACCCATGAAGGACTTTCTTTCATAAATCCACTGTTGCACCAGTTTCTCAGTGGACCCAACATTTTTGCCAAACTTCAAATACTTCCATGCCATGAATTTCATGAAATGGTCCACTCCTTTTTTTCCCATGGAATTGAGACTGTGTGAAGTATAGGAATCGCTGGTATAACCTGCAGACCATCTAGGAACAATATTTGGAAATTCCCTAACCAATACCCTGCATGAGGTAGTTTGCGAAATTTCATGGATGATGTCCGCTCCAGATTCCCCTATACCAATACACACAACTTTTTTGCCTTTAAAGGACTCACCATTTTTATATTCACTGGAATGAACAATCTCGCCTTCAAAATCAGATTGTCCTTTGAACATTGGAGAATAGGGAATGAAATTACTCCCCGTGCAAATCACTAAATGGTCAAATTTTTCTTTTCGGACCTCACCTTGATGCTCAACTTCAACAACAACCGAATTTCCTTGAATGTCCGTACTCAGAACCTTGTGCGCATAGTGCAGATGTTGCTCTAGATCAAAATGCCCGATATAGTCTTTTAAATATTCCCGATATTCCGACACCTTCCAAAACCTTCTCTCTTCCTTGGGGTCAGGCATGAAATCGGAATAGGCCATAAAATAATTGGATACCGTAAGTTCCAGGGAATCATAGGACCTCCCGCCCTTATCTATGTCTCTGAAAGCGCCGCCAAAACTATCTTCGGCTTCATAGCATACTACTTCAATATTTTGCTTCAACAGCTCTTTTACTGCCACTAGCCCAGACGGGCCAGCTCCAATTACACAAACTTTCGTGCTCATTTTGGCAAAGGTTGATTAAGGTTAATATCCGTTGTGGCCGTTGAAAGTAATCAAGATTGCCATGCTTAAATAAAGAAATCGTTTAAAATCAATTATATACGTTAAAAGATATTGGTCATGTTTAAAATGAAAATACCCTAAATAACCTATCCATTTTAGTTTCAATTTACGGGGTTGGTAGATTGCTCTAAAACAGCACAATAACGAGTCCAGAGGTGTTAACATTGTGAAATGGTCTTCGTTTTTCAGGTCCAAAAACGCTACATATCCAAAAAAAACAACAGCCAACCGATTTTCTGTGTCATTTTCAAATCACCATCTATTTTTATGAAAAGTTCTATAGACATTAAAAGCCATGGGTGAAAACTTAGTAGTAAATTTTACACCAACAGGAATGATTCCTACCAAGGAAATGACTCCCCATGTTCCCGTGGTGGTCCCCGAAATAATTGACCAGGTCCTCGAAGCTTCAGAATTGGGAATCACAATGGTTCACCTTCACGCCCGTGATGCAAAAACTGGAGTCCCCACCTATAAAAAGGACATTTATGGTCAGATCATAGAAGGTATTAGAAAATACGAACCGGAACTGGTGATTTGTGTTTCACTCAGTGGTCGGAATTTTTCTGAATTTGAGAAACGCTCGGAACCTCTATTCTTGGAGGGTTCCCTTAAACCAGATATGGGAAGCTTGACCCTTAGCTCGTTGAATTTTAATGCCACAGCAAGTACCAATTCCCCAGAAATGATACAAAAACTGGCCAAAGCGATGTTGGACAGGGGTATTGTTCCCGAACTTGAAGCCTTCGACATTGGAATGATCAATTACGCAAAATATCTGGCGAAAAAAGGATTGATCCAACCTCCTTTTTACTTCAATTTAATTCTTGGAAATATTGCCTGTGCTCAGGCAAATCTTTTAAATGCAGGGGTAATGATAAACGATTTACCGGAGCAATCCCATTGGAGCTTGGCGGGAATTGGAAACGCCCAGTTGAAGATGAACTCTATTGGAATAGCTATGGGTGGTGGTGTTCGCGTTGGAATTGAGGACAATATCTGGTATGATACCAAGCGCACCAAATTGGCATCAAACAAAGACTTAATCCAAAGGATTCATACCCTTGCCCAAGCCAATGAAAGAAAGATCATGCCTCCATCCGAATTGAGACAACATCTACAACTTGGCACCAAAGGCACATACGGAAGAACTTTACATAAATAGACTTAAATGGATACCCAGGAAAGTAGCAAAAATTACAAGTATAAGTTGCTGATCTCAAATATCAAGCATGGCTTGTTTCTACATACGTTGCAGAATTTCATGTCCAGAAATGGCTTCGACTTTGCACCATATTATTGGGTTCAAGAAGATTTTAATGAATATGAGCACCCTCAGATAACTGATGACCAAGAAAAATATACCGTCAGTTTCTTGTCCGACCAAGAAGTAAAATCTATGAAAAGGGGTTCTTTACGGAAATTTAAGGGCACCAAATTAATAGGTCTAAAACACAATAATCAAATAGCAGCATTCCATTGTGCAGAACAAAGGGACTTTGTTTTCAAGGGTAAAAAAATGAAACTTAAGAAAAACGAGGCCTATCTGCTCAACATGTACACTTTTCAGAATTATAGGGGAAAAAACATTGCTCCATATCTAAGACATGCAACCTATGAATTGCTTAAACAAGAGGGAGTTGACACATTCTATAGCATATCTGATTATCTCAATAAGTCTACCCATAAATTCAAAAAGAAGCTGGGAGCAAGACCATTACAGCTATACCTATCCATAGTCCTGTTTAAAAAATATCACAGAACATTTTTGTTAAAAACCTATAACTAGGGTTACCCCAACCATCCTTCCCTATCAAGACTTCTATATTGAATGGCCTCTGAGATATGACTGGCAGATATTTGAGTATTCCCCTCTAAATCTGCTATGGTTCTGGCCACCTTAAGAATACGGTCATATGCGCGGACCGAAAGGTTTAAGCGCTCCATGGCACTCTGTAACAGCTCCTTTGTTTCCTGGGTTAAAATGCAGTATTGCCTAATTTGTTTGGTATTCATTTGGGCGTTGTAGTGTACCGTTTCCAAATTTTGAAACCGCGAAGTCTGAATATCCCTAGCCCTTATAACCCGTCTTCTGATTTCCAAACTGCTCTCTGCTTTTTGGTCGTTAGCGAGCTTTTCAAAAGGAACCGGGGCAACCTCAATATGAATATCAATCCTGTCCAGCAAGGGCCCTGATATTTTTCCCAAATAGCGCTGCATTTCCGTTGGGGATGAAACCGCCGGGGCATCCGGATCATTGAAATAACCTCCAGGACTTGGATTCATACTTGCCACCAACATAAAACTGCTGGGATAGGTCACTGTGAATTTTGCCCGGGCAATGGTTACCTCCCTATCTTCCATGGGTTGTCGCATTACTTCAAGTACCCTCCGCTCAAATTCCGGCAGCTCATCCAAAAAAAGTACTCCATTGTGCGAAAGGGAAATCTCTCCCGGTTGGGGATAGCTCCCTCCTCCCACCAAAGCTGCACTGCTAATGGTATGGTGTGGGTTTCGAAAGGGTCTATGGCTCATCAGACCTGAATTTTTCACTTTGCCCACAACACTGTGAATTTTAGTGGTTTCCAATGCTTCTTGAAGGGTCATGGGCGGTAAAATTGAAGGCAACCGTTTGGCCAACATGGTTTTTCCTGAGCCAGGAGGTCCAATCAATATAATGTTGTGACCTCCAGCGGCCGCAATCTCCATGCATCGTTTAATGCTTTCCTGCCCTTTGACATCGGAAAAATCATATTCAGGATAATCCAGATTTTTATAGAACTCTTTTTGTGGATCCAATTGGGTCCGCCTCAACGGTTTTCCAGAATTGAAATGATCTATGACCTCCTGGATATTTGTAACACCATAGACCTCCAATCCTTCCACGACAGCAGCTTCTTTGACATTTTCTTCAGGTAGGATAAATCCCTTAAAACCTTCCTCTTTGGCTTTAATGGCAATGGGCAATGCCCCTTTAATAGAGCTAACGGTAC
This sequence comes from Flagellimonas sp., assembly GCF_965233845.1. Classification (GTDB taxonomy): domain Bacteria; phylum Bacteroidota; class Bacteroidia; order Flavobacteriales; family Flavobacteriaceae; genus Flagellimonas. The sequence goes on from NZ_OZ247584.1 coordinate 2,135,446, forward strand.
CATCAAGCGACAACTCCCCCATAATAAGGTACTCCCCAATGTTGGCTGCTTTAATCTGGTTGGAAGCTACGAGGATTCCCAATGCAAGGGTAAGATCGTACGCCGAACCTTCCTTTCGCAAATCCGCGGGTGCCATGTTTATGGTAATCTTCTTCCCAGGTATGCGATACCCATTGTTTTGCAATGCGGCAGCAATCCTATAATTGCTTTCCTTAATGGCATTATCCGGTAAACCTACCAAATGGTACCCTACTCCTTGGTCTACATTTACTTCTACGATTATGGTTTGGGCCTCGACCCCAAATACGGCACTGCCATAGACTTTTGTTAGCATAGTTCACCATCAGAGCTGTTAGTTGCTCTGTGGCCCACAAAATAGAAAGGAACTACTTAACGGTGAACTCCCGTTTGACGGATACCGGGTTTCCAATTGACGAAAAGCCCTCTAGGATCAACTGATAGGTTCCCGGGACATCAGAAGTGTATAGGACAATCTCTTCAGAACCCTTGGATAAATCCAGTTCTGGCTCCCATAAAAGTTGGTGTCTAAAGTCCGGCACACGGTTCTGTAAATCGTTGGTATTATATGTTTGCTTAAAGTGGTCCTTGCGCACCTGTGGCTTGAACAAATCAACATTGACAATATGCGGGGTAAAGAAATCATTGTAAAAACCTCCTTCTATTGTTTTAAAATGAAGTACACCCTGAAACACATGTGGCCCCAATATTACCTTATCACGGGAAAATTCAATGGTTTGGATCTTTTTGGCGCTGAAGTCCATAAAATCCTCATGCTTCTTGATAAAAAGTCCGTCTACAAACACCATGGGTAAAAGGGCCAAGTCCGTAAATCCTTCTTCTGGTCTAATTTCAAAGGCGCGGTCACCATTTTGGAGTCTCCTCACGGATAGTTGATCCACTACCTCAATAATGGTTTCCTCTATAGTGTTGAAACGGGTATAATCATCCAAGTTGTAGTTCACGCTAAACTTTCGATAGTAAGGTTGTTCATGGCTGGCAGGAATAACGGAATCCGATTTCACCTCCCTAAAGCCATTTTCTATCTGATTTTGAATACTTTTTTGAAGAATATAATCCTCCATAGCTCTGGAAATCTTGAAATCATCAACTTGGATTCCAACATACTTCTTAGGTGCTTCATCCATAACGATTTTATAAGCATCCCAATTATCAGCCAAAATCTGCAAAGCACCCGTTACGTTACTATACTCTTGGTCAAAAAGGAACCTGAATCTTCCTCTTTCATTGGTTGAGGCAACTTTAAAGAGATACTTATCCCCCGGTAATGAAATGGAAACCCTCACATCTTGTACGGGTGTTTTGGTTTCTTTATTCACAATGGTTCCTGAAACCACCTCTCCCCTAAGTTCGGGTAAATCCACTTTTTGGGAATTTATACCTGAATTGGATCCTCCATTCAAATAGCGCTTGGTAAATTCTGTTGCACTCATCTTTTTAGGAGCACTTAAATCTTCCAATTTTCTAATGGAGATGGAGTAATTTCCATTTTTTGATTCGGAGTTGTCGGCATCTATCCGTACCATCAATTTTTCCCTGGCGCCAAGTTCATTCTTGTCCAAGCTCACCTTGACCCCTCCCTCAGTACTTGTCATAGGCACCTCCAAAACCCTTGGGGCTGGAATCAAAGGGGTTGCCTGGGTTGAATCAGGTTCAGCTGCCAAATAGCTTTCGGGGACAGGCTGGTAGGGATTAATGATATGGATATCCGATTGGAAGAAAGAATCCGTTCCAAAATTCTGCATCCATTGGGAATAGCCCAATAGTTTATAACTTCCCGTTGGAATTGAGGTCGGAACAAAAAAGTCTCCATATCCAGCACCATCAGTAAGCCTGATCTTGTGGGTGAATACCGACTCGCCATCTTGATCCACTAACGCCACATAGGCTATTTTACTAATGTTGGTGAGTCGTCTTCCTTGGGTTTCCAAACAGTATAATTTGTATCGCAAGTACTCTCCTGAAAACAAAAGTGACTCGTTGGTCTGCACAAACACCTTTTCTTGGAGAACGTTTTTCAACATCTTCCCTTGAATTGTTGCGTTTGAGGTTTGCGCAAAACCGGATAAAGTAAATACGCTTAACAACAATGTGATGATACTATACTTCATAATTTTATTTTATTCTATCCAAAAATCAGGCACCTCGGAGGTACCTAGTGCTGTACAATCCCCACAAACCTGAGGAACCGTTATATATGGTCCTGATCCCAAACCCGAACCAATGAAATTGTCATCTATGTACTTCACCCAATCCCAGCGCACCAAATCAATCAAGCCAATAGTCGGTGTATTGAACTGACAAGGGTCTACATAAGGTGGTAAATCTTCCATCGGGTAAAAATCCGAATAGTTAAAAAAGATTCTTTTTTCATCCACATTTACCACATCAAAATAGCCTAATACCTTTTCATTGTTTGTATTCCCAGAGACGTTGCCTTGCAAAAATCCGGGCTGCGTTTCAGAAAATAGACTCTCGCTAGAGGAAAATTCGTTTAAGGTCTCAAAGAACGCATGCGCTTGTGCAGATAAGGAGTATTGCCTAACCAAAATACTGTATCTGTGGCTAATGATATAGTCATTACTTGGAATAAACCGAACCAATATGTTTTCGGCATTGTCCCCATCAAGATCTTCCGTGTCCGCAAGAATTATTCTGTTGGAATCAAAGGAGGCATAACATACCCTTTCATCCAGCGACCTAGGCACTTTGACAATATGTGGAGAAGGAGTTTCCACGACCTCCAACTCCACAGGGTCCCAGAAGGGCGCTACTATCTTGTAGGTTTCCTCATATTCATATCTATAAAAACCAGATGTGGTACCAGAAGGAACCAAGGCATCAACAAAAATTCCCATTCCGTTTTCCCCAAGGTCGTTGGTGAAACGCTTGGCATAAACACTGTCCAACCTCGCCACTTGGGGTAAACCCATGGCTGTGGAACTATATGATTCCCCATCCTGGGTTTCAACTGCCAATTGATAGGTAAGCTGAGGTAAGGCCGCAAAGGACACATTTGAAACGTACTTTCCATTGTCCTGCTCTTGAAAAGAGAACTCTTGTCCATCACTGGAAATAACGGAAACAATCGCACCAGCTTCCATTTGGATGTCCTCATCCTGAATCCTGTAGGCCCTGGACAAAAGTACCTCTTGGGGCTTGAACTCATCCGTAATGGTAGCCTCTATGACCAAGGTGCTCTCAAAATCCGCAAACTCTGCCTTAAACTCTTCAATACACCCATAATTTGGGAGCATCAATAAGATGAGAGAAGGGGTTATATATACGGGTTTGCCAATCATCATTCTATCCAAAAATCAGGTATTTCCGAGGTTCCCAATTCCCTACAATCACCACAGACCCTGGGAGCAATTTTAAAAGGCCCTTCACCCAAAGCTGGTGGACTGTTGTCCGCTACATAGACCCCTAAACCACTTTCAATGATGGGTCGTAAAACGCAGGTGCCTCCTTGCGAGACCAGCGGCGGAGCACTTGGTCTACAATTTTCTACATAAGGAGGCAGTGGTTCTCCTGGGTAAAAATCATTGTAATTGAAAAACAATCTTTTTTCATCTACCGAGACCACGTCAAAAAACCCAATGACGGTTTCCTCCTCCGTTTCTTTTGAAAACACGTTGCCCTCCAAAAAGCCGGGTTGTGTTTGGCTAAACAAACTTTCAGATCCGGAAAGTTCATTCAGTGTCTCAAAAAAGGTATAAGCGGCATTGGATTGTACATATTGTCTTACCAAGATACTGTACCTATGCGAAATAATATAATTGTCCCTACTGATGAACCGAACCATAAAATTACTTACCCTATCCTCTTCCAAATCCTCAGTGGAAGTAAGAATTATTTCGTTGGAAAAATCCGTAGGATAGCAGATTTCCTCATCTGTGTTATTGGGAACCTTGATAACATTACATCCTCCTGCAGGGTCTCCAATCAGTGAAATGGGCGTCCATGTGGGAGCAATAACCCTATAGGTCTCTATAAACTCATAGCGGTAATTTTTGGAACTTCCTGTAGGATCAAAACTGTCAACAAAAATACCCATCCCATCTTCCCCCAAGTCACTGGTTATTCGTTCTGCCCTTACCTCATCCAACGATGTGGTTGCAGTCAGCTGCGTCATTGCTGAACCATAGGTTCTACCATCCTGGGTGGTGATATCCAGTTGGTACTCTACCCCGGATTGTGCGGCAAACGGTTCTTCGGAAATATAGACCCCATCTCCAGAGTCCTGAAATGCGATGGCGTTTCCATTGGCCATCAGCCTTACCGTAGCGTTGGACTCCGCTATTGGCCCATCAGCCTCAAATTCATAGGTTCTTGAGAGTATTACCTGCTGGTTCTTTAACTCATTGGTAATGGTAGCCTCTATGACCAAAGCACTTTGAAAATCCACAAATTCTCCATCAAAAGGTTCTATACAACCATTTAGGATCAGTGCCAAACAGCTTATGGCAAAATAATATTTCATATGAGACAAAACGTTTTTCATTTCTTGCTTGTCTTGTTAATCTTCAATCCAAAATTCCGGTACGGCAACCTTTCCTATTTCCGTACAATCCCCACATACTGTTGGCACAATGGTAAAAGGCCCTTCTGTTTGTTCGGGGCTATCGTTATTACCAACATACCGCACCAGATTTTCTTCCACCTGCGTGCTTAAAACACATCTTGGGGGTACACCTACAGCCAATGGAGGTGATGACCGTGCACATGGGTCAATGTAAGGGGGCAAGTCTTCACCGGGGAATAAATCAGCATAATTGAAAAATAATCGCTGTTCCTGTACCGTAGCCACATCAAAATAACCCAATACTTTTTCTTCCGTATTCGTGGTAGAGCTAATATTTCCTTCCAGGAAACCTGGTTGCGTCTGGGAAAAGAAGCTATCGCTTCCTGAAAACTCATTAAGTGTCTCGTAAAATTTAAAGGCTGAATTAGACTGCACAAATTGCCTAACCAAGATGCTATACCTGTGTGAAATGATGTAGTTGTTCCTATTAATGAACCTTACCATATAATTGCTAACCCTATCTTCGTCCAAATCACTGGTATTGGTCTGAATAATGGCATTGGAAAAATCGGTGGTAAAACAGGTCTCTTTGGAAACGGTATCGGGTATCAATCGAACCTCGCAAAAAACCTCTGCTTCATTTGCCGGAACTTTCTCCAAGTCGTTTGGTGTCCAAAAAGGGGCTATTATTTTATAGGTTTCCTCATATTGATACCGATAGTTTACCGAATTCCCTGTGGGGTCAAAACTATCCACAAAAATCCCTACACCTTCCTCCCCAAAATCGTTGGTAATCCGTTCCGCCCTTACTTCATCAATCTGGGTGGCCTGGGTCAGGGTCATCTCAGTAGAATTATATGACCTTCCGTCTTGGGTCTGGATGGATAATTGGTACGGCGTATTGGGTTGGGCGGCAAAGGCCTGCTGGGATAAATAAACCCCGGGAGAACTCTCTACAAACAGAAATGTATTGCCACCGCCGCTGATACTCACTGTTGCGTTAGGTTCTATAGATGGTCCGTCATCCTCAAACTCAAAGGTCCGTGTAAGAAAGACCCGTTGAACCTCCATTTTATCCGTTATTGTAGCCTCCACAACGATGGCACTTTCAAAATTCTCAAAGGTCACATCAATGGGCTCAATACAGCTGGATATGGGTATGAAAGTCATTGCCAGTACATACAAGCCTATCTTGTTAATTGCCTTTTTCATATCAATCATTCCGTCCAAAATTTGGGGGTTTGGTTGCTTCCTAAAACGGTACAGTCCCCACATTCCCGCGGAACTACCAGATAGGGGCCTTCTTCAAACGGAGGGTCATCATTTACATTTAGGTAACTGACCTGATTGGCCTCTACCATGGCACTCAAAACACAACGTGCTCCCCCCTGACTTATTAATTTAGGTGCAATGTCCATACATGGATTGACATAATCCGGAAGATCTTCCCCAGGATAAAAATCCTCATAGTTGAAGAAAATCCTCTTTTTGGAAACTGCACTAACCTCAAAATACCCCAATACTTTTTCATCTTGATTCTCCTCCGAAAAAACATTTCCAACCAAAAATCCAGGTTGACTTTCCGAAAAAATGCTTTCGGTACTGGAGAATTGGTCCAATGAACTAAAATAGGAAGCGGCATCATTGGATTGGGTGTATTGGGTGACCTCTATGCTATAACGATGGGATATGATATAGTTGTTTCGCTCCATAAAACGCACCATGAATCTTTGTACCCTATTTTCGTTCAAGTTTGCCGTACTCGTCGTAATAATGTCCGTAGAACTATCGCTGGCAAAGCATATCCGATTTTGCACTGTCTTGGGAATCACATCAACCCCACATTCAATACCCGTACTTAAAAGGTCAAAATCGTTCCATTCCGGGGCGATGATTTTATAAGTCTCTTGGTATTCGTAACGGAAATTTTGGGAATTGCCCGTGGCATCAAAACTGTCCACAAAAATGGCAATGCCGTCTTCTCCCAAGTCACTGGTGATCCGGTCAGCATAAACGCTATCCAATGCCACTGCCTGCGGCAAGGAAGCATTTTGTGAACTATAGGACGACCCGTCTCCGGTTGTGATTTTCAATGTATAGGTACTTCCCGGCTGCGCGGCAAATTCTTGCTGTGACCGATACTCACCAGGGTTTGTTTCAACAAAGAGAATTTCATTGGTTTCATTCTCAATGATTTTGACAGATGCCCCTGATACCATTTCTGGTTCTTCCTCAAAACCATAGGTTTTGGAAAGGTAGATAGCCTGGCGTCCCATTTCATCCGTTATAGTGGCATCTATTACCAAAGCGCTCAAAAACTCACCGGAATCCACTTCAAAAGGCTCAACGCACGATGAAGCCAATGCCGTCGTGAAGACCAAAACCAATACTATGTCTTTTTGAGCCAGTTGCACCTTTTAAAACTTGAAATTGTATGTAATTGTCGGTACAGGAATTGCAAATATCGAGCTTTGGTATGCCTTGATATCTCCGTCCTCCGTTACAAAAAATACCGAATAGGGATTATTTCTTCCCAGCACGTTATAAATGGAGAAACTCCAGAAGCTATGCGCAAACTTCTTGATCTTATGGTTGCCCTCCATATTGAAGCTCAAGTCCAGTCTGTAATAGTCCGGAATCCTAAATTTGTTTCTATCGCTGTAAAAGACAAACTCGGAATTATTGAAGGAAAAGCTCCCAATAGGGAAAGTAACCGGTCTACCAGTCTGATATACGAAATTGGCCGAAGCACTAAATCTACGCGTAAACTTATAGTTGGCCACCAAGCTAATGTCATGGGGCTTGTCAAAATTGGAAGGGAAAAACTCACCATTGTTTACCCTTTCCTCTGCGAATGGGCTATCCAGTTTCACAAAGGATCGAGAATAGGTATACCCAAGCCATCCGTTGAGTTTCCCTTCATTTTTCTTAATCAAAAACTCCACTCCATAGGCCTTCCCATCACCCTGTATTACCTCGGTTTCTATGGCTTCGTTCAATAACAACTGTGCCCCAACCTTATAATCCAATAGATTGGTCTGTTTCTTATAATAACCTTCCAAGCTCAACTCAAAGGTGTTGCCCCCAAAATTCTTGTACAATCCGAGAGAGCCTTGGTAGGCCTCCTGGGGTTTGATGTTCAAATCGGAAAGCTTCCAAGTATCCGTAGGGGAAACCGTGGTGTTGCTGGAAAGGGTGTGAATGTATTGGTAAGCATTGTTGATGCTGGCCTTTATCGAAAAATCCGGGGTTAGAAAATACCTTGCGGAAACCCTGGCCTCAGGACCTCCATAAGTTTCAATGACCTCATTCTTATCAAAATCCTGGGTTTCTACCAGCGTACCACTATTCTTTGGTCCGTTTTCCTGATAAATGCGTTGCGATGAAGCACCCAAAGCGGCATAAAAGGAATAGCGAAGCCCAATATCTATCAGCAACTTATCATTCACCTCATAACTATCCGAGGCAAATACGGCCGACTCCAATCCTTTTTCCTGGGGGATGGTCAGGGAAGTAACCTCGGAATCCCCACCCAAGGGCACAATATCCCCTGGGTCCACCACATAAAGTTTGCTCGACAAACCAAAATCAAATTTGTGCTTGTCACTATGCACGTATTTCATCTTCAATTTTATCTCCGTTTCATTGTTCTTGTATCCCAGGTCAAAATCGTCGTTGGATTCCCCGTCAAACTCAATTCCAAACTTGTATTCACTATTGGAGGCAATAAGACTTCCTGTAGTCTTCTCACTAAACTTATGGTCCCATTTCAAAGACACCAGTCGGTTGCTATAATCAAAGATGGAGTCTGAGGTAATACTAAACTCATCCCGACTAAAGTATCCTGTTGCCTTGACCTCGTTTTTATCGTCTATGGTATGGTTGTACTTGGCCACCACATCAAAAAACGAAGCGGTGCTGTTGTTCAATTGCTCATCATCCAAGGCCCTCAAAATCCAATCCGAATAGGTAGCTCTACCACCAACCAACAAGGCCGATTTATCTTTTACTATAGGTGTTTCCAAAACAATGTTGCTGGTGACCGGTCCAATGGAAGCCTCCCCGGAGAATTTCTCCGTGTTTCCATCCTTGGTAGTGATATCGAATACGGAGGAGAGTCTACCCCCAAATTCAGCTGGGATATTTCCCTTGTAAATCTCCGCTGACCCTGTGGAAAAAGGGTTTATGGCAGAAAAAATCCCAAAGAAGTGTGAAGGATTGTAAATAACCCCATTATCCAAAAGTATAAGGTTTTGGTCTGTTCTACCGCCTCTAACATTATAGCCAGCAGCCCCCTCTCCTGCAGTTGTTATTCCAGGAAGTGTAATGGCAGCCTTAAGGATGTCTCGTTCACCCAAGACTAAGGGGATATTTTTGATTTTTTCTACCTCAATAAGTGTAACGCCGGTAATTGCAGTTTCCACATTTCTATCCAAATTACCTTGAACCACTACCTCATCCAAAGCTTCCACACTCTCATTGAGGTCAAAATTGTAAACCCCATTGTTGTACAGGATTACTTTGGTTCTGGAATCTTGGATTCCCAGGCCTTGCGTACGAATGATGTTTTCCCCTACAGGAAGTTCCAAACTATAGTTACCATTTGCATTGGTTGATGTTCCCAAATCCTTGCCCTCCACAATGATGGCCAAATCAGGGATGGGCTGTCCTGTTCTCGCATTGGTCACTTTCCCATTTAAGGTAAACGTCCTTTTTCTGTTGTTTCGATTCTCCTTTCCTATTTTGACCACCTGCATCCCCCTGGATACCCCAGAGTCCTCCGCGTTGACAAACAAAGGGCCCAAATCTTGGATGTCGTCATAACTGGGGCCATCATCTGCAACCGCATCCTTTTTACCAAAAAAATCTTCAGGAAGCGATTCATAAATCTGATTGTTCTGAAGAAGGAAAATTTTGTTGTCTTCGGCGATGTAAAAATTAAGCACCGTGTTTTTGAACAGGTCATCCAAAATCAAACTCACCTGGGTATCTTGATAACTACCGCTTACCTTAATATTCTCCAACCAGGCGTCCAGATAATAGAATCTGTAATCCGTTTTGCTCTCAATGGATTGCAATGCATCCAAAACATCCACATTGGTAAAGGAAATTGAAATCTTTGGTATTTCTTCTTGGGCCAATGCATGCTGCATGCCTACAAGAAGCATGAACGAAATCAAAATTTTCTTCATTACTTGGAAGTGTTTTTAGGTTGGGACATTAGGATTTCCAAACGTTTTAAAAGACTTACCTGAAAACCGTTGGGGTCCGATTTCCTGAGTCCCCTAGCTAGATTATAAAATCTATCTATATCCTTTTTCAATTGTGGGAACACCAAAAGATTATCCTTTTTGGTATTTACGATATGGTATTTGCCTTGATAGAGAAGGACTTGTTCACTTTGTCCGTCCAAGAACTCATAGTAAATAGCGCTGCGGTCCTTTCGGTCAAAACTTTTCTTGGTGTATTTGGTATAAAGCGTATATAAAGGTCCTTCATAGGCCACGGCATAAAACCCGTACAGGTTAAGCCCAGGGGCTTGGTTCCTTTCGAGCTTGACAAAATCCACCCCAGCAATGGTAAAACTTTCCACCTTATCCTTGAAAAGTCGTAAGGTTCCCCCACCAGCCTTGCTAATCAATTTAAGCAAAACCTGGTCTTCAAAAACATCATATTTAAGATCTAAACCATAGTAACATTGCCCTTCATAACACACATCCCCTTTCAAAAAATCCCTGTTTTTAAAGTATTGGGTATTCTCATTTATGGTCCTGTATTTTACAGCATAGATTTCACCTTGGTACAGCCCTGTATTCTCTATACCAACCTCTTTGTCAAATTGATTATAATATGAAACTTCCTGAGACTCTTGGCCATGTGCAGACGCAACTAAACCAAGGACAAGCATTGCCCTAAAAGGCTTCCGAAAAAAAATAAGCATCCTACTGTTTGATTGATGTATGAGGTTCGTTTGTTTAATTGAATTAGCTTGACCTAAAGTACCACATAATGTGATAATTTTTAAATTTTTGTTAAAAATTCATGGAATTTTACCAATCTGGTTAAATCACAAAAAATTTGCTTGTGATTTAACAATTTTTAACATGAAATTTTTAATGGTCCGAAGCTAGTTTGGATGAAAAACCAATAGAGAAGGAGAATTGTTTTGGATTTCTTCTTTGTTCATCATCATTTTTCTGAACTTCCCGTCCACAAACATTTCCGCCTGATCTTCATAGTGCCTACTGAAAGGGTTGCCTGATTGTCCTGTAGGAAGTATGCTCATACTATTGTCAATATCTGAAAAATCGACTATACGACGTGTAGACGGCCCCACATTAACCTTATGGAATCCTGTACCGTCATAGGTGAAGTTCATATTGTTGATTACTTCCCTGGTACCGTTAACTGGGAATGGTCCTACGTTGAAAAAACTCCGTAATGATTCCACTTGACCTATAGGGTGAGGATGTTCTACGGTATGTACTTTATCCCAAGTCCATTGGGATGCATCCGGCCCAAAATCATCTACCAAGGATTGCCATGCTTCGGCAAAGGACTGGAGTACAATTTCATCCCGGCTTTCCACTTTATCCTTGGTATGGACATTGTCCCACCAAATTCCTGTTTGCATCTGCGCCCCATACGCAATCTGCCTTTTGAAGATATGGGTGCCCAAAAACTGTTTGAACTTTTCCTCTCCCAACTCGTCCAAAAAGGTATTCTTTACCATATAATATTCGCACCTATGGTACAAGGTTGGGTTTGTTCCGTCCAAAGTATAGGTTCCGTCCCAGTTCCGAAGTGCATCTACCTGAACCAGTTGCTCATCGCTCAAATGGGAGACATCAAGTAGTTTGATCAATTCTGAAACCAATGCAGGATTCACCAACGAAGTGGCATCCAAAATCATCCGGGAAGTGGATTCGCGGTCCCAATCGCTTTTGCTTTCCAACAATTGAACAATGCGCATGGCCCTATTCTCCGGAAGGTAGTATCCAGGATAAAGCATGCCTGCAATAGAATCCGGTTGATTGTTGGCCGAATACACATAATCCCATGGCGGGTTTATGGCCGATGGGTTCTCGGAAAAATCCAAATAACGGATGGGTTCGTCTTTGCCCGAAGCACCGTCCATGACCATCTTGGTAGAGACACTATCCGGCATTTGATAGAGTTGTGCGGTGGCCCACCAGGCCACGTTTCCTTCCGCATCACCATACATCACGTTCAATCCAGGTGCATGGATTTTGGGCAATGCACCTTCAAATTCCTCTAGATTGCTGGCATGGCTCATTTCATATACCGCCTCCAGTACCCTGTTTTCTTTCTGGGTATAAATCCAAGACATGGCAATTGGAGTATCTCCTTTAATTTGTTTGGCCACATTATTTACCAATGGTCCATGTCTGGTTTTTCTAATGGTAAAATTAATTGGTTCGGCATCCTTTACCTTGATTTCCTTGGTGATATATTCGTAGTTCTCCCAGCCATTTTCAGTTTTGTATTGCGTAGTGTCCGCAGGATTGGTTTGCTCCAAATAAAAATCGATGTCATCATTTTCAAACATGGTAAGGCCGTATGCCACATTTCTATCATGGGCAAGCATGGGAAACGGCCCTCCAGCCATGTGGTACCCATACTTCTCATAGGTTGGAGTACTTATATGGGCTTCATACCAGACCGAAGGTTGGGCGTAGGAAATATGTGGATCGTTGGCCAAAATCACCTTTCCTGACTTGGTTTTATTGGGGGCAATCACCCAACTGTTACTTCCCTCAAATTGAGGAACGGGTAGTTTGTTCAAGGCTTGGAACACTCCAGCGGTAATGTCCAAATCCAAGCTGTCCACTTTAGTATTTCTGTAATTTTTTATCCATGTTGTAGTGGTATCCGAATACACCGCCAAATCTTGGATGTACTTCTCGCCCAGCTCATTTTTGATATCAGTAAGTAGCGGGTCTGTCTTATGCGCCATGGCAAAACTGAAGGCCATATACCCCATGGCATCCATAATATCATTGAGTTGAAAGGGTTCTTTTTTTAGCCCGGTAAGGTAAAATTCAATGGGGGTTGGCCCTTCTTCAATAAACTGATTTACCCCTTCAAGATAGGCCTGTGCCAAAATTACGGCCTCACTGTCCATGTCCATTTCCGAAACTGCCTGTACGGAATTGTCGTCAATCCCCAAGGAAAGAAAGAACTTGTCCGTTTCTACCAAATCGGCTCCAAACACTTCGGAAAGTTTACCTTTAGCAACACGACGCAACAGCTCCATTTGCCAAAGTCTGTCCTGGGCATGGACATAACCCAATGCCTTGGTGGCATCCTTTTCATTAGTGGCATAAATATGGGGAATTCCGTAGTCGTCAAAATAGACATTCACCTCATTGGAAATACCGGCTAGTGAAATTTTTCCATCATAGTCCGGTTTTAGACTTTGTACAAACACGAAGACGCCTATGGCAACAATAAGCACAAGGCCAGCAAGTACTAAAAGTACCTTTTTAAGTTTCTTCACTGGGGCTTTGGTTAATTGAAATAGTTACTCTAAGGTACACTATTTTCCAAAAAGCCTAAAAAATGGAAGGAAGAATAACTATTTATTCATGGACAATTGGTATGTGGCAAGACCGGATTTGAGCCATTGCCCATATTCCTCCACATCCACGTATTGAACCGCATCGTTTAGGATTTCCAAATTAGGGGACAGCAGTACATAATAGGGTTGGGAAGCAGCATTAAAATTGATAGTCTGGAAAGTCCCCCATTTTTGACCCACAGTAGTAATCTCTTTAATACGCCCTGATTCATATTGGAAATCGAACTTCTGGTTTTCCGGCAGTTCCTTGCGATCATCCACATAAAGTGAGATCAAGACATATTCATCCTTAAGCAGGGGATAAATGCTTGGATCACTCCAAACATTTTCTTCCATCTTTCTACAATTTACGCAGGCCCACCCAGTAAAATCCAACAAAATAGGTTTGTTCACTGCTTGCGCATGGGCCACACCTTCATCAAAATCCTTATAGCAATCCAAGCCCAGTGGGCAATCGCTTTCCGATGTGCTCAAGGTATAAAAGTCAGGTGGTGGGAAACCACTCAACAACTTTAGACTGGTCATATTTAGCAATCCCAATATCAGATAGGTAGCAAAGGCGGTACTAAGAACACCCACCAATTTTCTTCCCATGGACAGTTTTTGTTTGGGTCCGTCATGCGGGAACCGGAAAATACCAAACAGATAGAGCGCCATCAGAACGAAAATCAAGATCCATATACCAAGGAATATCTCGCGTTTGAAGATACCCCAGTTCCCCACTAAATCAGCATTGGATAAAAATTTAAATGCCAAGGCCAATTCCAAAAAGCCCAACACCACTTTTACGGTGGTCATCCAACCCCCGGATTTTGGCAACGAATTCAACCAAGCGGGAAACAAGGCGAACAAGCCAAAAGGTAAGGCCAAGGCCAAGCCAAAACCTACCATTCCCGCGGACAAGTTTACGGCCACATCACCTTCTGCCAAAGTGGTACTGCCCAATAATCCACCCAAAATGGGTCCCGTACAGGAGAAGGAAACAATGGCCAAGGTTAGCGCCATAAAGAAAATTCCCAGTCCACCACCCACTTTGGATGAGGCAGCATCCATTTTGTTGGCCCAAGAACTCGGTAAGGTCAATTCGTAATAGCCGAAAAATGAGAAGGCGAAAAAGACGAATATGGCAAAAAAGAACACATTCAGCCAGATGTTGGTGGCTATAGTGTTCAGAATTTGGGAGTCAATGGAATCAAACAAATGAAATGGGAGACTCAACAGAAAGTAAATCAACACAATGAAAAAACCATAGAGCATGGCATTGGTTATGCCTTTGGCCTTTTGTTGCGATTGTTTGGTAAAAAACGAAACTGTCAATGGAATCATTGGGAAAACGCAAGGCGTCAGCAAGGCAATCAGACCTCCAAGGAATCCTAGTCCGAAAACCATCCACAGTCCTGACTTTTTCTTGGCCTGGGTCAACCCGCCCTGATTCAATAGCTCCTTGTTCTTTAAATCCAATTTCAAGTTGGCACTCATAGCCAAACTTTCCTGATCAATTTGTTGTTCCGAAGCCACAAAACCCTGTCCATCCAAGGAAACTTGGAACAGTTCGTCCATAGGTATGCATACCTCTTTACAAATTTGATAGAACAGATTCACCGAAATTTGGCGAACCTCTGGGTTCAACAGTTTAATACGTTGGGTAAAAATGGCCTCTTTTTTAAAGAAGGTCTCCTCTACTTCGAAGATGTCACTGTATTCTTTTATCGTTTCACTTTCTTGGGTCTTGCCTACCAACTCATAGTCTACTCCTGCCTTCTCAAAAGTGAATTCACTGGGTAGGGAACCTCCTTCGGCCGTGTACTGGGAATACACATGCCAACCTTCCATGATTATCCCCTCAAAAACAAGCTCGTACTCGGAGTCGGATATTTTGTTAACCGTGTGCGACCAAAGTGCTGGTTCTTTATCTGTCTGCCCGTAAAGCCAAGAGCTCAATGCAAAAAAGCCTAAGAGTAGTACTAACTTTCTCATACAAGAAGCGAAATTTTAAGTATCTGTTGGGTCGTGGCTTCCACCTTAAACCTTTCATCAAGCCTTCTGCCCACAACCCACACAATGGTATCACCTGAACAGAGCAACCACTGTCTTTCCTTGGAAAAAACGTCCATTTTCTCATCCTTGAAGAATTTGGACAGCTTTTTTTTGCCCTGCATTCCAAAAGGATAAAAATAGTCGCCTTTTTCCCATTTCCTTAATAATAACGGATAGTTTAACTTTTCCTTATCAACAAAAACCACCTGGGAAGAAGAATTTTCAATGGAATCTGCATATTCAAATTTCAAGGGAACAGGAAATTTGACCAAACTTTCCTCTTCTGCAATCCAATATTTTTGCTTGACGGTGATCTCATTTTGGGAAAGAATCAAGTGTGAACGATCCTTTAATAATCGATGGGTTTTGGAATGCAATTCCTTACCGCTTGCAGCCTTTGACAACGCCTTTACATCTTCCCATACAACAAACCCATATTCCTTGAAAAGTTCATACAAATGACTCTCCAAGGGATGAAGCTGCAACATGTTTTCAATATTGATTCGAATCTCGCCCTCACGTTCCTCTAACAGATTCAACCTGACCGAATCCATATAATTTGAAATCAGGCTTCTCGAATGGCGCAAATGCTCTTGGGTTGCACCAAAATTTTGAAGAAAAGTAGGATGCAGTTCCTTCAATGTAGGCACCAGTTGATGTCGGATTTTATTCCGAAGGTGTTTGGTGTCTTCATTGCTGCTATCTTCCCGCCATTCCAAATGCTCTTTTTGGGCAAAATCCAGGATTTGCTGTCTGGAAAATGGGAGCAATGGTCTTACAACATTCCCATTTTGGGCAGGAATCCCCGAAAGTCCGTCTATTCCGGTTCCTCTGGAAAGGTTGATTAGAAAAGTCTCCAAGGCATCATCGGCATGATGCGCCGTCAATACATATTGAAATCCTTGGGTTTCCATTAGCTCCTCAAACCAGTCATAGCGAAGTTGCCTAGCAGCCATTTGGATGGAACCTCGATTTTTTTCAGCATAATTAACCGTATCAAAAGACTTTTTATGGACTTCCACCCCTAGGGTTTGCCCCAATTCCCCAACAAATTCCTCGTCCCCATCACTCTCGTCCCCACGAAGTTTAAAATTGCAATGCGCCAGTGCAATGTCCATACCAGCCTGTTTGCACAAATGCGCCAGCACAACACTATCCAAACCCCCGCTGCAAGCCACAAGCGCTTTACCCTCCTTTAAAAAGGGAAATTGATCCTGAATATGGGCCTCGAATTGTGCTTGCATTTGGCAAAAGTAGCAATAAACCTCAGCTTCCTTCCAGTACACTGCGCATAGCCTTGGCCTTTAACAGACATTCTTGGTATTCCTTTTCCACATCCGACTTGGAGGTGATGGCACTCCCTACTGAAAAAGAAACATATTTAGAGGTTTGGTTATAGAGAATACTGCGGATAACCACATTGAAGTCAAAATCCCCGTTGGGATCAAAATAGCCCACAGCCCCACTATACAATCCCCGTTTGGTTTCTTCCTGTTCCTCAATGATTTTCATGGCAGAAACTTTTGGGGCACCCGTCATACTTCCCATAGGAAATGTATCCTTGATCAATTTCATGGAATTCAACCCTTTGGGCACTTGGGCAGTTATGGTCGAAATCATTTGATGCACCTGCTTAAAAGCATAAACCCCACACAACTCCTCCACCTTTACACTACCTTTTAATGCGTTTTTTGACAAATCATTCCGTACCAAGTCGGTTATCATAATGTTCTCTGCCCGCTCCTTAGGGTCTTGCTGTAGTTGCTTTTTCAGTTCACTGTCTTCCTTTGGATTCTCACCTCTTGGAGCAGTACCCTTTATGGGTTGGGATATCACCTTTTCCCCTTCCCTACGCAAGTAACGTTCTGGGGAAGCACATAACAAATATTTATCGTCCAACCTCAAAAAGGCCGCGAAGGGAGGTAATGAAATTTGATTCAAATTTCTATAGGTTTCCCATGGATCTATTTCCGTTTGCTCCGCATAAAATTCTTGGCAAAAATTGGCCTCATAGATATCTCCTCGATGTATATGTTCCAAAAATCTGTTGGCCTTTTCAAAATAGGCATCCTTATGGATGCGCAGTTTTATTCGAACAGCTTGTTGGAGCTCAGTAGTGGTTCTATTTTGGGACAATTGCTGTATTTCAGCATAGTCTGTTTCCATCTCCGAGGAGAGACAATCCAGATACAATAACTGAATTTGATCGTCTTTTAAGGTCAGAATTTTTTCGGGTCGAAAGAAATCGAGCACAGGAAATCCCAGCCCATCATGATTGTTGGAATCCAGGTCTTCCCATTGGTTTTTTAAGTCGTATGAGAAATAACCAAACAACCAATCTTTCTCTTTATCGATGAAATCCGATATTTCATCGGTGTTTTGAAGTGTTTTTTTGGACTCATCGGTCTGTCTAGTTATTGCCAGAATGGCATCGAATTTCCCGTATGTATCCACATGGTTATTGCTGTCCAGCCAAACAGCCTTGTGAAAGGATTTAGACCATTCCAGTAGCGCGGTCTTGAAATTTTCAGGAGAGGAAACAGAAAAAGAGCGTTGCTTTCGCAAAAGATTTTACTTAAGTGAATCCAGAAATTGGGTCAGTGCTTTTTGATGCGCCTCCTTCAATTCGGCATCCATTATTCCACCTTCCCCAAAATTCTGATGAAATGAAGGCAACGAGAAGGTACTTACAATCTCAGCACCAAATCTGGGCAGTAGGGCTTCGGTAACCCCCAAAGCACCAATGCCTCCGCGTCCGCCGGGAGAAGCCGACATCAAAAAAACTTTGGTGCCGTCCAAGAATTTGCGCTCCAATCGGGACAACCAATCCAACACATTTTTAAAGTAGGCAGAGGGATTGCCGTTGTGTTCGTTTACGGACAAGATCAATCCATTGGCCCGGTGTATATCATCCTTTAGCTCCACCAAAGAGTTGGAATATCCCTTTTGTTTTTCCTCATCCTCACTGAACATAGGAAAGGGATACCGAGTCATGTCCAACAATTGAATCTGATGCCCTTCAATCAATGATGTGGTATGTTGCACCAACTTAAAATTGACCGAGGTGGAAGAGTTACTTCCGGCAAACGCCAAAATTGAAGCCATATCGAAAAAAATGTTTGTTTGGCTAAAATACCTTAAAAGGCTATTCCATGCGAGTATTTTGTCTAATTTTGACCCGATGAACATCCAAACATGCTGTTAAGCAAGTATATAGGATAATTATTTGCCAATGAATTCCAAGTCGGCCAGATTGTTTTTTATTGATGCCATGAGGGCCTGGGCCATTTTGATGATGCTCCAAGGACATTTTATTGATGGTCTCTTGGATCCCATTTTTAGGGACAGGGAAAACTTGGTGTTCAAAACCTGGCTTTATTTCCGCGGCATTACCGCTCCTGTGTTCTTTACCGTATCTGGTTTTATTTTCACCTATCTTCTCATACGGGTTCCCCAAAAAGGGTTTGATAATCCCAGGGTAAAAAAAGGAATCCGCCGTGGTTTACAATTGTTGCTCATCGGCTATTTGCTCCGCACCAATTTTGTTGGATTATTAAGTGGACATATTTATGGTTCCTTTTATCTGGTGGATGTACTGCACTGTATTGGTCTTTCCATTTTGGCAGTAATAGGGGTCTATCTCTTTGCTGTAAGAAGAAAAGCTTTTGTTTTCCCAGCATTGTTGTTGGGAATAACTTTGGTTCTATTTTTGTTTGAGCCCATTTACAAACAGTGGTCTTTTGGCTTTTTGCCGGAAATGTTGGCCAATTATTTTACCAAGACCAATGGTTCCGTATTTACCATAATCCCATGGTTGGGCTATGCCACCGTAGGTGGTTTTTTGGCGGTGCTGTTTACACGGTTCAAGGATTTTAAGTACCTATATCCTGTTGCCATTTCCATAGCGGCGATAGTGGGTTCAGCCTTGATTTTTTATTCTTCCTCTGGATTTGTATCGCTATTCCGTCTTACTGGAATTGAATTGTTCCATATGATTCAATCCAACAATTACCTCTTTATTCGATTGGGAGATGTCTTTCTGGTCTTCGCTGTTTTCATGATCATACGTAAATTCCTGACCAACGCTACCATTTTAAAAATTGGGGCCAGTACCCTTTCCATTTATGTCATTCACTTCATCATCCTTTACGGAAGTTTTACAGGAATGGGGCTTTATCGTTTTTTCAAGTACAGCTTGAGTCCGGCAATCGTAATTTCCGGGGCCATGGTGTTCATGGTTGTATGTACCTATCTCGCTCTGGTGTACAACAAACAAGAAGCGGAAATCAAGTCCCAGTTGTCCAATGGGGTTTCCATCTTAAAAGCCAAGGGCCTTGAGCTTTACCAAAATGGAAAACCCGTGCTCAAAGACGCCTCAATGAAATTGAAACTTTTTTTGAACCGGGTTCTTAAAACCGCCAAGTAAGCGATTTTTTCTTTTTTTAAATATGAATCGGTCTGTTTTCCGTGGCCGCCAAGGCAGCTTCCTTGACTGCTTCGGCATAGGTAGGATGTGCATGGCTCATTCGCGCCATATCCTCTGCAGATGCTCTAAATTCCATGGCAGTAACTCCTTCCGTGATTAAATCGGCACAGCGAGCTCCGATCATATGCACCCCAAGAACTTCATCCGTAGTTTTATCCGCTAGAATCTTCACAAATCCGTCAATGTCCATACTCGCTCTGGCTCTTCCCAAAGCCCGCATCGGAAATTGCCCAACTTTATAGTCAACCCCAGCTTCCTGGAGTTGCTCCTCCGTCTGACCCACAGCGGCTACTTCTGGCCAAGTATAAACCACGCCAGGAATCAAGTTGTAATTGATATGTGGCTTTTGACCTGCCAAATATTCGGCTACCAAAGTTCCTTCCTCTTCCGCCTTATGGGCCAACATGGCACCACGTACCACATCGCCAATAGCATAAATGTTGGACACATTGGTTTGTAGATGTTCATTGACCTCTACCCTACCACGGTCATCCAATTTCACCCCGGCAGCTTCAGCATTAAGTCCATCCGTGTAAGGTCTTCGGCCCACGGAAACCAGACAGTAGTCCCCAGTAAAAGTGACCTCCTGTCCTTTTTTGTCATCTGCTTTGATAATTACTTCATCCCCTTTGCGCTCCACAGATTTCACTTTATGGGACAAATGGAATTTCATCTTTTGCTTTTTCAAGGATTTCATCAGTTCTTTGGAAAGTCCGCCATCCATGCCCGGAATGATTCGGTCCATGAATTCCACCACACTTACCTCAGCACCCAAACGCTTATAGACTTGTCCCAATTCCAATCCAATAACACCTCCACCAATCACGATCATGTGTTTTGGAACTTCTTTTAACTCCAGAGCTTCCGTGGAGGTAATGATTCGCTCCTTGTCCAACTTTATAAAGGGTAAGGTAGATGGTTTGGAGCCTGTTGCTATAATGGTGTTCTTAGCCTCAATGGTCTCTGTTTTGCCTCCTTCTGAATCAATGTTGATCTGGGTAGCGTCCTTAAAACTCCCTACACCCTGATATACATCAATTTTGTTTTTATCCATCAAAAATTGGATGCCTTTGGTGGTTTGGTCAACCACACCTTGCTTACGGGCAATCATTTGTTCCAGGTTTACCTTTACTTCACCCGGGATATCAATACCGTGCTCCTTAAAATGTTTGACAGCATCTTCGTAATGATGGGACGAATCCAATAGGGCCTTGGAAGGAATACAACCCACATTGAGACAGGTTCCGCCCAAGGTGGCGTATTTCTCAACAATTGCGGTTTTCATTCCTAATTGCGCGCAGCGAATTGCCGCCACATAGCCTCCAGGTCCAGAGCCAATAACGGCCACATCGTATTGATTCATATCTATTTATTAGGGATTTTATTTCGTTTTGATAATGAGTACAAAAATAACAATGTTTCTTTGAAAAGCCCTTTCTTTTTCCGATTTGATTTAGCCCAAATGGGGATTCTGACAATGTTGTGTTAAAGGAAGCAACAACGCCACTGAAATTGTTTAAATTCAAGGGTTTTAGTTTTATGCGTACGCTTAGAATACAAAATGAAGTTGAGCTGTTTGTGGCGGGGGTAGGTGCCGCACAAAGCCTGTTTCTTTCCATTTATAGTTTGTTGGAACGCAAATGGGATTTTAGGAACTTACTACTCTCCCTTTTCTTTTTCGCCATCACTATTAGATTGACCAAATCCATACTCTGGGTTTATCTGGATACCTGTCCTATGTGGTTCATTAATTTAGGGTTTTCGGCCCATGCCCTTACGGGCCCGGCACTCCTGTTATATGTCTGGCACTTTCTTTTCCAAAAAAAATGGTCCCACTGGAATTGGTTCCATTTTGTTCCAGGCATTTTGCTGTTGCTTTTTATCAACCTTTTAACCAGAGACGGGTTTTGGTATATTGGTGGTTACACGGCCTTGTTGTTTCATCAAATGATCTATGCGCTGGGCGGTTTGGTTCTTCTGGGCATATTTCTTAGAAAAAAATCGTTACGCGTCCAATCTACCAAAGCAGCCAAAATTTGGCTTACCATCTTGATATTGGGCACTGCCACCCTGCAGTTTCTTTATTTTTCCAATTATATTCTGGGGATTACCCCTTACCTCTTAGGCCCCTTGCTGTATTTACCTTTCATTTATTTTCTGGCATTTGTATTGTTCAAAAACCCAAAAATCCTTCAGCATGTAACTGCACAAAAAAATGGTGCCGCTAAATTGTCGGCAGAGGAACTTAGCGCATTGGCCGAGAGACTTCAAAAAACCATGGAATCCAAAAAATTATACCTTAATCCGGATTGTACCATGGCCAAGGTGGCCAAAGCCGCCAATATGCAGCCTTATTTGGTTTCCCATGTGGTCAACAAGGTGATAGGAATGGGATTTCCGGATTTCCTCAACTCCTATAGAGTGGAGGCTGTTAAAAATAGACTTGTCCACCCTGATTACAGGCATACCAAAATAGCAAGCATCGCATATGACTGTGGATTTAACACCCTTTCTGCTTTCAATACCGCATTTAAAAAAGTTACGGGTTCCACCCCAACAAAATTTCAGAAAGAACAGGTTTCTGCTTAAGGATTTATAAATCCGTCATACACATTTATCAATCACATAGCTTAATCCCGATAGCGTTCACATCTTGGTATTTCAATTGGAATACCGAATGAACCACTTATTTAAACCTTACAAATCGTACAGAAGTAATTCGCCAAAGGTTCAGGAAAAGCAACTTGTGGCATTATCCGCCTTTTACTTTTTCTGTTTACTATGTGGTTATTTTATCCTCCGTCCCATTCGGGATGAAATGGGCATCCTAAATGGGGTAGTAAACATGCAATGGTTATTTACGGGAACCTTTGTGGCCATGTTAATGGTCGTTCCAGTTTTTGGATGGGTAGTGAGCAGATTTTCCATCGGTAAGGTGTTGATGTATTCCTATGGGTTCTGCATGGTCAACATTTTAGTATTCTATGTCCTTTTTACTTTGTTTGGCCCCTCAAGAGGAATGGCTGCGGCCTTTTTTATTTGGCTCAGTGTTTTCAATTTGTTTGTCGTTTCCCTCTTCTGGAGCTTTATGGCCGATGTATTTGATAGCGTGTCCTCCAAACGTTTTTTTGGCGTTATTGCTTCCGGAGGAAGTTTGGGGGCACTGGTAGGGCCGGTAATCGCCAATGTAGTTGGGAGTAACTTTTCTATTGGAACCCTCTTATTGGTTTCAGCATTTTTTTTGTTGATGGCGGTTTGCTGTATTCATCTCATCCTAAAACTTCAGCCAGTCAAAACTAAAGAAACCGTTGGGAACCATGTATCCAAACTAAAGTTTTCCCAACTTTTTGAAGGCGTACGGCACATAGCAAAATCACCTTATCTACTGGGCATAGTGGGCTTTGTTCTGCTCTACACTTCCATATCCACCGTATTGTATTTTGAGCAAGCCCATATTGTGGAAAAGGAGCTGTTATCAAGTGCCGACCGTCTGGACTATTTTTCGAGCTTGGATTTCACCATCAATGCCATA
The DNA here is from genome assembly GCF_965233845.1 of Flagellimonas sp. GTDB lineage: Bacteria > Bacteroidota > Bacteroidia > Flavobacteriales > Flavobacteriaceae > Flagellimonas. The sequence goes on from NZ_OZ247584.1 coordinate 2,158,667, forward strand.
GCCATCTTTGGGCAGTTCTTCCTAACCGCCAAAATCATTCGCAGGATTGGCTTATCCATAGTTTTGGCTTCTGTACCCTTATTGGTGGGACTCGGGTTGATTTTCTTGGGTCAATCCCAGACATTAACCATTATTGCATTGCTCATGGTCCTTCATCGTGCAGGTAATTTTATGCTGCTAAGACCAGGGCGCGAAATCTTGTTTACGGTAACCGAATTTGAGGAAAAATATAAATCCAAAAACTTTATCGATACCGCTATCTATCGCGGTGGAGATGCCCTAGTGGGGTGGATTTTTGCCGGAGTGGCTGCCCTTGGATGGGGTCTTGGCTTCATAGCCCTAGCAACCATTCCCCTTTCATTTATCTGGAGTCTAGTCGGTTTCCGATTGGGTAAAATGCAGCTTAATAGGGAGAATAACTTAACTTTAAAAAAGAAGATGTATGAAGAACATGTATAGCAGAAGAGACAGCTTGAAATTGTCAGTGTTGGCTGGATTGGGACTTTCGCTCCAACCCTCCTATGGCTTTTTTAACTCCAAGGACAAAGTCCTTACGCGACACATTCCCAAATCGGGTGAGGCGCTACCTGTAGTTGGCTTGGGTACCTGGCAGACTTTTGACGTGGGCAACTCTGTTGAGAAACGCAAATTATTAACCGAAGTATTGACCCAACTTCATGGTTTTGGGGGCTCGGTAATTGATTCTTCCCCGATGTACGGAAGCTCGGAAAAAGTGGTGGGTGATCTAGCTGGGCAACTAAATTTCCAAAAGCAGTTGTTCTATGCCACCAAGGTTTGGACTTCCGGAAAACAGGCTGGCATACGGCAAATGGATTCCTCGTTTAAAAAGATGGGGGTCAACACTATGGATTTGATGCAGATACACAATCTTGTGGATTGGAAAACCCATGTAAGAACACTGAAAGATTGGAAAGCCCAGGGAAAGATTCGCTATTGGGGTATTACCCATTATGTTGACTCTTCCCACGAATCCCTTGAACGTATCATTGCAGCAGAGCGTCCAGATTTTGTCCAATTAAACTACTCCATTAGATCTAGACATGCGGAAAAATCCCTTTTCCAAACGGCCCATAAGTATGAGGTGGCCACGCTAATCAACCAACCTTATGGTGGCGGTTCCCTGTTTGGAGCCGTGAGAGGGAAAAATCTCCCTGAGTGGGCAAAAGAGTGGGATATTCACAGTTGGGGGCAGTACTTTTTAAAGTTCATTCTGTCCAATCCCCATGTAGGCTGTGTTATTCCAGGGACCTCCAAACCTCATCATATGATAGACAATATGGGAGCTGGTCTGGGCAGAATCCCAAATAGGGAAACCCGGGAAAAAATGGCTTCCTACTTAAAGTCACTTTAGAAAAATGCTACATTGGGGCCAAAGGGAATTTAACGGCACCATAGCACCCAATCCAAAGACCACCAATATGGGAAAGATATAGTCCGGTTTCAAACCAAACCGGACCATGCCAGTGCCCGCTGGATGTAAGAACCAGGAACTCCCCAATAATGAAAAGTGAAATTAAAAATAAGGGTAAAAAATTATCCTTGACGACAATTAAAGTCGAAATAAATCCAGCGATTACCGCAGACAGAAAAAAAGCCGTGCTTCCAAAAAATAATTCTTGAATGGAAGACGTACAAAAACTTAAGCCTTTAAACAAAATGTTATGTGAGATGGTCGTATAAAGTATTAGGGAGAACCCTCCTACGACCGTGGAAAGCACCGTGAGAAAAACCCGTGTACGCGAATTCATGAGTAAAAAGACGTTTTTTGATTGTGGTTCGTTTCTTGATTTGACCAAAAAATTAGGAATATCCCACGAATCCGGAATCCCATTTAACATCGATTTACGTTAAACTTTCCTAAATAGGAATTGCTGTGCTATGCTTCACTTCACTGATTACAAAAGAGCTTTGGGTACTTCCAATGTTACTGATAGCGGTAAGCTTGGTCACCATAAATTCACGGTACTTTTCCATATTTTCCACATGAATCTTTAAGATATAATCATAATCCCCGCTAACGTGAAAACACTCCGAAACTTCCTGCAGTTTTAGAACCTCCCGTTCAAATCGAAGTACATTCTCCTTGATATGTTGGGCCAATCTAATATGGCAAAGTACAGTGAAGTTCCGCTGGATCTTGGATTTGTCCACAAGGGCCACGTAGCCCGTAACCACACCTTGTCGCTCCAGCCTTCGGATACGTTCATAAACCGCGGTTTTGGACAAGTTAAGGGAGTCTGCGTATTGTTTGGTGGTTTTTTTGCTATCCTCTTGCAGGAGCTGTACCAGTTTTTTATCAATTTCATCCAATTCCATACCGACCTTTTTTCAGTGAATTTTAAATTATAACGAAAATTAAAGATTATTATTCGTATAAAAATATATTTTTAGAATAATGTTCTGAAATAACTAATATCAATTGATTTTTTGTCCATATAAAGGTAATTTTACTGCAAAACTTACCAAATGGATTACAAAGCTTCAGACAAAATTCAGGATCTTCAATATTTTGGGGAATTTGGTGGGGTAAATCCCTCCATTTCCGATTCATCCACCTATACCTTTTTATCGGCCAAGACGATGTTCGACACTTTTGAGGGCAACACCGAGGGCTGTTATCTTTACAGTAGGCACTCCTCTCCATCCAATCTGTATTTGGGGGAAGCCATGGCCCAATTGGAGGGCACCGAGTCAGCCAACGTCTATGCCAGTGGCATGGGAGCCATCAGCGCCGTAATCTTACAATTGTGCAATGCGGGAGATCACATTGTTTGCAGTAGAACCATTTATGGGGGCACCTATGCCCTATTGAAGAACTTCTTGAAGAAGTTCAACATAACCACCTCTTTTGTAGACATCACCAAATTGGACTCGGTTGAAGAGGCCATAACCGCAAAGACCAAAATGATCTATTGCGAAGCGGTCAGCAATCCGTTGCTTGAGGTTGCGGATTTGCCATCCCTGTCCGTTTTGTCCAAAAAACATGGGATGCCCTTGGTGGTGGACAATACTTTTTCGCCCCTTTCCATAAGTGCGGCTAAACTGGGTGCCGATATTGTGGTACACAGCCTCACAAAATTCATTAATGGAAGCAGCGACTGTGTAGCGGGTGCCGTATGTGCTTCCAAAGATTTTTGTTTGAGTTTGAAGGACGTCAATGATGGGGCCGGCATGCTCTTGGGAAGTACCATGGACAGTCTGAGGGCCGCTTCAGTTCTTAAAAACATGCGAACGCTCCATATCAGAATCAAAAAGCACAGTGAAAATGCGATGTATCTAGCGCAACAATTTGAGAAAGATGGCCTAACTGTGGTGTATCCAGGCTTAAAATCACATTCCGGACATCAAACCATGACCTCCCAGTTCAATCCTGAATTTGGGTATGGTGGATTACTCACCTTGGATGTTGGTTCTTTGGACATGGCCAATGCTCTGATGGAATTGATGCAACGTGAAAAATTGGGATACCTGGCCGTTAGTCTTGGGTTTTACAAAACACTGTTCAGTGCCCCCGGCACTTCTACTTCTTCAGAAATTCCTTTGGAAGAACAGGAAGCATTAGGATTATCCCAAGGATTGATTCGCTTCTCCATTGGTTTGGATAACGATATTCACAAAACCTATTTGACCATGCGCGCATGCATGGAGCGGTTGGGAATTTTGCAAATAGGCAAGGTGTTGGTATAACTTGATGGTTTGCACAACAGGACGCAATGTTGTAATATTACTCGTTAACAAAACCAGACTACATGGCGGAAAAAGCCCAAAAACCCAAGTTTAGAGAAGCAGAAAACATTGTAGAAAATAAAGAACTTAATATTTGGGAGGCCCTGGTTCCGGTTTTCGCCTTGGTGGCCATGTTGGCCTACAACGTATACGTGTTTGGAGACGATGCCTTAAGTGGTTCCAATCAGTTTATTCTACTTTTGGGAGGAGCGGTTGCTGCCATTGTTGGTTTCTTCAATAAAGTTTCTTATAAACAAATGCTGGCCGAGGTTGCAGAGAACGTGCGATCTACTACAGGGGCCCTGCTCATATTGCTTATGGTGGGAGCTCTATCAGGAACTTGGCTGATTAGCGGTATCATTCCCGCCATGATTTATTACGGTCTTCAAATTCTTAATCCGACCATTTTTTTGGCCGCTTGCGTAATCATCTGCGCCATCATCTCCATTGCCACAGGGAGTAGCTGGACCACTGCTGCCACCGTTGGCATTGCCCTAATTGGGATTGGAGACGCACTGGGTATTTCCTTGGGCATGACAGCTGGGGCTGTCCTTTCCGGCGCCTATTTTGGAGATAAAATGTCGCCCTTGAGCGATACCACCAACCTTGCTCCTGCTATGGCGGGAGGGGATTTGTTCTCGCATATACGGTATATGGGATGGACCACCATCCCGACCATATCGGTAACACTTGTGGTATTTATCATCCTAGGGTTTACGATAGACTCCTCGGGCGTTGCGGATACCGATGCCATTCTTAAAAATGTCGCCTCCACTTTCAACATCAATGGCTGGTTGTTCTTGGTTCCACTGGTGGTCATTTTTATGATTGTAAAAAAAGCACCGCCACTTTTGGCACTTTTGATAGGAACACTTTTGGGAGGCGTTTTTGCCCTAATTTTTCAGCCAGATTTGGTGACTTCCGTAGGCGGGGGAACAAGCTTGACTTTTGAATCTGCTTACAAGGGAATATTGAATGCCATCACGGTTGACACCAACATTGAGACCTCAGACCCTGCTCTGAACGATCTCTTTTCGTCTGGGGGAATGGCAGGAATGCTCGGCACTATTTGGTTGATCGTCTGCGCCATGGTTTTTGGTGGCATTATGGACGGGATTGGAGCGCTTCAACGGATTACCAAATCTCTCTTGAGCATGGCCAAGACCACGTTTGGTTTATTTGCCAGTACCGTGGGAAGCTGTCTTGCGCTCAACGTTACTGCTTCAGATCAGTACCTTGCTTTGGTTGTTCCTGGAAAAATGTTCGCAAAAGCCTATGAGGAACGCGGGTTGGCTCCTGAAAACCTAAGTCGGACCTTGGAAGATTCAGGGACGGTAACTTCGGTTCTTGTACCATGGAATACCTGTGGGGCCTATCACAGTGGTGTACTTGGGGTTCCGGTAATAGACTATTTTGCTTTTGCCATTTTCAATTGGTTAAGCCCATTTATGACCTTACTGTTTGCTGCCTTTAAAATCAAGATCAAGCAACTTACTACAAAGTAGGATGCTTTATTAAACAAATGTCTTAATTACGCCATGTGATTAGGAGAGCTAATCGTAAATTTTATTGTTCTCGTCACCCCCTGCGACCAGAAACGCCATTAGATCACTTAATTCCTTCTCGTTTAAACTGTTTATTAAACCTGCTGGCATTGCAGATTGCGAAGACTCCTCAACCTTAGCTATATCAGCTCTTTTTATGCCACTTGTCATATCAGGAGAGAAGGCATTTATGCTTACGATTATTTCGTCGTCTCTTTCTTCCACTGCCCTTCCTCTAATGGTGTTGCCATTGTTTAAGTGATAAATGGTGTTTCTATATCTATCCGATACCGTTTTTGAAGGATTGACAATCGCCTCTGCAATGTCTTTAATTGAAAAACGTGTCCCTATTTGTGTCAACTCTGGACCTGAATTGCCTCCAACTCCTTTTATACTATGGCATAAAACGCACATTGATGCTCTATAAAAGTTTGCTCCGTTGGCAAAGTTGGCATCCTTTTTATTTTCATTAAATGCTTTCTCAACCTGAGCAACCGTATAGTTTTTTCCTGGGCCATCCGGCATTCTCACATCCTTCATCAAATCTGCTTGTTGATTCATGGATTCACTGGACAAGGACTCGAAATACGCTCTTTCTTCATCCGGAACATTTTCCAAGGCTTTGCGTTGAATGGCTTTGATAAAATTAGCATACTGTTTTCCACCTGACTTTTTTAATGCTCTATTATACCATCTAAAATAACGCTCCCTCAAGGCTTTTGTCCAACCAGATTTTACTTCGCTTAAGCTTTTGGCATAACTGATGTTTTGCTGATTGGGCATGTTTTTGAGCATGTTTTCCACGTCTTTACCATACTGATCACTTCGTTTGGTAATATCGCCCGACAAGTAATTAGATTTTAAATTGGAGGTAATGGTGTCGTTCTCCATTTTATAAATGGTAGCCTCCAAAATTTCGGAAGCATCCAAGTAACTCAACAACTTGGTTATTTCCTTATTAAGATGTTCTGATTCTTTTAAGTGCTGCGGTAATAATTTAGTGGCAATGGCCCTTTGCAACGATGCGTCAACTCTTTGATTGCTTCTGATGATCAACAGCTCTATGGCTCTTAAAAAATCCATTTTTTCTATTGCCGTTAAATCTGTCCAATCCAACTTCATCAAAGCTTGTAATGCCTCTACTCTATCCTTGTCCTCGCCTTGATGCGCCATGGCAATCGCTAAGGTGATTTTTCTCAAAACACTTTCATCTTGCGCTACTTTATGTTTCCAAATAGCAACATCTTGATTTTCCAATGCTACTCTGGATGAAAATCGAATATATCTATCCTCATGATCTAAATTTTCAACCAGAAAATCAATCTGATCTGAGCTTTTCATGCTTTGATAGCTCTCAATTTTTTTTCTAAGATTTCTTTCGTTTTTACCTAATTCATTTGGAGTTGGCGTCTTAACTTCATTATTCAACGCTCCGGTATAAGTTAGTTTATACAAAGCGGACTCCAAGCGCCTTCCTCCTGTCAAGAAGTACATGGCTCCATCATTTCCAACAATTCCATTGGTCAACGGCAAGGGCACCCCTGAAATAAACTCAGTAACTTCAGCCGTATAGCTACTTCCTTTGGGGGTCAGACTGGCAAAATACATGGTACCATAACTCCAATCAAAAAGATAAAATCCATTCTGATAATACTCGGGAAACTTCAAGCCTTCACCTTCCAAGAGTCCTGTTGGAGACCCTTGTCCCAAATTTGCAATACTCGGTAAGTTATCCGGGAATTCAGGATCAAATTTACCTGTTCCTGTACGCCAACCAAAATCGCCCCCGCTTGTTAAATGGCACAGTCTAATAGGCCTGTACCACGGCATTCCCATATCGTATTCCATATCAGAATCGAACCCGAATAGTTCTCCATCAGGATTAAAAGCTATATCGTAGGTATTTCTAAGCCCTACATTTAGAAGTGTCCAATCCTTACCTTCAAAATCAGTTTTAACCACCCAACCACCTGGGGCTTTTACATCATTGGCATGACCACTGGGGTCTTTAATAACTGGCAGTAAATTATCTTCTCCCCAATTCTTGGGTATAACACTTCCAATATCTTCCGGAATATCGGTGTGGTTTCCTAAAACCATGAACAAGGATTGTCCATCTGGTGCCAAAGTTATGTTGTGCGGACCATGTTCTCCCCATCCATTAAAGACCCGAAGCATTTTAACCGTATCAAACTCATCATCATGATCTGCATCGGTAATTTTGTAAAAACCACTTTGTATATCCAAGTCGTTTTCTTTGCTTGCGTTAACCAAGGCGTACAATGTATTTTCATGCCAAAGTAAACCTTGCGCCATACCTAACTTGATGTCAATCTTTTTGACAACGACACTATCCAATTTGTTTGCTGAATTAGGTAAGGTCACTCTATAAATAGTTCCAAATTGGTCCGAAGCATACAAGCGTCCTTTGTCATCTTTGGTTATGCTCACCCAAGATCCTTGCTCATGGGCACCGGGACTATATAATTTCTCTACGCTAAAACCTTTAGGAATGGTTATGTTGTTCATGGTGATTTGCTCTGTAATAGGTCCGGAAAACTCCTTTTTACAGGAAACAATACAAGCCAAAACCATAATTAGGACGAAAACCTTAAACAGTTTTAAAATCAGACTTTGCCCATTAGTCCTTTTTTGATGATTATGCATATGAAGTTTGTTTTTTAGCGGTTAAACCATTGTGCATTTGATAAAGTTGTTCATACCACTCCATCGCCGTAAATTGAAACATGCCAACCCCGAATCAAATTACAAGAAAATAATGGGGTATGGACAAACTGGACATAAAATCGAGTTTTTATAACGGATAAGATTGTCCAAATGCACAATGGGTTTAGTCTCTACTTTCTTCAACGTTATCCCGTTTAAAAAATAATCAGAATATCGGTCTTGACATTGTCAGTTCATTTTTTTATTCACTTTATTTTTTCAGTTCTCTCAATAATTTTTCTCCTTTTTTACGCAAATGGAAATACGTGTTTTTGTCAGCAAATTAGGATTCAAAAATGAACAAGTTTTAATGAGCAAGAGCTAAATTTGTTGACGCACAAAAAAGCACATAAATTATGACATTAGTTGGCAAAAAATTTCCAAATCTAGAAGTCAATGCCATTGACAAATCCGGCATTACTACCAAGCTGAACATTCTTAAAAAGGCTCAAGAATCAAACAAAAAAGTGGTGCTTTTCTGGTACCCCAAGGATTTCACTTTCGTTTGTCCAACCGAATTGCACGCCTTCCAAAATGCCATGGAGGAGTTTGAAAAAAGAAATACCCTCGTAATTGGTGCTTCTTGCGATACAGCGGAGGTTCACTTTGCCTGGTTGAACACCGAAAAGAAAAATGGAGGTATTGAGGGTGTTACCTATCCCCTATTGGCCGACAGCAATCGAAACTTGGCCTCTACCTTGGGTATTTTGGACATTACTGATGAAAAATATGATGAGGAAACCAAGGTTTTCACTGTGGAAGGAGATAATGTAACCTATAGGGCCACTTATTTGATTGATGAAGAAGGAACCATCTTTCACGAAAGTGTAAACCATATGCCGCTTGGTAGAAATATAGATGAGTTCGTCAGGCTGATTGATGCCTATACCCATGTACAGGAAAAAGGTGAGGTTTGCCCTGCCAATTGGAACAGCGGTAAGGAAGCTATGAATGCCGACAGAAGTGGTGTGGCCGAATACCTATCCAAGCACGCCAATTAATTCCGTAAAGGAAACTAAACTCTGGAATTGACCTGTTCTTTTCCATAAAAAGGAAGGAACATACCAAAATAAGACAGGCCCATTGGAAAAACTTTTTCAATGGGCTTCCTTTTTTGCCACGGACTTTGGATTATTTAGTAATTTCACCCTTCTTAAAACTTTTCATATGGCATCAATAACACTAGGTGGAAATCCCGCCAATACAGTTGGAAACCTTCCTGAGGTAAACTCGCAAGCACCCGCTTTTACGCTCACCAAATCGGATATGTCCACAAAAACGCTTTCGGACTATCAAGGAAGCAAAGTGGTTTTAAATATTTTTCCAAGCGTAGATACCGGTACCTGCGCCCAATCCGTAAGACAGTTCAATGAAGAGGCTGCCGAACTCAGTGGTGTAAAAGTGCTCTGCATTTCCAAGGATTTGCCATTTGCCCAAAACAGATTTTGTGGAGCCGAGGGCATTGAAAATGTGGAGATGCTTTCCGATTATAAAACAGGTTCCTTTGGTCGGGATTATGGCTTGGCATTTGCAGACTCTTCCTTTGAAAGCCTACTTTCCAGATGTGTGGTAGTACTGAATGAGGAAGGTAAGGTCATTTATACCGAACAGGTACAGGAAACTGCGGATGAACCTAATTACAAAGCGGCGCTAGAAGCATTAATGGATGCCTAGGGAATCCTTCTTTATCAACAGGATCAAGAGTGTAGGTTACGCCTTTAAAGGGCTGTTCTTGCTATTGCGGACAGAGGCTAGTATCAAAATCCAATTTGTGATAGCCCTGCTCATGACTGCAGCAGGTTTTTATTTTGAAATCTCGTCCGGGGAATGGATGGCCCAATTAATTTCCATTGGAATGGTCATGGGAATTGAAGGCTTGAATACGGCTGTGGAGAAAATCTCGGACTATATCCAACCCGAAGATGACCCAAAAATTGGCTTTATAAAAGATATCTCTGCAGGAGCCGTTATGATAGTATCCATCATAGCATGTATCGTGGGACTTGTTATTTATGGGCCAAAATTGGTTTAGCAACATCTGTTTCCATGGTAAGCATCGTAAATTTGTAAATTAGCCCCGTTATTAATCATTTGCATGGCCAAGAAGAGGACAAAATCCAAACCTAAATCCGCCAAAAGAAAATTATCCTTAAAACCGTCCAAACAGAATAAGATCATTTTGGGCAGTTTGCTAATTGTACTCAGCATTGCCCTGTTCTTCTCCTTTATGTCCTATTACTTTACTTGGCAGGAGGATCAAAGTTTACTTACCGAGTTTAGGGACCGCAACGCGGAAGCCAATAATTTGCTGAACAAATTTGGAGCTGCGGTAAGTCATTTTTTTATGTACAAAGGCTTTGGTTTGGCCTCCTTTGTATTTCCGCTATTGCTGGCGGTGACCGGACTTTATCTCTTTTTGGGACTGAACAACAAAGGACTGGTAGGCAAATGGATTTGGGGATTGATCGGTATCATCTGGGTATCCATTGCCCTTGGATTTTTCGCTATGGAGCAACCCCTTTTAGGTGGACTCATTGGCTATGAAATGAATGATTTCCTTCAGGATTATGTGGGCAAAATTGGAGTGTTCCTGATTTTGATTTTTGTCTTGATGGTCATCTTGGTTCGCTTGTTCAATTTTAGTCCAGAAGGAATCGGCAACTTCTTTAGAAACCAGCGGCAAAACCTTAAAACCGATTTTAAAAAGAAAAATTCTGCACCAAAAGTTTTGGATACCGATGATAACAGCATCGAGTTAAGCACAGAGGAAGAGCCTGTTTTGGTAGATACCTATACCCACAAAAAAGATATTCCACCCCTAAACCCAGAAGCCGGTCTGGATGTAAATCTTCCAAAAGAAGAAGAAACCGACATCGACCTAAAGGTAGAAACGGTAAAAGAGGAGAAAGAAGAAAAGGATATCAAAGCGGAAAAATTGGTGAAGGACTTTGGAGAGTTCGACCCAAAACTGGAGCTGGGCAATTACAAATTCCCCATACTTGATCTTTTGGAACCCCATGGAGCTTCTTCAGGAATCACTATTAACCAAGAAGAACTTGAGGAGAATAAGAACCGAATCGTTAGCACGCTTAAAAACTATAAGATTGGGATTGCCCAGATCAAGGCCACTATAGGCCCCACAGTGACGCTTTATGAAATTGTGCCCGAGGCGGGAATCCGAATTTCCAAAATCAAAAACCTGGAGGACGATATCGCACTTTCATTGGCCGCTTTGGGGATTCGAATCATTGCCCCTATTCCCGGAAAAGGAACCATAGGTATTGAGGTGCCCAATAAAAATGCTTCCGTGGTATCCATGCGTTCCGTAATTGCCTCCAACAAATTCCAAAAGGCCGAAATGGAATTGCCCATTGCCTTTGGAAAAACCATCAGCAATGAAACTTTTGTGGTGGATTTGGCAAAAATGCCCCATATGCTCATGGCAGGTGCCACCGGACAAGGTAAATCCGTGGGGTTGAATGCGGTGATCACCTCCCTTTTGTACAAAAAACATCCTGCGGAAATTAAGTTTGTATTGGTGGATCCCAAGAAAGTGGAACTGACCCTGTACAACAAAATTGAAAGACATTTCCTGGCGAAACTTCCAGATTCAGAGGACGCCATTATTACGGATAACACCAAGGTTATCAATACCCTAAATTCCCTTTGTATTGAAATGGACAACCGCTACGAGCTGTTGAAAACGGCCATGGTGCGGAACATCAAAGAGTATAATGTCAAATTCAAGGCCCGCAAGCTAAATCCCAACGACGGTCATAAGTTCTTACCTTATATTGTTTTGATCATCGATGAGTTTGCAGACCTGATTATGACAGCAGGCAAGGAAGTGGAGACGCCCATTGCGCGTTTGGCCCAGTTGGCCAGGGCTATTGGAATTCATTTGATCATAGCCACCCAAAGACCTTCTGTAAATGTGATTACCGGAATCATCAAAGCCAACTTCCCCGCGCGGATTGCCTTTAGGGTGACTTCCAAAATAGACTCCAGAACCATTTTGGACACCCAAGGAGCCGATCAGTTAATTGGACGTGGGGATATGCTCTTTACCCAAGGAAACGATGTGACCAGACTCCAGTGTGCTTTTGTGGACACTCCTGAGGTAGCCAAAATCACAGAATATATTGGGTCGCAACGCGCCTATCCAGATGCCCATTTACTGCCAGAATATGTAGGCGAGGATTCTGGCACGGGGATTGATTATGACATAACGGACAGGGATGCCATGTTCCGGGAAGCGGCAGAGGTTATCGTAAATGCCCAGCAAGGTTCCGCATCATTGATCCAACGAAAATTAAAATTAGGATATAACAGGGCAGGACGAATCATAGATCAATTGGAAGCGGCAGGAATTGTAGGTCCGTTTGAAGGAAGTAAAGCAAGACAAGTATTGGTTCCAGATATTTTGGCCCTAGATCAACTTTTAGAAAATGAAACAAAATAGCACAATGTTCAAAAAACTATTTCTTTTTATCGGGCTTTTTGCCGTGGGTTTCTTTGCCCATGCCCAGAATGCAACCAAGGCCAAAGCGCTTTTGGAAGAGGTTTATAGCAAAGCTAAAAGCTACGATAACATCTATATAGATTTTAAGTACGGTCTTGAAAATTCCGAGGCCAACCTAAAACAGGAATCCAGTGGAAATGTGACCTTAAGCGGTGATAAATATCTTTTGGATTACTTAGGGGCCCAGGTGATGAGTGATGGTTCCAAGGTATACACCATTGTTCCTGAAAATGAGGAAGTGACCATAGAGGCCATTTCCGAAGACGACAACAACATTACCCCATCAAAAATGTTGACCTTCTACCGCTCTGGACATAACTATGCCTGGGATATCCTTCAAAATGTGGGCGGAAGAAAAATCCAGTATGTAAAGTTGACCCCCATCGATTCCAACACCGAAATAGCGTCCATTCTTTTGGGTGTGGACATGGGAACCAAGCATATCTACAAGCTTATCCAAACTGGAAAGAACAGCACAAAAACAACGATTACCGTTAATTCTTTCAAAACCAATCAGCCATTGTCAAGTACACTGTTTACCTTTAACGCGAAAAAATTCGAGGACGACGGGTACTATATCATAAGAAATTAGGCATTGAAGATACTTGACCGGTATATATTATATAGGTTTCTCTATAACTTCTTTAGCTCCTTTTGCATCCTGATTGTCATATTCATCTTCCAAGGAATATGGCTTTTTATAGATGATTTGGCGGGAAAAGGACTTGGCGTGGTAATCATAGCCAAGTTCATTTTTTATTTTATCCCCACCCTGGTGGACAAGGTACTCCCACTAACGGTATTGCTGTCGTCCATTCTCACTTTTGGAACCTTTGCGGAAAACTATGAGTTTGCCGCCATGAAGGCCTCGGGTATTTCCCTTCAACGGGGGATGCGCAGTTTGATAGTTTTTGTGCTCTTTTTGGGGGTGGTCACCTTTTTCTTTGCCAATAATATTATTCCCAAATCCGAACAGAAGATGTTCAACTTAAGACGAAACATCGCAAAGGTTAAGCCAGCTGCGGCCATTACCGAAGGGGTGTTCAGTGATTTTGAAGGTACTGGGGAAGGCATGAACATTAAGGTGGATAGAAAATATGGAGAGCAAGATCGCTTTCTGGATAACGTAATCATCCACATCAAGGACAAACAGGCCGTAAATACCACGGTCATCAAGGCCAAAGAAGGGGAACTGATCAGTAGTGAGGATTCTGATATCATCGAGTTGGTTCTTAAAGATGGAAACTACTACAAGGAACTAAAGCCCAAAAGAAGCGAGGAAAAAAGGAAACATCCTTTTGCTAAAGCAAAGTTTGAGACCTATACGATCAACATCGATATTTCTGAACTCAACAACCAGGATTTGGAGGAAGAAGGAAACATCACCACGGATAAAATGAAAAACGTTGTCCGCTTGGTCAAGGACATTGATTCCTTGGAGAAGAACAATTTGGAAAAAGTGGAGGCCTTTTCCAAGAACATCATTACGCGGATGGGCGCCTTTCCAGTTCCCACCAAGCAAGACAGCATCCAAAAGGCGCAAAGGGCCAAACTGGACAAAACTGAGCTGACCGAAAAGAAAAAAGCCCAGTACGATAGCATTTCTACCGTTAAGGAGTTTATCAAAACCCTGCCGGAGTGGCAGCAGTTGCAAATTGTTACTTCTGCCCGCACCTCTACCAAGAGTATATTGACCACGGTTATTGGTAAAAAAGAAGAGTTGCAAAAACGGTTTAAGTTTTACAACAGCCATATTCTGTCCCTGCATAAAAAATATGCCCTGGCATTCTCCTGTATTATCCTGTTTTTTGTAGGAGCTCCCTTGGGTGCTATTATTCGCAAGGGTGGTTTGGGATTGCCCATGGTGATTGCCATTATCCTGTTTTTGGCCTATTATTTTATTGGTGTGTTTGCAGGAAACTACTCCAAGGAGAACAATATTCACCCTATTTTGGGCGCCTGGTTGTCTACCCTGATCATGCTCCCCATGGGAATTTCCTTGACCCGACGGGCCACCGCAGATAGAGGATTGATTGGGTTTGGGCATATTATGGATGGAATTAAGAACCTGTTCAAGAAGAAAGAAAAAGAGGACACTGAATGAGTGATAAGGAAAATATCCGATTGAATGCCATAGAAGAAGCCATTGAGGACATCCGACAAGGCAAGGTTATCATTGTGGTAGATGATGAAAATCGCGAGAATGAAGGTGATTTCTTGGCCGCTGCCGAACTCATTACACCAGAAACGGTGAATTTTATGGCCACCCATGGCCGGGGGCTTATCTGTGTGCCATTGACAGAAGGACGTTGCGAAGATCTAGGCTTGCATAAAATGGTTACCCATAATTCCGATCCTTTGGAAACGGCTTTTACCGTATCCGTGGATTTGCGTGGAAATGGGGTGACTACGGGTATTTCCGCGGGGGATAGAGCCAAAACCATCATAGCGCTTACGGAGCAAGGTACCAAACCGCATGATTTGGCAAGACCTGGGCACATATTCCCTTTAATTGCCAAAGAAGGTGGGGTTCTCCGAAGAACGGGACATACCGAAGCTGCCATAGATTTTGCCCGTTTGGCCGACCTGAAACCCGCTGGGGTTATTGTGGAAATCATGAACGAGGATGGCAGCATGGCAAGATTGCCAGAACTGCGGAAGGTGGCCAAAAAGTTTGATCTTAAAATTGTTTCCATTGAGGACTTGATTGCCTACCGCATGGAACATGATAGCTTGATTGAGCGCAAAGAAGCCTTCGATATCAAAACCCGATTTGGGGACTTCCGCTTGCGTGCCTATAAACAGACCACCAATGATCAAGTGCATATTGCACTGACCAAAGGACATTGGAAAACTGGGGAGTCTGTGTTGACAAGAATCAATTCCACTTTGGTGAACAATGATATGTTGGGCACCCTTACCAACAACCCAGATGAGCGGTTGCAACGCATGTTTGACGCCTTAAATGCTGAAGGAAAAGGAGCCATGATCTTTATCAACCAAGGTAACCAATACATGAATCTGCTGGGGCGTTTGGCAGAACTAAAAAAGCTGCAGGCAGAGGGCATTTATAAGGCTCCAAAAATAGACATGGACACCAAGGACTTCGGTATTGGGGCACAAATTTTACATGACTTGAATATTTCCAAACTTCGATTGTTGACCAACTCTGCCCAGACCAGACGTGTTGGAATGGTAGGTTACGGACTGGAAATTGTGGAGTATGTAGGCTACTAGTTGTTAGACTTTAGACTTTAGACTTTAGACTTTAGACTTTAGACTTTAGACTTTAGAAAATATTACCAAAAAATTGCAATCCGAGGGAGAATTACACTTTTAAAGTGAAAGAACGGTATTTCTTAAAGAATTTTCCGCAGTACATCGGCCATGGTTTCAGCTCTTTGCTTGACATCGTCCTCGGTCCAACCTAATTTGATCAAACAGGAAATGTTGCGGCCCACCCAATGGTCAGATGCGGAGAAATCTGTCTTTTCATAATCGGGAAGTGCTTCCAGAACATCTTTAGGCAATTTTCCCAATGATTTCTTTTGGGTCAAATGTTCCCATTTGCGGTAGTAATGCCAATTGTTGTTGTACCAATAAAAACAACCATCCACGCCTGCCTCTCCCAAAGCTTTTTGGGCTTGCTGCGCCAATGCTTCCGAAGGAAGAAAAAAACTAAGGAAGGAATAGTTCTCCTCACCCCCCTCGGGTACTGTCCGGAATTGAACCCCATCAATATGGCTTAAAGCTTCCCGTACTATGCCGTAGTTTTTCTTTTGAATGGTGATAAATTCATCCAAACGGGATAGTTGGGCCAATCCCACTGCGGCATTCATTTCAGAAATGCGATAATTATAGCCCAAAAATGGATGCGACTCTGCTCCCCTATCGTTTCCTATATGGTCATGTCCGTGATCCGAGTATTTATGGGCATTCTGATAATATGTTTCATGGTTGGTAAGAATAGCTCCTCCCTCACCGCAGGTGATGGTCTTTACATAATCAAAAGAAAAGCAGCCCAAATCCCCAATGCTTCCCAATGGCTTTCCATGGTAGGTAGCCCCTATGGCCTGGCAGGCGTCTTCCAACAACAATAGCCCATGCTGATGGCAGATAGTTTGCAAGGCTTCCAGATTGGCCATAGAACCACACATATGCACCGGCATAACCACCTTGGTTCTTGGGGTAATGGCTTTCTCAACAGCTTTCGGGTTCAGGGTCAAGGTATCATCCACATCAACCAAAATAGGGATTGCTCCCAATGCCAGAATCGATTCAAAACTGGCCACAAAAGTGAAGGTGGGCATGATGACCTCATCTCCCGCCCCAATACCCGCGCTTGCCAAAGCCACAGTCAGGGCAGCCGTGCCACTACTCACCAAATGCACATGATTTGATTGCATTTTTTGCGCCAAGGCAGCTTCCAACTCGTTGGCTTTCCAATGATTATTACGCATGCCGTCAAAGCCATAGCGCATCAGAACCCCGGAATCCAGGACCTCCTGTACTTGTGCTCGTTCCTTATCTCCAAAAAGTTCAAATCCAGGCATATTGTTTTTTGTTAATGGTTAATGTGTTATTGGTTATTGGTTATTGGTTATTGGTTATTGGTTATTGAAACTACAAAATCTCAATTTCGACTCTCTCTAAAATCCGTAAGTATGCGCTGATACTCATTACTCATTACTAACTGCTGATTGTTAATTGCTAATTGTTCATTGCTAATTCTCGACTATCCAAAAAACCACAGTTTTATGGCCATAATAATGACCATTACCACCAAAAAAGTCTTGATAAACCCATCTCCTTTTTTGACAGAAAAACGGCTAGAAATCCACCCACCTGTTCCATTCCCGATAGCCAAGATAAGTCCAACTTTCCAGTCCACTTTATCATTGAATGCAAAAACTGCCAAGGCGGACAGCATATAAACAAAGACCACTACAACTTTAGTGGCATTGACTCTAACCAGGTTCATACGGTTGACAAAATGCATGAACAAAATCATGAGGAAACCCAGGCCAGCGTTTATAAAACCACCATAAATTCCAAAAAAGAAGAAGACCACAATGCTCAGCCAGAGGTATTTTCCGGTGAGCCGTTCCTGCATTTCCTCCAATTTCAATTTAGGCTTGAAAATGATAATCAATACCACGGCCAGCATCACCATGGCCAAAATCTTATTGAACGTCTCCCCATCCACATCCACAGCAATCCTCGCCCCGAGAATGGCACCTAAAAAAGCAGAAATTCCAAGATAAATATTGAAGGGATAGGTCGAGACGCCTTTACTTTTGAATCCAGCGGTGGCTATGGCCGTTTGTATCACTATGGCCACTCTATTGGTTCCATTGGCCACAGCGGGGGGAAGTCCCAAAAAAATTAAGGTAGGGAGTGACAGTAAAGAGCCACCTCCCGCAATGGTATTGATAAAGCCCACGGCAAAACCAACCACAACCAAAAGCAAATAATGGTACCACTGATCCATGAGGGCAAATGTAAGTGGTATAAATGAAATGGAAATCTGAAATAAAATAAAGTGTTCAGGTTTTTACTGAAATAAAAAAGCTTACTATATTTGCACCCGCCTTTACGATGGTAGAGGCTCACAAAGAGCGGGCAAGCCCGCAAATATTGGAGGAATGGCAGAGTGGTCGAATGCGGCAGTCTTGAAAACTGTTGAGGGTCACACCTCCGGGGGTTCGAATCCCTCTTCCTCCGCAAAAAAAAAAGCTTCACCATGGTGAAGCTTTTTTTATTTTTTAGAGCAAACGAAATTGGTTTCAATTAGCGATAGGAAATAAAAATGGCTCTGTTAGGAGCTTTTCTTTGTATTGGATTCCATTTTGGGATGTTTGTCTTGGAAAGAATCCCTCTCCCTCCGCTGATATCATATATGTCATACCAATAAAACCTTTAAATTATTGATCTACAGGTTTTATTATTACCTGCCGTCAATTCAAGCCAAAAAAATTAGCGCATACCAAATGTGAATGTTCCTATGGCGACATCAATCACAAACTGCCATGCACACTGCTATATCCTGAACCATTGAAGGTTATTACCAATCCCTTTTCAATTCAGAATGTTTCTAAATATTTACTGGGCAAATATTTCGTAACTTCAAGACAATCAAAGACATCATGGCAACATATACCCTAAAAATCAATGGAATGACCCAAGAAGTGGAGGCTGACCCATCAACTCCCATGCTTTGGGTTCTAAGAGACAACTTAAAACTGGTTGGAACAAAATTCGGCTGCGGTATCGCACAATGTGGTGCCTGTACAGTTCATTTGAACGACAATGCCGTGCGTTCATGCCAGTTGCCTGTTTCCGCAGTAGGCGAACAGGAAATTACGACTATCGAAGGCCTTTCGGAGCATGGCAACCATCCAGTTCAACAAGCATGGTTGGAAATAGATGTGCCCCAATGCGGATACTGCCAGGCTGGTCAAATCATGAGTGCTTCGGCCTTGTTGAAAAAGAATCCAAACCCTTCGGATGCTGAAATCGAAGAAGCAATGCACGGTAACATCTGCCGTTGTGGCACCTATACCCGAATCAAAAAAGCAGTAAAACTAGCTGCCAACGAATCTTGATCCAACCCTAAAACAACGAAAATGACACTTGTAAAAACACAGATAGGAAGAAGGGCGTTTATCAAAAACACCAGTTTGGCAGGGGGCGGACTTGTGCTTGGTTTCAACCTGTTGAATTCCTGCAAACCAAAAGTCGCAGAGGCAGTGGCAATAGAAATGGAGATGCCCAAGGAATGGTATGAGATCAATGGCTATTTGAAAATCGGAGACAACGGTGTGGTAACCATTATGTCGCCCAATCCCGAGATCGGCCAAAATGTTAGAACATCCATGCCCATGATCTTGGCAGATGAATTGGAAGTAGATTGGAAGGATGTAGTAGTGGAACAAGCTCCCCTTAACACAAATCTGTATAGCTGGCAAGTTGCCGGAGGAAGCCGATCCATCATGAATTCTTGGGAAAGCTTACGGATGGCTGGAGCAACCGCACGTCAAATGTTGAAGGAAGCGGCGGCGACTGCTTGGCAGGTTCCTGTTGGCGAAATTACCGCCATCGCCGGGGTGCTCAGTCATGAAGCCAGCGGAAATTCAGCTGGTTACGGCGAAATGGCTTCGACAGCATCTCAACTGGAGATACCCGAAGAAGTGCAACTAAAAGAGCAAGCTGATTTTTCTATCATTGGTACTTCCAGGAAAAATGTAGACGGAAAGAAAATTGTTACAGGAAAACCCTTGTTCGGTATCGACGTCCAACGAGAAGGTATGCTGATAGCTACTTTGGCGCATCCACCTGCTTTTGGATTGAAACTAAGGTCCTTTGATGCCCAGGAAGCCAAGCAAATGTCCGGTATCCGAGATGTATTTTCCATAAAACTATATGATGGCGATTTCAAGAAATCGGCTTTTCACCATACAGCTTTTAACGAATTGGTAGCAGTTGTGGGTGAAACCACCTGGCAGGTAATGCAAGCCAAAAAAGCTCTAAAAATAGAATGGGAACCAGCTCCGGATTCTACTGAGGATATGACTGTAATAGGAAGAAAAATTACGGTGCGTCATCCTGCAGGTATCGAAAATTCAGATACCCATAATAGCAAGTTAAGGGAATTTAGCACACGCAAGGGAAGGGTGGCTCGCAGGGATGGCAATCCAGAAGCTGCCTTTACTAATGCTGCCAGGGTTATTGAACGTAGCTATAGTTGTCCATTTTTGGCACACAACACAATGGAACCCATGAACTTCTTTGCCCATGTTACCGAAGATCATGCAGAATTGTTGGGGCCAACCCAAACCCCTGAGTGGATGGAACCAGCCATTGCCGAACGTCTAGGACTGTCCTTGGAACAGGTGGACATTCAAATGACCCGACAAGGTGGAGGCTTTGGTCGTAGGCTGTACGGACATTTTATGGTAGAAGCTGCCATTATCTCCCAGCAGATTAAAGCTCCCGTCAAACTTGTTTATAGCCGGGAGGACGATATGTCCCAAGGCGTGTACCGACCTTCATACTATGCCACCTATCGTGCGGCATTGGACGAGGACAATAATTTGGTCGCCTTTCATGTAAAGGCGGGAGGAGTACCTGAAAGTCCATTATTTGCCAATCGCTTTCCCGCGGGTGCTATAGACAATTATTTAGCCGAAGATTACACCATTGACTCCAATATTACAACCGGAGCTTTCCGCGCACCCCGCTCCAATTTTATTGCCGGGGCGGAACAATCGTTTTTGGATGAAGTAGCGGAAGAAATGGGCAAAGACCCTATCGATTTTAGATTGGAACTGCTGAAAAAAGCAGAGGAAAATCCCGTAGGAGATCCAGAAACCAATGATTATGATGCCTCCAGATATGCCGGAGTTCTTGAACTGGTGCGTGAAAAAACAAATTGGGGGCAAGACGAACCTGGAATCCATCGAGGAGTGTCTGCCTATTTCTGTCATAACAGTTATGTGGCCCAAGTGTTGGATATGGTAATGGAAAATGGGGAACCAACCATTCAAAAGGTTACCTCTGCCATAGATTGTGGAATTGTAATTAACCCCGATGCGGCATCGAACATGGCGGAAGGTGGAGTTGTGGATGGAATTGGCCATGCTATGTACAGCGGCCTAACGTTTAAGGATGGATCACCTGAACAGACCAATTTTGACAAATACCGATTGATTCGTCATAAAGAGGCTCCCAAAGCAATTGAAACACATTTTGTGGATAATGGCTTGGATCCAACAGGCATGGGCGAACCTCCCTTCCCTCCTATAATGGGAGCTTTGGCAAATGCGCTGTACAAAGCAACGGGAAGACGACATTACCATCAGCCTTTTATCTTGGATAAACCTCCGCTTGTTGGCTGATTTTATGTAAAATGATCGAAGAGAAGGAAGATTTACAACCTGCTCACATGGAATAATTAAAGCTTAATACCCAGCTGCCTGCCCATCTTTACGGCTTTCAGAAGCTCCATGATAAACTTTGTTTTCGTCATCCCATAAAATGGCCTGGTAGCCTCCATAGATGCCTCGAGCAGTACCAACACGGTGGCCTTTATCCATTAAACCTCGAATGGTGGAATAGGGTATCCCGGATTCTGTTCGTATCATCCCTGTGTTCTCGGTGGTCGCTCCCATAGGGCTTGCTCCACCTGTATGGTCCCATCTTGGGGCATCACCAGCCTCTTGGATGTTCATTCCAAAATCAATCAGGTTCATAACAATTTGTGTATGGCCCATGGGTTGAAAATCTCCTCCCATTACACCAAAACTAAGATAGGGTTTACCATCTCTGGTCACAAAGGCCGGGATTATGGTATGAAAGGGTCTTTTTCCTGGCTCATACGTATTTGCCTGACCCCGTTTTAAGCTGAACAACTCGCCCCGATCTTGGAGCATAAAGCCCAATTTGGGCGGTGCCATTCCAGAACCCATCCCACGGTAATTGCTTTGAATCAATGAAATCATGGTGCCTTCATCGTCCGCAACAGTCATATAAATGGTCTCACCTGCGGAGATTTCTCCAGCGGAATACGTTCCAGCTCTATTCCCAATCTGATTTCTTCTGTCTTCAGCGTAATCATCCGAGAGCAGTTCCTCAACAGGAACATCAAAAAAATCCATGTCGGCATAATACTTCGCACGGTCCTCAAAGGCCAGTTTTTTGGCTTCTGTAAAGAGATGGAGGTGTTCCGTACTTCCAAATTCGATATTGGAAAAGTCATAACCCTTTAATATTTGTAGCATTTGAAGTGCTGCAATTCCCTGGCCATTCGGTGGAAGTTCCCAGACATCGTACCCCCTGTAATTAATGGATACCGGTTCTACCCATTCTGACTTGTGCGCTGCCAAATCTTTGGCTGAAAGAAAGCCTCCTTGGTCTTTAATGAACTTTCCTATGGTTTTGGCAATATCCCTTTTGTAATAGGCATCCCTACCTCCCTCAGCAATTTTTCGATAGGTATCGGCCAAATAAGGATTTTTATAGATTTCCCCTTCGTTCGGTAATTTTCCACCGTTTTGGGATTTATAGGTATCCTCAATATTCGGAAACCCTTTCGATTCAAAAAAGGGAATGGTGCGATGCATATACCACGCAATGAGCTCTGTTAATGGAAAACCTTTTTCTGCATAATCAATAGCTGGTGCGAGAATTTCAGTCATGGGTTTTGACCCAAATTTCTGGTGCAATTCAAACCAACCGTCCACTGCTCCAGGTACACTAACAGGAAGCGGTCCGTGCGATGGGATTTTATCCATACCCTGTTTTTCAAAATATTCCAAGGTGAGTTTTTGCGGTGAACGACCACTTGCATTCAAACCATAAAGCTTTTTGGTTTTTCCGT
The DNA here is from genome assembly GCF_965233845.1 of Flagellimonas sp. Classification (GTDB taxonomy): domain Bacteria; phylum Bacteroidota; class Bacteroidia; order Flavobacteriales; family Flavobacteriaceae; genus Flagellimonas. The sequence continues at coordinate 2,181,585 of NZ_OZ247584.1, forward strand.
CCCAAACAATGGCAAACAAATCCCCTCCTATACCACATCCAGTGGGTTCCATCAATCCAAGGGCAGCATTTGCAGCGATGGCAGCATCAATGGCGTTACCACCACCCTTAAGGATGTCAAGTCCTATTTGGGTAGCCAAGGGATGACTTGTGGCCACCATTCCGTTTTGACCCAACACCACGGAACGGGTGGCAAAGGGTTCCCCAGTAATTCGGTCTTGGGCAATTGAATATTGGATAAGGAGGAAAAAGCAAAGGAGGAAGCACAGTGAATTTTTCATTAGGTCAAGGGTTTTTGATTATCCCATAAAAATAAAGGGATTTTAAAACAATTGGCTAAAATGGGCTGAAATGAATTAGAGCTTTGACGACATAAATCCGCTTGAGACTCCCTTGTTAAGCTCCAAAACCCCAATAAAATGCTACCTTTAAAGCAATACTTAATAACCCAATCCCAAACTGGGCTTCCAATACAATCATTGTGAACCAATATCTTTCACCCATTTTTTTAGCGATTGCTATTCTAGGTTTGTGCAATTCTTGTCTGAATAAAGAAAAACGTCCCGACACTCCAAACCATATCAGTATCGAGCGATGGAGCGAAGAACGAATCAATGAGTGGTACAAGGAACAAAGCTGGTTGATCGGTGCAAACTTTGTCCCGTCTTCTGCCATCAATCAATTGGAAATGTGGCAGGATGATACTTTTGACACTTTGAAAATTGATCAAGAACTTTCCTGGGCCCAGGATTTGGGATTCAATACCATGCGCGTGTTTTTGCACGACTTGTTATGGGAACAGGATGAAGCAGGTTTTATAAAGCGCGTAGAAAAGTACTTGGAGATTGCAGACAAGCATAAAATTAAAACCATGTTTGTTTTGTTGGATGATGTTTGGGACCCGAATCCAAAATTGGGCAAACAGCACGAACCCAACCCCCATGTGCATAATTCTGGATGGGTGCAAAGCCCCGGACATGAGGTTTTGGTAGATTCAACTCAGTATAAAAAATTGGAACACTATGTAAAGGGTGTGCTTAGTCATTTTAAGGATGACCCGCGTGTGCTGATATGGGATTTATACAACGAACCAGGCAACCCCAATAGCAATAGTTATGGGGAATTGGAACCCAAGAACAAAGAAATCCATTCGCTAAGACTATTGAAAAAAGTCTATAAATGGGCCCGGGAAGTAAATCCCTCCCAACCCCTTAGCATTGATGTTTGGACCTCGGTCAATAAAGAATTGGATGAGATGAGTGATATTGACAAATTTGCCTTTGAAAACTCCGATGTCATCAATTTTCATTGTTATGCCAACGCTGAAGCCACGGCCCAAATGGTGGAACGCCTGTCCATCGCCAATCGGCCCCTTTTTTGTACCGAGTATATGGCCCGCTCTGTTCAGTCTACGTTTCAAGACATACTCCCCATATTCAAAAAACATAAGGTAGCCTCCTACAGCTGGGGTTTTGTTTCAGGAAAATCCCAAACCATTTATCCTTGGGATTCCTGGCAAAAGGAATATACTGCGGAACCAGAACTTTGGTTTCATGATGTTTTACGGGAAGATGGTTCGCCCTACAAAGAGGAAGAAGTGTCTTTTATTCAGTCAATCTCAGGTGACGCTGAGATTTTGGTGGATGCGGAATTGGGCGATTGGGATAAACACCATTACCTGTTTGGGCTGACAGATCCATGGAAGCTTAAGGCCAAAGATCGAACCCATTTTGATTATATGGTCACTCCTGAGCACTTCTATTTTTACTTCAAGACCATGGATGCCACCCCTACCAAAACCACTTATGTAAATGAGCGTTCTTTACTTTGGGCCGATAGGGTGGAATTGTTTTTCTCTTCGGATAAAGAGTTGACAGAATACTATGGAGCCGAAATGACCCCAAAGGGTGAAGTACTTGATTTTAAGGCAAGTTTTCCAAGAAATATTGATCATGATTGGGACTTTAAAACCCTTACCCTGGCCACTAAAAATATTGAAGGGGGCTATATTGTGGAAGGTAGTATTTCAAGAAAAGAGCTCGAATCCTTTGGCATCCAAAATGAATGCTATTTGGGTGTTTTCCGAGCGGATTTTCATGGAGGCAGAAAAGTGAATTGGTATACCAAAACCATCCCCAACTCCCCTAAGGCTGATTTTCATATCCCTTCTGCCTTTAGTAAGGTTTCTTTGAACGAATAGCACTCAATGAAGGTTTTAAAGTTTCTCATTCTACTTTTTGTTTGTCAATTTTCTTTTTCCCAAGCAGATACGCAGACCTCAGAATTGGCTGATGCAGCTTTGGAACTCACCAAACAGCAGGTTACCTATGACCCCAGTTATTTTTCCATAGCTTATCCAAATGGCGATGTGCCGAGTGATAAGGGGGTTTGCACAGATGTTATTGTTAGGGCCTATCGCAAAATTGGCATCGACCTACAAGAAAGGGTGCATCGGGATATGAAAGGGCATTTTCAGGAGTATCCCAAAATTTGGGGATTGCAATCCACAGACACCAACATTGATCATCGGAGGGTTCCAAATCTGATGACCTATTTTAAACGTCAAGGAGCCTCCCTACCTATTTCCAATCAAGCTGTTGACTATTTACCGGGCGATGTGGTATGCTGGAATCTGGGCGGGGGAACTACCCATATCGGAATTGTATCCCATAAAAAATCGCGTGACGGACGTCGGTATCTTATCGTTCATAATATTGGGCGCGGACAGGTTTTGGAAGATTGCCTGTTCGATTTCAAGATTATAGGACACTTTCGCTACCCTTAGACACTTGACTTTTCATTTTTGTAGCCGATTAAGAGATTCATTGTTCAGGCTATAGTACCTTTAGATGGAATATGAACAAAGTTTATCTTTTAATAGTTCTGGCTTTTCTCTTTGTCCTGGGATTAGGGTGCAATTCTAGCAACCAGCCTAAAAAACTGACTATCGCGGTTTCATCCAACATGCAGTATTCCATTCAGGAAATCGCCGCAAGATATACGGAGCAAACAGGAACAGACTGTGATTTGGTGGTAGGTTCTTCAGGAAAGCTAACCGCCCAAATCATGGAAGGAGCACCTTTTGATGTTTTTCTATCCGCGGATATGAAATATCCCCAAATGCTTTATCAAAATGGACATGCCAAGGGGGTGCCAAAAATCTATGCGCTCGGGAAGCTGGTTTTGTTTACTACCAACAAAGAACTTATCCCTAAGTTGGAATTTCTCAAAAGCGACAGTATTGTTCATATAGCTTTGGCAAATCCCAAAACAGCTCCGTATGGTAGGGCAGCCATAGAAATATTGGAGCAACATGGGTTGATGGATTCAGTCAAGGACAAGCTAGTATATGGTGAGAACATTTCACAGACCAATCAGTTTATGACCACTGGGGCTGCCCAAATGGGATTTACGGCCAAATCTACTTTAATTGGCACGCCTTTATCACAGCAGGGCCATTGGATAGAATTGGACACGGATGGCTACGCGCCTATTCAACAGGGTATTGTGATGCTGGAGAATCAAACAGGTCAAGACCAGGCTTCCCTCTCGTTTTTGGAATTTATTTTTACCAAGAAAGCCCAAGAAATTTTGAAGAAATACGGATATTCGATATATGAATAGTTCACCAGGGACCATTGTGGATATTGAGGTTAGCGGACATCTGTCTCTTGTAACGGTTGAGGTACATTCGAAGACCCTTATCAAAGCCATTGTCGTGGAAACACCAGAATCCGCGGATTACCTTAAAAAAGGCGAAGCAATCAATGTTTTGTTCAAGGAAACTGAGGTTGTCATTGGGGTGGGTGAATCATTTCATATCAGTTTGCAGAACCGAATACCTGGAACCATCAAAAGCATAGATAAGGGAGCTTTGCTGGGCAAGGTGGTTTTGGAAACCCCTATGGGCGAAGTCACCTCCATTATCAGTTCCAACGCAATGGATCAGCTGAAACTGACGAACAACGCTCCAGCCACGGCATTGATCAAACTAAATGAAATAATGTTGGCCAAACTATGAGTTGGGAACCACTGATATTGACTTTTAAACTGGCCCTTGTCACCACGCTGGCCTTGTTGTTGGTTTCCATACCCCTCTCCTATTGGCTGGCGTATTCCAAAGCCCGAATCAAACCCATTGTTCAAACCTTGGTGAGCATGCCATTGGTTCTTCCACCCACAGTTTTGGGATTTTACTTCTTGATTGCGTTTAGCCCCAATACCATTTTTGGAGGCTGGCTCAATGAAGCCTTGGGAATTCAATTGGTGTTTTCATTTCCCGGGCTGGTAGTAGCATCTTTACTGTATAGTTTGCCTTTTATGGTGCATCCCATTCAATCCGGGTTTTCTGGAATTCCAGACTCCCTTCGGGAGGCGTCCTACCTCATGGGCAAATCCAAGTTTCGAACCTTGCTGAAGGTGCTTTTGCCCAATATCAAACCTTCACTCCTAACCGGTATAGTTCTTTCTTTTGCACATACCGTTGGCGAATTTGGGGTGGTCTTGATGATTGGGGGCAACATTCCCGGAAAGACCAAGGTAGCATCCATTGCCATTTATGATGAGGTTGAGGCCTTGAACTACGCCAGTGCCAATTTTTATTCCTTGATCTTGTTTGTCATCACCTTTGGTATACTGCTAACGGTGTATTTGATCAATGGTGGACATCTTAAAAAGTTTTGGAAATGATAAACATCCAAATACAAAAACAATTGGATGGACCTGAAGGCCCTATGCTCCTAGACCTGGATTTACAGGTCCCACTGGGTCAATTGATTACCCTTTATGGCCCTTCTGGAGCAGGCAAAACGACCACCTTGAAAATCCTTTCTGGTTTAATGCAGCCAGAAACTGGTAAAATTGAGGTGGACAACAGTGTTTGGTTGGATACATCAAAGAAAATTCGTCTAAAACCGCAACAGCGAGAAATCGGGTATGTGTTTCAGGACTATGCCCTGTTTCCAAATATGAGTGTGCTGCAGAACCTGGAATTCGCTCAACCCAAGGATAAGGATTCTGGAATTGTCCAAGAACTAATCCAAATCATGGAACTTGGAAACATTCAAGATAGAAAGCCAGATACCTTATCAGGAGGGCAGCAACAGCGAGTAGCTTTGGCCAGAGCCTTGGTTCAACAACCCAAATTACTTTTGTTGGATGAGCCGCTTTCGGCCCTCGATCTTAAAATTCGGCTCAAATTGCAGGATTATCTGCTCCAAGTGCACCGTAAATACAAACTAACCACCTTGCTGATCAGTCACGACATTGGGGAAATCCATCGATTATCGGATTGGGTTGTGGTCTTGGAGGAAGGAAAGGTGATTCGCCAAGGGAGTCCATCTGAAATCTTTATAAACCAAAACCTAAGTGGTAAATTCAAATTCAAAGGGGAAGTACTCCGCATCGAGAAAAATGAAGTGGTTTATATTGTTACCGTTTTAATCCAAAATGAAGTGGTCAAAATCATAGCCCAGGAATCCGAAGTAAAAAATCTTGACATTGGAGATGCCGTCATAGTGGCCTCCAAGGCATTTAATCCGATAATCTACAAAGTTTCTTGAAGGGAAATTGAAAATGTATGAAAGAGACAAGAATCAATAAATACTTGAGTGAGGTTGGGTACTGTTCCCGTCGGGCAGCGGATAAGTTAATTGACCAAGGTAGGGTGACCATCAATGGAAAAATCCCGGAAATGGGCACAAAAATCAAACCTGCGGATGAAGTTCGGGTGGATGGAGAGTTGATCTCCGAGCCCAGGGATAAACCTGTGTACCTTGCCTTTCACAAACCCGTGGGCATTGTCTGTACTACGGATACAAGGGTTGAAAAAGACAATATCATTGACTTTATCAACTATCCCAAACGCATTTTCCCTATTGGCCGTTTGGACAAACCCAGTGAAGGGCTCATATTCATGACCAATGACGGGGACATCGTAAATAAAGTTTTAAGGGCTAGAAACAATCATGAAAAGGAATATATTGTCACCGTCAATAAACCCATTACTTCAGACTTTATTCGCCGCATGCGCAATGGTATTCCCATATTGGGAACCATGACCCGAAAATGTGAAGTGGAAAAATTGGGGTCACACCAGTTTAAAATAATTCTTACCCAAGGTCTTAACCGACAGATACGCAGAATGTGCGAGTATTTGGATTACAGGGTCAAAAAATTGAAACGGGTTAGAATCATGAATGTGAACTTGGATGTTCCGGTAGGAAAATGGCGCCATTTAACAGAAGAAGAACTTCGCGAAATCAATAAATTGGTGTCAAGTTCCTCCAAGACACACGATTAGGCTCGCGCAATCAATCGGTTAAAATGCACAAAACATCGCCAACTGACCTTTTCAAGGATGCTCCTATGTTAATGAATTAAAAAATATTCGATGAAATACAGTTTTTAATCGATATAATTCAAAAACTATGAAAAATTAATAGGTGATTCTTAAAAATCTTTCTCCAAATTTGTGATGTATTAACCCCCAAATCTGTACACCATGACACGTTCATTAACCCATCAATCCATTCTTGTTACCGCCATCTTCTGCTTAATGCAGGTAACTGCGCAAAATTCCATGAAATTTGAAAATAGCATGGGGATTATCGAAGCCTCCAAAGGCAATAGCAATGGCCACGTATCCACATTGGAAGGTTATATTCCTTCCATGTCGGTAACCCAAGATGGTACAACCGCATACTTCAGTAAAACCAGTGAACAAAAGCCATTGTACGGAATGTTTTCCAAAAAGGAACTTATCCATGAGATTTATCGCGCTGAAAAAATCAATGGTAAATGGAGCAACATTACCAAAATAGCTGTATGCCCTAAATATGCCTCTGCCAAACATCCCACAGTTTCTGACGACGGTAAACGTCTATTCTTTGCATCCAATATGAGGGGAAGCTATGGGAAATATGACATTTATGTGGCCGATATCAACTCTGATGGAAGCCTAGGGGTATCCAAAAACCTTGGTCCCAAGGTAAATACCAAAGATGACGAATTATATCCAAATATTTATAACGGTACACTTTTGTTCTTTGCTTCTGAAGGACGTGATGGATTTGGAGGCTTGGACCTCTATGCCACTCAAGTGACCCATAACAAACTGACTCCTTCGGTAAACTTGGGAAGCCACATCAACAGCAGCAGGGATGATTATGCCATACAACTGGATGTTGAAAAAGGGGAAAGCTACGTAGTATCCAATAGGGGCCAAAACCACACTATTGAGCAGGTAACCATTGCCTATAGAAGACAAACTATGGACAATACCGTGGTGGCCTATAATGATAACAATCTTAACGCTGCATTAAATGCGGACTCGGCAAATACGTACACTGGAACTTCCTTTGAAGATTAACAGTGCGCCATAAAGTTGGTCCACTACCTGAAGATTATCTGATTTTGTCAATTATAGAACATTATTGAACTATGGTAAATTAAACAGGGGGAACCAAAAATTATCATAGAAGCGGGTTGTGTTATTTCATCCGGACCAATTTAGTAAGAATAGGATGCTCGAAAAGGGCATCCTATTTTGTTTTATGCAGTTCTGAATGTGCTTATACCTCATGAAATTCGAGTTAAACGAAAAGTGCATTTGAACGAAAAAAACTACAAAATGTTCTTTTGAAGGAATAAAAAACTTAATTTAATTTTTGAAATAACATATTAACCCAAATCTTATACTCATGAAAAAAGCTACTAATCTTAGTGCCAGAACAAATCCCCCAGACCAAGCAAAGGCACTTTTCTAGCATCCTTTATTTTTTCTAGACTACTATTGATTTAATCCCCTTGGGATTGTTATCAGCATGTCCATTCTTGGACATTGGTAAAGCCTATTAGGTTCTGTTTTACATCAGGAACACTCTGGTTTACCATGTTCTTTCTGGCTGGATGTGCGGACAGGACGTGTTTTACCTGAATTTAAGGTAAACGATGATGCATATGACAAAATCAGATAATCAAATCTAGTACCCATGAAAACTGAAACATTAAAAATTGTAATTATTGATAATGACGAAAAACTACACCCCCTCTACCAACAGTATTTTACCGATTCGCTATTGTATGAACTGGTAGCGATTTACACTTCCGTAAATCAATTTATTCCAAATGCTGTTAGAACAAGGCCGGACATTGTGGTCTCCGAAGTTAATTTGACCGGAATTTCCGGAATTGATGGTATTCCATATTTCAAGAAACAAAATACCTCCTCCAAGGTCTTGATGATAAGTGGGAAATGCGACTTCGAAATTATAAAAGAAGCATTTAGAAAGGGGTCGGATGGTTTTTTAACCAAGCCTCTGGCCAAAAATCGATTGCTCAATGCGATTGCGGAACTGCACCAACATGGAGTGGCCTTGGAACACGAGGTGGCGAAGAAAATCATCCATTCCTTCCAGGTCAAAACGTTCGAAAGCTTTTCAAAAAAGGAAAATCAAATTATTGAATTGCTCACCCATGGGTATACTTATAAAATGATTGCCGACAGGCTTTGTGTAACTCCCAGTGCCGTGAACTTTCACATTCAGAACATCTATGTAAAACTCAATGTGAACTCCAAATCTGAAGCTTTGAAGAAACTGCAAGAGATGGAAGTCCGACAACTGAATGCAGCTTAGCTTGATACCCTTGCAAACAAAAAAAAGCCCGCTTTTAGCGGGCTTTTATATTTTGGACATAATGTCTCTTATTTGACTTCTTCGAAGTCTACGTCTTCAACGTTATCTCCTTCTGCTGAATCACTTGCTCCAGCATCACCAGCTGCAGCATCTGCAGCACCATTGGCTTGGGCAGCTTCGGCCTGGGCTTTGTACATCTCTTCAGACGCCACTTTCCACGCTTCATTGATTTTCTCCAAAGCGGGTTCAATAACCACTACATCTTTGGTCTCATACGCTTTCTTCAGCTCTTCCAAAGCTTCCTCGATTGGCTTTTTCTTGTCATCCGAAAGCTTATCCCCAAACTCCTTCAATTGCTTTTCTGTTTGGAAAATCATTCCATCGGCCTCGTTCAACTTATCCGCTTTTTCTTTGGCCGCCTTATCCGCTTCCGCATTGGCTTCTGCCTCTGCTTTCATCTTTTCGATTTCCTCCTCGGTCAAACCTGAAGAAGCTTCAATTCGGATATCTTGTGTTTTGTTTGTGGCCTTATCCGTTGCGGAAACCTTGATGATTCCGTTCGCATCGATGTCAAAAGTCACTTCAATTTGAGGTGTACCTCTTGGTGCGGGTGGAATCCCATCCAAATGGAATCTACCAATGGTTTTATTATCCGCTGCCATGGGGCGCTCTCCTTGCAGTACATGAATCTCAACCGAAGGTTGATTGTCAGCTGCTGTAGAGAATACCTGCGATTTTTTGGTCGGGATTGTGGTGTTTGCCTCAATCAATTTGGTAAACACGCTTCCCATGGTTTCGATACCCAAAGAAAGTGGGGTAACATCCAAAAGAAGTACATCTTTCACATCTCCCGTCAACACACCTCCTTGGATTGCAGCACCTACGGCCACAACCTCATCCGGGTTAACCCCTTTGGAAGGTTTTTTTCCGAAGAACTTCTCCACAGCTTCCTGCACGGCAGGAATTCTTGTAGATCCCCCTACCAAGATAATTTCATCGATGTCGCTTTTGGAAAGTCCAGCACTCTTTAGTGCGGCCTCACATGGTTCTATGGTTCTCTTCACCAAATCTCCAATCAATTGCTCAAACTTGGCTCTACTCAACGTTCTTACCAAGTGCTTTGGGCCTGATGCTGTAGCTGTTACATAAGGCAAGTTGATTTCGGTTTGGGCAGAAGACGACAATTCAATCTTTGCCTTCTCCGCAGCCTCGCGCAAACGCTGTAGCGCCATGGCATCTTCCCGTAAATCAAGTCCTTCGTCATTTTTAAACTCTTCGGCCAACCAGTCAATGATTTTTTGGTCCACGTCATCACCTCCCAAGTGGGTATCTCCATCGGTAGCCAATACTTCAAAAACACCATCGCCCAATTCCAAGATGGAAACATCGTGCGTACCGCCACCAAAATCGAACACTACGATCTTTTGGTCAGTATCTTTTTTATCAAGCCCATATGCCAAGGAAGCTGCAGTTGGCTCATTGATGATTCGCTCCACAGTTAAACCGGCAATTTCTCCAGCTTCTTTGGTGGCCTGACGTTGGGAGTCATTAAAGTATGCTGGTACGGTGATCACCGCCCTGGTCACATCCTGTCCCAAATAATCCTCAGCCGTTTTCTTCATTTTCTGAAGGATCATTGCTGAAAGTTCTTGTGGCGTGTACAAACGACCGTCAATATCTACCCTTGGGGTATCATTGTCACCTTTTTGTACTTTATACGGTACTCTGTCAGCCTCTTTTTTGGATTCTGAGAATTTATTTCCCATAAATCGCTTGATAGAGTAAATTGTTTTATGAGGATTGGTAACCGCCTGACGCTTGGCCGGGTCTCCAACCTTGATCTCTCCGCCTTCCACGAATGCAATGACGGATGGGGTAGTTCTTTTCCCCTCTGCATTGGGGATTACCACGGGCTCATTACCCTCCATTACAGAGACGCAGGAGTTGGTCGTACCCAAGTCTATACCTATAATTTTGCTCATTTTATTTAAAGTTATATCTGTTGAAAATTCATTTTTGTCTCGCTCTTGAAGTGACAATGATTATGCCATGCGTTGGAATATGACAAGGTGTCAGACATAAGGGGACTAAATTCACGGTAAAGGGCATTGGGTGCTTGGTGTTTAGCGTTTGGTGCTTGGTGTTCGGAGTTTGGGGTTCGGAGTTTGGGGTTTCTCGCTTAATTCCAAATTCATCAATAAGTAATCATTTCCCTTATAAATTGTACTTGCGCTCTTCTTATATTTGGGAAAATAATTTGCCTGTGGAATGCATTAGCGTTTTTGACATGCTTAAAATCGGTGTGGGACCATCCAGCTCCCATACACTTGGGCCCTGGAGGGCTTCGGAACGCTGGATTCAAGAGCTTAGGGAACAACAGATTTTTGATGCCGTTTCCGGGATTAAAGTCTATCTCTATGGTTCATTATCCTTGACCGGCAAAGGACATGCCACTAACATTGCCGTAGTTATGGGTTTGTTGGGCAGCGACCCAGAAACTGTTCCAACCGCAAGCATTAATGGAACAATTGAAGAAGTAAAAAAAACGGGGCAACTGAATTTGGGAGGTCAGCACCAAATTCCTTTTTCTTTTTCGGACGACATTGTTTTTAAAAGGGAATTTCTTCCTTTTCATGCCAACGGGATGCGATTTGAAGCAAAGCTCCTCGATGGGCAAAGTCATTCAGAAACCTATTATTCCATAGGAGGCGGTTTTGTGGTCAAAGAGGATCTTGGACATTCTAAAGAAAATAAAGCAACTTTCAAAGCATTTCCCTGTCCTATTAAAACGGGAGATGAACTCTTGTCCTATTGCGCTTCAAAAAAAGCATCCATCTCCGAAGTTGTGCTAGAAAATGAGCTTTCGCTAAGGCCATCTGAGGAAATAGATACTGAATTGCAGCGTATTTGGGACACCATGCTGGAATGCATGTATTTGGGATGCCACACCCAAGGCACGCTCCCTGGAGGCCTCAATGTACGGCGAAGGGCTTTTGAAATGCATCAAAAATTGAAGGGGGAGCTCCCCTACTCCAGTCCTCAAGAATGGTTGGAGGTGATCCGTAACACGGAGGTTAAATTTAGGCAGATTTTGAAATGGGTAAGCTGCTTTGCCCTGAGCGTGAACGAAGTCAATGCATCGTTGGGCCGAGTGGTTACCGCACCCACCAATGGAAGCGCGGGGGTCATACCCTCGGTTTTGATGTACTACATGGTCATTGAAAACCATTCGGCGAATTTTGAGCACATTAAAAAGTTTTTGTTGGTGGCAGGTGAGATTGGCAGTATATTTAAAAAAGGTGCAACCATATCAGCGGCCATGGGAGGGTGCCAAGCTGAAATTGGGGTATCCTCGGCCATGGCGGCCGGTGCTCTGACCGAACTATTGGGGGGCACTCCCGAACAAGTTTTGGTTGCCGCTGAAATTGCCATGGAGCATCATTTAGGGCTTACGTGTGATCCTATAGGGGGGCTGGTACAGGTACCGTGCATAGAACGGAATTCCATGGGGGCAATCAAGGCTATCAATGCTGCGGAGTTGGCTTTGGAAACCGACCCCAAGGATGCCAAAGTGCCTTTGGACAAAGTGATCAGTACCATGTGGGAAACCGCAAAAGATATGAACACCAAGTATAAAGAGACTTCGGAAGGAGGACTGGCTGTTGGCGTCTTTTTAAGTGATTGTTAAACCAAAATATTCAATACATAATTCAATCGAAATCCATGGCAACCTCAAGATTTTTTTCGTTCGGACTTGTAACGCTTGTTTTTCTATTGCTTGCTTTCAGCCCAAACAAGGAGGTGGAAAGTGGGTATCGCCTTATCCTTTTTGAAGGATCTGATTGGTGCGTGAACTGTATTCGTCTCGAAAGAAATGTGTTGAGCAATACGGACTTCATCAACTATGCAGAAAAACATGGTATCCGTATTGAACGCATCGATTTTCCGCAACGAAAACAACTGGACGAGGCCACCCAGCAATACAATGCCGAAATGGCGGAGAAGTATAACTTTCAGGGCATTTTCCCCACCCTCATTTTAGAAAAAACCGATACCAAGGAAACCCAAACCTTGGAGTATCTGGACCAAAGTTGTTCCGATTTTATTGCCCAACTATCATCAAACCTCAACCCATAGGTATGCAACGCCACAAGAGACAACAAAAATTAATGGGCTGTTCTTTTGAGTTGGGCGTGGTACTGGATGATGAAGTCAAGGCCCATAGATTATTGGAAGAAGGCGTCAAGGAAATCCAACGCATTGAGGATTTGTTGTCCGAGTTTAAAAGGGATTCCATTATTACCGACATCAACACAAACGCATACGAAACACCTGTTCAAGTACATCCGGAGGTCATGGAGCTGTTGAAACGTTGCCAACAGATTTCCAGACTCTCCCAAGGATATTTCGATATCTCCGTAGGGCCATTAAAAAAGCTATATCAGTTTAAGAATGCAGAGTTCACCTTACCTAGTAAAAAGGACATTCAAAGGGTCAAAAATCGAGTGGGATATGACAAAATCCAACTGGATGCAGCCTCCGGTTCCGTCCGTTTGAAACAAGAAAACATGCACCTCAGTATGGCGGCCATTGGAAAAGGCTATGCCGCGGATAGGGTAAAACAAATTTGGAAAAATCACAAATTGTCAGGAGGCTATATTGATGCCAGCGGCGATTTAACAGCTTTTGGAACCGACGAAAACAGACAAGCCTGGAAGATTGGTATTGCCAATCCGGATAATCGAGGTCAAACCCTTTTCCATATTCCATTGAACAATGCTTCCGTGGCCACTTCAGGGGACTATGAACAACATTTTATGCACAAAGGGGTCCGCTATTCCCATAATATCAATCCTAAAACCGGTCTACCGGTAACCGGAATCAAAAGTGTTTCCATTTTTTCCCCTAGTGCAGAACTCTCAGATGCACTTGCTACGGCGGTATATGCCATGGGTGTTGACAAAGGGCTTTCCTTTTTGAATCAACTCCCCCAAACCCACGGTATTCTTGTGGATGATCAAAACAAGGTGTTTTTTACCAAGCAATTACAATATGAACCAATTCCTGCCTAAGATTTTAGCCTTTTGCCTGCTGTTGGCGAGCTTGGAATCCTGTTCCACAGCCTTAAAACCCTATGAAAGACAATATATAAACGACCCTGAAATGTCCATGACCGGATTCAGTGCCAATAAATTTCAACATTACGCTCATGCCATCAGGGAAGGTTCCATTACCGCTGAAGGCAAAAAAGGCAGTGGGGGCTGCGGTTGCAATTAGGGTTAAAGGATGAACAAACGCACTTTACTTGTTGGCAGCCTTGCATTTTCCCTATTAATGGCGAAAGCACAGCATAGGAGCAAATCTGAATTTAAGGTAAAGGAGACCGAAGTGGAGCTGCTGTACAACCACTATCTTCAAAATGGGGACAACTCTGCCGTTACCGGTGGAGAGGGAACGGAACGCTTGACGGTGTACGGGCCTTCTTTTAACCTTAAAAAGAAACTGGGTAAAAACGGAATTAATTTTCAGCTTGGTGCCGATATTATTTCTTCAGCTTCCACAGATAACATAGACCGAATCAAGTCTTCTGCTTCGCGATTGGATGCCCGTAGCTATACCAGTCTACACTATTCCCGCTATCTGGAAAAGAGCAAAATGACCTTAAGTGCTGGAGTTAGTGGCTCCATAGAGTCGGATTACTTTTCGATTGGAAAGCATTTGGGTATGACCAAAACTTCCCAAAATGATATGCAAACATATTCGGCGGAGCTCCAGATTTTTAATGACGATTTACGTTGGGGAAGACTCGATGACGGATTTTTGTCGGAGCCCCAATTTTTAATTTACCCCGTTGAGCTTAGGTTTCAGGAATGGTATGATGAGTACCGACGGGATTCCTACAACCTAAACCTCGGATTTACCCAAGTATTGGATAAAAGAAACACCATCGGTATATTTTCAGTGCTTAGTTTGCAAAAAGGACTATTGGCCACGCCCTTTCACAGGATTTTCTTTTCCGATAATTCAAGAGGGGTCGAACAGTTTCCAGATGAAAGGCGGAAGTTGGCGGTTTCTCTTCGATGGAATCGGTTTACCACCGGGGGAGTCATTTTAAAAAACAAAGTGGGGCTATATACCGATGATTTTGGAATACTGGGACTTACCTTGGACAATGAAACCGCCATTAAGCTAGGTCCTAAATGGACATTACTCCCTAGCCTTAGATACTACACGCAAAAAGAATCCAAGTTTTTTGCCCCAAAAGGTGAACATGACCCTGCAGAAGAATTTTACACCTCGGATTATGACCTGTCTGATATTAATTCCATTACCGTGGGCATGGGGTGGCGACATTGGCCCGCTTCGCGTAAAAATAAGGGTTTGCATAATTTTTCGTTTCGATATTTCTTTTATTCACGTTCCAATGGGTTACGGGCGCATACCGTTTCCACCTCCTTTAATTTTCTGAAAAAACGCAAGGGAAGAGCAAGAAAAAACAAGTTGAAATAGGTTAGGGCAAAGGAGAGTTTTCCAACAAAACTTACCCATTATACTTCAGGAAGTGCCATTTACACAGTTACTGGGCAACCATCTCTTTTTTTTAGTAACTTGTATTTTATTCCAAATCAGCCCTTTACAGTTGTTTTATTAGTATACCGAAATAACTGTCAGTTCTTCCCATGGGTTGCATTCAAAAACAATGGCCAACACCAATTTGAATTTGGAAATGTAGATTTTGAATAGATTCTATTTAACAGTAACAACTAACACTATGAAAACTAAATTAGGTCTCGCCCTTATTGCGCTGGGATTGCTTACAATGGTCCATTTTTGGACTAAAAATGGTTCTACAGGAACATCAAACAACTATCAAAAAGCTTCTTTTAGCTTTATTAAATGCACCCCTACTACGTACCTACTTGATGCGATTGACAGTACACAGCAGATTTCGCCTCTTTTTGAAAATCTTGGGGAACTGACTTACAAAATCACTACGCAAAATGAACGTGCACAAACCTTTTTTAACCAAGGGCTACGATTGACATACGCCTTCAATCATGCCGAAGCGCACCGATCCTTCATGGAGGCATCGCGATTGGATCCAACATCTGCCATGACCTACTGGGGCCAGGCCTATGCATTGGGACCGAACATCAATGACCCCTTGCCCCCAGAAGAACGAAAAATAAAAACCAACGAGGCTCTTGCCAAGGCTAAAAAATTTGCGGCCAACGCTACGGCAAAAGAAAAGGCTCTCATCAATGCCTTAACGGCCAGATACAGTGAGGATTTATCCAAGGATGTTGCCGAACTCAACATGGCATATATGCATGAAATGGCCAAAGTGCAGCAGCAATTTCCAGAAGATGCAGAGGTACAGGTACTATATGCCGCCTCAGTCATGAACACCGTACCTTGGAACTATTGGGACGATAATGGGAATCCCTCACCCAACATTCCAGAAGCCAAGGCCGCCTTGGAAAAAGCAATAGAAATAAATCCGGACAATCCTGGAGCCCATCATTATTATATCCATATGGTAGAGTTGCCAAAACCTGACTTGGCCGTGGCCAGCGCGGATAGGCTTGGAGGACTCATGCCAGCCGCAGGCCATATCGTACATATGCCATCGCATATATACATTCGTGTTGGGCGATATTTGGATGCAGTAAAGTCCAACCAAGCCGCTATTTTGGCCGATGAGGATTATATTTCCCAATGCTATTCCCAGGGATTATATCCGCTGGGGTATTATCCGCATAACATTCATTTTCTATGGTCTGCAGCCAGCTTATTGGGGGACAGTGAAATTGCCATTGACGCAGCCAAAAAAACCGCAGAGAAAGTTCCAACAGGAGAGTTGATCAATCTTCCTTTTTTGCAGGACTTTGCCTCTACCCCATTGCTCGCCTACACAAGATTTGGCAAATGGAACGAGATTTTGACCATACCAGCTCCCAATCCTGAAATCAAACACCTCAACCTTATCCGCCACTATGCCCGCGGAATGGCATTTGTCCGTAAAGGAAACAGTAAGGAAGCCCAAGAGGAATTGGAGGCCATTGCCGCTCTCAAAAATGATCCTGCCCTTGAAGATCTAGTGGCCACTGCCCATAATCCCTCCATCAATTCAGCAAACATTGCCTATGAAGTGGTGGCTGGCGAGTTGGCAGCTTTGAATGGGGATATCACCAAAGCCATTTCACATCTGGAAAACGCGGTGGAATTTGAAGATGGATTGACCTATACAGAGCCTGCCGCTTGGCATATTCCAACACGTCAAAACCTGGGAGCCACTCTTATGGCAGCCAAAAAGTATGCGGAAGCAGAGAAAGTCTATCGCGAGGATTTAAAAGTCTTAAGGCAAAACGGTTGGTCCTTAATGGGCTTGCACAATAGCTTAAAGGCACAAGGTAAAATGGAAGAAGCGGCCAAAATAAAACAAGAATTTGATCAGGCCTGGGCCCATTCAGATATACAAATTGAAAACTCCACCCTATAGCAAATAGCCTATGAAATTTTCCAAATGGCTCAACCAATCCAAGGTACCAATAGCAGTTATCGCTGTTGGTACCCTAATGGTTGTTTACCTGTTTCCGAATCAGAAAAAGGAGCTGCCCATTTTTGGTCCGCAGGATTTTAACCCTGAGTTGGTGGATGTAGAACTCCAAAACACCAAGGTACTGCATACGGTTACGGACTTTAGTCTGCTAAATCAGGATGGAGAAATTATCACCCAGAACAACTATAAGGACAAAATCTATGTCACCGATTTCTTTTTCACCCGCTGTCCCAGCATATGTCCCATAATGTCCAACAATATGCAAAAACTACAGCAGGAATTTTTGAATGAGGATGATGTAATGCTGCTATCCATGTCGGTAACCCCCGAAATGGACAGTGTTCCCGTTTTAAAAGAGTATGCCCGTAGAAATGGCGTGTTTAAGTCCAAGTGGAACATTGCCACCGGAGACAAAAAACATATTTATGAATTGGCGCGCAAAAGCTATTTTGCCACGGTCGATTATGGAGATGGCGGACTCCAAGACTTTATCCACACCCCAAACTTTGTGCTGGTAGATCAAAAAAAACAGATACGAGGTGTCTACAATGGAACTGATACCGATGATGTAAATCGGCTCATTGGTGACATTAAGTCATTGGTCTACCAAATAAACTGACGGGCAAGCTGACCTAAGCACTCCTTATTCTTCCATGCACCCTGCCCTACCGCGGGTATCAATGAGGTAAATAATTTTCCATTCGCCATCAAAGTTGACCAACTGAAAAGAGTTGATTCCGCAATGGCTGAATTCATTGTTTATCCAAAATTCATACCCCACCCAGGCATTGGCCATGGTCCGATCCACCTGAATGGAAAAAGAGGTTAATTTTTCCTGAAAGGAAATGCTGTCTGGAATACTCGTAATGGACGTGATGAATTTAGAAAACTCCTCAGTCCTGAATCTTGTTTTTCCCTCTTGATCGCGACCTGTGGTCTGCAAAACTATTTGATCGGCAACAGTTCCTTTGATTATTGTTGAGTCCTGCTTATGGAATCCATCAAAAAAAGTTTCTATAACCTTTTTAACGTCTTCCTTGTCATCATAACCAGAAGCATTTGGGCCTTGGGCAGAAAGATTGATAACTACAGATAAGGATAGTACAAGCGTAAATAGTGTTTTCATGGTTTTACGTTTTTTGATTGCTGTCCAATTTAAACAAATCTGCTTACATTTAGCTCCTAAAATCGAACGGAATGTCAGTCGCAAAAAAAGAATACAAGAGGGTCACGGTGAAATCCTTGATAGAAATGAAACAGGACGGGGAGAAGATTTCCATGCTCACCTCCTATGATTATTCGATGGCCAAAATTGTTGATGCCGCCCAGGTCGATGTCATTTTGGTGGGCGATTCCGCCAGCAACGTAATTGCTGGACATGAAACCACCTTACCCATCACCCTGGACCAGATGATTTATCATGCCAGCTCTGTGGTGCGCGCTGCCAAGCGTGCATTGGTGGTGGTAGATATTCCCTTTGGAAGTTATCAAAGTGACTCCAAGGAAGCCTTGCGTTCTGCTATCAGAATCATGAAAGAAAGCGGCGCGCATGCCGTAAAAGTAGAAGGAGGAGCAGAGATACGACAGTCCGTAATCCGTATTCTTGAGGCTGGAATCCCCGTAATGGGGCATTTGGGACTCACTCCACAATCCATTTATAAATTTGGAACCTATACGGTTCGTGCCAAGGAAGAGGAGGAAGCTAAAAAACTAAAAGAAGACGCTAAGATGCTGGAAGAATTGGGATGCTTTGGCATTGTTTTGGAAAAGATTCCAGCCAAATTGGCCCAAGAAGTAGCAGAAAGTGTTAGCATTCCAATTATCGGTATTGGTGCTGGCGGAGGCGTCGACGGCCAGGTGCTTGTTGTCCACGATTTACTCGGAATGACCCATGAGTTCAACCCGCGATTTTTAAGGCGTTATATGAATCTTTATGAAGACATGGGCAATGCCATTTCCCAATATGTGGATGACGTAAAAAGTAAGGATTTCCCCAACGAGAGTGAACAATATTGATTTAATCTTCAGTTTTCAATTATCAATTTTCAATCGTCTGATAAATCCACTCCATCCAATCTAAATGTCCTCTACGAGGACAACCACCTCATTGTGGTCAATAAAAGGGCCGGGGATATTGTCCAAGGAGATAAAACGGGAGATGTTCCCTTAAGTGAAGTGGTCAAAATGTATCTTAAGGACAAATACAATAAACCCGGGAATGTGTTTTTGGGTGTCGTTCACCGTTTGGACAGGCCCACCACGGGCATCGTGCTATTTGCCAAAACCTCCAAAGCCCTACCCCGACTCAACAAGTTATTTTCCGAAGGAAAAACCAAAAAGACCTATTGGGCCGTTGTTAAGGAAGCTCCAAAACAAGCATCAGCAGAATTGGTACATTGGCTGGTACGAAATCCCAAACAGAACAAATCCTATGCGTATCCCAAAGAAGTTCCCCAAAGCAAAAAGGCCATTTTGGAATACCAATTGCTCAAGCAGCTCAATTCCTATTCCCTGCTTGAGATCGATCTAAAAACCGGAAGGCACCATCAAATTCGAGCGCAATTGGCGGCTATGGGCTGCCATATTAAAGGGGATTTAAAATATGGTGCAGCCCGTAGCAATAAAAATGGCGGGATTCACCTGCATGCCAGAAGTTTGGAATTGGAGCATCCGGTAAAAAAAGAAAACATCAAATTACTGGCTCCGCCACCGGACGATCCCATTTGGAATGCGTGCATTAACGGGTAATGGCCAACGCCTTCTCTCGAATGACCTGGCCAACAGGTTTGTTCTGTAAATGACTTTCCAGCCACGACAAAATATCCAAGTATAGAAAGGCCCGTTTCTCATAGGGGTGGTTTTCATACCGTTTGAGCTCGTTATATAATTTTTGGAACTCATTTTTTAAATCACTGGGGTAGATTTCCCCAAGATTTCGCAGAAACTTGATCATTTCTTTTTGTACCGCATGTAGGTCGTTCATTTTAAGCAAGAACTTGTAGGTGCTCTTCAATTGCACCTCCAAATGATAGTCCATACCTGCCTCATAATGTGCTACCAAGCTTAATACCCTGGCGAAGCACATCAAATCCTCCCGCATTTTTAGATTCTTATTGGAAATGATTTTTTTGAGGTAAACAATGCAGTTCTTATGATCCCCAGTGCCAAAATACAGACAGGCAATTTTATAGTAGAGCAACATTATATGGTGCTCATCTATTCGTGGTCGGTGTTTTTTGATGCCGTACTCAATAATATTTACCAAATACAGTCCTTTTTCAAAGGTTCCTTCCAGAAAATGAAGGTTTAATTTATTGGAGTTGATATATAGAAAAGCGAGCGAGGCAATATTATCATTGCTTGGAAACCCTGAATGGTTTACCTGAGCCTCCAATCTTTCCAAGGTTCCCCTGAACTGGGATGCGTATTTGACAAAGAAGAGAGACTCCAAAAGGTAATGGTTTCCTTTAAGGAAAAACACAGGGTTTAAAGAAATCATTTCCTTGTTTTCATAAAAGAGATCCACCCATTTGCTGGCATATTTATAGGAGGATAAAAAGTCTTGCGTCAATAAACTATACCACAGATGTGCTTTGTACAGCCAAAGCTTTTCACGAAATCCTAACTGTTCTATATTATAGGAAGGCAATTGCGCCTCAAAATAGCTACGGACCTTCTGTAAATCCTCATCATTTCTTACGTAGCCCACCTTCAGCATCATTCCATAAAGTTGCAGGGAAAGGTTAGAGAGTTTACTGGTCATCACATTGTGTTCAGACAACTCTTTGGCCTGTTCGGCAAGCTCATTGGCCCTATCCGGGATACTACGAGTAATGTATTGGGTTTCAATTATTTTTTCCAGCTCCACAATTTCATAGGCCACATTTTTCTCTTCGTGCTCCATGGCCAAATTCTTGGCCTTGTCCAAAATTTTCAAACTCTGTTTGTACAAGCCTTTTTGATACAGAATGGTGGCAAAATCCAATTGCTCCCTAATTTGTACCCTAATATTCTGGTTTACAGGATTCAATCGTAGGCTCACCAAGATTTGTTTGTACAGGTGGGCTTTCAAATTGGAAAGCTGTGCTTTTTTTACGATTCCACTGTCCAAAATCTGTTTCTCATCATAGCTTTTCATTTTGTCCAACAAATTGAACAGTGCCAAAAACTTTGCATCCGTATTCACCCCAAGTCGACCCACATACAACTTAAACTGTCGCTTTTCAGATTTGGAAAGTGACTCGATCAACACAAACAAGGCATCCTTATGGGTATTTGTCATCGTAAAAATTATGCTTTAAACATTTGTAATTCAGACAATTAAACTTACTGAAATACAATTTAACGTTGTAATGGATTTTAGCAATTTATGGTTCTTGCCAAGCACTGAATTATCTTCGTGTATATTAGCAAAAACTGGCTTAGATAATGGGTAAAGATAAGGTACAAATTTTTGACACAACCCTTAGGGATGGAGAACAAGTTCCGGGTTGCAAATTGGATACAAAACAAAAGTTGGTCATTGCCGAGCGATTGGATGAATTGGGGGTGGACATTATTGAGGCAGGCTTTCCTATTTCAAGTCCGGGTGACTTTAATTCGGTTCATGAAATTGCCAAATTGGTGAAAAATGCAACCGTCTGTGGACTAACGCGAGCGGTTAAAAAAGATATTGAAGTGGCCGCAGAAGCCATAAAAATAGCCAAGCGCCCCAGAATACATACTGGGATTGGAACCTCGGATTCCCACATTCAGTTTAAATTCAATTCCACTCGTGAAAAAATCATAGAACGAGCTGTGGAAGCCGTTGCCTATGCCAAGTCCTTTGTGGAGGACGTGGAATTCTATGCGGAGGACGCTGGTAGAACCGATAACGAATATTTGGCCCAGGTCTGTGAGGCGGTCATAAAGGCCGGAGCTACGGTGTTGAACATTCCGGACACCACTGGTTACTGCTTGCCGGAAGAGTACGGGGCCAAAATGAAATACCTCAAGGAAAATGTCAAGGGTATTGATAAGGCCATTTTATCTTGTCATTGCCACAACGATTTAGGATTGGCCACCGCCAATTCCATTGCAGGTGTGATCAATGGAGCGCGGCAGATTGAATGTACCATCAACGGTATTGGAGAACGTGCCGGTAATACCTCTTTGGAAGAAGTGGTGATGATTTTAAGACAGCACCCGTATCTCAACTTGGATACCGATATCAATAGCCAGCTACTTTTGGATACGAGCCAAATGGTTTCCCAAAAAATGGGCATGCCGGTACAACCCAACAAAGCCATTGTGGGCTCCAACGCTTTTGCCCATAGCTCTGGAATTCACCAAGACGGGGTGATCAAACAAAGGGAAACCTATGAAATCATCGACCCAAAAGATGTGGGTGTGAGTGAATCTTCTATTGTTCTAACAGCTAGAAGTGGTCGTGCCGCATTGGCCTATAGAGCTAAAAATGTGGGTTACGAACTCACCAAATTGCAACTGGATGTTGTTTATGAGAATTTCCTAAAGTTTGCAGATCGCAAAAAGGAAATCTTGGATGAGGATATTCATGAGATCATAGACACTAGTGGAATTTCCATACAAAGCATGGCCTAGTTCCCATTGACACAAAATACCATTGCATGAACTTGAATATTGCTTTGCTGCCCGGAGATGGTATTGGCCCGGAAGTTTTGGCCCAAGCGGTGAAATGCCTGCAAGCCGTTGAGGAAACTTTCAATCACCAATTTATCTATAGGGAAGCCGCAGTAGGGGCCATTGCCATCGACAGAAAAGGAAGTCCCCTCCCAGATACCACCCTGAATCTTTGTAAAGAGGCTGATGCCGTTTTGTTCGGTGCCATTGGTGACCCCAAATATGACAATGATCCCAATGCCAAGGTACGTCCAGAACAGGGACTGTTGAAGTTAAGAAAAGAGCTCGGGCTTTTTGCCAACATTAGACCCGTTAAGGTTTTTCCATCCCTGATTCAAAATTCCCCTTTGAAGCAAGAAGTCATTGAAGGAACTGATTTTACCATTTACAGGGAATTGACCGGTGGCATCTATTTTGGGCAAAAACACTTGAATGAAGAGGGAACCGTTGCTTCGGATTTATGTGAATATTCCGAAAAGGAAATCAGTAGAATAGCCCATTTGGCATTTAAGGCCGCCAAAAACAGGCGCAATAAGCTCACCCTTGTGGATAAAGCAAACGTATTGGAATCTTCACGTCTATGGCGAAAGGTGGTGACCAGAATTGGTGAAAGTTATCCCGATGTGCAATTGGAATACATGTTCGTGGACAATGCTGCCATGCAGATAATTCTTAATCCTAGTCAGTTTGATGTGATTCTAACGGAAAATATGTTTGGGGATATTATTTCTGATGAAGGTAGTGTAATTGGTGGTTCCATTGGATTGTTGGCCTCAGCCTCTATTGGTGAGGACAACGCCATGTTTGAGCCTATTCATGGTTCGTATCCGCAAGCCAAGGGGCAGGATATTGCAAATCCAATTGCTTCTATCTTATCTGCTGCTATGTTGTTGGAGCACTTTGGACTTTTTGAAGAAGCCATGGCGGTACGGGAAGCTGTGGATAAATCCCTAAAAAAGGGTGTGGTTACACCAGACTTGGACTCCAAGAGTCAATATGGAACCAATCAGGTAGGAGATTTTGTGGCCGAAAACATCGTGGATAGTGGTGACGATTTCAACATGAACGATGAAAACATCGATTTAGGGAAATCTACCATCATTTAGCTGCGATTCCCTCTGCTTCCGTCAACTCCTTAACGGTTTCAAAAAATTCCTTTTTGAACAGCTCATATTTTTTTCCTGTGGCAGGGCCATTAAACCCCGTGTGTATCTTTTTCACGTTACCTTGTTTATTAATATAAATGGTAGTTGGATAGGATATCACATGATTGAGCATCGGTAATTTTTCATTTGCCTTTTGCTTACTCGATGTTCCATATTGGGCCAATAGTATTGGATAGTCCACTCCTGCCCTTTCCCGTAATCTGGTAATGCCTTCAAAGGCTTTTTCCTTGGTCTTTGCATACTCAAAAGCCAATGCCACAAATTCTATATCCATGTTGGGATTGTTCTTCAAAAAATCGACATAAAAACGGGTTTCATCCAAGCAATTGGGACACCAAGTCCCCATAATTTGTACCAATACAGGTTTGTTCTTGAAGCGTTCATCGGTTAAGCTCACCATGTTACCTTCCACATCTTCAAAGGAAAAATCAAACCGGTCATAGCCTTCCTTTAAAAAAGTCAGTTCGTCAGCATGCGTTAGCTCAAACGTATCGTTGCGTTTACCTTGGAACGGAGAGATAAAATGGTTGCCTGAATAAAAGGTTCCCTGCATGGTACTATCCACTACTTCGGCAGTAAATAGAAATACATGGGCACCGTCAAAAGCTGAAAGTTTTACGGTGGTGCCATTGATGGCCCCTTCCAAATATCTGTAATCCCCGGAATGCGTTCTAAAAGTTCCTGTGACCCTGTTTCCGGTCTGTTTAAATATTCCTTTACCAGGATATTGGTTGTCCTGCCCTAAATTAAAATAGGTTTCCCACACCCCCGAAACATCTATGGCGGGATTCTCAGTAACCTCAAAACGGTCGCGTTTTCCATACGCAGCATGGAAGGGAACTACCCGATTTAGACTTTCCTTGATAAAACTTCCCTGAATGCTGTTTTCGCTGTAGGTTCCTTTAATGTATCCTTCAAAAATGGGCATTTGAATTCGGATTACGCCATCTTTCATCTCAAATTCATCTACAACCACCACCTCTTCGGCGTTGTAGATTTCCATGATGTAAGAACCATCTTCATCTTTGGAAATGGAAAAATTAAAAGGTAGGGTCTCAGTTTCCGAAACATCCATAGCCCCCCACCAATCACCAAGTTTAAGGGGTATTTCCCTGCCCTTGCAAGACAACAACAATAAAAATATACTTAGGGTGACCAACCTAACTTTTCCCATACCTATTATAATTTGTATTAAATATCGGAATTCCCTTTCAAATCTTACACCCTATAGACTAAATCCTATCTTCATTTGTATTGAATGTCTTTCCCTATTTTTTATCTTTGTCCACTTTAAAATTGGGGTATGAAGATTTCTTACAACTGGTTGAAGCAGTTTTTGCAGATTGATTGGGAAGCGGCAAAAACCGGTGAATTGCTTACGGATTTGGGTCTTGAGGTGGAAGGTATCTCAAGTTTTGAATCTGTTAAGGGAGGTTTGAACGGAGTGGTTGTTGGCCATGTCCTCACCTGTGAAAAACACCCCAATGCCGATCGGCTAAAGGTGACTACTGTGGATGTAGGAGCAGAAACTCCCCTGAAAATTGTTTGCGGAGCGCCCAACGTAGCGGCTGGACAAAAAGTCCCAGTGGCCACCATAGGCACCACCCTATACACCAAAGAAGGTGAATCTTGGCAGATCAAGAAAGGGAAGATTCGCGGAGAGGAAAGCCATGGGATGATCTGTGCGGAAGATGAACTGGGATTAGGTGAGAGTCACTATGGCATCATGGTTCTTAGCGAAACTTTGCAACCTGGAACCCCTTGCGCGGAGGTATTCGATATTGAAAACGATGAAGTCTTTGAAATTGGTTTGACGCCCAACAGAGCTGATGCCATGAGCCATTTTGGGGTGGCCCGTGACCTTAAAGCAGGACTTGAACAACAGGAAATACAAAAAGGGCTTTTGACCCCTTCCACCAGTAATTTTTTAATTGACAACCGCTCGCTCAAAATTGATGTCGAGGTCATGGATAGCGACTTGGCACCCCGATATTGCGGTGTTACTATCAGCAATCTTATTGTCCAAGAATCCCCAGATTGGTTAAAAAACAGATTAAAGTCCATTGGTCTATCGCCCATAAACAATGTAGTGGATGTAACCAATTACGTGCTACATGAATTGGGTCAACCCCTACATGCTTTTGATGCAGCCAAAATCAAAGGCAGTAAAATTGAAGTAAAAACTTTACCTGCGGGTACCAAGTTCATCACCCTGGATGATGTGGAACGGGAACTTCACCAGGACGACCTTATGATCTGTGATAGCGACAATCCCATGTGTATTGCAGGTGTTTTTGGGGGAATCAATTCGGGGGTTACCGAGCATACTTCAGCAATCTTTTTGGAAAGTGCCTATTTTAATCCGGTTTCCATTAGAAAGTCGGCCAAGCGCCATGGTCTAAATACCGATGCTTCCTTCCGATTTGAACGGGGAATCGATATCAACATGACTGAATACGCCCTTAAAAGAGCTGCCCTTCTGATCAAGGAAATTGCTGGCGGGGACATTAGTTCCGAAGTGGTTGACCTCTATCCCAAAAAAGTTCAGGAAAGACATGTGTTTCTCACCTTTGATAAAATCAATTCATTGATTGGTCAGGAAATTCCAAGAGATACCATCAAGTCCATATTATCTTCCTTGGAAATCAAGGTAAATAATGTTACCGAGTCAGGACTGGGACTTACCATTCCCAACTATAGGGTGGATGTGGAGCGTGAAGTTGATGTGATTGAAGAAATACTAAGAGTATACGGCTACAATAATATCGATTACAAGGAGAAGTTAACGGCTTCCATAGCCCAAACCTCCAAATTTGAAAATCACAGAATTCAAGATGTCGTAGCTGATATGTTGGCTGCCCAGGGTTTCTACGAAACCATGACCAACAGTTTGGTGGCTGCTGAAACCGAACAACGTTTGGAATCAGATACCAACTCAGTTGGCATGCTGAATCCATTGAGTGCGGATTTATCTGTGTTAAGAACCCAAATGTTGTCTTCTGGTCTACAAACCATCTCCTACAATATTAACCGACAGAAAAACCATTTACAGCTTTTTGAGTTTGGAAAGACCTATCATAAGGTTACCAATCAAAATCAAGAAAATCAACATCTATCTCTTTTTGTTACTGGTGAAAGAAATAGAAACAGTTGGGCTGTTGATTCCAGGACCACCGATTTTTTCTTTTTGAAGGGAACCCTGACTTCCATTTTTGAGCGTTTGGGCTTAAAGGATATCAAATCCGGCCCCACTAACGAAAAAGTACTCTCCGAAGGTTTGAGCTATAGTTGCGGCGGCATGCAGATTGCCTCTTTTGGGTTGGTTTCCAAAGGTATCTTGAAGGAATTTGACATCAAGCAGGAGGTATTCTACGCCGATTTGGATTGGGATGCCATTCTTGGTTTGATCAGCAACCAAAATGTAGTTTTCCAAGAAATTCCAAAATATCCTGAAGTCTCAAGGGATTTAGCCTTGTTGTTGGACGAAAAGATTTCATTCCAACAGGTCTACGACCTGGCATGGAATACGGAAAAGAAACTCCTTAAAACTGTCAATTTGTTTGATGTTTATTTAGGTAAAAAACTTCCCGAAGGGAAAAAGTCCTACGCGGTGAGCTTCACTCTTTTGGATGAAAAGAAGACCTTAACGGATAAGCAGATTGATAAAATCATGTCCAAGTTGATGACGCGTTACCAAAAGGAACTGGGCGCGGAACTAAGGTAGGGATCCCCAAGCGTGGGTTGGAACAATAACACTGTCTATTTCGTGGATTACCCGGTTACCTTGGCTCACATCAGCAGTGGTTATCCTGGCCGTGTTGCCCACAGAATCGGTTAACACAATATCATATCCATCCAAATGGGCTACCAGCTTTTTTCCCTGAATAGTGGTAAAACTGGCTTTGCCACTCCCCTTGCACATGGCTCTTAGAATTCGGGAAGCAGTTAGATGCCCCGCAACAATATGATAGCCCAAAAGGGATTTCAGTGCACTCTTGTCCTTCGAGTTCATCAATTCTTCTATTCTACCTTTTGAAAAACGCTCAAATGCAGCATCGGATGGTGCAAAAACAGTAAAAGGTCCTGCATTGTCCAATATGGCGTCCATTTTCGTGGCCTTTACGGCAGCAAAAAGAATCTTATGTTGTTCAGATTGGTGATTTTCCCCTATGGTTTCCTTATTAGCCAAAGTAGTTTCCTGAGCGGATACCCATGTGGAAGAGACAAGACACAGGCCAAGTAGGATTTTGGAAAAGGGGGTTTTCATAAACTTATAGTAATCTTTGGGGCTTTTTACTTGAAGGTGAAAAATCGTATGCTTTTACGTTCAAATACCAAAAACTTCAATAAGATACATTATTTTGACCAATTCTTGCTTTAAATAAGGGGTTGACGGGATATTTAACAAAATGTTAACATTGACGATTTTATTCCTTTTTTCCCATCCTTTTTTCAAATCATTAACTTTGAAGGAATTGCAGTGAAAAAAAGATGATTTTGCCTTCCACCAACATCCAGCAAAAACTAAGCAAGCTTCGGAATAAAGAAAGTTCCGGGGATGCCCTGCTGCAAGAAATTCAAAATTACTTGTCCAAGGAACAAATATTGGATGACAAGATTCAATATCAATTAAAACATAACCGGGAAAATGGTCCTAACCAATTCAATTTTGACCTGTTGGACACGGACCGAATATACCATCTGGAGCACATCAAAAAAATCTGTATTGATTATCGACTTCGGTTTTTGGACAGTCAATATTTCAAGGGCGAGTTACCGCAGGAAGCCCTAAACCAAATCAAAAAATTGGAGGCACAGCATCAAATCCAGTTGGGTGGATATAAAATAATGGCTCCTTCCAAATTATTCAAACTTAAGGATAAGGACGACCCCCTATTGTTTGTTCCCATGGGCAACAATTACTTTTATTTGGTGCACCAATGGGGCAACGACCTGCACCCGTTTAGGAAATGGTTGGTCTGGCCCTTTAAGGGCATGGTCAATCTGGTGCTGTTTACCTTGTTGTTGAGCTATTTCGTAACCCTCTTGGTTCCCAATGGGCTGTTCTCCAAAAACAATTCCACCGCGGAGTTCTGGATTATCTTCTTTTTTATGTTCAAATGGATAGCAGCCGTCGTCATTTTTTACGGCTTCGCTTTGGGGAAAAACTTCAACCCCGCTATTTGGAACAGCAAATACTTTAACGCTTGATTAAACAGTCTCCAAGGCATACATTTTATCCCGTTGTTCCTTGATGGACTTATCAGACATATAATCGTCAAAGCTCAAGTAGCGGTCAATGGTTCCCTTGGGGGTGATTTCTATGATCCTAGTGGCTACCGTATGTACAAATTCGTGGTCATGCGTGGTCAAAAGTACCGTACCCTTAAAATTCTTCAGGGAATTGTTAAAGGCTGTTATACTTTCCAAATCCAAGTGATTGGTAGGTTCGTCCAACAACAAAACGTTGGCTCTAAGCATCATCATACGGCTCAGCATACAACGTACCTTTTCCCCTCCAGATAGCACAGTACACTTCTTTAAGGCCTCTTCCCCACTGAACAACATTTTACCCAAAAATCCGCGGATGTAAACCTCCTCGCGCTCTTCTTCGGTCTTTGCCCATTGGCGCAGCCAATCCACCAAATTAATGTCTTCGTTAAAGAAGGAAGCGTTGTCCGCTGGCAAATAGGACTGGGTGGTAGTAACTCCCCACTGGTAGGATCCACCGTCTGCCTTACGCACGCCACTGATAATGTCATAGAAGGCCGTTGTTGCCCTTGAATCCCTGGAGATAATGGCCACCTTGTCCCCTTTGGCCAGATTAATGTTGACATCCTGGAACAGCAAATCCCCATCCTCTGAAGTAGCGGAAAGCTTTTCCACATTCAGAATCTGGTCTCCGGCTTCACGTTCCCTATCAAAAATGATGGCAGGATATCTCCTACTGGAAGGCTTGATATCTTCAATCTTCAGCTTGTCCAACATCTTTTTACGGGAGGTTGCCTGCTTGCTCTTGGCCACGTTGGCACTGAATCGTTGGATAAATTCTTGGAGTTCCTTGGCCTTCTCTTCCGCTTTTTTGTTCTGTTGGGCGCGTTGTCTTGCAGCTAACTGGCTACTTTGGTACCAAAATGTGTAGTTTCCGGAGAAAAGGTTGATCTTCCCAAAATCGATATCGGCAATACTGGTACAGACCGCATCCAAAAAGTGCCGGTCGTGAGACACCACAATGACTGTGTTGTCGTAGTTGGCCAAAAAGTTCTCCAACCAGTTAATGGTCTCATAATCCAAATCGTTGGTAGGCTCATCCATGATCAACACATCCGGGTTGCCAAAGAGCGCCTGTGCCAAGAGCACCCGAACCTTGAGCTTGGAATCCATATCGGCCATATTGGTATAATGCAGTTCTTCCGTAATACCCAGATTCGATAAAAGCGCCGCAGCATCACTATCGGCATTCCATCCGTTCATTTCTTCAAACTGTACCTGAAGCTCCCCAATCTTTTCAGCATTCTCATCGGAATAATCCGCATAAAGGGCATCTATCTCCTTCTTGATTTTGAAAAGGGGTTTATTGCCCATCACCACCGATTCCAAAACGGGAAATTCATCATAGGCATTGTGATCCTGCTCCAAGATGGACATTCGCTTTCCAGGCTCCAGGCTCACACTCCCAGATGTGGGCTCGTTCTGCCCGGACAAAATCCTTAGAAAAGTGGATTTCCCTGCCCCATTGGCGCCAATAATACCATAACAATTTCCATGGGTAAAGGTCACATTGACCTCATCAAACAACACCCTTTTTCCAAACTGTACCGATAGATTTGATACTGATAACATGCAACGATAAATTTTGCTGCAAAAGTAGCTAAAACCTATTCGTATTTCCAATTTAAAACGAGATTATTAAACTACACAAAAACAAGCTTTTACAACATTTAACTAGCCATTAACAAGCAATGGGTTCTGCTATACTTAATTTTGTTGGTCAAATGTGATTGTTTCCATTGTATGATTAGATTTTTACTCGGCCTCTCCCTTTTCTCGATTTTGGCGTGTACTGACAAATCAGGAGAATGTCCTACGGTCTTTTTTGGAGGGGAAATAGTGAATCCTACCAGCGAGTACGTTGTTCTCTACAGAAACGACACCTATATCGATTCTGCTAAATTGGACACCGGAAACCGCTTCTCCTTTAAACTTCAGGGTATAGAGGAAGGGCTCTACCATTTTGACCACAATCCGGAACTTCAATACTTGTATTTGCAAGAAGGCGATAGCATCCTCATTCGATTGAATACCATGGAGTTTGATGAATCCTTGGTATTTTCAGGTGAAGGGAGTGAAATCAACAATTTTTTGATCGAGATGTTCTTGGCCCATGAAAAGGAGGAACATGAAGTATATGGACTTTATCACCTACCCCCGGAGGATTTCCGCTCTAAGATGGATTCGCTACAGGCTGCCAAACTGGAACATTTGAACGAACTTGTTGCAGAAAACCAATTGTCCGAAAAGGCCATCAACTTGGCCAAGGCCTCAGTTAATTTCCAAAGTTACACCCATAGGGAAGCTTATCCGTTTTACCACAAGAAGAAAACAGGAAAAGAGGAATTCCCCGATCTACCGGATGGCTTTTATGCGTACCGTAAAACCGTAAATCTAAATGACAGGGAACTGGCATATTTCAGACCTTATTTTGATTATATCAAATACCATTTTGGAAATCTTACCTATATGGCCTGCATGGAGGATTGTGGTATCATGGAAAAACCTGAAATTGGCCGGTTGCACTATAACAAGCACAAGCTGAGCTTGGTGGATAGTTTGGTGGATGACAATGAACTCAGAAATTTATTGTTCAGGAATATTGCCATGGATTATCTGCTTCGGGAGCATACAGCCAGTCAAGAGTGCCAAATATTTATTGATAAGTTCCGCAAACTCTCTTCCAGTGACGAGCACAAACAGGAAATTGATGACCTTTACGATGGCATCCAAAAACTACAGCCAAACAAGGAGCTTCCCGATATCTCCATTGTTGATGCAAATAACGAACCTGTATCCATTAAGGAAATAGCAAAAGATGGGAAAACCATTTTTTACTTCTGGACGGGATCGCAAAAAAAGCACCTGAAAAATGTCATTAAGTACGTGGCCAAGTACCAAGAGAAGCATCCGGAGTACCGATTTGTGGGCATCAATGTAAAAACGGGCTACACCCAATGGCAAAACTTATTGGAAGAGTACAATCTGGACAAAGCCAATCAATATCATGGTGCCAACTTTGAAGAAATCCAGACGACCATGATCTTGGATGATCTGTATAAATGTGTGATCACCGAGGACAATGTAATTGTGAATGCCTTCGCCAATTTAAAAAAGCCCCAAATATAAATTCAGGGCTTTTCCAAAATCAATTTTCTTTTTGCTTATCCTACCAAGTTCCACTTAGGACTCTTTGTACTATATGTCAAAATCAATATCGTAAATTAATGTCTCCTCGAGCGCCGTGTCTGCCGACAGACATGGCACTCGACCTGACGCTTTTGCAACTCGATAAAATCGATTCTTATTTCTTATGGAGAACTTAGGTTGTTTAGGAATTTCCTTTGCGGTAGTCCGCCAAGAATTTCTCCAAACCTATATCTGTCAAAGGGTGTTTCAACAATCCCGTAATGGATGAAAGTGGGCCGGTCATTACATCCGCTCCAATCTTGGCACAATCGATCACGTGCATGGTATGTCTAATGGAAGCCGCCAGAATTTGTGTTTCAAATCCGTAGTTGTCGTAGATCTGGCGAATTTCCGCTATCAGGTTAAGGCCATCCGTGGAAATATCGTCCAACCTTCCCAAGAAAGGAGACACATAAGTAGCTCCAGCCTTGGCTGCCAATAAAGCTTGTCCCGGCGAAAATACCAAGGTGCAGTTGGTTCGGATTCCGTTATCTGAGAAATATTTCAAAGCTTTTACCCCATCCTTGATCATAGGTACCTTTACCACAATTTGATCATGGAGTTTGGCGAGCTCCTCCCCTTCCTTGACCATGTTGTCAAAGTCCGTGGAAACCACTTCTGCGGAAACATCTCCATCCACAATGTTGCAGATGTCCACATAGTGTTTTAGAATATTCTCAGTTCCGGTAATACCTTCCTTGGCCATAAGCGAAGGGTTGGTGGTAACCCCATCCAAAACACCCAATTGCTCTGCTTCGGCTATTTGGTCCAAGTTGGCCGTGTCTATAAAAAATTTCATCCTTCTTAAGCTGTTTTTATGTTGTAATAGAATTCCCTGCGAATTTACAACATTAAGAAGGCACGGCTTCACAAATGGGATAAAATAAATGTTAGGAGACCACTATTCCACTACCTGAATTGTGAACCGTCTTGTAGTTGAATCCGAGCAGGTTGGACTACCATCGTAGCCATAGTAATCGTAGGATTCCACAAAGAGTTCCACGGTAAATCTATAAGTGCCCCGTTCCTCTGGTCGCCCAAAAAGCTCCACGGACCTACGTCTAAAGTCATAGGAAATACCTGGCGGAAGATCGCCATAGACCACAAAATCGTAAATATAATCGTTGTCGTTGACCTCGTTACTGATCTCCGCAGTTACCTCGTCATAGTACCGTTCCCCAACAAAACCAATTTCCAAAGGTCTATCATGAAGTTCTGGATTGATGTTGAAAACGCACTCGTAAATCTCGTCGCAGCCTTGAAAAAGAAAAGTGGATGCTGCCAATAAAATGATGGTTGTAATGTTCTTTGGTTTCATGTTTACAATGAAATCAAAAAACATGCCATCGTGTTTTTACAACTTGTAATGGTTGAGCAAAAGCTTCTCGTAAACTCGGCTCGGTAGGATTCTTTTCAGCACTAGCGAAAGCCTTTGCGTAAATTCTCCAACTGGATAGTGCACCTTGTTTTTTTTCTTTAGAATGATCTGATGGACCTTCTTCGCCACCTGCAGGGGATCCCCACCCGCATCCACATGTTCGTTCATCAAATCCAAACTGCGCTGGTAATCCTCTTCATAAGCCGACCCCTTTATCACAGGAGCGTGATAACGTCCCGCAGCAATGTTGGTGGCAAAATCACCTGGAGCTAAATTGGTGATGGATATCCCAAATTTCTTGGTTTCCATCCGAAGCGCTTCGGTAACCAAGTTTAAAGCACCCTTGGTGGCCGAATAGTACCCTCTAAAGGGCAAGCCCATATATCCGGCAATGGAAGTAGTATTGATGATCAGTCCCCCACCCTGTTTCCGCATTTGGGGCAAAACCG
Source organism: Flagellimonas sp. (assembly GCF_965233845.1). Lineage (GTDB taxonomy): Bacteria > Bacteroidota > Bacteroidia > Flavobacteriales > Flavobacteriaceae > Flagellimonas. The sequence continues at coordinate 2,215,876 of NZ_OZ247584.1, forward strand.
CCTTCATCATATGTATGGGGCCATGAAAATTGGTATCAAACACATTCAAAATCTCCTCATGGGGAGTTTCTTCAATAGGCCCTGTAATACCAACCCCGGCGTTGTTGATCAGCACATCCAACCTTCCTGCCTTGGAAATGACCTCACTTACTGCTTCTTGGACACTCTCGGGAAGCTTCACATCCAAACGGATAAGCTCAAAAGCTGAAAAATCAGGGTGTTTATCTGGATTCCTGGTGGTGCCATAGACCTTATATCCCTTCTCGATAAGATACGTGCCCACAGATTTTCCTATTCCCGAGGAACCGCCGGTGATCAGTACAACTTTTTTATCCATGTTTGCAGTTTGAAATTGGGTTGGAAAGATACATGATCAGGAGAATTTAGGGCACAAAAAAAGGCAAGCTACCTACATCGCACCGCTACAACCACATACCCTTGCTGCGTTCCCGCCCTGGGGGATTCTGCAGGAGCTGGTCGTGTAGGACTTGCCAAATGCAAATATACGACCATTTTAAATTTGCTGCAATCCCATTTATCCTTAATTTCGATAACCAAGTCTGAACACAATGAAAAAAGCGATTAGCACCATGGTCAAACTACTTTCCATATTTGGTTTCCTGCTCTTTTTCCTCGGATGTGGGGAGACCGACCCTTCCAAATTTTTTGCCATACAATTGGAAGGCAATGGCAACAAATTCCAACAAGGACAAGAGGTAGGTGTTTCCATCAAAAACAAAAAGGAAATTGAGATTTCCAAGCTCGAATATTCCTTGGATGGGAAAACCTTGCCCGTAACCGATGGCAAAATAAAACTGGATGCCGGTACTTTGGGCAACAAAACCTTGGTGGCAAACATCAGCTTTGGAGATCAGTCCATCGCCATTGAAAAAAATATCAGGCTTTTGGCCGAATCCTCTCCAGAAATCTACACCTATGAAATCCTTAATACCTACCCGCATGATCAAACGGCATATACCCAAGGACTGGAGTTTCACAACGGGATTTTATACGAGAGTACAGGAAAAAAAGGATTCTCCACCGTTCGCAAGGTGAATTTTGAAACTGGGGAGGTACTGGAAAAAATTGATATGGATTCCGATGTCTTCGGGGAAGGTATCACCTTGCTTAATGATCAGCTGTACCACCTCACCTGGCAAAAGCGAATGGGCTATGTATATGACCCCAATACCCTGGAGAAAAAAAAGGATTTCAGTTATGGAAAAAGCCGTGAAGGCTGGGGCCTTTGCAATGATGGCACCAAAATCTACAAGAGCGATGGCACTGAAAAAATATGGTTCCTGGATCCAGAGACGCTTGAGGAAATGGGCTATATAGAAACCGTGACCAATAAATCCATCTTTAACAAGGCCAATGAGCTGGAATTCGTGAACGGGAAGATCTATGCCAATGTGTACCAAAAGGAAAGCATGATGATCATTGATGCCACTTCAGGGGCCATTGAAGGGGTCATCAACTTTGGGGGGCTCAAGAACAAAATAAGAAAGGGCGCCAATTGGGACGAAGGCAATTCCGTGCTCAACGGAGTGGCCTATCACAAAGAACGGGGCACCTTCTTCGTCACCGGAAAAAACTGGGACAAACTCTTTGAGGTCCAAATCCGAAAAAAGGACTGATGCAATCCTATTCCGAAGTCCTGACCGTACAGGAACAGGACCTGGACGACAACCAGCACGTAAACAACGTGCGTTATGTGGAATGGGTACAAAACATTTCCAAAAAGCATTGGGAAGCCGCCACTGATCCAGCTATCCGTAAAGACTTGGTCTGGGTGGTTAAAAACCACAATATCTCCTACCAACGTTCTGCCCTATTGGGGGACGAGCTCCAGCTGAAAACCTATATTCAGAAAACACAAGGTCCCCTCTCTATAAGGGTAGTGGAAATCCATCACAATAAAACAGGGCAACTTATAGTTAAGGCTATTACGGAATGGTGCCTTTTGGACGCAATTAGCTTACGACCCAAACGCGTCCCGGAAACCATCCAAAAACTATTCAAGGGAACGTGAACCGCTGGTATCTCAAATCTTTGGCAATCTGCACGGGCTTGATGCTCATCATCTTGGCTGCCTCTTGCCGTAAGGATTTTGACTACGAACCCAGCTCTGGCAATTTGTCCTTTTCCAAGGATACCGTTTTTCTGGACACCATTTTCACCAATATTGGGAGCGCCACCTATACCTTAAAGGTATATAACAAAGGCGTTCGGGATATTTTGATTCCCTTTATTGGCCTGGAGACGGGACAAAACAGCAGCTACCGACTCAACGTGGATGGCTTGGCCGGAAAGGAATTCACGGACATTCCCCTTTTGGCCAAGGACAGTCTTTTTGTCTTTATTGAGACTACCTATGATGTGGCACCCACTAACCAAACCGAATTTTTGCACACGGAAAACCTTTTGTTTGGTACCGGCCCCAACACCCAAAACGTACCCTTGGTCACCTTGGTCAAGGATGCCGTCTTCCTCTATCCCCCTACCCAGTCCGATGGCACTAAGGAAACCCTGGTGGTAGGCCAGGATGCCGATGGTAACGACATACGGGTGGAAGGTTTTTACCTGGAACCTGACCAATTGCTCTTCACCAACAAAAAACCCTATGTGATCTACGGTTATGCAGCCATCCCAGACGGAAATACCTTAAATATACAGGCAGGTGCACGGGTGCATTTCCATAACAATTCCGGCCTGATTGTGGAAAGTGGAGCCTCCTTGCATGTAAATGGCAGCCTGAGCGAGGACCAAGAACTATTGGAGAACGAGGTCATTTTTGAGGGCGACCGTTTGGAACCCGCCTATGCCCAAGAACCGGGCCAATGGGGCACCATCTGGTTTAGGTCGGGGAGTACCAACAACCATTTGGAACACCTAACCTTAAAAAATGCCACCTTGGGCTTAAGGGTGGAAGGCGAAGCACCTTGGGACACCCCTACCCTGACCCTGCGCAACAGCCAGATCTATAACAGCCTTAACCATAATCTTTGGGCCACCTCGGCTCGTATTTTGGCAGAGAATACCGTTTTGGGCGGAGCAGGCGGCTACAGTTTTCTAGGGCATTTGGGTGGCAGATACCAATTTACCCACTGCACCCTGGCCAACTATTGGAGCAACGGATTTAGAACAGGCACTGCCCTGGCCCTGGATAATTTTGAGGGATCTACAACTGTGGACTTGGAGCAAGCGGATTTCATCAACTGTATTGTTGGTGGAAGTATGCCCGTGGAGTTTAGTTTACAGGCAGAAGCCGCCGCAGCCTTTAATTTCAGTTTTAGAAACTGCTTGCTGCAGTTTAACAGTACAGACAGTAGTTTTGAAAACGACCCACTATATAACTTTGGGGGCGCAGATCGTTATATTGATGTAATTTTTGATAGCGACCCGGATTTTTTCTTACCTTTTGGTAACCAATTTCATATAGGTGTCAATTCGTTTGCCATAGATGCGGCGGATCCGGATACAGCCCCCCCAATTCCCATGGACATCCGAGGTACGGGTAGGCTGCCCAATCCGGATATTGGAGCTTACGAATTTGTTCCGGAAAATTGAGTTTTTTGGAATTTTTATGATAAAAACCCTCGAAAAACGCTGTTTTTGCAGGAATCCCCCAGTTTTTTTAAGGGAAAAATGCAACGAGTTTTTTTGAGACGTTATTACCTTGCAGCCAGGGTTTTACATATGGATTACACCTATACCATTATCGATTCCAATGCTGCCTCCAAGCTCCAATTACAAGTGTACTTGAGAGAATATGGAGATTTTAGTTGTGTAGGCACAGCCACCAATCCCGAAAACGGTTTAAATACCATCCTAAAATTTGCCCCTGATATAGTTCTGATCAATCTTCAGGACAAGGGCTTGGGCTATTTTCATATGGTATCGGAACTGAACCAGTTCTTGAGTAGCCTACCCATTATCATAGGGTATTCCTCCTCCAAAAAATTTGCATACAACGCTATAAAAAGTGGTTTCTTTGATTATTGGGTCTTGCCGCACAACGAGTTTGATGTGCGCAAGACCATTTTAAGGTTGCGGAAAGCTTACCCCCAACAAAATGTTCCCGCCACGCTCTGCCTTAAGACCTATAATGACTATAGGTATTTGGACACCACCGATATTCTATACCTAAAATCCGATAACAATTCCACGGACTTTTTTATGCGCAACGGCCATGTGATAAGTGCCTTTAAAACCCTCAAATCTTTTGAGGAGCAGCTGCCAGAGAGCTTTGTCCGTATCCACCAAAGCTATATTATCAATAGCCGCTATGTACGCCGTATCAATTACGGGAAGTCTATATGCACCCTCCGAACAGAAAACCAGGACGAGCTCCCCTTCTCCAAGACCTACAGGGAAAAAGTGGACACTTTAAAGGAAATGCTCTCCAAAACGGCAATTAACACTTATAATTAGTGTAATTCTTACACACTTCTGCAAAATTCTAACACAATAGGCCCATTTACTAAAACATTTGGGACACCCGCTTGCTTTCTGGATCACTAAGATAACTTGGCTGCATAAACCAAATTTTCTAACCAAAAATTAAGAAAGATGATGAGAAAGGTTGTAAGTATTTTTGCCGTAGTAGTATTGACCATGGGATTGTTTTCTTGCGAAGCAGACAGTGTAAGTGAAACCGAAAATCTAATGGAAAGCTTGGAAGATCAGGATTCTAGCACAGGAAAAGACACATCTAACGATGATAGACAATAAAATTTAATCACAACCAATATGAAACCACTTGTTCAAGTTGCTTTTCATGTGATTCTAGTGTTAATCCTATTTTCTTGTACAGGAACCAATTCAAATGAGTCACGTTCAATGGACACAGAAAAGGAAGTTACCTTCTCTATTAACGATGCTGAGCAAGTAAAAGAGGAGATTGATGAACAATTGGTAAAGGTTATTTCCGATTTTCGATTCGTTGTTGACGACGACAGAAAGTTGTAAGATTTTAAAATTTTGTTGATAGCCCCATAACCCTTCCGGTCTGGGGCTTTTTTTATACCTTGTAGTAAAAGAAAACAAAACTTTACCCCCATTTTAGCACAATACCTTGAAAAACAAGTATATAATACTGGTTCTACTTTTGTTATGCGCTTGCGGAAAGCAGGTAACAGATGCACCTATATCCAAAGAGTCCGAACAAATCAACGCTTGGATTGATGCTTCTAGGGATAGCACTCACCTACCCTTGGCTACCCGTAGAGGGTTTTTAACCCAGTCTACAGATTTAGCCTATGGTATTGCCAATGATACTATCCAGCTCGATCATTTATCCCGGATTTCCCTTGCCTATAAACGCTTGGAAGATTCTTTAGGTTTTCGCAAAATGAACCAAAGAGTTATAGAATTGGCAAGGAAAGCCATTCTTCATAAAGCTGAAGGAGAATCTTATTGGGATTTGGCCTCCTTCTATAAGTCCTATGGTATAATGGACAGCGCGTATTACCACTATCGCAATGCGTACAAAAGTTTCAATTTACTGCCAGTGGATTCCACATCTATGTCACTTCGCGGAAGGATTTTATATAGTATGGGAGACATTCAGGATCACTTTAAAGATTACTTGGGTGCCGAAATTAGTGCCACGGAAGCATTAAGAATTTTTGAAGAATTAGGTGACTATAGGAGAATTTATAATTGCAATAATTTATTGGGTATAGTTGCTAGCGGAATGAACAATCAGAAAAAGTCTTTAGAGTATTATCAACGTGCTGGTAGTTATATAAAGAAGCTAAACTCGGCAAATGAGGTTGGCTTAATTTGGCAAAACAAAAACAACATAGCATATGCATATCTTGAAAATGGTGATTATCTAAAATCCGAAAAGGCATATTTAGAGTTATCCCAAGACAGCAGTTTGAAGCATGAAAATCCAGTTTTGTATTCTAAGGTTTTGACAAGCAAAGCGTATTCAATATTGAAGACTGGAAAAAATATTAGCAATGCACAAAAGGCCATTTTAAATGCCATTTCGATTAATGACAGCATTGGATTTTCAGAAGATCAAGCTAGAGCGAATCAATATTATGCAGAGATATTGGCTGCAGGAGGAGATTCACTTTCCGCAATAAAAGTAGCTAAGAATGGGCTTGTACTAGCTATAGAGAATTCAAACAGCCTTCATCATTTGGAGCTGTTGCGCTTACTTACCACACTAGATGTTAAAAATGCCGTGACCTACTCAAATGAATATTATGCCCTAAACGAAAATATTCAAGAAGAAGAACGGGCAACACGTGACAAATTCGCTCGTATCCGTTTGGAAACAGACGAGGTGATCCAAAGAAACGAGGCCCTTACCCGGGGCAAACTCATCTGGACATTGGTGGCCATTGGCTTGCTGTTGGCCGCCATTGCGCTCTACATCATCTTTACCCAACGGGCCAGCAACAACAAACTCAAATTTGAGCAGAAGCAACAAGAGGCCAACAAAGAGATCTATAATCTAATGCTCTCGCAACGCGGGAAGTTTGAGGAAGGCAAAAAACTGGAGAAGAAACGCGTGTCCGAAGAGCTGCACGATAGCGTGCTGGGCGATCTGCTGAGCATACGTATGTTCATGGGCGCGCTCAACGAACAAAGCGACGAATCTGCCGTGGAACAAAGAGCTCTAATGATTGAAAAATTGCGCGAAGTGGAGGAAGAAATCCGCACCATCTCCCACGAAATGAACAAAGCTTCGTACGAAAAATTTTATAACTTTATCGTTTCCTTGGAAGAGCTGGTGGAGACCATTGAGGCTTCCTCTGGGATTGAATGTTCCTTTACGTATGACGACGATGTGGAATGGGATGCCTTGGATGGCGACATCAAGATAAACAGTTATAGAATTGTGCAGGAGTCCCTTAAAAACAGTGTCAAACACGCCCAATGTAAGCAGGCCCTCGTAGACTTTAAGTTGTCAGAAGGTATCCTTACCCTGACCGTACAGGACGATGGTGTTGGTTTTGATGTGAACAAGGGCAGGAACGGTATTGGTCTTCGAAACCTGACCTCCAGGGCAGATAAAATGAACGGAACCCTGCATGTGGACAGTGGAAAAGGAAACGGGACCACCATAACGGTCCAAATGCCCGCCAAGTATGTTGGACCACAAAACCCTTCTGGTATGGAGGGACAAATGCAAATGCAAAATGCCTAAATCTTAAATACGGAACTTATGAAAACACTACGAATCTTAACCATTGATGATCATGAGATGACGATGCTGGGGTACAAGTATATCCTGGAGCGCATTGTTTTTGAAGGATATTCCATCATTGTGGACACGGCCAACTCTTATGAACTGGGCAAACGCTTGATCGAGGAATCCGTGGACTCCTTTAAATATGATATCCTGTTTCTGGATGTACAACTGTATCCGCCCAATGAAGATCAACCCCATACAGGAGAAGACCTGGGCAAATTGGCCCGGCGGCTGGTTCCAGAGACCAAGATCATATTCATGTCTTCTTTCAGCGATAACTTTAGGATCAACAGCATACTAAAATCCGAGGACCCTGATGGTTACTTGATCAAAAACGATATAGATCCCCAAACCTTGGAAGATGCGGTAAAGACCGTAACCCTGAATCCACCTTACTATTCTTCCAAAGCCTTGGCGGCCATCCGTAAAAAGTTGAAGAACGATATTGATCTGGATGAAAAGGACAAGAAGATTCTTTACCATTTGTCCATTGGAACCAAGAACAAGGATTTGGAACAACACATCCGTTTGTCACCTTCTTCCATCGAGAATAGAAAAAGGCATATGAAAACCCTTTTTGGTACCGAAAACGAGAACGATCTTGCGTTGATTTTGGCTGCCAAAAACCGTGGGTTCATATAAGTGGTTTGTAATCGCCCTAGGGTAATTTCCGGAAGGTCGTTTCTTCTTTTTTCCCAAAAAACCCTTAAAAAAGGGGGTAAATTGCGTGAAATCCCCAGAATTTTTAAGGATTTCCTTCAATTGAATAATAAAGTTTCGTTTTAACTTTGATAGGGAACACGATGAAGAAACGAAATGCCATACCAAAAAAGATCCAATCTCATTTTCCCCCTAGCTGGTATCAGGACATTTGTTGCTGCAGAAGGACTGGACGAATTCATTAGGGTTCTTGAAAAAGATTTTTTCGCGGAATTGACGGTAAAATGTCAATATGAAAGAGCAAATGAAAGAACCGAATTAATTTTAGATGTTTCTTGCAACTTTGGTCTTACCGAAGGTTTGCACTATTTCAGCACTGGCAATTGGGGTGGATTTTCCTGCACCGAAAATGGAAAATCCTCTTTTGACACTGCCTTTGAGCAGTTGAGCAATTTAAATGACGGAAACATAGACATCGCAGAGCTGTCTATCCACTTTAAGGACACTTCCGTTATTATAACCAGAATCCAAGATTACAGTATCCCGGACCAATTGGGGGCCATTATCGACAAGGCCAGCGAACATTTTGTGTATTTCACAAAAGGCCTGACGGAAATGCCCTATGAAATCTTTGTCTCCATTTTTGAGGACGCTCCCCAAAAGGGAAGTTCGTTGGAAAACTGGGAACAAAGTTATTTTGACCACTGGGGCCTGTACTTTGAAGATGACCCGCAACACGATGTGATGGTCTACTGCTTGGAAAGTAAAACCATGAAGAAAGAAGATTTTTTCCTCTTGGACTAAAACTACTTTCTACCAGTGAAAGCTGTAAAGGAACGCCTTGTCCAGTTTAAGCGCTGAACAACGGTCTTGAATGCATTAGGTCATGCACCTTTTGCTTAATGCCTTCTATGCTTTTCTCGTTGGTAGCATCCATCAGCACCTCATCTATGTAACCCACAATGGTTTCCATATCGGATTCCTTGAGTCCACGGGTGGTTACCGCAGAAGTTCCAAAACGTATTCCGGAAGTGATAAAGGGCGACTGATCATCAAAAGGTACCATGTTCTTGTTGGCAGTGATGGCAGCCAGTTCCAGTGCCTTTTCGGCATCTTTCCCTGTTATGTTCTTGTTCCTTAGGTCTATGAGCATCATGTGATTGTCCGTGCCCCCTGAGATTACTTTGTAATCCCTGGCCACAAATGCCTTGGCCATGGCCTCCGCATTTTTCTTTACTTGGATGATGTAATGTAAGAAGTCATCTGTAAGAGCTTCGCCAAAAGCTACAGCTTTGGCTGCAATGGTATGTTCCAAAGGCCCACCTTGGTTCCCTGGGAAAACGGCCAAGTCCAAAAGTCCGGACATCTTTCTCAAGTTTCCGTTCTTCAATCGGATGCCGAACGGGTTTTCAAAGTTCTCTCCCATCAAGATTAGTCCACCTCTTGGTCCACGAAGGGTTTTGTGGGTGGTGGTGGTCACAATATGGCAATGCGGAATGGGATCGTTCATAATACCCTTGGCAATCAAGCCAGCTGGGTGGGAGATATCTGCTACCAAAAGGGCATCAACACTGTCCGCTATTTCCCTAAACCGCTTAAAATCCATATCCCGTGAGTAGGCAGACGCCCCTGCAATGATCAGCTTGGGTTTTTCCCTATCGGCAACCTCTTGGATTTTATCATAGTTGAGCATCCCGGTTTCTTCTTCTACCCCATAGAAAACAGGATTGTAAAGTTTCCCGGAGAAATTCACCGGGGAACCGTGGGTCAAATGCCCGCCGTGGGAAAGATCAAACCCTAAAATGGTATCACCGGGTTGAAGACAAGCGTGATACACCGAAGCGTTGGCCTGGGAACCCGAGTGTGGTTGTACATTCGCATAGGACGCACCAAACAATTCCTTGGCCCGATCAATGGCCAATTGCTCAATTTGGTCCACAACCTCACAGCCTCCATAATAGCGCTTTCCGGGGTAACCCTCCGCATACTTATTGGTCAACACGGAACCTGCGGCCTCCATGACCTGTGGACTAACAAAATTCTCGGAAGCAATCAGCTCCAAGCCTTCCAACTGTCTTTCTTTTTCGTCTTCAATGAGTTCAAAAATCCGGTGATCTCTTTCCATTTTTGCCTTTGAATTTAGAAGTGCTAAAAGTACGAATAGAAAAGCTAACGGAACTGAAAAAAAATGTGCCAAAAATCAATTTTATCAAACAACAATTAACAATGATCCACGGCTGGCTTAAAAGCCAAAATCAGGTTCATTTTGTGCATTTCATCGATTTTATACTACCGTTAAACCTTTTTCGTTAATAATTTGAAGGTTTTTGGCACGGCTGTTGAAAAACCAACCATAACCAATAAAATCAAAAAGCCATGAAGAAAATACTACTCTTTGGTACACTGGTACTACTTGTTGCCTGCGGAGGCGTAAAAAAGACCCAGGAAGCTTTGAATAGCGGAAACTATATTTCAGCCATGAACAAAGCCATTAAGAATCTAGCGGAAAACAAGACCAAAAAAGGGCATCAACCCTATGTGGTACTGTTGGAAGATGCTTTTGCCAAGCATACACAGCGAGAGCTTGAGCAGATTGCCTTTTTGCAACAGGATGGGAATCCGGCCAACTTGGAAAACATTTATAACAAATACCTTCATTTGAAGGAAATCCAACAACGGATTAGACCCTTAATGCCACTTTCCATTTACGAAGAAGGTAGGGACGCCAGGTTTAATTTCCAGAATTACGATTCTAGAATCCTGGCCACCAAGACCGATCTTTCGGAATATTTGTACAGCAATGCCAACAACATGTTGGCCAATGCAAAAGAGAAGTTTGAGTACCGATCTGTTTATAGTGAATTGAAGTATTTGCAGGACATCAATCCGGGTTATAAGGAAACCATTGCCAAAATGGACGAAGCTTATAACAAGGGATTGGAGTATGTTCGGGTTGATATCGGGAACGAGACCGAACAGATCATCCCAGAGCGATTGGAAACCGAACTTCTGGATTTCAATGCCTATGGTATCAATAATTTTTGGACGGAGTTCCATACCAACCCCTTAGAAGATGTGAACTATGATTATGCGCTGAATCTGAATTTCAGGGAAATCAATATTTCTCCAGAGCAGATCAATGAAAAGCAGATCATTAAGGAAAAACAAATCAAAGATGGGTTTGAATACCTGTTGGATGATGAAGGTAATGCCGTAAAGGATAGTTTGGGCAACCGAATCAAGGTGGACAAGTTTAGAACGGTGCGATGTAATTTCTACCAGTTTACCCAATTTAAAGCTGCCCAAATTGGAGCCAAGGTGAGTTTCACCAATTTGGCCAACGGACAGGAAATCAACTCCTATCCCCTAGCCAGTGAGTTTGTGTTTGAGCATATATACGCCAACTATAGAGGTGATAAAAGAGCCTTGGACACGGACTTGATAAACCTACTGGACGTAAGGGCGGTACCCTTCCCAACCAATGAGCAAATGGTCTACGATGCCGGAGAAGATTTAAAAGCCAGATTGAAGTCCATCATCGCCCAAAACCAATTTGTGGCGGACAATCAGTTCAGTGACTAGATATTGTAGGTTAGATACTAGATAAAGTAAGTTCGAGCGCCCAGAAAATGGGCGCTCGTATTTTTATCAATGTATCCTACAAGGTAACCTATTGTTCGGTCAGGTCGAGCGCAGTCGAGACCTTTTTGAAAACACGGCTTATTGCCTTCTCGACTGCGCTAGAAGTGACAGATTCCCATAAATAAGGAGATTATATATAAACCAATTACTTCTTACAACGAAGTCACAATATTTAGTTCCCTCCTAAACCACTTCCTTTAAATCCGTATCTGCGATTGCCCCATGCGAGGTATGGAAACTAGCTTCCCCATTTTTTATGACGAGTAGTTGCGGGGATTGATGCCTTACCTGAAATTTGCTTTCTACCGCATTGGACACTCCCCTGTGCGCGTGCAAATCCAAAAAGTAGATATCATTTTCATCGCCCAGATCATAGCTTCCGGTAAACATATTCAAAACCATTCGGCTAATCCCACAAGTGGTGGAATGCTTAAAAATAATTTGTGTCCTGACTTTGGATTTTTCCGTAAGCTCATCCAATTGCTTCATAGACTCCAAGGGAATCCATGGCACTTTTGTGGTTGCCTTTTCCTTTTCTTCCTTTTTCCCGAATACGTTACCGAATAATCCCATGCTGCAAATTTATAAGTTATGTCGAGCTTGGGCAAAAAGCTTACAAGCTGACGAAATGTCCTGTGTTTTTGGGCTTTTAGCGACATTTTGACCGTCTGGGGTAAATGGTAGGGTTGTTGACAATCCCTATACAAAACGATTGAGATGAACTTTAACAACTTTACGATAAAATCACAGGAAGCCCTACAACAAGCCCAGCAGTTGGCACAGGAAATGGGGCATCAACAAATAGAAAACGAACACCTTTTCAAGGCCATTGGTCTAGTGGATGAAAACGTGTTGCCGTTCATTTTAAAAAAATTGAACGTGAACACTGCCTTACTCACCCAAATCCTGGACAAGGAATTGGAGAGCTTCTCCAAAGTTTCAGGAGGTGACATTATGCTCTCCCAAAACGCTGGCAAATCTTTGAATGAAGCCAATATTGTTGCTAAAAAGATGGGGGATGAATTTGTATCCATTGAGCATCTGCTCCTGGCCATTTTTAAGTCCAAAAGCAAGATTGCCCAAATACTCAAAGATCAAGGAGTTAGGGAAAAAGACTTAAATGCTGCCATCCAAGAATTGCGAAAAGGAGGAAAAGTTACCTCCCAAAGTGCCGAGGACACCTATAATTCCTTGGACAAATATGCTAAAAACCTCAACCAACTGGCAGATAACGGCAAACTGGACCCCGTAATCGGGCGAGATGAGGAAATTCGACGCGTGTTGCAAATTCTTTCCCGTAGAACCAAGAACAACCCCATGCTTGTGGGGGAACCCGGTGTTGGTAAAACAGCCATCGCCGAAGGGTTGGCACATAGAATTGTTCAGGGTGACATTCCGGAAAACTTGAAAGACAAGATTATCTATTCCTTGGATATGGGTGCCTTGATCGCTGGGGCCAAGTTTAAAGGAGAGTTTGAGGAGCGCTTAAAAGCCGTGATTAAGGAAGTTACTTCGTCGGATGGCGATATAGTGTTGTTTATTGATGAAATTCACACCTTGGTTGGGGCTGGAGGTGGACAAGGCGCCATGGACGCGGCCAACATTCTAAAACCAGCCTTGGCGCGTGGAGAATTGAGAGCTATTGGGGCAACCACCTTGGACGAATACCAAAAGTATTTTGAAAAGGACAAGGCCCTGGAGCGCAGGTTCCAAAAAGTGGTCATTGATGAGCCCGATACCGAAAGTGCCATTTCCATTTTAAGAGGAATCAAGGAAAAGTACGAGACCCATCACAAGGTGCGCATCAAGGATGAGGCAGTCATCTCCGCGGTGGAACTATCACAGCGTTACATTACTAACCGTTTTTTACCGGACAAGGCCATTGACCTGATGGACGAAGCGGCTTCCAAACTTCGGATGGAAATCAATTCCAAACCCGAAGAACTGGATGTGCTAGACCGAAAAATAATGCAGCTCGAAATTGAGATTGAAGCCATTAAACGTGAAAACGATAAGGCCAAGCTGCAAACCTTAAATCTGGAATTGGCCAATTTGAAGGAAGAACGCAATGAAATCTTTGCGCAATGGGAAAGTGAGAAAAGTGTGGTGGACAATATCCAAAAAACAAAACAGGACATTGAAAACTATAAGCTGGAAGCCGAACGTGCCGAGCGTAACGGGGATTACGGCAAAGTGGCCGAGCTACGCTATGGCAAAATCAAGGAATCCCAGGAAAATCTCCAAAAGCTACAGGATGAACTGGCTGCCCAACAAACCGCTGGCACCTTGATCAAGGAAGAAGTGACCAACGAGGATATTGCTGAGGTGGTTGCCAAATGGACAGGGATTCCCGTGACCAAAATGCTGCAAAGTGAGCGGGAAAAACTGCTGCAGTTGGAGGACGTACTCCACAAACGTGTGGTTGGCCAAGAAGAGGCCATAACAGCAGTATCCGATGCCATCCGGAGAAGTCGGGCTGGCTTGCAGGATGCTAAAAAGCCCATTGGTTCCTTCCTCTTTTTGGGAAGTACGGGAGTAGGTAAAACGGAGTTGGCCAAAACCTTAGCGGCCTATCTTTTTGATGACGAAAATGCCATCACCCGTATTGATATGAGTGAATACCAGGAGCGGCATGCCGTAAGCCGGTTGGTAGGAGCTCCTCCTGGATACGTAGGCTATGACGAAGGAGGTCAGTTGACCGAGGCCGTTCGGAGAAAACCTTATTCCGTTGTGCTTTTGGATGAAATTGAAAAGGCACACCCAGACACCTTCAACATTCTGTTGCAGGTATTGGATGAAGGCAGACTTACAGACAACAAGGGTCGTGTGGCGGATTTTAAAAATGCCATTATTATCATGACCAGTAATATGGGCAGTCCCATCATCCAGGAAAAATTTGAGGATGCAACGGATTTGGACAATGCGGCTGAAGCAGCCCGGGCGGAAGTAATGGGATTGCTTCGCAAGACCATACGCCCAGAGTTTTTAAATAGGATTGATGACATTATTATGTTCACTCCTTTGGACAAAGCCAATATCAAGGAAATTGTTCGTCTTCAACTGGAACAGCTCAAAAAAATGGTATCCAAACAACATATTACTCTGGATGCCACAGAGGAGGCCATTGATTATTTGGCCATCAAAGGGTATGATCCGCAATTTGGGGCAAGACCAGTTAAACGATTGATTCAAAAAGAGGTCTTGAATAATTTGTCCAAAGAACTGCTGGCTCGAAAAATCAAGGCAGAGAGTATTGTTTTATTGGATTCGTTTGATGATAAATTGGTTTTCAGAAACCAGAGTGAGCTGGTAAACTAAGCTCGATTCACTATAAATCAAGCCCCAACTTTTAATGAAGTTGGGGCTTTTTGGTTTTCTTCAATTTACGCCATATAATCACAAAATAGCATGCATCCGAATGCAATATCTCATTGCAAATCTTTATTTTAGGGGCTTTTATAAAATTCAACCATGCCAATTGTAATAGCCGTTCTAGGCATTTTAATCCTGTTTATCCTAATAGCCCGATTTAAATTGAATGCCTTTTTGGCGTTCATCATTGTTTGTCTGTTTGTTGGAATTTTCCAAGGGATGCAACTTCCAGATATTGTTCAATCCATACAGCATGGAATAGGTAATACCTTGGGCTTTCTTGTGCTGATTTTGGGTCTTGGGGCCATGCTGGGCAAGTTGGTCGCCGATAGTGGTGCGGCCCAACGGATTACAACCAAGCTAGTGGATGTCTTTGGGATTAAAAATGTGCAATGGGCCATGGTGGTTACCGGCTTTATAGTGGGAATTCCCATGTTCTACTCTGTAGGCTTTGTGATTTTGATCCCTTTGGTTTTTACCATTGCCATCTCAACGGGTTTACCACTTCTTTACGTGGGCCTTCCTATGCTGACCTCCCTTTCGGTGACCCATGGGTATCTTCCGCCCCACCCTGCACCAACAGCTATAGCGGCCATGTTCAATGCTGATATTGGAAAAACCTTGATGTATGGTATTATCATAGCGATTCCTGCCATTGTGGTGGCCGGCCCCTTATTCGCCAGAACCATTAAAAAAGTAGAAGCCAAGCCCCTTAAAGAATTTTATAATCCTGTGTTGATCCCTGAGGAGAAATTGCCCTCCACAGCCATCAGTATTTTAACTGCACTTTTGCCCATCATTTTAATAGGTCTTGCCATTGCAGCGGAAAATCTGCTGCCCGAAGGAATCCTGAGGGATATCATGATGTTTCTTGGTAATCCGGTGATTGCCCTGCTCATTTCGGTTCTCATGGCCATATACACCCTTGGAATTGCAAGAGGTAAGGATATGAAAACGGTGATGCAGTCCATTTCAACGTCGGTATCCACCATTACCATGATTCTATTGATCATTGCAGGAGCAGGTGCGCTCAAAGAGGTTTTAATAGATAGTAAGGTAAGCGAATACATCGCTTCCAGTCTGGAAGGTTCAGCCGTTTCTCCCTTGGTTTTGGCCTGGTTGATTGCAACTGCCATTCGGGTTAGCGTGGGTTCTGCCACTGTCGCTGGACTAACTGCTGCGGGTATCGTACTACCTTTGGCTTCCAGTGCCAATGTAAGCGCCGAACTCATGGTTTTGGCCATTGGTTCCGGTAGTTTAATGTTATCCCACGTCAACGATACAGGATTTTGGATGTTTAAAGAATACTTCAACCTTTCTGTAAAAGAAACCCTGTCCACCTGGACCGTAATGGAAACCCTAGTGGGCATCATGGGATTGTTGGGTGTCCTGGTAATGAATACGATAATCTAAATACAATGAGCACATCACCTTCGGAACGTTTAAAAGAACTAGGCTTTGTACTGCCGCCTGCACCTCCCCCAGCTGGGGTCTACAGACCTATTTTGGTTGTTGATAATTTTCTATATGTGTCTGGCCAAGGTCCTGTAAATCTGGATGGCTCCCTAATGAAAGGCCGAGCCGGCGATGACCTGGACAAGGATGCGGCCAAGTTGGCAGCAAGACAGGTTGGCCTAACCATGTTATCCACCATCACCACTCATTTTGGAAGCTTAGATCGCATTGAGCGTGTGATCAAAGTATTGGGTATGGTCAATTGCACTCCGGATTTTGGAAAACAGCCCTATGTAATCAATGGGTTTAGTGAGCTTATGGCCGATGTTTTCGGAACTGAAAATGGGATAGGCGTTCGAAGCGCTGTGGGCATGATGCTTCCTGAGAATATTCCTGTGGAAATAGAGGCCATGTTTCAGCTAAAGAGTTGATGTCTTGTTTTTTGAAAAGACGTATTTCAATATTTAATACAATACATTTTCATGCTGATTTTTGATGCACACCTGGATCTAGCCATGAACGCCCTAGAATGGAATAGAGATCTTAGGCTTCCTGTTTCCCAAATTCGTGAACTGGAAAAAGGGTTGACGGACAAACCAGACCGTGAGAAGAACACTGTCTCTCTGGATGCGATGCGCAAAGGAAATATTGGACTCTGTGTGGCTACCCAGATAGCCCGCTTTTCAGACCGGAACAATCCACTTCCTAGCTGGAATTCCCAACATCAGGCCTGGGCTCAAACCCAAGGACAGTTGGCTTGGTACCGAGCCATGGAAAAAGAAGGGGAAATGGTTCAAATTTCCAATCTTCAACATTTGAATACCCATTTGGAGGAATGGCAGAAGACCGATGGCCATAAACCTATTGGCTATATACTTAGTTTGGAAGGTGCGGATTCCATAGTTGATATGGATTATCTGGAGCAAGCCCATGCATCAGGGCTTAGAGCTATTGGACCTGCCCATTACGGTCCTGGGGTGTATGCCCATGGAACGGATTCTGTGGGGGGTATTGGTTCTAAAGGAAGAACCTTATTAAAAAAGATAGAGGAACTTAACCTTATTTTGGACGCTACGCATTTATGTGATGAAAGTTTTTGGGAAACCATGCACTATTACAATGGACCGGTATGGGCCAGTCACAGCAATTGTAGAGCATTGGTAGATCACAATCGGCAATTTTCCGATGATCAAATAAAGGAATTGATACAACGCAAAGCGGTTATTGGGATGCCGCTGGACGCCTGGATGATGGTCCCAAATTGGGTTCGTGGCAAGTCGGACCCCAAAAGTATGGGGGTAAGTCTGAAACAGATGATTGACAATATAGATCATATTTGCCAACTTGCCGGTAATGCAAATCATGTAGGTTTAGGGACGGATTTGGATGGGGCTTTTGGTAAGGAACAATCTCCCATGGACTTGGACACTATAGCAGATTTACAGCAGGTTCCAGAGCTATTGTCGCAAAGAGGATACCACGCCGAGGACATTGAAAATGTTATGAGTCAGAATTTTATTCGCTTTTTACAGCGGGTCTGGGCATGATGTTAAAAATTTCAGCATATTGATACCCAACAGTATATTTTTATATATTAGCCATGACCAACTAAACCCAAAATGTCTACCAAAGCCGAACGAACCACAGCTTACATTATAGAGACAGTTGCGCCCATATTTAACAAGTTTGGTTATGTAGGGACCAGCATGAGCGATCTTACCGAAGCAACTGGACTTACCAAAGGTGCCATTTACGGAAATTTTGAAAACAAGGAATCCCTTGCCATGTCGGCCTTTGAATATAACCGCAACCATTTGTTGGCCATTATTGACGATAAACTGGCGGTGGAAGGAAGAGCCATGGATAAGATTCATTCACTGTTGCGATTTTATAGGCAATACGATGTGTATACCCTGCCCATGGGCGGATGTCCCATAGTGAATGTTGGAGTGGATGCACAACATAACAACCATCTGTTGGCTGCTGCTGTCAAAGAAACCATCAAAGAAATCGAAGGGAAAATCGCTTTGGTCTTGGAAAACGGCTCCAAAAATGGTGAAATCCATATACCCGTCCCTCCGCTTCAGTTTGCCAAGCAATTGTTCACCATGCTTCAAGGCGCCATTACCATGTCCACAATGACCAGAGATCGTAAATACTTGGTCAATACCATTGCGTATTTGGAGCAATTGGTGCAGCGGGAGATCAAAAAATAGAGAATTGGTTCCTTATTTTGCCCGTACCCTAAAAATCCAGGTTTTATCCGGATACTTTCCATCCAACTTACTGTCTCGTGCCCTACGGGCCTCGTTCATAGTGTTGTAACGACCTAAATACACGTACCTGTATTTATTCAAAGCCCTGTAAAAGGATTTAGGGTTCAATCCGTCCTTCGTAAGTTTGGCCATGAAAGCATCATGGTATTTCTTGGTTCCGAAAACATTGGCGATCAGATAAAATCCAGGCTCAAGACCATCAGCACTGGCCACCTCCTCATACTTTTCATTGCCTTGCAGTTCTACCTTTTCATTTTGAACTTTGGCTATGCTGTCCTTCCTTCTCTGCTCTGCCAATGATCTGGCCCTAGCCAATGCAGCGGCAGCAATGGAATCCTCTTTTTTCCGTTCTTCAAGAGCCAAACGTTCCTGTTCCTGTCGTTCTTGTTCAGCTGCCAAACGATTCTCTTCTTCCTGCTGTTTTCTTTCTTCCTCCCTGAGTTTCTTGTTTTCTTCCTCTTGTTTCTTGTTTTCCTCTTCCTGTTTTTGATCCTCCAATTCTTGCTTTCTGGCTTCTTCCTCCTGTATGCGTAAGCGGGCCAACTCATCATCTTTTTCCCAATCAAAGTCAACCACTTTTTTCCGGTTGTCCGAAGCAGTGCCATGATATGAGATGATTAATTCAAATGTTGATTTCTCGTCCTTTAGGGTATTATCTGTTCCTTTTTCTATAAGACCGCCAATAGAAAATTGATTTGCAAAAGTTACTCCTACCCCTCCTGAAATGCCATAAAAACTATTGTACCCCCCCTGAACCCAAAATCTTGAAGTGGAGAGCAACCCATTGATTCCAAATTGGGTGTCCTCATCCGGGATAGTTTTTAAATAGATCATCGGCCGTACAAAACTATGGCCCTGTCCGTTCAGCAATGAAACAGGAAAATCGTTGCTGATGGTTCCAACCACAGCTGTTCCCCCATCCCCTTTACCCGTGCCACTCTCAGAAAAGTTTACGTCAATGGCATTTTCTATGGACAAACCCAAATTGAACTGGTTTACTTGTAAGCGAACTGCCGGCGAAAACGTCAGGATAAAGTCGTTTGTAGCTTCCAATTCCGGTAAATCGATATCAGGATTGGGAATAAAACGGTCATCCGCAAGTTTTTCCCTAAAACCAAACACATTGGCTCCAACAAATATCTTAATGTCATTTTCCAAAGGGAATGCATGCACATAGTTTAGATTCAAACCTGTATTCAAAAATGTACCTGTATTATGTTGTAAAAATCCAACTCCGGCAGCTGCATTGGAGTTGATGAGTTGGGTGTAATTTGCAAAAATAGTGGTAGGGTCACCGTCAATCGTCTGCCATTGCCATCGTGTCCAAATGGACATGGCATTGGGTCTATTCCAATCCAATGCAAAGGTCGGGTTCAATAGGTTGGCGTTAAACTGATTCAGGTTGTGTTGCCGAAAATCTGCAGGCAAGGTGTGTTCCTGTGATCTAAGAATCGACACAGGAAGCAGCAATAAAAGCCATGCCAAATGTTTGAGCATACGATAAACTAAAATTTAAACGTTACTTTTAAACACAACAAGTGTAAAATTTAGGGAAACTTAGATCAGTATTTATGCGAATGACCAAGCTTATTATCGCCATTGCATTTTGTTCTATTGCAGTTGTGGGATGCAACGAGACAACTAAAGATATGGAAATTACAGAAGATCCCGTGATTTCTACATTTTATTTTATCAGGCATGCCGAAAAAGACAGGACCGACCCTGAAAATAAAGATCCTGAATTGAATCAGGATGGTTTAAACCGAGCTATTAGATGGGCCGAGGTGTTTGATCCCATTGATTTGGATGCTGTGTATTCCACCAATTATGAGCGCACTTCCATGACTGCTGCTCCTACTTCCGTGAAAAAGAACATTCCCATAAAATATTATGATCCGGCCTCCCTGGATATTGAGGCTTTTAAGAGTTCCAACGAGCGATTGAGCGTGCTGGTGGTGGGACACAGCAATACCACTCCGGACTTTGTCAATAAAATGTTGGGAGTTGATAAATATCAACCCATGGATGATACGGATAACAGTAGCCTTTTTATTGTCCGAATCATTGACGGGGAAGCCACGGATCTTCGTTTACAAATAGATTGATCAGGGAGTCACTTCAATATCCGTAAGTTCGATTTTGGACAGTAGCTCCAAGCCACCTTCTTCAAACATTTTGCCAATTTCCAGTAGGGGTGTTCCCTTTGTTTTGGGCTTGAAGTTATTGTAATCCACAAAGCGAATTCCTTCTACAAATCTTTCATTGTACGCTTCCCTAAAACGCTGTCCTCCTCCATCAGTATGATAGTCATAGGCCAAATAATCCACCTTAAAGGTTTCGGTGTTAAACCAATAGATGTAAGTGTCATCAAAATCCTTCCCGCCCCCTTCTTGCTCAAAGGTAACCTTTAGCTTGAAATAGGGCACTCCTTTGATGGCTTCGATTCCCAAAAGCTCTTTGTTTACCGCCCTGTCGTTCAAACCGTAAGGCAATCGCGAAAAATAGTGTACCGAGTTTACAGAATTTGCATATTTGAATGCCAGGGTATCGGGTAAGGACACCAAGGAATCATTGAAATAGCGTTTCAAATTGGAATTGGTCTTAACATCCTTGACGATTACTGAATCCAAATAGGTGATGCGTTCCAAAACCTTCTTCCCATTTTCCATCCGCGAACTGTATTTTCTACCTCTAAATTTGAATGAGCTTCCATGGGTCTTGTACAAAAGTCCACCACTGACCTCAATGGATTTGTCCACAATTTCTTGGGCCGTCATTTGGGTTTTGGATTGTTGTTTACAGGACAGGGTGAGCACCAAAATCAATCCAAAAAAAACAGGTTTCATAAAAATCGGTTTCATAGATAATCGTAAAATTCAATACAACATTACAAAGAGTTTCTATTTTTGTCCCAATGCAGAAAAACATTAACATAAAAAACAAGCGAGCCAGATTCGATTACGAAATTTTGGACACCTATACGGCCGGAATAGTTTTGGGCGGGACCGAAATCAAATCCATCCGATTGGGCAAGGCATCGCTGTCCCAGAGCTTTTGCGAATTCAATGAGCGTGGGGAGCTTTTTGTGATCAACATGCAAGTGGATGAGTACAGCCATGGAGGTTACTACAACCACAAACCCAAAGCAGAGCGCAAACTTTTACTCAATAAAAGAGAACTAAAAAAACTGCGTAGGGAGGTAACCACTTCTGGACTTACCATAATCCCAATCAACCTTTTTATCAATGAAAAGGGGCTTGCCAAAGTAAATATTGGTCTGGCCAAGGGTAAAAAATTGTACGACAAAAGGGAAACAATAAAGGACAGGGACAACAAACGCGATTTATCCCGTATCAAAAAAAGCTTTAACCGATAATGGAAGTTAATTTTTGTTTTCCAGCAAGGGTACAAACCTAAAGGCTCCCAACTCCTGTTTTTCAAATTCCTTTTCAGATTTTCGGGTGAACAAAGTCATGGTCTGACTGTCCACACCCACAGGAATCACCAGTTTTCCTCCTACTTTCAATTGTGACATTAGAGCCTTGGGTACTTTTGGCGCTCCAGCTGTTACAATGATGCCATCAAAGGGAGCTTCCTCGGGCATACCTTTGTAGCCATCGCCAAAAACGACTTTTTTTGGCCTATAGTTCATTTTGGTGAAAAACAACTTGGTCTTTTTAAACAGTTCTTGCTGTCGCTCAATCGTATAGACTTTGGCCTTTAAGTGTAACAAAACAGCTGTCTGATACCCGCTTCCCGTACCAATTTCCAAAATCTTGTCATTGGGTTTAATCTGCAAAAGCTCTGTTTGGAACGCAACCGTGTAAGGTTGGGAAATGGTCTGTTCCGCCCCAATGGGAAAAGCTTTGTCCTGATAGGCATGATCCTCAAACCCACTATCCAAAAAAAGATGTCTTGGAATCGTCCTGATAGCATCCAAAACGTTTTTGTCGGCTATTCCCTTGACCACCAATACATCGGCCAATTGGTTACGCATACCCTTATGTTTGTGTGTATCTTTCATGGTGTTGGTCTGGCCCACGAATTTAAAAAGTTCCCTTGAAAATTAATAGCGGGTTGCCCGCTTATTTTCATGGAAGAGTGGAGCCATATCCTTATTTTTGACAAAAACAATGGGTATGCTAAAAGTAGGCGTCCTTGGTGCCGGACATTTGGGTAAAATCCACCTAAGGCTCTTAAACGAATCGGAGAAATACGAACTTGTTGGTTTTTATGATCCCGATGAAATCAATGCTAAAAAAGTAGCGGCCGAGTTTGGTTATTCCTACATAGAAAACATCAATAAATTAATTGATTTGGTGGATGTTGTGGACATTGTTACCCCTACCCTTTCCCATTTTGATTGCGCCAAAAAAGCCATAGAAAGGGGACGGCACATCTTTATTGAAAAGCCGATTACCAACACCCTGGATGAAGCCGAACAGTTGCTCGGACTAGTGAATCACCACAAAGTCAAGGGACAGGTGGGGCATGTAGAGCGATTCAATCCTGCTTTTTTGGCGGTCAAGGATAAGATTAACACTCCCATGTTCATCGAAACGCATCGCTTGGCGGAATTCAACCCAAGGGGAACGGATGTTCCTGTGGTCTTGGATCTCATGATCCACGACATCGATGCCATTTTAAGTGTGGTCAACTCCAATGTGAAACAAATCAATGCCAGTGGGGTTTCGGTAATTAGCAAATCTCCTGATATTGCCAATGCACGCATCGAATTTGAAAACGGGTGCGTTGCCAACCTTACCTCCAGTAGAATTTCCCTGAAGAATATGAGGAAATCAAGGTTTTTCCAAAGGGATGCCTACATCTCAGTGGATTTCTTGGAGAAGAAGGTGGAAGTGGTGAAGATGAAAGATGCCCCGAAACAACCTGGGGATTTTGACATGATTTTGCAAAATGCGGAGGGAGAAAAGAAGCAAATCTATTTTGAAAACCCTGACATTCAAGCCAACAATGCCATTTTGGACGAGTTGGAAACCTTTGCAGATGCCATCAATATGGACACAGAACCCATTGTGACCTTGGAACAAGGAACCCAAGCCCTTCGTGTGGCCTTACAAATTATTGAATCCTTCGAAAAGTAATTCGAACAAGCTTAAAGAAACTACCTTATGAAAACTATAGCTGTGATTGGAGCTGGAACCATGGGAAATGGAATAGCCCATGTTTTTGCCCAAAATGGATTTCAAGTCAACCTTATTGATATCGCCCAAACGTCCTTGGACAAGGGTTTGGCAAACATTGCCAAAAACTTGGATCGCATGATTGCCAAGGAGAAAATCTCCACAGAGGACAAGAAAAACACCTTGGAAAACATTACACCCTTTACCGTATTGAAGGAAGGCGTGGCCCAAGTGGATTTGGTAGTTGAAGCAGCCACCGAAAATCTGGACATTAAATTGGGCATTTTTAAGGAACTGGATGAAATCTGCGACGCTAAAACCCTGCTGGCCACCAATACCTCCTCCATTTCCATAACTCAAATTGCCGCAGCTACCCATAGACCCGAGAAGGTCATTGGGATGCATTTTATGAATCCAGTGCCTATTATGAAATTGGTGGAGATCATCCGCGGATATAGCACTTCAGATGAAGTTACCCGCACCATTATGGACCTCTCTTCAAAATTGGGCAAAACACCAACCGAGGTCAACGATTATCCTGGTTTTGTGGCCAATCGTATTTTGATGCCCATGATCAACGAAGCTATTGAAACGCTTTACAATGGAGTGGCAGGCGTACAGGAAATAGACACCGTAATGAAGTTGGGCATGGCCCATCCCATGGGACCGTTGCAATTGGCAGACTTTATAGGACTTGACGTGTGTTTGTCCATATTAAAGGTCATGTACGATGGGTTCAAAAACCCAAAATATGCCCCATGTCCCCTACTGGTGAACATGGTTATGGCGGGTAAACTTGGTGTAAAATCCGGGGAAGGATTCTATGACTACTCGGAGTCCAGAAAGGCGGAAAAAGTTGCGAAACAATTTAGCTAGGCATGGCCGTCATTAAACCTTTTAAAGCCATTCGCCCTGCCGAGGATAAAGCTTCATTTGTGGCTACTCGCTCCTATGAGGAATATTCAAAGGACGAGCTTAGGTCGGTTTTAAAGTACAATCCCTTTTCTTTTTTACATATTCTCAATCCAGGGTTTAAGTTCCATAAAAATATTTCAGGAAAAGAACGGTTCAGGTTGGTTCACAATCGGTATTTGGAATTTTTGGAGGACAATATTTTCCTTAAGGATGAAGAAGCTTGTTTTTACCTGTATCAGATATCCAAGGGTAGTTTCAAGACCCTGGGGTTTTTCTGTGCTTGCAGCGTCTTGGACTATCAGAACGACGTTATCCGAAAACACGAGGATACCATTCAGCGCAGGGAAAAACTGTTTGCTGATTATTTGGATACCGTAGGATTCAATGCAGAACCGGTATTGATGACCTATGCCGATGATTCCACTATCAGTGCACTTTTGGGCGCAGAGGCTTCCAAAACTCCTGTTTACAATTTTACCACTACGGACAAGTATAATCATCAGCTATGGAAAATTGAGGATTCCTCAGCCATAAAGCAGCTTCAAAATGCCTTTGAAGATATGGATGCACTTTACATTGCGGATGGTCATCATAGAAGTGCATCTTCCCACCTATTGGCTGAGAAGAAAAAAGCTAAAAACGACGGACATTCGGGAAATGAGGCCTACAACTATTTTATGGCTTATCTCATTCCAGAAACAGCCATCAAAATCTACGAGTTCAACCGTATGGTAAAGGACTTGAATGGTCATTCCAAGGAGGAATTTTTGATTCAATTGGACGAACTTTTCAGGATTGAAAAGAAAGACGATGGGCTTTATAAGCCCAGCCAAAAACATCACTTTAGCATGTGTTTGGATGGGGAGTTCTATTCCCTCTATTTGCGCAAAAAAGTCTATGAGTTTACCGATGCCCTTAGCGAACTGGATACTCAAATCTTATATAAGACCATTTTGGAACCTATCCTGGGAATTCATGATTTAAGGAACGATAAACGTATTTCTTATGGTTATGGCAAACACAACGTCATTCAAATGAAAAATGCCATAGACAGTGGAAATTTTGCCGTAGGCTTTAGTTTGGTGCCCACTAGCATTGAAGAAATCAAGGCCATTGCGGATGCCGGTCTGGTAATGCCCCCCAAAAGTACTTATATTGAACCCAAACTCCGTAGTGGGTTGGCTATCTATGAATTTTGAATCTATAGATAAAATTGCTTTCTTTACAATGTAAACCAATTGCACCTACCTCAGCAATTGTTAGATCGACCTCATTATTTAATATTCATTTTTAACCAAATCATTTATTATGAGGAAGATTAATCTATTAGTGATGTTAACCATGTTTTTAGCTGTAAGTAATTCTTATAGTCAAGTTTCCAAAGAAGAAATGGAGCATTTTTTTGGTAAATATGACCCTTCCGATTTTGAACTTGTCTTTATTGAACGTGGTTCATTGGGAGTGAAAAACCCAAGTAACAACAATGTTAAGTTTCACAAAAACCAGGTAGATTTGAATCCAAAGACCGCAAAATTTATCTTAGGGGAAACTTCCGTTGAAGTTACTGATGGCATAGTACATATACTTATCCCTTATAGTAGCATTTCTTGTGCTAAAGTTCAAGAAGGAACTGAAAAATACTATTCGAGCGTCAGCATAGAACTGATGGATTAGTTCCATAAAAGTCATATTTTTAGTACCTAAGCGGATTATGAATAAAGAGCTTAACTTAGAAATAAGGGTATCCAATTTGGATATCCTTTGTTAATTTTGCCCACATGTCAATAGCAGAAAACCTCAGTCAAATACAAAGTGGGCTGCAAGAGCACATTACCTTGGTAGCCGTTTCCAAAACCAAACCTGTTGAGACCATACTGGAGGCCTACGAGGCTGGCCAGCGGGTTTTTGGGGAAAACAAAATCCAGGAAATGGCCCAAAAGTGGGAGCAACTCCCCAAGGATATTGAATGGCACATGATCGGTCATGTTCAACGGAATAAGGTAAAATATATGGTCGAGTTTGTTTCATTGATTCATGGGGTGGATAGTTTACGGCTTCTTATTGAAATTAATAAACAGGCTAAAAAGCACAATAGGGTTATCCCTTGTCTTTTACAGACCCATATTGCCGAAGAATCCACCAAATTTGGTTTGGATGAACAGGAGCTACATGAAATTATATCCTCAGAAACCTTTACCCAACTAGAGCATATTCAAATCAAGGGGTTAATGGGGATGGCCACCTTTACTGATGATCAGAACCAGATACGAAAGGAATTTGCCCATTTGAAATCCATTTATGATAAAGTGCAGGGGCAATTACCTCAAATTTCAATCCTCTCCATGGGTATGAGCGGGGATTATTCCATTGCCATAGAGGAAGGTAGTACTATGGTGCGCATAGGAAGTAGTATCTTTGGAGCACGGAATTATAACTAATCCCTTTTTTCCAACCAAATTCATGTACGCCGTACTCGATATAGAAAGCACCGGAGGTAAATACAACGAAGAGGGAATCATGGAAATTGCAATCCACAAATATGATGGACATCAGGTGGTGGATAAATTCATGAGCCTCATCAATCCAGAAAGGGAAATACAGCCTTTTGTCACCAAACTAACTGGTATCAACAATAAAATGCTGCGTACCGCTCCAAAATTCCATGAAGTGGCCAAACGCATTGTGGAAATAACGGAAGGAGCCATTCTGGTGGCACATAATGCCCAATTTGATTATAGAATTCTAAGAACCGAATTCAGAAGATTGGGATATGACTTTCAACGAAAGACTCTTTGCACGGTAGATCTCTCCAAAAAACTGTTGCCCGATGCAGAATCCCATAGTTTGGGCAAATTGGTAAGATCGCTCGGGATTCCCATGAGCGATAGGCACAGAGCCAATGGCGATGCCATAGCTACCCTTAAATTGTTTAAAATGCTGTTGGATAAGGATTTAAGCAAGTCCATTGTCAAAGAGGTAATTCGTAAAGAAACCGAAGGAGAACTCTCGCCCACCCAACTGGATATTGTGTCCGACCTACCCTCTGAAACCGGAGTGTATTACATGCACGATAAAGAGGGAGAAATTATTTTTCTGGGAAAGACCAAGAATGCCAAGAAAAGGGTCAACCAGCACTTTACCAATGTGGGACAACTGGCCCGTAAACTCCAGAAGGAAACCAGAAAGGTCTCCTTTGAACGAACTGGCAGCGAACTGGTGGCCATTCTCAAAGAGTATCAGGAATTGCGAAACAACAATCCCAGGCATAATAGCATTGCCAAAAAGAAGTTGTTTTCCCATGTCATTAATTTCCATCAAAACGGCACCCCACATATTGAAATTGAAATTGTAAAAAACAAATTTCGAAAGAAGCAGAACTTAGGGTTTAGCGGAGTGGTTTCGGCCAAGAATTTTCTGGCAAAAATTAGTGAAGAGTTTGCGATTTGTCCCTCTTCACTTGGGCTGGATGTTGAATGCAAACACAGTCAAAATGGATGCGCCCAAATGTGCACCAATATTGAAAATGCCCCAGTTTACAACCAAAAAGCCAGTTCGGCATTCCAAAAATACAGCCTATTGGACAAGAATATTGCTATTTTGGACAAAGGCCGCGAAGTGGGTGAACGTAGTTTCATCTTGATCAAAGGGGGCATCCTAAAAGGTTTTGGATATGTGGAACTCAACCATCAAATAAATAATATTCATATCTTAGAATCCATTATAACCCCTATGACCAGTGATGAGAATACTACATTTATTGTAGAATCGCACCTAAGAAAAAACAGTAGGCTCAAGGTTTTGGAGTTAACCCCTACCGCTTGAAAGCATATAAAGTACATTCCGGTTGGAAAAACACACTTCATGAGATTATTTATGAGGCCGATACCCCACTGGGCAAACTGTTTGACTTAGTTCTGGTTATTTTAATTGTACTCAGCGTGATTTTGGTAATGCTGGAGAGCGTCAAGGAAATAGACCTGCATTACCATACAATTCTGCTGACACTGGAATGGGTGGTTACCATCTTTTTTACCCTGGAGTACATCGCAAGACTTATTAGCATAAAGAAGCCTTGGAAGTATGTTTTCAGTTTTTATGGTATTATCGATTTTATCTCCACCATTCCACTATATCTCTCCTACATCTTGGCTGGATCACAGGTGTTATTGGCTGTAAGGGCCTTTAGGTTGCTTCGGATTTTCAGGATTCTAAAGTTGGTCAAATTTATGGGCGAAGCCTCCCAGTTAAAGGCTGCATTAAAGGCAAGCAGGGCCAAAATTGCCGTTTTTATCTATGTGGTCCTCATCCTTTCCGTAATCATGGGAACCGTAATGTACCTGATAGAAAGTGACGAAGCCGGATTTACCAGCATTCCCAGAAGTATCTATTGGACTATAGTAACCCTGACCACCGTAGGTTATGGCGACATTGCCCCACAAACCAACTTGGGACAGTTTTTGGCCACCGTAATTATGATTTTGGGTTACGGAATCATTGCCGTTCCAACGGGAATCGTCACCGTTGAATTTTCTAGGCATAAAATGGGACAAACAGCTGCCAGTGTGGTGCATGCCAATACCCAAGCTTGTCCCAGCTGTTCCGCAGAAGGACATAGGGACGATGCCACCAACTGTTATAACTGCGGCGATTTATTATGAATTCCAAGACCTTGATTGCCGTGGTAGGGCCTACCGCAATTGGAAAGACCGCCCTGGGTATACATCTTGCCCAACATTTTAACACCGAAATCCTTTCTGCGGATTCACGTCAGTTTTTCAAGGAGATGCGAATAGGTACCGCGGTGCCTTCCAAAGCCGAACTCAATACCGTTCCTCACCATTTTATTCAGCATAAGAGCATTAAAGAACCCTATTCTGTAGGCGATTTTGAACGGAATGCATTAACCAAACTCGAAGAACTTTTTCAATCCAAGGATGTTGCGGTTATGGTGGGTGGAAGTGGTCTTTATGTGGATGCAGTTGTTCAAGGTTTGGACGAATTCCCAAAAGTAAATCCGTCAATTCGCGACTTCTTAAACAAAAAATTGGAAACGGAAGGATTGGAAGCCTTGCAATCCGAACTGAAGTCTAAGGACGTGAAATACTATCAAATGGTGGATTTGGGCAATCCTCATCGGCTCATCCGTGCTTTGGAAGTTTGTATCACTTCCGGTAAGCCCTACTCTTCCTTTCTAAAACAAAAAAAAGACATTAGACCCTTTCAAACCTTGTATGTGGGAATACAGGCAGATCGTGAGGTCATATACAATCGTATCAACGAGCGTGTTGACATTATGATGGAACATGGATTGTTGGAAGAAGCAAAAACCTTGTACCCCCATAAGCATCTAAATGCCCTGCAAACTGTTGGCTATAGGGAACTTTTTGAGTATTTTGATGGTGAGGTCGATTTGGATTTCGCCATCTCTGAAATCAAAAAAAATACCAGGAGATTTGCCAAAAGACAGCTTACCTGGTTACGGAAAAATGAGAACATTCTATGGGTGGATTTTGATACGGATATCAAGGAAATCTCTAAGAAAATCAATATTGAATTAAAAAGAATACAAAGTGGGTAAGATAACGGTATTGATTGTCATGGGAGTATCTGGAACGGGTAAGTCAACCATTGGGACCATGCTTTCCAAACAACTGGGAATCCCATTTTTTGATGGCGATGACTATCATCCAGAAGCCAATGTTAAAAAAATGTCCGCTGGTCAACCCTTAAATGATCATGACCGACAAGGTTGGCTGATCCGATTAAATGAATTGTCCAAAGAACACCAAAAGACGGGAGCCGTTATCGCATGCTCGGCATTAAAACAAAGTTATCGGGATTTGTTGAGGCAAGGAATGAACGAAAAACTGGCATTTGTATTTTTGGAAGGCTCCTTTGAATTAATAAAATCTAGGTTGGAGAACCGCAAGGGGCACTTTATGACCTCCACACTACTGCAGTCCCAGTTTGATACCTTGGAGCCCCCGGAGGATGCGATCACGGTATCCATTGCTTTAAAACCGGAAGAAATACTCCAACAGGTCATCCAACAGCTTGAATAACGCAAGTTCGTTGTAAGGAATCATCATTCTGGCATTCAATCTCTGTATTTATGATTTATCACTTGGAGCGCCGTGTCTTCTGAAAGGGAGGCAGTCGAGAAGTCATTGAACCTTAGTTTTTCAAATAGGTCTCGACTGCGCTCGACCTGACACAAATCACATTTCTCTGTTGGTCAACTCAATATGCCAGAACCCTCATTAAATAGATTTTTGGCATAAAAAAACCACCCAATTGGGTGGTTGATTATATATAGTGTGTTTTCTATTGATTTTCCGCTTTGACCACCAATCTAAATCCTTCTCCGTGAATATTCAGAATTTCGACTACATCATCACGCTTCAAATATTTCCTTAGTTTGGCAATGTATACGTCCATACTTCGGGAAGTAAAATAATTATCGTCCCTCCAGATTTTGGTCAATGCCAATTCCCTCGGCATTAAGTCATTTTCATGCAATGCAAGCAAACGCAACAATTCATTTTCCTTAGGAGACAATTTAATAGGCTCTTCTTCCAAATAAGTGAGGAACCTAAGTTTTGAATTTAGGTGGAAATTACCAATTTGAAATTCAAATTGCTTGCTGTCTGCCAATGTACTGGACGCTTTTCTTTGAAGTATTGCTTTAAGTTTCATCAACAACACCTCAGAATCAAATGGTTTGTTCAAATAATCATCGGCTCCAGCCTTATATCCTTTTAGTACATCTTCTTTCATGGTCTTGGCCGTGAGGAAAATGATTGGAACGTTTTCATTCTTTTCCCGTATTTCACGAGCCAGGGTGAATCCATCCTTATAAGGCATCATGACATCCAGGATGCACACGTCATAATTGTCCTTTTTGAACTTTTCAAACCCTTCCATGCCATTTTTGGCCAACACAACATCAAAGTCGTTCATGGACAAATAATCCTTGAGTACAATCCCAAAATTGGGGTCGTCCTCCACTAAAAGAATTTTCTTTTTCTCTGTCTCCATATTTTCTAAATTAAGGGTAGTTTTATGTAGAAAGTACTTCCTTTTCCTTTTTCACTTTCTGCATAAACCTCTCCCTGATGATCTTCTATTATTCGTTTAACATAGGCCAAACCCAAGCCATGACCTTTTACATTATGTATGTCGCCGGTATGTTCCCGGTAAAACTTCTCAAACACTTTTTTAAGGACCGCCTTGCTCATTCCCGCACCTTGGTCTTGAATTTTGATAATGATGTTGTTCTTTACCACCTCCGTAAATACATCAATTTTGGGAGATTCTGGTGAATATTTGACGGCATTGTCCAACATATTCACAATAACATTGGTAAAATGCGTGTCGTTTGCCAGAATTTCTGATCGTTCCGCATCCAAATGCGCGTTCACATATCCGCCTCTATCTGCAACAATCAGTTCAATATGGGTAATGGCGTCTTCTACAATCTCGTGAACATCCGCCCGATCTTTACTAATGTCCAGCTGATTTTTCTCCAGTTTGGATATCCGAAGCACATTTTCAACCTGGGCGTGCATCCGTTTATTTTCATCCTTGATCATTCCCAGATACCTTAACACTTTGTCCTTATCTTCAATGGATTTCGGATTTCGAATGGCCTCCACCGCCAAATTAATGGTCGCTATGGGAGTTTTGAACTCATGGGTCATGTTGTTGATAAAGTCGGTCTTGATCTCTGAAATCTGCTTCTGCTTTATCAATTGATAAATTGCACTGGAATAGGCAACCATGATCACCAAGGTGAAAATCAGTGATAAGAGTGCCATGCCCATAATGGACTGGAACAAAAACTTGTTCATGGATGGAAATGTAAGCAATAATGAAAAACTGGTCTGCCCTTCACTGTCCTTAAAAATCCTGGACTCATACATTTTCGATTCCGAGAACTTGAACTTTTTGGATCTAATCTTGGTAGGATACCCCTGGCTATAAACTCCGTACTCATAGTCAACGTCAATGTTCCTGTCCGCCAATTCCTGGCTCAACAATAGTTCCAGCTCTTGGGTGCTTACCCGTTTATGAATAGGCTGACTTTTGGCGTATTCCATGAAAACATCCTCCATCGCCAATTTCTCAATACTGGAAAGTCCGCCAATTTTTTCAGCTCGTTGAATGGGCGTTAGGCTATAACTTTTCCCGTCCAAACCATATTCCTCCTTAAACACGGCCTTTGTCCGTTTACTGGTGAAATTGGTAATGGTTGTGGAATCCACATCCCCCTGTAAATTATTATCAAAGAACGTTGATGATATATTGTAATCCTCTTCCAAAATTCCATGGGAGTAGAAGAGAATCTCATCAGAATTCAAATCCCTATCAACAAACAAAAAATTTCTGAACTGTGTGGTTTTCGGTTGCCCAACACTATCTACCAAGGAAGCCAAACGATCTGAATAATCCTTCATCTCCCTTTTCTCCACCCTACTCGCTACTCTATCCAGTATATCGGTGACCGTTCTTGAGAATTGCTCCTCCTTGTCATTTATCGAAGTTCTTATCCAGTATACTTGAACAAAAATTATCCCGATAAGGGACAAGCTCATAAGAATGACGAGAAGAACAAATAACTTCTTGTTCATTGGGGTAAAATTAGAAATTTAACATTTAGGCCTTTTATCGTTTAACCTAACCTTAACAAAAATGTTAAAATGATATTTCAATTTGCTTGATTAGCAAGTGTTTCATGAAGTTTTATCACTTGTTGGCGCGTATTTTCCAAATCCAAATTGTCAATTATGAAGTGTGATAAATCTTTCTTTTTAGCATCTTCCAGTTGGTTGCGCATGCGATCCAAAACCTGTTCTTTTTTAGCTTGGTCCCTGCGCATTACCCGTTCCAATCTAATTTCTTGGGGAGCTGTTACCAAAATAATGTGATCGTAGTTGTCCTGCATCCCGTTTTCAAAAATCAAAGCAGTTTCCTGAATCACATATGGACCTTCCTGTTCCGCAACCCATTGGGTAAAATGCTTCCGTACGGCCGGATGTACTATCCCATTAAGGGCCTTCAACAGTTCTGGCTGGGTAAATACTTTGGAAGCCACAAAAGCCCTGTTCAAAACTCCGTCTTCATAGGATGTCTCTCCCAGCAATTCCACGATAGCTTCTTTCACTTGGACAGAATTAGACATCAGATTTCTGGCTTCCAGATCTGAATCATAGACCGAAATTCCCAGTGCCCTGAACATTTCAGCCACTGTGCTTTTGCCACTCCCAATACCCCCTGTTAGCCCTACAATCCTCATTGTTGTTCCAATACAAAATTAACCTTATTGACCAAGGGCCTTAGATCATATACTTTTTCAGGGGTTTCCAGAATTTCCAGGAACAATTCGTTGCTATCGGAATTTCTCAGTTGCCTATAATCTGCAATGATTTTGATATCATCAGCGGAAAGGGATTTTAACCGTTCCACGGTTGCCTTGCACAACACAGAAACGGAGTTGGGAAAGGTTTTGATTTGGTACCCTTCCGGAAGATTCACCACCTTTATAGGCACCTCAAAAACTTCTTCGGAAAATTTCACGACAGTACCGGACACTTCCACCCTATTGGTAGAAAAAATACTGTTGACCAAGTTTCTGGGGAATACCAAAAGTACTTCTTCGGAAAAATCAGAGGAGACTTGGGCCATTTCCAATTTGGAAGTGAAAATATGTCTTATGGTATCAATCTCTTTTTTAGGGCCTTTTACAGTTACCGTTGCAGGTTTGATGGTAGGTTCCCCATCCAAAATAAAGTTTTGTGCAAACTGCACATCCAGTTGGGCCACTATAGGCACCTCCTTGGAGTTTACCTGATATAGGTCTACCGTTAGCTGTCTTCTATCCAAATCCAAGAGTGAAATATTCTGGGACAATTGCTGTTCAATTTGTTTTTTAAGGGCATCTTCTGATAGCATGTATCTTCCGTTCCTATATTGAACCTCTCCCAAATTTACATTGACCCTTTTGTTCCAAAACTTATAGTACAGAAACTGAAATCCACTGGTTCGAAGTTTAGCCTCCATGGTATTAACGGCATTGTTCCCCAACAGTAAGGTGTCTGGTAAGTTCCTGTAATTCAAATCAAAATTGACCCTGGATTCATAGGACTCGGATAGGTTACTTAAAAACCAAGCAAGGAAGGAACACAGTAAAAAGATGAAAAACACTTTTACTTTTCTTCTATTTAGGCCTTGCAAGAATTTTTTGACCACTATGATTTTCGTTTGAAGAACAATTTTGGAAACAGCTCCTCTGGTTCCTTCTTACTAAAATTAAGCAAGATTGTGGATTTAAGGAAACCCAAACCATATCCCGTGAATTGGGTAAGTGCCGCAAAAATGGCGTAAATAGCAACCACAAGATTCTTGTTTTGGACTGCCGCACCTACAAACAAAAGGGCAAAATAGACACCATACAACAGTAAGGGCAGGTAAATTTTAGCAATCAGCAGCACAATAGAGATAATCAGTCCCAACATAAAAAAACTTGGGAACCAATAGGTCATTTTGGCGGTACCAGGATGCCATTGGTTTAAAATGGGCCGTACACTTCCAAATTTATTTACCTGAATATAGAATTTGTTCCAGTCAATCCGGCGTTTGTGGTAAACAAAGGCTTTTGGAAACAATCTGGAATCGAAACCGGCCTTCCAAATACGAAAGGTCAGGTCTGGGTCTTCCCCGGGATGTATCCTCCCAAACCCCCCTACTTTTTCAAATGCAGTTTTGGAAATGCCCATATTAAAACTTCGTGGCTGGAATTTGCCAACAGATTTCTTTCCTCCTCGGATTCCACCTGTGGTAAATACTGAGGTCATTACATAGTTGATGGCCTTCTGAACCGTTGTAAACGACTCGTGCGCCGCATCGGGACCTCCAAAGCAATGTACAAAATTGGCGTTGAGCTCTTTTTCAACCTCAACCAGATATTGGGGAGGCAAAATGCAATCGGAATCCAAAATGATAAAATAATTTCCTTTAGCCTTTTGCATTCCAAAATTTCGGGAATCCCCTGGGCCTGAATTTGGTTTGAAATAATAGGAAATATTCAGATTTTCATTGAATCCTTCTACAATATCATCAGACCTTTCCGAAGAACCGTCCTCCACGATAACCACCTCAAAGTCATTCGTGAATTCTTGCTGTTGCAAACTTTGCAGCAGTTCGCGTACCTCATCGGGTCTATTGTAAACCGGGACTATTATGGAGAAATACAGGTTCATCCTTAAACACAAAAGCCATCCCAAACAAGGATGGCCTCCGCTATCTTATTTTAATATCATTCGCTGAACTCATCAATGACTTCTTGGCTAACCCCAGTATTGGAGAAACCACCATCGTGGAACAGGTTCTGCATGGTCACTTTTCGGGTTAAATCGGAAAACAGACTGATGGTATAATCTGCACAATCCGCCGCTGATGCATTTCCCAATGGCGACATTTTCTCGGCATAGTTGATAAATCCACCAAAGCCCTTTACACCCTGCCCGGCAGTTGTTGGGGTTGGGGATTGGGATATGGTGTTGACCCTTACTTTCTTCTCTTTCCCGAAGAAATAACCAAAGCTTCTGGCCACAGATTCCAAATAGGCTTTGTTGTCGGCCATATCATTATAATCTGGGAACGTACGCTGGGCCGCCATATAAGTCAAGGCTACAATACTCCCCCATTCATTCATGGCATCCGCCTTAAACAGGGTTTGCATTACCTTATGGAACGAAAGTGCGGAAACGTCCCAACCCTTGGTAGTGAAATCGTATTTTTCATCCGTATAGGCACGTCCTTTACGTACGTTTACCGACATTCCTATGGAGTGCAGCACAAAATCCAATTTACCTCCCAAAATTTCCATGGATTGGCTTACCAAATTTTGCAAATCCTCCTCGCTTGTGGCATCTGCCGGAATAATTTCCGAATTGGTCTTTGCAGCAAGTTCTTTGATTTGCCCCATTCGCATGGCTATGGGTGCATTGGTTAGCACAAAAGTTCCACCTTCCTCATGAACACGCTCTGCAGTCTTCCAAGCTATGGAGTTTTCATCCAAGGCTCCAAAAATGATTCCTCGCTTACCTTTTAAAAGATTGTATGCCATTCTTATTGTATTGTTTGGTTTAGCGGCAAAGATATTTAATCTAATTGATTTTTATCCGCTCTAGTCGAAGTTCCACAACCGTGGACATTTCCTATTGCAATAATTGCTTGGCATGTGCCAAAGCCGAATCCGAAAGCGTTTTCCCTCCTAACATTTCTGCCAGCTCCTTTACCCGTTCTTCCTCGTTCAAATGCTTCATTCGGGTACTGGTGCCAGATGCACTTTCCTCTTTAAAAACCTTAAATTGATGACTTCCCTTGGAGGCAACCTGGGGCAAGTGGGTAATGGAAAAAACTTGCATGGTCTGGCTCATCTGTTTCATAATCTCTCCCATGCGGTTCGATATTTCTCCTGAAACACCGGTGTCTATCTCATCGAACATCATGGTGGGCAATTGTTCAAATTGCGCCAGCAGGGATTTTATAGTGAGCATGATCCTGGATAATTCACCGCCAGATGCTACTTTCTTTAACTCCCCATATTCTGAACCCTTGTTAGCGGAGAACAGGAATATTAGGTCATCTTTTCCGTTGGATTTGAGGGCATCCGAAGGATGTATCTCTATTTTGAAGGTAGCCGAGGGCATTCCCAATGCGTACAGGTTTTCCTGAAGGGTGTGTTTTAGCTTGGGGATGGCCTTGTTTCTGGCCTCTGTGATTTTTGCCGCCCAAGTGTCCGCTTTCTTTGCTACCAGCTGTAGTTCTTGTTCTTTTTCCAAGATATTGGACTCAATATTTTCTACAGCATCCACTTTCGCGCTTAAATCCTTCTTGATGGCAAGTAGTTCTGCAACAGAATTTACCTGATGCTTTTTTTGAAGGTCATATAATAGCTGAAGCTGACCGTTTACGGCCTCCAAACGCTCAGGATTGGCCTCTACCCCGTCCTTCAATACTTCCAATTCTCCTGCCACATCGTCCATTTCAATAAAAATGGATTGCACCCGTTCATTTAGCTTGGTATAGGTATCACCAAAATCCGCTAAATGTTGAAAGCTGCGTTTTAAATCGGCCATTCTCCCCAATAACCCCAATTGCTCGTCATTAAGCAGTTGATGTCCTTGGGACAATTGCTCCATAATTTGCTCCACATTGTTCAACTGCTCATATTCCATCTCCAATGCCTCTTGGATTCCTTCTTTAAGCGATGCGGCTTCCAATTCTTTCAACAAAAAACTGTTATAATCGTGTTCTTTATTGGAGTTGGCTTGAAATTTCTGGAGTTCCCTTAATTCCTTGGATACCTTTCTATACATCTCCAAGTGGGTTCTATAGTTATGCAGGTTATCCTGGTTTCCTGCTAGGGCGTCCACTACCTTAAGTTGAAAATCATTTTCGGTCAAGCGTAGGGTTTGATGCTGTGAATGAACATCCACCAAACGTTCCCCCAATCCTTTAAGGATATCCAAAGTAACTGGCGAATCATTTACAAAGGCGCGGGATTTTCCGCTGGGTAAAATTTCTCGGCGTAAAATGGTATCGTGTTCGTAATCCAAGTCATGGGACCGGAAAAAATCTTCCAAGCTGTATTTGGATATGTCAAACTCAGCTTCAATAATACACTTTTGCGCTTGGTTTTTTAAGGAGGTTAAATCCGCCCGCTTTCCCAAAACCAAAGAAAGTCCACCCAATAAGATGGATTTTCCAGCTCCAGTCTCGCCTGTAATGGTAGTAAATCCAGCTGCGAACTGCACGTTCACATCATCAATCAATGCATAGTTCTGAATGGAAAGATTTGTTAGCAACTTAGCGGATTTTCCCCGTAAAGATATAGCTCTTTGGAGAAATGGACTAGTAATTTATTTCGTTCCAGGTATTGGAATAAAATGGTGCCACCCGATTCAAGGTTTCCTTGAGTTTTACAATGTCCACCTTGGGGCCATCGGAGAAGATATTTCTAATTTCCTCGGACTTGGCATCAAAAAAAGTTTGGATCAAAAAAGCATTGGGTCGGCGTTTGATCAAAGTCTCAAACAAACGCATGCTTCCAGCAATTACCTGTTTGCCAGTGCTATTGTTGTCACCCAAAATATCCATCCCCTTTCTATGGTAGTTGTACATGGCAATCCGATACTCCCTAAAGGAGTTGCTCATTAAATTGTCCACCAATTCAAATCTGGAACGTTCCCCAGTTTCTTGGTTCCAGCCTGAAAAATTGGAACCCTGTGCCTGGGTGACAATATTCTGCGCCTTACGGAACATTTCATCACCTCCTTCCAAAGAAAAGGTATCCGCATCCAGGCCTAAAATCACATACACATAATAGGTGATAACGCCTACCAAGTTGGAATCAAAGACATTCTCGTTGTATACCAAAGGCTGAAATTCCTGGTATTGGAAGTTGAAAGCATCATCCTTATAATTGAAGATGGGACTTTCATAGGAGGTGTTGAACACAGGGCGGGAAGATTGAATCTGGATGTTGGCTTCAAACCGGTCCGATTCATACTGCGAGACCGTAATGAACATCCTGGCATTGACGCGTTCATTCTCCCGATACACACGATTGGTCCACTTGTTTTTGTTCACAAAATCGTTGAGCGAACGTTCCAACGTCCTAAATATCTGCTGGTTGGTCTGACTCACCTGGTCAGAGTTGACCGTTACCGTACAATTCAGTTCTTGCGCAAACGAGATTTGTGCAATGAAAAACAAAAAAACGAGTATAATGATCCTATGCATGGATTCTGGAGATAATTTCTTCCCAAATGTCCGAAGCAACTTCGGACTTTGTCTTCAATCCAAACGTTTTAATCCCGGAATTCTTATCGATAAAGGTAATTTTGTTGGTGCCACCTCCAAAACCAGCGCCATCGTCCTTAAGCGAGTTCAATACAATAGCGTCCAAATTTTTGCGCATCAACTTGCCTTTGGCATTTTCAAGCTCGTTTTCCGTTTCCAGGGCAAAGCCCACCAAAAACTGTTTGTCCTTGCGCTCGCCAAGTGATAAAAGGATGTCTGGGTTTCGTTCCAATTCAATTTGAAGGTCTCCATCCTTCTTTTTCATTTTTTCTTGTGCCACATGTTTGGGTCTGTAGTCCGCCACAGCTGCTGCTGCAATGGCTACATCCACATCCCCAAAATGTTTATGACAGGTATCGTACATTTCCTGGGCCGAAGTAATTCGAATCAACTGAATGGAATCATGATCCGCTGTCAAGCTGGTAGGGCCAGCCACCAAAATAACTTTTGCTCCCAAATTAGCTGCCTTTTTAGCCAATTCAAAACCCATGGTTCCCGAGGAACGATTACCCAAAAATCGAACAGGATCCAAGGGTTCATGAGTAGGGCCAGCCGTGATCAAAACTTTCTTGCCATTGAGGGGCAAGTCCTGTGATAATTCGTTTTGGATAAACGCAAGAATATTTTCCGGCTCTGCCATGCGTCCTTCCCCATGCAGTCCACTGGCTAATTCTCCAGATTCGGCTGGAATCATTTTGTTTCCGAAGGAAGTCAGTTTCTCCAAAGAGGTTGCCGTAGACGGGTGTTTGTACATGTCTAAATCCATGGCAGGTGCAAAAAAGACCGGACACTTGGCTGAAAGATAGGTCGCCAACAACAGGTTGTCACAAATGCCCTGGGACATTTTGGACAGTGTATTGGCGGTGGCCGGGGCAATAATCATAAAATCTGCCCACAGGCCCAGTTCCACATGATTGTTCCATGATAAACTTCCGTCCTCCTCGTTCACAAAATCCAACAGCACCGGATTTTTGGACAAGGTGGACAAAGTAAGGGGAGAAACAAAAGAGCCGGCACTCTTGGTCATTACAACTTTGACCTTGGCACCAGCTTTTATCAGTAACCTAACAAGAAATGTGGTCTTGTATGCGGCAATTCCCCCGGTAACGCCCAAAAGAATATTTTTACCGCTAAGCATTTCTTAGGCGTCTTTCTCTGTGTTTCTGTAGTAGATTTTGTCTTCCAACCACTCCATTACTGCCAAAGCATGGGGCTTTGGAAGCTTTTCGTAAAACTTGGAAACTTCTATCTGCTCCTTGTTTTCAAAAACTTCTTCCAAGCTATCGCTGTAGGTGGCGAATTCTTCCAACTTTTCCAACAATTCCTTCTTTATTTCAGAATTGATTTGGATGGCTCGCTTGGACGCAATGGAAATGGCTTCATAAATGTTGTCCGTTTTCTCATCAAATTCGTTCCTGTTGTGGGTCACGGTAGAAACGGGAGCTTTGGTGTTTTTCAAATCTTGCATTTACGGATAGTTTAAAATGTTATTTGGAGCTAGTGTATACACTCAACTCTTTCTGTATTTTTTCGGACAGATCGTCCGCTTTCTTTTTAAATTGGGTCTCAGGAAAATACCTGAACAAATTGTTATACGCAGACAATGCATCTTCCAGACGTTCCTGCTTTTTGTTCTCTGTACTGTTAACCGCCAAATTGGTAGCCGCCTCTATTCTATAATAGAGTGCTTCTTCCCTATAAATGGAACCAGGGTTATCGGAAATAAAATTATCCAGGGCAGTAATGGCCGAAATCAAGATGGGGTAGTTGAATTTCCCCAACTTGTTGAACTGCTTGGCTATCTCTATTTGCTTTCTTTCCTTTTTGGAGGTCAACTCCTTGGCCATGGCATTCGCCTCTTCAAAAAATTCCGATTCTGGATAGGTGTTGATAAAGGTCTGTAGTTTGGCCAAGGCCTTGTCAGTATCCGTTTGATCCAACGAATAGGCTGGAGACAATTCATAATAACTCTTTGCCCCTAAAAAGGAAGCTTCCTGAATCTTATCACTTCTCGGATATGATTTTATAAATCGCTCAAACTGGTATCCAGATAGGTAATAATCCTTGGTTTTGAAATAGGAGTCCGCAAAAAAGAACATTACCCGCTCTCCTTGTGGTTTGCCAACATAACGGGGCGCAATCTGCTCAAACAATCTTTTTGCCCTTTTATAATCTCCTTCGTCATAGTATTTCTGGGCCAAATCATATTTAGCCTTTACATCCTCATTTTTAAGCACTTTCTGGTACTCACTACAGGATGAAAACAAAATTGCGGCAAAGAGTAAAGGAAGAATCGACCTCATTTTCAAAAACATTTTGCAAAATTAGTGATAATCAATGGATTTAAAAAATAGAAATCCACTTCCAAAAATAAGTGTCCGAGCAGCTTCCTGCTAAGGTTTTGGCTAAGTTTTAACGCAGCTTATGCATGCACCTTGTTGTGCGACTTCAGATAGGTGGCAATTTTGTTTTTTAAGCCCAGGGAAGCCTCAACCAATGGCAAACGCACAACAGCAGAACAAAGCCCCAGAGACTCAAATATACTCTTGATTCCAGCTGGATTGCCTTCTTCAAAAATAAGCTGCATGGCGGGCAAAAGAGCATGGTGCAATTCATAGGCCTCATCTGATTTACCTTGCAGCCCTTGTTCAATCATTTTAGAGAAACCTGCCGGTAACCCTTGGCCCAAAACAGAAATTACTCCAGAGCCTCCGGCCAAAACAGTGGGCAAAGCTGTGAAATCGTCCCCGGAAATAACCAAAAAGTCGTCTGGTTTTTCCTTTATGATCTGATCGATCTGAACCATATCACCACAGGCTTCCTTGATGGCCACAATATTTGGAACATCCTTTGCCAACCTTACCGTGGTTTCCGGTAACATATTGCTCCCTGTCCTTGCAGGCACATTGTACATTACTATGGGTATTGGAGATGCTTCACCAATGGCCTTAAAATGCTGGTAAATCCCTTCTTGGGTTGGCCTATTGTAGTAGGGTGATACAGATAATATGGCCGTGAATTCCGAAAGATCCAAAGTTCTGAGGTCCTCTACAACTGCAGCGGTGTTGTTTCCGCCAACGCCCAAAACCAATGGCAACCTTCCTGCATTGGCACGAACGACCACATCAGCGACCAACTGCTTTTCAGATTTGGACAATGTAGCCGATTCCGCCGTGGTTCCCAAGGCCACCAAATAGTCAATACCTCCCTGAATACAATGCTCAACGATGCGTTCCAAGGCAGCGGCATCCACTGAAAAATCTTCTTTGAACGGGGTAACCAACGCGACTCCCGTGCCCAATAATTGCTCCATTACAATTCTTTTAAAACCTTTAAATATTTCTTTAATTCACTTTTGAACAAGTCAAAATCGTTTAAGGACGTATTTAAAATCAAATCGTTGATCTTGGGGTCTAAGGTTCCAAATCCAACCTTGAGTCGGGCTTGGGTTTTCACGGAGAGGAGTTTCATCATTAAATTATCCTCTTGGTAGTAATTGAGCAAAAGATCGTATTCCCTGCCCAAAAACTCCAGCACATACCCATTTTCAATTTCGCCTTTCCAACCTAGATCCTTATCGGAAAAAATTTGAATGGCATAGGGTGAGTTTTTATCGTACTCCCTTTTATAACCTATAATCTTAATGGCATTCGGTCTAAGCTCGTACTCGTCTATCAACTCATAAAACACCTCCGCATTTCCAAAATTGTCCACATCCACAATGCAGCCAATACTACTTATGCCTTTGCTCCGCTCCACAATGGTAGCAGGCTTCTGCATTTCATCCTGCAGGTATTTTTGTCCCGATTTAACTTTAAATTTATCCTGGAGCCCTTTTAAAAACATTATTTTTATGCATTTTTACAAAGGTAATTAATCTACCTTGACTCCTTAAAACAAAGATACGCCAGTGAGTGTTTTAAAAATCAAACAAATTGTTTTATTCTTAACAATTTGTATTTTGGTTTCCTGTGATCAGGGAAAACCACAGCTCTCAAAAATTGATGGAAAACAAGTACCCATAGATAGCATTCTTGCTCCTGTAGATTCCATTGCATCTTTTGTAACCCCTTACAGAACTAGAATCAATGAGGTTTTGGACAGTACCTTGGCCTTTGCTCCTGAAGACATTAACTTGGATGATGGTCCCCGAAATACCTCCATGGGCAATTTTATGGCGGATGTACTTTTGGAGGAGACCGCTCCCCTATTCCAAAAACAAACGGGAAAAGAATTGGACTTTGTCATCATGAACCGTGGCGGTATCCGTTCTATAATTTCGGCAGGGAACGTAAGCGCCAGACATGCTTTTGAAGTCATGCCCTTTGAGAATTATATCTCCGTAGTGGAACTGGATGGCACAGCTATGCGAAAACTGATCAGCTTTTTGATCAATTCTTCCCGAATACATGCCATTGCGGGTATGCAAATTATTTTGGATAAAACAGGGCATTTGGAATCCGTGAACATTAACGGAAGCCCTTTTGACGAAAACAAAAACTACCATGTGGCCACCTCGGACTATTTGGTGCAAGGCGGCCCCAGTATTGGTTTTTTCAGTGATATGGTTTCTGTGCAC
Organism: Flagellimonas sp.; assembly: GCF_965233845.1. Classification (GTDB taxonomy): domain Bacteria; phylum Bacteroidota; class Bacteroidia; order Flavobacteriales; family Flavobacteriaceae; genus Flagellimonas. Next base: position 2,260,000 of record NZ_OZ247584.1, read on the forward strand.
GATACGGGTTATTTGGTTAGAAACGCCATTATTGACCATTTGAAAAAGATAGATACCGTTACCGCCCAAGTGGATGACCGATTTATTCAATTAAACTAGATGAAAAGACGAGATTTTCTAAGTCAGACGGCAGCTGCCTCCACCTTGGTTGGACTAGGAGGGTTTGGCCTTAATTCCTGTTCGGCGTTGGGCAGAAAACACATCACCATTTTGCACACCAATGATGTGCACAGCCATATTGACCCTTTTCCCAGTACCGATAGCCGGTATGCCAATTTGGGGGGCGTCGCCCGTAGGGCCACTTTGGTGGAACAAATCCGAAATGAAAATGCCAATACGCTCCTTTTTGATGCTGGCGATATCTTCCAGGGCACCCCTTACTTTAATTTCTATGGAGGAGAGCTGGAATTTAAGTTGATGAGCAAGCTCAAATACGATGCCGCCACCATTGGCAACCACGATTTTGACAATGGAGTGGATGGGCTGCTAGCGCAGATCCCGAACGGTACATTTGATCTGCTCTCTGCCAACTACGATTTTTCCAATACGGTATTGGACGGTTTTGTGAAGCCCAACAACATATACCAACTGGATGGTATTAAAATTGGAGTCTACGGTCTGGGCATAGCATTGGACGGACTGGTAACCAAACGCTTGTACAAGGAAACGGTTTATTTAGATCCTTATGAAATTGCTATTGACCAGGAACGGAAGCTTAAAGAAGAGGAAAACTGCGATTTGATCATCTGCCTTTCCCATTTGGGATACGATTATGAAAATCCCCAACGACCCTCCGACATTAGGCTTGCACAAAACACCCGCCACACTAATTTGATCATTGGCGGGCATACCCATACTTTTTTAGATAAACCAGAGATACGTACCAATTTAAACGGAGATTCCGTTTTGGTAAACCAAGTAGGGGCTTACGGGCTTAATTTGGGCCGTGTTGATTTCTATTTTGATTCCGATAAGAATGTTTCTGGGAATGGGGTGAGTATCTCTGTTTAATATCCATCTAGCTTTTTGTCAGTTCGAGTGCCCCGAATGAAATTCGGGATGTATCGAGAACAACACACCCCTGCCCCTCTCCAGAGGGGAACATGGTGCTCCCTTCTTGAGAAGGGAAGGGTTTCAGTATGCTGAAATCAGGGATGTGTCAAAAATTAGGGTTTTGTTCTTCTTAGCATATCTTACTTTCTTGTTTACCCAACCACTAGATACAACCTTGCGGTAGCAAGGTACCGTTTTCGTCAGTTCGAGTGTCCCGAATAAAATTCGGGGCGTATCGAGAACAACACACCCCCGCCCCTCTCCAGAGGGGAACATGGTGCTCCCTTCTTGAGAAGGGAAGGGTTTCAGTATGCTGAAATCAGGGATGTGTCAAAAATTAGGGTTTTGTTCTTCTTCGCTTATCTTCCTTTTCTTGTTACCCAACCACTAGATATAACCTATGTGGTAGTAAGAGGTCAAAACAAAAACACCGGGAATGGGTACCCCCTATATATTTTGCGGCTAACTCCTTAATCTATTCCAAACACGAAGAGTCATCGTTAAATTGCCATTCTTTGTTGTCTATCAAAAAGTTCCTCGCTACAGTGCCCTCATCACAGTGAACCCTTCCGTTTGCTCCAAGCCAGATATTGCTAGGCACGGTGGCCAAGTCAGCCCATCCTATCAACGTTGCATTGTAGTTATCCGAATCCATTCCACAATTGTTTAACATATCATATAAATTTGTGGCGCTGGTAATGTCCCAATTTCCAAGGCTTTGATCAAAAGCGTGGGCGTCCCCAAACATAGCTGCCATGTTCTTAACTTTAAGTACTTCCCATTCACTAATATCACCATTAAATGAAGTAGCCCATCTGAACATAAAATACATTGTGGTTACTTCGCTCACATTCCAATTACTTATATCCCCATTAAATGAGGTAGCTCCAAAGAACATATTCCCCATGTTGGTAATGCCACTTACATCCCAATTGCTTAAATCCCCGTTGAAGGAAGAACATCCATAGAACATGGCCCAAAGGCTGGTTACTTGGGAGAGATCAGGAGCGTCCGTTGCATTGTATTCCATATTGGTGCAACCTTCAAACGCATTCTCAAAACTTTTCCATTGAATGTCTCCCCATTGTTGAATGCTCGTTAGCTTGGTTTGAGCGAAATGGTTATCCATTATTATTTTTGGAAAGGACTCTGCCCTAATTTTTACGGTGTAGGTGTCTGCTATATCATAATAGTGAAATGGCGACGTGTTTACATCAAACTCCTCAATGGTACCATCACCCCAATCTACAATATAACTATAGGTTCCGTTCCCGTCCGTTCCAAATCCAATGTTCTCGTCATTCAAAGTAGTTTTCCAAGTAGTAATAAAGGAACGAGTATCATTCACATTAATGGTAATTGTGGCATCAACGGTGTTTTCTTCATCTGAAACGCTTATAATGATTTCATGGGAATCATTTTCCCAGGCGTCCAATCCTGCTCCATCGGCAAGACTCAAAGTGCCATCTTCGGCAATCTCAAAAAGATCATCGCTGTTAGTTATAATTGCATAGGTAAGGGTTTCACTATCCTCATCGGTGGCGATCACGGTAGCTATTGAAAAATCATCAGCTACATCCTCATCAACGGAGAACTCTTGATCTTCCATAACCGGAGGTTCGTTTACGGTAGATTCCCCCTCAGTAACGATAATGGTAACCGTGATGCTGTCCGTGGCTTCACTGTCAGAGACGGTCAAGGTTACACTATATGGGCTGTCATCGGCGTCCAGTGACTGGCCATCTGCCAAGCTCAACTGACCGCTCTCTGCATCTATCTCAAAAACACTGCTGTTGGTTGAATAGACAAGCACATCCTCCTCGTCCGCATCCGTGGCGGTGTAGGTGCCAATGACATAGGTGTCGGAAATGGCCTCCGAGACGGTAACGCTTTGGTTATCCCCATAATCTGGGGCGTTGTTTTCATTTGGGGTTGGGGTGGGATCATCGTCCTTACCGCAGCTAAGTACACAAAGGCCAAAAAGAGCCATAAAAATTAGGTTCCGCAATTTCATTTTTTGGGTTTTTATAGTTTACCCAACAAACTTGAAGAATCAATATCTTTTAATTAGGTATCAATTGACGGAGACCCATTTTCAATTGACGGATGGGGGTTTTGGGTTGATGGATTTTTCCATGATTTGCGAAAAGGGAAGAACAACACACCCCCGCCCCTCCCGAGAGGGGAACAATGTGCTCCCTTCTTGAGAAGGGAAGGGTTTCTGTATGCTGAAATAAGGGATGTGTCAAAAATTTGGGCTTTGTTCTTCTTCACATTTCTTCTTTTCTTGTTTACCCCAACCGGACATATAGATTTCTATTTTGATTCCGACAAGAATGTTTCTGGGAATGGGGCAAGCATCTCGGTTTAAGATACCATTTATGTCAGTTCGAGTGTCCCGAATAAAATTCGGGATGTATCGAGAACAACACACCCCTGCCCCTCTCTAGAGGGGTACAATGTGCTCCCTTCTTGAGAAGGGAAGATTTCAGTAAGCTGAAATCAGGGATGTGTTAGAAATTAGGGCTTTGTTCTGCTTCGCTTATCTTCCTTTTCTTGACTCCGAGACCACTAGATACAACCTAGCGGTAGCAAGGGGAAAATCTTCAATCGTAACCTGCGATTTCGTCAGTTCGAGTGTCCCGAATGAAATTCGGGATGTATCGAGAACAACACACCCCTGCCCCGCTCCAAAGGGGAACAATGTGCTCCCTTCTTGAGAAGGGAACGGTTTCAGCATGCTGAAATCAGGGATGAGTCAAAAATTTGGGCTTTGTTCTTCTTCGCTTATCTTCCTTTTCTTGATTCCGAGACCACTAGATACAATCTAGCGGTAGCATGGGATCACTAGATGGATACTCGAATTGACGGTTTTGTCTTAAAAGTCTAGTGAGTAGCATGTTCCACCAGCTCCTGCAGCTCTTCCTCCAAACTATGTTTAGGGAATGGTCTGCCAGCTTGTCGGTACCAATAGCCCGCATTCCATTCGTCCCCTTCCTTGCGGTGCAGATAGGCGTGAATCCAACTGCCCATAGCTGTATGCAAATCTTGGGCTATGTCATGAGAGGCTTCCCAATCCCCCTTGGCATCGTACCAAAGTGACTGCAGGGGTAAAGACCAACCCTTGGGTGGGTTAGTCCCAACTAAAGTTTGCAAAAAATCGTGATAATCCATATCCGCTATGCCAATTTGGACATAAACTCCTGCTCGGAAATGATGGGCACTCCCAAGTTCTCTGCCTTGGTCTTTTTGCTGGGCCCCATATTGGCGCCAGCCACCAAAAAACTGGTTTTGGAAGAAATGGAAGATGCTACTTTCCCCCCATTGTCCTCAATCAGTTTTTTAAGCTCGGGTCGACCAATGGACTCAAACACTCCTGAAACCACAAAGGTCTGTCCTTTTAATTTTTCGGATTGATTTTCGAGTTGCTCTTCGGATAGTGAGAATTGTAATCCGTAGGATTTTAGTCGGTCCACAATTCCTACATTATCGGGATTTCCAAAGAACTGAACCACACTTTCGGCTATGCGTCCACCAATTTCATCCACAGCTATAAGCTCTTCTTCAGAAGCAGCTATCAAAGCATCAATATTTTTATAGGCCTTGGCCAATTTTTTGGCCACGGTCTCCCCAACATATCTGATTCCCAAGGCAAACAATACTCTTTCAAATGGAATACTTTTGGAAGCCCCTACCCCATTCACCAAGTTTTCCGCAGATTTTTCGGCCATACGCTCCAGCGGCATTATTTGTTCCTTGGTCAAGACATATAGGTCGGCATAATTGGCTATCAAGCCCTCCTTAAAGAGGAGTTCCACAGTCTCACCCCCCAAACCTTCAATATCCATGGCCTTGCGGGAAATAAAATGCTGGATTCTTCCTGTAATTTGCGGAGGACAACCTGTATCATTGGGACAAAAATGTTGTGCTTCCCCTTCCTTGCGGATCAAGGGAGTATTGCACTCCGGACAATTTTGAATATACTGGGTTGGAACCAAACCTGCAGGCCGTTGGGCTAGGTCTACCGCAATAATTTTCGGAATGATCTCCCCTCCCTTTTCCACAAATACGGTATCCCCTTCGCGAATGTCCAATTTTTCTATCTGATCTGCATTGTGCAAGGATGCCCTCTTTACCGTGGTTCCGGCCAACAAGACAGGTTTCAGATTGGCCACAGGGGTTATGGCACCTGTGCGGCCCACCTGATAGGTGATTTTATGGAGTACGGTAGATACCTGTTCCGCCTTGAACTTATAGGCCATGGCCCAACGCGGAGCTTTGGCGGTATAGCCCAATTCATCTTGATGACGCAGATTATTTACTTTGATGACCACCCCGTCTGTTTCGTAGGGTAAATCATGCCGTTTTTCATCCCAGTGCTCCACAAACTGCATCACCTCATCCGTGGTTTTGCACAATTTGGCAACCGTAGGTACCTTAAACCCCCATTCCCGGGCTTTTTCAAGCACTTCAAATTGGGTTGTTATGTCCAGATTGTTCCCAACAATACTATACAACAAACACTCCAGCGGACGCTGGGCCACCAAAGCGCTGTCCTGAAGTTTAAGGCTTCCCGAGGCTGTATTTCTAGGATTCATATAGGGCTCTTCCCCTGCTGCTATGCGTTCCTTATTCATCTCGGCGAAACCCTCAAGGGTAAGGATAATCTCCCCGCGGATGTCAAATTTGGGAGGATAGTCTCCTTTAAGCTGCAAGGGAACGGATTTGATGGTCTTGATATTGGTGGTGACATCATCACCCTGAAATCCATCACCCCGGGTAACTGCCCGTACCAATCGTCCCTCTTCATAAGTCAGGCTGATGGAGGCTCCGTCATATTTTAATTCACAAGTGAACTCCACGTCCACATCCCCCAAAATGCGTTGGATGCGTTTTTCCCAATCTTCCAAATCTTCCTTGGAATAGGAATTGTCCAGGGAATACATGCGATGTTCATGCTGAATAGTCTCAAAATTCTTGGTAACCTCCCCTCCTACCCTGAGCGTTGGGGATGTAGGGTCATGGAACTCTGGATGGGCCTCTTCCAGTTTTTGAAGCTCCTTGAGTTTAATGTCAAACTCGTAATCTGAAATCGTGGGTTTGTCCAACACATAATAATTGTAGTTGTGCCCACGGAGTTCTTGCCTAAGTGCCGTTATTTTTTCTTGGATGCTCATTTACGTTTGTTCTTTTTCGATCCATTTGGGAGTAATCAATGGTGTATAGTTCCTCATTTGCTCCAGAAGTCTTTCCGCACTGGAATCCACCAACAACATCTCCCTGTTTTCCTGTTTTAAAAACCCTTGGGTGACCATGGTGTCCAAAAATTGCAGCATGGAATCAAAAAAACCATCACAATTTAGCAACCCTATAGGTTTTTGGTGCAATCCCAACTGTCCCCAAGTAATGATTTCAAAAAGTTCTTCCAAGGTACCATATCCTCCTGGGAGTGCCATAAACCCATCAGCAAGTTCGTGCATTCTCAATTTTCTTTGGTGCATGGTTTCCACCACGATCAATTCCGAAATACTGGGATGAAACACCTCCTTGCGCTTTAGAAAATCTGGTATTACCCCGATTACTTTACCATTTTTGCCCAAAGCCCCGTCAGCTACCTGCCCCATCAGCCCAACTTTAGCGCCACCATAGACCAATTGGATTTGTTGCGAAGCCAAAACTTCTCCCAACCCGAAGGCAGCTTCAACCATCCTAGGGTCATTACCCTCACTACTTCCACAAAAAACCGCAACACTATCCATGTTAATTTAGTTGGCCTTTAAGCATTCTGTCATTTCCAAAAATGTCCTTTCGGAGTTCAATTTCCAAAAAATTATGCGCTTCTAAAAGGGCTTGGGTCTCCTTGCCCAAATATTGGTTGATTTCAAAATAGAGCTTTCCCTTTTTGCCCAGATGCGAAATAGCAAATTGCGTAATGGTCTTATAAAAAAGCAAAGGGTCTTCATCCTGTACAAACAAGGCCACATGTGGTTCGTACTTTTTCACATTATTCTTTATTTCTACTTTTTCCAACTCCCTTACATAGGGCGGATTGGATACAATCACATCAAATTCAAGTTCAAGTTTAAAATCAGGGTTAAGGATATCTTGATGAACGAAAGTAACATCAACGCCATTCAATTTAGCGTTTTCCTTGGCTACCCCAATTGCTTTTTCAGACACATCCAAAGCATAAACATTAGCATCAGGAAACTTTTTGGCCAATGCAATGGCAATACATCCGCTTCCGGTACCGATGTCCAATATCCTTAGGTCTCGACTGCGCTCGACCTGACAATCCGATATTACCCACTCCACCAACTCTTCGGTCTCCGGTCTGGGAATTAATACATGTTCATTGGCTTTGAAATCCAAATCCATGAAATGGGCAGTTCCCAAAATATACTGCAAGGGTTCCTCCAATCTCAGTTTACTTAAGGCCTCAAACAATGGCGTTTCCTCCTCTTTGGTCAACACCAAATCGGGTTGAAGAACCAAAGTAAATCGTTCCAAGTGCAAATAATGCTCTATGCATAGATGAAAAAAGGAGTCCACTTCCTCAGCAGCATATATTGGATCCAATTCTTTATGGAAAATGTCTTTGATTTCTTTCAGCAGCACCCTATATTTCTTTAAGCATCCATACCGGACAGGAGTAATGGCCCGTATTGCCCATTGGGGCATCAATATATTGGAACCCGTTCTTTTGATAGAGTTTCTGGGCGGCTTTCATGTAGGGCATGGTTTCCAAATAGCAGGCTTCAAAACCAAATTCCTTTGCCTTTGCCAAGCAAGCGTCAATCATCCTGGCGCCCAAGCCTTTACCCCTAGCTTCTTCCAGAAAGTACATTTTCTGCAGCTCGCAAACATTGCCATCAAAGTTTTCCAATTGGGCCACTCCGGCGCATCCAATAATGCGGCCTCCCTCTTCAGCAACAAAATAGGTGGCCTGTGGAACGTCATAAGCTCCATACATATCATCCAATGCCTTATCGGCATAGGCGGTACCCACTTTGGGCACTCCCAAATCCACCAAAACTTGGCGAACTACGCTTGCCACTGCGGCATTGTCCTTTGGTTGGATTTCGCGAATTATGACCTCGCCCATATTGTGTTTTATTATTCTATTTTTGTCCGGTGAATATACACGAAAAATACCTGTTGCGATGCATGGAATTGGGCAAAAAAGGTCTAGGAACCACTGCCCCCAATCCTATGGTAGGAAGTGTACTTGTTTACAACCACAAAATCATTGGGGAAGGTTACACGAGTCCTTATGGTGGCCCACATGCGGAAGTCAATGCCATTAATGCTGTCCGGGACAAGGAACTACTAAAGCAATCCACAATTTATGTTACTTTGGAACCCTGCTCGCACTTTGGAAAAACCCCGCCCTGTGCTGATTTAATTATTGAATCGGAAATACCAAAGGTGGTCATTGGTTTACAAGACCCCCATGACAAAGTTGCGGGCAAAGGAATTAAAAAAATGCGGGATGCAGGATGTGAAGTAACTGTTGGGGTTTTGGAAGCTGAATGCAGGGAACATCACAAACGGTTTTTGACCTATCAGGAGAAAAAAAGACCCTATATCATTTTAAAATGGGCCGAAACTGAGGATAGGTTTATTGCGCCAGATAAAGTCAAGAGAAAAACCAATCCCGAACCCGTTTGGATCAGCAATACCTACTCCAAACAGTTGGTCCATCAATGGAGAAGTGAAGAACAGGCCATTTTGGTAGGTACGCAAACCGTTTTGGAAGACAATCCGAAACTAAATGTGCGGACATGGGAAGGCAAAAATCCGATTCGGGTAATCTTGGACAAATCTTTGAAGATCCCGTCACATTTTCACGTGTTGGACCAAAGCGTGCAAACCTTATTGTTGACAGCCGAGCAGGACAGCTCCAGATACCTGGGCGGAATTACCTATGAGCTACTGGATTTCACCAAACCTGTGGCAAATCAAATTTGTACTCTGCTACATAAACATTCCATTTCAAGCTTACTGGTTGAAGGAGGAACAAGAACGCTTCAAACCTTCATTGATGAGGGGCTTTGGGATGAGGCCCGGATTTTTAAAGGTGCCTCCAGATTTGATTCTGGAACTTTGGCGCCTGTCATATCCGGGAAACTTGTCCACTCAGAAAAAATGATTTCCGACACCCTTTCAATACTACAGCATGATTAAAAACATTATTCTAGATTTTGGAGACATTTTTATCGATTTGGATAAACCCGCCACGGCAAGGGCCATGGCAAAATATGGTTATAAGGAACTTACTCCGGATTTGGAAAACCTATTCAACTCCTATGAAAAAGGAGAGATGGATTCCCCCTCCTTTCTGAAGCATGTGGCTTCCCATTTCCCTACCGCCCCTGAAGACTACGTTATTAATGCATGGAACTCCATCTTAAAGGATTTTCCGGATAGCCGACTGGATTTTGTAGAAAACCTGGCCAAGCAAAACCAATATCGTTTGTTTCTTTTGAGCAATACCAACGACCTGCACATCGAGTTTGTAAGAGAACGGCTGGGAAAGGAAAAGTTTGATCGGTTTGAAGCCGCTTTTGAAGTTTTCTATCTCTCCTATGAAATGGGCATGCGCAAACCGGATGCGGAAATTTTCGAATTTGTGCTGCAAGCGAATAATCTTATCCCAGAGGAAACGCTGTTCGTGGATGATACCAAGGAAAATACAGATACTGCGGCCTCTTTGGGTATCCAGGTTTGGAATTTGCAAGTAGGCTCAGAAGATATCACCCAACTAAAACAACACCTTTAATGTTAGATCTACTGTTTAGCATTCTTTGTACTACTACCATATTTATAGTATTCAAATTATTCGATACACATAAGGTACAGACTCCCTATGCCATTGTAGTCAATTATGTGGTGGCTTGTACTGTAGGTCTCTTTCTTTACGATGGAACAATCAAGGTTTCTGCCATAACGCAATCGTCCTGGTTTGTGGGAGCAATGGGTATGGGCGTCTTTTTTATCCTCATTTTTAATCTGATGGCGAGGGCATCCCAGGTAGCAGGGGTCACAGTGGCATCCGTAGCCACTAAAATGTCCTTGGTCATTCCCGTTGTTATTGGAATGATTCTATACAATGAAAAGCTCTCCCTTTTACAAGGCCTTGGAATCTTATTGGCACTTGCTGCGGTTTATTTTACCTCTATTAAGGAAAACTCGCTGGTAATTTCCAAGAAAGCCTTGGTCCTGCCCCTGTTGGTTTTCTTAGGGTCTGGAATCATAGATGCCAGCATGAAATATTTTGAGGAACGACATTTGGATTCTAAGGAGGTCGCCATTTTTTCAGCCATGGTCTTTGGATTTGCCGCACTTTCTGGCTTTATCTTTATTGGGTATAGAGCTACAAAAGAGAAGATCAGTGTCAATTTCAGAAATGTATTGGGCGGAATCGTACTCGGCGTACCCAATTATTTTTCCATTTTCTTTTTGCTTAGAGCGTTACAGAACGAGAATTTTAGCTCCGCCGCCATTTTTACCATTAACAATGTGGCTGTGGTCATGCTCTGCACCTTGCTCGGCATTTTAATGTTCCAGGAACGATTGACTAGCAAAAACTGGGGTGGTATAGCCTTGGCCGTTCTAAGTATTGTTTTAGTAGCCCTGTTCTGATGGAAGTGGACAGTTACAGAACCCTAGAGAACCCTACACCTGAAATACTATATAAGGATAGGAAAAGTAAATTCTTTGGATATGCCTTTCCGATTTCCACAGAAGAAGAAGTCAAACCCATTGTGGAAGCTTTGAGAAAAAAGTATCCTACGGCCAACCATGTATGTTATGCTTGGCAACTTGGCGCCAGTCAGGTTGCCTACAGGGCCAATGATGACGGAGAGCCCAACAACTCGGCCGGAATGCCCATTTATGGGCAAATTCAATCTTTTGGGGTCACTAATGTGCTGGTTGCTATAGTCCGAATTTTTGGGGGAACCAAACTGGGGGTTGGCGGCCTAATTCAGGCCTATCGTACTGCAGCACAAATGACTCTTGAAAATGCAACGATTATTGAAAAGATTGTGAAACAGCATTTCCAGCTAAGGTTCGACTACCCGCAAATGGATGTGGTCATGAGAACTATAAAACAACGAAATCTGGAAATCATTTCCCAAAAAATGGAAATGGATTGCGCCTTGGTGGTTGCCGTCCGAAAAAAAGAAGCTGAGGATGTTCTTGGAACCTTTCAGCAACTGCATCAAATCAAAGTTGAAATACTGGATTAGGCTTTCAATTTTTCCATAATGAAGTCTGGACATTTTATGGGCCTGTTTTTGCTTTGATCCATGAACGCCAATACCGTGCTGGCCTCGGCCAGCAACTCGCGTTTTTCATTGTATATGGCGTATTCAAATTCAATTCGGACCATGGGCAGTTGCTTTAGCCGGGTTTCCACGGTAAGCATATCATCATAGAGTGCAGATTTTTTATAGTTAATCTGTAGGGAAATTACAGGAAGGATGAGTCCATTTTCCTCCATGGCCCTATAAGAGACGCCCATGGCCCTCAACCACTCTATTCTGCCCATCTCCAAATAGGGAACATAGCTTGCATGGTGAACAATACCCATCTGGTCCGTTTCTGCATAACGAACGCGAAAAGAAAATGAATTTATCCGCATATTTTAACTGAAAAATTATATATTTAGAGGCTCGGTTTACATTAAGGAAACATGCGAAAAAAAAACAAATTATTCAATGGCAAAATCATTTTTTTTTTCAAAGTTTTGTTCACATATTTGTCGCATCCAACGAGCATCCTGAAACCCTTTGATGCTTTGACCTAGAGCTTTAAAGCTAACCATTAAACTAAGGAAAAACTTTTATGAGTGTTACTGCAAATTCCGTGTGGAACAATTGTTTGGCTTTTATCCAGGATAATATCCAACCGCAGGCATTCAAAACATGGTTTGAACCTATTAAGCCTATCAAGTTAACAGATAGTGCCCTGAGCATTCAAGTTCCCAGTAAATTTTTCTATGAGTGGTTGGAAGAGCATTATGTAAAGCTTTTGAAAGTTGCCTTGACCAAGGAACTCGGAAACAATGCCAAACTTATCTACATTATTAAAATGGAAAATAAGTACGGTAACAAGGAACCGTTTACCGAGCAAATACCAAGCTCAAACCGAACTGCTGTGGGACCTCAGGAATTGGATGTGCCCATTACCTCCAAAAGTCCCGAGCTGAAGAATCCATTTGTGATTCCCGGTATTCGAAATATCAAGATTGAGTCGCAACTCAATCCCAATTACAATTTTGAAAATTTTCTGGAAGGAGATTCCAATCGCTTGGCCCGATCAGCGGGTATGGCGGTGGCCAACAAACCTGGTGGAACTTCCTTTAACCCCCTATTGGTTTTTGGTGGGGTTGGATTGGGAAAGACCCACTTGGCGCATGCCATTGGAGTTGAGATCAAGGATAAATATCCAGAAAAGACCGTACTCTATATTTCCGCTGAAAAGTTTACACAACAGTATATTGAATCCGTAAAAAAGAACACCCGAAACGATTTCATCCATTTTTATCAGCTAATAGATGTGCTGATTATTGATGACGTACAGTTCCTTTCTGGAAAATCCGGTACACAGGATGTGTTCTTCCATATTTTCAATCACCTGCACCAAAATGGCAAGCAGGTCATCTTAACATCGGACAAGGCTCCTGTAGACATGCAGGACATTGAACAGCGTTTGTTATCCCGATTCAAGTGGGGACTTTCTGCCGAACTGCAAAGTCCGGATTACGAGACCCGGGTATCCATTCTAAAGAACAAGCTGTACAGGGACGGGGTTGAAATGCCGGAGGATATCATAGATCATGTGGCCAAGAACATCAAAACCAACATTCGGGAATTGGAAGGAGCCATTATTTCGTTGATTGCACAGTCCTCCTTCAACAAACGGGAAGTGACTTTAGAGTTGGCCCAACAAGTAGTTGAGAAGTTTGTCAAGAACACCAAGCGGGAAGTTTCCATCGATTACATCCAAAAAGTGGTGTCAGATTATTTTGAAATGGATGTGGCCACCCTTCAATCCAAAACCAGGAAGCGCCATATTGTACAAGCCAGGCAATTGGCCATGTTCTTTGCCAAAAAGTTTACCAAGGCCTCATTGGCCAGCATTGGCTCCCAAATAGGAAAGCGAGATCATGCCACCGTGTTACATGCGTGCAAGACAGTAGATAATCTGGCCGAAACCGATAAGCAGTTCAGAAAGTATATTGAAGATCTGAACAAGAAATTTTCCTAATCCTTTTAATTTAATGAAAACTAAGGTTTTGATGGTCTGCTTGGGCAACATTTGCAGGTCACCATTGGCCGAAGGTGTATTGCGTTCCAAAATTGACGAAGGTGCAATATTTGTCGACTCTGCCGGGACCGCCGGATATCATGTGGGCAATGCCCCCGACAAGCGATCCATAGCTGTGGCACTAAAGCACGGAATTGATATCAGTCATCAAAAGTGTCGCAAATTTTCTGCAAATGATTTTCAGGAGTTCGATGTAATTTATGTCATGGATTTAAGTAATTTTTCCAACGTTTTACGACTTGCCAATAGCAGGGAAGATGAAAAGAAAGTAAAGTTGCTCTTGGACGAAGTGGATTTAGGTTTCAATGAAGTACCTGATCCATACTATGGTGGCCCTGATGGATTTGAAAACGTATATCAAATGGTTGATATGGCTTGTGAGGTCATCGCCCAAAAATTAAGTTGATCGGATGGAAGAAAGCAAACCTGGTCTGGTTTTAGGTAAAGTCTATTTGATTCCCACCACCTTGGGAGACAATGCCCCTTTGGAGGTTCTGCCCATTTCCATCAAACGCACCATCGAAAATATTAACCACTATGTGGTAGAAAATGAAAAGACGGCCAGGCACTTTATTAAGAAAGTAAGTCCTAGCAAACCGCAACCTAGTTTGCATATAGAAACACTGAATAAATACACGGATCCTGCTGTAATTCCATCGTATTTGGACCCCTGTATCAGTGGTCACAACATTGGAATTTTGTCCGAGGCGGGTTGCCCTGGTATTGCCGATCCAGGCGCTTCGGTAATCAAAGTGGCCCATGAAAGACGCATTCAGGTGGTTCCTTTGGTGGGGCCTTCTTCCATTTTAATGGCCATGATGAGCAGTGGAATGAACGGCCAGAACTTTGCCTTTAATGGATATTTGCCCATTGATGCCCCTGAAAGGAAATCCAAACTAAAACAATTGGAACGCTTGTCCAGGGATAGCGGGCAATCGCAAATCTTTATGGAGACTCCGTACCGAAACAGCAAATTGCTGCTGGAGCTTACCAAAACCCTGCAAAAGCAAACCAGACTCTGTATAGCTACAGACATTACATTGCCCACCGAATTTATACAGACCAAAAGCGTCCATGAATGGAGTGAAATGAAAATAGACCTGAACAAACGACCCACTATCTTTATTATTCAGGCATAAAAAAAGCCCAAGGACAAACCTTGGGCCATATTACTTACTTAAAAAACTTAACTAAATTTTCGCATTTCTTTTTTGCTCAATGGAACAGATGTCAAATCCTGAGAATTTTCTCATGTAATACGAAATGTTACTTCCATAAGCATCTGCAACATCGTTCTTTCCATAGGATCTCAGGTATTTTTTTACATTTCCGGCTCCAGCCAAATGGGCTGCTGCCAAAATACCGGATTCGGTGATAACCGTACCTCGGATTCGTTTCCCGTTGTACAGTTTTATGTACCGTCTAAGTATCCATTTGTTCCTCGCAACATTTGTTTCAAAAACCTTTTCTTGCAATTGCGGGTCGTTCAGAAAACTTATGGAATCATAGACACCCAATAATTTAAGCGTCCCCACTCCAAACTGGTATTTTCCAAGATACCCCAAGGTATTGATAACGTCATATCTTCCTTGCGACTCCTTAAATGCCAAGGCTTCTTTAAAACCATTATAGGCATTCCCTAAAAAAGGTGGGGTCACTAGGTCGTCTTCCTGGATTTCCAAAGGCTCCTCGAGCACTACGGTCTCCACATTGATTCTTGTTTTCAACGAATCCGGAATCTTGTAGTCCACTTTTTTAGTAGTGGTATACGAGACAAAACTCGTTAAAATCACAACCATGGCAAGATGCAGTATAAAACCAATCCATCTTTTCATAATTCACATATTTAATGATTCAAAGCACATTTGCTATGAAATTAAATTTGGCCGGCAAATATAGGGGGAGACTTTATTTTAACAATAATAAAGCTCATAAGAATTTCTTAATTGTGGCCCAAATAACGTTAAAAGGCTGAAAATTAACGGTAAGCGGTACTATCTACGGACATTTTGCTGATTTAGCCAACGGATGTATTGCACCTTATTTCGGTTGTGTTGCGCAAGGGTTTCGGCAAACATATGATAGCCAAAATTGGATACATCAGCCACAAAATAGAGATAATCGTGTTTTTCAGGGTTCAAAACGGCTTCTATGGAAGTTATGTCCGGCATGGTGATCGGACCCGGGGGAACTCCAGCGTTTTTATAGGTGTTATAAGGAGAATCAATCTCCAAATCCCGATACAGGACTCTTTTTATAATGGTATCGTAATTCCCTGTCTCTTTTTTGATGGCAAAAATCACGGTTGGATCCGCTTGGAGCAAAATGCCCTTTTTAATTCGATTCAGGTAAACACCAGCTACTCTTGGACGCTCATCAGATTTTACGGTCTCTTTCTGTACTATAGCTGCCAAGGAAATGGCCTGGGTAGCTGTTAGATTTTGCTTTTTGGCCTTCTCCAATCGTTCTTCCGTCCAAAACCTTTTATATTCCTTATACATTCTATCCCGAAAACCATCACCACTGGTATTCCAAAAGAATTCATAGGTGTTGGGCAGGTACATGGCCAATTTGGTATCTTCATTAAAACCTGCTTCTCCCAAAAACTGGGCGTCATTAAATGCTTTCAACAAGGACAAGCTATCAGCTTCTATCTGTTCAGCAACCCTTCCAGCCAAAGCCTCCACAGATTCTTGATTATTAAATGATACTCTTACGGGAATGTTTTGGCTTCTAAGGGTATTGATCATGTCATTATTGCTCATCCCCTTTTTAATGACATATTTTCCTCCTTTGACGTTGGAAGAATACCCTTTTCGGTCTGCAACTGCCTCAAAACTGGACCAATCCTTCAACAAAGGTTCCAAACTTTTTCTAACATCCGATAAATTGGCATCAGAAGCAATGTATACGAAAGCCTCCTCATTGTTAAATTGGGTATTGGGACTGAAAATGGCACTATAAATTTGGTACGCAAAAAAACCACAAACAATCAGACCTAGGATGGCCGCGGCCCAGAGCACTCTTTTAAGATGCATTATTATTGATTTTTTGGAACATTAGTTCGTTCTTGAACCCTTTGTTGGTTCTTATCCACTCTTTTTTAACCCCAATTTGGTCAAATCCCAACTTCTGGAACAAATGGATACTAGGTTTGTTTTCCTCTAAAATATTGGCATAAAGCTGGTGAAGGTCCAGCGTGGTAAAAGCGTAATTGCAGAGGATTTCGATTGCTTCCGCACCCCAACCCTTATTCCGATCCCCAGGTTTGGCAATTACAATTCCCATTCCCGCTCGCTTGTTCTTGGGGTCAAAATCAAATAAATCAATCAAGCCTACACATTGGTCATCCGGTGTGCAGATGCATAAGCGCAATTGTTTTACCTCAAAAATGTCCCTATGGGCATTGTCCAGATATAGTCGGAGCACTTTTTTGGAATAGGGTTTCAGCGTACCACTGATTTCCCAGATGGAGGTGTCATTTTCCAGTTGGTACAGGAAATCCAAATCTTTGGGCTCCAAAGCTCTTAGATAAATATGTTTGCCGTCCAACTTCACCATGATACTTTGCCATTAAATACCATTTGGGCAGGTCCCTGGAGGTAGATGTCTGTATACGAACCATTTTGCTGGTCAAAACTTATGGTCAAATCTCCACCTGGTGTCTTGATATGCACTTCGTTGGATTCAGTTTTCCCAGTTTTGTGCATGGCAATGGCCACAGCAGTAACACCAGTACCACAGGAAAGTGTCTCGTCCTCCACCCCTCTCTCATACGTCCGAACCCCAAAGGTGTTCGCATCGGCTTGTTCCACAAAGTTGATATTGCTCCCAGCCTTGCCATAGAGTCCGTACCTCAGCTTGGCCCCTTCTTTGGTTACATTGAATTTTTCGAGCTCATGAACCAGTTGCACATGGTGGGGTGAACCGGTATCCAAAAAGCTATAGGCATCCTTTTGGCGAACTTCTTCCACATCGTGCATTTTTAAGGTGACTATATCTCCTTTTATGGTCGCCGTATGAAGTCCATCAATGGCCTTGAAGGTGGTCTGTTCCTCAATTATCCCTAGAAACTTGGCAAAAGCAACGGCACATCTACCTCCATTCCCGCACATGCTTTGACTCCCATCCGAGTTATAATAATTCATATAAAAATCGGACACATCGTCAGTTTCAAGCAAAATAAGGCCATCCGCACCCACACCAAATCTACGGTCGCACAATTGCGAAATGATTTTGGTATTATTTTTGGGAAAAATATCCTGGCGATTGTCAATTACAACAAAATCGTTCCCGGTTCCTTGGTATTTGTAAAAATCCAGTTGCATACTTCTCTGCAAAGGAACAAATATAGGGTATTCTTTAAGGATTTTTTTGTAGTTAAAAACGAGTTAAACCGACAAAGCCATTATAGGATTCATTTAATTTTGTTGAAGCTGAATGTTAAATTTTTACTGAATTATGAAAAGAATAGCCGGTTTATTCCTAGTAAGCCTCTTTGCAGGGGCCATTACCTTGGGAGCATACAAATTATTTTTTGAAGAAGACAATTATAAATGGGTGCAGGCAGATCAAAATGCGCCAATACTAAGTACCAGTACCCTATCCACCTCGGCCAAAGGTGCCGGTATTAATGAAGTGGATTTCACCGTAGCCGCAGAAAAGACGGTCAATGCCGTGGTACACGTGAAAAATTTGAGCACCCATAAAGGTTCCAATAGTTTATCTGATTTCTTTTACGGATTTGAGCGCCAACAGACCCCGCAAATAGGAACAGGTTCTGGAGTTATTATTTCCCCGGATGGTTTTATCGTTACCAATAATCATGTAATTGCCAATGCCAGTCAATTGGAAGTGACATTAAACAATAAGAAAACTTATGAAGCCGAGGTTATTGGTGCCGATTCCAATACCGATATTGCTTTGTTGAAGATTGATGTAGATCGCCCGCTGCCCTACTTGGCCTTCGGGGACTCGGACAATTCCCGTGTTGGGGAATGGGTGCTTGCCGTAGGTAATCCATTTAGTCTAACCTCTACAGTTACTGCAGGTATCGTCAGTGCCAAGGCCCGTTCCTTAGGAAGAAACCAGAGTTTTATTCAAACAGATGCCGCGGTAAATCCAGGAAATAGCGGAGGTGCCTTGGTAAACACCAATGGTGACCTTATTGGCATTAATACTGCTATTACCTCTCAAACAGGATCTTATGTGGGCTATGCCTTTGCCGTTCCAAGTAATATTGCAAAGAAAGTGGTAGAGGATATTATGGAGTTTGGAAATGTACAACGCGGTCTATTGGGAATTTCCGCGGCCAATGTAAACTCGCAAGCTGCAATTGAATTAGGCTTGGATGAAATTGAAGGGGTATATATCTCCCAAGTTTCTGAGGATTCCGGTGCCGAAGAAGCTGGTTTGCAAGAAGGTGATATCATTAAACAAGTTGACAATATTCTGGTTCGTAAATTCTCTGAACTAACCGGATATTTATCTTCTAAGAGACCCGGGGACACCGTTGATGTTGTAGTGGACAGGGATGGCAATAAATTGACCAAGAAGGTGACCTTGAAAAAGCAGCAAACCATCATTTTGCCAACAACTGGGTTTATGGTCAAGAATCTTTCCGATGAAGACAAAAAGACCTTTGGGGTCAAAAAAGGTGTCAAGATTATTGATGTGCCGGAAGGCTATGGAAGGTATGATTTGAAAAATAAGGTAATCATTGCAGTGGATGACAATGAGATCACCAACATAGATGATGCGCGTGAGCATTTTGGGGAAATCTCAAGATATGGGCGAACAAGCTTCACTATGATCAACGAAAAAGGAGAAAAAGAGCGATTAATTTTACAATAATCGCAATTCTTTGAAGACTTGAAAAAGCACCCTTTAAGGGTGCTTTTTTATTGTCAAAACCTTTTACGAAAACGTTTGAAATATATAATTTAGCCGCAAACTTAAAACTCTAGCAACTAAATCCTATGGGAGATATCAAGTCTTACGAAAAAGAGCTCGCATTTCAAGCCGATCGTAGAAAAGCTACCACCGAATTCATCAAGATCATCAGTGATCTTTGGTACGACAAGGCCATTGAAGTGGTGCTTTTCAAAAATCAAATCATAGACAAAAATGTGAGCGACATCATCAACCTGCACGAGTATGCAGGTGAATTTGTCCAAAAGCCCATTTCCATTTTTGATTCCGTGGAAATTCTTCGGGCCATTAACGATATCAACCTTCCCCCAGCCAAACTGGATATTGGAAAACTGACCTATGAATACCATTCCGAAGATAATACACACCTCAATGTAAAGGCCTTTGTACTGGAGAAACTCAAGGATGCGCAGGCTTCCAAGGAAATCAAGCCCAAAGATGTGGTACTTTATGGGTTTGGCCGCATTGGTAGATTGGTCGCAAGAGAGCTTATGGCAAAAACCGGAAGAGGTAGCCAATTAAGATTAAGAGCTGTTGTAGTACGAGGTGAATTGTCACACGAAATTTTGGAAAAACGTGCGGCCCTGTTGAAAACAGACTCTGTGCATGGACAATTTATGGGAACCGTGGATGTGGATGCAGTGAATGAGGCCCTGATTGTAAACGGAACCACGGTCAAGTTTATCAGTGCAGACAAACCAGAATCCATTGACTACACCAAACACGGAATCTTCAATGCATTGATCATAGACAATACAGGAGCTTTTAGGGATAAGGAAGCACTTTCCAGACATTTGGAAGCCAAAGGAGCCAGCCGAGTATTACTTACTGCCCCAGGAAAAGAGGTTCCGAACATTGTACATGGAGTGAACCATTCCGAGTTTAATCCTGAAAAAACCAAAATTTACTCTGCAGCATCCTGTACCACCAACGCCATCACTCCGGTCCTAAAGGTCATAGAGGATTCCCTCGGCATTAAAAAAGGACATTTGGAGACCATACACGCCTACACCAATGACCAGAACTTGGTGGATAATATGCACAAAAAGTATCGTAGGGGTCGTGCTGCCGCCCTAAACATGGTCATAACAGAAACCGGAGCTGGTGCTGCTGTTGCCAAAGCCTTACCTTCCTTAAAAGGCAAACTGACTTCCAACGCCATTCGTGTACCGGTACCCAATGGCTCCTTGGCCATTCTTCATCTCGAAGTCAAGAATAAGACCTCCAAGGAAAGCTTGAACACCATTTTGAAAAAGTACGCACTGGAAGGAGATTTGGTGGAACAGATCAAATATTCCCTGAGCAATGAACTGGTATCTTCTGATATTGTTGGTGCCTCTGCCCCATCCATCTATGATAGTCAGGCCACCCTGGTATCCGCAGATGGAAAAAGTGTGGTATTATATATATGGTATGATAACGAGTACGGATACTCCCATCAGGTGATCAGATTGGCAAAGTACATTGCCAAAGTTAGACGCTATACCTATTATTAAACATTTTTGGGGTTGGTAGGTGCTCCCATGGGCAATTTTCTTTTGAATTTTAGTTTATTGGTGTAATTTCGCCCTACCCTTAATCTATAATTAAAGAACATTGACCATGAGAAGATTACGATATTTATTCGCCCTAGCTTTACTAACCCCTTTATTGACCTTATCTGCGCAACAAAGCGATCAGAATGAAGAAGATCAATCCTTGGTGGGCCAATTCCAACGATTGGAGAAAAAATCCGGTAACTATAGGGCCAATGGTATTCGATATGAGGTAATTCGGCTTGTGGATTTGAATCGAATCAAAGAAAACATATTTGATTCCATAAACACCGCCAACAAGTCCATCAAAGACCTCTCTGCTACCATTACCAATAACAAATCGGAAATAGAAGACCTCAATGCTAGGCTGCAAGAAACTTCGAACAGTCTAAAAACGGTCACTTCAGAGAAAGATAGCATGTCCTTTTTTGGAGCACAGGTTAGCAAAGGCACATACAAACTTATTCTTTGGGGAATTATAGTTGGCTTGCTCCTTTTCTTGCTCCTGTTTATCTATAGGTTCAGGAATAGCAATGTTCTAACCAGTCAGGCCAAGGAGGCACTGGCCGATCTTGAAAAGGAATTTGAGGAACACAGACGTCGCGCATTGGAACGCGAGCAGAAAATTAGCCGACAACTTCAGGACGAACTGAACAAAAACAAAAAGTAACAAAGTCCACTTTTAAGGTTCTAAGGAATGATCAAACAAGCTACAGCCTTGGATGTTGACCTTATCGCTCCCCTATTTGATGCCTACCGCGTTTTTTATGGACAGGAATCGGATGTAGAGGCAGCAAAGAATTTTCTTTTGGAACGATTTAGAAAAGGGGAAAACGTTATTTTCCTTGCCTTGGAAAATGAAATCCCAGTGGGTTTTACCCAATTGTACGCTACCTTTTCTTCCGTTTCCATGCAGCAGTTTTACATTTTGAACGATTTGTTTGTAGCTCCGGAAGTAAGAAAAAAGGGCATAGGCGAACAACTCTTGAACCATGCCAAGGAATTTTGCCAGTTGAAAAATGGCAAAGGACTCGCTTTGGAAACAGCCACAGATAATCCAGCCCAAAAACTATATGAACGACTGGGTTGGGAAAAGGATGAGGGGTATCTGCATTACTTTTGGAAAAACCCACAATAGGGTATCCACAATACTTCTTTATTTTTGTGCCCATGCAGATAGATATTATAACGGTCTTACCGGAGTTAATGCAGAGTCCATTCAACGCCTCTATCCTTAATAGGGCCAAGGAAAAAGGCTTGGTGGAAGTTCATTTCCATAATCTTCGGGATTATACTACGGGAAATTACAAGCAGGTGGATGACTACCAATTTGGGGGTGGCGCTGGAATGGTACTCATGATTGAGCCGATTGACAAGTGTATCTCCCAACTCAAAGCCAAAAGGGAATACGATGAAGTCATTTATATGACACCCGATGGGGGTACTTTAAATCAGGGAATTGCCAATGAACTTTCCCTAAAACAAAACTTGATTATTTTATGCGGACATTATAAAGGTGTGGATCAGCGGGTCAGGGATATGTTTGTTACCCGTGAAATCTCCATAGGTGACTATGTATTGTCTGGAGGAGAATTGGCCGCTGCGGTACTTTGCGATGCCGTGATACGATTATTGCCCGGGGTACTGAATGATGAAACCTCTGCCTTGACCGATACCTTCCAAGATAATTTACTGGCACCCCCTGTGTATACCAGACCTTCCAACTATAAAGGACAAGAAGTTCCAGAAATATTGCTAAGCGGGGATTTTCCCAAGATAGAAAAATGGAGGGAGGAGCAAGCTTTGGAACGCACGACAAAAAAACGACCTGATTTATTGAAATAGTATGGACGATTCTTATACACTTTTTTTCGCTTTGGGCTCCATATTGGGTACCCTTGCCCAATTGGCCGTAATTGTAGGGTGCATTGTTCTGGTGACCAAACAAAAAAACGCTGGTACCTTGCTCATGCTTGTTGGAAGTATACTAACCTTGGTTTTTAACATCCTCAATTTCTCTGGAACCCTTTTTGCAGGGCATAGGGGTGCGGATTCCATTTTGTCCTGGACAAAGGTATTTGCCGTTATTGGGCCACTCCCCTACATCCTATTTGGTATTGGCCTGCTGGTTTATGCGATCGGGCATGTCCGAAAATCGGCGTAAGACGGGAATCAGTTGTAAAAAGCAAAAAAGCCCTTGTCAATTCTAAATATTGCATTACTTTTGCAATCGCAAAATCAACCTCTGACGAGACTCGTGAAAGTTGATCTTGTAAAACATTAAAAAAGCATATCATGGAATCCTTAATAAAATTTGTTGAAGACGAATTTGTTCCAAAAAAAGACTTTCCAAAATTTTCATCTGGTGACACCATTACGGTATACTACGAAATTAAGGAAGGCGAAAAAACACGTACCCAGTTCTTTAAAGGAGTAGTGATCCAAAGAAGGGGATCAGGAGCTACTGAGACCTTTACTATCAGAAAAATGTCAGGAACCGTGGGTGTGGAAAGAATTTTCCCAATCAACATGCCAGCACTTCAACGCATTGAGGTGAACAAAAAAGGTAAGGTTCGTAGATCTAGAATCTTCTATTTTAGAGGGCTTACCGGTAAAAAGGCACGCATCAAGGAAGTTCGGGGATAAACCCACTTTCCTTAGTAAAACATCAAGCACCCAATTTGGGTGCTTTTTTTATGAACAATTGTTAATAACCATAGTTCATACATTGTTGATTTTTAATCGCTTACAAAATTTGGATATCTGACAGTTTATTCTAATTTAGTCAAACAAATACGAAGGAGAGCAATCGAGCTCGTGTTTGATTTTAAAGTTGACGTTCTTTAAAAACTGATGTTTCCCTTTGAATTGGTAACACTACTGATCACTAAAGGAATTTCGAAGGAGGTAACGCCTCGGTGGAACCTAAATAGAAATGAGAAATCCTATGTGCGGGCGAGAGAGCAATTTTTCGTTTTGATAGGATTTAGGAAACCATTAGGACACTTTACAAGATGTTGTTTAGTTGCAAAATTAAAGGCATAGTGTTGAGTAAACGTCAAGGGAGCAACGGATGCAATCAATGGTTGCAATTTTGCGGCAACGCAGAACAAAATCTTTTAGCTCCTTTCAGAAAGCCATATCAATGTTTCGACATAGATATGGCTTTTGTTTTTACAATCCCTCCAAAATCACACTTTTCGTCAAATCGCTTAGTATACCAACAGCCATAAATTGTATATTTGCACCGCTCAAATAAAAACACCTAGATGGCTAAGATTTTTTATACGAAGACTGATGAAGCTCCAGCCTTGGCAACACAGTCATTTTTACCCATTGTAAAAGCCTTTACAAATACCGCAAACATTGAAATTGAAACCAAGGATATTTCCTTGGCCGGTCGGATTGCAGCCGTATTTCCGGAATTTTTGAACGAGGGTCAGCAGATTTCGGACGACTTGAAAATCTTGGGGGATTTGGCCAAAACCCCTGAAGCCAACATCATAAAATTGCCCAATATCAGTGCTTCCATTCCTCAATTAAAGGAAGCCATAGAAGAATTGCAACAAAAGGGATACAACTTACCTGACTACCCGGATGAACCTCAAAATGATGAGGAAAAAGCCATCAAAGACCGATACGATAAAGTAAAGGGAAGTGCTGTAAATCCAGTACTTCGTGAAGGTAACTCAGACAGGCGAGCCCCGAAAGCCATTAAAAACTACGCCAAGAAAAATCCACACACCATGGGAGCTTGGTCCGCAGACTCCAAGACCCATGTAGCCACCATGGATCATGGTGACTTCCGAAACAATGAAAAGTCGTTGACCTTGTCCAGTGCCGATGATGTTCGGATTGAGTTGGTCGATGCCAGTGGTAAGGCAACCGTCTTAAAGGAGAAAGTAGTTCTTCAAAAAGGCGAGGTTATAGATGCCACGGTGATGAGCAAAAAGGCATTGGTAGACTTCCTAACCAAGGAAATAGCCAATGCCAAGGAAGAAAACCTTTTACTCTCCCTTCATTTCAAGGCTACCATGATGAAGGTTTCCGACCCCATTATTTTTGGGCATGCTTTGGAAGCTTACTTCTCTAATTTGTTTACCGAATACAAGGACACTTTTGAGGAATTGGGCATAAATGCCAATAACGGTTTGGAAACCTTGTTGGACAAACTACAGGAACTTCCCGCTGCCAAACGCGAAGAAATTGAACAGGCCGTTGCCAAAAGTATAGCAAATGGACCTGATTTGGCCATGGTAAATTCGGATAAGGGAATTACCAACCTTCATGTCCCCAGTGACGTAATCATCGACGCTTCCATGCCCGCCATGATCAGAACTTCTGGGAAAATGTGGAACAAGGATGGCGAGCTACAAGACACCAAGGCCGTCATTCCAGACAGCAGCTACGCCGGTGTTTATCAGGCCACTATTGATTTTTGTAAAGAAAACGGAGCCTTTGACCCAACCACTATGGGTACCGTTCCCAATGTAGGCCTAATGGCTCAAAAAGCCGAGGAATACGGTTCCCATGACAAGACTTTTGAGATTCCGACCGCAGGAACCGTACGTGTTGTTAGTAATTCTGATAATAGTACACTTGTAGAGCATGCTGTGGAGGAAGGTGACATTTGGAGAATGTGTCAAGTAAAGGATGCCCCTGTACAGGATTGGGTAAAACTTGCCGTTTCCAGGGCAAGGGCCACTAGTACTCCTGCTGTATTTTGGCTGGACAAGGACAGAGCACATGATGCCGAATTGATCACCAAAGTAAACGAGTATCTCAAAGACCATGACACCAACGGTTTGGAAATCCACATCCTCTCCCCTGTTGAGGCTACAAAATTCACTTTGCAACGCGTAAAGGAGGGCAAGGATACCATTTCGGTCTCCGGAAATGTACTGCGTGATTATCTTACGGACCTGTTCCCAATTTTGGAGGTGGGCACTAGTGCCAAGATGTTATCCATAGTTCCCTTGATGAATGGTGGAGGTCTCTTTGAAACAGGTGCTGGAGGTTCCGCACCCAAACACGTGGAGCAGTTTTTGGAAGAAGGTCACCTGCGATGGGATTCCCTTGGGGAGTTCTTGGCTCTGGGGGTTTCCTTGGAATTCTACGGAGAGAAAAATCAAAACAAAAAGGCCTCAGTGCTGGCCGATACTTTGGACAAGGCCACAGAAAAGTTTTTGGACAACGATAAATCCCCTTCCCGAAAAGTAAATGAGCTTGATACCCGCGGAAGTCATTTTTACCTATGTCTCTATTGGGCTGAACAGTTGGCTGAGCAAAACGAAGACGCAGAACTTAAGGCTATTTTTGGAGGTATTTTGGCGGAGCTCAACAGCAATGAGGCAAAAATCGCCCAAGAGTTGATTGATGCCCAAGGTGCAAGTGTCGATGTTGGAGGGTACTATCTTCCAGATGCGGATTTGGCATCAAAGGCCATGAGACCAAGCGAAACCTTGAATACAATTCTTGCTAGACTAAGCTAATACTGCTTTTTTGGTTTAAAAAGTCTATCGCATCCTAGCTGATATTTAAAAAAAGACTATTTTGGGCCTTAGTCCCAAATCGTTTCAGTTTGAAAAACAGAATATTTCTTCTTCTGGTTTTTCTTCTAAATATCGGTTGTGAGGATGTCATAGAACTAGACCTACCCACCCACAAACCTCAATTGGTGATTGATGCACTCATTGGTTATAACGATACCAATGGGCAATCTGTAACCTCTGGTGAAGTCAAATTGACCCTCACTACTTCATTTTTTGAAGAAATAGTACCTGCCGAAAATGCCACGGTTTCCATTATTGATATGGCAACTATACAATCTTATACACTAATTGAAAATGAACCTGGAATTTTTGACTCCGGATTTCCAGAATTGCAATTCAACCGGGAATATATGCTCCGAATTACTTTTAATGGAGAGATTTATACGGCAACCGAACAGCTGGTTAAGTCAACCGTCATTGAAAAGTTGGAACAGGATGATGGTTTTTTGTTTGATGAAAACGAGACGGAGGTAAAAGTAACATTCACAGACCTTCCTGGAGAAAGAAATCATTATTTGTTTGCTTTTGGTTGGAACAATTATCTTGTGGTCGAAGATGAGTTTTTTCAAGATGAACAGCTCACGTTCTCCTATTTTTATGATAAACTGAAACCAGGAAAGTTGATTTCCGTAACCCTTTTCGGTGTGGACCAGGAATTTGCCAATTATGCTAAACAATTGCTGGAACAATCTGGGCAAGACATGGGAAGTGGTGGGCCATTTGCAGTACCCCCTTCTGCGGTAAGAGGCAATATAATCAATCACACCAATCCAGAAAATTTTGCTCTTGGGTATTTCGCCCTGGGTGAATTTGACACCCAACTGTTAACCATTCAATAGTGGTAGTAATACTTTTTTATAAATCAACCATATTCTATAAATTGTAGTAAAATCTCTTGTATGCTTCAACGATTACTGGTTTCCTTGCTGCTCATCTCCTTACATTCCGGTTGGGCTCAAGTTCAAAAGACGTACACACTTAGTGGTACAGTTTCAGAAGAAAAAAGTAACGAAACCTTAATCGGGGTCACTATAGCCTTCCCAAGTTTAAATACAGGGGTTGCCACCAACGAGTATGGCTTTTTTTCCATAACCTTACCCGAGGGTGAGTATGAGGTGGTTGTCAGCTATTTGGGATACCAGGATATTAGAGAGACTATAAGTCTACGCTCCAACATTAAAAGGGATTTTAATCTTGCTGAAGCTGTGGAAGAGTTGGATGAAGTGGTGGTAACGGACAATGCAGGGCGCTTGGATATCCGGAAACCCCAAATGAGTGTCAATACTTTGGCCGTACAAACCATAAAGCAAATACCAGTTGTCCTAGGTGAGGCAGATGTCATTAAATCTTTGGTGCTGCTTCCAGGGGTCACTAATGCTGGAGAAGCTTCGTCCGGATTTAATGTTCGTGGGGGTGCTGCCGATCAGAATTTAATCTTATTGGATGAAGCCACAATTTTTAATTCTTCCCACCTCTTTGGGTTCTTTTCGGTTTTTAATCCAGATGCCATTAAAGACGTAAAATTGTTCAAAGGAGGAATTCCCGCCAGGTACGGTGGTAGGGTGTCATCGGTATTGGAAATTTTTCAGAAAGAAGGTAACAGTAAAGAACTTAAGGTGAATGGAGGTATTGGTGCGGTAGCCAGTAGATTGTTGGTAGAAGGCCCCATCATAGAAGACCGAACGGCCTTTTTGGCTGGAGGAAGAGCTTCCTATGCGCATTTGTTCCTTCCTTTGTTTGATGTGGACAACAAAGCCTATTTCTATGACTTGAATACCAAATTCAACCATAAAATCAATGAGCGGAACAGCATCTTCCTATCCGGATATTTTGGCAGGGATTTGTTTAGCATCAGCGATAGTTTTGTAAACACCTACGGGAATGCCGTGGGGAATTTTAGATGGAACCACCTGTTCTCTGATAAATTGTTTTCCAATTTGTCCCTGATTTATTCGGATTATTTCTATGGTCTGGAACTGGATTTTGTGGGATTTGAATGGGATTCAGGTATTCAGAATTTCAACCTAAAGTATGACCTCAAAAACTATGTCAGCGATAAAATTCAGGTGAATTATGGGATCCACAATACCTATTACGTGTTCAATCCAGGAAAGATAAAGCCCAACAGCCCCGATTCTGGGATTTTAGAGGAACAGTTGACAAAAAAATACGCTAATGAAAATGCAATTTATCTGGATATAGAAAATAAAATATCGGACAGGCTAAGTATGGAATACGGGCTTAGGGTAAGTCAGTTCAACAGGTTGGGTCAAGATGAATTCTATCAATATGAAAACAATCAGCCCGTTGTTTTTGATCCCTTTACCTTAACCTATCAGGAGGCCATTCCCAGAGACACCCTGCGGCCCGGGAGAGGAGGAACCTTGAAAAAATTCGGGAAATTGGAACCCCGGATTTCCATGTCCTATAATTTTAATGGACAAAGCTCTATCAAGGCCAGTTACACCAAGCTAGCCCAATATTTGCATTTGCTTTCCAACACCAGCTCTCCCACTCCCTTGGATGTTTGGACGCCTAGTGGCCCCTTTATTGAACCGCAGTTTTTGGATCAATATGCGGTGGGCTATTTTAGGAACATTGATGGTGGAGCATATTCCCTTGAGGTAGAGGCTTATTACAAAGACATCCAAAATAGAATTGATTACATAGACGGTGCCAATCTCATAGCCAACAATGCCATAGAACAAGTTATCCTCAATGGGGAGGCGCGGGCCTATGGCTTGGAGTTGTTGCTGCGCAAGAATGAAGGTCGATTGAAGGGTTGGTTGGCTTACACCCTTTCCAGGTCGGAACAACGAACCCCTGGCCGTGAACCCACTTTTGATAACGGTAGGTCCAATATGGAGACGGGGATTAACTTAGGCCAATGGTACAGTACACCTTATGACAAGACACACGATCTTGCCCTTTACGGTAGCTTTGATTTGAACGAACGCTGGAATTTCAATGCCAATTTTATCTATCAAACAGGACAACCCACCAACTATCCTATTGGGCAATTTGAGTTCCAAGGTTTGGTTATCCCCTATTATGGTTTAAGAAATGAGGAAAGGCTGCCGGATTACCACCGATTGGATTTATCGGTCACTTTAAAACCTAGGCCTGCAGTAAATAAGAAACTAAAATCCGAATGGGTGTTCAGTGTTTACAATGTATACAATAGATTGAATGCGGCCTCCATCAACTTTAGGCAGAACCAGGATACCGGTAGAAACGAGGCTATTCGAACCTCTATTTTTGGAATTGTTCCAGCTATAACCTATAATTTTAAGTTTTAAAACAGCTTATGAAAAAGATATCCCCATACCTGTTTTTTCTCTTCTTGCTGTTTTCATGTGAAGATGTAATTGAAGTGGATGTTCCCGCGGAAGAACCCAGATTAATTGTTGAGGCCCTAATCAGGTTAGATCCCAATGATTCTTTCCATATGCCAGTGGTCAAAGTATCATTGACGAGTTCCTTTTTTGGAAGTATTCCGCTAACAGGGCTTAGAGATATAACTATTATAAATCTTAGCCTTCCCACTGCGGGTGGTGGAAACTTCATTGTCCTGGAAGAAACGGCGCCAGGCTCAGGAGAGTACCAAGACCCGGACCCAGTGCCCACCCGATTTTTTGAAGGTGGGGAACTTTTACTGCAGTTGGAACATGAGGGGCGTCGTTATTTTGCTCGAACGTTTTATGTGCTTTCCGCACCCATGGAAGACCTGCAACAGGGGGATGAGACCCTCTTTGATGATGATGACATTGAACTCGAGGTCACCATCACAGATGATGGCACAGCGGACAACTTCTACGTGATGGACTACGGTGAAGGAGAATTTTTGGCATTGGAGGATAAGTTCTTTAACGGGCAACAATTTAGTTTCTCCTTTTTTCCGGAACGAACATTGAATCCTGGCGACGAAGTAACTGTAAGTATCATGGGGGCCGACCGTGATTTTTTCAACTATATGGACCTATTGGTGGAACAAACTACGGACAATCAAGGTGTTTTTGAAACTCCAGTGGCCACGGCAAGGGGAAATATCTTTGATGTCACGGACCTGGACAATATTGACCTGTTTGACAATGTACAACAACCTGATGTATTTCCTTTAGGTTATTTTGCGGTAGTTCAGGAATACAAACGCACCATTACCATAGAATGATTTTTGTTTAATATCGAATTCAATGAGGAGCATCGCATTTTACATTTTAATTCTTGCCATGCTTTCTTGTGAGGAGGTAATAGACGTGGAGGTTCCTTCAGAAGAACCCAGATTAATCGTTGACGCCTTGGTTCGGGTGGATCCCACTTCCAATATTGTGGACATTGAGGTGGAGGTCGGACTAACCGACGCTTTTTTTGGTGAAATTCCCGTGACAAATTTAAAGCAGATTACTCTGGCGGGTGGGGTTCTTGTTGACTATGACAATCCCGGCTCCGGGATTTACAAAGGCACGCGTTCAGCGGAAAGTCTTAAAGCATCGGAAGAACTTTTGTTACAACTTGAATGGGAAGACAAACTCTACTATGGATCAACAACCTACGCGAGTTCAGTGCCTATTGACGACCTGCGTATCGGTACCAACACCTTATTTGATGATGAGGAAACCGAAATAATCATCACCATTACCGATGATCCCAATAGAAATGATTTCTATGTGGTTGATTTGGGATTTGGAAACTTCGTTACTTTGGAAGACCAATTTTTTCAGGGACAACAATTTAGTTTTTCATATTTCTATGATGAAAAATTCGAGCCTGGACAGGAAATCACGGTAAGTGTTCTGGGTGCTGATCAGGCATTTTACAACTACATGAATTTGCTTATTGAACAGACCGAGGAAGATTTAGGGGTTTTTGAAACCCCAACATCTACTTTGCGTGGAAACATATTTGATGTGACCGAATTGGACAACATTGATTTTTTTGATAACGTAAATATTCCCAACGAATTTCTTTTGGGTTATTTTGCCGTTGTTGAGGAATATAAGCAGAGCATCACCATACCGTAATCATAACAAAGTATACAGTAACACTATTACGCCAAGCCCTACCAAACCCTGAAACAGCGTGGCCAAAGTGTGTCCTCGCAAAGCCGTCTTCACGTTCATGTTCGAAAATTGGGAAACCACCCAAAAATAGCTGTCGTTCACATGGGAAACAGTCATGGCTCCTGCTCCAACGGCCAATACGGCCAACGCTTTATCGGTTATGGACAGTAATCCAAAAGTGTCCAACAAAGGTGCTATGATGGCAGAAGTGGTGATAATGGCAACAGTTGAAGAGCCTTGAGCTGTTTTCAGAACAGCGGCTATCGCAAATGAAATCAATAAACCACCTAATCCAGAACTTTGGGTCAGGTTGAATATTTCAGCCATGTTCAAGGTGCGCAGAATAGCTCCAAATGCTCCTCCGGCACCAGTTATCAAAACTATGGCCCCTGCCTGTCGAAAAGCTTCTGGAACCCACTGTTTTTGTTGCTCGGCTGGAATTTTCCGTGCCATCATAAAGGCCAATAAAACACCAATCAGCAAAGCGATAATGGGACTTCCAAGAAAATCAAAAACAAAGAAAAGGGTGGACTTCCCCAAGGGAAAAGTGGGGTAATTGGCAACTGATTTTAATGCAATCAGAACTATAGGAACTACCAACGGCAAAAATGCGTTGAGGGGTTTTATATTGGATACCTTTTCCTCCATTAAATTGCCTTCTTCCTCCCCTACTTCTTCTTTTAATTTTCTCCCCATAAATCGAGCCCAGAAATACCCCATCAGGGAAACAGGTATGGAAACTACAAGACCCAACAACAGTACGGTGCCCAAATCGGCATCCAAAATGGCGGCTGCAGCCAAAGGTCCTGGCGTTGGTGGTACAAACACATGGGCTGCGTAAAGACCTGTTGCCAGGGCCACTGCAAAGACCATAATAGGAATCCCGGATTTTTTGCTGAGAGCCTTGTTCAAAGAAGATAATATGATAAAACCTGAATCGCAGAAAACTGGTATGGAAACAAGGTATCCAGCCAGGTTAATGGCCAATGGCGATTTTTTCAGTCCAATTAGTTTTAAGATTGAATTAGCCAAAACCTTGGTACCTCCAGTTTTTTCAAGATAAATGCCAATAACGGTTCCAAACGCTATGACCAGACCAATTCCTGATAAGGTTTTCCCAAATCCATTGCCCATCGTTTCCATAATATTTTGAGGAGAGAGTCCCAAGAGAAAACCAGAAACCACCGCTGCCAAGGTCAGGGAAAAAACGGGGTGCATTTTAAACTTGATGGTCGCCACAATGATAAAAACGACCACTAGGGCCAAAACAAGGATTTCCATGATTATTTTTTAGAAAATGTCCTTTAAATATAGGCTAAACTTGCTACTTTAGTTCCCATGCATACCGATAAAAAATTATTGGCAAAAGGTCTCAAATTCATAGGCTATACGGTAGCCGTTATGTTTTTGGCCCCATTTACTATTTATCAAGCTTTTAAAAATGAGGGGCATCCTGCCTATTGGCCTGTGTTGATTGTAGGTTTGATATTGGCCGTGGTTGCCATTGGCCTAGGGTTTTACACCATCAAAATCTTTATGGAAGCTTTGTTCGGAAAAAAAGCAAAGGATTAATCCTTTGTGGTCTTGCTATTTTTCCACTTGTTGCTCAATTGGGCATAATCGTAATCCAAAACCGATTTCTGTCGTTCCAATCGCTTGGAGGCAAAAGCGCGTTGTAGAATATCCTCAATGAGGTAGTCTTCATGGATAAGCTCTGGATGGAATTCTTCCTTAATGCTAATTTTAAAAGCCTTTGCAGTAGTATTGTACCAAAATGCCCGCCACCCGTTCCGAAGTTCCTTCACCAGATCAAAAGCGGTTTTCCCAGTTTGACGATAAATGAGTTTAACCAAAATCTGGCCTTCTGTGCGGGTCAACTTTTTGAGCTCCGCGGAAAACTCGCCCTCAATATACTTTTGGACTTTTTTGGTGTACTTCTTTCGATGTCTTTTCTTTTTGATGTTGGCCAGGCTATCGTTCAACTCCACCAAACGTTCTGCTGCCAATTTTGCATAGGGATACACCTTTAAGGTCTTTCTTCTCAAGATATAATACCGAAGCTTTTCCTTTCGGTTGGCAAATTCCAGCCTTCCAAAAAGATATACCTCGTCCAGTGCTATGGAACTATGTAAAATGGAGTCCCCTTCAAACCGAACATAGTAATCAGTGAGGGAATCCTTTTCGGTTTCTTGGGTAAAACCTAAGGCGCATAGCAGCAGAAAAACGATACTTGTGTAGAAACGCATCATTCTAAAATAAGACAAAAGTCCTGCCAAAATTAAGGATAAAGCAAGGAAATGGCTATTAAATAAAAGTGAATATTATTAAGTTTGTGGACTAAACTACATACATGGCATCATCAAAAATTATCACTGCTAAATCGCTTAAATTCTTCGAGAAATACCTAAATAATGCCTCCCCAACGGGTTATGAATGGGAAGGTCAAAAAATATGGATGGACTACCTAAAGCCCTACGTGGACGAATTTATTACGGACACCTATGGCACGGCGGTAGCGGTAATCAATCCAGATGCCAAGTACAAGGTAGTGATCGAGGGACATTCCGATGAAATTTCGTGGTACGTGAACTATATCACGGATAACGGATTGCTCTATGTCATCAGAAATGGAGGGAGCGATCACCAAATTGCGCCCTCGAAATGGGTGAACATCCATACCAAAAAGGGGATTGTGAAAGGCGTGTTTGGCTGGCCCGCCATCCATACCCGTAACCGGGCCAAGGAAGAACCGCCCAAGTTAGATAACATTTGCATTGATATAGGGGCCAAAGACAAAGAGGAGGTTGAAAAAATGGGTGTTCATGTGGGCTGCGTCATCACCTATCCAGATGAATTCCAAGTGCTGAACAAAAACAAATTTGTTTGTCGCGCCATTGATAATCGCGCTGGAGGTTTTATGATTGCTGAGGTGGCACGCTTACTCCATGAAAATAAAGTGAAGCTTCCATTTGGTTTGTACATCACCAACTCGGTACAGGAAGAAATTGGACTACGTGGTGCGGAAATGATCACCCAAACCATTAAACCCGATGTGGCCATTGTAACGGATGTATGTCACGACACCACTACTCCCATGATTGACAAAAAGAAGGAAGGAGAAACCGCTATTGGTTCTGGCCCCGTGATTTCCTATGCACCAGCCGTACAGAATAAACTAAGGGAGCGCATCATAGAAACAGCGGAAGCCAAAAAAATTCCATTCCAACGATTGGCTTCTTCCCGATATACGGGAACCGATACAGATGCATTTGCCTACAGTAATGGCGGTGTGGCCTCTGCCCTAATTTCATTGCCGCTTAGGTATATGCATACCACCGTGGAAATGGTGCACAAAGATGATGTTGAAAACGTCATCAGACTTATTTACGAGACACTCCTTAACATTAAAGAAGGAGAGACCTTTAGTTACTTTGACTAAAAATATGTCAGTTCGAGCGCAGTCGAGAACTATTTTGTAGTTAGCCGTTCTAAGACCTCTCGACTGCGCTCGAGGTGACAATAATGACTGTTGATAGTGGACGAATTGATAGACATTCTGGATGAAAACGGGAACCTGACCGGGCGGACCTGTTTAAAGTCCGAAGCACATCTGAAGGGGTACTTCCACCCCACTGTTCATGTTTGGTTCTACACTGCAGACGGAAAAGTACTGTTTCAAAAAAGGGCAGCAAATAAAGATACCTTCCCTGGACTTTGGGATGTTTCGGTAGCCGGCCATATTGGGGCTGGGGAAGATGTGACTGAGGCAGCAGTTCGGGAAGTCGAGGAGGAAATCGGTCTGTTGGTAAAAGTTGGTGACTTGGAGAAAATAGGTTATTTCCCATCCGTCCATCAACACAGCAAAACCTTATTGGACAAAGAATTTCACCATACCTTTATTTGCAAATTGGAAGTGTCCTTGTCCCAACTCGTCAAACAAGAAAGCGAGGTTGACGCTTTGGATTTGATGGATTTGGAAACGTTTAAGTCCAAAGTTGAACACAAGCAACTAGACGGTTTTGTTCCCAATGATAGCAGCTATTACCTAAAGGTAATTGAAGAAATTTCCAATAGACTATAAGCGTTCGATAAATTCCCCTGGGTTATCCAAAGCGTAGGTTTCCTGCGTGCCTTGAGCCATATCTTTGACCACAAACTGTCCCTGTTCCAGTTCTTGGGCACCAATCAAAACCACATAAGGAATGTTCCGGTTATTGGCATATTTCATCTGCTTTTGCATTTTGGCATTCGTTGGGTACACTTCGGCCTTGATACCTTTGGCTCTCATCCCATTCACCAATGTAAGGGCCGCCATGCTTTCTAGCTCTCCAAAGTTTACACAGAGTACATCAACCCATTTGCTTACACTACTTGGAAACAGATTCAATTCTTCCAAGACCAAATAAATACGGTCCAATCCGAAGGAAATACCTACCCCGCTAATGTCCTTTAACCCAAAGATTCCCGTAAGGTCATCATAACGTCCGCCTCCACCAATTGAGCCCATTTTTACACCTTTGGGAGCGCTGACTTCAAAAATGGCACCGGTATAGTAGTTCAGTCCACGTGCCAAGGTTACATCCAGTTGAAGTTGGGCAGATTGCAACCCAAGCGTTTCCACATTTCTTATGATTTCATCCAGTTCCGCAACTCCTGCCATACCTATTTCAGATTCCACCAGTAATGATTTCAATTGTTCCAATTGCTCCACACTGGAACCGGACATAGCGAACAAGGGGCTCGCTTTTTCAATGGCGCTTTCGGAAATTCCTTTGGCCAGCATTTCTTTTTTTACGCCCTCCTCTCCTATCTTGTCCAATTTGTCCAAGGCTACGGTGAAATCGATAAGCAGCTGCTGGGCACCAATGACTTCCGCTATTCCAGATAGCACCTTTCTATTATTGATTTTGATGGTGGTTCCTTTCAATCCCAAATCCGTAAACACGGCATCGTACAACTGCACAAACTCTACTTCCTGAAGCAAGGATTTTGCCCCTACTACATCGGCATCGCATTGGTAAAACTCCCTAAAACGGCCCTTTTGGGGTCTATCTGCACGCCAAACCAGTTGAATTTGGTATCGTTTAAAGGGGAAATCGATTTCATTTTGATGCATGACCACATAGCGGGCAAAGGGTACGGTTAAATCGTAGCGCAGTGCCTTTTCTGAAATTTTTGGAGTTAGGGAAGCTGAATTTTTAGAGCTATAGGTAACATCGTCCACCTTGGAGATAAAGTCGCCAGAATTCAGAATCTTGAAGATAAGCCTGTCCCCTTCATCCCCATATTTGCCCATTAAAGTGTCATAATTCTCAAAAGATGGAGTTTCAATAGGTTGGAATCCATAGACCTCAAAATGTTTTTTGATGGTTTGGAGGATATAGCTGCGCTTGGCAACTTCTGTTGGTGAAAAATCGCGCGTTCCCTTGGGAATGGATGGTTTTTGGGCCATTCAAATGGTATCAAAATTAGGGAGCTCCTTCATGCTTGATTCGAAGATCAAGAGCGGTGCGTAGAATATGTTTGGCAAATATCGATTTATTTAAGGATTTATCAAACCCTGTGGGCTGGCACGAATTGCATCAAAAAACATCGGGCACCGCGCATCCGACATCAAACAAATCACAAGATCGTCTTTGAGAGCTTGACACGAATTAGGCGAATTTACCCGAAAACTGCTGTTTTAGAACCCCAGCATTCAACATTAAAAATTCAGAATTGCACTACATGCAAAGAACATCGGGCATCGCGCATCCGACTTCCTTCAAATTATAAGACCATTTGCCTTGGGCTTACACGAATTGCACGAATTTACTCGAAATGCTTCTGGGCAAAACGATTACCTTAGAATTTGCATTCGTCAACTCAAAAAGGGCATTCATCAATTGACGATCCATAAAAATTCCTTCTTGTGGTATGTTAAGGAACTAAAAGTGAATATCATGAGACTACATAGAATTTGGCTTTTGTTTCATACCGCAGTTACTCTTTTGTTGTTTTCCTGTTATGGTGAAGATGGGGCCGTAGGCCCAGCAGGTGAGCAAGGAGAAAACGGTTACCATTGTTGGGACTTGAACTTGAATGGCAAAAACGACCCAGATGAAGATGTCAACCAAGATGATGAATGGAACGGGTTGGACTGTTTGGGGCAGGATGGACTAAACGGTATTAACGGTATCAATTGTTGGGATCTGGATGGGGATTGGTTCAATGACGAAGATGAGGATATTAACAACGATGGTCAGTGGAATGCGTTGGATTGCCAAGGGGAAGATGGGAATGCTAACGTTCAAAAGTATGTTTTTAATTTTGATGAGGCCTACTACTATTCCAATGTTGCAAGGTTTCTAGTTCCAGGATTAAGCCAAGAGATTTTACAAAACCATGTTTTAGTATTCTTTTTAGAGCATATTCAAGATGAACATAGTTCGTATTTTCTTGCAATCCCTGGGGGACTGAACGAAATAGATAGAAGTTATGATGTAATTGCAGAGCCTGGGTTTGTATATATAGTGGTTTCCAATTTTGACGGAACCGATACCGATCCAGGTTGGACTGATAGTTGGGACTTTCTCCATGTGACTCTTATTAAAATATCAGCTTTACAGGATAAGGACCACCTACTAGGAATTAAAGCCAACCTTAAGGAGGCTGATATTAATATTGATGAATTTGATGCTCTTGCACCATACTTTGCCGAATAATTGTTTTTAACTCAAAGTATGTTTACCAAATTGGGTTCGACGCGAATTGCACCAATTAACACGAATGCAATTGGCAGAGCCAAAGTATTCAACACTAAAAATTAAAAAGTGAACAGCGTGTCTGGAACTTTTGGCATCCCGTATCTAACATCAGGCAAGATTACCACCCCTTTATTACTTGGGCCAACACAGATTTCACCAATTAACTCGAATGCAATTGGCAGAGCCAAAGCATTCAACTTTTAAAATTTAGGATTGAACATCGAGCATCCGGCATCAAACGCCATGTCGTCGACTTTATCTACAAAGACCTCTCGACTGCGCTCGAGGTGACTTTTTGTTACTCCATGATCTGCTCAAACCATTTATAAAGGTCTCCTTTGGTAATGGCTGCTCCTTGTTGGATCAAATCAAACTTATCTTTGTTCTTGTCTTCGGAATAGGCCTTGGACGCGGTTAGGTACTCCACAAAATCGGATTGGAAATTACGCTTGAACCAACCAAATCCTTCCTCTGTCCGTAAATCGATTTCGGGATTGAGCACCTTTACCGAGAAGAGCTTCATCTCTTTGTCCGTTAAATGGAACAGGTGCATGTGCATTTCCGAAATGTTCTCAAGGTACTCCACTTTGGACAGCACCCCTTCCCAAACCAAATCACTAAAAACATCTATTTCCTCCTCGGCAACTTGGGGTTTTTCTTCCTTGATGCTTGCCCACTCTTCTGCTGTTATGGACTGGGTAGCCAAAAAGTTG
Organism: Flagellimonas sp.; assembly: GCF_965233845.1. Lineage (GTDB taxonomy): Bacteria > Bacteroidota > Bacteroidia > Flavobacteriales > Flavobacteriaceae > Flagellimonas. The sequence continues at coordinate 2,298,926 of NZ_OZ247584.1, forward strand.
ATAAACTCAGGATGCAACTCTTCCAGTTGTTGTTGCGTCAATCTTGCGTACTTCATTGAATCAGATTCCTTTAATTCGGCAAAAGTAAAAAAGGCCACGCAGTTGCGCAGCCTTTTAACTTATAAATTATGTTCTTTTAGTTGAAGATGTACCGTACTCCAAACTGGGCTTGCCATCTGGACAAGAGGCTAGTATCCGAACTAAAGGTTTCCGTTAAACTCTCATCAAAACTATAAGTTGGATTATTGTTGTCATCAATGGTTACACCCAACACCTGCTGGTTGGTCGGGATTTCAACAACGCCCCACTCAGAACTGATCAAGTTGCCAACATTCAACACATCCAAACTCAACTGGATGGTATTCTTACTGGCAATCTTAATATCCTGCAGAATTTTCAAGTCCCAACGTCCTCTCCAAGGTGCCAAAGCTCCGTAGCGCTCTGCATAAGAGCCTCGGTTTTCACTTAAATAGTCATCTTGTTGAATAAAGGCCTCAAAGGCAGCTGCATCACCCGCTTCCGCAAAATTCATTTGGTTAACTTCCGCAGAGGTTGGGATATATAACAAATCATTGATACTTGATCCATCCCTATTGATGTCCCCTCCATAGATATAATTGAAACGGCCTCCCTGGGCGTATTCAAAAAATGTGGAAACGGTCGTTCCTGTTTTAAAGGCCTTGGAAATTACCCCTACAAAACGGTGGGTATCCCCATATCTTGAATAGGACAACACATCTGCATTGGCATCATTGACTATGGCGTTGGCCGCAAAGGCATCACTGGTAATCTCAGCTTCAATGGAATTCACATCCTTTGAATTCAAGTAGCTATACGCCAAGCTGGCATAAAGCCCATTGTCCCATGTTTTTTGTCCCTTGAACACCGCATTCCAAATTCTTCCTTCATCGGAATTGGAAAACACATAGGCGTTGTTGATCAAATCCGATGCGGCATACACAGCTCTGTTATCCACTCCTTGTAAGGTCTCCGAAGGAGAAGTCAACCCCCAGTTTTGTACGTGAGGTCCGTTGATATCTTTTGAATAGGAGAAATCAGCTGTCAAAATCCAGCCATTGTTCAAACGCTTATCCGCACCCAAACTGGTTCTAAAGACTTGTGGCCATTGGAAATCGGGGTCTACAGCGGTAAGGAAAAATACATTGGGGTTGGCTATCTGGTTGCCCAACCACACAAATGGGAAGCGGCCAGTAAAAATCCCAGAACCACCCCTGATTTGTAGGTTACCATCATTGTTCACATCCCAATTGAATCCAACACGGGGTGAAATCAGCCAATCATTGGTAGGTAAATTGGTGTTATCTATCAATACCGTTTCCCCATTATTGGGATTCACATAAGGAATATCTGCAACCACAGCTGGTGCTCGTTCTATAACATCCCAGGCCTTATCCGCAGAGTCAAAGTAAAGTGGTCTATCTACTCTTAGACCGTAAGTGAGCTTGAAATTTTCAGTGGCATTCCACTCATCCTGTGCATAAAAAGCCATTTGACCCACATTAGTTTCCGCCAAGGCCCAACCCCCAGCATTTCCTTCTCCAGCGGCATTTAAGGCATTGTTGGCAGCTATGGCAGCATTGAACTGACCTTGGTAAACATTGACCAAAGCAGCTTCACCAGCAGCATCCAGGCCTCTAAAGTCGGCTATGGACCCTGTTGGGAAGAACACTCCCTGCGCACCATAAACCCCTAGGTTAAAGGAGTTGTCAAATTGGAACTTCTCAAAAGAGAACCCAACGGTGAAGGTATGATCTCCCTTAAAAAAGTTGAGATTGTTTGTTAACTGAAAAACCTTCTGGTCCAATCTATTGTTGATGGAGAACGGCTCATGTCCCGCAATGATGTAGTTTGATGCCCCATTTTCATCCAGCAATGTAATGGTAGGTGCTGGGGTCGACTTCGGATTCCTGAAATCGTCAAAATGGGTATAGCCTACTTGCAACTTGTTAATGGCTTCATCAGAAAGGGTTGAGTTCAATTCAATTTGAACCGATTGAATTCTGTTGTTGATTTCATATCCGGCATTTTCAAACTGCAAAGTGGACAGGTTTGGTCCTCTAAAGCCCAAAGCAGTTGGGTGGGCCGGCTTTTCCTTGGAAGCATCCAAGAAATTGTAGATGATGGCCAATCGGTTATTGTCGTTTATGTTCCAATCCAATTTGAAGATTCCCTTGGTCGATTCCTGGTCAAAATTGAAACCTTCAAACCTTCCTGGGTTATAGAATTGTCCGTCACCAATAGAAACTTGGCTTAGAATATTGGATACCAACTCAAAATCTGAGGCCAAAACCCTGGATTCGTTGATACCTCCCCTACCTCTATTGGGAACAAAACCGTTGGATCCCAAATCCGTGCGGTCGTCCTTTTCAAAGTTGGCAAAGAAGAACAACTTATTCTTAACGATTGGACCTCCAATACTAATACCGTACTGGGATTGGCTCAAGTCAGCTTTAAAAACGTCATCCCCAGCTACTTTTCCTCCAGTTAAGCTTTCATTTCTGTAAAACCCATAAACCGTTCCATAGAATTCATTGGTACCACTTTTGGTTACCGCATTTACGGAAGCCCCTGTAAATCCGGATTGGGTTACGTCGTAGGGCGCAGTGGTTACCTGAATTTGGTCAATGGCGTCAATGGAGATAGGATTTGCATCGGTTTGTCCTCCAGGTTGTGCGGCGTCCAATCCAAAAGGGTTATTGAAAATGGCCCCATCCAATGAGAAATTGTTGAATTGGTCGTTTCTCCCTCCAAAGGAACCGGCACTTGCGGTGGGTTCCAAACGCGTAAAGTCATTGGTTGACCTTGAAATGGTGGGCAATCGGGTCAATTCCCGCCTACCAACACTGGTTTCTGCCCCGGTACGGTCGCTGCCAAAGGTCCCGGTTTGATCGGAAACAACTACAACCTCCTCCAACGCTTGGCTATCCGAAGCGAGGGCAACGTTGTGGTTGTAAGTTTTACCCAACGATAGGAAAATATCGTTTTGCACGTTGGTTTTAAATCCAACATAAGAAATGGTTACCTCGTAAGGTCCCCCAACCCTTAAGTTAAGAAGGTTATACCTTCCTTCCTCATTGGTAATGGCTCCGTAGCGTGTACCAGTAGGTGTGTGCACGGCTACCACATTCGCCCCTAAAAGAGGTGCGTTCTGATCATCAACAACAGATCCCCTGATGTTGGATGTGGTGACTTGTGAAAAAGCCGAGGTGGATACCATTAGTAACAGTATCCCCAACAGTAAATTTTTCTTCATAAATGAGTTAGTTTTTCGAGTACCTACAAACATAGACAAAAAAAAGAGCTATGCACGCATAGCTCTTCATAATTTATTAACTGAAATTTAAGGGTGTCCTTACTTGGCTTCAGCAATAACTTCAAAGGGAAAATCAACGATTACCTCTCTGTGCAATCTGATTTGGGCATTGTAAGGCCCAACTCTTTTGATGGTTCCTCCTTTGATATTAATAAACTTTCTTTCGATTTGATGACCTGCTTTGTCCAAAGCAGCAGCCAAATCGATATTGCTGACAGAACCAAACAATTTGTCTCCTGCACCCACTTTGGCCGGGATACGGATTTCCAATTGCTTTAGCGCTTCGGCCAATTTAGTGGCCTCGTCAACAATCTTCTTTTCTTTATGGGCTCTTTGCCTAAGGTTTTCTTCCAAAACTTTTTTGGCGGAAGGGGTAGCCAAAGCGGCCAAACCTTGAGGTATAAGGTAATTTCTTCCGTAACCGTTCTTTACCGTAACGATATCGTCCTTAAAACCCAAATCCTGTATATCTTCTTTTAGAATAAGTTCCATTCTTCAGTATTTTTTATTTCAACATATCGCCAACATACGGCATTAAGGCTAGGTGACGGGCTCTTTTAACGGCCTGTGCCACTTTTCTTTGGTATTTCAAAGAAGTTCCGGTTAGTCTTCTAGGAAGCAATTTACCTTGCTCATTTACCAATTTCATCAAGAAATCCGGGTCTTTGTAATCAATGTACTTGATACCTGATTTTTTGAACCTACAGTATTTCTTTTGCTTGTTGGTCTCAATGTTCAATGGGGTCAAATACCTGATTTCCCCATCTTTCTTTGATTTTGCTTGTTGTTCAATAGATGCCATAACCCTATGCGTTAGCTTTTAATTTGGTTCTTCTTTTTTCTGCCCAAGCAATAGCATGCTTGTCCAATTTAACGGTCAAAAAACGCATAACACGTTCATCTCTTCTGAATTCCGTTTCGTAAGGTTCTATAACCTCTCCTGGAACGGTAAATTCGAACAAGTGGTAAAAGCCACTTTTTTTGTGCTGAATGGGATAGGCCAATTTCTTAAGTCCCCAGTTTTCCTTGGAGACCATTTTGCCACCATTCTTAATCAAGAAATCCTCAAATTTCTTGACTGTTTCCTCTATCTGGGCTTCAGATAGAACGGGATTCAAAATGAAAACAGTTTCGTAATGGTTCATACATTATTATTTTAAAGGAGCGCAAAATTAGTAATAAATACTAACCTCCGCAAGAAAAGGTAAATTTCTTCGTTTAAGAGTCAAGAGTTATTAACAATAATGAACCAACTAAACCTTCGTAACGTATATGGTAATGTACACAACAAAATAGACCATGTTTACATCTTTTGTTGCAGTTAAACATCCTTTTTGTGTAATTTGCCGATGATTTAAAACCCTACAAATCACCCCATTCTATGAAATTAAAAAGTATAATTGTAGACGACTCCTCCATGCAGCGGATGGCCGTTGCAAAATTGGTCAACAATCACCCACATCTTGCCCTTGTAGCCGAGTATAGCAATGCTATTGAAGCCAAAAATGGGTTAAAGAACCACGACATTGATCTTATCTTTTTAGATGTCGAGATGCCAATCATCAGCGGGTTTGACCTTTTAGAGGCCCTAGAGAACCCACCACAGGTTATTTTGATTACCGGAAAACCTGATTATGCCCTTAAAGCATTCGATTATGATGTAACCGATTATCTTCACAAACCCATTACCCTAGCCCGATTTGAATCCTCCGTAAAAAGAGCGGTTGCCAAATATGAGCAAATGAACCGAGTTGATGAGGATGAAGAGCACATCTTTGTAAAAAGTAACCTTAAAAAGCGTAAGGTTATACTAAACGATATTAAATGGATAGAAGCCTTGGGTGATTACATCAAATTGGTAACGGATGAAGCCAATATCGTAATCCTATCCACCATGAAGGCTTTTGAAAAGCAACTTCCTGCGGAAAAGTTCCTTCGTATCCATAAGTCTTATATTGTCAATCTAGAAAAGATTGAAAAGTTCAACAGTAAAAATGTAGAGGTTGGGGGCAGACAGATTCCGTTGAGCAGAAACAAAAAGACAGAACTGGCCGAGGCGCTGGCCAACGTATAGAAAAGTTATATGTGGTCCACATTGTAGACCAGTCTCACACTTTTATACTTAGAAATAGCATTAAAAGACTTTTCAATTCTTTTAATGCTATTTTTTATTTGCACCACGGAGAGATTTCTGGGCATCTTCACCAAAATATTCTTTAAATAATCCCGTCTAATTCTAGCCACAGGAGGATACTCAGGGCCCAGCACCTGTTGCCCCAATACATTTCGCAACGATTGTGCAAACCATTCCGAGGCGTCGTTGAGCTTATTGTAATCCTTGTCTTTTAAGGTCAACTTAATAATGCGCACCAAAGGCGGATATTTAAACTGTTCCCGCTCATAGTATTGTTCGGCAAACATTTTATCATAATCATTGGTGGTCACTTGCTGTAAAATTTGGTGGTATGGATTGTATGTCTGTATTAAAACCTTACCGCGCTTTTGAGTTCTTCCTGCCCTACCTGCTACCTGGGTCAACAATTGAAAGCTTCGTTCATGCGCCCTGTAATCGGGGAAGTTTAACAAAGTGTCCGCATTCATGATACCCACCAAGCTCACATTCCTAAAGTCCAATCCCTTGGTCACCATCTGGGTCCCGACCAAAATGTCCATTTCCTGTTGCTCAAAAGCTGTTATGATTTTTTCGTAGGCGTACTTGCCCCTTGTGGTATCCAAATCCATTCTACCCACCGAGGCTTCAGGAAACAATTCTTTCAGCTCCTGTTGGATCTGCTCCGTCCCAAATCCCTTTTTATCCAAGGTATGACTCCCACAGGCCAAACATGCTTGTTGCAAGGCCATGTGATACCCGCAGTAATGGCAACGGAGTTGGTTCCGGTGTTGGTGGTAAGTTAAACTCACATCGCAATTGGGGCACTGGGCCGCGTGTCCACAAGTAGTGCACTCCACGATGGGCGCAAATCCTCTTCGGTTCTGGAACAGAATTACCTGCTCCCCTTCCTCCAAGGCTTCCGTTATGGCATTGAACAGGCTTTCTGAGAAATGGCCCTTCATCCGTTTTTTACGGGTGGCCTCCTTGATGTCCACCAAATTAATATCCGGCATTAACACATTTCCGTAGCGGTAAGCAATAGCGGCATAACCGTACTTGCCTTTTTTTGCATTGGCCATGCTTTCAATACTGGGAGTAGCAGACCCCAACACACAATGGGCCTTATGATAAGCAGCCAAGACCATGGCGGCATCCCGGGCATGATATCTAGGAGCCGGATCAAATTGCTTAAAAGAACTTTCATGTTCTTCATCCACAACTACCAAACCCAAATTGGAATAGGGCAAAAACAGGGACGAGCGCGCACCAATGACTATTTGTGCCTTCTCGGCATGCTTCAGCACGTTGTTCCACACCTCTACTCTTTCGTGGATGCTGTATTTGGAATGATATACTGAAACCTTAGATCCAAAATAATGGCGTAGTCTGTTTATGAGCTGGGAGGTCAATGCGATCTCTGGAAGTAAATACAAAACCTGTTTGCCTTGATTCAAGGCATCTTGGATCAATTTGAAATAAACCTCGGTTTTTCCTGCAGAAGTAACCCCATGCAATAATACAGGTTTGTTTTCCGAAAAACCCGATTTGATGGCTTCAAGGGCTTCTTGTTGATGCGGGTTAAGCATTATCGCATCCACCGTAGAAGATTCCTGCTGCTGTTGCACCCGATCCGTTTGGATATGGAATTCTTCCAGTATGGATTTATCAATCAAGGCTTTGATCACAGCCTTGGAAGCTCCACTCTCCCGTTCCAAATCGGTTACTTTAATGGGCTTTTTGTTCACCGCTTGCAATTGGAACAGTATAAGTACCACTTGACTTTGTTTGGGAGCCCTGCTCAATTCCTGTAGCAGTTGCTCCAGCTTGTCCTCAGCTTGATATTCCTCGCCCAACTTCACATATCGTACAAGCTTGGGTCTGTACTGTTCATACAGTTCTTCCTTTTGTAGCACCACCCCTTTTTGCACCAACCTATTGACGAGGGGCAGAACGTTCTTTTTATCCACAATACCACTAACCTCCCCAATTTTTAAGGCTGATTGATGCTGCAGGGCTTCAAAAATGAGAAATTCATCATCCTTTAGCTCCATTTCGTCCACCTCTGCCTCCTTATTGGGTAAAATCAGTGTTTCACTTTCCAATAAAAAAGCACTGGGCAAGGCACTTCGCAAAACTTCTCCCAAAGTGCACATGTAATACTTGGCAATCCATTCCCAATGCCGAAGTTGGTAGGTGTTTACCAAGGGAACTTCATCCAAAATCTGATAGATCTCCTTGGCTTCATAGGCCTGTGGTTCATTTTGGTGGGTGTTGTAAGCCAATGCGGTGTAAATCTTGGATTTCCCGAAGGGAACAGCCACCCGCATACCCGGTTTCAGAAAAGCAGCCTCTTCCGAAGCGATTTTGTAGGTAAAAAGTCTTTCCAAGGGAATTGGAAGCACAACATCCAAAAAATACTGCATACCCTTATTCGTCCGTTATTCTATGCCAGGTTTGGGTGCGGTAGAAAAATGCCAGATAACCCCTGACCTTTAGTTTGTTTTTATCTTCTGGGTCCAACCATACCTTTCCCCTATATGTAGATCCACTTTCTGGATCCAATAGACCTTCTCCCCTAAATTCCCCTTTGGAATTTGGCTTGAAGTTTCGCATGATATGCATCCCCTTAACGGGTTTATCCTTTAAATCCCCTTTACATTTAATGCACAAGGCATTCTCTCTTCCCTTTTCCAAGGTTTGAAGGATCTTGGCCTGAAGCAATCCATTCTTTTCATACACCTCCACAATGCCCTTGGCCACTCCCGTTTGGTCATCCACGGTGCGCCATTTACCAAAAACACTTTGTGCTTGCGCCATGGCACCTACCATTAGACAAAACATCACAAGAACGGCCCTATTCCTTTTGTTGTAATTCATGCTTTTTCTTCAAAGAATTCAGGGTAGCATTCAATTCAAATCCCAATAACAGGATGTTCGAGTTCAACCAAATAAAAACCATTAAAATCAAGAGACCTCCCAACGCTCCATACAACTCGTTGTAGCGGGCAAATTTTTCAACATAAACCCCAAACAAATAGGATGTTAGCACAAACAACAGCGTGGTCATCAACGCACCTGCAGAAAAAAATCGGGCCTTTCTTCCTTCGGCAGTACCAAAATAATAGAGAATTGCGGTAGTGAGATAAGACAAAATCATAAAAAACAGGATTTTGGATATCTGAATGCCCACTGTGTCGCCCTTCTCCACATCATAACCCAAGGTTTTACCCAAATATTCACTGGTGTACTCCACAATGTAGAACTCAAAATAGACAAACGCAACGGCTCCAACAATCAGAAGTATGGACAGAATCAATCCCACCATTAGCGCATAGGCATACTGGCGAAAAAAATTGCGGGTCAGCTCTACGTGATAAGAGTTCTCAAAACCACCGAAAATGGAATTGACCCCGTTGGCCACCAAAAAAATGGACAGTAGAAATGCCGAGGATAGCAAGCCTCCCCTTTTCTGATCTTTGATCTGTTGATAGATGTCACCAAAATAATCACTGGTGGCGGAGGGTAAAAAGGATTCCAGGAAAATGAGAAATTGAGCATCAAAATTCTCGTTTCCTACACTGGCATATGGAATAATAAAGGGCAACAAAGTCACCAAAAAAATCAGCAGCGGGAAAAGCGCCATAAAAAGGCTAAAGGCAATGGAACTGGCTCTGGCCGACAGGGTACCCTTAACAATCCCCATGAGGTACATTTCAGTCAAATCATAAAATGACAAGCCCTCGAACGCCCTTAGCTTGATACTTTTGAGCAATCTCACCAACCAGTTTACCACTGGAATCTTCTCTAACCGTTCTTCTATAGCCAATGACATTAAACTGCTTTTAAACTCAAATCCAAATTGTGCACGGAATGGGTCAATGCCCCAGAGGAGATATAATCCACCCCACATTCCGCATATTTGCGAATGGTCTGCTCATTGATACCTCCGGAGGATTCTGTCAGGCATTGATCTCCAATCATAGCCACCGCTTTTCGGGTGTCCGAATAATCAAAGTTGTCCAAGAGTATTCTATATACTCCTTTGGACTGCAAAATTTCTTCCACTTCCCCAAGGTTTCTGGCCTCTACGATAATTTTTAGTTCTCGCTTGGATTCCTTCAAATATTGCTGTGTTTTTTCGATGGCTTTTGTAATTCCACCAGCAAAATCAATATGGTTGTCCTTGAGCATGATCATGTCATACAACGCAAACCTATGGTTCTCACCTCCGCCAATCTTTACCGCCCATTTTTCCAACGCCCTGATTCCTGGGGTGGTTTTTCGGGTATCCAATATCTTAGTCTGCGTTCCTTCCAGTAACGTTACAAAAAAGTTGGTTTTTGTAGCTATGGCACTCATGCGCTGCATGGCATTAAGCACTAAACGCTCCGCCTTTAAAATGCTTTGGGAACTTCCCGAAACATAGAAGGCAATGTCTCCATATTTTACCGGCATCCCATCCGGAATCAGGACTTCTGTTTTCATCCCTGGGTCTACGTATTGAAACACTTGTTTAGCAAACTCTACCCCGGCCAAAATGCCCTCATCCTTTACCAAAAGTTTGGCTTTGCCCTGGGCAGAACCTGGAATACAAGCCAGTGAACTATGGTCACCATCTCCCACATCTTCCCTAATGGCATTGGCAATAATTAAAGCTACTTCCTTCTCAAATTGATCTTGGGTAATCATGCATACGGGGTTTCAACGAAAATAGTAAAAACATTACTCACAATTCTTTTAAAAAAATGGAATTCTTGTAGTGGGCTTAATACGGTTTATTGATCAAGGTATTACTGGTTTTGTTAGGAGCATAACTCCCTCAAAATAGGTCGATTATGTAATTCATCGAGTATTTAGGCAGTTAGTAAGAATAAGAGTAAGGTTTTAAATGGTGAAAATGGATTATTTCTAACTTTAATAGGATGTCGAATCAAACCTAAACCAAGATGGATATTGTCAATGATGTTGTAGCAAAGAGCCGTTCTGTAGAAGAAGTAAGTTCTATAAATGCTCAGGAATTCAGGAAGAATTACTTCACAAAAAGAAGACCTGTTCTTTTAAAAGGTTTTGCCAAAAATTGGGGAGCCAAAAAAAAATGGAATCTCGATTTTCTAATGAATTTGGAAGGTGATAACCAAGTACTTCTTTTAGCTGCAAATTTTATTCAAGACGACAATCGATATAGACAAGGGTCTTTCAAGGATTATCTACAAGCTTTAAAAAGCTCGGAAAACAACAAGGAGGTAATGAAGGATTATTTGACCACCGTGGATATCTTTAAATTTTTTCCCCATTTAACCGAGGACATAGATTTTTCGTTGTTTGAAAAAAATACCGTTTCCAATTATGTTACGGGTTGGATAGGGCCTAAAGGAACCATATCAGGGTTTCATTTTGATACTGCCAATAATATGTATGCCCAAATTATGGGCAGAAAGATGTTCATTATTTCGTCTCCCAAATTTAATAGGAACATGTACCCGAGCAGCAAGCATATTGCAGATGCAGTGGCAAGTCAGATAGACCTCAATAACTTTGACCCAAAGAGATTTCCGAAATTTGAAGATGCAGCACTTCAAGTTGCCATCCTGGAGCCAGGGGATGTCCTGTTTGTTCCACAAAAGTGGTGGCATTATGTGCAGTCTCTTGATACGTCTATCAGCATCAGTAACTTTGGGTATACAAAAAGTGAGAAGTATACTTTACTCCTAAAAGAACGGATTAAACACTCCTTACATAAAAGAGGTTATTACAAGCCTAAAAATTGCTTTTGCTGCGAAGCTTAGGGAGAAACGATAGATTCCATAAAAGCATAATCCACTCTTTACCATGGATTGAAACAAGGTTTTGATCCAAGATTCCCATTATATCCAAGATCATTGTCCTGTTTTGTCCCTAAAAAATTAATTTTGGGCATGCAAATCACTTTGATCGCCATTGGTAAAACGGACAGTGCCGAGCTTTCCCAGCTCATCAACATCTATGAGAAGCGTTTGGGGCATTATATCAAGTTTCAATTTAAGATACTTCCGGACCTAAAGAACACTAAAAACCTTTCCGAGTCACAGCAAAAAGAAAAGGAAGGGGAATTGCTTTTATCCCAAATCCATTCTTCAGACCATCTTGTGCTATTGGATGAAAATGGTAGGCACTATAGCTCCATGGAATTTTCCAAATTCCTTCAAAAGAAAATGAACAGCGGTCTTAAGAATTTGGTACTTGTTATTGGCGGACCTTATGGCTTTAGTGCTCCAGTATACTCAAGAAGCCAAGAAAAACTGAGCTTATCCCAAATGACTTTTTCGCATCAAATGGTACGCTTGTTTCTAGTGGAACAGCTCTATAGAGGTTTTACTATTTTGCGTAATGAGCCTTATCATCACCAATGAGTTCTTTTTCTGTAGGAGCCAGCTTAAATCTTTCCAATAACTCCTCAACCTTTTGAATGATCAATTGATGGGGTTTGGGCTCGTCCGTAGTCTTTTCCAAGGACTTCATCATGCGTTTCGAAACCTTCTTTAGCTCATTGAGTTCTTCACTGATAAAGCCATAAATCTCTTTTTGTCTGGCCGGGTCCTTCTCCACCTCCAAAACATATTGAAGGTCCGAGATGTTCTTCATGTGGGAATTGAACACTTGGGACTGGTGCCAGGCAATCTCCGATAGTTTCTTTTTTTGATCCATTATTCGGCTAATAATGGGGTTGACAATAAAGAAAATCTCAAAAATCAAAATTGCTATGGAGAAAATGGCCAACTCAAGTTCTATCACTTTCATGGTCTTAAGATCCTTTTCGGCCTTGTTTTGGAACATGGTGACAATACCATCCATAATGGTAGCAAATCTGTCCACATGGTAATGGGCATCGTTGAAGGAAATCTCCTTGAAATTCTTAAAATTCTTGAGTTTGTGATAGAGCCATTCTATATGGGTTTCCAAGCGGGAAAACTCTTTTTGGATCAACTCATTGTCCAGGGGCTCTATTTGCAAGACCGTACTGCCCTCTTGCAAGGACCGGTTCATGTGGTACAGTTTGGTCAGGGCCAATTTCATTTCTGCGTAATCACAATTATGGTACCTGCAGGAATACAACTCGTTCAGCAATTTTTGGCTTAGCATGCGCTGTTTTCCAGATAAATTGACGTATAAAGCCGTGGATCGCTGCTTGTTCAAGGAATATTGTGTCATGGACTGAATAACAATCGTAAGAAATACAATGGAGATAACCAATAAGTAGTAGGCCCTAAAGCCTTTTTTGAATATTTCTAACTTTCCTATTCTCATTTAGGTAAAATAACCGTAAGTATTTACCCACAATTTAGATGGAAAAACAAGGACAGAAAGAAAAATGTTGTGAAACAGGTATTAAAGCATGTGAAATCCCCTATTCAGGAAAAGTAAAACCGTCTGATTAATAAAGAACCCTAAACTTGATGGTGTTTTCCACATTCTTTAGAGCCTTTACCACTTCTTTGTTGTACTCCTTATCCAAATCGGTAATCACATACCCCACCTTGTCGTCTGTAGAGAGGTATTGTCCAGTAATGTTCATCTCATATTCGGCCAGGACTTTACTGATCTTCGCCATAATACCAGGAACATTTTTGTGAATATGAAGGAACCTGTGGGCATTGGTCTGTTTGGGCAATCTGATATTTGGGAAATTCACCGCATCAACGGTATTCCCAGAGTTGATATAATCCATGATCTTGTTGGGCACAAAATCCGCAATATCCCGTTGGGCCTCCTCGGTGCTTCCGCCAATATGAGGCGTAAGGATTACGTTGGGCAATCCCTGCAAGGCTGTTTCAAACTTGCCGTTGCTTCTTGGCTCCGACGGATACACATCTACAGCGGCACCGCCCAATTTCCCTGTTTTAAGGGCAGCTGCAAGAGCTTCAATATCCACCACAAAACCTCTGGAAAGGTTAATCAGGATAGCCCCATCTCTCATTTGGTTGAGTTCCCGTTCTCCAATAAAGTTTTTGTTGGCCTTATTGTCGTCCACATGAAGGGTAACCACATCAGAAACCCCAAGCAAATCTTCAAGCGTACTGCATTTAACGGCATTCCCTAGGGCCAATCTATCCGCAACATCATAGTAATATACCCGCATGCCCATGGCTTCTGCCAGTACAGACAATTGCTTACCAATATTCCCGTAACCAACAATCCCCAAGCTTTTACCACGGACCTCCCTTGAGTTGATGGCAGTTTTGTTCCATTCCCCATTATGGATTTCGGTACTGCGGGTAAAAATGTTCCGTTTGAGCATTACAATCTGACCTATGGCCAATTCCACCACAGACCGGGTATTGCTGTAAGGTGCGTTAAAAACCACTACCCCTTTCGTCTTGGCGTGCTCCAAGTCAATTTGGGTGGTTCCAATGCAGAATGCACCCACCACCAATAGCTTATTGGCGGCATCCAAAACCTTTTGGGTAACCTGTGTTTTGGAACGAATTCCCAGCACATGGACTCCTTTGATCCGTTCAATCAGTTCCTCTTCAGTTAAGCTGTGCTTTACCAGTTCCACGGAAAAACCGTCTTCCGAAAGGTTCACAAAAGCATCGGGATGCACATTTTCCAACAACAAAATCTTGATTCTGTTTTTGGGGTAGGATAAATTTCTAGGTAGATCGTTCACGTACAGGAATTCATCTAGGTTAGGAGCAACATGATCGGCATTACTGGCAGCTTTCTCACGATGCACGTTTTCAGTATAGGCAAAGAACTTGTCGGCAATTCCAGCTTCGCGCATGACATAGTCGCTATATCCGTCACCAATGACCTGCACCTCCCCTTCCAAGTCCAAACGCTTTAGACATTCTATCTTGCCATTATGCGAGGCCAGTACATTGTCCTCATCAAATCCAACAATATGTCCTTCTGCATCAAAGGTAAAGGTATTGGCATATACGCGTTCCGAAGGAATGTTGTATTCCTCAACAATGGGGTCAATAAATTCCTTGAACCCACAGGAAATCACATAAATATCATCTGAGTATTTTTCAAAGAATTCTTTATTGGATGCAATGGATTTTGATATTTTCTGGCGAAGCTCACCTACCAAACCATCCAAATCATTTTTGTGGGCATTAAGAAGTCGAATCCTTCGCTCCAACGATTCCGTGAAGGAAATATCCCCATCGATACCCAAATTGGTGATATCTTGAATTTCTTGGATAATTTCATCCTTGTTGGACTTGCCTTGAAGCGTCATTTCCGCCAAAACATCCAAAGCTTCTACCCTGGTCAGGGTGCTGTCAAAATCAAAAACATACTTGCGTCCCACTTCTACCATGAATTTCTTCAAAAAATTAAGGCATAAAATTAATCATTAATTCCATCCGTGAAATTCCAAGCTCCCAAAAACGCTCCACAATTGCGGATATATCAAAAAACACCCGCAAAATGTTTCAAAATGACTAAATAATCCAACATTTAGGCTAGAACCAACGTCGGGTTGCCTTGCAATAATTCCGATATTCCTTACCAAAAAGTTGGGCAAGGGCCTGTTCCTCTTTTGCAATCTGAAAATGATTCATATAGTACACAAAACCAGCAGCTAAAAGGGTGTTGAAGGCGTTTCCAAGTTTAAGTCCATAACCTAAGAGCAGGAGAAGCATTCCCAAGTACATGGGATTTCTGGAATACTTAAAAATTCCCTTGGTAACCAATCGAGTTGTTTTGGTCAAATTAATGGGATTGGTAGTGGTCTTGGCAAAAACAAACTGGGCAATGGAAATGAAAATAATCAGAAGAGCCAATCCAAATAGGACAATGGACAACTCCCTTCTGCCGAAAAAATCAAAATGGCCAACGGGCAGGAACCGATTCAGCAGGTACATCAAAAAACCAAAAATCATCATGACCAAAGGTGGAAGAATTTTCATGGGTTAATGGGTTAATGGTTAATGGGTTAATGGTTAATGGTTAATGGTTAATGGTTAATGGTTAATGGTTAATGGTTAATGGTTAATGGTTAATGGTTAATGGTTAATGGTTAATGGTTAATGCAAAGTTCGAAATTACTACTTTTAACCCATTATGGATTTTATCATGAATTCGTCAGTTTGAGTGATTTTTTAGTTAGAAACTGGAAAATAGTATCGAAAACAAGAATTCTAGGGTAAAACCATTATCCTTGATACTTTTTCCAAAATAATCAAAGAAAAAAACTCGCCTTGAAATTAGTTTTTGCCACCCATAACGCCCATAAGCTAAGGGAAGTCCAGCAGTTGTTGCCGTCTGAAATTGAATTGCTTTCCTTGGATGATATTGGCTGTAGCGAGGAAATTCCCGAAACTGGTAAAACCTTGGAGGCCAATGCCAAATTGAAGGCGGACTTTGTCACCAAAAAATATGGCCTCTCATGTTTTTCAGATGATACAGGGCTTCTTATTGACGCCTTGGACGGAGCGCCAGGGGTATATTCCGCCCGCTATGCCGGACCGCAGAAAAATGCCAAGGATAATATGGCCAAAGTGTTGAGCGAACTTGCAGGCAATGACCAAAGAACCGCGCATTTTAAAACCGTGGTTCATCTAAATTTTAACGGCGAGAGTTTTGTTTTTGATGGGATTGTGAATGGGAGCATCGTACAGGCAGCACAGGGAACACATGGTTTTGGTTACGATCCCATATTTAGACCTTACGGTTATGATACCACTTTTGGAGAACTATCGGACGCTACCAAAAATTCTATAAGCCACCGGGGGAAAGCCATTCGAAAATTGGCCTCCTTTTTCAAAAACAGGGTTTTATAGTTTCCACCTCATTTAATTGATGTACCTTTGCGCCTTTATTAACGCCGCCGGTATGGGCATGGTGTTGCGAGGGGCTTAAAATGGGTATTCGAAAATCGCTCTATGCAACATAACATATTTGCGATTTAAGGTTTACACCACTATGACAAAATTTGAAGCCTTGGGGTTGGACAAACCCCTATTGGATGCTATTTCCGATCTTGGATTTGAGACTCCCTCCGAAGTACAGGAAAAATCAATCCCAGTTCTATTACAGGAAGAAACCGACTTGGTCGCCTTGGCCCAGACAGGAACGGGTAAAACCGCTGCCTTTGGTTTTCCCATGATTCAAAAAATACAGGCGGATAGCAGAACCACCCAAGGTCTTATCCTTTCCCCAACCCGCGAGCTTTGTTTGCAAATTACCAACGAGCTCAAATTGTACTCCAAATACGTTAAAGGCCTAAATACAGTGGCCATTTACGGGGGCGCAAGTATCACTGAACAGGCCAGACAGATTAAAAGGGGTGCGCAAATTGTAGTTGCTACTCCAGGGCGTATGAAAGATATGATCGGTCGTGGAATGGTCAATATCTCCAAAATCGATTATTGCGTTCTTGATGAGGCCGATGAGATGCTCAACATGGGTTTTTATGAGGATATCAAGGATATTCTTTCCAACACCCCCGAAGAAAAATTCACTTGGCTTTTTTCGGCTACCATGCCCAAAGAAGTGGCTTCCATTGCTAAAAAATTCATGCACAAACCGCATGAAATCACGGTAGGAGCCAAAAATGCGGGGGCAACCACTGTTCAGCATGAATATTATACGGTAGGTGGACGTGATCGCTATGCCGCATTAAAACGTTTGGCCGATGCCAATCCTGGAATTTTCTCCGTGGTATTCTGTAGAACAAAACGAGATACCCAACGCGTGGCCGAAAAATTGATCGAGGATGGATACAATGCAGGGGCGCTACACGGAGACCTGAGTCAGAACCAAAGGGATTTGGTGATGAATGCGTTCCGGAAGAAGCAGGTGCAAATGTTGGTAGCCACGGATGTAGCGGCCAGGGGAATTGATGTGGATGATGTGACCCATGTGATCAATTACCAGCTTCCTGATGAAATTGAAACTTACACCCACCGAAGTGGACGTACCGGTAGAGCAGGGAAATCAGGAATCTCCATGGTCATTGTTACCCGTTCGGAACTCAGGAAAATCAAGGCCATTGAAAAGAAAATCAAGCAGGATTTTATTTCAAAAAAGATTCCAACAGGAATAGAAATCTGCGAAATCCAGCTTTATCATCTAGCCAATAGAATCAAGGAAACCGAAATCAATCCTGAAATTGACAATTACCTCCCAGCCATCAATGATGTGTTGGATGGTTTGGATCGAGAGGAATTGGTCAAAAAAATGGTTTCTGTGGAATTCACCCGTTTCTACAACTATTATAGCAAAACCCGAGATTTAAATTCAGATGAGGGCCGAAGGGATAGCGGTGAAAAAGGAGAATCCAAAGGCAACAAGCCTAGCGATGGTTCTGTCCGCTACTTTATCAACGTGGGTGAGCGCGACGGGTATGACTGGATGTCTCTCAAGGACTTCTTGCGGGATACCTTGAATCTGGAGAAAGATGACATTTTCAATGTTGACACTAAAGACAGCTTTTCCTTCTTCAATACAGAGGCCCAACTTTCGGATTTTGTGTTGCAGACTTTCACCGATTTTAAGGTAAAAGGGCGCTTTATCAATGTAGAAATTTCCAAAAATCCTCCAAGCTCTGGCAAGGGCGGAAGAAAACGTGACAGAAAACGAGGCCACCGCAAGGGAGGTGACAACAAGTCCTTTAGGGGCGGTCGTAGAGGCGGTTCCGGGAAAAGAGGCGGTAAAAGAAGACCTGGTTTTTATTAGTTAATTCTATATTAAATCGTGGTGAACTCCTATTTATTTTTCTTTGTTTAGTACTTTTATGGCTACACAAATTGCATGAAAAGAGTCCTACTTACATTTTTCTTTCTGGTTACTTTTATAGGTTTTTCCCAGGATACTGAAGATTCTGCTGTGGAAGGCGAGTTGAATGCTACCGTGGTCAATGCCCAAAGTGGCTTTCCCATGGTAAGCGTGCACGTAATCAATCTGAACAAGGTGGTAGGTACCATTACGGATCAGGAAGGAAGGTTTACCATTCCTGCAGCGGTAAATGATACCCTCTATTTTACTTTTTTGGGGTTTAAATCAGAAAAAGTTAGGGTAACCGGTGATATGTTCAAATTTGAAGGTACTGAGGTTGCGCTTACGGAATTGGCCTATGCTTTGGAAGAGGTCATTGTAAGGCCCTATCAACTTACTGGTTATCTAGAGATTGATGTTAAGAATCTGCCCATAAACAATGCATACCAGTACAGCATTTCTGGATTGCAGAAGAGTTATGAGGGTGGAAACAAGAGTCCAAGTGCGGTTACCAAGGTCTTGGGTGCCATTCTAAATCCAGCAGACTTACTTCGAAATCTATTTGGGAAAAAGCCCAAACAGATGCGTAAACTGCAGCAGATGAAACAGGATGATGACATCCGCGATCTTCTGGCTTCCAAGTTTGACCGCGAAACCCTGACAGAACTCCTACAATTGGAAAAAGTGGACATTGAGGACATCCTCAACAATTGCAATTACTCAAGATCGTTCATCAATACTGCCAACGATCTTCAAATCCTTGATGCCATTTCTAGCTGCTATGAGGAGTATAGAGTGCTTAACAGGAGGTAACTTACATCGGGAAATTCCTTACTATTTCATGTTTACGCGAATTAAATAAATTTTATATTTCCGCATGCATTTTATAGCTTTAGCTAAAATCCCAAAAGATGAAAAAACTACTTGCTATCATGACTGTTTTGTCCTTTCTGTCCGCATGTAAAAAGACCAAAAAGCCAGAGAAAAAAGATACTCAAGTAGCTGTAGAGCTAGCCCAAAAAAGGGATGTTCCCTTTGTTTGGGAGGGAGCCAATGTATATTTCCTTCTAACAGACCGATTCAATATCGGTAATCCCCAAAAAGGAGTACAATTTGATCAGACCAAGGAAACAGCAGTTCTTAGGGGATTTGAAGGAGGTGACATCCAGGGCATTACCCAAAAAATTGAAGAAGGATATTTTACAGACCTGGGCATAAACGCTATTTGGTTCACGCCGATAGTGGAACAAATTCATGGCTCAACCAACGAAGGAACGGGCAATACCTATGGGTACCATGGGTATTGGGCCAAGGACTGGACCGCCATAGATCCCAACTTTGGTACCCGAAAAGACTTGGAAAAACTGGTAAAAACCGCACATGCCAGGGGCATTCGTGTGTTGTTGGATGTAGTTTTGAACCATACCGGTCCTGTAACGGACATAGACCCCGTTTGGCCAGAGGAATGGGTGAGGACAGGGCCTAAATGCGAATTCACCACCTACGAAAATACCACGGCCTGCACCTTGGTGGAAAACCTACCGGATATCTTAACTGAGTCCAATGAAGCGGTAAAACTCCCTGATGCCCTTTTGGCCAAATGGAAGGACGAAGGGCGCTTAAGTCAGGAATTGGATGAACTTCAACTCTTTTTTGAACGTACAGGATACCCGAGGGCTCCCCGATTTTATATTATTAAATGGTTGACAGATTACATCAACGATTTTGGGGTGGATGGCTTTCGTGTGGACACGGTAAAACACGTCAATGAAAATGCTTGGTCCGATTTATATAAAGAGGCCTCCTATGCCTTTGAAACCTGGAAGAAAAAACATCCCGATCAAGTGTTGGATGACAATCCCTTTTATATGGTTGGTGAGGTCTACAACTATGGAATTTCTGGAGGTCGTGAATTTGATTTTGGAGATAAAAAAGTGGACTTTTTTGACTATGGATTTAAAAGTCTCATCAATTTTGATTTAAAGACGGATGCGCACAAAGATTATGAAACCACTTTTAAAAAATACAGTAGACTGCTCAACACCAAACTAAAGGGTAAAAGTGTGCTTAACTACCTTACCTCCCATGATGATGGCAGTCCGTTTGATAAAGAGCGAAAGAAATCCATTTATTCGGCCAACGTACTCTTATTGACCCCTGGAGCCTCCCAGGTTTACTACGGGGACGAAACTTCCCGCAATTTAATTGTGGAAGGAACTGAAGGGGATGCCACCCTCCGCTCCTTTATGAATTGGCAAGAACTGGACAGCATGCCGGAAATTCAAAAAATTCACAAACATTGGCAAAAGTTGGGTCAGTTTAGAAGAAACCACCCTTCCATCGGTGCCGGAAAACACAAAAGATTGGCAAAGAAACCCTACGTGTTCTCCAGAACATACATGGACGGGGATTACAAAGACAAGGTTGTCGTTGGTTTGGATTTGCCCAAGGGAAAAAAGTCCCTTTGGGTCAAAGGTTTTTTTGGAGACGGCACTAAATTATACGATACCTACTCCGAAACCGAAGTGACCGTAGCTAAGGGAAAAGTGCTCTTGGACAATGAATTTGACATTGCCCTACTGGAACTGGCCGAGTAATCAGTTTCTGGAATGCAAGGCAACCCTGTTGCCCTCAGAGTCCATAAATACTCCCATATAACCCACTTCAGGGCTAATTTGGGTTTTGCCTCGTTGTATTTTACCTCCAGCAGCTTCTACCCTATCCAATTCATGTTGCACATCAGCACTGGAAAAGTAAATCAACACCCCATCGGTGCTGCTTGGTTTATAGCTTTCGTGCTGAATAAGGGAACCACTGGCACCTGGCTTTCCTTCATCCCATGGAAACCAACCCATAAGGGTTCCACCAAAATCCTGCACTTGAATCTCAATTTGGAAAACTTGGTCGTAAAAAGCCTTGGCCCGATCCATGTTGGTCACCGGGATCTCAAACCAACCAACTATATTTTGTTCCATAACTTTATTTCTCTAAAAGGCCTTTTAAGCTGGACAAGCCATCCTCAAAATCGCCGCCCACCGCCTTGTCCATATTCATGAACAACATCATAATACTAAAAGGGAATTTGTTTTTTCCTGAAAATCCCCAGGTCACCTTGGTTCCGCCGTTGGATGCATCCTCCGTTACCAAATATGCATCTGAAGTGGATTTCCATGGTTTCAAAAATCGAAGCTCGGACTCAATGCGTTCCCCGTCCACAATTTTTTTGATTTCCTGCTCTCCCTCTCCAACGTCCTTGTTTCCGTTCCAATAGCTGGTAGCACCAACTTGTCCGTCCGTCCCAGTAAATTTTTTTTCCATATTGGGATCCTTCTTACCCCATGGCGACCATTCGTCGTGATTTTTCAAATACCTTAGATTGTCAAAGACAACGGCTCTGGGTTGGTCAATTTCAATAGATCTTGAAACGTTGTAGCTCTTCGGCGCAATTAAGGCCAAAACAATGATGAGAAGGACAATTCCCCCTAGAATGTAGAGTAGTGTGGTCATGTTGTTTTTAATTTGGTTACCCTACAAAATACAAAAAACTTTATTTGCCCTGATACCTCCCGATGATTCCTTCCACATTCTTAATGGATTTTTTGGCCCAATCCATTCGTTTGTCCAAAATTTCAATGTCTGAAAGTTGCCAATCATGGGCAGAATTTCTGAGCTGTTGTGTTAGTTCCTGGATAATGATGGCTGCAGAAACCGAAATGTTCAAACTTTCGGAAAAGCCAACCATGGGAATTTTCAGGAAACCATCTGCTTGTTGCATGACTTCCTCACTCAAACCTTCTTTTTCGGTTCCGAAAAAAAGGGCGGTTTTATGGTTCAATTCAAAATCATGTAAAAAACTTGAACCGTCATGTGGAGTTGTAGCGATGATTTGATATCCCTGATCCTTGAGTTCCGAAATACAATCCGAAGTTGTTTGGTATCGATAAACGTCTACCCACTGTTCCGCACCCATAGCAATGTTCTTGTCCAATCGTTGCCCAAATCGGTCTTCCACCACATGAACTTCTTGGATTCCAAAAGCATCGCAACTTCTAATTACCGCACTGGTATTGTGCAGTTGGAATACATCTTCGATGGCTACGGTCAAATATTTGGTCCGGTGCTTCAACACCTCTAAAAACCGCTGCTTTCTACCCTCGGTGAGATAGGTTTCCAAATAGGTCAACAAATCGTTGTCAAACATGCAGGACAAGATAGCGAAAAATGAATTTCATATTTTTAGGGCGATATGGGCAAAAAACAAAAAATTGTAGTGCTGACCGGTGCTGGGATGAGCGCCGAAAGTGGACTGAAGACCTTTAGGGATTCCAATGGTTTGTGGGAGGGCCATGACGTTATGGAAGTTGCTTCTCCCCAAGGTTTTTATAGTAACCCCGAATTGGTTCTCGAATTTTATAACCAGCGGCGAAGACAACTTTTGGAAGTTTCCCCCAATGCAGGCCATACAGCATTGGTGGCATTGGAAACGGAGTTTGATGTGAGTATTGTAACCCAAAATGTGGACAATCTACACGAACAAGCGGGAAGTTCCCATGTGGTGCATTTGCATGGGGAGCTTTTTAAAGTGCGGAGCACGGCGGATGAAAATTACGTGCTGGAATGGAAAAAGGACCTGGTATTGGGGGATTTGGACGATAATGGAAATCAATTGCGTCCCCATATTGTTTGGTTTGGCGAAATGGTCCCCATGCTGCAAACAGCTGTGGAAATTACCGTTCAAGCAGATATCTTAATTGTCATTGGAACGTCCATGCAAGTATATCCCGCTGCCAGCCTAATCAACTATGTAGCCCAGGACACTCCTATTTATTTTATAGATCCAAAACCCAGTGTGAATCCCAGGGAATTTGACAATTTGACGGTGATGTCCACCACAGCTGCTGAAGGCGTTCCAGCCTTGGTTGCCAAGTTAATCCACTAAAAACCTGCTCATTGACCACAAAGGAATTACATATTGCACTGAACTCGGGAAGGCTCTCCAAGGCCCAGATTTCGGCCTTGGTTGAAAAATTGGAATTGCATCCAGAACTAACCGGAAGACTCTTGCAGGAAGTTTTTGACCAAGATAAAACCGATTCTTTCAACGCCAGTTGGGTGTTTGATCATCTAATGCGAAAAAAACTGGTGTACCTTTTGCCATACTTGGATGAATTCACTGGCGGATTGTCCAAGCTTACCAATGAATCGGGTATTCGCCCCATGGCGCATGTCTGTGAGCTCTTGTGCGAAGCATATTTCAAAAAAAAGGATGAAACCTTTGTCAAAAACATGACTTCGGAACATTTGGAGAAAATAATGATCGTCTGTTTTGACTGGTTCATTGGGGATCACAAAGTTGCCGCCAAGGTATTTGCCATGAGTAGTCTTTTCTATCTGGGAACCAAATTTGATTGGGTTCACCCCGAACTTAAGATGATATTGGAAGATACCATTGCGCAAGGTACCGCCGGTTACAAAAACAGAGCGAAAAAAACCTTGGATAAGCTCACTGTTTTAGGCCACTAAACTCTAAGAGTTTAAGTATCTTTGCTCCTTTCTAAAACCAGACCATGTCATTGAATCCACTCAACGCCATTTCACCCATAGATGGCAGATACCACAATAAAACCAAAGCCTTTGGTGCCTATTTTTCAGAAGAAGCCCTGATCAAGTATCGGGTTCGGGTTGAAATTGAATATTTTATTGCCCTTTGTGAAATTCCCTTGCCCCAATTAGCGGACTTTGACACCTCCAAGTTTTCCGATTTGCAAAAAATCTATCAAGATTTTTCTGCCGAAGATGCATTGTCCATCAAGGAAATTGAAAAAACCACCAACCATGATGTAAAGGCGGTTGAGTATTTCATCAAACAGAAGTTTGACGCCATGGGTTTGGAAAAATACAAGGAGTTCATCCATTTTGGATTGACTTCCCAGGACATCAACAATACTGCCATTCCCCTTTCCATAAAGGAGGCCATGAATGAGGTCTATGTGCCGCTGTATTTTGAAGTGTTTGAAAAGTTAAAGACTTTGGCAGCGGAATGGGCAGAGATTCCCATGTTGGCCAGAACCCATGGGCAGCCAGCTTCCCCAACCCGATTGGGCAAGGAAATCGATGTTTTTGTGGAGCGATTGAAGGAACAGTTCAATTTATTGAATGATATTCCAAGTGCCGCCAAATTTGGGGGTGCCACAGGGAATTATAATGCACACAAAGTAGCCTATCCCAATACAGATTGGAAGGCTTTTGGACAACAGTTTGTACAAGAAAAATTAGGACTTCACCACTCCTTTCCCACCACACAGATTGAGCACTACGACCATATGGCAGCCCTGTTCGATTGCCTAAAGCGAATCAACACTATCTATATTGATTTGAACAGGGATGTTTGGACCTATATCTCCATGGATTATTTCAAACAAAAAATCAAAAAGGGAGAAGTGGGCTCATCGGCCATGCCCCATAAGGTAAACCCCATAGATTTTGAAAATTCCGAGGGAAATTTGGGCATCGCCAATGCTATTTTTGAACATTTATCCGCCAAACTACCAGTTTCCCGACTCCAACGAGATCTAACAGACAGTACGGTGCTACGCAATGTGGGTGTGCCCTTCGCCCATACCCAAGTGGCTTTTCAATCCACCTTAAAAGGTTTAAATAAGCTGGTTTTGAATGCGGACAAGTTTGAACAAGACTTGGAGGATAATTGGGCCGTGGTTGCGGAGGCCATTCAGACCATTTTAAGGCGCGAAGGCTATCCCAACCCTTATGAAGCCCTAAAAGGACTTACCCGAACCAATGAGAAAATCACCCAAAAATCCATTGCGGATTTTATAGATACGTTGGAGGTTTCTGCCGATATCAAGAGTGAGCTAAAACAAATAACCCCAGCAAATTATACCGGGGTATAATACCTTGGTCATTTTGCGGTATTACTCTACAATTAGAATCTTGCTGGTGGTTCCAACATCGGTTTCAATCGTCACCATATAATATCCAGTAGTCAAATCACTAACATCCATAGTAAAGGAAATTATACCCGACTTAAATCCCATTTCTTTTTTCACCAAGGATTGAAACTGAGGATATACTTTAATACCCAATATCTTGGAGGGAGCATATTCCAAAGGCGCATTGGGTTTGGAGAGTGCAAAGTGCACTTGGTCCACAGCCTGATTGGGAAACATGATAATTCCACCTTCTGCTTCGGGTAGGTTCTCTTGGTTCAATAAGCTGTTTTGGACCGGGTTTCCGCCTCCACCGCCTCCGCCGCCACCTTCTGAGGCATGTTTTACATATAACAATTTTGCCGGCCCGGTACCACACTCATTTTTACCCATCAGCTGTACATATCCTGCATTTTTACCATAACCGGTAAAAACCAGGGCGCTATCATAATGGGTTGTGCTTTTTTTGATTTGCCAATTGTCCGAGAAAAGATCAAACTGATCAACCTTATCAAAAGGAAATGGCAACCGCCATTCGTAAGAAGTTGCCCCAACGGCAGGACCACCAAAATACTGGACCAACCCACCAGTGACAACACTAGTTGGCCCATACAAATCAGCAGGCTCCCCTGGGGCACCTACCGTGACAAGCTTTTCCAACACCACGGGGTTTCCTCCACAACTTGGTGAAAATAAGGTTGCGAAAATAGTTACTTGTTGGTGGTAGGTATTGGGAGGAGTAACAAACAAGGTAGAAGGACTGTTGGGATCCATAGGTGTAAGGGCGTCCAAGTTACTGGAACTCCATTCTATCTGGGTATTCCCCACTACATTTACGGAATAAACCTCCTCCTTGCATATAGTATTGCCACCTTCCAACTCCAAATTATTGCACAAAAATGAACAATCAAAAAGAGTGGCCGTGTTATTGAGCTCATTGGCTAACCAATCCCCACTTTGGGTGTTAAATGTTATATGCATTTCGTTGACGTTCTCCAAATTATGGGTTGTTGTATAATTATCAAAGGGAACGGCCAATTCGGGGCTTAAGGGGTTGCCCACGGTATAAGTTTGCAAAAAGTCTTCCTCAACCAAAGTAGTGTTTCCGCTGCCAACGTCCAAGGCACTAGTTGTGGGAATAAAACTGACATCTTCTGTTACCTGTAGGTTATAATGATATTTAAATAGAAAATTGCTTTCAGATTCTTCCCCCTCTTTTAAGGTGTTCAAAAATGGTAATGCCCCTCCTGGGTAGTCATCCAGCCGTATTCCATTCCCGTCCCATTCTTTGCTGCGTGAGGTTAAATTATGTGTTATGGGCAGAACCCAAAGTAACTTTTTCTCATAATCCACCCAACCATTGTATATTTTTTCAGTACCTGCTTCTGGAAATGCCCAAACGTCAAAACCTACATGAAAACTTGTTTGCCCAAATAGCTTTCCCAAGAATATCGTGGGTATATCTCCCAACAAGACTCCTGTAAGCCATCCTAAATCGAAAATATGCAATGCCAAATCGGTAAAGGGACTAAATGAAGCTGATCCGTGCAAACTAAACAGGTTTTGACTAGGTTCTATACCGTAGGTCTGGGCACAATGACTACCATTGCTAATAGCAATGTTCCTTGTTTGTTGGGGGTAGCCCATCACTTTTAGCTCGTTTTGCCAGGCATCAAATGCGTCGGTGTCAATCTCATAATCATTTGTAACATAATTGATCAATAATTGCTTGGCAGCAGGGCTATCCATCATTTGCCTAACTTCTTTGGCAGGAACACTGCCACCGGCCACTAAAACCACAATTCCCCCAATGGGCGTTGACAACGCCTCATTAAGTGCATGGCGCCCCATATAAAAAAAACCTGGAGGCACATGGGCTCCTTGGTGCGGGGCATCATGACTTATATATAAACTGGTGTCGTGGTCTTCGTTGTTGTTTTCCATATCCCGAAGCGCATAGCGGGCAATAACGCCACCCATACTCTGTCCCAAAACAACATTGGGAGCAGCATCCGTTTCTTTGTTCTGGTTGACCCAACGAATCACCTCTTCCAACACATAGGCATTGCGTTGCAGGTAGTCCGTGCCATTATCCCAGTTGACGTAAATGATATCAAAGCCATCTTCATTATCTTCCGTAATTAGATTTTTTAATGCTTCACTATCATAATCTTCATCAATCTCCCCAAGGAACTTTTCTAAGTAGGTATCTCCATAGATCGGATGATTACCTGTAAGACCAGAATCAAAACCTTCAACAACAATAAGGGGTCTATTGATTGCATTACATTCATTTGCAGGTGCAATTTGCACAGAAGCAGATCCTTTACTTCCTTTGTAACTTTTTGTTGCCTGAATGTCTATATTCCAAGGTGGATCCAAACAATCCGGGTTATGTGCTGTTAAGGTTTCCAGCTTCGCCTTCCCGGTAATTTTAACTGGGGTACGACAGTACCTAAAGGTACCATCAGAAAGTTTTAACCTGAAGGTCCACACATAATCCCCGTCCTCATTAAAATTATGCTCCAAGGACTTTCCCAGTTCCATGGGGATATACCCGCTGCCATCCCCAAAATCCACCGCAAAGCCTTCTGCCAAAGCAGCTTGGTTGGTTCGCCATTCGCTTTCGGCTATCAAAAGGGAAATTTTGGAGTTGTTTATTCTGGTAAAGGGTAAGGTCATGGCAAAGACCTCCTTGGTCTCATAGGGATTCTGCCATTCTGTGTTGACATAGACATCTTCATAATATTTGTCATCCACAACCTGGATCAATCCCTGATCCAAAGCATCTTCCCGAAACTTGGAATAGTGGTAGTACAGCCCGTTGACCACTACTGCAGTGGTCCAAGAGCCCTTGCCAAGTTTGTTTACCTCGCTTTTGGCAG
This sequence comes from Flagellimonas sp., assembly GCF_965233845.1. Taxonomy (GTDB): domain Bacteria; phylum Bacteroidota; class Bacteroidia; order Flavobacteriales; family Flavobacteriaceae; genus Flagellimonas. Next base: position 2,326,910 of record NZ_OZ247584.1, read on the forward strand.
TGCTTTTCCAACTGTCCTCCAACGTCTGGGGATCCACCAATGCAGGCACCACTAAATTGGTACGCATAGAGACCACACTGTTATACAGTTCCCGATATACCGAAGGAACAATATAATTGTTGTCCCGTAGCACCCCGTCGTAATTGGTGACCTCCAAAAAATCATAGCCATAGTCCAACAACATATCGTGTGGGATTTTGCTTTTGTCCAATAGCCCAAAAACCTCGTTGGTTTTATTGGCCACTTCAAAGTCGATATGCAATTGGGCACTTGCACAAATCCCAACTACAAAACATAAAATAAAAAGCGTGTTTTTCATTTTTAAATAGGTTAAATGGTTAATAAATTATTTGGGTTGATTTTGTTTGAAATGATAACCAGACTGGAAGTATCTCCCTGTGGAAGAGTCAAACCTAATCGATGAAAACCCTATATCAATAGGAATAATTCAACTCCAGGATATTGTTATCAGGCACAAATATTATGTGATCCTCTTCAATGGTTTCTCCACCGTTCTTTCTTTTACTTATACTTATCAGATTATAATCGTGCTCAGCAACCAAGACATTGTCAATGCGAGTATGGGACGAGGTGGCATAGGCCTTATTACCATCATATCCCAGTTGGTATTCAGAATTTATAAACCGATTTTGGCCTATTTTCCTACCCATTGGATAAAGTGAACTCACAACAAAGAAATCCTCCTCAATACTTGGGTTAAAACCTGTTAAGTTCACCGTGATAAATGCCTTTTTTGGATTATAGAATTCCAAGGAGATTATGGTGTCCCTTGAATGAATGGCACCTATTCCATAAGAGTTGTAATCTGTACCTATAAATACATCAGGATCCAATCCACTGTAATCATAAACAAACTGGAAGTACCCTGGAACATTGCCCAGTTCATCGTCATTTACATAAAACTGCATTTTAAAATTGCCGTTTTTGTCCGTACTGGTTTTTTTAATTTTTCTTATGGACGCTCCAATACCATGGCCCAGGTAATAATTTACCCCAACCTTTACATTTTTCAGTGGAGCTCCTTTTGCTGTCAAGAATTGACCTTGAATTACAGTACAATCGCTAATGCAGGTAAGGTCCGTATCATCTTTATCACAGCTTTGGACAAGAATTGCCAATAGCAATAGGCAAAGCGTGTTTTTCATTTTTAAATAGGTTAAATGGTTAATAAATGATTTGGGGTTATCCTGTTTGATTTGTTTTCAAATCAATTAAAATCTTCTAAGACCAATGCCAATTCCACAGTTTCTATTGTCTTTGAATTTGTGGCAGGAACAAATTTCTCAGCCTTCAAGGTTGAAGAACCCTCTTGAATTCTGAACACAATTAGATTTTGTTCATTCTTGTCTAGCCAAATGTTTCTTTTGGAAGTCAATTGGGATTTTGGGTGTGGAGGAATATCATAAGGCCCATGAATTGTTGAGATACAAATAGGGTATTGAAAACTCTCCGTGGTTTTAATCACCAAATTAACCGGATACAACTTCAGCACCTCAAAATTAACCTGTTCCGATGCTCCAATATTGGTGGTATCAATACGTTTTTTCCAAGACCTAATAAAAGTAATATCCTCCCTTGAGGCCAAACTCAAAGTATACCATGTCCCTTTTCCCGTAGTCTCAAAGGTCAGATCATAATCACCGTTAAAATCTGTATCAACAGAGTCAATAAAACCTTTAAAACTATCTACAATACCTGGAAAAGTTCCAATAGCATTCCATTCTTCTACCCGAATTTTAAGGCTGGATATTGGTATTTGATTAACCTCGTCAAAGACCCGCCCGTGTACCCTGGTTGCTATCCCGGCAGGTAATGGTTCCTTTTCGCAGGACAATAAAATCAATGCAGTTAAGAATATTTCAAGTAATACGGTGAATCTATTTTTCATTTGTAAATAGGTTAAATGGTTAATAAATAATTTGGGGTTATATGCTTCTCCGGTAAGATTTCCGGATAATTTGTAAATGCAAAAATCAGATTACAAATAGGTCAATAAAACGATTATAAGAAAGTGTGTATAATTTTTAATAGGCAATAGAGATGCTGCCCCTCCATTTTCAGGAACATCCAAAATAATATCCTCACTATTGCGCACACCATTTTTTCTTTTATCTACTTGCAGCACGTTTTCCGTGCCTGCTGCAACCGGAACATCATTAAACTCACTAAGAACATTGAAAGCCTTCACCCTTTCACCTCTGGACAGTGGTTGATAATCCAAAATTGGCACATCCCATTTTTCGATCACCCCGTTTCCGCCACGAAATAGTACCTGGACACTAAAAAAATCATCTTCTTGAATGGGTATAAAGTTTTCCAAACGAATTTTTGCCAGTCCTTTTTTTGGAAGGTAATAGTCCAACTCGATAGTGGTGTCTCTCTTTTGTAAAGCACCTAAGTATCTTACGAAAAAGTCATTTCGCAATTCAATACTGTTGCTCAGTAAATACTTGTCATGGTCCACCGAACGGAAATCGGTTATAAGATGAAAGTAACCATCTGCATCTTCTCCCAACTCCTCATCTTCTATATAAAACTTAAGATGGAAGAAGCCATTTTTATCTGTTTTTGTTTTTTTTATCCTTCGGCTATCACGCCAAAACATGCCCGAATCAGTATGCTCAAATTCTACAGGTACATTGCTTACAGGTGCTCCATGAATGGTGGTGATATGGCCCTGAATAACGGTACAATCATCTAGACATGTGTCACCTGTATCATCCTCTGTTTTATAACAGGAATTTAAGGTCAGTAACAGGGATAACAAAAGTTTAAATACATTTTTCATTTTTAAATAGGTTAAATGGTTCATAAATGATTTGGGGTTATCCTGTTTGATTTGTTTTCAAATCAATTAAAATCTTCTAAGGCCAATGCCAATTCCACAGTTTCTATTGTCTTTGAATTTGCCACTATAACAAATCTTTCTGTCCTTAGCGTTTTCTCTCCATAAATAACAAAACCAATTCGATTCTCTTTGTTTTTATCTAACCAAACTATTCTTTCCGAGGATATCTCAAATGCAGGATGTTCTTCAATCCTGTCGTCTGGGAAATCGGAGTAAATCAAAATGGGATGCGCAAAGCTTTCGCTTGTTTTTACTATTAACTTAATTGGAAATAATTTTAAAGCTTCAAAATCTATCTGTTCAGAACCGCCCAGATTAACTTCTTCGATATATGTTGTTTTATCTCGAAACCATACATCCTCCCTGGACTTAATTTCTAATTCATAGTTGTTGCCCTTACCTGTGGTTTCGAAAATTATGTCATAATCACCTGTTGGGCCGGTATCCGTGGAATCAACATAACCTTTAAAACTGTATGCTGGGCCCGAAAAGGTGGAAGTAATTGTCCATTCTAAAATCCGAATTTTGGCGTTTGAAATAGCTGTCTGATTAACATCATCGTAAATTTTACCATACACTCTTGTTTGGATTCCTGAAGGCAATGGTGGAGATTCACACGCAATGATTTGCATTATTATCAACAATACAAAGACTGTGTTTTTCATTTGTAAATAGGTTAAATGGTTAATAAATGATTTGGGGTTGAATGCTGAGTTTTGTGTTAGGCTATCCTATATTACTTCATAGGATAGGGCTTATCTAAATGGAAGATCAAACCTGCCTTCCGTGAAATGCAGTTGGTTGCCCCCATTGTCAAGTATGGTAAATTCAAAAGTCCCAGAAACGATAAGTTCTTTAAAATCAAAGCGTGTAATGGTTAAACTACCTGAACCTGGGTCTGAAGTGGTAGCATCAAGAGTAAGACCACCATCAATTAGGTAGGTGCCGTGAAAGCTTCCATTTTGCTCAGATTTAAGGACATAGGTTCCTTCTTCAATAAATCCAATCTCCCAACCTCGAATTATTACCGTGCGCAGTCCTTGGCTATCCCTACGTGATCCACTGATGCCAAGATATCCATTAAAATATGAGGCACCTCTATCCCTACTTGAGAAAAAAGGTTTCCCATTGATCAGGCAGGCAAAAGTGTTCTCCCCAGTTTGGGTAATGGGTGGCAGGGTATCCACCGGATCTTTTAACTGTTCACTTTTGCTACAGGCCTTTTGAGTTAAAATCAGCAGGATAAAAAAAACTCGGCGGAGACATCCTTTCTTTACAAAGGTTAGTAGGCATAAAACTGTATTTTTCATTTGTAAATAGGTTAAATGGTTAATTAATATTTGGGTTAAACACTATTTTGGTTTTAAACCATTCGTTCCCATCATTCATCAAATGGCTCATCATAGGTAATACTCACTATTCCGTCGGTAATGACCACTTCTTGGGTTCCATCGTTTAGTATACCGTTAAATTCCGCATAAAAACAATGGCTGTTGTTTATGAGAATCTTGTTATGGAACTCTCCTTCAACAAAATCACCATCAAAGGAAACCCTGTTCAAGCTATGATGGTATGAAAACCGTTCTATAACATTTTCTCCTCCCTTTTTATAGGGCAAAAACATGGAAACCCCAATTTCCCCATAAGGTTCCTTTTGATCCCATCTAAAACCCAGATACAGTTCATATCCATTTCGTCTTAGGCTTATTCCTCTTCCCGTATTATGAAAATCGTATGCAACCCCATTGACTTTCATAGAAATGTTGGGATTCCTACATAGGAGGTTCATTTCAGTTTTGTTGCAGCTAATGGCCAAGTTCATCATTGCTAATATCAAAGCCGCCCTAACTACATCTTGTAAAGGCGGACACCTATTTCTTTTAAATGAGGCATGTGACATTTTCAAAGATTGATTATGTACCCCAAAGTAAACTGCCCTTGCTCAATAGCCCCTTCCGCCTTGGCTTCAAAAAACAAACCTATCCTGGACATAATTCCTAAACCCAATTCCATGCTTAATTGGGAATCATCATAAGCATTGCTGTCTTCCGTGTCTTCAAATTTGGCATAGACCACATCAAAGCCTACCAGCCCGTAGAAATCAATCACAGGATTTTTGACAAAGGAATAGAGTCCATCAAAATTGAATACGTACAAGGTTGTTTCCAGAGGTTCCGGAGCGGTTGAAAAAAAGTAGGTAGCACCACTAGTGATGCCCCACTTGGGGGTAATCTTGTACAGTCCCCGTACATTGACGCCCAAAGCCATTTTTCCCGAAAGGTCATCATCTATACTGGATTCGGTTCCCACAGCCACCCCTGCACCAAGACCTAATTCTTGGGAAATGATCGTTGAAATTGTAAAGAGTGTTGTCAAAAGTGCCAACCTGAACTTGATCTTTGTCATATCTATAAATAAATTATTGGTTACGGTACAATAATCTGCTATAGGAAAGGAGTAATTTCCATTCCACACGAGGTTGACAAAAAACTAAGGTTGATAATATCCACTATCCTGAAAGGAACAGTTTCAAAGTGAAGTTGAAGGGCAATTGGCGGAATCTAAATTCAAGAACCCGCTAATACCACCTCATTAAATGTAGCATTTTTAGTGTTAAATGCCAAGAAATCAGCACACAGTATATAATTTCATGTTCTGCTATAAGAAATTACAGTACGTAAAAACATATGATTTCTAAAAAATAACCCCAGCAAATTATACTGGGGTTTAATAACACGTTGTAGTTCAAAGAGACCTACACCATAAGTTAAGCACAGCTTCACTGCGCCTGTCTGCCGACAAAGGCAGGCTCTATGTAACAACTAGCCTTGTTTATGGATTTCCACCTGATGCGGATATGGAATTTCAATACCAGCTTCATCCAAGGCCAATTTGCAATTCTCATAGGTTGAAAAATATACGTCCCAATAGTGCTCCGGTTTGCAATACGGGCGTACAGCAAAGTTTACGGAACTATCTGCCAGTTCCATAACGTTCACCGAAGGGGCGGGATCTTGAAGCACCTGTGGATTGGAGGTAAGTACTTTTAACAGCACTTCTTTGGTCTTTTTGATATCCTCTCCATAGCCTACCCCCACAACGGTGTCCACCCGAATTTTTCCCTCAGCAGTATAATTGACAATATTACCGTTGGCCATAGCTCCATTGGGTACAATGGCCAGTTTATTTTCAGGTGTGATCAGCTTGGTGGTAAATATTTCAATCTCCTTGACCACGCCCAGTTCCCCTTGGGCCTCAATGAGATCCCCTATGCGGTAGGGCTTAAAAACCATTAACAAGACCCCACCGGCAAAATTGGAAAGTGATCCCTGTAGGGCCAGACCAACAGCCAAACCGGCAGCGGCTATTACAGCGGCAAAGGTGGTTACATCAACCCCCAATCGTGAAATGACCACAATGATCAGGAATATCTTGAGCGACCAAGAAATCAAATTCAGCAAGAACCTTTGAAGGGATTCCTCGTATTTGCTTTTGGCCATGACTTTTCTTGTAGCCGAAATTATTTTTTTGATAACCCACGAACCAACAATATAAATGAGGATTGCGGTGATCAACTTGGGACCAAACTCTTTGGCCAGTTCTAGGCCATAGTTCATCCATTCTTGTGCTTTTTCCATAAGATTCAATTGATTTTGTTAGTGTTCCATGTGTGAGACACTAAGATAGGAAGAAGGTCACACTTGGGGAAGGACGGGTATCCTTAAACAAAAATCCCGATAGCAAAGCTATCGGGATTTCATTTTCTGATTGATGATTATGCTATCCTTTTAAGAACTCCCCTATCTCGCCAAGGGCAGCTCCGTCGTAATTTGATTTTTGAATGGCTTGCATCAGTTGTACAATATGGGCGGGGTTCATATCCTTGCCCAAAACACGCACCAAAGCAAACCCCTTGTCCTTGCTGTCACCATAAATAATCACCTCATCAATGGCATCCTCATCCCCAATGTATTTGATGACTCCCTTACCATACTGCGAATTGATTTTCATCAACTCCACAAACTTTTCTCCTTTCAAAATCTCCTTGACCTTTACTTTTTCCGCCTTGTACTCCGCTACATTATCAGCTGTTTTTTTAAAGGCCAGCAGATTGAACTTACGCAGGGATTCTATGGCCTCACTTTGGGTTTCGGTCAGATCCACCCCATCCATTTTCAAAATGCTTGCGGGTACATCTATGGCAATAAAATTGGGATTCTCCGAATTGTCCACATAATACTCCTGCAAACTTTGTTGGGACGAACAGGAGGCCAGTAATACTGTCCCTGCAATCAACATACTTTTAATAATATTTTTCATTTGTTCTTTTTTTTGACAGAATTAAAATGCCTGAACTTGGTCCTAATGCTGATCAAGTTTACGAAGCCCTTTGTGCAATTTCATTTTTTTGCTCAAGGAGCCCACCTTGGCCAAATCTATGTCCCCGGTCATGGTCAATAGGACCGTTTCAAAATTACGTCCATGTTTACGGCCATGCTTGTCGTCAATACCGGTCACAAACATCAGCAATTCAGCTACATGGTGGTCATCTTTTCCATTTCTGATATAGAAATTAACATGGGTATCCCCATCCCTCACTTTCATAAGCTCTTCCAATTTGGAGGATCTTACGTATTGCTTCATCGTTGCCGACATATCTGCCGAGGCACCTTCGTCTTCAGACATAAAGATTTTGATGTTATTGATACTCTTGGCAATTTCAATGAACTCTTGGGTATCCTCGTCCTCATCATGCGCCATTATTTTGGCAGCAATGCTCAGCATTCCCTTGTTAATGGTAACCGTTCCTATACGTTCCGAATCTTCAAATTTATCAAAGATGGACTGGGAAATGCCCAGATACGGCAATGCTAGTGCCACTAATAATATACTTAGTTTTTTCATGACTGTTGTTTTTATGATTGATGTTTTACAGTTGACAGCTTACAGCAATCAGCAAACAGTTTAAAAACTGCCAATTGATGCGGATTGCTGTACACTGTTTACTCTATGCTATTCTTTTTTCCCTGCTTTGTTCAGCTCTTTGGGCAGATTCATCTTGTTTGTCAAAGAATTGATTTTATTTAAATCGATATCACCTGTCAAGGAAAGTAGCACCGTTTCAAACTTTCTGCCATCGGCCTCAATCTCCTTCAATCCGGTAACGAACATCAGCAGTTCACTTACATGGTCATCATCCTTCCCTTGTTTGATATAGAACTTTACATTGGCATCCTTGTCCTTCACCCGCATCAGTTCTTCCATGGTTGAGGACTTTAGATACTTCTGCACCGAAGATTTCATATCGGCTCCAATCTCCTCATTATCCGTGGTAAACACCTTCAAACTTTTAAGACTGCTGGCGATGTCCATAAAATCCTGAGCCTCGGGATCATCAACCTCTACATCTATCTTGGCCAGCAAATTGAACATGCTTTTATTGACCACCACAGAGGTCACCTCGTCCAAATCCTCAAATCGGTCAAACAGGGATTGTGAAAAACTGGCCAACGGCATTACGGCCATCATTAAAATTAAAATATTGCGCTTCATCGTTTTTGTTTTAATCGTTGTTGTAAATTTTTTGTTTTGCGACTTCAAACTCCTGTAAGTAGGCTACTTTTTCCGTGCCTTTTCCAAAATTCTCCGCTAGGAGCTCAAAAGCCTTTTTTGTTTCATTATAGGCGTATTCTGCCTGTTTTCTTTCTTGGTATTCATTACCAAAATAGATACCAAAGGTTAAAACAACCACTGCCGCAACGGATAGCCACTTGTAGTAATTTCTTCTAGGTTTTAGTGGAACCTGCTTGGTGTACCGCTCTTCCTTGGCGATGGAAAAATAGTTGAACATGGACTTATATTGCTCCAAATGCGAAGCAACTTCCTTTTGGGAAAAATAAGCCTGCAAGGTCTGCTCCTCGGCCACCGTGGTGGTAGCTTCAAAGTACTTTTCCAATAATTTTTCTATGTTATCCAATTCCATAGTTATGTTTTTTAATCAATTCTTGTCGTACTGCTTTTCTTGCTCTTGAGAGGGTCACACGGACTGCTGTGGGTTTCATGTCCAAGAGTTCGCATATCTCCTCAAATTCGTATTGCTCCACATCCCGCAGCTGTAATACCATTTTTTGCTGTTCCGGCAATTCTTCCATGATGCGTTCCATCCAACGAACGCTGTCCTCTGCTTCCAATTGTTTTTGCAGGGAAGTCTTTTCGTCTTGATAGTTACTATGCACCAACTTTAAATTGCTGGCTTGTTTGGATTTTAATCGGTCCAAACAAAAATTCTTGGTCATCGTCATCGCAAAGGCCTCTACATTTTTGTACTCTCCCATCGACTCGTTCTTTGACCAGAGTTTTAGCAAAATTTCCTGTGTGGCGTCCTCCGCTTCCTCCTTGGAAACCAATAAGCGCTTTGCCAATCGGTACAGCTTGTCCTTAAAGGGCATGACCACGTTTAAAAATTCAGCTTGTTTCATTAGGTTTTGATAGTTGTTGTAAGCTTTCCTATTCGCTTACATTATCACGACGACACATATCGAAATTTGTTACAAAAAATTTGTAATCTGCTCACAAGTGGCTATTTTGGGGTAAAATTTGCTGTAAGAAATTAGGAAATAATTCTACAAATTCAATATGCCTCAATGATGTTGTGGAATGATAATTGATGAATTTTACCAAAATTAGCTATGAAAAAACTCCTGTATTTGTTTGTTGGGCTCGGCTTGTTGCTTGTCAGTTGTAAAAGTGATGACAACGGAATAGACAATCCAAATGACCCAAACAACCCCACCAGCGAAAATCTAGACGCCCAAGCTTTTATGTGGAATGCCATGAACCTTTGGTATTTTTGGCAAGCAGATGTGGATGATCTTGCGGATGATCGCTTCGCCAATGACCAGGAATTCACGGAATTTCTACAACAATACCCAAATCCTTCGGATTTTTACTTTAACACTTTACTTTTCTCCGAAGATAGATTCAGTTTCTTGAATGAGGATTATAAGGAATTGGTCAACAATCTTTCAGGTGTTTCCAAAAGTAATGGATTGGAATTCGGTCTTGTCCGCTTTTCAGAAGGCAATGGCCTTTTCGGTTATGTGCAGTACATTGTTCCCAATTCCAACGCATCAACCACAGAAATCAAAAGAGGTGACATTTTTACCCGAGTAGACGGTACAGCACTTACCCTGGACAATTATGTGGATTTGTTGTTCGGTGACAATGATACCTACACCTTGGGCATGGCAGATATCAATGGAACCCAAATCACGGACAACGGCACCGAAATAGAATTGACCAAGATTGCCAATCAAGTGGAGGATCCCATTTTAGTGGCGGAAACTCTGGACATTAACGGAACTAAAATTGCCTATTTGATGTACAACCGGTTTTTGAGCAACTTTAATGAGGAACTCAATGCCGCTTTTGGGCAGTTTGTGGCCGATGGAGCCACAGAATTGGTTTTGGACATGCGATACAACCCTGGAGGTTCTGTAAACACCTCCCGCCTTTTGGCCAGTATGATTTACGGCACCAACACCAACGATTTGTACATAAGACAACGCTGGAACAGTAAAATCCAAGGACAATTGAGCAACGAGCAGTTGGAGGACTATTTTGCCAGTAGTACGGGATCTACGGCTATCAATACATTGAACCTCAGTACAGTCTACGTGCTTGCCACGAACAGTTCGGCTTCGGCAAGTGAATTGGTTATGAACGGTTTGGCTCCATATGTGGATGTTGTACATATTGGAGAAACAACAAGAGGTAAAAACGAATTTTCAATTACCTTGGTGGATGACGTGGACAATGCCTATATCTACAGTAGCGATCGTGAGAACCAAATCAATCCTGACAATAACTGGGGAATTCAACCTTTGGTCGGTAGAAATGAAAATGCAGATGGTTTTTTCGATTATACGGATGGATTGGCACCAGATATCATGTTGGAAGAAGATTTGGAAAATTTGGGCGTGCTTGGCGATCCAACTGAGCCCTTACTTGCGAGGGCTATTGAGGAGATAACGGGAATGACCGGAAAAAAATCATACTCCGTGCAAATGCCCGCCAAAGCCTTCACCGGATCTAGGATAGAGACCCCTTTAAGGGACAATATGTTTCTGGACAAGCCATTGCACCTTAACAGATAAAACAAAAGCGGCTTAAAAGCCGCTTTTTTATTTTCCATATTTCCCTTTTTTACACAGGTTGTAAATCAAGATGCATAAATTTAGTTGTCAAGTGCTTCGGTACTTGGATAGCCTCAGGATGAAACACCCCAGCCAATAATTCAATCCCATTGACCAATGTGTTGGCAGAGGATTGGGTGAACATGTCAAAATCAGCGATAAAGACTTTGTTTTCTTGCACCGCTTTTAAATCGTTCCAACCTTTTTTTGAGGTCAAAATGTGCATCTCCTCCAAGGTTCGTTTTACCGTAAATCCGCAGGGCGCCACCACCAAAATTTCTGGGTCATATTTCAAAATCTTATCCCAAGGTGTAACAACGCTATCCCCAGATGGATTGGAAAGCATATCAATACCACCCGCATATCCAATCTGATGGGGAATCCAATGCCCACAGTTAAAAATGGGATCCAACCACTCCATCAACATAATACGTTTGGGCAATGCTTTTGATGCTCTTAGGGCATCTACCACAACATCAATCCGCTTGTTTAAGCTATTCAAATAAGCATACGCAATCTCTTCTTTCCCCAAAGCCTTGGCAATGGTTATCGCAGAGGTAAAGACATCTTCTAAAGACTCCGGGCTAATGGATATCAGCTCCGGTTGCTTGTCCAATTTAGCCACGGCTGCCGCTGTACAGGCCGTATCTATCTGGCATATATCGCACATGTCTTGCGTAAAAATGATGTCAGGTGCAATTTTTTCCAATACAGGCTCGTCCACATAGTACAAATCTTTTCCCTGATGTTTGCTCGCGGAGAAAAGTGTATCAATCTCCTTGCTGGACAAATTCTTGCCTTCCAAAATGCACCGAACCACCGGTTGCTTTTCCTTCAAAGCCTGTTCCGGACATTCAAAGGTTACTCCATACAAATGTTCATCCAAACCCATGTCGTATAGCATTTGGGTAACTGCGGGTAAAAATGAACAAACTTTGAGCATGCCTACAAGATATGGATTATAGATTCAAATGAAATCCTGCACTGATGTTCCTACCTCTTGTGGTAAATCCAATGACTTCCACAAAGTCCTCATTTAAAAGATTGGAGCCATTCAGAAACACCTTTAACCGTTCCGGGATCAATTGATGTTCCACATATAGACCTATCAAGGAAAATGCCTCCAAGGAAACGTTGGAAAACGTATTGAAGTCGGTGTCAAATCGCTCCCCTGTATATGCATAGGTGAAGGACACATTGGTTGTTTCACAGATTTGGTAGCCCGCGGCCAAGTTCACCTTGTGTTTGGGTATTCGGATAGCTACATCGCCTTTACGCTCGGTGAAGGTGTAATTGGCATCCAGCGAAAACTGATTTGAAGGATGCCAAGAAAGTTCTACCTCCACCCCACTGGCATCAATCTCATCAGCAACATTGATGCTGGTGAAATTTTGGTCAAATCCTATAGTATTTTTTTCATTTCGATTAAAGTAAAGCGTACTTAAGCGCAGCTTATCATTCACAAAATACTCCACTCCCCCTTCCAGAGTTCTGTTCTCTTCGGGCTCCAAGTCCGGATTGGCTCCAAAATCCCCAAACAGTTGAATCAGATTGGGGGTGATATACGATGTGGCATATGACCCCAGCAATTTCACATACCCATTCTGGGTCTGAAAAGCATAGCTTGGGTTAAGATTGTACACAAAGTGGTTGCCATACTCCGAATGGGTGTTCAAACGGGCTCCAGTATTCAGGTTAAAACCAAAATCCGAAACATAAACCACATTGGCATACGGATCCAAAATGGAAAAATCGGCTTCGGAGGAAAAAACCGCCTTGTCCTTGATGTAATTGACTCCCAAAATGGTATGCCACTTTTCATCAATGATATATTTGTTATAGGCATCCAGGACCCAGTTGTTAGCCTCTGAAGTACTTTCGCCAAAAGTGCTGACATTAAAGGAATCGTAGGTGGAATAGGCCGAATTCACATGAATTGAGCCACTGCCATAGTTAATTACGGATGCCAGTCCAACTCTTTCCTGTTCTACCCTTGACCTATTGGGCGCTTCCATGCGATCTGCATCAAAATCAGTGGTGAACTTGGTTTGGTTTCCATAAACCGATAACTCAAAATTTTCGGAGAAGACATACCCCAATTTTACATTGGTGGCAAAATGGGAGGTATTATCCTCTTCATTTTCCGGAGTAACCGCCGCGGAAAGGCCACTGGAATAGCGGTTGGAAAAATCCACACCATAACGGAACTTCTTCAGTTGCCCGTTAACAGATGCGCCATTGGTTATACTGCCTAGATTTCCATTCGTATCATCCGCTGTCTGGTTGGTGCCGATACTAGATCTAAAACTTCCAGAAATAGGCCGCTCAGCTCCCTTTTTGGTAGTAATGTTGATGACGGCTGTTGCCGCATTGGTACCATACAGGGTACTCGCCGCCCCTTTAATGATCTCAATGGATTCAATATTGGCGGTAGACAAGAGTCGTAGGTCATATTCCTGGGAAAAGGAAGAAGGGTCAGATACGCGTACCCCATCTATAATTACCAATGCTTGTCGCCCACGACCTCCACGGGCAAACACTCCAAAAACGGAGCCATCCCTACCACGGCTGCCCGTAATCTCAATCCCACTTTTGGTATTGATCAATTCTGCCACCGTTCTTCCTTGGTTCCGTTCCAATTCCTCGGTGGAAATCTTAATCACTGTTTTACCCGAGTTTTCCCGTTTTAGGGCAAAACGCGAATCGCTCACCACAACCTCATTCAGTTGGGTAAGCTGCAGGGAATCTTGCTGAATGTCCTGTGCAGCAAGTCCTTGGCCCGCCAAAATAGCGGTACAAATCCATAAATTTCTTTTTTTCATTTCGTTTAAGTAAATAAACGGGAGAATAGTATGCTGTCCCATACGTAAACCTTTATCCCGAAAGTTTAACACTGTTTGTTTGAATTTGGCAGGTCTCCTGACTTATCTAATGCTGCTTTGCCTTCCCATCCCTAAGAACAGTGGCTTTGAAGAAAACAACATCCCCTTAATGAGGTGCCAAATCAAGTTTGACATAAACTTACAGTTGCGGGAACAGTTCCGGATTTACACCGGATTCCCTTTTAATCCTACGGGTAACCTACTCGCAGGAACCAAAATTCAGGGCGAAAGTAATCATTCTGTTTAATCTTTTTTTGAAAAAGTTAAATAATCTTACTTTTGACGGCATGGTATCCTATCGTTTATACAAAGCGTCTTTTGCGCTACTCCTACTGTTTTTGGTTAACGGATGTGTTGAAAAAAAGAAAGCACCCAACGTTGAACAATCTACACAGCCATCTGGCATAAAGCACGCCACGGGTTTTACCATCCAATCAGAAGGTGATATCACGGTCATTGAGGTTTCCTCTGCATGGCCAGGCTCAAAAACTTCCTTTACCTATGCTTTGGTTCCTAAAGAAAAACTGGCTTCCATGACCCTTCTCGCAGATGCTTATGACGCTATTGTGGCCACCCCTGTGGAGCGAATGGTGGTTACCTCCACTACGCACATTCCGTCGCTGGAGGCCTTGGGGCAGCTTGGAGTGGTGGTAGGTTTTCCCAATACCAATTTGATATCCTCGCCAAATACCCGAAAGCGAATTGACCAGGGTCAAATAAGGGAATTGGGTAACAATGAAAACATCAATACCGAAATCACTTTGGAACTAAACCCCGAAGTGATAGTGGGTTTTGGAATCAATGATACCAACAAAGCTTACGAAACCATTCAAAAGTCAGGAATTCCATTGGTATACAATGGTGACTGGACAGAGGCGACCCCATTGGGCAAAGCAGAATGGATTAAATTTTTTGCCCCGTTCTTTAATAAAGAGACGGAGGCCGAGCGCATTTTTAATTCCATTGAAGCGGATTACGAGAAAGCAAAGCTCCTGGCCTTGCAGGCCAAGGAGAAGCCAACGGTTCTCACGGGGGGATTGTATAAAGATGTTTGGTATGTGGCAGGAGGAAACAGCTGGATGTCCCAATTTCTTCAGGATGCCAATGCGGACTATCTATGGGCAGAAACGTCAGAAAGCGGTAGCATAGGTTTGAGCTTGGAGGTTGTTCTAGCCAAAGGCTCACAAGCCGATTTTTGGTTCAATCCTTCCTTGCATGCGTCTTATCAAGAGTTGTTACAGGCCAATTCCCATTACCAACAGTTTGAAGCTTTTTCCCGTAAAAGTGTATTTTCCAATGCTGTCAAAAAAGGGGACACAGGGGGTTTACTTTTTTATGAACTGGCCCCTCAGCGACCCGATTTGGTACTCAAAGATCTCATTTCCATCCTGCATCCTGGATTACTCCAGGATTACGAACCTCACTTTTTTATGCCCCTGCAATAAATGAGTTCGAACCGGTCATATTCCATAGCATTTACTCTGATAACCCTGGCACTCCTATTGGCCTTCCTGCTTAACATAAGCTCAGGGTCTGTTTTAATTCCATTTGAAGCTGTGCTCCACCTCATTTTTGGAGGAAGTGTCGAAGTGGAATCATGGAATTACATCTTATGGAATTATCGAATACCAAAGGCCTTTACCTCCGTTTTGGTAGGCGGTGGGCTTGCTTTAAGTGGCTTGCTCATGCAGACCTTGTTCCGGAATCCCTTGGCAGGTCCATTTGTATTGGGAATCAGTTCTGGAGCCAGTTTGGGAGCTGCATTACTGTTGATGGGAACTTCGCTCATAGCCGGATTCGCGGCCATGCCCTTTCTAAACGACATTTCAGTAGTCATTGCGGCTAGTCTGGGCAGTTTTTTGGTTCTTCTTGTGGTATTGCTGGTTGCCAATCGAATCAAGGACACCATGGCCCTCTTGATCATCGGTTTGATGTTTGGAAGTATTACCGCAGCCATTGTGAGTGTTTTGGCTTATTTTACCAGCGCAGAGAATTTACAGCGTTTTGTTTTTTGGTCCTTTGGCAGTGTAGGCAATTTATCCTCCCAACAGGTAACATTACTAAGTATAATTGTGGGCTTGGGAACCCTATTGGCCGTTTTTTCCATCAAACGGTTGAATGCTTTTTTATTAGGCGAGAACTATGCCCAAAGTTTGGGGGTTTCGTTAAATAAATCAAGGTTGACCATTATCATCGCCACGGGTATTTTGGCCGGAGGCGTTACTGCCTTTGCTGGCCCTATAGCCTTTGTGGGGCTAGCAGTACCGCATTTGACCCGTCAAATATTTGATACGATGGAGCATCGTGTTCTAATTCCTGCGGTGTTCCTATACGGTGCCATTCTTATGCTGTTATGTGATGTCTTGGCCCAACTTCCCAACTCTGCCAATATTCTGCCCATCAATGCCATTACATCTCTTGTTGGGGCTCCAGTGGTCATATGGTTGTTGGTAAGAAAACGTAAAATGTTGTTTTGATGCAAAAACCCGAGCACCTAAATATCAACGTGAAGGACTTGGCCGTAGGCTATAAGGATCAGACGGTTTGTCAAAACATTGATTTGCAACTGTCAGAAGGTGAGCTTTGTGCCATCGTTGGCGTTAATGGTATTGGCAAATCCACCCTGATCAGAACGCTGGGAAATTTACAGCCCAAACTGGAGGGAGCAATTCAAATTTCCGGAAAAAACTTGGAAAATTTTGACACCGACCAGCTTGCCAAGACTTTGAGTGTGGTTCTTACCGAACCACCTGCATCCAAAAATTTGAGGGTACAGGAGTTAATCGCTTTGGGAAGACAACCGTACACCAATTGGATTGGAACTTTGACCTTGGAAGATAAAAGACACGTCCAAACCAACCTTAAAGCCTTTCTGCTGGAGGAATTGAAATTCCGAAAATGTCATGAACTCAGTGATGGACAATTGCAAAGGGTACTTATTGCAAGGGCCGCTGCCCAAAATACTCCTGTGGTGCTGTTGGATGAGCCCACTACCCATTTGGATCTATACCACAAGGTGCAAATCCTTAAAATGCTGCAACAATTGGCCCATAAAAGCAAAAAGACCATCATATTTACAACGCATGAAATAGATTTGGCCATTCAATTATGCGATAAAATCTCGATTTTGGACGGCAAGAGCAACCCTTTTGGCGTCCCATCGGAATTGATCCAGCAGAAACATTTTGAGCAACTTTTTCCTTCGGATATGGTACAGTTTGATTCGAGTAGCGGTTCATTTAAGGTGAAAAAGTAATGCTATCTCCCATTTTCCCACATGAGGGAATCCTTTATCTTTATCCTTAGATTTACAATTTATGAACGAAGCATTGATTTATATCATCGTAGGGCTGCTGATGGCTGGGCTTGGACTGTTTTTGGGCATCTACATTCAAAAACTAAAAACCAAATCCAATGAAGATGTATGGGGGGAGCGGGAACAGCAGTTGAATTCATCCATTCGAACCTTGAATGATAAATTATTGGCCACCGATGAGGAAAAAAAGCAATTGCAAAATGAAAAAGAGCAGCAGAGCAACCAAATAGTTCGTTACCAAGCCGATTTGGAAAACCTACAACGCATCAATACGGAACAAAAAGAGGAGGTTGAAAAGCTTCAGGAAAAATTTACCAAGGAATTTGAAAACTTAGCCAATAAAATCCTGGATGAAAAGAGTACCAAATTCACGGAGCAGAACCAAAAGAACATCAAACAGATTTTAAGTCCGCTTCAGGAAAAAATACAACTCTTTGAAAAAAAGGTTGAGGCCACCCAAAAGGAGAACATCAGCATACATTCCGCATTAAAAGAACAATTGCTCAACCTCCAAAACCAGAATTTAAAAATTACCCAAGAAGCAGAAAATCTTACGAAGGCCTTAAAAGGTGATAGCAAAATGCAGGGAAACTGGGGCGAATTGGTGCTGGAACGGGTTTTGGAAAAATCAGGATTGGAGAAAGATCGGGAATACAGTGTACAACAAAGTTTTACCCGCGAAGACGGTTCCCGGGTGTTGCCAGATGTTATCATCAACTTACCGGATGGTAAAAAAATGATTGTGGATTCCAAGGTTTCCCTAACAGATTATGAACGCTACACCAATGCCGACGAAGAAACCAAAGAGAAACATTTGAAAGACCATATCAACTCCTTGCGGAAACACGTGGAGCAGCTTTCCTCCAAAAAATACGAGGATCTCTATGAAATGGAAAGTCCGGACTTTGTGTTGCTGTTTGTTCCCATTGAGCCTGCATTTGCTGTGGCCATTAACGAGGATAGTTCGCTATATGTAAAGGCATTTGAACAAAATATTGTTATCGTTACCCCTTCAACCTTGTTGGCTACCCTAAGAACCATAGATACCATGTGGAGCAACGAGAAGCAGCAAAAAAATGCCATTGAAATTGCAAGGCAAGCTGGTGCCCTTTATGACAAATTTGAAGGTTTTGTTACCGATTTGACCAAGGTGGGCAAGAAAATGGATGAGGCCAAAAACGAGTATCGCGGAGCTATGAACAAATTGGTAGAAGGCAGGGGCAATATTGTGACCAGCATAGAAAGATTGAAAAAAATGGGTGCCAAAGCCAAAAAATCCATTCCTGAGCCCATTTTAAAAAGGGCCCAAGAAGACGATTACGAAGAACCTCAATTGGAGCTCTAATCCTTATCCACCTTTTAGAAATTGCCATGAAAAAATTCAAGACCGCAAAGGAATCCAAAGTTTCCATCACCGAGCTCATGTTGCCATCCCACTCCAATTTTGGTGGAAAAGTACATGGAGGCCATATTTTAAATCTAATGGACCAAATTGCATTTGCCTGCGCCTCCAAACATTCGCAAGCCTATTGTGTCACCGCTTCTGTGAATCGGGTTAATTTTTTGAATCCGATAGAGGTTGGGGAATTGGTTACGCTAAAAGCAGCTATCAATTATACAGGACGTACCTCTATGGTGGTAGGTGTTCGGGTAGAGTCTGAAAATGTGCAAACTGGCCAAACCAAGCACTGCAATTCCTCCTATTTTACCATGGTGGCCAAAAATGGGGAAGGCAAGAACATTCCCGTTCCTGGATTGATTGTTGAAGACAACCAAGGATTACGGCGTTTTGCACGAAGTATGGAACGAAAGACTTCGGCCTACGATCGGGATACCAAATACAGCCCCAATAAGTTTGTGGCCAAAGAATACCTTCACTTATTGGATGGGGAAAATGTAAAACTGGAAGTGGATTAGCCTAAGTTCAACCTAGGAAGGGCTGGTTTTAGGAAGAGAATATTCAGAAATTTAGGAGATAGTCACTTCGAGCGCTGTCGAGAAGTCTTAAAAATCGATTCTTTGTCGGTCTCGACTGCGCTCGACCTGACATTTAGCACCAAATTTCTTTGATATCAACCACAGATAAGATTCCAAAATCTGCGCCTCATTAACTAAGCAAAGAAGCTGCTTCCTGGTCCATAAACCAATTTAAATTTCCTGAAACTGGATTTACCAGTGCCGCTGGGTAATCCTTAAATCCTTCGGATTGGTTCACAATAGTTTGCACCTTTTCAGCTTTTGACTGTCCCGTGACCAAAAAAGCTACCTCCTTCGCGGTATTGATCACTTTTCCGTTGATGGAAACCCTTTTTTGACCTGATTCGGGATGGGTTGCCACCACGCAATGGTCGGCCGCTTCCCAAAGATCTATCTCATGGGGAAAAATGGAGGCTGTATGTCCATCATCTCCCATCCCCAGGATGACCAAATCGAATTGGGGAACACCTTGCACTCTATCCAAATTAATTTCAAGGAGGTTGGCATAACGCATAGCCTCTGGATTTGGGTCATTTTCCCCTAAAACGCGATGTATATTTTCTTGAGGCACATCAATCTTTGAAAATAGATGTTCCACGGTCATTTTGTAATTGCTTTGATCATCAGTTGGTGGAACACAACGTTCATCCCCCCAATAAAAATGAATCCTGCTCCAATCTATTTTGTCTCCAAAGTTTTCAGCTAGAATATCAAAAACGATTTTAGGCGTACTACCTCCTGAAAGGGCCACATGAAACTCAGCTTTATCCTTGACCAAATTCTCAAAATAAGCAGAGAACTGTTCAGCTACTTTCTGTTTGTCGTTATATATTTTTAGTTCCATAAATCTATTTCAATATCCAAATTTCAAGCTCCAAAATCCAAACTTTTTTCTAGATAGTTTGACACGAATTACTCGAATTTTATCTATTTGTTGGTCTTTCCCTTACTCAAAACCATTCATCCAACATCTAGCATCTAGCATCTAGCAAATCACACAATACCCTGGATCCTCCGCCAAGCTTTCACCCGGATTCCGCCAAGAGCCCAAATCGTCTATAAGTTCATCTGCATTTTCAGGCCCCCAAACCCCCGCTGCATAACCGTACATGCGGACATCCTTTCCATTTTTCCAGTAATTCAAAATAGGATCTACAAACTCCCACGCCGCTTCCACTTCATCCGCTCTGGCATACAAAGTCGCATCTCCTTGCATAGCATCCAAAAGAAGACGCTCATAGGCCTCCATGACATAGGTCTGGGCCAAACTCGAGTAGTAAAAGTCCAAATTGGCTCGCTCCACCTTAAACCCTTGCCCAGGTACCTTTACCCCAAACTTCATCAAAATACCTTCATCCGGTTGAATACGAATAATCAGCTTGTTGTCCTTGCTGTTAACTCCAGAATCCTTAAAAATCTGGTGGTGTGGGGTCTTGAAGTGAATCACTACTTCGGTAACCTTGGTCGGCATCCGTTTGGCCGTTCGCACATAGAAAGGAACACCCTCCCAACGCCAGTTGTCCACAAAAAATTTGATGGCAGCATAGGTTTCCGTAGTGGAATTGGGATCTACACCATCTTCTTCGCGATACCCTTTAACCTTTTCCCCTTTTACCTCAGATGCCACATACTGTGCCCTGATCGTATTATCCCAAAGTGTTTTTTCATCCTTCATAATCCGAAGAGACTTCAGGGCTTTTACCTTTTCATTTCTGATTTCTTCAGGTTGATCACCAATGGGAGGTTCCATGACCACCAAAGACACGATTTGCAATAGGTGATTTTGGAACATGTCCCGAAGTGCCCCAGATTTATCGTAGTATCCACCCCTTTTCTCGACCCCGACACTTTCAGCATTGGTAATTTCAACATGGTGAATATAATTTCTGTTCCAAAGTGGTTCAAAGATGCTGTTGGAAAATCGGGTTACCAATAGGTTTTGCACCGTTTCCTTCCCGAGGTAATGATCAATCCTATAAATCTGCGGCTCTGTAAAAAATCGGTGAAGTCCAGTATTCAATTTTCTGGCTGTCTCCAAACTATAACCGAACGGCTTCTCCACGATCAATCTTTTCCAGCCATTGTTTTGGGTGCTCATCCCGGCATCTGCCAAACGCTGTGCTATAGTTTCGTACAAGGTAGGCGGCGTGGACAGATAATAGATAATGTTGCCTGATGTATTATATTCCTTTTTTAAGGTCTTTACCCTTGTCCTTAGGCCTTGGTAATCCGTATCATAGGCACCTCCCAAATCTTCATAAAACAACTTGTCCGCAAAGCCTCTGATGTAGTTTTCCTTAAGATCTTCAATTTTTTCCTTTAAATAAGGGCTCTTAAAAACCACCTTATCCCGAAATGCCTCATCTGTTAAATCGCTTCGGCTGGCTCCCAAAACCACAAAATTTTTAGGGAGTTGTCTCGCTACATACAAATTAAAAAGTGCAGGTATCAACTTTCTGGCCGTCAAGTCGCCCGAGGCACCAAAAATGACAAGAATTTGGTTGTCCGTCTTTCTCATAGTTACATCTGAAAGTTAATCGTTTAAACCTCAAAAAAAATAACATGGAAATCACGAATCCGTAAAAATGTTTTACGTTCCCATTTTATTTTTGAGCATGACGAATATAACGTTTATTTTAGGTTCGCGATTGAACGGATAGCTTACTTACCGCTCTCCTAACAAAACACTAACAAAAAGAAAGAAAAATGGCAGATACTTATGATTTTGGCCTTGTAGGCCTCGGGGTGATGGGAAGGAATTTTATCCTTAATGTAGCGGACAACGGATTTACTGCCTTTGGTAACGACTTGGATGAGGAAAAGGTCAATGCACTGATATCGGAAGGGGGAGATACCTCAAAAGTCAACGCCACATCAGATGTTGCCACTTTTGTCAATGTTTTAAGCACCCCTAGAAAAATTATGTTATTGGTACCTGCTGGGAAAGTTGTGGATATTGTAATTGATGGACTCTTGCCCCATTTGGATAAGGGGGATATCATTATAGATGGTGGGAACTCCTTTTTTACCGACACAGACCGTCGCGAAGCCTACTTACAGGAAAAAGGCATCAATTTCTTTGGAGCGGGGGTTTCAGGTGGGGCCAAGGGAGCCAGAAAAGGCCCAAGCATTATGCCTGGAGGTTCAAGAGAGGCCTATCAATACGTAAAACCCATTTTTGAAGCGGTTTCGGCTAAGTATAAGCGCGAACCTTGTGTGGCTTATTTAGGGCCCAAATCCGCAGGAAACTATGTAAAGATGGTGCACAACGGCATTGAATATGGTCTCATGCAGCTGACTTCGGAGATCTACGATCTTTTGAAAAAAGCGGGAGGATTGAGCAACGGGGAACTGCATAAAACCTTCGCAACTTGGAACGCAGGAAGGTTACAATCCTTTTTGGTAGAGATTACCTCAGAGATTTTCAAACAGAAAGATGAGCTGGGAGACGGTGACTTGGTGGATAAAATTCTGGATAAAGCCAAGCAAAAAGGTACCGGGAAATGGACCTCACAGAATGCCATGGATTTGGGGATCCCCGTACCTACTATTGATATAGCCGTAAGCATGCGGGAAATATCCGCCTTAAAAGACGAACGTGTAAAGGCAGATGATCTTTATGACAAACCGGAATTGACATCGGTGGTAAAAGATTCTTTGATAAGTAAGGCTGAACAGGCTCTTTACTTCTCCTTTATCATGACCTATGCCCAAGGAATGCACCAACTGGCAGATGCATCCAAGGAATACGGCTATGAATTGCAACTAGGGGAAATTGCGAAAATCTGGCGGGCCGGATGCATCATCCGTGCTGAATTATTGGCTGATATTACCAGTGCATTTCAGGCGGACAATACTCTTCAAAACCTGCTCCTCTCTCCCTCATTTGTAGATAAAGTAAAGGAAACGGTTGGAGCTGCAAGGGAACTTGTGGCCTATGGGGCGTCCAATGGGATTCCACTACCTGGGCTGTCCAATGCCTTGACTTATTTTGATGCCTATACCAGTGGTAGATTACCCTTGAACCTGATTCAGGCGCAACGGGATTATTTTGGTTCCCACACCTATGAGCGTCTGGACCAAGAGGGCATTTTCCATACAGAATGGGAGGATTAGGTTTTGGAACTGACGGACTATCTACAATCAAAAATGCCTATTGAAAAGGCGCGGGAACTTGCTGCTATTGCACGGCCCTTTTCCCTACAGCAAGGAGGCTATTTTATTCGTGAAGGAGAGATCCCTAAAAAATTAGCGTTTGTACGGTCCGGGCTTTTTCGTTTTGTATATATCAATGAGCGGGGGCAAGAATTTACCAAGGGTATCATGCAAGAACAATCTTTTATAAGTTCCTATTCCGCTATGGTCTCTCAATCCCCGTCCCATTTCTACATAGAGGCTTTAGAAGACTCAAAAATTTTTGAAATTACCTATGAAAATTGGCTAAAACTGTACCACGATGATGTTTTTTGGGTAAAATTTGCCCTAAAGCTCGTGGAAAAAGGATTTATCAAAAAAGAAAAGAGGGAGAGATCCCTGTTGTTATTTGATGCGGAGACCCGCTATCATAATTTTCTGGAAGAACATCCTGGGTTGGAAAAACGAATTCCGCAACATATCATTGCCTCCTATTTAGGTATTCAACCTGAATCACTTAGCAGGATCCGGAAAAAAATCCATTCTTAACATAGATCAATGCAACAGGGTTTTACGTGATTTACTTTTGGCAACCAATCCAAAAAGTAAACCATCATGAAACTATCAGGGAACACGGTATTCATTACCGGAGGGAGTTCTGGCATCGGACTCCAATTGGCAGGGGAACTTCTGAAAAGAAAAAACACAGTCATCATTTGTGGGCGTTCCAAGAAAAAATTAATTCAGGCAAAGCAGCAATGGCCCAATCTATTTACTTATCAATGTAATTTGGCAGATCCTTTGGAATGCCAACAATTAACCCAAAAGCTCAAGTACCATCATCCCAAATTGAATGTTTTAATTAATAATGCGGCCCTTGTACATAAAACTTCTTTCCTAGAAACCGATGAAATTTTGGAAATGGCAACATTGGAAACAAACACCAATTTCTTAGCACCCGTCCGACTAACAAAAATGCTGTTCGAACAACTTCATGCCTCTGAATCGGCAGCCATCATCAATATAACAACTGGACTGGTATATACACCCAGAGCGGATTATCCTTTTTATAACGCTACCAAGGCAGCATTACATTCATTCACCAAGGTTCTGCGCATGCAACTGCAACCCACTGGCGTTAAAGTAGTTGAAGTACTCTTTCCAGCCGTAAAAACACCATGGCATGCCGGGAATCCTCCAAGAATTGCCATTTCTCCAGAAAAAGCGGTACAAGAAATGATAAGAGAACTGCAAAAAGGGAAGGTTGAAATCAGAATTGGAAAGGTAAAATTGTTATATGTCCTCTCCAGATGCTTTCCAAAATTCGCCCTTAAAAAAATAAATGGACTATCCCAAAATTGAGGTAATGGATTTATCTTTGAAATGGTCCAGAAGTGTAAACCAACTCTTGTATATCTGCAACCCATGTCCAAACAATTTTTTGAACATATCAATCAATATGCAACGGTTTCCCTTGTAGAGTTTGAGGAAATTATGCGGTTTTTTGAGCTTCGTTCGGTCCGTAAAAAGGAAATGGTCATGAAAGCCAATACCCCGTGCACCCATACCCATTTTGTACTGCAGGGCTGCCTAAACATGTTTTTTCCAACGGAGAAAGGAGTGGAACGTACCATCCAATTTGGAATAGAAAATTGGTGGTTAACAGATTTCCTTTCGTTTGGCAACAAGTCCAGTTCCAATTATGCCATCCAAGCGGTGGAAAAGACCACGTTTCTGTCCATAAGCCGTGACCAGTACGACACGCTGCTGGAGCAATTTCCACAAATGGAAAAGTACTTTAGGACAATCTATCAAATTGGCTATGGGGCTTCCTTGAATAAAATGAGATACCTACAGGACTATTCCAAGGAAGACATTTACTTTCATTTTACGGAACAGTTTCCAGATTTTGCACAACGGGTTCCCCAGTATTTAATTGCTTCTTTTTTAGGGCTTACTCCAGAATACGTGAGCGAAATCCGAGCCAAAAGACGTTCTTAAACCCGTTTAAGTTATTTGGATTTTCCCTGTAATACCTTCGTTCCAAATTCAAAAAACAACGAACATGGAAACCAGAATTCAAATTGGGGAAACGGAACCCAAAGCGTATCAAGCCGTCTTTGGTCTGGAAGGATATTTGGCACAATCCGAACTAAAAAAATCACATTATAAACTGATCAAGATCAGGGCATCCCAAATCAACGGATGTGCTTTTTGTATTGACATGCATACCAAGGAAGCATTAAAGCTTGGCGAAACCCAAGAGCGCTTGTTTCTTTTGGATGCATGGCAGGATATTGATGTTTTCTCCGAAGAGGAAAAAGTAATCTTGCAAATGACGGAGGAGGTAACCAAAATCCATGAAAAAGGACTAACCCCTGAAACCTATCAAAAGGCTGTGAAGTTCTTTGACCCGCATTACTTTTCACAGCTCATTATGGCTATTGCCACCATTAATGTTTGGAACCGGATTGCCATAAGCACACATATGCCAGTTCCAAAATAATTGCTTAGCGCCGCGGGTGGAATTTTACAAATTTAAAGCGGCTTGGAAGCTAACCCATGCCGCTTTTAATGTAAATTGTATCCTCATTATCGTAGTAATAATCATCATCAAAATTATGAACAGGCTTACCCGAATTACTTCCATTTTAATTAAGTTACAGTCCAAAAGCACCCTAACCGCCCAAGAGATTGCGGACGAATTTGACATTAGTCTAAGAACCGTGTACAGGGATGTAAAAACTTTACAGGAAGCTGGAGTGCCCATTGGTTCAGAAGCAGGTATCGGATATTTCATGGTGGATGGATACCGACTGCCCCCGGTATCTTTCGCTGAGGACGAAGCCAATGCACTGGTGACCGCTGAAAAGTTTGTATTGCAGAACATGGAGACTTCCTTGGTAAAGAACTATCGTTCGGCCCTAACCAAAATCAAGGCGGTACTCCGTACCTCAGAAAAGGATAAGGTAGCCTTACTGGAAAGCAGAATAAGTCCTGCCCGTCAATTCAATACAGAAGAAAACTCATCCTATTTGGCCGAGGTGCAGAAAGCCATCACCGCTTTTGAGGTCATAGATATTACCTACCGAAACCCACAAGGTGTTACGACCCAACGTAAGGTAGACCCCCTGGGTTTATACTTTACAGAAAATAGATGGGTCATGGTGGCCTATTGCAGGTTCAGGGAAGATTACAGGGACTTTCGTTTGGACAGGATTTTGGAATTAAAACCTACAGATATAAAATCTGGGAAAGCCATTACGTTCAACCTACAGGACCACTATAAGCAAAGGGGTGAAAAATATTCTTGAACCCTACTGACATGCCCTTGACACTCTCCAGGCTTAGTTTTATCATTAAATGAAAAACAACACAAAAAATGAACAATCATCAAATTTTAGAGTGGGCCCCATTCACGATCAAAGAGGGCATCACGGAGCAACAACTGTTGGAAGCCTCCAAAGCTTTGCAAACAGATTTCTTGGAAAAGCAAAACGGATATATCCGAAGAGAACTCTTGGTTCAATCTGATCGGAACTTCATCGACACCATTCTATGGGAAAGTATGGATGCGGCACGGGATGTTATGGGCAAAATCAAAGGCAGTGAGGCTTGCACCAATTATTTCAGCCTGATGGAAGAAGCTGATACTTCCCAACCGGATCAAGGTGTTTTGCACTATCAAATGTATGCCAGTTATTAGTTTTGACCGTTGTGCAATTTGAACGTATGAATTGATATAATAGGTCAGTTCGGGTTTTCCAATAAGAAAGTATCGAGAACGAGGGATTAACCACTAAAACCCTTGTTTTCGATACTATTTTTTCAGCCCACAGCTGAAAAAATCACTCAAACTGACGAGTTTTAATCAAAATAAAAATGAAAGAACCCATAATAAAAGGCGAATTCCTCCTTCAAAAAACCCCGGGCAAAGGTGGATGGACTTATGCGAGCATTCCTGGAAGAATCAAGGGTAAATCCAATGCGTTTGGGTGGGTCAAGGTAAAGGGAAGCATAGACGGATTTCCCATTCAACAGTACCATATTATGCCACTCAATGATGGCCATATGTTTTTGCCGGTAAAGGCAGCCATCCGAAAGAAAATTGAGAAATGGCCAGGGGACTACGTTCAAGTGGTTTTGTTTCTGGACGTGGATCCAATGCAAATTCCCAAAGATATCATGGAATGTTTTCGTCAAGAACCAGCATCCCTCCTATCTATGTTTCAATCCCTTACCCAAGGGCAGCAAAAAGCCTACATGGATTGGATCTATGCTGCAAAAAAGGAAGATACCCAAGCGGACAGAATCGCATTGATGATGCACAAACTGTCTAAAAATCTAAGCCTTAACCAACAAGAAAAGCAGGAATAGTCCAAAAAATTCCTTTTCAAATTTGCGTAACCGAATGATTACATATATATTTGTAACCAAACGGTTACTTATAAATGAGAAGAGATGTATTCCAAGCCATTGCTGATCCCGTTCGGCGCGACATCATCAAGCTGTTGTCGGAACAGGCTATGACCGTAAATGAGGTGGCGGAGCAATTTGAAGTGAGCAGACCGGCCATATCCAAACATCTAAAGATTTTGGAAGAATGTGGCATCATCACCTTTAGTCAAAAAGGACGTGAACGGCATTGCCTTATTCAACCTAAAAACCTAATCCCGGCATTTCTATGGATTGACCAGTACCGAGATCTGTGGGAAGAAAAACTGGACTCTTTTGAAAACTATTTGAATCAATTACAAAACAAAAACAACACGCATGAATAATCCAAAAAACAGAACCTTGACCCTTGAACGAACCTTTAACGCGCCTCTTGATCTTGTTTGGGAAGCCTGGACACAACCAGAACACATTGCCCAATGGTGGGGGCCCAAGGGAATGGAAACCAAAGTATTGGAGCATGATTTTACCGTGGGAGGCCAATGGAAATACACCATGACCATGCCAGATGGCAGTGAATTTATTGCTGATGGCGTCTACGTGGATATTGTTCCAAAGGAAAGAATCGTTTCCTCAGCCAACTTCAAACCTATGACCGAAGGTGTGGAGATCCAAGCCATTTTTAAGGCTGATGGGGATAAAACCCATTTTATGTTTAATTGCGTGCATGAGACAGAGGAGTATTGCAAACAGCAGGAAGAAATGGGCTTCTATAATGGTTGGGGCTCCGTGTTTGACCGCTTGTCCGAATTTGTCTCTTCCAAATAACTAATACCATAAGAGCCGTGAATCACGGCTCTTTTCTTTATATGATCCAGTGGTATACAAGTCGTTAACCCTCCCCTACTTTTCAAAAAATTTGGAGAATTAAAAAAATATTTTACCTTTGCAGTGTTCTAGTTATCTAATACACTACAAATGTTAGCGGCAAACAAGCTTTATTTCAATTATCCAACCAGTCCTTCGGTCCTTAAGTCCGTTAATCTGGAACTTAAGCCAGGCAACATTTATGGCTTGTTTGGTAAGAATGGGGAAGGAAAAAGTACCTTGATCAAGATTATGGGTGGGTTGTTGTTTCCAAAATCCGGTAGTTGCACTTTTAACGGGCAGTCAACCCAGCAAAGGGAACCACAAACCTTTCAGGGTATTTTTTTAATCCCGGAGGAATTTGAATTGCCCCGCATCTCCATAAAGGCATTTGAACACATCAACTCTGTTTTCTATCCCAATTTTTCCAAAGAACAGTTTTACCATCTTTTGGAGGAATTCCATTTAAAACCGCAACAAATCATTTCCAACCTTTCTTTTGGGCAAAAAAAGAAAGTGCTGATAGCATTTGGTATTGCAGTAAACACGCAATTATTGCTCATGGACGAACCCACCAATGGTTTGGACATTCCGTCCAAGAGTCAGTTTAGAAAGGTAATGGCGGCCAGTGTTGATTCCGGGAAATGTATAGTGATCTCAACCCATCAAGTTAGAGACCTCCATAGCCTTATCAATCATGTAATCATCTTGGACAATGCCCAGGTCATTTTTGACCAATCCCTAGATCAGGTGACCAAAATGCTATGGTTTGGCAGAGCATCCAGCACAGAGCAAACCGGACTCATTTACTCTGAAGGTGCATTTGGCGGACGATCCGTACATGCTAGAATGGACAAGGAAGAAACTGAAGTGGACCTGGAACTTCTATTTAATGGGGTTTTGAATGAGCCCGTTAGAATAAATCAAATCATGCAAAACAAGGATCATGGAGCAGGGGTTTAGTTTTCAGCGTGTATTACAGTTCATCAAGCGGGACTTGGTCTTGCTACGAGGTACCTTTCTGACCGGATTTTTGGTAGCCATTATCCTGGTTTTCATATTCTGCCTGTTGAACATGGTCTGGGACCAAAAATTAGATTTGGAAGAGTTTTATGGAATTTTCGGGATCATCTATATCCCAATGGGAATACTGTTCACCTTTGCATTATTTCGCGAGTTCGGCAACCCAAAAACCAACGTATTGTATCTGACCCTTCCCGTTTCCACTCTAGAACGACTTGTGGCCAAATGGCTGACGGTTACCCTGATTTACACCGTGGTGTTATCCGTTTTGGCCTTGCTGGTCGGTACGGTAGCCATGGCGGCGGGAATCGTTCTTTTTGGAGCCAACTTTAGCCTGCTTACCCTATTCTCAGAATCCTATTTAACAATTGTTGGCACCTATATGTTTGTTCAACCTGTGGCCATGGTGGGCGCCCTTAGTTTTTCCAGAAACAAGATTGGGAAAACCTTGTTGGCTGTTGGAATCGTGGTTCTTGGCTTCTTTCTTTTCAATTTTCTATTGTACGCCATGTTCAACCATAGACTTGGTGTTTTTGACGAAGATGGGCTAGGTTCAATGGCATTCAACAAGGCCGGTATGGATTTTTCCATTATAGGACGATGGTTCTACGGTTTCATATTTGGCCCGCTGATGCTTGTGGCAGCATATTTTAAAATGAGGGAAAAGGAGGTGTAGGATGGATTTTGACAACAGTAAACCCATTTATTTACAGATAGTGGATTTCTTCTATGAAAACATATTGAGCAAACAGTGGCAAGAAGGAAGCAGAATCCCTTCTGTAAGGGAGGTGGCCATGATGGTGGAGGTTAATCCCAATACCGCCATAAGGGCTTTTAACCACCTACAGGATTTGGAGGTGATCTATAACAAAAGAGGTATTGGATACTTCGTATCTGACAATGGATTTACCACGGTTTCGGATATTAAACGCAAGGAGTTTTTGGAACAAAACCTTCCTAGCTTATTCAAGCAAATGAGTCTATTGGACATTGGAATTGAAGAATTGAACAACGCTTACAACCAACACAAAAATGAAGAAAAGTAGTCTTATTTTATGGGGAGCGCTGATTGCTATCCTGCTATTTTCGTTCATTTTTCAGCTATCCGTGCATAGCTATGTGAAGGAGGGGAAAGCCCTTATGAAACCTGTACAAATGCTAACGCAAAATAGGCAGCTTGGCCATTTTATAGCTATCAAAGCGAACGGAAGATTGAAAATTCTTATGGAACAACAAGATACAACGGTCATTCAGGTGAATGCCCCGGATTATATTATCGATTCCATTCGCACCCTAATAGTTAACGACACCTTGGACATCACTGTGGCCTCATCCTTAAAAAAGAAAGACAGTATTGTCCTTCGTATTTCGAATCCAGAATATCTCGGGCTGCATTTTAGCTCTGAGGCATCAGTTGAGTCCGTCGGGACCCTGTCAGGAGCTAATCTGGATTTGAAGTTCAGCGATAAAAGCTCTGGAAAACTTGAACTTTCCTATGAACAATTGAATTACAACAACACCTCAACGGGCAGTGTGCAACTAAATGGAAAAATTAACCAACTGAATTTTATGGAAGAAAAGAACAAGTAAATACCATCAAAAAACGAACAATCAGCTTTTATTATTCATCAATCATCAATCTGCCCTGAGCGCCTGCCTACAGACAGGCAGGAAGTCGAAGGGTCAATCAATCAAAAAACGAACAGTTATGAAATCACATACAACAACACATGACCAAGAGGGTGTTCCATATCCGCCAAAATGGCGTATTTGGCTTATGCGCGCCCTCTATTTTCTCACATTTATTGGCCTGGCCTTTGAAGCTTGGGACTATTTGCTCTTTCCCCCAGAGCCCCTGGACTATATTACGGGAGTGACCTTTAGTTTTTGGGCAGCTTATGCTACTCTCATGGGAATTGGCATAAGATACCCCTTAAAAATGCTTCCATTGATCTTGCTGCAACTGGCCTACAAATCCATTTGGGCATTGACAGTTTACCTTCCCATGAAACATGCTGGGACAATCACTCCCAATGCAGAATCCTTCTTTTGGGTATGCGTGACCGCGGTAATCATTGACACGTTGGTTATTCCATGGGGATATTTGTTTAAGGCTTTCATCAAGCCCTTTTTTAAACTCAGGGTTTAGCCGGTATAAGTACTGCAAATACCGTAGACCATTCATCATTCTGCCTGTTGGTTTATGCACTATAGGCTCGCGGGCAGGTAAAAAACGAAAAATCATGAAATCACAAAAAATAGGAACCGAACGTCATTTCCTGTTCCTGGGCATAGGGCTCACCGCTTTGATTCTTTGCAGCTATGCGCTACATAGGTATCATACGCAAAAGAAAGTGGAGTTGGCCTATCAGCAAACGGCATATGCACTTGGACTCTTATCTGACAACCTAAACAAAGGGTTTAGCCAAATGGGGTATTTGAACCAATTTGAGCAAATCAGACGAAAAATCTACAAGCACTAGAGTTTATTCATCAACCTGCTGTTGGAAGACAGCAAAAAAAAGAACCATCATGAAAACAAATCAAAAAACAGGTAGAATTGTAGGGGCCTTGTTGCTCCTGATTATGGCGGTGGGTATACCTTCATTGAATCTGAGAGGGCTTTCAACCTCTATGGGCCAAGACCTAAATTTTCTGGAGTACATCCATCAAAATGCATTGGGCATGCGCTTGGGAATGGTGCTGGACATCACTGCCAGTGGCTTATGGCTTTTTATTTCCATTTATCTTTTTCCCAAAATCAAAGCATATAGCTTGGGGCTTGCCCTTGCATTTTTTGGACTTTGGGTGATTAATTTGGGCATCATAATCTACAGCAACATCAGTCATTTATCGCTGATTTCGTTGAGTGGAGAATTTGTGAAGCCTGGGGCTGCCAATCTGGACATACTACGGACCCTTGGCTTGCTAAAAATTGAGGACTACTTCTGGTCGCATTTTATGGCACTAATTACCTATGCCATGGCTGCCTTTGTATTCTACTATTTTCTATTTCGAACCAAATTGGTTCCCAAATTATTGGCGTTATGGGGCATGATAGCTATTAGCCTGGTATTTATGGCCTCTTGGGTCAACATCTTTGATTTGGATATCAGCTTCCATTTCTATTCCCAGAATGGCATTTTTATGATTGTCTTTATGGGATGGTTAATTGCCAAGGGGTTTTCTGATTCTGCCATTCAGAACAGCTAGTTTCATCAATGTATTAATCAACAAAACGAACAATCATGACATTTAAAACAGATACGCTTACCGCCGGTAGGCCAACCAAAATATGGCCTAAAAGATTTTTGGATAAATCCATTGAAATTTGGTTTACGGTCGCTGTGTTAGGCCAATGGATATTTGCCTTTTACGTAGCCTTGTTCTACGGGGGAGCCGCTATGGACGGAGATTTTATGAGGTGGAATAGGGTTTTGCCCCACGGTTATGTGGAAGGTGAGACCATGGGCAATATGGCCGTGGCCATCCACTTGCTTTTTGCCGTCATTGTAATGGCCGGCGGCCCCATGCAGTTCATTCCAAAACTTAGGAATTACTTTCCGCGCTTTCATCGTTGGAACGGACGATTTTACATTGGGGCTGCCTTTTTAATCAGTTTAAGTGGAATTTACATGGTTATCACCAAGGGTACCATTAGTGGTTTGGTTGGGGATGTAAGCGTAAGCCTAAATGGGGTGCTTATCTTAACCTTTGCCCTGATGGCCCTAAGAACAGCCATAAAACGAAATTTTATAGTACACCGAAAATGGGCTCTAAGACTGTTCCTAACCATGGCTGGGGTATGGTTCTTTAGAATAGGCTTAATGTTTTGGCTATTCGTTCACGGAAGACCTGTAGGATTTGACCCTGAAACCTTCCGTGGGCCGTTCCTTGTCTTCCTAGGTTTTGCCCAATATTTGCTCCCTTTGGCGGTGTTGGAACTTTATTTTTTGGCACAAAAGAACAAGTCCCAAGGAGCCAAGATTGCCATGTCCATTGGCATGATAATCTTGACTCTTATAACAGCTTTGGGAACTTTTGCGGCCACTATGGGTATGTGGATACCGCGAATTAGCTGAATCTCTATTTGCTGAGGTACATCTTTCTTCGGGAGTACAGGTTGTAGAAATCATCATCTTTTAGACTATCTATAAAGAGGATGCTCTCTCCTGTACTTTTCATCTCTGGGCCCAGATTCTTATTCACGTTAGGGAACTTGTTGAACGAAAACACCGGTTGTTTTATCGCATAGCCGTCCAAATGGGGCTTGAAATCAAAGTCTTTTACCTTATTTTCCCCCAACATTACCTTGGTGGCATAGTTCACATACGGTTCTCCGTAAGCTTTTGCAATAAATGGAACGGTACGGGATGCTCTCGGATTTGCTTCAATGATGTAAACGATATCGTCCTTAATGGCAAATTGGATATTGATCAGTCCTACCGTTTTAAGGGCCAAGGCTATCTTCTTGGTGTGATCCTTTATTTGTTGCATGACAAATTCCCCAAGATTAAAAGGAGGCAAGGTGGCATTGGAATCCCCAGAATGGATACCACAGGGCTCTATATGCTCCATAATCCCGATGATATAAACTTCTTCTCCATCACAAATGGCATCTGCTTCAGCTTCAATGGCTCCATCCAAATAATGATCCAATAAAAGTTTATTGTTGGGAATGCTGCGGAGCAAATCCACCACATGCGCTTCCAACTCTTCCTTATTGATCACAATCTTCATTCCCTGTCCACCCAAAACATAAGACGGACGTACCAAAAGTGGGAAGTTCAATTCATCTGCTAGTTCCAAGGCTTCATCGGCGGTTTCCGCAACACCAAATCGAGGGTAAGGAATGTCATTTTCCTTCAATAAAGTAGAAAAACTACCCCTATCTTCTGCCAAATCCAAGGATTTAAAACTGGTCCCGATGATGTTGATACCATAGCGATCCAACTTTTCGGCCAGCTTCAATGCTGTTTGTCCGCCAAGTTGCACGATGACTCCCTCTGGTTTTTCATGAAGAATGATATCATAGATATGCTCCCAGAAAACGGGTTCAAAATAGAGCTTGTCCGCAGTATCAAAGTCCGTGGATACCGTCTCTGGGTTACAGTTGATCATGATGGTTTCATAATCACATTCAGCTGCCGCCAAAACCCCGTGCACACAGCAGTAGTCAAATTCTATCCCCTGCCCTATCCTATTGGGCCCAGAACCTAAGACCACAATCTTTCTTCTATCGGTGACCTCGCTATCGTTGGCCACAAAACGCGTACCATCAGCTGTTTCAATTTCTTCCTCAAAGGTGGAGTAATAATATGGGGTCATGGCCTTGAACTCTGCCGCACAGGTATCCACCAATTTATAGACCCTATTGATCTTCAGGGCCATCCTCTTTTTATGGACTTCACTCTCGTAGCAATCCAACATATGGGCTATCTGACGATCTGCAAAACCTTTTTGTTTGGCCTCCAACAACAGGGATTTGGGAAGGCTCTCCACCGTATATTTTGATATCTCCATTTCCAGATAATGAAGTTCTTCATACTGCTTAAGGAACCACATATCTATCTTGGTGATATCATGGATAGTCTTTAATGGAATCCCTAATTGGATAGCATCATAGAGTACGAAGACCCGATCCCAACTGGGTACTTTCAGTTTTTGGATAATTTTGTCGTAGTCCTTATAACCTTTACCATCTGCGCCAAGACCATTTCGTTTGATTTCAAGTGATTGTGTGGCCTTGTGTAAGGCTTCTTGGAACGATCTACCAATACCCATGACCTCCCCAACGGACTTCATCTGAAGCCCCAAAGTCCGATCAGAACCTTCAAATTTGTCAAAGTTCCATCTTGGGATTTTTACGATAACGTAGTCCAAAGTGGGCTCAAACAATGCCGAGGTGGATTTGGTAATTTGATTGTCCAGTTCGTCCAAACTGTAACCAATGGCCAGTTTGGTGGCAATTTTCGCAATAGGATATCCAGTGGCCTTTGATGCCAAGGCCGAAGAACGGGATACCCTAGGGTTGATCTCAATGGCTATAATATCCTCTTTTTCATCCGGGCTCACCGCAAATTGAACATTACATCCCCCTGCAAAATCCCCAATGCTTCGCATCATATGGATGGCCATATCGCGCATACGTTGGAATGTCCTATCAGATAAAGTCATTGCGGGAGCCACAGTGATGGAGTCCCCCGTGTGAATGCCCATGGGATCCATATTTTCAATGGTACAAATGATGACGACATTGTCATTTTTATCCCGAAGCAACTCCAATTCGTATTCCTTCCAGCCCATCAAGGCCTTGTCAATCATCACTTCGTGGATGGGCGATACCTCAAGTGCATGGCTCAATTGTTTATCAAAATTTTCTGGGTCGTACACAATGGACGCCCCTGCTCCACCCAAAGTAAATGATGCCCTGATCACTAAGGGAAAACCAAATTCTTGCGCTATTTCCTTTCCTTTAAGGAAAGAGGTTGCGGCGGCCTGGGGTGGCATGCCAATCCCAATTTTAAGCATCAATTCCCTAAACTTCTCACGATCTTCAGTGATATTGATGGCGTCGATATCCACACCTATGATTTCCACTCCAAAATCTTCCCAAATACCCTTCTCATCTGCTTCAATACACAGATTCAAAGCCGTTTGTCCTCCCATGGTGGGTAGTACCGCATCAATATTGGGGTGCTTTTTTAAAATCTCAATAATTGATTTGGTATTCAAGGGTTTCAGGTATACATGATCCGCCATGGCAGGATCCGTCATGATCGTAGCCGGATTGCTATTGATCAAGATGGTTTCTATACCATCCTCGCGAAGCGATCGTAAAGATTGGGAACCGGAATAATCAAACTCACATGCCTGGCCAATGATGATAGGGCCAGAACCAATAATCAAAATGGATTTTAAATCTTTTCTTTTAGGCATTGTATAGGGTGTTACTCGTTTTCTTTATTGATAGTCCAAAAAAAAGGTGCTACTTGGAAAGTAACACCTTTAATTTAAAACTAAAATATAGTCATTATTTTTTATGTCTTGGCTCAGATGAAACAGATAATTTCTTTCTTCCCTTAGCTCTCCTTCTTGCAAGAACTTTTCTACCATTGGCAGTCGCCATGCGTTCTCTAAAACCATGTTTGTTTCTTCTCTTCCTCTTTGACGGCTGATACGTTCTTTTCATTTCGGAACTCTTTTAATGGATTTTGTTGCTGGGAGATAAAACTACCCTAAAAATTCTGGGCGCAAATATACGAAGAGTTTTTATTTTGGCAAATGCAAAAAGAAAATATTTAAATTAGTTTTTAGTACTTTTGCCTCCTCTTGAAACCGACTTAAAATCCGAACAAAATATGTTCCATAAAAATATAAAATTAGTCATTGCTGCCTTAATAGTAGGCTACTCAGGATACCAGTTTGCCGAGGGCTACATTGGCAACGGCATTTCCCTTATTCTACTTTCATTGGTGTTTATTTTTCTGTATTTCAGAAATGAATTCATCCTTATGGCTTTTCTTCGGATGCGAAAACAAGACATGGAAGGCACACAAAAATGGTTGGGCAAAATCAAGAATCCAGAGGCAGCTTTGATCAAAAAGCAACAAGGCTACTACAACTACCTGCACGGTATTATTTATTCCCAAAAGAACTTGACACAGGCAGAAAAGTATTTCAAAAAAGCCCTAAAACTGGGTTTGACCATGGATTATGATGTTGCCATGGCCAAGTTAAGTCTTGCCGGGATTTCCATGCAAAAGCGCAGAAAGCGGGAAGCTACACAGTTGTTGCAAGAAGCCAAGAAATTGGACAAGAACAATATGCTTACGGAGCAGATCAAGATGATGCAGCAACAGATGAAGAAAATCTAGTTGTAAATTCCAAATCACAAACTTCAAATTCCAAATACCCCTCTTCCATCTTTGGAATGTGGTGCTTGAAATTTGAGCTTTAGGAATTTATTCCCCTGCACTAATATTTCGGTAATATCCCTTATTCGGAATCTCGATCACATACTTTTTGCGCGAAGCATTGTTCAAATGCGGTTCGCGCAACCATGGGTTATGCCTTTTCAATATTTTGTAGTTGATTTCATAGAGCTTGGCAAAATCTGCCCAGCTGGTCACCGCAGTATCTACCTGCACCGAAAATGTCGGTACCGTTTTATAAAAATCTTCCTGCTCTACTTCAAAACCGTACTTGTCTGGATTGGAAAGAATCTCCTTGAGGGCCAAAATTCGGAACACGTACCGTCCAGTCTCCTGCCCCAACAGAAGATCATAGTAATTGTCCACTTTTTGAATATTCATATACTTCTGCACTCCACCAGGGCCAGCATTGTATGAGGCTGCAGTCAAAGTCCAGGTACCAAAACGTTTTTTCCATTTGTTGATGTACTCACAAGCCGCTTGGGTAGATTTCTCAATATGATAGCGCTCATCTACATTGGAGTTTACCTCCAACCCATATTCCCGTCCAGTATTTCTCATAAAATGCCACATGCCCGCCGCTCCTTTGGGTGAGGCCACATCTATCAGCGCACTTTCCGCAACCGCCAAATATTTGAAATCGTCCGGAATTCCATTTTTGGCCAAAATGGGTTCTATGATGGGAAAATACTTATTCGCCCTTTTCATCAACAATAAGGCATTGGATTGCCAATAGGTGTTTACCAAAAACTCACGGTCCACCCGTTCCATGACTTCGGGATCATCCAAAGGAACTGCCTCCCCAGCAAAATTCAAATCTTCCGGAATTTCAATGGCACTGATCCGATATCCGTCAGCTACATTTTTGTCGTTTTCAACGTCTTGTTCCTCGGATTTAGCTTGAACAAAATCCTCAGGTTTGGACTGTACCGCAAAAATCAAACTTCCTACCACAACCACTAGTCCAATTACGGCCAGTACATTTTTAACATGCTTCATAAATTACCTCATTTGTTTGGTTAAAGATACTATATAGAACTTCCTTCTTCTAAAATAATTGCGGGAAGATGCTCATTAAACCATCTTGCCCGATGTATTATCATGGTATGTGTTCCGTTTTTAATTGTGATGCAATCCTTGATTTTTTCAATGGGAAACACGGCATCTTTATCTCCATGGATGTGGACAAGATTGGCAACGGGTGCCGATGGATTCCAATTGACAATATTGTCTATTGCCCAGTCTATATACCGCTTATCCCGGACAGACAAGTAGGTTTCATAAAGATCGAGCCGTTTGGTAGCTCGTTCCCCAAACGCATATCTAGCCAATAGTTCCACATTGTTGACCAGTCCAGTCGGCAATAGTTTATGCGCCTTGGTATACTTAGCAAACAGCATTTTTTTTGGCAATTCGTGCTGGTGTTTTACCGCAGAGACCACTATGGTCTTTCTTACCTTGATATGCTGGGCCATTTCCTGAACCAAAAGTCCTCCGAAGGAAACTCCCAACAAAACAGGATTTTCATGTGGAACTTGGGCCACCATTTTTTTAGCATAATTCGCTAGGGACATTCCCTTTTCTGGAACAAACCATTCCAGCCTATGCAGGGTGAAGGTTTCTGGAGGTAATTTTATCCCATCAAAAATAGAAGGATTGGCTGCCATACCAGGCATCAAATACAAATGGATTTTGGAACGGGGCATTTTTCCCTAATATCAATTGGGCTAGGAAATTAACAAATTTTTGACTAATTTTGTGTCCCTTTTGCAATAGGCCCCGCTCATTTTTGAACAAACAACCAAAAGGGACGATTTTAAATTACCGCTTTGGTAATGTGCTGTGTCAATTTTAAAACAATACTATATGACAGAAATGGAAATTAATGACAATAGTTTCTTACGCCAATTTGAAACTAGGGTTGATGGCCATTTGGCTAAAATTGAGTACTCTTCACAAGAACGTAAAGTATTTTTGACCAAATTGGTCATTCCAGAGGAAATTACTCAAGAAGGTTTTAAAGAAACATTCATTAAGGCCGTTTTGCATGAAATTCAAGAGAAGAACCTCAGAGTGGTACCCACAAGTCCGCACATTGCAGGTTTCTTAAGAAAGAACAGACAGTACAAAGAGATGCTTCCCGTAGGAATCCGCATCTAACCCAAGAAACACAAAACGAGTTGAAGACCTCTCATTATGAGAGGTTTTTTTATGCCATAATCTTTTCAGGAACAAACTCAAACCTGACCAAACCATCTTCATCAATTTGGGTCAGTTCCACTTGATGCAGCGTATTTACCAATTCGGGATTCCAAGGTGTCTTTACCTTCACATAATTTTCCGTGAATCCATGTATGTAGCCCGATTTGTTCTCGCCCTCAAACAAGACTGTACGAGTGCTCCCCACCTGACTTTCATAAAACGCCCGGCGTTTTTTGGCCGAAAGCCCCCGAAGCATTTTGCTTCGCTTGGCCCTAACATTTTTGGGGACAGCGTTCCCCATTTCAGCTGCCAGGGTATTATCCCGTTCGGAATAGGTGAAAACGTGCAAATAGGAAATATCCAAGTCATTCAAGAAGTGGTAGGTTTCCAAGAAGTGTTCCTCTGTTTCTCCTGGAAAGCCAACAATCACATCCACTCCTATACAAGCATGGGGCATAACTTGTTTTATTCGTTGCACCCTATCCACATATAAATTGGATAAGTAACGACGACGCATCTTTTTCAGAATCTCATCACTCCCACTTTGCAAGGGTATATGAAAGTGAGGGACAAAGGAATTGCTCTTTGATACAAAATCGATGGTTTCGTTCTTCAAGAGATTGGGTTCGATGGAGGAAATACGAAGGCGGTGAATGCCATCTACTTCGTCCAACGCTTTCACCAAATCAAAAAAAGTGTGTTCATGCTTTTTATTGCCAAACTCTCCCTTCCCGTAATCCCCTATGTTTACGCCTGTCAACACAATTTCCTTGATGCCTTTGGAGGCAATTTCGGTAGCATTGGACAACACATTTTCCAAAGTATCACTTCGGGATATCCCTCTTGCCAATGGGATGGTACAATAGGTGCACTTGTAGTCACAGCCATCCTGAACCTTTAAAAATGCCCGGGTCCTATCCCCAATCGCATAACTACCCACATAAAAGTCAGCTTCCTCAATCTCGCAGGAGTGTACTTCTCCCTGCTCATTTTTGGTAAGGTCGTTAAGGTAATCGGTAATCTTAAATTTTTCCGTAGCACCCAAAACCAAATCCACTCCGTCAACCTCGGCCAATTGCTCAGGTTTCAATTGCGCATAGCATCCCACAGCAGCCACAAAAGCCTCCGGATTACTTTTTTGGGCTTGTTTTACAATGGTCTTAAAGCGTTTGTCCGCATTTTCCGTGACAGAACAGGTGTTGATCACATAAATGTCGGCCTTCTCAGCAAAGTCCACACGGTCAAAGTCCTCCTTTTCAAAACTTCTGGCTATGGTAGAGGTTTCGGAGAAATTAAGCTTGCAACCCAAGGTATAAAAAGCAACTTTTTTGCGCATTGACCCTTCTTAAATTTTGGGCTGCAAAGATAGTGATTCGTTGGGACTTAGGTTGTTCTGGATGTATTCCAATTTTGAACGGCCTTTTGAAAACGAATAAGTGATTCCTATAACAAAATCCCCGCAGACCCATATTGCATAATACCCAAAACTTGGACTATTTTAGTTGACCACATAAACACCTTCCAAAATTGCACTCATGAAGCACTTTTTGCTCTTTGCATTCATCTTATTTCTTTCACCAATTTCCGCCCAAGAAAAGACGGACATCGAATGGTGGAATCCGGCCGAGCATGAGTTCCCAGTGATTTCAGGCCAAGCTTGGCCCAATGAGGTGGAATCCCACTTCCACAGACTTCCTGCCCGTGCAGAACAAAACGTAAGAACAGCGGTTTGGAACTTATCGAAGCAAGCGGCCGGCTTGTCCATCAGGTTTTGGAGCAATGCCAAAAACATTCACGTAAAATACACGCTCAAAGGAAACCTCTCTCTACCCCATATGCCAGCAACAGGGGTCAGCGGATTGGATTTGTACGGCAAAACGCCTCACGGGGACTGGATACGCCATTGGGGGTTCTACTCCTTGGATAAGGAAAGTAACTATACCTTCACCATTGATTCGGATACTCAGGCCTACTATCAATACGGTAGGGAGTATCAGCTCTTTTTGCCGCTATACAATGAAATAGCAAGTTTGGAAATTGGAATAGAGGATGGTTCCTATTTGAATCCACTTCCGATAAGAAAAGAGAAGCCCATTGTAGCCTATGGTACGTCCATTTGCCAAGGAGCATGCGCCTCGCGACCCGGAATGGCATGGACCAATATATTGGAACGTAGACTGGATAGATCCATCATCAATCTTGGCTTTTCGGGGAATGGCAGACTGGAACCCGAACTCATTGAGTTAATGACTGAAATTGACGCCAAACTCTATATCCTGGATTGCCTTCCCAACCTGAGTCCAAACCGCGATAATACCCAACTACTGTTATTGAATGCGGTAAAAAGACTCAAGGAGAAAAGACCCCATACCCCAATAATTCTGACAGCACATGTGGGTTACGCCGATGATTTTACCAACCAAGAAAACAAAGACCGGTACATACCTCTAAATGAAGACCTCGAGAAGGCATTCTATCAGTTAAAATCTGAGGGGTATACGGATGTTTTCTTGTTAGCGAAGGACACTATTGGCCTAGGGTTTGATTCTTTTGTGGATATCATTCATCCCAATGATTATGGCATGCTACAATATGCCGATGCTTATGAGCAACTGATTCGTGAAATTCTGCATGAACCTAAAGGGGAAATTCCCACCACCATCCCCAAAACACAAGGTAGGGATATAGCGGTGTATCAATGGGAAAATCGACATCAACAAATTCTAGAGGCGAATTCTTTGAATCCTCCCAAGATCTGTCTGTTCGGGGATTCTATTATCAATTTTTGGGGAGGAGAACCAAAGTCCAGTATTGCCAACGGAGCGGATTCTTGGGAAGAAATATTATCACCACTGGGTATACGGAATTTTGGATACGGATGGGATCGCATTGAAAATGTGCTATGGCGGGTACAGCATGGTGAGTTGGACGGATTCGAATCGGAAAGCATTATTCTCATGATTGGA
Source organism: Flagellimonas sp. (assembly GCF_965233845.1). Lineage (GTDB taxonomy): Bacteria > Bacteroidota > Bacteroidia > Flavobacteriales > Flavobacteriaceae > Flagellimonas. Next base: position 2,369,670 of record NZ_OZ247584.1, read on the forward strand.
ACCAACAATCTCCATCTCAATACGGATTCTGAGATTATTTCCGGATTACGAAATTTGATACAGGCTATAAAAACCCGTCAACCCAAAAGTCAACTACATCTTATTGGGATACTGCCAAGAATGGGAAAAGAGACTCGGGTCAGGGAAATTAATCTCAAAATTGCCGAATTGGCCCAATTGGAAAACATCCCATATGCAGATATTGGAAGCCCGCTATTATTAGAGAACGGAACTTTAAACGAGTCTCTATTTACCGATGGCCTACACCCAAATGCCGAAGGATATAGATTGCTCGCCCAACAGTTGGTCTCACAGCTTCAAAAGGCTTCGGAATAATTATAGTAGGGTATAATGGCCATGAATGCATAGCCATTTCCCATGTTCTTTTACAAAAATTCGGGTTGATTTCCCTCTTGACGCAAAGGGTTCTCCATTGGTAATACCCTGATCCCTCCAATAATAGGTAATCCAAGCCACATTGCCCTTAATAGTCACTTGAGGTTCGTCCATTTCGGTATGTATCCGTTCTGAATCCTTTACCCAAGCTGCCACTCCCCTCACTTCGGTCTCCTTCCCCACTCTGAGGATTGAATCTGTTTCCCCAAATTGGGTAAAATCAGGATGCACATAGGTTGCATAGCGTTCAACATCGCCTTTTTCAATGGCATCCCACATGGATATCAATGTGGATTTTATTGCTTCTTTCTCTTCTTCAACTGTTGCGACAATATCTTCCTCATGCTTTTTTTCAGGAATGCAGCTTATCAAGAGAAAACTTGCTACGATAAGGTTTGTAAGTGGTTTCATTTGAATTCGGATTTAGGTGTTTTAGCAAAGTAAGCAAAAGTGAACCTCTTTATCCGTTCTTGTCCCCTGTAAAATTTCATTCTTTTTCCATTAACTTCGTGGACCTAGCTGCAATATTCTAATCAACAGATAACTTTTGAACATGCACAAGACTGTCCTTACCCTGTCCATGCTTCTTTTACTTGTGGGTTGCAACACCAAATCCTCTGACAAGAAGACGGCAAAAGATACGCTCCCTAAAATAGCCATCGCAGGAATTGCTATTGAATCCAGTACCTTCTCTCCTGCAGTCACATTGGAGGATGCTTTCCATGCCAAAACGGGAGATGATGTCTTTTCCCTATATCCATTTATGTCCAAAGATTCGCTCTCTAGAAAACGTGCCCATTGGTTTCCAACCCTAAAAGGTCATGCATTGCCAGGCGGTATCGTAACTAAGGAAACTTACGAATCCTTGGTGGGCAAAACTTTGGAGATGCTTAAGGAAAATGCACCCTATGACGGGCTCTTTTTTGACATTCACGGGGCTATGAGTGTCGAAGGTTTGGATGACCCCGAAGGGGACCTTATTTCTCGTATTCGGGAAGTAGTTGGATACGAAACGCTTATATCCACCTGCATGGATCTGCACGGCAATGTTTCACAAAGACTTGCAGAACAAACCGATTTAATCACCTGCTATCGTATGGCGCCACACGAAGATGCCATGGAATCCAAAAAAAGGGCGGTAGTGAATCTTCTGGATAGATTGGAAGGTAATCAAGGAAAGCCTGCTTACAAAGCTTGGATTCCAGTTCCTATACTTTTACCCGGGGAGATGACGAGTACCCGTGTTGAGCCAGGAAAAAGTCTTTACGCCAAGGTTGCCCCAATCGCAGCTCAGAAAGGTATTGTGGATGCCGCTATATGGGTAGGATATGCATGGGCGGACGAACCTAGAAATCATGCCGTGGTGATGGTAACTGGGGACGACAGGGACAAAGTAACTCAAGGTGCTGAACAACTGGCCAACAGTTTTTGGGAGGCTAGAAATGCCTTTGAATTTGTTGCCCCAACCACAACTTTGGAAGAAAGCTTGAAAAAAGCACTGTCCAGCAAGGAGAAACCCTTTATCATCAGTGATATGGGAGATAACCCGACTGCAGGAGGTGCCGGTGATGTCACCTGGACTTTGAGAGAGTTATTGGCTAGACCGGAATTTTCTTCCCCCAATGGCCCGAGTTTGATTTATGCTTCCATTCCTGGCCCAGATCTGGTGCAAAAAGCGGTGGAATTGGGTGTGGGAGAAAAAATAACGGCATTGGCAGGAGCCCAAGTGGACAGCCGTTTTTCACCTCCCATTGAACTCTCAGGAACTATAGAGGCAATCAAGCACGGGGATAGGCATGCCGAAACGGAAGTGGTAGTGAAAGTGGGAAGTATTTCAGTAATCGTTACCAAAAAAAGGAAGCCTTACCACAAGGAAAATGACTTTACCAATTTGGGATTGGATCCGAGAAACTCAGACATCCTAGTGGTGAAAATTGGGTATTTGGTACCTGAACTTTACAATATGAGAGGGGATTGGATTATGGCCCTTACTCCCGGTGGAGTAGATCAAGATTTGGAGCGTTTGGGGTACCAGCGAATCAATAGGCCTATGTTTCCATTGGATAAAGACATGGAAAATCCCAATCTAATGGCCCAGCTCATTCCTTTATCAAGTAATGCCATTAAACAATAACTAAACCGAACTAGTTGCTCGTTCAAAGGAAGATTAGCTTTGCCAGAGTTTGATATTCAACAATATTTTGCATTAATGATCAGTAATTAACTGGCTTGTCAGGTCGAGCGCAGTCGAGACCTACTTGAATAACCCAGGTTAATGACTTCTCGACTGCGCTCGAAGTGACATTATCTTAGTAATTCCGCCATTTTTTGGTCAGTTCAAAGACCTGCTCTAAAATTCGGGCCTCCACCTCATCAAATTCCCTCCCTCTCCTGGCCATCATGACCTTGGCCGCTTCAAATGCCCTTTTGGGCATGTAAGTTGAGAAACCTGAAGCTCCTCCCCAACTAAAGCTGGGAATAAAATTCCTAGGAAACCCAGGCACATAGATATTGGAATTTACGCCAATTACGGTTCCTGTATTGAACATGGTATTGATTGCGGTTTTACTATGGTCTCCCATCATTAATCCACAAAACTGAAGTCCTGTATGGTCAAACTTTTGCGTCTCATAATTCCACATACGGACTTTGGCATAGTTGTTCTTAAGGTTGGAGTTGTTGGAATCGGCTCCAATATTGCACCATTCCCCAAGCACTGCATTCCCTAAATACCCTTCATGTCCCTTACTGGAGTATCCAAAAATTACAGAGTTGCTAATCTCGCCACACACCTTTCCATGGGGACCAACTGTTGTGGGTCCATAAATCTTGGCTCCCATTTTCACCACGGCTTTTTCGCAAAGTGCCAACCCCCCGCGAATCAGTGCGCCTTCCCACACTTCAGCATTAGCTCCGATATATATGGGGCCATTGGAAGCATTCAGAATACTATATTCCACGCTCGCTCCCTCTTCCAAGAAAATGTTTTCAGGACTGATGAGTTTATTGGTATTCGAAATTGGGGCACTTTTCCTTCCCTCGGTGATGAAATCATAATCGGCCTGGAGAGCCTCGCCATTTTTGGAAAAAATATCCCAAGTAAAATCTACTGTGATAAGTTCTCCCTCATAAGTTTTCATTTTGTAAGTGGAAAAATCCGGCTCCGAATTGGGGTCGGCGGTGTGATAGGCCACTACCTTATCTCCATATTGGATGGCCTCGTTTGCTGAAAGGACACTTACCATTTCAGACAGACCTTGGTCGGGTACGATGGCTCCATCTATGACTACGTTTTCCTTTGCGGAAACCATGGGATACTTCTCTGAGAGATATTCCTCTGTCTTAAAACTTAGTTTGGTTTTGAGTCTTCTTTCCCATTTTTCCCTAATGGTCAATATGCCTATTCGTATTTCTGCTACGGGTCTGGTAAATGTAAAGGGAAGTAGTGCGGTCCTTCTTGGGCCATCGGCCAGAATATAATTCATGCTGGTTGTTTCTAGCTGTAAAAATAAAAAACGCCCTTGATTAAAAATCAAGGGCGCCTCATCTATTTATTAAGAAGTTGACTACTCAGCCTTTTCTTCTTTGTTGAATTTCTTGTACTTGTTCTTGAACTTGTCAATTCTACCAGCGGTATCCACCAATTTGGTCTTACCAGTATAATACGGATGTGAAGTTCTGGAGATTTCCAATTTTACCAAAGGATACTCAACACCGTCCACGGTAATGGTTTCTTTGGCATCAGCAGTAGACTTTGTTATAAATACGTCGTCATTGGACATATCCTTAAAAGCTACCAATCTATAATTTTCTGGGTGTATACCTTTTCTCATCGCCTTAAAAACTTATTCTCAGAATTTTCGAGCTGCAAATTTAATGATTTCTTTTAGAATCCCAACCCAAAAACATTAAAAAAGAAAAAATCTACCTTTAACTGTAACAAAACCTTAACAAAGGTCACTAACAGACAGCTATCAATCTTAAATAATTTTTTAAAATGGAAGAAAATCAACCAAAAGTGGGAACGTTTTCCCGCAATTATGGAATAATACTTGGATTAGCGTCCATAGTATTTGGTGTAATGTTATACACACAGAACCTTCATTACGAAATGAGCACTCCGGTAATCGTTGTTTCCACCATAATTACAGCAATAATCATATTTGTTGGAACAATGAATTTCAAAAAGGCCAATGGAGGATATCTTAAAATTGTTGAAGCCCTAAAATTGGGAGTAGGCATTGCTCTGGTTTCAGCTATTTTATCCTTGATTTACCAATACCTTTTAATCAATTTCATTGAGCCTGATTTCATGGACAAAGCATTTGAAATAGCTAAGTCCGCAGCTTTTGAAAAAAATCCCCGCCTGACCGAGGAGCAATGGCAGCAGGGTGTTGAGATGCAAAAGAAATTGGGATGGATTAGATATCCTATTGGGTTAATCATAAGCTGCATCATTGGATTGGTATTAGGTTTGATTACAGGCTTGATTCTCAAAAAAAACAAACCGGCCTACTAACACAAAAAATGCTACTTTTGAAGGGAATTCCAGAAAGAAACAATGCAGATTTCCATTGTAATCCCTTTACTTAACGAGCAAGAATCCCTTACAGAACTCCATGATTGGATTGTACAAGTTATGCAATCCAATCATTTTTTGTACGAGATTATTTTTATTGATGACGGAAGTATGGATGATTCTTGGAAAACCATACAAGAGCTTTCAGAAAAAAATGAAAACGTTAAGGGGATTCGGTTTTTAAAAAACTACGGAAAGTCCCAGGCCCTGCACGCCGGTTTTGAAGCCGCTGAAGGAGAGGTTGTCATTACCATGGATGCAGATTTGCAGGACAATCCGGAGGAAATCCCCGAACTGTACAACCTTATCAAGCAAGACAACTATCACATTGTCTCTGGCTGGAAAAAGAAACGCTACGATTCCGTAATCACCAAAAACATCCCATCCAAGCTGTTCAATTGGGCCGCACGAAGAACTTCGGGAGTCAAACTCCATGATTTTAACTGTGGACTCAAGGCCTTCAACAAAGATGTGGTTAAAAACATTGAAGTTTCTGGTGAAATGCATAGGTACATTCCAGTACTTGCCAAGAATGCCGGTTTTTCCAATATTACCGAAAAGGTGGTTCAACACCAGGCCAGAAAATATGGGAGCACCAAATTTGGTGCGGAACGTTTTGTAAACGGATTTTTGGATTTGATCACCATCTGGTTCGTCTCCAAATTTGGCCGACAACCCATGCATCTTTTTGGTGCCCTGGGTGTAATTATGTTTGTAGTAGGTTTTGGTTTTTCCATCTATTTGGGAATAGACAAACTCTTTTTAAACCCCACTGGCCGTTTGATAACCGACCGACCCCAGTTCTATATTGCCTTGGTGGCCATGGTCATCGGAACCCAGTTGTTTTTAGCTGGTTTTTTGGGTGAAATTATGGTTCGCTCAAGAAAAAATGATACCCGATATACCATCTCCAAGAAAATTAACATTTAAGCGAGGCCAATTTCATATTCTTTGTACTTTTAACACGAAGAAAATTACATTATTTCATGGATTCCATCACCGCAAATGCCAAGACTTGGCTTACCGATTTTTTTGACGCAGACACCAAAAAGGAAGTTCAATACCTTATAGAAAACGATACCGAAGAATTAAAGGAACGTTTTTATAAGGATTTGGAATTTGGAACCGGGGGAATGCGGGGGATCATGGGGGTTGGAACCAACAGAATCAACAAATACACCTTGGGTAAAAACACCCAGGGGCTCAGTAATTATTTAAAAAAGGTTCATGGCAACAACGAGATCAAAGTGGTTATTGCCTACGATTGCCGTCATAATTCGGACACTTTATCCAAAACAGTATCCGAGGTTTTTGCTGCCAATGGAATCCAAGTTTATTTGTTCTCCGAATTACGAACTACGCCTGAACTTTCTTTTGCGGTAAGACATTTGGGCTGTCAAGCGGGAATTGTTCTGACTGCATCGCACAATCCACCTGAATACAATGGGTACAAAGTGTACTGGGCAGATGGAGGGCAAATTGTACCACCACAGGATGGCGAAATCATAGCTGAAATAGATTCGCTTTCTTTTGAGGATATAAAGTTTGAGGCCGATGCTGGGCTTATTCAGCTTATAGATAAAGAAGTGGACGAGGCTTTCTTTAAAGCTTCGGTAAGCAACGGCAGTTTTGATGCCAAGGGAAAAGATGATTTTAAGATTGTGTTCACCTCTTTGCACGGTACCTCTATTACTGCCATTCCCGAGGTGTTGAAAAGAGCCGGCTACAACAATGTCACCATCATAGAAGAACAGGCCAAACCTGATGGGGCGTTCCCTACTGTGGAATCTCCAAACCCAGAAGAACCCGCTGCTTTGGCCATGGCCATTAAAAAAGCAGAGGAAATTGGAGCCGATATGGTGGTGGGCACCGACCCTGACAGTGATCGCCTAGGAATAGCCGTTAGAAACTTGGAAGGCAAAATAGAATTGCTCAATGGTAACCAGACCATGATCATGATGACCAAGTTTTTGTTGGACAAATTCAAGGACAAAGGATTGCAGGGCAATGAGTTTGTAGCTTCCACCATTGTATCCACACCCATGATGCAACAAATGGCAAAAGCCTATGGGGTGGAATGCAAGACCTCCCTGACCGGATTTAAGTGGATTGGGAAAATGATAAAGGACTTCCCGGATTCCCAATTTATAGGTGGAGGAGAAGAAAGTTTTGGTTATATGGTTGGCGATTTTGTTCGGGATAAGGACGCAGTTACCTCTACCCTACTGGCTTGCGAAATAGCTTCTGATGCCAAAGCCAGTGGCAGCTCTTTTTATGAAGAACTGATCAATTGCTATGTTGAGTTCGGCTTCTACAAAGAGAAACTCATTTCCCTGACCAAAAAAGGAATCAGTGGTGCTGAGGAGATCAAGCAAATGTTGATTGATTTCAAAGAAAATCCAGTGGATTCTGTTCAAGGTTCCAAGGTGGTTTGGATTGAGGACTACAATACTTCGACTGCCAAAAATGTACAAACCGGAGAGGAAAAGGCCATAGACCTGCCAAAATCGAACGTTTTGATCTACGAAACCGAAGATGGCACACGAATTGCCGCAAGACCTAGCGGAACCGAACCCAAGGTGAAATTTTACATGAGCACCAACGCCAAATTGGAGAATGCTGCGGATTATAAATCCGTAAATTCGCAGTTGGATGCCAAACTGGAGGGCATCGTTTCCGAATTGAACTTGTAGTGAATGAATTATTTTAAAAAGATTCTCCGTTTTGCAGTTCCCTATCGCAAATACGGTTTTCTCAATATTTTCTTTAATATCCTGTACGCTCTTTTTAGCGCGCTTTCCTTTGCGGCCTTGATTCCCATGTTGGATGTGCTTTTCAAGCCTAACGAAAAGGTGCTTGTAGAGCCAGTTTATACTGGAATGGGTGGTTTAAAGGATTATCTCCAGGATTACATCAACTATCGGGTCACAGCTTATTCCGGAGATGATGATATGAAAGGACTTATTTTGGTCATTGGATTGGTACTGGTATTGTTTCTTTTGAAAAACGCCTTCAATTATCTGGCCATGTTTTTTATCACCTTTCTTAGAAATGGGGTGCTAAAGGACATTCGGAACAAAATGTACCAGAAAATTGTGGATTTGCCCATCTCCTATTTTTCGGAAAAACGCAAAGGGGATGTTATAGCCAGAATCACTTCGGATGTTTTGGAGATTCAACACTCTTTCCTGTCCATTTTGGAATTGATTGTTAGGGAGCCCTTGACCATTCTGTTTACCATTTTGATCATGTTCGGCATCAGCGCCAAACTGACCATTTTTGTTTTTGTTTTTATTCCCATTGCAGGCATGATTATTTCCCGAATTGGAAAGTCGCTAAAGCGAAAATCAGATAAAGTACAGAAGGAACAAGGTGAGTTTTTGTCCATTGTGGAGGAAACTTTGGGTGGTTTACGGGTCATCAAGGCCTTTAACTCTGAATCTCGTTTTTTCAATACCTTCAAAAAATCCACAAACCGCTTTTTTACGTTTTCCAACTCCCTATTGAACAGGCAAAACCTAGCCTCGCCAACTGGCGAATTTTTGGGCATATTGGTTATTGGCGTACTGCTATGGTTTGGAGGTAAGATGGTCTTGGTGGATAAAACGCTGGACCCCTCCTCTTTTATAGCCTATATGGGACTTGCATATAATATTCTAACCCCTGCAAAGGCCATTAGCAAGGCTTCCTACGGCGTTAGAAAAGGAAATGCCGCCGCAGAACGGGTATTGGAAGTTCTGGAATCTGAAAATCCAATCGCGGACAGTCCAAACGCCACAGAAAAAACAGATTTCTCCAATAGCATATCCCTCAAGGAGGTTTCCTTTAAGTATGAGGATGATTATGTCTTGGAAAACTTCAATCTGGAGGTCAAAAAAGGGCATACCGTAGCCTTGGTTGGCCAATCCGGAAGCGGGAAAAGTACCATCGCCAATTTGGTCACCCGTTTTTACGATGTGAACGAGGGCGAAATCAACATTGATGGAATCAACATCAAGGATATTTCCAAAAAATCCCTTCGTGGACTTATGAGCTTGGTGACCCAGGATTCCATCTTGTTCAACGATACGGTTAAAAACAATATTGGTCTGGGCAAAGAGGGCGCTACTGATGAAGAAATTATGGAAGCTGCCAAAGTGGCCAATGCCCATGACTTTATCATGGAACTTCCCAATGGCTATGATACCAATATTGGGGATAGCGGAAACAAATTAAGTGGAGGCCAAAAACAACGGTTGTCCATAGCAAGAGCGGTGTTGAAAAACCCTCCTATCATGATTTTGGACGAGGCCACTTCCGCCTTGGACACGGAGAGCGAGAAGCTCGTTCAGGATGCGCTGGAGAAAATGATGCAAAACCGAACCTCCATTGTCATCGCACACCGTCTTTCCACCATTCAAAATGCAGATTCCATCGTAGTCCTCAGTAAAGGAAAAATTGTGGAGCAAGGCACCCATGATGAACTGATGAAGTCGCAAAAGGGATACAAGAAACTGGTAGAAATGCAGACGCTTGGGTAAAAGTTAAAGTACAAGCTCAAGTTCAAATTCCAAACTCAAAATACCAAAATTCCAAACTCCAATCTTAAAGCACCAAACTCCAAGAACCTAGACTTGAGAGCCAAGAGCCAAGACTCCAAATCCCAAAATCCCAACATCTGTTACCTGACTTCTGACATCCGAAACCTGGTAATCAAAGCACCAAAATTCCAAACTCCAACAACCAAGACCAAAGACTAAACACCCCAAGACTCAAACTCCAAATTCCAAGCATCCAAAAACCGGACAGTTCATCATCTCATGTCTCACGTCTCACGTCTCACGTCTCACGTCTCACGTCTAAAAAGAATTAAACCTTTTACCTTTACCATAGTCATAGCATCAAATCAACAAAAAATTGATCGCTGAGGAAACCTTAGTCGCTGAGCTAAAACATAAGGATAGTCAAGCCAGAGCCTTTGAAGTGTTGGTCAACACCTATAAGGAACGCTTGTATTGGCATATCCGAAGGATTGTCCTGAATCATGATGATGCTGATGATGTGCTTCAGAATACATTTATCAAAGTGTATCGAAACATAGACGGTTTTAAAGGGGACAGTAAGCTGTATTCATGGATGTATCGCATAGCGACCAACGAATCCTTGACTTTTTTAAAACAAAAATCCAGGAAAGCGGGTATCAGTGATGAAGAATTGAAAACGGCAATGGTAGAAAACCTTCAGTCCGATGTGTATTTTGAAGGAGATGAAATCCAATTAAAGCTTCAGAAAGCTTTGGCCACACTGCCTGACAAGCAAAAGTTGGTTTTCACCATGAAGTATTTTCAGGAAATGAAATATGAGGAGATATCAGAAGTGCTTGAAACCTCGGTAGGGGCTCTAAAAACCTCTTACCATTTGGCGGTAAAGAAAATTGAAACGTATCTTAAAGCCGATTAAACCTTTTTAAGGTTCGGGGGTCAAACAAAAAAGATGGGAAAGGATAAAAAAAATAAATTCAAAACTCCGGAAGGTTATTTCGATAACTTTCATGACCGACTTATGGACAGAATCCAGCAGGAGGATTCCCAAGAGGAAAATTCCATAATTCCTAAGTCGGACGGTTTTGCTGTGCCCGAAACCTACTTTGAAGACCTTACCCCAAAAGTAATGGCCCAACTGGAACCTAAAGAAGTTAAGGTTGTTCAACTTAAACCGTATAAGAAAATATACTACAGCATAGCTGGAGTTGCCGCAGTATTGCTGTTGTTCTTTGGACTCAATGGAAACCATACCGATACGGTAACCTTTGATGACTTGGCAAATTCTGAACTGGAAGCCTATTTTGATACTACCGACCTCAATCTTTCTTCCTATGAAATTGCCGAGGTGATTTCGCTGGAGCAAATTGAACTGTCCGATATGTTGGACCAACATTTGGGCGAGGAGCAAATTTTGGAATATCTGGATGAAAATGTGGAGGACATTGAGGATTTAAACCTAGACTACAATGATTATGACTAAAAAAATACTCATTCTAATTTTCAGTTTTGCCATGGGAACCTCATGGTTTTATGCCCAGGGTCCTGCCCGTGAACGCATCAAAACCCTAAAAGTGGCATTTATTACGGAGCGTTTGAACCTCACCAGCCAAGAGGCGCAATCCTTCTGGCCCATTTACAATGAATACGAAGAAACTTTAGAGCGTATTCGCAGAACCGAACGCATGGAACTTCGCTCCCAAATAGCATTCATCCAGGATTTATCCAATGCAGAGTCCTCTACCCTATTGACCAAGTTTTTGGATGTACAAGAAGAAAAGCATGAAGCCCAACTGGAGTTCATCTCCAAGATAAAAAATGTGATTTCGCCAAAAAAGACCTTGCTACTGCTGAAGGCCGAAGAAGATTTTAAAAAGCGACTGTTACAACAAATGCGAAAACGTAGGGGTGGCGGGTAACCTCTTAAGCATGTCAATATCCGTACTTGAGTCAAGTGCCTAAATATGCAGCTTATAGATGAATTCTATTTAATCCAATCGAGCTTCCCAAATATTTATCAATTGAAATCTTCCATCCGTCAATTGATACATGTCATTGATCAATTCTGACCTGATCACTGGCGAGCAATAAGATTTATTTGCAGTACCCTACAATTACAAGGGTGTTAATTGAAAAAACTGCTTAAAAATCTTATTATGAAAATCAAAGCATTATTTACTATTGCCATGACTACGATTCTCTGGAGCTGCAGCTCGGATGACCCTGCAAACATACAGAATCCTGAACCTACTGTCTCGGAACTGCAAAAAGAGACCGCTGATCTTTTAACGGATGATGGAAACTCCAAAGTATGGAGAATTGCATCAGCGAAACTTGTTAATGGTGACGAAGTCCTTGATATTACAGATAATTTTAATGTGGCCGATGATGAGTTCATCTTTTCAGGTGGAACGGATGGGTCTCTAGAGTGGCGCAGAGGTCATGATGTCAACAAATCTGCATCAACCGTAGACGGAACATTGCTTGACTACTATAGGTCACCAAAGACTTCCTCATTTTCTTTTGTTGGGGAAAGCACCTCTGATTTGGCATCCGATGATTTTGATATCAAAGTAATGGAAGATGGAACAGTGGAAGCGACATTGTCAGGATCAGTAACAGCAAAAAGTGGTGCCAACGCAGGAAAGTCCACTGAAGGGATTTTGAATTTTACTTTGGCTGGCAAGGATGTGGTAGACTACAAAGCTCCAGTCGAAGATCTTGATTTTTCCGAGGCTTTTACATTTGAATCTGCGGCAATTAATGGCCGTTCCCCAGGGATGATCGGATCTTACAGTGACAATAGTTTTTTTATTGTTACCAAGGAAGATGTTCTTGATAACTTCGAAAAAAGACCTGAGCGAGTAATCAAATTCAATATGAATGATAACTCCCAGACAGACTATGTCAATTATGATTCTGAAGAAGATGCTGTTTCCAAACAATTGCATATTGTCAATAATCAACTCATAGCATTTGGAGCTAGATATGTAAATACCTATGGATTGGACATTTCTGGCGCCCCGACTTCCGTACCTCACAATATCATATCCGAGGAGTACGAAATGGAAATTGCCTTTACCCGTTTTGGGATATCGGTTCAAGACGATGCTGCATATATTATAGGCGGGGCATTTATTCCTGCAACTATTGACAATAGTGCAATTTTCGAAATAGAGGAAGCAAAGAATATTTACAAATGGGATTTGGAAAGTCAAACTTCTACCTTATTCGCAACCCTCCCAGAAACCAGATATGGTGCCAGAGGTACCATTATCAACAATAAAATGTATGTGTTTGGAGGAGGCCAAGATTTTTACGATACAAATCCCTCCAATACCATTTACATTATTGACATGGACAATCCCACCGATATTGAAACCCTCTACATGGAAAAACCATTGAGTTTTAGTTTTGTCCAAAAAAATGAGAATTTGATTTATGTGGCTGGCTTCAAAGCAAATGTAGAAATGGAAGATGATGTTTTAACCGTTGTTGGAAAGGAAACTACAATTGGGGTGTTCAATACATTGGATAACAGTTTTACTGAACTAACACATAACCTACCCAAACCAAGTGTACACCATTCCATCCATCAAATGGCATTGTTCAATGATGAAATGTACATAATCTATGGCGGAGAGCACGGTGAAGAAATTCTTGATAGCTTTTATGAGGAGTGGGCCATTTACAAAGCGGATCTAAATTAATGCGGTACGAATTAAAGTGAGTTCGATGAAATTTTGTTCACTGATCTAATCGATAAAAAACATAAAAAAGGAGCCAATTGGCTCCTTTTTTAATTAAACCATCTCCCATTTCCATAGTCAAAGAACCAGAAACCATAAAATCTACATTATGAAAGCTTTAAAAACAATCCTAGTCGCCGTGGCCCTTTTGGGAACAATGGCCGTTAGTGCCCAAAGAACAGTGGTTCGCGTATATCCCAAACACGGAACCGTGGTAACTACCATTAAAAAACCACGAGTAGTGGTGCACAAAAAGACCAATTTTTATTTCGCGGATGGCGTGTGGTATAAAGCACGGGGAAAAAGGTATGTGGTCTGTGCGGCCCCAGTAGGAATCAAAGTGAAAAGACTTCCCAGAACCCGAACCGTGGTTGTGGTAAACGGAAGAAAACTATATAAATCCAGAGGTGTCTGGTATAAAAAATCAGGTCGCCATTACGTGGTGGTCAACGTTTAAGTTGGTTTGGTTAGTAGTTAGAAAAGAGCGGCGATATTCTCGTCGCTTTTTTATTGAAATACCAATTTGGCAATCCTGTTTTTTCCAGAGGCATAGGCAACCGTATCGTTCAAAAAACGAAGGGAGTAAAAGCCTTCATCACTGAGCTGTTTCCAATGCTGTCCTGAATCTTGGGAATAGGAAATCCCGGTAAATCCTACGGCTACCAATCCCTCCCCATCGGAATGGGGTACATACTGCACACAACTTTTATAGTTGGGTTCCTCCCCATCGGCAATCAATTGCCAAGTTACACCCCCATCTTGGGTAACCACCTTATTGGCTTTGTTGGATTGGGGCTGGGTATAATCCCCTCCAATGGCAAACCCGATGTTTTCATCATAAAAATCAATGGAATAAATACCTTCGGTAGGTTTCTCTTTAACAATGGGCGTTACCGTTTTTGACCAAGTTTCACCCTTGTCCTTGGACTTATATATGGCGCCAGCCGTTGTCGCAATCCAAGCATTGTTGCCCACAATAGCAATATTGGTGTTGCTGGCTGCAAAAGCCGCTTCCCCTTCTTCGGCTTCTGGCAACTGTGAACAAGGCAATTTAGTCCAGGTATTACCCCCATCCCGGGTAATGATGATAGACAGGCATCCGTGCATGCTATCGCCAACGGCCATTCCTTCCCTATCGTTCCAAAATTTCAGGGAATCATAAAAAACACCTTCACCTTCTTCCTTATACACCAATTCCATGGTTCCAGCATCTCCAGTTTTGTAGAGTAATGCCGGATTTCCAGCCGAAAGCATGAAAAAGTCCGAAGACGTCTTTCCCACCGCCCTAAATCCAGGATAAAGGCTGTCATGGGTTTGTCTATTGGAACGCACCTTGTGGTTGACAACATCCACGGTTCCATATACGCCTCCACTCCCCGCAAATGCCAATGTTTTGCTATCCAAAAACGCAAGAGCACGTATGCTTACCGAGTCTTCAAAAACCGTCTTTATCTGAACCGTGGAAAAATGCTTTGGTTTTTCCTTTTCGGAACAGGCAACGATCAAAATCAATAAGGCAAGCAATGGGAAGTATTTCATGCAGATGTGTTTGTTCAAATGTAATTGGAATCTTATTAGAAACCATACCTTTGCATTTCTTAATTTTTGGGATGCGATTACACCGAAACTTGGTCTTTGCCGTAATTGATGCGTTGAACATGATCTTCAACGAAAATGAATATGCCGATAAGGTAATTGAGAAAGTACTGCGGTATGATAAGCGATGGGGTTCACGGGATCGCGGCTTTATTGCTGAAACCACTTACGATATTGTACGTTGGAAACGCCTTTATACTGAAATATCGGAGGTGCACGAACCTTACTCTAGGGAACATTTGTTCCGATTGTTTGCCGTATGGTGTGTGCTGCGTGGCATCCGAATCCCGGATTGGAAGCAATTGGAAGGTACTCCCGAGCGTCGGATCAAGGGTAGGTTTGATGAGCTGTCCAAAATCAGAAAAATAAAAGAATCCGTACCAGATTGGATGGATGAACTTGGTGAAAAGTCATTGGGAAATGAACTTTGGACAAAGGAAATCACTGCCTTGAACAAGCAGGCCGAGGTCATTCTTAGAACCAATACCTTGAAAATAAAAAAGGAACAGCTTCAAATTGCCTTGGAACAACATGAAATTGAAACTGAACCTATCAAGGGCTATCCCGATGCCTTAAAACTCAAGGAAAGAAAAAATGTTTTCACCACGGAATCCTTTAAGGATGGCTTGTTTGAAGTGCAGGATGCCTCTTCTCAACTGGTAGCTCCTTTTTTGGAGGTAAAACCTGGACAACGAGTGGTGGATGCCTGTGCCGGTGCTGGCGGGAAGACTTTGCATTTGGCCGCACAAATGGAAAACAAAGGACAGCTGATTGCCCTCGACATTTATGAGAGTAAACTCAAAAAACTGAAGATTCGGGCGCGTCGCAATGGGGTCCACAATGTGGAAACAAGGGTTATTGATTCCACCAAGGTCATCAAAAAACTGCACAATAGTGCAGACCGACTTCTACTGGATGCTCCTTGCTCAGGCTTGGGCGTAATTCGTCGTAATCCAGACTCCAAATGGAAGTTGGAACCTGAATTTATTGACCGTATCATGGGGGTTCAGCAGGATATACTTCAGAACTACAGCAAAATGCTCAAAAAAGGTGGGCAAATGGTATATGCCACCTGTTCTATTCTTCCACAAGAAAACACGGAGCAGGTACAAAAATTCTTGGATTCTGAACCTGGGCAAGAATTTACCTTGGTCAAGGAGCAAAATTTATTTGCATCAGAACATGGGTATGATGGTTTCTATATGGCGTTGCTCAGGAAACAATGAGCAGTGAACAATGAAAAAAAGCTATTCGATTTTCAAATTCCAAACTTGAAATCCCAAACACAGATACCAAGCACCAAATACCAAGTTCCATACTTCAAAAATCAAACTTAAGTTCAAGCTTCAACGCGCTGCCCGTTAACCCAAGACCCATGACCAGAGACCAAAGACCAAAGACCGAAGACTAGAGACCAGAGACCCAAGACTTCAAATTCCAAGAATCCCATTTATTTGATTTATGTAACTTTGAAGCATGGCAAAACGTGTTTCCATCGAGGAGTTTTATAGTTTCAGTCAAAACCGCATTCCAGAAGATCTCAAAACAGGGATAGGGCATTTCAATGTATTTAAGTTGGATGAATTTGCGGGGCCCAAGCCCAAACCTATGCCCTTTAACCGTAGGGATTACTTCAAAATAAGTCTGGTATCCGGCAGAAGTAAGGTGCACTACGCTGATAAGGTTGTGCCGGTCGATGAACATGTGCTGGTATTCTCCAACCCACAAATACCGTACAACTGGGAACAAATAGATGAGCAACTTACAGGGTATTTTTGTGTATTCACCGAAACTTTTTTTCATCAATTTGGCGCACTCTTGAATTACCCAGTTTTTCAGCCCGGAGGGATTCCCGTGGTGCAGTTGACCCATCAGGATATGGATAGGTTTACGCCCTTGTTTCAACGCATGTTCGAAGAGCTGAATTCAGATTACGCCTTCAAATATGATATCTTGAGAAACCTAGTTTTTGAACTCATTCATGAGGCTATGAAACTGCAGCCCGCCCATACCATTGCCAATATCCATTCCAACGCCTCGGAAAGAATCACCTCCCTTTTTACCGAATTATTGGAAAGACAGTTCCCCATAGAGAGCACGGGGCAGCGCATGAAGCTTCGTTTTCCATCTGATTTTGCCAATCAACTCAGCATCCATACAAACCACTTAAACAGGGCATTACAGGAGGTTGAGCAGAAAAGCACCTCCCACTTAATTGCGGAACGGGTTATCAAAGAAGCCAAGATACTCGTAAGACACAGCAATTGGAATATAGCCGAGATTGCATATGCGCTCGGATTTGAGGAAACTGCCCATTTTTCCAACTTCTTCAAAAAACACACCGACCTCTCCCCCTTAAAGTTTCGAAAAATCGAAATTGTTTGATTTTTGCAATTATTGGATTGACCCTCACAAGATAATCAAGTCATCCCCGCTGAACTTTGCAGTATTCATAACTAAAAACAAAAAACATGAGTACAAAAATTGCATTGATTACAGGCGGAAGTCGAGGGCTGGGTAAGGACATGGCCATTGAACTTGCAAAAAAAGGCTTGAATGTGGTCATCACATACCATTCAAACAAAGCAGCTGCCGAAACCACCATTGGGGAGATAGAGGTCATGGGCAGACAAGGTGTTGCCTTGCAGCTGGACACCACCAGTCTTTCTTTTGAATCCTTCAAGGTCCAGTTGGCCCAAACCCTTAAAAAGGAGTTCAACTCGGACGGTATTGATTTTCTAATCAATAATGCCGGATTCGGGTATAACGCATCTATTACCGAAACCACTGAGAAAAATTTCGATCAGTTGTTTAATGTCCACTTTAAGGGGGTCTATTTTTTAACCCAGACCCTTTTACCCATTCTAAAGGATGGGGGTGGAATTGTCAATATATCAAGCGGGCTTGCTCGTTTTTCTTTTCCCGGATATTCGGCCTATGCGGCAATGAAAGGGGCTGTGGAAGTCTTTACCAGATATCTGGCCAAAGAGTTGGGATCAAGGAAAATTAAAGCAAACACGGTTGCTCCTGGGGCAATCAACACCGATTTCAACAAGGAACGTTTTGAGGAAATGCCTCAAATGGTTGAGCATATAGCCAACCTAACTCCCTTAGGGCGAGTAGGTGAAAGCCATGATATTGGTGGTTTGGTCGCTTTTTTATGTACAGATGAGGCCAAATGGATCAACGGTCAGCGCATTGAAGCCTCTGGAGGGATGTTTGTATAGCAACCGGTTTTCCAAAAACTATTAACAATCCAAGGTTGAAAACTGTTGTTGAGCTTGGCATGGAATCGTATAGAAAAGCGTAAATTTGCACTTTCTTAATCTGTTCAACAATTAGGCTGATATGATTCATTTCTTTGGGGACAAGGCAACTAAGGTTTTTGCCGTCCAGACCACTCAAGAAATTGCACCAAAAGACATTCAAAAACTTACATGGTTGTTCGCCTGTCCCGAACTAGTTTCGGCAGCAACAAAAAAACCTCTGGCGTCTCTTGACGCCTTTTTTATTGGGCCTCGGGCGGCCATGATAACCCCTTGGAGCACCAATGCCACAGAGATAACCCAGAATATGGGCATAGAGGGAATTCAAAGAATTGAGGAATTTCACGCAACCGAAGAGGGGCATCAGGACTATGACCCCATGCTTTTTCAAAAGTATCAGGGATTAAACCAAGATGTTTTTACTATTGATATTGTTCCCGAGCCCATTTTGGAAATTGATGATATTGCCAGCTATAACCAGCAGGAAGGTTTGGCATTGAGTGATGACGAAGTCTCTTATTTGGAGGAACTGGCGGAACGTATTGGCAGAAAGCTGACGGATTCGGAGGTATTTGGCTTCAGTCAAGTAAATTCTGAACATTGCCGACATAAAATTTTCAACGGGACATTTATTATAGATGGGGAAGAAAAGCCATCGTCCTTGTTCAAAATGATCAAAAAGACTTCGGAGGAAAATCCGAATGGAATTGTTTCAGCCTACAAGGACAATGTAGCTTTTATCGATGGGCCCAAAGCGGTGCAATTTGCTCCCAAAACAGCCGACAAGCCTGACTATTATGAAGAAACGGAGTTCGATTCGGTTTTATCGTTGAAAGCCGAAACCCATAATTTTCCAACCACGGTAGAACCTTTTAACGGGGCAGCCACAGGTTCAGGAGGAGAAATCAGAGACCGTTTGGCAGGCGGAAAAGGCTCGCTTCCTTTGGCAGGAACAGCAGTGTACATGACCGCTTACTCCCGATTGGAAGACCCATTCGACTCCGCTCAGGGCCGTCCATGGGAAAAGGGCATGGTGGAACGCGACTGGTTGTACCAGACTCCCATGGATATTTTGATCAAGGCTTCCAACGGTGCCTCCGATTTTGGGAACAAATTTGGACAACCCCTAATTGCAGGTTCCGTACTTACCTTCGAACATCAAGAGGAAGCTCGAAAATTAGGCTTTGATAAGGTTATTATGCTGGCCGGGGGAATTGGATATGGAAAAAAAGAGCAAGCCCTTAAGGATCAACCCCAGAAGGAAGACAGAATTGTCATTCTGGGAGGAGATAATTATCGTATAGGGATGGGAGGTGCCGCAGTATCCAGTGCAGATACTGGGGAATTTAGTTCTGCCATTGAACTGAATGCGGTACAACGCTCCAATCCCGAAATGCAAAAAAGAGCCTCCAATGCCATTCGAGGAATGGTGGAGAGTCATGATAACCCTATTGTTTCCATACATGATCATGGTGCTGGTGGACATCTCAACTGTTTGTCCGAATTGGTTGAGGAAACCGGAGGTACCATCAATACCGATAAACTTCCTGTGGGGGACCCTACCCTATCGGCCAAAGAACTTATCGGTAACGAATCCCAGGAAAGAATGGGATTGGTCATTGGTAAAAAAGACTTGGATTTATTAGATCGTATCGCGGCTCGTGAGCGCTCCCCCATGTACAATGTGGGCGAGGTTACAGGAGATCATCGATTTACATTTGTTTCGGATAAATCCGGGGATAAACCCATGGATTTGGAGCTTTCCGACATGTTTGGAAGTTCCCCAAAAACCATCATGGAGGACAGCACGGTGTCTCGGGAATATCCCAAGCTCAAGTACTCCCTGGAACATTTTCACGATTATCTGGAACAATTGCTTCAGTTGGAGGCCGTGGCCTGCAAAGACTGGCTGACCAACAAAGTGGATCGCTGTGTTGGAGGTCGGGTGGCCAAACAACAATGTACAGGTCCATTACAATTGCCATTGAATAATTGCGGGGTGATGGCATTGGATTTCAAAAGCAAGGAAGGAATTGCCACCAGTATTGGACACTCGCCAATTTCGGGCTTGGTAGACCCCGTTGCCGGTAGCCATAATAGTATCACGGAAGCTTTGACTAATATCATATGGGCACCGTTGAAGGATGGACTTAAATCGGTTTCCTTATCCGCCAATTGGATGTGGCCCTGTAAAAATGAAGGCGAAGACGCTCGTTTATACGAGGCTGTTAAAGCTGTTTCCGATTTTTCCATTGCGCTGGGAATCAACGTTCCTACAGGAAAAGATTCCCTTTCCATGAAGCAAAAATATAAGGATGGGGATGTGATTTCACCCGGCACAGTAATCATTTCTGCGGCCGCAAATTGTAACGACATCAACAAAATTGTTGAACCTGTCCTGCAAAAAGATGGCGGGGATATCTATTACATCAACTTATCCAAAGATGGACACAAGCTAGGAGGTTCCTCATTCGCACAAATCCTGAATAAAATAGGTGACGAAGCTCCTTCAGTAAAAGATGCAGCCTATGTGAAGTTGGTTTTCAACACCCTACAGTCATTGATAAAAGAGGATAAAATTCTTGCGGGTCATGATGTGGCCTCTGGCGGATTGATCACTACGCTTTTGGAAATGTGTTTTGCTGATTTGGCTCTTGGAGCGCAACTGGATCTTACCGAAATTGGTGAGGAAGATACCATCAAATTACTTTTCGCCGAAAATGCGGGAATTGTTTTCCAAGCTGCCGACAGTTCGGTGGAAGAAGTGCTAAGGGATTCGGGGATTGAGGCAATCAAAATTGGTTCGGTTGCTTCAAAAGAGGAACTGACCATCAAAAACCACGGCATAGAAATAGGCTTGAATATTCCATCGCTAAGAGACACTTGGTTCAAAACTTCATATCTTCTGGACGACAAGCAAACGGCAAACAATCTGGCCAAAGACCGCTATGAAAACTACAAAAACCAGCCGTTGGTTTACAAGTTTCCGGAAGGCGCCGCTTCGAGTGCCCCAATGAAATCGGGAAGTATTGAGAAGCCAAAGGCGGCCATCCTCCGCGAAAAAGGAAGCAACTCCGAACGCGAAATGGCCAATGCTATGTACCTGGCCGGATTTGATGTAAAAGATGTGCATATGACCGACCTGATTTCCGGCAGAGAAACTCTGGAAGACATTCAGTTTTTAGGTGCCGTAGGTGGTTTTTCCAATTCTGACGTACTCGGTAGTGCCAAGGGATGGGCTGGTGCCATCAAATACAATGAGAAGGCCAATAAGGTCATCAACAATTTCTTTGCTAGACCTGATACCTTATCCATTGGGATTTGCAATGGTTGTCAATTGTTCATGGAGTTGGATTTGATCAATCCGGATCACGAAACGCACGGGCGATTGACCTACAATGATTCGGGCAAGCACGAAAGTAATTTTACCTCGGTCAAGATTCAAGACAACAACTCAGTGATGTTGGGCTCTCTGGCGGGATCAACATTAGGAGTATGGATTTCCCATGGCGAAGGAAAGTTCAGCCTCCCACATTCTGAAGACCAATATGATATTGTGGCCAAATATGGTTATGAAGGCTATCCCGCCAACCCTAATGGGAGTGACTTCAATACCGCCATGCTATGCGACAAAACAGGTAGACACTTGGTGACCATGCCACATATTGAGCGTTCCACTTTTCCATGGAACTGGGCGCACTATCCGAAGGATAGGAATGATGAGGTCTCGCCTTGGCTACAAGCATTTATCAATGCTAGGGAATGGGTGGAACTTCATAGACTCTAGACTTTAGACGTAAGATACAAGACAATAGACACAAGACACAAGACACTTGGAATAACCTGATTCGGCATGGCAGTATGGTTCGTGTCAAACAATACAGCTATTTACCTCTCAAAAAGTAATTCGTTAAATTAGTGTCTAACCGTTAAAAACAACTCCATTGTGTCCAATATCATACGCCAAGCTACCCTTAAGGACGTTCCTGTCATAGTTGAAATGCTGGCCAATGACAAATTGGGCAAGCTACGGGAGGATTTTCGGAAACCCCTTCCTGAAAAGTATCTAAAAGCGTTTGAGAATATCAATAAAGACCCAAACCAAGAGTTGATGATAATCGAGGACGATTCCGGCAATACCATTGGCACCATGCAGCTCAGTTTTATTCAATATTTGACCTATCAAGGTGGGATTCGGGCCCAAATAGAGGCAGTTCGCGTACATCAGGAGTATCGCGGCAAGGGAATCGGCAAAAAATTGTTCCAATGGGCCATTGAGCACGCTAGGGAAAAAGGAGCTCATGTAGTACAACTCACCACGGATAAAAAACGCCCAGATGCTTTGGAATTTTACCAAGTCCTGGGGTTTAAAGCTTCCCATGAAGGCCTCAAATTACATTTGGGCTGAATCAAAACTGATGAAGACAACTTTCAATTCTTCAAGTACTTAAGGACTTAATGGATAAGTCCAAAAATTATCAATTCAACAATCCAACAGTCCAATTATCCAAAAATCCATTTTAAAATACCATATCCTTTCCCTATTTTGCAATTACTTTACAGAAACTTACTATGCAAACAGTTACCAGATTATTTGATTTTCCATATTACCAATTGGAAAAATTCCCCCTTGAAAATTCGCTGGTTACCAAATACAACGGAAAGTGGGTGCCTACTTCTACCCAGGCCTATATTGATCAGGCCAATGCCGTTAGCCGAGCTTTATTGAGATTAGGGGTTCAACCAAACGACAAAATTGCCGTGATTTCCATGACCAACAGAACGGAATGGAACATTATGGATATAGGGGTATTGCAAATCGGTGCGCAAAATGTACCTATCTACCCCACCATCTCAGCGGCGGATTACGAATATGTACTGAACCACTCCGAGGCAAAATACTGCTTTGTTTCCTGTAACGAAGTTCTGGAAAAGGTGCTTGAGGTATCTTCCAAAATCAAAAACCTGAAGGACGTGTACTCCTTTGACGAATTGGGCAATTGCAAAAACTGGAAAGAAGTTTTGGATCTGGGTGCGGACACATCCAATCAGGATGAAGTGGAAAAGTTGAAAGCGCAGGTAGCACCCAATGACCTGGCCACCTTGATTTATACCTCAGGTACCACGGGAAGGCCCAAAGGTGTGATGTTGTCCCATGATAATCTGGTAAGCAACGCCATTGAAAGTTCCAAACGTTTTCCCATTGTGGACGGCGAAACCCGCTCCCTAAGCTTTTTGCCCCTGTGCCATGTCTATGAGCGAATGCTTATTTATTTGTACCAATACAGAGGTGTAGCCATACATTATGCCGAATCCTTGGAAACCATAAGTGACAACCTCAAGGAAACGGAACCACATGTAATGACGGCCGTACCCCGTCTGTTGGAAAAGGTATACGACAAGATCATAGCCAAAGGAGCGGCACTTACTGGTATAAAAAGAAAGCTTTTCTTCTGGGCCGTTGAAGTGGGACTCAAATACGAACCGTATGGACAAAACGGTTGGTGGTACGAAAAGAAATTGGCCTTGGCCCGTAAACTAATTTTTAGCAAATGGAAAGAAGGGCTTGGTGGCAACCTAAAATTGATAGCCTCAGGTAGTGCTGCCTTACAACCCCGTCTGGCGCGAATTTTCAACGCTGCCGAAATGGGCGTAATGGAAGGATATGGCCTTACCGAGACTTCTCCCGTGGTTTCTGTAAACGATATGCGGGAAAGCGGTTTTAAAATTGGAACGGTAGGTAGACCTATTGCAAGAACGGAAGTAAAAATTGCCGATGACGGCGAAATCTGCATCAAAGGGCCACAAGTGATGCAAGGGTATTACAAAGACCCTGAAAAAACTGCGGAGGTTTTAAAAGATGGCTACTTCCATACCGGTGATATTGGAGAGGTGGATGCTGATGGTTTCCTGCGCATCACCGACCGTAAAAAGGAGATGTTCAAGACTTCTGGCGGAAAGTATGTGGCTCCGCAATTGTTGGAGAACCGTTTTAAGCAATCCCGGTTTATAGAACAGATCATGGTTGTGGGCGAAGGCGAGAAAATGCCCGCTGCCCTGATTCAACCCAATTTTGAGTTTTTGCACAAATGGGCCAAACGCCATGAGATTACGGTGGGTGCCAACTCAGATATAACCATAAATGACAAGGTCATTGCGCGTTTCCAGGAAGAAGTGGACTTGGCCAATGAGGACTTTGCCAAATGGGAGAAAGTAAAACAGTTTAGGCTCACCCCAGATGTATGGAGTGTGGATGATGGCCACCTGACCCCAACCATGAAACTGCGGCGGAAAATTGTCAAGGAAAAATATCTAGACCTGTATAATAGTATTTACGGGTATTAGAACCAACCAAAAAAAGAAACCCTCCGCTTTGCGGAGGGTTTTTACTTTTCATAATGACACATCCCCGATTTCGAACACTTCCCTAATTTCAACAAGTTGAAATTTTCCCTTCTCAAGAAGGGAGTTTTCTAAAAGGGCTCCAAAAGATTTCCCCTCTTGAGAGGGGCTAGGGGTGTGTTATCTGGACAAAGCTTAAAATCACTCTAACTTACCTTCACTTGGCAAAATTTATATCTACTAAACCTTCCAACTTGTTCTGAACGCAGTTGCCTTGCTCCAACTCCTTGATGGACTTCAACAAAATCTCCCTGTTTTTACCCCTAAGCAGATATTCAGTCTCTTTATTATCCAATCTACAAAACGTACGGAAATAAATACTTTTCACAATGACACATCCCCGATTTCGAACACTTCCCTAATTTCAACAAGTTGAAATTTTCCCTTCTCTAGAAGGGAGTTTTCTAAAAGGGCTCCAAAAGATTCCCCCCCTTGAGAGGGGCTAGGGGTGTGTTATTCTAGACAAAACTTAAAATCACTCTAACTTACCCCCTCTTGGCAAAATTTATATCTACTAAACCTTCCAACTCCTTGATGGACTTTAACAAAATCTCCTTGTTTTTTCCATAAAGCAAATAATCAGTCTCATTATTGTTAAGTCCACGGGACGTGTGCGAATAAATACTCTTTACCTCAAAAATTGACATTATGATATTGATATTGGGAGTACTCTCGCAAAGAAATGTTTACTCTATTCATTGAATCAAAAAGTGACTACTTTACATATACAGCATTTGCATACGTTGAACCATCCCCACCAAGTAGTTCGATTGGCTCTTCATCATTCTTCCATACAAATCCAGCCGTTTCTTCGCCATAATCACCATATCCAGCAACAAATACATCATTGTCATAAACGTAAACTGAGAATGCCTTTTCACCTCCTGAAAGAATCTTTGGTTCAGCGTTAACCCATAAAACTGCCTGATTATTCTCATCTCCGGCAATGTATGTGTCGGAATCAGCTGTCATAATAGAGTGTGCATATGCATGGTACTCTGCATCAGTGGATAGGATGACCTCCCCATTTTCCCATGCTCTGGCGATGTAATTATACGGATCAAGATTAAATTCGTGACCAGCCACATAAACGTCATCACCTTCAACATAAACCGAAAGTGCTCGTGCATCGTTACTATTTATATGCTCTAGGTATATAGGTTCACCGTTTTTCCACACTCTTGCATATTCATACCCATCTACAACCTGATATCCGGCTACATACAAATCAGTTCCACTAACGTAAATTGACTCTCCAAATGTATCGCTTGTTTCATCAAAAGTATATGAATCATATTCCTTACCATTTTTCCAAACCTTAGCTATGAAACGGCCATCTTCCTCTTCAAATCCGGTAACATAATAATCCGTTCCCGCAAGAAAAATGGAATTTGCAATGGCTTCATTTTGCCCATCAGTCAATAAGATTTCATCATCATCAATCCAAACTTTTGCCTGATTTGTATTGTTTAAACTTTCAAATCCAGCATTATAAACAACACCATCCTCCCTCACGGCAATAGAACGGGCACCTGCTTCGTTTTCACCATCGGTTAAAAACGTAACCTGGCCATCTTTCCAAAACATTGCAATAGCTTTGCTGTTATCATATCCACGACCAGCCACGTAAACACTTGGCCCCTGGGGTTCGGGAATTGCCAAAGTAAAATCCTTAATACTTGTGGCCGTTTCTGTACCAACAGTCACTTTAATCTTCCCATCAACATCTCCATTGGGCACAACAGCTACCAATTGGGTAGCGGTGGCGCTGTTTAAGGAAGCATTTACCCCATTAAATTGCACCACGTTCCCACTGGTAGTTGTGGCAAAGTTTTTACCCGTAATGGTCACCGTTTTGCCCACTTCTTGTGTCAAGGGAGCAAAACTGGTAATTTCCAGGGTATTGGCTTCCCCTGGTGGTGTGTCGTCATCTTTGTTCTTGCTACAGGCCAACACCAAAACACCGGTTGCGGCCAATACTAAAATGGAATTCCATATGTTTTTCATCATCTAAAATTTTGGGGCTAGTTTACTCGCTCCTAATGAAAAAACTTCCCCCAAATTGATGGATGCCCTTTTTCAATTGACGGATGGGCTTTCCTATTTGAAATTACTCCCAAACTAAATTGTATTTATTATGCATGCATAATAAATTTTTGTATATTTGGTCACACCAATCCTGTTCCATGAAAGATTTGACCATTGATTATGCTTTAAGGGCCACTTGGCAAGCAGTTAGCAAGATGTACAATGAAGAGGCCAAGAACTACGGGCTTACCATGGCCATAGGTTTTACCCTACTGAGCATAGACCCCAAAAAAGGTACCCCAAGTACCGCATTGGGGCCCAAAATGGGTATGGAGGCCACTAGCCTATCCAGAATTCTGAAAAACATAGAGGAACGGGGTTACATTCAACGGAAACCTAACCCCAAGGACGGGCGGGGCGTTTTGATCCACCTTACCGCTTTGGGGCTGGACAAACGCAAGGACTCCAAGGATGTGGTGCTTCGGTTCAACGAGGTGGTCAAAGAACATGTTTCCGAAGCCGACTTGGCTAGCTTTTTTAAGACCGCGGCAGTGATCAACAAGCTTATCGTAGATAAAAAAATATATATAAAATCAACAAATTAATTCCAACGCTTACATGAAAAGGCATATCAATAAAGTTGCCGTAATCGGTTCTGGCATCATGGGCAGTGGCATAGCCTGTCACTTTGCCAATATCGGGGTCCAAGTATTATTATTGGATATTGTTCCCCGAGAACTTACCGAGAAGGAAAAAGCCAAGGGTCTCAGCTTGGAGGACAAGGTGGTGCGCAACAGACTGGTGAACGATTCCCTGGCCGCAGCCCTAAAATCAAAACCCTCTCCCATTTACCATCAAAAATTTGCCAATAGAATCGCTACTGGTAATTTGGAAGACGATGTTGCCAAGGTTGCAGACGTGGATTGGATCATTGAAGTAGTGGTGGAGCGCCTCGATATTAAAAAACAGGTGTTTGAAAACCTGGAAAAGTATAGAACGCCCGGCACGTTGATCACATCCAATACCTCGGGTATTCCCATCAAGTTTATGAGTGAAGGAAGGAGTGACGACTTCCAAAAACATTTTTGCGGAACCCATTTTTTCAATCCGGCCAGGTACCTTAAACTGTTTGAGATTATTCCTGGACCAAAAACCTCTATGGAAGTGCTGGATTTCCTTAACGGATATGGGGAGCAATTCCTCGGGAAAACCTCAGTGGTAGCCAAGGACACTCCTGCTTTTATTGGGAATCGCATTGGAATTTTCAGCATTCAAAGTCTCTTCCATGCGGTTAAAGATTTAGGAATGACCGTGGAAGAAGTGGATAAACTTACAGGACCTGTCATTGGCCGACCTAAATCCGCAACTTTCCGAACGGTGGATGTGGTTGGTTTGGACACCTTGGTACATGTGGCCAATGGCATCCATGAAAATTGCAAAGAGGATGAACGTCTCGAGTTATTTCAACTTCCTGACTTCATCAACACCATGGTGGAAAACAAATGGTTGGGGAGCAAAACGGGACAAGGCTTCTATAAAAAAGTAAAGGACGATAAGGGGAAAAGTGAAATCCTCACTTTGGATTTGGACTCCATGGACTATCGGGCTAAGAAAAGTGCCAAGTTCGCTACCCTGGAATTGACAAAGACCATTGATAAGGTGGTAGACCGTTTTTCGGTACTTACTTCTGGGAAGGACAAAGCTGGGGAATTTTACAGAAAGAGTTTTGGAGCCTTGTTCGCCTATGTTTCGCATCGAATTCCAGAAATTTCGGATGAGCTTTATAAAATAGACGATGCCATGAAGGCTGGATTTGGATGGGAACACGGGCCTTTCCAGATTTGGGATGCGGTAGGGTTGGAAAAAGGACTGGAATTCATTAAAGCAGAAGGATTGGAGGCTGCAGCCTGGGTTTCTGAAATGAAAGAAGCTGGTGTTACCTCGTTTTATGCTGTAAAAGACGGTGCTACCTATTTTTATAATATTCCTAAAAAATCAATGGCCAAAGTACCCGGTCAGGATGCTTTTATAATTCTGGATAACATCCGGAAATCCAATGAGGTATTCAAGAACAGTGGGGTGGTCATCGAAGATTTGGGAGATGGCATCTTGAATATCGAATTCCAATCCAAGATGAATACCATTGGCGGGGATGTTTTGGCCGGACTCAACAAAGCGGTTGATTTGGCCGAAAAGGATTTCCAAGGATTGGTGGTAGGAAACCAAGCAGCCAATTTCTCGGTTGGGGCCAATATTGGAATGATCTTTATGATGGCCGTGGAGCAAGAGTATGATGAACTCAATATGGCCATTAAATATTTCCAGGATACCATGATGCGGATGCGATATTCCTCAATTCCGACTATTTCAGCCCCTCACGGCATGTGCTTGGGTGGCGGATGTGAGCTTTCCTTGCACGCGGATAAGATTGTAGCCGCAGCGGAGACCTACATTGGATTGGTGGAGTTTGGCGTTGGGGTCATCCCCGGTGGAGGTGGTTCCAAGGAAATGGCCTTGCGTGCTTCGGACACTTTCCGTAAAAACGATGTGGAATTGAACGTGCTACAAGAGTATTTCCTCACCATTGGAATGGCCAAAGTATCCACTTCGGCCTATGAGGCTTACGATTTGGGAATCATGCAAAAAGGAAAAGATGTAGTGGTTGTCAATAAAGACCGACAAATAGCTACAGCCAAGGCCTATGCCAAGCTAATGGCGGAAGCAGGATATACTCAACCCGTAAAACGCAAGGATGTTAAGGTACTTGGAAAACAGGCTCTGGGTATGTTCTTGGTGGGAACGGATTCCATGGAAGCCGGGCATTATATCTCTGAACATGACAAGAAAATTGCAGATAAATTGGCCTATGTAATGGCCGGAGGGGATTTGTCCGAGGCCAGTTATGTCACCGAACAATATCTTTTGGACTTGGAGCGGGAAGCATTCCTATCCCTCTGTACCGAAAGAAAGACTTTGGAACGTATTCAGCATATGTTGAAAACAGGGAAACCTTTGAGAAACTAGAATCTAGAAAAAAGAGCCAAGACAATTGGTCTTGATTCTTGGCTCTTGCATCTTATATCTATAAAAAATGAAAACAGCATACATAGTTAAAGCATACAGAACAGCAGTGGGAAAGGCTCCCAGAGGTTTGTTTAGGTTTAAAAGACCTGATGAACTGGCAGCGGAAACCATTGAACACATGATGAAAGAGCTGCCCAATCTGGACAAAAAACGTATTGATGACGTCATTGTCGGAAACGCTATGCCAGAAGCGGAACAAGGATTGAACATGGCCCGTTTGATTTCCTTGATGGGATTGAACATTGATGATGTACCCGGGGTTACGGTCAACAGATATTGTGCATCCGGTTTGGAAACCATAGGGATTGCCACCGCCAAAATCCAGTCTGGAATGGCAGATTGTATTATTGCCGGGGGTTCTGAAAGCATGAGCTACATTCCCATGGGTGGATACAAACCCACTCCGGATTATGCCACGGCCAAAGAAGGACATGAAGACTATTATTGGGGCATGGGATTGACTGCCGAAGCAGTGGCCAAGCAATTCAACATATCCAGGGAAGACCAAGACGTATTTGCGTATAGCTCCCACATGAAAGCGCTTAAAGCCCAAGAGGAAAATCGTTTTCAGGATCAAATTGTTCCCATAGAGGTAGAACACACCTTTGTCAATGAAGCAGGAAAAAAGGAAACCAAGTCCTATACGGTAAGTAAGGATGAAGGGCCGCGAAAAGGAACCAACATTCCCACGCTTAATAAGTTACGACCTGTTTTTGCTGCCGGAGGAAGTGTTACGGCAGGAAATTCATCCCAAATGAGTGATGGAGCAGCCTTTGTGATGGTGATGAGTGAGGAAATGGTAAAAGAACTGAATCTGGAGCCCGTTGCCCGTTTGGTCAACTACGCGGCAGCAGGAGTAGAGCCCCGAATTATGGGAATTGGTCCGGTAAAGGCTATTCCAAAAGCGTTAAAACAAGCCGGCTTAAAACAGGATGATGTGGAATTGATTGAGTTGAATGAGGCCTTTGCATCCCAATCGCTTGCTGTAATTCGCGAATTGGGTCTAAATCAAGAAATTGTGAACGTAAATGGCGGCGCAATCGCCTTGGGGCATCCCTTGGGCTGTACAGGGGCCAAGTTATCGGTTCAACTTTTTGATGAAATGCGAAAACGCGGCATGAAAGGAAAATACGGCATGGTGACCATGTGCGTTGGTACCGGACAAGGAGCGGCGGGGATATATGAGTTTTTATCCTAAGAACGTAAGAAAAGAGATTAGAGAAAAGAGACGTTTCAATGAAAAGACATAATTATAAAAAGTTGAGGATTTGGCTGCTTGGATTGGAAATAGCCAATGAAATTTCGGATTTGCTCGTCAATTTCCCCAACCATGAACGATACGATCTAAGTTCTCAAATTAGCAGGTGCTCAATCTCAATGCCAAGCAACATAGCCGAAGGGTCCTCCAGAACAGATAAATCTTTTAAATACTTTATAGATGTCGCTTTGGGATCTTCCTTTGAACTCGGAACACAACTTTTAATTGCAAAACACAGAAATTATATCAACCCTAAAAATTTAAATATCCTTGAAGATAAAATTGAAGAATGGCAAAAAATGACCATGGGATTTCAAAACGGATTGAAATAAGTCTTTCATCTATTTTCTATCTTCTATAATCATAATCAAAATGGAAACAATAAACAAAGACATCCTCCGAGGTGGGCAATTCTTGGTCAAAGAAACCAAATGCGAAGACATATTTACCCTTGAGGACCTCAACGAAGAGCAAAAAATGATGCGGGAAAGCACGAAAGAGTTCGTGGATCGTGAACTCTGGGGCCACTGGGAACGTTTTGAGCAGAAAGACTATGCCTATACCGAAGAAACCATGCGGAAAGCTGGGGAATTGGGCCTGTTGAGCATCGCTGTTCCAGAAGCTTACGGCGGTATGGGAATGGGATTTGTCTCTACCATGTTGGTATGCGATTATATTTCTGGAGCAACGGGTTCCTTTAGTACAGCATTTGGTGCACATACAGGTATTGGCACCATGCCCATCACCTTGTATGGAACTGAGGAACAAAAGCAAAAGTATGTACCCAAGTTAGCGACAGGTGAATGGTTTGGTGCTTACTGTCTAACAGAACCTGGGGCGGGTTCGGATGCCAATTCGGGTAAGACCAAAGCAGTTTTGTCCGAAGACGGGAAATTCTATAGCATTACAGGACAAAAAATGTGGATTTCCAATGCGGGATTCTGTAACGTGTTCATTGTGTTCGCCAGAATTGAGGACGATAAAAACATCACCGGATTCATTGTCGAAAACGACCCAGAAAATGGAATCACCCTGGGAGATGAGGAAAAGAAATTAGGAATTCACTCCTCCTCTACCCGGCAGGTGTTTTTCAACGAAACCAAGGTTCCGGTTGAAAACATGCTTTCCGAAAGAGGAAATGGGTTCAAAATTGCCATGAACGCCTTAAATGTAGGCCGAATCAAGTTGGCTGCCGCATGTTTGGAGGCACAACGTAGGGTATTGAACGAGGCCACAAAATATGCGAATGAACGTGTCCAGTTTAAAACCCCTATTATGAACTTCGGGGCAATCAAGGCCAAGGTGGCGGATATGGCCACCAATGTCTATGCAGATGAATCAGCTTGTTACCGAGCTGCCAAAAATATTGAGGATAGAATTGCCATTAGGGAAACCGAAGGAAACTCACACCAAGAAGCCGAGCTGAAAGGGGTAGAGGAATATGCCATTGAGTGCTCCATCCTAAAAGTGGCGGTTTCGGAACATGTGCAGCACACTACCGATGAAGGTATTCAAATATTTGGCGGAATGGGCTTTAGCGCAGATACTCCTATGGAATCTGCCTGGAGGGATGCCAGAATTTCCAGGATATATGAAGGTACCAACGAGATCAACAGAATGTTGGCCGTGGGCATGTTGGTTAAAAAAGCCATGAAAGGTCATGTGGATTTATTGGGGCCGGCCACCGCTGTTGGTGAGGAGTTGATGGGCATTCCATCTTTCGATACTCCTGATTTCTCCGAACTCTTTTCTGAAGAAAAAGACTTGGTGACTCGCTTGAAAAAGGTCTTTTTGATGATAGCCGGAAGCGCAGTCCAAAAGTATGGGCCAGCGTTGGAGGAACATCAGATGTTATTGATGTCGGCTGCGGATATTTTGATTCAGATTTATTTGGCAGAATCCACTATCTTACGCACGGAGAAAAACGCCAAAAGATTTGGAGAAGATTCCCAAGCGGCGCAAATTGCAATGAGCAAGTTATATTTGTACCGCGCCGTGGATATTATCAATAAAAAAGGAAAGGAAGCGATAGTTTCTTTTGCTGAGGGCGACGAACAACGTATGATGCTCATGGGCCTCAAACGTTTTACGAAATATACAAATCAACCCAATGTCGTGGCACTCCGCACCCTAGTTGCGGACAAGGTTGCAGCGGATAATGGGTATACCTTTGACTAATTCAAATGATGCTGAAACAAAGCTCAATTTGGAACCGCCTCGAAAGGGGCGGTTTTTTTATGGTTTATTTTGACACTTTTGGCAATCCGTATACCTTTATTCCATGGATGAAAAATTGCTGAATACCGTCTACAATTCTGAAAGTTTTAGAAATCAAGGACATACCCTTATTGATCTTTTGGCCAATCACCTGGAGCGGACTTTATCAGGTTCCTCCCCGAAGACTATTCATTGGAAAAATCCAGAAGACGAGCTAGGGTTATGGAAGGATTTTTTGGAACAAGGAAACCTTTCCGATTTCTTTCCCCAGATCCTGCAGCG
The DNA here is from genome assembly GCF_965233845.1 of Flagellimonas sp. Classification (GTDB taxonomy): domain Bacteria; phylum Bacteroidota; class Bacteroidia; order Flavobacteriales; family Flavobacteriaceae; genus Flagellimonas. Next base: position 2,403,047 of record NZ_OZ247584.1, read on the forward strand.
CACCACCCACACGCACAACCCCAAATATGTGGGGCATCAAGTAGCTGCACCAGCGCCCATCGGTGCGCTTACAGGAATGATCGGTTCCATATTGAACAATGGAATGGCGGTGTACGAGATGGGGATGGCCCCCACGGCCATGGAACGTATGGTGTGCGATTTGTTGGGCGAACGAATCGGCTATGACACAAACTCGCGTGGCATCCTAACATCTGGTGGTACCCTGGCTAATTTAACAGCTCTATTATCAGCAAGAAAGGCCATGGTTGACACTGATGTTTGGAACAATGGACACACCCATAAATTGGGTATCATGGTCAGTGAGGAAGCGCATTACTGCGTGGACAGGGCAGTCAAAATCATGGGGCTGGGCGAAGCCGGTATTATCAAGGTTCCTGTAACCGATACCTACACCATTGACGTGGAAAAATTGGAACCGTACTACCAAGAAGCAAAGAAAAATGGTGTTGAGGTGTTTGCCATAGTGGGAAGTGCTCCGTCCACAGCAACTGGAATTTATGACGATTTGGAAGCCATTGGACAATTTGCAGAAAAACACAACCTATGGTTTCATGTGGACGGTGCCCACGGTGGGGCTGCCATATTCTCCAAGAAATACAAACACCTGCTGTCCGGAATCCAACTTTCGGATTCTGTGGTTATTGACGGACATAAAATGATGATGATGCCCACCATTACCACTGCCTTGATTTTCAAGGAAGGAAAGCATTCACACACCACCTTTACCCAAAAAGCTGATTATTTGCTAACCCATACGGACGAAGAAGACTGGTATAACGGTGGCAAAAGAACTTTTGAATGCACCAAGTCCATGATGAGCTTGCATTGGTTTTTAATGCTCAAAATGTATGGAGAGGAAGCTTTTGATCAAAATGTGACCACACTTTATGATTTGGCCATGGATTTTGAACAGTTGCTAAAGAAAGATGATCACTTTGAACTCGCTTTTGAACCCCAATCCAACATCCTTTGTTTTCGATATCTAGACGATGCGTTGAATCCGGAAGAATTAAACACTTTAAATCAATCTATACGCCAGGTATTACTGGAAGACGGGGAATTCTACTTGGTACAAACAAAATTGCGCGGCATCCATTATTTAAGAACAACCTTGATGAATCCGTTCACCACAACGGAACACCTCTCCCAAATGTTGGAAAAGATTAAATCCGTAGCTGAAAAACTGTTGGCGAAACAGCTTAGCTAATGGATTCCAGAATTTTCTCCTCGCTCTTTTTTCTAGAGAAATTGATGGCGCATTCAATTAAGGCCAAATGGGAATAAGCTTGTGGGAAGTTCCCCAATAAACGTTTGGTCTTGAAGTCAATGTCCTCACTAAACAAACCGAGGTGATTGCTGTAACTCAACAAGCGCTCAAAATGGGCCAAGGCTTTTTCCTCCTCCCCTATTTTGAACAGACTATTGATAAACCAGAAAGTACAAATGGTAAAGGATGAGGACGGCAATCCGAAATCATCTTCATTTTTATAGCGGTACAACAAGCCGTCATTACTTAAATCCTCTTCAATGGCCCGAACAGTGCTCACAAATTTTGGGTCTTTGGCATGAATGAATCCATAGGATTCCATGAGCAGCACAGAGGCATCCAAATCACTGGAACCATAGGATTGCACAAAGGCATTTCTATCAGGATTCCAAGCATGTTCGTGTATATCCTCCTTGATTTCTTGTTCAAGAGTGGTCCACTTTTCAATTTTTCTGGATTTTCCAAAAATTCGTGCCACCTTGATCGCCCTATCCAGGGCCACCCAGCACAACACCTTGGAAAAGGTAAAATGCCTATCCTCCCCACGGAACTCCCAGATTCCCTTATCGGGTTCTCGCCAGTGTTTACTAACAATCCAAACAATTCCCTTGGTGATGCTCCAAAGCTCCTCCCCGTTCTCCATATCGTTGCTAAACTTGACCAACTGCTCATAGATCACATCCATCAAAATGCCATAAATGTCATTCTGCTTTTGCTTGTATGCTGCATTTCCGATGCGTACCGGCTTGGAACCTTTATATCCATCCAGATGGTCCAGTGTTTTTTCAGTTAGGGTCTTCTCCTTGTTAATACCGTACATGATCTGGAGTTTTTCATCCTTGTCCGGCATCAAATCAATAATGAACTGCAAATATCTTTTGGCCGAATTCTTATGTCCAAGTTCAGAAACCACTTTGATCACCATGGAAGCATCCCTGATCCAACAAAACCTATAATCCCAATTTCTTACCTCCCCAATGGTTTCGGGCAAAGAAGTAGTGGCAGCGGCCAATACGGCCCCGGTTTTATCATAGGTCAGCATTTTTAAGGTAATGGCACTACGCATAATTTCATTGTTGAACTGCTTGTAAGTTGGCGTTCTATCCACCCAATCCAACCAATAAATTTTGGTGCGTTCCAGTTCCAGAGACATTTTTTCCGTAGTTGGTTTCAGGATTTTTTCATTATAGCAAATGAGGAAATATCCATCTTCCTTAAGCACAATTTCCTCTCCGTCTATTACCCTGTTCTTGTTGAATGAGGTATAAAGAAAAAGAGTATCAAATTTTTGCTTGTTGGTTAGGCTCACAATGAAATTGGCCTTTACATGGTTGGTGGTATTCCCCTGCGCATATTCCAATCGGGGGTCGTAGTTAACACTAAACCTTGGCGATCCAGAAACGTGTTTGATATACCGAACAATTTCTGGTGGAGCATTGTATTTTCCTGTCAGTTTATGGTACCTCGGCATAAAATCATGAACCTCAAAAGTATTTTCCCCATCGGAATAACGCGTGACCAAAATAGCGGTATTTCTATAGTACTCTTGATGTATTTCGTAATTGTATTTGGTCTTGATTTCAAAACTCCCACCATTCTTATTATCCAAGAGTTTGGCAAAAACTGAAGTGGAATCAAATTGGGGTAGGCAACACCAATCCAGGGAGCCGGTATCGGAAATCAACGCGGCACTTCTACAGTTACCAATTATTCCGTAATTTAGGTTATCCATAGTCAGGATTTAAATTTCTGTTGGTTAGATAATGGTTTTTTTACCTTCTATTAAATCGAAAAAATAGGAATTTTATTACATTTTCATCCTAAAATCACGATTCATGAGTAAAACTATAATTATTTCCAATAGACTACCAGTACAATTGCAAATAAGTGAAGCTGGACTCACCGCTACTCCGAGTGTTGGAGGCTTGGCCACGGGAATGAAATCGGTACACAGTGGGGGCGAAAGCCTATGGATTGGATGGTCTGGACTTACTGAGGAAGACACACCTGCGGACCTTGAATCGGAGATTGATGCAGCTCTTGCCAAACATGGTTGTGCCAAGGTTAACCTTACCGCCAAAGAAATTGATGGTTTCTATTTTGGATTTAGCAATAGGACCATATGGCCCTTGTTCCACTACTTTTTGGAATACACTGAATTTGAGCTCGATTTCTGGAATGTATATAAATCCGTGAACCAAAAATTTGCGGACGCCATCATTGAACAATCCAATGAGGATGACACCATCTGGGTGCACGATTACCAACTGATGTTGGTGCCTCAAATGGTCAGGGAAAAAAGACCCAATACCTCCATTGGATTCTTTTTGCACATTCCGTTCCCTTCTTATGAGATTTTCAGGACCATGCCCTGGAGGGAAGAGGTCCTAGAGGGCCTGCTAGGTTCTGACCTGATTGGTTTCCATACCTATGATTATGAGCGGCATTTTTTAAGTTCTGTACGAAGACTTCTGGGACTTGAGGTGAGTTTTAATGATGTCTATCAAGATCACAGAGTAATCAAAGTGGACTCCTTTCCTATGGGAATCGACTACAAAAAGTTTAGGGATGCGGCCATAGAACATGATAAGAACAGCCAAGATAATCGCTCCGATTTTCAAATTAAATTGGATGACCATAAAGCTTCAGCGCCAGATACCAAACTCATCATATCCATAGACCGATTGGATTACAGTAAAGGAATTGCCAAACGCATTAATGCCTTTGAGTACTTTTTGAACAAGTATCCGCAGTACAAAGAAAAAGTTAGATTGATCATTTTGGCGGTGCCATCACGATCCAACGTACCTCAATATCAGCTCTTAAAAAAGGAAATTGATGAACTGGTGGGTCGCATCAACGGTGAGCTTTCTACAGTTAACTGGACCCCCATTTGGTACTTCTACCGCTCCATGCCCTTTGAAAACCTTATCGACCTCTATACCAGTAGTGATATTGCCTGGTTAACACCTTTGAGGGATGGAATGAATCTGGTAGCCAAAGAGTACATCGCCACCCGAATAGACAAAACTGGGGTCTTGATCTTAAGCGAGATGGCCGGATCTGCCTACGAAATGAACGAGGCACTCCTCATCAACCCGAATAATTTTGAACAACAGGCAGATACCCTAAAACAAGCGATTACCATGCCCAAGGAGGAACAAATGGCTAGGAACATGTTCCTTCAAAACAGATTGGAACGATACAATGTGGAGGTTTGGGCCAATGAATTTATGAACGCCCTCAATCAAAAAAGTGAGGGGGGCGACACCTTTGTGTCCCAAAAAATGTCCAATTCCATCTTGAATCAGATCAGCAAGCAATATGCCAGCTCAAAGAAACGATTGCTGTTCTTGGACTATGATGGAACGCTCACCGGATTCCATAAGGATCCCCAAAAAGCGACCCCTGATGCTGAATTATACAAGCTGCTGGATCAATTGCACAACGACAAGAACACTACGCTGTTTTTAATAAGCGGAAGAGACAAACAAACGTTTACCAAATGGTTCCTGGACAAAAAATACAATATGATCGTGGAACATGGAGTATGGATTTCCACCGGAGGTGAACCCTTCCGCATGCTGGAAAACGTTAAGGGCGAATGGATGGAAAAAATAAAACCGGTATTGGAGTCCTTTGTGGATCGAACACCGGGATCCTTCATTGAAGAAAAAAACTACTCCATGGCTTGGCACTACCGAAATACCGATCCTGACTTTGGCGAAAAAAGGGCCACAGAGCTCAACACCGTGCTTACCAGTCTTATTGGGAACGATGATATTAGCGTGCTCAATGGTAACAAGGTAATGGAAGTTAAAAGTAGCAACGTGAACAAGGGACGGGCTTCTGTACGCATGCTGGGAGAAGATGATTACGACTTTGTTTTTGCCATTGGAGATGATTGGACCGATGAATTCATGTTCCAGGAATTACCGGATTCTGCCGTGACCGTTAAAGTGGGACTCAAAAAAACACAGGCCAAGTACTATGTGGAAAACACCAAACGTGTCCGTGATTTGCTCCACCAACTTGTAGACTCATGACTTTAAGAATTGTCCCCATAATTTTACTCCTTACCTCCTTTCAAAGTATGTTTTCGCAGGCCAATACGGAAGTGTACCTTTTTGATTTAAGCCTGGAAAATGGAAATCCCGTGCTGTCCAATCCCAAAAACATTTCAAACAATCACGGCTATGACAACCAACCCTCTTTTATGGATGATCATACCATTCTATTTTCGGCAACCCGAGCTGATCAAACCGATATCAAGAAATTCAACATAGAAGGCGGAAGCACATCGGAATGGGTGAGCAATACACCAACAGGAAGTGAATATTCTCCTTTAAAAATTCCGAACAAAGAAGCAGTTTCTTCCATTCGGCTGGATTTGGATGGTTTGCAATTGCTTTACGAATATGATTTGAAAACCGGGGAATCCAAGCCCATCTTGCCCAAACAAAAAGTGGGTTATCATGTCTGGTTCAATGAAAATATATTGGTCACTTCTGTTCTGGTTGACAATCGAATGGACCTAGTGGTCAACAATGTTAAGGAAGGCACGCAAAAAACCATAGCCCGAAATGTGGGTCGCTCCTTTCATAAAATTCCCGACACCAACTTGGTCAGTTATGTGAGCAAAGTGAATAACCCTTGGGAAATTCGCTCATTGGATCCCATTAGCGGGCTTACCAAGAAACTAGCGGATATTCCAAATCAAAGTGAGGATATTTGTTGGGTAAACAGGGAAATGCTTTTGACCGGAACTGGAAAATCCATTCTTAAATTCAATGTTGGCTCAGACAAAGAATGGCAATCCGTAATAGACTTTGATCTGGATGAAATCAACAACATCACCCGAATGGCCATCAATCCAAGTGGTAACCGTTTGGCTTTTGTTGCAGAGGTATCTCCAATAAGTGTCATTGACCGGCAAGTGAAGACCTTTAATAATCGGGATCTATTTGGATTTGTTTCCAATTATAGCGAGGATGTTGTGGTAGAGCGATTTCCAAACAAACCCATGTATGTGGGGCGCCAGAAAATGACCGATAGTTATGATCGCTTCTATCAAAACACCAAAGAAGCCAAGGTGGAAGTAGTCAAGCGCATCAGAATTGGAAATACCGTGATAGATGAGGAAATCACCTTGGTTGATGGGAGAAAAGGGCATCAAGTGGCTCTCTATGAGGTGAAAAATGGGTTCATCACCTCCATGCGGTTTATATTTCCTGATCGGGAGACCAATGATACCGAGGCGGTGGTACAATCCCAATTGGACGCCTATAATGCCAGGGATATAGATGCTTTTATGGCAACCTATTCGGATGATATTGAACTCTTCAACTTTCCAAACGAGTCATTTATGAAAGGAAAAACAAAAATGAAAGCCCGTTATGAAGAGTTTTTCAAATCCACTCCCGATCTCCACTGTCAAATCAAAAACCGTATGGTCATCGGCAACAAAGTGATTGACGAAGAGTATATAACAGGTACCAAATCCAGTTTTAGTGCAGCAGCAATTTATGAAGTGGATGATGGAAAAATCACTAAGGTTACCTTTATCCGGTAAGGGCCATCGTATTAGCTAGACCAACATTTAGAAAATTCCTTAGCTTTTGTTACATTCACAACTCATTTTTAAAATCCCAACCCATGAGATTATCCTTCTTTCTTGGACTGCTTTCCTTCATTTATCTAAATCCAATCATGGCCCAAACTGAATTCGACAAACCCTATATTTCCATTGGAGTGGTGGTAACGGATTTGGAGGCATCCTTGGACTTCTACACCAATGTTATTGGGATGAAAGAATTGGGAGAATTCTCCGTGACCGATGAAATGGGAGAGAAAACAGGATTGACCGGAGGAATAGCTTTTGATGTCAAAGTCTTAAAACTCTATGACGCCCCCAATGCAACAGAGTATAAATTGATGTCTTTTGGCAACGAAAAAAATGAGGGGGAAAAGCATATTCAAGATCGGAATGGAATGCGATACATCACCATATTTTATAAGTCCCTGGATGCCGTAATACAAAGATTGGAAGACAATAACATTACATTCTTGAACCAAAAATCAACCACCATTCCCGATGGGAGGAGATTTATACTGGTGCAAGACCCGGACGGAACTTTTATTGAACTGATTGGAAACTAAAATGAAAAAAAAATACATCCTTCTAATTGCGTTTTTAGGTGCTACCGTTGTTTTTTCGCAAACAGACACAAGGCTTTATGACATTATCAATTCGGTATCCGCTGAAAGGATAAAACAAGACGTGACCACATTAGCCAATTTTGGCACCCGACATACGTTGAGTGATACCGTTTCGCAAACCCGCGGCATTGGAGCAGCAAGACGATGGATCAAATCCGAATTTGAAAAAACATCAGCCTCCTGCAATGGGTGTCTGGAAGTGTTCTATCAAAAAAACCTGGTTAAAAAAGAGGAAGGTCCACGAATTGTCAAAGATGTCTGGGTGGTCAATGTGGTGGCCATTCAGCGCGGCACCAAGTATCCAAATAGGTATATCATCATGAGCGGGGATATTGATTCCCGTGTCAGTGACCCTAACAACTATACTTCGGACTCTCCCGGTGCCAACGATAATGCCAGTGGAATGGCCGGAACTTTGGAAGCAGCCAGGGTACTCTCCAACTATCAATTTGAGAACAGTATTATGTATGTGGGACTATCCGGGGAAGAACAAGGACTATTTGGAGGTAAGGGTTTGGCAAACCATGCCAAGGAAAAAGGATGGGAGATCATTGGTATCATGAACAACGACATGATTGGAAATATAACCGGGGTTGACGGTGTGGTAAGCAATCGTGACTTCCGTATCTTCTCCGAACCCGTTCCCCCTACAGAAACTGAAAAACAGCGGAGAGCTAGACGATTTTACGGGGGTGAAGTGGATGGCATTTCCAGGCAACTGGCGCGCTACGTCCACAAGACCACCCAAACCTACATGCCAGAAATGAACCCCATCATGGTATATCGGTTAGATCGATTTGGTAGAGGGGGTCACCACAGACCTTTTAACGACGTTGGTTTTGCCGGAATCAGGATAATGGAAGCTCATGAGAACTACACCCAGCAACATCAAGACATAAGACTAGAGAACGGGATAGCCTATGGCGATGTGTTGGAACATGTCAACTTTGATTATGCCAAAAAGCTTACCGCGGTCAATGCCATTAATTTGGCGTCAATAGCTTGGGCTCCCCCAGCCCCAACAACATTAGAAATTGGGGGAATTGTAGAGCCTTCGGCCAAGCTTAAATGGAGCAAGGTGGATGGTGCTGTGGGTTATAAAATCTATTGGAGGGACACCACCTCCCCTACTTGGGACAACCACAAATTTGTTGGGAATGTCACCGAATTTGTCCTGGACGGCATTGTTGTTGATAATTTCTTTTTTGGGATAGCTGCGGTTGGAGCAGATGGGCATGAGAGCCCAGTAGTGTTTCCCAATAAAGTATTCAGATAGGCTAAGACCTTTAAAAATCATACTAAACGTATTGGAATGAAAAATAAAATTGTATTAAGTGTAATGCTTTTGGGAATAATGACAGGCGTATCCGCCCAAATGTTCACCCAACTGGACACCCTAAGGGGTAGTATTACCCCAGAAAGGGAATGGTGGGATGTGAGTTATTACGACCTAAACCTTAAGGTAGACCCCGAGGCAGAGTATATTTCGGGCTTCAATCGTATTAGGTACAAGGTTCTCAAAGAGGCAGATGTTATCCAAATTGACCTGCAGCGACCTTTACAAATTAACGAGGTAACCCAGGACAATCAACCCTTGGAGTTTACCTCCATTGGCCCTGCCCACTTTATCAAACTAAAAAAGAAACAACGCAAAGGGGATTACAACGAACTTAAGGTCGTTTATTCCGGGGAACCAAGAAAAGCCGTCCGCGCACCCTGGGATGGAGGGTTTTCATGGAGTAGGGATGATAACAACCTGCCATTTGCCGCTACCTCATGCCAGGGCTTGGGTGCCAGCGTTTGGTGGCCCAATAAGGATCATATGTACGATGAAGTGGATAGCATGCGCATTAGTGTGGATGTTCCCAAGAACTTAATGAATGTTTCCAATGGTAGGCTGATAGACACCAGTGAAGGTGATACGACCAAAAATTTTACCTGGTTTGTTTCCAATCCCATTAACAACTACTGCGTGAACGTGAACATTGGGGATTATGTCCATTTTGGAGAACAATACGAAGGTGAAAAGGGTGCTTTGGATGTGGATTATTATGTGCTTCGGGATAATTTGGACAAGGCAAAAGAGCAATTCAAGCAAACCTCCATGATGCTGGAAGCCTTTGAACATTGGTTTGGCCCCTACCCTTTTTATGAGGACAGTTTTAAGCTGGTGGAGGTACCTTATTTGGGTATGGAACACCAAAGTTCCGTAACCTATGGCAATAAATATCAAAATGGGTATCTGGGTCGCGACCTTTCCGGTTCTGGCTGGGGATTAAAATTTGATTTTATCATCATCCATGAAGGTGGACATGAGTGGTTTGCCAACAATATCACCTACAAGGATATTGCCGATATGTGGATTCATGAGGCTTTTACCGCCTATTCGGAAAATCTCTATTTGGACTATCATTACGGCACCAAAGCCTCTGAAGAGTATGTTATTGGAACCCGAAAAAACATCAGAAACGACAGACCCATCATTGGTCCCTATAATGTAAATAAATCAGGCTCTGGGGACATGTACTACAAGGGAGCAAATATGTTGCACACCTTGCGGCAACTGTTGGAAGATGATAAGCTCTGGAGAGCAATTTTAAGGGGATTGAACGAGGAGTTTTACCATCAAACCGTTACCACGGAGCAAATTGAAAACTATATCAGCAAGAAAACCAAAAAAGACTTATCCGCTTTTTTCAACCAATATCTAAGAACTACAATGATACCCAAATTGGAGTACAAACAAGATGGGGATACGTTGCGTTATAGATATGTGGACATTGTTGAGGATTTTGACATGCCCATTCGCCTTTTTGTTGATGGTAAGGAGCAGTGGATTTACCCCAATTCGGAATGGAAAACGGAAAAATTGAAAGGTGCCACCTTGGTCTTTGATGAGAACTTTTATGTAGAGACCAAACAAATTTAAATGAAGGAAATTCCCGAACATTACTTTAAAAATGATATCGAGTGGCGGAAATGGCTTCACGATCATCACAATTCCTCTGCTGGAATTTATCTGATTCTGTATAAGGTAGATCATCACATGGAAAGTATGCGGTGGGAGGAAGCTGTGCGCGTTGCCCTATGTTATGGATGGATTGACAGCACGGTAAAAAGTCTGGGAGATGGTAAGCGCAGGCAATACTTTTGCCCCAGAAAACCCAAAAGTGTATGGAGCAAGGTCAACAAGGATCACATAGAAGAATTGATGGCCAATGACCAAATGCACCAAAGTGGTTTGGAGTCTATTCAAATAGCTAAGGAAAATGGCTCGTGGATAGCTTTGGATGATGTGGAAAACTGTGTGGTTCCTCCCGATTTACAAAAAGCTTTCAATAGAAACAAAAAGGCATTTTCCAACTTTGAAAGTTTTACCCGATCGCAAAAAAAGAGTTACCTCTATTGGTTAAACCAAGCCAAAAGGGAAGAAACCCGGCAAAAGCGGATTGTAGAAATCATTGATGGATGCAAAAAGAACATTAAGTCCAGAAACAGTAGATAAAACCTAACCCTCCTTTCCGTACAACCTATGGTAGACGATTGCTGCGAGTCCACCTAGCATGGAAAAACCAGTGAGCATCCAAAACACGTTTTGATGCCCAAGTTCTTCTCCCTTATGCGCATCGAGCAAGATTCCGTACGCTGGCCCAGCAAAGATATCGGGGGTATATCCTATTAAGGAAATGAGCCCAACAGCGGTCCCTGTCAACATCAATGGGATTTTGCCTTTCTGCATCACCCCAAAGTACAGTGCCCTTGCCGCATAGATCCCTGCGGCCACAATCACTACGGACATAAAAAACAAGGACGTGGTTGAAGGTCCAATAATTCCTGAACCAAATAGAATCCCACCTAAAATACAGGCCCCAAAACTATACACCAACCACAGGGTGATTCTAAAACGGTCTACCAATAGTCCCACCAAAACCCCAATTGTTGGCCTTAAAAACTGGAAAAAGGTTCCTGTTTGGGCCGCTTTTACCTCATTGTACAACATCACTTCGTTGGCATATTGCGATATAATATCCGTAATCTTATAGCCTACATAGGCACAAAGAATAATAATCATCAGCAACCAAACCGAGGGAATTTGCAGTACCTCCCCAATTTCCTTTTTAGAAATACGGTCGGCCAGAATTTCCCGCTCGTCCGTTCCAGATTTCAGAAAAACCCAAACCAAGACTCCTATAATAGCTATGATTGCACTGGAGGTATACACAATATATTGAAAAGCTTCTCTCCGTTCCCCAAGGGAGCTGTTATCCACTTCATCACCCAAAAAAAATGAGAAGATGAACACGCCCAACAGACCAAATAGGGCTCCCGTGAGTCCGCGTCCCCCGTCCAGGAGTCCAAACGCCTTTCCCTGCGCAGAATCCCCGCCCCACACCCGCGTTGCTTTGATCATAGGTGCCCAAAACAAAAAAATGGTGGTAAAACCCCAATAACCATATAATACTTGCAATTGATTAAAGCTCGGATAAGTAACAAAAAACAGGCCTCCCAAGGCGGTCATCCATAAAGCAATGGCAATTAATTTTCGCGGAGGATATTTATCGGCCAAAGGCCCCCCAAACAAGTAAGAAATCAAGGCTACGATCCCATAAACCGAAAAGCATAGACCTAGTTGGGTATTGTCCAATTGAAATACATCCAGGATGGTACTTCTAAAAATCCGAGGAAGTACAAAGGGAAGAATAAAAACCGCTTCTCCAGCCAGAATCAGCAAAGTAAGATAATACCAAGGGGCTTTTTTATCCATTCGCTATAAATATAGCCAAAAATCCAAGCTTTAAACCTTGTGAACATCTTCCCGTTAGGTTATCTCAGAGATAACTACACTATTGAATTACCAACTGTTCCCAATTCTTGATATCTCCATCGATTATAATTGTTCTGTTCTTCTTAGCAACGGTGGAAACACCTCCAATAACGGATCCCAAAAAAGCTCCTACAATGGAGAAACCTACCATGTTTTCTGAAGTGGAAGTCACAAAAAATCCCTCTTCCTCGCCAAGAGCAAGACCAAAAACTGCTCCGGTAGCAGCCCCAAAAAGAGCTCCCAGACCCACATTATGCCCCCCTGCCCTTTTCAATTTTATCTTTTCAATATTGTTGAAGGGAATTTCCGTGGTCTTTTTTCCTTTCAAAAGCACCAACCCGTTTGAAGACCAGGACACTACAAAACCTTTTGCTATTTTGGTTCCCTGCAAATCAAAAACCCGTACAAAAAGATTTTCAGTATCCAGAGGTTCTTGGGCAAACACAGTTGTTTCCACTAACAACATCCCGAGGATGATGAGTTTTTTCATTGGAATCGGATTTAAAGGTTAATTACCGCTTTAGGGGAACAGGAATTTCAATAGCAACCAATTAAAATTGAGCAAATTACTTCAGAATTCCTAATATCCCTGTAGAATGTCCAACGATAAGTGGGGATAATCCAGCGTATGGGTATCAAAAAAACCAAATGCAATGCCATTAACAAGCCTTTAAGAAAACCACTCTTCGTTTTTGGTATCTTTAGCTGACTAATTGAACCTATAATGAAATACTTCTACGTTGCACTGGTGTTCCTAGCATCGGTAAGCCTGCATGCCCAAGAAAAAGACAAAAAAGATGACGCCAAATGGGATGTTTCCAATCCCAAGGGGGACTTCAATTTCCAAGATCACCAGTTTACTACAGACGAAGGCACCTGGATGAATTTGGATGTGAGCCCGGATGGTTCCCAAATTGTCTTTGATTTATTGGGTGATATCTATTCTATGCCAATTTCTGGTGGGAAAGCTAAACTTTTAAGAGGTGGAATCCCTTTTGAGGTGCAACCGAGATTTAGTCCGGATGGCTCTAAAATTTCCTTTACCAGCGATGCAGGAGGCGGGGATAATATTTGGGTGATGGACGCTGATGGCTCTGACGCCAAGCAGGTCACCAAAGAAAGTTTCAGGTTGCTGAACAATTCGTATTGGATGCCTAATGGTCATTATCTGGTGGCACGTAAGCATTTTACTTCCCAACGTTCCCTTGGTGCAGGCGAAATTTGGCAATATCATATCACAGGAGGAACCGGGCTACAACTTACCAAACGTAAAAACGATCAGCAGGACGTCAACGAACCCTGTGTTTCTCCTGATGGCAGATACCTATACTACAGCGAGGATGTTTATCCTGGGGGATTCTTTCAATACAACAAGGATCCCAACAAACAGATCTATGTAATAAAACGCTATGATTTTGAATCTGGAAAAACCGTTACGGTAACCGGAGGCCCTGGTGGGGCAGCCAGACCCCAAGTGTCCCCAGATGGCAAGCTGCTCGCTTTTGTAAAACGTGTACGCACCAAAAGTGTACTATATCTGCATGACCTCGAGACTGGTGAGGAATGGCCTATTTTGGATTCATTGAACAAAGACCAACAAGAGGCCTGGGCCATTTTTGGGGTATACCCCAACTTTAATTGGATGCCCAATAACCAAGAAATTGTTTTTTGGAACAAAGGAAAAATCCATAGAATCAATATTGAGACCCAAGAGGTTGTCAATATCCCATTTAGTGTAGATGCCAATATAAAGATTGCCGAAACCCTTAGGGTGGATTCCCCAGTTGCTCCTGACCAGTTCACCGCCAAGGTGATTCGCCATGCGGTGACCTCCCCCGACCAAAAAACATTGGTTTTTAATGCCCTTGGGCACCTATGGACCAAGAAGCTGCCCAACGGAAAGCCCAAACGCTTAACCAAGGGAACGGATTTTGAGTTTGAACCCACTTTTGCTCCGGATGGAAAGACCATAGCCTATGTTACCTGGAATGATGAAAATCTGGGAGCGATATACAAGATATCCTCCTCTGGAGGAACGCCCGTAAAACTCAGTTCGGAAAAAGGCATTTACCGCACCCCTTCGTTTAGCTTGGATGGGCGTAAAATCACATATCGAAAAGAGCCCGGCAACAATGACCAAGGACGAAGCTTTGCCAAGAAAACAGGTATCTACTCCATCAATGCAGATGGTTCTAACCCCAATTGGGTGGTAAATGAAGGTGAATATCCAACCTTCAGTAAAGATGGAAAACGTATTTTCTACCAAACCGGGGGAATGTTTTTTGGAAGCCTGACAAAGGAGCTTAAGTCGGTAAATCTAAATGGCAAGGACAAAAAAACACATGTCAAATCCAAATATGCCAACCGTCTGGTACCCAGCCCTGACAATAAATGGATTGCCTTTACCAACTTACATAAAGCTTATATAGCACCTTTGGTGCTCAATGGAAAGGAAATTGATTTGGACAACAATTCCAAATCTGTTCCAGTTTCACAGATTTCCAAGGATGCAGGCATCAACTTGCATTGGTCCAGTGACAGCAAAAGAATCTTCTGGACCTTGGGCGAAGAGTATTTCGCGAACGATATCAAAGACCGCTATACCTTTTTACCCGGGTCACCTGAAAAGACCGCTAAAATGGATAGTATTGGAACCAAAATCGGTTTGGTTACCAAAACCCATAAACCTTCAGGCAGAATCGCGTTCACTAACGCTCGAATCCTAACCATGGAAGGGGACGAAATCATTGAAAATGGCACCATCGTCATAAACGAAAATAAAATTGAATATTTAGGCAAGTCAGATGAAATTAATGTGCCTTCCAATGCAAAAGTATTTGATGCTACTGGAAAGACCATCATGCCTGGAATTGTGGATGCACATGCCCATATTGGCGGTTTTCGATATGGACTGACCACTCAAAAACATTGGCAGTTGTATGCAAATTTGGCCTTTGGAGTAACCACTTCCCATGACCCCTCGGCCAATACAGAGTCCGTTTTTGCCATGTCCGAATTGATTAAAAATGGGAATATGGTAGGGCCTCGCTTGTATTCTACAGGTATCATCTTGTATGGCGCCGATGGGGATTTCAAGGCCGTGATCAACAATCTTGACGATGCCCGTTCTGCCATCAGAAGAACCAAGGCCTTTGGGGCCAAGTCGGTGAAAAGCTATAACCAACCCAGAAGGGACCAGCGGCAGCAGGTGATGCAAGCCGCACGGGAATTGGGTATCAACGTAGTACCCGAAGGTGGTTCTACTTTCTACCACAACATGACCATGATCATGGACGGCCATACTGGAATAGAACACAATATCCCGGTTGCCCCGGTTTATAAAGATGTGGTGGAACTCTGGAAAACCAGTGGATCAGGGTATACCCCTACCCTTGTGGTCAACTATGGAGGAATGAATGGAGAGTATTATTTCTATCAGAAAGACAAGATATGGGAGAACGGAAAACTCTTGAAATATACCCCAAGAGGTTTGGTTGATTCCCGATCCAGGTACCGAACCATGATTCCGGATGAGGAATATGAAAATGGTCATATACTGGTTTCCAAAACTGCTACGGCCCTGGCCAATGAAGGCGTCAAGGTTAATTTGGGTGCCCACGGGCAATTGCAGGGTCTTGGTGCCCATTGGGAACTTTGGCTATTGCACCAAGGTGGACTTACCAACATGCAAACGCTGCAGGCAGCTACCATTAATGGGGCCAGGTACATTGGTGCCGGAAATGATATAGGTTCCTTAAAAGTGGGGAAACTTGCAGATTTGATTGTTTTAGACAAAAACCCCCTGGAGGACATCCGAAACACGGAATCAGTGAAATACACCATGGTCAATGGTCGTCTCTTTGATACGGAAACCATGGATGAAATTGGAAATACGGAGCTAAACCGAAGCCAGTTTTGGTGGGAAAACAATAAATACAATGCTGCTTTCCCTTGGCATGAAGAAGCCCAAAGCTTCACACGCCCAGGCTGTGGTTGTCATATTGGGCACAACTAACCGCCTCGTCCCAGGGGCCTAAACAACACTGCGATGAAAAAAACAGCACTACTCCTGGTCATGATTGCCCTAACGGCATGCAATCAGGCCCAGGAAAAAGCAATTACCGGCGACCTTTTATTGAGCGATGTCAATGTAATTGATGTTCGCGAAGGAACCCTATTGGCCCATCAACACCTTGTGATAGATTCAGGGAAAATAAAATATATTCTTTCAGAAGAACAGCTCCCTAAAAATTTTAATGAGCATATTGATGGTTCAGGAAAGTTTGTGATTCCTGGCCTTGCTGAAATGCACGCGCACATCCCCCCTCCCTCAACTTCGCAAGAACGATTGGAAGAAACGCTATTCCTGTACTTATCCAATGGTATCACCACGATTCGTGGCATGCTGGGAGCACCAAATCATCTGGAATTGCGGGAACAGGTGAAAACAGGAGAGATCCTGGGGCCTAGGATTTTTACCTCCAGTCCTTCCCTTAATGGTAATTCGGTTACTTCAGAAGAAGAGGCCATTACCAAAGTAACGGCCTATCAAAAAGATGGCTATGATTTTTTAAAAATCCATCCGGGTATTCAACGCAATGTGTTTGATGCGCTGGTCAAAACGGCCAATGAGGTAGGCATTACCTTTGCGGGCCATGTTCCTGTGGATGTGGGCATCCGACATGCCCTGGAAAGCAATTTCGCCTCCATTGACCATATTGATGGTTATTTGGAAGGGCTGGTGCCCGCTTCCGAAACTGTTGACCCTACGGCCAATGGATTCTTTGGATATAATTTTACTCCGTTGGCAGATGTTTCCCTAATTGATGAACTGGTCGCACTTTCCAAAGAGCACAAAGTATGGATCGTGCCCACTCAAAGTTTGTTTGAGCGATGGTTTGCCCCTATTTCCGCGGAAACACTACTGGCACAGCCGGAAATGAAATATATGCCTGTCTCCACCTTGGAAAATTGGAAAAAAATCAAATTGAACTCCACCGGGCCGGATTCCGGTTTTGATGAAGCCCAATGGCACAATTTTATTGCTATCCGAAGGCAATTTCTAAAGGCGCTGCAAGACAACGGTCAAGGTATTTTGTTGGGTTCCGATGCCCCGCAACTGTTCAACGTTCCAGGATTTTCCATCCACCACGAAATTGAAGGTATGGTGAGAGCAGGGATGACTCCTTTGGAAATCATTCAATCCGGGACCATTAACCCAGCCCGATTTTTTGGGCTGGAACAAGAATTTGGGGAGGTTAAGGAAGGATTGGCCGCGGATCTCGTTGTTCTGGAATCCAATCCATTGGATAACTTGTCTGCCCTGAAAGATATCTCAGGAGTTATTCGTCAAGGCAAGTGGTTATCCCAAGAAATGATTGCCCTTAAACTTGAAAAAATTGCTGAGAACGCCTCCAAAAACTAAGAATTCACCTAATCATTAATCTAAAAACGACAAATTACCTAAAATGATAAAAAAGTTACTTTTTCTGATGACGCTTTGCGCGTCCACAGTGGTCTTTGGCCAAGAATTCAATATGGATTTACTGCAGGACATGAAACCCAGAAATATTGGCCCAGCTGGGATGAGTGGTCGGGTTACCGCCATTGATGTGGTACACTCCAATCCTGATATTATGTATGTGGGAACCGCTTCCGGTGGGCTTTGGAAATCCACTTCAGGGGGCATTAAATGGAAACCCATTTTTGAAAAGGAAGTTACAGCCTCCATTGGGGCAGTGGCCATACAACAGTCCAATCCCTCTGTAATTTGGGCAGGAACAGGAGAGGGAAACCCACGAAATAGTCTTAACGGAGGCTATGGTATCTTCAAATCATTGGATGGCGGTAAAACCTGGATGTCCATGGGATTGGAAAAAACAAGGCACATTCACAGAATCATTATAGACCCTACCAATCCAGATGTAGTCTATGCAGGAGCCATTGGATCCCCTTGGGGCGAGCATCCCGAACGCGGCGTTTTTAAAACTACGGACGGGGGAAAAACTTGGAGCAAAATCCTATTTGTAAACAACAAAACGGGAGTGGCAGATATGGTCATGGACCCCTCCAATCCCAATAAACTTATTGTGGCCTTATGGGAGCACAAACGTGACCCCTGGTTCTTTAAATCCGGTGGAGAAGGAAGTGGTCTTTACATAACCCATGATGGCGGTGTTAACTGGAAAAAGGTAACGGAAAAAGACGGGCTGCCCAAAGGGGAATTGGGAAGAATTGGAATAGCCATTGCCAAAAACAAACCCAATGTGGTATATGCCTTGGTGGAAGCCAAGAAAAATGCACTCTATAAGTCCGAGGACGGAGGTGCCAAATGGAAGAAAATCAATGATAAGAACGATATTGGCAATCGTCCGTTCTACTATTCTGAAATCTACGTAGACCCAGAAAATGAGAATCGGGTATATTCCATTTTTACTTACGTGAATGTTTCGGAAGATGGTGGGAAAAATTTCAAGCAATTGATGCCCGCTTACCAAGTGGATAATGGGGTACATCCCGATCACCATGCGTGGTGGATCCATCCCAAAAATGGTCAATTTATGATAGATGGGAATGATGGAGGTATGAACATCACCAAAGATGGTGGCAAAACTTGGCGTTTTGTGGGCAACCTACCCTTGGCCCAATTCTATCACATCAGTGTGGATCATGAGTACCCTTACAATGTGTACGGAGGCATGCAGGATAACGGTTCTTGGAGAGGACCAGCGTACGCTTGGCGTCATCAAGGCATACGAAACGATTACTGGCAAGAAATTGCTTTCGGGGATGGTTTTGATGTGGTTCCCGATTTGGATGATAACCAATTTGGTTATGCCATGAGTCAGCAAGGCTTTGTTTCCCGATACGATTGGAAAACGGGAAATAATTATATTGTTCGCCCTACCCCACCTGATGCCACCACTAAACTTCGGTTCAACTGGAACGCAGGCATTGGACAGGATCCATTTGACAACAGCACCGTTTATTTTGGAAGTCAATTTGTCCATAAATCCACCAATAAAGGACTTACCTGGGAGGTAATCTCTCCAGATTTGACCACCAATGACAAGGAAAAACAGAAGCAAAGTGAAAGTGGTGGATTGACCATGGACGCCACCGGAGCTGAAAATCATTGTACCATTCTTGTCATAGAACCTTCACCTGTGGAGCAAAACATGCTTTGGGTAGGCACGGATGACGGACGCGTGCACATTACCCAAAATGGAGGGGAAAGCTGGACAGAGGTAACACAAAACATCAAAGGATTGCCCAAGGGAAGCTGGATTCCACAGATTAAAGCCTCGAAAACCCATAGAGGCGAAGCCTTGTTGGTGGCCAATGACTACCGAAGGTTTAATTATACCCCCTATGCTTATCGAACCAAGGATTATGGAAAAACCTGGACACGAATCGTGGACGGGAATGATGTGGAAAGTTATGTGCTATCCATAGTAGAAGACAAGGAAAATCCCAACCTACTCTTTTTAGGTACTGATGACGGACTTTACATCTCCTTCAATGCTGGCGGGAAATGGCAAAAATGGACAGAAGGATTCCCAACGGTATCTACTAAAGATTTGGTTATTCATCCCAGAGAGCAGGATTTGGTGATTGGGACGTTTGGGCGGGCAGCCTGGGTCTTGGATGATATCCGTCCGTTAAGGGCCTTGGCCCAAAACCCCTCCATTCTCCAAAAGGAGGTAAGTCTTTTTGAATCTCCTGACGCCTATTTAGCAGCTTATCAACAAGCCACGGGAAGCAGATTTGGCGGGGATGCCGTCTATAACGGTGAAAACAGAAAACAAGGGGCCATGTTGACCTATTATCTGAAGGAAGGAAAGGAACACGAGTCCAAATCAGATAAAAAAGAAGATGAAGAGGAAAAGGCAGATGAAACCAAAAAGGACGAAAAACCAAAAAAGGATTCCATTTTCATCAAAATTTATGATGGGGATAGACTGATTAGGACCCTCTCTCACAAAACACCTAAAAAAGCAGGATTCCATAGGGTGTATTGGGGATTGGATGAAAAAGGACCGGATACCCCTGCAAGGAAAATCAGCAAAAGCAAGAGAGAAAATGGGGGTGTATCTGTAAAGCCCGGTACTTACAAGGTGAAAATTCAATATGGAGATCATTCGGATTCCACTCGTGTTATCGTAAAAACAGACCCTCGAATCAAAACTTCCTTGGAGGGAATCCAAGAAGTTTATGACATGGGCAAAAAATTGGAAGGCTACACCCAAACCGCTGCCGATGCGGTAAAGCAATTGGTGCAGAACAAAAATCTGGCCCAAAAGTTCAAAAAAGAAATGAAGGAACTGGATAAGGAAAAATACAAGGACCAGATCAAAGCTTCTGGAGACATTGTCAAAAAAATAGATTCGGTTGTTGCCCTTTATCTGGGTAAGGAAGACAAAAGGCAAGGGATCACAAGAAATCCGGAAATTACCGTGATGCAGCGCTTAAATACGGCCAGTTTTTATGTTGGTACAAGAAAATCAGGTATCACAGAAACCGAAAAGAAATTGGTGCAATTTGCCCATGAGGAACTGAAGAAAGCATTGGATAAGACCAATTCGTTTTTTACAAATGATTGGAAACCTTACCAAGAATCCATAGAAGCTTTAAATTTGTCCCCTTTTAAGGAAACGCAAGTTTTTGAACTAGATTAAAATAGTATGGTCAAGAAAATTGTATTTAGCTTAATGACAATAGGGTTTGCAGCCCAACTGAGTGCCCAACAAGCCGGAGAGGATGAATGGGGTGCTTGGTATATGTATTTCGGAACCAACAAAATTGCGGAACGGTTCAGTATTCATACAGAGGCCCAGTTCCGATTCTATGAAACGGCCTCCAACTTTAACCAAATGCTGTTGCGAACCGGACTCAATTACCATATAGACAAGAACGCCATAGCCACCTTGGGTTATGGTTACATCACGACTGATGGTACTTTTGAGGAGTTTCCCAACGAAACAAACAGTAAGGAGCATCGTATTTTCCAACAGTTCATTTTGAAAAATAAAGTCTGGGAGTTTCTATTTGAGCACCGTTATCGACTGGAGCAACGGTTTTTGGATTTTGGGGGTCGGACAGATACCCAGCATCGTGGACGGTATAGGATTCAAATGACCTTGCCCTTGACGGATACTTTCTTCCTGAATTTTTATGATGAGCTGTTCATCAATTTACAGGATGACCTTTTTGGGCAAAACCGTTTGTACGGAGCATTGGGGATTCATGTGACCAGTAACAGCAGTGTTCAAGTGGGTTACCTACGAAATCAGTTTGCCAATGCGGTCTTTGATCGTGTGCAGATAGGAATCTTCTATAATCCCGACTTAAGGGGAGTGTTCAAGAAGAAAGGGGCCACCAACTAATCCCTATTGATTGCCCATTTGTTCTGAACCAGAAGTTTAACTTTTATCAAGAACAAATGGGTCTTCAAAAAATCAACTTTAAAAATTCAGATGGTCAAACTTTGGTAGGTCGGTTAGAGCTGCCCGCAGACCAACATCCCCATAGTTATGCCATTTTTGCGCATTGCTTTACGTGCAACAAAAACTTGTTGGCGGTAAAAAACATAGGAAAAGCACTCACCTCCCACGGATTTGGGGTCTTGCGTTTTGATTTCACAGGACTTGGGGAAAGTGATGGGGATTTTGCCGACACCAACTTCTCAGGTAATGTAGGTGATCTTGTAGCTGCTGCTGAGTTTTTGAAAGATAATTATGAAGCCCCCACCCTCATTATTGGACATTCCTTGGGTGGTGCAGCTTCCATTTTTGCCGCAGCGCAGATTCCATCCATCAAAGCGGTTGCAACTATTGGTTCCCCATCCAATCCAGTACACGTAAAACACCTGCTTCATAGCGGAGTGGATGAAATCCTGGCCACTGGAAAAGCTGTAATCAATTTAAGCGGAAGGGATTTCACCATTAAAAAGCAATTTTTGGATGATTTGGAAACCAAATCCTTGCCCGAAACCGCCAAGGCCCTTCGCAAACCCCTTTTGATCATGCATTCCCCGCAGGACGATACGGTGGGAATCAAAAATGCAGAAGAAATCTATATGGCTGCCCATCATCCAAAAAGTTTTGTTTCCTTGGACGGGGCGGATCACCTCCTCTCCAAAAAAGAGGATTCCATTTATGCTGGAAATGTAATTGCGGGTTGGGCAATGCGGTATATGGGTCCAGTGGAAAACCAAGAACCAAAGTTGAAAACCAAGCATCAAGTGGTGGCTAGTTTGGATGCGGAAGATGGATTTACTACACAAATGAAAGTGGGCAGGCATTATATGGTTGCGGATGAACCCGAAAGTTTTGGAGGCAACGATTTTGGGCCTTCACCCTATGAATTGGTTTCGGCTGGTTTATCTGCCTGTACGGTCATGACCATTCAGATGTACTCCAAAAGAAAAGGTTGGCCGGTTAATAATGTGGAAGTCCATACTTCCTATAGCAAAACCCATGCACTGGATTGTGAGAATTGCGAACAGGATAGTGCCAAAATAGATACCTTTCACCGGGAAATCAGGCTTTCAGGGGATTTGGACGAGAAGCAAAAAGCACGAATTATGCAAATCGCGGACAAGTGTCCCGTTCATAAAACCCTGCATAGCGAGACCCAGGTCATCAGCAAATTAGTGGAGTAAATGCGGTTTAGCCGCGCATGTACAGGATGTCAAAATAATCCAGCTCAAGTTCTATAGCCGACCTTCGGATTTTACCTAAGCAACGCACATATTCGTTATAACCAATTTTCCCATCGTACCACAATTTTTTTAAACGATGGTACCCCTTGCAGAAAGATCTTCTCTTTTTGCAATACACTAGAAAATCAATATAATGTGACGGCTGTTGAACCAGCATAAATTAAATTTTTTAGTGCCTTAGGGGGAAATCAGGCTTTATCAAAATAACGCTGTAATTAAAAGATCAGTATTTTTAATTCCGTTAAAGGTTCATATTAGGAATATGGATGGCTAAAACATCTCCTATGTTCAACAGTCTGTTTATCCCTTAAACCCAGGTATATATGGAAAGTCCATTATTTGAGGTAAACTTGGAGGGCACGCATAGTGTAAGGGTTCCAACGGAAGTCGTCACTCCCTTTTTGGAGGCCGGACACAAAAGGGTCAGGATAAAAGCTTGCTTCGAAAATAAAGAAGTAACCTATTATGCAGCACTCCAGAAACGTCAAGGTGCCTATTTTGTGATGTTCAACAAGGGGAATCAAAAAAACTTGGGTATTTATCCTGGTGATTACTTCCAGATGCAGTTCTATGAGGACACTTCCAAATATGGGGTAGAGATGCCCGAAGAACTGGATGCAGTACTATCAACGGACATGGATGCACAAACCATCTTTGAGGGTTTCACCGATGGCAAAAAAAGAAGCATCATTTACATGGTTTCCAGTTACAAAAATTCCCAAACCCGAATTGATAAATCGCTCCTGCTTTGTGAAAACCTAAAAAGAGGCGTTAAGGACAACAAATCACTTTTGGAAATTATTTAGGTTGAATTCACATTAAATAATTGGTACCTTAGACCAAACCTAAAAACCCTTACGATGAAAAAAATACAAATTGCAGCCATGAGCCTACTGGTTCTAACGGCATTCAGTTGTAAACAAGCTAAAAAAGAGGCGGAAACAACCACTGATGAAGTTGTTGAAGAAATAAAAGAAGAGATTGTAGAGGTTAAGAGCATCTCTTTTTCCATGGAAGCCAAAAGCGACAGTAATGTGGGAGGTGAAGTCACTTTTACCGAGGAAAATGGGACTGTGATTATGAAAGCCGAGCTTACGGGGCTTACCGAAGGTGAACATGCCATCCATATTCATGAAAAAGCAGATTGCTCCTCGGCAGATGGTAAATCAACAGGTGGGCACTGGAACCCTACCTTCCAACCACATGGCAAATGGGGAGCAGAAGAAGGCTACCACAAAGGCGATATTGGAAACTTTGTGGCTGATGCTGAAGGCAATGCCACTGTTGATTTTGGAACATCCGAATGGTGTATTGGATGCGATGATGAAACCAAGAACATTGTAGGAAAAGCGGTAATTGTCCATCAAGGCGTAGATGATTACACCTCACAACCCAGTGGAGCGGCCGGGGCTCGAGTGGCCTGTACAGGTATTATTCAATAGAGAAAATTCAAGAGCCACTTTCCAGTGGCTCTTTTCATTTAAAATTATTTGGCATGAAACTAGGGGCATTCTCCGTTAGTCTAGCTGCCAAAGACCTTTATGCATCCACGGAATTTTATGTAAAGTTGGGATTTAAGGTTTTTGCAGGAAGTGCGAAACAAAATTATCTCATACTTAAAAATGGCAATGCCCTCATTGGGCTTTTCCAAGGAATATTCGAAAACAATATACTTACCTTCAACCCGGGTTGGGATGAATATGCCCAAAAGATGGAGGCTTATGATGACATTCGGGATATTCAAAAAAGTTTGAAAGCCGATGGTGTTCCGTTGCTCCCTGAAACCGATGAGAACGGCACGGGACCAGGAAGTGTCATGATATCCGATCCAGACAGTAATGTTTTCTTGCTAGACCAGCATATCCGAACAATTTCCCTGCTTTGACTTACACTCATGATTTTACGTAACCAGTTACATTATTTTATATCTTTGCGTAACTAGTTACATAATTAATATGGAACCTGATTTTCTACAAGAACTCAAACATTTGGGGTTCACAGCTCGCATAAAGAGATTGAATGAAAGCATTGTGGCCAGCACCGTGGATCACTATTCCAGTTTGAACCTGGCATTGGAACCCAACTGGCACGTTATTTTTTTATTGCTGAAACAGCGGGACACCCTTACTGTAACGGAAATGGCCCAAACCTTGGGATTCTCCCACCCTGCCATGATCAAGACCACCCGAAAAATGAAAGAGCAGGGTTATTTGGAGTATCAAAAAGATGCACTTGACCAACGAAAGACCTTGATACAACTTTCCAAAAAAGGAAAGAGACTCCTTCCAAAGTTTGAAAAAGAATGGAATAGAATTCAACAAGTGCTTCAGGAGGTTGTGGACGATGCCCTTCTAAACAAACTGGATACGTTGGAACAAAATCTTAAGGAAAGTAGTTTTTCGGAACGCTATGCTATCCGTTTTGAAGAACGTAAAAAAGACAAGCCGTTTACCATACGCAATGCCCTTCCTTCCGAATTTCAACAAATTGGGCAACTTATGGTGGAGGTCTATTCGGGCCTGGACGGTTTTCCCAAGCAGGAAGACCAACCAGCCTATTACCATACCCTCGCCAACATAGGTGACTTTACCAAAAAGCCGAACACAGAACTGTTGGTGGCTGTATCCCCTTCCCAGAACATTTTAGGCGGCGTCCTTTATTTTGGGGATATGAAACACTACGGCTCAGGAGGTACGGCCACACAAATGAAAAATGCCTCGGGGTTTCGGTTGTTGGCAGTTGCTTCCTCGGCCAGGGGCTTGGGTGTAGGAAAAGCGTTGAGTATGGCCTGTATAGATAAGGCCAGGGAACATGGAAATACCCAGATGCTGATTCATTCCACAGCCTACATGAAGCCCGCTCGAAAGATGTATCGGAAACTGGGTTTTGTTCGCTATCCCAAATTGGATTTTGAACAAGAAGGATTGCAAGTTCATGGATTTAGGCTTATTCTGAAGTAACTTAGGCCAAAAGTTGTTCAAGCCATGGATGAGTCTTTGGAAAATTCCAGTAGTGCCCTAGCCTCCCATTTTTTCAGAACGGAATATGGGAAGCTCGTTGCCGTAATTTCCAGATATTTAGGAAACCGTCATGTGGAGACGGCTGAAGATATTGTGCAAGAAACCATGTTGAAGGCCACCTCTCACTGGGAAATGAACGGTATTCCCGACAATCCCAAAGCTTGGCTGTATACTACCGCTAAAAACCTATCACTCAATGCCATCAAACGCGGCAAGTACCAAAGGGATTATCTATCCAAAAACAGCGTAAAACCAAGTTTGGAGGATGGATTGCCCTTTTCGGAAGAACTTATGGCGGACAGCCAACTACGAATGATGTTTTGCTGTTGCCACCCTTCCATTTCCGAAAATTCCCAAATTGCCCTTGTTTTAAAGATTCTCTCTGGTTTTAGTATCCAAGAGATTGCCCATGCTTTTTTCTCCAACACCGAAACCATAAACAAGCGTTTGGTTAGAGGCAGAAAACAATTGCGGCAGGTAAGTTTGGAGCTTTTCAACGAGGAAGTGATCAACCAACGACTGGGAGCTGTGTTAAAGACGATTTACCTCTTGTTCAATGAAGGGTATTTTCCTTCCCGTAAAAATGAGGTTATCCGATTTGACCTTTGTCTCGAAGCAATTCGCCTGGCCAAACTGCTTCTGGAAAGCAAAAGCATCGAACAAAAAACAGATATTCATTCACTTTTGGCACTTATGTATTTCAATGTTTCGAGGTTTAACTCCAGGGTTTCCAAAAACGGCAAAGTATTAGATCTTAAGGAACAGGACAGGAGTTTGTGGGATGCTGAATCCATTCAAACTGGCATGCAATATTTGGAAGAGGTGACCCAAAGTCACAAGGTTTCCAAATACGCCATTTTGGCCACCATTTCTGCCCATCATTGTGCAGCTCCTACATATGGGCAAACCAAATGGAATGATATTTTGGGTCTATACGACCAACTGCTCTCTCTGGAACAATCTCCCATTGTGGCACTGAATCGGGCTGTTGTCCTTTCGGAGGTTGAAGGAGCCACCAAGGCCATTGAAACATTGAAAGAGTTGGCTTCCGAATCAGATATAGGGCAGTACTATATGTACCCCTTTGCCTTGGGTGAACTTTATAAGCGAAATCAGGAATGGGACAAAGCGCTGGAGGCCTATCAAAATGCTAAAGAGCTAACTCCAAACCCAAGAGATAAGGAACTTTTATCAAAAAAAATTCAGGAGCTTGTCCCTAATTTGCCTTCCCAATTGTCCTAGGGTTGAATTTTAATCCAAAAACAAGAAAATCATGAGAGAATTTTTATTGCTTATCCGAAGTGAAGAATCGCCCAAGGCCAATTTGTCCCCAGAACAAATGCAACAGCACATTGAAAAAGTGGGGGGATATCTGCAACGGCTCACAGAGGAAGGTAGGATGAAATCGGCTCAACCTTTGGAAATGGAAGGTACCATGCTATCCTACCAAAATGGGCAGATTATAGACGGTCCCTACAACGAGACCAAGGAAATTATTTCAGGTTATTACCACCTATTGGCCAAAGACATGGAAGAAGCTGTCTCCATTGCCAAACAAGACCCAAGATTTGAAGAGGGTATTTGGCGGGTAGAAGTCAGGCCCATTAAATATGTTGAGGGCATAAACTAACTTAAAAAAGGAACGGCTTGCTAAAGCAAGCCGTTCCCACCATCAAAATAAACCTAAAAACCAATACTGGTTCTTATAACTTTACCCCCACCCCAAATCCAATAATCCAGGGGTTGATATCCACATCGGCACCTACAGTGGCACCCAGAGCGGTGGTAGCATTCACGGTTGCATCGGTATTTAGAAAAAGTTTCTTCACATCCAGGTTTAAGAACCATTTATCGTTGAGCATATAGTCAAATCCGCCCTGTAAGGCATATCCAATGCTGGTGTCATAGTCCACGTCATCGGCAACAGGGCCCTCATCAACACCATAAAACAATGTGAGGTTTAAACCCGCTCCCACATAAGGAACAAAATCCCCTCCTGTAAAGTGGTATTGTCCGGTCAAGGTTGGAGGAAGTAACCAAACATGCCCCAAATCCAAATCACCGGCAGCTGTTCCAACGGCCTCTACATCGTGTTTGGTAGTGGCCAAAATCAATTCCAAGGACCAGTTTTCATTGAAAAAATAAGAGATATCAAATTCTGGAACTACGGCCGTGGATATGGAGGCATCCCCACCAATAGTCTCAATATCCGCACTTTCATCCGGAGTCACAACAATTCCCCTTAAACGAAACTGCCACTTGCTGGTATCATTATTGCTAGGTATATCCTGCGCCCATACATTGGTTATCATAGCCATTAGTATTGCCAAAACAAAAATTCCTTTTTTTCCCATGTTTTTTGATTTTAATTTTGGTCAAAACTAGGGTTGGAATACTTCAAGGAATATGACCTTTATCATTGGACACCAAACCCCCAGTAAAACCAAAGCATACGCCCTAAAAGTTTTTACCTAAAGCGTCAAATTTGTTGCAAAACAAAAATGGGACTATCCTAAGTGCTATAATTTCCTTTATTTTGAATGGTAAATCTTTGCCCAATGAACCCTTCTGCTTCCGGATGGATCAATAAGTTTGGACATCTTGTCCAAAAAGAGCGCCTACACTTTGCTGACTTTGAAAGTTTGTACCTGGAACTGAAAAAGAACGGTTTTATCTATGGCATCCATCTTGGGATTTCCAATTTTATTCCCGTCCAGCATGAGCTCACGGAAGATGAAATAGCCAAAATCAACCTGTTGACCGCACTCTACTATACCTTTAGGTTGGAGAAAGGAGAGGTGGAGTTTGACCTCTTTGTGAACACCGTTTTTGCCTATTACCAATCACTTGAAGTTGGAAAAATTTCATTTCTAAACAAGATTTTGGCCGGGGGCCACACGGAAAACCAGCTTGAAAAATTGTTGGATTCCCGAATCTACTTGGGGGGAAATGCATTTAACAGGGCTCTTGGGAACAGTTTGACCAATTCACTTCTTTATGTAGACATTCTTATTTTTAGGGTTTACCTCAAAGGCCATTCCCCAATTATGGAGCATGCCCAAAAGTTGGAATATGTAATCATGAATATTGCATACCAAACTTTAAATTCCAAGGAAACCGATGAAAAGGATGCCAAATTGATGCAGCTTTTGGCCTCTTCACTGACCTATGTGGATCTGAACAGTGCAAATTTTGATGGTACTTATCGGGATTTATTACGCTCCAATTTTACTCCTGAAGAGCGCCAATATTTTTTGGATATGGCCTGCTTGACCATCTGGGAAGACCAGACATTGAACTACACAGAATCGGACTATATTTTTGGTTTGGGAACCGACTTGGAAAAGACCGAAAATGAGGTGAAATTGGCTTTGGAAAATGTGAAGGATTTCTTTGAAAAAAACAGGGACAAAGTTCCCTATTTAAACGACAAAAATTTGGCCTTGCAATTCTATGATGGAATGTCCAAAAACGTCAGTAAATTAATTCTGAGAAATAGCAAAAGGTTAAAAAAAGAACTTGCTGAAAGTAAGGAATTGGTGACCCTATTATCCAAATCTGCGGTTAAGGAATTAAGTCCAGATGAAAAGAAAAAAGTTCAGAATCAGCTGCTGGATGTTTTTAAAAGTGTGCCTTCCTTGGCCATTTTTATGTTGCCCGGAGGAGCGGTTCTTTTACCCATTTTCATTAAATTGATTCCTAAATTACTTCCTTCCGCCTTTGATGACAACAGAATTGAGGAGAGTTAGCCTGTTTGAAGGCCGAAAACGCACTATAAAGAAAATTTATGGTGATTTTTTAAAGGATTTATATTTTTGAAATTCAGATTCTTACCAGCCTCTACTCCAACCATAACTTAAAGTCTTTTACACGCTCCCTGCTCACTATAATTTCTTGCTCATTATACCGATTTAGCTTGATTTGGAGCCTTGAATTGGTGTAAGAAATGATATCATTGATGTGATTTACGTTCACATAAAACTTTCGGCTTACCCTAAAAAACATTTGGGGCGAAAGCTCTTCTTCCAAATTTTCCAAGGTGGTGTCCAATAAATAATTTCTTCCCTCGGACGTGGCCGCATAGGTTCCTTTATTTTCACTGTAAAAGCATTCCACCTCATCGGCATTGATGATCTTCAGATGTTGTCCAACTTTTACCGTAAACCTTTTTTTGTACTCTCTTTCCAGAGGGTTTACCAATAGCTTTTTTATGTCGTTAAAATCGACCGAAATTTTCTGGTTTCCAGGCTTAAAATTTTGGTACTTTTTTATGGCACTTTCCAGCTCCTCATCATCAATCGGTTTTAATAAATAATCTATGCTGTTCAACTTGAAAGCTTGGAGGGCATATTCGTCATAAGCTGTGGTGAAAATGATGGCACTTTTCACCTCCACAATTTCAAAAATTTCAAAGGACAAACCATCTGAAAGTTGGATGTCCAAAAAAATCAAATCGGGATGGGGATTGTTCTGAAACCACTCAATGGATTCTTCCACCGAATGGAGCATCATGGAGACATGCACATCCAAATCTGAAAGTAGACGGCTTAATCTTCTTGCGGCCGGTTTTTCATCCTCAATAATAATTACGTTCATTATAGCCATTATCAGTTAGTGTTCGTGGATACCATTATTTTCTTTGTTCATAAACTCTTGCATTTTTCGCCGCTCCCATTTCGCTATCAACGGTCTACCGAACAAGGTTAGGCCTTGAATAAGTATAATTGCGGCCCAACTCAAGGTAATGGTCCAAAATTGCCAATGCAGATAATTGGCAAAGCCCACTTCCTGAATACCGGTTGCCTCTATGATCATGCGACTGGTATCCGCCTTTACAATCCATAATATGGCATTGAACAAAAGGAACACAAAAACATGGGTATAAAAACCCCTGATTTTCCTAGCCTTTTTCTGGGCCTTCCCATATTTTGCAACTTCTGGTTCCATTAGCGGTACTTGTCCATTTCCTTTTCGTCCTCCTCAATATACTTTTGAATCTGTTTTTCCTCCCAATCCTTTCCAAACAACAGATTGAAACCAAAAACTTTGGAAGCATGGAATCCCAGACCGATTCCCCAACCGAATAAGGTTACAAAGTGCGGCCATTGCCAAAAGTCATCCGTGTGCAAATAGATATTCACCAAAATAAAGGTGTTGATGATAACGTAAACGGCCAAATGAATGTAAAACCCCTTGAGTTCCTCAATCTTCTTTTTAGCTCTTTTATATTTTTCTTGATCAAATTGTTCCATGATTATCTCCATTTATTTTTACTTTCCTCATCTTCCATCAACTGTTTTATTTTTCGCTCTTCCCATTTTCTCCCAAAAAAGGGATTAAGGTCAAAGGTTTTGAGTGCGTGGAAGAAAACACCAATCCCCCATCCAAATGCTACCCATAAAAACCACATATAACCAAATCCGATGGTTAGGTAATTAATAAGGGCCAGAATAGAGACAACAACAACATAGGACCCTAGGTTACCATAGAATTTTTTAAGCTCCTCCACCCGTTCCTTTGCCCTGATATACTTGTTCTCTTTATTGAAATTGTCCATGTTGTCCAGTGTTTAGCAAGGTTTTTAAAGATAAGGATTCGTTAGAATTCGTTGCTGTTCATGTACTCCTTAATTTTTCGCTCTTCCCAGTTTTTTCCCAATATAGGATGGTATCCGCTGGCATTCATCCACTGAGCGATAAGGCCTATCCCCCAACCTAAAGCTGGAAAAAGCACCCAGGGAAAACTTGTGGTGTAGTAATTGACATACGCCAATATGGGGATCACAATACAGTAGCTGATTAAACTGCTGTAAAAACCTTTTAATTCTTTGACTCGTTCCTTGGCTCTCTCGTATTTAAAATCTCTATAGTTTTCCATTTGTTTTGTATTGATGTTCATCTTGTTTTGAATTACACTTCAAAATTCGGAACAAACAGTTAGGGTAAAAAAAGAGAAGGAGTCAATTGTTAATTAAGCGGGATGAGTTGTTGTTGGGGTTGGACATGAGATGTGAGATATGAGATATGAGATATGAGACGTGAGATGTGAGATATGAGATGTGAGACCCAAGAATCAAGACATTAGATTTTGGACTTTTATCTTAAAAATCCTCTTTCTCCATAAGTTCCCTGATCTTTCGTTCTTCCCAGCGCTTGCCCCAAAGCGGATTTGTTCCAAAAGCTTCCATTCCGTGCATTAAGAGTCCAAAACCCCAGCCCAGTGTTGGGAAAAAGGCCCATAAAAAATCCGTAGTCCTGAAATTGAGCCACCACAGGAAGGGTATAACAATGCAATAGGCCGTAAGGTTGGAATAGAAGTCCTTAATGGCCTTTACCCGTTCTTTTGCTTTTATATAGCGTTTTTCGGCAATATAACTCTGCTGAGTTTCTTTTACGCTAATGTTTTGGGTGAGCATGGGTAAGGCAACACTAAATTTGGATTTGGTTTTTCCAATTTCCACCGCTCTGTCCGTTAAGATACTATAGCGCTGCTTAATGTTCTGAAGTCCCACCCCACTGCTTTTTTTAACGACCTGTTTTTCCTGGAGATTATTACTTACAACCAAGTTTCCCGCCTTTTCTTCAACTTTGATATGCAAGGGCTTGGCCGCCGTGACCACATTGTGCTTCACCGCATTTTCCAATAGTAACTGCAAGGACAATGGAACAATTTTAGCTTCTGGAACACCGCTCTTCTCCGGAATATCGAAAACTATACTGTCTTCAAATCGCATCTTAAGCAACCTAACATAGGTACGGGCAAAGTTGAGTTCCTCGTCCACCGTCACCAAATCCTTGTTCTTTTGCTCCAAAACATATCGATATACTTTGGAAAGCGATGTGGTGAATTTTTGGGCCTGGGAAGGATCTTCCTCAATTAGGCTGGTCAACACATTTAAGCTGTTAAATAGAAAATGGGGATCCAACTGATTTTTTAGTGCATCGAAGCGCGCAGAAGCCGTTCCTGCAATAATTTTCTGCTCTTTGACCCTTTTTTCCTGCCAATTCCTATAGAAATAAAAGGCGTGGAAAAAGACGGAAATGACAATCGTAATTAATAGAGCTACCACATAATAAATGGCCCTTTCACCTGCAATGAAATCCTCCCAGTCTTTGCCTTCAAAACCAATATTGATTACGATTCTGATCCAGAAAATTCCAAGCATAGTGAGAACCACGCTGCCTAGTGCCCCTATAATCAAGCGGTATTTTGCGTAGCGTTTCCATACCACTTTGTGGTTCAGATAATCATAGTAAACCCCATTAAGCAAGCTTAGGACAATGGAATAGAATATGTAGTATCCTATCTCGCGTAAAAGGTCAATATCAAAAGATACCGACCCTCCCGAAAGTGCCCTAAGGCCAATAAATATTCCGGCAATGATCAACCCGATCAATATGGCCGTGGCCAATAACTTGCCGATATATTGTAATGATATTTTCATTCACCACATTGATTAAGAACAACCTCTGCCCGATCCTTACCCCAAGAAGGATAAAAAGGCGTATCATTGCTAAAATTAGCAAAAAGTTCCAAGGACTTTTCCACGTCTTTACAATAGGGGGTTACATCTTTGCCAAAATATTTGGCACTTCCCATATCCCATTCTGCTTTGGACAGCACAACGCGAGGGTTTTGAGGAGCCATGGCCAATGCTTGCTCATATAATTGAAAGTTCTTTCCAGAAAGCGTCATGCCATAGGTGGCACCATCATAAGCAATCCAAGCCGTATTGATCAGGGCTTCCAGAACTATCAGTTCAGGATTGTCTGGGGAAATGGCCTTTGCCAAATCCAAAAACTCCTTTGCCTTTTCCAACTGCTTGGACAGTTTTTCAAAATCTTTCTCCCCAAATGAGTGGATGGTATTGACATGGGCCACATAATAATGGGGGATCCAATTGTCCTGTTCCGCCATGGCAATCCGTTCAAAAAGATTGGAGGCTTCCGTGGGTTTTTGTTCGCCCCAAAGCTGAAATGCTTTTTGCATTCCGTTGGTATACCGATCTTGGGCGGTTGCCACACTGGTTACACAAATGACAAGTAGTACTAAAATCTTTTTCATGGTTTTATAGTTTTATAAGTTGCTGATTCGTTTTTTGATTGATGGTGAACTTGGCATCTTTCCACTCCGGAGGGCCATATTTGGCCGGAGCCTGATTACTACAGGCATAATTTTCCTTCGGATAAAATCCGAGGTATTTGTCCATTTTACCATTGTTGTTTTCATCATGATACACGGAAATACCATACTCTCCATAGGGAACATCATCGAAAACAAGCTCGCATTTGCCATCCACAATGGTGCTGCTTTTGCTTTTGAAGGTTTTTTCCAACCAATTCTGGGCCGAGTCGTATAGCCCAACCCGAAGCATTCCCTCATCACTTTCAATGTCTTGTATCTGCACCTTTAATGTGGCAGTGGACTGTGCAGAACCAATGAAGACCATACAGAGTATCATTCCAAAGCTTAAGATTGCTGATTTCATCACTTTTCGTTTTTATGATTTACACCCCAAAATTGGATCTAAGTCCTTTTGAAGCACAAAAAGAATGACTGAATTGTATGAATCAGGGGATGGATTGTAAGTTGGAATAAAAAACCCGATAGCTCAGCAAACTATCGGGCATACCAATTGAAAATATGAAAACTAACGTTGGCTGTAATCTTGATGGATGGCTTCTTCAAAAGCCTCCCAATGGGCATCTGTCATTCGCCGTGGGGTAAAAAGGCATATCCCGGCCGCACCATTTTGCATGGAAGTAGCAATGGCCGTTCCAATTTCCTCTGGAAGCAATCCATGGTTTTCCGGATCCTTTTCGCTGCCCTTCTTTTCAGGTTTTGGACAAATAAAGAGACCGCTGTACACTGGTGCCCCATTTTTTGCGGCGGCTACTTCCTCCTTGGTCATTTCACCGACCCATTCCGGGCCCTCTAAATAAAAATCATTGTAATTCATGGGATAAATGGCGTCCAGATTCCAGTTGTTCCACTCTTGTCGCACCAGTTTTTTAGAAATGGACGGTCCAGGAAATACCGCTGCATTGATTTTTTTATCCTTGGAATGTACTACCTCTGTAAGTCTGTTGACCATGCTAGTAATCAAGTCGTAGCGATATTGGAGCCATTCAGTTACCTGGGAAGGATCTTCCACTTCCTTTATATCGATTCCGGATTTTTCCTTGAAATCGGAAGTACATTGATCACAATAGCAGTAGTCAAATTGCGGGAACTCCCGATCCATGACCAATCCATATTTGTCCCACAGGCCGCGGGCCAAAATCACATCGGGAAACCGGATGTAATCCAAATGAATTCCATCAACTTCCTCTACTTCTGCTACGCTTCCATATAAATCGGCCAAAAAGTTGTAGACCCCTTCTTTGTTGGGACATAAAAAGGTGTAGTGCGAAACATAGGCAGGTTTATCAAAAGCGGATTCCCCATTACCGTTAATGGCATACCATTCCTTTTTTAACTTGGGATTTTTACCCTGTACCATGGTAGGAATCCATGTGTGGAATTCCATTCCCTCAGCTTTGGCCAGTTTGCCCACTCTCTTGTACGTAGCAGGATCATGCCCCCCATTGTACATAAGTCCGTCAATTCCCTTGGCTTTAAGATCTTTGAATTCAGCCGTAATTTCCGCATCGGTTGCATCTCCAGGTCCCCCAAGCCAAGCATACACGGGAATCTTGGGTTGCTCAGCGCATGATGCAAATAAAATGGTCATGATCAGTATCGGCAAAAGTCGTTTCATTATCAAGTTTTTGTGTTATTCGGCTTGAATTTAACCAAACTTTTTGGGTATTCATTTGATTCTTAGCTGAACGACATCGTCACCCATACGAACACCAAATTCGTCTATGCAAAATCTGTTCCGTCCATTCAAAAGGGGGTTTCATAAACCCAAACACCCTATCCGTCAAATGTGCGGCTTATATCTAAAAATTTACACCTAATATTCTTCCTTAATCAAAATCATGCATCCAATGAAAAAACTATCATTCATCCTATTTATGCTTTTCCTAGCTGCAGGAAGTATCCCAAATGCCCAAGCCCAGTTGGGAAAATTGGGCAAAAAAGTATCCAATAAGGTTAAAACCGAAGAGCGGAAGGCTAAAAAGGTTGTTAGCAACACCAAAAAAACGGGGAAACTACCCAAAACAGATGGGGCCACGGCACCTTCGGTCAAAACACGAACAACAGGGGATTCAACAAGTACGCCAACCGTTGGTCAAAATTCCCCCGCCATACCATCGGTATCAGGAGGCGGTGAAGCAGCCTGTAAAAACACGGAATCGTATTTTAAACTTGCCAGAAAGGATTTGGACAGAATAAGGAAACCCGACCCTAACGCTGAACCACTTTCGATTGCTGATATGAAAGGAGTTGTCAAGCGTGTGGAAGAACAGTGGATTCCAAAGATTGAAACACGAGATCCTTCTTGTGACAAATCCAAATTGGAAAGTGAAGTACAAGAAGTCAAAGACCTTATTGAAGGTAAGAAAGCTGATGCTGCGTTTATTGCGGTAGGAACCTATAACACAACTGGGGTTTGGGAAACCGTGGAATTTGGTGCTATGGAATTTGAAAAGTTCACAAATAAGCAACTTATCAAGCTCAATGGACCCTTGGGAAACTTGGAGGGCCATTTGGTTCAAAAAGCAACGGAAGACAATCCTGAAGCGGTCGCTTTTGATATAGAAGGACTTGGCCAGGGAGTAATTCTTCCCCATAAAGATGAATCTGGAAACATTCCATATTATCAGATGGCGGTCATTCAAGACCAAAAACCTGTGGCCATAATACTCTTTAGCA
Source organism: Flagellimonas sp. (assembly GCF_965233845.1). Classification (GTDB taxonomy): domain Bacteria; phylum Bacteroidota; class Bacteroidia; order Flavobacteriales; family Flavobacteriaceae; genus Flagellimonas. Next base: position 2,439,943 of record NZ_OZ247584.1, read on the forward strand.
ACACCAAAACCAAGGAAGTGTTGGAACAAGCCATGGATCAACGTGCCCAAGAGCGGTTGGAAAAGGAAAATTTAGATCCTTTTGTGAAAGACAATTTGGGCAAAATTGTAATCTCAACCCAAGGGCCCATTTACAAAAATGGAAAAGTTGGAGGTAAGGAAGGCGCTCCAGTTGTTCCATTGACTACTTCTTTCGAACTGGGTCAAGGATTTTGGGTACGCGTAATCATGGACAAGAACAAAGTCCCTATGAAACACTTGGCCTTAACGGGTTACCCTCCTGCTGGGGAGATAGGTACTGCCATCAGAACCCGGATTTTCTTTGATGGTGAGGAGGTGGGACAAGATCTTTTGAGATGTACAAAACCGGAAGATGTTGAAATAGTCACCAACGCCACAAGTTATCGGGAAAAAGGTTTCGACCCCAACGGCGCTGCCCAAGATGCCTATAGGGAAGGTTTTGAAGGAATTTTTGCCAAAAATCCCAGTTATGGGGAACACATCGTAGAGTTTAAAAAATACATTGTCAATTACAATGTGATAAATACAGAAGCGGGTGAAGGTGAGGAGAAATTTCCGCTGGAAGTATTACTTGCAGAATCTGGGCCGATCAAGGTCAATATTACCGAAAATAGTTGGAAAGCTTTTTGCAATAGTGGCGAAAACAATTATGGCCCTACTACTGGTGTAGTTAATAGCTATTCCAAATCAATTTTGGCATTGGCTAAAAAGGAAGCTGCTAGATCCAATTGGAAAGAAACGCCATTTTCTTGCGGATACGTTGATAAATATGAAAAATATCATGAAGTGACAGGAGTCCACATGTATACTGTTTATAAAGGAGCTGTTAAATCAAGAATGCCCAATGGTTCTATTGTTGAGCAGATAATTCTGATGGCTAATGGAGCCTTTTATGGGGTGGGTTCCAATACGCATAGATACCTTCCCCCAAAATGCAATTAACCTTAGCAAGCAATTAAATATTTAAAGCTCCTTTTTGGGGCTTTTTTTATTTTCAAAATCTAGGGGTTGCAAAAAATCACAACAAGAAAAAGCTCTATTCAATTTAAAATCAAACAGATACCCAACTAAAAGAATTGTAAAGTCGAAAAATCCAACATTTAACATTTCCTTGATGCAACCCTTTCCTATCCACCCCTGTCCTTAAGGCAAACAAATCCTAAAAAAGGGATTTTCATAATTCATTAAATCAAAAAACATGAAACAAAAAACCGGAAGGCTTAGGCTGCCCTGGTTATGGACCGGACTATGTCTTTTAATGGGCGGTCTCACCATCCAAGCACAGCAAAATTTTACTATTAGCGGGAATGTAACCGACAAAATCAATGGGGAGACCCTGTTTGGTACATCCATTTTTTTGGAAGGGACCACCATTGGTGCCATTACCAATGAATATGGCTTCTATTCCTTAACCGCTCCAGCTGGAGACTACACCTTGGTGTTCTCCCATATGGGGTACAAAGAAATTTCCATGCCCATCCAATTGAACCAGAATTTAAAAATGGACATGGAAATTGAAGAATTCTCTACTCAATTGGACGAGGTGGAGGTAACAGCCGAAGAACCCGAAAGGGCCATACTTAGAAAACCTGAAATGAGCGTATCCAAGCTCAATATTAAAACGGTAAAGCAGATGCCCGTTGTTTTGGGCGAGGTGGATGTTATTAAATCCTTGCAGATTTTACCTGGGGTTACCAACAACGGTGAAGGTTCCAGTGGTTTCCATGTTAGAGGAGGTGCAGTGGATCAAAACTTGGTATTGTTGGACGAGGCCATTATCTATAACACCTCGCATATGTTGGGCTTTTTCTCCGTTTTCAATGCGGATGCAGTCAAAGACCTTAAATTGTATAAAGGAGGAATCCCAGCTAAATTTGGTGGGAGGGTATCGTCTGTTCTTGATGTGCGCCAAAAAGATGGTAATAGCAAGAACTTTGCGCTAACGGGTGGTATTGGGGCTATTTCCAGCAGATTGGCCGCGGAAGGACCTATGTTCAACGACAGGGGCTCTTTCCTCGTTGCAGGCCGTGGTTCTTATGCCCATTTGTTTTTAAAGCTGGCTGGGGAGCAAAACAGCGTGAGTTTTTATGACCTCAACCTCAAAACCAATTACAACCTCAGCGAAAATGACAAGTTGTTCCTTTCTGGTTATTTTGGACGGGACGTTTTTGAATTTGGAGGTTCATTCAGCAGTAGCTACGGCAATGCATCTGGAAACCTAAGATGGAACCACATTTTCAACGACCGACTTTTCTCTAACCTGTCCCTTATTTACAGTAAGTACGACTATGAGCTGTCCATTGACGATTTTTCCTTTGATTGGATATCCTCCATCAAAAATTACAATGCCAAGTATGATCTCAAATACTATTTCAGCGATGCCTTTAAATTGGATTTTGGGGTAAGTACCCTCAAATACGAATTTGATCCTGGGCAAATCAAACCTAAAGGACCTGATTCCGCCATTAATGAATTACAATTGGAGCAAAAAGCCGCACTGGAAAGCGCCGCTTACGTTAATGCAGAACATAAACTTACGGATAGGTTAACGGCCCAATATGGGGTTAGGTTTAGCCATTTTAACCGAATGGGCGGGCAAAAATTGTCCCTGTATGCCAATGACCAACCTTTGGTCTATAACAACACCCTGCGAATATATCAGCGTATGGACCCTATTGATGAGATTAGCTTTGATAAGGGCGAAAGCATCAAAACATTCTCCAATTTGGAACCGCGAGCTTCATTGGCATATCAGCTAAATGATTATTCCTCTGTAAAGCTTGGATATTCCAGAGCAGCGCAGTATATCCACTTACTTTCCAACACCTCATCGGTAACTCCATTGGACGTGTGGACGCCTAGTGGAAAATACGTCAAACCACAATTATCGGATCAATATGCATTGGGATACTTCCGAAACTTTAAGGATAAGATGTATTCGTTGGAGGCAGAAGTCTATTACAAAACCGTGGACAACAGAATAGACTACATAGATGGATCCGATTTGATTGGAAACAATACCATAGAAACTGAAATTTTAAATGGAGAATCCCGCGCCTATGGACTGGAGTTGCTAATGCGAAAAAATGAGGGGGATTTAACCGGATGGATTTCTTACACGCTTTCCAAATCCGAACAAAGAACGTTTGGCGGCAGCGCAGGTGGGCCCGGTATCAACAATGGGGACTGGTACAATACCCCTTTTGACAGAACGCATGACATTTCGGTAACAGGAGCCTACCGATGCAATGATAAATGGAGTTTTGGAGCCAATGCCATTTACCAAACCGGAAGACCGGTAACCTATCCTAATGGGCAATACATTTATGAAGGTATTTCCATTGCCAATTATTCCCAACGAAATGCGGACAGATTACCCGATTATTACCGACTGGATGTTTCGGCCACTTACAGACCCAATAAAAGGCCAGATAAGCGTTGGAAGGGTGAGTGGGTCTTTGGTATTTACAATGTTTTTAACCGAAAGAACGCGGCTTCCATCTCCTTTGGTCAAAATGTGGAGACCGGGGCCAATGAAGCAACCCGAACAGCCATCTTTGGCATAGTGCCTTCCGTAACCTATAACTTTAAATTCTAACAAAATGAAATCCTATTATATAATTGCATTGAGTGCATTGGTAACATTGACGGCGTCCTGCACGGATGTTGTTAAAGTGGATGTGCCGGAAGGTCCTATCCGGTTGACCATTGAAGCATCCCTGGATTGGGAAAAAGGAACTGCGGGTAACGAGCAGACCATTCTGTTGAGCAACTCCACTGCCTTTTATGACAATCAAACGCCATCCCCTGTAACTGGGGCACTGGTAACGGTTACCAATAATGATACTGGGACCATCTTCAATTTTGAGGACCAAAATGATGGTAGATACACCACTACCAACTTTGTCCCAATTCTTGAAAATTCATATACGCTGAATATTACGCACAATGGGGAACGCTATACCGGAACGGAAACCTTGTTCCCAGTCTCCGATATCTCCGAAGTGTTTCAGTCCAAAGAGGATGGTGAGGATGATGAAGCATTGGAGGTCAATGTTTCCTTTCAGGATCCCGAAGGCATAGAGAACTATTATTACCTACGTTTTCAAAGCAGAAACGATGTGCTCCCAGAGCTGTTCGATATCAAGGACGAATTTATAGATGGCAATGAAGCCACTTTCTATTACGAAAAGACAGAGGATGAGAGCAACAACATTAGGGAGTTTGAACCAGGGGATATTGTGGACATTAAGCTTTTGGGTGTATCCGAGGATTATTATAACTATATGCAATTGCTCATTGAACAATTTGACAGCGCAGGTGATCCATTTAGTGCAACCCCGGTTGCGCTTGTTGGAAACTGTATAAACCTGGATGATTCCAGCAATGCCCCTTACGGGTATTTCAGGGTTACCCAAATGGTAGAGGACACTTTTACGTTTGAGTAGTTTTTTGGTTGGTGCAAATCCCAAGGTGCAAAGCTCTCTTTTGGCCTTGGGATTTTTTGTGCTACAATTCTTTATACTTCCACTGGACTATTCGGGATAAATTAGTATTCCAACCGTAGGAAAAACAGTTCTTTTTTGTCTCTTTTGACCAAGAATCCTCAATTTATTCTCTATTTAAGCCATTCATTACCAGATTTTTACTATATTAAAGAGTTGGGAATTTAACATTTACTCGTCCCCCTTTTTCCTTCCGTTCCCCTTTATAAGCAGACCCTTACTTGCAATTGTATAGGTGGACACATGCTGGTTGAAATTGTGCAAGTTGTAGCTTTTCATTCTTCGAGACTAATTCAACATAATAGCAACATTTAATTTCAACCTTATGAAAACACTACAAAAAAAGCTGTTTGTGGCATTGGCCGCATTCGCATTTTCCGGTTTGGCTCTAGCCCAGGAAAAAACCACGCAGGCCTATTGGGTCCATGAGGACCGCGTTAAGCCCTCCATGGTCATGGAGTATGAAAAAGTAAGCAAGGAGTTTACGGATCAGTGCAAAAAGCACAACATTCAAACTTTAGCTTGGATTTCCACCCAATCCGATGATTTTAGATATCTCTTTGTATCTCCCATCGATTCCCTTTCGGACATCTCTAAGGCCAATAAAGGATTTGGTACCCTACGGGATAAAATGGGCGAAGAAGCCTTTGACACCTTATTTGATGACATGGGCAAATGCTACGATGCCCATGGAGACTATGTCATCATCTTGGATAAGAGTCTCTCCTATATGCCCGACGGGATTACGCAAACCCCGGAGGGACAGGATTACCGTCGTTTCTACTATCTACACACAACGCCTGCTGGTATGAAAGGCATGAAAGAAGGAATGCAAGCCGTGAAAAAGATGTATGAAGACAAAGGTTCCAAAACGCATTACAGGGTATACCGAAGCGGTTTCGGAACCATGGGAAGCTTTTACATGGTGGCCATTGCAGCCAAAGATGGGGTAAGCTATGAAATGATGGGTGATGCCAATGAAAAATTGTTGGGGCCAGAAGCCCAGGCCATCTATGGGAAAGTCATGCAACACGTGACCAAAATGGAGGAGGTTACCGGAAAAATGAGGCCGGACCTTGCTTATTCCCCTAAGTAAAAATCCAATACCCTAGCGATAGTCGCTAGGTCTCTATTAACTAAAATCAACAACAATGAAAAAACTATTTGCATTGGGCTGTGCTATCGCCCTATTCGTATCCTGCAACCAAGGACCAGTCAGGTATACACAGTCCTCAGCTGAGATTGACACTGTAAAACAACTATTGTCCAACTATGATAGCAAAAGCTATGATACAAGTATGTATGCCGATACATCAAAAACACGCTACAATTCCTCTGATTTAATGTCCCCTTCAGAGACAATGGATTTTCACAAGGAAAACGACCCCAACTATTCAAGTCGAGGGTTTGCCGAAAAAGGACAGGAGTTTGAAATGGTGGTCACGGATGATGGTGAAACCTGGGTCAATTGCTGGTTGGAATGGCAGGGTACAATTGCTGCCAACGGCCAAGAATTAAAGATACCTGTACACTTGACCTATCGTTTTGTTGATGGAAAAATTGTACGGGAATTTGGGTATTGGGATCCAACCGAAGCTGTTCTAGCAATGCAGAAAATTGCTGCTGCGGCCAAAGCAGCTGAGGAAGAGGCGAAAGAATCAGAATAATTATACTAACATAAACCAACACACAATGAAAAAATTGATTTTAATTGCCCTGCTTTTACCTTTTATGGTATCCGCCCAGGAAGTTCAGGAGTATGGCATGTTCACCAATCTTATGCTCACGGCCAACCCGGAAAAAATCTCTGAATTTGAGGCGGGATTGGCAGCCCACAACAAAAAGTTCCATTCTGATGGAGCCTTCCAAGCCAATGTGTTTTTTGTAATGAGTGGCAAAAACTTCGGCAAATATGTCTGGAGTATGGGGCCCAATCCCTGGAGTTCCATGGATAATGCCCCAGGTAACGAAAATGGCCACAATGACGACTGGAATGCAAACGTGGCAGCCCATGCCCTATCGGATGCCACTGTGACCTATTGGAAGTTTGATACGGACCGATCCAATTTTACCAAGGATTTTAAGCTTAAAAACTTAGCGGTATTCATGTTGGACATCAAACGTTTTAAAGGCCGAGAATTTATGGGACTTTTGGATAAGGTTACCAAAGTATTCAAAACCAAAGATGCCGATTCGCAATGGGGCGTTTATTTTAATGAACTAAGCAATACGGATGGTCAGGACATGGCCTGGGTCAACTTTTTTGACAGTAGTTCTTGGATGGCCCAAGAGGATAAATTTCCCCAGTGGTACGAAGAAGTTCACGGGGAAGGTACTTTTATGGAGTTTTTAAAAGCTTTTGGGGATACTACACATTCCGATGTTCAAGAGCTTTGGGCCTTTAGGCCCGATCTTAGTGGTACCGACGGTTCAGTGCAAGCCGCCGATCGCCAGTAGGCCATAGAAGTAATGGAGTAGGGGCATGTAAATGCTCCTACTTTTTTGTGTCTTATTCATTAGCCTACACCTATTTCTTGCGATTTTGTAGGAATTGGAGACAAAGTGGTGGTAGTTCATCGAAATTTGTTCCGATTCCCAAGGAAATTGCGATACTCTTGGCATCTTTGAAGTTAGCACTAAGAGCTAATTTTCAATACGTTGCGTAATTTTAACCCCACAAATATGAACACTAAGCTTTATTTCCTGGCAATTTTGATGTTTACCCTTCTGATGGTAAGCTGCGAAAGTGAAACCAATCCGTATGCCAATGGCACGGGTAGAATAACCCTTCAATTAACAGATGCACCATTTCCATTTGAAATGGTGGCTGAAGCCAATGTAACCGTTTTCAAAGTTGAAGTGAGAAAGGTGGATGATGATGAGGAAACTGACGATAATGATGACAGTGATGAAGAGAACACCGATGGCTCTCCTTTTATTACCCTTATGGAAGAAGAAATTGAGATCAATCTATTGGAACTGACCAATGGCACCACTGAAATGTTGGCCAACGTTGAAGTGCCGGTTGGAACATACGATTTGGTTCGTGTTTATGTAAAAGGCGTAAATGTAGTCCTCACTGATGGAAGAACATTTGATTTAAAAGTACCTAGCGGAGAACAAACTGGGATTAAAGTCTTTGTGAAACCAAGTATCACTGTGGTTGGTGGTCTTTCTGCTGATTTGTTGTTGGACTTTGATGTCAGTCGTTCCTTCGTGGCCAAGGGGAATACAAAATCCGTTGAAGGCATTCACGGTTTTAACTTCAAACCCGTAATCAAAGCATGTAATCTGTCAACAGCTGGAACCCTTACCGGATTGATATCGTCCATGGAAAACGATGCCGATGTATTCTTGGAAGGTGCCCAAATCTCGGTGATGGCTGCGGATACTTTGAACACTTCTGGTTTCACAGATTCAGAAGGAAAATATACCATCATGGGATTGGAGGCAGGTACTTACCAAGTGTTCGCTGCTTTGGAAGGCTATATGAACAGTGATACCTTGGATGTGGAAATTGCCGCAGCCAACAAAACCATACAAGACTTTCAGTTGGAGAAAGTAGTTGAGGACGGAACGCCCAGCAACTAATCACAAAAGAAGATTCGGGAATAATAAAAAGCGGGATTGTCTCGCTTTTTTTGTTTTAAAGTTTGATTCAGAAATGTAACTTGCTTATGAAATCGAATTGCTCATTTGTTGGGCACTTTATAACTGAATACCTGACTTAAAATGTACATACCCCACTACTATAAGAACGAAAACCTCGAGGAAATCAAGGATTTTTTAAATCATAACAGCTTTGGAATCCTGGTCAACCAAGTGGATGGAAAACCATGGGCCACCCACATCCCGCTGGAATTGGATAGATCAGAAGAGGGCAAGGATGTTTTGGTGAGCCATATTTCCAAGGCTAATCCGCAATGGAAGTCCTTTGAATCCAATACCGAAGTGCTTTGCATTTTCAACGGGCCACATGCTTATGTATCCTCTTCTTGGTATCAGGAAGAAGAGGTTCCCACTTGGAACTATATTGCGGTCCATGTATACGGAAAAGTCAAAATCTTGAACAAGGACGAAACCATGGCATCCCTACATAAATTAGTAGACAAATATGAGAAGGGCTCAAAAAAACCACTCTCCTTGAACGACCTATCTCCAAAGACACTTCGCCAAGTGAATGGTATTGTAGCTTTTCAGATTGAAATCACCGATATTCAGGCAGCGTATAAGCTTTCCCAAACGCGACCTCACGATCATCCAAAGATTGTTGCCGAGTTATCGGAAAGGCAAGACCCTGGAAGTCAATACATAGCAGATCATATGGCGAACAATTGACCTATTCGTTGTCCATAAACTTGGTATCCGCCCAATTGGAATAACGTGGGTTGTCCACATGCATAATCCATAGCTCATCCTTATATTTTCCCTTCATTTGGGATTGATAAGCGGCATAGGCCTTTTCGTCTTGTTCATACTTGGCCAAGTAAACATAATTAAGTCCGTTATCCGGGTTTTTGAAGTATTTGGCATCCAATCCCCGTTTTTTAAGATCGGCCATGAAGCTCTTTAAATAGCCTTCGTTCTTGAACACATTGGCAACAATATAATGGCCCTTGCCTACCCCATCCAAGCTTATAAATTTCTCTATGGGTTTGTAAGCGCCTCCAGTGAAAGTTCGTTTGGGTTTTGCAACTTCCTTTGGTTTTTCAATATTTACGGCGAGGGTGGTATTTTCCATGGTATTGGCCAAAGAATCCAATTCTGTGTTTTTCGCAAGATAGAGCGTCTCGGCCATGGCCTCAATGTCTGGCCTCTTGTTTTCTGTCTGTCGCTTTACCATGCGCATGACCATTTCAAAACGCATTTCCAAATCGCGTTGCCTGTTATTTTCCAGAGAGTCCATCTTAAAGATCAGTTCATTTATGATGGCATAATTGTCCGCTTGTTGCTCCTTTAATTCCTTTACCTTGGCTTCCCAAAATGCTAAGTCTTCCTTATTGGTTGGACGCAAAGTAGTTTTGGCTTCCAACTTGTCCTTGCGTTTCTTTTTGCTTTCCTTGATGTCGGCCACAAAAGTTCCTTCAATGGGTTTTTGTTCTGGTTGCGAATCGGCCAGCAGCACGTTTCTAGACATGGTTGGAACAAAGGAGAAGGCAATGGAAACTTCATGGGTAACGCCCAAATGTGTCAGGTTTCTATTGAGGTTCTTTTCAAAATTATAGCCAAAAGAAAGTCGACGATTCAAGTTAAAACCCGTTCCTGCTGAAGCTCCATACAATTGATCATATCCCCCTTGGAGCCATCCCAATTTGGGAAGGTCCAAAATCAATCCTCCTCCAAAAATTGGGTCTTGGTTTGCCTCAAATCTGGCTCTGGCCAAAGGCAACAGGCGACCATCTTCAAAAATTCCAGCACCGTTCCTAAAGCTATGGGCAAATTGGATATGGCTCGAAAAGGTCTTTTCGTTGAACTCACTTAAAGACTTACCTGTTCTGATGTTATAATCCACCAAATTTTGGGCAAACACCCCAAAATCAAATTTTCCCAAAGAGAGATTTAATCCTGGTTGAAATGAGATAATCGAGTTCTGGGTGGCATCATTAAGGATGGGGTCGTCATCCAAAGCTACCGCTCGATCGGGATCAAAACTGCTTACATAGTATGGAATGTTGACACCAAAACTCAGGTTGCTCTTTTGTCCCAATTGTATGCCATGGGCGTAATTGGCCATAATCCCCAAATTGGAAATCACTCCTTCCTGCTGGTTATACAGACTAACACCCAAACCAACACGATCGTTGATTCGGCCACTATAGCTCAAAAAGTAGTTTTGGTTGTTATCGTTAAACTCTGCTCCTTGACTTCTATGAAACAAGTTTACATAGGATTTATCTTCACGAACTGCAGAAAATGTCGGGTTGATCAAAAAGCGATTGAACTTCAACAAATTCTGAAATGGCACATCGTAACTCACATAAGGGTTGCCATCCTGAGCGCTAAGCGTGCCGCAAAGCAAACAAGGTATCAGGAACGGAAATATCCAATTAAGGGGAAATGAATAGCTGCCTTTGGAGAATAGGGGTAATTTTACATCCATAGCCAAATGGTGTTTGTAGGTTAAAGATCCTGGGGAGCCCAGGTGCGTGTTTTTTGTTTGGTCTCATAGCAAGATTTGGGATACTTGTAAGAGTTTTACTATTAACTTAATTGTAATATTACGTATTAACTCGATAAAAAACCAATTTACTCGTTCAAATGCATGGTTTACACGATAATTAAACGCTCAACAGGTTAATAACGAGCGAATTACTGAAATATTCTGTGGTGATATCTCTTTCCGAATAGGATTGATTCTATTATTTCGCTGTAATTTTATCTAAACCTTGTTTATACCTTGGAATGTTTATGGATGAAATCATTGAAATTGTAGAATTCTCGGAAGCCTATACGTCTGCTTTTAAGGCACTTAACGAAGAATGGATCATTAAATACTTTAAAATGGAGGAAATGGACCGTATTTCCTTAAATAATCCCCAAGCTTATATTCTGGACAAAGGCGGTTACATTGGGGTGGCTTTGTTAAATGGAGAAGCTGTTGGTGTATGCGCCTTGATTCCCAGCACACGTGACGACTTTGATTTTGAGCTGGCCAAAATGGGCGTTTCCCCAAAGGCTCAGGGCAAAGGCATTGGCAAATTGTTGGGTTTGCACATTATAGATAAAGCCAAAGCCCTTGGATGCAAAAAACTATATCTGGAAAGCAACCGCATCCTTAAGCCCGCCTTGCAGCTATACCAAAAATTGGGCTTTACCGAAATTGTAGGTGCCTCCTCACCTTACCAGCGAAGTGACATTCAAATGGAACTGGACCTAACCAGTCAATAGGTCGCTTTCTTGGCTCCGTTAATTTTCACATCCCATTAAAAATGAGTACCTTAAAGATGTCATCATAAATTATAGAGCCATGGGAACCATTAAAAGATTGAACAAATGGGCCAATGCCCATACCTATTACCCCTTAGATCTTATTCGAGTAGCCTTAGGCGTTTTTCTTTTTATGAAAGGCGTTGAATTCATGACCAATCATGAGCAAATGGCGGAGGTAGTTAGACCCTTTCAGGAAATGCCCGGGGGCATGATCTTACTGCACTATATTGCCCCTGCCCATTTTGTAGGTGGATTTTTAATCGTAGTTGGTTTACTTACCCGATGGGCCGCCCTGGCGCAAATCCCAATTCTCTTGGGAGCCGTGTTAACCAATTTCTTGGGTGTAATGAACACGAACAATCTGGTATTGGCCACCATAACCTTGCTGGTCTGTATTTTCTTTTTGTTCTACGGTTCAGGGAAACATTCTGCGGACTATTATCTCAAGATGCAGAAATAGCCAGGGTAGATTTATAGGTTATCCAACTGGTTGCTTTTACCATCACTGCTGATGGTCCAAAAGAAACCGACAAAGAAAAATTGGTCTGCTGCTGGAGTAATGGCGCGCCTGTCAAAAATACCATCCACATTGGGAGCGTTGGCATACTGATAATCGCTAATGTTCTTGAATCCCAATACATTATTGACCGAAAAGTATAGGATCTTTTGTTGATCTATCAAGTAGGCCCAATTGAAGCTTAGATTATTGAAAGACTTCGTCTTTTCAGCTAAAAATTCTGGTGTGTTCGGATTGTTATAAGGCCTGCCCGACCCATAGGAATAGGATAGTCCCACCTGTGAGCGAAGCTTGGTGATAAAATATTTGGTTACAACGGACAAACTATGCTCTGGAGCAAAGTTGGGCGTAGCTCGCACTTCAAAGTTTCGATAGTCCCTTTCGGTGTTCAAATACGAATAGGAAATCCAATAATCCAATTGGCTTATGCTCTTGTTATCCCTCCAAAACACATCCAGTCCAGTAGCATAACCATTTCCGCTATTATCGAAGCTTGAGTTGAATTGTGGCATTTCCGTATCATATTTTATCAGGTTATCATAGTCTTTGTAATACGCTTCTGCCCTAAAAGTCTTTCCATCCCCTACCCTTTGATAATTCAGGATATAATGTGAGGTTTTTTCAGAACCAAGTGGCTGACCAAACTTAACCACCTCGGAAAGTGGGTTTTGATAGAAATCCCCATATGCCAATGAAAATTGACCTTTATCTCCCGGCTTATAGGCTAGGGAAACTCTTGGCATTAGCTCAAAGGCATTTAGTAAAGAGCTATGCTCTACCCTAGCGCCCAATTTCATGGCTAACTGATTGCTAAGAAAAATATCAGCTTCAGTGAAGCCTGCCCACAAACGATCTTGATACTCATTGTTGAAAGTGGTGTTTTCAGGCGTACTGAAAGTTTCATTGTAATTCATGGCAAAGAACTCCAATCCCATGTTGAGGTTGAACCTACTACTAAAGTTCTTGTGGGCTTTTACCTTTATGTGTGAAGCCGTTTCTTTGGTTTCGATGGCATTCTCCTGCAATCCAATGGAATTGGTATCCCAAGAAATAGCTGCTCCCGTAGTCAGGCTCCAATCGTTTTCAAAGTAGCGTTTATAGGAAGAATTGAAATATAAGTTGTTGTTCGTGAGCCCAAATCGGACAAAATCTTCATAATTGATGTCCTCTTGTTCTATGTCCAAATCGGCATGGTTAAACCCAGTATACAGTTTGAACATGCTTTTATTCCCCTTGCTTCTAAAGACAGCCTCCCCGGAAATGGATTCATAGGGACTATTCCATTCAACACCTTGGTCAGAAGGAATCAAGGCCTCATACGGGGAAAGATTGATATAGGAGGTGTTTATGCTCAAGGACTCATCCCCCCAGATTTTGGTATGTCCCACTCCCCCTCCAACAGACATTACGGATATATCCGTTTTATCCTGAACCGGAACATCCGTGGTGTTCAACAACAACACACTGGACAATGCCTGGCCATACTCTGCAGAGTATCCTCCAGTACTAAAGGTAATACCTTTAAATAGAAAAGGTGAAAATCTGCCACGGGTGGGAATGTTGTTCGCTGTGGCATTAAAGGGTTGAAACACCCGAAGACCGTCTATGAAAACCTGCGTCTCTCCTGCTTCGCCTCCGCGTACAAACAATCTTCCATCTTCATTGACGGTAGTAGTGCCCGGCAAAGTCTGCAAAGCCGCCACAAAATCCCCGGCTGCACCGGCGGTGGTAACAATATCCAATGGTTTTAACACGGACACCTTGGAGTTGTCCCCAGCCTCAAACGTTCCTGCGGTAAGTGTTACCCCTGTCAACGCATTTATGGATTCCGCCAAACTAATTTTCAAATTCGTAAAATAACTCACGTCCCCAACTTCGTAATGTGGGTCGTAGGTTAACATGGAAATTACCAAGGTTTGGGTTCCAGTTTCGGTGGTTTCAAAACTAAAAGAGCCATCTTCTCCTGTAGATGCACCGTCGTAAGTACCTTCCAAATACACATTGGCTCCTACAATAGGTTCATTTTTGGAATCGGTAACCAAACCTGATATGGTGGTCTGTCCCAAAAGAGTGGCCAGGTTACATAAAAAAAGAAAAAATAGCAGTTGACTTTTCATGACTGTTCGTTATTTGATGCCACAAAATTGTCACTGCGCCTTTTCATAAACCAATTGGCTATACCCAATTGTAGAATTTTAAGGACGAACTGAAGTATGCCCATCCTAGGGCAAGTTCGGACGCCAATGGCCCATATCAACCACTTAATTTTGTCTTTATTGGTTTTAACGTTAAATTTAAGTAGCTGTTAATCAACCTTTAAACCACAATCATCAAAAAGTACTGTTTCATAACCGTGGTATTGTTCCTTCTAGCAATTGGACTACAAGGACAAGAAAGTGTTATTGATAGCTTGCAACGGCTCTATCCATCAGCGGTCTCAGATTCTGCCCGTATCCGGATCTTAAAAAACATTTCTTGGGAATACATCAATAATCGTGGTAATGCCGATCTGGCCAAAAAACACATCGACAGTTTTCATACCATTAGTTCCAAAGCAGGTATAGAATGGGGTATCTACCTCGCCTATTACCAATATGCTGTATTGGCAAGGCAAAATGGGGACTATAACCTTGCCTTGGACTACATAGATAAATACCTTGACTACAAACGCAGGACAGATAAACCTTTTGAGTTGGCAAATGGGTTGTATCAAAAGGCTGTAATTCTAGATGATCTGGGCAAAGCGGAGAAAAGCCTAGAAATATACTATGACATCTTAAAAATATATGAAGAACACGAGGACCCCTTCAGCATAGCAACCATACTTAATGCTATTGGCGAAATCCTTAAGAACACAGGCAAAAAGGCCGAAGCCATGCAATCCTACCAAGAAGCGTTGGACATCTTTACAGAGCTAGGGGACAAAACAGAAATGGCCAACTGTCTCTTCAACATTGGGGATACCCATATGCAGTCCAAGGAATATACCCTCGCCGTGGAATACTTAAATCGAGCCTTGGCACTGGACATGGAGACAAATAGTGAGTGGGGCATGGCCTATGATTATGAAGCTTTGGGAAAGGTCTTTGCCTTTCAGAAGGAATACAACAAGTCCTTGGAGTATCACAATAGAGCCCTGGCACTTCGGGAAAAACTGGGTCAACGTATGGGTCTTTCCGAAAGTCATACGCAGATTGGTGCGGTCAATATAGCGCTCCAGAGATTTAATACGGCAGAGGAAAGTCTGCTTACCTCCGTTCAGATCGCTGAAGAAATGGGAGCCAAGGCCCAGCTTCAGAAAAATTATGGCCTACTATCCCAACTCTATGAAGAAAAGGGAGACTATCAAAACGCCTTGAATTTTAGAAACAAATATGTTGCGGTCAAGGACAGTTTGTTCAATACCGAAAAATCCAAACAAATAGAGGAACTACAAGTACGATTTGATACGGAGAAGAAGCAAGATGCCATTGCGGCTTTGGAAAAGGATGCAGAAATCAACGATCTTAAGCTTAAACAACAAACCACGTTAAGGAATATCATTATCGGTGTTTCCATTGCGGGCTTCTTGGTGCTCTTGTTTGTTTTCAATCGCTATAGGCACGCGCAGCGCGTTAAGCAGGCAGACCAGGAAAAGAAAAGGGTCATTGAGGAAGAACGAAAAAGAACCGAAATAGAGAAGCAGCGCGTATCTGAACTTCAGAAAATTGACAAGCTCAAGGACGAGTTCCTTGCCAATACTTCCCATGAGCTACGCACCCCCTTGGTGGGTATTATTGGACTTACGGAATCCTTAAAGGATGGGATTGCAGGAAAGCTTCCAAAAACGGCCATGGATAACCTAGATATGATTGCCAATAGTGGCAGAAGGTTATCCCATTTGGTGAACGACATCTTGGATTTTTCCAAACTAAAGAACCAGGATTTGGAGCTTGCCTTGCGCCCGGTGGATGTCCATGGAGTTTCCAATATTGTTTTGCAGCTTTCCCAACCCTTGCTCCAAGACAAAAAAATAAAGTTCATTAATTCCATTCCCAAAGAAATTCCCTTGGTTGATGCCGATGAAAACCGATTGCAGCAAATCTTGCACAATCTGATTGGCAATGCCATCAAATTCACCCCAAAGGGATATATCACCCTACTGGCCGAAACCAAAAAGGAGATGCTGTCCATCATCGTTTCCGATACAGGAATTGGAATTCCCGAGGACAAGCTAGAGACCATTTTCAACTCTTTTGAGCAAGGCGACGGTTCCACCCAGAGGGAGTATGGAGGGACAGGTCTGGGTCTTTCGGTTACCAAACAATTGGTAGAACTTCACGGGGGCACCATTGAAGCAACCTCTGAACAAGGCAAGGGTTCCATTTTTACATTTACGCTGCCCTTGAGCAAAACCAAACGGAAGGAGCTAAAAAAGAAAAACAAGTCCACCGCGGATTTTGTTCAGAACTTGAATAGTTATAAGGAAGAGGAGAATGTAAAATCAATACAGCCTGATCCCAACAAGGAATCCCTCAGAATTCTTGTGGTGGATGATGAGCCTGTGAACCGACGTGTTCTGGAAAACCATTTGACTATGGCCGGATATACCGTGGTAGAAGTAAGTTCTGGCAAAGAGGCTTTAAAAGCCATGGAATCCGAAATCCCATTCAACCTTGTTCTTCTGGATGTTATGATGCCAAGCATGTCGGGATATGAGGTCTGCAAGAAAATCAGAGAGAATATCCCAGCAAGTGAACTGCCCATCATTCTGCTGACTGCCAAAAACCGGGTTAATGAGTTGGTCACAGGATTTGATGCGGGAGCCAACGATTACTTGACCAAACCGTTTTCCAAAAATGAGCTGCTAAGTCGCATTAAAACCCATATCAATCTGAATACCATCCATCGTGCCACCTCCAAATTTGTACCAATGGAATTTGTCCACTCCGTTGGAAAAGAATCCATTACTGATGTGAAACTCGGAGACCATATAGAAAAGAATGTCACAGTTTTATTTAGTGATATTAGGGATTATACCCCTTTGGCGGAAACCATGACGCCGGAGCAAAACTTCAAATTTGTCAACGCATATGTTGGGCGAATGGGGCCAATAATCAAAGAAAACCAAGGCTTTGTAAACCAGTATTTGGGCGATGGCATTATGGCGCTCTTTCCAGAAAGCGCAGAGAATGCACTGGACGCGGCTATTGAAATGCAGCGAACACTGGCACTATACAACAAGAGAAGAATGGAAGAAAAAGGATACCGACCCATCACGGTTGGTATGGGATTACATTCAGGTCCCTTGGTCATGGGTATTATTGGGGACTCCAAAAGAAATGACCCAGCTGTAATTGCGGATACGGTAAACAGCGGTGCCCGAGTGGAGGGGGTCACCAAGCACTATGGAGCCAACATCATCATTAGTGAAAGTTGTCTGAAGTCCATGAAGGATTCCAGCGGTTTTAATTTTAGATATCTGGGCAAAGTAAAGGTCAAGGGCAAGCAAAAAGCCATGGGTATCTACGAGTGTATAGATGGGGATAGTATTTCCAGTATCTCCCTAAAACTGGAGACCCTCAAAGACTATAAAAAAGGTGTCAAACTATTCTTTGACCAAAAGTTTGAAGAAGCCACTGAAGCTTTTGAGGCAGTCCTATCCAAAAACCCGAATGACTCCGTAGTCCAGTATTTTCAGAATAAAGCCAGCATCTATGCCATTTCTGGAGCTCCTGGTAACTGGCAATCCACTACGGTAATGGATGAGAAATAAGCATAGGCTCCCTACGCTCTTTCGCCCTATAATTTAGATATCTTTCATATACTGCCCGCTGAGCTTTTTCCATAAAACTTTCGCAATGGGCTGGATGCATTTCAAATTGCGCATCAAAACGCCCTTCCATCCTCAAATAATCAGAAATGGCCATGGAAGGTTCGTCAGAATCCAATTCCAAAGTATTTAATCCGTCCGCTGTTCTGTTAGGGTTGTTTCTATACAATAACCATTGACCGGATTCCACTGCAGCTTTATGGTATTGGGATGGGTGACGCATATCAATGCCGTGGGCAGGGCTGTGGCAATACGCCAGAATTATAGACGGACCATCGTGTTGCTCTGCTTCCAAAAACGCTTTTAAAGTTTGTTCTTGATCTGCCCCTATTGCCACGGAAGCTACATATACATCTTCGTAGCCCATAGCCAACATACCCAGGTCCTTCTTTTGTTTGAGCTTACCTTTTGCCGCAAACTTGGCGGAAGCCCCAAAAGGGGTTGCCTTGGACATTTGCCCTCCTGTATTGGAATAAACCTCGTTGTCCAAGACCAAAATGTTTACATTTTTGCCTGAAGCCAACACATGATCCAATCCGCCGTAACCAATATCATACGCCCATCCGTCCCCGCCAACAATCCAAACGCTTTGTTTAACCAAACTGTCCAGCAATTCCAAAAGTGCTCCTGCTTCGGCTCTTTCCAAGAGAAGCAAGTCTTTTCTTAGTTTCTCTACCCGTTGCCTTTGCTGGAGGATTTCAGCCTCTGTATTCTGGGATGCGCCCAATATCGAGCCCACTAACTCGGAATCAAGAACATCCCCCAACTTAAGCAATAGATTTTTGGCTTGCTTTTCCTGATAGTCCAATGACAACCGAAAGCCTAACCCAAATTCCGCATTGTCCTCAAACAAGGAGTTGGACCAGGCAGGTCCCCTACCCGCTGCATTTTTGGACCAAGGCGTGGTTGGCAAGGCACCGCCAAAAATGGAACTTGCACCTGTAGCGTTGGCCACCAAAATACGATCTCCAAATAACTGGGACAACAGTTTCAGATAAGGGGCCTCTCCACATCCATCCACTCCCATCGGGTATTTGAACAAAGGTTCTTGCAATTGTTGTTGTGAAACCTTGGTCGTATCAATTTTCGTACGGTCCATTTCAGGGAGCTTGCGGAAAAATTCCCAACTTTTTCTTTCAGTTTCTATTTTGGAAGGGTGGACATTCACAACCAAAGCCTTTGCCGGACAGGCATCCACGCAATTGTTGCAGGATGTACATTGTTCCGGATTAACCTGAACGGTATAATTAAGCAAATCCATCCCTTCCACTTCCTCCAAAAATGGAATGGACTTGAATCTTTCAGGTGCACCTTGTAAATGGTCAACTTCATAAGCTTTTATCCGCAATGCCCCTTGCGGACAGGCCATGCTGCAGGCTCCACATTGCGTACAAAGGTCTGTATCCCAAACAGGGATTCCTTCTTTGGAATTTCGAACTATGTAGTTTGATGTTCCGCTTTCATAGGTACCATCCACAGGCAGCATGCTTGTTGGAATCTCATTCCCGCGCCCTGCCAAAAGACTGCCTAAAAGTGTATTGGCTAACGCTTCATCTTCATGTAAAAATGTACCTTTTTCAGTCGTGTTTTCAGTGGTATCCACTAAGGCAATACTCTCTTTCAATTCCGTTGAAAACAAGCTATTGGGAAGGTCTTTTGTCATCGCAAAATGCCACGCATGCAGTGAGGAGATGGTATATCCATTTACCATAAAGCTGGCAGGTAATGCCTTTAGGTTAACCAGATATAGGGCAATATTCTTCTGTTGGATGCAGTGTTGAATATTGAAAGGGAGTTCGGCCCAAAAGGTCTCTGGTGAAAGCTCGGAATTTACAAGCAAAGTTCCTTCCTCTGCAATACGTTGAAGGGCATTATCCGATTTTAGAAATTGAACCGAATCGCAGGCAACAAAATCAGCATTCTGGATAAGATAGGGAGCTTTAATCTGATGTTTTGAAATCCGTAAATTGGAAACGCTTCTGGAACTGGATTTTTTATAATCACACTCAGTGTATCCCTGAACATCGGTATCTGTACAGCTACCCAACAAGCTTATTCCAGCATTAAAGTACCGTTGCGTATCCGCACTCTTGGTTTCATAAAACAAAGCTTGATAATACTTTCCCTGGATTTGGATTTCTTCATTAATCGGAAGACTCATCTGGGTAACATCATCCTTTATTCCAACAGTGAAATTGTTTTTTGGCTCTTCTTGTTTTAAGTTATCAAAGATGGCTTTGACCATGGATGGGGTAAATTCCTTGGAACTAAGACCATAACGTCCGCCTACCACTTTTGGAAGTATTTTAAATTTGGTTCCCAAGGATTGAACCACGGACTGAAGCACATCCAAATACAGCGGTTCCCCAGTAGCACCTGATTCCTTGGTACGGTCGAGAACAGCAATGGCTCTGCAATAATCCGGAAGGCTCTGAATTAAATGTTTGGTGCTAAAAGGCCTAAAAAGACGCACCTTTACCAATCCTATTTTTTCCCCTTGGTCATTAAGTTGGTTAATGGTTTCCTCCAAGGTTTCTGTTGCGGATGCCATAGCGACAACCACTCGTTCTGCATTAGGATGTCCCACATAATCAAATAAGCGATAATGTCTTCCGGTACGTTTGGCAAAATCATCCATTTGATCCTGAACGATTTGTGGGCAAGCATTGTAATAAGGATTGGCAGCTTCCCTACTTTGAAAGAAAACATCTGGCCCTTGTGAAGTTCCCCTCACAAATGGATTGTTGGGGCTGAGCGCTCTTTTCTTATGGGCTTTAATAAGTTCGTTGTTGAGCATGGCATGAATCACATGATCATTGACATTTTCAATTCTGGAAGTTTCATGGGAGGTTCTAAACCCATCAAAAAAATGAACAAAAGGGACTCTTGAAGCCAAGGTTGCGGCTTGTGAAATCAAGGCAAAGTCCATTGCTTCCTGTACAGATGCCGACCCTAAAAAGGCATATCCCGTATTGCGGACTGCCATGATATCGCTGTGATCTCCAAAAACCGATAAGGCATGTGTAGCCACCGATCTTGTGGCCACATGGATGACATTGGGTGTCAGTTCACCTGCAATTTTGTACATATTGGGCATCAGGAGCAGAAGCCCTTGTGATGCCGTAAAAGTTGTGGAAAGTGCTCCAGTTTGTAGTGCCCCGTGCATGGCTCCCGCTACTCCACCCTCACTTTGCATTTCGATGATGGATGGAACGCCTCCAAAAATATTCTCCTGTTCATCTGCACTCCAAGCTTCCACCAATTCGGACATTTCCGAAGCTGGGGTGATAGGATAAATGGCACAAACCTCGTTAATCCGATAAGCCACATGTGCTGCAGCTTGGTTTCCATTTACGATGATGTATCGTTGTTCTTTCATGGGAGACAGATGACTAGTAAGGCTATTGGGTTATGCAAGGTGAATAAGCCGCCCGTTTGGGCGGCTTATTTCAATCTTACTTTTCAAACTCGATAGAAACCGGAGTTGGGTTGGTAAGCATGTCAAACACAGGTGAGAATTGTGAAAGTGCCCGTAGTTGCTCTTCAGAAGCATCAGATTTCACTTTGAATTTCACGGTGATTCCGTTGAATCCTTTTCTGACCTCAGGATCAAGCCCCAAGAATCCGTGAAGGTCACAACCTCCATTTAAAGAGGACTCCATACCTTCAATATCGATTCCTTGGGCAGCGGCATGGTAAACCATGGCTCCTGTAAGACAGGATCCCAAAGCATGCAATACAGTTTCGGCAGGGTTAGGTGCTTTATCCTGACCCAAAAGTACCTCTACATGGTCGGCTTCCATGGTGAAAGAATCCTTGCTTCTCTCCGTGTGCTCACTACCTACGCCATAGTAATCTTTGATGCTGGTCACACAGTGACCTCCCTCGATCCAATTGGTTTTGGCTCTAAACTCAAATTTGGCCAATGATGGATCTTCTTGAACGTGATTGATGGTTTCTACCAATTGATCTACGTTTACTCCGTTTTTAATGTTTGCTGTTGTAATCATTTTTTTGTTTTTAAGATTAAATATTTCGCATTTGCCATAGAAGATGCATCTGGCGTGCCAAAAATCATAATAACCTTATTATCAAATGATTACATTGATTTACTAAGAAAATTTATGTGGCGATATTTCGTTAATTGGCGAAATGTCGTTAGTGTAATTATGAAATCTCGTGAATTTACACCGGTCTTGTTATGCCCAGTGCCTTAATTTTTGAAGTTAGTGTGGTTGGGGGCAATCCCAGTAAAACAGCAGCGCCCTTTTCGCCTGATATTTTCCAGTTGGTTTTCCGTAAAGCCCTTAAAATGTTTTCCTTTTCCATTGTCACCCATTCTTGCGAAGTGAAAATGTAGTCCACCTCGGTGCTCGGTTCAATCGCCTGCTCTTTCAAAGCATTTGGGATGATACTCTCCCAATCTACCTGCCCATTCTGGGAAACTATAATGGCGCGTTCTACCAGATTCTGCAACTCCCTAACATTTCCAGGCCACGAATAATTGAGAAAAAGTTGTTCCTCTTCTTTGGTAAGCAGATTGATCTGTTTATTGAGTTTACCGCTGTACTGACCCATGATCTGGTTGGCTATTAAACAGACATCCGAACCCCTATCCCGCAATGCTGGAATTTGAATGGGAAACACATTGAGCCGATAGAACAAATCCTCCCTAAATTTCCCTTCCTTGGAGAATTGTAATAAGTCCCTATGGGTTGCGGCTATAATTCGCACATCCACCTTGACCGTATCAGAGCTCCCCACAGGATCAAATTCACCTTCTTGAATCACTCTTAGCAGTTTGGGTTGGAGGGCAAGTGGCAACTCCCCTATCTCATCCAAAAAAATGGTGCCTTTATCTGCTAAAAGGAACCTCCCTTTTCTACTTGCCGTAGCTCCGGTAAATGCGCCTTTTTCATGGCCAAAAAGTTCACTTTCTATTAGATTTTCAGGGATGGCTCCGCAATTGATCCTGATTAAGGGTTTTTCATGGCGATCACTGGCCATGTGGATGGCCCTGGCCACCAACTCTTTACCTGTTCCTGTCTCACCCTGAATCAAAACAGTGGCTCCGGTTTGCGCCACCCGTTCTATCAAGTCCAGTACTTTTTTCATGGATCGGTGTTTCGCTATGATGCCGTAGCCACTGGTCAGCTCCTTGATTTCTTCCTGTAAATACTGGGTCTGGTTCTTCAAGGAATTGATTTTATTTTCTGCTTGTAACCGCTCATCTATATTTCTAAGGATTAGGGTATAGAACGATTTTCTTTCGTTGCCATATCTACTTATAGTGCCTTCGTTAAGCGTTGCTGTTTCCTTGGAACCAATCACCTTGACCACCTTGGGCAGATAGGTGTTCATGCTTTTTCCATCACCATCCAAATCCTCTGTTACCAATTTTTCCAGCAGATGTGCGCTTTCTTCGTCCATAAAAAACAGGATGTTCCTCTGGATAACATCCTCATTTTCCAGAATTTCCTTAGCTGACGCATTGGCGACCAAAATCCTAAAGTTACTATCGAACATGATGATGGCATCCATGGCGCCATTGATCAAACCCATCATCTTGGAATTGGCCAGTTCCAAATCCCTTTTGGACACGGTCAACCGCTCTTGAATAATATCAAGTTCCCTGTGTCTTTTGATCAAAACGGACAAAATCCCCTGGGCAAATCCTCTATCTGCCGTTATCAATTCCACAAAATGAGCGGTTCCAATTTTTAACAGGGTGGTTTCTTCCATTGCCGTTACCGAAGCCGAACGAGGCTCCTCATCTATTAGGGCATATTCGCCAAAACACTCAAACTGGGATAGTGTAATATATAGGTGATCCTTGTCATGCACTTTTACCTTGCCCTCATAAATAACATACATGGCATCTCCCACCTCACCCTTTTGGATAATGCGGTCATTGGCATCAAAATGTTCCTTTTGGAGATGTTTGCAAAGCTGCTGCAACGAGGACTTCCCAACTTCTGAAAAGAAAGTCACTTGCTTCAGGAAATCTACCCATTGCTGTTGATTTAGATCTGAATCGGTCATGGCTGCAAATCACTGGTTAGGCACCAATTAAATATACGGTTTTGAATCCAAAGACAAATACTCGTCCATGGTACCCAATTGAATTTGATAGAACTCCCATTTTCTAGTTTTATAGTATAAATATTACTGATGGTTTTTTATACATTTATATCTAAAATTTATATTAATGACCATTACCCAATTGCAATATGTCCTGGCCGTTGCCGAGCACAAAAATTTCACCCTTGCCGCCGAAAAGAGTTATGTTACCCAACCTACGTTAAGCATGCAGGTTCAGAAATTGGAGGACGAGCTGGATATTTTAATATTTGATCGGGGCAAAAAACCCATAACCATCACCGAAGTAGGCCAAAAAATTGTTGCCCAGGCCAAAAACATTGTGGCTGAAGCCGAACGTATCAAAGATATCGTGGATCAGGACAAGGGCTTTATAGGTGGGGATTATACCATTGGAATCATACCGACGGTAATGCCCACGTTGCTTCCCATGTTCCTGAATACTTTTATTAAAAAGTACCCCAAGGTTAACCTGATCATAAAGGAGCAACCTACAGAGGCTTTGATTCGGAATATATTGGATGGGCATTTGGATGCGGGAATAGCGGCCACGCCCCTTGAAATTGAATTTATCAAGGAACGCCCATTGTATTATGAACCTTTTGTGGGTTATGTTCCTAGCAACCACCGTTTGGCTGACCATAAAGAATTGGGTACTGAGGATTTGGATGTCAGTGATATTCTCTTGCTACAGGATGGGCATTGCTTTAGGGACGGGGTAATCAATCTTTGCAAAACACCCAAGAACCATCAAGAGGAACATTTTAAAATTGAAAGTGGAAGCTTTGAAACCTTGGTGAGTCTTTCCGACGAAGGGATGGGAATGACACTGTTGCCTTACTTGAATACGTTGGAACTGGATTCAAAAAAAGTTAGCCAATTGCGGCCGTTCAAAAATCCATCACCGGCCAGGGAGATCAGTTTGATCTATCACAAAAGCGAATTGAAGATTCAAATAACGGAGGCGCTGAAAGAGGTAATCTCCAGTATCGTGAAAGGAGCTATAGCCTTTCAGGATGTCAAAATCATCAGTCCCTTGGCCAAATAAGAAATGTATCGCCAAAACAATTTTGGAAAGTGACCATAAAAAAAAGAGCCGTTTTACTTAAAACGGCTCTTTCTTGTTACGCTTTTATCAGCAGTAACGTCGGTTGCAATTCTGGTTTATCCAATATAAAATATTGCAACCAGATTTTAAGTTCTTCAATTTCACTTGGTAATAACCTTGAAACGGCTTTCTTGAGTTCTTTAGCGAATAGCTTAGCATCAAAACTAACCTTTTGCAGGACGGTTTTGGTGTAATCTAACATTGCTCTTGGCATATAACTATGATTTGGATTAAAAGGTTGTCCACCTAAATTATAAAAAAACAAGGAGCAAAGCATGAGCTCTGAGTTAAAAATTAAATAATTTCGTGTTAAAATCGATAAAACGTAAAATGTACCGCTCATACAATCAAGGAGTTAACTATCTAGCAATCAAAAGTTTCGTAGTCTTTTTCTTGCTTGTCAGCTGCTCTTCTTCCCGCTTTGCCCGTTTTGAATCCAAATTGGAATCTTCACCGCTCAACCGCTCTTTCCACAGTCTGGTTGTTTTTAATATCGATGCACAAAAGGAAGTTTACAACCATAATGGGGATAGATATTTTACTCCTGCTAGCAACACCAAAATTGTAACCCTTTATACCGGCACTAAATTTTTACCTCAGCAAGTGCCGGCATTGAAGTATAGCTCCCAAAACGATACCCTATACTTTGAAGGAACCGGAGATCCCAGCTTGCTCCACCCGTATTTTAAGGACAGTACCGCTATCGATTTAATTCAGAAACACAATACCATTCTTTGGTACCCGCATAATGCTACCGAAGATAGATATGGACCAGGTTGGGCTTGGGAAGACTTTGATACCTATTTCTCCCCGGAGAAAAGTGCTCTTCCACTATATGGAAATGTGGTGACCTTGTCCAATGTTCCAACATTTAAAGCATCTCCTGAATTGTTTTCGGATAGTGTTCAACTCAAAGAGGCACAATTCCGAAGGGAGGAGTTCCGGAATCAGTTTTACTTGAATCCTAAGATTACAGACACTATAGAAGTTCCGTTTATTACTGACATTGATAGGTCCCAGCGATTGTTGCAGGACGTTTTGGGAAAGGATGTTGCTTTGGTGGATGAATTTCCGCAAGGGACCAAGGAAATTTTGTACGGGATTCCCATGGATTCCATTTACAAGCGGATGATGCATAAAAGCGACAATTTTTTAGCGGAGCAAATCCTGATGCTGGCCTCTTCTACCCTATCGGATACCTTGAGCACCAAAACTGCAATAAATACCATGTTGGACGAGCATTTGAGCGACCTACCGCACAAGCCGCGATGGGTTGATGGTTCCGGACTATCCCGCTACAATCTTTTTACACCCAATTCTCTGGTGCATATTTTGAAAAAATTACATACTGAAATCCCCGAAGAGCGTTTGTTCCAACTTTTTCCTATGTGGGATGCCACGGGTACCGTGGACACTTGGAAACATCCAGGCCAACAACCCTTCATTTTTGCAAAGTCTGGTTCTTTTGGGAATCATTACAACCTTAGTGGGTACCTCAAGACCAAATCCGGATCAGTATTCATTTTCAGTTTTATGAACAACCATTTTAGGGTGCCACCACACGAAATTCGAACGTATATCTTTGAAACCCTTACGTCAATTCATGAGAAGTATTGACTTTTTCTTGATTGACCAATCCTCCGAATTTTTGCATTAGCAGTTGCAGTTTTGGAGAAATGTAGGTTTCACAGAAAGGTTTGGTGGGGTTGTTAAAGTAGTAATCATGAAATTGGACTTCGGAGGGTTTAAAACTTCCAAAACGAAATACTTGTGTTATCAATTCTTTTTCAAAATCTTTCTGAAGTTCTTCCAAAGTGGTTTTGGATTCGATTTTTTCTTCTTCCGTAAAAGCGTAAATGGCAGATCGGTATTTTTTTCGAAAGGAATGATCGCTTGTACTCTTATGCGTATGTAGGTGGATGGCTATCAAATCTTTCAACGGAATCAACTCTGGATTGTAGTGGACAATCACCGCTTCAGAAAAAGCATTTAATTCGCGTTTAGGAGAAACAAAACCCTGTTCTACCTTTTCCACGCCCAACAAGGACTGAAAAACAGCTTCGGTGCACCAGTGACACCCCCCGCCCAAGGCAATTTTCTTGATATCCATGCCTTATTGGTCGTAAAACTGCTAATCGAATAACTTATGTATTTGGGCATATTGCAAGAGCATAATGGTCTTGGCATCCCGAATTTCACCAGTGCCTATCATTTTAAGCGCCTGCTTAAACGGCATTTCCAACACTTCAATGTTCTCGGTCTCATCTTCAGCGCCGCCACCCTCACCTACTTTCATTTCCTCATGGTATTGCCCAATAAAAAAGTATAGAATTTCCGTAACTGAACCTGGGGACATATAAGACTCAAATACCTTTTCAATGGTATCAATCTTATAGCCTGTTTCTTCCTCCACTTCCATTCGGATGGTTTGCTCTGCATTGCCCTTCTCCAAAATACCCGCGCAGGCCTCAATCATCATTCCATCGGTATTACCATTCAAATAGGTAGGCATTCGAAATTGGCGCGTCAGCACTACCGATTTCTTTTCCTTGTTGTACAATAAAATTACAGCCCCATTACCACGATCATAGGCCTCCCTAATCTGGGTTTCCCATTCACCATCCTCCCGATGGTATTCAAAAGTGACCTTGTTAAGGGTATACCAATTGTCCGAGAGCAACTGTTTGCTTACGTTTCTTACGGTTCCATTTTTCATAGGTTATGGGTTGCGGGTTGCACAGAAGTAAAATATTAGATTAAACGGATGCTGCATTGTTCAAATATCGGCGAAAGGGAAGCATCTCCAAATAAACTAGTTTAATTTTCTCCTTAAAATCATCCTGTAAAACCTCTTCCTTTTTCATCTCATGCACCACGGCAAAGGTCTTGTTTCGTAGAAGGTCAATATGCGGATGATCGCTTGTAAATCCTTTCGGGGCATTGGTCAATTTTTCATCCTCGTACAAACTCCCAAAAGTCTCCTTAAAGCTTGGTCTGTCCAAAATCTCCTGGAGCTCCTCTCCATTGTAATCAATCCCATCACGAATACTACGAAGGGTTTTGGGGTCTGGACGCCAAAATCCCCCGGCCAACAAACATTGTTTTACCCCCACCTCTATGTAAAAATCCGCTGTATTGGGCGCTTTATCCAAACCTGCTCCGAAATGATCTTTATATATAGGTTTATGCGGATGGAACATTAAGTTGTTGTTGATTCGGTTGATGCCTTTCTTACCTGGGGTGGGGTAATAATCATCATGTAGGTGTGACATCGTCAAATCCAAATCGTCCAGCCAAACAACGAATTCATTCCGTAAAGTTCTATACCACTTTCGGTTGGCATCCATCCATTCTTTGGAGTTGTTTTTTTGAAGTTGGGCCAGGAAATCGAATAGTTCTGAAAAGTCCATCCACGGTTATTGAAGGACTAAAATAAAACTATTTTACACTTGTCTAATGTCTTTTGTCTTGTGTCTTCTGTCTAGAACCGATTATCCCCCATCACAATGTCGCCCAGACCACCTAAAATACTTCCTTCCCCTTTGTCCTTTCCTCCGCGGGGAATGGAAGCCAACACCCTTCCGGCCAACCTGCTAAAAGGCAAGGATTGGACATAGACGGTTCCGGGGCCACGCAAGGTGGCAAAGAAAAGTCCCTCGCCGCCAAATACGGTATTCTTAATACCACCCACAAATTCAATATTGTAGTCAACGGTGTGGGAGAAGCCCACAATGCATCCAGTATCCACTTTAAGTACCTCCCCAGGAGCCAGTTCTTTTTTGGCCATGGTTCCGCCTGCATGCACAAAGGCCAATCCATCTCCTTCCAACTTTTGCATGATAAAACCTTCGCCGCCAAATAAGCCGCGCCCCAGTCGTTTGGAAAATTCAATTCCGACGGATACCCCTTTGGCTGCGCATAAGAAGGCATCTTTTTGACAAATGAATTTGCCTCCTTTTTCAGACAAGTCTATAGGCAAAATTTTTCCTGGATAGGGAGAGGCAAAACTTACTTTCTTCTTGCCTTGTCCAATGTTTAAAAAGGCCGTCATAAACAAACTTTCACCTGTCAATAATCTTTTCCCTGCAGAGAAAAGTTTCCCCAATACTCCAGAATCCTGTCCTGACCCATCTCCAAAAATGGTATCCATTTTAATATCAGTATCCATCATCATAAAGCTGCCAGCCTCTGCTACTACTGCCTCTTGGGGGTCAAGCTCAATTTCTACATATTGCATTTCCTCCCCGTAAATGTCATAATCTATTTCGTGCGCGTTCATTTTTTATTGTTTTTAGTTGACAATGGTTAGTTGACGATTTACGGAATTTGTTACAAAGCCAATAAAGAATCCATTATTATTAATTTGAATGCGCAATAAGAATGGAATTCACATCAATTTAAGGTCATTCCTCTCCTATGCAAATCAAATGTTTGAGGGTTCTATGGTAGAGTTTCCCGTTTGCATATGAAGGTGTATTAACGGACCATGTCTTTCCTTTGGGGCCCAAATCATTTAAGCTTATCAAAGCCCTTTCATCAAAAACATCGGTTGTTGTATCTATGCAGTACACTACTCCCAACATGGTGGTAAAGTAAATCTTCCCATTCACAACAATGGGGTTGCCATTAAAATTCCAATGCCAGCCATCCCTTCGGGATCTCTTGTCGTTGGAAACGTCCAAGCCTCTACTATTAATGGTTTCCGTAGTAAGTTCTTGGTTCCAGATATAGGATTTGGTTCCACCTTTATATGCCACTTGCACCGGAACCTGCAAATATTCAGCCTTCCCAGACTTTAAATCTACCCTGGCCATTGTATAATCTGGCCCTATGTTCTTGCGATAGTTCCCTGATTTGAAACATAGAAAGTACAGTTTGTCCTCCACAATGATGTTGGTAAACCAAGCTGGGAACACATTGATTTCCAAGTCCTTTTGGATATCCACGTTTTCTTGGAGTGTATAAGAACCTTGGGCAGTATCATACATTCTAACATCTGCATTTTCGGTCAGCGATATTTTTCGTTGAAGCTTCCCGCTTTTGGAATCCACCAAATGGACCACACATTCCTTTTCAGTATACCAGACTGCGTAATCTTCATTCCAAGTGGCATTGTACAGCGCCAGACCTTCATCTGCATCGTATTTCCATATCCGTTTTCCATTATCCAAGTCGATTAGGGAATATCCAACAGGGGTTTCGGGAACATCGTGGTGCCCTCCCCTACCAATTAAAGCTGCTGGCTTTCCTTCAACGGTTGTGGACATCACAGGAGTATTGTAATGTGTAAGCCCATCTTCAGATATCCATTGCTGTTCACCCGTTTTCTTGTCTATACCGTATAAGTAGTTCCAACCGTAAACCCGTTCCCCATCTTTTTTCCAATAGGTCTCCATGCTTATCACCAAGTCCCCAGCTAAAAAAGGTTCAAACTGTTTATTGAATGGAAAATGTACCCCGTCCAACTCCTCTACCGGATTCCAAGTTCTTTCCCAAATCCGTTTCCCCTTAAGATCAAAGCAGCTTAGATTACCACTGGCATTGAAGAACCAAACATATTTACCGTCAGTTACTGGCCCTGGAGTTGAGGAATCACTAAAACCGTACATATATTCACTTTGGGCACTCCCTTTTAGCTCCCTTTCCCAAAGGATCTCCCCATCCTTCGCATCTATACCTAAGGCCAAAACATTCGCTCCTTTTATGGGTTGCCCCTCTTTTACCTCAAAAATGGGACTCATAACTGTCAAGAAAATGGTATCCTCCCAAACAGTAATCCCGCTCTGACCACCTTCCGGTAATTCCGCTGTCCATAGAATATTTTTCCCGGTAGTCACACTGAATTCAGTGGGCACTTTGGCTTCTGTTTTTATCATCCAGTTACCGTTGGGTCCCGCAGGTTGCGGCCAGTTATCGGTTTTTTGGGCTTGCAAAATCGTGCAACATAATAAAGAAAGTGCAAGGGATAAAGTTTTGATCATGTTATAGGTTATTTAGGAAATTTTATTTGACCACAAAGGTTTCCTTCCAGGAAATCGGGTTCCCTTGTTCAGTAAACCCCTCAAAAGACACTTCATAACAACCAACTACATCAGAAGTGTAGAATTCTATTGGAGATGGGTCTGAATCTAATACCACCTGGGGTAACCATAACAACTGTTCCCTAAAGTCAGGGATTTGGTCTGTGTCTGATCTTGTGGCTTGATGGTATTTTTGGTTGAAGTACTTTTTTGTAGGCAAAGGAGCAAATAGTTCCACAACCTGGATGTAATCCCTGTTGAATTCCTCCGGAAAGCTACCTTCCAATGTTTCCATTGCTATGATTCCATTATAAACAATGGAGTTTATCACGCAATCTTCCCGGGAGATATGGATTTGTTTGATCCTTTTCGCATCATAATCAATAATATCCGAATGCTTTTGTATCAACAACCCATCCACCAGTACCAATGGTAAAAGATTTGAGGCTATGTCATCTTCCCCGCTCCTAACTTTGAGGACTTCTTCCCCATTTTTTTGCTTGAACACCCATACATGCTCCAAGACTTCGGAAGCCGTCTCCCTAACCGTTGAAAATCGGGTATAATCATCCAAATCATAAATCTTGGAGAAGGTTCTATAAATGGGCAATGTCTGTGCTATGGGCACTACCGTGTCCTGTTTTAACTCGATAAAGGCATTTTCTACTTGATTGTGAACACTCCGCTTCAATATCAAATCCGCCATCTCTGTTGAAATACGTAGCTTGTTGAATTGTAAATCTCCATAATCCATAGAAGGTTGTTCATTGATTTGAAGATCATATTTATCCCAATTCTCGCCTAAAATTTGAACATAGGCCTTGCTGTTCAAATAGTCTTGGTTTAGATTAAAATAGAATTCCCCTGCCGAATTGGTCCGAGTTAGCTTAAGGACAAACTGCTTCCCCGGAATGGATAATGCCACTTCCTCTTCTTCCAGTACAAAACCCGGATCCTTGGACGTGATCGTTCCTGAAATCAATTCGCCCCTCAGTTCCGGTAAATAGATTGGGTTTGATGGGCTAGTCCTTGATTCTAATTGCGAGTTGCGTTTTTTTACATACGACTGGGCTGAAGACAGCTGTGGTCCTCCCAGAGAATCCACTTTGCGAATGGAAACCGAGTAGTTTCCCTTGGGAATTCCTTTTTGGAGTGATCGTACAATCAATAATCCCCGCTCCCGAGTACTGAATTCCTTTTTGCTCAATTCAAAAGCGAAAAACGGATTGGGTTCCACACTTTCCTTTAGGTCTGTGTGCCCTATTGTCTTTATGGATGGTAGAATGGAATCCTGGGCCTTTTGTACAATGGCCCGCTGATCACTTTGGAATGG
The DNA here is from genome assembly GCF_965233845.1 of Flagellimonas sp. Taxonomy (GTDB): domain Bacteria; phylum Bacteroidota; class Bacteroidia; order Flavobacteriales; family Flavobacteriaceae; genus Flagellimonas. The sequence goes on from NZ_OZ247584.1 coordinate 2,472,287, forward strand.
ATTGATCAGACCAATGTCACCGGTGTAAAAGTGATTCAAGCCGAAATTTTTCATCCATTGGGTATATCCAATAAGTTTGTAGTTTCCCGAAGGTACTGTTACCGGAATAAAGAACTCGCCCTGCCCAACACCATTCTTCAGTTTAATTTTATGACGGAAAATTAAGTCCCCATTCTCCCCAATCAATTCTACATAGGCTATTTTACTAAAATTACTTGGAGTTGTGGATTCAGATTTTAATGCATATACTTTATAGTACAACTGTTCCCCTGCTAATAATAAGGATTTGTTGTGGTGGAGGTACACCATTTCTTGGTGGGTGTAGTTCGAAACCAAATTTTTACCATGGTTATCTGAAATCATGGCCTGCCCATTGGTAATATAAGGAATCAATAGCATGAAACCCGCAATCAAACTTTTAACAATTTCTCTTATGACAGCCATTCCATCCATACTTGTTATTCTTCCCAAAATTCAGGTTCGGTTGTTTCCCACATCACAGAACAATCTGCACAAACCGTTGAAACAACGGCAATATCTCCTGTTGGAGTTGTACTATGGTATCGCACCATATCATCGGCCAAAAGATCAAAAATATCTGGGGTCCCATCGTTGGTTTCCAAAGGTGCAACAAATGGCAAACAGCCATCTACATACGGAGGTAAGTCCTCATCTGGAAAATAGTCGTTGTAATTGAAAAAGATTCTTTGGGATGTTACGGATGCTACGTGAAAGAATCCGAGTACTTTTTCATTTGCATTGCTTGTTGAGCGGACGTTCCCACTAAAAAATCCAGGCTGACTTGGAGAAAACAAATCGCCTTCAGCAGTCGATTCCTCCAATGTCTCCAGATAACTGTACGATTCCTGGGAGATGACCATTTGTTTGACGAGAATGCTATAGCGGTGCGATAAAATAAAATTATTTCTATCGATAAATCGCACCGAAAATCTTTGCACCTCACCCGAGTTGGATTCCTGAGGCCTGTTCAAGATGATATCGTTGGATGAATCGGTATTGTAGCAGGTACGCCCCACATCACCTTCTATTGGCCAAACCACAAGTTCACCCCCTAGAATCCTTAGGGTTTGCCCGCTCCACGAAGGAGCAACTATTTTATATGTTTCTTCGAATTTGTATCGCAAGTACTTGGAAAGTTGGGAATTGTCGTACTCTACTGATATGTCAACGCCCTCCGTGCCATCATTGGCTGTTCTGGAAACCATCAAATTATTAATGGGAGTGGGTTCTGGTCCCAAAACCGGATCCGATTCATAGGTGCGCCCATCCCTGGTGGTAACCAACAACCGATAGGTTCTACCTGGCACAGTTCCAAATTCGGTTACCGACCCGTAGGTTCCCGGGAATACCTCTTGAAATTCGTATTGGTTACCAAGGTCATCCACCACGGTCACATTGGCACTTACTTCCGGTGTTGGAACCAAATCTTCCAGACGGAAAGCCCGATTCAACAATATTTCCTGTTGCTTCACCTCATTGGTGAGGGTAGCCTCAATGACCAACGCATCCTCAAAAGTTTCAGTTTCCGGTACAAAAGATTCCACACAACCATAAAGGCTAGCTACTAGAAGAATCAATACTGCGATCCGTAGTATGCCAAACTGGGCCTTATATGTCATCTTTCCTTGTGTCAAAACTTAAAATTATAGGTAATGGTTGGTATTGGAATAGCAAAAATGGAGCTTTTATAAGCCTTGATTTGCCCTTCTTCCGTTACAAAGAATACGGAAAACGGGTTGTTCCTTCCCAACACATTGTACACTGATATATTCCAAAAACTATGGGCAAACTTTTTAATTTTATGGTTTCCCTCGATATTAAAACTGACATCCAATCTGTAATAATCCGGGATTCTAAATTTGTTTCGGTCACTATAAAAAGTGTATTCCTTGCCCTCGTACACATAATTGCCAACAGGATAGGTCACCGGTCTTCCCGTCTGGTACACAAAATTGGCCGAAAGACTAAAACGCCGGTTAAATTTATAGTTGGTCACCAAACTAAGATCATGGGGCTTATCAAAATTGGAAGAAAAATATTTCCCTCCATTTATTCGCTCTTCTTCCAAGTTCCCATCAAATTTGATCAGGGAACGTGAATAGGTATAACCTAGCCACCCATTTACCTTGCCTTGGTTCTTTTTTATCAACAGTTCAACCCCGTAGGACTTACCATCTCCTTGAAGTACGTTAGTTTCCACCGCCTCGTTCAATAGAAGATTGGCACCGGTCTTATAGTCCAATATGTTGGAGAACTTTTTATAATAGCCTTCAATACTTAGTTCATACTCGTTGTCATTGATGTTTTTATGTAGTCCCAAGGCAAATTGATCGGCCCGTTGGGGTTCTATATTGATGTCGGAAAGTTTCCAAGTATCCGTTGGAGAAGCGGTTGTGTTGTTGGACAAGGTATGTACATATTGAAAAGTGTTGTTGTAGCTGGCCTTGGCCGAAAGGCTTGGAGTCAAAAAATATCGAGTTGACAACCTGGCCTCCAGACCACCATAAGATTTGATTACCTCATTATTGTCAAACGTTTGGGTCTCAACAAGGGTTTCTTCACTCCTGGGCTGGCCTTCTGCATAGATCCGCTGCGCTGATTCCCCTAAAGCCGCATACCAGGAATACCGTAATCCGGCATTGATGGATAATCTATCATTTATTTTGAAATCATCGGATAGGAACACAGCGGCCTCCAGGCCTTTTTCCTTGGGAAGAAAAACGGGGTCAACAATGGATTCTCCGGCCAGAGGTTCAATACTTCCTGGATTTACATTGTAGAGTTTTCCAGATATTCCATAGTCAAAATTATGGGAAGCATTGTATAAATACTTCATTTTCAACTTTAGCAAGGTCTCTTCAATATCGTACTTCAAATCAAAATCGCCCACTGAATTGGCGTCAAAGTTTATATCGAACTTGTATTGGCTATTTGTAAAAATGAGATCTCCCTTGCTTTTGTCACTAAACTTATGGTTCCACTGGAGTGATACCGAACGATTGCTATAGGTCTGCAAGGAATCCCGGGTCACATTGAAGGCATCCCTGCTATAATACCCCATCACTTTAACATCGTTGTTCTTATTGATCTTATAGTTGTATTTGGCAATAACATCAAAAAAAGAAGCTTCACTATTGCTTAGGTTCTCATCTTCAAGGGAGCGTAAAATCCAATTGGAATAGGTAGCCCTTCCCCCTACCAAAAGCGATGATTTGTCCTTGATCAGTGGTGTTTCCAAGGTTAAATTACCCGTCACGGGACCAATGGAAGCCTCCCCAGAGAATTTTTGGTCATTTCCATCTTTGGTGTGAATGTCAAATACCGAGGACAATCTTCCCCCATGTTCTGCCGGGATGTTCCCTTTGTAAATATCCACATTGTTGGAGGTAAATGGATTGATTGCAGAAAAAAGACCAAAGAAGTGGGAAGGGTTATAAATGACCGCATGATCTAACAGGATAAGATTTTGGTCTGTTTTTCCCCCTCGTACATTGAATCCGGATGCTCCCTCCCCTGCAGTGGTGACCCCGGGCAAAGTAGTGGCCACTTTAAAGATATCCCGCTCTCCCAATACCAGGGGTATATTTTTTATTTCCTTGATTTCGATTTGAAGGACACCTCCAATGGTCTCCTCAATGTTCCTGTTCCTATCCCCTTCCACGACCACTTCATCCAGTATTTCGAAACTCTCCGTAAGTTCAAAATTCAACTGCCCATCGCCATAAACAATCAACTCCTTTTGCTCTCCCCTATAACCCAACGCACTTACCTCTATCTGTTGTCTTCCTACTGGCAGACGAATGCTAAAAAAGCCCTGGGCATTTGTGGTTGTACCTTGTCCATTTTCCTTGACCACTAGGGCCAAACCCTGAATAGGCTGTTGGGTAACCGAGTTAATGGCATAACCCTGAAGGGTCGCAAATCGATTTGGGCTGTTTCTATCCTCCTTGCCAATTTTGACGATTTCTCTCGTTTGTTGAACTGCTCCCTGACCTGTTCCTTGCAGGATAGGCATAATATCCCTGGCATGAATGCTTTCCACCGCCATGGAATCGGTAGTTTGTTCCTCCGAACTAGGAAAAAAGTTGTCAGGAAGCTCGTCATAAATAATACTTCCCTTGGTGAGCACCACTCGTTTACCATCCATTATATGATAGTTAAGGTTGCTATCGGAGAAAAGGTCGTTTAGAATTTCATTGATGGAGATCCCATCATAACTTTTGGAAATTGAACGGGTATCCAACCAGTCGTCCACATAATAAAAAATGTAATCCGTGCTTTCCTGAAGTTGAACCAATGCCTCCTTCATGGATTGGTTGTCAAAGGACAAACTTAATTGCTCGTCAATTTCCTGGGCAAATCCACAATAAAAACCCAATACCAATAAAGCACTTAGTATATGTTTCATTCCTCCGTTGTGCTTTTGTTGGATAAAAGTTGTTGGTGAATCACTTCCATCATTTTAATGACGTACTCGTCCCTGTTGGTTTTTTTGAGATTGTCAAAGGATTGTTTGTTCAGCGCACTCTTGGCTTCGGGGAAAATTCGGAGTATATCCTTTTTGTTTTTGATTTCGGTCAAATGGCCTCCATGGTTTACGTAATAGGCATTCTTGCTCACGAATTTATAGCGCACTAGGTTCTTTTTGTAATTGGCAAAACCGACCTTTTTATGTTTTTTCAAGAGTCGAAACAAAGGGTTTTCAGACAACACCTCATAAAATGAAGTCACCTTGGCTTGACCTTCCCCCTCATGGACAACTGCAAGGAATCTGCGTCCGTCGATAACAAATTCAGAAATTCTCTCCTTGACCAACTTCAATAGCTGCACTTGCGCATCACTTCGTAACGGTAGCAATAGTTCATCTTCATAGAGATCATATTTCATATCAACATCGAAATAGGTCTCCCCATCAAACACGATATGTCCCTTTAGGTAATCATTGGATGCATAGAATTTATGTGTGCCATCAACAGTACCATATTTCGCAACGGTCAAGGTTCCCTCCAGTAAATTGGTGTTTTCGATTCCCGTGGTTTTGTCAAACCAATTGTAGTGGTCTTTTTCCTGAATGGAAGATTGCCCCAAAGCCCATCCGTTGAAGAAAAGGAACATTGCGCACGTTATTGGAATTGCCCTAGTTTCCTTCATGACGGTTAATTGGTTAAGCAACTACAATAACAAATTGCAAGCCGCTTGGCAAGACGGAAAGATGAAGTAAAAATCATGACCGTTTTTCGATTACTCTAATGTAGCTTTTAAAGCAGTGTGAAGAAAATAGTTTAGACGAATAACGTTATATCCCACAAAACCGGCGTTTTTGGGCCAACAATGGTCTATTTCGAGCTTATAAACCAAACAACAAGAACAGAAAAACTGGGGATGAGAAGCCTACTCTTTTATTTTGACCGTCCACTCAAAATGGAATGTGGAAACCTCTATCCCATCTTTGTTTACTCCCACCGATTTCATCCAAAAGGTCTGCCCCTCACCCGTATTAACAGTTTTTTGGAGTGCCTCTTCTATTAAATGCCCATCCTCGCAGGTAAAGGTTATTCTTCCCGTGGCCTTTTTGGTAAAGGCTGCTTTGTTGTTGGCCACCAACATGGAAATGTTTTTACCACTTTTCTGGATTTTACGAATGACCATAGCACCGGTACTTAGCTCTGCAGCCATGCCCTGAACGGCCCAAAACATGGATCTAAAAGGATTCTGGTTGAACCATCTATGTTTTACACTCGTTACTGCTTTTTGTTCGTCAATATAGGTAAGGCGTACGCCACACCACCAGGCGGCAGGTAGTTTAAAAAAAGTGAAAGTATTGAATTTACTGGGACTAAGAGCCATGACTTATGTTTTGGTCGGTTAAAAATAACCAAATTAATCGTTACTTCTATTTGTTAAAAAAATGTTAATTTATAGTACTTTGTTTTGCATAGTACCATCTTTTGGATATATATTTGCATCGTAAGCTAATAGGTGATGCTTGTCATCAACCCGAAGCAAGCTCGGGTTCCCATCCAAATTTGGGGCCAGCCTAGTTGAAATTCTGTAACAATTTCAGAATGACAAATTGCAAAATCATCAATTAAAAATGGCAACAACATTAACCAAACACGAACGAAATTTATCCGCGATCATACATGCGTCCACCTTTTCCAAGTATTTTATTCCTTTTGGGAATTTTATTCTGCCGCTGATTTTGTGGACGGCCAATAAAAAAGAGTACGCATTTGTGGATTACAATGGTAAGCAGGCACTTAATTTTCAAATTAGTATGCTGTTGTATTCCATTGTTGTTGGATTGGTAAGTATTCCATTTTTTATCGGGTTTTTACCTGATTTATTTGACTGGAATTTCCTAGGCTTTCATCGGTTAAATGACCTGAACAATTTGAACATCCATTTTGATAGCGACGATTTTCGGTTCGGTCGGTTCTTTTGGCCGGTGGGTATCACAGGGCTGCTTCAGGCAGCCCTAGTTGTGATCAATGTGGTTTACACCATCTTGGCCACCATTAGGACAAATGATGGGGAGACCTTTAAATACCCTATTACCATAAAATTCATTAAATAATGAAGGAGCTGAAACACATATTGGTATTAATGTTTGTGGGGGTTTCCGCAATTGGGATTGCCCAAGCGGATTCGGATTCAGCCTTGTTCAAGACTTTGAAAGAAAAAGATAGTCTCCTATTTGATGCCGCCTTTAATCAATGTGACATCGCCACTCTGAACAATATGTTCACAGCGGATTTCGAGTTCTATCATGACAAAGGAGGTTTTACCGAGGGCAAGGAGACTTTTATCAATCAAATAAAAGAGGGTTGTTCCAATAGGAAGCAAGGCGAACCTCAACCTGCCAAAAGGTTTTTGGTAACCGGAAGTCTGGAAGTATTTCCCTTATACAAAAATGGCGAACTGTACGGGGCAATTCAACATGGGGTGCACACCTTTGAATTTCTTGATGAAAAAAAAGTATACCAAAAAGGGGATATTGCCAAGTATACACATTTATGGATATTGGAGGAAGGAAATTGGAAAATCAAAAGGGAGTTGAGTTATGACCATCAAATACAACATAATTAGCATCATCAATCAAAACATAAGGAGTTTAATCATCAATCAAAAAACGAAAAAACATCAATCAAATTAAATCATCAACCTGCCTGCCGGCAGGCAGGTCAAAAAACGTTTCCGCTCCCTCTTCTCATCAAAGAGGGACTGGGCGGAAGCAAAAAACGAACAGTTAAACAGATCCCGAACCTAGTTCGGCAAAATTAGAACCATGAAGTTATGAACATAGAAAACACAAAAGCACAAATGCGCAAAGGGGTTCTGGAGTATTGCATTCTGTCCATCTTAAATGACAAGGACAAGTATGCCTCAGAAATACTCGGAGCCTTAAAAGACGCTAAGATGCTGGTGGTGGAGGGCACCATATACCCTCTGTTAACGAGGCTGAAAAATGCTGGATTGCTCAACTACCGTTGGGAAGAATCCACCTCTGGCCCACCCCGAAAATACTATGCCCTTACCGAAACGGGAAGGTTGTTTCTCAACGAATTAAACGGTACCTGGGATGAACTAAGAAATGCAGTTAATCTGGTAACCAACACAAAATAAGAATCTAAAATGAACAAGACAGTAAATATAAATCTAGCCAATACCCTCTTCCATATAGATGATGAGGCGTATAACAAGCTTAGGCGGTATCTGGAATCCATAAAACGTTCCTTCTCCGGAACGGCTGGAAGCGATGAGATCATAGCTGATATTGAAGCAAGGGTCGCAGAGCTCTTCTTGGAAAAAATGGAAAACGAAAGGCAAGTCATCACCCAAAAGGAAGTGGACGAAGTCATCAATATTATGGGGCAGCCCGAAGATTATATGGTGGATGAGGACATTTTTGAGGACGAACCGAGAAAAAGCCAAACCGAGAACACCAGAAGAACTAAAAAACTGTACAGGGATATTGACCAAAAATACATTGGGGGTGTATGTTCCGGTCTAGAACATTACTTGGGTATTGATGCACTTTGGGTAAGATTGCTTTTTATCCTTTTGACCATTTTCAGTGGTTTCGGACTAGTAGCCTATATCCTCCTTTGGATTTTGGTTCCCGAAGCAGCCACCACCTCCCAAAAATTGGATATGTCGGGAGAGCCCATCAACATCAGCAATATAGAACGCAAAGTAAAAGAGGGGTTTGATGATGTTGCAGACAAGGTAAAAAACGTTGACTACGAAAAGGTAGGCAACAAGGTCAAGAGCAGCTCCAAGACCTTTTTTGATACCATCGGGGATATTATCATGTTCCTGTTTAAGATTTTTGGCAAGTTCATTGGAATATTGTTGATCATCATCGGGGCATCCAGCCTGGTAGGATTGTTCATTGCCATGTTTACCGTTGGTATGTCCAATGCCGTGCACATTCCCGGAGTGGATTTCTATGAAATCGTGAATACCACGGGAGCACCGGTATGGCTGATGTCCATCCTTATCTTTTTCGCTATCGGTATTCCGTTTTTCTTCCTGCTCTATTTGGGGTTGAAGATTTTGGTGAACAACTTGAAATCCATTGGAAACGTAGCCAAATTTTCCTTGCTCGGGCTTTGGTTGATATCCATAGGAACCATTTTTGCCCTGGGTGTTCGTCAGGCAGCGGAATTTGCCAATGTGGGCAGTGTGAACATCAAGGATCAAATGTATTTGGAAAATCCGGAGGATACGCTGGTCATCAAAATGAGGGATTCCGAATTGGAATTCAATATGGATGATGTGCATTTTGGACGCATGCGTTTTACCTATGATGAAAATGACAAGCGGATTTTGATTTCGGATGACGTGAACTTCAAAATACGAAAGTCCAAAGATGATCAAGTGTCCATAAATATTAGAAAGGACTCCCATGGAAGCTCTACCCCAGCTGCTAGGGAAAGAGCCAGACAGATCAATTATGGGTATGAGGTGCAGGATAACGAAATAATCTTTGATGATTATTTGACCACGGCAACCTCCAACAAGGCCAGGAACCAAGAGGTGACCTCAACGATTTTTGTTCCCGTAGGGAAAATCATCCAGTTTAATGAGTCCACCAGAGGACATGTGGGCCGTGGAATCAAAAACGATAGGGATTACTACAGAAGCAATATGATCGGCCATATATGGATCATGGGAGAAGATGGAGAACTTAAATGCCAAGATTGCCCCGAAGAACTGGAATCGGATGAGGAAGAAGAGGGTGGACGGATCATTTTGGACGAAAACGGAATCGATATCAATGTGAAAGACCGCAATGATCAATTTAAAATGAAAATTGATGAGGACGGTATAGAAATCAAAACAGGAGATCAATCAAACAATTGAGCAACCATTTTTGACAGTTGGGAAAATATTAGTACAAAATAACAATCATAAACACGAATTTCATACTGAATTAATTTCAGTATCATTTGAACACTTCATAAAATCAATCAATTAATAACAAATGCCCAGCCAAGCTGAGCATAAAAAGAACAATCATGACAACACTAGCTAGAATCGCAATCGCAGTATTATTGGCACTTTTTGCCTCCTCCTGTGTGATGGACATCAACTTTGGGAATGGCAAGAAAGGTAACGGACAGGTGGTGGAGGAAACCAGAAAGGTGACCGAGGAATTTACCGTTGTATCCGCCTCCGAAGGTCTGGATGTATTTGTAACCCAAGACCAGGATTTCAAAATTGAAGTTGAAGCCGATGAAAACATCATCGACCTTATCGGTACGGATATTAGGGATGGAAAACTCAGAATCCATGCCATTGAAAACATAGGAAGAGCGACCAAAAAGGTTTATGTCTCGCTTCCAGAGATCACAGGGCTAAAAAGTTCCAGTGGTGCGGACCTAATCGCACAGAATGTAATCGAATCCGAGAAATTGGATTTGGATGCAAGCAGTGGATCTGATCTTCATATTGAACTTGTAGCTGTTGAAGTTTCTGCAGATGCCAGCAGCGGCGCGGATATCAAAATATCAGGAAAGGTAGATGTCTTCTATGCGGACGCAAGCAGTGGCGCAGATATAAGGGGGCGTGATTTATTGGCCAAAACCTGTAATGCGGACGCGAGCAGTGGCGCGGGAATCTCTATAAATGTTTCGGAATCCCTAACAGCCGATGCCAGCAGCGGTGCGGACATTTCCTATACCGGTGATGCCAAAGTGCACACTAAAAAATCAGTCTCTGGCAGCGTCCATAAATACTAATTGAACCAAACCATCCAAAACTTGGAAAACCCGTTGAAATTTCAACGGGTTTTTGCTTTTCCAATTACCCTTGTGGTTATCTTAGTGCGTTCAAAACCGAGGTACGCATGCGCATTGAAATTAGAAAGTACGAGTTACAGTTACAACACCCGTTTGGCATATCAAGGGAAACCCATGTAACCCAGGATACCATGATTGTCTGCCTGTCGCACAAGGGAAAAACAGGATATGGCGAATCCACTTCCAATCCCTATTACCACATTACGGTGGAAAGCATGAAGGCAGAGATAGCGGCAGTCCAAAACCAAATCGAAGCGTATGGGTTTGATACTCCTGAACGCTTCTACAGCCATCTGGAAAAGTTGGGACTGCAAAACTTTACACTTTGTGCCTTGGATTTGGCCGCCCATGACCTTTATGGTAAGTTATTGGACAAACCCCTTTATACTATTTGGGGAACCGATCATTCAAAATATCCTATTACCAACTACACCATTGGAATTGACACGATTTCAAAGATGGTGGAAAAATTGAAGGAAAAGCCATGGCCAGTTTATAAAATAAAGCTGGGAACACCAGATGATGTAGCCATTGTGAGGGAACTCCGCAAACATACCGATAGTGTTTTCCGTATTGATGCCAATTGTGCCTGGACCGCGGAGGAGACCATAGCGAATGCCCCACTGCTAAAAGAGTTGGGGGTGGAATTTTTGGAACAACCCCTTAGGGCGGATGATTGGAAAGGCATGGAAAGGGTTAAAAAGGAAAGTGTGCTTCCCGTCATAGCTGATGAAAGTTGCATAGAAGAAGGCGATGTTGAAAAATGCAACGGTTACTTCGATGGCATCAATATAAAATTGACCAAGTGCGGGGGACTTACCCCTGCCCTACGTATGATTGAGAAGGGTAAGAGACTGGGGCTAAAAATTATGGTGGGCTGTATGACGGAATCTTCCGTGGGTATTTCCGCTATTGCACAATTGCTTCCCCAACTGGATTATGTGGACATGGACGGTGCCATGTTGCTTAAGGAGGACATTGCCCATGGAGTAACCATTAAGAACAATGGGGAAATCGTATTCCCGACCACAGCTGGAAGTGGCATAACTCTAAAGTAGTGGCAATGACCATTGATTCTTACCCTGGGCGAACAATTCATAAAAACGGCAAGGAATATCTCTATTTTGGGGGAACAAGCTATTTGGGCCTTCAATTGGACAAGGAGTTTCAAGACCTGTATATCAAAAATCTAAGGAAGTACGGCACCAATTATGGAGCCTCCCGAAAATCCAATATTCAACTTAAAATCTTTGAAGAAGCCGAGACCCATTTGGCCGAAATGGTGGGGAGTGAATCCTGTATCACACTTTCTTCCGGATATTTGGCCGCGCAGTTAGTGGTGCAGACCCTTGTGAAACAAGGACATCCTGCCATTGCGGTTCCCAATGCCCACATCGCACTTTCAACAGGTAATGTCATTCAAACAGCCAGTTCTGAAGAATTTCATGCAAAGCTTACCGAATTTCTGAACTTGGAAAAGGACATTATCCCGGCCATCCTTTTTGATACTATCGACTTTTCCAAAGGACAGTATCCAGATTTCGAACTTTTACGGCAATTGCCTTTGGATAAAGTTATTTTAGTGGGGGACGATTCGCACGGAATGGGCATTGTAGGCGCAAAAGGGAGCGGCTGCTATAGCATGTTAAAGCAATTAAAGCCCGCCCAACTGATTGTTTGCGCTTCCCTGGGAAAAGGTATGGGTATTCAGGCCGGGGCCGTATTTGGCACCAAAAACACTGTGGACATGCTAAAGAACACTGCTTTTTTTGGTGGGGCAAGTCCTGCGTCTCCTGCTTTCCTGAGCACGCTTGTAAATGCTGGGGAAATCTATAAAAAAAGAAGGGCCCTGTTAATGGAACATCTTGAATACATGGAGGACGTACCCCATTTTAAACAACTCTTCTCTCATATTACAGGACATCCCACATTTGAGTTCTGTAATCCCGAACTGGCCAAATTTTTGGAACAAAACGGGTTTGTTTTCACCAATTTCAACTACCCGGATGATAATGGTCCCATCGTAAGCAGAATTGTGCTGAGTGCCCATCATAAAAAAGAGGATTTACGCAAACTAGTGGATTGTCTACATACTTTTATCCCTTAATGATCGAGTGGTGTCAATTGTGTACCTTGTACGTATCCAATTGAACCATAATTTAAACTGAACTTATGAAGTATCCATTCCTTCGGAAAAAAAGATGGTCTCTAATCATTCTTCTAACCATAATTGGTGTGTCCTGTACGACCGATTCGTCTTCAAAACACAATGGGGTTAAGATGATTATTGACTCGGTAAAAGAAGCACACGTACCCGATAAACGAGTCGCCATCTTTGAAATAGATGCCGAACCGACCAAAAATGGCTACATAGTAAAAGGCGTCACGAATATTCCTGAAGCACTGGAGGCCTTACAAACGGAGCTAAAAAAACAACAAATTGAATATATTGATAGTACCGAGGTTCTTCCGTCCAAAGCGCTTGAAGGTAAGGTACGTGGAGTTATCAAAGTTTCTGTTGCCAACCTGAGGGGACGACCTGCCCATTCTGCCGAAATGGTTACCCAGGCAATTATGGGAACTCCCATTAAAATCTTTCAAAAAGAAGGAAGCTGGTACCGTATACAAACGCCAGACCGGTATTTGGGTTGGGTAGATAGCGGAGGTCTCGCTTTAATGGACAAAACTCAATTTGACGCATGGCAAGGTTCTGATAAATTAATCTACACCAAAACCTTTGGAAATTCCTTTGAGAAAGCAGATAAGGCTTCCCAAGTTGTGTCCGATTTGGTTTTTGGCAACGTTTTGCAATTAACCGCGGAAAAAGATGATTTTTTTGAAGTGAACTACGCTGATGGAAAACAAGCTTACGTTTCCAAATCCGAAGCAGTGCCTTACCAGATATGGAAAACGCAACTCCCTTATAGCAATGAAGCCTTGGTGGCCACATCCAAAAAAATGCTTGGCGTGCCCTACCTCTGGGGAGGAACCTCAGCCAAAGGGGTAGATTGCAGCGGCTTTACCAAAACAGTATACTTTATGAACGGAATGATCATACCCAGGGATGCCTCCCAACAGGTCCATGAAGGGATTTTGGTTGATGTTGATGGAGATTTCAGTAAACTGGCACCTGGAGATTTACTCTTTTTTGGAAGAAAGGCCACGGATTCAACTCTGGAAAAAGCGACCCATGTGGGCATGTGGCTCGGAAATAATGAGTTCATACACTCGGCGGGGGATGTGCATATTAGCAGTATGGAGCCGAATGCTGAGAACTTTGATGAATTCAACCACAATCGATATCTCAGGACCAAACGGCTCTTAAACGAACAGGACGAAGGCATTCTTTATTTGACGGAGCAAAACGTATTCTAATTTTTGACCTTGGTGAACTTCAAAAAATGCAAAAGGCATCCCGTGGGATGCCTTTTTTGTGGTTATACCTCCATTCATCTATTGGTCCCACCATACCGGAACCGTAGGTTCCTCTTTGTTTGCAGAAACATGGTCCGGGTTCCGGGTCTCCTCCGTATCCGGATAGACAGCCCTAACCAGCCATTGGTTCGGGTATTCACTTTCCGCGCTGTCTTCAGGTAGCGCCAGATCCAAGAAAACATCCGTAGAAAAATCATACCGCCTAAAATCCACAAAGGTTTCAGGGTTCAGGAAATTGGCAATGTATTTCTCCTTCATTATATGGTTGAGCATCAATCCGGAAGCGCCCATTGCAATGGTTGGGTCGGCTAAATAATCCGTACCATCCACGCCCAATTTGTCCATGTTGGAGGAAATGCCTGCCAAATAGGCGTTGTAGGCATCATCCGTAGCACCTGTACTGGTCTCGTTACCACCGTTGACCAGAAATTCTGCTTCGGATTTAATGAACATAGCTTCCGCATATGTGATGATGACCAATGGGGAATCCAAGGAAGAGTAGTATCCGTTATCAGCAAAATCGGCATTAGCGGATTCTCCGTCTGAGGATAATCCAAGTCCCCCGGAAACATAACCGCGGTAGGGATCTCCAGGTTCACCCTCATTATCTGCATAAACAGGCAATCTTGGGTCCATGCTTACCGTTCCGCCCGTAAAGGGGTACAAAGTGCCATCCATATAGCTTACCAATTGGTCACCAATTTTATCGTGTGCATTACCGGTCTCAACAGCCAACACTTGTCTGGAGTGCCAAGGGTTTATGTTCCTTTCCTCAAAAAAGATTTGAAAATCGTCATCATTGGACTCAAAACCGTTCTCTATATAGGACAAGGCTTCAGTTGCAGCTGATGCTCCATCCACCTCGGACAAATGAAGGGCAAATCTGGCCCTGAGGGTGTAAGCCGCCCTCATCCATTGTTCAATATTGCCCCTGTACACAATATCGCCAGTTGATGTGGGAGAGAATTCAGATGCGTTGGCTTGGCCCAAGTCCGCTATGGCCTCTGCCAACAAAGCATCTATTTCTTGATAAACGGTTTGCTGGGCATCAAAGGCAGGGGTTGTGTTTTCCACACCCAGAGAAGCCTGGGAAAATGGAACATCATCCCAATTATCGGTTGCCAAGCCCATATTTATGGCCATCAACACCTTGGCAATTCCACTAAAGTGGTTGGAGTTGGATGCTTCTGCTTTTTTCAGGATTGTATTGATATTGGGCAATGCGTACAAATAAATCTGGCTCCATGCGGATGCGTTGGAGGTGGCACCGCTGGATGCTCCACCTTGGCCTGTAAAGTACTGTGTGTAATTGCCAAAGGTACGTTCCGTCCAATATTGGGCCAAAACCGTATGGTATATTGCAGGGCCTAAAAGGTCGTTCATACTAAGTTGTTCTTCCGTGGCCGAACCTGAAGGTGTGTTCACATCAAAATAGTCTTTACTGCAACTATAGGTCAACAAGGCCAAAAAACAGCCTATGGTTTTTATGAATATGTTTCTTTTCATCTTTCTTTTTTTAAAATTCAAAGGTTAGCCCAAGTGAATAACTTTGGGTTAAAGGCGTGGTAAGTCCGGTAAATCCATAGATATTACTTCCAGCACTGAACTGGTTGCCTTCTGGATCAAAACCTTCAAATGGTGTCCATAAAATAATGTTGTTCGCATTTGCATTGATTGCAGCTCTTGTCATCCCCATTCTGTCCAAAAGTTTTGCGGGAAGGTCAAAGCTCAGTCCTAGGGTTCTCAATTTTACCCAAGACCCGTCTTGCAATAAAACTTCCGAGGCCGCATTATAGTTATTGGCGTCTCTATAGAAATCATTGGCAGTGACCAATAACTCTTGGGTATTGGGTGTAAAACCACCATTGCCATCGTCCATAGCCCCCTGCAGAACTTTGGTTTCATCCCTAAACTCGGTCAGTTTCAGATTACCGTTTCTAATACCATTGCGTCTTCCCCTGTCGTACAAATCGCCCCCGGCTTTATATTCTACCAAGAAGTTAAGTCCTAGATTTTTGTACTTAAAGTAGTTGGAAAGTGTAAGGACATAATCTGGGAATGCGTTGCCCACCACCACTTTTTGATTGTCGCCCTCAGTATAAAAACCAGTGTTTTCCGATCCTGTGACCACCCACTTTCCTTCGGGTCCTACATAGCGTTGGCCATCTGGAGTGGTTTGGAACACCCATCCGTATAAAGTGCCCAATTCATCTCCTACCTTTGCTTTGGCCGTAATCCAATCATCAAAGAAAACTATTTCGTCCAGATCGTTTGGAACAGCGGTCACCTCGCTCCCATTGGTGAAGAAATTGGTAATGGCCTCCCAATCAAAGTCTTCGCTGTCTATAATCTTGTAGCTCAGCAGTAATTCATGTCCCCAAGTCTCAAAATCTCCTGCATTCCTAACCACGCTGGACAAGCCAGAAGAATATGCGGCGCCAACTGGAAATATTTGATCTGAGACCTTGGATTTATAGTACGAATAATCCAATCGTAACCGATTTTTCAAAAACCTAAGATCTGTGCCAATTTCCAAGGTATTGTTCCTTTCCGGAATCAAATCCGGGTCGCCAAACTGTGTACTGGCCCTAAATCCTCCTGCACCACTGAACGGAAAATCACTATCATTAATGAAATATTGGCCAATCTGCCCAAAATTTGGGCCTTTACCTACCTGCGCCCAGGAAGCCCTAAGCTTACCAAATGTGAAAAAATCACCATTGGGGTCTATCATATTATGGAACAAGTAAGATAGGCTGGCACTTGGATAAAAGAAGGATCTATTTTGTGGAGGCATCACCGAAATCCAATCGTTACGCCCGGTAAGGGTTAAAAACAAGACATCCTTATACTCAAATCTTAAATCTCCAAAGACACCCATGTTTCTTAACTGGGTAACTGTGGTATTGCCAAAAAGGTTCAAGGTATTGCTAATCTCATTGATTCCTGGAACGTTCAGACCTTCTCCCCTTATAAAGGAATAGTCGGTTTTTATATCGGAGAGTTGATGGCCCAAGGTCATTGATACCCCAAAGTCATCAGAAAAACTCGTGGTGAAGGTTGCCAAGAAGTTGGACTCGAGTCCTAAAAAATTGATGTTCTCATTTACGATAAAACCACCAACCTGACTTCCTACATCCACATCAGCAGGTACAAAACGGTTACGTAGATCCGAATAGTTGTCCACTTGTGCAGCATAGGTAATGTTGGCCCAAGCAGCGGGCTTCCAGTTAAAAGTTGCATTACCAACCCATCTGTTCACCTCGTCCTTGAGGTTACTTTTCTCGGCCAGGTATCTTGGATTATCTATAATTCCGTCCGAGTAATTTTTCTCTGACCCATCTGGTAGCAAATAGTCATTAATGTCAAAGGTTGCTGCCCAATAAGACAATGAGCTAAAGACAGACTTATCTCCTCCAACACCTCTGGCACCACCAGAGTTGGCATACGTTATGGAAGCCTTTATCCCAAACTTGTCATTAACCTTATGCCCCCCTTTTAATCTGAAATTGTGCTTGTCGTAAAAAGTATTGGGCAAGATACCTTCATCACTGCTTTTTCCGGCGGAAAAATAATAATCAAACGTATCGGAAGCACCACTAATGTTAACGTTTACTTGAGTGTTTACGCCAGTCTTGAACAAGTTGTAGGGGCTATGGAACTTATCATTGCTCAAGTCTACAACAGTGTCATCTTCCAAAGTGAAGCTATCATCTGTATACGGAACCCCCCATGCGTAGAAAGAGAATCCAGCATATCTGGTATATCCATCTGGGCTATTGGGGTCATCCACAGCAGGTATTTTTGTAGTCCTGTGGCCTTCCCTATAAATGGTTTGTAATTCTGGGGTCTTTTTTACCTCCCTTAAGGATGTTGATGCGCTAACCCCCACCCTGGTACGGCCTTGCCTTCCTTTTTTAGTAGTGATCACAATGGCTCCGTTGGATGCCCTTATCCCATAAAGGGATGTGGCCGCAGCACCTTTAAGTACGTTAAAACTCTCAATATCTTCTGGATTAATATCACTTGCCCTGTTGGAAAAGGCAAACTGTTCATTGCTCCCGGTTGCGTTAGATCCCGCACTGGGTAAAACGTTTCCCGCAAAGGTGTCATTGTTAAGGGCAATTCCATCCAAAATGATCAAGGGTTGGTTGTCCCTTCCCGGATTCACTGAGGTAACTCCTCTAATCAGGATATCCACACCACCACCGGCCGATCCTGATGTTCTATTGATTTGAACTCCAGCCACCCTTCCGCTCAATGTTTCCAGCGGGTTTACGTTGCCCGCGAGATTCAATTCCCCTACATCCACTTTTTGTACGGAATATCCGAGGGATTTTTCCTTTTTCTCAACACCAAAAGCAGTGACCACCACTTCGTCCAATTGTGTTGAATCTTCTTCCATGACAACATCGAGCCTGGTCTGCGAACCCAAGGTAATTTCTTGGGTCAGCATACCCAAGTACGAAAATCGCAGTACTTGTCCGCTTGAAGCGGAGATGGAATAATTTCCATCAAAATCTGTTGTTGTTCCATTGGCTGTTCCCTGAACAACCACCGAGACCCCGGGTAACGGTGCTCCCAATTCATCTGTAACACTACCTGAGATTGTTTGTCCGTAGGTAAGTGCTACAAAGAAAAATGCATAGCCTGCATACAATAGTTTCTTCATAAATGTAAGATTTGGTAATTCTACTTAGACCATAACCGCTGCATACACATTTCAATACTGAATGCCGTGCGCGTTAAGGGTCACTAAAAAAGAGATTGAACTATTTTCTTTTCATGTTTCATGAAAGCGGTATTTGAGGTAAGAATAACCGCAGAAAGGCGTAAAATAGTTATAAAATTCTACAATACATCCAAAAATGTTGTAAAAATATTGCTTCAATGGGTTTAAGAAAGAGCTATCATCTTCACCGGCTGGCTCTTACGTCTTTTCCTGGTTTTTCAGAAATTGAAAAATGTAGGGAAAAGTGAAATGACCCAAAAATCGAAAAAATGCCTCGGGCCTGGGATTTATTTAGGTGATTTTGATACTATCAATTTTAAGGGGTATTTATTGATTAGTTGTTAAAAAAATCATACCTTATATGTGGAAAACTGAATTCTAACACTAAACGCAATGCCATGAAAAAAATACTCGGATTGGCTCTGTTGATGTTCTTTCTGATATCAGCGTCAAAATTTGGCTCACCAAAAGCTCCAGCAATGCATTCAATTGAAGGGACTTGGGAACTTCAGAGTTTTTACAATTATGATGACGGTGTAAATATTTCTGATACCATTCCAACAGCGGATGGATATAGACAGGTAAAAATGTATTATAATGGAAAAGTTATGTGGTCCAGATATGCTCCCCAAGATTCCTTGGAATGGTTTGGGTATGGCACTTACCGAATTACGGCAGATTCCCTTATAGAAACCTTGGAGTATGCATCATCGCCCATGATGCGGGCCATGGATACCCTGCGCGTTTTTAATTTTGAACTAAACCTGACCAATGACACCTATAGCCAAATCAGTTTTGACGAAGAGGGTCAACGGACGTTTTCAGAAAACTATAAGCGCATTGATTAATTGAATTAGCGCTCCACTAAAAAAGGCACCGCTTTTTTGCGGTGCCTTTTTTATTATCACATATCTATCTTTTTTGGATATCAACAGCTATGATGCCACAGCCTCTTTGCTCTCCACAGCGGCCAAATAACGCTCAGCATCAAGGGCAGCCATACAACCTGTACCGGCCGCGGTAACTGCCTGGCGGTATTCCTTGTCCTGAACATCTCCACTCGCAAAAACACCTGGCTTATTGGTCTTGGTGGACTTCCCTTCGGTAATGATATATCCGGTTTCATCCATATCCAATTGACCTTTGAAAATATCGGTGTTGGGTTTGTGCCCAATGGCTATGAACAGCCCTGTAATAGCAATATCCTCTTTCTCCCCAGTTTGGTTATTGACCATGCGAAGTCCTTCAACCACTTGATCACCCAAAACCTCATCAACCTCCGTATTGTATTTAATCTCGATATTGTCCAGGCTATTTACCCTATGTTGCATGGCTTTGGAAGCCCTCATATAGTCCTTGCGCACCAACATGGTCACCTTTTTACAGATGTTGGCCAAATAAGAGGCTTCTTCCGCTGCGGTATCGCCCGCCCCAACAATGGCCACTTCCTGGTCTTTATAAAAGAACCCATCACAAACGGCACAGGCTGATACACCTCCACCTCTAAGGCGTTGTTCACTGGGAATGTTCAAGTATTTCGCTGTGGCTCCAGTGGAAATGATAACTGTTTCAGCCTCAATTTGCTTGCTATCATCCACAGTGATTTTATGTATTCCTCCTGGTTCATCACTAAATTCAACGGCAGTCACCATTCCAATTCGTACTTCAGTTCCAAATCGTTCCGCCTGCTGCTGCAATTGGACCATCATGGTAGGCCCATCAACTCCTTCTGGATATCCTGGAAAGTTATCTACTTCTGTGGTAGTGGTTAACTGGCCTCCTGGCTCCATTCCCGTATACATTACGGGTTTCAAGTCCGCTCTTGAAGCATAAATAGCCGCAGTATATCCAGCAGGACCTGAGCCTATAATTAATGTTTTTAATCTTTCTATCTGTTCTGACATAACAAAAATTCTCCTAAAATTTGTTCTACAAAAGTAGGTTTTTTGTACAGAAACTTACATTTCACTTTAGATTGAATTGGAATAGTTGTGCACAAATTTGTTGGAAAAATGTTGATGCAGGATAATGGGTAAAAAAAGGAAAAGAGTCCGGGTCTCGACTCTTTGTCCAAACATGCAGGTTAAGTGAATGAAGATATATTGTATGCTGATCCAAAACCGTCGGCCAAGGGGCTCAACCTCAAAACCCCTCAGCACAACGGAAACCTCGTAGTTGTCAGAATTAGGTAAGGAACGCTTGAAAAGTGTTCTCAAAATACTTTGTATCTGACTGTTCGGAGGTTTGAACCTAAATGTCTATGACCTTTCATTAATTCGTGAACAAACATAATACGCCCATCCATGAAAATGGCCTCCCAATGGACGGATGCCCCTTCTGCGTTTACGGATGACCGTTCTGGATCAATATTTACAAAATTGATCGTAGTATCTTTAGCAACTGAATGATGTAAAATTCCAACCCAATAGTTCAAAAGATTCGCTTACATAACTTATCATGAAGGAACATAAGTACCAAATAGATCTTAAATGGATAGGAAGTCAGGGAGTGGGTACTTTAGATTACCGTTCCTATAGTCGGGATTTTGAAGTAAGTGCTCCCTTAAAGAGCCACCTGATCCAAGGGTCTTCGGATCCAAGTTTCAGAGGAGATAAAACAAGATATAATCCTGAGGACGTTTTTCTATCTTCAATTGCATCCTGTCATATGCTGTGGTTTCTGCATTTGTGCAGCACGAAAAAAATTGTGGTGTTGGAATACCAAGACCAGGCAACAGGTACCATGACCGAGGAAAAGGATGGCAGCGGAAGGTTTAAGGAGGTGACACTACATCCAGAAATCGTTGTGGCAGCATCCGTGGATTTGGAACTTGTGGAAGAACTGCATAAAAAGGCCAACGAAATGTGTTTTATTGCCAATTCCTGCAATTTCCCAATTGGACATAAACCCAAGGTTAAAGTACTAGGAGAATATTGAGATATTTGGGTGGCGTACTCCGTTTATCTACCCATCCAGCCACCATCCACCACTATAATACTCCCATTCATGTAAGCGGCCGCTTCTGACGAAAGAAATACCACGGGGCCTGCAAAATCCTCGGGTTTTCCCCATCGTTCTGCCGGAATCCTTGCCATAATGGCTTTGGATCTTTCCGAATTTTCCCGAAGATCTTCCGTGATATCCGTGCTAATATACCCTGGTGCTATCGCATTTACGTTTACCCCGTGTTTGGCCCATTCATTGGCGAATGCCATGGTGAGCTGGCCTATGGCACCCTTACTGGCCGCGTACCCAGGAACGGTAATACCTCCTTGAAAAGTCAAGAGTGAAGCCGTAAACACAATTTTACCAGCTCCCCTTTTAACCATCTCCTTTCCTATTTCCCTGGTCAGGATAAATTGGGCATTCTGATTCACTTCAATCACTTCATCCCACAAGGCATCTGAGTGCTCCGTCACTGGGGCGCGCTTTATGGTTCCTGCATTGTTTATAAGAATATCGATGACAGGAAAATCCGATTTCACCTTGTTTATAAAGTTGTAGAGGGAATCCCGTTGGCCAAAATCACAGCTGTAAGCCGTAAAGTTTCTTCCAATGGACTGCACCTCCCGTTCCACATCGCTCCCAGAGGCCTCCAATGTAGCGCTCACCCCAATAATATCTGCTCCCGCTTCCGCCAAACCCAAGGCCATGGCTTTTCCAATACCTCGTTTACATCCTGTAACCAATGCAGTTTTACCCGCTAAGCTAAACTTGTTCAATATTCCCATACGCTTTTTTGAAACTTAAGATTGAATCCTATTCTTTATAATTCCTACCAAAGAAACCTAAAAAAGTCTATCTGTAGAAAACTTACGGCATTATTCCGTTGTCCATGGTAGAGTTAAGTTCGAAAATAAGCTGATTTTCAACATTTAAAAGCATCACTTTGGAAGAATCCTGTTCATCCAATCCAAATAAAACACAAAGCCAATGGCATGTTATAATCGGAACAACATCCCAAACAACTTTTATAATTGTGAAGAATGGGAAATTAGCCCATTGTTTTTTGTAAATTGGAATCCAACCAAACAAACAACCCATTCTTCGAATGAAAAAAAACCTCAACCTAATTTTAGGATTGGCATTCCTTTTATTGATGGTTGGATGTTCACCTAAAAAAGATCAACCTGAATTTTTGCTCAGAGCCAGTCACTTGGTAGGTGAAGACCATACGTGGTACAAAGCTTTCCAATATTTTGGGGAAATCCTGGAAGAACGTTCCAACGGGCGAATTGTACTGCAAAACTACCACTCGGAACAGTTGGCAAAGGAAGTAGAGGCCATTCGCATGATTCAGGCCGAAGTGATTGACATGACCATTACCAGTGCCATGTTAAGCAGCTGGGTGGAGGTGATGGTTTTCTGTGAAATGCCTTTCATGCTGCAAGATCCAAATGATGTTGACAAATTGGTCAACGGCCCGCTTGGGAAACGTATCGAACAAGAAATGATTGCCAAAGCAGGACTGCGACCTGTAGGGTATTTTCGCATGGGTACCAGACACCTAACTTCAAATAGACCCATTAAGCATCCAGATGACCTAAACGGTCTGATCATCAGGGTACCCAATGTTCCAGCTTTTGTAAAGGCATGGGAGGCTTTAGGGGCCAAGGCAACCCCTATGGCATTTTCCGAAGTTTTCACCTCGCTACAGCAAGGTACTATTGAAGCCCAGGAAAATCCCTTCGCCCAAATCAAGGTTTCCGGTTTTTATGAAGTACAGGATTATTTGAACCTCACAGGACATGTGGTCAGTTGGGTATATCCGTTGATTGGGGAAAAACAGTTTCAAAAATTTCCGGATGACCTCAAAGAGATTTTTCTTGAAGCTGCTGCGGACATGCAGGCCTATGAAAAGAAGATCTTCATGGAATACGAGGAAAACGCCCGACAAGAACTTGAAGCCCTGGGGATGACTTTTGTGGAGGTAGACAACAAAGCCTTTATAGACAAATGCGGAGATGCCATTTTCGATACTCTATCTCCAGAAATGCAGGAAATCTACACCCAACTAAGAAACGATCTAAAACAATGAAAATAGTACAAAGACAGGTTGGAAAATTGTTGAAGTGGGGTACGCTTCTGAGCACGCTGGGCTTTGTGGCCTCTACGCTTATACAAATCTATGCCCGTTTTTTTATGGCCAAAGCTCCTTCTTGGACAGAGGAGGCCGCTCGCCTCTTTTTCATTTTTGCCATTGGTTGCGCTTCAGGTTTGGCCATGCGGGGCAGTTACTATGTCCATTTCGATTTCCTATACGAAAAGCTCCCATCAAAATTGAAATTGCTGATCATGAAGGCCATTTATATATTGATTGTGGTTCTCTTCGTGATTTTCACCTATCACAGCTTTCAATTTGTAATGGACGGTTGGATTGAAAAATCGCCAAGTCTGCGATTTCCTATGGCCGTGGCCTTTATTGGGGTTACGATTATGGGGCTGGCCATCTCCTATTATGCCCTAGCTAAATTGATTTCCCTTTTCAAAAAATAAAAAATGATCTGGATTCTACTTGCTGTTTTTATCATCTGTCTTTTATTGCGTTTTCCGATTGCATTCTGTCTGGGTCTCTCTTGCTTGGTTTTTCTATTGCTGAAAGGCATTCCCCTTATAGTAATGCCCATGAAAATGTATTCGGGCATCGACGTATTTGTGCTTTTGAGTATACCGGGTTTCATAATTGCGGGAAATTTGATGAACCATGGGGGATTGACGGAAAAAATCATAGGCTTCTGTAACCATCTGATTGGTCATGTTCGAGGCGGCCTTGCGCTGGGTAATATTGGAGCTTCCATGCTTTTTGCCGGAATTTCGGGCACAGCAATTTCGGATACGGCCAGTATTGGTTCGGTAATGATACCTGCTATGAAAAAGGAAGGCTATGATGCCGCCTTCTCTGCCGCTGTCACTGCTTCCTCTTCTACAGTAGGGCCAATCATACCTCCCAGTGTTCCCATGATCATTGCTGCAACTTTAAGCGGACTTTCTGTTGGGAAATTGTTTTTGGCAGGTGCCTTGCCAGGTTTCCTATTGGGTTTTAGCTTAATGGTCCTCACCTATTTCATCGCCAAAAAAAGAAATTATCCCAAATTGGAACGGAGTACGGCCAAGCAAATACTGAAAGGGTTTGTAGAAACTTTTTGGTCGCTGTTAATGACCTTCATCATTCTTTTTGGAATTATTGGTGGAGTATTTACCCCAACAGAGGCTTCAATTATTGCTGTGATCTACGCTTTTTTGGTGGGCAGTTTAGTGTACAAAAAACTCACCTTCAAAACGACCATGGTCGTAATCCTGGATTCCATGAAAACTTCCGCTTCGTTGATGGTGCTTATAGGTTTTGCCAATCTGTTTGGCTGGATTCTGATTACAGAACAGCTCCCTCAATTGATCTCCTCGGAAATCATCAATTTTTCGGAGAACAAATATGTGGTCCTGTTGCTGATCAATCTCTTGCTGATTTTTGTAGGCACCTTTATGGAAACTATTGCCGCCCTCTTAATCCTATTTCCCATTCTGCTGAAAGTTGCCACGGCCGTGGATGTGGATCCTATTCATTTTGCCGTGATAGCCCTGCTCAACCTCATGATCGGTCTGACCACCCCTCCTTTGGGTGTGTGTCTTTTTGTATCCTCCAGTATTGGCAAGGTTTCCATAGGAAAAGTGAGCAAAGCAGGCTTCCCCTTTTTATTGGTAAGCCTGTTGATCTTAACTTTGGTAACCCTTTTCCCCGATCTATCCCTATATCTCCCTAGGCTGTTTATGGACTAGTAGCTGGATGTATCTGGATACCCATTACTTTTCAGACAAAACATTGATTTGGTGTTTGGCGTCGCTAAGCATTTGTTCCAATTCCCCCGGTTTTTCGGTTATGTTGAATTGATTGACCAGTGTATTCAAAGTCGCCAATTCTTGCTCCATATTTCTACTTATGAAATCCTCTCTTAAAACCCGGACTTTCTCAGCATCTTGAATGCCTTCCCTCAAAGTCTCAAAACGAATGGAACTTCTATTACCTGGATAAACCAAGTACGTATCACCTGCTGGCCAAGTCTTGAAGCGCGAATCCTGAAGTGGGTTTTCCACCCAACTGTTGTACGACCAGTGCAAGAAACCATCAAATTCAGCTGCTATGCTGTACCAGCCGATAAACACCCCTTCTGATGGGTCGGAAAAGGTAAACACATTGGGGAATTTGTCCGCACAGCAAACATAGTGTGTACTAATATATCCCCTTTGCTTGCGGAGGGATAAATCTTCGGCATCAACGGTAGCGCCAAAAGCCACGGAAAGATCCTTCATCTGGTCTGGATAGAGCTTATAGCTTTTGTGATTGTCCGCTAACGAAAAACCAAGTTCCGGTGCATGTTCCTCCAAAATCCCCAACATGGCTTTCATTTCTTCGGGCCCTCGTTCATCCATGGCCATTCGGGCAATACCGTACCATCCCTTTTCCATCAGATGTGATTTGAACTGTTCCAGGAATGGTGCCCAAATTTCTTCATATATCTTTGTTCCTGGAGCTGCCTTAACCTTGATTTCTTTGTTTTCCCTTTCATCAAAGTAGTAAATCTCATTGCCCCAAGGCACCATGGAATAGCAGTTGATTTGTTGTTTGATACCTAAATCCATCATAAACTGCACCCAGTTATCAAATATTGTAAAGTCGTAATGCCACGTACCGTCCGCTTTTTTTCTCCAATCAATCATCGCTTCAAAGGGATCAAATGTTTGACCTCCCCAAGGTCTTTTGTTCAAAGAAACCGTGATTACCTTTTGCCCTGCATTTGCCAATCGTTCCATCCCAGGTTTCACCAAGGCCCAGTGTTCATCGGACCATGCCTCAACGCCGAAGTACCTAGCTACCGCGTAGGGGTTTTGCCATAAATCCAAATGAAACTTCCATTCTTCAGGTTTGGGTAAAACCCGATCTTGCACGGTCAACTCTAGCGTAAAGTCTTTATTTTTCTGTCCTTCAACCTCTAATTCCAATGTACTTTTATAAAGTCCAGGTTTCGCATCAGATGGTACGTCAATGGTCAACCATAGAGGTCGTGTTTCGCCAGCCTTTACTGCATAAGAAGCAACGGTATCCAAGGCATCGGCAGCCAAGGAAGCCGCATAATCCTCCGGTTTTCTATGGCCGCATCCATCTGCAAATTCATCCGTGATCACGTATTTCACAAAACGAGCTTTAGAGGATTCAACACCAATTTTATCACCTGACCCAGACTCAAACTCGGATATATTTGCCCTTACATTGGAAATGGAATCGTTGGACCAGAGCACCAACTGTGCGGATACCCGTTCTCCTCTCCAAGCTGTGGCCTCCCAGGCGTTCTTAGGGGCTACATTGGGCATCTTACTTTTTACGAAGCGAATTCCAGTGGATGCAAAACTGGCATTTAACCCTTGTGGTGCCTTAGACCAATCAGATGCGGTATCCGGTGATGGATCTGCCGGCTCCTCATAAGTGGAGGCAACCGCTATTTTCGTTTGCTGTTGGCATGCGGTAAAACCAATTAGAAAAAATGAAAAAACGGAAAATAATAAAACCCTCATTATTAGTGATTTATGATTTGTGTTAACGTTACCACCAAAGATGGTGAATTACCACTACTTCTGCAATTTTCAGATGAAAAAAATGAGTGCTTTGCAGGAATTCCACACAGGTCCTGACCCCAGCCTATTTATTGGGTGAGGTGTCATTTTATTTTGTAACCTTTGCAAGATGCAGCAAACGAAGGTTTACTCCATAAGAAAAATAAAAGGTGTCGAACCCTCAACGACTTTCCCTAACAACAACTTATGGAAGTCTGCGGAAAGTCTACATGCCTTTCATCAACCCTGGGGACAAGAAAAATGCCCAGAAATCTTGTTCAAGGCACTACATGACGATGAATATCTGTACTTAAAGTACGTAGTGCAGGATGCCCATGTTCTTTTATACGATGGGGATAACGGAAAAATGGACGTAACCCAGTCCGATCGTGTTGAGATTTTCATTAGCGCAGACCCACAATTACAGACCTATTATTGTTTGGAAATTGATCCATCGGGAAGAATCTTGGATTATTCGGCCTCCTATCATAGGGAATTTGACTACCAATGGACTTGGCCTGACGGACATATTTTTGTTACCGCAGATATTGGTTCAACCGATTATCAGGTGGACATCAGAATCAGCAAACATTCCTTGAACCAACTAGGCTTGATACATAACAACGCATTTTATGCAGGTATCTATCTAGGCCATTGTGTTGCACTTCCAGATGAAGGAAAGCAGAATGCCAGATTAAATTGGCTCACCTGGATCGATCCTTTGGTGGAGGATCCAGATTTTCATGTGCCCTCATCCTTTGGCATCTTGGAACTCACATAGAGACCCCTACCTTACAGATAACTTTTTACGTTCTCGGAATTTATGATGTCAATGGGTAAAAGCTCAACCTTGGCCAACTCCTTATTGAATAAAAGTTTCTCCACAAGGCTACGAAGCCCCAAATAAGCTTGTTGTCTAGGAGCTTGATGTATTAAAAACTGTACTTGATCATTTTGCAAACAATCTACATTTTCCCGTAGAAGGTCATATCCAATTACCGGTTTTTTTATTCCCAATTTATGTAGCGCATTGGCTACTTCATAAGTCCTTGACGTGGTTACAAAATAAGCTTCAATATTGGGGTGTTTCCTAACGGTTGCACCAAAGTTGTTTCTAATTTCTTTGGAACTTAGAATGAGGGTTAAAATTTTATTTTCCTCATGCCGCTCTTCAAAAAAGGATCTAAACCCATTTTCCTTTTCCTGCATGTGGGTCGCGTTGTTGTACGCTTCTTCCACATGAATAATAGCTATCTCTCCAGGTTGGTCAATAAGATTGGACACCAATTTGGCGCCGACCCGTCCACTTAAAAACAAGTCTTGGCCTACATGATGGTGAACATGATCCCATACCGGACTATTGAAGGTGGTAGATAAAATATTCCTATCGTTCAACTCCTTTTGCAGTTGGGTACTTTCCTTGCCAAACAGGGGAACAAATAGCAGTGCATCAGGATTTTCTCCAAGGATTTTATTTCCTGCCCCTAAAAAAGATTTTGGTTCGGAAGGATCAAAAGTGTGCAGGGAAAAATTTAGGTCGAAAGCCGAAAATTCATCCATCAGTTCGGAAACCCCTTTCATGCAGGGTTCCCAATAAGGATCCTGTTTGGCGTCCGGGATAAGTATGTGGATGGTGTACACCACATTATTCCTTAAAGACCGAGCTATGGGATTAGGGGTGTATTCCAATTCCTTAAGTGCTTGGTTAACCTTGTCCAAGGCTTTTTTTGAAACCCTGCCCCTATTGTGTAACACACGATCCACCGTGCCGATAGAGACCCCAGCCAGCTTGGCAATATCCTTGATTGTGGTGTTTTTTTTCATCCTTGTGACAAATATATCCAAAAAAGAAACCGATGTATTGTGTACCTTAACACTAAAATTATGTTAACGTACACATTTTTTCCTATCTTGCCCCAAAATTGACCGTGTAAGTCCGATTTTTTGCCAAAAAGTAGGACCATGCAAAATCAGTATTGAACCGTTGCGAATGAAGGAAAAAATCATTGCTATAGCGCCTGGAAGAACATGTTTATTTGGGGATCACCAAGATTATTTGGGACTCCCTGTAATAGCCTGTGCTTTTGACCGGCATATAAGATTGGAGGCCAGTAAGAACAGTACGGACAAATTGGTCATCAACATGCCTGATATTGGAAAACAACGTATCCTTGAATTCGATGTTCAGGACAAGGAGGTTTCCAAAGGAGATCATCTATTGGCCACCTTAAAAATCCTTAATAATTATGGTTGCGTACCAAACTCCGGCTACGATCTAACCATTTCTGGAAACGTTGCCATCAATGCGGGAACCTCCAGTTCCAGTGCCCTTATCCTTACTTGGGCTCTGTTTCTGGTGCATGCCTATGGTTGCAACGTCCCTATAACAAAAGAATTTATCTCACAAGTTGCTTATGAGGCCGAGGTGACATTTCATGGTGCACCGGGAGGTAAAATGGATCAGTTTAGCATTGGCTTGGGCGGCATTATTTATTTGGAAACCGGCGATCAATTGGAATACGAAGTGTTTCACAAACCACTGTCAGGCTTAATTGTGGCCGAGTCCGGAATTCCCAAGGATACTACTGGTGTCCTAGGGGAACTAAAAGAAAAAGCTTTGCTCGCCATCAACAAGGTGAAGGAAAAATTACCCTCGTTCGACGTTGGCAAAATTTCCAAGGATGATCTTCCCAAATACAGAAACTATGTCCCGGACGACCTAAAAATATACTTGGACGCAGCCATATTGAACCATGATGTGACGCAACAAGCCTTGATTGAATTCCAGCTGCAAGAGTTGGATCCGGTTAAAATTGGGAAGCTTATGAGCCAGCATCATAACATCTTAAGAGATTATTTGGATATCACTGTTCCCCGTATTGATACTATGATCGAGGGAGCCTTGGGTGCAGGTGCTCTTGGAGCCAAGATCGTGGGTTCGGGCAGAGGAGGCAGTATTGTGGTCTTGGCAAAGGATGGAGAACAAGACAAGGTCATTAAAGCGTTAATGCAATCAGGCGCCAAGGATGCCTATGCTGTTCAGATAGATGAAGGCGCAAGAATTTTAGAACCTCAAACCAAAACATTGTAATTAATGAAAGAACACTCAAATCTTATTGTCTTAGCGGGCGGCGCATCTTCCAGAATGAAGAAACAGGTCTCTCCTGATAAAGGGCTTAGTGCCGAAGACATTAAACAAGCCAACGAACGCAGCAAAGGCCTTATTGCTGTGGGCAACGAAGGTAGACCCATGATGGATTATGTCCTATACAACGCCAAACGCGCAGGATACACCCATATTTATATTGTAATTGGGGAGCAGGGTGGCCTATTCAGGGAATTTTATGGTAACAAGGATAGGGACAATGAATTCCACGGGCTCAAGATTTCTTTTGCCATCCAATATATCCCAGAAGGAAGGGTGAAACCTTTTGGTACGGCAGATGCGGTTTTTCAGGCTTTGGAGCAATTTCCAGAGTTGAACAACACTTCCTATACGGTTTGCAATAGTGATAACCTTTATTCGGTAGAAGCATTGACCGCGCTTAGAAAGACCGATAGTCCCAACGCTTTTATAGGCTATGATAGGGATGCCATGTTATTTCCCATGGAACGCATTTCGCGCTTTGCCTTGGCCAAACTGGATAATGACGGGCATCTGTTGGACATTATTGAGAAACCCTCAGAAAGCGAGGTGGAGCGATATCGGGATGCTTCCGGTAAACTTCGGGTAAGTATGAATGCCTTTACGTTTAACGGGGCAATGATGCATCCCTATATCAAGAATTGCCCTGTGCATCCAGAAAGAAACGAAAAGGAACTTCCCACTGCCCTATTGAATATGCTGAAAGATCATCCTGGTTCTGCCATCGGGATTCCATTTTCTGAACATGTCCCTGACCTTACCGCAAAGGAAGATATTCTTGAGGTCAAGGAGTTTTTAAGAGAAAACTATCCAGAATTGGATTGGGAGTCGGCCTAAAAATATGAATGCAAAATTTCCAAAAGGAATTGAACAAAATGAATATAACATGCACGGTTTAACCAACAAAAAAACAGCACACAACAAGCAGATTACTGCTCCCATGGCCAATTTAAAAGATTTGGCCAGAATTTCAGGATTTTCCATTTCTACCGTGTCCAAGGCACTGAACAACAGTGATGAAATCAGTTCGCTTACCAAAAAGAAATTGCGAAAACTTGCAACAGATCACAACTACATTCCAAACAAAACAGCCTGTGCCTTGCGAAAGCAAAAAACGGACGTACTCATGGTTTGCCTACCGAAACAACAGTTGTGCAAATATTCAGCTGTAATTGAAGGAATTATTGATAAATCCCAAAACCTTGGGTATCAAACCTTGATTCATCAATTTGACCCCAAAACGTTACACCGAACACTGAAGCGGCTGGAACCCCAGAGAACCGTGGACGGTTTGATATTTCTTTTGGAACAAACAAATCCCACCACTGAAAACTTGCTTGATCAGCATGTGAAAGAAGGATTGGCTTTGATCAAACACACCCAAACCCTACCGCCCAATTCTGACATAAAAAAACAGCGTGGTATTGGCAGGAAACTTGGCAAGGCATTAATAGAACGAATTGACTGGAAAAACAATGCTCCAGAACAATTCTCCATAGTTTAAGAAATAGGTTTCAGCACATTTTACAAGATTCAGAATTTACTGCTGACTCACTATAAACTTCAGTATTTCCAAGAATCTGCTGTCCCATTTTAGCTTTCCATTTAACTCCTTCATCCTCCTCTCGTCCTGATCGTACACTGCCAACAAGCCCGCCGCTGTTTGGTTGTCTTCAGATTCCTTTTGGATTTGGGACAATACGGTGTCCCTATCTTTTTCCTTATCTAATTTTCCCAAAGACATTAGTTTGAACATGCTATTTCTAACGACATTCTGGTTGGAGTCATTACGGTAATCGGCAACCTGCTCAAAATAGCTACTAGCCTTATCCGTATTTTGAAGCTTTTCGTGGCAAAGGCCCAAAAGATAGTCGGCCATTCGGGTATCCGGGTTAAAAGGAGCACCCACTCCCAAGTTTTCAGGCCACTCTTTTGAGGCTTCCAGTAGGGGAATGGCTTTACTGAACTGTCCTTTGTCCATAAACTGTTTGGCTCTATAGATGTGCGCGTGGTCATAGATTTTTTTGCTCTCGGAAGCGTGTTCAAAAGGCAAAACATTCAAGCTTTCCAGTACTGCTATTGCCTTGGAATAATCTTCTGTGGACACCAAGGCCTTGGCATAGCTCAATCCTATGTTGTAATTGCTTGGGAATTTCTTGTAACCTTTCTTGGCAAGTACCGCCGCCTCAACGTTTTTATCATGATCCAAATAGAATAGAATGAAATCATCCCAACGTTTCCAATTGCCCTTGTTCAAAGCAAGGGAAGTTTCAAAATCCTTATGTAAATCCTCATAAGGAGCATCGCCCAGAATCTTGGCCCTGAAGCTGTAGAAGGTGTCGTTATCTGGTAAATCGCCACATTTCTTCAATAATTCAATGGCCTTATCTTCTAGTCCAACCGCCAAATAGTTTTGGGCCAAGTAGTATTTAAACTTCCAATGATCATGGGTAGAAACGGCCCATTCCAACACTGGTATGGTCTCCCGTCTATATGGAAAAACAAAATCAGGGGACTGGCTTGCCAATCCAGAAAGCAGTTGTTTACTCTTTTCCGAATTTTTGGAAGCATAGGCCAAATAAAGTTTTGATTTTATATCCGTGGAATTAAAATCCAATAAGTGCTCGACTATCTGATTTTGTCCCAAGTTCCGATATTCCATAGCCAGATCCAACAAAGTCTCTTTCGGAAATTCATTTTGGATGCCCTCTGCAACATGGTTTGAGGAACCCTGTTTGAAAAGAAATTCCTCATAAGTGGCGAAATGGTTTATAGGACTAATTTTAAATACTTTTTGTAGCTGTCTATTAAACGCTTCGGTATTGTTGTACTTTCTATACACTACCAATAAAACCTGCCTGGCATTTAGGTTATAGGAGTTGAATGCCAAGGCTTTTTTTGCATAACTCTCGGCTTTATCCAATTCGTTCCTGTACAGGTGTATTTCTGCCATTTGGGCATAGGAAACCGAGCGAAATTGTATGGATCTTGCCGCCCAACCAAAAGATTCCAAAGCGTTGAGCGCATCTTTTTGGGCCCAATAGGAAATTCCCGCCAGGTAATTGGCCTCAGGGTTGTAGGTATCCAATTGTAAAGCCGTATTGGCAAATTCCAGGGCTTTGTCATATCTGGTTTTTCTATATGCCGACTCAGCAGCTAGAATCAGGGCGCCGGGATGTGTCTTATCCAAGATGAACAATTCGGCCAATTTTTCATCCGCCAATGCATATTCGCGATACTTCATGGCTTCCGAAGCTTCATGATACAACTGCTCTACCTTGGAAGGCTTGATTTCTGGCTTATAAACAAAATCCCTTTGGAGCAAGGTTTTACTTACTGATGTATACTCCAATTTATCGGCACCAACAGCAATATCCAACGTATCTGTGTCTTTGCACGGGAAGGTTTTGGTGAAAATCTGCATGGGCTGCATTTCTAGGGATTCTCTCAAAACCTCCTTCTTATTCACAAAAATTTGAAGCGGTTCCTTAAATGCTTGTAGCGCATTAATTCCCAACGTAGCCGTCTCTCCATTCCGTTCCACGTTTAACACTCCATATGCGGAAGCGGCTTCCATCCCTCCTATTTCTTTGATAGGAAACCAGAGTTCCTGCCAGGAATCCATGACATAAGGGTCAAAATTGGCTTGGGAAACCGGATTTTTGGCTCCCGGGAAATATTGATTGAACAATCTTCCTGCCTGAAATTCAATATACTGACCATCGGCATCCGTGAGAAGATCTTCCCATATACCACCCGATCTTGACAATGCCCATAGCCATAATTTTTGTCCTGGCATTTCCTCATAAGGTGATAAATGTCCAAAGCCAACATTTCGGTCATGATAATAACCTCCAAAGTAATTTTTGTAATCCCCAACAATATGATAGGATTTTGAGGTGCCAAAATTGTTGTTTTTGTACATGGCCAGGTTTCTGCCCTTCTCATCAATGGGCCAATTTTTCCAAGTGCCATCGTGCTCCAGATATCCGTTGCCCGGGATAAAAAATTCCAAATCATTGGTTGCAGGGGCCGCGCCGGTCATCCAGTTGTAATAGGATTGATTTAATGGGGTTCCATTGTACCAAGAGGCATTGGTCTCAAAATATGCCTTGTCCTTCTCCAGTTTAATTTCCACCTGCCAATATGTTCCTGATGGCAAGTCCATATTACCTACAAAACAACTTACACTTCCGTCTTCGTTGGTCGCTGTTTTATAATCCACGGCAGTTGCTGTCCCAGGATGATGTCCTATAATCCCAAAGTTAAATTCTATACCACCAGAAGTCCATGGACCTCTCATGGCAATATTCCGAAACTTGACCACCTCATTCCGATACAAAAACTCATTGCCCGTGCTCTTTTCAATGGCTCCCCAGACCTTTCCCCCAATTTCCGGTAGCACATAGACCTCAATGTATTCGTTTTCCAATTTAACCACTTTCCATCCCTTTTTTTGGGATGTATGGGCGTATTCCTCAAATTTGAAGTAAGGGAATATTTTAGGGTTTTCCGTTAAAATGGGAACTGGGTTTGGTGCTCCAAATCCGTACGTATCCAATTGTCTTATCTCTTCACTTATTGTGGCGTTTTGTGCCATGGTGCTCAAAGAGACAATCCATAAAAGTGTAGTTATTTTTTTCAAAATTCTAGTTTTAGTGCTAGTCTTCAGCGGTTGCTCTGTAAACCAGCACAGGTTGATTGTTTCTTGCAAATAGTAGTAGCGGAGCTTCCGAATTTCCATTGATCATCACCAAATCGCGGACCTCACCAGCTACATTGAGGCCACTTTCGACATCTGCGACAGCTTGAAAGTCTCCTTGGCCATTGCCCAACAACAAAAGCCCATTGTTGGCATCATAACGGCCATATTTAACTCTGGTTCCGTAGAAATTCCCTGCCAAAACCAAATCTAGATTTCCATCTTTGTTCACATCCTTTGCCAGAATTGCGTAGATGGGTGAAAATTGGGTTTGGATAGGAAGTGGGGTCAGCTTGAACTTGCCATCCCCAAGATTTTCCATATAACTGGTAGAAAAATTGTTGGCTTCCAAAAGGTAGGCGTCTTCCAACTCTTCGGGAGAAAAAATATCGGTTATTTTCTGGCTGGCATAGTCTGAGTAGTTAACATATTTGGCTTTCAATCCGGCTAGCTGTTCCACCAAATCATCTTTTGAGAATACGGGATAGCTTTCCCCCATGAGGTAGGAACACAAAATGGGATCAATAGCTCCATTATCATCAAAATCCTTGGCGTACAATTGAACGGGTTCATCCGGTGAAGCTTTTAATTGCGAATTCCATCCGAAGTTGCCGATTATATAGTCTTGATCGCCATCATTGTCGAAGTCCCCTTCAACAATTTTGTTCCACCAGCCTTTGGAATTTTGGGTGTCGACAGCATCGGTTGCTTCTATTAATTTTCCATTCTCATTGCTAAAAAAGCGGATGGACATAAACTCGCCCACTAAAATCAAATCTTTAATTCCGTCTCCGTTGAAATCAGTCCATAGGGCATCTGTTACCATACCGATACGGGACAAATCCTTGTTTACCTCGTTAGTACTATCCTTGAAATTGCCATTTCCATCGTTCTCCAAAACATAACTTCTGGCTGCCATAGGATATTGGCCAGGTACTGACCTACCACCAACAAACAGATCTTGATCACCGTCCTGATCGTAATCATAGGCTCTCACGCAGGATCCATTGGTCAGCATTTTGGGCAAGGCGGACATCTTTTTGGTAAAGCTCCCGTTGTTGTTAATGTACAATCGGTCCTGAAGTTCAGGAGCCTCCTCTTCAAACTCATGACTTCCACTAACCACATAGAGATCCATATCCTTATCGTTGTCTGCATCAAAAAACAATGCTGCAGTATCTTCAGATGGCTCATCATCTTTGAACGTAAGTGCATTAGTCTCAGTAAAATCACCGGTTCTTCGCTGTACCAAAATTTTTCCAACACTACCTTTGGCCCCACCTATAAAAATATCCTCAAGGCCATCATTATTGATGTCCGATTTGGCAATTTTGGGCCCTTGGGTGGAAAGTTGGTGAGGAATAAGCGATTCCCTCTTGAAGTCCACAAACATATTTTCGATATGGTTAAAAACCAATAAGCTATCGGAAGTTATATCTGAAAAATACTGGGTTTGTGAGGTTTCCTCAGTAGCTTCTGCGACAGCTGCATCCGTTTGCGCCAACTGCAGCGTTTGATTGGCCTCAATGTTACTTTTTACGGTAACCGTCCCATCAGGCCATATGACCTTTAGATTATCTACCATCTGTACGCTTCCCAAACCAAAAATTAGGGAAGGATCTACGGAGGATTGAAACCCCCTGGCAGGATACAACTCCTGATGCAATAGCAAGGTATCTGATTTAAGAATTACTTTGGCTCCCACCGCCAAGGTATTCCCGTCCTTGCCTTGAAGCTGTATTTTTAGGTAGTTGTTGTTCTCTAGAAGCTCACTGTTATTACGATAAATGAAAGCTTCATCGTCTGTATTGTTGACCACCAAGTCATAATCCCCATCATTGTCCAAATCCACATAAGCCGCGCCGTTGGAAAGGGATTTCCCATCCAGCCCCCAATCTGCCGTCACTTTTCCAAAAGTTAAATCCCCTTTGTTCCGGTAGGCGTAATTTTCTTCGATGGTGGAAGGAATGTTTTCCAATAAATCCTTAATGGCGGTTTCCACGCCAGAATCCATTTCTTCCAAGCGCTTTTGAACCGCAAAATTCATGAAATCCATATTGGTATAGTCCCGCTTAACACCGTTGGTCACGAATAAGTCCTTGTAACCGTCATTATCAAAATCCGCAAAGAGTGGTGCCCAGCTCCAATCGGTGGCATGTATTCCCGCCAACTGCCCAATTTCTGCAAAGGAATTCCCCTGGTTCAAATGCAGCATGTTTCGCATATACTGATGATGAAAATCGGAATCCACAAGAAATTGGTGCTTGTCATAGTTATCCGGGCCAGAGACCATTTTTTGTCTGAAGTTCCCCTCTGGAAGCATATCCAAGGTTACAACATCCGGCTTCCCGTCGTTATTGATATCCGAAATATCAGACCCCATGGAAAAATGCGAGGTGTGCCCTATAAAGTCCTTTAGACTTTCGGTGAACGTTCCATCCCCATTATTCAAATACAAAAAGTCATGCTCGTGAAAATCATTGGAAATATAAATATCGGGCCATGTGTCGTCATTGATGTCGCTGACGGAAACACTTAATCCAAATCCCAATACACTGGACATGATTCCAGCCTCTTGGCTGACATCAACAAATTTTCCATTGTCATTTCGGTACAAACGATCCGCATAATCCGGATATGACTTATCCCTTAGTTTATTGGAGGCATTTTTAAGGCTCGAATACGGCTGCACGGAATGATTTAGTACAAAGACATCCATGTCTCCGTCCTTGTCATAATCGAAAAAATTGCCCTGGGTCGAATACCCAAAGTCGTCCAGACCATATTCCGCTCCCCTTTCTGTAAAGGTTAAATCCCCATTGTTGATAAAGAGCAGGTTTCTCCTCTTTTCCTTGTCCTTGGCTGCTGAGCGGCAGACATAAATATCCAAAAGACCATCCCCATTTACATCTGCCATTGAAGTTCCGGTATTCCAGAGCCCTTCTGCAAATACGCCAGCTTTTTCAGCAATTTCCTCAAATTTAAAATCCCCTTTGTTCAGATATAGTCGGCTTCCAACCATACTTCCTGTAAAGTATAAGTCTTGCAGCCCGTCATTGTTGATATCACCGACGGCCACTCCTCCCCCATTGTAAATATTACCATAGGTAAGAATGTTGAACTCATCCGTTTCGGTGACCAGGTTTTTAAATTTAATGCCGGTATGGCTCGAGGGCATTTTGGAAAACAATTTGCTGGAATCTATTTTTTTGCATGAAACAAGCATACAGAACACCAGCAGCAAAGCTTTATAATGGGAACTCATATATTTTGGATTGGTTTATGTCTTTTAAGATAGTACAATAAAAAACCTGTGGGGTCGCCACAGGTTTTTTTTCTCCCCTTTTTAGAAATTAGGTCCTCCGGTATCCCACCAGAGTCGCGTTCCTATTTCATCGGGGCCACCTAACTTAGTCGTTGCATCAGCGACACCTTCAGGATTGTTGGTCCGTTCGCTGTCTATAAATGTCATTCTTCTTAAGAAATCATCATCTGCGATAACCCCCCAATCCGAGTTACTATCGTTCTGATAATTGAACGGAAGTTTGGGATAATCGGTTCTACGATGGTCTACCCAAGGTTCCATGGAATCTGTGTAAGCAGCAATCCATTTTTGGGTAATGATTTTCTCCAATTTGGTTTCATTATCAGCTGCTTCATCCCAAGCAATAGTGTTTGTGATTCTGTTTGTGAATGCATTAACACCAGCATCTGCCTTTGGATCTGTATAATCCCATGGAATGCTGGTATCATCCGCCAAATAGTCGTCTACGCCACCTGCACCCCAGAGCTCAAAGGAAGTCCGGACTCCCATTTCATAGTTCGCTCCAGCATCTCCTGCTCCAGCCCAACCGCGTAGTGCGGCTTCCGCCATAAGGAAATATACTTCATCTGCACTGATCATTTTACGATCTGTTACTACTGCAGGATCGTTGAACGAAAGATCAATAGTGGAATAACTCAGCCTATCATCCTTGGCTCCCAAAGTGGCACCGTTACGGATTCCTTTGTAAGGCCAATCTGGGTGATCGGCAACAACAGCGGGATCGGTTGCCTCATCAAAAAAGGCACTTACCCTTGGGTCTCCATACCCACCTAAGATGGATTCCATACTTGCACTCATTCGGGTATCGTTCCACTCAAAGCAGATGACCGCTGGGTGATACTTTCTTCCATAATTGGAAATATTGAAGTTCTCCGCATTGGTCAAAATTAGCCCTGCGGAATCTGCCAAGGCTTTTTCTCCCTCAGCTTGCGCCTTGGCTGGATCTACCTTGGATATCCTGATGGCCAAACGAAGCCTCAAGGTGTTTGCCATCTTGGCCCAAGCGGCAATGTCACCACCATAACTGGCATCAAAAGCGCTGAAACCTCCAAAATCGGTATTAGCTTTCAAGACACCTATTATACGATCCAAATCTGAGAAGAACGCATTGTAGAGCACTTGCTCGCTATCATACTCCCCTGTTTTACCCAAACCGAATTCAGTATAAATAATAGGCCCTTGGTACACTGTTAGACGGTGCATGGACAGGATCTTGATCAAATTGGCCAATTCGATAAACACCTCATTACCCTCTTCTTGCGAAGCAATGTCAATTACCTGGTTGGCAGGGGCCATTACGTTGTTGTACTGCACGCTCCAGTACCTGTTCCAACGCAAGTAATAGGTCGTATTGTTCACCCCACCCACAAAAGGTGTTGGAGTGGCCAAATGTCTTGCAAAGGAATCATTGGTCAAATTATGGTCAATCTGAATACCATAAAGGTTGGACAACAAGCCCGGGAAGAAAGCACCAATATTGTTGAAATCCTGTTTTAATGATTCATCAGAAATCTCGTATGGATTGGTATTGGTCTCTTCAAAGTCGCTGGTACAGGCACCTAGTGCCAGCACCATTGATAATACATATATATACTTCTTCATATCCATTTTTTAAAAAGTTACTTTAAGGTTCAGTCCATAATTCCTTGTAGAAGGTAGATTGAAGTTATCCAATCCAACAGAATTTCTATTGGTACTCATGGCCAATTCCGGATCAAATGGTGCATCTTTTTTGAAAAAGAATAAGTTGTTACCAATAAAGGCAATGGAAGCTGACTGTATGAAAGGCATATTCAATTTGGCCAAGTTAATATCATAAGCCAAAGACAATTGTGCCAATCTAATATTGGTTCTATCATACACATAAGCTTCACCTACACCATTACGGTCTCCGATGAAACGGAACCATTGTTCTGGGTCTACGCTGGTTACCGCAGCTCCCGAAGATTCCACAACACCATTAACCGCAACACTTCCTGCATCACGTGCATCCGCTGTACGCTGTGAAACTCCTGCACCGTCCAACATGGATTCTGTTTGGCTAAATACCTCACCACCAAATACTGCGTTGATCAAGGCACTTGCACTCCATCTTCCAAAGGATACTGTATTGTTCCAACCTAAGGTAAAGTCCGGATCAAGGTTACCTATCAATTCATAATCTTGGGTTCTTAGCGGATTACCGTTATCGTCGAACAGGATTCTTCCTTGATCATCCCTACGGAATTTCAATACATACAAATCATTGAATCGTCCACCTTCAACCAATCTAGATCTATAGCCTTCAGATGATCCCAAATCAATAATCCTTTCGTCATCTGGACCTATATCCACAATCTCACTTCTGTTCCTTGTAATGTTGAAAGCTGTATTCCACTCCAAGTTGTCATTTCGAATTGGAGTACCATTCAACGAAACCTCAATTCCTTTGTTTACAATTTCACCAGCATTAATGAATTTCTGGGTGTATCTACCTTCAGACTCTGGGTCAGATGCATCTAAAGGAACGGTAATAAACTGATCCTCGGACTTAATATGATAATAGGTGAAATCAATTCCCAGTCTATTACCAAAGAAGCGCCAATCTGCACCAATCTCGGTACTTGTAATGATTTCCGGTTCAGCATCTGTAAATGGCTTGGTCGTATTACGTGTTAAACTACCAACTGGATCGGAAATACTGTTCTGAGGGTTGATCCTGTTAAAAGGCACCTCATTGGCCACCTGGGTTTGGGAAACCCTGAATTTTGCAAAACTGATGGCCTCTGGCATTTCAAACATTTCACTGACAATAGCCGTTAAACCTACGGATGGATAGAAGTAGGAATCATTTCCTGTAAGTGCCAAGGTCGAAGCCCAGTCATTTCTTCCACCCAAATCCAAGAACAACATTTCTTTATAACCCAATGTGGCATTGGCAAACAAACCTTGCTTCTTGATCACTCCATTGGTTACCGAACGAACCGGTGTCTGAGTCAAGGCCAAATTCTGGAAATTAAATTCATTTGGATAAATGAGTCCGTTACCACTACTTGGGGTTACCCGTACACCATCTCCATAATCAGTTTCCGTATAACTACCTCCCACAAGTGCCGTTAGACTAAAGTCATCAGATAAATCGGAATCATAAGTCAAAATGGCATCAGTATAGATCAAACGATCTTCGTATTTGTGATAATCCCAAGTACCATTGATGTTTACATTGGTTGGGTTGGAAGTAGCAGCGTGCTTTTGCTCCCTTGTAACATTGGCATAATCATAATTACCCCTAACCTGAAGGTTAAGTGCATCCGCCAACTGATAGTTCAACGTTAAGTTGGCAATAACCCTTCTGTTGTTCTGGTCCCTAGGTTGGTTGTTAATTATCCAATACGGATTGGACTGGTGGTGATCATTTACAAACCAGTTTTGGGCCATTAGATTTCTACTTTCATCAAAAATCTGGTAGTTGACCCTGGTATCTTCAAAATCACGATTCCTTGGGAAGAAATACAGACCTGTCAATGGGTTGAGGTAATATCCTGAAGGTAATCTGTTTTCGGAATTCTCTATGGACAAGATAATATTCGAACTTACGGTCAACTTATCATCCAATAGTTTGGTAGATTGTTTAAAGGATACATTATTTCTAGAATACGTGTTATCTGGAGTAATCCCGGTAGCTGTTGTATTGGAATACGAGAAATAAGCCGTAGTCCTGTCGTTTCCACCACTCACGGAAAGTGAATTAATAAAGTTGGCTCCTGTAGAAAAGAAATCATCCACGTAGTTACTGGCATAGTTACCAGGAGTTGTATCCCAGCTTTCCTTGGCTTCTCCTACCGCGCCATACTTAAATTGAAGATCTGGCGTCTCAATAACACTTTCAAATGTAACACCTGAGTTCAGGGATACCGTAGTTTTACCAGCTTGTCCTTCTTTGGTGGTAATCAATACCACTCCATTGGCACCAGCACTACCATAAAGTAGGGCTGCGTTTGCTCCCCTTAGGATACTGATACTTGCAATATCATCTGGGTTTAAGGCTGAAATACCGTCTCCGGAATCAGTTCCACCCCACATACCAGGTTGACCGCCACGATTGTTTGCCAATGGAATACCATCGATTACAAATAAGGGGGTACTGTCCCCAGTCAAAGATTTGTTACCTCTCAGTACAATTTTGGTGGATCCACCAGCACCTGAGCTACTTTTCTTGATTTCCACACCAGCGGTTTTACCGTTGATACTATTAAGGAAGTTTACATCTCTTGTTTTTGTAATCTCATCGGCGCTTACAGTTTGTTGGGCGTAAGTCAGGGTTTTTTCTTCCCTTTTGATACCCAAAGCGGTTACCACCACTTCTCCTAATTGCTCTGCGTCTTCACCCATAGATACATTAATGGTTGATTGTCCGCCCACAGCAACTTCTTGGGCAGTGAACCCTAAGGAAGTAAACACTAGTACTGCACCACTTGAAACCGAAATGGTATAGTTTCCATCAAAATCGGTAGATGTACCATTTGATGTTCCCTTTTCCACAACGTTTACCCCAGGTAAAGGTGCTCCCGTGTCATCTGTAACGTTTCCTGTCACGGTTTGTTGAACGACTTTTTCAATAATTTCAGGAGCAGCTTCTTCAAGTCTTGGCGTCACAGCAATAGTGCTGTTCATCCTTCTAAAATTCAAGGAAGCCTCTTTACTTATCTGCTCCAACAAGTCGTACACGGAATGTGTTCCCAGGGCAATTTGGAACTTTGTCCTCTTGTTCACATCATTCTCGTCATAATTGAATTTGAATGCAGATTGGTTCTCGATTTCTTCAAAGACATCCAATACCTTCACCTGTCGGTCTGAGTTCCACTCAAGGTAGGTGTCCTTCATACTTTGCGTATACCCCTCATTAGCCATTGCAAAATAGCAGAACACCATTTGCAAAATAAATATCCTAGAGAGCATAGCGACTGTTTTAGATAGTTTAAATTTCATACTTTTACATCGGTTTAGTTGATATACTTTAATTGAACTTTTGATGATAAGTTTGCCTCCATCGAAAGTGCCATTTTCTTTGGAGCAAACTTATTTTTTACGGGTAGCTTTTCATTTTCATACGTTTAAGTTTTAGTGGTTATTATTTCAAATTGTTTAAGTTCCATTTTTCGCTACTTAAAATAGATCGTTACCTCCCTTTCATCTTCCTCATCTATCCTAAATGAGAATTTTTCCACGAAGGCTATCCTCGCCAAAACACTTTCCAGGCTTTCGCTTGGAAATTCACCTGTATAGGTAACACGCCTCTTCAGATTGCGAACAGTAATGTTCACGTCGTACCAGTTTTCCAGGGTCTCCTCAATTTCATCAAAACCAGCGGCCTTAAAGACCAAAGTTCGCTTGGTCCACTTATAAAAATCCATATCGGCATAGGCCGAAAAGTTAAGTTCCCCATCTTCCGAGGTAAAAGTGGCTTTACCTCCAGGGCTATCAATGATTCCAACTTTCTTGTCCTCGAGCACAGGAGCAACGGAAATTTTACCTTCCACCAATCCAACTTCCACTTTTTTCCCTTTGTGAGCCTTTACATTAAAAGCAGTACCCAAGGCCTTGGTCACCAATCCATTGGATTTAACCAAAAAAGGTTTGGTTGGGTCCTTTTCTACCTCAAAGTAGGCCTCACCTTCCAAATAAACCTGTCTGTCATTGACAAATCTGGAAGCATATTTGATTCTACTATTATTATTAAGGTATACGGTTGTACCATCGGGAAGGGTAATCCTTGATTTTTTTCCCCTCAGGTTTTCTTTTTCCAAATAGGTAATGGACTGGGTGGTTGGCACCAACTCTGTTGTTGCGGACATCCGCATTCCTATAACCAAACCGAAGAACAACAATCCACATGCTACCAAGGGAAGAGCAAAGGACATTAAACTACTCCCGTTACTTTTT
This sequence comes from Flagellimonas sp., assembly GCF_965233845.1. Classification (GTDB taxonomy): domain Bacteria; phylum Bacteroidota; class Bacteroidia; order Flavobacteriales; family Flavobacteriaceae; genus Flagellimonas. Next base: position 2,516,480 of record NZ_OZ247584.1, read on the forward strand.
GGAATAAGGTTTCTTTTGCCCAAAATGGACGTTAAAAGTTGCTCCCTGGCCTTATCATCCAACTCATTGTCCAGATGAAAGCTAAGGGAAAGAAGAATCTCCTTGGCCGCTAATACCGTATCTTTTTTAGAAGGGTTTGCAGCCAACCAGTTTTTCCAGAAAAAATGCGAAGATCTATTTGGTTTAGTTACCCAATCCCGAAATTCAGAATCGGCTAAAAAATCCTCAAGTTCATACTCGTGATAGTCCATTTGGTGTTCTCCTGTATTATAAAGACTTAAGAAAAGGTTAAATGACATCAAAAAAAATTGCCTTTTTTGCAAAAATTTAAGACTTATGTTGTCAATTTGTATGCTTCCTTACTGTTAACTATTGATTATTAGGCAACTACAGTTTTTAATTGGAAATAAAAAAAGTTGCTTGAAATTTGAATTAAATGGTGCCGAACAACGCTTTATCCTATTTTTTTGGGTTCCCCCAAAATCTCCACCTGTTTTTTTAACTCGGTCAGAGATCTGTAAATTAGGTTTCGGGCCGCCCTTACACTGGCAAAACCCATTACATCCTTTATTTGGGCATAGGTAAGCCCATTATAATAGAGGTAATATATAGCCTCTCTTTGCCTCCGGGTAAGTTTGTTGAGGGAATCTTGAATCAATTTTATTTGATCGGACTCAAAGCGTCTATTGATCAGGACACTTTCATGTGATGGGGTTAAATGGAACGCGTAAGGTGTTGCTGAAAAATTCAAGGTCATATTCTTTTTCCGCTTTTTCTGTTCGGACAGAATGTTGTTTCTATAGCATTTAATGAGAAACTCCTTTGCTGAAACTACTTTATGAAGTTTGCCCCTTTTTTCCCGGATCTTGATAAACGTTTCCTGTAATACATCCTTTAATAATTCCGTATCTCCAGAGAATTGCCTGCCAAGATTGTAGAGCATTTGAAAATAGTGATTGTAGATTTTTACGAATGCAGCTTCGCTACCATCACAAAACAATTTCCATTCCTTGGGAGCATCAAAATTACAGGTATCCGGTTTTGTTTTCGAATTGCCCGTTATCCGATGAATTTTTGCAGCTGCACTGAGGTTAGGTGAAGCCATGTTAAGTTAGTTAGTTAGTTGTGGTGTTCAGTCAGTTATTGTCAAAAGTCTTCCCCTGTTTTTATAGGATACTTTATTGACGACCTGAATTGTACACATATAAGGTACTCAAAAAAATGGTCATCAAAGTTCAATTTCGCTATTAGTTTTATAATTTATGTTTTTAGTAGGAGCTTTCGCACCCAATTGTGCTTTCACTTTTTCCAATTCATTCAGTAGCTCCCCAAGCTTTTCAGGATGTACCTCTGCCAAGTCGTTCTGCTCTCCAATATCCTCTTTCAAATTGTACAGTTCCACTCGGTTTTCCTCATAGAATTGAATCACCTTCCACTCTCCTTTCCTAAGTGCACATCCAGGGGTCCAAGCACTCCCATGATAATGCGGGAAATCCCAAAAAAGCACATCATGAACCGCTTCTGCTCCATTTTCCCATAGCCCACTTAGATCCACCCCATCCTGGTGTTGTTCCGGTCTAGTCTCTAATTTTAATGTGCCAAGAACCGTGGGATATAAGTCCATACTAATGACCGGGGTTTCTATAACCATACCATCATCGCTGTTGGGTTTTTTGATAATCAACGGGACACGGATGCCACCTTCATAGGCCCATCCTTTGCCGGCACGCAAGGGCAGAACATCCGTGGGTGCCACCCAATTTGCGTTAGCCACGGTTGACAAACCTCCATTGTCCGAGGTAAAAACCAGCAGTGTATTGTCCATCAAGTTAAGCTCTTCCAGTCGGTCCAAAACCCTACCAACATTTTCGTCCATGGCGTAAACCATGGAAGCATATTCCGCATTGGTTTGGCCTTGGGTTGTAAAGCCTTTTCCCTCATTTGCAATCCGCGGAATGGAATCGGCAAGGGTCTGTCGTTTTATCCTGAACTTTTCCAAATGTCTTTTACTAGCTTGAATTGGCGTGTGTACCGTATATAAGGATAAGTACAACAAAAACGGATTCTCCTTATTGACCTCCATGAATTCCAAGGATTCGTCCACTAATCTATCCGTTAAGTACTCTCCTTCCGGGCCGTCAGAAAGTTTGGGGTTTTTATAGGGCGAATAATACCCTCCCGGAGGTTGCCCCATATGGTGCCCTCCCTTGTTAATGTCGAATCCCTGGTCTTCCGGAAAAAACCCTTCATCACCTAAATGCCACTTACCTGCAAAAAAGGTCTGATATCCTTCTTGCTTCAGGGCTTCTGCCCAAGTTGTTTCTTCCAAGGGCAATTGATGCAAATCATTGGGTCCCAAAAGTGTCCTGTCCTTGGGGTCAAACCCCGGAATCCAATCCGTGATTCCAACCCTTGTAGGATGCTTACCTGTCAAAATCGCGGCCCGGGTTGGGGAGCAAACAGGGCTTGCTGCATAGGCGTTTGTGAAAACGGCACTTGATTGTGCTAGTTTGTCAATATTGGGAGTCTCATAAAATGTACTGCCATAACAGCCCAGGTCTTTCCACCCTAGATCATCCACCAAAATAAATACAACATTCGTCCTTTTGGCGACTTTGTTTTGGTTCGGTTTGCACCCAACCAGCAATGCCATAAGACATATTATTATTTTGATGGATTTTATTAGCATTTTCTTGTTTTTTCTCTTAGTTTATTTCTACCATTGCCAACCTAAAGTGTTGGCCAAATCAATCTAAAAGCTCCAAGGTCACCAAATACGCACAGTGATCGGAAGCATAGGTATCCACAATAATTTCTTTGTCCACTACCCTCCATTTGTTTCTAGGGTAAAACATGATATAATCAATCTTTGATTTGGGATCATGCGAAGGAGAAGTAGGCTCTGGGTTTTCCCTGTTATAAGTAGGTTCCCAAAACTCTTCCAAAATTGTTATGATTTTGCTTCCTGGTCTTGCATTTAGATCACCGGCCAAAATGGTCGGGTATTTATTTTTAGTAAAAACTTCATTCAACGCCTTGGCCTGAAGCTCTCTTCCTGCCGGTCCTTCATGTGCAAAATGGGTGCCCACAAAGGCTATGGTATCCCTTGATGGTAGCTCAACAACCACTTCCAAAGCTGTGCGAGGTTCCTGTCCTTCAATATTCGGAAGCGGAACGCTCCGGGTTGTCAAGAAAGAATATCTTGACAATACTCCCTCCCCATATTCTCCTCCGTCATAGTACATGGCGCGGGCAAATATGGGTATGAGTTTGGTTCGCCAGCCCAACTCGGTAGCCAAATCCACCTTTCTAGATCGATTAACATTATAATCCACCTCCTGCAAGGCTACCAAATCTGGGTTCACGTCCCGAATTACCTTGGCCACAACTTCAAAATTCAAATCCCCTTTTGTGGTTCTACCACCAAAGACATTGAACGAAAGCACTTTGACAGTTTTTGAAGCTTTGGTGTTGGTTTGTGCGGCCAGCGGTAAAGTCACCGAAATTGCCACTATAACCAAAAGGATTCTAAAACCCATTTTTCCTATTTCCATTTAGAATTTAATTAATTGATAAAAGAAGACAGAAATAATTAGACCGAAGGCACTAATGGAGACATCAATAACAACTGTGGAGCTATTGTTGTTCCCAATTTCCATGAGTTATCTTCTGGAATACGTTTCTTAATTTGGTTGATTTAGTGCAAGAATTCTTGCTCCAAAGTCAAGGTTTGCATGCAATATAAGAAAAAATGTGTACGTTAACATATATTACATATCAAACAGTATCAGAGTTCTAGGAAATGTAGCTTCACTGCCCTAATTCAACTAGGCTCAGCTCCAGAAAAGGAATTTTATGGCACAAATAGGAAACGTAATGAAAAAACTATTTCCCAGACCACTAAAGATGATGAGGTAATCCAAACCAAAAGTCTTTCAATTATTGAAAAGAACGTCATCTTTGAAAGAAGAGGTTGGGTCAAACCACTATGAGCAATACTCTTGTTGAGTTGACAGTGTTGTAGAGTATCAATTTGACCCTTTTGGTCCTAGTTATATTCTTTAGGAATAGGATTTCATCGATTATTCATGTTCTACCATGAAAGTAATTTCCTCGCTGAATATTTTCTTCTATTTTAGTGCCAAACTACAGAACCTACGACAACCTCTATGTTTCAAAACCCGTTTTCCTTTGAGGGCCGTATAAGACGTCTTGAATATGGAATAAGCTATGTTATTTATGTCCTTTTTTATTTAATTATCATTTTAGTGTGGGAAGAAGTACTGGTTGGAGTCGCATTTTTCTATTTACTATTGGCTGCCATGGTGTGGTTTCTTGTTGCCCAAGGGGCTAAACGTTGCCATGATTTGGGAACTAGTGGTTTTTTTCAGTTTATTCCTTTTTACGGTATTCTAATGCTTTTCCAGAAAGGAGAAGATGGAGTTAACAAGTATGGTAACAACCCAAAAGAAACAGCTCCGCCCATATCAGAATCGGACGTTTTTACAAAACCTAAAAGTCCAAACCATTCTCTAGGTCATAACATGCTTAAAATTAGTAGTCCTGTCTTGCTCAATGTTTTTGCCGCTGTAATCCTGTGGGAATACCTTCCCATTTCTGATTTTCATCTTTCTTTGGTGCTTTTGGTTTCTTCAATCCCTTTTTATTTTTTGGCTTTGCTAATTAACTATCGGGGGTTTGCCCTAAATGCCAATCAAAAGGAACTATTCAAAGAAAGAATTCTCTACGCAACCATATTTTTTATCTCCATAAGGCTTTACACCTTCTGTTTTAGAAGTACGGAAATTGACATTCAATTGGTTTTCTTTGAGTTTATTCTAATAGCCGTTTTCCTCGGACTTACGTACATCCCGTATGCCCTTTATAAAATTGTCTTTAAAAAACCTTCTCTGGAAATATGAAAACAAAAAACCAAATCATCCTTTCCAGTTTTCTTCTTACTGCCATAATCATATTTGGTTTCACACATAGGACAGGCATGGGAAACAAGGATATGATCATGTGGTCAGAAAAACCTCTGGTCTGGGAAGATTTTGAACTGGTAAGATATCTCGAGAAAAACTATGTAGCAACGGTTTATTCCGATATAGCTTGTCCAAATTTGATTACGGAAAACGACTCAAAAGTGTATGCCTTCATGAACCCGAATCAATCGGAACGGTTAAGAGGCCAATATGATTCTGAAAATGTGCTCATCCATGAACAATACCATTTTAACATCACCGAATATTGCGCAAGACTTTTAAGAAAAGAAATTGTAAATAAAGGCCTTGGCGGCTTATCCTTAAAAGCAATTAAAGAATTGAAGTCCAAGTACTCCATTAAACTGGACAGTCTCCAAACTGCGTATGACGATAGCACAGATCATAATGCCAATTGGGAAATTCAAAAACTGTGGGAACGAAGAATTGACGATTGGCTTCGACAAACCTCCTACTACAAGAATGAGGACATCTATAGTTACTACGATTTCACCAAAAACCAAACTCGTTTTTTTCGTCGCATATATTTCACCCATACCCTTAACGTATTAACCTCATACGCCGTTGGTGAAAAGGATATTGAATTCGGAAACACCTACGAAGTTTCATATAAGGGAACAAAGGAAAAAATCGTCAAATTCTACAAGAATGGGAAATTGTTGAACGGAGGTTACTTCGACACGGCAGTTACCAAAATTATAGAAGACAATAAGGGCAATTTCGAAATTCACTATTTGAACCCTGATGAAACATATAACCAGGATTTGAAATCATGCTTAACAAAAATCCGTATACAAGAAAACCAGAATAGGATTGTGCGGTATTTTGATTATAGAGGTGATAGGATAGTAAAGCAATCCATTTATGAAACAGTATGGGAATACAATTCAAACGAGAAATCATACTATGCAACATACCTAAATAAAGCTGGGAAAATCATTCCAAATAAGGAAGGCATATTTCATGAGAAAAGAGTGCTTGATGAGAAGGACAGGACTGTTGTTTTCGAAAATTACGATCGACATAAAAAATTAAAAAATGATACCGAGTATATAGCTCGTCGTGAATTGGAATTCAATCAAAAACATCAAAAAATCTACTATCGCCTTTTTGATGAAAGTGAAGAATTTGCATTTCATTTAGCGGACTACCATCTAGCTTATGACTACGATGAACGTGGCAATACCATTAGAGTGACATCTTTGGACAAAAATGGTGAAAAAACATATGACGACAATGGAGCATCAGTTTACGAGTACACCTACGATCTTTATGATAGGGATGTTGAGGTCAAACGGTTTAATAAGAATCATCTTCCCGTAGTTGCGAACGATGATTACTTTCAAAAAATAACGGAATACGATTCCCTGGGCCGAATTGAATTTGAAGCCAAGTATTACCCGGAAAAAGTGCTCAAATACAATGATTTATTATGGGGAGCAACCAAATTTGTTTATGAAGGAGATAGCGTCATCAAAGAATTCAATCTTGATGCCTACGGTGATTTAATTGAGAATAAAAACCAAATTGCCATAATCAAAAAGAAACTTAACCAGAAAAAGGAAACTGTTTCGGAAACCTATTTCGGTGCCGACGGCAATTTTGCAAAAATTGAGGATGGAATAGTTGAATATCGTTATCGATATAATACAGTAGGGAATAAAATTGAGACAGCATCATACGATTCCATAGGTAGGTTAAAACCCTTTGAGGCGGACGTTGCCATTATTCGCTGGGATTATGACATCAACGGACACAAATCTAGGACAACGTATTTGAATGCCAACAATCAACTGGCGGTCACAGCTGATAGTGTTACCTATAATGTTTACAAATATAATAAAGCGGGCAACTTGTTGGAGCGAACAAATTACGATATAGATATGAAGCCTGCCCTGATCGAAGGAGTGTTTAAAACTCGGTTTCTTTTAAACAAGGTAGGACTCGACTCCATCAAATATGAATACAATTCTCAAGGGAAGTTAAATTCTGGTGTCGCCGAAACCCGATTCTATTACAATAAGTACAACCATAAAATAAGAACCGAGTATTTCGATTCATTTGGAAGAAGGGCAAAAAACCCTGAAGGTATTAGTGCTATAAACACCATCTATGACAAAAGGCAGTTTAGAATTGGTATTGAATACTTCAATGAATTTGATCAATACGCGAACAGTACTAGCGGAATTTCCATTCAAAAATGGAAGTTGGATGAGTTAGGCCATACCTTGTCCTTTGTTTATTTGGACAAAAGCCTTAATCCAGTTATTGGTCCATCAGGATATCATAAAATTGAGTATCAATGGGCAGCAATGGGAGAATCTTCAAGAATAGCGACTTTGGATGTGGATTTATCTCCAATTGAAGATAAATATGGCACGGCAATTTATGAATACAATTTAAGGCCGTGTGGGCTGTACAAAGAGGTAAGAAGGTTTAACGAAGAAGGGGAACTTTCTGAGAACAATCTTGGGGTTGCAATTTCTCAATATACCCCCTATCTGGATGGACTCTATTATTTGGATAAAGAGCTGGATGCCAATGGCAATGAGATAGAAGAACCCGACATGCAATAATTCCGGTGAGGGCAATGGATTTCAAAGTTAGTTTTGTATCTGAAAATTATGCGTTGCCCTATACCTACCAACCATTAGAAAAATCTAATTATTAGACACTCATAGGATTTTGATTAATTTTAATCGAAACTCCGTCTTCCAATTACATTTTGGAAAGCACAGTTTATAAATCAATCTAAAAATGAAGCATCTTCCCATCTATTTATTTTTGGCAATCACCATACCCTTTTATGCCCAAACCACAGAAGTAACCATTTCGGGGAAGGTTACCGATGTATGGGAAACCCCTATTCCCAATGCCAATATATTGATCAAAAATACACAGCTTGGTACTAATTCCGACGCCCAAGGACAGTTTGTCATACAAGCGACGATAGGTGAAGTTTTGGTCATCTCCTCGATTGGTTTTGGTACTATTGAGCTAGTTGCTGACGAGCAAATGGAAGATTTGAAAGTGGTCCTTTCCCCACAAACTACCAAATTAAGGGAAGTGGTTGTTCAAAAAAGGAAGCGGAAAAGGCAAAAAGATCTGCTCGCGGATTATCAAGAAAACACCAATCTAATCAAGACATCTTTCGGAATTCTGGATAAAGATCGTTCTTCCACTGCCATGCGCTTTGTGGAAGGTAAAGATCTTATCAATGTAGGAACAGATTTTCTGGCCTCATTGAAGAATCACGTCCCCAGCATGCGGGTTGTGAGGCCGCCCCATGTACCTGATGTAGAAGTATATCTGAGAAGAATAGCCTATGTCGATTCTATCAATCCTCCCAAAGCCATATTTGATGTGGACGGGATGATTTTTGAAAGCACACCAACTTACCTTTCCGCAGCAGATATAGACCGTTTGGTTGTTTTGGAGCGCAATGCCGCAATTTCCAGATACGGCCCTCGAGGGGTTGGCGGTGTTATTATCGTCAATACCAAGGGTAAAAACCGAATGGACGAAATGGGAATTATCAGACGATACGACAATTCGGAAATGCGGGATAGCCTATACAGCCTATTCGATAGCAAAAGCAGCTATGTGCCCGAGAATCCTGAATATATGGATGTCTTTGGCCGAGCTACATCCCATCGAGAAGCAAAGGCATTACTGAAAACCCATACCGATGCTTATGCAACGCAACCTTATTTTTTCTTGGACTTGGCGCAGTATTTTAGGGGACGCTGGGATGATGGAAAAACAGCCAACCAATTGCTCAAGGATGTCCCCAAATCGTTCGGGCAAAACATTCCGGCTTTACGATCACTCGCTTACAACCAGGAAACACTAGGGCTAAATGCTCAGGCTTTGGAAATCTACCTTCAAATTTTGCAACAGGATTCTTTGACTCCCCAATCCTATATTGATCTTGCCAATGCCTACCTCGCCCATGGAAACAGGGATAAAGCGGCAGAGGTATACAATCAATATAATGACCAGGTGGCAAATGGCAGTATTCCTGAAAATGCTGAAATAAATGGGCTATTTAAGCCTGGGATGTCAAGCAAGCTTGGTTCAGGAACAACAGAATCACCATTGATATCTCCCACCAGAATTGTAATGACCTGGAGTAATCCCGAGATCAATTTGGGTATTCAGATCATCAATCCTGAATCGCAATACAAAACCTGGAACAATAGCGAAAATCCGCAGGGTTTAACCACGAAGCAATTCTTTTTTGAGGAAGAACCCAAAGGCGAATGGCAGATAAACTTGCAGCTCTTTGAAGGTACCACAACATATCTTCGGGTAACAGTCTATTTTGATTTTGGGCTTCCCTCCCAAGATCGAAAACAGATGCTATTTAAACTTACCCCAAATTACCAGGGAAATCATTTATTCTCCGTAAACACCCAAAAAGATTCAATTATTGAATAACCGTTTATCATCAGCGGTTCAACGATAAGTTATCCACGCCCAATCTAGCATTTATTCTTCGGTTCCATAACTGTAGGGCTTCCTGATCTGCCCCTCTTTGCGTCTCTCTTTGCATTTTTTTGACCTCAATGGCTGCACCCTGATATATTTCATCAAATATGGCCTTTGCCTCATCAGAATTCATGCTTTCAGTGATACGGGAAGACGCCAATTGACGGTAAACCTCATAAATATCAAAAATTATGTTGATGTAGGCCAACCTGTTTCTAGAGCCATCATTGTTAAATTGGGAAGCATTGAGATCCAATAAGGTTCGGCTTACCGTGTTGTTTTTTCCTTCCCCATCCAGATATCTATCTACCATATAGGTAATGTTAAGTCCCTTACCATTTTTAACGCTTGTGCTCTGTATGTGTGCAGCTACAGGCGAATCAAAGGATTTGCCCACGGTTACATCCCTTTTGCCTCTTGCATTTTTCCGAGCTGTTTTGTCTTCTTGCACAGGCATAAAGTTTGTGAGATGTTCCCACTGCAAACGATAGTTCTTGTCCCAGGACAATACAGAGGGTTTTGCGTATATAAGATCGCTTAGTGGAATATAGCTGTTGTAGTTGATCAGATAGCCATGTTCCTTCATAAAGTTCATGGAACGATTGTCCTTAAAGCTTTTGGGGAATTGATAGTTTGATTCCCAAAAATGATCGGAGGCCTGCAAAGCAATAATTTTATCGTAATCATTGTTGAAGGATAATTCTTCGGTAAAATATGGCATCTCAAAAGTGGAATCATAGTCATAAGTATAGAGAAAAGTGCGGGAATCTATGATTTCAGAAATGTCATCGAATCTGTAATCCATTCGCAATGTTAGATCCAGGTATTGGATCTTATCCAAATCCATTGGGTCAAAGGCAATATCAAGTTGCATTTCCATGGGTATAAGCTCAATGTCTTCATTAATGGAAGCCAAATCGGTAATGTTCGGTTCCTTAACGCCCAATTCAATTCTTTTGACGGTCAACAGGGCATGGTCCACTATGAGTTTACCATAAAACAACCTGCCATTGGGTCTCTTGGGGAAAAAGGCAATGGCCACATCCTGCTCATTACAAGAAGAACAGGGGTCAATCCTTACTTTGTACTTTCTGGAAATCGCCTCGTAATTCATATTACCTGGATAATTTGGCAATAATTGGCTCGTGGTTCCAAACAGTTCAAAATCACTTAGAATTTTGGTGTTGTCAAGACTATAAAAGGCAAACTTTTTATTCTGTCCGAACCGGCCGCTTTTTACCTTCAGATCCAAGATACCTCCGGACAAGCTTTGATCACTATTGTAAAAACCTTCAATTTGTTCTATAGGGATGTTCCGGGCTGATGAACTCAACTTAAGAAAGGCCTTGCTGTGGGTCACTTTAGTTCTGGCTCGGTACTTTTCCACGACTTGGGCCAACAATTTATACGGATATTCTTTGTCCTTCCCTGCGGTGAGGATCACTTCATCCAAAGCGGAGACGTCCGTCTCAAGGTACAGTCTGGATTCGGATTTAAAATAAGATAAGGCTTCTTTTTTAGGTTTGAATCCAATATGCCTTATTTCTAGGGAATCATTGGCAAGCTCCTGACCAATGGCAAACTTCCCATCTTCATTTGTAATGGTGTAATCTTCCTTGGATCCAAATATTTTGATGGAACAATAAGGTAAGGGTGTGTTGGTGTCCTTATCATATATATGGCCTTCAATCTTGGACTGGGACCAAACCGAGGTGCAAATCACCAATACTAACCACAGATTGATTTTTTTCATCATCCCAATGTATTTTCCAACACATTTAGCTCATAATGAAAGTGTTGGACACTGTAAGATAAGTCACATTTTACTTGTATCCATAAGTAGACGGCGTCTTTTATTGGAATGCCGATAAAAGATGCTGCCAACTTTGTCCTTAAAAACTGGGTTTAAGGTCGTAATAACTTGACTTTTAAGTTATCGTAAACGCCTTTCTCGAGACTCATTTTTCCAGCTTAATTGGTGTATCTGTTTTGAAACGGTTTTAGAATAACTCCTGCACCAAAAATAAATCCATCCGTTGGGGCATAAATCTCCTAAAAAGTGGGGGGTTCCTCGGAGATAAGACCAACGGAGTGAAACGACTCTATCTTCGGTCTGAGAAATTCTCTAAGCTTACAAAGATGCTTCCTTGATCAGGTGGGAGGGGCAGTTATCCCACGTTTCTTGAATCCATGCCATTGTCCGCAAAGTGTATTTCAGTTTCTTTTGGGTTCTTTACAAAATACGCCGGCATCTTCTTATCTTGTTGTTGTTTTTTATACTACCTTCAAATCGTTTGCAAGAAGTAAAGCATGGCAAAAACCCAAACCGAAATACTTTTAACGATAATATTAATAGTAAGTACAATCCTATTTATTGCGATTGTAAAAGGTGCCATCAAACGTTTTGGTAGGTTGGCAGCCATTGATGTCAATAGTAGAAAGGTGGTATTTTATATTAGCTATCTATTGATTTATCTCTTTTCCATAACTGTGTTGCTCATCATTTGGGGTGTGAACCTGGAGGATTTTGCAGTATTTATTGCTTCTGTACTTGCAGTATTGGGGGTTGGCTTTTTTGCGCAATGGTCCATATTGTCCAATATAACCGCCAGTATAATCTTGTTTTTTAGCCACCCGCTGCGTCTTGGAGATAGAATTAGGATCTTGGACAAAGATTTTGACTGGACCGGTGTGGTTGAAGATATTAGTGCCTTCTATCTTTTTATGAAAACCGACGATGGCAGAAAAGTGACCATCCCTACAAATCTGGTCATCCAAAAAGGCATTGAAATACTTGAAAAAAAAACAGGTGAAGGCTAGAAAAAAATCCAATTATTATACCAAGACCTTAAAGAAAAGGACCAGCTCAAAGGCGACCATTGGTCAAGTTCCGGGGACACCTGTATATGTTGGCCAAAAATTGGACAAAGACCTATTTATTGAAGCATTTGATTACGATCAGGATGTACTGGAAGAGGACAGATCAAGCAACATTGAAAAGGTGTTTGGTTATATAGATTCCAAACCTATCACTTGGATCAACATCAATGGTCTTCACCATACCTCGGAAATCCAGAAAATAGGCAATTATTGCGGTCTGCATCCCTTGGTCATTGAGGATATTGTAAATACCAATCAAAGACCAAAATTTGAAGAGTACGGGGAATATCTGTTTGTGGTTCTAAAGATGTTACATCTGGACAATGAAAACAGTTTGGTGGTGGAGCATGTCAGTCTGGTACTTGGGAAAGGTTTTGTAATCTCGTTTCAAGAAGCCGAGGGAGATGTGTTCGACCCAGTTCGCAATAGGTTAAGGGCGAGCAAGGGGATTCTAAGAACCATGGGGGCGGATTACCTTTTATATGCATTAATGGATGCCATTGTTGACCATTATTTTTATTTGATAGACGAGATTGGAAACAAAGTGGAACAGTTTGAGGATAGATTGTTTGAAATGGACTCCAATGAAGGTTTCACTTTGGAAGTACAAGCCTTAAAAAGAGAGGTTCTAAGAATACGAAGGGCGGTAATGCCATTACGTGATGTAGTGAACAAGATTGAAAAGAGTACCCATTCGGTGATTTCCGAGAAAATCATTATTTACCTCAGGGACCTTCAGGACCACGTTGTGCAGGTGAACGAAAGTATTGAAATATATAGGGAGATGACCTGGAGCCTTATGGAAATGTACATGACTGCCATCAGCAACAAAATGAACTTGGTTATGAAAGTATTGACCATCATAGCCACCATCTTTATACCCCTGACCTTTATTGCTGGTATTTATGGAATGAACTTTGAAAACATGCCAGAGCTCAAATTCAAATACGGCTATTATATCCTACTTGGGGCCATGGCATTGATTTTTATTTTTTTGGTCTATTACTTCAAAAAAAAGAAATGGTTGTAATAGGCAAAATACTTCCAAGTCTCACCTAGTAATTTGTCATGTTGCATTGTAATGGTAGGTTTCAACCTCTTTTCCGCGGTTTTTATCATCACATGGCAATACCCATTTCTGTAGCGTTCTCAATTTCATTCAAACCTAGGTAGGGATTCACCTCCAACAACAAGGATGCATTACAACACCCAAATGGGCAAAGCCACATATGCCACCTCCTCCCAAAGCCAAGCCGTTTTTTTAGGGTTTTCTCTTAAGCCTGTCAATAAATCATGTTAGGAACATTCCTTACGGTTGAGCTAGGATGATATCAAAGAGACCAGACAAAAATTATGTGCTGGCTTATACCTTGTCAAAACGGTACAATTGGATAAATACAGCCATTCTTCATTTGTATTTATATAGTTTTCAAAAGAAACCCTTAAAGCAGTGTTAATTCTGTTAAATCCTGTTAAACACTTGATATTCTGCAATATATCTGTATATTGATTATATGAATCATTCACTGATACTTCTTAAGCCTTTAGTCTTCTAAGCCAATTAATTGGCTTATCATATTTCATTGGGAACTTCATTCCCAAGCCTTTTTTCTAATCACAAATAAATCAAAGCAGCAAACTTTATCCGTAAGGATATTGGCTGTTTATTGATTGCATAAAATGAATAAAAAATCTAAAACACATCACTATGGAAATCATAAAAACACAAAATAAAATTGCTAAAAACAAAGAGTTCAAAAAACTAGGCTTCACCTATCTAGAAACGGCAGAGATAGTGGTACATCTAAATACGTTGATGGCCAATTATCAAGTCCATTATAATAAATTGAGGAATTTTCATTGGAATATTGAAGGCCCGGAGTTTTTTGAGCTACATGATGAATTTGAAAAAGAATACAACACTGTAAAAAAGAACATCGATGTTGTTGCTGAACGTATCCGGGTATTTGGAATCAAACCCAATTTTACCTTAAAGAAAACCCTGGAACTTTCCGAACTTAAGGAAACAGAGCAACATTTATCCGCTATTGAAATGGTGCGGGAAGTACTCAAAGATTTTGAAGTCCTTCATGAAAACATGATGTCTGCACTAGGAGCCTCTTTAGATATTGGCGACGTCGCCACAGAGCAGATGCTCACAGACTTCTTGAGGGCATTGGAAAAAAGAAACTGGATGTTTACCTCCTACCTTAAATAAGACTGGAGCCCACAACCAAAAAAGTATTTGTTAATCCTAAAAATTTTATACACATGAAAAATATATTCAACATACTAAGTTTATCCCTTATCACCTTATTTGGCCTTCAGGCACAAAATACAAATCCGGGTCAACTCAATGCCTCCCTAAACAAAACCTTTACCATCCAATCAGATGGAACAAAGACTGTATACAACATCAAGGTTATGGAGCACCGCAACTATCCCATTCAAATGGATGATATGGACAAGGGAAAGGTAAATCAAGACAGGGAAACCTCGGCGGCCAAAGTCACTAAATTGATTGCTGTAGACACGAATAATGATGACAAATTTGATCAATATTTTGTCTTGAAATATAGAAAGTCAATAACCGACAAGTTTGAAGTAATTCCTACAGCAGATGGGTTTGCCGTGAAAGTGGATGACCAAATGATACAGCATTTTAAAAGGGATGGTATCTATTTCATCAATAATGATGACCAAGATTTCTTCACTGTGGAAGAATTTAGAGAAATTGTATAGTTCCCAAACTGTTCGTTTTTTGATTGATAAGAAGCAGGGCTATATGCCCTGTTTTTACTTTCTGACCACTTTGCCACCCCATAAGGCAATCGCCATTACAATGTTGTAGAAGCATCTAGACCTGGAATGAGGATATCCTGACCCAAAAATTTACCCTGGCTTTTATGGCTGGAATTCCAAGCATGTCCAAACTACACCATTCCCAGCTCCCCAGGATTTTTTTGATTGTTCAAAAAGGTGATTTTTAATTGATTGTTCGCGTGATGAAGAGATCGAGCACTTCCACCAAAATCAAAATGATGATCACCCATTCCAACCGACTACTTTCACGATGCTCCATAATGTCCTTAAAAAGACTAAGATTCTCTTTGATGATATGGCCCTGCTCCTTGATGGTACGGTAGCGTTCCTTTAGATCGAACAAGTGTTTTAGGCTTTTGTCCAATTGATCAAGTGTTTCATCCTCCCAAACCACTTCATGGGAATCAAAAATGTACAAGTGCTCAGAAATTTGGTTATTGATGTTCAATACACGCCCAATGTGCTTTTTCAGTTTTTTGCCCCCAATGTCCAACTTTCCAAAAAGTTCTAGATGAGTGGTATGCTTTCTTGTTTCCTTCAAAATCTGCTCGGAAAGCCGTGCAAAGTGATCCAAAGCCACAGACTGGGATAAATGTAAGAGAGTCAACCGTACAGCTTCCGTATTGGCAATTGGCAGCACTACTTTATCATTTGCCACTCTTGGGGCTAAGAGCTCTTGTTGCAGAACTATTGTAACCTCTTCTTTTAAATCGGAAGTTTTCCACCCATTTCCAAAATGCTGGAGCTTCTTTAATATGGTACTGACCTTGGTTTCATCAAATCCAAATAAGGAAACCGTGCCATATCTAAAAATGGAAATAAAACCATCAGATTCCTGGTAGAACAGTTCGTCCCTATCCCCAAAAACAAGCTTACTCCCAAATTCGCTTCTGCAACCACTTATATCAATACTTTTGGCAACATGAAACGCAATGGCCCTATCTTTCATTTATGTGGCAAAAATTTCATCATTGTCCTTAAAACTTTTAAACTCCAGCATGTATCCATTGGGATCTTGAATAAAGAAGGACAGATGCTCTCCCTTTTTATCCTGCATAAATGTGGCTTCCGTTGTTACTTCCAAATCCATTTTGAAAAGTCGGGAATATAGTTCCCCCCATGTCTCTACAGGTACAATCACTCCAAAATGAAAGGACGGCAATATATAGTCGTCCAATTTGTAGTTCTTAAACTCAAAATTAAAGTGACCTGTATAGGTGAATGTGAGCTGATTGCCGTACAAATTGATATCCAACCACTTCTCCGTGTTTCTGCCCAGTTGAGCCTTTATGACGTCCACATAGAATTCCCTGGTCTCTTCAATGTTTTTACATGGCAATGCGAGATGAAATTTGGTGTTCATTGTGCTTTTTGTTTTTTTCTTTTCTTCGTATGCTTTTGAAATAGGCCGTTACGGCCAATCTATCGGATTTATCCATAAATTCTCTAGCCATTTTCCAGTTTTCCCATTTTATGGAATCGAATTTATGTGTTTCCTTTACCGCTATTTTTTGTGGTTTTAGGAAAGTATAGAAGTAATTCTTATTGATCTGCTCCTTGTTGGCCATTTTTGTAAGGGACAGATAAAATTGTACTTGATCTTTGGTTAATTTCAATTTTATCTCTTCAGAGGTTTCACGAACCAATGCCTGTGCTTCGGTCTCTTTTCCCTTTTTTATCCCCCCGGGCAAAGTGTACTTTCTCGGTTTTCCATTTTTTTTGAGTACCATCACTTTTGTGCCATGGACAGCTACCAATCGGGATTTGATTACTTTCTTCATATGTTTTTTTTGGTAAAGGGCAGGAGATTCCTGCCCTTCTTTGCATCAATCAATCAGAACTAGGCCTACGATGTAATTGACATCGTACTCCTCATCATTTTCATCAATCTCTGTATCAATCTCATAGGTCACCTTAAATTTCCGGCCAACAAAATCCCCCGAATCCAAATCATATTTCTTCGAAACTTTTGCATCAATATCAGAGAATTCATGTTCTTCCCCGTACTCATCAACAAAGGTGTAAATACCCTCTTCGAAGCCAAGATAGGTAGCTTCCAAGCTAAGTTCCTGTGACACTTCGCCTTGGAAAAAAGCGGTCATGGCAACAAAAAGGACAATAAGTGTTTTCATAGTCTTTAAAATAATGGTTATAACTTTAGTTACAATAATTTACTCCTCTTCCAAATCCATTGGATCTTCATCCGGAATCCCATCTTTTTCATCATCATTGGAAAATTCATAATCTTCCATGGCCATGGTGAGCCGTTTGCTTACCTTGACCAGATAAACGGTGTCCTCGGTCCGAACCTCAATACATTCCACCCATTCCCCCAGTGAGTTCCTAAAACTGATAATGTCCCTGTCATCGTACCCATCCGGGTATCTGTCCACCAAAAGGTCGAGTATGGCATTATTGAGCTTTTTGTAGTCAACGATTACTCTTTTTAAATTCATTGTAGCTGTATTGTTTTTCATTTTTACATGTTTAGGAGGTAGGCAAAAATTAAAGGGGCCACTATAGTGGCATCTGATTCGATGATGAATTTTGGGGTGTCGATATCCAATTTTCCCCAAGTGATCTTCTCATTGGGCACCGCGCCGGAATACGAGCCATAACTGGTCGTTGAATCACTGATCTGGCAGAAATAACTCCAAAAGGGAGTATCTGTCTCTTCCATATCCTGATAGAGCATGGGCACCACACAAATGGGGAAATCTCCGGCAATGCCACCGCCAATTTGAAAAAACCCGACCCCGTCTCCGGAATTCCAACTGTACCAGTCGGCAAGCATTGTCATATATTCTATACCGGATTTAACCGTGCTGGCTTTCAGTTCCCCTTTCATCACATAGCTGGCAAAAATGTTGCCCATGGTGCTGTCCTCCCAACCGGGCACCACCATTGGAAGGTTCTTTTTTGCAGCGGCATACATCCAGGAGTCCTTGATATCAATTTCATAATGTTCCTCCAGAACCCCGGAAAGTAGTAATTGGTACATATACTCATGAGGAAAGTACCGCTTCCCTTCTTGTTCGGCTTTTTTCCAGAGTTTAAAAATGTGCTCTTGCAACCGTCTAAAGGCTTCCTCCTCCGGAATACAGGTATCCGTTACCCGGTTAAGCCCCCGTTCCAATAGTTTCCATTCGTCTTTTGGGGTCAAATCCCTGTAATTGGGCACCCTTTCGTAATGGGAATGAGCGACCAAGTTCATGACATCTTCTTCTAAATTGGCCCCTGTACACGATACGATATGCACTTTTTCGGTCCGTATCATTTTTGAGAAGATCTTTCCAAGTTCCGCAGTGCTCATTGCCCCTGCCAAAGAGACCAACATCTTTGATCCCTGCTCTAATTGATCTTGGTATCCCTTTGCGGCATCTACCAATGCCGCTGCATTGAAATGAAGGAAATAGTTTTCCAAAAACCTTGATATTTCTCCCTTTTTACCTGTCATAATCCTCGGATATATATCCCTCTTTTTTAAATTGTTCTTTCATTTCACTAAAATCCCCATCATCTTCTACCTCCGGTTTTTGGCAATATTTATAACCCAACATTTTGTAATAGAGTTTTGCCGCCAAAAAATCAGAAGATTTATCATGCCGATTAGGACAGAGTTCCACAATATCAAATCCCACCACATTGCATTCCCCAAACACCCTTTTCAAGAATTCCAGGGTTTCGTACCAAAGAAGTCCACCAGGTTCCGGGGTTCCTGTAGAAGGTAAAATTGATGGGTCAAATGCATCAAGGTCAAAGGTGATATACACGTTGTCAGTCATCAATTCAATCACATTGTCCATCCAAAAATCATCTGACACCATGTCATGGGCAAAAAAGACATTGTCAGGGTTCATCACCAAGGTTTCGGAATGATCCATGCTCCGAATGCCCACTTGGACCAAATTGGTATTCTGAGAGGCCTCATAAAGTGCACAGGCATGGTTGTAACGTGAACCATTGTATTCTTTGCGAAGGTCGGCATGGGCATCAATCTGAAGTACAGTCAAGTCCTGATAGGACTCATTGAATGCCCTGATTGAACCAATGGAAATCGAATGTTCCCCGCCAATCAGGGTAACCATTTTTTTTCTAGCGATATATTCTTTTACGATATTATGCACACTGACCACCATTTCGTTAGGTGAGCCATAATCTTCCAAGGTTTCGGTCAAGTAAATGCCTTTCCTGTACACCTCGCTCTTGGTCTCAATGTCATAGAGTTCCATATTTTCTGAAGCCTCCAAAAACGCACCAGGTCCTTTGTCGGCTCCCTTTCCCCATGTGCTGGTACCGTCATAAGCGACCGGGATCAGCACCACTTTTGATTTTTCCGAAGTGGCGTATTCCATGGGAATTCCTGCATATGTCCGTTTTAATTTTGATTCCATTTTCCTTTTACTGTCAATTCTGGTGATATTTCAAGTTTTCATTAATAAAGACCGCCTTTTCCCTAAGCTCAGGCTTGTTATAGCCCAAAATGGACAGAAAATCAGAGGCCGTTTGTTGCTCCGAGAACACTTCGGTCCAAAAGTTGCCCTCAGCATCCCTATCAATTAAAATATGTTTGGGCTGTGGTATTAGACAATGTTGCAGCCCACCAAAGCCACCTATCGTTTCCTGATAGGCCCCTGTGTTGAAAAAACCGATATAAAGGGGCTTGTCCTTTTTGAACTTAGGTAGATAGATGGCATTCATGTGCTGTTCTGAATTATAGTAGTCATCACTGTCACACGTCAATCCCCCCAATAGCACACGCTCGTATTCATCATTCCATCTATTGATGGCCATCATAATGAACCGTTTGTTGATGGCCCAAGTATCGGGTATAGTGGTGATGAACGATGAATTGATCATGTTCCATTTTTCCCTGTCATTTTGTTGTTTTTGATAGAGTACCTCATAAATGGCTCCCCCGCTTTCCCCTACTGTAAAGCTTCCAAATTCGGTAAAAATGTGCGGTACATCCACCCCAGCCTCCTTACAGGCCTGACCAATCTGGTTGATGATCTCGTCCACTATATAATCGTACTCATAGTCAAAAGCCAATGAATTCTTGATGGGGAACCCTCCGCCAATGTTTAAACTATCCAGTGAAGGACAAATTTTCTTTAAGTTGACGTAAACCTTGAGGCATTTTAGAAGTTCGTTCCAATAATAAGCCGTATCCCGAATGCCCGTATTGATAAAAAAATGCAACATTTTTAGCTCCACATTGGGATTGTCCTTAATGTTCTTGGTATAAAATGGAACAATGTTCTTGTATCCAATCCCCAAACGGGAAGTGTAGAACTCAAATTTGGGTTCTTCCTCGGATGCTATCCGGATACCTATTTTAAAATTGCCTTTTATGTTATCGCCCAACAATCCGAGCTCCTCATAATTATCAATGATTGGAATACAGTTTTGGTGGCCGTTATTGATCAATCGGGCAATATTCTGGATATATTGGTCCCTTTTGAATCCATTGCAGAGCACATAAGCACTATCCGAAATTCTTCCCGAATCCTTTAAGTTTTCAACAATATCAATATCAAATGCTGAAGAAGTCTCTATATGGATATCATTTTTCAAAGCCTCATTCAACACATGTTCAAAGTGTGAGCTTTTGGTGCAATAGCAATAGTGGTATTTACCCAAATATCCATGCTTTTCCATGGCAGTGCCAAACCACTTTTTGGCTCTTTGAATATTCTCGGAAATTTTGGGCAGATATGTGAATTTAAGCGGTGCCCCAAAACGTTCAACCAGCCTGGATAGGTCAATGTTGTGAAATTGTAGTTTTCCTTCCCTTACATGAAATTCTTCTTGTGGGAATTCATAGGTCTGTTCGATCAGATCGATGTATTTTGTTTTCATTTGTATTTCGCATTATTAACTTTTTGATAAAGAATCGATAGAAAAGACCACGACTCAAATGCGAAACACGAACACGGTATGTGCTAAAAAGGAAAAGCTTCGTGAGAAATCACGAACCTGAAGATACATTTCGGAAGCCAGCCCAATTGTTCGGTGCCTTATCCCTAAGACGGCTTTCTGGGTAGACCTCCTTATCCCCATAAGCCCGAACTTGAAAAAATATTTCAAATTAAAAGGCAATGCGTCCCAGTGATGGACTCATTTACGGCGTAAACATACTCAAAAAATGAATCCAACAAATTTTTTTATAAAAAAAGTTTGCTTTGTGTTTAATTAAAAACCAAGTACTTATCTCAAAATCCACACAAACTGCAAGCTTTGACACTTTCATTAAGAGTCCCAGGTGCTTCGTGGCACCTCTATTTGTACAAGTTTTTGCTTCTTTTTAGGTACATATTTCCCCATGAAAGTCTCAAAATTCATGATGAACTTATAATTCAGTTGGATAAGGTTTATCTCATTTGTTTTCCATGGGTTTTGTCGCCTTTGCACATGGGACCATCCCTAGTAGGTTTAGTTCTAGCTGCCATTTATTAAAGGAAATCCATCTGTGGATACCGTACTTTGAGGATGGTTCCTTTTTCAAACCAAAAACTTGTTCTCCAAAGTGCTGTCTTTCGGTGTGCTGGTTTGCCGAGGTGACTTGATTCACTTTGTGCCTCCGGAACGGGTTGGTCTAAAGTGGGCCTGTAATCTTTTGCTTCGGTTCAAATTTTTCGCTGTTGCCTATTTTAATGCTTATATTACTATTTTTATTCAAAGCAAAAGAATGCACCTCGACGATTTAGTTGTACGTTTTCAAAAAAAGGATGTTCAAGCCTTTGAGCAATTGTACAATTTATATGCTGAAAACATTTGTGGGGTCATCAATGCAATTGTTCAAAACAGTGCCTTGGCTGAAGAAATTTGCCAAGACGTATTTGTAAAGATTTGGAACAGGGCTGCAAGCTATAATAGTTCCAAAGGGCGGTTTTTTACCTGGATATTGAACATAGCAAGAAACGCTGCGATAGATGAATTGAGGTCAAAATCCCATAAAAACCAAAAACTGAACCTTTCCACGGAATACTTCGTAGGTATTTTGGAAAACCCTGAAGATGGTGAAGAAAATAGTGTGAATATTGAACGCATAGGACGTTTCATCAATAAATTGAAACAAAAATGTATTGAATTGATCGACCTTCTCTATTTTAAGGGATATACCCAGAAGGAAGTTTCTGAAACCCTGAACATTCCCGTGGGAACCGTTAAAACAAGAAATAGAAGCTGTATATCCCAATTAAGGGAGAACATGAAAAACACCTAATGGATACAAAGGCATACATAACATCGGGCATTTTGGAGCTCTACGTTGCCGGGCAACTTTCTGAAAAGGAAAATCAGGAAGTGGCCAACTATGCCAATGAATATCCAGAGATCAAGGCAGAAATCATTGAGATTGAAAAAGCGATCCTTGACCTGTCGGCAGCTTTGGCACCTAACAATGTTCCTTCCTTTGATTCCATTAAGAATAGGTTAGATGGAGCTTCAGAGACCAAAATAATATCTTTGGACAGTAAAAAGAGGTCATGGATGCCATATGTGGGTTGGGCGGCTTCCGTAATATTTGCGGTTGGTCTTGCCTATTTGTATAATCAAAATCAAGAACTCAGCTCGGAAATCAAAATTGCGGAAACGGAAATGCGCCAAATGGAACTTCAGATTGCCGAAGCCAACAATTCCCTTGAAAAATCCAAGCAGCTTTTGTCCACATTGCGTGATAAGAATGTGACCGTAATCCCGTTGGGCGGGCAAAATGTATCGCCAGATTCCTATGCCAAGGCCTATTGGAACAAGGAACAGCAACAGCTTTTTATAGATGCCCAAGGCTTGCCAGAACCTCCTGAGGGAATGGCTTATCAAGTTTGGTCATTGACCCTAGATCCACTTACGCCAACCAGTGTGGGTCTGCTGGAAGATTTTATGAACGATGACAATAAGGTATTTGCCCTAGCAAATCCCAATGAGTCCCAAGCTTTTGGAATTACCTTGGAGCCAGCTGGCGGAAGTGAGTTCCCAACTCTGGAACAATTGTACGTACTCGGTACCGTTTCCTCCTGATTTAATTGTTTTTACGGGATTTGAGGCTTAAAACCACACCTAGCTGCTTTTAAAAAGTAATCAAAGAGAATTTGATTTAGGAAAACAAATATCAATTTGATTTTCAATAAATTACAAAATTTTCAAGTCGAGTTGTTATCCTGAGTATGTCGAATGGCAAAATCTACGTTAATCATTCAAGTTTAAAAAACCTCTCGACTGAGCTCGAGGAGACATTCATTGATAATATTGGTTTTATCACTATAACAAATGGACTTTATGTCGAACCCATTATTAATTAGGCTGGTGAAAATATCTTAAATATTGAAAAGTTTATTCCCTAAAAAGTATATTGAATACTTCCCTTGATAAAGAATGGGTTTCCTGGAGTAAAATGTATCTCTTCTATGGGTTGTGGCTCATTGCGTAGGCGTGAAACGGTTGCAAATTGGGTCTCGTTCCATGCTGTATCGAACAAATTTTGAACGGCAACACCCAAAACCAATCCTTTGTCCAATTTGTAGTTTACATTCATATCCACAATAAAATATCCCTCTGCAACAATGGAATTGTCCTCATTGGCAGGTCTGTCATCCAAATACCGATAACGTATTCCTCCAGATAATTTGTTCAATCCATTGATTGTTACTCCACCTGACATGGTCAAATCGGGTGCAAGGGGAATATAATCACTTCCGCTGGGCTCGTCCACACTTCTAGCTTTAGTATAGGTAAGATCGGAATTTAGGTAAAGCCAATTGTTAATTTGATAGCGAAGGCCAAAATCCATACCGTAGCGTTCCGTACGTCCGCTGGGCTCCACAATCCCAGCATCGCCGACATAAACAAATTCCTGATCTAGGTAGAGGTACCAAAGTGCCATATTGGCAAACCATTTTGGGCTGGGCCTAAAAATAGTACCTAAATCCAGTCCATAAGCGGCGGGAAGTACTTCTTTTCCATTTTGGGCCACCGAAACCCTACTGTCATTGGAATGAAAGCCAATACCGGATTTTAAAAAGAACTGTAGATTATCATTATGATCAAAAAGTAGGTTCAATTTTGGGGAGAGTCTTGTTTTTTTGACCCGTTGGTTCAGGTAATTCTCCTGAAGAGCATCAACATAGCCAAACTCAAAACGGTCCAACCGAACTCCTGGAACCAATGTAAACTTGCCAAACTCATAATTTGCTTCAAAAAAACTATATAGGTTGGTTTCCGTTACATCTCCCAATTGGATGTTTTCCAGCACTGTTCTTCTGTTGAGTGTATGCGAAAGTTCGTTTCCTTCAACAAAATCATAACGAAACCCTGCCCCGATCCGCAATGCCAAATTGGTGTTGCCCAATTCCATATTTCTGTTGATTACTGTGTTGAGGCCAAACAAGTTCCGGGATTCCTTTTGCTCAATCTGGTCACCATTTTCCCCATCCTCCAGAAAAAAGGTAAAGTTGGAAAATAGATTGAAATCATACTTGCCCAGGTAAGCGTTTGCCTTAAAAAAGCTATCCTTGTCCAACTGTTTTTGAAATTCAACATTGATATTGGCCCGGGAAGTGGTGCCTCCCTCGGTATCATCAATGGCACCGAACCTTGTAATAAGTCCGGCATCGACAGCGCGTTGGGGAATTTGACCTGATGCGTCCCAGGTACTTGTAAAATAGGAAATGGAAGTGGAGAGCGTGGTATTTTCCTTAAAACGGGCCGTATATTTTCCAAATAGGTTGATGCGGGAAAAGTTTTGGCTGCTTTCAAAAGGGCCATCAAAGCGCAAAAGCTCTGCCGCCACATAGGCATTCTCTTTTTTCTCCGAAATCAAATTGAACATGCCCAGACTGCGGTTCCACCCAAAATCACCATATTCAAAACGCACTGTATTTTTCTCCAATAGATTTTTTGTTTTAAAATCGACATGGCCCGCCGTGGCAAAATTTCCCTTTCCCGTATTGTATGGTCCTTTGTCAAAATCTATATGTTCAACGGTCTCAGGAATCACAAAATGGAGGTCGGAATAGCCTTGTCCATGTGCATGAGATACCATGTTCACGGGCATGCCGTCCACTGTGAGTGCAATATCGGTTCCATGATCTATATCGAACCCGCGTAAAAATAACTGCTCCGCCTTGCCTCCCCCCGCGTGTTGCCCAATGATGAGGCCAGGTACTTTTTGAAGGATTTCCTGGGAAGATCCCACGGGCTGCACCATCAAATCTATCTTGCTCAAGACGGACAGGGCATTGGTTTTTGGACTAATGACAACTTCACCAAGTTCCAAAGCGGTTTCTTGAAGCACAAGGTTCAGGCTTTTTCCAAAATCCTGTTCCCTTAAGGGAACACTTATCTTTTTAAAGCCCAATGCACCTATTTTTAAACTATCCCCTGGGCTTGTTTCTTTTATCTTGAACATACCCATTTCATTGGTATGGGCATGGGATTCAGAGTTCATGTTAAAAATGTAAGCACCTTCAATGGGCCTGTTGTACTCATCTATCAATTTTCCATAAATCTCTTGAGCCGTCATTTTGCCAAAAAGCAAAAAACAGCATAGCATACCAACATATTTCATCTTATAAGTTGTTTTGCATTTTACATTTGGGTGATTGCGGACAGGTTGGGGTTAAAGTGCGGCAATCCTGTCTTTGGATAGTGGCCCCAATTCGAATATGGCTCCCGTCAATTCTTCCTTTAGCGCGGCAACTTGGTCCACCATTCCCGAAGCTTTGTAAATCTCTGAAGCACGAAGAAGTACTGCGGGTTCAAAGGTTTTTCCCGTTACATATTCCTGAACAATTAGTAGGGCTTTTTTGGTATTGCCGATTTTCAAATGGGCGTAGGCCAATAAACTATAGGTTTCGGGTGTTGCCCTATTTTCCACTTCTTTTTGTGCCAAGTCAAGGGCCTTTTTGTAGGTTTTCATTTGCTCAATGTAGAATTCAATATTATGGGCATTGTACATGTCGCCATAGGATTCATTTTGTATCATTTTGTAATAGCTGTCAAAATTACGGGAAACGGCATAGGTGTCATTCATGAATTGGGCAATTTCAGCCTTCAACAAATAATAATCGGGAGAAATATGGTATTTGTTCACTGCATCCAGAATACGTAGTGCTTCCTCACCATTTTTTTCATGGGAAAACACGATCCATGCGATGCCCTTTTTTGCATAGGCATTGTCCGGATCCAACTCCAAAGTTTTTAGATAATATTTATAGGAATCTTCTATTCTTCCCGCGTGTCCATAATAATCTGCAAGGTTTGAATAGGTCCAAATCAGTAAGGGTTTGTTTTTTGCAGATGCTGCTTTTTGCATTGCCTTTTGCATAAAGGTGATGGTTGTGTCCAAATCCCCCCTATGATCGTTCCACTTGGCCACACGTATCAGATAACCAAAATCTGACATGTTTTTAATACTATCCAAATATTTGTGGGCCGTTTTATAATTGCCCAGCTCCATATGCACATCGAACAGCAAGCTTTGCGATTCGTTTAGACCACTTCCCAATTTTCTCGCAGATTTGGCCATTTTAAGAGCTTCCTTGAATCGGTGTTGGGAAATATAATTTCTGGCCAGGGCCCTGTAATACCCTGATTTATTGATTGCGGCAATTTCAACGGCTTTAGTTAGCGCCTTTTCCGCCTTTTTTAAAAATTTAATATCCCCCGTGTTTTTAAAGTATCTGTTGTACTCACTGGCCACATTACCAAAACTTAATAGCTGGGTGCTATCCGGGGTAATTTTGGAATTCCAAAGTTCAAAGTATTTGGATGTGGTCTTTGGCGCTTCCGTAATCAAATATTTTTTGTAGTCGTTTGGGTTGGTAGCAAATTCCTGCTCTTTGGTAGTGCATGAAATCACCATAAAAATTGTAACTAAAGTCAATACTAGTCTCATCTCCCTATTTTAATTATTTTGAACATTCCTTTTTACAAAAGGGAGAGAACATTAAGCTCTCTCCCTTTCTCCTCTTCATAGCCCCCATAAGCTATTCAGGGTTGCTTATATATGGGAAATCCGTTAGGACTTCCCCAGTAAATCCAACTCCGTCCGAAGTTAAACGGGGTAGATCTGCAGTCCCGTCCATGTTGGTGTCTTGACCGCTAAAGCGATCACCTTCGGCTCCTCCAAAAAAGAGGATCAAGGAAACATCAATGACATCATCCGTAAGTTTTCTTCCTGTCAACGCTATTTCATCTCCATCTGGCACTAGTATGCTACCATCATTGTCGTTATCGGTTCCGGGATCAAAATATGTAGTGGGCAAATCCGGGGCCACTTCCAAAATATCCGCAGCCAAAACCGTGGTCAAGGTTGCGGCATCCAACCCTAAAATATTGGCTTCATAATCCACATCTGCTGGATCAAGACCCAATTTTCCTGCGTAGACATCATGGTATTGTTCCAATCTTGCCTGAAAACCAGTTTGAAATGCAGCTACCATTTCAGATGGTATAGCCACATTATGGGCATCTTTGACACTCGGCTGCCCATCCATATCAAAGCTCAAAGTAGTGTTGATTCCAGGTCGTCCCATAAAATCCACTTGGGTATAAGTTCCGCTAAAATCTGGATCCATTGACATGGTCTCGCACGGTGTACAAGAGCCTCCGCAATCAATACCTGTCTCGTCGCCGTTGATAATGCCATCATCGCAAGTCGCATTAGGCACCATAGCCTGCATATCGTCATCGTTACTGCAGGAAGAAAAAGCGGCAACCAATACCAATGACCAAATCAGTTGTTTTATATTATCGTATTTCATTTTTGTCTTTTTTGGAATTAATTATTGTTTTCTATTTGATGTTACCCAAGTGTTGTACACTGTAAGTCCCAAAGCATTTGTAGCTGTTGGTGTGCCCAAAAGACTATTGGGGACTTCCACTACAATGGACATGGTGTTGGCACCGTCAAAAGTGTCTGCTGCATCTTCGGGAGCGGAAAACCCTCCCGGTGCTGAATCTGTGGCTGGATCAATGACGGCGTTGAACTGGAAAAAATCGAAAAAGAAAGGGTCTTGTCGTGGGCCGGCAAACAATGAAACTCCGTTTGAAGTAGTTTCCACAATTGCTGTTGTTCCGGAGATTTCAACATCTCCCAATGGCGAATCCGTTAATACCCCACTGTTCAGACCAGTCTGGTTTGGAGCTGCAGGTCCAAAAAAGTACATTCTTCCATCTCGTGGTATGGCTTGGACGACCATATCTTCCACTAAATCATCATCCAAATCAATGTTGATTTCCAATAGGACATCTTCATCAAAGGTGCCATAAGCAAGTTCTGGCAGGACGTTAGACTGTACGTCTACCACAAAAACTGTGTTGTCGGAACCTTCGGAAGGTTCAAAAGCATAGAAATCTGCTATGTCTGCCGTAGTACCCATAGATGAGGGCGCATCGATA
Source organism: Flagellimonas sp. (assembly GCF_965233845.1). Lineage (GTDB taxonomy): Bacteria > Bacteroidota > Bacteroidia > Flavobacteriales > Flavobacteriaceae > Flagellimonas. The sequence goes on from NZ_OZ247584.1 coordinate 2,545,078, forward strand.
TGATCTGCAGCGAGAAGAATTAATCCGGTCACTACCAGCGTTCCCATCCCGATCAATAGCTTAGTTGTTTTTTTCATTTTGATTTTGTTTAAATTTTTACTCTTTGCCTTACCTACGGAGTATGGATGGGGAGGTTCTGTTTTATATGTTAAAATTTTGTTAATAAGAAATGAGGTCGTTACTTATCTTTATGAAATAAAAAAACCGCTGACAATGTCAGCGGTTTGGAGAATAACTACATCAAAATCATTGATGTGAGAACACTTTCTTCCGTATTATAGACTTCCTGTAATCAATATATTGGCTGTAAGTTCCACATTTGCATCTACCTGAAGGTTCAATAGGTTCAAGGATGCCACTGATTCAGCTGAGAGCATTGATGTGAACTCAAGTTTTCCATCGTCATCCTCATCATTGTAAGAAGCAAAATGCAGTTCATATTCGCCTTCTTCCAAAAAGCTTAACTGGTAGGACCCATTTGTTGAATTGACCACTGTACTGGTCACTGCATTTGCAAAACGTACATTGGACGAACCTTGTCCGTTGGCTTCTGTTTCCGCATTAAAAGATCCACGTTCATAAGCATAGACCACAATTTTTTCTGAAGTATTTTGGGAATCTGTTGCCGTACCCGAAATTGTTCCCGTTTTAAGGCGGTTTACAAGTCGTAGACTATTTTTAAGCTCGGCATTGGTCACAAAATCGAACTGATCCGATGAAGAACCTTCGCTAGCTATTATACTTTTTCTAAGGTCAAAATCAATTACCAATTGATTGGATATTCCTTGGACCACTTCAAAGGAATCATTGATATTGATTTCCTCCGAACTTGAAACCAATGCATGTTTTACATCATCAGCGGTTAGAATATAACATCCAGGGGAGTTGCCATCCACATCATTGGCGTAATCCAACACCAAACTGACGTTGGAATAGGTTCTGCTCTCCAAGTCAATGTTCCCCAAAATGGTAGTGTTACCGTTCTGAAGCGCTGAAACGTCTAATGTAGTTGCATTGAATCCTTCCACAGATTGACCATCCACACGTACATCGGTAATGGTCACAAATGCACCACTAACGTTGGCATTATCTATTGGGGCATCAGTAATTGACACCTGTGTACTATAGGTATCCTGTGAACTTCCATCATTATCCTTGGAGCAAGAACTTAATGCGATTAGGGAAAATACTCCTAATAGTAAACTGAGTTGATTCTTTTTCTTAAACAAATTAAAAGTTTTCATTATTACCAATTTTATGGGGTTTAAATCAGAAATATCTACGTAAGGATTTTCAAAAGGGTTCATTTTTTTTGATTTTTTTTCTCAAAAATTAACTCGATATATGTAGGTTGCCAACCATTAGTCTGTTATGGATTTTTGGATAATATTATTGGAGCAAAACTGTTATCAGAGCCCACCAATTCACACATTTACCTAACTATTACCCAATACGTGAAGGCTCTACGATTCTTATTTCGTGTTTTATTGTTCCTTGTAATTTTTGCTTGTTCCAGTGATTCTGATTCATCGGACACCGCTATCACAGAGGATAAAAATGTAGAGCCCGCTACTGTGGATATATCGGCTAACAGAAAATCTACTGGCGAATCTGCCAATGAACTACGATCCAGTGCGGTTTTTGATAAGCTTGCCGTGGAAATTATTTATGCAGCGGGTCTGGCTCTAAGCAATGATGCCCTGGACAACCTGAAAACCTTTCTTGAAGAACTTTTAAACAAGCCCGAAGGGATAGAAATAGTTCAAAAGCAAATTGATTCGCACGGTAAATCTGAATATTCCATTGCTAAAATCAGAAGTTTGGAAGACGACGTGCGAAAAGCGTATAATGTCGGTAAGAACATAGCTGTGAGTGGAATCTTTTTGGATGGTGAATACAATAAGAACACAGACAATGGAGGAAAATAAAAAGACTTAAGAAATTCCATTTAGGGAATATGGAATTCCAAGGTTTTGAAACAGTATTTTTAATCGCCAACCCTCCTCAGAGCAATTGAAAATACTCCAGAGGTATCATTTATGAAATTGGAGTCTCCTTTTCCCCAAATGATCTATTTTAAGTGTCTTGGTATGATAGACTGAACATATTCTGGGATAATGTAAAACAGTTTTAGATAAATGCAGCGTCGCATCTTCCCTCGAACCTAGTCTCGAAAGGCCCATAAACATTGGATTACCAAAAACATTTAAAAATTAGGTAACCTTTGAAGGTCATTTTAACACAAATTCAGTTCTTTTTTATGGGAATCTAAAAACAAAAAAAAACTCTGATAATCAGATGATTACCAGAGTTTAATTGTTAACAAAGTGTTAGAAGTCGGGATGACTGGATTCGAACCAGCGACCACACGCACCCCATGCGTGTACGCTACCAGACTGCGCCACATCCCGGTATTGACCTTCGGTCAACAATTTTCAATAAACAATACCCAATTTCCAAGTTTTACTGAACAAATTGGGAGTGCAAATATACAATTTGAACAGATTTATCAAACTATTCATTTCATCCATTTTTTTGGACATCCAACTGTTTTTGTCACCCAATTTCAATCCAGTAGTACGAATTCATTATATTTATTTTTGATAGCTACTCAAATTCAAGGATTTATGCTCCCTGTAGTTATCCAAATTGACCATGAAAAGAGCACTACTAATACTTATGGCATTTTGGACCGGTCTGGCTTTTTCCCAAGATAGGGAAGCTGCGATTTGGCACTTTGGACAGTTTGCAGGCTTGGATTTCAATAGTTTGGCCCCTCGTTCATTGGCAGGATCAGCCACAGATACTTTTGAGGGCACAACGACCATTTCTACCGAGGAAGGACGCTTGATATTTTATGCTGATGGAGAAAGTGCGCATAACAGCTCCCACAGGCTTATTTCAGGTAGTAGGTTCTTAGTAGGTAGTACCCGAAGTACCCAATCTGCGATTATAGTCCCGGACCCTTCCAATCCCACCAATTATTTTTTGTTTACCACGGACGATTACGAAACTGTGGACACTGTTGTATATACCGGCTCAGGACTGAACTATTATCATGTGGGAATGGCCGGTCCAGGTTCCATTAAGGACGAAGTCAACCATCTGGTAACCTATGATCCCAGCAACCGATTTGAAAGGGCACTAAAGTGCTCGCAAAAACTTACAGCTATCAAAGATCCATGTGAAGAGATTTATTGGCTTGTCACGCATTTTAAAAATTCATTTTATGCCTTTAAGATTGATGAAAATGGAGTGAACGAAACACCCGTGGTTTCTCAGGTGGGACCGGCCGTGGAACTCGGTCGACCCTTTATGAACTTTAAAGGGCAGATTAAAATGTCTCCGGATGGAACCCGTTTGGCCATGGCTAATTTTCAGAATGGGGTGGATAAGGAAAGTCACGCACCGGGTAGCCTATACGTTTTTGATTTTAACGTACTTACAGGAGTGGTCTCCAATGAGCAAAAATTAATGGATGACGATTTTGTGTTTGCTTATGGAGTGGAGTTTTCGCCAGATTCCAAAAAACTGTATGCCACTGTAAGCAGTTTTAACAACGGAAATGTGCCACCGAGTGGTTTTTTTAACAATGGGAGCATGTTGGTCCAAGTGGATTTAGAGGACAACAACAATTATCGGAAAATAGCCGATTCTCCTGTAGACCCCACGGACCTCCAACTGGCAATTGATGGCAAAATCTACCAGGCCCATATTCAAAGACGCTATCTTGGAGTTATCAATAATCCCAAGGAAATTGGAGCCGCATGCAACTATGTTGAAGATGGCCTTTCAATGGGTAGGGCAAGTCAAAAAGGGCTTCCAGCTTTTGTGCAATCTTTTTTCCAGGTGAGGGTTGAATACGAAGAAGCTTGTGTTGGGGACAATACAAAGCTCTCCACCAACTATCTCCCAGACCCTGATAATATTGAATGGGATTTTGGTGATGGCTCACCTGTATTGAATACTTTGGACAAATCACCTGAACACGTATATACCAGTGCAGGCACTTACCTGGTCTCTGCCACCATTACCAAAGGTGCGGAGGTGGAAACGTATACCAAAGAAGTGGAAGTAACCTCTTTACCCTTTGCTAACCCTGCTGAGTTGGTACAGTGTGACCCAGATGGCGATGGATTCTCAGAATTCAACCTATTTGAGGCAGCTTCTCTAATAAATGCTACAGTAGGACTCACCTACAGTTTTCATGAAACCGAGAGGGGGGCCAGGGCAAGTACCAGCGTAATTGCTAATCCAGAAACGTATTCCAATGCATTGGGCAATCAACTTTTTGTAAGGGTTGAGAATGACCTTGGATGTTTTGATGTCACCACATTGGACCTAAGAGTTGTCAGTACTGCCATACCAAGTGATTTTCAATTGGAGGTTAGGGCCTGTGACGATGGGGTGGACAACAATTATGCCGACGGCATTGGCACCTTTGACTTTAGTAGTGCAACAGGGGCCATAATGGCCCTGTTTCCTGCCAATAGCAATTTTGAAGTTAGCTATTATGTTTCTTCAGAAGATGCACTTTCAGAAACCAATCCGTTAGACCCAACACAATACCGCAATGTAGGGTCGCCTAACAGACAGGATATTTGGGTGCGGGTGGATGGAACCGATCAGAATGCCTGCATTGGATTGGGACAGCATGTAACTTTGGCTATTGATGAGGGACCCATTTTTGATTTAGAACCCTCCATTGAGGTTTGCCTAAACCAATTACCCTATCCCATAAGTGCCCGAAACCCGCTGGACAACTATACCTACGAATGGACGGACACAGAGGGAACTATCCTTGGCACCAATCAAAGTTTTGATATTCCAAGTGCTGGAACATATACACTTAAGGCAACCATGACAGATGGTACGGGATGTGAAGCCTTCAGTACAATAGAAGTCACAACCATAGATCCTCCGGAAATATTGGATGTAAAGGTGGATGGATTGGTCAGCTTACAAACCTCAGCCACCGTGGAACTTGCAAGCTTTGAAAATTTCGAATTCTCTTTGGACGACCCGCTTGGTCCTTTCCAAAGTAGCAACGTATTCCAAAATGTTCCTCCAGGAGTGCACATGGCCTATGCCAGGGATATTAATGGCTGCGAGGTGGTGGAATTCCAGTTTTCTGTTATTGGGCATCCTGCTTTCTTTACACCAAACAATGACAGTGTAAATGATTATTGGCAGATAGAGGGAATAAGCGCGGATATCCAATCCCAATCCATGGTCTACATTTATGACAGATATGGCAATTTCCTTGCACAAGTGGACGCAGCTTCCGAGGGTTGGGATGGCAGTTGGAACGGTAAGCCACTCCCAGCTTCAGACTATTGGTTCACGGTTTTCTTGGAAGATGGTAGGTCCTTCAAGGGCCATTTTACCCTCAAACGGTAAATCCCTTCCATTAATTTTACCTAAGTAGGCCTACAGAAGAGTTTTAAAACAATTTGCTTCTTAATCTAATCTGTTCATCCATAAAAATCGGATGAAAACCCATTTTTGTGCACCTCTTTATGCCCAAAACACTGAAATCATTATATTTAGAGTTGATAGCTATTTACTTTCATCACTATACGAAAGGAATAATACTCCGATTTCGCTATGAAAAGAACACTTACATTGCTCATGGCATGTTGGTTTGGATTGGTGTGTGCTCAAGATAGGGAGGCGGCCATATGGCATTTTGGCCAATTTGCAGGTCTGGACTTCAATAGCCTTGTTCCGCAATCCTTGGTCGGTAGCAGCATGGACACCTATGAAGGTTCTGCAACCATAGCTACCGAAGAAGGGAATCTTCTTTTTTACACTGATGCAGAAGTAGCCTACAATAGATTGCATAGGCGCATGCCTGGAAGTAGGGCGCTATCAGGGAGCAATTTCAGTACACAGTCCTCCATTATTGTTCCCAAACCAGGATTTCCAAATTTCTATTATCTTTTTATTACAGACGACTACGAAACGGTTGACACTATAGTTTGGAATGGCGATGGACTCAATTTTTTTGAGGTTAACATGACGGGGCCAGGAACCATCAGTAGCCGCGGGGCCCATTTGATTACCTATGACCCGGATAACCGATTTGAAAGGGCTTTGAAATGCTCCCAGAAACTTACGGCTATCAAGGATCCTTGTGAAGACATTTATTGGGTTATAGCACATTTTCATGACAAATTCTATTCATTTAAAGTGGATGAAAATGGGGTTAACGAAACACCCGTTGTATCACAGGTAGGTCCATTAATGTACTTAGGAGCCTATTCGGGAAATGCCAAGGGACAGATAAAGATGTCCCCTGACGGAACCAAACTGGCCATGGCCAACTTTATGAACAACGTGGATCCCAGCGGACACTCTCCGGGCAGCCTTTACCTCTTCAATTTTGATATTTTGACAGGTGTAATTTCCAATGCCCAACAGTTAATGGATGATGATTTTGTTTTTGCCTACGGAGTGGAGTTTTCTCCGGATTCCAAAAAATTGTATGCCACGGTAAGTAGTTTCAATAATGGTGATGTTCCCCCTAGCGGGCATGATAATGACGGCAGTATTTTGGTCCAGATAGATTTGGAGAGAAACAACGATTATCAAAAGATTGCAGAATCTCCAGTGGACCCCACAGCCCTACAGTTGGCCATAGACGGAAAAATCTATGAAGCGAATGTTCAAAGACGTCACCTAGGGGTAATCAACAATCCAAAAGAGCTTGGAGCGGCCTGCAATTATGTGGAAGACGGTTTACCAATTGGCAATAGCAGTTGGAAAGGACTTCCCTCCTTTGTCCAATCCTATTTTCAAGTTCGGGTTGAATATGAGGAAGCCTGTGTTGGCGACTTTACCAAACTCTCCACTAACTTTTTACCTGACCCAGATAACATTGCCTGGGACTTTGGAGACGGATCTCCCATTTTGAACACGATCGATAAATCTCCAGAGCATGTTTATTCCGTTCCTGGCACCTATCTTGTTACGGCCACCATTACCAAAGGCGCAGAAGTGGAATCCTATACCAAAGAAGTTGAAGTAACGGCTCTGCCCTTGGCAAATCCGGCCCAATTGGTGCAGTGCGATCCCGATGGGGACGGGTTTTCAGAATTTAATCTGTTTGAAGCGGGTTCCCTGATCAATGCGGCTGATGGACTCACTTTTAGCTTTCATGATAGTGAGCGAGGGGCAAGAGGTGGTTCCAGTCCTGTTGCCAATCCAGAGGCCTATTCCAATGCCTTGGGCTCCCAACTTTTTGTGAGAGTGGAAAATGAATTGGGCTGTTTTGGTGTTACTACACTGGATTTAAGTGTTGTAAGTACGGCCATTCCCAGTGATTTTAACATAGAGGTCACGGCATGCGATGATGGTGTCAATGACAACTATACGGATGGAGTAGGAACCTTTGAATTTAGCAGTGCTACCAACACTATTCTTGCCTTGTTCCCTCCGGGCAGTAATTTTGAAGTCAGCTATTATGCATCTGCGGAAGATGCCTTGTCAGAGTTGGAAGCCATAGACCCAATGCGCTATAGAAATGTACTATCTCCTGGTCAGCAGGATTTATGGGTGAGAGTAGACAGCGAAGATCAAAATGCCTGTATTGGACTTGGACAGCATATAACACTGGTTGTGGATGAAGGACCAATTTTTGATTTGGATTCTAATCTAGAGGTCTGTCAAAATCAGCTACCGTATTCCTTTGGTCCAACGAATGTCCAAGATGTTTATACCTATGAATGGATGGATGCCGATGGAAACATTTTAAGTACAAACCAAACTTTTGGCATTCCAGCCGAAGGAACCTATACCTTAAAGGCGACCATGACCGATGGCACTGGATGCGAAGCTTTCAAAACCGTGGAGGTCGCAACGATAGAACCCCCAGAGATTTTAACCGTGAATGTTGACGGATTGGTAAGCTTACAAACCACGGCAACAGTGGAATTGGCAGAATTTGGAGATTTTGAGTTCTCGGTAGATGCGCCTTTTGGACCCTTCCAAAGAAGTCACGTATTTGAAAATGTGGCTCCAGGGATCCATAAAGCCTATGCTAGGGATATTAATGGCTGTGAGGTGGTGGAATTCCAGTTCTCCGTTATTGGACATCCTGCTTTCTTTACTCCGAATAACGACAATGTGAACGACTATTGGCAAATCCAAGGTATCAGTGCAGATATCCAGTCCGGCTCCATTGTCTATATTTTTGATAGATACGGAAATTTCCTAGCTCAAGTCGATCCCGCTTCCCCGGGTTGGGATGGCAGCTGGAACGGCCAGCCCTTACCTGCTTCGGATTATTGGTTCAGTGTTTCTTTGGAAGACGGTAGGTCTTTCAAGGGTCATTTTACACTAAAGCGATAGCTTGAAAGGAATTAATTTCCTGATAAAAATTCCCTGATTTCTATGTAAAAAGCCTCCCGAGCCTCAGCGGAATCATCATTAGGGTGCAACAAAAAGTAGCTCAATGTTTGATTTTGGCAGAACTCGTCTAAATTCTTCTTTCCCCAAAAGTGATAGCTCAACAACAAGGTGTGATAGTCAATTTGGTAGGGCTTGTGTTTTGACCCATACCCGTTAAGATATAGATTCAAAAGAAAAAGGGAATATTCCAAGGTGTTGGTTTCGATAGGCAAAAAAGAGGGTAGTTGCAGGTCAAATTTGTTTGAATCCATTGTGGTCCCGATTTTAAGATTTGGATTAGCATTCAAGACCCCAAATATCATTAAGCCAACAATTTTTCTGGCCAACAACTATTTTGTGCACATATATTGAATAAAAAGAGGCGAGGTTATAACTCCAATCAAACTAATTCTGCAAACAGAGTCTTGGATGAGTAAATATAACAAAATTTGGATTACACTTACCTGTATAAGGTGAAATGTCCTACGTATTGTTGTTTTTCCCTATCATTGGCGTAGACCACGTACCAATAATCCCCTGTAGGAAGCGGATGTCCTTCATAGGTGCCGTCCCATTTCTTGACCTGATCAAGTCTGGCTATCACCCTACCGTAACGGTCGTAAATAATCACATCAATATTAGGGAAGAACTCTCTGTTTCTAGGATACCAATTATCATTCATACCATCACCATCAGGTGTAAAGAACGGAGGCATTTCCGGCATTCCCTCAAAATCAAAAGCCATCATAAAGTTGGCCTCACAACCATTACGGTCACGTACCATAACATTGACATTTGCATCTTGATTAATGGTAAAGGTATTGGTTTCCCCAAAGGATTCACCCTGGAAGAAATATTCATACCCTCCGAAACCTCCGGTTGCAATAGCCTTAATTTCTGTGGGGCCCGTTTTGAGCACTTCCAAAGTCAAAGGCTCATAAACCTCTATTTCAAACTCAACAAAAGTTACACAACCATTTTGATGGTAGATGAAAACCGTATGCTCGCCTTCCGGAAGATCACCAAAAGTTCTTTGCTCCGTGGCCAAACTGATATCGTCTACATCCAATGAAAAGAGCAGGTCGTTGAGCATGGAATCATCGGCAATGGAAACCGTGGCGGTACTATAAGGAAAGATTCCCTCACAACCATACTCCACAATAGGTTCAGCCATCAATTCAATACCAAGCCCAATATCTGCAGTAACGTTGGTTTGACAACCATTGGAATCCCTTACAAAGACCACGTAAGTTTCACCCCCCTGAAGGTTATCAAAGAACAAGCTGTCGTTTTGCTCAAAGTCAGCATCATCTGCAGAATTTACACTGGTAAAATAGGGTGCTGTACCGCCTGTTACCTCCAAGGTCATGGTACCATCCATATCTCCCAAACAAACTTCAGGCGTTGTTGAGGCTACCGCTGCGATCAATTCCATCGGCTGGGTTATTTCTACGGTTCGAGTAATGGTACAACCCAAATCATCTTGGATGATTACATCATAGGTTCTGGGCGAAAGATCATCAAATGTTTTTCTATTTGGATTGGCCGGATCATCTCCTTCAAAGAACTCACTCAACGTATCAGAAATGGAATAACGGATGGCTCCGGTTCCTCCACTGGCTTCAATAATAATCTGTCCATTGGTATCACCATAACAGGCTACGGGAACGGCTTCCAGGTACTCCAATACCAAGGGCGGTTTTGGTTCTATTACGATGGGGTCAGATATGGCCTCACATCCCCCACTCTGCGCATATACATAGTAGGTGCCAGGTAATAAATCCCTAAAAATCCCTGAACTTTGCGCAGACCTTACCGTTGTTGCAGGGGTAGGTACTGGAGGTGTGTTCGAATTCAAAAGGGTATAGATATAGCTTCCAATACCTCCAAATGCTTCCGAACGAATAATACCCGTTGCCTCCCCAGCACAATTGATTGTTGCGTTGGTCAGATCAAGAGCAATAACCAATGGCGCAGCTGGATCCAAGGAAATCTGGTTGGATTTCTCAAACGGACAACCGTTGGAATTCTGAACGTCATATTGGAAAGGTCCGGGATCAATGGTAATGTCTGCGGCAATTTCAACACTGCTCAAGCCGGCTCCAAAAGGTGTAAATGGGTCTGTTGTTCCGGCTCTTCGATAGAAATAGTCCACTCCTACTTCTGGATTGGTGACGGTCAATTGCATCCTACCCAAATCCCCACAGCCTGGAGGCTGCAGCTCCACCAATTCTGCCACTACAATTTCAGGATCTTGAACGGTTATCGGAACCGTGGTGAAACTACAATTCCAACCATCAAATATGGTAATGGTATAGTCCCCAGCAGACAAGTTGGCAAATGTTGGAATGGTCTGAAGTCCACTATTGGTCCCATCCGTTATCCTGTTCAATTGATACAGATAGTTCCCTGGACCTTGTCCTCCCGCCATATTGTAGGCTTCAATGATTCCATCATTGTCATTGTTACAACGCAAGGGTTGAACCACCTGAATATCTGCTGAAATTGGCACTGGCAATGGCAGGTTAATGGTTGTGCTTTCCTCACAGCCTCTAAAATCACGGATGTTTACTGTATAGGTTCCCGTTGACAAATCTTGGAAGATGGGGTTGGTATTGGGATAATCTACCAACACGGTAACCCCATCCGGAGCAATCAATTGGTACTCATAGGTTCCCCAACCGCCGTCGCCAGTGGCCGTAATTTCCCCAAATCCAGGAACATTACAAGTCACCTCGGTGGTTTGCACCGCTGTTACGGTAAGTGGTCGGTCTGGAGATCTAACGGTAACCACATTGCTAACCACATCACAATATGGATCATCCAAAGCTTCAATATGAACTACCAGGTTTCCAGCTGGCAGTCCTGAAATAATCTCTGGGCTATTGATCGGGGCATTGGTATCAAAACTACCCGTTACTCCAGTAGTGGTTTCCACTCCTGAATTATCCCTCGAGAAGACTTCATAATTATAAGTACCGCTATAATTGTTGATTGCCAAACTGATTTCACCATCGTTTCCATTGAAACAGGTTACCGGTCGTACCTCAGCTATGTCAGCCTCAATGTTATTGTATTCTGGCATGTTGATGGTAGCGGTCAAATACGAACAACCTCCGCTTCCTATATCTGTTACTGCAAAGATGTAATCCCCTGGCGTGGAAATATCCCAGCTTACCCTATCCGTTCCAGATGAACTTCTGGCTGGTTCGGAACCTAGTGGTAAAATCTCAACTTCATAGTTTCCTGGCCCTTCATTGACAATGATTTCGATAAATCCAGGATTAACTCCGCTTCCAGAGGCATCACAGGATATGGGTCCAACATTATAACTAAAAGTGATATCTGTTGGGGTATTGATATTGACCGTGGTAGTCTCTTCACACCCACTCTGGTCCCTAGCGGTTAAAATGAAGGTTTGGTTTGTACCGTTGTCAATTACTTCAAAAACATTACTGGTCTGGAAGTTGGTGCCATCAAACTGAGGCGTACCGTCGTTTAAGCTATAGGTATAAGGTCCCGTTCCTGTAGTTGTCCCAGTTCCATCCCCGTTGGTATCCGTATAAACGGTTATGGTGGCCGTACTAAACTGATTGCTGGACGGATTACAGCTAAATTCCGTGTTAGTAGCATCCACTTGCAGCAAAGTGGGCTCCGCTATAATGATGTCTCCTGAACGATCCGTACAACCTCTATCCGAAACCACTTCCACTTGGTAGGTATCTGGCGTAAGATTATCAAAGACAGGTGATGGCTGTGGACCGGCGATCACAGTAGTGCTAGCTCCATCATACAAAATATAACTCAACGGAGTATCTGTATCCGAGCCGGGTTGAAGTTCTACCGAAATGGTACCATCATCAGCTCCGTTACAGGAGATGTCCGTACTTGGTGTTGCCGTAATTACGGGAGTGTTCACCGTTGAAACATTCACAATGGCCTCATCAGAACACAACGGGGCAGTATTAGAGCTTAAATCCGTTACCAAAACGTTATAATCCCCAGGCATTACGTTGGTGAACACATTAGAACTTTGGGCCGGACCTACATTCGCTAAGGTCCCTGCATCCCGCAATTGGAATTCAAAATTTCCACTACCCCCTGTGGTATTCACGGTAATCTCTCCATCACCTGCATTACAGGTAGGGAATGAAGTAGCATCCGCAGTAATGGCAAAGAAATCGAACACATCTGCATTTACTGTGTTGGTACATCCATTACCATCCCTTACCGTAATCACGTAGCTTCCCGGGTTGGGAACCACAAAATTGACGCTGGTCTGGCATCCGCTACCAATATCATACATAAAGGTTTCATGTGGCAGTCCAGAACCTGTTGAAATAGGAGAAAGTACCTCAATCTGATATCCACTGGTTGCCGTACATTGATTTGTGACATCAATAGTTGGGTTGGGCACCCCTGCCTCTTGGCTCACGGTAGCCGTTGTCATGGCCGTACAGCCGTTGGCATCTTGCACATAAAAATCATAGTTGGTCGGATATGGCCCTGGTATTTCAAAAGTTGTATCGGTGTTGAATACGGTTGGAGCAGGGTCTCCTGATGGTACATAGGCATATCCGAAGGGAGTTCCTGAACCAATACCTCTAACAGTTACAAAGGCTCCAGCATTACAGGTTGCCTGTACATTACTATCAATAACGATGGATGGGGAACTAAAATCAATAAAGACCAAGGTACTTCCCGTACAACCTGTATTGTTATCTGTTACCAAAATCTGATAGTTCCCCGGTGCCAAACCAGTGAATGAATCATTGAATGGAATGGCCACATTATTATGTGACGTTGGGCCTGCAATAGTGGCTCCCGTATCTGTATTTTGAAGGGTAATGGTCAAATCAGCGGGGCTTGCAATTCCTGTCACTTCATAATCAATTGCACCACTTCCCGCAACATTACAGGAGGCTGTTGTAGCTGTAGCCGTTACCGTAACTGGACTTGGAGCCGTAATAGGGTCTATTTCCTCAATGTACGTACATCCCAAGGCATCCCTTACTTCAACAAAATAGGTCACTCCAAAGGTCACCACTGCGGAGAAATCATGGATATCAACACCATTAACGTTGGCTGGAACAAAAGTAGGGTCTCCCACCAATCTAAATTCATAGGGCGCCGTACCTCCGGTAGCCTGTACTCGATAAGAAATGAAGGGATCGGTACAAAGGGCCGGTGGCGGATCTAAAGGAATCAAATCCAGAGTATTTTGGTCAATGACCACTGGGTCCCTATCCTCACATCCTGTGGAATCCGTGGTCACCACGGTATAGTTTCCAGCAGGAAGATTTGGGAAATTGACCGTTGTACTGGCAGTTCCCATGGAAGATGCCACTAAATTTCCTGCAACATCAAGTAACACATAGTCAAAGGGAGCAACACCATTATTGATGGTGGTTGAGATTGAACCCAATACCGATCCAGCCGAGCAGACTGCAGGAGACGGCGTAGCCGTGGCATCCAAAGCAGCGCTTCCACCAATGGTGACATCATAAGCTGGACTAACACAGCCTCGGCTATCCCGAATAACAAACCCCCCGTGTGTTCCAGGTCCATAACCAGAGAAAATGTTTTGCGTTCCAAAAGTCGCTCCATTATCATTACTGAATTCGTATGGTGGTATTCCCTGGGAAGTATCGGGAATCAGTTCCACAATACCACTATTGGGGTCACCACATTGTGTGTCCGTTCCTACCACCGAACCAGCAATGGTCTCCGGTGGGGTTATGGTAACCACGTTGGATTCTGTGGTACATCCCTGGGCATCGGTAATCATAAACTGATAGGTGGTATCCGAGATGATAGAACCATCATTGGGAACACTGTATACAAAGGAGGTTCCAGTAATATTGTTGTTGTCAGAGGTATAAGGTGCTCCATTGATACTGACTTCGTAAATGTCATAGTCTCCCCCAGAAGTGTATCCATTGGAAATATTCACTTGAATCTGTCCTGGAGGTCCTGCACAATCCAACTCCTGAATGGTAACCGCGGTAGCCATTACTTGAGGTTCAATGGTCGCGGAAACGGTGTCTCTACAATCATTGGCATCCACCACTTCTATGGTGTAGTTGCCCGGGGTAAGACCAGAAAATGAATTACTGGCCCCCAAAGCACCCCCATTAATACGATATTGGTAAGGTGCAGCACCCAATGTGGCATTGACCACTAAGGTTGCTGCGTTAAAGTTATCATAGCAAAAGTCCGAAGCACCTAAATCCAATGTCAAGGTAGGGGCTTGCAATGAGGTCAATGTAAAACTATCCGTAACGGTACAACCATTGGCATCGGTGACACTGACTTGATACAAGCCATCTTGGGAAAGATTGGAAAAAACCCTTCCATTTTTTGGACCACGGGTGGATCCATCAGGCTGGGTCAAGGTATACCTATTACCTCCCCAACCACCAACAGTGTTGATTCGTACGGAGCCAATGTTTCCATTCTGGCAACTCATATCGGTGACATCCAAACTGGAAATGGCGAAAGCTGTAGAGGGCTCTTCAATGGTAAGGGTAGCCATATCCGTACAATTGGTATCCTCGTCTGTTACGGAGATCACATAATTACCTGCCGCCAGTCCTGTAAGAGGAATTATCCCCCCATTTTGGCCGGTAAATAGTGGACCTCCATCAATACTATAACTGTAGGTAGTATTAAATCCATCAACCAAATATCTCCCTTCTCCATCAGAATCGCCCACACAGGTAACCACTTTGGTCTGTTGGGCTTGAACCCCAATGGAACTGATATCGGTTATGGCATAATTTTCATCGTAGGAACAGCCCTCATTATCGGTAACCCTAAAGGTATAGGTTCCCAATCCCAGTCCAATAAAGGTATCATTGTTTCCATTATTAACGGCGCTTGCAGCCGGGGCAATAATTTCGTAGGTATAAGGCCCTGTTCCGCCTGTTACCACAAGACCAACACTAGCAGTTATGGATATACAATCCAAACTGGAAATGGTAAAGGCTATATCGGTAGGTTTATTCAGGGTGTTGAATACAATATCCGGTAGGGGTTGCACACAGCCATTGGCATCCCTCACCAATGGTGTATAGGTTCCGACCCCCAAATTGGTAAATACATTTCCAGAGCCAAATCCGGCACCAACGCTATACTCATAGGGTGGTGTGCCCCCCGAAACACCCGAAATAGTGATTTGGCCTCCATTTTCGTTCAAGCAGCTTGGGGACGAATCCGGTGTAGCCGTGGCATTAATGGTTGAAGGCGTACCTACCGTTGCAGTTTGCGGTGTTGTGGTACACGAAAAGGAATCTTGTTCATATCTCAATACGATATCATAGGTGCCAGGAGCCAAGTTGGAAAACACATTACTAATCTGATAGTTGGTACCGTTATCAATACTGTACTCTATCTCGTATCCGAATCCATTGGTCACATTTATGGTTATCCTTCCATCATTTGCTCCACCACAGTTGGCGTCCTCTTCGGTTAAGTTGAACAAAGGCGGCGGAATGTCTTGTACATCTACAGAGGCTGTTCTTTGACATCCGTTGGCATCTTCCACCAAAATGTTATAGGTAGCAGCTGATGTAACCGAAAAAGTAGTAGAACCTGAATAGGTTGAACTGAATGGACCTCCATCCACACTAAAGCGGTAAGGGGCAGTACCTCCTGAAGTGTTTAAATTGACATCTACCGAAGTGGCTCCACAGCCAAAACTATCGGAAGCTGTTGCAGAAACATCCAATGGACTAATACCATTACCTATTTCGATAGGCCCTCCACCAGTAACCGTTGTTATAGTCTCGGAACAGTCATTGGTATCCACTCGAATGGAATAGGTTCCTGGACCAACATTGGCAAAGGAATAGCTGTCGGAGGCATTGGGTCCAAAGGTATCAACCGTAATCCCATTTTTTATCAGCCTGTAGGTAAAGAATCCCGGAACACCGGAAACCTGTACATCCACACTTCCCAATTCTCCACTACATAGAATGTCGTTGGCCGTGACATCCACTGTAATATCCAAATCTTGAACATTAACAGTATTGGATGGGAAAATACAGGCACTGGCCGAAACATTTTTCAAACGTACCCACACCCTATAATTCCCAGCAGTGGTAACATCAAAGAAAGGATCATCCTGATAAGGACCTGCTGCACCACTAATACTATATTCGTAACCCGCAGGTACATTGGTTACTTCTACCCTACCCGGATTACCACAGATGATATCTTCGTGAATCAATTGGGGATCCAACGGGTTCAAGGTGGATTTGAAATAAAAATACTGACCTGAACCTACTCGTACCCTAAATTCCCCAGCAGATGACAAACTATAGGTAGCTCCTGTCCCTACGGTATTCCAAGTACATGCTGCATTAATGGTCGGACAATCATCTACAACAGTTGGGGCACAAGTGTTGGTATCCAATTGTTGCCATTCATAACTGCCTCCGGATTGACTAAGGGTTAAAGTTCTGATGTCACTGGTTCCACATAAGAAGAATTTGGCCAGTGTACTACCATCATTGGGGCATACCACCTCCTCGTTGGCTCCCTGAATAATTGTCATGAACATGGGAGCAGAAGCGGTAATCGCATCGTGTGCTTGAACCTTGGAGGACTGTACCTCCATTGATTCAGTTTTTTTGGCTTTACTAGTTCCAGAGACGGCATCTACCACCATGGCAAATACTTTATTCACCTCTGTTTTTGCAAGTACTGTGGAACAAAAAATTGATATAAACACCAACAGCACGGCATATAGCAAATGCCTTGTTTTCTGTGGGAGCATAGGTTAAGTCTTGTTATGGTAGAATACGTTAGATTTGGGGTCTTAATATTCTAGATTGTAATTGTCTAAACTTATATTTTCTCGTTATCTTTCGACTACAGAAAGTCGCAGTTCATCTATAAAATCTATTATTTCAACGTTAAATTATGAAAAAAAGTGCCATTCTTCCTTATTTATTCGTTGTAATGCTTAATACGTCTTGTGCCCAAAATTCAGATAAGGGCATAAATCTTCCCGAAAGCATTGATTTTACTACACATTTGGTAATTAAGGATATTCAAAACCCTTGGGGTATGGCATTTTTGCCAAATGGGGAAATTCTTGTTACCGAAAAATCAGGGAAATTATTCCATCATAAGGACGGAAATACCACTCAAATTTCAAACATTCCGAACGTTTATGTCCGCGGGCAAGGTGGGTTTTTGGATATTGAACTGCACCCCAATTTTCAGGAAAACGGATGGATTTATTTTTCCTATGCCTCTTCAGAAGGAAATGGCAAAGGCGGCAATACTGCCATTTCGAGAGCGAAGCTTTCAGGCAATCAACTTACAGAACACCAAATGCTTTATAAAGCCGAACCCAATACCACCAAAGGACAGCATTTTGGTTCCCGATTGGAATTTGACCGGGAGGGATACCTCTACTTTTCGGTAGGAGATCGCGGAAATAGGGATGTTAATCCGCAAAGCATTCAAAGGGATGGTGGAAAAATCTATCGCATCCATGATGATGGTAGCATTCCGAACGACAATCCTTTTGTAGATCGGTCAGGGGCGAAAACTGCCATCTACAGCTATGGCCATCGAAATCCGCAAGGTTTGACACTTCATCCCAATACCGGTAAATTATGGGAGCACGAGCATGGTCCCCGGGGAGGTGACGAAATCAACTTGGTTCAAAAAGGAAAAAACTATGGCTGGCCGGTAATTACCTACGGCATTAACTATAGTGGTACAAAAATCACCGATGAAACCTCTAGGCCAGGCATGGAACAACCTGTATATCAATGGACGCCTTCCATCGGTCCCAGTGGAATGACTTTTGTTTCTTCCGATAAATACCCTAAATGGAGCGGAAATCTTCTGGTAGGTTCCCTGGCCTTTCAGTATCTGGAGCGTTTGGTCATTGAAAACGACAAAGTAGTCTACCGAGAGAAATTACTGGACGGCATGGGCCGTGTTCGAAATGTAAGACAAGCCCCGGACGGTTTTATTTATGTTGGGATAGAAGGCAAAGGAATCTATCGTTTGGATCCCAAATAGTGTCTACTATTTCAATGCCTCAATAGCATTCTTTACCGAGCCATGCTCTTTCAAAGCCTTTTGCGCTTCGTCATAATCCAATCCAAGAGCTTCTACTAGGTATCGGGTACCACGATCCACCAATTTATTGTTGCTCAGTTGCATATTTACCATTTTGTTCCCTTTCACCCTACCAGCGCGAATCATCAAAGCTGTGGAAATCATGTTCAGTGCCAGTTTTTGACTGGTACCACTTTTCATTCGGGTACTCCCCGTCAAAAATTCCGGTCCCACATTTATTTCGATGGGAACGTCTGCCAATTGAGCCAAAGGTGACCCTGGGTTGTTGGTAATCCCGCCTGTAAGAATCCCATGTTTTTTGGCATCTTCAATTCCTCCTAAAACATATGGGGTCGTTCCCGAAGCGGCAATACCCACTAAAGAATCATTGGCGTTGATATCATATTCCATTAAATCTTTCCATGCCTGTTGCGTATCATCCTCTGCATGTTCCACAGATTTACGAATGGCAACATCGCCTCCGGCCATTAGACCTATGACCCGATCATGCGGCATCCCAAAGGTGGGTGGTATTTCCGAAGCATCCAGAATTCCCAACCTACCACTGGTACCTGCACCAATATAAAACAGGCGCCCGCCTTTCTCAAAACGTTCCACAATACCATCAATAAGCTGGGCCAATTGAGGTAACACTTGCTCAACAGCCTCTGCAACCCTCTTATCTTCTTGGTTGATTCCTTCCAAAATTTCATTGGTGGTCATCTTTTCCAAATGATCATGGTTGGAAGAACGCTCGGTAATTTTGATATAATCTGTCATATTATAATAGGTATAGGTCTTGATTTTTAAAACTTTCCAACAACGGATGCTCCGGGTCCAATTCGGTGATCATGGTATCGATCATATTTAAATCACAGGTTTTGAACCGGTGTTGCGAATTCAATTTTTCCGAAATGCACAAAAGCACAGTTTTTTTGGAAGCCTGGATTACCGCTTTCTTGGTTTGGACAATATCCCAGTCAAATTCCGTTAACCCAAAAGCTGAGTCCACATAGCCCGTGCCAATAAAACTGTAATCTACCTTTACTTGGGATAGATTATGAATGGCATTGGAGCCGATGGCTATTTGAGAATCCTTGGACAACATCCCCCCAATGAAAATGGTCTCCACATTGGGTTTTCCCAAAAGTTCCATAGCTACCGGAAGACTAAGGGTAAAACAAGTCAAGTTGATGTTGGTTGGCAGCAATCTTGCCAATTCCAGGCAGGTTGTGCCCCCATCAATTAGAATAACACTGTTCTCTTTTAAAAAGGAAGTGGCCTTTTGGGCAATCAAAATTTTCTCCTCTAGGGCATAAACATTGTTCCTCGCAGGGCTATGGTTTGCAAATCCCGTAGAAACTGCCCCACCATGAACCTTCACCAGCTTGTTCTCTCCATCCAACTCCTTGACATCCCTTCGAACCGTGTCTACGGAAACATCGAGCTTTTCCGCCAAATCGGTGAGCAGAACCCGGTTATGAAGCTCCACTTCATTCAAGATGGTATGCTGTCTTTCCTCTTTAAGCATGTAAGCGTGTTAATTCAAGGTCAAATGTAAAGAAAACAATCCCATTTTATGCTGTTTAATTCGAATTTAATGTTACTAAATGATTAAAAAAAGCAAAACATTGCAAAATACTTGCAAAAAACAGCAGTTTTTGATTTTATTTTCTATTTTTGCAGTTCAAAACCAGCAAATAATAGTAACCAAGCACATCGAAATTCAAGTTTCATGGAAACAGCAACAGTAAAAAAAGGAAAAGTGGATATCTCATATAAGCCCGCGGGGCAATTTGAGGAAACCCGTTTTGAAAAAATTCACAACATCATTTTTGAAAATTCTGCGGATGGCTCCGTCGTCGTAGCCAAGGAAATTGCGGACTTGATCCAAAAAAAGCAGGCAAAAGGCAAACCATGTGTACTTGGCTTGGCCACTGGCTCATCTCCTATTCGCGTTTACCGGGAATTGGTACGAATGCACAAGGATGAAGGGCTAAGTTTTTCCAATGTCATTTCCTTTAACCTGGATGAGTACCTACCCATGGAAAAGGACAATAGGCAGAGTTACCACTACTTTATGCATGAACACTTGTTCAATCATATCGATATAGACCCCAAAAACGTGCATATCCCAAATGGTACGGTTAGTGGTGATGCCATTATTGAGCATTGTTTGGACTATGAACGAAAAATTAAGGAAGCCGGCGGACTGGATTTTCAGCTTTTGGGAATTGGACGAACAGGTCATATTGGATTTAACGAGCCTGGTTCCCACCACAACTCGGCAACACGGGTTATTACCCTAGATCATATTACCCGGGTAGATGCGGCACCCGCATTCTTAGGCATAGACAACGTCCCAAGAAGGGCCATTACCATGGGAATCGCCTCGGTAATGAGTGCCAGAAGAATTGTTTTGCTGGGATGGGGGCCAAACAAGGCAGATATCATCAAGAAAACTGTGGAAGGCGAGATTTCCTCCCAGGTTCCTGCCACCTACCTTCAAGAACATACCAACTGCACCTTTGTATTGGATACCGGAGCGGCCAGTGAACTTACGCGTCATAAAACCCCATGGCTGGTGGATGAATCCCTCACATGGAACGAGCAATTGACCGCCAAAGCCATAGTTTGGTTGTGCAGACAAACGGGAAAATCCATCTTGAGTTTGACCGATAAGGATTATAACGATAACGGGATGTCAGGTCTTCTAACCTCCCAAGATTCATATGACCTAAACATTAAAATGTTCAACCGACTACAGCATACCATTACGGGATGGCCTGGAGGCAAACCCAATGCTGATGACACCAATAGACCTGAAAGGGCGCTACCGGAAAGTAAACGGGTCATCATTTTTAGCCCCCACCCTGATGATGATGTCATTTCCATGGGAGGTACTTTTGATCGATTGGTTCAGCAGGGCCATGAGGTTCATGTGGCCTATCAAACTTCTGGGAATATTGCGGTTTCCGATACCGAAGCTTTGAAATTTGCAGAAATTGCCAAATCGATCAACCCTTCAGAGGAAGCCCAAACCATTATCGATTCCATAAAAGCAAAAAAAGAAGCTGACTTTGACCCAATTGAGGTAAGAAAACTGAAAGGAAACATTAGGCGTGGTGAGTCTTTTGCAGCCACCCGTTACTTTGGATTGGATGATGCCAATGTGCACTTTTTGGATCTTCCCTTTTATGAAACCGGGGCCATCAAGAAAAACGATCTTTCGGATGCCGATGTGAAAATCATGGTAGACCTTATCAAAAGCATTAAACCGCATCAAATTTACGCTGCAGGTGATTTGGCTGATCCGCACGGTACGCACAAAACTTGCTTGGATGCCTTGTTTGCTGCCTTGGAAGAATTAAAGGAGGAATCCTACATGGATGATTGCTGGGTATGGCTGTACAGAGGTGCTTGGCATGAATGGGATACCCATGAAATTGAAATGGCGGTCCCTATGAGCCCAGACCAGGTGCTCCGCAAAAGATTGGCCATATTCTGTCACCAGTCACAAAAAGACGGGGTCATGTTCCAAGGTGATGATTCCAGGGAGTTCTGGATGAGAGCCGAAGAGCGTAATAAGGATACAGCAAGAAAATATAACCAATTGGGAATGGCAGAGTACGAAGCCATGGAAGGATTTGTACGGTACAATTTCAAATAATCCATATAAAAAGGCCTACTTTTATTGAAGAGTAGGCCTTTTTCTTTATCCATGCGCAACATTGCATATTTAATCTTCCCAGTTCTTTTCTTCTCCTGTTCTGTATTCAGAACCACCACAACCGCCCCCAAAACCGAATTTAGAGGCGTTTGGATCGCTACGGTGGCCAACATTGATTGGCCCAAAAACCCCAATGACAATACAGCCAAAAAGAAAGCGGAT
Source organism: Flagellimonas sp. (assembly GCF_965233845.1). Lineage (GTDB taxonomy): Bacteria > Bacteroidota > Bacteroidia > Flavobacteriales > Flavobacteriaceae > Flagellimonas. The sequence goes on from NZ_OZ247584.1 coordinate 2,567,444, forward strand.
TTTATCCGCATTTTGGATTTCTACGAAGACCTTAACTTCAATGCCGCCATTGTTCAGATTCGGGCGGCAGGAGATGCTTTATATCCCTCCCAATTTTCCCCATGGTCCAAATATTTGACAGGGGAACAGGGCAAACCTCCAACGGAGTTTGAAACCCCACTGAAATGGATGATCCAGGAAACGCACAAACGTGGAATGGAATTCCATGCCTGGTTGAATCCCTATCGTGCAACCATTGATTTGGACACCCTTTCACTTTCAGATCAGCACGATTTTTACCAACATCAGGATTGGATGGTAAAGTATGGCAAGAAGTATTACTACAATCCTGGTCTACCCGAAGTAAGGGAGAAGTTCAATGCAATTATTGCCGAGTTGGTTCAAAATTATCAGGTTGATGCCATTCATTTTGACGACTATTTCTATCCCTACAAAATCAAAGGAGAGGTCTTCAATGATTCCATCACCTACAAAAAATTTGGACTGCCCAATCAATCTTTGGAAGACTGGAGGCGAAGCAATGTGGATTCCCTGGTTAAGAATGTCCACAGTACCATAAAAAAGCACAAACCCTGGGTACAATTTGGAATTAGTCCCTTTGGCGTTTGGAAAAACAGGGATACAGACCCCAAGGGTTCGGACACCAAAGCAGGACAGACTACTTATGAAGATCTTTATGCCGACCCACTTCTTTGGACTGAGAAGGGCTGGCTGGATTATCTAGCCCCCCAAGTGTATTGGAGTATGGAATACCCCCCTGCATCACATCGGATTATTACCCAGTGGTGGGCCAACAACTCAAAGGGCTCCCATCTGTATGTTGGAAATGGCACCTACAAAATCAAAAACAATCCGGATAAAGCTTGGAAACGAAGAAACGAAATCCCCAAACAACTTAATCTGGCCAGAAATCAGGATAAAATTGATGGCAACATTTTTTTCAGCGCCAAATCTTTAATGGGCAAACATGATAGGGTTGTAAACACCCTAAAGCGTAAATTTTATCGGTTGCCTTCCCACAATCCGGTTGGGTTGGTTAAAACCAAAAGGGAGATTTTGCAACCATCCCTGGCATCCTATAAACGACACAACAAGACCTTGGAACTTTGCATTTCCCACAATGACTCCGTACCAAGATTCCTTAATCTCTATCGGTCAAAGAGTGGTTTTGAAAGGGAGGATGCCATCTTGAGCCAGAAAAAGTATTTATCCGAAGGCGAACAAAGTATATGTTTGGAAGCAAACAACATTAAAAGTCCTATGGGCATTACCATATCCGATGCCTATGGAAGCGAAAGTGAGGTATTATTGATCCAAACACCATAAAATCAAAATCCAATGAAGCTAACTTAGATGAGCATCGCAAAGAAAGACAAAAGAGCTTGGGTCTGGGTACCCATTCTTTATTTTACGCAGGGTATTCCCTATATCCTCATTGTAACGGTTTCGGTAATCATGTACAAGCGTTTGGGCGTTGGCAATGCAGAAATTGGACTGTACACCAGCTGGCTCTATTTGCCATGGGTATTGAAACCCATTTGGAGTCCCTTTGTGGATTTAAACGGCACTAAACGAAAATGGTTTTTGGCCATGCAACTACTGGTTTCACTGGCCTTTCTGGGCATAGGACTTTCACTACCCACCAATGCATTCTTTGTAGTTTCCCTTGCATTTTTCTGGATGGCCGCCTTTGCCTCGGCGACCAACGATATTGCCTCGGACGGATACTATATGATAGGTCTCACCCAAAAAAAACAGTCCTTTTTTATCGGGATGCGAAGTACCTTTTATCGTTTGGCCATGGTGACAGGGCAAGGACTTCTGGTCATTTTTGCAGGCTTTCTGGAAAACCAGTATGGGGACAACACCAAAGCGTGGTCGCTCACCATGATCTGTGCAGCCGTTCTCATGCTTGTTCTCACCATTTCCAATTTCTTTGCTGCACCCAAGTTTGAAACCGCTCCCAATCAAAACTCGGACAAGCCCAACAATTTTTGGGAAGTATTTGCTTCGTTCTTCAGAAAAAAACAGATTGGCATTGCCTTGTTGTTTATACTAACCTATCGGTTGGGAGAATCGCAATTGGTAAAAATGGCCTCCCCTTTTCTTTTGGATGAAAAAGAAGTGGGCGGATTGGCTTATTCCACGGAGGCAGTAGGAACCATTTATGGAACCGTGGGAGTAATCATGCTTTCCTTGGGTGGCATTATTGGGGGAATATTAATTTCTAGAGATGGACTTAAAAAATGGATGCTCCCCATGCTATTATCACTAAACCTGCCCAATATCCTCTATGCCATGCTGGCGATTACCAAAACCTCCAGTCTGGTTGCTGTGGTGGGAACTGTAGTGGTAGAGCAATTTGGTTATGGATTTGGGTTCGCTGCTTTTTTGATCTATCTCATCTATATTGCAGAAGGAGCTTCCAAAACCTCCCACTATGCCATAGCAACAGGTTTTATGGCCTTGGGAATGATGCTTCCTGGAATGTTGAGCGGTTACATCCAAGAATGGCTGGGTTATGATGGATTCTTTGTTTGGGTCGTCATTGCCGCCTTACCCGCATTTTTGTTACTCAAATTTTTAAAGTACCCTGCCGATTACGGAAAGAAAAGTGCCATTACCCATGAATGATCTACTATCCAAATACGAAGAAGCCAAAAACCAACTCACCTTAAAGCAAAAAGTGGGTCAATTGTTTATGCCCGCAGCATTCATCAATGATTCCGAAGAGGAGGTTCAAAAATTGGAGTATTTGATTAATACATTGAACATTGGTGCCATATGTTTCTTCCATAGCAGAGCCAGTGCTGCCACAAATTTTGAAGGCAAAAAGAAAGTAGTCCACAACGAGAAGAGCTACGATCGTTTGTTACAACTGATAGAACGGTATCAAAAAGCAGCCAACATTCCTTTGCTTATCGCCATTGACGCCGAATGGGGACTGGCCATGCGTATTGAAAACACGCCACAATATCCGTATGCCATTACCCTGGGAGCCATTCAGGAACAACATAATTTATTGTTTGATGTTGGAAAGCATATTGGTTTGGACTGTCTGAACGCAGGCGTGCATTGGAACCTCTCCCCCGTTGTCGACATCAACAGCAATCCAGAAAATCCTGTCATAGGATATCGGTCCTTTGGTGATGAAAAGGACAGTGTCACTTCCAAATCTTTAGCATATATCCAAGGAATGTCCAGTGTAGGGGTTCTAAATTCCGTTAAACATTTTCCAGGGCACGGGGATACGGCAACGGATTCCCATTTGGGACTACCTGTTATTGACAAATCCAAGGAAGTCCTAATGGAAAACGAACTTTTCCCTTTTATAAAGCACATTCAAGAAGGCGTTGATTCAGTTATGGTGGGACACTTGTCAATACCATCACTGGACAAATCAGGGAATCCCTCCACCACCTCCTATCCCATAATCACAGAACTTCTCAGAAACGAATTGGGCTTTGATGGCGTGATTATTTCTGATGCCCTGAACATGCATGCCGTTTCCAAACAATACACCGTAAAAGGTACTTTGGAATCTGCTGCATTCAAGGCTGGAATGGATATGATGTGTTTTACCGAATATCCAACAGAGGGCATAGCCGAAATATTGAAATCTGCTACTGCGGAACGCATAGAAGAAAGCTTCAGAAGGGTATGGCAGCTAAAGGAAAAAGCTTTTTTGGAGCATTCTTCCAAGCAAGCATCAAATCCCATGGTGCCCGAGGAGTTAAATCGGAAGTTAGCCCGTTTCGCGTTGACGGAATGCTATGGAGATACTAATACGGTCCAAACGCTAAAAGCTGGTCAATTTCTCAACCTTTCCATAGGTAGCCCTGCTGAAAATTTGTTTTCCAAATCCATTGAAAACGCTTTTGGCAGACAGCACCTTCATGTGAAATCTGAAAACTTATCAGAAATCAAGCAATTGGTTGCTTCCAATGAAAATGTGGTTTTGGCATTGTTTCCTCCCGCTGTTAAACCCAAGGGAGCATTTGGATTTGAAGCTTCAATATTGGAATTTATCCGTGAATTGATTTCCCAGAAAAATGTCCTGATCTATCTGTTCGGAAATCCTTATGTGAGCAACATCCTTGGATTGGAAGTAAATTCAAACCTAGTGATTGTCTATCAAGATTTTAAAGTGTTCCAAGAAGAGGCCTTTGAGCATTTCCAAGGTAAATTTGAAGCCAAAGGAAAGCTTCCTATTCAGGTGAAATCCGCTTCTCAACACTAATCAAAAAACATCCCTATGAAGAAGTATCAGGTTTTAGGATTAATGTCGGGCACTTCCCTAGATGGGTTGGACTTGGCCTTTTGCCAATTATGGGAAGGTGCTAAGGGATGGGAATTTTCACTGGAAAAAACAAAGGGTGTTTCCTATGATCCTCATTTAAGAGACCAACTAAAGGATGCCATACACCTTCCTGAACAAGATCACGAACAACTGCACCGAGATTACGGCATTTGGCTGGGGAAGCAGGCCTTAGCGTTCATAAAAGAGCAGGATTTGGATGTTGATTTTATAGCCAGTCATGGGCATACCTCACACCATAGACCGGATGAAGGTTTTACCTTTCAGTTGGGAGATGGGCAGTTACTCGCCGATAATTCAAAAAAGAAGGTCATCTGTGATTTCAGAACCAAAGATGTTTCCCTGGGTGGTCAGGGCGCACCCCTGGTACCCATAGGAGACCGATTGCTGTTTCACCAATATGACTTTTGCCTGAATCTGGGAGGAATCAGCAATATGTCTTTTGAAAAAGATGGTGAAAGAATTGCCTATGATATTGGTCTGGCCAACATGCCCTTGAACTATATCACCACCAAGTTGGGAATGGCCTATGATGAAGATGGAAAGATGGCCCGATCGGGAAATTTGGATAATCCGCTATTGGAGCAATTGAACGCATTGTCCTATTACCAGCTTCCCCATCCAAAATCCACCGGCTATGAATGGTTCACTGAGGAAATCGTTCCCTTAATTGAATCCTCGAAGGCAAGCCATGCCGATTTGTTGCACACCTTCATCCATCACAACTGCGAACAAATTGCTTTGGAAGCACAGAAACATGCGTCTGGACCAAACCAAAAAATGCTAGTCACTGGTGGGGGAGCCTTAAATGGTTTCTTTAAGGAAACGCTGCAAGAAACGTTGGGGCCAACCATTGAAGTCAATGCACCTTCCCACACACTCATTGCTTATAAAGAAGCACTCGTATTCGCCTTAATGGGTGTTCTTAAAGAACAGGGCAAAACCAATGTGTTAAGTTCCGTTACTGGAGCAACGAAAGACTCCTGCAGTGGTGAAATTTTCTACCCGAAAGCCTAGTTGGTCAATGCCACCCGTCTGCGTTTTCTGGTAGAAATGACAAGGAGCAAAGATGCAATCCCACAAATGGCCAACCCTGCGAAAAGGGGCCAAACACTATCAGCAATGAAATCCCCAATGAAAGTTGCAATTGGAATGGCCAACAGCGTGGACACAAAACCATTGATGGCAGCGCCAATCCCAGCAATGTGCCCAATGGGTTCCATGGCGATGGAACGATAATTTCCCCACATAAAACCAAGGCAGAAAAACTGAATGGAAAGGAATCCCACCAAAATGTAGATATTGGGATTGGGGGTTCCCCAAAACAGCAATACATAAAGAATGGCTATCCCACAAAACACCGCAAGGGCCAAGACAGACAGTTTTCGCATGCCATAGCGCATGACCAACGTACCGTTCATAAAGGTGGACAAGCCAATGGAAATAGCCAAACCAGCAAATATGTATGGAAAGGCCTCCTTGAGGTCGTATTGATTCTCAAAAATGTGTTGGGAAGAACTTAAATACACCAAAAACGCTCCTGTGACCAAGCCTGAAATAAAGGTAAAGATAACGGTATCCCTATATTTAAAGAATTCACGAACCCCGTCCACAAATACGTGACGCGTAAATGGAATTTTGTATTCCGGTTTCAGCGTTTCCGGTTGCCTTTTCCAAAACCACAGGGCCACCACAAGGGCAAAAAAGAGCTGGATGTAAAAAATGGCTTCCCATCCAAAAGCGTCCAAAATGAGTTTTCCTATAGCCGGTGCGATCACCGGAATCAGAATAAAAAAAGCGACTACAAATGACATAACCTTGGCCATGTAATCCCCTTTATACGTATCCCTAATAATTGAAATAGCCAAAGTTCTGGGCGCCGATAGTCCAATACCTTGTAAAATTCTACCCAAAACCATCACCTCCAAAGAAGGGGCCCAAACACAGATTACACTGGCTATGGCAAACAAAATAAATCCCAAGTAAACCACAGGTTTTCTGCCATAACAATCCGAAAGGGGGCCAAAAATCAGCTGTCCCACACCAAGTCCCAAAAAAATCATGGTCACCAACAGTTGGTTATCTGTTGAACTGTAGCTATTAATAGCCTCACCGATATTTGAGATCGCTGGTAAAAGGGCATCAATGGCCAAGGCCACAATGGACATCAATGCGGCCATCATGGCTATGAATTCGAAGTTAGGTTTTTGGGTCTCTTTTTGCATTTCGCAAAATTAGGCATCCCCAAGAAACCAATGAAGTATTTATGATAGTATTAATGTTATCGTTGATAGTCAAAAGTTATAATACAATTAAGTCTTTCAAATCCTTTCTGAACTCCTTCGAGTTTTTTCTTTGGCCCCGAAAACCTAGTCCCAAATATCCCACTAATGCCTATATTTAGCGTCAGGTCGAGCGCAGTCGAGACCTAACGCCCATGAAATCTTATTACGTTTACATCTTACTTTGTGCTGATGGACTTACCTATACAGGTATAACCTGTAATTTGGCCAGAAGATTGGAGGAACATCAACATGGATTGAATAAGGACAGTTTTACATATAAACGAAGACCTGTCAAGTTGATATTTCAACAACAGTTCAATGATGTACTACAAGCTATTTATTTCGAGAAGAAAATCAAAAAATGGAGCGCCCAAAAGAAGTTGGCTTTGGCTCGTGGAAATTTTGACCTGCTCCAAATTCTAACTGAATGCAGGAATGCATCACATTACAAGTATAAGCCAGAATGCGAATAAGGTCTCGACTGCGCTCGACCCGACATTCTTAATGAATTTTAATGGTCTGAATGCCTATATTTGATTAAACTTCAGGGTGATGAATACATTGAAAACATTGGTAGTGGGCTGTGGCAATATGGGAACCTCCCATGCCCGTGCCTATCATAAATTGGAAGGATTTGAAATTGTTGGACTGGTAAGCAGAGGAGCCAAAAGTAGGGAACGTCTTTCCAAGGAATTGAATGGAATCCCCACATTTTCCGATTATGATCATGCCCTAGAACAGACAAAACCCGATGTAGTCTCCATCAATACGTATCCCGATACTCATTTTGATTACGTGAAGAAAGCGTTGCAAGCCGACGCCCATGTATTTGTGGAAAAGCCCCTTGCCCTTACCGTGAAAGAGGCCCAAGGTTTGGTAGAACTGGCCCAAAAGCAAAAGAAGAAAATGGTAGTAGGGTACATTCTTCGTGTTCATCCTACCTGGACCCAATTTGTCCAAATGGCGCAAACCTTGGGAAAACCGTTGGTGATGCGAATGAACCTAAATCAGCAAAGTGCGGGGGAGCAATGGTACACCCACAAACAATTGATGCAATCCATGTCTCCCATTGTGGACTGCGGTGTGCATTATGTGGATATCATGTGTTCCATGACCCGATCCAATCCCGTAAGTGTTTCCGCTATTGGTGCTCGTCTGTCTGGTGAGGTTGATGACCAAATGTACAATTACGGACAATTGCAAGTACGTTTTGAAGATGGCTCCGTAGGATGGTACGAAGCAGGTTGGGGACCAATGATGAGCGAGAATGCCTTTTTTATCAAGGATGTGATCGGGCCAAAGGGTTGTGTTTCCATCAGTGATGCAGACAAGGGAGCCTCCGAAGATATTGAGGGGCATACAAAAACTGGAAGTTTAAAACTACATCACAGTACTTTGGACGCGGATGGTCACTTTGCCAAAAAAGACGAGATAATAAACACCACGGATGAACCTGACCATGACCAACTTTGTCTTTTGGAACAAGAGTACCTGTTGGACGCCATCGCTAACGACCGTGACCTTACCGACCATTTGAATGATGCGATCAACAGTTTAAAAATTGTTTTGGCCGCTGATGAATCCGTAAAAACGGGTAAAACCGTTTTATTGTGATAATTCCAAATTGTTCCCGTGTCAGGTCGAGCGCAGTCGAGACCTAAAACCCATGAATTCCTACTACGTTTACATCCTACTCTGTGCCGACGGAATTACATATACTGGCATCACCTGTGACATATCCCGTAGACTTACAGAACACCAAAATGGCTTGAACAAACGTAGTTTCACCTACAGAAGAAGACCCGTCAGGCTGATATTTCAACAACAGTTCAATGATGTATTACAAGCCATTTACTTTGAGAAGAAAATCCAAAAATGGAGTGCCCAAAAGAAACTGGCTCTGGCTCGTGGAGATTTTGATTTACTACAGATTCTAGCGGAATGTAGAAATGCCACTTATTATGACTATGACCCAAATAAAGATTGAGGTCTCGACTGCGCTCGACCAGACAATCCCACCAAAATTTATATCAAAAAAGGACAGCTTTTTTTACAAAATCAATAGAAAAGTCTTTGACTTACAATGGAATATTACCATGCTTCTTTTTTGGGGCAGTCACCTCCTTTTTTTCAAGCATTGCATAAGCCTTCAACAATTTTCTTCTGGTGTTTTTGGGCAGGATTATTTCATCAATGAATCCTCGGCGTGCCGCTCTGTAAGGGTTCGCAAACTTCTCCGCATATTCCGCTTCTTTCTCCTTTAATTTTGCCTCAGGGTCATCAGCTGCAGCTATTTCCCTCCTAAAGATTATCTCACTGGCCCCCTTGGCACCCATTACCGCAATTTCGGCAGTAGGCCATGCAAAGTTAAAATCAGCTCCGATGTGTTTGGAGTTCATCACATCATAGGCACCGCCGTAGGCCTTACGGGTAATTACGGTAACCCGAGGTACGGTAGCCTCGCTCAACGCATAAAGAAGCTTGGCACCGTGCATGATAATTCCCGACCATTCCTGATCCGTCCCCGGTAAAAATCCAGGAACATCCACTAAAACCAGCAATGGAATATTGAAAGCATCACAAAAACGGGTAAACCGAGCAGCCTTCCGAGAGCTTTTTACACCAAGAACCCCTGCCAAAAACATAGGTTGATTGGCAATAATTCCAATACTCCTGCCCCCTAATCTGGCAAAACCAACAATCATATTCTCCGCATAATCCTTATGGATTTCATAGAACGAATCGTGGTCAATAATACCATGGATCACATCGTGCATATCATAAGGCTTGTTGGGGTTGTCCGGAACAATGTTCGAAAGTTCTTCCCGTACTTCTTCTCCCAACTCATAATCCAACTTCCTTGTGGTTTCCTTATTGTTTTGGGGCAGATACTCCAACAGTTTCCGGATATCATCCAAGCAGGAAGCATCATTGGACGATGTTTTATGTGCCACCCCCGATTTAACCGCATGGGTAGTGGCACCTCCCAATTCTTCCGAGGTTACCTCTTCATTGGTCACGGTTTTGACCACGTTTGGCCCAGTTACAAACATATAGCTGGTTTCTTCCACCATCACAATGAAATCCGTCATGGCGGGAGAATACACTGCACCTCCCGCACAAGGACCCATCACAGCCGAAATTTGGGGGATAACCCCAGAAGCCTGAACATTTCTGTAGAAAATATCCGCATAGCCTCCCAACGACCGAACCCCTTCCTGGATTCTTGCACCCCCTGAATCGTTCAACCCGATAATGGGTGCACCTACCTTCATTGCCAAATCCATCACCTTACAGATTTTCTCCGCATGGGTCTCCGATAAGGCCCCACCAAAAACCGTAAAATCCTGGGCATATACATAGACCAGTCTGCCATGAATGGTTCCATAGCCAGTAACTACCCCATCGCCATAATATTGCTCCTTGTCCATGCCAAAATCTGTGGTCCGATGCGTCACCAAAATGCCCATCTCCTCAAAAGAGCCTTCGTCAAGTAAGTAGTGGATACGTTCCCTAGCGGTTAGTTTTTTCTTTTGATGTTGTTTTTCGATACGTTTTTCCCCACCGCCTAAATGGGCTTCGGCCAGCTTTTCGTTTAGCGTTTTTATTTTGGAATCCATATGCTTTAGTTTGTAGGTAGTTGAACAATTTTTTGATCATCTAGAAATTGGCGTAAAGCCATTATCGCAGCCATTTCTGCTTCTTTGGATTTTCGTTCCAAAATCAGTTTGGGCGAATAATGATCCTTTACAAAATGGGTGTCAAAATTCCCAGAACGGAACGCCTCATGCTCCATAACAAAGGCTCCAAAAGGTAAGGTGGTTTGCACTCCTTTGACTTTGTAGTCCCGTATGGCCTCCAACATTAGTTCAATGGACTCCTCCCTGGTTTTACCGTAGGTAATCAACTTGGAAAGCATGGGGTCGTAGTAAATGGGAATGTCCATACCTTCCTCAAAACCGTTGTCTACCCGAATGCCCTCACCAACCGGTAATTGATAGGTTTCCAAGGTTCCCACACTGGGTAAGAAATCGTTTAGGGGGTCTTCGGCATAAACCCTTAGTTCCATAGCATGCCCCTGAATTTTCAAATCCTCCTGTTTCATTGGCAATGCTTCTCCCCTAGCTACTTTTATCTGCAACTCTACAAGGTCAACTCCCGAAATAAGCTCCGTAACGGGATGCTCCACTTGCAATCGGGTGTTCATTTCCAGGAAATAGAAATTAAGGTCGGCATCCATTAAAAACTCTACGGTACCGGCGCCAACATAATCGCAAGCTTTAGCCACTTTGGTAGCCGCCACGCCCATGGCTTCCCGAAGTTCTTGGGTTAAAATGGACGAAGGGGCCTCTTCTACCACCTTTTGGTGTCGCCTTTGAATACTACATTCCCGTTCAAAAAAATGCAGTACATTCCCCTGGGTATCCGCCATCACCTGAATTTCGATATGGCGCGGGGAAGTAACATATTTCTCCACAAAAACAGAACCGTCGCCAAAAGCAGACGTAGCCTCACTAATGGCCCTTTCCATTCCCGATTTCAAATCTTCTTCCTTTTCTATGATACGCATTCCTTTACCTCCCCCACCTGCAGAAGCCTTGATCAGAACGGGGTATCCAATTTCATTGGCAATTTCCTGGGCCTTTGCCACATCTGTAATGGCTTCATCAATGCCTGGAACCATAGGAATATTGTAAGCCTTGACTGCTTCCTTGGCCGCTAGTTTGCTTCCCATGATGCGTATAGCCTTCGATTTAGGGCCGATAAACGTAATTCCGTTTTGTTCCACAGTCTCTGCAAAATCCGCATTTTCACTTAGGAATCCGTATCCAGGGTGTATGCCATCCACACCGCGCTCTTTGGCCATAGCAATGATTTTATCCCCCAACAAATAGGATTGGTTGGAAGGTGCTTCCCCAATGCAGACGGCCTCATCAGCAAACCTCACATGGGGCGCATTTCTATCGACTGTAGAAAAGACGGCCACGGTGCGTATTCCCATTTTTTTGGCGGTTCGCATTACCCTAAGGGCAATCTCGCCCCTATTGGCAACTAGTATTTTTTTCATATCAAGACTTATTCAAATTCTACAAGCAATTGTTGTTTCTCTACAGCATCCCCAACTTCAACGGCAATTTTTTTGATGACCCCTTTTCGTGGTGAAGTAATAATGTTTTCCATTTTCATGGCTTCCAAAACTATCAACTGGTCATCTTCAGCCACTTCCTGGCCTTCTTCAATCGAAATATCCAAAATCAATCCAGGCATGGGAGCAGCTATGGAGTTGATACTTTTGGCACCGTTGGAAGCAAATCCCATTTTTTGGATAAGCTTGTCCAGCGGGGTCTGAATTTCCGCTTGATACTCGGTACCGTTCACCTTGACGGTATACAGTCGCTGATTCCCATTGGCCTTGGGAATCTCAATATGATAAGAGATGCCATCCTTCAAAATATGAAAAGCGCCATCCCCCGTTTTTAGGGAATCCATAGAAGAAATTTCATCTTTGGATAACTGAAATTCAAGGTCTCCATCGACCTTGACTGTAAAGGAATTGTCCATAAAGAATGTGCTCATGGGTTGTCAATATAAATATAAGGTTAAAGCAGTATTCCAGGGCAAAGCTATGGTTAATTCCTTTCTGGAATCATGACAATAATCATTCATGGAATGGCAAAAAGAACCTAACTATGCAGTTGCAATGGCGGCTTGAAAAATGTATCAAATGCTTACTTTTGGGGTTAAAATTATCATTATGCTGATCTTGGGAATTGCCGGGGGCACCGGTTGTGGTAAAACCACAGTGGTCAATCAAATAGTTGAGGAACTACCCGATAATGAAGTGGGTGTTATTTCGCAGGATTCCTATTATAATGACCTCTCCCATTTAACCAAGAAAGAACGCGGTCAAATCAACTTTGACCATCCCAACTCCATAGATTTTGAATTGTTGATTTCCCACTTGCAGCAACTAAGAGAAGGTAAATCCATCCATAAGCCCATTTATTCGTTTGTGGAGGAAACCCGTTTGGAAGATACCATTTTAACCCATCCCAGAAAGGTGATGATCGTGGAAGGTATTTTGGTATTGAGCAATCCGTTGTTGCGTGAAATGTTTGACATCAAAATATACGTGCATGCCGATTCCGATGAGCGTCTGATTCGAAGGTTACAACGAGATATTAGGGAACGAGGTCATGATCTGGACAAGGTTCTGACCCGTTACCAGACGGCTGTAAAACCCATGCACCAACAGTTTATAGAACCTTCGAAGGAGTTTGCGGATATCATCATCCCCAATAACCACTATAATACGGTAGCGGTAGATATGGTTCGTACCATTATTAATGAAAGATTGGGCTGATATGCTGATTCGTGATCTGTTCAACAAGAAGTGGTTCAAATTTATGCGGAACATTTATGTTCTGGTCCTGACAGCATTTGCCATCTGGATGATTTTCTTTGATGCCAATTCCTTGCTCATTCATCGGGAATTGAACCAGGAAATAAAAAAGTTGGAAAAACAAAAGGAGTTTTTGGAAGGGGAAATTGAACATGACAAGCTCATTCTAGACAAACTTTCCGACCAAGAAGAACTAGAGAAATTTGCTCGTGAAAAATATTATATGAAGAAGGAAAACGAGGAGATTTTTCTTATTGAATACGAGGATAGTCTTAAGACCAAAAAAAATGAATAACCCAAGTTTATTTGATGAATTCCCTCAGGTGTCTTCCAAACAATGGAAGCAAAAAATCCAGTATGACCTAAAGGGAGCAGATTATAATGAAACTTTGGTTTGGGAATCTTTGGAGGGTATCAAGGTTAAACCTTATTACCATTCTGAAGATGTAGAAAGTCTAAAATCATTTCAGCAAAAAGGGTCTTCGGAATGGAAGGTTGGGCAGCCCATATATGCTGGAAATTTTTCCCTGGCCAACACAAAAGCGATAGACAGCCTGGAACGTGGCGCCGAAAGCCTGGTTTTCACCATTCCAGATCAGGATTTGGATATAGCCACTTTGTTTCAAGGCATTGATTTATCAAAATATCCGCTGCACTTAAACTTTGAAACCCTTGATAAAAATATCATACAAGAGTTCCTGGAATTTCTGAAGGGCAAATCCACCTCGGTCTTCTTCCACTTAGATCTCATTGGCCATTTGGGAAAAACTGGAAATTGGTACCAAAACTTGGAAAAGGACCACCAACTACTGGAAGAGGTCTGTGCAATGGTATCCTCCTTTGACAACTTTAGTGTTTTAAGTGTAGACATTTCCCATTATCAAAATTCTGGGGCAAACATGGTGCAGCAATTGGCCTATGGTCTTGCCCATGCCAACGAGTATCTCAATCATTTTTTCAATAGCGCTTCAACGTCATCGAAGGAGACATTTCCCATCACTTTTAAAGCTTCAGTAGGAAGCAACTACTTCTTCGAAATTGCCAAGCTTAGAGCCCTCCGTTGGTTGTGGCGGACGCTGGCCAAAACCTACGACATAACATCGGATTGCCATATTTTGGCATTTCCCACCCAACGTAATAAAACCCTATACGATTACAATGTAAATATGCTTCGTAGCACATCCGAATGCATGTCTGCTGTCTTGGGTGGCGCAGATACCGTACATAACCAAGCTTACGATGTCATTTATCATAAGGACAATGAATTTGGGGACAGAATAGCTAGGAACCAACTCTTGCTTTTAAAGGATGAAAGCTATTTTGGTAATGGGGCCAAAGCAGCAAGCGGCTCCTATTATGTTGAGTCGCTTACCCAACAGTTGGCAGAAAAAGCCTTGGTATTGTTTAAACAACTAGAAAGTGCTGGGGGATTTTTAAGCGAACTAAAAAAGGGCAACATACAGCGAAAGATCAAGGAAAGTGCCGAGAAGGAACAAGGCTTGTTCAACGACGGGAACATCGTGCTTTTGGGAACCAATAAATTCCAAAATCCCCAAGACCGAATGAAGGATGATATGGAGCTCTACCCCTTTGTAAAAACCCATGCCCGAAAGACGTTGATTGAGCCAATCATAGCAAGGCGGCTAGCGGAACAGATGGAAATAAAACGATTGGACGATGAGTAGAAAGGACGTTTCACAACTTGAATTGGTGGATGTAGGACATCCAAATACCAATATCACTGCCCAACAGCATTTTAATTTTGCCGCAGGCATCCCTCCCTTTCTTCGGGGGCCGTATTCTACCATGTACGTACGTAGACCATGGACCATTCGCCAATACGCTGGATTCTCCACAGCTGAGGAAAGTAACGCGTTTTATAGAAGGAATTTGGAAGCAGGTCAGAAAGGGCTTTCGGTTGCGTTTGACCTCCCCACCCACCGCGGTTACGATAGCGATAACGAGCGTGTGGTAGGCGATGTGGGCAAAGCAGGAGTTGCCATTGACAGCGTTGAGGATATGAAGGTGCTTTTTGATGGAATTCCCTTGGATAAAATGTCGGTATCCATGACCATGAACGGAGCGGTTATTCCAATTATGGCATTTTATATTGTCGCTGCATTGGAACAGGGGGTATCCATGGAGCAGCTTTCCGGGACCATACAAAATGACATCCTCAAGGAGTTCATGGTGCGGAACACTTATATCTACCCTCCTGCTCCATCCATGCAATTGGTGGCCGATATTTTTGAGTTCACCAGTCAAAACATGCCCCGATTTAACAGTATTAGTATTTCCGGGTACCATATGCACGAGGCGGGAGCACCCGCAGCCATGGAGTTGGCGTACACCTTGTCCGATGGTATTGAGTATATCAGAACCGGAATAAAGGCTGGGTTAAAAATCGATGATTTTGCCCCGCGACTGTCTTTTTTCTGGGGGATTGGGATGAACCATTTCACGGAAATCGCCAAAATGCGGGCAGGACGCATGCTCTGGGCCAAACTGGTCAAGGATTTCAATCCGAAAAATGAAAAATCCTTGATGCTTCGAACCCATAGTCAGACCAGTGGCTGGAGTTTGACCGAGCAAGATCCCTTCAACAATGTGGCACGCACCACCATTGAGGGCATGGCGGCAGCGTTTGGAGGCACACAAAGCCTACATACCAATGCCCTGGATGAAGCCATAGCATTACCCACGGATTTTTCGGCAAGGATTGCCAGAAATACCCAGATATATCTGCAGCAGGAAACACATATCACCAAAACCGTAGATCCCTGGGCCGGAAGTCATGTGGTTGAAAACCTGACCAGTGAAATAGCAAACGAAGCTTGGGAACTGATACAGGAAGTGGAAAAATTAGGCGGAATGACCAAGGCTATAGAAGCAGGGATACCCAAAATGCGGATCGAGGAAGCAGCTGCCAAAAAACAAGCCCGAATAGATAGCGGACAGGATGTCATCATCGGAGTGAACAAATATCAGCTCGAGAATGAGGATGACCTCCAAATTTTGGAAGTGGACAATGATAAGGTAAGAAAACAACAGCTTGCCCAATTGGATCAACTAAGGTCAACACGTAAAGAAGAAGAGGTAAAACTGGCTCTAGAGCGTATTTCTATGGCATCGGAAAAAGCCATGCAAAATGAAAGTGATCGTGAAAATTTGCTAGCTTTAGCCGTAGAAGCTGCCAAAGCAAGGGCCACCTTGGGAGAAATTAGTGATGCCATGGAAAAGGCCTTTGGGCGATATCGAGCAAAAATCCAATCCTTTACCGGAGTGTATTCCAAAGAAATCAAAAACGACGAAAGCTTTGAGCGGGCCAAGCAAATGGCCGATGACTTTGCCTTGGAAGAAGGTCGTAGACCTAGAATTATGGTGGCCAAAATGGGGCAGGATGGCCATGATCGTGGAGCCAAAGTGGTGGCAACAGGTTATGCAGACCTTGGCTTTGATGTGGATATTGGACCCCTCTTCCAAACACCCGCCGAAGTTGCCAAACAGGCCGTTGAAAATGATGTCCATGTACTAGGGATTTCCTCCTTGGCAGGAGGCCATAAGACCTTGGTGCCTGAGGTGGTCAAAGAACTTAAAAATCATGGTAGGGAAGACATTATGGTCATCGTGGGTGGTGTTATCCCCAAACAAGATTACGACCACCTAATGAAACATGGGGCCGTAGCCGTGTTTGGACCCGGTACCAAAATCAGCGATGCCGCTATTGAAATCCTAAAGATTTTAATAGGATAATACCCCTTAACTTATTAGCAATTAAAACTTTAACTTTCTTTAACGCAAGATGTTAAGGTTATTCACCCTCTGTTAACAAAATACATTTTTTAGCGTCTTAAATAATCGTATTTTTAGCACCTAACTTACTATGAAATGGGCAAGATAATTGCTATTGCAAATCAGAAGGGCGGTGTTGGAAAAACAACCACTACAGTAAACCTTGCAGCCTCACTTGGTGTACTGGAAAAAAAGGTGTTGTTGATTGATGCAGACCCTCAGGCCAATGCCACCTCAGGCTTGGGAATTGATGTTGATGGGGTTGAACAGGGAACATATCAGTTATTGGAGCACACCCTTGGTGTGGATGATGTAATTGTCCAAACGGATTCCCCAAATGTGGACTTGATTCCAGCACACATAGACCTTGTGGCCATCGAAATTGAATTGGTGGACAAGGACAATAGGGAGTATATGTTGAAGGAAGCCCTTCAAGGTTTGGGTGACCGATACGATTTTGTACTCATAGACTGCGCTCCATCTTTGGGATTGTTAACGCTTAATGCACTTACGGCAGCTGATTCCGTAATGATTCCCATCCAATGTGAATATTTTGCCTTGGAAGGACTTGGAAAGCTATTGAACACGGTAAAAAGCGTACAAAAAATACACAACAACGACTTGGATATAGAGGGCATGCTCCTAACCATGTATGACTCTCGATTAAGACTTTCCAACCAAGTAGTTGAGGAAGTAAAGAAACACTTTGCGGATATGGTTTTTGACACCATTATCCAAAGAAACGTTAGGCTAAGTGAAGCCCCAAGCTATGGTGAAAGCATCATCAAATACGATGCGAGTAGCAAGGGTGCAACCAATTACTTGAACTTGGCCAATGAGATATTGAAGAAAAACAAGGAGAAAGTTTAAATGGCGAAAGCAACCAAAAAGCAGGCTTTGGGAAGAGGCCTGTCCGCTCTATTGAAGGATCCGGAGAATGACATTCAATCCGTTTCCGATAAAAATGCGGACAAGGTTATTGGTAATGTAGTTGAACTGGAAATTGAATCCATAGAGGTTAATCCCTTTCAGCCGCGTTCCAACTTCAATGATGAGACCCTAAAAGAATTGGCCAGTTCCATACGGGAATTGGGAATTATACAACCTATTACGGTCCGTAAGTTGGATTTCAATAAATTCCAACTGGTTTCAGGGGAGCGTCGTTTCCGCGCCTCCAAAATGGTGGGCTTGGAGACCATTCCGGCCTATATTCGGATTGCCAATGACCAGGAATCCTTGGAAATGGCCTTGGTGGAGAATATCCAACGCCAAGATTTGGACCCTATCGAGATTGCACTATCCTACCAACGCTTAATCGACGAAATCCAGGTGACCCAGGAAAAGTTGAGTGATCGGGTCGGGAAAAAACGTTCTACCATTACCAATTACCTTCGGCTACTAAAATTACATCCCATCATTCAAACCGGCATGCGGGATGGGTTTGTGAGCATGGGTCACGGAAGGGCACTGATCAATATTGACAAGAAAAAGGACCAAATCAATATTTACGAAAAAATCGTGTCCGATGGTTTATCCGTTCGGGAAACAGAGCGTTTGGTCAAATCCTATAAGGAATCCAAAGATGGAGGCGATTCTGGGAAGAAAACCAGCAGTTCACAAGAAGTTCCCAATTATGTAACCAAAGGAATTGATGCCTTGAAATCCCACCTTTCTACCAAAGTGGACATCAGTACCTCGGCCAATGGAAAAGGGAAAATTGTAATTCCTTTCCATTCCAAAGAAGAATTCCAGCGTTTAAAAAAATTATTGATTGGTGATTAAAAACCTGCTTTTTTTTGGCACTTGCCTGTTTTTTGTCAGCTTTTCTTTTGCCCAAGATGATCAGCCCCAAGAGCATCCCTCGGAAATTGATTCCTTGGCACAAGACCTTGAAGGTAAAGGTATTACCATAGAGGAGGTGACCTATGAAAAGAGAAAAATAAATCCATTGGCGCCCAGTAAGGCTGCCTTTTTTTCTGCCATAGTACCTGGTTTGGGCCAGATTTACAACAAACGATATTGGAAAGCTCCTATAGTGTGGGGAGCCATTGGTACTGGAATTTATGTGTATTCCTTTAACAATACAGAATACAATCGCGCGCGAGATGCTTTTAAAAGAAGACGTGTGGGCTTGGAAGACGAGTTTTTTGACATCACCGGGGATGGGGAAGGACCCGATTTCTCCTTGGAAGCCCTGCAGGATGCCCAAGAACGTGCACAACGAGATCGGGATCTGGCCTTGTTGATCACCATTGCCATGTATGCCTTAAACATTATTGATGCCAATGTAGATGCCCATTTGAAGCAGTATAATGTGGACGAGAACTTGGCTATCGACTTTAAACCTTACTTGGATCTTAACCCCCTGACCAACGACCCCAATTATGGCATGGCTCTGGTCATAAAATTCTGATATATGAAGATTGGATTGTTCGGCTACGGTAAAATGGGCAAGATGATAGAGCAAATAGCTCAAGGTAGAGGGCATACCATTGTTGCCCGAGTAGATGTGGATACCACAGACATCCCTTTTAAAAAAATGGATGTTGCCATTGATTTTAGTACTCCAGATGCCGCTTTTGGCAATATTACCAGCTGTTTTGAACATGAGGTTCCCGTGATATCAGGGACTACCGGTTGGTTGGATCGGTTTGACCAAGCCGTGGCTCAATGTGAAACAAACAGAAGTGCTTTCATCTATGCTTCCAATTTCAGTCTGGGCGTAAATGTATTTTTTGAATTGAATGCATATCTGGCCAAAATGATGAAGGGTCTAGATCAGTACAAAGTTTCGATGGAGGAAATTCACCATACGCAAAAATTGGATGCTCCGAGTGGAACGGCCATAACCTTGGCTGAAGGAATCATTGGTAATACAGATTATACGGATTGGAAATTGGAGGAGGATGGCGAACATATCGTTCCCATAACCTCCAAAAGGGAAGGCAAAGTTCCAGGCACACATACCATTTCATACAACAGCCCAGTAGATGATATTGAAATAAAGCATACCGCCCACAACCGGGAGGGATTTGCTTTGGGAGCTGTAATTGCGGCAGAATGGATTCAGGGAAAAACCGGTATCTTTTCTATGAAAGATGTGTTAAATCTCACTTAACAAAGTAACAACTAGCAAGACTTTAAGTCTCACAAATAAACTTTTTTATGGACGGAACACAGTGGATCATCTTTATTCTGATCATTCAGGTCATCCATTTTTTGGGCACTTGGAAACTCTATGTAAAAGCAGGACGCAAAGCCTGGGAAGCGGCAATACCCATTTATAATGGCGTAGTGCTCATGAAAATCATAAATAGGCCTTGGTGGTGGGTGCCCTTGCTTTTCATTCCCATCATTAATTTATTGATGTTCCCTGTGGTTTGGGTAGAAACAATCCGAAGCTTTGGAAAAAACAAGCTGTTGGACACCTGGGCCGTTATTCTTACCCTTGGATTCTATATCTATTACATCAACTATGCAGAGGATGTAAGCTATATTGAAAATCGAAGCTTAAAACCCAGAACAGGTTTGGGTGAGTGGGTAAGTTCCATTGTCTTTGCTATTGTAGCGGCCACCTTTGTGCACACCTATTTTATCCAGCCTTATGTGATTCCTACGGGGTCTTTGGAACGAACCCTTCGGATCGGGGATTTCCTTTTTGTGAGCAAATTTCATTATGGAGCCCGTGTTCCCATGACGACCCTTGCAGCACCTATGGTCCATGATACGCTTCCTGTGGTAAGAAAGCGATCCTATCTGGCAGATGTAAATCCCGAGACCTACAAAACCTCATGGATCAACAAGCTGCAATTGCCGTACATGCGTTTACCAGGTTTCAATACGGTGAAGAAGAACGATATTGTAGTGTTTAGCCTGCCCTCGGATACGCTATATCAGTTTTTTAAAGCGGAAAAAGCGGTAAAAAAACCCATTGATAAGAAATCAAACTACGTAAAAAGATGTGTGGGAACCCCAGGTGATTCCTTGGCAGTGATTGATGGTTTTGTACATGTCAACGGCACCAAACTAAAGCTTTCAGACCGAGCCAAAGTAATGTACTTCTATACCATCTATTCCAAAAAAGGTGTTTCCACAAGGGCGTTGGAAGCCGTAGATGCAGCTGATTATACCAGAAAGTACTTTGCGAATTCCCTGAGTGAGGCCCAAGCCAATGGCCTGTCTCCTTATATTCGGGGAGCCTACAAAAATCCACAAGGCCAAATTGAAATCATCACGGATGAGAAGGGAATTCCAACAGAGGTAATAAGACAATTGAGATTATCACTTTCCGAGGAAAGGCCTTTATCCCGACTGGCCAACATGACCGATGAAATGGTGGCCCAACTCCGCAGTAACCAAGAAATAGATTCGGTGGTCAGGACCAATGAGCCCAAAGGAAAATATGGTGGTTCGTTTCCTCAAAAACCCAATCTATATCCTTGGAACAATGATAATTTTGGCCCCATTTACCTTCCAGAAGCTGGGTCCACTGTGGAAATCAACCATCGCACCATTCCCCTTTACAAAAAGATAATCAGGGATTACGAAAACAATGATGTCAAGGTAACTGGGCAGAAAGTATTTATCAATGGCCAAGAAGCCAATTCCTACACCTTTAAGCAGGATTACTATTGGATGATGGGAGATAACAGGGACAGCTCGGAGGACAGTCGTTCCTGGGGTTATGTTCCTGCCAACCATATAGTGGGCAAACCCGTGTTTCTATGGATGAGTTTTGACAATTTCAAAGACGGATTTTTTAACTGGCGTCCGCGGTGGGAAAGGGTTTTTACAACCGTAGGTGGAAGTGGGGAGCCAGTTTCGTACCGCTGGTATTTTGTGGCAGTGGTGTTGGGATTATTTGTGCTCGACTTTGTCAACAAACGAAGAAAAAAGAAATCCGATTAAGACGTTAGACGTTAGACGTTAGACGTTAGACGTTAGAAATATGCTAATTTGATATAGGGCAACAGCGCATTATGTCCAAGTCTCTCATACATCCCTCTTATTTTCCAAGCATAGCCACCTTTGCGGTATTGGCCCAGAAAGATATTGTTTGGGAAGCGCATGATAACTTTCAAAAGCAAACCTATAGAAACCGTTGCTACATCTGCACCGACCAAGGCAAGCATATGCTCAATATTCCCATAAAACATGTGGGAGGGAATGAAGGAAGACAAAAGTACCGGGAAGTGCAACTGGACCATTCTTCCAATTGGTTGAAACAACATTGGCGCACCCTGGAAACTGCATATAGAACCTCTCCTTTTTTTGAGTTTTATGAAGACGATTTGAAACCCCTGTTTGAAACGCAGACACAGTCTTTATTTGAGTTTAACTTAAACACGATTCAGGTCGTTTCCGATTGTTTGGGCATTGAATTCACCAGTATGCAAACCTCAAATTTCGAAATGTCCCCCAATGAGTTTCAAGACGTGCGTTTTCTAGTGAATGCCAAAAAACCCATTATTTCGAATCCATTTCCTGAATACACCCAAGTGTTTGGTGAACGTCACGGCTTCCTGTCCAATCTGAGCATTCTGGATTTGCTTTTCAACGAAGGCACCAACGCTACTCCTTACTTGCAGAACCTATCATTGGATTTTTTGGATGCTTAGGTTTATCATCCATTACGGCGTGCATTTCGCGGTTCCCCTTCTCATAGGTTTCCTGTGTTTTAAAAAGGACAGACTAAAAATCTCACTTATTCTTTTGGCAGGAATTGCGATAGACATTGACCATTTATGGGCCAACCCCATATTTGATCCAAACCGATGCAGTATCAATTTTCACCTATTGCATTCGTATTGGGCCATTCTCGTGTATTGCATGCTACCCTTCTTTAGGCCCACTAGGCTTATTGGCCTGGCCTTGATCATTCATATTATTGCAGATATGTTGGACTGCCTAATGATCTTTCTGGAGTCGTAGAGTGGCCACAACGGGATAATGATCGGACAGTTTTTCGTCAAAGTTTTTATGGGATAACACCTCAAAAGAAGCATCCGCTAGGATGTAATCAATACGCAAGGGAAAACCCAACAAATTATACGTTCTCCCAAAACCGTTCCCCTTTTCCAAAAAGGTATCGCTCATATCGCCTTTGATTGTTCGGTAGACGTTGGAAAACTGCGTGTTGTTGAAATCCCCACAGACCAAAGACTTATAAGGACTTTTCGCTTTGTGTTCATTGAAAAACTTTACTTGGTCCAATTGTTTACCTACCGTCCTAACCAATCTTTTGTAATTTCTTTCGGATTTCTCCTCGGAAAAAGCATCCGATGACGGAACAATGCTGAACGATTGCAAGTGCACATTGTATACCCGAATCGTATCCTGGTTACGCTCAATATCAGCATAAATAATATTATTTGCTGTACCCGGCAAATCCAGGGATCCGCTTCCAACTATTGGGAACACAGAGAAAATGGCTTGAGTGGCTCTACCCTCCACGGAATATGGTGTCTCGGTTCTGTAAGGATATCGGCCCAATTTCTTTCGCCATACGCGAGTGTGCTCCTGGATGCACAAAACATCTGGTTTTTCTTTATTGATCAACTCAATAATGCTGTCTCCAATATTGGGTTTCTTAATCCATCCATTCTTGTTCCATCGCCAGACATTGAATGTCATCACCCTAAGCTCTTCTCCAGAGTTGACGACCTCCCCACTTCCCAGCTTGTAAAAACTGCCAAACGTAAAAAAGCTAACAATGAGAGCGACCAAGGAAACCCACATCTTTTTCTTTCGCTTGAAGAGCCAGTAAACCAAAAACAAAACATTGATTAGGAAAAGAACTGGAACCGCAATACTCAATATGGCAAAGGGGGTCCAAATTTTTGAAGAAGAAAGTGAAATCAAGCTGGAAAACAGCAGCATGAATGCCAAGAACATATTGAAAACGAAAAAGAGCTTTCCAAAGATTTTAGCGATTTTGCCCATAGCTTATCAGTCCTCTTTACCTGCTTTGAACAAAAAATCCTTTTCGGCCTTGGACAAACTCTCGTAGCCAGATTTACTTATTTTATCCAAGATGTCGTCTATCTTCTTTTGATGTGCCGCCTTATCATAGTCAACCTTGGACTTGTTTTTTGCAGCCTTCTTTTTATAAACTGTTTTTAGCGGACCCTTCTTTTCCCTTGGTTTAAAAAGTTGGGCTATCCCATTCCAGAGTTTGGTAAATCCGGAACCGATATCGTTTCCCTTTAAAAGTTGAGTGGCGTACACATAACCCAGCAGAATGCCTCCAAAGTGTGCAAGCATCCCACCAACATTGCTGCCCATGGACAGGGAGATAACATCTTTCAATACCACAAAAACGGCCAATTGCCATAGTTTAATATTGAAAAATATGATCCGTACTTCACGCGAAGGAATGTATGCGCAAACAAAAATCAAAACGGCAGAGACCCCGGCGGAAGCCCCTATTAAAATGGCATTGGTTGACAGCAACATAGGGAATACGTTGTACCCCAGCATAAACAGCAAGCCCCCAAAGATGACCCCAAGAAAGTACACGTTGAGAAACCTTTGGTTGTCAAAAAGGTTCAAAAAAATCTTTCCAAAAAAATAGAGCAGCAACATATTCCAAAAAATATGTCCCAAACTTCCATGGAAAAAGGAGTAAGTAACCAAGGTCCAAGGCTTGGTGATAAACTCGTTGATGTCTTCAGGGAGTTCGAACCAATTGAGTACAGCGTCCTTGGGAACGCCAAAAAGCACGGCCAACAAACCGGAAGCAATAAACACAAGCACATTGATCCCAATCAGTTTTTCTGCTATGTTAAGCCGAGCCATATAATATTTTAGTCCCCCACTAGCCATGTTTTAATCCCATCGGTTTTGGTTGAACTGATTCTTTTTCCAGTACCACATTACCAAAAAACCTACAACCGCTCCTCCAACGTGTGCCATGTAGGCTGTATTACTTGGACTAAAAAAGGATTGTCCTGTTATTGCAGATATTATGTCCAATATGATTATTCCAGGAATAAAATATTTCGCTTTTATTGGTATCGGTAAGAAAATAAGCATAAGCCTTGCTTCAGGGTTCATCATGCCAAATGCTGCCAAAATTCCCATGATACATCCTGAAGCACCAACCATACTAGCGAAGTAAATCTCCCTGTAAGAAGTAAAGGCGGATCTTAGTGCAACAATCTGTGTTTCAGTAAGTCCATCAGTGATTGTGTTAGATACCATTATCTTGGCTATTTCTTGACTTGATAGTCCTGTATTTACAAGACTTTCTTGTATAGGGAGGAAATTGAAATAGTAATATGCAAGTTGAAACAGAACAGCTCCTAAACCAGCGGAAAAATAGACAAACAAAAATCTATTTTTTCCCAAAACCTGTTCTACCGGTGAACCAAACATCCAAAGAGCAAACATATTAAAACCGATATGCATAAAGTTCCCATGCATAAACATATGGGAGATAATCTGCCAAAATTGAAAATTTTCATTTCTAGGAAACCATAGCGCTAGCAGTCTATACATCTGTTCCCCATACAATTGGGTTGCCAAAAACAAAATCAAATTAATGATTAGCAAGTGTTTTACTACCCCCGTTAATCTATACATTTAGTTCAATTTTTTATCTATATCCCCTTCGGAGATGATGGTATATATTTGTTTTTGTCTAGGACTCAATGCGGGTTCCTTACATCCAAAAAGATTGTTTACCAAGGCCAACTGCGATTCATGGTCCAATACTTCTCCTGTCTTTACCGCCAAATTTCGGGAAAGTGCCTCGGCAAGCAACTCGGCCTGGGAAATGGAACCTTCCTGGTACCCCTCCTTGTAATCCGCAATTAAGCGATCCAATACCGTGCCAATTCCACTTTCGGACACCATTATGGGTACTCCTGTCACTTTTACAGTTTCCTGGTCCAAATCCTCAAAGGCAAATCCAACATTATATAAACTTTCCTGTACCTCTTTCAATACCGCTAAATCCTGTTTGGAAAATGAAAGTTCCAAAGGAAATAGCAACTGCTGACTTACCCCTTCCTTTACGGTAATCTCGCCTAAGAATTTTTCAAAAAGGATACGTTCATGAGCCCGATTCTGATGAACCACCAACAGACCGGATTTAATGGTACTTACCACATATTTCCGCTGCAATTGGAAGGTTGTTCCCGCCTGGGTCTCCATCTCATCTTCGGAATACATGACCCCTTGGACTACCGTATCTGTTTCGATTTCAACACTGCTGAATCCACCCGTCTCCTCCATGTCCAATCCTTGGTACAAATTCTCCCAGCCCTTGGTGCTTTGCTTTTGGAAAGCGGGTTTGCCGGAAGTAGTCTTTACCCTATCCTGAAAAGGGTTGAAATCCGCATCCACGGTCACTTTGGGCAATACTGCTCCCTTTTCTTTGTAGGCGTAAGGCGTATCCAAATTGGGATCGTGCTCAAAATCCAGAACCGGGGCCACATTAAACTGACCCAAACTATGTTTTACTGTGGAGCGGAGCATGGCGTACAAGGCATGCTCATCATCAAATTTCACTTCTGTTTTGGTGGGATGTATATTGATATCGATGGACTTGGGATCCACTTCCAAATAAATAAAGTAGCCTGGAAAAGCATCGGGCTTGATCAGTCCCTCAAAAGCAGAGACCACCGCATGATGTAAATACGGACTTTTTATAAATCGATTGTTGGCAAAGAAAAACTGCTCCCCCCTGCTCTTTTTGGCAAATTCGGGTTTGCAGATAAAGCCTGAGATATTCACCACCTCGGTCTCTTCTTCCACAGGAACCAATCGCTCTGTCATCCTGCTTCCAAAAACATGGGCTATCCGCTGTCTGTGATTGACTATGGGAAGATTAAAAATCTCGGAACCGTTGTTGTAAAAATGAAACTCGATATTGGGATGCACCAAAGCCACTCTATGGAATTCATCCGTAATATGTCTTAATTCTACTTGATTCGATTTCAAGAAATTGCGTCGGGCCGGAATGTTGAAAAAGAGGTTTTTAACGGAAATGGAAGTTCCTTTTGGCGTAGCTACCACTTCTTGGGACACCACTTTGCTGCCTTCTATTTTAATATGGGTTCCCACGTCCATGGCATCAATACGGGTCAGCATATCCACATGGGCAATAGCAGCGATGGAAGCCAAGGCCTCGCCCCTAAACCCTTTGGTCTGAAGGTTAAACAGATCTTGGGCAGAGGAAATCTTGGAGGTGGCATGACGTTCAAAAGAAAGCCTTGCATCCGTTTCGCTCATTCCTTTGCCATTGTCCACCACTTGCAAAAGTGCTTTGCCCCCATCCTTTACGATCAACTTGATCAAGGTAGCTCCTGCATCAATGGCATTTTCCAACAATTCCTTGACCACTGAAGCTGGGCGTTGAACCACTTCCCCTGCTGCAATTTGATTGGCAACATGGTCTGGTAAAAGTTTAATGATGTCCGCCATTAGGGATTCAGGAATATGGATAAATCAAAGTCGATGATGTAGAGAAACAACAATATTAATACGGCTACAATAATTAGGAATCGGATTCTTAGGTTTCTGTCCCCTTCCGTCTTCAAATCATCCATTGCGGAAGTCACCTTGTTTTTTATTCCTCTTTGTGTATGGGCCGTACTTCTGAATTTATCAAGTTTATGTTCAATTTTATAAGGACTGCCTTCTCCCTTGTAATAACGCGGCGAGTAGTCAAACGTCTTGTTTTTTCTAAGTTTTAGAAAATTTCGCATGGCATCCTTTTCGGTGTAACCTCAAAGGTACTTAAAATCGAAAAACATGGCTTGGAGCGTATGCCAAAAAATGTTAACAAGGGAAAAGATCACTGGTAAGTTCAAAATCAAAGTTCAAGTTCAAACTCAAGAATCAAGTTCGGGGCCAACGGGATTGTTGGATTGTTGGAATTTGGAGTTTGGAGTTTGGGGTTTAGAATTTGATGTCGTTCTCGACTGCCTGCCTGTCGGCAGACACGGCGCTCGAACTGACAGTTGGATTCTGAGTTTTGATGCTTGGTGCTTGGTGCTTGGTGCTTGGTGTTTGGTGTTTGGTGTTTGGTGTTTGGTGCTTAAACTAAAATGGAAAATTGAAAGTGAAAAATTGATAATTGAAGTTTGGAGTTTGGGACAGAGTCTTGATTCTAGAAATCTTGACTCTTGGTTCTTACCCTCCCAGCACTGCCATCTGAATAGCCGCTATGGCCGCCTCTGTACCCTTGTTGCCATGCTTTCCGCCACTTCGGTCCTGCGCCTGTTGTAGCGTATCGTCTGTTAGCACACAAAAGATAACCGGAACATCGTATGCTATATTGAGGTCTTTGATTCCCTGTGCCGTGGCACTACAAACAAAATCGAAATGGCTGGTTTCTCCCCTAATGACACTTCCGATAGCAATTACGGCATCTACTTGTTCCGTAGTGAGCATTTTTTTACAGCCAAAAGTCAATTCAAAACTTCCTGGAACGCTCCAACGCAGAATGTTCTCTTGCTGCGCACCACAATCGATTAAGGCATCATAAGCGCCTTGAAAGAGGGCTTCGGTAATGGCTTCGTTCCATTCCGAAACAACAATCCCAAACCGAAGTGACTTCGCATTTGGGATTTTGGATTTATCGTAAACTGAAAGGTTTTTGTTTTCAGTAGCCATGCTGTTAGTTTTGGGCCAACCCAATTAGCACGTCAATGCCGTTGGCTTCTTGCGAATCTTCAAACTCCTCCTTGATTCGTTCAAAGAAACCTATGGCCTTATCTTTTTGGCCAAGATTCAAGGCCAATACACCCGCTTTGTACAAAAATCTAGGTGTGGTATACTCATTGGTACTGTGTGAAATGGCTTTCTCATAGTAATCCAAGGCATCTTCCTTCTGGTTCAATTGGGAAAAAGCATCCCCAATTCCACCCTTGGCCATGGCACCCAGAACAGCATCATCAGAAGAAAAATCCTCCAATTGGGTTATGGCATCGTCATATTGTTGTAGGTTCAAATAGGTCATTCCCGCAGAATATTTGGCCAAGTTTGCGGCTTTGGTCCCCTTATACTCCTGAATGATATCCAAAAATCCATATTTTCCTTCCGCGCCGTTCAAGGCCAATCCAAACAAAGAATCCTTGGCAGTTTCATTGGCCAATGCTTGATCAAAATATTGCTGCGGATAAAAAAGCTCATTGGCAGCAGAGGCTTCCTTAGGCTTTTGGATAAACTCGTTGTATCCCAAATACCCCAACACTCCTATGGCAATGACTCCAATGGCCCCCAAGATGAAATTTTGGTTTTTCTGTACCCAAGCCTCGGTTTTGGAAGCACTTTGGTCCAAGGTGCTAAACACCTCTGCCGTTGTGCTGTTTTCGTCTATGGATACTTCTTCAGCCTTATTTTTGGGTTTAAAGCCTCGCTTCTTGTATGTTGCCATTCTTCATTAAATTAATCGCGCAAAAATAAAGTTTTTATCCAAAACCAAAAGGCAATTTATTCGTTATTTTTGGAATCTTTTATGGGTTCCATTAAGGCCCCAAACACATTATTGTACTAGCTTTTCATGTTTTTAAAGCATTTATCCTTAGTCAATTACAAGAATTTCGATTCCAAAATCATGGAATTCGACCCCGTAATCAATTGTTTGGTAGGCGATAACGGGGTTGGAAAGACCAACATTCTGGACGCCATTTATCATCTTGCTTTTGGCAAGAGTTATTTTAACCCGGTATCCACCCAAAACATTAAACACGCCACTGATTTTTTTGTGATTGAAGGAGAATTTGAGAAGGATGAACGTCCAGAAAAAATCATCTGCAGCTTTAAACGGGGAATGAAAAAGGTTATAAAACGCAATGGGAAAGCCTATGAGAAATTTTCGGAACACATTGGGTTTTTACCCTTGGTAATCATCTCGCCTTCGGACCGGGATTTAATCATAGAGGGTAGCGATACCCGACGGAAATTCATGGATGGGGTCATATCGCAATCGGACAAGCAATATCTGCAAGACCTGATCAAATACAACAAGGTTTTGGTGCAGCGGAATTCCTTGCTCAAGTATTTTGTGGCCAACAACACCTTTGATCCCGACACCTTATCCATCTACAACGGTCAACTTAACGAGTTGGGAACCAACATCCATGAAAAAAGATTGGCCTTTATTACATCATTTCTACCCATTTTTAAGGAACAGTATGCCCATATTTCAGAAAAGGACGAACAAATCAATTTGTCCTATGAAAGCCAATTGAGTGATAAAAGTCTTCTGGAATTGCTGGAAGGAGCGGTAGAGAAAGACCGGGTTTTGCAATACACCAGTGTGGGCATTCATAAAGACGACCTACAGTTCACCATTGCGGGGCATCCGATCAAGAAATTTGGGAGCCAAGGTCAGCAAAAATCCTTCCTCATTGCCTTAAAACTGGCTCAATTCCATTTTATAAAGGAGCAAGCTGGAACGACACCTATTCTGCTTTTGGATGACATTTTTGACAAGTTGGACGAACATCGGGTTTCCCAAATAGTTTCTCTGGTAGATAAGGAGAGTTTTGGACAATTGTTCATTAGTGATACGCATGCACAACGAACTGAAAATGTAGTTAAAAACATTCGGCAGAGCTATAAAATTTTTACCTTGTAACATGAGGTGGCCAATCCTGTTTTTATTGGGTTTGATTTGCTTGGGATGCGCTGAATCAGCAATTACCAAGGAAGAACTTCTGCATTTGAATGGCTATTGGGAAATCAACAGTGTGATGTTTCCAGATGGTGAACAGAAGGATTACGGAATCAATCCTACCATTGATTTCATTCAATTGGAGGGCACCCAAGGCTATCGAAAAAAAATGCAGCCCAAGTTTGATGGAAGTTACCAAACATCCAATCAAACGGAAGCTTTTGAAGTCATCCAAAGTCAGGAGTATTTTGTCCTCAGTTATAAACATGATCTGGATGAAAGACAGGAAACCCTAATCCAATTGGATTCGCTCTCGTTTACCGTCCGTGACGAGGAGGGCGTACAATATGCGTATAAGCGATTTCAACCCATATCCATTCCCAAATAATGGCTAAAAGACAAAACTCACATTTGCCCCTTCGGGATGCCTTGAGCGAATTTATCAAGGAAAACAGGCTTCAAAAAGGCATGGACAAAGTGGATGCCAGGGATGCCTGGGCAAAGCTCATGGGCAATGGGGTGAACAATTACACCACTGCTGTAGAACTAAGAAACGAAACCCTTTATGTTTCCTTGTCCTCCTCCGTGTTGCGGGAAGAACTGAGCTTGGGAAAATCCAAGATCATTACAATGCTCAATGAGGAGCTGGGCAAAGAATTGGTCAAAAAATTGGTGCTGCGTTAAATAGCAATCATTGCCTAATCCATGATAACAATTGTAGAATCGGAAAGATTGCGAATTCAGGAAGCAGAACCAGCGGATTCCGAATTCATCCTGCAACTGCTCAACAGTCCCAACTGGTTGGAGTTTATTGGGGACAGAGGGGTAAAGACCGAAAAACAGGCCATAAACTATATAGAAATGAGTTTACGGCACTCTTACAACCATCACGGTTTTGGGCTTTACGTAGTAATTTTGAAGGAATCCTTGATTCCTATTGGTCTCTGTGGGTTCTTGCAACGTGATTATTTAGACCATCCGGATATTGGGTTTGCCACCCTGCCAGCTTTTGAAGGATTTGGATACACTTTTGAAGCTTGCGCAGCCTTGATGGAACATGCCAAGCAAAATCTAAAGTTGAAATCTATTCTAGGTATCACCACCCCATCCAATATTAAATCCAGAAATCTTCTTCTTAAAATTGGACTTATGGAAGTAGGTACGGTGATGCCCCCGGGAAAAAAGGAGGAACTTCTTCTTTTTTCCAACTAAAAAAGCCACCCAAAAAGAGTGGCTTTCCATGTATAATCGTTCTGCTATTTAGAATACTTCTCTTCCTGAAAAGTGAAAAGCGCCTTCAATAGCTGCATTTTCATCACTATCCGAACCATGAACGGCATTTTCACCAATACTGGTTGCATACAATTTACGGATAGTTCCCTCTGCAGCTTCTGCCGGATTGGTCGCCCCAATCAACGCACGAAAATCATCCACAGCATTATCCTTTTCCAAAATTGCGGCAACAATTGGCCCGCGAGTCATGAATTCCACCAATTCTCCAAAGAAAGGTCGTTCTTTATGGATTGCGTAAAATTCTTGCGCATCTCTTTTGCTCAACTGGGTGTATTTCATGGCCACAATTTTGAAGCCAGCCCCGGTAATCTTTTCCAATATAGCACCAATATGCCCATTTTCAACGGCATCTGGCTTGATCATGGTAAACGTTCTATTTCCCATTATTTTCTAAAATTTTGCGCAAACTTACGCTTTTTCAACCAACGGGCAAGATTTAATACTGCTGTTTTATTTCTTGATGTACCAAACCATTTTCACCCATTATTCTAAGCTTGGCCTCCCGGGTCACTAGGTTTAACTCAATTATCCCAAAACTGGGCACCGACGTTACCGAACCCACACGAAAACGGTTGGGCTCTGATTCAAAATTGGAATAGGAATGGGTAAGACCACTACTCGTAAAGTCAATCAACGGATACGACATGCTTTCCAACTGGGTTTTGGAAAACTCGGATATATGTCGATCACCAGACAAAATCATAACTCCTTTGGCCTTGGAATTGGATATGAGTTGGTTCATCTTTTCAATTTCCTTTGGAAAATTGCCCCAACCTTCAAATCCATGTTCCCTGGATAAAAATTGAATGCTGGTAACAATCAAATTGAAATCTGCATCTGTTGATTGCAATTCGTTTTGAAGCCATTTCCATTGGGCATCCCCCAAAATGGTAGCATCATCCTTTATATTGGGCATATATCTTCTTTCAGGATTTGGATCTTTCTCCAGCCTACTTCTAAAATAGCGGGTGTCCAAAACCATTACTTTTACTTTACCAGCAGGAATTTCATAGGTATGCGCAGCATAGATTCCCTTCCTTGTCCGTCTTCCACTATCTGGAGCCACCTCCATAAAGTCTAAAAACTGTTCTTGGCTTCCATCTTTCATGGTAAACTCCTCCCCTCCATCATTTAGGCCATAATCATGATCGTCCCAGGTTCCAATCACAGGAATTTTGGACTTCAATAAAGCATATCCCTCAACCTGGTTTTGTTTATCATACATCAATTTCAAAAGTCCCATATCGTCAGTATCCGCATAAATATTATCTCCGCCCCAAATCCAAAGTTGGGGGTCTAAGTCCAAGATATCGCCCCAAAAAGGGTTGTCCATATCTTGTTTGTTACAGGAACCAAAAGCAATTCTAAAAATGGGGTTGGCATTTGCATCAGGACTTTCTGAGCTTGGTGTGGATTCTTGCTTTGATTTGCATGCGATGAGGGCGATTGAGCACAAAAAAAACGAAAGGAAGCGGATCATACTATTAATTTGAACTGGGACAAAAATAAAGCATCATAGCATACCTCTATATTATATTATTGTATCTTTGGGCGCATGAATTTAGAGGATATCACGACCGTTAAGTCGATTCTTTCCCAGCCCCAAAACATCGCAATTATACCCCATAAAAATCCTGATGGAGATGCCATTGGCTCCTGTTTGGCCCTTTGTTTTTTTCTGAAGGACAAAGGTCATAAGGCCACAGTGGTGGCACCCAACGATTTTCCTAAATTTCTAAAATGGATGCCCGGTTGTGACAGCATTTTAAATTATGAAAGGGAAAACAGTCAGGCCAAAAAGGTTCTTGAAGAGGCTACGGTAGTCTTTACTTTGGATTTTAACGATTTATCCCGTACTGGGCAGTTGGAAACTCCTTTAAAGGAAAAGAATGCTGATTTCATAATGATCGATCACCATCAACAACCCAATGGCTACGCTAAGGTTACTTATTCGGATGTGAACATGAGTTCCACTTGTGAGATGGTGTATAATTTTATAGAATTTTTGGGAGCATTGGACAGCATTACGCCAGAAATTGCGACCAATTTGTATACTGGAATCATGACAGACACCGGTTCGTTTAAGTATCGCACCACCTCCAGTAGAACGCACAGGGTGGTGGCAGATCTTATGGACAAAGGGGCGTCCAATATGGAGATCCACCAGAAGGTTTTTGATACCAACTCCCCCTCCCGCTTACATTTGTTGGGCGCGGCCTTGCGTAATATGGTCATTCTCCCGGAATTAAAAACCGCCTATATCACCCTTAGCCAGGAAGAGTTGGATCAATACGATTTCAAAAAAGGGGACACTGAGGGGTTCGTGAACTACGGGCTTACCCTTGAAGGAATCAATTTTGCCGCCATCTTTATCGAAAACAAGGAAGAGGGTATCATCAAAATCTCGTTCCGATCTATAGGGGATTTCTCCGTGAACCAATTTGCCCGAGAGCATTTTCACGGAGGAGGGCATGACAATGCAGCCGGAGGGCGCAGTGAGCTAAGTATGGAGGAAACCATTGATAAATTCAACTTGATTCTAAAGACTTACCGAAAGGAATTAAACCCATGAAAGCAATTTGGTCTTCCATATTGATTTTAGTTTTAATGAGCTGTGGTGGTCCAGAACCGCGAAAGCCCGTTAAAGTAAAATCCGGTAGTTTTTTTAAGGAATCTGTGGAGCGGAACAAGACCCTTTTGGCCCAAGAAGAAACCATCATCCAGAAAATTATTGAAAGGGATTCGCTGCATGAGTATATGGCTAGCCCCAGTGGGTTTTGGTACTATTTTGATGCCAAAAATGACAGCTCGCGATATTTGCCCAAAACCAATGACCAGATTCTGTTTTCGTATGATTTGCGTAGTTTGGACAACGATACGATTTATACGGCCCAGGAAATTGGACCAACATCTTACGTAGTGGACAAAGAACAATTGTTCACTGGACTTCAAAATGCGGTGAAACTGCTCAAAATCAATGAAAAGGCGACCTTCATATTTCCATCCCTGCAGGCCTATGGCTATCATGGCGATGGTGACAGAATAGGCCCAAGAACCCCCTTGAAGTCGACCATAGAATTACATACAATCATTATTAATCAAGATAGTCTAAATCTAAAACCATAATACCATGAAACGATCCCTAGTATTAATGAC
The DNA here is from genome assembly GCF_965233845.1 of Flagellimonas sp. Classification (GTDB taxonomy): domain Bacteria; phylum Bacteroidota; class Bacteroidia; order Flavobacteriales; family Flavobacteriaceae; genus Flagellimonas. The sequence goes on from NZ_OZ247584.1 coordinate 2,602,318, forward strand.
GCTATTTTCCATGGTTTTGCTTGCCTGCAAATCCAGCAAGTATACCGATTTGGGAGATGGCATTTTTGCTGATATCCAAACCAACAAAGGAGATATCATTGTAAAATTGGAGCATGAGAAGACCCCTGTTACCGTGGCCAATTTTGTTTCTTTGGCAGAAGGAAATAGTCCCTTTGTGTCCGATAGTCTAAAAAACAAAAAATTCTATGATGGCTTGATTTTCCATAGGGTCATGAAAGATTTTATGATTCAGGGCGGTGACCCCATGGGAACCGGTCGGGGTAATCCTGGATACAAGTTCAAGGATGAATTCAACGACTCTCTTAAGCATTCTAAAAAGGGAATTCTGTCCATGGCCAACTCAGGCCCAAAGACCAACGGGAGTCAGTTTTTTATAACGCATAAAGAAACCCCGTGGCTGGATGGCAGACATACCGTATTTGGTGAGGTGGTAAGTGGAATTGACGTGGTGGATACCATAGCCAATGTGGCCGTGGCTCCGCAAAGCAACAAACCCAATGACGATGTAGTGATGAACAAGGTGGAAATTGTACGCAATGGCAAGGAAGCCAAAAACTTCGATGCTGTTCAAATCATGACGGATTATTTTGCCGAGGAAGAAGCTGCAGTAGCCGCTTTTGAAAAAATGAAGGCTGATTACGCCGCTGAATTTGAAAGTCAAAAAGCGCAAGCCGAGGAACTGCCTTCGGGACTTAAAATTCTGTCCTTGACCCAAGGGGACGGAGAGCAACCTAAAGTTGGACAAAAGGTGTTGGTGATGTATGCGGGATGGTTACCCAGCGGACTTTTGTTTGATAGCAATTATGAAGAAATAGCCACCAAATTCAACAAGTTTGACTTAAGAAGGAAGCAAGGTGGTGGTTATTTCCCAACTCCTATGGATTATAGCCCTGAAGCCAGACTAATTCCAGGATTCAAAGAAGGGTTGCAGACTATGAAAGTGGGTGATAAAATACGTGTGTTTATCCCACCACATTTAGGATATGGCGCCCAAGGCGGTGGTCCCATCCCACCTAATTCCGATTTGATTTTTGACTTGGAGATTACCGGAATCCAGGAATAATAGCTTTAATACTATTGAACCAAGCCGAACCTATGTTCGGCTTTTTTTGTTTTTGCACAAAGCTTTGTTAAGACTCCTCCCCTCAATATAAATTCTAAAAATTTAGAAGTAGTTTAGAGGCCTTGTTTCTCGTATCCGAACGCTATGCGACCCAAAGTCAAAACTTTTATTGCCCTTGCCCTACCCCTTCAAATTATTTTGGTCAAGTGGATTGGAAGTTATCCCAATTGGGTTGAGCGCTATTATAGCGAGGGTATTTATCCACCTATTTCCAGGTTCCTACGACTACTATTTGGTTGGATTCCTTTCTCTTTTGGTGACCTCCTGTATCTGACCCTCATTGTTCTGGTCATAAGATATCTCTACCGAAATTGGAAGAACATTAGGCAGAAGCCCCTGCTTTTCCTAAAGGATATCGTAGTGGTTCTATCCATAGTATATTTTGTATTTCATCTGCTTTGGGGAATGAATTACTACAGACAACCTATTACTTGGAAACTGGGCATTGAAAGGGAATACACCCAAGACCAGTTGGTGGACTTCACGCAGTATCTGATTGACCAATCCAACCACTTTCAAGAACAGATTACAGGGGATAGCATAACCGCTGTAAAAGTTCCCTATGACCGCAAGGAAGTGTTTGATATGACCCAAAAAGGTTATGACCAATTAAAGAACGAGTACCCCTATCTTGAATATAAAAGCAAAAGCATCAAATCTTCCATATTCAGTATTCCGCTAAGTTATATGGGCTATGGGGGTTACCTCAATCCTTTTTCCAACGAGGCGCAGGTGAATGGGATCACTCCCATATATCGAATGCCAACGGTAAGTGGACATGAGATAGGTCATCAATTGGGATATTCAGCCGAGGATGCCACCAATTTCATTGGTTTTTTGGTTTCGGCTAAAAACGAAGATTCCTATTTTAAGTATACGGCATATTCGCATGCCTTGGGCTATTGTCTATCCGATTTGGCCCGAAAAGATGAGGACACTTTCAAGCAATTGGCATCAGGATTAAATCCTGGAGTCAAAAAAAATTACAAAGAAGTCCGTGAGTTTTGGGAGCGCTATGAAAATCCCCTGGAACCCGTTTTCAAATCTATCTTCAACACCTTCCTCAAAGTCAATAATCAAGAGGAGGGAATTGAGAGCTATAATTCCGTGGTAGGCTTACTGATCAGCTACCATAGCAAATACGGATTTTAAGTCTAAGCTTGCTAGTCATACTTCTTGGGTTCCACAACAACGGACTGCTCCGGTTTCGCATAAAAGTCGTTGGGTTTTGCCTCTTTAGCCAAGCTCACGTTTTCAAAATTAACCGTACTTCGGGCATCGAGAATTTTGGGGCCCTCATAGTTATACCATGTAATGGATTTAGGAAGGACCAGCCCTTCTACGTTCTGCCAATCATCATATCGAATCCACTTAACGTTTTCTGATATTTCCCCCGTTCTATAAGTCACGGTATACCCCAACCAAGCCATTTGACCAGTATCAGGGTCCATATGGATAAAATATTCATCCTTGGGCGAGGTTCCCACACCTGAATTATAGGCAATACGGATTCCAGGGTAACTTTTTTGTTCATACACCAAATCATCCGTTTCATGATAAACTATACCGTCATCCGCCAAAACAAAAGGCATGGCATAGAAGTAAAACATAAGATTGTGGTAAAACACGGGATCCCCCTCGTAGCTTTTATCAGGATCTAACAGCCAAACCTGGCTGCCATCAGAACCCATGGATAAGTTCGGGGTATCCACACGATCTTTGCGCGACCATAAATCTACGGTATGCGTTTCACTTGATTCGCTTTTGGGCATTTCAAAGGTCAATGTGCGTTGGGCTTTCCATGTCTTTAAGCCACCATGGGCAGTAAAAACAGCATCAAGTATTTTAGGGTACTTCGAAGTAGTAACTTCAGTTTCAACATGCACATTTTCAACACTTTTTTCTTCTTTTGAAGTCGGTTTACAGGAGGCAACAATTAGAATCATTGCCAAGAGAACTATTCTTTTCATTTTCTATTTTTGGTCAATTTCATGCTTGGTCGGAAGCTATCCGATGAGATTACAAGAATATGTATTTTTGTGGGGTGAACGAAGTCAAATCCATCAGTAGTACCCAAAATCCTTTGATAAAGAAGGTACTGCTCCTAAAGGAAAAATCCCGGGAACGAAAGAAAACAGGCCTTTTTGTAGTGGAGGGAGTTCGCGAAATTGAGCTGGCCCAAAAGGGTGGTTATACGATAAAAACACTACTGTACAACCCCGAAATTGCTTCCGATTTTTCTAGCCATCCGATATCCAGAAATCCAACCATCGAATACATCCAACTTTCCAAATCAGTTTACGAAAAACTGGCCCATAGAGGGACAACCGAGGGGGTTTTAGCGGTTGTTGAGAGTAAGGGGCATCTACTGGAAAATCTGCAGTTTAAAAACTCAAGGCCTTTGGTTTTAGTTGCTGAAGCTCCCGAAAAACCAGGGAACATTGGTGCCTTGTTGCGTACTGCGGATGCAGCGAATATCGATGCTGTATTGATTGCCAATCCCCGCTCCGACCTTTATAATCCCAACATTATCCGATCCAGCGTAGGATGCGTGTTTACCACCCAAATTGGCTTGGGGAACTCCACGGAAATTCTGGAGTTTTTGAAGAAGAAGAACATTTCCATTTTCTGTGCAGCACTTACGGCCTCCAAGAACTATGTGGAATGTAATTTTGAGGATGCGTCGGCCATTGTGGTTGGAACCGAGGCTACCGGTTTGTCCGATACATGGCTCCAGCATTCGGACCAAAACATTATAATTCCCATGCAAGGCGAAATTGACTCCATGAACGTTTCCGTGTCCGCGGCAATACTTATATTTGAAGCCAAGCGGCAACGCGGATACTAGCCTATGGAAAAAACTACACTGTTTTATGTCATCATCTTCATTTTGGTGGTGCAATACCTTATCCATCAACTTTTGGAATACTTGAATGCCAAGAGATTTGAATCTGAAGTTCCAGAAGAACTCCAAGATGTTTTTGATGGGGAGGAGTACCAAAAATCCCAGCAATATAAGCGAACCAATTATAGATTTGGCAGTTTATCAGACGGGTTTTCCTTATTGGTGACCTTGGTTTTTTTATTGTTGAACGGATTTGAGTGGTTGGACCAACTAACACGTTCCATATCGGACAATCCCATTGTCATGGCCTTGGTGTTCTTTGGTCTGATTGTAGTGGGGAGCAGCATTCTAAGTGCGCCATTTTCTTACTATCAAACTTTTGTGATCGAAGAGCAGTATGGTTTTAATAAAACCACCAAAAAGCTCTTTTTCCTGGACAAGCTTAAAGCCGGGGCGCTCACAGCTATTTTTGGAGGGGGCATCCTATCCCTGTTCATTTTGTTTTATCAGTGGACAGGCCCCAATTTTTGGTTGTACACATGGATTATGGCTGCTGTGGTCATTCTGTTCATGAACTTGTTCTATAGCAAACTAATTGTGCCTTTGTTCAATAAACAGACCCCACTCTCGGAAGGAAGTCTAAAAGAAGCCATAGAACGCTATGCCAAGCATGTGGGGTTTGAACTTCAAAACATTTTTGTGATCGATGGTTCCAAACGGTCAACCAAGGCGAATGCCTATTTTAGCGGATTTGGGCGGGAAAAGCGGATTACCTTGTTCGACACCTTGATCAATGATTTGAGCGAGGAAGAGATCGTGGCCGTGTTGGCCCATGAGGTCGGTCATTACAAACGCAAGCACGTTATTTTCAATTTGGTGGTTTCCTTGTTATTGACCGGTTTGACCTTGTTCATTTTATCCCTTTTCATCAATAACCCTCAAATTTCATTGGCCATTGGGGTGTCAACCCCAAGTTTTCATGCTGGCTTGATCGGCTTTGTGCTGCTCTATAGCCCCATCTCGGAAATTACAGGATTGGCTATGAACTATTTGTCCAGAAAGTTTGAGTTTCAGGCAGATAACTATGCCAAAATGACATTTGCAGCTACACCGCTGGTCACCTCCTTAAAAAAGCTTTCCAAAAACAATTTAAGCAACCTCACGCCCCATCCAGCGTACGTGTTTGTGCATTATTCCCACCCTCCTCTAATTGAACGGATTAGAAACTTAAAGGCATAATTTTTGTTGGTTAGCTATTAAGATTGTGCTAACTTTAATTTAATATGACGGAGGCTGCTATAGAAAAAGAGAACAAGGAGATCGCGAAGCAGTACAAGGAATTGCTTCGTATCAGTTATCAAACCTTGACCGCTGCGGACAAGAAATTGATACGCTCCGCTTTTGACGTTGCCGTGGACGCCCACAAAGATCAACGTAGAAAGTCGGGAGAGGCCTATATTTTCCATCCTATAGCCGTAGCCAAAATTGTAGCTTCCAAAATTGGGCTGGACGCAGTTTCCATTGCTTCTGCCCTTTTACATGATGTGGTAGAAGATACGCCCTATACCTTGGACGACATTGAACGTATGTTCGGGGAAACCGTCGCCCGTATCGTGGATGGACTGACCAAGATAGCACACCTCAAGAAGGACAAAGACATCAGTCAGCAAGCAGAAAACTTTAGAAAAATGCTGCTGACCCTGCATGATGATGTCCGTGTGATTATCATCAAAATTGCAGACCGGTACCACAATATGCTCACCATGGACTCCATGCCCGAGCACAAACAGGTTAAAATTGCCTCGGAGACCCTGTACATTTACGCTCCCCTGGCCCACAGGATTGGGCTCTATAACATAAAGACCCATCTGGAAGACCTCAGTTTAAAATATACCGAACCTGAGGTCTACAACGATATTCAAGCCAAGATTGAGGACACAGAGGAAGAGCAGCAGGCCTATATTGATGATTTTACAAACGTTATCAGAAACTCCCTGGATAAGGAAGGTTTGAACTATGATGTGAAGGGGCGGATGAAGTCCATCTTCTCCATTCGGAGAAAGATGAAGGCCCAAAACGTATCTTTTGATGAGGTCTACGACAAGTTTGCCATTCGGATCATCTATAAATCCGACCGAAAAAATGAAAAGTTCCTGGCTTGGAAAATTTATTCCATTGTTACGGACCACTTCACACCCAACCCCATTCGTTTGCGCGATTGGATCACTTCTCCAAAATCAACTGGTTATGAAGCCTTGCACATTACGGTGATGGGGCCCAAAGGAAAATGGGTAGAGGTCCAGATCAGAAGTGAACGCATGCACGAGATTGCCGAAAAAGGGTACGCGGCCCACTTTAAGTACAAGCATGGGGAACAAAAAGAACAAGGTATTGAGGATTGGCTCAACCGCTTACAGAAAGCGCTTGAAGGCTCGAATGGAAATGCTGTGGATTTTGTGGAGGAATTCAAGCTTAATCTGTATTCCAAGGAGATTTTTGTATTTACCCCAAAAGGGGATTTAAAATCCATGCCCAAGGGTTCCACCCCTTTGGATTTTGCCTTCCACATCCATACGGAAATAGGGATGAAGACCCGAGGTGCCCGGGTGAATGGGAAATTGGTTCCCCTGGGATCTACGCTTCAAAGTGGGGATCAGGTGGAAATCATAACCTCTGAAAGCGCCAAACCTAACCAAAGTTGGTTGGATTATGCCCAAACGGCCCGTGCGCGATCCAAGATCAAATCGTCCTTAAGTGAGGAAAAGAAGAGCATTGCGGCAGATGGGAAAGAAGTGCTTAGACGAAAGCTAAAATCCCAAAAAATCAACTTGAACGAGGACACCGTGAACAAATTGGTGACCTATTTTAAGCTAAAAACCAGTCTAGACCTTTTTTATCGCGTAGGAATTGGGGTCATAGACAATGAGCGCATCAAGGACTTTGCATCTTCCTATCACAACGCTTTTTTGAATTTCTTCAAAAACAAAATCCGAAGGAGCCCTACTCCCAAGGATGTGAACAAGGATGAAATAACCACCAAGTACGATATGCTCGTATTTGGCAAGGAAGAGGAAAAATTGCCCTACAAACTGTCACAATGCTGTAATCCCATTCCGGGAGATGACGTTTTTGGATTTTTAAGCGTAAACGATGGCATAAAAGTGCACACCAAAAGCTGTCCCAATGCCATTTCGCTTCAATCCAATTATGCGTACCGGATCATGTCGGCCAAATGGATAGATTCCTCGCAAGAAGAGTTTACGGCTGACATCCGAATCACGGGGATTGACAATCTGGGATTGGTAAACGAGATTACCAACATCATCTCGGATAACCTGCACGTGAATATGCGCAACCTGAACTTTAGTGCTGATGGCGGTACTTTTACGGGTCAGATTACCTTGGTCGTGAAAAACAACAACATCCTTAAAAAATTGGTCAACCACCTGAAACAGGTGGAGGGGATAGACAAAGTATCCAGAATTTAATTTTTAGCTGTACCTTTGTCATTTAGCATTGGTGAGACGCTATGGGCAACGATAAAAACCAGGAAATTGTAAAAAATGTGTTCACTTCCTTTTTGGAGGAAAAAGGGCATCGAAAAACACCTGAGCGCTACGCAATACTTCAGGAAATCTATGATAGTGACGATCATTTTGATGTGGAATCCCTCTACATTAAAATGAAGACCAAAAACTATCGGGTAAGTCGAGCTACCCTTTACAACACCATTGAGTTGCTATTGGACTGCAAATTGGTACGCAAGCATCAGTTTGGGAAAAACCAGGCCCAATACGAAAAGTCCTATTTTGATCGCCAGCACGACCATGTTATTTTAACAGATACAGGGGAAGTTGTTGAATTTTGTGACCCGCGAATCCAATCCATCAAAAAAACCATTGAGGAGGTTTTTGACATCAAGATCAACAACCATTCTCTATATTTCTACGGAACCAGAAACAAAGAAGAAAACCTAACTGACTAACCCACCTATTTCATGGTAGATTTATTGCTTGGACTCCAATGGGGAGACGAGGGAAAAGGAAAGATTGTTGATGTTCTTACCAAGGATTATGATATTATAGCTCGTTTTCAAGGCGGTCCAAATGCAGGACATACCTTGGAGTTTGATGGTATAAAACATGTGCTGCACACCATTCCATCGGGAATTTTCCATAAAAATGCGGTGAACGTTGTTGGGAACGGGGTGGTCATTGATCCAGTAATCTTTAAAAAGGAGCTGGACAATCTGGAAAAGTTCAATCTTGATATTATCTCCAAGCTTCTGATTTCAAGAAAAGCCCATTTGATTTTACCTACCCACCGTTTGTTGGATGCGGCTTCCGAAACCGCTAAAGGCAAGGCCAAAATTGGATCTACCCTTAAGGGTATTGGTCCTACCTATATGGACAAAACCGGACGTAACGGGATGCGTGTCGGGGATTTGGAATTTGATACCTGGAAAACGAAATACCGTACCCTTGCAGACAAGCACGAGGCCATGATCGGGTTCTACAATGTGGATATCCAATACGATTTGGCCGAATTGGAAGCTGAGTTTTTTGAAGCGGTGGATACGCTTAAAAAGCTCACTTTTATAGACAGCGAGGAGTTTATCTTCAAAGCGCAGGCCGAGGGCAAGAAAATATTGGCCGAAGGTGCCCAAGGCTCCCTTTTGGATATTGATTTTGGAACCTATCCCTTTGTGACCTCCAGTAATACCACGGCTGCCGGAGCTTGTACCGGATTGGGGGTGGCCCCCAATAAGATTGGTCGTGTTTTGGGTATTTTTAAGGCGTACACCACCCGTGTGGGCAGTGGCCCCTTCCCTACCGAGCTTTTTGACGAGGACGGAGAGACCATGGGCCGTGTGGGCAACGAATTTGGTGCTACCACAGGAAGACCAAGACGTTGTGGTTGGTTGGATTTAGTAGCGTTAAAATACGCGGTTCAAATCAACGGGGTTACCGAGTTGATGATGATGAAAGCGGATGTTTTGAGTGGTTTTAAAACACTAAAGGTCTGTACAGCGTATACATATAATGGCGAAGAAATCCAGCACCTGCCCTACAATATTGAAAGTGAAAACGTAACACCCGTTTATTCCGAAATGAAAGGTTGGGCCAAGGATTTAACCCAGTTGACCCAAGCGGAAGACCTTCCTCCTGCCCTAAACGCGTATATCGACTTTCTGGAAAAAGAATTGAACGTTCCGATCAAAATTGTTTCCGTAGGGCCGGACCGGATACAGACCATTCACAGGTAAACAACTTCTTCTTTACCGCTTTGATTTTATTTCATCAAATCGCATTTTCACTTACTATGTGTTGGTAAAACCCATCATTAAATCTATTTTAGACCTATATTGATAGTATTTACCAACATCTTGATTTGAAAATTTATGTATAATTTTGTATCTTTGTTGGGAAATACAAACATTAAAGCGGTTTTTTTACATAAGGATGGAAAATACCAACATAAATTGGACTCACATGACAGACGCTGCCATAGTGGAACAACTAGGGCTTTATATAAGGCGTTTACGGTTGCAGCAAGATACCTCACAGGCCCAATTGGCAGATAAAGCTGGGCTCAATCGATGGACCATCAGTAAAATAGAGAATGGTGAGCCTGTTACCTTAATGAGCCTCATCCAAATTCTAAGGGCCCTAAACAGTCTTTATGTTCTGGATACCTTTCAAGTTTCAGAAGAAATAAGCCCTCTGGCGTATGCCAAACTCAAAAAACAGCAAAGACAAAGGGCCAGTGGTAAATCCAGTCCTAAACCCAACAAAGAAGATTTAGGATGGTAGATGTGGCCGAGGTTAAAATATGGAACGAGCTGGTGGGTGCCATTCGCTGGGACGAATCCCAACAACTGGGGTACTTCCAGTACGATCCCCAGTTTCTCCAAAAAGGTTGGGACCTATCTCCCATAAAAATGCCTTTGGATCAAGGCTCCCGAATCCACAGTTTTCCAGAATTGCGGAAAGCCCGCGGCGAAACTGAAGACGCTTTTAAGGGATTGCCAGGCCTACTATCCGACGCCCTGCCGGACAAATACGGAAACAAGCTGATCAATATCTGGCTTGCGCAGCAAGGGCGGCCCGAAAACAGCATGAACCCTGTGGAAAAGCTATGCTTTATAGGCACAAGGGGCATGGGTGCGCTAGAGTTTGAGCCTACTCGAATTAAAACCGGGGCCTACACCTACGCCCTGGAACTGGACAGCCTAGTGGAGGTGGCCCAAAAAATGCTGAACGAACGCGAAACCTTTTTGACCCAACTGAACAAGGATGACGAAAAGGCCATGATGGATATCCTAAAAATAGGGACCTCAGCCGGGGGTGCCCGCCCCAAGGCGGTAATTGCCTATAACCCAAAAACTGGGGAGGTACGGTCCGGACAGGGCAATGTGCCCAAAGGTTTTGAACATTGGTTGCTTAAACTGGATGGAGTAAGCGGAGACCAGTTTGGCGAAAGCTCGGGTTGGGGGCGCGTGGAATACGCCTATTATCTTATGGCCCAGGATTGCGGTATTGAAATGAGCGAATGCCAATTGCTGCAAGAAAACGGAAGGGCGCATTTTATGACCCAGCGTTTTGATCGTGAGGGCAACACCCGACACCATATCCAATCGCTGTGCGGGGTACAACACTACGATTTTAACGATATGTACGGCTACAGCTATGAACAGCTGTTCCAAACTATGCGCATATTGCGGTTGACCTACCCAGAGGCGGAGCAAATGTTCCGAAGAATGGCCTTTAACGTTTTGGCCACCAACTATGATGATCACACCAAGAATTTTTCCTTTATCTTAAAAAAAGATGGGGAATGGCGACTGGCCCCGGCCTACGATCTTTGCTTTTCCTTTGACCCCACCAACCACTGGGTAAACAAACAGACCCTGAGTGTAAATGGAAAGCGTTTGGACATCACCAAGGAAGACCTCTTGACCATTGCCAAGGATAACAACCTTAAAAGGGGAAAAAGTATCCTGGAGGAAATCAATGCGGTTGTAAAATCCTGGAAAACCTATGCGCAGCAAGCGGGGGTGCGCAAGGATTTGGAAGAGCGGATCTATGGCAATCTTAATGTTTTCTAGGCCATTTGTGATGGGCGAATACCAAATTGCAAGAGCCAAGAGCCAAGCTCCAAATACCAAATTCCATTGTTGAAGTTCAAGTGCAAACTCAAACTCAAGTTCAATTTTGCATTTTCAATTTTCAATTTCCCGCATTCTAAGGATGGTTACAATGCCCCTTAGCGCCGAGACCACACTTTGTACTTCGCGCGGGGTAAATACTTCTTCCTCTATATAAAAGAGCATTTCCAGGTTACGGTCCAGTACCTTGGCAAACTCCTGTGGGGAGCCATAGCCTTCTTTAATAAAATGGGAGAGCTGTTTCTTTTGGGATTTGGTTAATGGTTTGTATTTCATAAAACTTGTCATATATGGCATTAACTACAGCTAATATAAAGCTTTTCTTGACTTGTCAAATATGACAAGTATGGAAAAATCCGAAATGCTGAAAATTATTGGTGGAAATGTAAAACGGATTCGACAAGAAAAAGGCTGGACGCAAGTAGACTTGGTGGGAAAAATTGAAGCTCAAATTGATACAACGAACATCTCCCGAATTGAAAAAGGAAGAACCAACGCCACCATACATACGCTCTTTAGAATAAGCCAAGCTTTGGAAGTGCCCTTATCCCATATTTGTGATCTTCCATATCCTGTTAAAGGATAAGATTTTCAAGTGGACTTTTGATGGATTTGATGTGCGAATTACTTACATGGGTATAGATCATGGTTGTCTTAATTGAATTATGCCCCAAAAGGGCTTGAATAATTCGAATATCTGTACCATTTTCCATTAAATGGGTAGCAAAACTATGCCGTAAAGTGTGTACAGTGACCTTTTTGTTTATCCCGGCTTTTTTAGCGGCTAATTTTACCACGCTCAACAAACTACTTGCTGTATATTGATTTCCATTTTGACCTTCAAAAAGATAGGTTCTGGGCCTGAACTCAATATAGTACTGTCGCAACAGTTTTTTAAGCGATACAGGAAACATAACCTGCCTGTCCTTTTTACCCTTTGCGTTGAACAGGGTGATTGTATTGCGCTCACCATCCAGATGATAAATTTTGAGGTTCAAAAGCTCTCCACTCCTTAACCCCAGTCCATATAAAACAGAGAGCATTGCCTTATGCTTTAAATTGACCGTTCTTTTTAACATTTGCTGAACCTCGTTTTGCGAAAGAACCACTGGCAGTTTATATGCTTTCCTTGTAGGCCTAAGATTATCCAAAGGTATTTCCCTGTCAAACATTGTTCTATAGAAAAGGCGCAAACTTCCAAGCATTTGCTTTTGTGAGGCATAGGACATTTTCTTTTTTACAAAAAACCCGAAACAAGCATTGATGATGTCCTTATTGGACAATGAATTCCAATACTTAACCTTGGTTTGGACACGAAAGAGCTTTAAAGATGAAACGTAGGCTGAAATGGTATTGGGGCTATAGCCCTTTAGCTCCATTATTGTGCTAAACTTGTTAAGTTGCGGATAACCTTCCATTATGGGCTAAAATTTGGGATAGTGAAAATACATTTTTTTCGATGAAAAGTAGGTTATATCCCTCCAAAAGGAAAGGTTATGCGTATAAATTGGGCTAAATTGCGGATATAAACGAGTTGTGTGCAATTAAAAAATGAACCTAATTAAGACAATTGGAATAATATTAATATTCATTCTCGGACTGTTGATTCAGCCTATTCTTTGGTTTGTTTCGTTATTTGTACCTGATGATAAGACTAGCTATTATCACAACACTCGTTCATTTGTCCGACATAATTCTATTTGCGACAAGTATTGGCACGACCTTTTTCATTCTGAGATGGAGTTTCAAGAGTTCGAAACCAAAATGACCTCTGAATTTGTGCCAATTGGAGCTACTTCACATTATGAACCAAAGCCAAAAGTGAAATTCCTATTTTATCAGTATGGCGCACAGGAATGGGAAGGAGGTTTCATTTATAAATGTAAATCTGACGGAAAGCTTTGGGAACTGTCTGTGCCTGAAAACGCATACAGAGGATATTTCAAAGGAATCGATTTGAATGAAAAAGAGATAGAAGAATACTTAAAATGAAAAACTGCACACAACAAAACCTATACGCAATGCGGGCTGAGGAGTTAGGTGATAGTTCGGTGCTTTTAGCCCGCCAAAGCTCCGCTTTCAAACTCCGCACTGCGCATAGCCAAACCGTTGTGTGTCATTTTGAGAAAAATATGAACGAACCAATAATAATAGAGGAATTAGGCAAAATTTGGGGAAGGGATGCAATCTTTTTGGACGGAATTGAATTTGACGGAACTAATTCTGTAAAACTGATTGGAGATTTTAATGGTTCGCTCTGTGAAAATGTTAAAAGCGAAAAATGGATTTCATACGAGTTAACATTCAAAGGAATTTTGGAATTTAAAATAACAGAATTAGACTTTTTTTCAAACACAGAATATAGTTCCAGTTTTGAAAAGGTTATTGACTCTGACAAATTAAATGGATTCGTAAAAAGCTCACAGAATTTTAAATTAAAAGATTCACACGAACATTATATTTTCCACACTTATGACGATGTGATTGAATTAGTCGCAAACGAATTTGAATTAAAACTCAAACCAAAAAAAGAATAAATGTTTAAATCAATAAAAAAAATAAGCATTCTATTTTTAATTGGAATTGGATTGAGTTCTTGTACAGGAAACAACTATGTTGAATATAAACCTCATTATTTGAGTGGGAATAATGAACATAAATATTTTGGAGAACCTGAATTGGATTCTATCGAATTTAAAAATACAATTCAAGTACTTGAATTTTATGGAAATAAGTACAAAACAAAAAATGGGAATGTGATTTTGATAACTAAAGAATTGAATCAAGATTGGACACTTTTATGGAATTATACCACGAAAGCAAATGATAATGAATGGTTAAAAACTCATAAACCTGAATAAAAAACGAACACACAACATTGGCTATAATTCATTGTGGTTTTGTGCCACACCAAAATAAAAGTATAAATCAACGGCTGATTTCTAAGCGGAATAATCCTGCGGATGATTCCACAACGAAATCATAGCCGAGACCTTTAGCTACAATGCCGAACAAAGTTCATAGATGATTTTATTATTTCTGTTCTTAACCCTAATTATAGTTCTTTCTTATCCTGTTTTGGCGTGGAAAATGTTCAAAGCACTTAAGACAAAAGACAAACCAAAACTTTATCGACTTTCATTAATACTTTTAATTCTAATTTTGATTCCAGGCTTTTATTGGAAACTACTACCAGGCTCATATCTATTTTGGAATCCAATCGAAAAAGCTGAAGAACGGAGCTATAATATCGAATTAACTGGATTTGAATTTAACGCCGGAGACCTGATTTATGAATACGAAACGGAAAGAGCGTTTAATGGAGATGGATATTCGATTTGGATTTATAAAATTGACGACAAAACAGCAAAATATTTTAAAAACCCAAAAGAGGAATTCTTTACCAAACACCCACGAACGGAATTAAGGAATCACTGGGAACCTGAATTTTGGAAAGAAACACCATTTGACAAACAAGAGCAAAAGTTTTTGGACTTTGCTCACAGCACCCTTGACGAGTTGGAATTTGAATTAGAGGACTTACTCAATGAAAAAGGGAACTATTATGCGTATGAATATTATATGCACAGTTACGGAGTCGGAAATATTGACTTTTACATACTTTGTCCGAATAGAAAATTAATAGTGAAAATAAATCATAACACTTAAAAGCACAGTAGCTAACAATGGCTATAGCCCATGCCTATAGCTTGGCCATTTTTTCCTAACTTCAATTAACTAAAAACTGACTGGCGCTGGCCACGAGGCCATAGCCGAGACCGTTGGCAGTCATTTAAACTCACTCTAAATGTACGATAGAGAAAAAGTAGAAAATTTTCAAATCCGAATGGAAGAAATAATTGAAAAGCACGATACTAAAGATGCTTTTGAATTAATCACTTCCGAACTGAACGAATGTGAGAATCGATACTTGACTGAATTTATGGCACCACTTAATTTTCTCAAATATGAACCCGTTTTAGATTGGGTGGAACAAAACGTGGATAGAGTGAAAAATGTGACACAAGATTGGGGACATTTATCTGCTAGCTCGAATTTCACTTGGGAAAGAGCTGAAAAGTGGCTTGAAATGGGACGACCCTGGAGTTTGGTTGCTCTTGATGCTACGATGTTCTGTACAACTCTAGGCGAAAGATTAAATCAGTCACCTTGGATGAGAGAATTAAGACCACAACTTATGGACAATCCAAAACTGGACAGAATTGCAAACGGACTGAAAAAATATCTGGAAACCGACAGTGTGCCAAGAACAAAGAATACAGTCAACCGAATTATTAATGACATATTTGAAATTGGATAAAAAAAACGAACTGCCAACAATGTATAACCGCAATTACGGCGGATTCGACTATACTTCGACTTTGCTCAGCACAGGCTTGAATCCACCCCGCCCGTACCGAACGGCACATTCGGGCGCGGTCGGAATTGCTAACGCCAGTTTTAAACCGAAAATTAACGCATATAAACCCGTAACTGACGGTTGTGCGAGACCGTCGTAAGCCGTCACAAATTAAAAGTGCAAAATCTCTAAATAAGGTTGTCATATAACAACTTTTACTCAATCAACAAAGGTTACATTTGAAATCCAAATTCATAAAAACATAGTTGTACAGTGTATCAACAATTAGAAAAATTCGTGAAAAGTCATGGAAAAATTGGAGAAAAGGAGTTACAAGAAGTAGTCAAAGCTTTTAAACCTATAAATACAGTCAGAAATGAGATGTTGTGTAATATTGGACAGGTATGCAAACATTTTTACTTTATTAACAAAGGATGTTTAAGGCTTTATGAAATAGATTCGAATGGAAATGAGATTACCGGATACTTTGCTTTAGAGGATAGTATCATATCTGCTAACACCAGCTTCATCTTACAAAGACCTTCTCGAGATTGTTTGGTCTCTTTAGAACCTTCTGAATTGCTCGTAATCCAAAGAAAGGAGTTTTATAAGTTAGCGGCTACTATTACCCAATTTGCAACTGTCTATAATAAATTTATTGAGTTTGCATTTATTCATTCCCAAATGCGTATTTATAGCTTTTTAGGAATGAATGGAATGGACAAACTTAGATGGGTTATGGAACACGAACCAAAACTACTATCTCGTGTTTCTAGTAAGGCTGTCGCTTCATACTTGGGAATGACCAACTCTACACTAAGCAAATTAAGGGCAAAATTATAGATTACTTTTTGTGAGAGCTCCCTCTTATTTAATTATTGCCACTTTTGTTTTAGGGTTAAATTTCCATCTTGCACAAATAATATGGAAGGAAGCCATTTTATGGAAGCAGGATTTTGGCGTTTCTTTTTTGGAGTTCTAACATTGATTATTTTAGGATGTAAGGATCTACCGACACTTAAGTTAATTCGAAAAAACCTTGATGGTATTTCACTTTCCGGTTTTATTGGTCTTTTTGGGTTCAACGTTTTTTTCTTTTTAGGCTTATTATACACATCAGCCATAACTGCCGCACTTATTATAGGCTAAAACCCTATTCTGACAATTATTTTTTCGCGCAAAATATTAAGGACCACCATAAGTAAAATCCAAATAATAGGCATTATCATCTCCTTCTTGGAATTGACCTATCTTATCTTAAAAGGGAACATGACCAATCTTTATAACGTTCGTTTTAATAATGGGGATATCCTCATATTGATAGCCAATGTATTTTTTGCATTGCATCATGTTTGGGTAAAAAAATAGTAGCGCAATTTCGAATCTAAATTTTACACTTTTAACAAGTCTATGCTGTTTGGTAGGGTGCTCTGTTTTGTTGCCAGCAAGTGGTATGGATTTGATCACATCTCGCACACCAAACTTGTAGGTGGTAGCACCTGGTATTGGTTGTTTAGGTACGGCTTTGGCTTATTTTCTGTGACAAAAAGGAGTACAAATGATAGGTGCCGATAAAGCTGGCATATATGAATGTTATACCTCACAGCATTGCTTGCCATATTTTTCAATGAGAATTTATACAACAATCACTTTATAGGTGGAATAACCATTGTCATCGGTTTGCTTATTAGCAAAAGCGCTACCTCGAAATCCTCAAAAGCATTGTCATATGACAACTTTTAAATTTTAGCTTCTAGCAATCTTTACACTGTTGAAGGGCAACGAAGCTCTCGATTTAAAATTATTTAATTATGCCAATTACAGTAACATTAACAGAGGGTGTAATCCCCAGAGAAAAAGAAGGAAAAGTGGTAAAAGAAATTACTAATGCATTTTTAGAGCATCATGGTTTGGGTGGAAATAAGGTGATGACACCCAATGCAACAGCTCAATTGCATATTCAACCAAAAAGAGAAACTTTTTCTGGTGGTGATCCCGTATCTGGCGCCTGGGTTGAGATTAAAGTACCTGGTTTTGGTCTTGCCAGCAGAGAAGTTCAAAAAGGTTTTTTTGCTGAAGCTACTGAAATAATACATAGACATTCTGATGGGAAGCTTCCCAGAAAAAATATATGGACCAATGCTCTTCATACCGTTGATGGCACATGGAACATGGACGGTGTAGCAATGACAAATGAAGAATTAGGGGTAGAAATTGCCAAAGGATAAACATCACCCATTATTCAAAGAAAATAGCCCTGGCAAATTATAGTCAGGGTTGTTTAATAAAAAAACATGTAAAATGAAACATATATTATTTATTGTAACAAGCACCAACAAAACAGGTGCTGGACAACATAAAGCAGGTTACGAGTTTTCAGAAATTGCAGACCCATACTATGAATTTGTTAATCACGGATATGCAATTGATTTTGCCAGTATCAAGGGAGGGGAACCACCGTATGTAGGATATGATTCCGAGAAAAAAGCAAGCAAAGATTTCTTAAAAAGTAATGGATTTAAACGACTAAATTTTAGTCATAGATTAAATAATGTAGATATGGATGCATATGATGCAATTTTCTTTCCAGGAGGTTTAGGACTGATGACCGATATGGTAGATAATCCATTGGTTAAAGAGATGATTAAAGAGGCATACGAAAATAATAAGGTTATTGGTGCCGTTTGTCACGGTCCAACAGCATTGCTCAATGTTAAATTGACAAATGGCGACAATTTACTAAAAGGTAAAAAAATCAACTCTTTTACAAAAGAAGAAGAGCGTATGGATAATCATATACTGGGAGATATCATTCCATTTATGTTAGAGGAAGAGCTAATAAAACAAGGAGCTGTTTTTTCACATACTTTTCCTTTTGAATCATATGTTGTAAATGATGGAAATATTGTAACGGGACAGAATCCCGCATCTGCATCGGGAGTTGCATTAAAAATGATAGATTTACTCGAGACAAAATCTTGAGAAGCAAAAAACCGACATACAACACGGTATATAGCAAATAGGGCGTTAGGTGATTTACGAAAGTTCAGTGTAAATTACCAAAACCGCCAAATCGTTGATTTGGTTTTAAAGTGAATAAGATAAAAACAAAATTCAACGTTTTGCCTCAGTGCGAACTTGATACTTTATCTGTATCTTGTCTCCTACTTGCCATATACCAGAACGTTACCACACATTTAAAAAACATCGTACTTCAATGAAAAACCTGATTTTAATTTTAATGATTATACTGAATTTCTCTTGTGTGCAATCCCAAGAAAATCAAATCGACAGAACAAAAATCAAGGAAGATTTGAACGAGATTTTGACAGATATTTCCCAAAACTATATTTATCTCGATGAGAAAAATGTGGATTTGGATTGTATCCGAGAACATTATGAAAGCCAAATCGAAAAGCTAAATACAGAAGAAGAAACAGTACTTTTTTTTGAGTATTTATTAGATGAGTTTTACGATAGTCATTTGATTTTAAATACAAACCGTAACTCATCATTTCGTTTGTATTCGCCAATCTACATTAAAATTGAGAACGGAAAAGCAGTAATCTCAAATATTTGGCAAACTCAAATCCAATATATTGACCAAAATCTAATTGGAGCAGAAGTCCAAAAAATCAATGGATTGACTTTCGACAAAGCAATTGAGCAATTTCCAACGCATTGTAATGACAAAAAATCCAAAATAGTTCGAGAATGGATTGCGAACAAAATTTTGGCAGGTCGTTATAATGAACCAAGAGTTTTGAGCCTAAAATTGTCCGATAATAAAACTATCGAATTTGATTTGGATAAAGTTAAAATCAAGAAAGATGACGGACTTTTAAACACAATGACAAAAAACGAAATTGGAATTATTAAAATAAACAATTCATTAGGGAATAATGCACTAATTAGTGAGTTTGATAAATCTCTCAACCAGTTGCGAAACACAAAAGGACTGATAATAGATTTGAGAAATACCGTGGATGGTGGCAACTCATATGTTGCTCGTGGCATTTTAAGTAGATTTATCAAAGAACAAAAACCATATCAAAAACATTGGACAATCGAGCAATATGACGGAAGTACGAAAGTCGAAAGAAGTTGGGTTGAGTATGTAAGTCCTAGAGAAAGCCAATATAAGAAGCCAGTTGTTATTTTGGTTGGTCGTTGGACTGGAAGTATGGGCGAAGGACTTGCAATCGGATTTGAAGGAATGGAAAGAGCCGAAACCGTAGGTACAGAAATGGAAAGATTAGCTGGCGAAATGAACGGATTTTCCTTTATAAATCAAAAATTTGGTTACCGCCTTTCAACAGCTAAACTATTTCACTTGAATGGAACTCCAAGAGAAAAGTACGTTCCTACCAATTATGTGAAACAAACGACAATACAAAAAGATGAAACCCTTGAAAAAGGAATTGAAATAATTAACAACTATGCAGAATAAAAACTGCGTAGAACAATATGTATAAAAAATAGGCGAAAGAGTAATAAAATCAAGGCTTTTGTTTCGTATCAAACTTTATATTCATCCAAAAGTTTCGTGTTTATAAATCGCCTACTTTTCATATACTAAACGTTATATGCAAACAAAAAAACAAAACAGCAAGAATTGAAATGAATGTATATTTTTTAATTGCAGGAATCTTGTGTTTTGTATTGGGACTGATTCACTCAATTCTTGGTGAATTTCTGATTTTTAAAAGCAAAAGGAATAAAGGAAGTATAGTCCCTTCAAAAAAAATTCCCGGATTGAAAGAAAGACATTTAAGAATAATCTGGGCAACTTGGCACTTGGCATCGTTTTTTGGTTGGTGCATAGGGATAATACTTGTAAAAATCTCATTAACCCAAAATGACCTGAACCCAAAATTTATCCAAATGGTGGTTCAATCAATGATTTGTACCATGCTTTTGGGTTCACTATTGGTTCTGATCGGAACTAAAGGGAAACATCCTGGTTGGATCGTTCTTTTGGTCATTGGAGTGTTGTTGCTCATTGGAAATTAATAAAGTACCAGAATCAATGGATATAAAGGAGAATTGGAAAGTGATAAGAAATCATTTTAACAAGAGTTTTTCCTCGAATTTTCATATTTCAATTGCATCGGTTGATTCTGAAAACAACCCCACTGTCACTCCAATAGGTTCCTTGTTTTTGAACGATAATCAAACAGGGTTTTATTTCGAAAAATTTCCGTCTAAACTACCAAAGCATGCAAGAAAGAACCCTAATGTATGTCTGTTGGGAGTAAATAGCGGAAGAATGTTTTGGATAAAAGCATTGTTTAAAAACAAGTTTTCCGATTATCCTGCGATCAAACTTTATGGCAAACTTGGTGAAAAAAGGGAAGCAACTGAAAAAGAAATTAAACGACTGAATAGAAGAATGAAGGTTACAAAAGGACTCAAAGGGAACGCTACTTTGTGGGGAGACATGCAATTTGTAAGGGAAATTAAACTCACAAGAGCCGAAAAAGTCAATCTTGGAAAAATGACCGATAAATTGAAATGAAACCTGCACACAACATGGCCTAAAAAAGTTCATGGCCCGTAAAAGTGTGGCACTCCATTTAGGCTAAGCAATTGTGCATCATACGAAAAAAAACCAGTGAGCGAACTGAAAACCATAAGAGCATATTACAAACCAATTCAACCTGCAGTTTCGGCCAAGGATAACCAACCGAGTTATCAAGAAATCCGACCGAATAAGGAAATTGAGAATTTTGTGTACTGCTTTTGGCAACTTAAAACGCAACGTCCGCTAAAGCAAGATTACAACTACCGTGTTGTTTCGGATGGTTGTATAGACATTTTTTTTAACCACAAACGACCGACGGAAAATTTTGTGATGGGATTTTCCCAAAAGTATGTACAGTTCGCAATTGGAAAAGAATTTGATTATATCGGTATTCGATTTTTGCCTGCCGCTTTTCCGCACCTGTTCGCCGTGAACGCCAAAACTTTAAGCAATCAATCCCAAGAACTCAACAATGTCCTGCCCAATTTTTCCGAGTGGATCAATTCCGAAATCAAAGCTGTGGATTCATTCGAAACCATCATAAAAAAGCTCAATGAAAAAATTAATGGGTGTTTAAAAAAACAAGCTGTTTATTACGACCACCGTTTTTTGGATGCCCTGAACCTGATTTTTCAAAAAAATGGATATCTGGACACCGAGAAAGATCTTGATACCGGTTTAAGCCCAAGACAACTTCGCAGAATTTTCAACTTTTATATAGGAACAACGGCCAAATCGTTTAGCAATGTTGTGCGCTTTCAGCATATTTTAAATGCAAAACCTTCAGCACAAAGCCTAAAGGAAAATAAACTGTACTTTGATGTTGGATTTTTTGACCAGGCCCATTTCATCAAAAACTTCAAAACATTTTACGGAGTAACACCTTCAGAGGCCTTCAGATAAGTTTGTCCGATTTTTACAATGCCCCGGTTTCCTGGCCATCTAGATTTGTAGCAACAAAATCTTTGACAATGAAAGCATTAGTAGTAACAGCATTTGTTCTGACAGTTGGTTGGACCCATGCACAAACAACAAACAAGATGAAACTTAACGCAGGAATAATTACCGAAAAATTGCAGGAAACCAAGAACTTCTACACAGAAATTTTGGACTTTGGAATACGTTTTGAAAACGAATTTTATCTATTGCTTCACACACCCAACCATTCTGGGGAAATCAGTTTTTTACAACCCGATCACCCAAGCCAAAAACCGATTTTCCAATCGGCATTCAATGGAAAAGGTGTTTATTTAACCATCGAAGTTGAAGAGGTGGATGAAGTATACCAACAACTCAAAAACAAAGGTGTTCCAATTGAAATTGAAATCCGTGACGAACCCTGGGGCGACAGACATTTTGCAATAAAAGACCCAAACGGAATTGGCATTGATATTGTGACCTATACAAAGCCCGAAGAATAAAGCACTATGCACAACATTGTGTATAAGCAATAGCGGTTTAAGTCCAAACTTGAACCGTTTTTGTGTTTAATTAAGTATTTTGCTTTCTGAAAATTTAGTGCATATAAATCCGCTACTGCTCATACACGAGACCGTCGGCAACCATAAAGACTAACCAATAAAAACTCAATATTATGGAACGCAATCATTTTCTAAAAACGTCAGCAATCGGAATTGGGGCATTATCCCTTATACCCATGATCAATGCTTGTAAAACGGAATCAACAAAGGAGACTGTGAATGAGTCCGCAAAGCCTGAAGTTCAAGACTTACAAAAACCCAAAATCGTTACGAAGACTGAGGGTAACAAATTGAACGTTCTGGGGGATAATCAAAACATTAAGTTGACAGGTGAAGACACCAATGGACAGTACACTTTAATTGAGCAGAACAATGAACCAGGAGTGGGTATTCCACCACATGTTCATGAAAATGAGGATGAAGTTTTTCACGTATTGTCGGGTCAAGTAGAAATGAGCGTTGGTGATAAAACTACCACTTTACAGGAAGGCGACTTGATTTTCTGTCCCAAAGGAGTTCCCCATTCTTGGAGAGTTGTTGGTGAAGAAAAAGCTCGGGCAATGTTGAGCATTTTTCCCGCTGGCTTGGAGGGTATGTTTGCGGAATTGGCAGAATTGCCCCCCGGACCACCTAATATGGAAAAAGTTACCGCTATTTGCGGAAAGTATAATTTGAAATTTGTTTAAATAAAATGCTGCCACCAGTCGTGATTGCAATTCGTTCCGCAAACAAAGGCCGGGTAAAATCATAGCGAAAATAACGTGGTAAGCGGAATAAAACCTGCAAAATTGGCTTTGCCTAAGCAGGTTTTTAAACATTGTCAGGGCTGCGAAATGATATCTGAAAAACCCAACCAGAAATATGGAAAACAACTCAAAGGTCATAAATAAGTTGGCCTCCTCCCTTAACCGAAGGGATGAAGTCCCAAATCAGGAACTGGCCAAAGAAATTGTACTTGCCCAAGACAAGAAGGCCGTAAAAGAACTGGTTGCCCATTTGTCCAATACAAAAGCCATCCAAAACGATTGCATAAAAGTACTTTACGAAATTGGCAACCAAGATCCAAAGCTTATTGCCAATTACATTGACGAATTTGTTTTGCATTTAAAAAGTAAAAACAATCGACTACAGTGGGGAGCAATGACGGCACTGGGCACCATAACGAGTGAAAAACCGAAAGAAATCTACAACCATTTACCTGCAATTTTAGAAGCATCGGACAAGGGTTCTGTGATTACCAAAGACCATGCTGTAGGTATTTTGATAAAATTATGCGCTCTTGAAAACTATGCGGAAAACACCTTTCCGTTGCTGTTGGAACACCTTTTAAAAAGTGCTCCAAACCAGCTTCCCATGTATGCCGAAAGGGCAATCCCCATAATTAATGACAAAAACAAAGGGCTGTTTGTAAAAACATTAACGTCAAGACTCAACGATTTAGAGAAAGAATCCAAAAGAAAACGGGTGGAAAAAGTGATCAAAAAATACCAATGATATAAAATAGCGGTACAATTAATCATGCATGGACTCCTTTTGCTGGTAGCTACTATTGTTTAAATTTTAAACTTGTCTGGCATTCAAAAAGAAAGTTTCCATAGAACGGGATAGCTGCTCCGCCACAACCTAAAATCTTAAACTGACAGTAAAATGATTATAGCTATGACAAGAGCGGTTTAAGGGCTTACCTAAACCGTTTCTTGACTAAATTAGAGTATATTGTAGCTTGTAAAGAGTTGTTAAGTAGTCCTCACCCGTGACTTCTTATAATTAAGGGTTCCACTCTCAAAAAAATGTAATTTAATGTTTAAAATGTTACCCAGAATTACTTTGCTTCTTTTCCTAACCGCAATAGCTTGTAAAGAGACCGCAGCACCCAAAACTGAAGATAAATCAAGTTTGACTACTGAATTGGAGCAGGAAAAACAAGCCATTCTAACCACCTTGAACAACGAAACCAAAGCGGCGTTTCAACGGGATTACCCAACATGGACAACCTTTTGGATTCATGATAACAATATTACCAAAACCTACCTTGATTTTGCAGAAAATACCTTTTCTGAGTCTGTTGGATGGGATGAAATAAGCCAATTTGTCAAAACTTTTATAGAAGAACATCCTGAACCGGAACCTATTCCTAAATTATTGGATCAAATTGATGTACGCCTGTATGGCACGGGAGCTTGGGTCATATATGAGCAGCAGGACTCCTTACGTGGACTGAAGCGGGAAGCCAGGCTCATGGAAAAAGTGGATGGGAAATGGAAAATTGCAGGTATGCAAACCACTATATACGGTTTTGAAAACGAAGGTAACAAATAACAAAATTACCTTTACGGATTCCAATCACCCATTCAAAAGATTAGATATGATACGAATCATTTATAGCTGGAAAGTAGCACCGGAAAACTTGGAAGCATTTATAAAAACCTGGAAAAGAACCACAAACAAAATTCATGAGGAAGTCAAAGGGGCGCAAGGTAGTTTCATGCTTCAAGGAGAAGCTGATGACAGCCAAATAAAAACCATCGCCAAATGGGATTCGCTTGAGGATTGGCAACAGTTTTGGAACGATAGCAAGCCAACCCAAATGCAGTCCATGCATGATTTAGGTGAGCGGATTTCCGTAGAAATTTTCAAGGAAGTAGACGACTTTACAAAGTAACCCATGTACAAAATTGAAGATGCTGCAAGCAATGGCCATTCAAACCCAGTTTTGTTGATTTCGCCACAATCTAAAATCCTTTGTAACACAATTACCTTATCTTAGAGCATGAGCAATTTGGCCGGTAAGATTTGGAGTATTTTGGGGATTGCACTATCTGCCTCTTCCATAGCTAGCCTAATGCAAATCGGATTTGACTTCAAACTGGCGCTAAGCCCTTCCGAAATCCTGAACTTTTACAGAGATTTGGTGCATCCCATTTTTCAGTTATTGTATCAACCCATCCAATGGGTTTTGGGGGCTATAAAAATCCCAAACTGGGTCATCGATGCACAGACCCTTTCCATTATAGTGAGCAGTATCTATGTAAGGGCTAAAAATGCCAAAAGGGTAAACGGCGAGGTGGTTCATTATAAAAGCCTAGTAAGCAAGTTGGTGGCTATTTTCATGTTAGGTTTGACGATGTTGGGTTTGCTTTTTCTTCCTGTCATCCTACTAGGCATGATCATGCTGCCTGTTTATTATATCAATCAAGTACGTTGGCAACCGCAACTCAAATGGTACCAGTATAAAAAGGTGCTAAAATCTGTATATCTAGCAGCGGGAAATGAGGGAGCTTTGTTCAACACCTCGGCCATCTATGCCTATATCGCGCTAGTAGTGGTTTTTGCCTTTTATCTATGGAATTCGATGATTCTGTAATGCAATATGATAGCTTGAAAATTCCCTTAAAGACATCTTGTGAAAATTAAACTTGAAACCGAAAGATTATTGATATCCCCTATTTCCCTACTGGATCTAGAGAAAATCCACGAATTGCATTCCCTGCCTGAAACAGACCAGTTCAACACCCTTGGAATTCCCAAAAACATAGAAGAAACTGAGCAAATTGTCAACGATTGGATTGCAAAAAACAACAATGGGGAAAGCAGACATTTCACGCTAAAAATAGAATCAGCCGCAAACGGAAAATTCATAGGTTTGATTGCCATGAACTTAGGCCCTCCGAAGTTTAGAATTGCCGAAGTATGGTATAAACTTCATTCCAATTTCTGGAAGCAGGGTTATGCCACGGAATCGTTGCACAAACTATTGGAATTTGGTTTTAACGAACTCCATTTGCATCGTATTGAGGCCGGATGTGCCGTTGAGAACCAGGGCAGCATACGCGTATTGGAAAAAGTGGGAATGACCAGGGAGGGTAGAAAGCGACAGGTTTTACCCTTAAAACAAGGCTGGTCCGATAATTTTCATTACGCCATTTTGGCTGCCGATTTTAAAACCAAATACTAGGAAATACAAACGGATCAATGAATTATCAGACCTATCAACCACGCCCTGAATTGGCGGCCTTGATCAACTTTTATTGGACCCTGGAGGTCCCCTTTGACGCCAATAACCCAAAGCAAAAGATTATTCCTGATGGCTTTGTTGAAATGACCTTCAATTTTGGGGATCCCATCAAACGGTACATTTCCGATAGCGAATTTGTCCTACACCCCTGCGCCATGGTTATGGGGCAAAGAACCAAGTCATATTACATTGAACCGGTCGGTGATGTTGACACTTTTGCCATCTGCTTCTACCCCTATGGTTTTGCAAACTTTGTCAATACTCCCCTTAAAAGTTTGGTAGACAAGGAAACCCCACAGGAAAATCTTTTTGGTCTAAAACCTGCCAGGGAACTGGAACAAAAAATGGTTCAGGCCACAAACACCCAACAAAGGATAGCCATTATTGAAGCGTTTCTGTTAAAGAAACTTAGCAATCCATCCACCATAGATCAAATCGTCAGAACAACCATAGATGTTCTTTTGGAATCAAAGGGAAGTCCTTCCATACGCAAAATCCTAAAAGGCGATTTATCCAAACGAAGGCAATTGGAAAGGAAATTTGCTAAACAAGTAGGTATCTCTCCCAAACAACTGGGTAAGGTAATCCGATTGCAAAGTGCCCTTAAGATGTTATTGAACAAGGAAAAAGACAAATTAACCACCATTGCTTACGAAAATGCCTACTTTGACCAAGCCCACTTTATCAAGGATTTTAAAGAATTCACGGGAACTAATCCTTCGGAATTCTTGGGGAACGAGAACATGGCCCTTTCCACCCTTTTCTACAAATAAATCCAGCTGTCGCATTTTTACAATTTCCGCTTTTACTGACGATTTAGTTTAGTCCGGACAAATGTATCGCATAACATGAAAAAAACTAGTATTAAGCTCTCCATGGCACTATTGGCGTTGGTCATTGCCGCTTGTAACGGAAAAACCAAACCAGAATTGGAAAAACAACAAACAGATGCAACCCAAAACCAAAATGCAAACCATATGAAAAGTTATGTTTCAATTTTTGAGATTCCAGCCACAGACATTACCAGAGCCATCAATTTTTATGAGCATATTTTAGATTTAAAAATTGAAAAATTCGAGATGCCGGACATGGAAATGGGCATTTTGCCCTATGAAGAACAACTGGTCACTGGGGTAATTACCAAAGGAGAAGGGTTTCAACCATCAGCGGATGGAACAACGATCTACCTCAACGGGGGCGATAACCTTCAAACCATTCTTGATAAGGTTGAGGAAAACGGGGGGCAAATCATGGTTCCCAAAACACCACATGCGGATGAGATGGGGTTTTTTGCCTTGTTTATTGACTCAGAAGGCAATAAAATGGGACTACATTCTCCAAACTAAGTCCGGCAAAATACTTCTATAACTAGGAAAAAAATCCTAACGGTTCGGGTTCAAATCCGAGCCGTTTTTGCATTTAAAAAGGTATATTGCTGTGAAAAAGTTAGGTGATTTTTTCTCCGCAATGGTTTGCACCTGCCTATAGTAGTGGAGCTACAGACAGATGATATTGCCTAAGCCAACATAACAACTATTCCATGACCGAAAAAGAGAAAATGCTGGCTGGTGATTACTACAATTCCAGGGATTTGGAATTGATCCAAATGCACCACAGGGCGCGAAAGCTCTTGAAACAATACAATAACCTAGATTCGGAACGGATAGAAGAAAGAGAGCAAATTTTAGATGAGTTATTTGGATATAAAGGAAAAGGCGTTTGGATAGAGTCACCATTTTTTTGCGATTATGGGGAAAATATTTCCATTGGGGAGAATACTTTTGTGAACACCAACTGCATGTTTTTGGACAATAATAAAATTGCCATTGGTAAAAACGGATTGATAGCACCCTACGTTCAAATCTATACCGCTAATCATCCCTTAAAAGCTTCGGATCGCATTGTAGGTGAAGGACAATCATCACGTTACCTTACTTCTACTGAACCTGTGACCATTGGGGACAACGTTTGGATTGGAGGTAATACAGTAATTTTTCCCGGCGTGACCATTGGCAACAACGTGACCATTGGTGCAGGGAGTGTGGTGACCAAAAACGTTCCAGATAATGTTTTGGCGTTTGGGAATCCATGCAAGATAAAGAAACAACTCTAACAGCTTTAGGGTACAGTCCAATTCAAAGCCAATAATTTTGGACTAACCCTATATCCTATTTTAATGGCTACACCTTTCAAAAAGGGCTGTTTTGGGCCATTTTTAAGATAGGATGAAGAACAATTATTATCAAACTAAAGAATCGTTGAAAAGTAACTATTGTAAAACACCCAAGAACAGAAACACATGGACAATTTAGTAGGGGAACACATTAAGGAATACGCCGTACAAAGTAAATTGGGCAATGTTGCCAAAGGGTATAAAGCATTAATGGACTTTCTAATGGGACTAAGAACCCATTTTATAAACCAGCAGGACACTAAGTTTATAGTGGGGAACTTCTACCAAGGGTATATGGATATGAGCTATTTTCCCCTTACCCCCAAAAGCTTGAAAAGTAAAAAGTTAAAAATTGGCGTGGTGTTTAATCATGAAAAAATGCAATTTGAAATTTGGTTGGTAGGTCAAAACAAGCAAATCCAAAAGAAATTTTGGGAGCAGTTTCAAAGTAGCAATTGGAATAAATACCCCATTTCCAAAAATGCCCACAGTTCAATAATTGAGTATGTTTTGGTCAAAAACCCTAACTTCAACCATTTAGATACTTTAACGGGAAAAATTGAAAAAGGGGTCCTAACATTCCAAAAGGATATCATGGAAGTTCTTGCTTAGACAAAGCCAATGACTGTGGAAATGGGGTACTTTTGAGCTAGTTGAAGATTCCTACGGGTATGTAAAACATTATGAGACCATGAGAAAATTGAAACTATTGGTTTGGGCCGCTCTTGGTACTTTTTTGTTGAATAATTGCAGCAACAAACAACAGCACCCAAAAAAACCGAACATCCTTTTGATTTGTGTTGATGATCTTCGACCTGACCTGAAAAGTTTTGGGGCGGACCATATCATTTCTCCCAACATGGATCAATTGGCGCAAAGCGGAATGTCCTTTTACAGGCATTATGTCAACGCTCCAAGTTGCGGGCCATCACGATACACCCTCTTAACCGGTCAATACGGAAGAGCAGATAACTATGCGCTTTTCCATCGAGCCGAAAACTGGGCAAAGGACAATAAAAGTGTTGCTCCCAGCATGCCAGAATGGTTCAGAACCAACGGCTACACAACGGTTTCAGTTGGCAAAGTTTCCCATCATCCCGGTGGTAGGGGCGGAAAAGACTGGAACGATTCTTCCCAGGTGGAAATGCCCAATGCATGGGATAAACATTTGATGCCCGCCTCGGAATGGATGCATCCCAGAGGTGCCATGCATGGCTTGGCCTATGGGGAAATCCGAAAAAATACAGCGGAGATGGATGTATTTCAAAGTGGAGAGGGCAATGATGATATCTATCCCGATGGTGCCATTGCCAATGAAGCTTTGAAACAATTACAACAACTCTCCAGTTCAAATGAAAAGCCATTTTTTCTTGCTGTCGGATTTCTTAAGCCCCACCTCCCTTTTGGAGCACCAAAATCTTATTTGGAGCTTTATGACAGTATCAAACTACCACGGCCGGAACATTCGCATAAACCAGTGGGAAAAACTACATGGCACAGTTCCGGTGAATTCATGAAGTACAATCGCTGGGATAAAGATCCAAACAAGGATGAAACCTTTGCCGAGGAAGTACGAAAACACTATGCGGCTTGTATCAGCTACGTGGATGCCCAAATCGGTAAAGTATTGCGAGAATTAAAACGAACCGGAGCGGACAAGAATACCGTTGTGGTGCTTTGGGGAGATCACGGTTGGCATTTGGGCGAACATGCCATCTGGGGAAAACACAGCCTGTTTGAAGAATCGCTACGTGCCCCTTTGATCGTTCATTATCCAGGAATGGAAAACGCCAATACCAATACCAAAGCCATCGTAGAGACCATCGATATTTTTCCCACACTTTGTGAATTAACTGGCGTTGAAACACCCTCATTTGTACAAGGAATCTCCTTAAAACCTATTTTGGAGGATTCCAAGATTCCAGGGCACCCTGCTTTTGCATATACCAACAATGCCATGACACTCAGGACCAACACCCACCGCTTAATTCTCCATAATGATGGTTTTACCGAACTGTATGATCATAATTCCAAAGCTGCCGAATCCCAAAATAGAGCCCTGGAAAATCCAGAAATGGTGGAAGAATTGAAAAAAGTCTTGGAAGCAAGACTTCCAGAAAAATACAAACTCGTACAATGAACCAGGGATATCCGAGATTCAAAACCTGGCAATAGGTCGGCCAATCCCTTGAAAAGGCATTCATATGAAAAACTTTAGAAGAATATGGGTTACACCACTGCTATGGATCATGGTACTTTGTTTTGTTCCAAATCTTTCGCAAAGTCAAGAGAAACAAAGTCAACGTCCCAATATTGTATTTTGCCTTGCCGACGATTGGGGATGGCCTCATGCGGGAGCCTATGGTGATACAGCGGTTAAAACACCGAGTTTCGACCGAATCGCGAAAGAGGGAATTCTTTTCAACAATGCCTATGTCACCAGTCCTTCCTGTACCCCAAGTAGAAATGCTTTCATAACCGGAAAGTATCATTGGGAACTTGGACCAGGGGCAAATCTTTGGAGCACATTGCCAGCTGAACACCAAAGTTTTATACACCTATTGGCAAACAATGGATACACCACTGGGCGAACCAAGGCGAAAACTTGGGGTCCCGGAAATCTGGAGGAATGGATTTCCCACCACAAATCCCATCCAGCCAACCAGGCTTACGAAACCTTCGGGGACTTTCTGAAAACCACCTCAAAAGAAACCCCATTCTTCTTTTGGTTGGGCACTTCTGACCCCCACAGAGACTATAAAAAAGGTTCAGGGAAGGAAAGTGGTATTGATGTTTCAAAAGTTCATCTCTTTGAGCATTATCCCAAATCGGATGTGGTCCGCAACGATGTGGCCGACTACTATTTTGAGGTTCAGCGATGGGATAGCCTGGTAGGTTCTGTCATATCCCAACTGGAAGAACAAGGTCTGTTGGAAAATACCATTATCATTATGACTGGCGACCACGGAATGCCGTTCCCGCGATGCAAGGGCAATCTTTACGATTCAGGGGTCCGTGTTCCCTTTGCAGTTCGCTGGGGGAATGAAATCAAAGCCAATAGATGGGTTGACGATTTTGTTTCCTTCGCAGACATAGCCCCCACCCTGCTTGAAATTACCGGTGTGGATATTCCCAAGGAAATGACGGGCAAAAGCTTTGTGGATCTTCTGAAGTCCACAAAGTCCGGAACCATTGATGTTTCCAACCGGACTGATATTGTCTTTGGTCGGGAAAGACATGTACCAGCCCAAGAAAAACCCAATATGGCCGGTTATCCCTCTCGGGGGTACAGAAGTGACAGCTTCCTATACATTCGCAATTATCAGAAAGATTGGTGGCCTGCGGGAACCGGAGAATTGGGAAACACCAACTTACCCAACCAATGGTATGCAGATTGTGATGGCGGCCCCACCAAAGATTACATTATTGAAAACAAGAACAAGGATGAAGCACACCGAAAGGCCTACGAGCTTTGTTTTGCCAAAAGGCCGGAAGAAGAACTCTATGATTTGAAGAATGATCCCGATCAGGTCAACAATATTGCTGCTAAAACAGAATATGCCGACGTTTTAAAGCAAATGAGGTTGAAACTTCAAGAAAAATTGACTTCCCTTAATGATCCAAGGGCTAAAAACCCCAATTTTGATGGCTTTGACGACTATCCCTATTTGGGCGGAGGTGGCGGTAAAAAACCAACTAAATCAAAATAAAACAAAGTCCTTTATTTGATTGTAAAAACCATGTTTGATACATTGCCATAAACTTGTCAAGCTTTCAAGAATATGACTACCATACTTCCCGCTGCATCAAAAAAAGATTTCAATGCCATTGCCCGTTTGGCCCATATCATCTGGACTGAACATTATACCCCAATAATTGGGGAAGAGCAAGTCAGTTACATGCTGGATAAATTCCAGTCAGCCCAAGCTATGGAAGACCAAGTAAAAGAGGGTTATCATTACTATCTATTGCAGCATGAAAATACTCCAGTGGGCTACTTTTCCTTCAACCCAAAAGATAGCTCCCTATTCTTAAGTAAATTATATGTTTTGAGTTCGGAACGAGGGAAGGGTATTGGTCGAAAGGCGATTGAATTCATAGAGCATCAAGCCAAGAAATTGGGAAAAAGTAAAATACGATTGACCGTGAACAGGTACAATAGCAATTCCATTGCAGCCTATAAAAAAATAGGTTTTGTCAATATTGATTCCATTGTCCAAGATATTGGCAATGGTTTTGTCATGGATGATTATATACTGGAGAAAGTTCTGAAATGAATATATGTTGGGAACAACTAAAAAACAAACATTGGAAAATTATCCCAAAGCTTTCTAAATCCTGCCCCCTACTTTTCCCAAAAAGCCTACTTTTGGACAAAATTTGTGGTATTGAGGCAACTAGTTTTTTTCATTTTGATCCTGATGGCATTCCCTGTTTTGGGTCAGGAGCAACCTGAACAGGCCGAAGGAAGGCAGATCAATATTGTTTACGGAGCCAATTTCACCAAGGACGAGGAAAATTTCCCTGGAGCATCCATTTTTAGCAAGGATGACGAAAGACAGGTACAGTTTGAGCACCAAGGTGCGGACCTTTGGTGTGATGTAGCCATTTTTTACAACCAGGAAAACCGTTTAAAAGCCATAGGAAATATCCGTTTACAACAAGGCGACTCCATTGAAATGAACAGTGGAAAAATGGACTATGATGGCAATACCAAACTCGCAAAGGCCTGGCAAAATGTGGATCTTACCGATGGTAAAATGACCTTGACCACTGACACACTATATTTTGATAGGGAAAACCAGCTCTCCTACTATCGCTCTGGAGGCAAGGTGGTGGATTCGGTAAATGTGCTCACCAGTATCATCGGAAATTACTTCATGAAACTCAAGAAGGTGCAGTTCCGTAAAAATGTACACATAGACAATCCAGAATACATTATTGATTCCGAACAACTGGATTACTACCGCCTCTCAAAAAATGCCTATATGTACGGCCCGTCAACTATTGTTGGTGAAGAATATAAAATCTACTGTGAGCGGGGATTTTACGACACCACTATTGAGCGGGGATACGGTGTAAAAAACACAAGAATAGATTACAACAACCGTATCATTGAAGGTGATAGTGTCTATTTTGACAAAATAAGCTCCTTTGCTTCCGCCACAAACAACATTAAAGTTACGGATACGGTGAACAACGGGGTTATAAAAGCCCATTATGCCGAAGTTTTCAAAGAAAAAGATTCTGTCTTTGCCACCAAGCGGGCAGTGGCCATTAATTTGGTTCAGCAAGACTCATTGTATATCCATGGTGATACCCTCATGGTAACCGGCAAGCCAGAGTCCCGCATTGTTCGTGCCTTTAGAAACGCCAAATTTTACAAAACGGATTTAAGCGGAAAATGCGATTCCATCCATTCCGAGGAAAAAACAGGCATTACCCAGTTGATTACCAATCCCATTCTTTGGAACCTGGAAAACCAAATTACGGGGGACAGTATCCACCTAATTTCTGATTTGGAAACGGAGAAACTGGATTCACTAAAGGTGCTTGAAAATGCCTTTATCATTTCCGCGGACACCATAGGAAAAAAAGGGTACAATCAGGCAAAGGGCAAAAACCTCTTTGGCAAGTTCATTGAAAATGAACTCAAAATCATCGACTTGATACAAAATACCGAGGTCATCTACTATATGTACAATGACGACGATGAACTCATCGGAATTGACAAGACCATCTGTAGCAAAATTAGATTGCTCATGGCCAACAGCGACATTGAGGATATTACCTTTTTTGTAAACCCTGATGGGGATATTTTTCCAGAGAAGGATCTACCCGAGGAAAGTAGAAAATTAAAAGGTTTTGTTTGGCGGGGCGATGAACGCATTCTTTCCAAAGATGACATTTTTGACGAAGACGACAATAACATTGAATTGGTTAAAATAAGGGGTATTGACAATCCCGTGGACATTGATACCGAGGAACAGGAACGAAGCGGTAACCTACCTTTGGACACGGACCAAAAACCCAATGCTGCCGCAACCAAGCCCAAAAAGACCAAAGTCCCCAACAGTAATTAAACATTGCTCATTGTCAATTGCTAATTGCTTACTGTTAATTGACCATTGGAATAAGGTGAAAGAAGACTTTTTGAAATATCAAGCGCAGACCACTCCCCATCCGTTAGGATTGCAGGTTTCGCATGCCAAAGGCAGTTATATCTATGACCAGGAAGGTTTGGCTCATTTGGATTTTGTGGCGGGAGTTTCAGCTTGCAGTTTGGGGCATTGCCATCCCAAGGTGGTGGACGCAATAAAAAACCAGACGGAAAAATACATGCACGTCATGGTTTATGGCGAATTTATGCAACAGCCAGCCGTAGATTATACCAAACTTTTAGCTTCCCTTCTACCCAAAAATTTGGAAACCACCTATCTGGTAAATTCGGGAACCGAAGCCATGGAGGGTGCCATTAAGTTGGCACGAAGGTTTACGGGAAGAACCCAGATTATTTCAGCCAATAAAGCCTATCACGGCAATACCATGGGCAGTTTGAGCTTGATGGGTTACGAAGAACGAAAAAGTGCATTTAGACCCCTGATTCCAGATGTTTCCTTT
The DNA here is from genome assembly GCF_965233845.1 of Flagellimonas sp. Classification (GTDB taxonomy): domain Bacteria; phylum Bacteroidota; class Bacteroidia; order Flavobacteriales; family Flavobacteriaceae; genus Flagellimonas. The sequence continues at coordinate 2,637,649 of NZ_OZ247584.1, forward strand.
ATCCAGTTCAACGAGCCCAAGGATTTGGAAAAAATCACCAAAAAAACCGCTGCGGTAGTTTTGGAAACCATTCAAGGAGGAGCAGGCTTCATCATGCCTCAAAACGACTATTTGTCCAAGGTTCGGAAGCGGTGTAATGAAGTTGGTACCTTGCTGATTCTGGACGAGATCCAACCAGGATTCGGAAGAACGGGAAAACTCTTCGCTTTTGAACATTTTGATTGTGTTCCAGATATTTTGGTCATTGGTAAGGGAATGGCATCTGGTCTCCCTGTAGGCGCCTTTGTTTCCTCCAAAAAGGTCATGGATTCCCTTCAAGAGAGTCCAAAATTGGGGCATATCACCACTTTTGGCGGAAACCCAGTCATAGCAGCTGCCAGCTTGGCAACCTTAAAGGAAATCACTGAAAGTCAGCTTATTGAACAAGCGCTCCAGAAAGAAAAGCTCTTTCGGTCCCGTTTGGTACATCCTTTGATTAATGAAATACGGGGAAAGGGTTTAATGCTCGCCCTGGTATTAAAAAACAAGGAAATTGCTAATTATCTGGTGCTGACGGCGGCCAAACAGAGATTGATTCTGTTCTGGTTGCTCTTTGAGCCCAAAGCGGTCAGGATATCACCACCACTCACCATTTCGGAAGATGAAATTGTTGAAGGATGCGACCAAATCATTAGCATTTTAGACGCTTTTAAGCCTACTGCTGTTAACTAATTTGTTGATAACATACCCCAAAATCGGACTTTTTGATAGCTCCAAAGGGCTAATTTTAAGTCCATAGTTAAACCAAATACGTTACTATGGCGTTAGATTCTAACGAATTTCCAGAAAAATCCATCACCAAATTTGAGTCCATGCTCAAAACCGATGATGTGTATTTTTTTGATGCAGAGGACTTCGAGGAAATCATTCACCATTACTTGAACAACGGCAAAGTATCCCTAGGAAAAAAAGCTATCCAAATAGGTTTGGAGCAGCATCCCAACTCATTGGAACTTAAATTGCTTCGGGTAGAGGTATTGGTTTTTGAGGACAAGTATGAGGTAGCGGAACGCTTGTTGGACGAACTTCAGACCATAGATGCCCATAACGAAGAAATCTATATTCAACGGGCCAATATTCAATCCAAACAGGACAATCATCAAGAAGCGGTAAATCTGCTCTTGGAAGCCCTGCACCTTACCGAGGAAAACTTTGACATCCATTCCCTCCTGGGTATGGAGTACCTTTTCATGGACGATTATGAGAAGGCCAAGCGAAGCTTTATGAAATGTGTGGAATTTGATGACGCGGATTATTCATCGCTTTACAATGTGGTGTACTGCTATGAGTTTTTGGAAGATTTTGACGGGGCTATTCAATTTCTCAACCAGTATTTGGAGCGGAATCCCTATAGTGAAGTAGCTTGGCACCAGCTGGGGAAAATCTACTATAGCAAGGAAATGTACAACGAGGCCTTGACCTCCTTTGACTTTGCCATCATTTCTGATGATTCTTTCATTGGTGCCTATTTTGAAAAAGCCAAAGTGCTTGAAAAGTTGGGCAGGTACAATGAGGCCATTGAAAATTACGAAACCACCATTTCCATTGAAGATCCAACTTCTCATGCCTATTTGCGCATAGGGCGTTGCCATGAAAAATTGGGGAACAACGATTTGGCCAAATACTACTATTATAACACCGTACATGAAGACCCCCTGTTGGATAAGGGTTGGTTGGCCATCACGGATTTTCACACCAAATTGGAAAATTACGAACGGGCATTGTATTACATCAACAAGGCCATTAATATTGATGGGGAAAATCCGATTTATTGGAAAAAAAGTGCAAAGATCTATCTAGCGCTCAACAATTTTGACGAAGCTGATTTTGCTTATAAACAAGCCGTTGATTTAGGAAACTACGAGTTGGACACTTGGTTAAATTGGGCAGAAGTACTCAGAAAAGTTGGGGATTTTGGATCTTCCATCCAAGTATTGGTTCAAGGTTTGGAATTTTATCCCGAAAATGCCGAATTGGTTTACAAACTGGCCGGTGTCTACCTAAAAAACAAAGAGGTGCTGAACGCCAAGGAAAAATTGGCCCAAGCCATGCACATGGACATTGAAAAATTACAACTTTTTGAAGAGGAATTCCCAGAGTTCCAGAAAGTGGCCTGGCTGCGTAACTTGGTTTCCGAGATTAAAAAAACATCCACCTAAACTAGGGCATTCCCCTATTCCGTCATTTCATGAAAGCACGCAAATTAATTGATTATGTGTTGATTACACTAAAGGGCATGGCCATGGGTGCCGCTGATGCGGTTCCCGGAGTTTCTGGTGGAACCATTGCCCTGGTCTCTGGAATTTACGAGGAGCTTGTACAGACCATTGGCAACATCAATCTTGGATTGATCAAACTCCTATTTCAAGGTAAATTCAAGGAATTCTGGTCCAAGGCCAATGGGAATTTTGTCTTGGCACTGGGGGCTGGGGTACTGATCAGCTATGTCTCCTTTATGAAGTTGGCCAAATACCTGCTTGAATATCATCCCATCTTGATTTGGTCATTTTTCCTAGGATTGATTGTTGCGAGTATTTGGTATTTGGGCAAACAGATTCCCAAATGGGATTTGGCAATGATTGTATTTCTTATTTTGGGAATTGGCTTAGGCTATTACTTGACCACATTGCCAAGCGCAGAGGTGAATGACAACCAAGCATACTTTTTTGTTTGCGCTGCCATAGCCATATGCGCCATGATTCTGCCAGGTATTTCCGGGACTTTTATACTGATCCTTTTGGGTGCCTACAGTACCTTAAGTACTGCCATTGCCGATGTGGATGTCAAAAAGTTGTTGGTTTTTGTTTCAGGGGCGGTTATTGGCCTCCTTAGTTTCTCCAAAGTGCTAAAATGGCTGTTGCGCAAGTACAAGTTCCAGACATTTGCCGTGCTTACCGGTTTAATTGTTGGTTCCATAAACCAGGTTTGGCCTTGGAAAAAGGTATTGGAGACCAAGACTTTTGGTGACAAAACCGTTGTTGTTGACGACGTAAATGTTTGGCCATCAGCCTTTGAAGGTGACAGCCAGCTATTACCAGCCATTATCCTCGCCATTGTTGGTTTTTCGCTTATTTTTATCCTGGAAAGAACAGCTTCCAAAAAATAAGATAAACGCCATCCGAGATGCATCAGCCAAGAACATTTCTTGACAATTTCTTTTTGGTCATAAAAGGCCTCTGTATGGGGGCTGCCAATAAAGTTCCAGGGGTTTCAGGGGGTATTGTGGCGTTCGTGGGCGGCTTCTATGAGGAGTTTATCTATTCCCTCCAAAAGGTCAACGGTAAAGCTTTTAAACTCTTGGTCAACGGACGTTTCAAAAGTTTTTACCGCTATACAAACGGCCAGTTTTTACTACTTCTGATTGCTGGAATGCTTATCAGTTACTTTAGTGTGTCCCGGGTGTTGGATTTCTTTTTGGAACAAAAGGAACTCTATGTTTGGGCCGGTTTTTTCGGAATGATCCTAGGTTCCATTTACTACATAGGGAAAGATTTTGACCATTGGAACAAGCGCACGGTTACTTCTGGTATCATTGGGCTAATTGTTGGGATTTCGATCAGTTTTTTAAGCCCTGCAACGCAAAACGACAATTTGATTTTCATTTTCTTCTGTGGGATTATCAGTGTTTCTGGAATGACCTTACCCGGACTTTCAGGTTCGTTCATTCTTATCCTACTGGGAAATTACGTGTTGCTACTTGTGGATTCTGTCAATGCGCTTTACGATACTATTTCGGAAATGTTTAGTTGCGATTTTGGTTTTATTCAAAATCCCAAAAGAATGCAAACGCTAAAAATTTTGGCCGTGTTTACCTTGGGCTCAGCTACGGGATTGGTCACCTTTTCCCATTTGCTTAGTTATGTGCTGAAACATTACAAGAAAATATCCACCGCAGTTATTTTGGGATTTATCACAGGTTCTTTAGGGGTATTATGGCCCTGGAAACGCACCATGTTCAAAATGGACGCCCAAGGAAATCCCCTTTTGGATAGCAATGGGGATAAGGTGGTTCTCAACTACGAACGTTATCTTCCCAATATGGCCGATATGGAAACGTGGTGGGCCATCGTATTTGTAATCTTGGGTATTTTGGTTTTATTGGCATTGGATTGGTATGGAAAAAACAGAAAAGAAAGAAAACAGGTTCGGGCTACTCGGTAAGAATATAAGCTATTCCTTTTCCCAAGGATATTTCACAAAGAAATTTCAAGAATTGGGATTTGATGACCATAGCTATGAAAATTTTGATATCCCCCGGATTTCAGACTTTGAAGCACTGATTACCCAAAACACCCTAAGAGGAATGAATGTCACCATTCCCTATAAGGAACAAGTGATTCCCTTTCTCTCAAAGATGGATGAGACCGCCAGTGCAATTGGCGCTGTCAACGTGATAAAGTTTGGGTCACAAGGCTTAACAGGATTCAACACCGACTTTTATGGCTTTCAGAAATCCTTGGAGCCTTTTTTACAAGCCCATCATACCAAAGCCCTAATTTTGGGCACAGGTGGTGCATCAAAGGCGATACGTTTTGTATTGGATGAATTGGAAATTGCGCACCGGTTTGTTTCCCGCAGTAAAAAAGAGGAGCAATTCTCCTACGAGGAATTGGATCGGGAAATTATGGAAGACTATTCGGTAATCATAAACTGCACTCCACTGGGCACGTATCCCAACCTTAACGAAAAACCCGATATTCCCTACTCTTTTATCTCGGAAAAACACCTTTTGTTCGATTTGATCTACAATCCTGCAAAAACAGCATTTCTTGCTTCAGGAGAGGCCCAAGGTGCAGCTATTTGCAATGGGCAGAAAATGTTGGAATTTCAGGCCGAAAAAGCTTGGGAGATTTGGAACATGCCCTAAATGGTAATTTCTCACCCGTAATTTTCCTCAAAGAAGGCTAAAACCCTGAACAAAAGAAGAATCACTACTTTTGTTATTGGACAATATAGTTGTTAACTTGGCTATAATAATCATTGATCCAAAAAGGAAAACAAACTACGAATGCTCGACAACGAACAAGAACTTCAGGAAACTGAAGGTGGTGGTACTGAACAAAGTGCGGATACTGAAAAAACGATTACAGAAGAATCCCCCATTTCTGAGCCAAGCTCATCCGACACTGCAGTACAAGACAAGGATGAAGAAGAAACCAAGGTGACGCCGGATGGTGAAGCTGTGGAAGAATCCGTTACATCCAAATCTGAAGAAGACGATAAGGTCATTGAGGAAATCGAAGAATCGAACGCTGAAGATGCTGAAGATGTGGAGAATGAAAAGCGACATCATATTCCCTTTCTGGACTACCATTCCATGTCCATGGAAAATCTGGTGGGTGAACTACAGCGTTTGGTAAAGAACGAGAAAGTACAGGCCATCAGTAAGCATGTAAGCTCCATTAAATACGAGTTCGACCAAAAATTCCAGGAATTTATAGAGCAAAAAAAAGAGGAATTTGTAGCCAATGGCGGCAATGAAATCGATTTCAGATATAACTCCGTTGCCAAAAGACAGTTCAATGAGGTTTTTTCCGAATTCAGGGAAAAACGAGATCAATACTACAAGAATCTCGAGCAAACCTTAAAAAGTAACCTCCAAAGAAGACTTGAAATCATTGAAGAACTTAAAAGCCTTGTAAACGTTGAAGAAGACATCAATACCACTTACAAGAATTTTAAGGACTTACAGGAAAACTGGCGAAATGCAGGTCCTGTTCCCAGAAACAGCTATAATGATGTGTGGCGGACCTATCACCATCATATGGAGATATTCTACGACTTTTTGCACCTTAACCGTGAATTACGAGATCTTGACTTCAAACACAATTTGGAGGAAAAACTCAAGCTGGTGGAAAAAGCAGAAGCACTGGCCAACGAACCTGATTTGGGCAAAGCATTCCGGGAGCTTCAAACCCTTCACAAAATTTGGAAAGAAGACATTGGACCTGTTGCCAAGGAACAACGGGAAGAAGTTTGGGAGCGTTTTAGCCAGGCCACAAAGGCCATGCACCAGCGAAGACAGGAGCACTACCATGAACTGGAAAAAGTTTATGAAAAGAACCTGGAGAAGAAACAGGAAATTATTGCTTCCATCACTGAAATTGCGAATAACGTAACCCATAACCATCGGGCGTTACAGCAGCAAATAAAGGAAATTGAAGCTCTAAGGGAGTCCTTTTTTAAGGCTGGAAAAGTGCCTCAAAAGGTGAACGAGCAAACCTGGAGTGCCTTTAAGGAAGCTGTAAGAACCTTCAACCGAAATAAAAACGCCTTTTACAAGAGCCAGAAAAAAGAACAACTGGAGAACTTGGAAAAGAAAAGGGCATTGTTGGGTCTGGCCCTAGCTCTAAAAGATAGCGACGACCGGGAAATGGCAACTCCTGAAATGAAGCGCATCCAGAGCGAATGGAAAAAGATTGGGCATGTCCCTCGAAAGTACTCCGATAAGATTTGGAATGAATTCAAGGATGCATGCAATCATTATTTTAACCGCTTGCACGCCGAGAAAAACGAATCCCAAAAGGAAGAATACGAGAACTACAACCAGAAAAATGCTTGTTTGGACCGTCTCAAAGCTTTCCAGTTAACAGGGGACAACGACAAGGATTTGGAAACGCTCAAGGCTTTTATTGATGAGTGGAAATCGTATGGCCGTATTCCTTACAACAAAAAGCACATCAACGGCAAGTTCAACAAAATTGTGGATGCCCTTTTTAGAAAGTTAGGGGTAAGCAAACATGAGTCGGAGTTATTAAGATACGGGGACAAGATGCAGGAATTGGTCAAAGCGGATGACGATAGAGCCATAAGCAATGAACGTACCTTTATCCGTAGGAAAATTGATGAGAGCAAGGCGGAAATCCGACAATTGGAAAACAATCTTCAGTTTTTCTCCAATGCCTCAGAAGACAATCCACTGGTAAAAGATGTCATCAAGAATATAGACCAGCACAAAGCCGCTTTGGAAACCTGGAAAGCCAAGCTCAAAAAACTCAATATCCTTAAGCATAACCGCACTAAGGAAGCTGAAGCAACCGACTCCGAAGGCTCAGGGGAAGAGGAATAGTTCCCTAACCCTACATCAGTACTGCTCCAATAGGTAATTGATAAGATCTGTGGTTGTCACGATACCCACTAATTTCCCTTCGTCGACTACAGGTAGTGCATGAAATTCCTTGGAAGCCAAAAACTGGGCCACCTCTTTGATTGTAGTATTGGAAGAGACACTTACTACATCCCTCACCATCACCTGTGAAATGGTAAACATATTGTAAACCATGGTATCCACACTTTCTTCGTGTTCATCCACAGCATCTGCAAAACTAATTCGCAGTAAATCTGTATAACTGAGCATTCCTACAATTTCTCTTCCAGAAACCACAGGGATATGCCGTATACGGTGTTTCTTAAAAAGTTCTTCGGCGCTAACCAAATCGCTATTCGTGGTTACAGTAACCAAATTTCGGGTCATTATCTCGGAAACAGGAACTCTCTTTTTCATGATATCTGATATTTATTTATCATGAAATTAGTTTGAATTCTGTTGCCAAAGCATGATAAATATCAGGAGCTGTTTTACCTTCTTATATAAATCTTTACTTTAGTAACCACACCATATTTAATCAACCATGTCCAATAAACCCTTCTCCCAACTAGTGCTAATCGGTACAGTTGTAGCACTATCCCTAACATTTGTACTCTGCAAGCCATCCAAAAAATCCGAGGAAGTCCAGGAAACTTTAAAAACACCCAATATCATCTACATTTTGGCCGATGACTTGGGATATGGCGACCTTAGTTTTACAGGGCAACAACATTTTAATACCCCAAATATTGATAAACTGGCCCGGGATGGCATGTTTTTTACCCAGCATTACTCAGGGTCTACGGTATGCGCCCCTTCCCGTTCAGCACTTATGACCGGGCAGCATACAGGACATACTTTTATTCGTGGAAATAAAGAGGTAAGGCCGGAGGGTCAACACCCTCTGGAATCAGAGACAATTACCGTGGCAGAATTGTTACAGCAACACGGTTATGCTACTGGTGCCTTTGGGAAATGGGGATTAGGCTATCCTGGTTCTGAAGGCGATCCCAATAATCAAGGTTTTGATGAATTCTACGGATATAATTGCCAACGAATTGGCCATAACTATTATCCGTACCACATGTGGCACAATCAGGAAAAGCAATTGCTGGAGGGAAACAAAAATTCAGACACCAACACTTACGGCCCCGAGATTATCCATGAAAGAGCCTTGGCTTTTTTGGAAGCCAACAAAGACCGCAACTTCTTCATGTATTATCCATCCGTTATTCCTCACGCAGAACTTGCAGCTCCGGAATCTTATATGTCCAAGTTCCGGGAAAAATTTGCTCCGGAAAACGAATACAAGGGCATAGATGACGGGGAACATTATAAAAATGGAGGGTATGGTTCACAAAAAGAACCGCACGCCGCTTTTGCGGCCATGGTAAACCTTTTGGACTACCAGGTGGGAGAAATTCGGGAAAAAGTGGAAGCCTTGGGCATAGCGGAGAATACCATTATCATCTTCACCTCAGATAACGGCCCGCATATGGAAGGTGGTGCCGATCCTGATTTTTTTGACAGCAACGCGCATTTAAAAGGTTACAAAAGGGATTTGTACGAAGGTGGGATTCGTGTACCAATGATTGCTTATTGGCCCAACAAAATTAAAGCTGGTACCACTTCAACCCATATTTCCGCCTTCTGGGACTTTCTACCTACGGTACATGAGCTGTTACAACTAGACTCAACTGAACATACGGATGGTATTTCATTTCTTCCAGAACTTCTGGGGAAGGAACAGCCCAAGCATGATCACTTATATTGGGAATTTCTTGAAAGAGGTGGAAGACAAGCGGTTCGTCTTGACCAATGGAAAGGTGTACGCTACAATATGAGCCAAAACCCAGATGCCCCCGTGGAGTTGTACAATCTGACAACCGACGAAGGGGAAACCCAAGATGTATCAGCCGAACATCCTGAAATTGTTCAAAAAATAGTGGAAATCATGAGAGCGGAACACAACCCATCCGGCGTCTTTCCTTTTGAATATGAAAAGTTGACGGAAGAATAATTAAGATTGCCCGTTGTGAATTTTGAGGTATCAATTCTTCTGTTCGAGTCCATTTTCACAACAATATGGAGAAAATGGGTATCGAGAATAGAAATCTTCCTTCAAAAACCGAATTCTCGATATAAAATTTTTACCAAATTTCACTCGAATTGACGGTTTTTGGGCTAATGCTGATTTCCTATTTGGCCACGTTCACTGATCGTGTCTCCCTAATAACCGTAACCTTTACCTGACCTGGATAGGTCATATCGGTTTGGATCTTCTGCGAGATTTCAAAGGATAGCTCGGCAGCTTTGTCATCACTGACTTTTTCGCTTTCCACAATCACTCGAAGTTCCCTACCCGCCTGAATAGCGTAGGCCTTTTGGACTCCATTGAATCCAAAGGCAATATCTTCCAAGTCCTTTAATCGCTGAATGTAAGAATCCAGCACTTGTCTTCTAGCTCCAGGACGTGCACCACTAATGGCATCACAAACCTGAACGATGGGAGAAATCAAGGTGTTCATTTCAATTTCATCGTGGTGGGCTCCAATAGCGTTGCAAACCTCCTTCTTCTCCCCATATTTCTGGGCCCATTGCATTCCTAAAATGGCGTGGGGAGTTTCCACCTCAACCTCCGTATTGGGAACTTTACCGATATCATGCAGTAATCCAGCTCTTTTGGCAATTTTGGGATTCAAGCCCAACTCTGCAGCCATAACCCCACAAAGTTTGGCCACTTCCCTAGAGTGTTGCAATAAGTTTTGTCCGTAAGAGGAACGGTATTTCATTCTACCCACTGCTTTGATCAATTCCGGATGAAGGCCATGGATTCCAAGGTCGATTACGGTACGTTTACCAATTTCTGCAATCTCCTCATTGATTTGCTTCTCGGTCTTCTTTACGATTTCCTCAATTCGGGCTGGGTGAATTCTTCCGTCTGTTACCAAGCGATGTAGTGAAAGACGTGCCACTTCCCTGCGAACAGAATCGAAACAGGACAGAATAATGGCCTCAGGGGTATCATCCACAATGATCTCGACTCCTGTGGCAGCTTCAAGTGCACGAATATTTCTTCCTTCTCGACCAATAATACGTCCTTTTACATCATCAGATTCCAGGTTAAAAACAGAAACACAGTTTTCAACCGCTTCCTCTGTCCCAATCCGCTGTATGGTGTTGATTACGATTTTTCGGGCCTCTTGTTGAGCGGTAAGTTTGGCCTCTTCCAATGTACTTTGAAGATAAGCCATGGCATCTGTCTTGGCCGTTTCCTTTAGGGATTCGAGCAATTGGCTTTTGGCGTCTTCCGCAGACAGACCGGAAATGACTTCCAACTGCTGTACTTGACTTTTGTGCAATTTATCAGCCTCGGATTGCTTTTTGTCCAAGATCTCACTTTTGTAAGACACCTCTTTAATCCTCGACTCCAGCTTTTCGTTTAACTTTTTGTTTTTGGAAAGCTCGTTGCTTATTTGGGACTCCTTGTCTCGGGTCCTTTTCTCTGCTTCTGCAATTTTTTTGTCCTTGTTAATAATGACCTTCTCATGCTCTGCCTTGAGTTCCAAGAATTTTTCCTTGGCTTGGAATATTTTATCCTTTTTTATGTTTTCACCCTCTTTCTGGGCTTCCTTTACAATATCTGCAGCTTCCCTTTTAGCTGCAGAAATGGTCTTGGCCGCTTTCCCCTTCTCCAGCATTTTGGCAATAGCAAATCCTACTACCAATCCTACTACTGCGGCTACAACCAAAATTATAGTGTTATCCATGTTGTTTATGTTTGGTTATAAAAAAAGCCCACATTGGGCGAAGTCTTGTACAAACTCCAAATTACAGGTTTAGGGCTAACAAGCTGCTCAAGGATCCCTATACAGGTAGGGCCTGCTTTTACAACCTAAACTCACCCTTTTTAATTATAATAGTGTTGAGTTTGTCAAAATTTAATTACCAATGTGGGCAGTAACAAATGTTTTATTTAAAAGAACTTATTTTTATTCCCCAAGTTTGGAATGTACCAAATCGTCCAGTGCTTTTAGGCGCTCATAAGCCGCTTTGGTGTTTTCCGAACTATCTATTCCACCTTGCTCAATTTTCGAGGCAAATTGCAGGGCACACATGGCAAGAACATCCTGTTTGTCGCGTACTGCATAATTCTGCTCAAATTTTTTGGCCAAACTTTCAATGTTCTTGGCCGCTTTCCGCAATCCTTCCTCTTGTTTAGGGTCTATGGTCAATGGATACACCCTATCTGCAATGGAAAGCTTTATTTTGAGCTTCTCCTCCATAATATTGGTACAAACTAATCTGCAAGCTTGGCTATGCAAACATCCAGTTCGCGTATCAATGTATTTATCTTGAGCTTGGCTTCTGTTTTATTCGTATTACTACCCAGCATCGAGTTTGCCATTTTTAGGGAATTGTACTTCTCTTCCCAATCATTAACGGCTTCCTGTTGAGCTTTGGTCTCTTCTTTTGCGAGGTCGAGTTCTTTTTTCAACTTGGCATTGGCCTTGTGCAACAATTCCATTTTGTGCAACAATTTGCTCACCTTGTTTTCCAAAGAATCAACAATTTCAACAAGTTCGCCCATATGCAAACATCAAATGCGTATCACACAAAGTTAACCAACCTAGCCAAACCGTACAATACTTTTTGGTATTATTCTTTAGGGAATACCCTACAAGCCCCTAAACCAAAGGGAAAGCCTTTTACCTAATCAAAATATGGGTTACATTCGTATGTATTTATAAATTACACTATGCGGTTTTACTTTCTGGGAGTACTTTTGCTTTTGTCCCCCTTTCTTCCGGCTCAGGAAAAATACCCTCAAGATACCTTTCAATCCCCTTTGGACATCCCATTGGTGCTAGCTGGCACTTTTGGTGAATTGCGTTCCAACCACTTTCATTCTGGAATTGACATCAAGACCCAGCGCAGACAGGGACTCCCGGTTCTGGCCATCGCCGATGGCACGGTTACCCGAATCAAAGTCTCCTTATGGGGTTATGGTAAAGCCCTGTACGTAGCCCACCCTAACGGGTATACATCAGTGTATGCCCATCTTCAAAAATTTGGCCCTGAAATCGAATCCTATATCAAGGACATTCAATACAAGAAACAGTCCTTTGAAGTGGAAGTATTTCCGGATTACGGCGAACTGAAGGTCAAAAAAGGCAGCACTATTGCCTATTCCGGGAACACCGGGGGATCATCCGGGCCCCATCTTCATTTTGAAATTCGCAGCAGTGTCACTGAAAAACCTACCAACCCCCTACTCTATGGTTATGAGGTAAGGGATGCCACCAATCCTACCCTATTGGGTCTTTATGGTTATCCACTATCAGAGGATGCTGTGATCAATCAAAGTGCTCAAAAAATTCAGTTGAACTTTACCAAACAACCCGATGGTTCTTTCTTGGCAGATAAGATCAACGCTATTGGAAATATTGGTTTCGGCTTTAACGGTTTTGATCGCCAAGATATGGCGGCAAATAAAAATGGGGTCTATGCCGTTAAACAGACCGTTAATGGAAAAGTGTATTCAGAATATAATTTTGAGACCTTCTCCTTCGGAGAAACCCGCTATATCAACACCCTCATTGATTATGCACATTATGGCAAATTCCAACAGCGCATCCAAAAGTGTTTTAAGGAATCCCATAACCGACTAGGCATTTACAAGACGCTACATAACAACGGGGAAATAACCGTAAAGGAAGGCATGTCCTATACGGTGGAACTCCTTATTTCTGATTTTAAAAGGAACCAAACCAAGGTAGTCATTCCAGTAGAAGGAAAAAGGGAGGTACCCAAAATCCCTAGGAATGATTCAAAAACAGAGCATTTTATCATTGCCAATAAACCCAACAACTTTGATTTGGGAGCGGCCAAAGTCTATTTCCCAGCCAATACCTTTTACAAGGATTTTTATATTGAATTGGAAAAGGGCCAGGATACGGTTGTCATCCATAATGAGGAAGTGGCGGCCCACAGAAACTTCACCATTAGTTTTGATGCCTCCAAATATTCAGGCGCGGACAAAAAACAACTGTTCATTGCCCGACTCGATGACCGTCAAAAGCCTCGGTATTCAAAAACCTTTAAGCGAGATGGTTCGTTTACCACTCGAACCCGCACCTTGGGAACCTATACTTTGGCAAGAGATACCGTAGCCCCAGAAATCAAACCAAGAAACTTTAAAGAAAAACAGTGGTTGAGCAACTATAGTTATTTGAGCCTAAAAATATCGGATGATCTCAGCGGTGTCAACTCTTACAATGCAACACTGAACGGGGAATGGATTTTAATGGAATATGAGCCCAAGACCCAGACCCTGACCTACAATTTTGATGATAAAATCTTGGATAAGACACAATGCGACCTAAAGGTGGTCGTTACAGATAATGTAGGCAACTCCAGTACTTTTAAGAGTACTTTTTTCAGAAAATAGTGTTACCCCGATCCAAAGCCCTCCTAGTCCTGTTGTCCATTTTTTGGACTGTGACCTTCCATGGTCAAACCGCGACAGTGGCGGGTACAGTCCTGGATGAGAACAGCCAACCCATTTCCAATGTCAATATTTCAGCTGGGACAGCGGGTACTACTACAGATTCCAACGGGTATTATCTGTTGTTATTGATTGCGGAAACCAAGCTCACTCTTACTTTCTCACACCTGAGTCATGAAGACGTGGTTTTGGAAGACTTGATATTGTCCACAAACGAAACCTTTGAGTTCAATCCCGTGATGAAGACCAAAATCACCCAAGTAGCCGGGGTAGAAGTATCTCCCACGGGCGAAAAAAGTGTTGAAGGCATTACCACTGTTAATCCCGAGATCGTTCGTAAAATCCCTGGTGCCAATGCTGGGGTGGAAAATATTTTGAAACTGTTACCTGGTGTTTCCTTCAACAATGAGCTTAGCACCCAATACAATGTCCGGGGAGGCAATTTTGATGAAAACCTTGTTTATGTCAATGGCATTCAGGTGTATCGGCCGTTTTTGGTACGCTCGGCCCAGCAAGAGGGATTAAGTTTTGTGAACAGCGATATGATCACTTCCTTGGAATTCTCATCAGGTGGTTTCCAAGCCAAGTATGGTGACAAGTTATCGTCTGTCTTGGACATCACTTACAAAACACCCATTGAGTTTGGTTTAAAACTGGAAGGTAGCCTTTTGGGTGCATCAGCCACAGTGGAATCCATCTCGAAAAATAATAAGTTTAGCAGCATTACAGGTCTGCGTTATCGGAACAACAGTCTATTGGTAAATAGCCAACAGACCGAAAGCAATTTCAATCCTACCTTTGTGGATGTGCAAAGTCTTCTTACTTATCGGTTTTCTGATAAGTTTCATCTCAATTTCTTAGGGACGTATTCCGTCAACGATTACAAAAACGAACCCTTGACCCGGCAGACCAACTTTGGAACCCTAAACGACCCAAGGGCTTTGTTGATTTTCTATGAAGGTCGTGAGAATAGCAGATATGAAAGTGGACTTGCAGCGGTGAAATCCGATAATCTAATCAATGATAACATCAAAATTTCGCTAACAGCTTCGCTGTACCATACTCAAGAAGAGGAGTTTTCAGACATCATTGCTTCTTATGAATTGGCCGAGTTGGACACCAATTTAGGAAGTGAAAATTTAGGAGAAGTGGTGAGCTCCAGAGGGGTGGGTTCACAATTGAACAGGGCCCGAAACCAATTGGACGCCCTGATTTTTAATTTTGGCCACAACGGAATTTATAAAAAAGGAAATACCTCCTTGGAATGGGGAACCAAGTTTACCCATGAAGACATTCGGGATCAGTTACGGGAATCGGAATTTATTGACTCCGCAGGGTTCTTTATCCGACCTTTTGAACCGGCATTTGTCAATAATCAGCCGGAGGAACCATTTGCTGGTGATCTTATAGCCTATGAAAGTGTGCAGGCTACCAACTTTGTAAAAACTAGCAGGATTTCAGCCTATGCACAATATAGCGAGCAGTCAAAACTGGGTGCACATGATGTGTATGTCAACCTTGGTTTAAGGGCTCAGTATTGGAGGTTAAGTGGAGAAGGGTTTGAGGCAAATGCCCAAAGCTTGATAAGCCCTCGGGCACAATTCTCCCTAAAACCGGATTGGGAAAAGGATATGTTGTTCCGATTTTCGGTGGGTAGTTACCAACAACCTCCATTTTATCGTGAACTACGGGATATATCGGGCAATATAAATCCCGAGGTGGAAGCTCAAAAATCCGTTCACTATGTTTTGGGAAGCGAACTCAGCTTTAACCTATGGAACCGTCCTTTTACCTTAATCAGTGAAGCGTACTATAAGGATCTGACCCATGTCAACACCTATACCGTGGAAGACGTTAGGGTACGCTATACTGCCAATAACATTGCGGATGCCTACGCCTATGGATTTGATTTTCGACTAACCGGGGCTTTTGTTCCTGGGACACAATCCTGGGTGAGTCTTGGATACCTTCAAACCGAGGAAAACTCCAATCAAAGAGGTTATATTTCCAGACCAACTGACCAACGTTTTAAGTTTGCAGTGCTCTTTCAAGATTATATCCCGAATATTCCCAATCTCAAACTTTATCTCAATCTAGTTTACAACACAGGAGTGCCTGGAGGTTCTCCCAACAATGCCGATCCCTACGATTTTCAGAATAGATTAAGAGATTACAGAAGGGCCGATATGGGAATTTCGTATATTTTTGCGGACAGAAAAAACCAGTACCCGGAAGGACATTGGTTACATAAATTCAAGGAATTCAATGTTGGATTTGAAATTTTCAATATGTTCAACAATCAGAATTCCATAACAAATACATGGGTTAGGGATGTGGACACGCAACAGCAATTTGCCGTTCCCAATTTTCTTACCGGCCGTATTCTCAATTTTAAATTTGGAATGCGTTTTTAAAGCATATGAATGAAAAAAATTATTCTTCTTTTGTCGTTTTTGATGGTAGCTGTTGGCAGTGCGCAAAAGAACATTTACGAGAACCGAAGGTTTGATGAGCTAAGCGAGAATCACGAGACTTTGGCCATCATTCCCTTTATTGCCAATTTGGATTTAAAGCGCAACGTAGATCGAAATGAATTGTTGGATTTGGCCAAAAAGGAGGGGTACGCCGTACAAAACGCATTGGAAACCTACTTTTCCAAACGGAAGAAAAGGAAAAAGTTCAATGTTGACTTCCAGAACATCGAGGACACCAACGCCATTTTAGCACAAAATGGCATTACCTACGAAAATTTGGACATACACACCATCAAGCAACTTTGCAAAATTTTGGAAGTTGATGGCATTATAAGTGGAAACCTCAACCTTAATATATTATTATCCAAGGGTGTTCCCACCAACTTTAGCCTGTTGGACTATTTCAGCGGGGATGCCAATTACGGCAGGATTGGGGTAAAAGTGAGTGATGGTGGCTCTGGTAAACTGCTCTGGAAATATGAAAAAGCCATCACCAAAAAAACAGGAAAGAACACCACCGAGCTTATTGATCGCATGATGAAATTGGCTTCCCGTAAATTCCCGTATGACAAGGAAAAGAAACAGCGGAAGAACAAGAATTAGCTCGCCGCAAATTCCTTAAGCACTTCTATAGTATAATCCAATTCGTCTTTGGTGTTGTATTTGGAAAATGAAAACCGTAAAGAGGGCTTTTCCAATTCCTCGGGAGCCAGGATTTGGGTAAGCACATGCGACCCCATATTACTGCCTGACTGACACGCACTACCCTTGGAGCAGGCAATGCCTTTTATATCCAAATGAAACAGCAGCATCAACGCCTTTTGTTTATCAAAGGGCAAACGTACATTGGCCAAGGTGTAGGTGCTTTTATCAAGGTCTCCGGAATGTCCATTGAATTCAACTTCGGGGATAGCCTCCTTGATCCGCTCCACAAAGTGCTTTTTCAATCCCTTCACGTATTGGATTTCTTCCTCCAAATTGTCATAAGATTGGATAAAGGCCTCTTCCAAACCTACAATGTTGTGGAAAGGTTCTGTCCCTGCTCTGTAACCACGTTCTTGGGAACCACCAAAAATCATAGGTTTCAAACCTGAGTTTTTCCTAATAAAGGCGAATCCAACGCCCTTTGGACCATGGAATTTATGGGCAGCGGCGGTGAAGAAGTCAACCGGAGTGTTTTCAACATCCCAGGGATAATGCCCAACAGACTGTACCGTATCCGAATGAAAAAGCGCATCATGCTCTTTACACAGCGTTCCAATGGCATGAATATCCACGATATTCCCTATTTCATTGTTCACATGCATTAAACTGACCAGTTTTTTGCTATCGTCTTGGACCAAAAGTGATTTTAGGTGATCCATGACCGGATTACCATAGGTATCCAAATCCACAAATTGCAGCGAGATGCCATATTCTTTTTCCAACTCTTCAGCGGTATGTAGCACCGCATGGTGTTCAATTTTGGAAGTGATAATGGTCTTTACCCCCAAGTCACGGACTGCACAACGAAGAATCATATTATCAGCTTCTGTTCCTCCTGAAGTGAATATGATTTCGGCAGGTTTGGCATTCAAGGTCTTTGCAATGGTTTTACGGGCCTGCTCAACCGCAGTTTTGGCCGATCTTCCATAACTATGGGTAGAAGATGGGTTCCCGTAAAAATCAGAAAGTGCCACTTGCATTTTTGCAATTACCTCAGGTCTTACCTGCGTTGTGGCAGCATTGTCCAGATAAACTTTTTGCATGGGTTAGCTATCAATTTTCGAATCATCAAAAATAGGTGAAATAAAGTTAATTTCTTTTAAAGATGATGCCTTCCTTAGGGTAATAAATTGGAATTCCTTTAAATTTGGTGCATGAGAAAATTATGCTTCCCAATGCTGCTTGTGCTCATCTTGTTTTCTTGCAGTGATGGTGACCTACAGATTGAGACCATTGACTTTAATGATCAAACCATTCAATTTTGTGATGACCCTTTACCAGACGCAGGCAACATTCTTTTCAAGATCAATGAAAGCGAGGCACTTATTCTCGACCTACAGAGCGGCGTTTTAAACAACGGTGTTGTTGGGGAAACCATCAGTACCGTAAGTACCATTCCAGGGCAATCGCAGTTGACGTACCGTAACTTTTCAGGGACTGTTAGTTCCACCTATTTTTGTTCCGATATTCCGCCCGCTACCCCAACGGTTTCCCAGGAAGTGGAGGCAGAAGATGGCACAGTCACTATTGAAACGGTGGCCAATGCAGATGAAACGGGATTTGACCATGTAATTCTCTTAAGCGGTATTTCTTTTATTACGGAGAACGGGGAACGAATCACCAATCTGACCATTGACGAATTTGGAACGGTAAGTACGACAATCACCAATTAGGCCTTTTGGGTAATATATACCTCGGTAGCTCCCAAGCCATATTTTTGATAATCCGCATCGTACCATTTCACCCCTTCGTATTTTTTAAAGAGGTATTGGAGTTCTTCCTTAAGAATGCCCTCTCCCACTCCATGGATAAACACTACTTTTTGGATGCGTTTCCTGATGGCGAATTCCAGTTGACGTTTTGCCGTTTCCAGCTGCAAATTCATCATATCGAAATTGCTTAAACCCTTGGTGGTTTTTACCAACTGATGGATGTGTAGGTCCACTTCCATTTTTGGGGCATTCCGTAATTTGGGTTTAACCGCTATGGATGGATTTCTCTTTGGAATTTCCTTTTCTTTCTTTACTTGAGAAGCTTCAAAATTGGTCACTTGGATACCCTCTTTTTTAAGCAGCAGTTCCCTAAAATGATATTCCAATGGAAAACCATCCTCGGTGATGAGCGTGACCATATCCCCATCTGTGGATTCCACATAGCCGGAAATGTCCTCGTCCAAGACTTCTACCTTATCTCCTATCTGAAATCCGCTCATCGTCTGTGGCAAAATTATTTTGAAATTTCAACAGCAATATCAAAAATAATAGTAATTTACTTCGCAGTAACCATGACCATGTTTTCACAACTAACCATTCTTCTCAGTGCCAAGGACTATATGCTACCTTGCCTCAATAAAAAGCTTTTTGGAATTGATTGTCCCGGTTGTGGTATGCAAAGGTCGGTGGACCTGCTCTTACATGGAGATTTTGTAGGGGCATTTAAAATGTATCCGGCAGTATATCCCATTGTGCTATTGTTACTTTTTTTGATTTCCAACCTCTTTTTAAAGTTGAAATTTGCACATCAAATAAAATTCTTTTTGATGTTGGTTACCGCTGGGACCATTATAGTTAGTTATATATTAAAAATGAATAGTTTATTCAATTAAATTTCAAATTATGGAAAAACAAAAACTCCCAAATTCAACGCTGATTCTGGTTTTCGGAATCGTTTCCATTGTAACATGTTGTTGCTATGGTGTTCTAGGACTGATTTTCGGTATCATTGCCTTGGTACTAGCCAATAAAGCCACAAAACTTTACATGGAAAACCCAGAGAACTACGAAGGTTTCAGTAATGTGAAAACTGGAAAAATATTGGCCATCATCGGTATTATTTTGAACGTTCTGTATTTGGGTTATACCATATTCTTGTTCAGCACCATTGGAATGGAGGGCATTCAAGAGATGCAAAGGGAGCTTATGGAACAATACGGCGGATAATCCAATTAAGATATGAGTCAACAACCTTTACCAGGGGCAAGCACCGTGTTAACACTTGGAATTGTTTCCATAGTTACCGCATTTTTCTGCTGTGGCCCCTTTGGTGCTGTTTTTAGCATAATCGCTTTAGTAAAAGCTAAAACCGCCACGCAGTTATATGAACAAAATCCTGAATCCTATACCGATTACAGCAATGTAAAGACCGGCAAAATATTGGCCTATATAGGGTTGGGAATAGCTTTTATAGGTCTGATCATATTGATAGCCTATTTTGGTATTATCATGGCAGCGATAGGCATGGAAGGAATGAGTGGTGGCTATTAGTTAGCCACCTCACTAATAAATTTGAGGCGGTAGAGCCGTAACTCTTCATCCTCATAATCTCCTTCAAATTCCTCTATTGCTTCGGATATGGAATCGGATTCGGCTTCCAGAAAATACTCGTGGATTTCCTCTTGCTGATCCTCATCCAAGATTTCGTCTATCCAGTAGCCAATATTCAGCTTGGTTCCACTAAACACAATCTGCTCCATTTCCTTGATCAGGTTGGGCAGTTCCAGACCTTTGGCCGATGCGATATCATCCAGAGGTAATTTTCTATCCACATTTTGGATAATATACAGTTTCAAACCTGAATTGGCCCCTGTACTTTTGACCACCAAATCATCAGGTCTAATTATATCATTTTCCTCAACATAGCTGGCTATCAATTCCACAAAAGGTTTTCCATATTTCTTGGCCTTCCCCTCGCCCACACCATGAATTTTCAGCAGTTCTTCCATGTTAATGGGATATTTCAAGGCCATATCATCCAAGGAAGGGTCCTGGAAAACCACAAAGGGGGGCACTCCCAGTTTTTGTGCTTCTTTTTTTCTTAAATCCTTAAGGATTTTCAAAAGGTTGTTATCGGCTCCCCCACCGGAAGACTTGGCTGCGGCCACAATAGCTTCGTTGTTCTTCTCGCTATATTCATGGTCCTTGGTCATTAGAAATGATCTTGGGTCCTGCAAGAAACATTCTCCATCTGGCGTCAAATGAAGAATCCCATACTGCTCTATTTCCTTTTTAAGCAATCCGGCAACCAGTACTTGTCTTACCAAGGCCATCCAGTACGATTTGTCATGCTCCTTTCCTATGCCAAAAAACTCCTTTTCGTCTGTTTTGTGGGATGAAATCATGGCGTTTACCTTCCCAACCAAAACCTTGACAATTTCCTTGGTCTTGAATTTTTCCTTGGTATCCCTGACCACACTTAGCAGTTTGGTCACTTCGTTCATGGCCTCTTCCTTAGGCTTGGGATTCTTGGTATTGTCATCCATATCGGCTCCATCGCCATTTACTTCGTCAAATTCCTCCCCAAAGTAATGCAAGATGAACTTCCGTCGTGACATGGAAGTTTCGGCATAGGCTACAATTTCCTGCAGCAGTGCATTGCCTATCTCTTGTTCCGCCACGGGTTTGCCCGACATGAATTTTTCCAGTTTTTCCACGTCTTTGTAAGCATAAAATGCCAAACAATGACCTTCACCCCCATCTCTACCGGCACGTCCGGTTTCCTGATAGTAACTCTCAATACTTTTAGGAATATCGTGATGGATTACAAAACGAACATCGGGTTTATCAATTCCCATCCCAAAAGCGATGGTAGCCACCACCACATCCACCTCCTCCATCAAGAACATGTCCTGATACTTGGATCGTGTTTTGGCATCAAAACCGGCATGATAGGGTACGGCACTTACGCCATTAACCTGAAGTACTTGAGCCAATTCCTCCACCCGTTTACGGCTTAGACAATACACAATCCCCGATTTCCCCTCATTCTGTTTGATAAATCGGATAATATCCGCATCCACGTTTTGGGTCTTGGGACGTACTTCGTAAAAAAGATTGGGTCTATTGAAGGACGCCTTAAACACCTTGGCATCGGTCATGCCCAAATTCTTAATGATGTCCTCCTGAACTTTGGGAGTTGCCGTGGCCGTTAGCCCAATAATGGGAATATTATCACCCAATCGGTTAATGATGCTCTTCAGATTTCGGTATTCCGGTCTAAAGTCATGGCCCCATTCGGATATACAATGCGCTTCGTCCACCGCCACAAAAGAGAGTGTGACACCTTTCAGAAATTCAATGTTCTCCTCTTTGGTCAAAGATTCCGGTGCCACATATAACAACTTGGTAATGCCGTTGGTAATATCTTCCTTGACCTGCTTCACCTCCGTTTTGGTCAATGATGAATTGAGTACATGGGCAATTCCATAGTTTTCGGAAACCCCACGAATGGCATCCACTTGATTTTTCATTAAGGCGATCAAGGGGGAAACCACAATAGAAGTACCTTCTTTCATTATGGCCGGAAGCTGATAACAAAGGGATTTACCGCCTCCTGTAGGCATGATAACAAAAGTGTCATTATCATCCAATATATTTTGAATAACCTTCTCTTGAAGACCTTTAAACTGTGAAAATCCGAAGTATTTTTTAAGCGAGGTATATAAATCAGTACTGGTAAGCCCCATTCCCATGCGTTCTTTTAGTATCAAGCAACCTAATCTGGAGGTGGTTCATATTCTAATTTTAAATGTCAATTTAAAAGAAGAAGCAATCTATCTTTCCTAAATGGTCTGTAAGCGATAGTTTGTTTAGTTTTGTAAACTTAAATATAAGACATTCTTTTAGGAATACAATTAGATAATCAGTTAATTACCTTGGACGAAACCCAATCTATTCTATCTATTGCGAAAAGGACGCTTGAAACAGAAAGCAAAGCCATCCATAATTTGATAAACCAATTGGATGAACAGTTTGCCCAAGCCGTTCAACACATTCTAAAATCCCAAGGCAGGGTGGTTGTGACCGGTGTTGGAAAAAGTGCCATTATCGCCTCCAAAATTGTGGCCACCCTCAATTCCACAGGAACCCCTGCTATTTTTATGCATGCCGCTGATGCCATCCATGGCGACTTGGGAACCATTCAAAAAAACGATGTGGTGGTCTGCCTTTCCAAAAGCGGGAATACCGCAGAGATCAAGGCATTGCTGCCCCTGATTAAAAATGGCAGCAATAAACTCATTGGAATCACGGGAAATATGGATTCCGTCCTATCCAAACAAGCCGATTTTGTGCTTGGGGCCTATGTGGAAAAAGAAGCCTGTCCCAATAACCTTGCTCCCACCACCAGCACCTCGGCGCAATTGGCCATAGGGGATGCCCTTGCCATCTGCCTTTTGGAACTCAGGGGTTTTAGTAGCTCCGATTTTGCCAAATATCATCCAGGGGGAGCCTTGGGCAAAAAACTGTATTTAAGGGTTGCTGATATTGTGGTGAACAATCAAAAACCTTTGGTGGACGTAAATTCCAGCGTTAAGGAAGTAATCGTGGAGATTTCCGAAAAAATGCTTGGGGTCACTGCCGTCATGGACAACAACAAAGTTGTTGGAGTGGTTACTGACGGGGACATCAGACGTATGCTTAGCAAATATGACAATATTGGGGAGCTTACCGCCAAAGATATCATGACCCAAAACCCCAAATCCGTGGATGTGGACACCTTAGCCGTAAAAGCATTGAAAATGTTGCAGGACAATGGCATTTCGCAATTGTTGGCTTTTGACAATGGGACTTATTCAGGCGTGGTTCATTTACATAATCTCATAAACGAAGGCATCCTTTAATGGCAAAAAAACAGAACAACCCCGACGAAATGTCCTTTTTGGACCATTTGGAAGAATTGAGATGGCATTTGATCCGATCCGTGGCAGCAATTGTCATTGTAGCTTGCGGTGCATTTATTATGAAGGATTTCATTTTTGACACCATCATATTTGGGCCAAAAAAAATGGACTTTCCCACCTATCAATTCTTCTGTAAGATTGCCACTTTTTTTGGAATGGAATCAGAATTCTGTAGTGACTCCTTGCCATTTACCATTCAAAACCGAACCATGGCAGGGCAGTTCTCGGCACATATCTGGACATCCATTTGGGCCGGTTTCATCATTGCCTTCCCTTATGTGCTATGGGAACTGTGGCGTTTTATCAGTCCAGGGCTCCACTCCAACGAGCGAAAACACTCCCGAGGCTTTATCTTAGTGGCTTCGTCCCTATTCTTTTTGGGCGTTTTGTTTGGATATTATGTGGTGGCACCACTTTCGATCAATTTTTTGGGAACCTACCAGGTGAGCAAGGAAGTAACCAACGAAATTGATATTAGCTCCTTCATAGCCAATGTTAGATCCTCCGTGATTGCCTGCGGGGTGATGTTTGAATTGCCCATTATCATCTTCTTTTTGACCAAGGTTGGATTGGTCACACCTGAAATTCTCAAAAAATACCGGAAAATTGCATTGGTAGTGGTATTGATCTTGTGCGCAGTAATTACCCCTCCAGATGTTACCAGTCAGATCATTGTTGCCATTCCCGTACTGATGCTATACCAAGCCAGTATCTATATCTCCAGTATTGTAGTGAAAAGAGAAGCTAAAAAAGAAAAACAAAATGCCAAATAAAGTAGAAGAATTCAATGCGTACAGGGCCAAGATGAACGATAAGCTCCTGGCAGAGAACAACAAATTGATCAAGCGCATTTTTAATCTGGACACCAATGCCTTTATGGAAGGTGCCTTGGACGTGAAAACTAAGGAGTTGTTGGGCTTAGTGGCCTCTGCCGTCATGCGCTGTGATGATTGCGTCAAATATCATTTGGAAAGTGCTAAAAAAACAGGGGCCAACAAAGAGGAGGTCATGGAAACCCTAAGCATCGCTACCCTTATTGGAGGAACCATTGTGATTCCGCATCTTAGACGCGCCTTCGAGTATTGGGAAGAATTGGAATCCATTGAGGCATAAAAAAATCCCAAAGTCCGTGATCCCCAAAGAGAATATGTTTAGTTTTGGCGAATTCTTATGAAGCTACGCGCTGAAAATATCATGAAGGCCTATCGGGGCCGTAAGGTTGTAAAGGGCATTTCCCTAGAAGTAAACCAAGGAGAAATTGTGGGACTTTTGGGACCCAATGGAGCTGGGAAGACCACCTCATTCTATATGATTGTTGGCTTAATCAAACCCAATGGTGGACAAATCTTTTTGGATGACATGGAAATTACCACCTTTCCCATGTATAAAAGAGCCCAACACGGCATTGGATATCTAGCCCAAGAGGCTTCGGTGTTTCGGAAACTAAGCATTGAGAAAAACATTTTAAGCGTCCTCCAATTAACCAAGTTGTCCAAAAAAGAGCAACACATGAAAATGGAGTCGCTTATTGACGAATTTGGACTGGGGCACATCCGTAAAAACCGTGGGGATTTGTTATCGGGTGGAGAGCGCAGACGGACCGAAATAGCCAGGGCCTTGGCCACCGACCCCAAATTTATTTTATTGGATGAACCATTTGCCGGGGTAGATCCAGTGGCCGTGGAAGACATCCAACGTATTGTGGCCCAATTAAAGAACAAGAACATTGGAATTTTGATCACGGACCACAATGTTCAGGAAACCTTGGCCATCACCGAGCGTTCTTACCTTATGTTTGAAGGTGGTATTCTTAAAGCAGGTGTGCCAGAAGAGCTTGCTGTGGATGAAATGGTGCGTAAGGTGTATCTAGGCCAAAACTTTGAGCTTCGAAAAAAGAAGCTGGATTTCTAAATCCATTAATTCCTCATTTCAATGCTAACTTCGGGAACCAGGGATTTGATATGGTCAATAAAGCCTTTTTTGTTTTTTGGAGAAACCAAAATAAATCCAGAATCGTAGCTAATTTCCAAACGATCTAGTGAGGCCGCTGGAGAACTTAAAGGGTTTCTAGTCTCCTTAATGCGGGTAATGGAGCCAACAATAATCTTCTTTTGGTAAAATGCACCATAATTAATCAATAACTCCTTGCCCGTTATTACATACGAAATCGAAAAAAACAAATAAAGAATCAAGGCCAGCGCACCAAAGTGAATTAATCCCACCACCCATTTCCAATCCAAAATCAAGTAGTAACCGCCTATTCCAAAAGATACCAAAACAAAAAGCAAGAGGCCTATACCTACTTTGGACCTGTATTTGACGAATTCAGCAGCCATTCTCACGTATTTTTATTGATCAAGGACAGCAGTATATACAATAGCACAATTACGGGAATCGCCAAAAACCTTAGGGTAATCAAGAGCACCAAACTGGCAACCAAAAACAAATAACGCACGGCATTGTCCTTAAAACTCCAATTGCCGAACTTCAAAGCGAAGAGTTCGATTCTGGAATTAAGCAAATAAGCACTTACCAAGGTCAATCCCAACAAAAACCACTGATTTAAAATGATATTGTTGAGTGCATCATTATGATGGTACAACAAAATTAAGGGTAGGGACAAAATCAAAAGCGTATTGGCAGGAGTGGGTAGGCCGATAAAGGATGAAACTTGGTTTTCGTCCACATTAAACTTGGCCAAACGATAGGCAGATGCCAAGGTGATGATAAACCCAAAAAATGCTATGGGTGCAACATCTACTCCCAACCATGGCATGCCAGCCAATTGTCCTTCACTCCAACCAGAAGCCTGTGACATATCCAACAATTGAAACATCACTATACCTGGAACCACTCCGCTGGTGACCATATCGGCCAAAGAATCCAATTGAACCCCAATTTCACTTTGGACATGGAGTGCCCTTGCGGCCAAACCATCAAAAAAATCAAAGAAAATCCCGATAAACACAAAAATGGCTGCCATTTCCAATTGGTTCTGCACTGCAAACACCGTGGCCACACATCCGCTGAAAAGATTCAGGAGCGTTAAAAAATTCGGGATATAAAATCGCATAGGTTTTCTGGTTTTCGTAAAAATAAGCTAAAAAATGAACTGGTTTAAGTATTCATTTCCGTCGAAGATACACCATGTCCTAATTATTCTGATATTTGCGGGACTATGTCGCAAATGAGACTGTTAATTTTGCTATTGATATTCTTTCTGTTGCCGGGAGGACGATTAATTTCCCAGACCCCTTCACTTACGGAGAACGCCCAAATAAGCCTGTTGACCTGTGCGGCAGGAGATGAACTTTATTCCATGTTTGGTCATACAGCATTCCGGGTTCAGGATTCTGTACTGGGCATCGATGTAGTTTACAATTATGGTACTTTCGATTTTAACCGCCCCAACTTCTATTCAAATTTTGTTAAGGGCAGATTGATCTATTCCTTATCCAGAAGAAGCTTTGACCGTTTTTTGTTTGAGTATGAGTTGGAGAAAAGATGGGTAAGGGAGCAAATCCTAGATCTGAGCTTGAAGGAAAAGAACCAGCTCCTTAATTTTTTTGAGACCAATTATCGTCCCGAAAACCGGGATTACCTCTACGACCCCTTGTTGAACAATTGCTCCAGTATTACTGGGGTTATTTTAAAAGACCAATTTGGGGATGCCCTGGTCTTTGATGGCTCTCATTTGGACCAACAATACACTTTTAGGCAGTTGGTGAGACAAAACATGGATTTAAATTCATGGGCAAGCTTTGGCATAGATGTGGCATTTGGTTCCGTGGTGGACCGAAAGGCAACGGTACAAGAGCACATGTTCCTGCCCTATTATGCCATGCAACAAATCAGGAATACCACCAAAGACGGTAAACCCTTGCTAAAAAGGGAGCGTAGCATCCTTGACTATGCAGAAATTACACCGTCTGGCTTTTTCCCGCTCTCTCCCTTGTTTTGGTTTGCGTTGTTACTCTTGTTTACCGCAATTGTAACCTATTTGGATCATAGACACGGTACTCGAAGTAGGTGGCTGGATTTCACTCTTTTTCTGTTGACCGGGCTTATAGGAACTTTCCTTTTGATTCTTTGGTTGGCCACCGATCATACGTCAACACCTTGGAACTTTAATATACTGTGGGCCTTACCTGCCAATTTGGTAGTGGCCTATGTCTTTGTGTTTCCACAACACTTGCCCTCATGGTTTGCAAAATATCTTTGGGCAGCGCTTGCCCTATTGGGAATCATGATCATTCTGTGGGTGGTCAAGGTCCAGATTTTTTCACCAGTACTGATTCCTTTACTTTTGACCCTGGCCATACGCTATGGTTACCTCTTAAAATTCGCCAAGAGTTAACGGTCCAAAAAACTTTTCATGAACTTACTGACAGTAGAAAACATATCTAAATCTTATGGCGAACTGGTCTTGTTTTCCCATATTTCCTTCGGAATAAACAAAGACCAAAAAATAGCCTTGATTGCCAAGAACGGAAGTGGAAAGACATCCATTCTCAACATCATGTCGGGGAAAGATGTGTCTGAAACGGGTCAGGTGGTATCCAGGAAGGGAATTAAAATCTCTTTTTTGGAGCAAGAACCCAACCTGAATCCCAATTTGACCATAGAGGAAACCATTTTTACTACCGATAATGAAATCCTGAAAGTCATAGCCAACTATGAAAAGGCTGTACTAAATCCAGATGACACTGATCGTTACCAACAAGCATTTGATGCCATGGAGCAGCACAATGCCTGGGATTTTGAGACACAATACAAACAAATCCTGTATAAACTGCACCTAAACCAATTGGATGCCAAGGTGAGCACCTTATCTGGCGGGCAAAAAAAACGACTGGCCCTGGCCAATGCCCTTTTAAACAAGCCCGACTTACTCATTTTGGACGAGCCAACAAACCATCTGGACCTGGAAATGATCGAGTGGTTGGAAGCCTATTTTTCCAAGGAGAACATCACCCTGTTCATGGTCACCCACGATCGGTATTTTTTGGAACGGGTGTGTAATGAGATCATTGAACTGGACAACAACCAATTATTTAGTTACAAAGGAAATTACTCCTACTATCTTCGGGAAAAAGAAGCCAGGGAGGAAAGAGAAGCCGTAGAGCAACACAAGACCAAACTGCTGTTCAAAAAGGAATTGGACTGGATGCGCAGACAACCTAAAGCACGAACCACCAAATCCAAATCCAGGATTGACGATTTCCAGGAAATCAAAAAGAAAGCCCACCAGCGAAGGCAGGACCATCAAGTGCAGCTAGAACTAAATATGGAACGCTTGGGCAGTAAGATTTTGGAACTTCACAATGTTTCCAAGGCTTTTGGTGAAAAGACCATCCTGAATAAGTTCGATTACAACTTCACCAAAGGAGAACGTGTGGGGATCATTGGTCAAAATGGAACCGGGAAATCCACTTTTTTAAACCTGATTACCCAAAGCGAAAAACCGGATGGCGGAAAGATTGTGGTTGGCGATACCTTGAAGTTTGGTTACTACACGCAGAAAGGAATCCCAATCAATGAAGGACAAAAGGTAATTGATGTGATCAGGGAGTTTGGCGATTATATTCCCTTAAAAAAAGGAAAGCAAATATCCGCCCAACAACTCCTGGAGCGTTTTCTGTTTGATCGTAAAAAGCAATACGATTTTGTGGAAAAACTAAGTGGCGGAGAACGCAAACGCCTCTATTTGTGTACCGTTCTGATTCAAAATCCAAATTTTTTGATTCTGGACGAGCCCACCAACGACCTGGACATAGTGACCTTGAATGTACTGGAGAGCTTTCTTCTGGATTTTCCGGGTTGTTTGATCGTGGTATCCCACGACCGCTATTTTATGGATAAAATTGTGGACCATCTTTTTGTTTTTAAAGGTGATGGGATTATTGAGGATTTCCCCGGTAATTATTCGGACTACAGGGCCTATGAAAACAGTAGGGTGCTGGCAGAAAGGGAGGCCAAGAGCAATGCTTCGGACAAAGCTGGAAAAACATCCTGGAAGGAAAAGGATGATTCCAGAAAACTGTCCTATCTGGAACAAAAGGAACACAAGCAATTGGAAAAGGAAATCCAAAAGCTTGAAGAACAGAAGGCTACCTTGCAAAATCAATTTCTGGATCCTGAATTAAGTGGTGATGAAATCGCTAAATTATCCGTAGAGTTAAATGAAATAACAGATCAAATAGAAACCAAAACGGAACGTTGGTTCGAACTTTCCGCAATTTTGGAAGGTTAACATGTATTTCCGGATAACTTCTTATCTAAATTTTCTTTTGAAATCCACCAACGAGCACGGGGTACACTCTCCCTTTGTTTTCCAGTTTGCGACCCAGTGCTTGTATAGCAAGGGCAAAGCGCATAAAAGCAAAAGCATAAATATCCTTTTGAAGTGTATCCCCTATTTTGATGTAAGCAAGATGGCCATTTTAGATCATTTGTTGGCCGCTCAAACCATAATGGAGTCCTTTCCAGATTTGGAATATGATAAACCACCATTTGATGCTGTTTTTGCCAATCAGTTTGATCTATTCCATTTCAATCAACTGGTTTCCGAAGGAAAACTTCATAACGATAGTGTGGTTTTAATTGATGGAATTCATCAAAATCCGCAAAAACAAGAACAATGGCAATCACTGATAACCTCCCCAAAGATTACGGTGAGTATTGACATGTACCATTTGGGGGCAATTTTCATCCGTAGGGAGCAAGAAAAGGAACATTTCACCATCCGGATTTAAAAAAGTAATTTTAGATATGGAAAGCTTTTCAACAGATTACACCATTTGGTACGTACTTGGGATTCTCTTTCTTATTTATCTGATTATTCTTTTCAGTAACCGAAGAGGCAAAAGGCGTAGAAAATCAAGAAAATTCATGGACGGTAAAAGACGTCACAATAAGTCCGATTAACAATAAATAATTTGCGATTGGAATGTATTGGTGCCACTGCTTAAACTCGCTTATTGATAATTGCTAATTGCAAATTGTCCATTGATTATTGTTCATTGTTAATTGCCCACTGATAATTGAATACATGAAAATTTACACCAAAACAGGCGATAAAGGAACCACTGCACTATTTACTGGCAAGCGGGTCCCCAAGCATCATATCCGTATAGAGAGTTACGGAACCATAGATGAGCTGAACTCTTTTTTGGGATTGCTACGAGATCAAGATATGGATGGTCACACCAAAGATGTGCTATCCTTAATCCAGAACAAGTTGTTTACGGTTGGTGCCATCTTGGCCACGGAACCCACCAAGGAAAACCGATTAAAAATCCCTAGAATTTCTGATGAGGACATCCATTTATTGGAGAAAGAAATGGATTATATGAACGAAGAACTTCCAGAAATGACCCATTTTATTCTTCCTGGTGGACATACAACCGTGTCATACTGTCATATTGCCAGAACCGTTTGCCGAAGGGCCGAACGAATGATCTCCTACCTTCATGAAAATGACCCCGTACCCGAAAGTCTGTTGTCATATATTAATCGTCTTTCCGACTACCTTTTTGTATTGGCACGAAAGTTGTCAAAAGAACTGCAAGCAGAAGAGGTCAAGTGGATTCCCGAAAAATTGAAAGAATAAATCCTAATTTTCTGCGTTTCAGATTAACACGTTGAAAATATTTTTTAAATAATACCGATTTTACTTGACAAATTGGGTTTAAAAATTATTTTTGCAAAAAAATAAAAATCAAACCGTTACTATGTACTGGACATTAGAATTAGCTTCATATTTAAGTGATGCGCCTTGGCCAGCCACCAAAGACGAACTAATAGATTACGCCATCCGTACCGGAGCTCCTTTGGAAGTTGTAGAAAACCTACAATCCATGGAAGAGGAAGGTGGCGAAATATACGAGTCCATTGAGGAAATCTGGCCTGATTATCCCACCGAGGAAGATTACCTCTGGAACGAGGACGAGTATTAAACTCCATAACAAAATCAAACTAAAAGTCTCTTTTTGAGGCTTTTTTTATGCTTTTCCCCAGGGATTGGCCCCAAAGAAGAACAATAGTTCTTGTATTGGGTGTCAGGAATTTAGAGACGGTCCAACTGAGGAACTTGGGTTGGAAACCTTAAATATTGGGTGCAAAAGTTAATTTTATAACCGATTTTAATGTGTTTATAAGCAGTTCTCTGTAATTTTGACAGCCTTGCAAGGGCATTCCAAGCCGTTCTGGACAATGGAACAACTTTTGCAATTCAAAAGAAAATTTATTCATGAGCTTTATTAATTCCGTACTAAAGGTTTTTGTTGGGGATAAATCCGAGAAAGATGTAAAAGCACTACAGCCTTTGGTAAAAGAGATCAGATCCTTTGAACAAGCGTTGGAAGGATTGTCGCATGATCAACTTCGTCAAAAAACAACTGCTTTCAAATCGCAGATAGCAGAGGATTGTAAGGAAATCAATGATCAAATCGCTGCGCTTAAAGAAGAAGTTCAAAACTCTACCGATATTGATCGTAACGAGGAAATCTACTCCGAAATAGATAAGCTCAATGAAGAGGCCTACAAAATTTCAGAGAAGACCTTAAATACCATCTTGCCCGAAGCGTTTGCTGTGGTAAAGGAAACCGCCAAACGTTTTGCCCACAATGAGACCCTTACCGTAACCGCTACGGAATTTGACCGAAGCTTGTCCGGTACCAAGGACTATGTTACGCTGGATGGGGACTATGCTGTTTGGAAAAACTCGTGGGATGCCGCTGGGAAGGAAGTGACCTGGGACATGATCCATTATGATGTTCAGCTTGTTGGTGGTATTGCCCTGCATCAAGGAAAAATTGCTGAAATGCAGACTGGGGAGGGAAAGACTTTGGTGGCCACCCTCCCACTCTATCTCAACGCACTTTCGGGAAAAGGAGCGCACCTGGTAACCGTAAATGATTATCTAGCAAAGCGGGATAGCGCATGGATGGCTCCCATCTTCGAATTCCATGGCTTATCCGTGGAATGTATAGACAAGCATCAACCCAATTCAGATGGAAGGCGAGCTGCATACAACGCAGATATTACCTATGGAACCAACAATGAATTTGGTTTTGATTACCTCCGTGACAATATGGCCCATACGCCAGGGGATTTGGTGCAACGCCCCCACCATTATGCCATTGTGGACGAGGTGGATTCCGTATTGATTGATGATGCCCGTACCCCGTTGATTATATCGGGTCCCGTTCCTGAAGGGGATCGCCATGAATTCAATGAATTAAAGCCCAAAGTTGCAGATATTGTCCAAAAGCAACGTCAGCATTTGACCGGGGTTTTGGCCGAGGCCAAAAAGCTCATCAAGGAAGGGGATACCAAAGAAGGCGGATTTCTATTGCTACGTGTGTATCGTGGTCTTCCAAAGAACAAGGCACTAATCAAGTTTTTGAGCGAAGAAGGGGTAAAACAACTGCTTCAAAAAACGGAAAACTTCTACATGCAGGACAACAATAGGGAAATGCCCAAAGTGGATGCCGACCTGTTGTTTACCATTGATGAAAAAAACAACCAGATTGAATTGACCGATAAAGGAGTCGATTATATCTCTGGAGACCAAGACAAGGATTTCTTTGTGATGCCCGATATTGGTGGAGAAATCGCCAAAATTGAAGAGCAAGAACTGGAAATTGAAAAGGAAGCAGAGCTTAAGGAAGAGCTTTTCAAGGATTTTGCCGTAAAGAGTGAGCGAATCCACACCATGAGCCAATTACTCAAGGCCTACACCCTCTTTGAAAAAGATGTGGAGTATGTGGTAATGGACAATAAAGTGATGATCGTGGATGAGCAGACCGGCCGGATCATGGACGGTAGACGTTATTCCGATGGTTTGCACCAAGCTATTGAGGCCAAGGAAAACGTGAAGATTGAGGCTATGACCCAAACCTTCGCCACCATTACCTTGCAGAATTACTTCAGGATGTACAATAAGCTTGCCGGGATGACCGGTACGGCAGTCACCGAAGCTGGGGAATTCTGGGAAATCTATAAGTTGGACGTGATGGAAATCCCAACCAACAAACCCATTGCAAGAGACGATCGCCATGATTTGATCTACAAAACCAAAAGGGAAAAATACAACGCCATTATTGAAGAGGTGACTGAGCTCTCCAAGGCAGGAAGACCGGTATTGATAGGTACCACTTCGGTGGAGATTTCAGAATTGTTGTCCAAATTGTTGAGCGTTCGTAAAGTTCCCCACAACGTACTTAACGCCAAATTACACAAAAAAGAAGCCGACATTGTTGCCGAAGCAGGGAATGCCGGAGTAGTGACCATTGCCACCAACATGGCAGGTCGTGGAACGGATATTAAACTAAGTGACCAGGTAAAAGCTGCTGGCGGATTGGCCATTGTAGGTACAGAAAGACACGATTCCCGTAGGGTGGATAGACAACTGCGAGGACGTTCCGGACGTCAAGGGGACGTGGGTAGTTCCCAGTTCTATGTGTCGCTGGAGGATAACCTTATGCGTTTGTTCGGCTCGGACAGGGTTGCCAAAATGATGGACCGTATGGGATTGGAAGAGGGTGAAGTGATCCAACACTCCATGATGACCAAGTCCATTGAGCGCGCCCAGAAAAAGGTGGAGGAAAACAACTTCGGAATTCGTAAACGTCTTTTGGAGTACGATGATGTTATGAACGCCCAACGTGAAGTGGTTTACAAACGAAGACGACACGCCCTTCAAGGTGAGCGATTAAAGGTGGACATAGCCAATATGATCTATGACACCTGTGAGGTTATTGCAGAGACCAACAAACTGGCGGAAGATTACAAGAATTTTGAGTTTGAGTTGATCAAATATTTCTCCATTACCTCCCCAGTTTCGGAAGAGGAATTTAGAAAATTGAGCTTCCAAGAAATCGCCAACCAAGTGTACAAGGGCGCGTATGATTTCTATCAGCAGAAGATGGAACGCAGTGCAACGGTGGCCTTTCAGGTAATCAAAAAAGTGTACGAGGACCAGACCAACAAATTTGAGCGTATTGTGGTTCCATTTACGGATGGCATCAAAACCTTAAATGTGGTCACCAACCTGGAAGAGGCCTATAACAGTGATGGAAAGCAGCTGATTACGGATTTCGAAAAGAATATCTCACTGGCCATCATAGATGATTCCTGGAAAACGCACCTGCGTAAAATGGACGAGTTAAAGCAATCCGTTCAATTGGCCGTGCATGAACAAAAGGATCCCCTATTGATTTATAAGTTTGAGGCCTTTGAGCTTTTCAAGGACATGATTGACAAGGTAAACAAAGAAGTAATATCCTTCTTGTTCAAAGGGGAGCTTCCGTCCGAGAATACCAATCAAATCCAAGAGGCCAGAAACGTAAGAAGACCCAAGGAAAATCTAAAAACTTCCAAGGAGGAAATCCCGAACAGTGATGAACTTGCGGCCCAAAACAGGGCTGCAGGCCAAACCCAGGGCCGTAGACCACAAGTTACGGAAACCGTGGTACGGGAAAGACCCAAAATAGGAAGAAACGAGCGGGTGACCATAAAAAATGTGATGTCTGGAGAAAGCAAGACTGTAAAGTACAAACAAGCTGAACCTCTGATAGATAAGGGCGAATGGGTCTTGGTTGAGGATTAACTGGAAATACATAAAATTGGAAAAGCGGCAGTCATTTAAGGCTGCCGCTTTTGATTATAACAAAAACATAGTTAGTTTTACATCCCAAACACCCCCACATAGCTACTTTTACCACTGCCTTTCAACCATCTGTGGTAAAATGGAATAACCATACCATGACTATGAACATGCCCAACGAGGAAAATCGTCGTTTGCAGGATAAAATCCAGTTGATTCTAAAAGTCAACCACAATTCCATCTTGACCTCCATAATTTTTGGGCTTGTTTGCATTTTTCTCTTGGACATAAAAGGTATTATCCCCTATGTATTCTTCGGTTACGCTGCTATAAATTTTCTGAATACTTATCTGTACAACAAGCATAAAAACCTTACTGCAACCTACAACATTGCATCTTTGTTGGCCATGGCTGGCGGAATATTGATCACCATCCATAGTGGAGGAATCCAAAGCCCTTTTATTTTGGTGTTGGCCATTGTGGTGTTTGCAGGCTATGTGACCACCAAGATGTACGGACAGTTTTATCTTATTGTTAATCTGGTACTGGTTGCCGCCATATTTGTTTATGATCTTGCCGATTTGAATCTTACAACCAATATGGTCCCCGAGGGTTCCAGAAGATGGTTTGCTTTTTTAAGCGTTGTCTTTGCCGTATATCTATTGGGAGGAGTTTTTGGCAGAAACCTGCTACGAGCCCATCACAATTTATATAAGTCCAGAAAAGAAGTACAAGAACGCATAGAGGAAAAAGAAACCCTGCTCAAAGAAGTACACCACAGGGTTAAAAACAATCTTCAGACCGTTTCCAGTTTGTTGAGTTTGCAATCCAGGGCTGTTTCCGATGAAAAAATAAGTAGCATTATCAAGAGTAGTCAAAATAGGGTGGTCTCCATGGCCATGGTTCATGAAATGTTGTACAAACGCGACGACTATTTGTCCAAGATAGAGCTACGACCCTATGTGGAGGAGCTTTGCAATTATCTCGTTCGCTCCGTAAAGGGAAATACCAACAAAATAAAGGTCAACCTTCATGTAGACGATTACAAACTCAGCATTGATACCGTAATTCCCCTAGGTTTGATTATCAATGAAACCATCACCAATGCACTTAAATATGGAATAAAGGGCGATGATGCCGGGGAAATCCTGATTTCCTTACGCCAGTTATCTGAAAAGCGCTATGAAATGCATCTGGGCGACAATGGTGTGGGCTATGCAGATACTATTAGCCCGGAAACTTCAAAATCCCTAGGTCTTAAGCTTATTTACAACCTTGCCCGACAACTTAGGGGAACCATTGAACGGGATCTTGAAAAACAAGGCACATATTACCGTTTGGAATTCGAGGAAATTATAGAGGAAATCAAGGCCATTGATTAAATCCTTTTTCTATCTTTAGAAGATTAACTTAATCTTTCCAAACATGTTGAAAAAACTACTCTTGGCAGTACTTTTTATGGGTACTACAGTTTCAGCGCAAGACTATTTCTTCAAAAAGTACCATCCTTTTAATTCCGATATTCCCTCTCCAGAGGAATTCCTTGGCTACCCCATTGGTCAGCACCACACCAGACACGATCTAATTGTGGCCTATATGACCAAACTGGCAGAGACTTCTGATAGAGCCAGTATCCATGTATATGGAAAAACACATGAAGGCAGAAAATTGGTCATCTTGACTGTAACATCACCAAATAATCTAAATAATCTGGATCAAATCAAAAGTCAGCATTTGCAGTTTGTGGATCCAAACCAAAGCCCTACCAACTACAATGATGTTCCCATTTTTGTCAATTTGGGATATAATGTCCATGGTAATGAGCCTTCCAGTTCTGAAGCCGCAATGCTAGCTGCATATACCCTAACTGCATCCAACCACCCAGAGATTCTCAACTACATCAATAATGGGGTGATTTTTATTGACCCCACCATCAATCCAGACGGAAGGGACAGGCATACCCAATGGGCCAATATGTATCAGGGCAGTCCTTTAGTGGCCGACCCCCAAGATGCGGAACACAACGAATATTGGCCTAGAGGAAGAACCAACCACTATTGGTTTGATCTCAACCGGGATTGGCTTTTGGGTATTAATCCAGAAAGTCGCGGAAAACTGACTTGGTATCATCAATGGTATCCCAATGTGGTTACGGATTTTCATGAAATGGGCACCCAAAGCTCCTATTTCTTCGAGCCGATGAAAGACAACGCTTCCTGGGATCCCATAATGCCCAAGGAAAATTATATCGACCTCAACAACCTATTTGGAGACTATTTCGCCAAAGCCTTGGACAGTATTGGTTCGTTTTATTTTACCAAAGAAGTATTTGACGGCACTTATCCTGGATATGGCTCCTCTTATCCAGATTTACAGGGCGGATTGGCTTTGTTGTTTGAGCAAGCCAGTTCAAGAGGTCATAAACAAACCACGGCATTTGGGGAAATAACCTTCCCCTTTACCATAAGAAACCAATACGTCTCAAGCATGGCCACCGTAAAAGCGGCCGTTGAAAACAAAGCGCAATTAAGGAAATACCAGCAGGATTTCTTCAAAAGTGCGTTGACCAATGCTTCAAAAAGTAGAGTCAGAGGCTATACGTTCAGGGATGACCATGATCCAAATCGGGTCAAGGCATTTGTAGACAAATTGCTCCTCCACAAAGTGGATGTTTACCGTTCTAGAAATCAATTTATAGTGCCTACCAGACAGCCTCAATATCGGATGGTGCAGACCATGTTCGAAACTTATGAAAAGTACAGGGATAGTGTGTATTATGATGCCTCGGCTTGGTCAGTGGCCAACTTTTATAACATGAAGTACCAACCGGTTTCCAACCTAAACTTGGGAGAGCAAATCACTTCCTTGGATAATTTGGTAAATCCCAATGCAGTGTCAAAGACGGATTATGCCTATATCATTGATTATGATGACTACAACGCTGTTGCCGCATTGCATTATTTACAGTCCAAAGAATTGGTGGTATCGTCATCTTTTAAACCCTTTACGGCCAAAACCACAACTGGTAATCAAAGGTTTAATTATGGGGCTTTGGTTGTGGCAGTCAGTCTTCAGAAAAAGGACTCCGATGAAGTATATAAGCTGATTCAGCAAGCCCAAAAGAAATTTCAGGTACCGATTTATGCAGCGGCCACAGGTTATAATGCAGCGGGGATCGACCTAGGGAGCAGATATGTGGAGCCCATCACCAAACCCAAAGCTGCTTTGTTGATTGGGGACGGCGTGCGCTCTTATGACGCAGGAGAAGTATGGCATCTTTTGGATACCCGAGTGCACATGCCTATCACCAAAATCCCAATGCGCAACTTTGAAAGAGCCAATTTGGACAAGTACAATACCTTGGTCATGGTTTCTGGGAACTATGATTTATCCAAAAAGCAGCAGGAAAAAATCAAAAATTGGGTTAGTAATGGGAATACTCTGGTTACCATAGGAACAGCTTCCAAGTGGGCCATTGAAAAAAAGCTTGTTAAGGAACGATTGACAGAGAAGGAAGAGGATTCCACCAAGACGGTAGTTAGAAAACCCTATGTGGATGCTTCCGAATATCTGGGGAAAGAGAGTGTTGGCGGTGGGATTTTCAAGGTAGATTTGGATGTTACCCATCCCCTGGCCTTTGGGTATCACGATACCTCCATTCCAGTATATAAGAACAATTCGGTTTGGTTGGCTCCCAGTAAAAATGAATATGCCACCGTGGCCAAGTATGCTAAAAATCCCCATATTGACGGTTTCATTACCAAGAAAAATATGGAAGACTTCCTAAAACCCTCTGCTTCCTTGATTGTTAGTAAAGTTGGGAGTGGAAGAGTGGTTCTCTTTGCAGACAATCCGAATTTTAGGGGGTCTTGGTACGGTACCAATCGACTTTTCCTTAACGCACTGTTTTTAGGTGATAAAATTGAAATTCCAGAATAAGATATCATGAAAAAACTGCTTATCCTTTTGCTTCTTTGCAACGGTTACCTTGTTTTAGGGCAGGACAATCTTAGTGAAGGCCCCTTTCCACAACTCATCATTCGCGGAGTCACCTTAATCAATGGTAACGGAGCGCCACCCAGGGGACCCATCGATATTGTGGTGGAGAACAACAAAATTGTGGATATCCAGGTGGTGGGTTATCCAGGTGTCAAGATTGATGAAAGTAAAAGACCCCAACTCAAAGCAGGTGGCAAAGAGCTGGACTGCGAAGGCATGTATCTTTTACCAGGGTTTGTGGATATGCACGGCCATATTGGCGGCGTGGCCCAGGGTGCGGATTCCGATTATGTCTTTAAGCTCTGGATGGCCCACGGGATTACCACCGTTAGGGAGCCCGCTGGCAGGGGTATTGCATGGACACTGGACCTTAAGAGAAAAAGTGAAAAAAATGAGATTATAGCCCCTCGAATTCAGGCTTACACCGCATTTGGGCAAAAGACCGAAGACTTTAACCCTCTGGACAACGGTCCCATTAGTACTCCAGAACAAGCAAGGGCATGGGTAAGATCCAATGCAAAGCAGGGTGCCGATGGTATCAAGTTTTTTGGGGCGGCTCCTGAAATCATGGCAGCTGCCTTGGACGAAAACAAGAAATTGGGGCTGCGCTCGGCTTGCCACCATGCACAAATGGATGTAGCACGCTGGAACGTACTACATTCTGCCAGGGCCGGACTTACCAGTATGGAACACTGGTATGGGCTTCCGGAAGCCTTGTTTGAAGACAGGACTGTACAGGACTATCCCTTGGACTACAACTATCAAAACGAACAACATCGGTTTGAGGAAGCAGGAAAACTGTGGGAACAAGCGGCCAAACCCTATTCAGAACATTGGAATAAGGTAATGGACGAATTAATCGCGTTAGACTTTACACTAGACCCCACCTTCAACATCTATGAAGCCAGCAGGGATCTACATAGGGCCCGAAGGGCAGAATGGCATGAAGAATACACTTTACCTTCCCTTTGGAGTTTTTATCAGCCCAGTAAAATATCACATGGCTCTTACTGGCACGATTGGGGTACAGAACAGGAAGTGGCCTGGAGAAACAACTATAAACTATGGATGACTTTCGTCAATGAATATAAGAATAGAGGAGGTAGGGTCACCACAGGTTCCGATTCTGGATTTATCTTCCAGCTTTATGGTTTTGCCTATGTTCGGGAAATGGAATTGTTGCGGGAAGCTGGGTTCCATCCCTTGGAAATTATTCGCTCTGCTACCTTAAACGGTGCAGAAGCATTGGGTATGTCGGACCAAATAGGTACTGTGGAAGTGGGAAAATTGGCAGATTTTGTGGTCGTTGACGAAAATCCACTAAAAAACCTGAAAGTTCTTTACGGCACAGGAGCCGTGAAACTCACGGAAGATAACAAAGTTGTTCGTGTGGGCGGGGTTACCTATACCATCAAAGATGGTATTATTTACGATGCGAAGGGGCTTTTGCAAGACGTAAAGACAATAGTACAGCAGCAGAAACAAAAACTAAACTACAAAATAAAGCAACCGGGATTAGAATGATGTCCATAATGGGGGTGTGTTGATTAGATAGTTCTAAAATAGGTGAATATGCAGGTGCAATGGCTTAAAAATCGCTCTGCTGCGATTTAATCCGATTAAGCGTATCCGTATTGGATTCTGGCCTTCTTTTGCGAAAGGAGAACAAAATGGATGCCACCACAAAGGCGGTACTAAGAAATAAAGCAAATGGTATTGCGATTTCCAATATCATGATTAAGCCAATTTAGACTTGTTTCTTTTAGTTCTGAAAGAAAGAGCTTTCTTGATTCTGGAGTTCTTGAACATATATAGTCTAGCTACTTCGTTATCCTTTTTAGTCTCTTCCTGAATCTCAATGTTCAATTCAACACCTACAGTAGTAGTTGCTACTTTTACCTCTTTAGAAACGTTTTGGGCCATAGCTACAGTTCCGAAAAAGACGATTGCGATGATGGTTAAAATTGCTTTCATGACTTGGGTTATTTTTACATGGTAAAGTTACCTTGGGGTCTATCCGGCTCAGATTTTCATCGCTTAACCCTCCTTTTTTTTCGGTGTGGGAACTTTTTTCGGCTGAAGTGTATTTTATCCTCGATGAAAGATTTCTAGCAAAAAAACAGGCTGCCGATAGCTTGTGCATTTCATCGATATTCCCAGTAATAGCAATTGGTACAGACCATGCACTTTATCTGGTTTTTTGATGAAATCATCGGACAAAAGTTTTGGGTCAATACCGTTTATTTCATAATTTCAGGTGCAATTCGTGAACTTTAATCCCGATTTTTTGAATCTTCCATTATGAAAATTACTTTTCTCGGCCATGCAACCATCCATCTTGAGATTGGCGACTCCAAAATCATTATTGATCCGTTTATCAGTGGAAATGAGCTGGCCTCCCACATCGATGTGAATACCATTGCCGTAGATTACATATTATTGACCCATGGCCATCAGGATCATGTGCTGGATGTGGAGACTATTGCAAAGAACAATCCAGATGCCCTTCTCATTTCCAATTATGAGATTGTTCAGTGGTTTGCTGAAAAAGGAATCAATGGTCATCCCATGAACCATGGGGGTAAACACCGTTTGGAATTTGGAACCCTAAAATATGTGAACGCCATTCATTCCAGTGTACTGCCCGATGGTACTTATGGAGGAAATCCCGGAGGGTTTGTTATCAACACCAGCTCCAAGAACATATATATTGCAGGAGATACCGCCCTTACCATGGATATGAAACTGGTTCCGTTGGGTTCCCCTCCCTTAGATATGTGCATTTTGCCCATAGGCGACAACTTTACCATGGGATATGAAGATGCCGCCATTGCTTCAGATTTTGTGCAGTGCAATACCGTGATGGGCTGTCATTATGATACATTCCCTCCCATTACACTGGATATGGAAGCCGCTGTGTCCCATTTTAAATCCAAAGGCAAGGAGCTGCTATTGTTGGAAATTGGCGAAAGTATAGATCTTTAGTTTTTATTAACCTTGATTTATCGTAATGAGCACACTATGTGTGCGACAAACCAAAAAATTTAAGTTTATCAAAATGAGACCAGCTCTTTTTGCGATGTTATTCATCGTCTCCACTGCTTGTAAACCCAAAACAGTCCAGCAACAACCTGTAACCATTACATCTGAAAAAATTGAGGAAGTAACCATGGTTCAGAAAGACCTTCAGCATTATGAGACCGCCTATTTTGCAAGTGGTTGTTTTTGGTGCGTTGAGGCCATTTTTGAAAGTGTCAAAGGTGTTGAAGAAGTTTATTCAGGGTATTCTGGAGGCTTTGAGAAGGACCCCACCTACGAGGAAGTTGCCTATGGTAGAACCCATCATGCAGAGGCGGTGGAAGTATACTATGATCCCGAAGTAATCAGTTTTACAGAATTGGTCCAGGTATTTTTTGGTTCACATGACCCAACTTCACTAAATAGGCAAGGGCCAGATAGGGGCGCCCAATACCGTTCCATTGCATTTTACAAGGACAAGGAACAGAAAAACATCATTAAGAAATACATAGAAACCTTGGAAGCTTCCGAGGTATATGGGAGACCCATTGTAACCCAGGTGGTGAAATTCAATACGTTTTATAAAGCTGAGGATTATCATCAGGATTACGAGAAAAAAAATCCGAACAACTCCTATATCAGGAATGTGTCCATCCCCAGATTGAATAGGTTCAAAGAGAATTTCAAATCGTACTTAAAGGAAGAAAGCCACTAACCGATTGCTTGACTAACCCAGTGCTACTTCTTAGGAATGGAAAATGGAAAGTGATTCATTTCCCCTTTGAGACTTTAGACTTGTGTAGTAAGGGAAAACTGAAAACAGTTGGCTAATTGCCTAATGGGAGTTGATAATTGGATTTTGGGATTTGGAATTTGAGATTTGGAATTTGAACTTTTCGACTTTTGACTGTGCTTGTCACATTCGTCTATTGATCTAGCACCACTTCGCTATACTTGGAATTAATGTTGATGGTTTTATCACCTTTATTGTTGATGTGATAGCCTTTGTGCACTACGGTATTGTAATTCTTGGAACTGTCCATTTGTAAACTTTCAGGAAACTCAAAGTCGGACAAGGTCTCGTTCACATAGATAGTGAAAGGTACACTGGGCAATCCGAAATCCACTTCTCCGTTCTCCACGGTGATATCAATATTGGAGAAGGAATCCGCTACTGACTCAATATGCACCGAACCCAAATTATTGGTAACAAAGATCTTGTTTACTAATTTATCAATGGAAACCTTGGATGAAACGGCATTCAATCTCAGTTCCTTTACTTCCTTAAGGTCCACTTTTTCCGAAAAATCCGTCTTTAACTGACCATAATTCCATTTTTGGACCACAACAGGTGTATAGGATGCCCTAATATCCGTTCTATCGCCATCGATGGTGGAAGCAAGCAAGCTTGCATGGGACAAGCTTGCTTTAATGTTTTTGGTATTGGCGGAAAGTTTTACCTCCCCATGCCTAACATTCATTTTTAACTTCACCGACTTTGGCATTTTAATCTTGATTCGTTTTTTCACCTTGTACTCTCTATGCTCTCCGTCATCCGAAGAAAAGTAAAAGATGTTGGAATCATCATCTCCTCGAATAGTAAAGGTTCTACTCTCTATGATCTGTTCCCTCTGCTTATGCCGATGCTCCCTTTGCTTGGCCCTGGCTTCTTCGCGGACTGCCCGTGCCTCATCACGTACCGCTCTAGCTTCTTCCCGCAGGACTTTATGTTGTTCCATAAGGGCTTCGCGCTGCTCCATAAGAGCCTCCCGCTCTTGCTCCCGCTCCTCGGACATTTCCTTTATCCTTTCACTCCATTCCTCTAATTTCTTTTGGTAGTCTTTGCTGAAACTCTTGTCGAACGATTTTTTCCATTCCTTCAAATATTTATCCCCATCTTTTTTATAGGCATCATAATCGAAATTTGTAA
Source organism: Flagellimonas sp. (assembly GCF_965233845.1). GTDB lineage: Bacteria > Bacteroidota > Bacteroidia > Flavobacteriales > Flavobacteriaceae > Flagellimonas. The sequence goes on from NZ_OZ247584.1 coordinate 2,681,696, forward strand.
AAGGTACAGGGGGTAATGGTGGCAATTCCGGCAACACGAACACCTCGGGCAATTCAGGAATTTCAAGCTGTTCAAAAATGGGCTCAACCATAGGGGCTTCCGGAATCACAATGTCAAAATCTCCTAAATTCATATTTCCTGAGGTAACTATGCTATAATCACTCCCGCTGGTCTTAACCTGAATCTCCTTGCTGTTCCCCATAATTTTCACAGCATCCTTTTTAAAGTAGTTTTCAGCTTCTTCATCCGAAGCGCCATCCAGCTCCACTACCGCCGTAACTTCCACCACTGGCTTGTCCCACGTTTCAAACTCAATGTCGGCATGTTTGGTGTCAATGTTCAACACCGTTTCATCGCCCACATTGAAAGTCTCTTTGTAGGTCTTGTTTTTTTCCTGTGCCTGGCCTATAAAGCTGGCCAGAAACAGCAGGAAAACACTAAATAATATTGGATTGTTTCTGTTCATTTTTTGATGATTTTAATTGATTTAACTTTGATTTTAACTTCTGCAACAACTGCAAACGTATTTGCAGGTTTTTAATCAAGGCATTGATGGTCTGGTCATTGGGCCCAACACTATTCAACTCTTTGTTTAATGCCTTGTATTCTTCGTCCAGTTGGACCAACTGGTCCATAAAACTGTGAATGATCACTTTGTTTTCTTCGGAAAACTCCAATTCGGACAGTTCTAGGTTAATGTTGGTTAGATAATAGCTTTCAATCTTCTGTAAATCCGGGGAAAGATCTCCCAACGAGATAGTCTGGATTTCAGTTTCATCAGAATCGGTTCCCACCACTTGTCCATTGGTGTTGGGATCAACGGGGACATTGCTCCCCAAAAAATACGCTCCAAGCCCCAATAGCACCACAATGGAGGCCGCAATTTTTAACCAGAACATCCCCTTGGACTTTTTAGCAACTATCACTTCTGGGATTTCCTGCTCTAATTTGGACAAAAACCGCTCTTCATGTCCTTTCTTCATGGAATAGGTCTTCTGCTCCCTTTCCTTCTCGAACATTTTTCTAAGATCCTGTGCCATAAGCTACATCTTTAAGTTTTTCTTTTAACTGTGCTTTACCTCTCAGTAATCGGGTGCGCGACGCGGTATCCGAAATTCCCAAAATCTCTGCTATCTCACTATGGTCATACCCCTCTACCAAGAACAGTTGTACCACATACCTATATTTTTCGGGCAAGCCACCCATCGCTTTTTTGACCCTTTCCAAGGTGATACCATCAGCCACCTTCCAATCCTCATCATCACTTACACGCAAGTGTCCCTCATTGAGCTCTACCTTTTGTTGGTGTTTCGACTTTAAAAAGTCGATGCACCGATTTACCACGATCCGTTTCAACCATGCCCCAAAAGTTACCTCGCCCTTAAACTGGTGAATGCGTTGAAACGCCTTGATGAAGGCTTCCTGTACCATGTCTTCCGCATCGTCAGCATCTTTGACAAATCGTACGGCTACCGCATGCATACCCTCGCAATATTGCTTGTACAATTGCATCTGCGCCCTTCGGTTGTTAGCCTTACATTGTTCTACCAGTTCAATTTGAAACATGGAGAGTTAAAGGTTTGGTGTTTTAGTTGTTTGCATTAAGGACGATACAATTTTGGCCCCGTTGCAAAATAGTGTCGTTTTACAGCTTTTTTAACAAAAAAGGGGAAATCCCCCAATTCGGTTGCCATGGGAAAACTTTATACCTTCGTACAAAACCTAAGTATTCCGCCCTTGGCCAGCGAAAAAAGCATACCTGAAAATACTGTTTCCAAAATTAAACAACTCCGTAGGCAGGAAATCCCGTTGGAACAAATGATTGATGGGATTTTGGAAGGCAACAAAACCATGCTTTCCAAGGCCATTACCCTGCTGGAAAGTTCCAATCCAGATCATTTTGCAAAGGCCAACGCTGTAGTGGAAAAATGCCTTTCCAAGCCAAACCAAAGCATTAGAGTTGGTATCACAGGTGTCCCGGGCGTGGGCAAAAGCTCATTTATTGAAGTCCTGGGCAAAACGCTAACCGGTCTTGGAAAAAAGGTTGCCGTTTTGGCTGTGGATCCCACAAGCTCCTTGAGCAAGGGAAGTATTCTTGGGGATAAGACCCGCATGCAAGCACTTTCCAAGGATACCGATGCCTTTATCCGACCTTCACCTTCAGGCGAATCTTTGGGCGGGGTGGCACGAAAAACCAGGGAAAGCATTATTCTTTGTGAGGCTGCAGGATTTGATGTGATCCTTGTGGAGACCGTAGGTGTGGGTCAAAGCGAAACGGTAGTGCACAGCATGGTGGATTTCTTTTTGTTGTTGAAACTATCCGGTGCCGGGGATGAACTTCAGGGCATAAAACGGGGGATTATGGAAATGGCGGATGCCATTGCCATCAATAAAGCGGATGGACATAATCTTCAGAAGGCCAAATTGGCCGAAACCGAATTTACCAGAGCCCTACATTTGTATCCTCCAAAAGAGAATGGTTGGACTCCCAAAGTGCTGCGCTGCTCTGCTATGGAAAACACTGGAATTCTGGAAATTTGGGACATGATTCAGGAATTTGCCGACCAATCCGTCCAAAATGGACATTTTGACAAAAACAGAAAGACCCAAAACAAAAATTGGTTCTTACAAACCGTGGATGAGGAATTGAAACAGTTTTTTCATCAGAAAAAATCATTTAAATCCCAAAGGGATAGCTTGCTCAAGGATATCGAATCCAATAAAATATCACCCTTTTACGCGGCAAAAACCTTGCTGGCAAGCCTGACCCAAGAACTTAAATAAAAGAAGTAAATTTGCTCCGTCTATAAGCCAATTCATGAGCACTGTTACCAATTCCTTTCTGTCCATTGTGGTTCCCTTGTACAATGAAGAGGACAATGTGGTTCTTTTAACGGAGAAAATCCATGAAAGCCTTGAGGGGTACCATTACCAAATCATTTATGTGGATGATTTTTCCAAGGACAAGACCCGTAAAGTGGTCAAAGGAATGGATGATTCCAAGGTACACCTCATTGAACTAAAAAAGAATTACGGTCAAAGCTTGGCCTTGGCGGCAGGAATTGATTATGCTGAGGGGGAGTATATCATCACCATGGATGGTGATCTTCAGAACGACCCATCGGACATCCCTAAAATGTTGGAGGAAGCTATTTCGGGCGATTATGACGTGATTACCGGAATCCGGCAAAAGCGAAAGGATTCCTTGGTCAAAAAAATCCCTTCCAAAATTGCCAATTTCCTGGTTCGCAGGGTCACAAAATTGGACATTAAGGACAATGGCTGTGCCTTAAAAGTCTTTACCAAGGACATTGCCAAAGGGTTGAATCTTTATGGAGAGATGCACCGTTTTATTACGCTATTGGCGCATTTGGAAGGCGGTCAGATCAAGCAGGTCCCAGTGAAGCACCATGCACGCCATGCCGGGGTTTCCAAGTACGGTCTAGAACGCGTTTTTAAAGTGGTGGCAGATATGATGTTGCTGCTTTTTATCCGGAAGTACTTCCAACGGCCCATCCACCTTTTTGGAATTTTTGGAGTATTGCTGATTATCTTGGGAATCTTTATCAATATCTACCTCTTGATCGTAAAACTTGGATTTGGTGAGGACATTGGCACCAGACCGCTTTTGATTTTTGGGATGATGTTCATTCTTGGGGGTATTCAATTGTTTACCATCGGTATTGTGATGGAGCTGTTGATTCGTACCTACTATGAATCCCAACAAAAAAGACCGTACCGCATCAAAAAAATAAGCATAGGTGACGGAAAAGCTGCGTAAAAGACTCATTACCGTACTGAAAATAGTTGTCAGTGCCGCTCTGATCTATTTTATTTTCACCAAAATAAACCTGAAGGATGTTGTAAGCACCTTAAAGGACAGCCATCCAACATATCTTTTTCTTGGTATTATCCTATTTATACTGTCCAAGGTTTTGGCGGCCTTTAGACTGAATCTTTATTTTCATCAAATAAATGTGCGTATTACCCAGCTTAGCAACCTAAAATTGTATTTGCTGGGCATGTTCTATAATCTTTTCCTTCCGGGGGGTATTGGTGGCGATGCTTACAAGGGCTATGTGATCCAAAAGAAATACCAATCCGGCACCAAAAAAGTAGTGGGTGTATTGCTGTTGGATCGTTTAAGTGGAATGCTCCTTATTTTTATCTATATCTGCATTTTGGCAATGCTACTTCAGCAACCCATATTTCAAGATATTAAATGGTTGGTTGCCTTCTGTATCCCGTTGGCCCTGTTCACATTTTGGTTGCTCAACAAAAAGTTTTTCAGTTATAGTTTGCCCATATTTTGGAAATCCCTGGGATATTCCTCCTTGGTACAAGGCACCCAATTGATTTGCATCCTTTGTATTCTAAAATCCTTGTCCATTAGTTGGGATATTGTGGAATATCTCTTTGTTTTTCTGGTTTCATCCATAGTTTCTGTGATTCCATTGACCATTGGCGGTATTGGAAGCCGGGAAGTCACTTTTCTTTATGGCGCAAAGTGGCTGGAATTGGATGCCAACACGTCCATAGGTATTAGTTTCGTGTTTTTCTTGATTACCGCCCTGATTTCCTTTTTCGGGATTATCTACCACTTTAGAAAACCGCAACTGGAAACGGTTTCTTAGTCCAGCTGAACCAAGTGCATTTTGTTCAATTTCTTTGCCCTTGTGTTGGGATTTAGAAATTTCAATTGTAGGCGCGTAATTCGGAATTGGTCAACCGTAATTTGCTCATGCCAATGATACCCTGAATTGACCATTTGCTCCAGTTCACTGTCCGTGAGATAAATCCAGATTCCTTTCTTATTTTCCAAATCCGAAATAGAAGTGACTTTTACGGGATGCTGGTTATAGAAATCCAAAGCCCAGGTATGCCTTTCGGAAATCTTATAAATTTCATCAACCGGAATCTGTTCCTTTTCCACAAGCCCTGCCATGGTAGAACCAGCCTGATAAGTCAATAAGTTGGGATAAAAATGCATGTTCAACACTGCATTTAGTAACATGGAACTGCAAACGGAAATGGTTATAATTCGCAGATAATATACTTCGCGCTTTAAGCAGAAATAGGTAATAATTCCCAAAAGGGCTATCAAAAGGAAATAGCAGTAGGTTTTTTCAAATCGAAACGCATAAAAGCAGATAAGTACCGTGGTTATAAAAACCAAACTCAGGATAAAATATTGGATTCCCAATATAGTTTTGATCACCTTACGTTTCTGGAATTTATACAACTTATATAGATAGGAAGCAGATAAAATGGCATATAAAGGAATCAAAATATTGATGTAGTGCGGTAGCTTAAATTGAGCCAAGCTTATTAGGAAAAACAAGATGGTAATCCCACCCAAAGTCAGGAATTCAAACTGACGATGGTACTTAAATCGCATTTTTATAAAAACCTTGACCCTACTCCAATAGGCCATTAATGCCAAAACGGTCCAGGGTAAGAAAACCCACAGGAATGTATGGAAAAAGAAAAAGAAATCGCTGCTGTTTTTCCCTACTCCTTGACCACTCATGCGTTCAAAACTCTGTTCCCAAAGAATAAAAAAGATGCCGCTTCTATGGTCCCTGCCGCGAATCACTTTTTCCGGATGTAAATCGAACTGTAGATAGTATGCGTATAGCATGGGAGCAATGGTAATCCCAAAAACCAGCAGGGCCAAGAAAATCTTCCAACTCCATAATCGGTTCCATTTTCTGGTGTAGGCCAAATGGCATAACAGCGCCATACCAATCACAACCAACGCAATTTGCCCTTTGGTAGAAAAGGCCAATCCAGCTCCAAAGGCTCCCAACAATACATGGGTCAAGGTGTTCTTCTCAACATACAAGGCCAATTGCCATATCGCAAAAATGGCAAAACCGGTCAATACGGCATCCGTGCGAACGTCAATTCCAGAAAGAACAATGGTTTGTGCCGTCAAAAATATTAGGGCTGAAAGCCTGCCAACATCCTTATTATAGAGCAATTTCCCGAGTCCAAAACAACTATAGGCTCCCAAAAAGATAGCCAGCACACCTGGGATTCTATACGCCCAATCGTGAATACCGAACAGCTTATAGGAAAAGGCCGCGAGCCAATAATGCATATGGGGTTTGTCCAGATACTCCTCAGTGCCCTTAATCAGTGTGAAAAAGTCATTTTCCTGCACCATTCGCATGGCCATTACAGCAAATTGGGCGGAATCGTTTTCAAATAGGGTTACAAAGAGACCGGCAACGTACACCACCAGAATCAATGCTATTAAAAACCAATACCTTACGGAAGATATCATGTACCCATTTTTTGGAAGGCAAATATAGACAACTTGTAAAACACCCAACCAAAGAAAGTCCCAATGGCTGCACCCGTAAGTACGTCCAATGGAAAATGGACACCAATATAAATTCTACTGTAGGCCACAATTATTGCCCATAGGATCATTATCCAACCTATAAACTTAACCTTGGCCTTGAATAACAGGGCAAAAAATGTGGCCGGAGCAAAGGAGTTGGCAGCATGGGCTGAGAAATAACCAAATTTGCCGCCACAGTAACTTTTTACCAAACGCATGATATCACTGATTTCTGGGTCATGACAAGGCCTCAACCGACCTATGCCATACTTAAAGAAATTGGAAAGTTGGTCGGTGCAGGTGATCAGCAAGGCGATGGCAACCAGTACCATCAAAGTCCTTTTGGTCCCAAAATTTTTAATTACCAAATACAACAACAGGGCATAGAGTGGAGCGGAATTTTTGGTCCTGGTCATGAACATCCAAAACCCGTCCCAAGTCTCGGTTCCAAGTCCGTTGAGATATAAAAAAAGCTCTTGGTCCAGCTGTAGGAGTTGTTCAAGCATCTATTAATCGTTGTATCTGGAAACTTCCCGATCGTAAAAAACTGTTGCAGCTTCAATCAAATTTTCTGCTTCAGCAGCCAATTCTGCCTCATCCTCTTTGGAAAATTCCTCCAACCACTCCACTTCATCATTTTCAAGATTTATTATGAATCTTGGATACTCTGTATGAACGATAAAAATGGAATCAGGATGATCTGTGTTATCTCCCAACAAAAATTTAGGTAGTTCCATGTGTTTGTTTTGAATACGAGGTATTAAAGTCTCAATTGGTTCTTATCAACTTTTTGGTCAGATAGTTAAATCGAATATACAACATTACAGCTGATGCCGTCAGCCCCAACAAAAGTCCCAACCAAATGCCCGTACTTTTTAATTCCGAAAACAACCCGAAGTAATACGAAACCGGAAATCCAATGAGCCAATAGGCCACAAAGGTGATAAAGGTTGGAATTTTTACATCCTGTAAGCCCCGAAGTGCCCCAAGGACAACCACCTGAATTCCATCGGAAATTTGAAAAAATGCGGCAACCAACAATAATTTGGCCGAGATGATTATTACTTCGGTATTATCTATTTGATTGACCATATCATCCACGTCCAAATAAATGGTGGGCAACCAATGCCTGCCGATCAAGAAGAGGGCGGCAAAAATCACTTCCAGGAGCAGGGTGAGAAAGAAAATGGATTGGGCTATCCGTCGTAATTCGCCAAACCTCTGAAGCCCTTTTTGATTGCCTACCCGAACCATGGCCGCAACACTGAGCCCCATCCCCACCATAAACGTCATACTACTCAGATTTAATGCTATCTGGTTGGCCGCTTGTGCATTTTTGCCCAACACCCCGCTCAACCAAATGGCCGCGGTAAAAATGGCCACTTCAAAAAACATCTGTAGGGCCGACGGAAAGCCCAAACTTATGATCTTGTCGATGATTCTTTTTTCAATGTTCCTAAAATTGAATCCTGTTACGTAGAACTGGAATTTTTCTTTTCGCTTCAACAGAAACCAGATGTAGCCCACCATGATAAAACGGGATGCCAAGGTTCCAATTGCGGCCCCGACAATTCCCAGTTTGGGAAAGCCGAAAGAGCCAAATATCAACAGGTAGTTGATTACAATATTGATAACATTGGCCAAGACCGTGGCATACATAGGATATTTGGTTTGGGAAAGCCCCTCTGAGAACTGTTTGAACGCCTGAAACATGATCAAGGGTACCAGCGAAAAAGCTACCAATTCCAAATAAGGGATGGCCAGTTCCACCACTTCCTCAGGTTGCTTCATGTAGTGCAAAAAGGGTTTGCATAGTAGGATAATTCCAAAGAGGGAAATTCCGAGTAGGGTGCACAACACCAATCCGTGTTTCAGGGCACTTTTCCCTGCGGCCTTGTCCCCTGCTCCATCTGCTTCTGCCACCAAAGGGGTTATGGCTGTGGAAAAACCTATGCCCAAGGACATGGCTATAAACACAAAACTATTGCCCAGGGAAACAGCAGCAAGCTCGGCTGTACCCAGTTGACCTACCATTATGTTATCAGCAAAGGCTACAAAAGTATGGCCCAACATTCCCAAAATTACGGGATAGGCCAATCTGAGGTTATACGCAAACTCTTTGGTATAGTTAGAGAGCAATTGAACGGGTTTAGGCAGCCAAATATACTGCTTCCCCAAACCTTAACCGAACCATTTTACGGATAAAAATTATTCAAAGGCCGTGGTCAGAATTTCCTGCATTACAGGATAATCTTCATCCAAATCTCCATATTTAGCACGCTCTCTGAGCAACTGGTCCTTCATATCGGAAATAATGGTCGCGTACTTTTCATCAGCAATCGCATTTCTGATTTCCCTGGGGTCCTCCTGTAAATCGTAGAATTCCCACTGGGGCTCTGTACTTTCTGGAGTAGTTCCCTTTTTTCCTAGGTCTTGACCATAGAAGAGCGCCAATTTGTATCGATCATTTCTGATTCCAAAATGGGCAGGTCTTACCGGATTGTGCAACCAGTAGCGATAGTACATTTGCTTTCTCCAATTTTCCTGGGGCTGGCCTTCCAAGATGGGACGAAAACTTTCACCTTGCATGTAAGCAGGTTTTTCAATTCCAGCATAATCAGCTAGCAATGGAGCGAAATCGATATTAAGAATAATGTCGTCTATGCGCTGTCCTCCCTTTATTTTCTTTGGATACCGAATTACGAAAGGCATACGAAGGGATTCTTCATAAATAAGACGTTTATCAAAAAAGCCATGTTCCCCTAAAAAGTAGCCTTGATCTGCTGTATACACCACTATGGTATTGTCCGCAATTCCCTCCTCTTCCAACCAGTCCAATAGTTTTCCAATGTTATCATCAATAGCAGCACCACAACGCATAAAATCCTTTACCAATTTTTGATAGATTTTTTTTCGCTTTTGAATACTGTCCAGACCATCTAACGGGTAGGGCAACCCAGGGTATTGCGTCCAGAATACGTCAGGGTTCTTGGTGGCTCCTTCCCATCTGTCCGCCAAACGTTCCAAAATCTGCCCTTCAAAGGTTCTGCCAGTGGTTTCCTTCCCAAAATCCAATAAGGATTCGGGCTCTGGAATCTCTTCATTTTCATACAGGTGGGCAAAGCGTTTTGGGTATTCAAAAGGCTCGTGGGTGGCCTTGAAATTGCAGAACATCAAAAATGGCTTTTCGGTATCTCTTTGTTCCAAGTGCGAAATGGTCAAATCCGTGATTACGTCCGTTGAAAAACCTTCGTGCACGGTACCTTTAGTGCTGTCGTATCCATCTACCCAATCTTCATCAGTTTTCATAATGGGGTTCCAATACAACCCTTGGCCGGGCAACACATTGAAATAATCAAACCCTTCGGGTTTACCCACCAGATGCCATTTTCCAATTATAGCGGTTTGATATCCATTTGCTGACAGGGTCTTTGCGATATTTGGGTGTCCTTTTGGCAAAGGCTCGCTAAGTGTATATACTTGATTTACATGACTGTATTGGCCAGTTAATATGGCTCCCCTACTTGGTGTACAAATGGAATTGGTACAAAAAGCGTTATTTAAAACCGCCCCTTCCCTGGCCAAGCGTTCCAGGTTTTCATTTTGCACATAATTTTGGAGAATTCCACCATAAAGGCCCCATGCCTGTGAGGTATGGTCATCAGATAAAATGAATAGAATATTGGGTTGGGATGGTTCCTCTGGCTCTACTTTTGATTTGCAAGATACAAGAACTACTAATCCAAAAACGAGTGGGAAAATTTTGGTTTTGGCTATGGATGTCATTTTCAAGGGTTTATTTTGAAGAGGCATAAAACTATTGAAAATTGTGGACTATTCCCGGTGAGATTTGTTAGACTTTTTTGGCCTGTTCCCAAAAAACATTCATTTCATCCAAGGTCATTTCCTTGAGGGTTTTACCAGATTCCTTAGCCTTTTGTTCCAGATATTGGAATCTTTTGATGAACTTTTTATTGGTTCTTTCCAAGGCGTTTTCAGGATTAATGTCCAAAAAGCGCGCATAATTGACCATGGAAAAAAGGACATCCCCAAATTCCATTTCCAGACGATCGGGATTGCCCTGTTTTAATTCTTCTTGCAGTTCAGATAGTTCTTCCTTTACCTTTTCAAAAACCTGTTCGGGTTGCTCCCAATCAAATCCCACACCAGCCACCTTTTCCTGTATTCTATTGGCCTTGACCAAGGCTGGCAAACTATTGGGAACACCTTGAAGCACACTCTTCTTTCCTTCTTTCAGCTTGATGTTTTCCCAATTTTGCTTTACTTCTTCCTCATCCTGCACTTTTACATCTCCGTAGATATGCGGATGCCTATTGATCAACTTTTCTGCGATCTCATTGGCCACGTCTCCTATATCAAAGTCCTGGGTTTCCGAGCCAATTTTTGCATAGAATATGATATGAAGCAAAAGATCTCCTAGTTCCTTTTTCACCTCTTCCATGTCATTATCCAAAATGGCATCGCCCAATTCGTAGGTTTCCTCAATGGTCAAATGTCTCAGGGTCTGCATGGTCTGTTTTTTGTCCCAAGGACATCCGGCCCTTAATTCATCCATGATGGTAAGCAGCCTATCAATGGCCTTTAGCTGCCCAGATCTTTCATTCATCTATAAAATTTTATCTAAAAGTACAAAGACCATACATTTAGGAAGGCTGGTTTTTAGCTAATTTTGGACAACATGAAATTATTTATCAACAAGTCGCAAAGTCATGAAGTTTAGAATGAAGTCGCTCTTAATCACAGTCCTATTTTTATTAGCCCTTAATTTTGCCATGGGGCAAGATTCCTTGCCCTTTTCGAGAGAGGTTAAAGAGGTGCAAGAAAATACCCGGAAAGTTTGGGACAGTTCCAAAAACACTATCGTTTTTACAGGCAGTTCCAGTATTCGGATGTGGAGGGATCTACAAGAACGATTTCCGGAGTCGCACATTTTGAACACGGGCTTTGGGGGTTCTCAGTCCTCCGATTTGGAGCATTTTCTGGACGAACTGATTCTGGATTACAATCCTTCGCAAGTATTTATCTATGAGGGAGACAACGACATCAGTGCCAAAAAAAGCCCCCGGGCCATCATTGGAACCATGGAAGATATCCTAGGAGTACTTCAAACCAGACGGCCAGAGATGGATATTGTATTGATTTCGGCCAAGCCCAGCATTTCCAGATGGCATTTGAAGCGGAAATATATGCGCTTTAATAAAAGACTTCGGAAACTGGCTGCACAAACCCCAGGGGTTCGATTCGCGGACGTTTGGAATGTGATGCTGAACAAAAGAAAACTAAAAAGAGATCTTTTTATTGAAGACGGACTGCATATGAATGTCAAAGGTTATGACCTTTGGCACGAAGTCCTTAAAAATTACGTAAACCATACTTTATAGTCATGAAATTAAGAGTGATATGGGTTTTTGTAGTCGTTGTTTGTTTGGCGGCTTGTCAGCCTAAAAAGAAGGAAATCAATTTTCCTAAAACGGACTTGACGGAAGTTGCCTTGATTCCGAAGCCGGTTAAAACCATTGCCACCAACAGCGCATTTGCTCTTGATGCCGGAACGGTTATCTTCACTACCCAAACGGACTCCAAGTTTGAGGCGGTAGGCAAGTTTCTGTCCCAAAAAATCAAACTAAAAACCGGGTTGAATCTGGGTGTAAACCACACCAATGACGAACAGCCCTTGGAGCGGGTGGTGTATATCAACCAATCTGATAGTGAGGAACTGAAAACTCCGGAATCTTATCAACTCTACATTAAAAAAGACTCCATTCTGTTAAATGCCAAGACTGCTGCTGGAGCTTTTAGAGGGATTCAGACACTTCGCCAACTCATTCCCGAACAGACGAACGATACCTTAGTAGATCATCCGCTCTGGTTAATTCCCACCGGTAAGGTTTTAGACGAACCCAGATACGCTTATAGGGCTTCGATGTTGGATGTTGCACGTCATTTCTTCACGGTGGACGAGGTTAAAAAATACCTGGATATTCTTGCTTACTACAAATACAACGCGCTGCATCTCCATCTTTCAGATGATCAAGGGTGGCGTATTGAAATCAAATCTTGGCCCAAACTTACCGAAGTGGGTGCTGCCAGTGAAGTTGGCGGCGGTGAAGGAGGTTTTTATAGCCAAGAGGAATACAAGGACATTGTGGCCTACGCTGCGGAAAGACACATTACCATCATCCCGGAAATAGACATGCCAGGGCATACCAATGCAGCCTCCTTAAGCTACCCCATACTGCATGCCGGCGGTAAGGCAGATACGCCCAGGGTGAGAACCGACATGTTGGTGGGTTATAGCTCCTTTCATACACGAAAAGACACTGTCTACGCTTTTTTGGATGATGTAATCCGGGAAATTGCCGCCATTACCCCTGGGCCTTATTTTCATATTGGCGGGGATGAAAGTCATGTGACCAAAAAGAAGGATTATATCCACTTTGTGGAGAAGGTGGAAAAAATTGTGCTCAAACACGGGAAGACACCTGTGGGCTGGAACGAAATTGCACAGGCAGATATTAGTTCCTCAAGCGTCCTGCAATTATGGAACGAGCCACATAATGCCGTCAAAGCTGCCAAGAACGGCTCCAAAATCATCGTTTCTTCCGCAGAAAAAATGTACTTGGACATGAAGTACGATTCTATTTCTGAATATGGTTTGACATGGGCCGGGATGATTCCGGTTGATGTTGCCTATAATTGGGACCCCACTACCTTTTTGGAGGAACTGCCACAAGAAAGCATTTTAGGTATTGAAGCACCGCTGTGGTCCGAGACCATCAGTAATAGTGCTGAATTGGAGTATTTGGCTTTTCCCAGGGCCATTGGCTTTGCCGAAATGGGTTGGTCTCCTGCCGCACATAGAAATTGGGACGAATACAAGCTAAGACTTGCCAAACAAGTGCCTTATTTATCTAGAATGAATGTGAATTTTTATCGTACCAAACTGGTGGACTGGCCAGAATAAGGTTTATTCTTCTTCGGATGATGAGGCCGTAACCTCTTCTTCCTTTGCTTCTGTGAAGTCAGTGATTTTATTATCCAAAAGCAAGTTATACCACTGGATTATTTTCTTAATGTCACTGGCATACACTCTATCCTCGTCATAATTAGGCAATATTTCAAAGAAATACTCCTCCAACGCAATTTTCTCCGCTTTATGGCTCACACTTGTTTTTTGGCCATTTTCCTTTTCCTTTATTTTGGAAAATACTTCCCTTAAAGGCACTTCTTCTTGTAGGGTGTAAATGGCAATCTCGGACAATACACTTACGTTGTTGCGCATGCCCACCGTTACTCGTTTTCCATCTAGAAGGGATTCGCCAACAAAACCAGTACGGGTTTGGGTTAATAGTTTGTAAAGACCAGGTTTTCCTGCAATTGATAAAATTTTGTCCAGTGCCATATTTTGGTTTTATGCGCGCAAAATTATGCTTTTATAGCTAACAGCATTTTTTTTAACGTCCTTTTTTGATATTCGGAAATCTCATTTTGTAGTCCACACTTATTTTTCCTTTGGAAATTTTGTCCAGCCTACTTTTTAGGAGCCTTTTCTTTAAAGAAGAAAGTTTATCCGTAAAAAGTACGCCTTGGATATGGTCGTACTCATGCTGAATTACCCTTGCCAAAAGCCCATCGTAGGTTTCAGTGTGCTCCTTGAAATTCTCATCCACATAACTAATGGTAAGCTGTGGTTTACGCTTTACATCTTCCCTAATATCGGGAATACTAAGGCAACCTTCATTAAAGTCCCATTCCTCACCTGTCTCATCCTCAATAGTGGCATTGATAAAAATTTTTTTGAACCCTTTCAATGCTTCCTGTTCTTGTGGATCCAGTTCCTCATCATCCGCAAAAGGAGTAGTATCCACCATAAACATTCGGATAGGAAGGCCTACCTGGGGGGCGGCCAGTCCAACTCCGTGGGCATTATACATGGTCTCCCACATATTGGCAATTAGTTCCGATAATTTGGGATACTCGTCATTGATTTCCTTGGCTACTTTGCGCAAAACGGGATCCCCGTAGGCTACAATGGGTAAAATCATAAACTAAAATCTGTTTAAGTAGGCCTGCAAAATAAGGGTTGCACTTATCTCATCGACCAGGGCTTTATCTTGACGTTTTTTCTTTTTCATTCCACTTTCCACCATGGACTGAACGGCCATTTTTGAAGTGAAACGTTCATCTTGGCGAGCTATGGGTATTTCTGGAAAAGCTGCTGCCAACTTTTTCAAAAAAGGTTGGATCAATGTTTCAGATTCCGATGGGGTATTATCCATTTGTTTGGGCAATCCTACCACAAACCTTTCCACCTTTTCGTTTTTTAAGTAATCCGCAATAAAACTTAGCAATTCTTTGGTTGCTACCGTGGTAAGACCTGATGCAATGAGTTGAAGCTCATCCGTTACTGCAATGCCGGTCCTCACCTTCCCAAAATCCAAAGCTAAAATTCTCGCCAAGTCTAAATTTTTGGCAAAAATAACCCTAAAAATGTTATGCCATTAAAATAAGGTCGAATATTCTTTTGAGCCGACTATCTTTGTCAAAATTTAAAAAATATGACACAGCTAAGGGCTCGCATTGAAGACGCTTGGGAGAACAGGGAACTGCTAAAAGAAGAAGCAACCCAAAACGCCATTAGAGAGGTAATCAACCTGATTGATTTGGGCAAATTGCGATGCGCCGAACCCACTGAAGATGGTTGGCAAATCAATGAATGGGTCAAAAAAGCTGTGGTATTGTATTTCCCTATCCAGAAGATGGAAGTTCTGGAAGCTGGCATCTTTGAATACCATGATAAAATTCCATTGAAGAGAGGCTATCAGGAAAAAGGCGTCAGGGTGGTACCCCACGCTGTTGCCAGACATGGTGCCTACATTTCTTCAGGTACCATTTTAATGCCCAGCTATGTGAACATTGGGGCTTATGTAGACGAGGGTACCATGGTGGACACCTGGGCCACTGTGGGTAGCTGTGCACAAATTGGTAAAAACGTCCATTTAAGTGGAGGCGTTGGTATTGGAGGTGTCCTTGAACCCTTGCAAGCCGCCCCGGTAATCATTGAGGATAATGCCTTTATCGGTTCGCGTTGTATTGTGGTAGAAGGGGTTCGGGTTGAAAAAGAAGCTGTTTTGGGCGCCAATGTGGTGTTGACCGCTTCCACAAAAATAATCGACGTTACCGGCGATGAACCCATTGAGCTAAAGGGCAGGGTTCCCGCACGTTCTGTGGTAATTCCGGGCAGTTATACCAAAAAATTTGCTGCTGGAGAGTATCAAGTCCCTTGTGCCTTGATCATTGGAAAAAGAAAGGAAAGCACCGATAAAAAGACGTCTCTTAACAATGCGCTTAGAGAGCATGATGTTGCGGTTTAAGTACTGCAAGATTGTTCAGTTCCTAAGCTTTGAAGCCAAATAAAAATTTAATTACCTCAATAAATTAGGGGCGGATGGTATTTTTTTATCGTACCAAGCAACCTATTTTATTTTTGACATCTATACCTTACAAAACCACCTACATTGTTAAAATTTTATGGAGTAATTGGAGGATTTCGTAAATCGAAATAGTGTAAGAAAATTACGCTTTAAAACAATTTTCTCCTGATTATTTTGTTATAGTTTTGTAATCACCAAACCGTGTACCAATAAATATGGCTGGATTGAGCACCCCAAAGCAAAAGCTATCCGCGCTTGTCATTACCTACAATGAAATAGGATATATTGAGCGATGTATTGAGTCAGTTACCTTCGCTGATGAGATTTTAGTTGTGGATTCTTATAGTACAGATGGCACCTATGAATATCTTCAAAACCATCCTAGGGTAAAAGTAATTCAGCACCCTTTTCAGAATTTTACCGCCCAAAAATCCCATGCCTTGAAGCAAGCTTCAAATGATTGGGTGTTATTTTTGGATGCCGATGAAGTTGTGAGTCCCAAACTACAGGAAGAAATCATTACCACCATAAATGACCCAAAAGCCTGTGAGGCCTATTGGTTCTATCGCATTTTTATGTTTCAGGATACCCGACTGAACTTCAGTGGGTGGCAAACCGATAAAAATCACCGACTTTTTAGAAAAAGTAAGGCCAAATTCACCGATAGAAAGTTAGTGCACGAAACCTTGGAAGTGGACGGTAATTCTTGCATCCTAAAAGAGCGTTTAACCCATTACTGCTACAAAAATTATGAAGATTACAAGGGTAAAATGCTCAGATACGGTCAGCTTAAAGCCAAGGAAGCTTTCTACACGGAAAAGCAGTTCAATTATTTTTCATTGGTCTTTAGACCCCTTTGGAAATTCTTCAACCATTATGTGATTCGTTTAGGCTTTTTAGATGGCAAAAAGGGAATCACCATTAGTTACCTGAATGCCCTTGGTGTCCTTGAAAGATATCGGGAATTGAAACGGTTGGAAAAGAAAAACGAGCTCACCTATTATTTGGTAATGCCATAGTGCGTCCAAACACTTTTACTTTGCTTTACCTCTTTTCTAATGGCCTTGTTCTTGGCCAAAGCTTCTGGATTTACATAGCCCCTATTGTGATCAAGGTGAATACACACAGCACTGTATCTTAATTGCTTGGTTTTTATTCCAAAATTCACCATACGCTCCCCCATTTCGCGGTCTTCTCCACCATATTGCATACGTTCGTCAAACCCATTGACATTTAAAATATCCTGTTTCCAAGCAGAAGAGTTGTGCCCATTCCAACTGGGGTTGGTGGGTGTGAATGCATTTAAGAGCTTGGAAACAAATCCATTGGCCGTCAACTTATTGTTTTTAAAAGTTTTCGGAATTCCTTTTTCCTTAAGCCAATTGATGTTAAAGCAATTTTGCCGCAAAATATCCTCTTTGGTAATGGCCAGGGAAATATTCATGGGCAACATATAATAGCCTCCAGAAATAAATGTGGAAGGAGCCTTATTGATATAATGCACCTGTACAAAATCCTCTCTGGGAATACAATCCCCATCGGTCATAATGATATAATCCGTTTCTGTGGCAACAATGGCCTTGTTCAAAATCCTGCATTTTTGAAAGCCATTGTCCTCTTGCCAAACATGCTTTATAGGATACCCAAGTTCATTCCTTATGGACTCAATTCGGTTCTTGGTTTCTTCGGCAGAGCCGTCGTCCGCAATGACCACCTCGAAATCCTTATAAGTCTGGCAATGGAACCCCCAGAGCACTTTTTCCAACCAGTCCGGTTTGTTGTAGGTACTTATGATTACACTGACAGCAGGCATTAATTATAGTTTTTCAGTACTTTTGCAAATGTAGTTTTTTGAGGTACATCTCCAATATAATTCCCGCAATTTATATGCATCGAACCTACGTAGGCTCTACTATATACCACATTTATCTCTCCTTGATCCATATCATAAAAAATTCGGAATACTCCTTGGACAATTGTGGAAATAACCTTTTGTTTTTGGTGGAAAGCACCCCTATGATCGAAACTTTGATTCCCAATCTTAAAAAACGTTTTTTCAGGGATGTCCATATCATCTCGGAACGCAGGGATCATGTAAAAGATTTGGGAAAATTCAATTATTCGCTCCGAAGAAAATCCAAATTGATACCATATTTGGAGGCTAAACATCCCGAACTGGCCATTGAAAAAGAGTTTATTAAAAATGCTGAGTTATACCTATGCGATACGGACTCTTCCAAAAGCTATTTTCTATATGAATTTGGCAAGAAAAAAGACATTAATATGATTGAGGACGGGGCTAGAACGTATAGACAAAGACATTCCTCCTTTGAGCAACTCCTCAAGACCTATATAACCAAAACGCCCATTGGTGGTGGATTTGATAAGGAAATAGCCACCATTTACGCCCAATTCCCGAAAAAACTCCCAGAGGGCATACAAAACAAAGCAAAGGAACTAAACATTAAAAAAGAGGTTGCCCAGTGGCCCGAAAGTATAAAACAAGAGGTTTTCCAGTTGTTTATCCAGGATGGCGCACTTGAGCTTGCCAACAGTAACAATGCCTTAATCCTTACCCAACCCATTTCCGAGGATAAGGTAGTTGCCGACGAGGAAGTCAAAATTGCGATGTACAAAGATCTTATCTCCAAAGTACCGCAGGACATGAACATCATTCTAAAGACGCATCCCAGAGAGCTTACCAATTATAAGGAACACTTTAAAAACATTACGGTATTGCCGGCTCTTTTTCCGATAGAAATTCTGGGGTTGAAGGAGGGTTTTTATTTTGAAAAAGGGTATACCTTATTTTCCACGGCCTTGTCAAACTTGGAAATAGTTAAAGAACGCTTTTTTCTAGGTAAGGATTATTTGGATAAATTTACCGTCGGCGCAACCAGGGACTTGATCCAAAACATGGAAATCCCTTCCTAAAAATGCAAAGCATGCAAAAAAAGACCATAGGTTTTATCCCCTTACGAAAAAACTCCAAAGGCATCCCTGGTAAAAACAAGAAAAAGTTATTGGGCCGGCCCTTGTTTTCTTGGGTGCTGAGCGAAGCCATTTTTTCCAACTTGAACGAGGTATATGTGTTCACCGATGATGAGGAAATCATTGCCTACATTGACAAAAACTATACCTGGACAAACAAGGTCAAGCCGCTTTTGCGCTCAGCCCAAAACGCATCGGATACTGCCTCCACGGAGTCGGCAATGCTGGAATTCTCGGAGCTCATCAACCACGATTATGATGTTTTCTGCCTCTTACAGGCCACCTCGCCGCTAACGCAAAGAACAGACATCAACAAAGGATTGGAGCTCGTTTTGAATGGAACATATGATGCTGCACTAAGCGTGGTTCGCACACACAGGTTTATTTGGTCCAAGGATGGTAAAAGTCTTAACTACAATTTCAATAAACGGCCCAGAAGACAGGATTTTGATGGTTTGCTTATGGAAAACGGTGCCGTTTACACCTCCCTAAAGAAAGCTTTTCTGGTATCAGGTAACCGACTTAGTGGCAAAATTGGATTGGTGGAAATGTCAGAGGACACTTTAGTGGAAATAGATTCTGAAACCGACTGGCACGTCATAGAACAATTGCTAATTTCCAGTTTTAAGACCAAAAAAACACCACAACGCATCTCGCATCTTATTCTTGATGTGGACGGGGTTTTTACAGATGGCAAAGTTACCTATGGAAAAACCGGAGAGCTATCCAAAACGTTTGACATGCGGGATGGTATGGGATTGGAGATCCTTAGGCAACACAATGTCAACGTCATGGTAATGACCTCGGAAGATTCCGAAACGGTGGCACAACGCATGAAAAAACTACAAATTGAGGATGTTTTTCTTGGGGTAAAGGACAAATACTCCTTCTTGGAAAACATCTTACAGGAACGCAAGCTTACGGCTCAAGAATTGGCGTACATTGGGGATGATGTCAACGATATGGCCAATATGCTTCGAGTGGGTTGGTCGTTTTGCCCGGCCAATGCAACAAAACCCATAAAGTATCAAGCTGATGTGGTTTTAACCCATGCATCAGCGAATGGAGCCATCAGAGAGGCTTGCGAATTTATCATGAACTACAATCTAAGATTTAATGACCTATAAAGAACCCTATATCATTGCAGAAATTGGCTGTAACCACAAAGGTGATATGAAAATAGCCAAAGAGCTCATTTACATGGCCAAGATTTTTGGTAATGCCAATGCGGTAAAATTTCAAAAAAGGAACAACAAGGAATTGTTGACAGAGGAGCAGTACAACGAACCGCACCCCAATCCGGTCAATTCTTATGGAAATACGTATGGGGAACATCGGGAGTTTTTAGAATTTGATGTGGAGCAGCACAAAGAGTTGATGGCCTATTGCAATGAAGTGGGCATTACCTACTCCACTTCCGTTTGGGACACTACCTCGGCAAAGGAGATTGCCAGCCTAAATCCTGAATTCATCAAGATTCCATCAGCATGCAATAACCACTATGAAATGTTGGGATGGTTATGCGACAATTATAAAGGTGAACTGCACATTTCCACGGGAATGACCACAAAAGATGAGATTTCAACCTTGGTGGATTTCTTTGAAGAACGCGGTAGGGCGAAAGATTTGGTGGTCTACAATTGCACCTCTGGCTATCCGGTTCCTTTTGAGGATATCTGCCTGCTAGATATTCTAAAGCTTAAGGAAAAATATGATGACCGTGTAAAAAGCATCGGTTTTTCAGGGCATCACTTGGGCATTGCTGTTGATGTCGCTGCCTATACCCTGGGTGCACACATCATTGAGCGTCATTTTACACTGGACAGAACATGGAAAGGCACAGACCATGCTGCTTCGCTGGAACCCATGGGACTTCGCAAACTCTGCAGGGATGTTCGTGCGACCCATCAGGCATTGACCTACAAACAAAAGGACATTCTGGATATTGAGAGCGTACAGCGCGAAAAACTGAAATACAAAAAGTAAATGAAGCCTGACTTTGGTCCAGAACTCGCCAAAGCAAAGGAAATTTTGCAATCTGGCGGGCTCATTCTCTATCCAACCGATACTATTTGGGGTATTGGCTGCGACGCCACTAATCCTGAAGCTGTAAAAAAGGTCTACGAACTTAAACAGCGAGAAGACAGCAAAGCTTTAATCTGTTTGGTTTCCAGTCAAGCCATGCTGGAACGCCATATTAAACAGGTTCCCGAAGTGGCCTATGATATTATGGATTTCGCCACCAAACCTACCACCATAGTCTTTGATAACCCCATCGGGATTGCTAAAAACCTGATCGCCTCAGATAACACCTTGGCCATTAGGGTAGCATCTGATACATTCTGTCAATATCTCATTAACAATTTTGGAAAACCCATTGTGTCCACCTCCGCAAACATTTCCGGTTTTCCGTCTCCCAAACATTTTGGGGAGATAGTCCCAGAAATTTTAAAAGGAGTGGACTATGTGGTAAATTTGCCGGACGAAAACAAAGACCCTTCACCTTCTTCCATCATTAAGCTTAGCAACGATGGGCAGGTCAAGGTAATCCGGGAGTAGCATGGCGCAGGAATTCCATAAAAAGGTACTAGAAAATCCAATTTTTACGATCATTGGTGAGGCTTCCAAAGAACTGGGTCTGGATTCCTATGTTATTGGTGGATTTGTCAGGGACTACCTGCTTCAAAGAGGAGCTCCAAAAGATATTGACATTGTTGCCGTGGGAAGTGGAATCAAGTTGGCTGAAAAAGTAGCGTCCAAACTACAAGGAAATCCCCAGATTTCTGTTTTCAAGAATTTTGGGACTGCCATGATCAAACACCAAGATTTTGAGCTTGAATTTGTGGGTGCACGTAAGGAAAGTTACGACCGAAACAGCCGTAAACCTGTTGTGGAAAACGGAACTTTGGAAGATGACCAAAATAGACGGGATTTTACCATTAACGCCATGGCATTGAGCCTTAATCCTGAAAATTTTGGGCTTCTGTTGGATCCCTTCAATGGAAGAAAAGATTTGGAACAGCAAATTATTAGGACTCCGCTTGAACCTGGCACCACATATTCAGATGACCCGCTTCGGATGATGCGCGCCATTCGGTTTGCCACCCAATTGAATTTTACCATTGAATTACGTTCGCTTCAGGCCATCACGGAAAACAAAGACCGCATAAAAATTGTTTCCAAGGAACGCATTGTAGATGAGCTACATAAAATTCTTTCAAGCAATAAACCCTCAATTGGTCTTGGATTAATGCATCAAACCGGGCTCCTTCCCTACATCTTACCTGAATTGACCACACTTCAGGGCATTGAAGAAATTGAGGGACAACGACACAAGGACAATTTTTGGCACACTTTGGAAGTAGTGGACAATATTGCCCAAACCACCGATAATCTTTGGTTACGCTGGGCCGCTTTGTTGCACGATATTGGAAAAGCTCCTACCAAGAAATTCCACAAAAAAATAGGCTGGACCTTCCACGGCCACGAGTTTGTTGGTTCCAAAATGGTGTACAAACTCTTTAAACGCCTTAGGATGCCCCTGAACGAGAAAATGAAGTTCGTACAGAAGATGGTGCTCATGAGTTCCAGGCCCATAATTTTGTCCGAAGACCATGTAACGGATTCGGCAGTTAGGCGGTTGGTCTTTGATGCAGGCGAGCATGTGGAAGATTTAATGACTTTATGTGAGGCGGATATCACTACCAAAAATCCCAGAAAACAGAAAAAGTACAAGAACAACTTTAAGGTTGTCCGGCAAAAAATCGTCGAAGTTGAGGAACGGGATCACATCCGAAATTTTCAACCTCCTGTTTCTGGGGAGGAAATCATGAAGGTTTTTAACCTTAAACCTTCCAAAGAGATTGGAATTCTAAAGGATGCCATCAAAGAGGCCATTTTGGAAGGGGAAATCCCCAATGAATATGAGGCTGCCTATCAATTTATGTTGGAAAAAGGGAAACAAATGAATCTTGAACCCGTTGCGGATGAAAAAAAATAAATACGTTATCTATTGGCTCCTGACGGGCTGTGTTCTTATTTTCATTATGGTAGTAGTGGGTGGAATCACCAGACTTACGCATTCCGGACTTTCCATATCCGACTATAAGCTGATCAGCGGAACCTTACCTCCCATGAATCAACAAGAGTGGGAAGAAGCATTTGAACTCTATCAGCAGTATCCCGAATATCAAAAGCTAAACTACCATTTTACCCTGGAGGACTTCAAGAGTATCTATTTCTGGGAATGGTTGCACAGGGTAATTGGCAGGTTCATAGGCATAGTATTCATTGTACCGTTCCTGTTCTTTTTGGTTACCAAAAAACTAGATCGACCTACTATACGGAAATCGCTGGTTTTACTTTTTTTAGGAGGATTTCAAGGCTTTCTGGGCTGGTATATGGTAAAAAGTGGATTGGTGGACCGCCCTGATGTTTCTCATTATCGCCTGGCCGCCCATCTAACCACGGCTTTCTTGACCTTTGCCTATAGCCTTTGGGTAGCGCTTGATCTTATATATCCCAGCAAGAAGGAGGTTCAGAAATCCATCAGAAACCTAATTCGCGCGGCCCTTGTGGTATTGATCATCCAAATTATTTGGGGAGCATTTGTAGCTGGATTGGACGCAGGATTCATTCATAACCACTGGCCGCTGATGAGCGACGGAAAATTGATTCATGAAACGGTCTATATTGAACAACAGCCCTTTGTCAAAAATCTTTATGAAGGTAAAAGCGGCGTTCAATTCGTGCACCGCTATCTGGCCTATGTGGTAGTGGCTTTTGTTTTGGCCATTTGGTACAAAACCAAGAAAGTAAAGTTGACCTCACCACAACAAAAAGGAATTCAAATGCTGCTTATTTTGGTGTTCGCCCAGTTTTTATTGGGTGTTTTAACCTTGATCATGGCAGTACCCTTATGGCTTGGTATTTTGCATCAGGTTGGGGCATTTTTTCTTCTGGCGGCAATGACCTTTAGCTTGCACAGGTTCACCAAATAACCCACTATTTATTGTAACTTTGACCCCACTTTAATTTTTGCTGGATGATATACAAAATCAGGATCATTCTTGATGCGGAAGAGGATATTTTTCGGGATTTGGAAATAGAGGCTTCCAATACCTTGGAAGAGTTTCACAATTCCATTACCCAAGCCTTTGGATTTGGGGGAAGTGAAATGGCCTCCTTTTACACCTGTGATGAGGATTGGAACCAAGATGAGGAAATCGCACTCTTTGATATGAGTGAAAACGGTTCTGATGTGCGTTTAATGAACGAAACCGTTCTGGATGATGTGCTTAGTGAACAAAGTCCCAAAATGATTTATGTATATGATTTTTTGAGCATGTGGACCTTTTTTGTGGAATTGGCCGATATGGTTGAAAAGGAAGATGGCCGTTCTTATCCCAATGTATTGTTCAGCTTTGGTGAGCTTCCTGATGCCCCACCAGAGAAAAAATTCGAATCCAAACCTTCAATGGACTTTGACGATTCATTTGACAGCTACGATGATTTGGATTTTGACGAAAATTGGAACTGATTAAGGACAAATTCAAACTTAAGTTCAAGTTCAAGTTCAAATTTCAAGCCCAAACTCAAGTTCAAATCAATAAACATCCGCAACCTTTAACCCGTAACCCGCAACCTTTTACCCATTAACAATGCTAAACCTATATCCTGCCCAAATTGAAAGTGTATCCCTTCATCGTGTGGGCAACAAAAGTAAAAACGAATCCGTCTTTTTGTCCGCACAACCCTTCAGTTTAAACGATGAAATGTCCGGGCTTTTGAAAGAGTATTTCTTTAGACCCTTTAGAGAAAAAGAAGAGAATTACTTTCGATTTGACAACGAGGTGGATGTGGAATTCAATGAAGTTTACAAGCTTGTTGGTGAGATTTTTGAAGACGTTTCCCAAATCCATTCGGTTTCCAAGAAAATAACCACCCATCTTTTTGAACAGTCCAACCACCCCCACATAAAAAGTGGAGAGGTCTATGTGGTTCACTTTTCAGACATGGTATTGGACAACCAAAAAGTGGAGGCTGCGGGAATTTTCAAAAGTGAGCTAAAACACGATTTTTTACAGTTCCAGGAAGAAGGTCAAAACTTGGAAATCCTTATCAAGCAGGGAATCAACATTAATAAGTTGGACAAGGGGTGCATCATTTTCAATTTAGCCAAAGAAGATGGATACAAGGTTTTATCCGTGGATAGTAATCGGTATGACGCCAAATATTGGTTGGAGAACTTTTTGGGCCTGTCCCCGCTCACAGATGAGAACTTTTACACCAAGAATTATCTAAAGTTCTGTCAAAACTTTGCCAAGGACGTGGTTTTACCTGCAGAGGACAAACAACAGGAAGTGCTTTTTATGAATCGCGCGGTAAACCATTTTGCCAAAAACGATGCCTTTGAAGAAACTTCATTTTTGAATGAGGTCATGGAAAATCCTGAACTGATTCCCGAGTTTAAGCATTACAAGGTTGAAAAAGGGCCTAAATACAGTATTGAGGATGTTTCCAATTTTGACATTGCCAACAAGGCCGTTTCCGACGCTCGTAAAAAAATAAAGAATGTCATTAATCTGGATACCAACATTCAGATTAAAATGGATTTTATCAACCCGGAATCCGCAGAAAAATTTGTGGAAAAAGGCTGGGACGAGGAACGACAGATGTACTACTATCTAGTATATTTTAACAAGGAGCAGAAAAGTTAGCCTTTATTAATCCAAATGTTCAACAAACCACATCCAGCATCTGACATCTGACCTCTGACATCTAAAATCTGACAACCAGCTATCCAAAAATCTGTCTCATGTTCACATCTTGATAATTCCGCTTCACAAAATCAAGCGCTAAAGCCAAAACCTCGCCCATGGTATTGCATCTTTTAAAATTAACATCCTTGGCAAGTTCGTAAATTTCCAATTTCAGTTGGGTAATGTTGTCTTCCAAGGAAATTTCGTCCATCACGCAGGCATTCAATAACCTTTTGATTCTTTTTCCCGAGCTGAGAATCCGTTTGGCAACCATAGAACGTTCTTCAATTTTGTATTGGTCCACAGAATGCTTTTGCAACTTGGATCTGACCAATTCCACCATTTTATTATTCTCCTTGAAAAACTGGGGGCGATACACCTTTAACTTTCCTTCAAAGCACTGCTGATCAAAATCAATAGCCCTTATTTTGTACACCACATGGTCAAAATCATGCACTGGAACAATAACGTAGTTGTAGGATCGCATATCTCCCAGAAGCCTGATCATACAGCGCTCGTTGAACTTTACAAATTCCTTGGCCAACTGTGCCTTTTCCGCCTCGGTGCATTTGGGCAACATGTCCTCGATAAATACGTCGCCAGGAATCCCTGCAATATGTTCCTCAATCAAGGTATCACCAAATACCAAGAAGTTAAGGTTGTATGGTGAAAGCATATGTTCCAATTCCAATCCATATACCCTGGAAGCGTCCGTTTTTTTGACATAGAAGTAGGTGTAATTGTCATTGAGGATGTTCCGGACCTTGATGCGGAAGGGTTTCGAATTCCCAAAAGTGCAGTAATCCACAGCATCCACATTGAGATACTCCAAAATTCGGTCTCCCCCATCCGAGTGCAAAATGGAATACACCTTTTTCAGGCTTAAATCGATTTCTTCGCGATCAAAATCGGAATAATACACCCTTACCCATAGCGTATCCTCCCCATCAGCATCATAAACCACCACAGAACCTGCAAAGCGCAAAAGATCTTCGTAAAAAATGGGAATCTCAATTTTACGGCTGTACCGGTGTAGATATCCATCCAGTTTTTTGTTGACCGGATAGGCCGGTTTTTTCTTCGACATCAATTTTTCTTCGGACATTCTTTCCCTAATTTGTAACAAAATTGGCTAATCCTCGTCAAGTTACTATAAACTAATCAAAAAACGATTCCGTCTTGGAAACAATACTGACCGTACAAAACCTGACCAAGAAATTTGGTTTTCTTACCGCTGTTAAAGACTTGTCCTTTACCATAGAAAAGGGCAACGTATATGGCATTTTGGGGCCAAATGGTAGCGGTAAATCCACCACTTTGGGCATTATCCTTAATGTGGTCAACCGTACATCAGGTAATTTTAGCTGGTTTGACGGCAACACCTCTACCCATGAAGCTTTAAAAAAGGTCGGGGCCATCATTGAACGTCCCAATTTCTATCCCTATATGTCTGCGATTCAGAACTTGAAGCTGGTTTGTAAGATCAAAGATGTCCCTGAGATCAAGATTCAGGAAAAATTGGAATTGGTGGGTCTTTGGGACCGCAAGGACAGTAAATTCAAAACCTATTCGTTGGGAATGAAACAGCGTTTGGCCATTGCCTCGGCTCTGTTAAACGACCCAGAAATTCTTATTCTGGATGAACCTACCAATGGATTGGACCCCCAAGGTATTCATCAAATCAGACAAATTATCAAGAAAATTGCCGGTCAAGGCACCACCATCCTTTTGGCCTCACACTTGTTGGACGAGGTAGAAAAAGTATGTTCCCATGTGGTCATCCTGAGAAAGGGAGAAAAGTTGTACTCGGGTCCTGTAGATGGCATGTTGGCCAGTCATGGGTTCTTTGAGCTTCGTACATCGGACATGGACAAGTTGGAACAACTGCTGGATAAAAACGCCAGTTTTGGGAAAATCACCCGAGAGAATGGCACTCTTACTGCCTATCTTAAAGAAGAAATGCAGGCGGAGGAACTCAACAAGATTTTATATGAAAAAGGCTTGGTTTTATCCCATCTGGTAAAACGGAAGGAAAGTCTTGAAGAGCAATTTTTGACCTTGACCAAAAACAACTAATCAGAAAACGAATGGTACGCTTACTACAAATAGAATTCATAAAGCTTTGGAACAATAGGGCCAGTAAAATTTTAATCACGTCTTACTTTGTGCTATTGACCTCCATTGCGTTGATTGCAGCCATAAAGTTCGATATTGGCCCTGTAAAATTTCATTTAGCAGATCAAGGAATCTTCAATTTTCCTTATATCTGGCACTTCAACACCTTTGTCACGGCCATTTTTAAGCTGTTCCTCGCCATAGTCATTGTATCCATGATGGCCAACGAGTATAGCAATAAAACCATCAAACAAAACCTTATCGATGGGTTGTCCAAAAAGGAATTCATTGCTTCCAAATTTTTGACGGTCATCTCATTTTCCTTGATTTCCACCGTCTTCGTCTTTGTGGTTTCCATGATTTTGGGACTCGTTTATTCTGACTACAATGAAATTTCAATCATATTCTCAGACCTGGAATTCCTGCTGGCCTTTTTCATCAAATTGGTTGGATTTTTCTCGTTCTGTCTCTTCCTAGGCATTTTCGTCAAACGCTCTGCTTTTGCGCTAGGATTTCTGATTCTATGGGCTGTTTTGGAACAAATTGTCTTTGGTTTACTGGGCTGGAAAGTTATGAGTTGGGACAATGCCAAAGCGGTCAAAGACTTCTTTCCTTTGGAATCCATGACCAACTTGATCAAGGAACCGTTTACAAGACTATCTGCCGTTCAGAACATTGGGCAGCAAATTGGCGAGAACATGAGTTTTGACTATCATGTATATTGGTATGAGTTCTTGATTGTCATCTTTTGGACTGTACTTTTTGTCTATTTATCATACGTATTGTTGAAAAAGCGGGATTTATAGTATCTTGTCAGGTACTGTTTTCCGTTGAATGCTATATAAATACTTACTTTTTTTACTGATATTCTTCTCCTTCCATGGGCTTTTTGCACAGGGAGAAACTTCCAATTGGTATTTTGGAAATGGGGCTGGAATTACTTTCAATAATGACGGTACAGTTACCCCATTATCAGGGGGTCGCATCAATACCTTTGAAGGCTGCACCTCCATTTCGGATGGCATTGGCAATCTCTTGCTTTATACCGATGGCATTACCGTTTATGATCGCACCCATAATATAATGCAAGGGGGCAGTGGGTTATATGGCGATCCTTCCAGTACCCAATCTGCCATTGTGGTGCAAAAACCACAAGACCCCAATATGCTGTACATCTTTACTGTGGATACCTCAACTTTTGAGGAGGATCCCGATCGCGGACTAAGCTATTCTGTAGTGGACATGACCCACAATGGCGGAAATGGAGCCGTAATCCAAAAAAATGTGAACCTACTACCTGATTGTTCGGAGAAAATTACCGCGGTGATCAAAGATTGTTCAGATGAGTCCATTTGGGTGGTTACCTTGGGATTTGAAAATCCTGGGGATGAATTTTTCAATACCTATCATGCTTTTGAGGTAAGCACGGCAGGAGTCAATACCACAGCTGTAAAATCCACTTTTCCCAGTCTGGACATCCAAGACCCACGTGGTTATCTAAAATTTTCAGCAGACGGAAAAAAATTGGCCAGTGCCAATATGGCCTTTGGGCTTTATTTGTATGATTTTAATACCACCACGGGCATCGTATCCAATCAGGAACGGGTTAACGTAGCCGCTCCAAACAAAATCCCATACGGTTTGGAGTTCTCCCCCAATCAACGT
Source organism: Flagellimonas sp. (assembly GCF_965233845.1). Lineage (GTDB taxonomy): Bacteria > Bacteroidota > Bacteroidia > Flavobacteriales > Flavobacteriaceae > Flagellimonas. The sequence goes on from NZ_OZ247584.1 coordinate 2,711,032, forward strand.
TTTTTGTATGTACATACTTCCAATAACCTCCCAGCACTTGAGGAGCAAGGTCACTCTTCCTCGCTATTGCAGTATGATCTTACGGCAAGCAATGTGGCAGCATCCGAAATGGAAATAGACCGAAGATCCATTTATCGTGGAGCATTACAATTGGGTCAAAACGGAAAAATCTACAGAACTATAGCTGAAAATTACATCCGAGGTACTTCATTCCTGGGGGTTATTGAAAACCCCAATGAACTTGGGAACGCGGCCAACTACAACCACAATGCGGTGAATTTGGGAGGTGGAAGGGCAACGCAAGGACTTCCGCCCTTTATCCAGTCCTATTTTGATAGGGTTGCCATAATCAAAAACAGTGATGGATCGGAAAGCACCTCGGGCACCATCTGTGAAGGCGAGGATTTTACTTTTGAGGCAGACATTATGCCCAATGCCACCTATAATTGGGAAAAGGACGGCAACCCCATATCCAATTCTGGAAACATATTTACGGTAGCCAACGCCGACCCTTCTGATGCCGGTAGATACAGTCTCTCGATAGTTCCGAACGACCCCAGTCAATGCCCTGTCATTGGAGAGGCTTTCATCTCGGTGAACCCCTTACCCATCGCACCTCCGTTAACTCTGGCCCAATGTGACATAGTCCTGGATGGTAACGATGATGGTCTCACAGCATTCAATCTGGAAGAAGCCATTTTTGATACCGCTTATAGCTATTCTTTTTATGAAAGCATGGCAGATTTGGGGGCTGGCAACGAAATAAACAATCCCGTTGGCTATACCAACACCTCCCCGTTCAACCAGACCATTTATTATCAAATTGTGGATGGCAATGGCTGTTCCAATTCCGGGGAACTCCAACTTGAGGTTAGATCTATCCTTTTAAACCCGGATGACGCAAAGACCTTTTATGAATGTGATATTGACTCCGAGGATGCTGAGCTTGAGGGTATCTTTAATTTGAATCAAATCGAAGCCCTTGAATACCCAAATTCCGATGTTTCGTTTTATGCCTCAGTGGAAGATGCCACTCTGGAACTGCATCTCATTTCCGGAAATTACCTCTCGGAGTCCACTACGATATATGCCCGCTTGGAAAGCAATAACGAATGCGAGGACATTGATGCCTTAAACTTTGTTGTGAACCCTACACCCTCCATCAAGTTTCCCAAAGAAATTTCATGGTGTACCGATGGTCCACCACTAGTGGTCAATGCCCCGGACGGTTACAACAGCTACCAATGGTACAGAAGAGCCGGAACCAGTCTCGAATTTGTAGGTGATCAACAAGATATTTCCATTGCAGCGGTTGGCGGATATACCTTGGAAGTTGGCTATAGGTATGACACCGACGAAGGGGTTTTTGAGTGCTTCAATACCGCGGATTTTGAGATTATTCCCTCCAACAAAGCTCTGATTCAGGATGTGCTTATTGAGGATCTATCCGCTGACAATATGGTGGAAGTACTGGTCATGGGAGACGGGGACTACGAGTTTTCCCTGGACGGAACCAACTATCAAGATTCGCCAATTTTTGAAAATATAGACCCAGGATTCATAACAGTAAGTGTTCGCGACAAAAATGGTTGTGGTATAAGCAAGCAAAAAATAGCGGTTATCGGATATCCCAAATTTTTCACACCAAATGGGGACAATGTGAATGATACCTGGCAACTCATCGGTGTGGACGAGGCATATCAGGCCAATAGCCTTATATCCATTTATAATCGCTATGGAGAACTCATGGCATTGCTAAGTCCCAAAACCAGCGGATGGAATGGCACTTTCAATAATAATGAACTGCCCGCGTCGGATTATTGGTTCAAAGTGAATTTGGAAGATGGTCGGGTTTTCAAAGGTCATTTTAGTTTAAAACGATAAACCTTGGTTGAATCATAAAAATAACTACCTTTTAGGTAGGATTGCTATTGAATGTTAAAAAAATTGCTACATATCGTTGTACTTGGTATAACGGCGGTTGGGATGGCACAGGAATGCCCCAATTTGCTCAGTCCAGTAAATGGGGCTACAAATGTTCCCGTGGATGCTACCATTACCTGGGCCGTTTCCGATGGCATTCCAGGCTATAGAATCCGACTGGGCACCACAGACGGGGGAGCAGAAATATTGGAGCAGTCCGTGGGAAGTGCAACAACCTATACACCTCCTTTGGGACTGCCTGAAAACACCCAAATTTACGTAACCATAATTCTGGATTTTTTGTTTCAAGGAAGTCAGGATATTATCTGTAGCAGCCAAACCTTCACCACTGAAGACGTGGTCACTGCACCGGGATGCACCACCTTTAGGACACCAGTGGACGGGGCCATAGATGTCAGCGTTTTTTCCAATCTTTCCTGGTTTTATGCCCCAACGGCAACAGGCTATAACGTTTCCATTGGGACTGCCCCTGGAACAGATGATGTTGTTCCCCTAACGGATGTTGGCAATGTTATATCCTTCAACCCACCTGGGCAGCTACCTGCGAATACCCAACTGTACGCCACGGTTACCCCATATAATGAAAATGGCAATGCCCCCAACTGCTCGGAAATTAGTTTTACCACAGCTGCTTTGGCCCCACTACCAGGATGTACTTCCTTGGTTACCCCTATGAATGGAGAGATTAACGTACCCCTGACCCCATTAATAGAATGGTTGCCCGTTCCTGGTGCCACAGGATATCGGGTTACCATAGGTTCCACCATTGATGGTGCCGACATATTGAACAATACATCATTTTCCACCAACTCAACCCTTGTCCTAAATTTTGAACCCAACAGGACATTTTTTATCACCATTGTACCCTTCAATGCCGCAGGAAGTGCCATTGGCTGTGTACAAGAAAGTTTTTCTACTCTGCTGGGATGTGGGCCCTACTTGGACCCCAATACGGGGGAATTTGTCACTTTTGGCCCTGAAATAGATTTTCCGGAAACCCTTTCTTTTTGTCAGAACGAAGCACCTTTGACCATTACAGCACCTGATATAGCAGATGGGTATAGATGGTTTCAGATAGATGACTTTGACAACGAGGTGATGATCTCCAATTCCAATGAGGTCACACTGAGTGAAAATGGGCGCTACCGATATATGGCCTTTAACGTGATCAACCAAGACGGAGCAATTGTTGAATGTCCAAACTCCCAGGTTTTTGAAGTGGTTTCATCCGAGACTGCCACCATAAACGGCCTATCTGCAGTGGACACGGCACTGGGGTTTGAGGTTACCGTAAGCGCAACTGGAAACGGAGACTATGAATTTGCCGTAGATGACAGCAATGGACCCTACCAAGACAGCAATGTCTTTACTGGGGTTGTGCCCGGCTCCCATACCTTTTATGTTAGGGATAAAAATGGATGCGGAACAGTAAGTGAAAAGTTTATACAGGACCTTACAGTGGAAGGTTTTCCTAAATTCTTCACCCCAAATGGGGACAACGTCAATGATATCTGGCAATTTGTCTTGCCCAAGGAGGGCAGTGCCGTGATACCGACAAATATTCGAATATTTGATAGGTACGGAAGACTGTTGGCCGTTATTTCCGAAAACACCTCTGGTTGGGATGGCAACTATGGCGGCAAACCTCTTCCTGCTGGCGAATATTGGTTTTCTGCCACCGATGATCAAAACCGTGAGATCCAAGGGCATTTTGCATTAAAAAGATAATGGTCCACACTTCCCTATGCCCTGTCCCTTTAGTATTTTTATAGTATGAAGTTTCAAGTCGTATCGGAGTTTGACCCTACTGGTGATCAACCACAGGCCATTCAACAATTGGTAACAGGAATTGAGGAAGGTGAACCCCATCAAACCCTATTGGGGGTAACGGGTTCTGGAAAAACGTTTACCGTAGCCAATGTGGTGGAACGCGTGCAGCGACCCACCTTGGTCCTAGCCCATAATAAGACTTTGGCAGCCCAGTTGTATTCCGAATTCAAGCAATTTTTTCCCAACAATGCGGTAGAATACTTTGTATCCTATTATGATTATTATCAACCCGAGGCTTACATCCCCACCAGTGGTCTTTATATTGAAAAGGACCTTAGTATCAATGAGGATATTGAAAAGCTTCGCTTGAGCGCTACTTCTTCGTTGCTCTCTGGGCGAAGGGATGTTTTGGTCGTGGCTTCTGTTTCTTGTTTATACGGCATTGGAAACCCCGTTGAATTTCAAAAGAATGTGATTTCCATTCACCGGGATCAGGTTATTTCCCGGACCAAATTCCTGAAACAACTGGTACAAAGCCTGTATTCCCGTACCACTGCCGATTTCAGAAACGGGAATTTCAGGGTTAAGGGAGATGTGGTCGATGTTTTTCCAGGTTATGCCGACCACGCTTTCAGAATTCATTTTTTTGGGGATGAAATTGAGGAAATTGAGGCATTGGACCCATTCAATAACAAGGTCATTGAAATCTATGATTCGCTGAACATCTATCCGGCCAACATGTTTGTGACCTCCCCGGATATCTTACAAAATGCCATCCACATGATTCAGGATGACTTGGTGAAGCAGATTGACTATTTCAAGGAAATTGGCCGACCCTTGGAGGCCAAACGCTTGGAGGAACGAACCAATTTTGATTTGGAAATGATCCGAGAGTTGGGTTATTGCTCTGGTATAGAAAACTACTCCAGATATCTGGATGGACGTGAACCGGGAACACGACCTTTCTGCCTGTTGGATTACTTTCCTGATGATTATCTTATGTTGATTGACGAGAGCCATGTGACCATTCCTCAAGTGCACGCCATGTACGGGGGTGACCGTTCCCGGAAAGAAAATTTGGTGGATTATGGTTTTCGACTTCCTGCTGCCCTGGATAACCGCCCTCTTAAATTCGAAGAATTTGAAGCCCTTCAAAATCAGGTTATTTATGTAAGTGCCACTCCGGCCGATTATGAACTGCAACTAAGTCAAGGGGTATATGTGGAGCAAGTTATTAGACCTACAGGCTTGTTGGATCCCGTTATTGAGGTAAAGCCCAGCATGAACCAGATTGATGATTTGGTGGAAGAAATTCAGCAAAGGGTGGAACTGGACGAGCGTACCTTGGTTACCACCTTGACCAAGCGAATGGCCGAAGAACTGACCAAATATTTGTCCAGAATAGATGTTCGGTGCAGGTATATCCATAGTGATGTGGACACCTTGGAGCGGGTGGAAATCATGCAGGATCTCCGCAAAGGGCTTTTTGATGTATTGATTGGAGTAAATCTACTGCGGGAAGGGCTGGATTTGCCCGAGGTTTCCCTAGTTGCCATTTTGGACGCGGATAAGGAAGGTTTTTTACGAAGCAACCGTTCCTTGACCCAAACAGTGGGCAGGGCTGCCCGTAACTTAAATGGAAAGGCCATCATGTATGCCGATACCATTACGGAAAGCATGCAGAAAACAATAGACGAGACCAATTACAGAAGGGAAAAACAAATCAACTATAACAAGGAGAACAACATTACGCCCAAAGCCCTAAATAAGAACTTGGACAATGCCTTAGCTAAAAATTCGGTATCCACATACCACTTCCAAAAGGAGGAGCTAAGAGCCGCCGAACCCGACTTGGAATATTTGACACCCGATCAAAAGGAAAAATTGATTCGGGAAAAAAGAAAAGCCATGGAAAAAGCGGCCAAAGAACTCAACTTCATGGAAGCGGCCAAACTTAGGGATGAAATAAAAACACTTCAGGAACAAGAATAAAAGAAAGCGCGCTTCTACGTAGAAGAGTGTAGAAACGCGCTCACAAACTAACCAACTAAACCAACCCTGCCGAGAATCCGGCAGGCCATCATGAAAAACACCTAAGTTGGTGTTCCCAATTTTGTTCTGCTTTTAACCTATGGAAATCAAACGCTTTGGAGCGGGCAATGCTTCTTCTTTTTTAGGTAGGGTCAAGCGTAAAATACCATCCTCGTATTTAGCGTCTATCTTGGAACCATCAACAGTTTCAGGTAGGGTAAACGCTCTTTGGAAGGATGAATAAGCAAACTCCCTTCGGGTGTAATTGTCGTTTTCTTTCCTGCTTTCAGATTTTACCTCGTTGGAAATGGTCAGCACATCGTTATCCACTTCCACTTTAAAATCCTCTTTTTTACCTCCAGGAACCGCAAGTTCCAATTCAAAACCTTCTGCGTTGTCCTTAATATTGACAGCAGGAAGGTTGTTATTCCAGTTTTCTGTTCCACCAAACCAATCAGGTCTAAGGAAATCATTCATTAGGGATGGAAAAAACAGATTGTTTCTTTTTACTATACTCATGGCGATTCAATTTTATTATACATGTGTAAATCACCTAGCTATAGTCAAATCCTATACCAATGCAAAAAATGTGTCATTTTGGCATTTCTTTAACAAAAAACAATGACATTTTGTCTTTAGTTATAATGCGCTTTGAAGATATTAATAAGCACATCGACTGGAACGACCTTGTTGGGATATTGGTGCATTACCTCCAAAACCTGCCCAATTGCTGAAGGTGGTAGCCCCATGGCGAGGCCAATGTTGTGCAACGTCCTAATTTCCTTTTGATGCTGCTCTTGGTCAATGTTCATCAGAAGCAAGAGACGATGGAACTGCACTATGCGTTCGGCTTGGGATTTTAAAACCACCTTGGGAGATTTTTCATTGAGAAGTCCGTCAAAGGTCTCCTTGTCAATTCCCAAATGAGAGGCCACACCCAATAAAAATTGGTATTCGGAGTCCTTAAGGGAATGATCCACCCTTGCAAAGGCAATCATTTCAGATAGGATGCTGAGTTTCTCCTTATGGGTCCCCATGGTAATGGTTTACGGTTTGGCTTCCAATAGATAACTCCTGAAATGGCTGTTTTAGTGCCTAATTTGTTGAAATTAACTATGTTAAAATTTGATTTAAACACATGAAATGGAATTGTTGAATCCTTTCAAGCAAAAAAAAGCATCACCAAGTGGTAATGCCTTTTCAATTTATTTTAAGCAAGGTATTATCCCAATACTTCTTTTACCTTATCGGCAGCTTCTTGAAATTGAACGGCAGAATGTACCGCCAATCCGGAATTGTCAATAATTTCCTTGGCCAGTTCCGCATTGGTTCCCTGTAGTCTTACTATAATTGGCACTTTAATGGCATCTCCCATGTTTTTATAGGCATCCACAACACCTTGTGCCACCCGATCACAACGGACGATTCCACCAAAAATATTAATCAATATCGCTTTTACATTTGGATCCTTGAGGATAATTCTGAAGGCCTCTTCAACCCTTTTGGCGTCAGCCGTACCACCAACATCCAGGAAGTTGGCCGGCTCTCCACCTGCCATCTTGATCAAATCCATGGTAGCCATGGCCAAACCAGCCCCGTTTACCATACAACCCACATTACCGTCCAAATCCACATAGTTCAAGCCCACTTCGCGAGCTTCTACCTCTATGGGATTCTCCTCACGCAGGTCACGCATCTCTGCATAATTCTTTCTGCGATATAGCGCATTATCATCGATGGAAACTTTGGCATCCACAGCCATGATCTTATCATCCGAAGTCTTAAGAACCGGGTTGATTTCAAACAAACTCGCATCACTTTCCTGATACGCTCTGTAAAGTGCTGACACAAACTTCACCATATCCTTAAAAGCAGCACCTGATAACCCAAGATTAAAAGCAATTTTACGAGCTTGGAAGGGCATAAGACCAACAGCAGGATCAATTTCCTCCGTAAAAATCAAATGTGGGGTCTTTTCAGCCACTTCCTCAATATCCATTCCCCCTTCTGTGGAATACATGATCATATTTCTACCAGTACCCCTGTTCAAAAGAACTGACATATAGAATTCGCTGGTTTCACTATCGCCCGGATAATAAACATCCTCAGCGATTAAAACCTGATGTACTTTTTTCCCCTCTGCAGATGTCTGCGGGGTAATTAGGTTCATTCCAATAATGTTGCCCGACAACTCTTCAACTTCCTTCAAGTTTTTGGCCAGCTTAACACCACCGCCTTTTCCTCTTCCTCCCGCATGGACCTGCGCTTTGATAACGTGCCACCCTGTACCCGTCTCTTGCGTAAGTTGTTTGGCTGCATCAACCGCTTGCTTTGCGTTCCTGGCTACGATTCCTCTTTGGATTCTGACACCGAAACTGGCTAAAATTTCTTTCCCTTGATATTCGTGAAGATTCATCTGTGAATTGACTTTTATTTGCGGACAAAAATAGAAAACCACATTGACAAATTGAAGGGAAAAAGCATTAATACGGGTAATAACTGGTATAAGGGCAATTATTCAGGGATTAAACTAGGATTTGGGACCAAATCAATTGAAAATGGAAAATGGAAAGTGGAGAATTGAAAATTGCTGTAGTTATGATATTGGATGCTGGATCAGTGAACGGTTAACAAGGAACAATGTTCAATTCTGGGTTGTGAAGTTTTCATTTTGAGCTGAAATTAATTGAGAACTTAAAATTTAGCATTCAACATTTAGAACCAAAAAAGCTCTTTTGTCTTGGGTCTTGGGTCTTTGGTCTTGAGTCTTGAGTCTAAAATATATCCTATCTCTTGAAATTCTTGAAATCCAGGGGGTCAAAGTTCTTAAAGTGCCCGTTCATTTCTATCAAGGTTTTGGTTCTATTGACCTCTTCAAGCACGGTAATGGTGGAATCCAAGTGCTGCTTAATAAACAGCAAACGATCCGTTTCTTTGGAAATTTGAAGCAGTTCGTACTCTTGTTCAAAGGAAAGCCCCATCTTGTGTGCCAGTGAAAAACTATTGAACTGTTGGGGTTGACTGAAGGGTACATCCATTAATGCGTACAACGCCTCCAATTTATCCAACACCTCTTGCCGTAAGCTTTCATCCGCGCTATATTCAACATCCAAAAACTCCACCTCTCCCCCGGCGTATAACTTGTCCTCCAATTGCTGTTCAAAACTCAAAATCCGAAAAACTTGTCGGGCCACGCATACCACATCCATCTCCCCATTTTCATAGGTGGTTACCACTTCCACCAATTGTACTTCTGTACCAAAAGCAATGGTATTATCAATAAAAACGGGAATTCCAAAAGTCACAGCTTCCTGCCTGCAATCGTTGATCAATTGCTTATAGCGGTCCTCAAAAATGTGCAATGGAACCGTTTCACCCGGAAAAAAAACCGACTGCAAAGGAAAAAGGGGTAATTTCATGCTGCGAATTTGTATTAAATGTACAATGCTAACCTCAAAGCCGCAAGTTCAATTCGTTTAGAATGTTATATTTTGAACAAATTGTTAAATTAATATGATTTGATATTATATTCTTGGTTAGCTGATTCACAACACATAGATTTGTTTGAAAGACTAATTTGAACATGAACTCCCAGAATTTACTAAAAATTTCACGGCAATTTGGTGCACCCGTATATGTGTACGATGCTGAAAAAATAGCATCCCAATACCAAAGATTGACCAATGCCTTCAAAGGTGTGGGCAGTCTCCGACTCAATTACGCAGCCAAAGCGCTGTCCAATATCTCCATTCTTCGCCTGATGAACCAATTGGGCAGTGGTCTCGATACGGTTTCCATTCAAGAGGTTAAATTGGGGTTGATGGCTGGGTTTAAACCCGAGTCCATTATTTTTACCCCTAATGGTGTTTCCTTGGAAGAAATAGAGGAAGCTTCTGCTCTCGGCGTGCAAATCAATATTGATAACCTATCCGTATTGGAACAATTCGGAAGCAAGCATCCAGATGTACCTGTATGTATCCGAATCAATCCGCATGTGATGGCCGGCGGTAACTCCAAAATTTCGGTGGGACATATCGATTCCAAGTTTGGTATCAGTATTCACCAGATTCCGCATCTTTTGCGTATCGTTGATCTCACCAAAATGAACATCAATGGTATTCACATGCATACAGGTAGCGATATTTTGGATATAGATGTATTTCTATACGCCTCCGAGATTCTGTTTGAAACCGCCAAAAATTTTAAAAATCTCGAGTTTATCGATTTTGGAAGTGGGTTTAAAGTGCCTTACAAAAAAGGTGATATTGAAACCAATATTGAAGAATTGGGCAAAAAACTCACCACTAGGTTTAATCAGTTTTGTGAAGAATATGGAAAAGAGTTAACCTTGGCTTTTGAACCTGGAAAATTCTTGGTGAGCGAAGCGGGTTATTTCTTGGCCAAAGTCAATGTGGTGAAGCAGACCACCTCCACCGTATTTGCCAGCGTGGATTCCGGTTTCAATCATTTGATCAGACCTATGTTGTACGGGTCTTCCCACGAGATCAGCAACATTTCAAATCCGAAAGGAAAGGAACGTTATTACTCTGTTGTTGGTTATATTTGTGAAACTGACACCTTTGGCAGTAACCGCAGGATCAACGAAATCTCCGAAGGAGATATTCTGTGTTTTAAGAATGCCGGAGCCTATTGTTTTACCATGTCTAGCAATTACAATTCACGTTTTAGACCCGCCGAAGTGCTTTGGTATCAAGGCAAGGCCCATTTGATAAGGGAACGTGAAACTTTTGACGACATTCTTAGAAACCAAGTGGATGTGAAAAACTTGTTTGAAATCCCAAAAGCAGAAGTGATCAAATAATATGGATGTATTGGCCATCATGTTGTCCGTTGTTTTAATTTTCTTGGCGGTGCTTCATTTTTATTGGTCAATTTTCGGTATCAAGGATCCTGAAGCTGTTTTACCCAAAAGCGTAAAGAGCAATACTGTTAAACCCCCAGGCAAACTTATGGCGGTAGCGGTGGGAGTAATTTTGCTGGGCTTTGCTTTTATTTATATCAACAAGGTTATCGGCTATATAAATCATCCATGGTTGCAATATATTTCAATAGGTATCGCCCTCGTATTTATTGTTCGGGCGTTTGGGGACTTTAAGTATGTCGGGTTTTTTAAAACAGCCAAAAACAGTAAGTTTTCCATCCTAGACACGAAGTACTATTCTCCTTTATGTCTTCTAATGGGTGTTCTCATCCTTTTGTTGGAAGCATTTGGTTAACACTATTTTGGCATAATTTTCGTTAGTTTTGTTAGGGTCGAAAGACCAAACCCAATAAAATCCAAGGAATGATGCGTGCAGTTTATACCTACTTGACCCGAATATCTTTACTTCTACTATTTTTAGTTGGATTCCAATCCCATGCCCAAAATGTAAACTGGGTAAGTTGGGAAGAAGCAGTTCAATTGTCCCAAACGGATGCCCAGCCCAAGAAGATTTTCATAGATGTTTATACGGATTGGTGCGGATGGTGCAAAAAAATGGACAAGGATACTTTTCAGAATCCTGAAGTGGCGGCTTATATGGCCAATAACTTTTATATGGTAAAATTGGATGCGGAAGGTAAAGACCCCATTGAATTCAAAGGAAATACTTTTAAGTATGTTCCATCTGGTAGGCGTGGATACCATGAATTTGCGGCTGCACTTCTTCAAGGCAAGATGAGCTACCCCACGGTGGTCTTTTTGGATGAAAACCTGAATATGCTATCCCCTGTTCCCGGCTACCAAAAGGCAAAGCCTTTTCTACAGATAGCCCGCTACTTTGGGGATGACATTTACAAAGACAAGGATTGGCAGGCCTACACTGGAAAATAAGACCTTCTTATTATCTACTATAATTCGGACTTTCCTTGGTGATGGTCACATCATGGGGATGACTTTCGTTGATACCACTGAAGGTGATTTTCACAAAACGTCCGCTCTCCTTTAAGGTTTCTATATCCTTGGCACCACAATAGCCCATACCAGCTCTGAGTCCACCAATGAACTGGTGCATGCTCTCATAAAGATCACCTTTATAAGGTACTCGACCTACAATACCTTCGGGAACCAACTTTTTAATATCATCCTCCACATCTTGGAAGTAACGGTCCTTGCTTCCTTCTTTCATGGCTTCAACGGATCCCATTCCTCTGTAGGATTTGAACTTTCGTCCCTCATAGATAATGGTTTCACCTGGAGATTCTTTGGTACCTGCCAGTAAAGATCCCAACATTACCGTATCTGCTCCCGCAGCAATAGCTTTGGGAATATCGCCCGTATATCTGATTCCACCATCAGCAATTACGGGAACCCCACTGCCTTTAATGGCTGAAGCAACCTCAAGAACTGCTGAAAATTGCGGAAAACCTACCCCTGCAACCACTCTAGTGGTACAAATAGAACCAGGACCGATGCCTACTTTGACGGCGTCTGCACCAGATTCCACCAAATATTTGGCAGCTTCACCAGTGGCAATGTTTCCAACAATGACATCTAGATTAGGAAAGGCCTTTTTTACCGCTTTAAGCACCCCAACAACACCTTTGGTGTGTCCATGGGCTGTATCAATAACTATGGCATCCACGCCAGCGTTGACCAAGGCACCTGCCCTGTCCACGGCATCCGGAGTGACCCCAATAGCCGCAGCAACCCTCAAACGTCCATACTCATCTTTATTGGCAATGGGCTTTTGGGTCAATTTTGTAATGTCCCTAAACGTAATTAGGCCAACCAATACATTATTGCCATTCACTACCGGGAGTTTCTCTATTTTGTTTTCCTGAAGAATCACTTCGGCCTCCGTTAAGGAAGTTCCCTCACCTACGGTTACCAAATTTTCAGAAGTCATGACCTCGGTAATGGAGCGATCATCGTTTTTCTCAAACCGTAAATCCCGATTGGTCACGATACCCAATAACTTTTTGTCATCCCCAACAATGGGAATACCCCCAATGCTGTGTTCCTTCATATTGGCTTTGGCATCCCTTACGGTGGAATTTAGAGGAAGGGTAACTGGATCCATAATCATTCCACTTTCGGCCCTTTTTACCTTTCGGACCTTGATGGCCTGCTGCTCAATCGTCATGTTCTTGTGCAATACCCCAATACCTCCTTCCTGGGCCATGGCAATGGCCATTTGGGATTCCGTTACGGTGTCCATTGCTGCAGAAACAATGGGAACGTTAATAGTGATATTTCGCGTGAATTTGGTTTGGATATTGACTTCTCTTGGGAGAACTTCGGAGTATCCAGGCACGAGAAGGACGTCATCATAAGTCAATCCTTCGCCTACAATTTTGTTAAGGTGGGCTTCCATTGCAATTACCGATTAATTGCGTGCAAATATACCATATTTTAATTCAATTGTTCTCCCACTATAAATCGTTAACAATTTTGTGTTTTTATTATTTAGATTGATTTTAAATAAGTGTATATTTGATATACTAAATCTGTCATTATGTGCCCCTCCATCAAGATACTGAACCAAAGCAAAAATGGGATTCTTACTTTCTGCAACCAAAGCAAACTTTTTCAACTGGTGTACAACAATTTGTGTTTTGAGTTTTACGAATGGGAACTGGAAGCATTTGGCAACCACTTAAAGTCCCTTGACCTAAACTATTGGGAAAAAGCCATGCCCTTTGCACCTACATCGAGAAAAATTCCCATTTCGGTTGGGAATAAGTGTTTTGTGATTTTGGTAGATAAAAACGAGGTTCTGGAATTAAAACGTCTCTTGAAAATCACCTCTAACTCCCTGGAGTTCCTATCGGCCAAGGATATCAACTACAGGTTTATTGAAAATTAATCCCGAAAACGGCCAACCCTTCCGCTTTAATCCGCTTTTTAGTTTCGTGCTGGCTTAAGGGCCTGCAACAATACCAATCCTGCAGAAAAGCTAAAGGTCAGGGTCATCAAAATCCCTGAAAATATGACCACATATTTCATCCAAGAGATGCCCAGCCACATCAAATAAATGCCCCCAAAAGTGAGCAAGGCCGAAAAAAAGGGTTCGATGGTCAAAAAGAGCTTCCAATTTTTTGGAAATCGGGTTATCCAAACCAATCCACCCAAAAGCAAAAAGATAAAGGACATGGAAAGGATATGGGTGTGCACTATGGTCAACATTTCCCGCTCTCCTTTTTTGAATTTCATGACCTCGGCACTTTCATCCTCCTCATTACCCAGATAATTCTCCTCCACCCCTGCCGGAGTGGTGGACTCGGTCTGCCTTACAAATAGGATACCTGTGAAAAACCCAATAGAAAGCACCACCACAAAAGCGGCAATAAAAAGTCGGATTTCTCTTGGAAATGTACCCAGAAGGCCGTTGTAACGCATTATAAATTCCCGTTTTTCTGAAGAATCCCAATGGTTTGCAGTAGGTTGTCCATGGATTTGGTCATTGATCGCACCGAAATGGTAGCTCCTGCAATTGCATCTATGTTAGTTTCACTGCTTACGCGATCGTTTCCGCTTTTTCCCAGAAATTGCTTCAACCACCTTTTGCTGCCTATCTCACCACCATATTCTTCACGGTACACCAATACTTTGGAGTTTACTACTTTGAGCTCAGTATCAAAAACAACCAGATAATCAAATTTTGCAGTTTTGCTGGGAGCTTGATCCACAAATGCATAGCCTAAAAGTGTGCTTTGAGCGGATACTTCGTAAAAATTCTCTCCAGTAATCTTAGCGGGAAGATCTTGATTGACTTCTTCGGAAACCGAAATTGGACTAAATGAAACCCCTTCCACATCAAAAGTCTTTTCCACTTCCTTGACCACTTTTTTGTGCACAGCTTTGGAAACTCCAAAGGCACAGAGCATAAGGGCTAAGGAAATCAACGCGCATGAACTGATCAGTTTCATATCGCAAATATATTAATTTAGACTTATTATGAATAGATGGAGGCCTAAGAAAATGAATAAAAAAAGGTGTGGTTAAAACCACACCCCTATTCCAAAGTTCAAACGGTCTGCAACATCACCGTCGTCCAAAGCGTTGCTTCTAAATTGATAATCTCCTTTAACTACTACCCCAGGAGCAATATGATAGGTTAGACCTGTGGTAACATCGGTTCTATCATAGGCTTCATTGGCGGTTAAACTTCCATCGGTGTCAGCATGCGTATTGAACGCCTCATAACGGGCAAAAGCAAAAAGTTTTTGTCTCTGACCCGTAGGCAATAAGTTGTACGCCCCTTCTACATACCATCCTTGCAATGCGCTACCCAAATCCCTTCCAGTTAAGTTGTTGTAAGCCTCGGTATCGGACAGGGAAGCGTAGATAAATTGACCTCTTGCGGTAAAACGGTTGTAGGCATATCTAGCATCCAGACCCAACATGGAAATCCCAATATCCGACCCATCAAAAGTCTCCACATCATCCTCTGCTTGGGTACGACCAAAATAGGTGGAGAAACCTAAACGAAGCCCAGGAATACCATAGTAGTCCAATTTAGTGGATAGGTTAGGCTGATCTATAGTGGACTGAATTCCTTTTTGTCTTCCGCTTCGTAAACCGTTGGAACCTTTTAAGATACCGGTGACACCACCTTCTCCATCAGATTCTGCTGATTTAAATCCGTTGAACAAATACGCCTGGTATCCCAAGGAAAGGGAGTTGAACCTACCTGTTACCCCTACTCCCAGTTCTCTCCAGGTGGTTGGGACAATCACATTATCAATGGCTGGCCTTTCCGTTCCGTTGAAGGTAGTTGGTTCGTGGAATTCGTTCACAATTCCCATGGGCACCAACATTAATCCTCCTCGTATGTTGAAATTTGGTGCGGCATTATAGTTTACAAAAGCCTGCTCTACAAAAACTTCCTCTACATGTTCAAACTCAATTTCCGTAACAAACTGGGTACGATCATCAAAACGATATCCCAACAATACCACCAAACGCTGTACATCTATTTCCCCGTTCTGCCCTTCTGGCTGGTTATAGAGCATCTCCCCATAGGCTCCCAATGTTACTGCCGAAGCATAGTTTCCGGAAAGGATACGCTGTGCTGCATTAAGCTGTTTTTGGGGATCAAACTGAATCGAATCCATGCGGGTCTGTGCAAAAAATACGGTTGAAAATAATAAGGCTGATAAGAGAAAAAAATGTCTCATTGATAGGTGTTTGTTTTTATTTAGATTGAATTCAAATAAATTGAGGCGCAAATATATTTCCAGCTTTTTAACCAGCCAAATTAATTTAGACTTATTTTAAATAAAATTTAAGATTTAACAGAATGAGAAACAGGCGCTGTTTGAACTGCCATTAGTGATATGCTGAGAAAAGCTCGGTAGCTTTGTTGTATGCTGCTTCAAATACCATCCAATTCACGCCTGTATCCGCTTTTTGCTCTGTGAAATAGGACAGCATTTTCTCCGTGGGCATGTTGCCTGTTAGCTCATCTTTGGCCATGGGGCAACCGCCAAAACCCTGTACTGCGCCATCAAAACGTTTGCACCCAGCCTTATAGGCAGCTTCCACTTTTTCATGCCATTTGGTAGGTGTGGTGTGTAAATGGGCCCCGAACTCGATATGGGGGTATTTGGGAATCAAGTTGGAAAACAAATAGTCAATGACTTCTGGGGTTGAACTTCCAATGGTATCGGAAAGAGACAAAATAGAAGTTCCCATAGCTGCCAGTTTTTCGGTCCACTCCCCCACTATCTCCACGTTCCATGGATCGCCATAGGGATTTCCAAAACCCATGGACACATAGGTGACCACCTCCTTGTTGTGGGCATGGGCTACTTCCAAAATCTCCTTGAGCGTCTCCACGGATTGGGCTATGGTTTTATGTGTGTTCCGCATTTGGAAGTTCTCTGATATGGAAAAAGGATATCCCAAATAACGTATCTCTTGGTGTTGACAGGCATTATTGGCCCCTCTGGTATTGGCCACAATGGCCAAGAGTTTGCTTTGGGTCTTGGTCAAATCCAACTGGGCTAGTACCTCTGCGGTGTCCACCATTTGGGGAATGGCTTTGGGAGAGACAAAGCTGCCAAAATCCAAGGTATCAAAACCACAACCCAATAGCGACTGGATGTATCTTACCTTCTCTTGGGTGGGAATGAAAGTCTTGATGCCTTGCATGGCATCCCTGGGACATTCTATGAGTTTCACATCGGACATAGGCTGCGTATAAAATTACCACTTATTATCCGATACCAGATGAAAATATGGGCGGGGTAAAACGAAAAAGATTCCACCTTTTAGGATTAAACTAGGCTGCCCAGAAGAGTGGGCACCTCTAGGATTTTTGTTCTAAGATGGCTTTGTTGATTTTTTTGACCAAGGCCGGTCCCTCGTAGATAAAACCGGTATAGAGCTGAACCAAATCCGCACCAGCTTCCAATTTCTCCAAGGCATCTGCTGGGGAATGGATACCTCCTACTCCTATAATCGGAAAGGCCTTCCCACTTTTTTCTGCCAAAAATCGGATAACTTCCGTACTTCTTTTTGTTAAAGGCTTTCCGCTAAGACCGCCTTTTTCCTCGGTTTGGATCAAATGGGATTTGAGTCCTTTTCTGGAGATGGTAGTATTGGTCGCTATAATTCCGCTGATGTCCGTCTTTTTTACAATGTCCACAATGTCCAATAACTGCGCATTGCTAAGGTCCGGCGCAATCTTAAGTAGAATGGGCTTTTCTTTGGATTCCATTTTTTTCGCAAACTTGGCGTTTTGCTTTCGGAGTTTCTTGAGTAAGTGGGTCAAGGGTTCTTTGTCCTGCAACTCCCTAAGCCCAGGAGTATTTGGGGAACTCACGTTTACCACAAAGTAGTCCACGTGCTCAAAAAGGGCCTCAAAACAAATTAAATAGTCCTTAACTGCATCGTCATTGTCGGTAACCTTATTCTTGCCGATATTACCCCCAATCAAGACTTTATGTTTCTTTTTTAGTTGTTCGGCGGCCTCAAAAACCCCTTTATTGTTAAAGCCCATACGGTTGATGATGGCCTCGTCCTCCAACAACCGAAACAATCGCTTTTTGGGATTCCCTTCCTGCGGTTTAGGGGTCAAGGTTCCTATTTCCACAAATCCAAAACCAAAGTTGGAAAGCTCATTATAGAGCATGGCGTCCTTATCAAAACCAGCAGCAAGGCCTACGGGGTTCTTAAATTTCAGTCCAAAAACTTCCCGTTCCAGTCTAGGGTCATTTATGAGATACAATTTTCTGAAAAGGGGGCCAAAACCCAGTTTGGAAAGAATTCGTATCGCCTTAAAAGTAAAATGGTGGGCAGTTTCTGCATCGAGCAAAAAAAGAATGGGGCGAACGAGGAAATTGTACATTCAGAAAATTTTGGACAAAAATATAAACTCTGCCATCAGAATCTTACAAATCCATTATTTTTCGTTGACCGACCTATCTATATAGATAGGACGCAAGGTAAGTTGGCTACATAGTTCCAAATAGAGATTGTATTGCCTATCATTGAAAATGGACAACAAACGCTTGTCCAACATACGCACGTTCTGTTTCATGCTGTCCAAAAGATCTCTGTATTTGTAGGATACGGCCATTAAATCTTCCGGAGAACTCTGGGCGTGTTTTTTTAGCAGGTATTTGGCCTGGTCCTTTAGATACCCATTTCGTACCCTAAGCTCGGCCGACCAATTTTTAAACTGCTCCAATTGGGCCTCATTCAACTGGAAAACTTCCGTGATGGCCTCATCATCCTCACCCCCTATCCCTAAAGAACAATCTTGTTGGGTATAGGCGAAGAAACTGAAACACAGGAATATTAGAAGTAAAGATGTTCTCAATAGTTGGATTTTAGCGAAGGAAAAAGATAGGCTTTAAGGCTCTTATTTTACCAAAATCACGATTGAATAAACGTTATTTTTGATGAAACGCACTTTATGGACAAATTATTAGCCCGTTTTCTGGAATATGTTTCCATAGATACCCAGAGCGACCCCTACTCAAAAAGCACCCCAAGTACCGAAAAGCAATGGAATTTGGCCAAGAAGCTGGTCTTGGAACTGCATCAGATTGGAATGCAAGAAGTCTCTATAGATGAGAACGCTTATATCATGGCCACGCTTCCCAGCAATATGGAGAAAGAAGTGCCAACTATTGGCTTTATTTCCCATATGGACACCTCCCCCGATTTTAGTGGCTCAAGGGTTAAACCCCAAGTGGTGGAAAATTATAACGGGGAAGATATAGTCCTGAACAAGGCAAAGAATATTGTTTTGTCACCCAGCTATTTTGAGGATTTGGAGCAGTATAAAGGTCAGACACTGATCACTACAGATGGCACTACCTTGTTGGGCGCCGATGACAAGGCTGGCGTTGCTGAAATTATTACGGCCATGGAATATTTGGTACAGCATCCCGAAATCAAGCACGGAACTATCCGCATTGCCTTTACCCCGGATGAGGAAATTGGCAGGGGTGCACACAAATTTGATGTGGAAAAATTTGGAGCAGATTGGGCCTATACCATGGACGGAAGTCAAATTGGGGAATTGGAATACGAGAATTTCAATGCGGCCAGTGCCAAAATCAAGATTGAGGGAAAAAGTGTGCATCCAGGCTATGCCAAGGGAAAGATGGTGAGTGCCATTGGGATTGCCAATGAGTTTTTGGGGTTGCTACCCTCAAGGGAAGTTCCGGAACACACTTCAGGACGGGAAGGTTTTTTTCACGTGCACAAGCTCAAGGGAGAGATAGAACTAGCCGAAATTGAACTCATTATCAGAGATCATGACAGTGGCCACTTTGAGGCTCGCAAGGAGCTCTTGAAAGACATTACAAGTAAACTGAACAAAAAGCACGGAGATTGCATTCACTTAAAAATTGAGGAGCAGTACCAGAACATGAAAGAAAAAGTGGAGCCCGTGTTCCACATTGTTGAAATTGCTGAGGAAGCTATGCTTTCCTTGGGCATAGAACCCATAATTAAGCCCATTCGTGGAGGTACCGATGGCTCCCAACTCAGTTTTATGGGCTTGCCCTGTCCCAATATTTTTGCGGGTGGACATAATTTTCACGGAAAATATGAATATATTCCATTGGAAAGCATGGAAAAAGCCGTCCAGGTCATTGTGAAAATCTGTGAGTTGACCGCCATTCAAATTCAATCCAATGGAAAGAGAAAAAAATCTTGAGGCCTATTACGCAAAAGAACATCCCTTCAAGGAGGGTATCTTGTTACTTCGTTCGCTAGCCCTTCAAACAGATAGCGAAGAAACCTTTAAATGGAGCATTCCAGTCTATACGGTAAATGGGAAAAATGTGTTCGGAATCTGTAGGTTCAAAAGCCATTTTGGGGTTTGGTTCTTTAACGGTTCTTTTCTGAGCGACCCTAAAAAAGTGCTTCGGAATGCCCAAGAAGGAAAAACAAAGGGCATGCGGCATTGGAACTTTGACGCATTGGATGAAGTGGACCAAAGTACGGTGGTAGCTTATATGAACGAGGCCATTGCCAATGAAAAAAAAGGCTTGAAAATTAGCCCAGAAAAGAAGAGTGCGAACACCGAAATCCCTGCATTGCTTCAATCCCATTTGGCCAGCAGTTCCAGTCTAAAAGAAGCATTCGAATCTTTTACAGCTTACAAACAGAGGGAGTTCTGCGAATACATCTCCGAAGCCAAACAGGAAAAGACCAAATTGCGGCGTCTGGAAAAAATCCTCCCTATGATCCAAAATGGAACGGGTTTAAATGATGCCTATCGGTAGACAAATGGAATCAGCCAGTAGGTAATTTCCATCCATTATGATAGGCTTGTGCTAAGTGGCTATTGGCTTCATCGCTACCAAACTTGGCTTCTTCAGTATTCCAAAACAAACGTTTCCCTGTTTTAAAGGCAATATTGCCCATGTGGCATACCCTTGCGGTATCATACCCCACTTGGATTGAGGCATTCAATATGGCCGAATTTCTGCTTTTGACCGCTTCCAAAAAATTGGCCGTATGCAAATCCAAGCCGTTAGCTTCCACATTTTGAAGGGGAACAGCTGCTATCTTGGGTCCATTGTTCTGGTTCCAATTGGGCCTGTCCTTTTCAGGAATCACCTCCCAACCTCCCCGGTTCAAAACCAAGGTTCCGTTGTTTCCAATAAAGGCAATCCCATGATCACGACCATAATTGCCCCCATCAATTCCCGTGGCATGTTCCCACAGTAAGGAGAAACCGTCAAATTCGTATACCGTTTGAAGCGTGTCCGGTGTCTCTTCGGCATCATCAGGATAGGCAAATTTTCCGCCAATGGCCATAACCGATTTTGGATTGGCTGCCTTCATTCCGTAGAGCGCATAATCAATCAGGTGTACTCCCCAATCCGTCATCAATCCCCCTGCATAGTCCCAAAACCATCTAAAATTAAAGTGAAACCTGTTTTTGTTAAAAGGACGATCAGGCGCAGGTCCCAACCACATTTTGTAATCCACACCATCTGGCACGGGAGCATCCGGTACCACAGGAATGGATTGCATCCAACCTTGATAGGCCCAGGCCTTTGCCAATCGAATTTGGCCCAACTTCCCCGAATGCACATAGTTAATGGCATCCACAAAGTGGGGTTGGCTTCGCTGCCACTGGCCAATTTGAACCATACGATCACTGGCATTGACCTTATTGAGCATGGCATCACATTCCGCTATGGAGTTGGCAATGGGTTTTTCGCAGTATACATCCTTTCCGGCATCAACAGCATCCACCAGTTGCAGACAATGCCAATGGTCGGGTGTCCCAATAATCGCAATATCTAGATCCTTGTCCTCCAACATTTTTCGGTAATCCCCATACCATTTGGGTTTCTTGATCCCCGCTTTTTCCAGAGCTTCGGTTTTGGCGGCAAGAACATTCTTATCCACATCGCAAAGGGCCACAACCTCCACTTCGTTGTTTTTTAAGATGGACAACAAATTGGCAAAGCCCATTCCGTTGCAACCGATCAGTCCTACCTGAATTCTATCGTTGGGGCTGGTCTTTTTTCTAATGGTGGCCAACAGTTCCGGTGGAAATAATAAAGAAGCCCCCATACCAGCTGTTAGCAAGGAGCCTTGTTTGATAAATTGTCTGCGATTGCCCATGATGGTTGATTTGATTTTGACCTCAAAATACAAAAAGCCCCTTGAATACAAATCCAAGGGGCTTTCTTATTTTGTAATAACCGGAATTACTTTTTGGCAGGAGCGGCTAATTTTTTGCTCATTTCCATGGAGATGGCAGAGCGATCAAACTTAAGCCTTCCGGCCATGGTTTCGATCACACAGGAATAATCCTTGTCATTGAGTTCCACAACTTTTCCATGAAGTCCGCTTTTGGTAATGATGCGGTCTCCTTTTTTCAATTCCGATGCAAATTTCTTCTCATCCTTTTGACGCTTCATTTGGGGCCTGATCATGAAGAAATAGGCCACCACAAAGATGAGCATCAAAGGTAAAAACTGTCCGAGGTTTTCCATTGTTAGTTTTTGGTTCTAGTTTACAGGCCCAGCTTGTGCAGCGCCCTTTGGATTTACAAAGGCCTTGATTCGCAACAACTCTGTACCCTTTTCAGTGTTGGCAGTTACGGTAACGGTCTTTGTTACTTGGTTTTGACCCGATCCGTTGAACTTCACCAAAAGTTCTCCAGTTTCGCCTGGGCCAATAGGTGTGTTTTTAGGGTATTCAGGAACGGTACATCCGCAGCTACTCTTAGCGTCGGTGATGATCAATGGGGCGTTCCCGGTATTGGTAAATGTAAAGGTTGTTTGTTGCGCTGTGCCTTGGGTAATGGTACCAAAATCATGCTCTTGCTTATCAAAACTCATCACAGGAAGTTGCTTCTGTGCCTCATCCCTATTGGATGCGTCCTCCACATTATCAGCAACTATTTTGTTGGATGCCTTGTCCTTGCAAGAAATGCTTACAAGTCCAACAGCCAAAATCAAACTTAAAATTGTTGTTACTTTTTTCATGTTAAAAATTTATTTGTCCAAAATTAATCAAATATTGTTTACTGAAGTCCACGACCCATTTTTTGCAATTGTCCCGTGGATTTATACTCCTTGGCCAGCTTGTCCAGCACCCCATTGATAAAAATGCTGCTCTTTGGAGTAGAGTATTCCTTGGCCACCTCCAAATATTCATTTAAGGTCACTTTTTCCGGTATCGACGGAAAATTGAGGAGTTCGCAAATAGCCATCTTCAGAATGATGGAATCTATTTCGGCAATTCTATCATTGTCCCAATTTGGGGTTTTCCCCTCAATCTCCTTTTCCCATTTGGCATCATTCAACAAGGTTTTCGTTAAAAGGTCATTAGCGTAGACCATGTCCTGCTGATCCTTGAGCAAAGCGGGTAAAAAGAAATTCTCATTGGAATTGGCAGAGGCCTTTTTCAGTTTTTTCACCAGGTAGGTATTCACTATAGGAATGTCATCTACCCATGTGAGCTTGTCATCCTCAAAGTACTCATAGATTTTCTCGTTTGGTGCGATGATTTCCTTGAACAATTGAATGATGACTTCTTTATCCTGCTCATATCCATTAGCGGTATCGGTCATATAGGTTTTGTAAATATCACTGCCCATAATTTCCTTATGGATGATTTTTACATACTCCTCATTGAGGTACCAATTATTCAATTTTCTATTGGATAGTTCTTGCTGAAGCTGTTTGTTGGAAGCAATCTGGACCAACAACCGATTTTTGATGAACTTCTCTGGGTCTGGATATCCGTCTTCCTCGGAAGCCAAGTATTTCTTGGATGCGTGCTGCACGTGTTTCTCCGCCAAGCGGTGCAGTTCTACCAACAGACTCAATACCAATAAATAGAGCACATACATGTTCTCTATACTTATTTTTAAAAATTTTTGCTGCTTCTCCAAGGAGTCGTCCTTGGACTGGATCAATGCGTATATGCATTGCATTACCTTAACTCTGATGTGCCTTCTGGTCAGCATTTTTAAAGAACTTTATAGTGTTTTGTTGGCATTCACTGCGCAAAAGTAATCTTATATTTTCATCCAGCCTACCAAAGTTGTTTTCTTATCAGTTTTATAACATTTACTTTGTAGCTTATCGGCTATATTTGCTGAATTGTCATTAAATAAACCACCGCAATCCCTCCTATGAAGGAACTCAAGCACCTTAATAAATACTTTAAAAAATATTGGTTTAAGCTACTCATTGGGATTATCATCACCATTATAGCCCGGGTGTTTTCACTGATAATGCCCTCTTTTGTGAACAAATCCATACAGGTTGTTGAGGATTATGTAGGGAATATCTTGTCCAAAGGGGAAGCCAAGGAAATTCTTTTTGAGTACATCCTGATCATTATTGGGGCCGCCCTATTATCGGGATTGTTTACGTTCTTAATGCGGCAGACCATCATCAATGTCTCACGTTATATTGAATACGATCTCAAAAACGAAGTTTTTGATCATTACCAACTGCTTAGCTTAAGTTTTTATAAAAAAAATAGGATTGGGGATCTCATGAACCGCATCAGTGAGGATATTAATCAGGTGCGTATGTATGTTGGGCCGGCCATTATGTACGGAATGAACACCCTTACCATGTTTGTGTGTATCATTCCCCTCATGTTTATCAAAGCGCCCACCCTCGCGGCCTACACCTTGATTCCACTGCCCATTTTGTCGGTATTGATTTATCAAATAAGCAAAATCATTCATAAACGGAGTACTAAGGTGCAGGAATTTTTGAGCACGTTGTCCACTTTTACCCAAGAATCTTTTTCAGGTGTTGCCGTGATCAAGGCGTATGGCTTGGAGCCCAAAATCAACACGGAAGTGGAGGCGCTTGCTTTGGAAGGAAAAAATACCAGTATGGACCTTGCCAAGGTCAACGCCTGGTTCTTTCCCTTAATGATCTTGCTCATTGGAATCAGCAACGTATTTGTAATCTACATTGGCGGAAAGCAATACATTGATGGGGAAATTGCCTCCATAGGTATTATAGCAGAGTTCATTCTGTACGTGAACATGCTTACTTGGCCCGTGGCCATTGTAGGATGGCTCACCTCCATCATTCAAAGAGCCGAGGCTTCCCAAAAAAGAATCAACGAATTTTTGTTGGAAGAACCCGCTATCAAAAATGAAGTTACGGAACGCACCCCCGTTACCGGTGGTATCGAGTTCAAAAATGTAACCTTTACCTATGAGGACACCAACATTACTGCCCTCAACAACATTTCGTTTACCATCAAGCCTGGGGAAACGGTGGCCTTCTTGGGAAAAACAGGTTCAGGTAAATCTACCATTTTGGATTTGGTTGCCCGATTGTATGATGCAAGTTCTGGACAGATTTTGGTGGACGGAAAGCCAGTGAAAGAGTTCAACCTGGATAGTTTGCGAAGTAGCATAGGGGCTGTGCCGCAAGACGCCTTCCTATTCTCGGACACTATAGAAAACAACATCCGTTTTGGAGACGAAAACGCTTCCTTTGACGAAATTGTGAATGTTGCCAAAAAAGCTGTGGTGCATAATAATATAGAAGGGTTTGCCAAAAAATATGATACGATTCTTGGAGAACGTGGCATTACCTTGAGCGGCGGACAAAAACAACGGGTTAGCATAGCTAGGGCCCTGTTGAAAAACCCTCAAATCTATCTTTTCGATGATTGCTTGTCTGCAGTGGACACCGAAACGGAGGAGGAGATATTGAACAACTTGAAACAGGTCTCCCAAAATAAAACTACCCTAATTGTAAGCCACCGCGTATCCTCTGCCAAGAATGCCGATAAGATCATTGTTTTGGAAAATGGTTCCATAATCCAAGAAGGTACTCATGCCGAATTGAACAATATTGAGGGTTACTATAAAGAACTGTATCTGAACCAACTCTCTGAGAAAGAATAGGAAAAAAGTTGCTGGATTAGCTTTTTTTTTACATTTTTGGTAGAATTATTCACTATTGCACTAAACACATTTGACCACATGAGGGATAAAGATATTATGGATCAGGAAGAGATCTATTCCAAAGTCCTAAGAGCCGGTAGAAGAACTTATTTCTTTGACGTACGAAGCACCAAGGCCGGGGATTATTATCTAACCATTACAGAAAGCAAAAAGTTTACGCATGATGATGGTTCTTTCCATTACAAAAAGCACAAAATTTATCTGTATAAGGAAGATTTTACCGCATTCAGGGAAATTATGGAAGAAATGATGGATTACATCATCGACGAAAAAGGACTGGAAGTCATTTCTGAACGACATCAAAAAGATTTTAAAAAGGAAGAGGAAAACGGGGTCAGTGAAAATGGAGCAGCAGGAAACTTTACAGATGTCGACTTTGATGACATCTAAGACCTTTTTCTTTTAAAAAAAGCTTAAAACGGTCTGCGCAATGCAGGCCGTTTTTTATTTTTAGCATCGACTAATTCAAATATGTTCCTATGAAACAATTCAACTTCCTGCTTTTGGTATTGTTGGGCCTTAACCTTACCGCACAAACTGTAACCCTGGACTATTACTTGCCAGATCATCTCAACTACAACCCCAACATCCCAAAACCGGCCGATGTTATTGGCCATGAAGTTGGCGAGTGGCATGTGACCCACGACAAATTGGTGTTCTACATGCAGCAACTGGCAGCAGCTAGTGACCGAATTACTTTGGAAGATCGTGGGAAGACCTTTGAAGGTCGCCCCATACTATTACTTACCATTACATCTCCAAAAAACCATCAGAATATTGAATCCATAAGGGAGCAACACCTGGAGTTGTCCAATGGTAACGGAAATACCAATACTTCGGACATGCCCGTAGTGGTCTATCAAGGTTTTTCCATCCATGGAAATGAGCCCAGTGGTTCCAACGCTGCTTTGGCCTATGCCTATTATTTGGCTGCTGCGCAAGGACCGGAATTTGAAGCCATGCTGGATGATATGGTTGTTTTATTGGACCCTAGTTTTAACCCGGATGGATTGCAGCGTTTCGCCTACTGGGCCAATACCAATAAAAGCATCAACCTAAACCCGGATAGCAATGAGAGGGAGTACCACGAAGTTTGGCCAGGTGGGCGTACCAACCACTATTGGTTTGATATGAACCGGGATTGGCTTCCGGTACAACTTCCGGAAAGTAGGGCGCGGATTGCCTCTTTCCATAAATGGCTTCCCAACATCCTTACGGACCATCACGAAATGGGAACCAACTCCACCTTCTTTTTTCAACCTGGAGAGCCTTCACGGGTAAATCCTTTAACCCCGCATATCAATCAAGATTTGACACGCGAAATTGGCTCCTACCACGCCAAGGCCTTGGATAAAATTGGTTCGTTATATTATTCCGAAGAAAACTATGATGATTATTATTACGGCAAAGGTTCAACCTTCCCCGATGTGAACGGAAGTATTGGTATCCTGTTTGAACAGGGAAGTTCCCGCGGACATATCCAAGAGAGCGAAAATGGCATTTTGACCTTTCCCTTTACCATTCGAAACCAGTTCACCACCGCCTTGTCCACAATAGAAGCGGCCAAAAACATGCGCACCAAACTGTTGGATTACCAGCAAAAATTTTATGCTGATATGAAAACCGAGGTTGGACGAAACAGAACCAAGGCCATTGTGTTTGGGGACAGTAAGGATGCATCCAAAACGTATCATTTGGCGGAGATTCTGAATCGACATCAAATCAAATTTCACGAACTCGCCAATGATGTGACCATCTCTGGAAAGCAATACAAAAAGGGGGCTAGCTATGTGGTTCCGATGGACCAAAAGAACCCAAGATTGATTCAGGCGATGTTTGAAAAGCGCACCACCTTTAAGGATAGCTTGTTCTATGACGTTTCGGCTTGGACCTTTCCCCTCGCTTTCAACGTGGATTACGCCAATTTAAGTTCCCTATCCAATGCATGCCCCGAGGTTACCGATTTTCAGGCTCCGAAGGGCAGTGTAAGTCAGAAAAGCAACTATGCCTATATATTTGAATGGCATGAATATTATACCCCCAAGGCATTGAATCAGATAACAAGCAAAGGGTTACGCGCTAAGGTGGCCAAATCGCCCTTCACTTTGGAAGGCAAAACCTATGATTATGGCACCATCATGATACCAGTTCAAAACCAAAAGTTGGATGCAGACCAGCTATATAATTTCTTGAACAAAGTTGCCCAAGAAAGTCAAATACAGCTAACTGCCGTTTCTACTGGGCTTACCCGCGGAATTGATTTGGGAAGTAATGATTTTGACCCCATTCGAAAACAAAAAGTGGCCATATTGGTGGGTGACGGGATACGTTCCTACGATGCAGGCGAGGTATGGCACCTATTTGATACCCGCTACGATATGAAGATCACCAAATTGGATACCCGTGATTTTGACGATGTGGATTTGGACCGATATACGGACCTTATCCTACCCAGTGGTTGGAGCAGCAGTCTCCTTAACAAAGAAGGAGCAGGTAAAATCAAAGCTTGGGTAAAAGATGGAGGTACGGTAATTGGATACCGCACGGTTGTGGACTGGTTTAAAAAGAATGAGTTCATTAAGGTGGATGCAAAAAAGGATACTTTGGTGGCCAAGAACATCCCTTTTGATCAAAAGAACGACTTTACGGGAGCCCAAGTGACGGGGGGAGCTATTTTTGAAGCTAAAATTGACCGCTCCCATCCCATTAATTATGGGTATAAAAACGACCGTTTGGCCCTGTTCCGTAATACCAATATCTACCTAAAGCCTGAAAAAAACAGTTACGACAACCCCATTCAGTACACCAATGATCCTTTGTTGAGCGGCTATATTTCGGAAGAAAATGCCGAGTTGATCAAGAACAGTGTGCCCTTTAAGGTAAAAAGGTTGGGCAAGGGTCGAGTGATCTTGTTTACAGACAATACCAATTTTAGGGCATTTTGGTACGGAACCAACAAGCTGTTGATGAATGCCATTTTCTTTGGACAAATGATGTAAGTACAAATATGAGTGTTTGATGTTGAATGTTGGGTTGGAATCAATTTAACATTCAACATTTAAAATTCAACATTACAAGACCAGGTTCATTCTTTCACCCATAACCCTGAGTCCAAAAAATCAAACCCTGAATTCTAAAGAGAACATAATATTTATAGAAAACGGTAATTACTCTGACATAAAAGCCGCGCTAAAAAGATGGATTGAATTGTACTTGGATAACTTAGACTCAAGTTTAAAGTTTAATCTATACAAGCATAATAATACTTACACTTTTATTCAGCTTAATAAGGAAATTAAAAACGAAGTCTTCAATTACTTAATCAACTACCTTACCTACCCAGAAAATGTAAAAGGCAAACTTAAAGTCTACGGATTTACCAGAGTTAACAGCGATAAACTATTTCCAACAAAAATGATAAGCCAACCTATTCAAGTCTACGCCCCCATAAATGACTCTGACTTCGATGTGGTTTATGCCACACTTGAATCTGGGCACACATTTAGAATAGGTTTTGGAGAAAACAAAGTTACAACTGTCAATCAAGGTCGGTGGAGTATGCCTAAGATTGAGTTCTGGAAAGCCGATTATGAAAGCATTGGAATTAACAAAAAATCAATAGTTCAAAATAAGGTAGGTGGCCAAATTGAAAAATTTAACTCTCGTTTTTTAGTTATATCCGTTTTGTTCATAACTGGAACAATTTTGGCTGGATACCTAACATACCAAACTGAGAGTTTTGTGTCCGTTGTTAAAACATCCTCATTCGGCTTATTTTTTTGGATCATGCTAGAATATGAGCAATTAAGAGTGAAAAGTGCCTATATTATGCTCTTCGGCATTTCGTCATTTTTAGCGTTTTGGGGCTATCATTTATCATTTGAAACCGAGCACGACATTTGGGTGAGGTCAACAAAAATGAGTTTGATTTTTCTAATATTATATAAAATTTTGAGGTATTTCTATCTCTTACTTTTTAATAGAGAACCTGATTTTGACAGAAGTGCCAGCTTAATTGAAGATCGGGTTTACTCATTTTTACTACTTATTGGAACCGTATTATGTAGCATGTTTATTTGAATTTAGGCACTGGAATTTTTATACAATTAATTCATTAGTGATTTTCTTTTGGTTCATTTTAGGTGTATATTTACACCAATTTAAACGATAAATCATGCCCAGACAGAGTATTTCGCTTACCCGACCCAATGACGACTGGCTAAAATCCCAAGTGGACAGTGAGGAGTATTCCAGTAAAAGTGAGGTGGTGAATGACCTTATTCGCCGGGCCCGTGAAAATCAAAAAGAGATAGCATATATCCGTGCCAAATTGGAACGGGCAGAACAAGACATGGCCGTAAACGGCCCTACAACCTTAACCCCAGAACAAATGTTAAAGGAGTTTAAGGAAAGGGCTAAAAAGGATGGCAAACTATAGATTATCTCCCCAAGTCAAGGAGGATCTTTACCGAATATGGCACTATGGTTTGAGGCAATTTGGAGAAACCCAAGCCAATGCATATTACCTTTCCTTTTTTGCACAATTTGAAGTAATAGGATGTGAACCTTGTCAGTTTCCAGTGGCTGACCATATTAAAAATGGTTATCGTAGGTGTGTCCACAAATCAGACACCATCTATTTTCGGGTTTTGCCAGATGTAGTAGAAATCATCGCAATCATCGGCAGGCAAGACATAAAATTCATCAAATAACATTCAGAAATTAACAAGAATAGTTACCTTCAACTGTTATTTCTCCCTTTACTTAAAAACTCAATGAAATACAAAAACAGCGTATTTATAGGTGCAAGTCTGGACGGCTATATTGCCGATAAAAATGGCGGATTGGAATGGTTGGATATGGTACCAAATCCAAATAACGAAAGTTTGGGCTATTTTGAATTTACCGAAAACATTGATGCCCTGGTCATGGGGCGTACCACCTTTGAAACGGTTCTTGGATTTGATGTGGATTGGCCCTACACCAAACCTGTTTTTGTATTGAGCAATACCATAGATACGATTCCGAAGAGTCACGAGGGGAAAGCGTTTTTGGTAAAGGGCCCCTTGACAGAAGTGTTGGAACATATCCATCAAAAAGGATGTCATCGGCTTTACATTGATGGTGGGACAACCATCCAAAATTTCTTAAAGGAAGACTTGATTGATGAGATGATCATCACCACAATTCCCATTTTACTTGGTGGAGGTTATCCCCTATTTGCGGAACTTCCCAAAACCTTGGAATTTGAGCTTGTGGAGTCCAAAGTTTATCTGAACCAGTTGACCAGTCGCCATTATGTGCGCAAACGGATTGATTGAAATCCAATTTGGTACGGATGTAATTCAAATCACAAAGTTTAAACCAACACCGTAATTTTAGCAACATTCCCTGTTGTTGTTTTACTATCTTTAACATATCTCCCATTATTTTAAGCGTTTAAACCTCTTAGCAATTTGTGAAATGCGAATCAAAACAACAATATCGGTTCTTGTCCTAATGGTGATGACTATAGGACTGACATCATCATTTGTTTCAAATCAGAAAGACACTTCTTCACCCCCTAGTCAAATTCAGGAATCCCTTTCTTTTCATACAGATGGTTTATTCAATGCAGAACTCTTTGATTATATATTTAGAGGGGAGTTTGAAAGTGTAAAAATCACGCGTACCGACACCCAATTTCTAATGATTTTTGAGCAATACCTCCGAACTTTTGGTAAACAATGCCCAAGTTCCTTGCCATCCAACAAAGTGGAAATCATGAATTTGGTCTGTGCTACGGAACAGGTGACCACCAACGGGTATGGAATTGAAACGGATAGGACTTGTATTGAATGGACCACGGTTGGCTCCGGAATCTATGCCAGACCAGATCTTTACAAAGCCAAACTAAGCTTGGAGAGTCTGATGAGCAAAGATGTGTTTAGGAATGCAATTGCCATGGCAGCCGATCCCAACGCCATCGGCAATTCTGTGGATATGATCCATAAGGCCAACGGGTTGCGTAACGACATGGCGCAACTATTCAGTTTAAACCAGTGCAACAACCCTGGGGTACGGCGATTTGAGGAAAACCTTAAAAGGTTTGCTTCAAGCCAAGAGCCCATAAGAATGAAAGGTACTAGCAAGTACACCACCATGAAAGTTTCAGGCGGCCCAACAGGACCACAAAATTTATCCCGACTGGTAGATGACCTTGTGGCCAATCATTCACAAACTTGGGCTTTCAATAGGTATGTGCCGGGAAGTATTTCAGGTTTGGAAGTGTATTCCAAAGACCATCTAGGAAGACCCAAGAATTTAAAGGCCAACTATCGCTATAAGGGATTTGCGGGCAGCAGTGCAGGTTGGGTACAGGTAAGCTTTGAAAATGGATTGCCCAAGTGCATCTATTTCTTCGACTTTCCGCAAAACTGCAAAAACCCAAACAGCAGTATTGTGGCATCTTACGCCCAAGGCAAGTACAAAAAATGAATGCTTGCAAGAGTTCTACACATCTCCATTAGAAGATTTCAGGGATGTCCATCAGATCAAACCTCCGTTTTCAACCTAGCGGATGCAATTCCAATTTTAACGAGTACAAGGTTAACCACCGTATGCGCTAGAACAGCCACAAATGCCAAATCGGCACTATAAATATTCCAAAGCACAGTTAACAAACCAGCATAAAATAAAGGGTAAGTAAGTAGCACGAAACCCAATCTAAAGGTGGCCATAAATTCGGGTTCCGGTACTTTGGGCTTCAATCCTATCCGCCATAAAAAGATCCAAGGTAGGTTCCACAAAAGAAATAGCAATCTCAAAATTTTGGGAGCCAGGTTCCTTTTTTTAGGTCCCATCGGTGAAAAAACCCCTTTGGCTATTGTTGCATTGGCTTCCTCTGGATTGAGGTAGCATTCACCTTCCTGCCCCATCTTCCGTATGATTTCATTATACTCTGTTTCTGGGAAATGGGTGGTCAACCGTGTAAGGTTTTCAAAAACCCTTTGTTTTAAGTCCAAAGAATCCTTGCACTCCTGTACAGAAATAGGCGACCCAAAACAGAGTGTGGCCGAATCCCCAGCTTGGGTGGGATATGCATAGTTTTGACCGACAGGCACCAATTGCAACTCCAAATTGGGATCTTTTTCCAATGCATTTTCAATGATTCGCGTAAAACCTTTACTCAATGGCCTTACCCTACGTTGAAGGCTATGATTGGCCTCGGGGAACAATACAATTGATGCATTGGCCTGAAGCAATTCCCCACATTGGTCAAAAATTGCCATGTTCTTGTGCAGATTCGATTTTCCATCCCTAATCCGATAAATGGGAATCATCAGTAAAAACCGAAAAAGGGATTTTATAAACTTTCCCCTGAAGACATCGGCACGAGTGATAAACCAAGGATTTTTTTTAACGCTGGTTGCAATCAACAACACATCCATCAGGGCATTTTGATGGTTGGAAAGAAACAAAACCGGTTTGTCCAAGGGAACATGCTCCATACCCACCACTTTGATTTTCTTATAGTAGCAGAATAATGCGAGTTTAACCCAGATTTTTAAGAAATAATAGCCTAATTGTTTCAAACCAACTCTTCTTTTTCCACAGGTCTTCCGCCCCATATTAGGCCAATGGCCAGACCAGAAACCAAATGCCAAATGCCCCAAAAAGCGGTAAGCAAAGCCATTCCTCCCAAGCCATCAAAAAAGGTGAAAATCAGCAATAATCCCAATCCCGAATTCTGGATACCCGTTTCAATGGTGAGACATCTAACGTTTTCTGGCGAGAACCGCATCAGCTTGGCTACTGAAAATCCAGTGAGAAAGGCCACCAGATTATGGATGACCACAAGCCAAAAAACGTAGAACACGTATTCCATGAAAATATCTCTGTTTTTGAACAGTGCCACAAAGACGAGAAACACAAAGAAGAGTAGTGATCCCATCTTAAATCCTTTGGCCAATTTTTGGGCAATTCTGGGTCGATAGTGGTGTAACAACATTCCCAAAATCAGGGGTACACCCAACAAGAGGGCTACCAGTTTAACCATTTCCAATGGGGATATGGAAACCTGCTGCAATATGGATGCTGTTGGAGCATACAGTCCTCCCCAAAAACTAAGATTAAATGGGGTCATAAATATGGCCAGCAGGGTCGCAATTGCCGTTAAGGTAACAGATAAGGCCGCATTCCCTTTTGATAAATGGGTGAAAAAATTGGAAACATTTCCCCCAGGACATGCAGCAACCATGAACATGCCCAATGCGATGCTGGGTAAAGGTTCAGTAATCCATACCAAAACAAAGGTTATGATCGGAAGCAACACAAATTGGCTCGCTACCCCTGTCAAAACCAACCTTGGGGTTCTTAAAAGTCGTTTGAAGTCATTCATGGAAATTTCCAGAGCTATACCAAACATGACCAAGGCAAGGGCCACATTAAGTGTCCAAAGGGCTTCTTCGTCAAAGTTGATGCGAACGTTATCTATAAGTTGCTCCAAGAACGTCAGTGTTTGCCATACAATATACAGGATTCTTTCAATTGTGGATAAAGTCCACTAAATTCATGGTTTAAAACGAAGCAAACCATGGCAAGAACTCCAAGTAATATGTTAGCCTTGGGAACCAAGGCCCCCGATTTTAGTTTGGTGGATACGGTTACGGACACCCAAAAATCTTTGAGCGAGGTAAAAGGTGAAAAGGGCACGGTAATCATGTTTATCTGCAATCACTGCCCTTTTGTGGTGCATGTGAATCCTGAAATTTCCAAATTGGGCAAGGAATACCAATCCAAAGGAATTGGGTTTGTTGCCATTTCCAGCAATGATGTGATCAATTATCCCGACGATGCGCCTCACTTGATGAAGCAAAAAGCTGCTGAAGAAGGCTATACCTTCCCCTACCTATACGATGAAACCCAGGAAGTGGCCAAAGCATATGATGCAGCCTGCACCCCTGATTTTTATCTCTTTGATGGGAATTTGGATCTTGTTTACCGAGGACAATTGGATGATTCAAGACCTGGCAATGGGCTTCCGCTAACGGGAACCGATTTGCGCAATGCAATGGATGCCCTGTTGGCAGGTAAGGCCATCGATAGCGAGCAAAAACCCAGTATTGGTTGTAATATAAAGTGGGCCGATAATCGGCATTAATTAGTTGATATGCGAATTACAACCAAAACAGCACTGCAAGAATTGGCCAAGCATGATGGGCCTTTCAAGACCCTTTTTAATCATGGAACCTTGGAGGTTGAAATCTACAAACCCGAAAAAGTGGATTTGCAACAACCCCATACAAGGGATGAAGTATACGTAGTGATTTCCGGGAACGGGGAATTTCTGAATGGCGAAGTCCGTACAACTTTTGGCCCAGGGGATTTTCTTTTTGTTCCCGCTGGGGTAGTGCATAGATTTGAGAATTTTACAGACGATTTCTCAACCTGGGTGCTGTTTTACGGCCCTGAAGGTGGAGAGCAACCATAAGCTAAATATGACAGTCCATTTAGAACCCCTCACCCAAGAAACACTTGCTGAATATATCAGCATTGGTAAACAGTCGTATCACGAGCACTATTTGCACTTATGGGAGAACAGAGACCCAGCGCCCTATATCAGTAGAAGTTTCACAGAGGAAGTAGTGGCAGCCGATTTCAAAAACCCCAACCTAAAGCACTTCTTGGTCAAATGGGAAGATAAAACTGCCGGTATTGTAAAATTGGTGGTGGACAGTCCGTTGGATGAACATGCTTCCAATGTATCCTTATTGGCCCAAAAAATCTATTTGTTGCAAGCTTATGCAGGACAAGGATTGGGCAAAAAAGTGCTACTGCTCATTGAACAATATGCCAAAAAGCATGGTAAAAAAATCCTGTGGTTGGATACCATGCAAAAAGGTGGACCCATCAAGTTTTACCTGAAGCAAGGATTCCAGATTAAAAAAGAGAGTGAGCTTAAAATTCCAGGGGCCATTCCTTCGGAAAAACCCATGTGGGTACTTACCAAACAGCTCTGATCACCAACCTTCCCTTTTGATCAAGTTTTCTATATGGGCAAAATGATGGCTTCCATGCCAGGCATAACGGCCAATATTCTCATCCAAGGTGGTTTCTTCGTTCCCTTCGGGATGGGTAAATTTTCGCTCTAACTGTTCCTGGGAAAGACCCTTGAGCAAAAACACCAACTTGGCATGCACTGCCTTTAAATGATCTAAGGACATCTGGATAGGAGCGGTTTTGGCATCAAAAAGCTTGGACCATTCCTTTTCAAAATAGGGTTTGATCACCGGGTTATCCTCAGTTAATGCCCATTTAAATCGGATATAGCTGTGGTGATGACTGTCGGAAATATGGTGAACCAGTTGTCTCACCGTCCAACCTTCCGGTCTGTACGGTGTTTCCAATTGTTCTTCCGAAAGGGGGGTCACCATGGCCTCCAATCTATTGGGCAGATGCTCTAGAGTGGAAATCCATTCCTCCCGTTGCTCTTGGGTAATTGCTTTCGGAATATGATAAGTTCCGATAGGGTAACGCAGTTGTTCAAGTGTTTCTTTTTCCATAGCTTAAAAATAGCAACTTTGATATGGAGTCCATCAAAAAAATGGACCAAAATTGGATGGGAACCCAAAACTTTAATACACTTTTAACTTGGATAAAAAGCTAGGGAAAAACTATGCCTTAACTTTATAGTTCACCAATTTTCAATAAATAAAAAACAGAATACATGGCAACTTTACGTTTGGGCGATACCGCCCCAGATTTTACAGCTGAAACTTCTCAGGGAACACTTAATTTTTATGAATATCTAGGAGATGGTTGGGGAATTCTATTTTCGCACCCGGCAGACTTTACTCCCGTATGCACCACGGAATTGGGGACCGCAGCCAAATTCAAACAAGAATTTGAAAAACGCAATGTAAAAATGATGGCATTGAGCGTTGATGGCGCGGCATCCCATGCCGAATGGATCAAGGACATCAATGAGACGCAAAACACCGTGGTAAACTTTCCCATTGTGGCGGATGAGGACCGAAAGGTGTCCGATTTATATGATATGATCCATCCGAATGCGGATGACACCTTGACCGTACGTTCCGTATTTATTATTGGACCGGACAAGAAGATAAAATTGACCTTGACGTATCCCGCTTCCACCGGACGCAATTTTTATGAACTTCTGCGGGTGGTTGACTCCTTGCAGTTAACCGCTTACCACAAGGTGGCCACCCCTGCCAATTGGGAAAGTGGAGAGAAAGTGGTTGTAAGTCCAGCAATTCCAACAGGTGAGGCCAGAGAAATTTTCACCAAAGGAGTTGAGGAAGTAAAACCTTATTTAAGATTGACGCCGGATCCGACGGTTTAGCAAAAAAAACCTCCCAATGGGAGGTTTTTTATTCAAGGGTTTTCTTATTTCCGAAGTTCTGGGATTACCGTATATACATAGTCCCCGTGGACACCTGTAAAATATTTATTGGCCATTTCTTGCATTTTCTTTTTCCCTTCATCATCGGACCAATGCTCAGCGAACAGTTCGTTGTTTCTGGTAAACATATCGTCTAAATCCTGCATGGAATCCACATAAAAGGCTTCAGCAAACTCCCTTCTGTCCGATCCCCAAAAATGAGCGTTGGGGTAGTAACCTTTAATTAGCTCGTTTTTATGGAAAACGTTTTCCACGTACTCTTTAAAACTGGCCATAAATTCTTCCTGGGACCCATCTCTTGGAAATTTAAACTGACTTCTTCGTACAAAAAGAATGTTGGAAGTGGTGTCCGTAGCAGCCCTAGGCTTAGCATGTGGCATTGTTGCATAGATTTCGTCAGAATGGAAGTCTGAGTAATATTCATTTCTCTTGTCAAAGTAGGCATCTCTCGCATCTTCGTCAGGCCAAGCTTCTTTGATAAGTTCACTATTTCTATCTGCTGCCTTATCTATGGCTTCCCAAGAATCGTATACACTAACCAATATTAACTCCCTGTTGTCCGGAGTATAACGGTGGGTATATACACCTGTGCCCATGATATGTTCATTCTTCATGGTAACCTTGTCAAAAAACTCTTTTTCCACATCTTTCCATGTATTCATATCAAAATTGTCGTAATCCATGTTCCAATGCAAAGTAGTAACGGTAATGTACTTTGGAACTTTTTCTTCTTCTTCTTGGGCGAACCCCACGGAAGTAAACAATAAAGCTGTAATTGCTAACAGCAGAAAACGGTTGGTAGCTTTCATCATTGAGATTGTTTTAGTTAATAATAGTTGTTGTTTGACTCCTAATGACAAGTGGGGAAACAATCTCCTCTTAAAAGCGGGGAACTGGAGTAACCTTGGGAGGGAGTATAGTAAGATAGTGTTTTTTATTTAAATACTTAGTGTACAAGCACTTATAAAAAGAAAATAAATGCCAATTTCGTAGTTTTTTATTGATTCCAACAATGGATATTTCTTACACAAACGTTTTTGACCCGTGTATAAATAAGACCCAGAAGTTCAAATAAATTATTTTACAGGTCTTTTCCAATAAATAAAGCGTACCTTCGCCGCTCATTTAATTTTTTTAACATTTAGTAATGAGTAAAGGAACAGTAAAATTCTTCAACGATTCTAAAGGCTATGGCTTTATCACTGAAGATGGTTCAAACACAGATCACTTTGTACACGTTTCAGGTTTAATCGATGAAATTAGAGAAGGTGACGTTGTAGAATTTGAACTACAACAAGGTAAAAAAGGATTGAACGCCGTAAATGTACAAGTTATAGATTAAGGTAACAGCACACTTTTTTATAAACAAACCCGAGCTATTTTGCTCGGGTTTTTTTGTTTACAATTTTCTTTTATAGATACGCAACCTCTCCTACTTTTTTAATCTAAACACTAAACACTTATTGTTCCCCATAACCATTAAACAAAAAACTTTATGAATACCTTCTTTGCCATTCTCTCTATTTTGTTGGCTATCAATTTGCTTTTATTACTTGTTAGCGTAAATAGTTCGAAAAAGTAATACAATATAGTAGGGTATTTCTTCGTTCAATTGTTACTCAACTGAAACAAAACACGAACTGAATATCTAAATCCATTAACTATGGGCACTTTCTTTACTGTATTGCTTTTGTTATTAGCGCTCAACTTCTGTCTATTGCTAGTGAGCGTGAATCGATCAAAATAAAAAAAGCTTCCTTTTGGAAGCTTTTTCTTTTATGTGTCTTATGGAAGCCGGGTTACTTCACATTCATCAATTCCACATCAAAAATCAATGTTGCATCCGGAGGAATTACCCCTCCTGCGCCAGCACTTCCATAGGCCAAGTTGGAAGGAATCACAAAACGTGCCTTATCTCCTACTTTTAACAACCCTATACCTTCGTCCCAACCAGGAATTACCTGTCCTACGCCCAAGGTAAAATCAATGGGTTGGTTTCTGCTGTAGGAAGAGTCAAAAACCTGTCCGTTGGTCAGGCTTCCTTCATAATGTACGGAAACCGTTTTTCCCTTTTCCGCTTTGGAACCACTTCCTTCCTGAATCATTTTGAAACGCAATCCACTGTCCGTTTTGTCAAATCCGGCAGCCAGTTTTTCCATTTCAGCTTCTGCTTTGGCCTTGGCTTCTGCAATTCGCTTTTCACGAGCTCCCTCAAAAGTTCGAAAAGCTTCAATAGCGTTCCAGGATTCAGCTTCGGCTCCCACCCGAACAATCTCCAAACTGTCTATGGCATCTCCTTGGGCAATGGCATCAACCACTTCCTGTCCATGTTCCACATGTCCAAAAACCGTGTGCTTGTTGTCCAGCCATGGTGTAGCCACATGGGTTATAAAAAATTGACTTCCGTTGGTACCTGGGCCGGCATTGGCCATAGAAAGTACTCCAGGGCCTTCGTGGGTAAGTTCAGGGTGGAACTCATCATCAAATTTGTATCCTGGGTCCCCTGTACCCGTTCCTTGTGGACAGCCCCCTTGAATCATAAAGTCGGCAATTACCCTATGAAACTTTAATCCATCGTAGTAAGGATTTCCTTGAGGTTTAGCACTGTTTTCCATGTTTCCTTCGGCCAAGGCCACAAAGTTGCCCACTGTTCCAGGGGTTTTATCATGGGTTAGTTTTACCAAAACCTCTCCTTTATTGGTATTGAATTTTGCGTAGATTCCGTCTTGCATTACTTTGGATATTAGATTATTCGATTGCTCGATTCTTCAAATTTAAGGCTGCAAAGGTAGGAGTTTTTATGAGTTGGGTCTTGGAATCTAGCATGAAAATTCATTTCTTTGGTTTCTAGGGCTAAGACAGTTCCTCCTTTATTTGATTGGAAATCAAACCTTACTGTCCGCCCATTTTTGTTTTTAGTAATTTTTGGGCCAAGACAGTTCCTCTTTTTCTTGCATGACAAGAGCCGTAATACTGTCCGCCCTTCTTTTACCCCCAATAATATTGGGAATGTAATCTTCAACCTGAACATGTCGAGTATGGATTTTCTGTATGCCGACATTCAATTCAACCTCATTTTTAAAACCAATTTAGATGGATGAGGTACTCTTTTTAAGCTTAAAACTTTTCGATTCGATTCCCAAAGGAAAAACCGGAAAACCTTGTATAAAGGAAGGTCTAAGGTATGGGGTGGTCATTGATGCAAATGCATCGTATGCCCAGCAGCAAGTTCTTCGGTATTTTAAACAAAATACGTTGGAAGGCAAACAATTGAACGCCACTTTTCATAAATCTTGGAAAGTAATCCGGGACCATGACCGGGAGGAGCTCTTTTTGCATCAGATTCTTCATTATATGACAACCTATGGGACCCATTTCACCTCTGACTTTATCTATATTCCTACTGAGCCGCTCAAAATTCCCAAAACCAAAAAAATCCCTTTGTTGGTCATCCGTGGTCTTGAAAAATCCGAGTTAATCCAAAAAGCTCTGGATTTGCTTTCAACCGGAGTTGCCCTTGAGGAAAGTACTCTTGATGACATCCTTATGTTCTTATCTCTTTTGGAATATAAGTTTGAATCCCTTGATTTTATTAAGAACAAAGAAGCGCTGGTCAAAATTATTTTTGAGACCGGGGTTTACCCAAAATCCCCAACTGAATTTCTAAGATTCCTTGTCTATTTGGCCACAGACTCTACACTTTTGATTAAAAACAAGGAAACCATAGAACGGATCCAAACCATTACGTTGGATATTTCAAAAGACCTTCACAGCTTTGGTCTCGAAAAATGCGCCACAATTTTTAACCGGTTCAAACCTATTTGGTTGGCCTTTAAGTCCAACCCCAAAAACGTCCCTGCCATCAATAAAATTAGTAAGCTGTCCAAGGTGTACCACCAGCCTTTGCCCAAGGACATTCTTAATCATGTGACCTCAGGTCAATATTCTGTATCGGAAGTGGAAAAAGCGCTTGACAACGTCAATGTTTTTAGGAAAATTAGACTGTTGAATGCCTTGAACACCAGGCTTAATCTTGCTAGCTCCTACCTATATCGAACGAGAAATGGCAAAGCCTTTGCAAAAGAAGTTGATTCCAAAGATAGGCTCAAGTACTACCAAGAATTGTATGATTTACTTTATGGACAACTGAAACTCCATTTAGATGTAATTGGAAAACGAATAAAGTATCCCAAATTGGTAGATTACGCCTTGCCATCTTCTGAAAAAATGTTTGTTGGCAATGTTCCTGTAGGTACCCGAATAACGGCTCCAAAACTAGTTTCCGGTATTTATTGGAAAAATGAATGGGGAGCAAAGGACCTAGATCTTTCTGCCCTTCCCATTGGAGGCAAGGTTGGGTGGAACAGTGCCTATGCGGCTAAAGGACTTATGTACTCCGGCGATGTTACCAATGCGCCCAACGGGGCATGCGAACTACTGTTTACCAAGAAGCAATTGCCCAATCCTGCTTTATCCATGGCCAACATTTATAATGGTGAGGTGGGATGTTCCTTTAAATTCGTTATTGGTTCGGCGTCCAGCATCAGCAAAAATTATATGTTCCATCCCAAAGAAAAAATCATGGAATTGGAAACCACCATGAAAGCGCGACAACAGATTTTGGGACTGTACTTACCCAGTATGGGTAAATCCCTAACCCTAATCCTGGTCAATGCCGCTTTTGGGAATTTTAGTGTTAGCGGGAACCGCAATCATTCCATACATGCCAGACAGGCATTGTATTATCAATATTCCAAACCCATTTCATTAAAGCAATTGTTAATCGATGCTGGAGCTAAATTGACCCTAGAGGAAGACTGCGATTTAAACCTATGCCCGACTAGCTTGCAAAAGGATACCCTAATCAATCTTTTTTCTTAATCCCACCCCTCTTTCTCCCAAATTATTTTAGTTGATGGAAAAAAGGCCATAAATTCAAAATAATACCCAGAAATGTTTAGCTTCGCCCGCTGTATTCATAAACTTAACCTCTACAGTTTCCATGAAAAACATTGCTGTCCTAATCGCCATACTACTCCTACTACAAAGTTGCCAGACCTACAAAACCGTAAGTATTTCGGAAATTACTAAAGGGAGAAAGTACCAGATTACACTGAATAATGGGCAACTGCTTGAAACCAAATGCCAGGGGGTGGCAGATGAATCCATTGCTCTTAGAATCAATGGCAACCTTATGAACTTGTCTAAATCCGATATAGGCAAGGTAAAAAAGCAAAAGACATCGCCTTTGGTCATTATTGGAGGTATGGCTGTAGCTGCCGTTGGGGTGATTACCTTGTTTAATGCTTCGGACAAGGAATCCATCTTGGAAAGAACCTCGGGAAACTAAATGAGAAAGTCAATTCTCAAATTTTTAGTAAGGTTGTTTCACTTTTAGGAGTAGGATTGATTTACTTTGCTATATGCAAATCGATATCCTAAAAGAAGAAAACCTCACACCAGAAATCCAGCTACGGGTGAATCAATTGTTTAAGCAATTGGCTCCTCAGCTAAGGCCACTGAACTTAAAGCAGGTATTACGGGATGGGAATCAGGTTACCCTAGTGCTTTGTACCGAAAATGAACAAATCCTGGGGATGGCCTCACTTTGTGAATACCAAGCCGTTTCTGGAAAAAAGGGATGGATTGAGGACGTTGTGGTAGATGAAAATGCCAGGGGAAAGGGTATTGGACGAAAACTGATGGAAAAGCTCTTGGAAATTTCCAAGGACAGAGAAATTGCCGAAGTACTTTTGTTTACCGGACATCATCGTTTACCAGCCATGGCATTGTACGAAAGTTTGGGTTTTAAACTACGGAAATCAGGACTGTATTTCATATCTAATAGATGAATACAATTCTTAATTCATTGCGTTTACAAACGTTTTCTTCCGTTTAATTTGGAAAATGGTTTTTTCCTACAAAAAATAATCCTTAGGTTTATCTAATCTCAATGATATCCTACAATGAACCTCTCCGGATATCAATTTCAACCTTAGATTTTTTTATTAATCCTTATTGCAATGACAGTTTTTACACTGTCTTACATTAGGTAGGCCTCGAACAAATATTCTCTAACCAAAAACTTACAACTTATGAGAACCCAAATCAACTATCTGTTTTCCATTTCTTTTGTTTTATTATGCTGTTTTTCTTGTTCTCAAGAAGAGACTTCTACATTTGAGGAACCACAGCCGGTGAAGCTGCAACTGGAATTTGAAACCACCTCAGAAAACACACAGAATGGGGGTGACTTTGAAACTCCCCACTTAGAAATTATTTCCACCTCTCCGTTGGTAATTGAATCTACAAACCTGAAAGTTATTTCTGCTTGGGAC
This sequence comes from Flagellimonas sp., assembly GCF_965233845.1. Classification (GTDB taxonomy): domain Bacteria; phylum Bacteroidota; class Bacteroidia; order Flavobacteriales; family Flavobacteriaceae; genus Flagellimonas. The sequence continues at coordinate 2,754,405 of NZ_OZ247584.1, forward strand.
GAGCAAAACAACCGGTCGATCAATGGAATCGTACGAGCGGATGTTTTTATCCCAAATCCCGAGAACGATGATGATCCATGTGAATTAACCCATATGGAAGGTTATGCACTTAACTTAAATACAATGTGTTTCGAGCATGGCATGTATAGAGTATGGCCGGATTGTAGTGTTACATTCACATCCTACAATGATTCGCCAGGAGAGCATATTGTTTGTTTAACCGAATTGGTTTCTCCACTGTAATATAAAAACACGTTGTAATTTTTTCCAATCAAAATTTATAAACCATGAAAAACCAAATCATCTACTTTTTTACCTTTTCCCTTGTACTTTTGCTCTGTTGGTCCTGTTCCCAAGAGGATACCTCTACCATGGAGGAACCACAAGTTGTAAAATTGCAATTGGAATTTGAAACTTCCACTGAAAATGAACTCGAAGGGGCCTCTTTTGAAACTCATCACTTAGAAATTATTTCCACTTCACCGTTGATAATTGAATCAGAAACGTTGGAAGTAGTTGAAATCGAACATCCCCTCACTGAGGAAATTGTTGAACTCATCGTCCCAAAACGAAACAATCAAGAAAGTATCAATGAAGACCCTTGCAAAGAGGAGTTTTCAGAGGTATTTGTCTATCATCATAATACAAAATGTATTTATTTTTGGGGAACTAGAGTACAGTGGGAAGATTGTAGCATAGAGTGGTTTCCTGCAAAAATGGAACTAAAGTACTGTTTTGGTAAAATGCATACATATTACTAAAGAATGTAGTTCATTCATCATTCATCGATCACTAAAGTAATACGCAACAATCCATGGATGGCTCCATTATACAGAATGAATAGAATGTTTATCCTTAAACCAACTCAATAGGCATATTCATGAAAGATACCTTAACCGCCATCATCTCAGCGATTAAAATAATCAAAGAAGAAAATCCCGAAAGTAAATCCATTGGCATTTTGGAAGATAGCTTAAAGACACTCTGTAAATACTATGTCATGGATATGTCGGCAATGTCAAGTGTCATAGGGTTTGATCAAGTTAAGGAAGAATTGGAAAACAGTTTGAAACTACTTCAAATCGTCGCCAACAAATCCGAAGAAGGGAGCTGAACCCAACATTCTAACAAAAGAATCAAATATAAAGGATAGCTAATGCTATCCTTTAATCTTTGTATTGGGAATTGTTCCGTATTTATCAATCAAATACACCAAACTGGCCATAGTAGCCGCCCCCAACTGCAGTTCCCTTTTGTTTACGTGCTCAAAGGTATCATTTTCAGCATGGTGGTGGTCAAAATAGCGTTGGGAATCAGGTCTGAGCCCGGCCAAGACCAAATCTTGATCCATAAGCGGGCGAATATCGGCACCACTATAACCTTTTACGAACATATGTATGAGATAAGGCTCAAAAAGTCCCTTCCACTGTTGGATATGAGCTAAATTTTCATCAGAGCAATTAAAGGAAAACCCTCTGGGCGTAAAACCTCCAGAATCGCTTTCAAGGGCAAAAACATGTTTTTCGTTTTTACTTCGGGCCACCTCAGCGTATTTGTTCCCACCTCTTAGTCCATTTTCTTCATTCATAAACAGCACCACACGCAGCGTCCGCTCGGGCTTATACCCTGTTTGTTTAAGTAACCTAAGCACCTCCATACTCTGCACGCATCCTGCTCCATCGTCGTGGGAACCATCTCCCAAATCCCAAGAATCCAGGTGTCCGCCCACAATCATGATCTCGTTGGGGTAAGTGGTTCCCCTAATCTCCCCAATGACGTTATATGATTGCACATCATCAAACTGTTTGCAATTCTGCTTAAAATAAAACTTGATATCCGGGTTCAACCTCAAAGTGGCACTTAGCAGCTCCGCACCATTGGTGCTTATGGCCGCAGCCGGGATTCGATTAGCAACGGGAACATCCCCGTAACTCATAGATCCCGTATGGGGGTAATCGTCCAATCTTAGGTTCATGGACCGTACAATAACACCAGCAGCTCCAAATTTACCTGCCTCCGCTGCACCAGCGTAGCGCTGGTCCACACATCCGGAGTATGACTCAAAGGTGCTGATAAGGGTAGGTTCCATGGGTCTGTTGTAAAAAACAATCTTCCCTTCTATTTTTTCACGTCCCAATTTTTCCAAATCCTCAATGCCCTTAACCTCCACAATGTTTGCCTTGATACCGCCATCCGGGGTAGCAACAGAACCTCCCAGGGCGCAGATAGGCACATTGGTGGTAAGTCCAGGTTTGGTTTCTATAAACGCGAACTCAGGAGTTCCCCTCACCCATTTGGGAACCATTACGGGCTGTAACCATACCCTGTCCAATCCCAAAGAATCTAATTGGGCCTTGGTGTAATCTACGGCTAATTGAGCTTGCACAGAACCCGAAAGCCGCCCACCAATTTGGTTGGACAAATGGTTGAGCCAATCATAGCCCTGACCCTCCGTAAGGGCCAAATCATAAATGGCCTTGAGCTGTTTCTCGTCTTCGGATTGGGCAAAAACAGTGGTGCTTGCACAAAATAAAATCAGGAGTAGGATTGTTCTCATTCGCTTTCTTTTTCCAATTCTTGTTTGAAGGTTTCTAAATTAGCTTTTATTTCGGCATCCAACTCAGGTTCCTGGATATCTTTATATTTTTTTAACGCTTCCAATAAAATCGAGGCTACTATCACCCTAGCCGCTCTTTTATTATCTGCTGGAATAATATACCAAGGCGCATGCTCCTTCGAGGTTTTGTTGATTGCCTCTTCATAACAATGCTGGTAAGTATCCCATAGCTTACGTTCCTTCAGGTCGCCAGGAGAAAACTTCCAGTTTTTCTCCCTAAGTCGAATCCTACGCAATAAACGTTGTCTTTGCTCTTCTTTTGACAGATGCAGGAAGAATTTAAAAATCAAAGTGCCATTTTCGGCAATATGCCGTTCAAAATCGTTGATTTGGCGATATCTATCCTCCCAAAAAGCTTCGTCGATATCCTCCACAGCGTCAATTCCTGGGATGTTTTCACCTAAAATATAGGTGGGATGTACCTTGGTCACCAGTACATTTTCATAGTGGGTGCGATTGAAAACACTGAATTTACCCCTTGCCGGAAGTGCTATATAATGCCGCCATAGATAATCATGTTTCAGTTCCAAATCCGTGGGAACCTTAAAACTATGCACCTGAACCCCCCGAACATTGAAATCTTTGAACACTTCCCTGATCAAGCTATCCTTGCCAGCGGTATCCATGCCCTGTAAACAGACCAAAACCCCATATTTTCCATGGGCATACAGTTTATCCTGAAATTTCCCGAGTTCTTTCCGAATTTGCTCCAATTCCTTTTTGAGGACCTTGTCCGGGCTATCAAATGTCTCCAACGTGGCTTTTTGGTCCAGTTTAATGGGCCCTTGCACCTTATATTGGTCTAAATCCTTGTTTTCCATGGGAATGAATATAGTTTTTTTTGGTCAGTCCTTCAACCATCGTTTAAAATGCGCAACTCACCGATCCAAGCTACATCTTATAGTTGAAGTTCGTGTTTTATCGATTTTTTTTACCGATGGCGGATTCTTCATCTAAATTCGTAGGAAACATAAGACGCACCGTCCCAAATCGAGCGTTATGAAAACAAGAAAGATTATCCTACTTATAGTCTTTATCTTAGGCGTTATCAGCCTTTTGATATTGTCTTCCTTTATCTCGCACAACGCTTGCGAATACGCCAATTCAAATTTGGATTACATTAAGGATAAAACCCAGGCCGCCATTGTTGCGGACAATTTTGAGCAATCCAAGTATTTGGCTTACAAAGCACTTAACAGTATTGAAAAAACACGCTCCAATTTTGTTGAATGTGGATGCGATAGTGCCATTGAAAGCCTGGAAGCAGCCCTTTTCTACCTAAAAGACGCTACCAAGGCCCCTTCCTTTACTGCTTCCAAAAAATTACTGCACACCGCTCTGGAGAACATGGAAATTAGCGGTAAGGTCTTAAAGATTTTTGAGGAAGAATCTGTTAGTACCTATGGCAATGATGTCTTGTTTTTAAACACTACCGAGGCCTTAAAGCAGCAAGGGGGAGTAGTTTTAAGCGATGCGAACCCTATAAAAAAACAGGTGCATAACTGCTTGTTGGGTTTTGAATCTTCATTGGATAAGGTAGTTACTGGAGTTGAATGCAATGAAGCGTATCAGTTTATATCCAAAATTCATGAGGAAGCCAGCGAAACCCTGCTTAACACCGAACTCTCGGAACACAAAAAGCAATACCATCACAGGGTACAGACGATTACCATGGGCGCGCTTCAGCGTTTAGGGGAATGTTCGAAACAATAAGACTATTTGCTGGCAAAAAGTTTTACATCCTCCTCTGAGATTTCTTTACCTCCAAGGATAATCAGGCGCTCCACCACATTGCGCAATTCCCTCACATTTCCAGTCCAATCATAACTTTTTAACAACTCCATGGCTTTTTTTGAAAAGTCCTTGGCCGCAGTACCTTGTTCTGAGGCAATTTTTGAGGCAAAATGTTCCACCAAAATCGGGATGTCATCCCTTCTATCGTTCAAAGCGGGTACCTTGATCAGAATCACCGCCAGTCTATGGTACAAGTCTTCACGAAACTTCCCGTCCGCAATTTCCTTTTTAAGGTCTTTGTTGGTCGCTGCCAATACACGCACATCTACCTTGATATCCTTATCCGTACCCACGCGGGAAATCTTGTTTTCCTGAAGTGCCCGAAGCACTTTGGCCTGGGCCGAAAGACTCATATCTCCAATTTCATCCAGAAAAATGGTGCCCTTGTTCGCTGCTTCAAATTTTCCGGCGCGATCCTTAACAGCCGAGGTAAAAGCACCTTTAACATGCCCAAAAAGTTCGCTTTCTATCAATTCTGATGGAATCGCAGCACAATTCACCTCTATAAATGGCGATGAAGATCTTGGGCTTTTCTGGTGTAACCAATGAGCCACCAGTTCTTTCCCTGTACCATTGGGTCCGGTAATAAGTACCCGGGCATCCGTAGGGGCCACTTTTTCGATCATGTCCTTGATGACCCCTATTTCCTTGCTCTCCCCAATCATTTCATAATTCTTGGAGACTTTTTTCTTTAAAATTTTGTTTTCAACCACCAGTTCCTTGCGATCCAAGGCATTTCTAACGGTGGTAAGCAGGCGATTTAAATCCGGGGGTTTGGAAATGTAGTCAAACGCGCCCATACGCTTGGTGTTTACCGCAGTGTCCAAATCGCCATGACCGGAGATCATGATAAACGGAATTTCCGGTTTTATTTTTCGTGCTGCCTCCAATACTTCGACTCCGTCCATTTTTGGCATTTTGATATCGCAAAGAGCTAGGTCAAAATCTTCTTTTTTAATGGCTTCCATGCCCTTGAGTCCATCCTCGGCTTCATGAACCACATAGGAATCACTTTCCTCACTCAATATCTTTACCAACACCCTTCGGATGGCAGCTTCATCTTCTATAACCAATATTTTAGACATACATTTCTATTTAAAAGATTCCAATCTTGAAACCAGTCCGAATATAAAAATTTGCTTCATCATTCAACAAAAAAACATCGCCCCTATCATCGTTCCTTAGCTTGCCTTCCTGTTCTATGGAGCGACCTGCCAAGGTGTAGAATCGCATATGTTTGGTCAATCGAAATTCGTAGCCCAACGCGAACACCAAAGAGGTAAGCGATATTTTTGATGCAATCTGATTATCAGGCAAAACAATATTGTCCTGGATATTTATAAAATAGCCATCCAAAAACAATGCCGTTTCCAAAGTGTGCTTCTTCCCCAAATAATGTTTGAACCCAGATTTGGGGATTCCCAGGGTAAAAGACCATTTGGGATGAAATTTTCGGTAATAGCTGACCAAGGGCAAAGGTATGGGCAACCCCGTTGTGCTGTTGTACGAAAGCCCCAATACAATTCTATAGGGTTTAGGCGCTTTTGAATTCTCCTTCCAAAACGTGGCCGTAGCATTCATAAAGAAGTCATCCGTCAAGGTACCATCCGTTAAATTGGAGGCAATCCTAGGGGTAAGTATGGTCACCAAGTTCCAGTTCTCATTCCATTTGGTGATGTAACCCAAATTAAGGTCAATCACATGGAAACGATTTAAGTCACTCTTATCAAAGCCAAAATCTTGGGAATAGCCAATGTCCAATTTGTTGTATTCCAAACCTGTGATCAAATAATCCTGTTTGGGGTTGATCTTGATGGGGACGTTGAACAGGAATTTATAGCGCTGGGTCTTGATTCCCGTATCATTTTCAGGAATATTGAGGTATTCTATCCGAAGGACATCGGAACTCTGGCCCAAGAGAAGGTTGGGCAATAGCCATCCCAGACCAAAAATCAGCGTCCAAGTGTACTTTCGATATGTTGTGCTTTTTGTTATTCTTGAGGTTTTTGCTGCGGTACAATATGTACATCTCGTTGCGGGAACGGAATAGTAACGTTGTTTTCCTTGAATTTGGTATTGATGTTATACCGAATTGCACTTTTTATCCTGGGGCCGGCAAAACTATCATTGGTGAAAAAGTTGAGGGAGAACTGCAGAGCCGAGTCCCCAAAGTCATCAAACAACACAAAGGGTTTAGGATTCTTAAGTACCATTTTCTGTTCCGCAGCCACCTGCTCCAAGATTTGGGTCACCAATTCCACATTACTACCATAAGCCACCCCAACACTTATTTTCTCCATGGTGGTTCTATGGTTCTGGGTGTAGTTAAAGACAATATCGCTTATGAATTTGTGGTTGGGGATCACCACAACTTTATCATCCCTTGTAATGGCTCTGGTGGTTCTCAATTTTATTTCGAAGACCTTACCTACCTTCCCGTCCACCTCAACAATATCACCTACCTGAAGGGATTTGTCCACTATGATCAATATGCCACCAAGAATGTCTTGAAACAGTTCTTGGAGTGCAAGCCCCAAGCCAACAAATAGGGCAGCGGAAGCGGTAATGAGCAAGGTGATGTCAATTCCCGCAGCACTGAGGGTGATCAATACCACCACCAAATAGATAAAGTAGTTGGTAAATTTGAAGACACTGGTGAACTTTTGTTTGTCCTCTGTCTCCATTTTACGGGTCAGTAGATACCTAATCCATCGCAAAAGAAATTTCGTGACCACAAAGGCTACTCCCAACAACAACAAAAGACCAATGGTCAGGTGAATGGATTTATCCCCCTCTCCCAAATGGATTCCCATATTTAGAAACTCCTTTATGGATCCCCAAATATCTTCCTTAATGATTTCTTTTATTTCACTGGTCTCTTCCTGCATTTCCATTTAATATCGTAACCATTTTACCAATTCCTTATAGGTGGGCCTTTTGCCGTACATCAAAATCCCAACCCGATAAATTTTGGCCGCCAAGGAAACAATGGCCAAAAAAGTAGCTATCAACAGGGCTATGGACAGTAAAAGTTGCCACAAAGGTACACCTCCTTCTCCAATCCCCGCTGGAAGTCGCATCAACATCACAATGGGAGAGGTCAAAGGGAAGAGTGAAAAACCAACTGCTATAGGGCCATGAGGGTTGCTGAACACGGAAAAGAAACCTACATAAATGGCCAACATGAGGGGCAAAATCACAGGAAAAACAAACTGCTGGGTATCGGTCTCATTGTCCACTGCCGCACCTATGGCCGCATAAATGGAACTGTAAATGAGATACCCCAGAACAAAATACAAAAGAAATGAAGAGATTAAAAGTACCCATGGAATGTTCAAAATTTCCCTAGCATATAATATGGTGTCATTACTTAACGGGGTGGAAAATTGGGACATTCCGCCCATGGCCCCAGGTGTGTTTTGTACCTCGGCCATCAAGGCTGTCATATCTATTCCTGAAATCAATACTACCATAAAAAGCAGTAGGCTGGCAGAGATCAACCAAATCACAAATTGGGTGATTCCAGCCAGGGATGTACCAATAATTTTGCCCAACATCAATTGGAACGGTTTTACGGAGGATATGATCACCTCTATGATCCTGCTGGTTTTTTCCTCAATAACACTTCGCATAACAAAGGTTCCATATATGATGATGAACATCATGATGGCATATCCAAAACCACCGCCAATGAACGCCTTGATCTCGGTAATTCCCTTCACACTTTTCTCACCTTCAAATGTGGCCAAATTTAGTTCAAACGGCTTTTCTATGGTAGAAAACTGTTCCGTAGAAACTCCAAGATTCCCCAAACGGTTCTGGCGTAGTTTTTTCTGGAAAATCCCTTCCAACTGCTGGGTTATGTGTGTGTTGGGATTGTCCTTGGTATACAGATGAGCTTGCTTGGAAGCTTGTTCCAAATTTTCCCCTTTGGGCAGGTGCAACAGTCCATAAAGGCCCATGTTGTTTGTGGAGTCCTTGGCCTTTTCCAGGGATATATCATGGAATTGCACAAAGGACATGTTTTCGGTGGCAGCAAATTCCCTGTGCAGAAAGTCACTTTCATTCAACACGGCCACTACCCGCTTCTCACTATCGTTTACTTCTGTGAGATAAGCAATCAACACGATCATACCCACAATTAAAATTGGGCTCAAAATGGTCATCACAATAAAGGACTTGTTCCTCACCTTGGCCAAGTACTCCCGCTTAATGATCAACTGTAGTTTACTTGCCATTATCCCTCTTGTTTACAGTCTGAATAAATATATCATTGGCAGATGGTACGGTTTCCTCAAACCGGTTCACCTTGGCTTGTTGTGCCAATTGGGCCAAAATCCCAGCGGTATTGCTGGATGGCAACTGTACACTGAAATCCAACTGTTTTTCCGTTGGGTCATAGTGGGAATCCAAAACTTGGAATTGATCTGTTATCATTTTGAGGAAGTCATCGGCATTCCGCTCAAGCTCGAGGCCAATGTTAAAAATATTGTTCTTATACGATTTTTTGATATCAGACAACTTTCCATCCAGTATTTTTTCCGATTTATGGATCAAGGCGATATACTCGCAAAGCTCTTCCACAGATTCCATTCTGTGGGTTGAAAAGATGATGGAGGTGCCCTTTTCCTTAAGTTGAAGGATCTCGTCTTTGATAATATTGGCATTTATGGGATCAAAACCGCTGAAAGGTTCATCAAAAATCAAAAGTTTGGGCTCATGCAGAACAGTAACTATAAATTGTATTTTTTGGGCCATCCCTTTGGAAAGTTCCTGGATTTTCTTGCCCCACCAATCGCCAATGTCCAGACGATCAAACCAATATGTAAGTCTTTTCATGGCTTCGGTACGGGACAACCCCTTTAGTTGGGCCAAGTAGAGGGCCTGGTCTCCCACCTTCATACTTTTATACAATCCCCTTTCCTCGGGCAAATAACCTATTTGGGCAATATGTTCGGGTGCCAGGGGTTTTCCCTTAAACAAAACCGAGCCAGTATCTTGATAGGTAATCTGATTGACAATACGAATAAACGTGGTCTTTCCGGCACCATTTGGCCCCAACAGACCATAGATACAATTTTCCGGAATTTCCAGTGTAATGTTGCGCAACGCTTGGTGGTCCCCATAAGACTTGGAGACGTCTTTGGCAACAAGGATGTGGTTCATTTATACGGTTTTTTCAAAGATATATAATTGGCCAAAAAGACCGGATTACCCCTAAAAACAAAACCCACCCTTAAAAAAATCTAAGGATGGGAAAAAAATTGCTATGAAAAAGAAAATTAGATGTCGGTTTCCCAACATCAGTTCCAAATATACGTTTTTTATTTAAACAGAAAACTTTTATTCTATTCTTTAAGAGAACATATCCTTAACTTTTTCAAAGAACGACTTGTCCGATTTCTCAGGTTTAGGGGTGAAATTTTCATCACTTTGCATGCGTTCAAAGAACTCTTTTTGCTCTTTGTTGAGCTCTTTGGGCGTCCAAACATTAACGTGAACCAGCAAATCCCCGCTACCATAACCGTTAAGACTGGAGATTCCCTTTCCTCTCAATCTCAGTATTTTTCCCGACTGGATTCCCGGTTCCAATTTAATGCGCACCTTGCCTCCAACGGCATCAATTTCTTTGGAACTTCCCAACACCGCTTCTGAAAAACTGATGTACAAATCGTAATGAAGGTTATCCCCTTCCCTTTTCAAAGTATCGTGTTCCGCTGTTTCAATGGCCACCAATAAATCTCCTGGAATTCCATTCCCTGGAGCCTCATTCCCCTTACCACTGACTTTTAGCTGCATGCCGTCTTCCACACCCGGTGGAATCTTGATGGAAACAGTTTCCTCGGCAACCTCCAAGCCTTGTGCATCGGCTCCACTTGGACGTTTATCAATGGTTTGTCCAGATCCACCACAGGTAGTACAGGTGGTCGCCGTTTGCATTCTACCCAAAATGGTATTGGCTATTTTGGTCACCTGTCCAGTTCCATTGCAGGTTGCACAGGTTTTATAAGTTACCCCATCAGCCTGGACCTTTCTGCGTACTTTGACCTTTTTCTCTACCCCATTGGCCACCTCTTCCAAGGTCAGTTTTACCCGAATGCGAAGATTGCTGCCTTTTGTTCTACGTTGTCCGCCACCAAATCCTCCAAATCCGCTGAATCCGCCACCGAAGGCACTTCCAAAGATATCCCCAAACTGACTGAAGATATCATCCATATTCATACCGCCTCCACCAAATCCGGCTCCTCCTTCAAATGCGGCATGTCCAAATTGGTCGTACTTCGCTTTTTTATCAGGGTCGCTCAGTACCTCATAGGCTTCGGCTGCTTTTTTGAACATCTCCTCGGCCTTGGTATCCCCTGGGTTCTTATCTGGATGGAATTCAATGGCCTTTTTTCTATACGCCTTCTTGATTTCCGCCGCAGAAGCTCCCTTGGAAACACCTAATATGTCATAAAAGTCCTCTTTCATACCTTATTAGTTACCTACAACCACTTTGGGGTGTCTGATGATGCGCTCTCCAAGTTTGAAACCCTTTTCAACGACATCGATTATTTTTCCTTTCAATTTTTTATTGGGAGCTGGAATCTGGGTGATGGCATCATGCACTTCGGCATCAAACACATCTCCTTCGCCTACCTCAATTTGTTCCAATCCTTTAGCTTTTAGGGTTTCCCTAAATTTATTGTTGATGAGCTCCACGCCTTTGAACATCTCCTTATCCTCAGATTTGGAAAGTTCTTTCAAAGCCCGGTCAAAATCATCCAAAATGGGCAACAAGGAGACCATGACTTCTTGACCAGCGGTCTTAAAAAGGTCCATGCGTTCCTTGGAAGTACGCTTCTTGAAGTTTTCAAACTCTGCAAACAACCGTAAAAACTTGTCCTTTTCCTTGGCCAATTCCTCGCGCAATTGATCCTCTACGGACAGTTCCTCCTCTGGAGTCGTCTCACTGGTTGCATCGTTCAGTTCAGGATTTTCCGCAATTTGGGAGTCGTTCAATTCCCCTTCCATTTCCTCAACCTTACTTTTCTTGCTCATATATGGTTTGTTTTTTTCTTTTTTGAAGTGGCAAAAGTACTGCCATTTGTCCAAAAATGTCAAAATGTCACAAGAAAACACTAAAAAATCCGCCAAAGGCGGATATCAATTTATTCAGCAGCAATGGTAAAGTCAATTTCAATGACGCTTCTATTGAACCGGGTAAGACTCTTTCTTCTCCTTATCATAAAGGTTCATTAAAGTGGGTTCCAGATTGGAATACTGGAAAATAAAGCCTTTTTTCTCTATTCGTTTGCTGCTCACCCGCTGACTTGCGAACAGCAAATAGGACATTTCTCCTAGAAGCCCTTGCATCGCAAACTTTGGAATATTGGGTAACCAAATGGGCTTGTTAAGCACCCTACCCAAAATTTTGGTCATTTTGGATTGGGTAACGGGGTTGGGAGCCACCCCGTTGAATGTTCCTTTTAGTCCGTTTTCCATAATGTAGACAAACATCTGTGCCAAATCCTCAATATGTATCCAGGATTGCCACTGTTCGCCAGAGCCAAATGCCGCACCCAAATACAACTGCACTGGGCGAGCCATCTTGGGTAATGCTCCTCCATTGGCTGAAAGCACTACCCCAATTCTAATCTTGGCTACCTTCACACCTAAATCCTCAAACTCATTTGCCGCATTTTCCCACTGTTCCACTACACTCCCCAAAAAGCTATCATCCACTTCTTTCTCGCTTTCATCATAGAATTGGGAAAGGGAATTGGGATAAATCCCAATGGCCGAAGCTGAAATTATGGATTCTACTCTAGGAGCATCACTGATTTCCAAGGCTTTTTTAAGAGTCTTTAAGCTCTCGACCCTGCTCTCTACTATTTTCTTCTTGTAGGACTTGGTCCATCTGTTAGCTATGGTAGCGCCAGCCAGGTTGATTATGGCATGAACCCCCTCTAAACTTTTGGGATCCAGCACCCCTTTTGAGGGATCCCAGTAAAACCCTTTGTAATTTAATTCCGAATGAATTTTCCTTTTACTACGGGTCAGGTAATGAACGGTGATGTTTTTTTCGTGTAGAACTTTAACAATCTCCTTTCCAACTAAACCCGTTGCACCCGTAATCAACACCTTCATACGTTCATTTTAATACAAAATTAGTCGTTTCAATCCCGGAAAATTCAGACATTAGTTTAGCTTTAACAGAATTGTTGAAGGAATTTGACTCCAGAGGCAACTCCAAAGGTTCATACCGCTTTAGTGGCCCTGAGCATTTCCCTTTTTCCTGGCGGGCCTGGAAGCCTTTCCACTGCAAAGCCTACAGCCTGCATTGCCCTTCGCACACTACCCTTGGCTGCATAAGTTACCAACACTCCCCCAACTTTGAGCGCGGTAAACATTTTGGAAAAAATGGCCTCCGTCCATAACTCTGGTTGCACCCTAGCTCCAAAAGCGTCAAAATAGATAAGGTTAAACAAATTGTTGTCCTCAATTTGCATAAAATCCTTCTGCTGTTTTAACAAACTGAAATTTTTGGAGATGGAAACTTGCTCTTCCCATGGTGAATAGTGCATCCTTTCGAAATCACCCTGATGGCCATCAACTTGCAATTGGGAACAATAGTCCAAGGCTTCAATCTCCTCAATTAAAACCGGATAGGCCTCCACTCCCACATAGTTGATTTTCTGTTCATTTTTCTCTGCTTCCAAGAGCGTTATCAAGGCGTTCAATCCTGTACCAAACCCAATCTCCAAGATACTTATATCCTGCAAGTCCACATGCCTTAAACCGCGTTCTATAAAAACATGATAGGCCTCTTGGATGGCACCGTGCTTGGAGTGATATTGCTCGTTCCAATCCTCGAGATGGATGGTTTTGGAGCCGTCAGCCGTTGTTATAATCTTCCGCTTCAATGTACAGGATGGAATTACTACTGAAAATCAATGAATTAATCTTGGATTCCATTGCATAAGTTGCATCAAAAATGTTAAATACATAGGTGATTTTGAAAATCTTGAGATTTCGGGAACAAACTGCGTAAATTTAATTGAAAAGTAAGCAATACAAGGGTTTATTGCCTAATTTTATAGGTTCAAATTATTTGAAATGGAAACAATGACTAAAAATGTAACGGTAGAGAAGTCCAAAACTTCAAAAATCCATGATGTTGATTTTGACAACCTTTCCTTCGGAAGCGTCTATACGGACCATATGCTAGTCTGCGATTACGTGGATGGTGCATGGCAAACGCCCAAGGTAATTCCTTATCAGCCCATTAGCCTGGATCCTTCCGCCAAGATTTTCCATTACGGTCAGTCCATTTTTGAGGGCATGAAAGCCTATAAGGATGAAAATGGCAAAGCCTGGTTGTTCAGGCCCTTGGAGAACTTTAAGCGGTTCAACAAGTCGGCCAAAAGATTGGCTATTCCAGAATTGCCGGAATCCCATTTTATGGATGGCTTGACCACCCTTTTACAAGTTGAAAAAAATTGGATTCCGCAAAATCCCGGAAGCTCCCTATACATTAGACCGTTTATCCTTGCCTCTGGAAACGGATTCCACGCCTCTCCAGCTGATGAATACAAATTTATCATCGCATGCGCTCCTTCCGGGGCCTATTTTTCTGGAAAGGTAAAAGTATTGATAGAGGAAAAATACTCCCGTGCAGCCAATGGTGGTGTTGGGTATGCCAAGGCAGGAGGCAACTATGCCGGACAGTTCTATCCTACCCAACTAGCTATTAAAAAAGGGTACCAACAGGTCATCTGGACAGACGACAACACCCATGAATATATTGAGGAAGCAGGTGCCATGAACATTTTTGTCCGTATTAACGACACCTTAATCACCGGCCCTACCAGTGACCGTATCTTGGATGGTATTACCCGTAAAAGCATCTTGCAAATTGCAGAGGACCAAGGTATAGCAACTGAGGTTCGAAAAATTACGGTTTCTGAAGTGGTGGCAGCTGCCAAAAACGGAAGCCTTAAGGAAATGTTCGGTGCAGGTACTGCGGCGGTAGTATCTCCCATTGCAGCGTTTGGTTATCAAGGAACCGATTATGAACTACCGGAATTGGAGCAAAGTTATGCTTCGCAATTGAAACAATATATCACCGATATCCAATACAACAGGATTGAGGACAAATTTGACTGGAGATATCCAGTAGACTAAAAAAGAAAAGCGCCTTAAGGCGCTTTTTTTAATGGTTCAATATTCCTTCGATATCAGGTTTAAAATAGTTGGGCCCTTTTAGCACTTTTCCATCTTCCCTGTAAATAGGATTGCCATCCTCACCTAATTTGCTCATGTTGCTACGTTGGATTTCATTAAAGACTTCCTCTATCTTGTGCTGCATGCCATGTTCCAAAATGGTACCACATAAAATATAGAGCATATCTCCCAAGGCATCAGCTACCTCCACCAAATCTCCATCATTGGCTGCTTCCAAATATTCTTTGTTTTCCTCATCCATTAGGTTGAAGCGCAGTTTGTTCTTTTCTGCTCCCAGATTGGCCTGTGGTTGCTGCTGCACCCCAAGTCCGAATGAATTATGGAACAATTCCACCGCTTTAATTTTGCTTTGCATTACTTTCTTTTGATTTAGCTTTGCATAAAAATAAACAATATGTTAAGCACCGGACAATTAATTTTTGCCGTACTCTTTTTCATTGCTTTTGTATTCGTAATCGCCTTCACCTATAAAAAGGATAAGTCCTGGCATCGAAAAAACTATAAAGGGGTTAAATGGGTGCTGGCTACTTTTGTAATCTTCATAATTATCTTGTTTTTGATTAAGTACTTTCTTAAAAATTAACAGCTTTTTTGTTTTCACAACAAAAATGGTGTTGTTTACAACTTTAATCAGACTAAAGCAACGCTCCTATAGGAAAAGACGTACTTTTGCATTGTACCTGATTAGTAAAGACAAATGGTAACATTTTTCAGCCTCCTATTCATTTTGCTAGCAGTAAACGCAATTCTTTTGATTTTTAGCGTAAATGGGGCTGGCGAAAGGTTTAGAAAACCAATTCAGAAGATTTCGGAAACTTCGATTAGAAAAATCCTCCCCCGCGAACAGTCCGAGACCGATTTAAAGAAAGCTGTTTAGTTTGTACCTTTAAGGTATGAAACAGGTTCTTCTTGTTTTTTTGGGCGGTGGTTTAGGTAGTGCATTGCGCTATTTGATTTCCAAGCCGCTTAATATTGTATTTCATAATTTTTTCTTGGGGACCTTCTTGGTCAACATTGTTGGCTGTCTACTTATTGGCATTATCCTGGGATTTTCTGCAAAGAACAATTTGCTCACCTCCAATAGCACCCTATTTCTGGCCACAGGCTTTTGTGGCGGATTCACCACATTCTCCGCTTTTGCTTTTGAAAAGCACACCCTAATAAAAAACAGCGAGCTTTTTCACTTTTCATTGTACACCCTCAGTAGCATAATTGTGGGGATATTGGCCATTGCCTTGGGCCTTTGGCTATCCAAGTTTTTGGATTAGTTATATTCTTTTAAAATTTCAATCACTTTTGTTGGTTTCCGAACAATTCTATCGGAAAAACTCCTATTCCGTATAAAATATCAAAGTTTTTGGGCTTTGTATTAAGAAAAAGTCATCAATAGTTAAATAAAACCAACTTTAAAATTACGTACCCCTAATTTTATAGGGGTATTTTTTTAATAATTACAAAAATTAATGTTACACCCCATCATTTTGAGGGGTTAGCAATGTTTTAACATATATTTGGCTCATCAATTAACTACTTAATTATGAAAAAAGTCGAGGCAATTATTAGAAAATCCAAATTCGACGAGGTGAAAAAAGCACTTCATGGGATTGAGGTCAACTTCTTTAGTTACTGGGATGTAACGGGAGTTGGAAATGAGAAACAAGGCCACGTGTATCGTGGCATCTCTTACAGTACTTCGGACATTCAGAGGAGGTACTTGGTTATTGTGGTATCGGATAGTTTTCTGGAGCGTACCGTAAACACCCTGCTTGAATCAGCATCAACAGGAAATGTTGGAGATGGTAAAATCTTCGTATCCGATGTGATTGAGGCTTACAGAATCAGAACAAAGGAAAGCGGCAGTGCCGGTATTAACTAATCAACAAACCTTAACTACAATATTTAAAGATTATGGACGCAGGATTATTTACAGCGAATAACGTATGGATGATGATTTGTACCGCCTTGGTGTTCTTTATGCACCTTGGATTCTCTTTCTTGGAGATTGGACTTACTCGTCAGAAGAATACCGTGAACATTCTATTTAAGAATGTATTTATTATATGTGTTGGACTCCTATTATATTATATAGGTGGTTTTAACTTGATGTACCCAGGATTTGAGGATGGCGATATGGGCTTCCTCAAATTTGCCGGCTTCGGAATCGCAGCCCCAGAAAACGGAATGACCCCTGAGTATGCCGATGGCGGTTATACGTGGTGGACGGATTTCCTCTTCCAAGGCATGTTTGCAGCAACAGCGGCAACCATTGTTTCTGGAGCCGTTGCTGAAAGGATAAAGCTAAAAGGCTTTATGCTTTTCACCATTATCTATGTTGGATTGGTGTACCCAATCGTTGGATCTTGGCAATGGGGTGGTGGTTTCCTTTCTTCCCTTGCTTTTGGTGAAGCTGAAGGTTTCTACGATTTTGCAGGTTCCACCTTGGTACACTCTGTAGGAGGATGGGGCGCATTGATCGCCATTTACCTTTTGGGTGCGAGAATCGGAAAATTTGAAGAGGACGGAAAGCCCAAGGCCATTCCAGGACACAACCTTCCTCTAGCGGCAGCAGGTGTTTTGATTCTTTGGTTGGGCTGGTTTGGATTCAACGGTGGTTCCGTACTATCAGCAGATCCAGAATTGACCTCCCTAGTATTGGTCACCACATCATTGGCAGCAGCAGCAGGTGGGGTATCCGCTTTCCTTACCTCTTTGTTCGCCTATAAAAACTACGACCTTACCATGTTCTTGAACGGAATCTTGGGTGGATTGGTTGGAATTACGGCAGGTGCGGACCAAATGTCCCCCAACGAAGCGGTAATCATCGGGCTTATAGCAGGTGTGGTCATTGTAGCCGGAGTTGCTTTGATCGACAGATTGAAATTGGACGACCCCGTTGGTGCCGTTGCGGTTCACTTAATCTGTGGTATGTGGGGTACGCTTGCCGTTGGAATCTTTGGCGATCTTGCCGGATTTGACCAGTTCTTGGTACAATTGGCCGGTGTAGGAGCTGCAGCAACATTCTGCTCCCTAACTGCATTTATCATTCTATTTACCATTAAAAAGGTATCTGGTATCCGAGTGGACGAAAAAGAAGAGCTACAAGGATTGGATATTCACGAGCATGGGATGGACGCTTATGCCGACTTTAGAATGAACCAACATTAAAATAAAAGGAAACGGAGCGTTTGGCAGAACGCTCCGTTAAATAACCTTTTTCACTGTACAAATCTCAATTAAATACCAATAAATGCTTCTGTATTGAGGCACCTTAATATTTAAGATTATGAAAACGATTATCAGCACAAAATACATAAAAAAAATAGCTTTTATTGCTTTAGCAAGCATCCCAGTATTGGCCTTCGCACAAGAGGAAGAAGAAGCCAAAACAACATTTGAATTCAGCGGAACGGTTGACGCTTATTACCGCACCAACTTGACCGCACCCAACGGAGAAGATGCCATTGCCCCAGGCTCTTCATTTGCCAATTTGGATGGCTTTTCGCTAGGTATGGCCAACATCATAGCAGCCTACGAAGGAGAAAAGGTGGGTTTTGTGGCAGACTTGGTGTTCGGCCCAAGGGGAACGGACGCTATCTTTGCCTCTCCCATGTACTCTGCTACTGGCGATATTGTTAACCAGTTGTATGTATATTGGAATGTAAGTGAAGATGTTACCCTTACGTTTGGTAACTTCAACACCTTTTTGGGTTACGAAGTAATCTCACCAGCAGCCAACTTTAACTACAGCACCTCCTATTTGTTCTCTTACGGTCCGTTTAGCCATACCGGTTTAAAAGCCGACTTTGATCTAGGGAATGATTGGAGCGCTATGTTGGCAGTAATGAATCCGACAGATTTGACCGAGCTTAACGGAACGGGAGACTATGCTGTGGGCGCCCAGTTGGGTTACTCCGGTCAATTCCTGAACTTCCTGTACAGCCAAGGTGGTTTTGAGGTTGACTTTACCGGTGGGTTCGATGTATCAGAAGATTTCTTCTTGGGTGTAAATGCAGCACACTTTAGCCAAGAAGACAATGGCGGAAGCTTTACAGGTGTTGCCCTTTATCCACAATTGGCCACTTCTGACAACTTCACCATTGGTTTAAGAGGTGAATATTTTACAACAAGTGACGGATTTGACAACGTTGCCGGTATTGGCGCCGCTGGCGATACGGATGATGGAAGTGTTTTTGCCGTTACCTTGACCGGAAGTGCCACGGTTGGCGATTTGATTTTGAAACCTGAAATCCGATTGGACAGCACCTCAGAAGATGCTTTTATAGACAATGACATGGAAGCCACTGGAAGTTTGGCATCCGTTCTTTTTGCCGCAATCTACTCTTTCTAGAAAACCATAAGTTCTGACTATTTTGATTTAAAAGCCCTTCTTCCTCCGGAAGTTGGGCTTTTTCATTCCTTGATAAAGTCTTTCACTCCTGCTCTCACATTAGTTCTCAAATAATTTTGCCTTGGCACTAGAGGGCAGGAGTACTTTTTATTGTATACGCAATAGGGATTGTATGCCTTGTTGAAGTCAATAACAATCGTATCCCCCTTGGGAATCGTTAAATCGATGTAACGTCCACCTCCGTAGGTTTCATTACCGTTGGTATTATCCAAAAAAGGCAGGAACAGGTAATCCTCCAATCCTTCATCAGGTTCGTCCATACTTTGATAAATCTCCAATTGGTACGGCGTGCCATGGAGTTCAAAATGCGCGATGCCATACACTACTTCATTCCTATGGTCATTGGTTGTGGTCTTCATCAAAAAAGGAATGGCTTCCGGCGTGCGCTCCAATTTGGCATGGACGATATAGGTGGTGTCCGGTTCATAAAAGTCCAACCCATTAAAATCTTTTCGATACCGATCGGGTAAAGGTGAGCTATCGGGATTTCTAAAAGAGGCATTTAAGCCCTTCTGAAAATTAAGAATATCCTGAACCAAGTTGGACTCCGTTGTAACTTCCTTGACTTCTCCATGGTATTTTTTATCCGACTTGCAGGCCATCACCAAACAACACACTAGAAGCACCAAATATCTCATCCTCCTATTTTTTTGCTGTAAAAGTAGCGGAAATCAATTTGAATAGTACCTTAGCATTCCTTCTAATTCAAAATGTATTCAGATATGACCAGAATCCTTGTGGTACTTTGCCTCTCAGTTGTCTTTTTTTCCTGTGGGGAAAGAAAGGAATCCAAATTGACCGCTGAACCGGCAAACCGGGTTTTCCCCAAACTTGAGGCTGATCGGTATAATGTGGCATTCCTGATTATGGACGGGGTCTACAATACAGAATTTACCGCGCCGTACGATATTTTTCAGCACACCCAATACCGCGAAAACATCAAGGCCATGAATACTTTTACTGTGGCCAATACCTTAGACCCAATTACATCTTTTGAAGGGGTTCGGATTCTCCCTGATTTTGATTATACCAAGGATTCCATTCCAAACATTGACATTTTGGTGGTACCCAGCGCGGAACACCATTTGGACACAGACCTGGAAGATACCATCATGCTTGATTTTGTAAAGAAAACAGCCGAGAACGCCCAATTCGTTACATCTCATTGTGATGGCGCCTTTGTGTTGGCAAAGGCAGGTGTTCTGGACAAAGTTGCATCCACCACTTTTCCCAGCGATATTGGCAAATACAAGACCATGTTTCCCCATTTAAATGTTAAAGACAGTGTCCTTTTTGTGCATGATGGCAAATACATCACCTCTGCTGGAGGAGCCAAAAGCTTTGAAGCGGCCCTTTATCTCTGCGAATATTTATACGGAAAAGAAATTGCGGAATCTATTGCCGGAGGATTGGTAATTGATTGGAAATTGGAGGATGTTCCAAGGTTTATTGCTCCTTGATGTTGTAACGGGCGTCCTGTAAATACTCAGACACCAACTTATTGAATTTTGGGTTGATGCGAAGTAAGGCCGTATGTTCCAAGCCATATAAGATTTCCTTGTCATTAAAGCCCCTTTTAAATGCTTCCTCCAAGTAGAATAAGGCCGTGCCAAAATCCTCGTTTTTGGAGCTCAAGGAGATAATCTTCATATAGAAGTCGAAATTATCTGGTTCCAAGATAGTCTTCAGCATAAAAAGGAAGGCCAATGCATCCTCATCAATCAAATCCTCGGATTGCACAATATCGATATTATCTTCTGCCAAAGCATTGATGTACCCCAACAACCGATGCCCCATATCCTTTTCAGCTTTGTTGGAACCTTCAATGAATTTGTTGATTTCAGTTCTTTGAAAATTCCACCATCCCAAGTTGTTGAAGTTATAGGCCAACAAGTCTTCCTCCATATAATACAGGTAATCCTCCTTAAGTAAGGATTCCTTCAAAAAGGCGGCACTTTCGGACCTTTTCATACTTCGGTACATTTTATTCCTTCGAATGTCCCGCTGTACCATTCGCAAGGAGTCCAAGTTTTTGTACGCCCCATAGACGCCCATCATCTCGCCCAAATATTGTTCCGCCATTAAGAGCTTTAGGGAATTTTTTAATCGCCCGGCATGGGTCACATCACTGTTGTATGCCCCCTCAATATATGAAGAGTCCCTGGCCACCAACTGTTTGCGCATAGCAGCCAGTGTAAACAATCTCAAGGACCTTTTAAGATAGTCTGGGTCCGGCCACAATTTATCCCCAGAATGTATCAATACTTGATTGGGGAATCTATAGCGATCCAAGATCTTTTTTACAGACAGCAAGCCTGGATAGTTATAGTCCTTTTTATTCACTATCCCAATAAAATGAAATGGACGCCTGATGCTCAACAACTCTGTATTGGTAATGCTGGCCCCAATGGAAATTGCCCCGCTCACATCCTTGGATAAAATGGGAACCAAATTGGCGTACCTACCACCAGATCCCGCTCCTGCTGTATAAATCCGAGATTTTTGAATGGGCAACAAGTCCATTACCTTCTGCACCGTTTGGGTAGTTTTCACCATGTTATCGGCCAAGGAAGCTGTATCCCTTACTTGTGGGGCCGCCAGTACATAGCCTTCTTCTTCAGCAGCATGCACGAACATGGAGAGTGCCTGTATCTCTTTACCATCCAAATCAAACACCACCAACAAAGGCCATGTTTTATCGGTAGAAAATGAAGTGGGTAAATACAGGGAGAAGGTTTCGGCTATGGAATCGTTTACTGGGAGCGCTTCCAAAATGGTTCCTTTTTTCAGTACCATTTGCTGGGAAAAAACACCCTGCGTAACACAAGTGGCAAGAAAAAGTATAGCGAGATTTTTTTTCATATTCCTTTCACAACAAAAACCCCGCCAAAACGGGAATAATTTTTGGTCACTTAAAAATAATCGAAAATGATCAGTAAACCTTACCGTTTTTGATTGGGGCATTGGAAATTACATCGGACAATACAATATGCGTACGGCATTCCCCATAAACAATGAGCTGGTCTATGAACTTTTCCAAATGGGCCTGATCCTTCAGCACCACTTCCATAATGATATTTTCGTTTCCGGTTATGCGGTAGCAATTGACTACTTCCTGAAAGTTATCCACCTGGTTTAAAAAGGGCTTCAATTTCCCAACGAAGGCCCTGAGCATGATAATCGCCTTAAGCTGATGTCCAGCCAAAGCATAGGATACCTTGGTTTCGTACCCCTCTATTACCCCAACATCTTCCATCTTCTTGACCCGTTCCGCCACTGCTGGGGGTGTGAGGCCAATTTTACGACCAATATTGGCAAAAGTTTCCCTGGCATTTTCCTGTAAACAAGCTAAAATTTGCCAGTTTAAATCATCTATTTTCATATGTAAAGCATAAAATGAAAAAATTTAAGAATATAAAGCGAATTAGTCATTCAGCTTTTGAATCCAAAGTTAAGTTATCTTTTTGATATGTAATTTTATAGGAGAAAATTGCTTTTGAAAAAATGGAGAAAAATTCTTTAAATTCTCTTGGAGTATATCGTAAATCTTTGGCCCTTCGTGACTTGAGTGAGGCCGTTGCCTCTTATTTTTCATACAACAAGGATTTGCTATCACTTAGAAAAATTGGAAGTTTCCGAGACGATGTGATGCAATCCCTCATGACCGATGCGGTTCAAATCACCAAGGAGGTAGAACATGTTGCGCTCAGCAATTCATATGCCTCACGCATGAGAAGTCTTAGCTTCATCAACGTGATGACCAAGAACATCCTGGCCTATTGCAATGGCTTGGAGCGGGATGGTGTCAAGGAAAAAGAATACCTGAATCTTTTGCGTAGGGAAATCAAAATCTTTAGGGTTTCCTTTAAAAAGTGGCGAAAATCTTTCCAAAACGGAAACGACTAGTAACACTCATCATTACATATTCCGTCTGTATTGCCCCCCCACTTGGAACAGGGCATTGGTAATCTGACCCAAGGAACATACTTTGGCCACTTCCATCAGTTGCCCAAAAATGTTTTCATTCCTAATTGCGGTTTGCTGCAGTTCCTTTAATAAATGGTTTGCTCGTTCCTTGTTTCCCTTGTGCAGGTTTTTAAGGGTCTTGATTTGATTTTGCTTTTCCGCTTCAGTTGCCCTGATCACCTCAGCTGGTAACACCGTAGGAGAACCCTTGGAACTCAAGAAGGTATTCACCCCAATAATGGGATACTCCCCTGTATGTTTCAAAGTTTCATAATGCAAACTTTCTTCCTGAATCTTGGAACGTTGGTACATGGTTTCCATGGCGCCCAATACACCTCCCCGTTCAGTGATTCGGTCAAATTCCAGTAGTACCGCTTCTTCTACTAAATCGGTTAGTTCCTCAATAATGAACGAGCCTTGCATGGGGTTTTCATTTTTGGCCAGGCCCAATTCCTTATTGATAATGAGCTGTATGGCCATGGCCCGTCTAACGGATTCCTCGGTAGGTGTGGTTATGGCCTCATCGTAGGCGTTGGTATGCAGGGAATTGCAGTTATCGTAAATGGCATAAAGCGCTTGGAGGGTAGTCCTAATATCATTGAAATCGATTTCCTGGGCATGTAAGCTTCTTCCCGAAGTTTGAATATGATATTTTAACATCTGAGCCCTTGGGTTGGCCCCATATTTTTCTTTCATCGCCTTGGCCCAAATTCTGCGGGCCACCCTACCAATTACCGCATATTCAGGATCTACTCCGTTGGAAAAGAAAAAAGACAGGTTTGGACCGAATTGGTCAATATCCATTCCCCTGCTCAAGTAATATTCCACATAGGTAAAACCATTGGACAAGGTGAAGGCCAATTGGGTAATGGGGTTGGCCCCTGCTTCGGCTATGTGGTAACCGGAAATGGATACCGAATAAAAATTGCGCACTTGGTTGGCAATAAAATACGCTTGGACGTCACCCATAAGGCGCAAGGCAAATTCTGTGGAAAAGATGCAGGTATTCTGCGCTTGATCTTCCTTCAGGATATCGGCTTGTACTGTACCCCTAACCTGACCCAGGGTTTCCAATTTTATCTTCTCATAAATATCATTGGGCAGTACTTCATCTCCCGTGGCACCCAGCAGCATTAGCCCCAACCCATTGTTACCCTCGGGAAGTTTCCCAGCATATTGGGGTCTCTCCATTTTCTTTTCCGTAAAGATCTTCCCAAGCTTTTGCTCCACCTCTTTTTCCAAGCCTTTTTGCTTGATATATTTCTCGCAGTTTTGATCAATGGCAGCATTCATAAAAAAGGCCAAAAGCATGGGAGCTGGACCATTGATGGTCATACTGACCGAGGTCATAGAATCACTTAAATCGAATCCGGAGTATAACTTCTTTGCATCATCCAAACAACAAATGGAAACCCCGGCATTCCCAATTTTCCCATAAATATCAGGCCTGTAGTCGGGATCATTTCCGTACAAAGTCACAGAATCAAAAGCGGTTGAAAGTCGTTTTGCGGGCATATCCAGACTTACGTAATGGAACCGGCGATTGGTCCGCTCCGGGCCACCTTCCCCAGCAAACATTCGGGTTGGATCCTCTCCTTCTCGTTTAAAAGGATACAAACCGGAGGTAAAAGGAAACTCGCCCGGTACATTCTCCTGTAGATTCCAGTTTAAAATATCACCCCAAGCCTTGTATTTAGGCAATGCTACCTTCGGAATCTGACTGGCGGACAAGGAAGTGGTATGGGTCTGAATCTTTACTTCCTTACCTCTTACATCAAAGGAATAGGTATCAGATTTGTATCGATTGACTTTGTTTTGCCACTGCAGAAGGATTTCCCAATTATGGGGATCCAGGTTCATTTTCACCTTGTCAAATTCCTTGATCAGAAGGGAGACAAAATCTTTGTCTTTTTCATTTTTCAGATATGAATGAACCCTAGCTTCATCCATGCCTATTTTGGAAAGTAGACTGGCATACGCCTCATTTTCATCCAAATCAAGAATTGAAGTCAAGGTCAGGAAAATGCCATATAGCTTTTGGGCGATTTTGGTTTGGGTCGCCACTCGACTATCGTAAGAGCGGTTATTCTCTGCAATTTCAGACAGATATCTGGTCCGCGCAGGAGGTATTACAAAAATCTTCTCCGACATTTCATCCGAAACAGTCCAGTTGGACTTTAGTGGGGCATTCGATTTGCTAACCAAAGTGTCCATTACCACCTTGTACAACTGATTCATCCCTGGGTCATTAAATTGGGAAGCTATTGTTCCATAAATAGGAAGGTCGTCTTCTTTGGTATCCCATAACCCATGGTTGCGTATGTATTGTTTTTTAACATCCCTTAGAGCATCCAGAGCCCCTCTTTTGTCAAACTTGTTGATGGCAACTACGTCCGCAAAATCGAGCATATCAATTTTTTCCAATTGGGTAGCCGCCCCAAATTCTGGGGTCATCACATAAAGAGAAACATCACTATGCTCCAAAATTTCGGTATCGGATTGTCCAATTCCCGAAGTTTCCAAAATAATCAAATCAAACTTTGCGGCCTTTAGCACTTGTACGGCCTCTGCCACATGTTTGGATAAGGCAAGATTGGATTGTCTGGTGGCCAACGATCGCATATATACTCGCTCATTGCTAATGGCATTCATACGAATTCGGTCGCCGAGCAAGGCACCTCCTGTTTTTCGTTTGGACGGATCTACCGAAATGATTCCGATGTGCTTGTCCTCAAAATCATTTAGAAATCGCCTTACCAGTTCATCCACCAAGCTGGATTTTCCTGCTCCACCCGTCCCTGTTATTCCCAGCACTGGAACCTCAGTGATGGATTTCGTGAATTTTTGCTGGTATTTTTCGAATTCGTCGTGTCTGTTTTCCGCCAGAGAAATTAATCGCGCCAGAGAGTTCACCTGTTTGTCAACCAGCAACTTTTCCAGCTTTTTCCCTTTGGGAGTCTGCAAATCCGGTACAGGTGAATCACATCGTTCCACCAAATCATTGATCATGCCTTGCAGCCCCATTTCCCTACCATCATCAGGGGAGTAAATCCGCTCTATGCCATAGGCCATCAGGGCTTCAATTTCCGAGGGGAGGATTACCCCACCGCCACCGCCAAAAATCTTGATATGCCCTGCTCCCCGTTCATTGAGCAAATCATACATATACCTAAAATATTCATTGTGACCTCCTTGGTAGGAAGTCATGGCAATGGCATTTGCATCTTCCTGAATTGCACAGTCCACTACTTCGGCCACACTCCTGTCATGCCCCAAATGGATGACTTCAACCCCAGTGGACTGTATAATCCTCCGCATAATGTTGATTGCGGCATCATGCCCATCAAACAGCGAAGCTGCGGTCACTATTCTCACTTTATTTTTAGGTCTGTATGGCTTCGATTGTTTCATTGGCAATAAAGGCTCATTATTTGCCCTGCAATTTACAGAAAATGCAGGCTAAAATCGGTTTTGTTTCGAATTTTATAAAAATTCAAGGACATAAGGCTTGCTTTTTCTGAATATCATAATTTTATCCGGTTAATTCAAGAGCATGAAGCTTACCATACTTATTCACTGCGCCGACCAACCAGGTATCATAAGTTCCGTAACCCGATTCATCCACAAGAAAAAGGGCAACATTATTTATTTGGACCAACATGTGGACAAAGAAGCAGGGGTGTTCTTTATGCGTTTGGAGAGTGAATTTGAACAGGGTATTGATGTACCCAAGTTTAAAAGCGACTTTGATGGGGAATTGGCCCAAAGCTATCAAATGAAATGGGGCATTTATGAAGATGGGATAAAACCCAAAATGGCCATTTTTGTTTCCAAATACAACCATTGTTTATACGATCTGTTAAGCCGTTATAATTCTGGCGAACTCCAGGTGGACATTCCCTTTATTTTAAGTAACCATCCCGATTTGGCTTATATAGCAGATCAGTTTGATATCCCCTACTTTCATGTACCCTTCAACAAAGACATTAGGGAAAGTGCGGAAGAAGAACAACTACAACTTTTAAAGCAACATAAGGTTGATTTTATCGTGCTTGCCCGTTACATGCAAATTGTGTCTCCGAAAGTAATTGACGTTTTTCCCCATAAAATTATAAATATCCACCACTCATTTTTGCCTGCTTTTGCCGGAGCCAGACCTTACCATGCCGCATTTGAAAGAGGCGTAAAGATTATTGGTGCCACCAGCCACTATGTAACGGAAGAATTGGATGCGGGCCCAATCATTGAGCAGGACGTTACCACGGTATCACATTCCCATTCCATAAAGGATTTCATTGCCAAAGGCCGAGATCTTGAAAAGATTGTATTATCCAGGGCTGTCCATTTACATGTGGCCCGAAAGACCATTGTCTACAATAACAAGACAGTGATTTTTTCATAAATTATTTCATTCCACTTGATTTATAGAAGTTTAGCTGTAACTTAACTTCAACTATAAAACACTGAAACATGAAACGATTATTGTTGTGCGTACTGCTATTTCAATTGGTTGGGTGCACAGAACTTCAACAAGTTGTAAACCAACTTCCGCAGGGGACCGTGGGTAATGCCGAGATAGCCCAAGCTCTCAAGGAAGCGTTAAATCAAGGGATTGAAAAGCAGGTCAACAAATTAGCCTCAATGGACGGGTTTTTCAAAAATGAATTGGTCAAGATTCTACTTCCGGAAGAGCTGAAAAAAGTGGACAAAGCCCTAAGGGATGTGGGATTGGGAAATTTGGCCGATGAAGGTTTGCGCGTTATCAACCGGGCCGCGGAAGACGCCGTGGATAAATCCATTCCCATTTTTGTGGATGCGGTCAAGGGGATTAGTTTTGAGGATGCCCGAAAAATTTTGCTGGGTGCGGATAATGCGGCAACCTCCTTTTTGGAAAGTTCAACTTCGACCAAGCTATACAACAAATTCAATCCGGTAATTGAACAGTCCTTTAAAAAAGTTGGTGCAGATGAGATTTGGAGGAACATTATTACCAAATACAATGGCTTACCCCTAACCACTGACGTAAATCCTGATTTAACAGATTATACTACCAAGGAAGCTTTGGAAGGAGTGTACACCATGATAGCATTGGAAGAAAAGAAAATTCGTACAAATATTTCATCTAGAACGACAGAATTGTTAAAAAAGGTATTTGCTTTGCAAGATTAATGCTAAAATTTTCATAATAATGCAATAAGTTTTGTCATTTATCGTTACTATAACAACACTATCAAGACAATTTTAACAAAATCCTAAAGTTAAATTAACCTAGGTTCAAAGGTTAAAAAAGAGTTTTGTAGCAAGTTATCTGAGTTAGCATTTTTTTGAGTTAGTTAGTTTAAACCGGTGCATGCACCGGTTTTTTCATTTTAGATGGACTCAATAGATCAAGGTGATTTTCTGTAGTAAAACCTTATTCAAACGCAATTACAAAAGGTAAATTATTATCGGGATTTACGGTTTTTAAATTTTTTTTAACAATTCAAGTTAACATATTTGGTAATTTCAAGAAAGGCTAATTCACTAATCATCACATGGGACGGTTGGGCTTCTTTGTATTTCTGGTTGTTGTGTCATGCACCTCATGCTTGGCGAACCTGAACGGCAACACCTCCAATTTAACCCGAACTCCTCTTCACCTTGCCCTTCAGGATTCCTTGGAATGGGCAGATTACTACTACAATATTCATAGGTATAAAAAGGCTTTATCCATTTATGAAAAAAACCTGGATAACGATACTGCTGAAAAGACCCATGTACTGAAAAGGATTGCGCTCAGCAAAGCTGCTTTGGAGCATCCTGAAGAATCCACGTATACGCTTAATGAATATCTCCAAGTAGAATTCAATCCCAATTTTCTACTGAACGAAGGGTTTGACCCTATAAGAAAAACTGAGGAGTTCAAGAATATTTCAGAAAAGGTAATTCCCAAAGTTACTTCCTGGTCTTTGCTGTATTTATTTGTGGCCCTAATCGGCTTTTATGTGGTCTTCCTAATTTGTTTCAACCGGCAAATACACAAACCGTCCAGATTTTTGATAGCTACCTTTATTTTTCTGCATTCATTTTTTATCCTGCATATTGCCATAAATCGATCTAACTACTATTTTCAGTATCCGCATACCTATCTAATGTCCACTTGGGCCTCATTTCTATATGGCCCCCTACTGTATCTTTATTTCAAATCCACCATTCAAAAGTATCGGTTTAAAGCCCGAGACCTTTTGCATTTGATACCCACGGTTATACTAATAGGCTATTTGAGCTTCACAGTATACGCGTACACTTGTGAAACCAAGATTCAATGGATGCTATCAAGGGTGCAGCACGGTCTAAATCCACAAGATTCGTCCAAACTTGTCTTACTGGTAGTTTTAAAAATTCTCTCCTTGACCGTCTATGGATACTTTATTGGTAAAGTGTACAGGCGTGGGAAGCGGGAAAAACTCTTGCAATCAAAAAATCAGATTTGGCAAAAAAATGTTTATCACATCCATATTTTTTACGTGATCACCTATACCGCTTATGGAATTTTGATTGCCAACGAAATTTCTTCTGGACTTTTGTTCGATATCTCCGCGGCCTCAATGGCATTAATGGTACTGTACGTGGGTTATTCCGCCAACATCCAGCCAGATGTCTTCAGCGGTGCGTACGATTACACCAACCGCCTGTTCCCCAAATATGAAAAATCCGGGCTCACCCCGAGCCTTTCATTGGAACTCAAGGAAAACCTGATTTATCTGTTTACCCACGAAAGAATCTACAAGGAAAACAACATTAGTTTGGACATGGTGGCACAAAAACTCAATACCACGCGACATAATACCTCCCAAATCATTAATGAGCACTTCAATGTTAGCTTTCATGAATTTGTGAACATGTATCGCATCAAGGAAGCAAAGCAACTTTTGGTGGAAGACAAGTCCCGAAGACTCAATATTATCAATGTGGCTTATGAAGTGGGTTATAACAACAAGGTTACCTTTAACAAAGCTTTCAAAAAAGACACCCAGCTTACACCCTCGCAATACCAGAAGAGTATTTTACGAATCTAAATACCGAGTAATCTTAAATCGGGGAAGGTAAAGGTTTATCAGATTTAGCCTAAAGTGACCTACAGTTTTCCAACTTTAATGTAATAAACAGTCCTGGCAAACAACCTCCCAAAAGGTCTCATTAGGTACACATTTGAATTAGTCATCAATCACGCTTTGGGCTGTTTATTCTTTTCTATATATCCCGTCAAAAGCTGTATTCACCACCTTTTCACCCTCCAAGATTTCCCAAAGTTGTCTTACCGTTCCATCTTCATTGGCCGTCCAGGTGATTCGATTGGTGAGCATTTTTCCATCCCTATCAAAAGGGTCCGATGAAAGAATCATCTGATTTCCCATTCTCTCTCCTTTAAGTTTTAGATATGCTCCGCTGTTATCTATCCAAAGTTGTTCCCACCTTTCTTTTGTCGCATTGTAAAAGTTAAGACTGGTTCCTGTATAACCGGAAGTAGCACTGGTCCAGTTTTCGCGAATGACGCACCCCCCTTCTTCTTGGGAAATCTTGCTCTTTCCAGCCGGATTTCCGTTGGTGGCATTGGAGACTGTCCATTCTCCAATCCAAAAATCAAAAGCCTTGTGATTTTCGGTGCAGCAGTTACAGGAGTCTGCATTTTGTGCCGATAAATGGCCAATGGCAAGTATGGCCAATACCAACAAATAGTTCTTTAGTTGCATCTTATTGGGTTTGAGTTGTTAAATGATCATGGTCAAAATACGTTAAAATTTAGCCAATAGGGTATACGAATAGCGGGGCCTCCCTTACCTCTATGTTAAATTTTAGATAAAGTACCTGATTTATAGGTGAATACCTGTTAATCTGATGATCTAAAGCCTGTTTTTGAACGTATCTTTGTTATAACAAATCTTAAAAATGAAAAATCAGTATTGCAGAGTTGGGGCAGTGACCCCGATCACAAGCGGAAACCAAGCTATTACAGTCTTGGAATTTAGGTATCAGAAGTTTATTGAAATGGCGGCGGATGCGGCCTACATCAATACCAACTTGGGTGAATTTTTTAAGCGCAAGGCCCAAAGTATCAAAAAAGTACTTGAGCAATTGGCCTAGACGCCATTGAGCCTTTGTAGTTCAACCTCCATGTCTTGTTGAATAGACTTGGCTTGGATTGCGGCTTTGTCCGCAAAATCTTCATCTTGGGATGCATATAAAATTCCCCTGGAGGAATTTACCAAGAGCCCCACATTGGACGCCATCCCATACTTACAAACTTCTTGCAAGCTCCCTCCTTGCGCCCCTACCCCTGGCACCAATAAAAACTGCTCTGGAATTATCTCCCTAATTTCTTTTAGGAATTCTGCCTTGGTGGCCCCTACAACATACATCAAGTTCTCAGCATTTTTATACTCCTTGGAAACCTCCAAAACTGTCTTGTACAGCTCTCTACCCTCAATTTTTTGGGTCTGAAAATCATAAGCCCCCTGATTGGAGGTCAATGCCAATAAAATGGTATGCTTATCCTGAAACGCCAAAAAGGGTTCAACAGAATCCCTACCCATATAGGGCGCTATGGTAATGGAGTCAAAGTTTAGGGTTTCAAAAAAAGCCTTGGCATATCTGGTGGATGTATTCCCAATGTCACCCCGCTTGGCATCCGCAATGGTAAACATTTCAGGATAGTGTTCATTGAGGTAGTCCATCGTCCGTTCCAAGGACTTCCACCCTTCCAGGCCATAGGCCTCATAAAAGGCAATGTTTGGCTTATAAGCCACACAGTATTCATGGGTAGCATCAATTATTGACTTATTGAAAGCAAAGATTGGGTCTTCTTGGGACAGAAGATGTTTTGGAATCTTATCCAGATCCGTATCCAGGCCCACGCATAGGAAGGAGTTCTTTTTATGGATTTGGGAAATTAAATGTTCTATTTTCATACTAATGCTATCGCTTGCACGTGGGCTGATTTACCTGAAGGACACTACTTTTCTAACCTCAAACCTCAGACTACAGATTATTGGTCATTGGTTATTGATTATTGATTATTGAACCCTAAAAAATCTCCGAAGCTTCTTTTAACTTTTCCGTATTCTCTACCAACATCAATTCGTCTATGATCTTTTGAACGTCCCCGTTAATGATATTCTGCAAATCGTACAAAGTCAGGCCAATTCTATGATCGGTCACCCTGCCTTGAGGATAGTTATACGTCCTAATCTTGGCCGAACGGTCTCCACTACTCACCTGCGAATTACGTTTGGCGGCATCTTCTTCCTGCTTTTTGGCCAACTCCAAATCATACAATCTGGACCGAAGCACCTTAAACGCCTTCTCCTTGTTCTTATGCTGCGATTTTTGATCCTGGCACTGCGCCACCAATCCTGTTGGCACGTGCGTTAAACGAACCGCCGAATAGGTGGTATTTACAGATTGCCCTCCTGGTCCAGAGGAACAGAAAAAATCAATCCGAACATCCTTTGGGTCTATCTGGACATCAAAATCTTCAGCCTCTGGAATTACCATAACTGTGGCGGCGCTGGTATGTACCCTTCCCTGGGTTTCGGTCTGTGGAACACGCTGTACTCGGTGTACCCCAGCTTCAAACTTTAAGGTACCATACACATCATCTCCGCTAACTTCAAAGTGGATTTCCTTATACCCTCCACTGGTTCCCTCATTTAAATCGATGATATTGGTCTTCCATCCTTTGGATTCACAATATTTGGCATACATTCGGTACAGGTCCCCAGCAAAAATACTGGCTTCATCCCCACCAGTTCCAGCTCTGATCTCCATCACCACATCCTTTTCATCCTCTGGGTCTTTCGGAATTAGTAAGAACTTGATTTCCTCCTCCAATTTGGGGAGTCCTTCCTTAGCCTCATCCAATTGCATTTTGGCCATTTCCACCATTTCTGCATCACTCCCATCTGCAATAATCTCCTCCGCTTCCGAAATGTTGTTGGTAAAAGCAATGTACTGTTCCCTCTTGTCCACTAACAACTTAAGGTCTTTGTACTCCTTATTGAGCTTTACATATCGCTTTTGATCCGCAATAATATCAGGTTGAATGATCAGGTCGGAAACCTCATCGAAACGTTGTTTAACTATGTTGAGTTTGTCTAGCATAAATCAATCCGCGTTAAGATGCGAATTTACAACATTTGATTGGATTCATTTGGTGCTAAAGAGGTCCTCAATTCCCAATGAAAGTGGTTCCCAAAGTAATAATAGAGGCATTGAGTCCATCACTACGATCATACTGGTTGAATCTTAAATCGATGGTCTTAAGTCCAAAAGTGAACACCTTGGTATTGGCAAAAATGTCCTTGTACTGCACCCCCAAACCATACTGATGGGCATTGTATTGGGACAAATCATAGTCTGAGGTATAAAAGGAAAAAGTGGACAATGCCCCTTCCTTCGGATAGAAATAGTCTGCAGCGGATTGGCTATAAAATCGATAGGTGGGATACAAGGTGAATTTATCCGTAAGCTTGATGGGAACCTCCAAACTGGCCGTATGCGATGTGATGCCCCAATCATCCCAATAATAGCGATAGTAGGAGCGTAATATCAAAAAATCGTTCAGATAATAGTTCAAACGCCCCCCGATTGGAAGCTTAAAACGGGAATCCGGCAAGCGCTCCACATCATCCGCCAGTTGAAAGTCATCTATAAAAAAGTCCTCCTCATCCCCAAAATGTACCCGCTGAAAAGGAGTGCTTAGCAAGCCATCCTGGCGCACTAAATCCACAAATAGGGCACCCTGCATTTTCTTGGTCAGGATTTGCGAAAAGCTTAGGGAAAGGGAATACGAATTCCGCGTTTCAGAATCAAATTCCGAAAAATTGGGGTTATAGGTTCCGTTACCAGTTATGCGGTCATCAAAAAAACCAGAACGAAGTTCAATGGGATAAATAGCGTTCCATTTATCTAAATACACCTGTCCCCCTACGGTTAATTCTGTGTTTTTCTCATTGAAAAGTCTCGTATAACTCCCTCCAAAACCAAAGGAAAAATAATCGTATTCGGTAGAGAAATATAGGTCGGCACTCCAAATGGCATTCCTGTCTTTGGAGCTATGTTGATAGCTAGGGTTGACATAGGCCAACAAATCCTTTCTAGACTCGCCAGAGGAAGCATCAAACACAGTTGCGTTGACATTGCCTCCATCCAATGGATTCACATTACTGGACGACGCAGAAGTGTAGGCCGATAATCCCACATCTATGGTAAGCACATCATCCGCGTTCATCGGCATGCGAAGTACAATACTGGATGTGGCATCAGTTAGTTCTTCGGTTCCCTCCCCCCCAGTAACAGCAGCATTGTTCCCGTCTTGCTCATAGTAACTGAAGAGCAGATCCACTTCACTGGTTTCCAAGACTTTTTTGGCATAGGACGTATTGGTTTGTTGGGACCAACAAGTAGCTGTAAACAATCCGAGCAGAAGTAAAACCAGGATTGCCCGATTGTTGGATTGTTGGATTGTTCGATCAATGGAGAAAATCATTTTCAATTTTCCATTTTCATTTATCAATTGCAT
Organism: Flagellimonas sp.; assembly: GCF_965233845.1. Lineage (GTDB taxonomy): Bacteria > Bacteroidota > Bacteroidia > Flavobacteriales > Flavobacteriaceae > Flagellimonas. Next base: position 2,788,977 of record NZ_OZ247584.1, read on the forward strand.
CCACATCCGCCTCCGGTTTTACCTCCATTTGCTCCTGCTGATGCCTCCCTATAAAATTGAAAATTGGTTTCAAAGCGTTCACAAGGCCGCGAGCCCAGATTCATCTCTGCATCCGAAAGATATACTTTGTCATATTCCCTGACCACAACGCAGGAACTGAACATGCTTAAAACAATCAACAATAAAAAAAGTCTGTCCATACCTAAAATTAAGGATTGTTATCGAACAAAATTCCTGTACTCTTATGGATCTTGTTATCAGAATCCACAACGACTACTTCCACCCCATCAATCTGATTGATCAGGTGGATACCGCTGTCCTTGCCCATGATAAAAACCGCAGTGGCCAAGGCATCACAGAGCTCGGCATGTTTGGCAAAGACAGACACACTGTGTATGCCCGAAGTTGGGTACCCCAATCGCGGATCAATGATATGCGAGTATTTTTTCCCGTTGAGCACTATGTACTTTTCGTAATTTCCCGAGGTAGCCACCGAAGATTCAATCACAGGCAACCAACTAAATACCTTCTCCTTGCTCAACGGATTGGCAATTCCCACCAGCCACTTTTCTCCAGTAGTCTTGGTTCCCCAAGTGGTAAGATCCCCCGAAGCATTGATGATCCCTCCTTTAACCTGTTTGGATACAAGCAGCTCCTTGGCCCTGTCCGCGGCGTATCCCTTTCCAATGGCTCCAAAACCTATACGCATACCTGCTTCCGAAAGGAAGACCGTTTGCTCATCATGGTCCAAGATTATCTTTTGGTATCCTATTTTGGAAATGGAAAGCGCAATGGCTTTTTCCGAAGGAGCGCGGTTCATGGTTCCATCAAACTTCCAAATATTATCCATGGATGCATAGGATATATCAAAAGCTCCATCGGTAATCTCTGATATTTTCTTGGCCCGTTCTATAAGTCCAAAGAGCTCGGAACTCACCTTAACAGGCTTAATACCAGCATTTTTATTGATCAAGGAGGTTTCAGAAGCCTCGTCCCAGGAGGAAATTAGTTTTTCAATACGCTCAATTTCTGAAACGGCCTCATCTATGTTGATGTAGCCGATATCCTCATTGGGAGCCACCACAGTAATCTCAAACCGGGTTCCCATCAACTTCATCACCCGCTTTACGGTAACATCCTGGCTTTGCTGTCCAAACGACAGAAAACCTAGCAACACCCAACAAAAGAGGAGTGGCTTTTTCATTGGACAAATCCATCTAGCAAAGCAATATAATCCTTCGGGGAAGCTTTCCTGTTGAAACCAGTCTTGCCCAGGACTTTTTGGTTCTTATCCAAGACCACTACCAATGGAAAATATCCTTTGGGGTTATACTCAGCAAAAAGGGATTTATTTTCATTTAACTTATGTTCTGGCAATTGGTTCTTTTTCTTTCTGGGAAAATCGGCATTGTATAGCACATAATGATCCTTGGCATAAGCACTGAAATCTTCAGAATCCAAAATGCCTCGTTTTAAACGAATACAGGGGCCGCACCAGTCCGAACCTGAAAACACCAAAACGATGGGCTTGTCCTGGTCATTGGCCAAAGCCAATGCATCTTCAAAACTGTCCTGCCAGTCTTGGGCTTGGAGTGAACCAAACCACAAACAGCCCATTATGATCAATAATTGTCTCATAGATGCAGTAATTTTTGCCAGAACTATTCAAAAACCCTTAGTGTGGAGCCGTTTAGTTCTGTATTGAACACCTTCAGCGGGTTGCTGGTTACCGAATTCAGCGGGGTTCCATCTTGGTCAAACCTGGAACCATGGGTAGAACATCTGAATATTCCCCCATCCTCAGAGATAAAACGCACCTCTTCCGTTTGTTGGTGGCTACAGATTTGGCTTGCAGCAATTAAATTACCTTCCAAGTTCCGAGCAACAACGATATCGGTATAGCCCAAACTTGGACTCGATTTCACCAAAATAAATCCTCCGTTGTTGGCCAATGGAGCTGCATCAGTTGAAGTGAGGTCTATGGTAAAATCCACTCCGTCCGGTTCTGGAAATTGTTCCAGATTCTCAGAATCTGTTGAACATCCGTTTAAACAGGGAAAAGTAAGGGCAAATGCGGCACCGGCGCCCAAACTCCGCAGAAAATCTTTTCTTTCCATAGCGTGGGGTTTATAGAAAGAACGCTATTTTAGGTGGATTCGTATGCTAATATTCAAACTTGCCAAACTCGCTTTGGATGGTCAGTTTTTTACCATTGGACTTTTCTACCCTTCCAATGATTTGGGCATCAACATCAAAACTTTGGGAAATGGCCATAATCTCGCTTGCAACCCGCTCATCCACATAAAGTTCCAACCGATGACCGCAATTGAAAACCTGGTACATTTCCTTCCAATCCGTCCCGGATTGCTCCTGTATCAATTTAAACAAGGGAGGAATAGGGAACATATGGTCCTTGATGATATGCAGGTTCTCAACAAAATGAAGAATTTTGGTTTGGGCACCTCCACTGCAATGTACCATGCCGTGTATTTCTTCTGAAGTGAACCGCTCCAATATTTGTTTAACAATGGGGGCATAGGTTCGGGTTGGAGACAAGACCAGTTTCCCAGCATCCAGAGGAGCATCTGAAACCGAATCCGTTAGTTTGGTATTTCCAGAATATACCAGTTCATCGGGAACGGCAGCATCAAAACTTTCCGGATATTTAGCCGCAAGATATTTGGCAAAAACGTCATGACGGGCAGAAGTAAGCCCATTGCTTCCCATTCCACCATTGTAGTCAGACTCGTAGCTTGCCTGACCATAGGAAGCCAGCCCTACGATAACATCTCCAGCTTTGATATTGGCATTATCAATGACCTTATCTCTTCTCATCCGAGCCGTTACCGTAGAATCCACAATAATGGTTCGGACCAAATCCCCAACATCAGCGGTCTCGCCACCCGTGGAGTGAATGGTGATGCCATGTTGGCCCAAATCGGAAATTAATTCTTCCGTACCATTGATAATCGCCGAAATAACCTCCCCTGGAATCAGGTTTTTGTTACGACCTATGGTGGAAGAAAGCATGATGTCATCCGTTGCGCCCACGCAGATAAGGTCATCCACATTCATGATCAAGGCGTCCTGGGCAATCCCTTTCCACACAGAAATATCCCCAGTTTCTTTCCAGTACATATAGGCTAAAGAAGATTTTGTTCCCGCCCCATCCGCGTGCATCACCAAACAGTGTTCATCACTGCCCGTAAGATAATCGGGCACAATTTTGCAAAACGCTTTGGGGAAGAGTCCTTTGTCTATATTCTTGATGGCATTGTGCACATCTTCCTTGGAAGCTGAAACCCCTCTTTGGGCATATCTTTTACTAGTATCTGAGGACATAGTTGGATTTTGCGCAAAAATAGCAAAACTGATTCCCTTTCGCTATTATTTGCAGTCCACAATTTTATTGAAGTAAGGAAGGTAGATGACCCAAATAATCGTTCTCCCAGATTTTATGGGTTGTTGGTTGATCTATATTTCCCCCAGACAGTATAACCAAAACCTTTTTTTGGGCCGAAGCTCCCTTCAACCACTCACATACTCCAGCCATGGTCATGGCACTGGTTGGCTCAATCCTACATTTGAGCAGATGAGTAAGCCATTGGGTCCAGTAAATCATCTTTTCTTCATCCACCTCATAAAAGGCATCCAGTTGTTTGAGGTATTCAAAAGTGACATCACCCACCGCCATGGTCATTGCACCATCTGCCAAGGTGTTTGGTACTGACGCTAACCTTTGAATCGTGCCTTGCCGAAGGGATTCAGCAGCATCATTCGCATTCAAGGGTTCTACCCCCATTACCAGGGTCTTTGGGGAAAGACCCCGACTCGCCAAGAGGGTTCCAGAGAGCAATCCACCACCTCCACAGGGGGCAAAAACAGCGTCCATTTTATCCAATTCGCTGAGGGCTTCGTAGGCCGAAGTTCCCTGTCCACAAATCACCTGTTCATGGTTAAATGGAGGAATCCAATACGTACCCTCAACTGCTGCAGCCTGCCTTACTTTCTCATCCGTAAGGTCCCTGGTTTTGCTCAAAATCACCTCTGCCCCATAAGATTTAGTAGCTTGAATCTTGACTTGGGAAGAGTATTCCGGCATAAAAATGGTCGCCGGAATTCCAAATTGATGGGCAGCAAATGCCACGGCCTGTGCGTGGTTTCCAGAACTATTGGCCACAATATGTTTTGGACGATGCCTGTTCTCCAGCAACCAAGCCAAGGTATTGCAGCCTCCCCTGGCTTTGAACGCCCCTATTTTTTGGAAACACTCTGCCTTAAAGTAGATTTCGTGCCCCAACCATTTATTCAATAAGGAAGAGGAGAGAATGGGAGTTTTATGAACAAACTTGCTTATCCGAGCTTGGGCTTGCTCTATATCCGTGATATCCAAAGTTCCCTTCATTTACTTCGCAAAAAGAAGTTCGCGATATTTGGTAAAGGGCCAAACTTCATCCGAAACCAACTTTTCCAACTTATCCGATTGTTCCCGTATCGTTTCAAAATAAGGTCGTACATCGTTGCAATAGGCTTGGGCTTTTTTATTGATGGTGGAGAGCCCGTTGGCACGACGCCGTGCAGCAGTCATTTCATCCGTTTGTTTCTTGATTTCTGCTAGGTGTTCCCCAATTTGTTCCAAAATATTGAGCTGACTTTCAGCTACCTTGTTGTAGACCGCACCATAAATCTCCTTGAGCCCCTGAACGTTGGTCAAAAGGGAGTTTTGATAGTTAACTGCAGCAGGAATTATGTGATTGTACACCATTTCACCCAGAATCCTTCCTTCAATTTGTAAATGAAAAACATAGGTTTTCAATTCTACTTCTTGACGCGCCTTCAATTCTATCTCACTCAACACATCCATTTCATTAAACAGCGCAATACTATTTTTGGAAGTTAGCACCTGAAGTGCCTCAGGGGTGTTTTTGTTATTACTTAATTTGCGTTTTCTTGCCTCATCTTGCCATTCAATACCATAGCCATCCCCATCGAACCGAATACGTTTGGAGGTTTTGATATATTCCCGTAAAACGTTGAACACGGCTTCATCCTTTTTCAAGTTTTTCTTGTCGATCAAAACATCCACTTCTTTTTTAAAGTCAGTGAGCTGTTTGGCCACGATGGTATTTAGAATAGTCATAGGTTTGGCACAGTTGGTCTTGGCCCCTACCCCTCGCATCTCAAATTTGTTCCCAGTAAAGGCAAAAGGGGAAGTTCTGTTCCTATCTGTGTTATCCAGCAAAATTTCGGGGATTTTCCCCACTACATTAAGCTTCAATTCTGTTTTTTCCTGTGGAGATAACTTGCCTTGTGAAACTCCTTCGAGTTCATCCAGTACATCACTCAATTGTTTTCCAATAAATATGGAAAATATGGAGGGAGGAGCCTCATGACCACCCAACCTACAATCATTACTAGCGGAAGATATGGACGAACGCAAAAGTTCCTCATATGTGTCCACCGCTTTGATAGTGTTCACAAAAAAAGTGAGGAACTGCAAATTCTTCATGGGTGTGGAACCCGGACTTAAGAGATTGACCCCGGTATCCGTAGCCAATGACCAGTTGTTGTGCTTTCCTGAACCGTTCACCCCGGCAAATGGCTTTTCATGAAACAAAACCGTGAAATCATGCTGATCGGCAATCTCCTCCATAACGTCCATCAATAATAGATTGTGATCCACGGACAAGTTGGCCTCCTCAAAAACAGGAGCCAATTCAAATTGGTTAGGTGCTACTTCATTATGCCTAGTCTTTACCGGAATCCCCAATTTGGTGCACTGCTTTTCCAAATCGCTCATAAAACTGAGCGCCCGGGAGGGAATCACCCCAAAGTAATGGTCATCCAGCTGTTGTCCTTTGGCTGCTGCATTGCCCACCAAGGTTCTTCCTGTCATGACCAAATCCAAACGCGATTTGGCCAAAGCCTTGTCTATCAAGAAATACTCCTGTTCCCAACCCAATGTGGCATAGACCTTACGTACATTTTTATCAAAATACTGAGCCACCGAGGTTGCGGCTTCATCTATGGCGTGCAATGCCCGCAACAAAGGAGCTTTGTTATCCAATGCCTCGCCGGTATACGCTACAAAAATGGTAGGGATACAGAGCGTAGTTTTATAAATAAACGCCGGTGAGGTGGGATCCCAAGCGGTATATCCTCTGGCTTCAAATGTATTTCTTATTCCACCGCTTGGAAAACTGGAAGCATCCGGTTCTTGTTGTACAAGCTGGGCACCGCCAAACTTTTCCATGGCCCTGCCATCTGGTAAGATGTCAAAAAAGGCATCGTGTTTTTCTGCTGTGGAGCCAGTTAATGGTTGAAACCAGTGGGTATAGTGGGTAGCTCCCATGGACAGGGCCCACGCTTTCATTCCTTCAGCCACCTGGTCTGCAATTTTGCGATCTATCTTGGTTCCTTGAAAAATTGCCGATTTCACTTTTTCCAAGGCTTCCTTGGTCAAAAACTGAAGCATTTTTTCCTCGTTGAACACCTGTTGCCCAAAAAGTTGGGATCTTTTCCCTGTTTCCTCCACTTTTCTGTGGGTTCGCTTTCCACTCTCGGCAATGGCACCAAATCTAGTGTTTGACATAGATAAACTTGTTTAAGCCACAAAATTACAATTAACAATTTAATAATATATGCTTCAAAAATTACTTTTTTTTCATTTAACCCCACCAAAAATGGGGGTTATGGAAATTATAATGTAATGATTGCGATTTTAACCCTTCAAAATGCATATTATCAACTGAAAAACATACTTTTGTCTCTTAAAAATTTGAGAACAAAATAACGACCGCAATTATGAGCAAATCTAAATTAGAGTACATCTGGTTGGACGGTTATGTGCCCACCGCCAATATGAGAAGTAAAACTAAAATTGAAGAGGATTTTAGTGGAAAATTGGAAGATTGTCCTATTTGGTCTTTCGATGGAAGTTCTACTCAGCAAGCTGAAGGAGGTTCTTCTGACTGTTTATTGAAACCTGTAGCCATTTATCCCGATCCCGCTCGAAAGAATGGTTATTTGGTAATGGCCGAGGTATTGAATGCAGACGGCACCCCGCATGCTTCAAATTCAAGAGCCACCATTGATGATGAAAATGATGATTTCTGGTTCGGGTTTGAGCAAGAGTATTTCATTATGGATACGGATACCTTATTGCCTTTAGGTTTCCCAATTGGTGGTTATCCAGGTCCCCAGGGATTGTATTACTGCTCTGTTGGTGGGAAAAACACTTGGGGCCGTGAATTGGTTGAAAGGCATGCCGATCTTTGTATAGAGGCAGGATTGAACTTTGAGGGAATCAACCAAGAGGTAGCTGCCGGACAGTGGGAGTTCCAGATTTTTGCCAAAGGTGCTAAAAATGCAGGAGACCAAATCTGGGTTGCCCGTTACTTATTGGACAGGTTGACCGAGGAGTACGGATATTATATTGAGTATCATCCAAAACCCATCAAAGGGGATTGGAATGGTTCCGGAATGCACGCCAACTTCTCAAATACCACTTTGAGAACCGCTGGCAACAAAGAAACTTATGATAAAATTTGTGAAGCGTTCAGACCTGTGGCCAAAGACCACATTGCGGTTTACGGAGAGTTCAACGACCAGCGTTTGACCGGTCTTCACGAAACAGCTTCCATTAATGATTTCAGCTACGGAGTATCGGATAGAGGGGCATCCATTCGAATTCCAATTATTACCGTTGAAAAAGGATGGAAAGGATGGTTGGAAGACAGAAGACCTGCTTCCAATGCAGATCCATATAAAGTTGCAGCTAGAATCATTACGACTGTAAAGTCGGCCAAGGTTTAGACCCCAATGAATTAATTGTTGATAATGATTAAAAAACCGTCCTCTGGGCGGTTTTTTAGTTTACGGTCAAATAGACAAAAGCTGTATAAACAGTCAACAGAATCAATCCATCCCGCCATCCTAAGCGTAAACCTTTTGGAAAGAAAACCAGAGGTAAAATCAAGAAGGAAATTCCAAGCATCCAGAAAATATCGCTGCCCAATAAACCTTGATCTACAACTGCTATTGGAGTGATTATGGAGGTGATACCCAAAACGGCCAAGAGGTTAAAGATATTTGAGCCTATCAGGTTACCCAGTGATATAGCTTTTTCTTTTTTCAGTACCGCCACTACGGATGCGGCTAATTCAGGAATACTGGTCCCTACGGAAACTACGGTCACTCCAATGATTCGGTCACTTACGCCCAAGGATGAGGCCATGCCCACCGCTCCATTGATCAATAGCTCAGAACCTCCCCAAAGTGCTGTTCCCCCAATACCCAAAAACAATACTGTTTTATATAATGGTAAAGGAATATCGTCTTCTGGCATTTCATCTTCAACTGCTTGCTTTTGAAATCTTAATAAATAAATCAAAAACAGAAAAAGGAAAACCACGAGTATGATTCCCTCATATTGTTCCAAAATCCCATCGAAGTAAATAAACCCCACAAATAACAGTGAGGCCACCATCATAACTGGCCAATCCGTGGTATAAAAGCTCTTACGAACATTGATACTGCCCATTAAAACCGTAATGGCCAATACCAAGCCCAAATTGGCAATATTGGAACCCACCACATTACCTAGGGCCAAATCAGGGAATCCATCAAGTGCAGCCTTAATGCTTACAATTAGTTCTGGAGCCGAAGTAGCAAATGAAACAATGGTCATCCCAATTACAATTTTTGGAATGGCCAATCTTAAAGAGAGGGCCACAGCAGATTTCAACAACCAATTCCCTCCAACAATAAGAAGGGTAAGTCCCAAAACAACAAAAAGTAGATTTCCCAAGCGGTAAAATTTTGCCGTAAATATAGATGAAGATTTAAAGCTGCAAGCTTTGGGATTTGAAATTTATTTGCAAATCATGTCAAAAGCCTAAATCAACCCAAAAAAGTGGGTGAATTTTCACCTGTCTCCACATTCCAAAAAATAAAACTCCTCCTGGCTCCTGGAAACGAAAACACAAAAAAAGCCCCTTTTTGAAGCAAAATCTCCCTTGGTTTTCAAAAAAGGATCAAAAAAGCCCCTACAATTACGATAATCCCAAACCATAATCACAAATAAACCTTACACTTTAAAACTTCATCGTAGAGAGTCACATCAATTCTAAAGTCAATCTCATCTTCTTACCTACAATCCTGTACGCAATTATATTGATTTCCTTCCAAAAATTTGGAAACATGATTCTTGTCATTTTATCTTAAAAAAACGTAACCGGTTCAAAGCAATTTTTCAACCCTTAAAATCAATCAAATCAATGATCACAATTGTTAAGTTTTTGGTGATGCTGGTCATCCAGCTTATCACTGTAATTTTTGTATAACCCTTTAAAACCAATCGCTATGCTTACATTATTTGGAATACTGATCATACTTTTAGGAATTGTTACCCTGGTTACCAAACCTATCTTCAAAACCAGTAAATTATTGCAATGGTTTACCCCCAGACGTAGTCTGCAAATCATTGGAATTGGAATCTTGATGAGTATTGTAACAGGTACATTTTTCTATGCTGAACCAGGTACTGCTTATGCAGTCCAATACCCCTGGGGCGGACAAAAGGCTGTTTTCAGACAAGGTATCCACACCAAAATGTGGGGTAGGCTAATTCCCATTCAATTTGAACTGCCCATCAAATATGTTATTCCCAGCCAAGACGGGAACCTAGGGGAACAAAGCGAATATGCCAATGTGGATGCAGCCAAATATTGGGCCTTTAGCGACGCGGTAAAAGCCAGAATTGCCACTTCCGTGGTCATTAGCATCAATACGGAAGATCAGAGTCAATTCCTTTCGGTGGCCGACCGAAACAAAACAGAAAAAAACCTAATTCGTTCCAGGATAATACCCAATATTGACCAGTCCATAAAGAATACCTGCAAACTTATGGATGCCCAGGACTATATTTCTGGCCAAGCCTCGGATTTTGACCGCTATTTTAAGGATCAATTGGAGAATGGCATGTATGTATTAGAGGAGTATGTACAAAGTGAAAAGAAGGATATTATTGGCGATAGCAGTACGGTACGAACCGTTGTGAACAAAGAGTCCAAACAGAAGCGCTTTCGTATCAAATTCCAAGATGGCAAGCCCATTAGGGAAGAAGGCAACTCTTTGAAGGCCTATGGTCTTACCGTTGTTCAAGCTGTTGTAACGGAAATTGATTGGGAGACCACTTTTGACAAACGACTGCAGCTACAAAAGGAGGAAGTGGCCCAGACCCAGTTGGAAAAACAACAGGCGGAACGTGAATTCTATCGTGCACAAAAAGAAAAGGCCCGTGGAGAAGCTGAAAAAGCCGCAGAACGCGCACGCTTGGAAAAGGAACAAATCCAAAAAACCATTGCAGCTGAAACCGAAGCCAAAGTGGCCGAATTCAACTTGGTGAAAGAGAAGAAGCAGTTTGAAGTGGAAAAATTTAAGGCCCAGAGCAAAAAAGTGGCCGCAGATGCCGAGGCCTATCAAAATGCCAAACTGGTCAACGCGGGGCTTACCCCACAGGAAAGGGCCGAATGGGATTATAAAACCTCTGTAGGTGTGGCCAGGGAACTGAAGGAGCTTCGACTTCCCGAAATTTTTATTGAGGGCAGTGACTCCAAAAACTCGGACAATACCTTACTTGAGTCTTTAATTGGGGCAGATTTGGCGAAGCAGATGATGAGCAAACCAAAGAACTAGTGCCCTGTGTAAAATTTAGTCCCGCAATAGCGGGACTTTTTTTTAGAAAACTTTAGCAATTGCCTTAGGCTTCAATTTGGTTGTTTTGTCTATTTTACATTTTTATAACAAATCACACACAAATTGATGAAAAAAATAACAGTTGTTTTAACCGTCCTGATCAGCTTACTCTCATGTAAGCAGGAGGCCAAAAAAGAAGAATCCCCCAACCTTAGCAAGGAATTTGCTGAAGTCCTGAACAACTATTATGAAGATGGACTGAAATTGAACCCCATTAATGCCACCACCGCTGGTGACCATAGGTATGATGATGTTTTTGCCAATGCACTTTCAGATGAGCACATAGCCAAAGTCAAAGCACATTTTGAAGGTTACAAGGCAAAGCTGGACAATTTCCCCGATGAAAACTTGACGAAAAGTGAGCAAATGAGCAAAGCCATCCTTGTCTGGGAATGTGATATCAATCTAAATGAATTCAATCACAATGCCAACCTTACCCCCATTGACCAAATGTGGTCTCCCAATTTGTTTATGGGGCAATTGGCCAGTGGATCCAGCGCACAGCCGTTCAATACGGTTGAGGACTATGAAAAATGGATGAAAAGAGTGGATGGATTCTTGGCATGGTTATCCAGTGCAGAAGACAAAATGCGTGAGGGTATGGCAAAAGGGCACGTGCTTCCCAAATCGTTAATTATAAAGGTTTTACCTCAGTTGGAGTCCCAGACCGCCCAAAATTTGGACCAACATCTGTTTTACACTCCCATCAAAAATTTTCCTGATAGTTTCTCCGAAGAGGACAAGACCAAACTGGAAGAGGCCTACCAGACAATGATCAAGGATAAAATTATTCCTGCTTATGAAAAACTCAACACCTTTATGGCCAATGAGTATTTGGAAGCCGGTAGGGAGTCCAGTGGTATTCAGGGAGAACCCAACGGCGATGCCTACTATGCCCATCAAATCAAAAAATACACCACTACCAATATGACGGCTGCGGAGATTCATGAACTTGGATTGAGTGAAGTGGCCAGGATTCGTTCCGAAATGGAAAAAATAAAGGAGGAAGTAGGTTTTGAAGGAGATTTAAAAGCATTCTTTGATTATGTAAGAGACAATAAAGAATTGATGCCCTATACCGATCCACAGCAGGTGATTGACAATTTCAACGCCATTCATGATCGGATGAAGCCACAAATAGAAAAGCTTTTTGATGTAAAACCAAAGACCCCATTTGAGGTGCGCCGCACGGAAGCCTTTAGGGAAAAATCGGCAAGTGCAGAGTACAACCCAGGATCCTTGGATGGTACCCGCCCAGGAATTTTTTATACCCCTATTCCCGAAGTAACCAAGTACAATGTGTATTCCGATGAATCCTTGTTCCTACATGAAGCCATACCCGGACACCACTATCAAATTTCATTGACCCAGGAAAGCGAAGTATTGCCCAAATTCAGGAAGCTTTTGTGGTACAGCGGTTATGGTGAGGGCTGGGCTTTGTATTGCGAGTCTTTAGGAACGGAACTTGGTCTCTATACCGACCCTTATCAACTTTTTGGGATGTTGGGCGCTGAGATGCATAGGGCCATTCGGTTGGTGGTGGATACCGGTTTGCATTCCAAAGGGTGGACCCGTGAACAGGCCATCCAATATTCTTTGGACAACGAAGCAGAATCTGAGGCTTCAATTACTGCGGAAATTGAGCGGTACATGGCCAACCCGGGTCAGGCACTTTCTTATAAGATTGGGCAGCTTAAGATTCGCGAATTGCGTAAAAAAGCATCCGATGCACTGGGAGATAAATTTGATATTCGGCAATTCCACAATCAGATATTGGAAACTGGATGTGTTCCTTTGGCCCTGCTTGAGGACAAAATCAATACATGGATCAAGGAAAATAGTTAATTGTTAGATATGTTTTCCAAGGGGTCGATAACTCGGCCCCTATCCTTTATTTCAATGGGGTTAGCTCAGGTTGGTTATATTTGTAGCACCAACACTTGAAGCGATGTTCTACAAAGTTCTGGCAAAAATCAACAAGGCCATACTACCGTCTTACACCAAAAAGGGATTGGATCCTGCCAAAGCGTCCAAACTACAATTGGCCATCATAGGGTGGCGTTATTTTGTTACTACACGGGCATTGGGTCAATAGTGCAACAAGGATTTGATTGGGTATCCGTTCAGTTTTTCAGCCCCGTTTAAAAAGCTAAGTTCAATCAAAAAATTACACTGAACCACTTCCCCTCCCAATTGTTCAACCAGCTTGCAAACGGCTTTAGCGGTACCACCAGTGGCCAACACATCATCATGAACCAGTACTTTTTCCCCTTTGCTTATAGCGTCCGTATGAATTTCAAGGGCATCCACTCCATATTCCAAGGAATAAGACTCGGCAAGGGTTTTGTAAGGCAGTTTCCCTTTTTTCCGTACTGGGACAAATCCGGCCCCAAGTTTTGATGCCAGCATAGGCGCAAATATAAACCCTCGGCTATCCACACCAACCACTTTATCTATGGATAAACCCTCCAACATAGAAAGCAGGGATTCACATGCCTTGTTCAGTGCCTCGGGATTGTTTAAAAGTGGAGTGATGTCTTTGAAAGTTACGCCAGGTTTTGGAAAGTCTTCCACATCCCGGATAAAGGCCTGAAAATCCATATTATTTTTGGATAAAGGGGTTTTGTTGTAAAGGTAAAAAGAAATATATTTGCACCCCATTTACGGCCGCGTGCCCGCCCGTACCGGACGGCACGTTAGGGCGGGGCGCATAAAACAGCCAATATGTTTTATGTTTATGTTCTTTACAGTACTGGTTTTCAAAAATATTATGTTGGAATGTCCACTAATATTGAAAGAAGGTTAAAAGAACATAACAAGGGAAAGCCGAATCCACTAAATCATGTACACCATGGGAAGTGGTTCATACTGAAACTTTTGAAACCAGAACGGAGGCAAGAAAGAGAGAAAAATACTTGAAGTCGGCAGCCGGAAGAAGGTGGAGAAAAGAAAATATTAGGCCGCGTGGCGCAACTGAATAGCGCATCTGATTACGGCTCAGAAGGTTGCAGGTTTGAATCCTGCCGCGGTCACTTAAAGCGCAAACCCTGTATGAAAATGCAGGGTTTTGTATTTTTTGCGAACATTGAAAACTTTTTTTTCATAAGTGAGCAGGAAATACAAAACTGCAGTGCGATAGCGATGCTTGTTTGCATTTTCAGGAAGGACCGCAAAGGATGTGGAACAATCCTGCCGCGGTCACTTTTTAATAGTCAACGGGGTTGACCGAATAATGGATGTTCATATACTGTATCATGAAAGGTAAATTAGCGAAACTACTAAAAGAGACCTGGAATAGAACTCCGCTGCCCTAAAGTTCTCTGAATTTTAAACTGTCCTTTAAAATAGCCATTTTTTTGGGACCGCTTTGATCGTCAAAACGACTAACAACATTCAGTAAAGCAGCTTCAGCAACCTGAGTATATACCATCGTTGTACGCAAGCTAAAAATCACACTCGAATAAAATTATAGACACCTTTTCCTTCTGCAACTAATACATCTTCTTGGAATGCCTTCATTTTAGTTACCATAATTCGATTTCCCATTCTGACCAACCTTCCTTCAAAAATTAAATCTTTTCCATCTGCAAATCTTAAATAATCAACTCTCAAGTCTATTGTTGATAATTTATCTTTAGGCGTATTAAAATTAGCTATACCAATAGCACCACCAACAGAATCTAAAATTGTAGCAATAATTCCACCATGCCAATGATTAGCGCGAATATCACCTACTAAATCTTTTCTAAAAGGCACTCTTACTTTTATAAATTCCTTTTCAATAACTTCAACTTTCAAACCAAAATATTTATGTATCGGAATTTCTTGCTCTGCCAGCCTTATTAATCGTCCTTTTGCCCTTGTGTCCATAACATTTAATTTATAGCATTTCACCTCTTGCTGGATAACCAGACTGCACAATGTAATCTACGGCTTTTACAAATGAGGCTAAATATGGCCTTCCCCAAGGGTTACTATTGGTTGCAGAATAATAAACATTGTTAGTATTGTCAATTAAAAAAAGACCAGGTTCACTAAACACATTGGGTTCACCATCTTTCACACCAGCGCTTAAGTACAATGCCCATTCTCTTGCTGTATTTTCAGAAAGTTCATAACCCAAAGTAAGAATAGGCAATTCCCACTTTTGACGAGAAAGTCTTGCTCTTTTTTCAGTATCCATACTTACTGCAACAACGTTCACACCTCTATCTTTGAAGTCAGGCAAAAGTTCCTGCAACTGCTTAAGATACTTTTTACACAGTGGACAATGTAAACCTCTATAAAAAACGATTAGAGTAAAACTATCTGGCTTTTGTTTCCTTAATTCCCATTTATTGCCATCCAACAATGGAAAAGATAATTCTGGAGCTGTGTGTTTTGGAGTTGGTCTATTCATAATTTTTTACATTAAAATACTTTTCTGTTCTTTTATTGGAGATGGAATTGTATTTGGGTCATCCATTATCATCTGTCGGATATCAATTTCTATTGCTCTAGAAATACTTGTTATTGGCGTATCGTTTGCAATTCCTTCAAAGGGATTTTCAGAAACCTCTCCTATACGTTCCATTGTAAAAAATATCCAAGAAATAATGACACTAAATGGAATTGCCAACCAAACAAAATGTGTACCTATAAATTCGATAGCAGGATTGTTTGAACCATATTGCCCAATGATTCCTTGTCCTATTTCATCAAAAACAGGCATTACTCCAAATGGAAGTAGAAGAATAAAAATCCAAACAAAGAATAAATTGAGAGTGGCAAATTGCCTAGGATAGGGAAAGTTTTTAATTCGTTCGACTTTTCCTTGTAGCGTAAACATTTCGACTAGTAAAGATTCCATTTCTAAATGGGCGAATTCCCAAATAAGGTTTTTCTCTTTTAACTCTCGTAACTTTTTTGATTGCAAATTCAAACAAGCTCCTTGCTTGTTCTGTTGTTTTATTACATGCTGCATTTCATCATCTGACAGATAACCTTCCAATTCTTCCTCGAGCGTAAATTTTCTTTCATTTATATCAACATCTTTCATGTATTCTTTGTCTGAAGAATTTATCGTCGACATTTCCCATGATTTTGGCTTTCTTAAAGCATGACGAAGTGAAGTCATCCAAGCTATATGCCTCATGATTATGTTTTTTCTAATTTTAAACAATTCTTTTTCGGATAGCCCATTTTCTTTTTTTTGATTGACAATGAAGTCATTTACCATCATAGTAAAAGAGCGAGAGGTATTGACAATTCCACCCCAAACTTTTCTTGCTTCCCATAATCTGTCGTACGAAGCATTGTTTTTAAAACCAACAATGAATGCCAAAGCGCTACCTACCAAAGCAATGGGCAACCAGGGCAGGTTTAAAAACTTCCAATCTAAGACAGCATAAAAGGTGGTTGGAACAGTGGCTATAATCAAAAATTTATAGATGTATCTGCGTGTCCACAGAACCATCACTTTAATAGAATAATTCCTCTTGGTATACATAAACTAGAAGTACTTTTTTAAATGCCCTCCAAAGCGTTTAAAATCACTTTCAATTTCAGGGTTCTTCATTACATCATATGCCATAAACGTAGGTAAGGATTCAAATCCAAACCACTTAAAATTAAGATGCATTGGTTTTAGCAGATCATCTTCACTAATTCCATTAAAAAATGTTTCCTCTGGATTGTTAAAAGCTTCTTTTGGTGCATTTGCCGTTACTGACATCATATACTTTCCTTTTAGCTTTCCTCCTAATCCGTAATTCTTCTTTGGTGCTTCCTTGCTTCTACCGTCACCATCAGACATTTCACCCATCATACCCATAGAAAATACTTCATCAATATATTTTTTAAATGACCAACTTACCCCCATCCAGTTTAAAGGCGTTTGAAAAAAGACAACATCCGCCCATTTGAATTTTTCGATTTCCTCATTTATATCATAATTATCTTCCATAGAAGTTTTTTTGATGTTGTAGCCTTTACTTTTAAAGTAACTCTCAGCTTTCTCAGTCAAACTAGCGTTTAATCTTCCCTCGGAAAATGGATATTTTTGATGTCCGTTTATTATAAAAACATTTTTCATTTTAAATTTTTATTACATTTGTGTCGCAAAGAAACTATTATTAGTTTAAAAAAGAAACTATTGAGTTTTGATTTGGGCAAATAGTGGTAACCAAAAAGTAACTAATGGCAAGAAAATATATAGACAACCCAAATGCTTGTTCACTTGTGCATACGATGAACATAATTGGAAATAAATGGAAGCCAATTCTTTTATACTTATTATCTAACGGTTCACTGCGTTTTGGAATGTTAAATGCACTTATACCAACAATCTCAAAAAAAGTACTGACCAATCAATTAAAAGAATTGGAAAATGATGGATTACTTTTAAGACAGTCGTTTGCTGAAATTCCACCAAGAGTTGAATACTCACTAACCGAAAAGGCAGTTGGGCTTTTACCAGTGTTGAAACAGTTAAGTGAATGGGCAAATGAAGCTTATCCTGAAATGGAATTTGAAAAATGTAGAATTGTTGAAAGTAGAGAAAAGTCAGCGTACAACAATGTGAGTGAGTAATAGTGGTTTAAGTGACAAAACGAAATTATGAACATAATACAAAGGTTAGTGTAAAACTGAAAGGTTAATGAGTAGAAATCAGCTACTACTTATACGCGAGACCGTTAGTCTGTAATTTTTTCTAGTCCTGAAAAACCAACGTTTATTGATCCTTGAGCTTTTGTGGCTATGATTTCCTGATAGAGCCGAATACCCTAAAAATGTGGTTCGTCAGTGGTTGGAGAAAATGATATCGGTTTCCGGAAATAAGTGTAATATGTATCCCATAACAATAGCCTAGGGTAATATTAAAAGAGGTTCCTGGGGTTTTTCTTAAAGTGGATGTCGAACAACAGTCAACGATGTCCCAAAAAAGGAACAAGTGTTTGAAGTGATTCCAACTACAATAAATTCCCAAGCGTTTCCCATAACCCTATAAGTTGGGCAATACTTCAAACAAAAAAACAAATGCTAAGAAAAAGTTGGGCATAGAACTCAACTTATCTGATAGAGGCTACATTCTGTCCAAAAATGGAGGGCCTGGAAACAATCTTAGCACAGAGAATTATGGACTTGGGCATTCGTATGGATTAGTCCGAATTTGTCACAAAGGCCACATATCTGCCATCTGGAGACCAACTAGGCACATTAATACTTCCTTGACCGCCGTAGATATATGCAACCACCCTGGGTTCGCCCCCTCCTATGGGCATAGTCCTTAATAGGCAATGCTTATAGAATGGATGATCGTTTGAAGCAACTTCCTTAGGGAAGGAAATCCATAATAATTTAGTTCCGTCCGGTGACACATGGGGAAACCAATCGTGCCATTGATCAAAGGTCAACTGTGTTTGATCTTTTCCATTTGCCTTCATTTTCCAAATCTGCATGGTCCCTGTCCTATCAGAGTTAAAATAGATCTGTTCCCCATCTGGGGCATATTCCGATCCATCGTCCAGGCCAGCAGTATCTGTCAATTGCTTTTCCTTTTGCGTTGAAATATCTACCTGGTAGAGGTCGTATTTTCCATTTCTCCGTCCTGTAAAGACCATTTTCTTGCCATCAGCGGACCATCCGTGCAAATAGGACGCCCCGAGACCTTTTTGGGTAACCCTTACGGGGTTGGTGCTTCCGTCAACGGGCATGTAGTAAATCGCCGAATCACCATTGTCCTCGCCATCATGATGGCTTATTCCCAAATATTTTCCGTCAAAACTCAGCACATGGTCATTATTATTCCGTATTGCAAAGCCGGTCTGGATCATTTCTACTTTCCCGTTCTGCTGATCATATGCATAAAGCATACCATTGGAATTATATATCAACTTCCCATCGACCGTCCAATTGGGGGCCTGGATGCTATGGGCCGAATTCAGGAGTACTTTCCGGTCCCCGGTAATCACATCCATAATCTCAAGACGACTGCCCAAATAATCGCTGTAGGCCACATAATCTTCCTTAACGGGTTTTATGATCCTAACGTTTTTGAAAATAGCCGTTTCAACAACATCCGCGTCATGGGAACAAAGTGATAGTCCCACATAAACTTCATTATTCAAACTAACCTCTTGCTGTACACTGGTCAACGGCACGCCAAACGTTGCGGTGGACATAATAAAGAGGTTTCCCCTTCTTTCCAATTGAATGACCGTTGGTGCGTTATCAGCGGATTGGACTTCTTTGGTCTCATCGTCATCAGCCAATCTATATTGTAATGACGTTAGACCATCACCGCCATGAACAGTGGCGTTTACCATGGCCGCACCGCTGTGGAGTCCGTTCCTGACTGTTAATCCCAGTTTCCTGTGCTCGTTTACCCCTGGGCCCAAAAACTCCACTTGCGCCCTAATAATGAAATCACCCTGTATGGACCTCCATAGGTAATGGAAATTGTCCGTATCCCCCCACATATTGGCCCCACTGGCCCTAACTACATATTTTTGGGTATTTGAGTCATAAAAAACAGCTCCGTTATGCCTAACGGTGCCAACGTCCAGATTTCCTTCAAAAACACCGATACCGTCCTGGGCATGCACCCTGGCCAAAGCAAAAAAAACTAGGAGCAGGAACAGTTTGTTTTTGAACATGGTGTTTATGGGTCTTACATTTTTTTGCATGATATTTTATGTTTTTTTAGAAATATGATATCCCGTTTTCGTATCACGATGGCATTTAATCATACTTTCATAGGTTACACTATTATGGCACTTTTGGTTTTAGCGGTGTATCCAGACCTTAAATTCCCCGTCATTATCGGTAAAATCTTCATCATTTATCCCTAAATAGATCCGACCAGAAACAGAGGAATGTATTTTTTTCTTTCTTCCGATAAAGAATACGTTTTCCGGGGACTCACCGATTCTTCCAATCAATGCTCCTCCACCAGTACTGTTGACAGGTAGTTTACCAATCCCTATTTGGGGAGCATTTCCATTGGGCGAACTATGGTACATTCCGGACACATCCCAAATTACCTTGCCCTCCGCTTCAAATTCAATTTCACTGTTCGCATCCACATGGATTCCGGTGTCCAACCATTCCGTGGTCCCCGAAACCGTATAACTATTTACCGACCCGTTCAAAGGTAACAGTCCATAGACATCTTCGTTGGTTATCTGCCTACCATATTCCGCTATTTCAAAGGCTTCCACGAAATTCGCTCGAGAGGCCTTTTTCTTGCCATACCATTTTTCAAGTGTCTTTCTCACTGCAAAAACAGGTTCGCTATAAGGATATGTCCTACTGAACATAAGATCGAATTGTGCTTGTTCATCGTCCCTGACCTTTTCCAAAATTCCCAATGCGTGGGGAATTGCCTCGCCTACTTGTGAGACATGAGCGGCGCATGCCTCTAGTTTTTTATCCCATACATCGTCTATAATCACCGCAAAATCCGGTGTATGGGAAAGTTTGATGGTGAAAAAATCCCTCATGTACATCACCACGGGAATCTTATCGGAATCTAGAAATTTTAGGGCGTCACGGACTATCCAACCAACGGCCATATTATCATTATGACCACCCATAGCTGGATAAAACGTATAGATTATCTGTGGTGACCAATCGGTTATTATATTTGCGATTTCCTTTTGGACCTTAACTGAATTTTTCAATTTTCCATCATCGTAGTCCATTACCTGATAATCTGAAATGCCCAAAATTTCCTTTGCCTGCATGGCCTCGTTCAACCTCCTTTTGGCCAATGGACCCGGCTGCATGGAATAATGCCCCGCATTGCCATTGGTAACGGACAGGAACTTCACCTCATGCCCAGCTTGGGTATATAGTGCGGATATACCACCGGTATATATCTCGCCTTCATCTGGATGTGCAAATATTACCATCACCCTCGCCTTGGACTCTTGGGCAGGCATAACATTGCTCAGAAGCAGCATTGAACAAACCAGAACATATCTTAATTGGCACAGTACGTTTACGCTATTCATGGCTATCATCTATTTGTTACTAAAATTCTGCTATCAACGACAGCCATTTGGTTGCCGAGGAGTTCCAGACCTCCTTATAGGTAGCCGTATTGAACTGGGGCCAATATGGCTCATCACCATTGAACTTGGACTGCATTCCCACCGGGATCTCACCAACCGTCTCACCTATGAGGGCCGTATATTGCTGGGGATAATTACTTCCCTCTCCCCAAATTAGCGACTGACCAAAAGGATTTTTTCCCACGATCCAAAACAACTGTTGTTCGGCGATATCCAACAATTCAGGGTCGTTCAAAAATTTACCGCTAAGGGCCGCTGCCTTGCCCGTTGACAAATGCACCGCAGCATTGCCCTTAAAGGAAAACCAAACGGGGAATGCCCGTAGGTAATGTTCGGAATCCAGTTTAAACCCATTTTCCAATTGTTCCTTGTAATCTTTTGCCGCTCCCTTGGATATCCCCACTTGCACCCTATAAAAATTGAGGGAGTCCTTTACCTCATCCACATGGTACACCCCACTTGGGGCCATCCCATAGGGTTGCACATATTTCATGGTGGTCTTCAGGTAATCCCCATACATTTCTATAGCGGCCTTCCATCTAGGGTAATCGGGATGGTCTGGCTGAGTCTTACAAAGTGTGGTGAGTGCCTGCATAAAAATAAAATCCCGAGACTGGTGCGTGTAATGGACAATGGACTTTCTGTTTAAATCCCGATAAAAGAACCCCCGCAATTTATTCTTGTCCTTAAGGGGCTGGGTGCGCTGGCAGTCCAAAGTATATCGAATGGCCTTGGCAGCTTCTGCTGCATAGTAATCATCGCCTGTGAGTTTATATATTAAACTGGCGCTATAGGAAACATTGGCCATATATTGACTGTTGGAAGCCATAGCTGCATGGTCACCGCCTCCGCCGCCGCTCAGTTCATTAAATCCAAGACGATCAAACCTTTTCTTGGCGTAGGCAAAGTCTTCTTTGGCGATCTTCCTTAAATTCTCCTTCAGCATTTCGTCATTGTCGATCATCATGGCTGCATAGGCCTCTATACCTGAGAAAACAAAGTTTTCAAAAGCCCTGTCGTGTACCCTTATCTTACGCCTCCTCGTTGAATCGTCCTTGGTGCCGATAAATCCATCGGTCCACAGGTTGGTTCCCCATGTTTGGGCCCTAAACCCGTCTCCCAAGCGGGTCTTCATGATATAGTCCAGACCCCATTTGGCCTCTTCCATCATCCTGAGATATAGTTGTTTGTTCTTTTTTTCCTTGGCCCGTTTGGCCATTTCCATCAACGAATAGACCAATTCACCTGTTTGCAGGGTCTGTTGGGACATATCGGCCGCATCGTGCCATCCCCCATTTGCAGGGAACACCTTTCCATTGTAGGTACCATTCAAGTCGGCATGGCAGGCCCCGTGTTTGCCCGGAACCGGGTAACCACATCGCTCGCAAAAAATAAAATTGAGCACCCTCCAGGCAGAATCCTCCCAAACATCTTGGTGGATGTAAAACGGCTTGGTGGTAACTTCTCCAACACGCAAAATATACTGTCCTTCTTGCTTGAAGTCGCTAAAATCAACAGTTTCAAAACTTCCAATAGGAGTCTTTTTTTTGTCCACGACCCCTTCATGGACAACCCTGTTGGTGGCGTTGTCCAATAGGTAGAATTTCCTATTATGATCCTTTACCCTTACAATGGCCGATTTATTGCTTTGGGGACGATACCCTGTTGTGGAATGGACAATACGGTCTTGGGCAGGCTGCCACCCACTAACAACTTCAGGGTTCTCGATGGTCTGTAGGGAGACCGCGTCTATGTCAAAATTCAACGTTTCTCCCATGGTGAGCTCTTTTCCAAAAACCTCAATGGCAAATTTGAGCTTGCTCACCTTGTCGCGTGGAAGTTCCGTCATCTCCACAAAGACCTCGTTCCATTGACCGTTGATAAGGTTTATTTCGTGGTAACCTTCGCGTCCATATTTGTCCGGAACCTTAATTTCTCCATCGTTTTCCACATATAGGTTGAGGTAAATGCTTCGGTCCCCCTCACAATCCGGATAGATGTAGAGGTGGATTCGGTTATACTTCTCCCAATTTTGGCCACCCACATCAAAACTGGCCAAAGAAGTACCAAAGCCAAGTCCCCAACCTAAAAATTGGGGGTAGGTGGTAGGTGCCGAGAGTCGTAGGCTTTTATTCCCCGATTTGCTCCTTTCATCGGTGAGCGCGACACCTCCGATCCCTTTATGGGACCATCCTTCCAAACTTTCCATATCCTGGTAAAGGTCACTTCTCAGTACTTTCTTGGTCAGCCCAAAGGTTTCGAACGACTTGCTATGGTCCAGGGGCAAAGGGCTGTTGTGCAGGTAGCCCGTATTGCGGATATCTTCTTTTAATTTTTCATCCACCTGTGCCAAAAGGGTGATCGAGGTACTTATAAAGGCTAAAAATAAAGTTGATAGTTTTTTCATTTATAATGGTTTTATCTGTATTCTAAAGATGATATGGTCAACTTTTTTTTGATCAGTCCACCAAGTTTTGTTTGCTGGATCAATCATCCAATTCTTTGTTCAACACTTTGAGTAGGTACAGTTTTGGGTCGCTGAAATAGGTCCAGAACATGGCTCCCGCAAGCCCATGATCTTTGATGTAATCACATTTTATCTTTACGGATTCCTCATCGTCATAGGTAATAAAGTGTTTGGTCTCCTTATTGAACAGATAGGGTGCTTTGGATATATCATCCCAGTACCGCAGATAGCCTTTTTTATTTACCAAACTGTCCTTGATATAGGAAAAGCCCCCTCCATACCGAGGACGAACGGGTATTTGGTACAGTCCATCATTGTCGTCACTGGCCACGATTTTTCCTTTGGCATAGAACCCAATGCCCATAACCACTTTTGATAGATCGACCCCGACCCGCTTTAAGTTTTCTATACAGACATCGGCCGAATAGAGATAGGGCATGTTTTTAGGGGCGAACAGGTTGGAGTGGTGCGAAGACATATTGTCATAGGTATTGTCAAAGTCATAGCTCATCAAGTTGATATAGTCCAGATATTTTTGGGCCACTTCCATTTCCGTGTGCTGCAAAAATTCCCTGGATCCCCCAATGGCGGTAGTAACATGGTATTCTTTTCCTGTTTTTCGCGCAAGGGCATCAAGCTGCTCACGTAAATGCCTGAACATGTTGGTGTAGTTCCTTCGATCCTCCGGACGGTAGCCATTGTTGTCCCCTTTCATCCCCGGATATTCCCAATCAATGTCCACGCCGTCCAAATTGTGTTTGGCAACTATATCCACGGCACTTTGCGCAAACTTCAATGTCGATTCGTCGGTGAGCATGGCATCGGAAAAGTTCTTGCTCCAGGTCCAACCTCCCACGGAGATCATTATTTTAAGGTCCGGGTTTACCTTTTTCAGCGCATTGAGCTTTCTAAAATTGACCGTATCTGTCTTTTCGTTGTGCAACCAGGCCAGGTTGTCCTTGATGTCAACAAAGGCATAGTTGATATGGGTGAGCCTCTTGGCCTCTATTTTGGACGCTTCCACAACATTGCCATTATAACCACCAACATAACCGATGATAACATGCTCAGTGTCCTTTTGTGAGAACGATGACTGCGTGGCCAAAAGGCCAAACAACAGTCCAATGATCGGTCGGGTAAATAGTTTTTTTAAATTCATATATGTATAGTTTATGCGGTTTTTAGTTAAACTTCTTTTAAAATGAATATGTCAGTCCTATTCTTCCGTAATGGTTGAACCGGTTAGCAGGATAAAAATACCTGGGTTGCCTTCCTCCAAAACCTACTGCATTGATCAGGACCGACCCTGCATATTTGGCATCAAAAAGGTTATTGAGACCATAATTCAGAACAAGCTGAAAATGGTCGGAAAAATCTATTGAATAGTTGGTGGAAACGTTGAAAACATGGTATGCCTCACTGCTGAGGGAATTACTGTCGGTGAGCGGAATGTCATCAACATATTGGTACGAAACCCGCAGGGCCAAACTTTTTGGATGTACAATATCCAGCCCTGAGCTGATCCGATGTTTGGGTACTCCCGTAAGTGGATTGCCCCCATAATCGTTGTCCCCACTAATAAATTCAACAAATTTGTGATCACTGAATGTGTAGGCAACAAAAGGTTTGACCGCCAATGTACTTGAAAGGGTAAAAGTATAGCTTGCATCCAAATCCATTCCTTGATGTCGTGTTCTCCCCGCATTTTTACCTATGTACTGATCTTCACCAATTCGTTGGGCCACCAATAAATCCTTGATCTGCATATGATAGAGGGCCGCTTTGACACTCATGGTCCTACCCAATAGCCAAATAGTCCCTCCAAGTTCATAATTAATGCCTTTTTCCTGAGCTATGTCAGGGTTGATAACTCCGTCGGGAGTAAGCGTTTCCTCAAGCCCTGGATTGGAAAACCCCCTACTGAGCCCTAAGTAGAGTGATCCATTTTTCAATTGGTACTGGACCTGAAGGTTTGGGGTCAAAATCGGGTCGAAACTACGTTTGGCCGAAGTGTTTTCGCTCCCTATATGGAACAAATCCCTAAAATCATATGTGGTTTTGTTCAGGTTTAAACCAAATTGGCCCACAAGTTGATCCGTCAAGTCAAACGCAATGGACCCAAAGATGTTCCATTGTCCACGGAATTCAAGGTTTGAACTTAGCCGATCTCCTTTAAGACTGCCCATTCCTTGGTTCTGTTCATATAAGTTATCAAATGTGCCCCAATGATACTCGTCTCTGTAAAGCTCACCTCCCAGGGTAAAACTCTCACCGAACAACCTTCCCTTAAAAATTGACCTTAATCCAAAACCATTGGTGAATTCATCCAAAATGTTAAAGGGGCGTGGCTCGTAATGATCCAAGTATGAATAGAATATGCTTGTGCTATTTTTTGCCCCCCCTTGAAAAACATGGGAGTAGGTAATGCCCGCCAAAGTGTATGCATTGGACTCAAACCCTTTTGCGGCCAACCAGTTCGCCGCGGCATTCGTTGGATTACTTTTAAATTCATCCAGACCCAGGGAACTGGGAATTTGGGCAGTGTAGTCGATATGGTTGAACAAAAAACCAATCTCATCATGATCCCCAAGCCCAACTGAGGAAGTGAGCAATAGACCATCACGCTCAAATGTATTGTTCTGGCGATACCCCTCTGTTTTTAGATGGTTATAGCTGAGGCTGAGGTCGAATTTTTTTTCTGAATGTCTGAAGGACAAATTGTTCTTGAACATATGGTATGATCCGAATGTGGTTGAATTGTCCAAAAATGTTCTTCCAACATGGGGGGGCTTGGTATTGAGAATAATAGCACCTCCAAGATTGGTTCCAAAAGCAGTGCCTTTGGGTCCTTTGATCACTTCAATGCCTCCAATATTTTCTAGATCATAGGCCTCAATGGTCGAAAAACCTGTTCCGTTGGTCACTGGAATATTATTGAAATAAAGACGAAGTTTATCAGTACCGAAGGGCGTACGTGCGCCAACGCCCCGAATAGTTATCCGGTTGGTGTTCAAGGCCCCGGAAAGCAAGTACACTCCAGGAATTTGATTGATAGTGGATACAACATCCAAAGGGCTGTGCCTTTGTATGTCACTCAAGCCAATACGATTTGCCGGGGTAATGCCCAAAGCTTTTTTCTCGATTTCCTGTTCGGTCAAAATCACCTCCTCTAAGCTAGTGATAGAATCTTTTTGTTGGTTTTGGGCGGAAAGCGATACGGCAAAAAATATATAGTAGAATCCAACCAGACAGATTGGCTTGCACAAAAACAATATTATTGACTTTAGTATGTTACAAAATCCCATTTTAAGTATACATTATTCAAATTATCTGGCCACAAAGGATCCAACCCCAGCAACTACTACTCTTTTTTTAATTTAATTACTATAGTCAAGGTACTTTTGTACCCTTTTTTGGTATGTTAGAATTTACATCAAGAGGATTTTCTTTAACACATATTCGTTGAGTTCCGTGAATACCTCAAATGCCACATCATCCCGTCCGTAAATACCATTAGGTGTACTCTGCCATTAAAACAGGCTTAGCGTACTTTTTGCCCAATTACGCATTGGGGTGATAAAACAAGAAAACAGTAGATGTATTTTTTTTAAAAGTTTGGTTCGTTTTTAGTCTTCCCATTTTTAA
This sequence comes from Flagellimonas sp., assembly GCF_965233845.1. Taxonomy (GTDB): domain Bacteria; phylum Bacteroidota; class Bacteroidia; order Flavobacteriales; family Flavobacteriaceae; genus Flagellimonas. The sequence goes on from NZ_OZ247584.1 coordinate 2,815,902, forward strand.
TGCTAGGTTATAATTTGTACGCCTGTCTTGCCAGAAGCAACCATTTTCCATTATCGGAAAGTTGATACACCTGTAGGTTCCCAATCCTGATTTCCACAGGTTCCCCTTCATGGATTGCACTGGCTTGAAATATATGCCGTACAACAGCCGTGTTTCCTGAAAGGGTTATGGTCTGCTCGGGTGTTGTTATTGACTTGAAGTCAAAGGAACCATTTACAAGGTCATCAATAAACTCTTCCTTATTTTGAACTAGTCCGCTGGAGTGGCCATATATAAGCTTGTCCGAACACAATTTGTCCATTACATCGGCTCGGGCCACAATCATGGTTTTATGAAAGGTTTCCACGGCCACCTCAACATCTTCCACTTTTGGTTTTTTCATTTTCAAGGTTTGTTCTGACTTTACCTTCTTTTCTTCTTTCTTACTGGTTTCACAGCCAGAAAACACAAAGAGGGCTAAACAGAAATAAATGATAATATGGTTGGTTTTAGCATTCATATTTTATGATTGATCGTTACTTTACCAAGTTCTTTTACTCAATACTTTGTCAAGTTCGGCACGGGTCATTTTACCCAACTGGGGCTTATTACGGAGCCAATTGATAAAATCTTCCTTAATTTTTTCGGTCCATTTACTGTCAATTTCACCTGTAGTATATTTTTTTGACCTTACCATCTCAAATCCGAAAATGTCTTTTAGGGCAACAAATTCAGCGATGGAAATCACTTGTTCAGCCATATGTGCGGGCACAAAGAGCACACCTTCTTCCTCAGCTATCACAAGGTCACCGGGAAGTACAATGGCATTGCCCATTCTTATGGGAACGTTAAGTCCCATCACCACCATTTCCTCCAGGAAAGAAGGATGAAAGTCACGAACAAATGCATTGAATCCCTCTATTTCCTTTATGGATTTAAGATCACGGGAACTGCCATTAAATACTACCCCGGTGCCTGATTTACTGTATATGGATGTTGCCAAAGTTGCTCCCATTAGGGTGCCAGCGTCTATTTTACCGAATCCGTCCGCAACATACACATCACCCTGGGAGAGCATCTCTATGGGCCACGAATTGGTGTTTCCCTTTCTCCCATGCTGGTTTATGCCCCTTTCCTTGATGTTCTTTTCCACATCGGGCCTACTGGGCATGAACATGGCCGTCAGTGCTCGTCCCACGACCGGAACGTTTTGGTGCACCATTTTCCAGTTACCTTCGAATTGGTTCGTGTAACCTCCATTTTTCAATACGGTCCATGCATCGTCTATTCCAATATTTCGAGCACGTTCCAACAAATCATCCGGAATCTTGGGGCGACCATCGTCAAAGCGTTCCCCTTTCCATTCCGAGGTCAAAAAAACAAGCTCTTCCTTTGGAATTGTCTGTCCATAAAGGTTTGAGGATATCAAACCCAGAAGTATTAAGACAACATTCAGTTTAAACAAAAACTTCATGGTAAAGTGTTTAGGTTCCGAAAGATTGTTCGTTAATCCAAGGCGGCAATACAGTCGATTTCAACCAATGAATCTCCGGGCACCCCTCCGTAAGTGGCGACGGTGGTTCTAACGGGAGGGTTCTTTCCGAACCTTCCCCTGTAGACCTCGTTCATGGCATGGTAATCGTTCAGGTCCGCCAAATACACATTTACCTTGAGAACCTTGTCCATTGATGAACCATGTTTCTTAAGTTCCCTTTCCAGCGCGTTCAATACAATTTCCGTATGGGCCTTGATCTCAAAAGGTTCCACATGGGCACCTTTGCCAGCAACGTACAGGGTATTTCCATGTTTGACCGCCCCGGAAAACAATGGGACGTCTTGATCGGTGACAACATCGCCTACTACTTCTTTTTTGTCTTTGGACCCATTTGCCATGGCCCTGGCACTAACCGTTGAACCGACGCCAAATAATGCGGCCAAACCGATTCCGATTCTTTTGAATGATGCTCTTCTTGTTGTATTAGTTTCCATTATGTTCTATTTATAAGGTGTGTATCTGTAATTGTTATACTAGGGTTTATGTTTTATGTTGCCAAAGGTGGCCCTCCGGGAACCATCAACTTTTTATGGGAATGTTGATACGATAATTTTTCAGCACTAAACTTTGCGGTCAAATATTCTCCGAGAAACACGGATCCTTCAAGATTTCCATAGGATATTTTTCCGATGAACCAAAAATTTATGGAATTGCCAGGAACCCTGTAGTTACTTCTAAGAACCACTTCATCCCCCTCTACCATACCTATGATCTCCTGCATGGCATAATCGCTGGTGTGTGTTCCAGTGATCCAATTCCCGTTGTGCTCCAAGAAAAATCTATGGGAACTCGTACTGGTAAAAAATTCTACCTTCACTTCCCAATGTCCTGAAATGTTCTGGCTGGCAGTTTCCATTTCATCTGAAATGGGCTCACGCTCCTGAACCAATATATTGTACAGACGGTCTGCCACTATTTTGGCATTGCCCGGTCTCATTTGGCTTGGAGTAATAGAGATAGAAGTGCTTTCCCCCCTACTCCATCCCCCTATGGCGATTCTGGGTTTGTTTCTGGCCACTTCCTCCGCCAATTGTTCTCCTGTGATATGAAGTTTATCGGGATCCCATTTTAAGATCAATCGGGGAGTTCTGTTGTCCAAGCTTGTGGGCATTCTAACTTCTTTTGAAATCCCTTCAATTTTGGTTAGTTTGGCGGATATTTCATCCAACCAACCCATCCAGGTATCCCATTCTTTGTCATGATCGCGTGTTGTCCAGGCCTCGACCGCGGCCAACATGCCCAACATTTCCTCCTTGCCCACTTTATTGTCCCGGCCCGGCCCGTGATGGGGAGCACTGGCCTGCCATGCCGCCATGAGCAAGTCTTTATCTCCCAAAAGTAACCCTGCGCATTGTGGCCCACATATGGCTTTTCCACCACTGTAAGCCACCACGGTGGCCCCTCTTTCAAGATGTACGCAGGGAATACTTAGGTTTTCTGCAGCTGCATCGGCCAAAATAGGTATGTTGTGCGGTTTGGCTATTTGGCTGATGACCTCAAGGGAAAGTGGTTTCCCCGTCTCATTGTTCCTCCCAGTCATAATATAGATCATGGCCGTTCTTGAAGTAATGGCATTTCTGAGTTCTTCTGGAGTATCTACCATAATGATCTTAACCCCAACGTTTCTTATAGCCTGATCATACACATTTCTTGAGCTTCTTGGTATGATCACCTCGTTTTTTTCGAGGTTGTCAATGTGCGGAATTCTTATCAACTTTTCTGGATTGCCCCCTGTTACACAAGCCGCTGTAACATGTTTCATGCCGGCCGCGCAACCTGAAGAGACCATTCCCCAAGGAGCCTTGGTCAATTCGGCCAATCGCTGACCTATGCCCATGGCCAGTTCATCGTATTGGACAAAATAGCCTGAAGCCGCTTCCATGGCTTCCAAAACTTCTGGTCTTTCCGTAGACCCTCCCAAAATGGTAAAGGTTCCCCTACAGTTTATAATGGTATCCACCCCTATTGATTCATAGATGTTCTTGCCTTTGGTCAATGGTTTTGTTACCAACGATTCCATATTTCCCAAAGTAGCTCCCATCACTGAATTACTGGCCAACAAACTACCCGCTACGGGTACGACACCCAGCTGTTTGATTATTTCCCTTCGCTTCATAGTCTTGTTTTATGTTGTTTTTTGTTCTTGTTTATTCGCATTTCAATCTTCCCAATTTGTCCCGGCCATACCGTTTAGATCATAGACCACCTTGCCATCCTTTATGGTTAATTGGCATACAAATTTTCTATCTCCCTGCAGGGTCTTGTTCCTAACATCCACAAATTTGTAATTCCCTTTCTCAAGGCTCAAAATGGCAACATCGGCCAGGGAGCCCACGGTTAAATGGCCCAATTCGGGCTTTTTAATGTATTGGGCAGGATGCCAAGTAACACTGGCAATTACTTCAGGAACCGTCATGCCCATATTCAGGAATTTTGACATGACGTTGTTCATGTTCTTCATACCGCTGTTCATGCTCCCTATATGCAAATCGGTACTAATGGCATTGGGCTTAAACCCCTGTTGAATAGCTGGAACAGCTTGTGAGAAGGCGAAACTTCCTCCTCCGTGTCCCACATCAAACACAATCCCCCTCTTTTGTGCTTCAAAGGCAAAAGGTTTTACCTTGCCCTGATCATCCACTATCCGCTCCCGGCTGCGAAGAGACGCATATGCATGGGTGAAAATATCCCCGGGCCTTAATTTTTCCAGAAACAGGGTTTTAATGGATAAGGCGGGTGTACTTCCTCCAAAATCAATCATAACAGGAACATTGGCAGTCGTACCGGCAGCTACGGCCCGATCGGTAGGTTCCCACTCATGCCCTGAATAATGTGCCAATTTTACCCCAACCAGTTCAGGATGCCTATTGACCGTCATTGCTGTCAATTTGGGATCCATATCATTAATGTTCTGCTCAACTACCCCGCCCTTCATTCCTGAGCCCACAATATTTAAAAATGCCAATACCCTGGTCTCCGAATTGTCGATTACATTCTTTTTGAACAGATGGAAATTACGCCATCCTGCGCTTCCGGCATCAACGATTGTGGTTACCCCAGAGCGAAATGTAAAATTGTCTGGAGCCACACTAAACCTACCTCCGCTGTACATCGCATTTTCATCAGTCCCAAAAAAAACATGGCCATGGAGATCAATGAGCCCCGGGACAACCCATTTGCCCTTAGCATCGATCACTTTCTTGGCCTTGTTTGTAGCAATGCTCCCTGAAATCATGGCGATCTTGTTCTTGGATATGGCCACATCCATTTTTTGGTTCAATCCACTTTTCGTGTCAATCAAGGTGCCATTTTTAATGACCAAATCATACTCCTGGGCCTTAAGGTCTGAAAGCCAAAAACTGATGACCACCAAGGCTGTTAGGAGATGTACTAATTTGTAGGACTTCATTTTAAATTGTATAATTATCTGTTAGTGTTCATCATGTGAAAAGACCTTCCAGGAGATTCTACAGTAAATGTTTCAACATTGCCATTATCCTGAAGGGTTACAAAAGCAGTTGTGCCCTTTGATCCTCCAAATGCAATATTGGAAGCTCTTTTACCTGTTAGTTGTATTTCTTGCAACACATCCCCTTTGGGTGAAATCTTTACAATAGTGCCTTTGCCATATCTAGTGACGTACAGGTTGCCTTGGTCATCACAGCGCATACCGTCCATTCCAAAATCTTTGAAGGTATGGAACAGCCGTTTGTTACTTATCTCCCCTTGGGATGTAAGGTCATAGGCCCAAATGTTACGCTGTACGGACTCATTTACATATAGGGTTTTGTTATCGGGACTCACTTCAATTCCATTGGTAGTGCCCATATCGGTTTCCAACAAGGTAAATGTCCCATTGGTATCGATTCTCCAAATTTGACCTTTTGAATTTTCCCAATCGGGATCACTGGCAAAAAGTATATCATTGTCCATGATGGCAATGTCATTGGGCTGGTTCATTTGTGCGTTATGCGCAAAAACCGTGATCTCATGAGTGTCCATATCCACTTTCAGGATATTGTGCTTGGTATAATCAGCAATGAGCATGTCTCCTTGGCCATTGAACCGGATGCCGTTGCCAACGCTACCATCGGGAAGTTCCACAAAAAGTTGGGCATTGCCCTGAGCATCCACTTTTCCAATAGTTCCCGGTCTTTCAAAATTGACCGCATACAAGGTTCCATTGGCATCTACAGCTGGGCCTTCTATTCCTGAAGGAAATCCATTTGGTGGGGTAAAAACACTGCTTTGGTACATAGTGTTCTTGGGCTCCTGCTCCGGAACCTTGGTTTTTTGTTTATGGCTTTCCTTTTCCTTACAAGCCGTGAAGCATAGGAAAACACTAAAGACCATTGTTGCTATATGGTAGCGAAAGGTTTTGATTTTGTTCATTACATTTAATATATCTCTTCTTATATGGAATCCATAAAATGGACCGATCGAATCAATCAATTGGTTCTGCATTTGTCCTTCTTGCCTTGGCCACTTCTTCCCTGGTGACATCTGATGCCTCATTTCCAAAGTTTTGACGGATATAGGTCAATATCAAGGCAATTTCCTCATCCTTTAACCGATCCAATTTCGGCATGTAGTTGGTATATGACTTACCATTGACCAAGATTTCTCCACGTAATCCGTTAAGGATGATATTGATCAACCTTGTTTTGTCACCAACCACCCAGTCAGTGCCGTTCAATGGTGGGAAACGGTCGTTGCCCAAACCGTTACGTTGATGGCAAATGGCACAGAACATATTAAAGAGTTTTCCTCCCTCGCCCAAGTTTTCATTATCGTATTCCGCAAGATTATCGTCCAAAACAACCATATCCTCACCTTCAACCGGGGTTTTAATATTGGGAGCGGTTTTCTTTCGTTCTTCCATGCCCGCCAATTGTTCTTCCCCAAATTGGGTCTTTTGACCCTTGTACATAATACGCCAGATTTTTCCCTTCTTTGAATCGGACACATAAAGGGACCCATCAGGGCCTACAGACAGCCCCATGGGCCTGTACGCGGCCTCACTGGTGTTTACAACAATGTCTTTCCCTGCAAATCCATCGGCAAATACTTCCCAAGGACCCGTAGGGATACCATTTTCCATAGGCACAAACCCTACAAAATAACCCGATTGTGGGTATGGGTTGCTGCTTGTTGAACCATGAAATGCGATAAATGCCCCATTTTTATAACGTTCTGGAAACTGGTCCCCTTTGTAAAAAAGGATATCATTGGGTGCAAAATGTCCGGGAAACGCAACAACGGGAGGGGTTAGTTCGTCACTATCAACTCCTTGCTTGTCCCCATCACCACCATACTCCGGATTCAGGTAATAGTCATCTTTTATTTGATCGTAATAGTGATACGGCCATCCCGCATCGTCCCCTTCCTTCAATCGTAGGAAGACTTCAGAGGGCAAGACCGCCCCCTCCCAAACCGTAAATTCCCTTGGCCAGGTACTATGAAGATAATCCCTGCCGTGCACCACCGCGTACAGATTGTTATCCTGATTGTTCCAGTCCAGTCCCACCACACTTCTCAGTCCTGTAGCAAATTTTTCCCCGTCTTCTTGAAATTGGTTTTTCTTGTTGGCATCGAAGCGCCAAATGCCCCCTCTTTTCTCCAATAACGGGCATGGGAATATCCCAGGGGACAATGGTGACCGATCATCGATTTGGCAGGCATCCGATGGTGCTCCAAAAACCGTGTACATATTTCCTTCGTTATCAAAGGCCAGGGGTTTTGTATCGTGTTGCCGTGGAGGCTGGGTATCTGTCAATATCAGCTCCAACTCGGTATCGGGAACCAATTGGTCCGTTAGTTTTTGTCTATACACTCGGGTAACCGAACTAAAGTATAGATAGCCGTTGTTGATTCGCATTTCGGTGCCATAACTGCTTTTATCCAAATAATCATTAAATTCTTCAATGATATCGGCCTTACCATCATTATCAGTGTCCCTTAAGGCAGCATTTCCTCCTTTTTCACTCGGAAATCGTAGTTTTACATAAATGTCTCCATTGTCGTTAACCGTTAGGTGTCTGGCCCTCCCCCTAAGACTATCGACTACCACAACAGCCTCAAAATCATCGGGCAGATAAAGCCCTCCGTTATCTGGATCCCCTGGTGGCAATCCATCTTTTGGGGTACAATGCACCAAAAGGGATACAATCCAAAAGAATAGGATTAATTTACCTAGTAACCATATATGATTTATAGGAATTACAAATTGCTGTAAAGGTCTTATGAGTTTGTCCATTTTATTAGAAGTGATTTTAGGTAATCGCCATGGCCATGTTTAACCGAATCCCCTCAAATTTTAATTTTTTTTACCGCTGCAATCATTGCTTTGAGACATGCCGCTTCGCTGCCCCTAGGGTCATCTTCGGATTTTGGATTGTAATAGTTGTCCAAGAACGCATCTGCTGGAGACCAAACAGTATGCATTACCCCTAAGTATTTTTCTGCCATCTCTGGGGTTGAATTCTCCTTAAAAGCCTCTATCATGGCAACCTGTTCTTCGGCAACCTCCGGTTTTCGCCACGGGCAGGCAATTACCTGAAGCCCTTTCATGGCAAAGTAAGCAGGTGTTGGAATTGCCTTTTCGTAATGCCAATCACAAATCACAACTGATTTTGAAATTAGGTCAATGGCGGGTTCCGTATGGTTATAACTTCCTTCCCACATACCTATGCCAGAGTCCTTTCCATCAATAAGCCTGTCACCCCAAATCCAAAGTGCCGTTCCACCTTTCTGCAGATGGGCATTGATCTTATTGATTTCTCCGGCGTACAGCTTGGCAGGATCTTTACCTTGACAACGTGGGCAATCGGGATGGGCCAGATAGAAAACCTCATCCATACCGGCATGAAAGGCTTTTGCTTCAAATACTTCCACAATTTCATCCACGATGTCAAAAACAACATCATGTACTTGTGGATGCAATGGACAGTAGCTTTTGCAGTACAACCTATCCGGATTTGGCCATTCATAATTTTCCGGCAGTTTTACATTTGGGGTTTCGTCAAATTGAGGATAGGCTTCCAGTAGTTTTCCCAAGTCTCCATGCCACGATTGATGCCCCAGTAAATTGACCTGGGGTATAAGGTTTATATGGTGTTTTTTACATGCGGCCACCAGCTTTTTTACATCTGCCTTACTTAGAGGATTATCGTCGCGCAATTCTGGTCTTGACTCATAGGCATAATTAAAATCCACCCTAAGAATTAGGGTGTTTATTCCTCCCGGCGCAAGGTCTTTTTCTATAAAACCTACAAAGTCATCTACTTTTACTTTTGACGGTGCGGCAATGCAAAGCCCATTGACCGAAAATGGGGATTGCCCAAATGCGACAGTCGTACAGCATAGAAAGAGTAAAAGGGTTATTTTTTTTATCATGTGAGCGGTGTTTTTAAAGTTTTAGTTTGATTCCTGTCTTTTCCAACCATCCTGTAAGCAATACTACCAGGTAAGCAAATACCAGCGATCCCAATAGACCTAGGGCTCCTGTGTTCAAAATCTCTGGCAGTCTAAAATTTACCAGTTCATGGAGTGGATAAATGATATAGGGCAACAGATAACAGGTTAGGGTTGCCGTACCTGCCGGGGCTATAAATTTGGCCCATGTGGTCCGTTTCTTTTTATCAGCTATGAAATGTAGGAGGGTAAACAGCAAAAAACCCATACCTGAACAGATGGCTAACCAGGAAGGGGTTCCGCGTAATTTGGAGATACCCCAAAATTGGCGTGTTCCCAATCCATAGGCTATACATATTATCCCAATAACCGCCAAAATGAAATAGGTGAGCCCTATATTGTTGTTGGACCATTTTATAAAGACAAGTGAAGCAACCATCCCCGCTGTGGTAAATGCAGGGACCGTGCCCCCCACTATGGTGGAGAAATAACGGAGCACGCCATTGAGTTCAGGTGCCATTTCGGTTTGGCCCAAGACAGAAAGCGAATTAAAGACCACCCAAAGAACAATCACCGCAATCAAGCTTCCTCGTGCAAAAAGAAAAGCCAAAGCATTGGCAAGGTAAGCCCACCCTATAAGCCCCAATATGCCCCACCATTGGGTACGCATCCAATATTGACCGGACTCACCTCCTTGATAAATGAATGCCAAAAACACTAAAACCAAAAATCCCAAACTTTTTAGTGGGACATATAATTTTTGGGGAATAGGGCTTTTTTTCCAATCGGTCCAAATCAAAAACACGGCAACCGCCATCAGGATAGTCCAAAAAGATTTACCAATGATAATCCCATCATTATAGGCCGTTTCGTAATTGACCATGTAGACCCCGATCAACAGCAACGATAAGGATCTGACAATAACGTGCCCTACTATGGACTTTTGGCTGTCGCCTTTTTTTAATCGATTTTTAATTGCAAAGGGAATGCTTAACCCCACAATGAAAAGGAACAAGGGAAAAATAACGTCTGAAAAACCTAAGTAATCCTCGCTCACCTTTGCATGTTGAAGCCATTTGGGGACATCTTTCAATGTCCAAAAATCATTGACCCAAATCATCAAAAACATGGTCAATGCCCTTAAGATATCTATACTTGACAATCGCATATTCATCGAATGTATTTTAACAACCCAGTACCATCCATAATTCTAACTTTTCAAGGCCAGGTCAAGAGGACCACCATAACCACTGGAAATGATTTAGAAGCAATAACCTAAAACACAGTCCCAAATACCTAAAATATTGGTTTTTAACTTTTTGTAGGTTTTTTTTATCCAAATGACAGTAATGTTGTAACCAACTGCAGCTTTTGACGGACAATTGTAGCTGCCCCATTAAAATTCAACGGTCCGCCTCTTGATTTTTGTTTCCTTTAACAACGGTATACCTAATATTTTGTCTATTTTGAGCTAATGAAGAGACAGGCATTGCGTACACTTGGGAACGACAGCAGATCAATCAAAATTGAATATCACATCATCTTTTGGGTAGTGTATTATATCTTTAATTCCATCAGGTGGGGAAACTACCATGGTGACTATTGGTCTTCCTTTGTATCAAATTTGGTGGAATTCCCATTGCATATTATCCTTGCTTATTTAAATATCTATTACTTGATCCCCAAGTTCATCATTGGAAAAAAGTATAGAAGATACATCCTCTTTTTGGCCCTTTTACTGACCCTGCATTATTTTGTGAGGACCGGTCTAATCAATTGGCTCATATACCATGGCACACTGCCCAGTTTTCATGAGAAACATGAGTTGTTCAGCTTTAACCATATCGTTACCATAACCCTGGGGGAAATTTACGTTATCGGATTGGTATCGGCTATCAAGTATACTGTCGACTATGTCTTGGAACTCAACAAGAACAACAAGCTATTGGCACTTCAAACGGAAACCGAGATGAAATTCCTGAAGGCCCAGATCCAGCCCCATTTCTTCTTTAATGTCCTGAACAGTCTTTATTCCCTGACCTTGAACAATTCCAAAAAGGCCCCAGAAGTCGTGCTTAAGCTGTCCGAGATAATGGAGTATGTGATTTACGATACAAAAAAGAAAAGAGTTCCCCTACCAAAAGAAATAAATTACGTTAGAAATTACATTGAACTGGAAAAAATGCGAAGAGGGGATTTAGTGGAGTATAAAATTGAGACCATTGGCAACCTTGAAAATGTGGCGCTCCCCCCATTTTTGTTCCTCCCATTTGTCGAAAACTGTTTTAAACACGGACAAACGCACAATGGCAAAATAGACATTGCCATAACTTTTAGGAAAAACGAAAACGAACTGTGGTTTCTGGTCAAAAATAGTTATGAAAAAGAGCATATATTTCCAAAGAAATCAGGCATAGGGCTTAAGAACATTCGTAGAAGGTTGGAACTGCTGTATGGTAACGATTTCAATCTGGAGGCCTCACCACAAGAAAACCACTTTTTGGTCAACTTAAAAATTCCCTTACCATGAAAAAGATCAACTGCGTAATCATAGATGACGAACCCCTTGCAATAGAAATATTGGAGACCTATATCAAGACCCTTGACCATATGTATATATCGGGATCCTATACCAATGCCCTCGAAGCCCTTCCCCTGTTGGCAAACACAAAGGTCGACGTTATTTTCCTCGACATCAATATGTCCAAGATCAATGGTCTTGACTTTCTACGTACACTAAAGGAGCATCCGATGATCATCATAACCACCGCATATAGGGAATATGCTTTGGAAAGTTATGATTTTGATGTGCTTGACTACTTGGTCAAACCCATTCCCTATCAGCGTTTTTTAACATCAATCAACAAATTGGCCAATAAGTTGAATACTAAAAATGAAATCGTGCGTCCAATTGTTCCGGACCCCTACATCTTTATTAAGGTGAATAAAAAAATGTTGAAGATCAACCTTAGCGATATTCTGTTCATTGAAAGCCTTAAAGACTATATTTTGCTTTATACCAAAACCCAAAGACACATTATGTACAAATCCCTTTCTAGCATTGCAGAGGAATTACCCAGTAAAAGCTTTGTCAGGGTCCATAAGTCCTACGTCATTGCTATTGATAAAGTAGTGTCCCTTGAAAGTAATCAAATAACCATCGCCGGACACAATATTCCCATAGGTCGGACCTATAGCAAAATAGTTAAGGAGATGATTTTGTCCGGGAATGTGATCTTGCCAAAAAACTTCAAATCCGATAATCCATCCGAATGAGGATTTCCCGATTAAAAACCAATATCCTTTGCATTGATACCAGAACACGAATCGGGAAGACAGTATCAATTGAAGGTAAAATTCACAACAATTGATCATAGAATTTGAGCAAATATGCCAACTCAATTCAAAACCAAGATTCCAAACCTGTCAGGGACATGGAACTGTGGTATTTGGGTCATGGTGCTGTTCCAACAAGCAAAAGTTGCACTATCAAAGGTACATCGCCATTGTTCGCCTTTTGGCTTATGGTTCTGGATGATCCTATACAGGTTAAATCGATATACATTACCAGATTCGTTTGCAGGATAATCCAATAGTTTTAGCGGCAACTTTAAGTCCCCACTCCATTTGTTATTCCCAATATCCCTGGTCACTTTACGGACAATGCCAGAGACTTCAGGGTCGATTTTTTCACATTTATAGTCCCTGTCGGTTTTGTATCTGTAGGTAACCCTCCCGAAAAAGACAGCACCATTGGGGTTTATCTGAATTTCAAGGTACTGTTCACTTGCCGAGGGCCCTTTGCTTATGAATATTTCAAAGGCCTCCTGGGCCGCCAACATCTTATTATCTTCAGTGATTCGGTTATGGCCAACATAGGGGTCGTCCAGACATTCGAACGAAATGGTCAGGTAGGTATCGTCATATTCCATAGTGACTTTGGTACGTTCCTTAATCTTTCGTCCTCCGACCGAATGGTGAAAATTCGGTTCACTAAAAGTGAACGGAATGTCTTTTTTAAGTACAACCCTGGGTAAATCCAAGTCATTGCCCTGCTGGGCCCTACTAGTTAAGACCGCCACAATGCCCCAAACAATGAACATTCCCCTTTTCATCCTATTTATCTTAAAATAAAAATGGAACCTACTGTTGTACCAATTCAAGATTGATACTCAATTCCACCTCATCGCCAAGACTAGGGGTTTCCCCACCTACTCCAAAATCCAATCTGTTCACAGTCCCTATAAGCTTAAGTCCTGCCTTCAATTTTTGGTTGTTTTGGGTGATGATCCCATTTAGTCTGCCCTCCAACGAAATCGTTTTTGTAACACCATGCATGGTCAAGTCTCCTATAAGTTTGAAGGTTTTATCACCTGTTTTCTCAAAAGTTGTTGTCTTGAAGGTAATGGCAGGAAATTTCCCAACTTCAAAAAAGTCAGGACTGCGTAGATGTTTGTCCCTCCCTTCGTTGTTGGTATCGATACTTTCAGCCCTTATTTCTACCGTAAAATCAGGTTCGTCAAAATCTTTGTCGGCTTGGGCAGTAATCTCAAAATCCCCAAAGTGACCTTCCACTTCCGAGATCATTAAATGGGTAATGGCAAATCCAACTTTTGAGTGGGCACTATCTGATTTCCAAATATCTTGGGCATTGATCTGAACTAGTGCTAGGAAGCTTAAGATTACTGGTATGCATTTCATAATAATTAAATTATTTGGTGTTTCTCAATTTATTATCTCACTTTTAAATAACCACAATTTCGCTAAACTTGAATCTTTACTGATTGGGGGTATCTGAATAGTATCCGCCATTTTTCCATCTACATAGTTGGAAAACCTTAGTGGACATTTTAGGTAGATTAAAATTAAAAACTAGGGCATATCGATGCCAATCTGGTCCTTTAAATTCTGCCAACGACTAGAATTTTTATCTAAACTGCTAAATATTTTAAGGTAGAATCGTGTCAAACCTCCTATTGGTTCGTGTTATTGTAATTCTTCGACTAAAAGTGGACTGAACTTTGTAGTTTCAGTTTGCAATTCTCCATTCAATCTTTCGTTTCTGCTTATTAACGTATAATTTAGGCTCAAAAGTGCCTCTTTTCAATAATCCTCGTAACGCACCAAAAAAACCGAACTATTTTTAATGCCCCAAAATTATACTTATGCAGTTACATAAAATGTAAGTCTGCAAAACAATGAAATAACCGCAATTTGTACGGGAATTGATTTTTCGAGGACCAATGTCCATTTTACTTCAACATGACGGCGTTACAGAGGCTTCTGGTAAATTTGCAACCTGGTTGCACGTCTATTCTTCTATCTTTGTAATGTGAAAATCTTAACAGTCATTTTGTCGTGTTACTTTTTGGTACTCAACGTATTTCCTTGCTCAGATAGTGAGCCGGTTGTCAATTCCGAAAATACGGAAGTCCATGTAGATTTTGACCACGGTCAGCACCATGGTGATTGTGATCAGTGTACACCTTTTTGCCAGTGCCATTGTTGCCATTCCCATACGGTGGACTTCGGTGTTTTTAACTTCCGGACCTTAGTTGATTTTAAACCAAAAAGCGCATTCATCTATTGTGTTGGTCTGGGAACTAACTTTACTCTTTCGCTCCTCCAACCACCTAGAGAAACTGTCTGACTCATAGCGATAGAATTATCGTCATTTACCTCTATATAGACAGTTTAACATCACAATTTATATGAATAAGTACATAATAGGCCTTGCGCTTAAATTGGTGTTTTGTACCTATAGTTATGCACAGAACACAATACAAATTAAAATTTTATCAGACCAAAAAAAGGAGCCCTTGTTGGGAGCCACCGCCTATATCGAATCTCTGGAAAAAGGTGCGATCACAAATTTTGACGGAATTGCACTACTGAAGGACATCCCCAATGGTAGATATGAAGTTCGGATTTCCTACTTGGGTTTCGAAACCATGGTATCTTCAATTACAGTGCCGATAAAAGACGAGCTGTTATTTTATTTAAAGGAAACAGCAAATGCACTGGACGAAGTAATCCTACGGTCAACCCGAAGTACCCGTACCATCAAAAAAATACCGACCAGAATAGAATTCATTGGAGTGGAAGAACTGGGTGAAAAGGCCATTATGAATCCAACGAACATTTCAATGGTCTTACGGGAAAGCACTGGCATCCAAATGCAACAGACCTCTTTGAGCAGTACGAATACCAATATCCGAATTCAGGGCCTCGACGGCCGATATACCCAGTTACTGCGTGACGGTTTTCCGCTTTATGGTGGATTTTCCAGTGGATTAAGCATTCTACAAATCCCACCATTGGACTTGCAGCAATTTGAGATTGTAAAGGGAAGCTCATCCACGCTATATGGCGGCGGCGCTATTGCCGGGCTTGTCAATTTGGTTTCCAAGGTGCCCGAAGAATTTCCTCAAATGGACATCATGCTGACCCAGACCCATGCCCTTGGCAGTACCGCTAACATTTTTTACGCAGAAAGAAAAAACAAATGGGGATGGACACTTTATGGCACCGGGCATCATCAAAAAGCGTATGACCCTGACGATGACGAGTTCAGTAATTTGCCACAGACAAGATCCATCAGCTTCAATCCAAGGTTATTTTATTATCCCTCAGAAAAAACAACCATGTGGTTTGGGATTACGGGTACCTTTGAGGACAGGAAAGGTGGTGATATTACCAAAATCAAACTGGGTGAAAATGGAATACACCAATATTCCGAAGAGAACTTATCCAAACGTTTAAGTACCCAAGTTGTCTATGAGGCCCAATTGGATTCGGCACAATCCATTTCCATAAAAAACAGTGTGGCGTTTTTTGACAGGAGTTTGGAAATACCTGATTTGTCATTTAAGGGAAGGCAGTGGAACACTTTTATTGAAGCAACCTATCAAAAAAAGGTCGAAAGGTCGGATTGGGTTTTTGGGGCAAACCTATATACCACATCATTTGATGAGCGGAACAATTCCCTGGAACGAGACCAAAAAGACCTTACCGTAGGATTGTTCGCAAATAACATCCATGACCTATCCGAGAAATGGATTCTGGAAACAGGTTTGCGTAGTGATTATGCCAATAACTGGGGTTTCTTTGCTTTACCGCGGATTTCCCTGCTATTTAAATCAAACAACAGCTTTTCTAGTAGGCTTGGTGGTGGATTGGGGTATAAAATGCCCGATTTATTCACCGAGGAGGCAGAGTTCATTAACTTTAGAAACATACAACCCATAAATAAAGATGTTCTTGAAGCGGAACGTTCCTATGGCCTTAACTTGGATTTCAATTATCAAACACAACTGTTCGACATCGTTAGTTTCTCGGTAAACCAATTGTTCTATCTGACTGCAATTCGAGATGGGTTGCTCTTGAATCCCATCGATGATGAACAATTTCAATTTGAAAATGCATTGGGTGAAATTCAGAGCAAAGGTGCGGAAACCAACATCAAGTTCAAGTACAAGGATTTTAGATGGTTCCTGAACTACGCATTGATCGATACCCGATTGAACTATTTGCCGGGCAACCCCCAAAAACCATTGACGGCCAAGCATAATGCCGGAAGCGTCCTGATGTATGAATCTGAAAAATGGCGCATTGGGTATGAGACCTATTACACGGGAAAACAATTGCTTTCCAATGGGTTGGAAACAACGGATTTCGTGACCATGGGTTTGCTTGCCATGCGTAACTTTAAGTGGGGAAGTGTCTTTGTGAATTTTGAGAATTTCACGGACCGAATACAAAGTCGCTTTACGCCATTGGTATTGCCTCCCCACGACAACCCGACCTTTCCGGAGATTTATGCCCCAACGGACGGGTTTATACTTAGTTTGGGAGTTGTGCTGAAACCTTTTGGAAATGGACATCATGATTAAAAAAACTATGTCGCAATCAGATAAGTGTTTAGAGAAAAAAGGTGTACGACCAACATCTATGCGTCTTTTGGTCTTCCAGCATCTTTCCATTTCCAAAGCGGCCCGCACCCTTACGGATATAGAAAACGCTTTAGAAAGAGCAGATAGGACCACCATTTTCAGGACCCTCAAAACCTTTGAGCAAAAGGGAATTGTCCATCAAATAGACGACGGTTCCGGAATCACAAAATATGCCCTATGTGAAGAGGGTTGCAACTGTGAGCTAGAGCAGGATTTACACTTGCATTTTCATTGTAATAACTGCACTGAAACCGTTTGTTTGACTGAGTATAAAATTCCATATATCAATCTGCCCCATGGCTATGTGGCAGAAAGTGCGAATTTGGTTTTAAAGGGTTTTTGTAACAAATGTAGTGGGCAATAGATGTATTTCAGTTATTCCATCACCCTCAAAAGTTTGCTGTTGTTAATAAAAATCGAAATCACCGGATGGGTGATGGAATGGAAAATCAATTTGTCAATTTCAAACCATGACTGGGTATGTTATTGTCTCACAAATGCCCACAATCCATTAGTGAAAAGTTGGCCGCAATGATTTTTACTAATCAGTTCTGTTCGTTTGGTCAATTGGCTTATTGAGTGTCAGCCCATCAACTAAACAAGCAAGTCTATCAGGAGTATATACCTATCAAACTGAAAGACTGATATTAATCTATTTGACAGGAATTTTGACTCTCCCAACTATCGGGAAATTGCACAAAGGGAAATCATGGATAATCCTGCCATAAACACAAGAAGGAAACTTCAACCGAATTAAAAAACCTCGCAAGATTGATAATTTGCAAGGTTTAGCTGTTTTTTGGACGATAATACGATTTGCATTGATATGACTCCAAACGTCAACAGTGTTGACAGGATTGTAAATGTTCTTATGCTTTCCTATAAAACATGGACTGCAGAAACCACTTAAAAGGACTAACAGTGGCACATCTTGGGAATGTAAAAATGGTATGGTGAAAAAGTCCCCCAAATGGCCTTTTTTAAGGAAAGTAGAATTGACCATTTGAGCAAAATGTGAATGGAAGGGTCAACTTACACATGATCATCCTTGTTGTACTTGTTTCTATATTCAACCGGGGTCAATCCTGTAATTTTTTTGAAAACATTTCGAAAGGCCTTTGAGTCGGAGTATCCTACATCGAACATAACCCCTGAAATGTTCTTGCGGGTGGATTCAAAACTTCGCTTGGCAGCTTCTATTTTGACCCGCTGCAGGTATTCAATGACCGTATTGCCTGTGGCCTGTTTAAAACGTCTTTCAAAACTTCTTCTACTTACGGCCGCCATCTCGACCAAGTCGTCTACAATTATCTTTTCCTGATAGTTTTCCTCAATATAATACTGGGCCCGTTTTACCTCTTCATCATTATGGTCTTTCTGGCCAGTGAACATCATAAAGGCGGCCTGGCTTTCCCTATCAATGTCGATGGCAAAGTATTTAGAGGCCAATATAGCCGTATCCCTATCCGTATATTTCTCCAAAATATAAAGTAATAGGTTCCAGAATGAATTGGCACCGCCACTTGAATAGATACCGTTCTCTTCGGTAATGACACCACCATCTACGATTTCCACCTCAGAGAACCGTTCTTTGAACTCGTTGTAATATGCCCAATGTGTGGAACATTTTTTACCGTTCAACAAACCTGTAGAGGCCAGCAAAAAAGCACCGACGCATAGTGAGGCCACTTCCGCACCGTTCTTGTATTGGTGTACAATCCAAGGGAGGGTTGCTTCGTTCCTTCGTACAGCTTCCTTCATATCGCCAAAGATTGGCGGTATGACAACCAGATCGGCCTGCCCGGCTTCATCCAAAAGCAAATCGGTGGTAACGGAATAGGCCCCGTCCTGAACCCGTACTTCCTTTTTTTGGCCCACCAGTTGTACATCGAACAGCGGTTCTTTCCCAACAGCCTGTAAAAAATGGTTGGCTGTGGTAAACAGGTATCGTGGCCCGGTCACACCCTCGGCCACAGCGGTTTCAGGCACTAAAGTGTATATCGTTTTCATTTTTCAAATGTAGCGAAATCGTTTGGCGCAATCAACCTCCTTAACCGCCGTTTTCACACCCTTCAATTAAATATCACCCCTTATATTTTTACACCATAGAATTAAAAGTTCATTGAATTTCATGTCGGATTTCTTCTATCGCAACTAGATTTCATTTCCAATCTTTAGATTTTGAAAAATAGTTCAAAAAATAGTTGCGTAGTCATTTGGCTTCATATATTTTTGTAGCCAAATGACTTCACTTTAACAAAACGCAAATACGATGAAATTGAGAAGAGACCCATTTCAGGCAATAGCAGACCCTACACGAAGGGCCATCCTTGTCTTGTTGGCCGCGCAGACCATGACAGCAGGAGCCATTGCCAAGAACTTTAATGCGGCAAGACCCACGATATCGAAACACCTACAAGTGCTGAGCGAATGTGAGCTTATAGGCTCCAATCAAAAGGGAAGGGAGATTCATTATGAGCTAAAGGTCGATAAAATGAAAGAAATCGATAAATGGCTGGAACAGTTCAGACAACTATGGGAAAGCCGTTTTAACCAACTGGATAACCTATTATCAAATATTAAAAATCAAAAAAAATGAAAAACGGATTACAGTTCGACTTTATAGTCGATAAAGAAAAAAACACCATCACAATAAAGCGTGAGTTTGCCGCGGAAAAACAGCTGGTCTGGGATTGCTACACCAAGAGCGAACTACTTGACCAATGGTTTGCGCCAAAACCATTTACAACAAAGACCAAACATATGGACTTCACCGAAGGTGGTTATTGGCACTACTCCATGATAGACCCTGAAGGCCCGGAATATTGGAACAGGATGGACTACTTGAAAATTAATCCCATTGACAGTTATTCGGCACTCGATGGTTTCTGTGACGAAAATGGGGAACTCAATCCGCAAATGCCTCGGGCCAATTGGGATGTTACTTTTTCCGACCTAGGCAAGAATGCCATGGTGCAGACCATTGTAACTTATAAATCACTTGAATCGCTTGAAATGGTAATCCAAATGGGCATGAAAGAAGGTCTTGAGTCCACTTTGGAACGACTTGATGAACTATTACCAACCTTAAAATAAACAATCATGAAAAAAAATAAAATCATCTTTTGGCTAGCAACAATTATCATATTCCTTTTTGAAGGACTAATGCCGTTGGGCACCCTTTTGTTCGCCCCTGAATATGCTACTGCGGGTACCAAACCATTGGGATATCCCAACTACTTTGCCCATGCCCTGATTATCTGTAAAGTATTAGGTGCAACGGCCTTGGTCATACCCAAACTGCACCCAACTCTTAAAGAATGGGCATATGCGGGTCTGACATTCAACTTGGTATTCGCCTTTATCAGCCATGCTGCAGTGGACAAGAACATTGGCAATATGGTAATGCCCATAGTAATCGGTGCCATACTTGCCGTTTCGTACATCTACAATCGTAAAATCAAGAATGGCAGACTACAAAACAATTAATGACTACGATTGGAATACTCCCTGAAGGAGTACAAAAACAGTTTATGACAAGAAACGCATACTATTTTGTTGATTGCCATAAAACTCAACATTAATTAAAAACAAATAACATGAAATGAGCCATAACAAATCTTGATACCCACCGAGATGGTTATTGGCGAATTACATCTGACCTTTGAAAAACAATAAAAAATAAACAGATGAAAGTAAATCCTTATTTAAATTTTGATGGAAACGCAGAAGAGGCGTTCAACTTTTACAAGTCGGTCTTTGGCGGCGAGTTCACTGCAAACCTAAAGATGAGTGGTGCTCCTGGTATGGATGGGCTTTCCAAAGAAGAAAGAAATCGTACCATGCACATTGGCCTGCCCATAGGAAAGGATACCATTTTAATGGCTTCGGATACAATGCCTTCCATGGGGCACATATTACGTAAGGGAAACAACAATTATATTTCGCTACATCCGGAAAGCCGCGAGGAGGCTGACCGCCTGTTCAATGGTCTTTCAAAAGAAGGAGAAATCGAAATGCCCATGGAAGACCAGTTCTGGGGCGATTACTTCGGCAGCTTTATCGATAAGTTCGGAGTTAATTGGATGATCAACTATAATGAACAATATACTTAGCAAATGAAAACAACAAAAATCACTGTAAATACTATCGTCGATGCCAATAGGGAACAAGTTTGGAACTACTGGAATCGACCCGAGCACATTACCCAGTGGAACTTTGTTACCGATGACTGGCACTGCCCCAAGGCAGAGAACGATTTAAAAGTAGGCGGCACATTCAAATATAGGATGGAGGCCAAGGACGGTAGTTTCGGGTTCGATTTTGAGGCCATTTACAACGAAATCGTTGACCAAGAAAAAATTGCCTACACCATGACCGATGGCCGAAAGGCCGTTACCACCTTTAATGACGAGGAGGGTAAGACAAAAATCTCAACCACCTTTGACCCAGAGGAGCAGAACCCCATTGAAATGCAGAGAGATGGCTGGCAGGCTATTATCAATAACTTTAAAAAGCACGTAGAACTAAATCCTTAATAATGAAAACACTGTATTTTGAAGAGACCATCAATGCGCCAGTAGAAAAGGTGTATCGATCAATGCTTGACAAGGAGACTTTTCAAAAATGGACTTCGGAATTCAACCCAACATCAAGATATGAGGGTTCTTGGGAAGAAGGCTCAAAAATTCTCTTTTTGGCCGAAGAGGAAAACGGAAATACCATGGGAATGCTGAGCCGTATCAAAGAAAACAGACCCCATGCCTTTGTTAGTATTGAGCATTTGGGCATAGTTGAAAACGGGAAGGAAATCACCGATGGGGAAAAGGTGGAAGCCTTTGCAGGTGCTCTGGAAGAATACACCTTTGTTCCAAAAAACGGGTCAACCATGATACAAGTACGAATGGATACTAACCTAGAGTGGGAATCCTATTTTAAGACCACCTGGCCAAAGGCATTGGAAAAATTAAAGCATCTTGTAGAATAAATGTATAATGTCCGAATCTTGTGCAGATTCGCCAAGTGGTCCGTTAATTCTTAAACTACACAACATTTATGCTGAGCCTAAAAACCATTAAAGGATACAAAGACATAAATCGCCCCAAAAGGTTGATGAAGTATGTTCTTATCTGGTGTTCGAGTGGGCAAGCCACCATAGTAGTAGATGAAAAAGAATTGACGGTCAAACAAAATTCGGTGTTGACCATTACCTCTGGGCAAATACACTATTTCAAAGATATTAGGGACGCCCAAGGCTATATATTGGAATTTACGCTGGATTTCTTCTGTAAGAACGATAGTGATATTGAACTTATCTTTCAAAATGGCCTTTTTTGCCACTTTGCCATGAACGAGGTAATTCCAGTACGGAACCACACTTTTTTGGATGGGCAATTACGAACTATAGAAAAAGAACTTGCCGAGGAACCCTATCAATACTTGATTTCCGTACACTCTAGAATTGAGCTTATATTGGTAGAAATCAACCGTTCCAAAATTCTTCGGGGTGATGAAATTTGGAAGCCCGATGCCCTGTTTCTGAAATTTTTGGAGTTGGTACGCTCCAACTTTGAGCATAACCATTCGGTGAGCCGTTATGCCGAGTTACTCCACACTACTGAAACTAGACTGAACGAACAGGCCAAATCGCATACGGGCAAAACCGCCCAGAAGGTCATATACGGGCTTATCATTTCCGAAGCTAAGCGATTATTGACCTACGAAAAACTTATTGTCAAGGAGGTGGCCCATAAATTGGGCTTTTCAGACCCGTTCTATTTTTCAAACTTTTTTAAAAAGTATACAGGGCAATCCCCGAAAAGCTATCAATCACGATATGCCTTATGAAGCAAAATTTAGTGAGATAGCCCCACGGTCAAAAATGTTTTTTATTTATTTCAAATCTTACATTCTTTTTCCTAAATCCTCTATTCTTTTGGCTCTGTCCTCCCCATACATTTGTGCCATAACAATTTAAAAACACCATAGTATGAGTACAGACATTAATGACTATATCGTAAATAGTGCGAAACTAGAATGGCAACCCCTTGTTGAGCGGGGAAAACACTATGAAGGGGTATTTGTAAAGTCGCTTCGCTATGACGAGGCCACCAAACGCTCCCCTTCCATACTCTTGAAATTTGAACCTGGGGCTTCTTACCCTTATCACAACCATCCGGGAGGAGAAGGGCTAATGGTATTGAAAGGCAGTTGCCTTGTCAACGAGGCCTATCTGGAAGCAGGCGATTATCTTTATACACCCAAGAATTTCAAGCATGGTGTAAAATCCGAAAAAGGATGTGAATTGATGCTTAACATACCGGAAGAAGTTGAGATTCTAGAACCCTAACTCAATGTCAGATTTGCTGGGCGAAGATGCTCCCAGCAATAAATGAACGCTAACCTGTTGGATATGTTCTTCTTAAATTGGATGGGAAGTCATCACAAATAAATGCTAAGGTTGAAAGAAGCAGGGGAAACAGAAATGTTTCTTATGCAATTGCAGTCTAGAATTGTACTTCTCGTTTTTATGAACGGCCTACCTACTGTTTAAAAAAGAGGTAAAAAAATTGCGCAGTTAAATGACTGCATTTATATTTGCAGCCAAATAGCTGCGCAATGAAGTTAAGAAGAGATGTATTTCAAGCCATAGCCGACCCGACCCGTAGGACCATAATCACTTTGGTCGCTTTTCAAGCGATGACTCCAAGTGCCATTGCGGGAAACTTTGATGCAGCAAGACAAACGATTTCCAAGCACATACAAATCCTTACCGAGTGTAATATTTTGGAGCAAGAACAAATCGGTAGGGAAATTCATTATCGGCTTAACCCAGATGGAATGAAGGAAATAGCTGATTTTATTGAGCCATTTAGAAAGTTTTGGGACGGTCGTTTCAACAGACTTGAATCGGTAATGAAGAGGCATCAATCAAAAAAATAATCAAACATGGAATTAAAGACAAAAGTTCGTGCCGAAGATGGTAAACAGGAAGTATGGATTACCAGGAAATTTGATTTGCCCCTGGATTTGCTTTTCAAGGCCTATGTAGAGCCAGAACTTGTGGAGCAGTGGATGAACACCAAGGTCTTGAAACTCGAAAGTAAAAGGCATGGCAGCTATGAGTTTGAAACCACCGACCCAAAGGGCAACAAGCATGGGTTCAATGGAACCATCCATGAGTTTGTGCCCAACCAAAGAATCGCCCGAACCTTTGAAATGGAGTGTACCCCTTTTCCGGTACAGTTGGAATTTCTTGAGTTTGAAGGCCTTTCCGAGGATTCTAGCAAGCTCACCATGCATATTGTCTATAAATCCCTGGAGGACAGGAACAATATGTTAAAACTACCCTTTGCACAGGGAATCAATATGGCACATAACAGGCTGCAGGAAATCGGGAACCAATCAAAAAACAGGAACGATGAAAAAAATTGAAGATCGAAAAGAGGAAATAGCGGTTTCGTTTTCCAACGGGAATTTTGAAACTACATTTCCTTACCTGTCAGAAAGCATCGTCTGGCACATAGTTGGAGAAAACACTTTTAAAGGAAAGCCCGAAGTAGTTGCCCATTGTAAACAAACCGCCGAATATTTTAAAATGGTACAAACCGAATTCATTACCGACGATGTTATGGTAACCGATAGCAAAATTGTGGTAAGGGGCTCAGCGGAATTTTTCAGGAATGGAAAACAGCTTAACCATATTTTGGCCTGTGATGTGTATGAATTCAACAACAAGAAATTGGAAAGTATCCATTCCTATTGTATTCCCATCAAAAAAAGGGATAAAATGAAAGAAACCAATAGAACGTAACAAGCAATAATTGCTTTTGTAAGAGGAGGCGACCTTGGTAACGGTATTGACCTCCCGAAAGAAAATTAGCGTCTATCAAAAATAAGTGGGCATGAATCCAAAAGTAATAGATAGGTTCCTGGACAGGGCCAAAAAATGGAACGATGAAATGAGGTTATTGCGCAAAATTTGTCTGGATTGTGGGTTGGCAGAAGACTTTAAATGGATGCATCCCTGTTATACTTTTCAGGGAAAAAACATAGTTCTTATCCATGGATTCAAGGAATATTGCGCCTTGTTGTTTCACAAAGGAGCCCTGCTTGGGGACGTTGAAAATATTTTGGTACAACAGACCGAAAATGTGCAGGCGGCCCGTCAAATCCGATTTACAAGTAAACAGCAGATCATAGAACTTGAACGGACCATAAAGGCCTATATTTTTGAAGCGATGGAAGTGGAAAAATCAGGGGCGGAGGTAAAAATGAAAAAGACGTCTGAGTTTGATGTTCCAGAAGAGTTACAAGAAAAGTTTAACGAAGACCCAGACTTTGAGACTGCTTTTAAAAAGTTGACCCCTGGGCGACAGCGAGGCTATCTGCTTCATTTTTCTGGAGCCAAACAATCCAAGACCCGAGAATCGAGGATTGAAAAATGTATCCCAAAAATTTTTAAAGGGAAGGGATTAAATGACCGTTAGGTCTAATTTTTCAAATGCCCCGTAAAGCCACGATTTTTTAATAATAATTTCGATATCACTCTTTGGAAAATATGAACTCTGTCCGTTTGAGGTCGCTTAGGAACATAAAGCTCGCCAAAGGCGGCTTTTTTGTTTTCACCGGCTTTGAACTCGTTCAGGTAGTTAAGTCAAAATAAAAAAACCAATCCCGTGATTGCAACTTTACATTTAGACTAACGAGCTCAAAGGAAAACAACTCCCTGTAACTATCGAAAGAGTCATTCCCGCCTTCGCCAAGATTTCAGCACTGTCACGACCAACTCTTATAGGCATATTATGAAAAGAAGGCAGTCTTGTTGGCCAACATGGATAAGGTCCTGCCATAAAACACTAAATGGTGAAAGAAATCGTTTTCTATTTAGAACCTACTTATTGCACTATAATGAAAAAATCACTTCCGTGTATCGGTATCGGTACGTCAAAGCTTTCCATTTTCCTTTTCTTGGTTTTATTCAACTTGGCCTGTTCTAAATCCGATGAAGAACAGCACAGCCCACTGATTGATCTGGGAATGGATGATGCCGAAGTTGAGTCCAGGCTTACCACCTCTCTAGTGGGAGAATCACCTGATGGTGATGGCAATCCAGAAAATGTATGTGCCAATGGCGAAATGCAATTGATGTCTGAAGATCCTTACTGCGGATACGTTGATGTTGGTGAATATGCAGTAAATCAAATTAACTTTTACAGAGCCAAGCATGGATCACCTCCTTATGTCAGGGCCATTGAATATGAGTTATGCGCTGCACGCGAAGCGCGGTTGGCTGCACAAAATGACACCTTTCATTGGAGTGATGGATGTGATTGGCAATCCCAAGGTGCGGCAGGTGGCGGCAGAGGTGGTGATAATTCTGAAGGTACCGTGGAAAAATCCATTTGGTGGGTCCCAAAATTGTTTTACCAAGAAGGTCCGGAAGGTGGACATTACCATGCCATGATGGAGGAAAGAAGCAGACGGGTTGCTATTGGCTACTTTGCCATTGACAGAGATAGACACGGTATCGTGGTCAACTACTATGATTGATTTTGACAAAGTCAAAGTTAAATCTCCAACGAAGGTGGTTGAATTTACCCAACTTGAATTCTAGTTTGGCTGATATGAACTCCCAACAAAAAAACCTTGCAAAATATATGATTTGCAAGGTTTCATTGTCTTTTGTTCAGTTCTTGTAAGTCCCAAACTTCTAGTTTACTTGTCCGCTTTTAGCAGATCCAAAATTTTATGAAATACTTCAAAATTTGAATAGATCCCATTGAACTCCCCGCTTCCCGGGCCATAAGCAAAAACGGGTATCATGGTGGAAGTATGCCCACCAGTGGAGAAGGTTCCCACCACTTGATCGTAGTTGTTTTTATCGGATGACAAAGCAAATCCTCCCGTTTCATGATCCGCCGTTACAACAACAAGGGTATTTCCATCCTTTTCCGCATAGTCAAGAATGACTCCCAATGCCTTGTCAAAATCCTGCATTTCCGTTATGATGTAATTGGCATCGTTGGCATGCCCTCCCCAATCAATCTGCGAACCTTCAACCATTAAAAAGAAATTCTTCCCATCCCTTGAAAGGTAATCCATGGCCATTTTACTGGCGTTGGGTAAAAAATCGCCACGCCCCTCGGACATTTTGGGCATTCCTTCCTTAGCCAAAAGATAAGCCAACTTTTTGTTTGACTGCTTGGAATCATTCAACTTATAAGAAACCTC
The DNA here is from genome assembly GCF_965233845.1 of Flagellimonas sp. GTDB lineage: Bacteria > Bacteroidota > Bacteroidia > Flavobacteriales > Flavobacteriaceae > Flagellimonas. The sequence continues at coordinate 2,843,034 of NZ_OZ247584.1, forward strand.
AAATCCACTGGTACGCAAGCTGTCACTGTAGTTTAGTCCATCCTGTCTTTCTTCAAAAAACCGTTTTCCGCCCCCAGCAAAGAAATCTATTTTGGATCGGTGCATCCAACTGGCAATATCGTCTTCTTGCTTGCGCCATTTAACGTGCGAAAAATAAGAAGCCGGGGTTGCATGTGTAATAGAGCTTGTAGCCACCAATCCTGTATTCCAATGTTCATCCGGTAATACTTCCACTATATTTTTAACGATAAGGGTGTCACTGTCCATACCAATAGAGCCGTTGTACGTTTTAACCCCACATGCATAGGCCGTTGCCCCCGCGGCCGAATCGGTAATGCGATGGCTGCTGGCATTATTTCTGAGCAGGCCAATATGGTCAAAACGTTCAAAGTTGGACCGATCTTGCCCGCCCAGCTCATATAAAGAGGTGATTTGGGTAAGCCCCATGCCGTCCCCTATTACCATAATAACCTTGTTTGGACCTTGCCGTTCCTGTGCTTTTAATCCCATACATGTTAGTAACATAAACAGTGTCAGCACTGTGTTAAAACCAGAAGGCCGTACTATTTTATGGATGGTTTTTCCAATCATTGTATTCGTTTTTAAAAAGGTTAATTAACTATTTATCATTGTTTTTAAAGCGAATAAAAGTAGTTGAATTTAGTTTGGTGTGACTATTATTACCATAAGGATTTCAATAATTTCACAAAACAAAAGATCTGTAACAAGAGGTAGCCTAAACCAAGGCCGCCCAGGCTGTAAGATTGTATCTTGTGGCAATCTTTTTTCAATTTTCAAACTTAGCGTAAAAACCCAAGTACCCTTAAAAGAGACTGGCTGATGATTTTATACCTCTAGCTGAGCCAGTAAGGCACTTGTTGAAATAAAAAATGAACTAAGCGTAAAGTATCAAAAACAACAAGGGAAATAAAATTCCGGCAACCGCAAATTTCCAGCCTCTACTTTTAAAACCGTTTTTCCCATTAGGAATCAAGATGCCGGTAATGGCAATCACCAACATTGCGGCCCCAAAAATATCTGAATACCAAATCCAAAAGGAATTGGTCGATTTGTGGAGGAACATGGTATGTCCAATAAAAGGCACCTTGCGCTTATACTCCAAAACCCCGTGGCCGGTTTTCGTGTCCACATCCAAAATCACATTGTCTTTGTAATACACGCGAAGTGTATTATCCCGCACCCTATGCCCGTCGTATTCCACATCCCATTCCTTGGAGAAAGCTTCAATATAGTCTTGGGAAATATCTACTGTATTGGCATCCAATACAATGGACACTTCTTCACTTTCATAGGTGTAATCCATGGGATACCAATCCTGTCTGTGATTCAATATGATGCCTGAGAAGGAAAATGCTATAATCAACCCCACATAGAAGTAGGCAAAATCCCTATGCAAATTTCTATTGGTAAACTTGTACATAAACAATTGTCTTTTGGTTTGAATCGAGCGCAAAGTAAGCAATAAACCATCAAAGAAAACCTTCCCCATCATTCTCAACATTGTAATTATCTAATATTCTGTATATTGACTTTCAAACCATCGATCAAAGCCCATTCCCGATGTTACATAATGTACAAAACAAAGCCCTCCACATACTAAGTTTAATATGCCTTATTTGTCAAATGGCCTGTTCTTCCAGTGGCAACGAGGCATCCCCTGATCCAAATGCCAATCCGGATCCCGATCCCAATCCGACACCGGAGCTGACCATAGAAGAAAAACTGCAGGCCATCATTGATGAAAAGGTAGGTACGGATGCCGATAAGCTTGTAGGTGTTTCGGTTTCCATCAGAATTGGTGACCAAGAACATTTAAGCCTAACTGGCGGAATTTCCAAGCTGGGGGTTCCCATAACAGAAGATATGCGATTTGGTGTGGGCAGTATCACCAAAACCGTGGTCGCGGCCACGGTGATGAAACTTGTGGATGAAGGTTTATTCACCCTGGAAGATACGATTGCCGATTGGCTAGAGCTTACTTCCGAAAATGTGGATAGTTCCATAACCATTTATCAGCTCCTTACCCACTCTTCGGGCTTAACGGGCTATATGTACAATGATCTTTGGGCCATGGCAGAGGCGGATTTGGAAACTCCCATTCCACAGGCTACGCTTTTTGGGTTTATAGGTCCTCCGGATACTGAACCAGGGGTTGGCCATAGTTATTCCAATTCCAATTATCTTATTTTGGGTTTGATTATTGAAGCTGCAACAGAAAAGACAGTTGGAGAGGTAATGCGTGAGAAGTTTTGGGCTCCCCTTAACCTAAATGCGATTTACTTTGGAACCAATGAACCCATAGAAGGTACTTGGGCCACTCCTTGGCGGGATGGCGATCACGATGGTGTTTTGGAAGACATTGAAGCCGATTTTGGCCCCGCATTTCACAGTATTTTCTATTGTGCCGCCGATGTGTTCTCCACCGCTTCCGACTTATCGCAATGGGCGCAACACCTGTACAATGGCAATGCCGTTTCCGAAGCATCCAGAACAAATATGATGACCGATCATTACGCCATACCGGATGATATCTTTGTAAGCTATGGACTCGGGACCCGTGAAGTAGTATTCCATGGCCGGTCTACCTACGGGCATACCGGAGGTATGCGCGGTTATGGAGCTTACATGTTTTTTGACCCCATTAGCAAAGTCAGTATAGCCATGTTAAACAACCAAAGCCGATCCGATGATGGACCTTTGTTGAGATACGAGTTGGTGAATGAGCTATTGGAAGAGGTCTTTGCCCATTTTAATATTTAGTTGGAGCGCATATCCTATTTCCTGCCTATGGAATCAATGGTTTTCTGAGCTTGTTCCAAGGCCTCCTCCAGCCGTTGGTTTTCTTCTTGGTAATGGGAACGGAGTGCTTCCATTTTACGCTCAAATTCATCTACGGGAACATAATCCGGTTTTAAAAATGCATTGTTCACCAGACTGAACAGGGTGAACAAAAAACTCACCACTACCGCAGAAATAAGTACTATCAATAGGGTTTTCTCCTTTTTCAGCACAGGTGATTTTTCTTTTCCGATAAATTTTTCCCCTTTGGAACTTTTTTTATCACGGGACAACTGATTCAAAAATGTATCCCATTTTTCCTCTTCAACTACATGCATGTCCATAAACCCACCCTCGTCCAAGAAGTTTTGGGTTTTGGAGGTGGAGGCCAACATAAACATGGCTACCCCATTGCCGGCCATAATATCCAACAATCCGCTGTCGTATTCTTGGATTTCCTTAATCAGTTTATGCACAAAGTCCTGGCTATAGTTGGGGCGAAGGAACTCATCGTAAAGCACCTTAACTTCAAAGTAATCCCTTCGCTTCAGGGCATACTCCAAAAAACGGTCCTTTAGTTCGGCTTTGAAAAATTCGCCCATTTCCGGTACAGGGGTTAAAGGTTTGGTGAATTGATCCTTGGAGTAAATTTAAGGTATAGCCCAATGGTGGACAATAGTTACAATGTAAAGAATAGATGATATTTTATCCCTTAGAACACAAAGTAGAATTCTCGTTAAGTGAATTGGAAACACCTAAACGATTTCGGCACTTAAACCTGCTTGAAGCAAGCGGGTACATCTTGGTTTAAGGTCGTTGTATTCACCGGTTTTTACAGTGCACTTGCCATTGTAGTGCACGATCAGGGAACACTGTTCGGCTTGCTCCGGTGTATGTTCACATACGGCAATCAAGGTTTCAATGACATGATCAAAGGTGTTCACATCATCATTGAACAGGACAATCTCACTCTGCTTTACCACTTCTTCTTCCAGAAGCAGTTCTTCCAAAACTTTTTCCTTGATTCCCATGGAACTGATATTACTACATCCTAATTTACATATTTTGCCGAAACCCAGTTGTTCTTTTCTAAATTTTTAACGAATTCCAATCCGTATCTATCACATTTTGAGGATATTACATCCAAATCCTCCATATAAAAGCCACTTAAGTAAAGTTCCCCTTCCGGATTCAAACACTCACTGTAAATGGGAATATCGGATAAAAGTATGTTTCTGTTGATGTTGGCCAGGATAATATCGTATTTCTTTCCCGGTAAAATGGAACTGTCTCCTTGATAGACTTCAATTTTACAATTGTTGCGTTCCACATTTTCCTTGGAGTTCAAAAAACACCACTCGTCAATATCAATGGCATCCACCTGTGAAGCACCCTTCATTTTAGCCAGAATGGCCAAAACCCCAGTACCACAACCCATGTCAAGAACGGATTTCCCTTCAAATGGGTTTTCCAAAATATGTTGCAGCATCATATGGGTGGTTTCGTGATGCCCAGTCCCAAAGCTCATCTTGGGTTCTATAACAATATCAAATTCCACATTTTCGGATGGATGGAAAGGCGCCCGAACCATGCATTGGTCCCCTACCTTGATGGGATGAAAGTTCCTTTCCCATTCAGCATTCCAGTTCTGCTGTGCTATCTCCTTGGATTTCCAAGTAACATTCACCACATCATTATTGAGGGTGGAAATAGCATCCAAAATGTTTTCCCTCCAATCGCTTTGGAGGATATAGGCCAACAAGAGCCCATCTTCCTCCACAAAACTTTCAAAACCCACCTCACCCAATTCCGCAATCAAAATCTCGGTCCACGGCGTTGCCGGCTGGATCTTAAATTGATATTCGATATAAATCGATGACACCTTGTGGGATTAAATAGCCTTGATAATGGCAATGAAATCGTCTGCTTTTAAGGAGGCACCGCCTATGAGTCCACCATCTACGTCGGGTTTTCCAAAAATATCCCCGGCATTTCCTGGTTTTACGCTTCCTCCATAAAGAATGGATACCTCATCTGCAATGTCGGCACCATAGGAATCGGCAATAGTTTTTCGGATAAATGCGTGCATCTCTTGGGCCTGCTCCGGGCTGGCAGTTTCCCCCGTTCCAATGGCCCAAACCGGCTCGTAGGCCAAAACAATATCCTTCCAAGCTGCGGCATCCAAATCAAACAATGCATTCTTCAGTTGACTTTCCACTACGGAAAAATGGTTGCCCGATTTACGCTCTTCCAATTCTTCTCCAAAACAAAAAATAATGGTCATATCCTTTTCCAAGGCAGCCTGCACTTTTTTGGACAATAGGGCATCATCCTCGCCAAAGTAGGCACGTCTTTCAGAATGTCCCAGGATGACAGTGTCCACATAGATGTTCAATAACATATCAGCCGAGATTTCACCCGTGTACGCTCCATTTTCAGCAAAATGCATATTCTGTGCCGCAACTTTAATGGATGAGGATTGTAAGTTTCTTTGTGCAGCCGCCAAATTTACAAAGGTCGGAGCCACCACCACCTCAGCATGGGTGTCCGGTAGTTTAGCGGAGAGTTCTGAAAGCAAAGCTTCGGTTTGCTCCAGATTATTGTTCATTTTCCAGTTTCCTGCTACTATTTTCTTTCTCATCGTGTTTTTGTTTGTTGGTTTTAATTTATTGTTGGTTGTCAGTAGTTATTTTTAATTGAATTCCAGTTCATCAAAGTCATTGTAATGAACCTTTTGGAGTATGGTACCTCGATTTAATACCAATATGGCCGGATTGGATCGTACTATGGTTTTTAAGGTCGTTTCATCTGTAAAATAAAAATCAAAGTTAAGTCCAAATTTGGATTTAAGCGCCTTGGTCTGGGTATCACTTGAGGCCGACATGCCAATGATTTTATATCCATTGGACATTGCTTCGCCAGTAACCTCCGCAACCTTTTTAAAATAATCCGTGTTACTTTTGGCCAGATCATAGGCAACAACCATGACCAATTTGCCCTCTTCCAAAAGTTCCGCCGCAAAGTCCGTCCCTTGTTGTTCAATGGTAAAATCGTGAATGGGGGGTTCATACCCTTTTTGGATTTCCGTGGTCTCCACATCTACAAATTCCCCATCTACAGAAGGGTATTCCCCATTGGTCACCACAATTTTATCCTCGCCGTTCACCTTAAACCTCCATGCATATTCATAAAGTGGTTTGGGAGCATCTTCAGGAACCGACATTCCTTCTTGAATGTTGGCTCCAATTTTATAAGGTCGGAAGTCAACTGATGGGAGATGGTTCAGCACATGATTGGCAAATAAAATACATGCAAGCAAGGAAGCCCCACCTAAAATCCAATTCACTTTGGAACTGAACAGTGGCTTTATAAAGTTTCTACCAACGAACAATATCAGAATCAATCCCAATAAAATCACATCCTTGGTAAATGATTCCCAAGGGGTTAGTTTTATGGCATCCCCGAAGCAACCACAATCCGTCACTTTGTTGAAATAGGCCGAATAGAAGGTCAGAAATGTAAAAAACACAATCATCAACAGCAGGCTCCAAACGGTAAATTTTGGTTTAAACCCAATGAGGAGCAATATTCCCAAAAGCACCTCAACAATGACCACAAAAATTGAAATGGCCAATACCAAAGGCATTAAAAAAGGCAGATCCAACACCCCTTGGCTAAAATACTCTTCCAGCTTAAAGGAAAAACCGACTGGGTCGTTTAGCTTAATGAGTCCGCTTATTATAAATAAGACCCCAACAACAATCCGGGAAATCCAAACCAAATATTTCATATTTCTTTAAAATAAAAATCCAAATACAAGTTCAAGCTCAAGTTCAAGTTCAAGTTCAAAAGACTTTTAGTTATTTGGAATTTTGATTTAAGTGTATCAACGCAAAAACCGCATAGTTGATTATATCCTGATAATTGGCATCAATCCCTTCACTGACCAAAGTCTCTCCTTGGTTATCCTCAATTTGTTTGACTCGGAGCAGTTTTTGCAAAATTAAATCCGTTAGGGAACTCACCCGCATATCGCGCCAAGCCTCCCCATAATCATGATTTTTGTTTTCCATCAAGGATTTTGTGATCGTCACCTCTTCATCATATAAAGCGATGGCCGAATCTTCATCCAAATCGGGTTGCTCGGCCACACCTTTTTTTAGCTGTATCAAGGCCATAATGGCATAGTTGATGATTCCCACAAATTCCGATTGCTCCCCCTCATCCACTTTGCGTACCTCGTTTTGCTGTAAACTGCGAATGCGCTGCGCCTTAATAAATATTTGATCGGTGAGCGATGGGAGACGCAATATGCGCCATGCGGTTCCGTAATCTTTGGTCTTTTTTAAGAAGAGGTCACGACAGGTGGTGATTACCGCATCGAATTGTTGGGAAGTCTGCTGCATCTATTCTTGCTAATTTGCGTAAATTTCGTCCAAACTTTGGGCATTTAAGAAGCCTTGCCAAAGATAATCAAACCCAACAAAGCACCTATTTTTTATGACGATAAACTGCAAGGGAGAGCTTATTGATCTCAGCCAACCCAAGGTCATGGGAATTCTAAACCTTACCCCCGACTCATTTTATGACGGAGGGAAATACAAGGATGAAAAAACCATATTGCTTCAAGTGGAGCAAATGCTGACTGATGGGGCAACCTTTATAGACATGGGAGCTTATAGTTCACGACCTGGAGCTGAACATGTACCGGAAGACCAAGAACTTCAAAGAATGCTTCCCATTTTGGAGTTGATTCTGAAACACTACCCAAAAACCTTCATTTCCATAGACACCTTTAGCAGTAAGGTTGCCAAACACTGCATTGAGTCAGGAGCCGCTATCATCAATGACATTTCTGCAGGAAATTTGGATGATGGGATGTTCCAAACTGTTGCGGACTACCAGGTTCCGTATGTTATGATGCATTTAAAGGGCACTCCCCAATCCATGCAAAAATTGGCCACCTATGATGATTTGATCCTGGATTTGAGGCTGTATTTTGCACAAAAAATTGAAAAAGCCACAAGTTTGAAAATCAATGACATCATCATTGATCCCGGTTTTGGATTTGCCAAAACCACGTCCCAGAACTACACTTTGCTCAGTCATTTGGATCTGTTTCAAACCTTTGGTTTGCCCCTTTTGATCGGGCTTAGCCGAAAATCCATGATCTATAAAGTTCTGGAATCTTCTTCCAATGAGGCTTTGAACGGAACTACGGCACTACATACGGTGGCTTTGCTAAAGGGCGCCAATATTCTACGTGTCCACGATGTGAAAGAGGCCATGGAATGTGTTACCCTGATTGAGGAACTCAAAGCGAATTCGCTCTAATTTGATGTTCTGCGATTTTTGCTAATTTTACAAAAACACTGCGGTTGGATTTTCTAAATTTTATTGAATTTAAGATTACCGATGTCATAGACATCGTGCTGGTGGCCGCACTACTCTACTATATCTACAAGTTGGTCAAGGGCACCGTGGCCATCAATATCTTTATCGGAATTGTGATTGTTTGGGCACTTTGGAAACTTACAGAGCTGTTGCAGATGAAAATGATCAGTAGTATGGTAGGGGGTTTTATGAACATTGGACTTATTGCCTTGATCATTGTGTTTCAACAAGAAATACGGAAGTTTTTGTTGATGATCGGATCTACCAATTTTGCTTCCAAAAGAAATTTCACCCGTCATTTCAAGTTCTTGAAGCAAGAGGCCCTGCCCACGGATACCAATGTGGATGCCGTAGTGGGTGCCTGTGAAAAAATGGGGATGACCAAAACCGGTGCTATTTTAGTGATGGAGCGCACCAATTCACTCGACTTTTTTAAGTCCTCCGGGGATTCCATGAATATTGAAATCACCCAACCCATATTGGAGAGTATCTTTTTCAAAAACAGTCCGCTGCATGATGGTGCGGTCATTATTCAAGATAACTACATAACCGCCACGCGTGTTATACTTCCGGTTTCCAATGACAGGAACATTCCCCTACGGTTTGGATTGCGACATAGGGCTGCCGTGGGAATCACGGAAAAAACGGATGCCGTTTGTTTAGTGGTGAGCGAAGAAACCGGTTCCATCTCCTATATTAAAAATGGAGAATTTGTTCCGTACAAAGGTCTGGATGCTTTGATTGCCATGATCAAAAAGGATTTGGAATAAATGGTTTGTAAAAATTGTAATCAAGCCCTTGTACAGGAAGATCGTTACTGCCGCAATTGCGGTGCCAAGGTTATCCTAAAAAGACTTACCCTAAAAAATGTTTGGGAGGATGTAGGCACGCAAATCTTTAATCTGGACAACACCTTTCTCAAAACCCTAAAAGGTCTGTTCCTCCACCCCCAATTGGTCATTCTTTCCTACCTCTCGGGCATTAGAAAACGGTACATGAACCCTGTGAGCTACTTTGCCATTGCTGTAACACTCTCAGGTTTGATGTTCTTTATTTTACGAAACGTATACCACGTAAATCTTACCAAAAGTAGTTTTAGTGACACAGAAACTTCAGACTTGAATTTCATGTTTGACTACCAAGGGCTCATGTCCTACCTGATCATGCCTCTTTATGCTTTCATGACTTGGCTGGTATTTTCCAGTAAGAAAAAATTCAACTACACCGAGCACTTGGTGGCCAATGCCTACATTATAGGACAAACATCCTATGTTCAGGTAGTGGCCTACATTATAGGACTAGGGTTATTTCCAATACAATTTGACGTTTTTAATTTTGGCTTCCTCCTTGTAATGATCATTTACCAGTTTTACGTGTTGGGAAAAATGCACCAAACGGGATTTTGGAGCACCTTGTGGAGAGCGTTCGTTTACTTTCTCATGTTGATTATAGTAATGATTGGAATAGGGGTTATTGCCATTGTGATCGCACTTATCACCGGAAAGGCAAGTCTTGCAGATTTTGCTCCCCAATCCTAGGCAACCTCTTCCTCTGCCAAAAATTGCGCTTCATAAAGGTCACTGTAGTAACCCCCTTTTTTCAACAGCTCCTGATGGTTCCCAACTTCCACAATTTGCCCGGCATCCATCACAATGATCTTATCCGCTTTTTTGATGGTGGCCAATCGGTGCGCAATAATAATGGAGGTTCTACCTTCGGTAATCTTGTCCGTGGCTTGTTGGATCAACTGCTCGGAATAGGTATCCACGGAAGAGGTGGCTTCATCCAAAATCAAAATGCTGGGGTTGCTTACATACGCCCTTAAAAATGCAATGAGTTGTCGCTGTCCGCTGGAGAGCATGGTGCCGCGTTCCTTCACATTGTACAAATAGCCCTCGGGTAGACTGGAAATAAAATCATGCACACCAATTTGCTTGGCGGCGTTTTCAATCTGTTCCAAGTTCACTGTTTCATCCCGTAGGGAAATGTTATTGGCTATGGAATCCGCAAACAGAAATACATCCTGAAGCACAATGGCAATATGGGAGCGCAAGGATTTTAGGGTATAGTCCTTAATGTTGTGACCATCCACCAAGATCTCCCCTGAATTGATTTCGTAAAAACGATTAAGAAGATTGATGATCGTGGATTTTCCTGCCCCTGTTGCACCCACAATGGCAACGGTCTCCCCGGCTTCAACCTCAAAGGAAATGCCATGCAGCACCTCCTCATCCTGCAGATATCCAAAACGGACATTGGAAAACCGAATGTTGCCCTTAACATCCGCTTTCTCCAAACTGCCTTGATCGGCAATGCGGCTGTCGGTATCCAAAATTCCGAAGACCCTGTTTGCCGCCACCATTCCCATTTGCAGGGTATTGAACTTATCCGCAATCTGCCTAAGCGGCCTAAACAGTAAATCCATCAAGAAAAAGAAGGCAATGATGGAACCTTTGTTATCCAAGCTTACACTATCAATGTTTTGGATGATACCAAAATAAACAACCAAACCAACCCCTACAGAATTGGAGATTTCAGCAATAGGGAAAAAGATAGAGTTGTACCATACCGTCCTTAACCATGCATTTTGATGTTTTTCATTGATTTTTCTGAACTTTTCCTTTTCAATCTGCTCCCTATTGAATAGCTGTACAATCTTCATCCCCGCAATCCGCTCCTGCACAAAGGAATTTAAATTGGCCACTTGGGCCCTAACATCTATAAAGGCGACTTTCATTGCCTGCTGAAAAAGACGGGTGGCAATTAAGATTATGGGCAGGATCGCAAACACGATCAAGGCCAATCTCCAATTCATTATGAGCATCACACAAGCCGCACATAGCATTTTCAGGATATCGGCCACAATCACAAAAAACCCTTGACTAAAAATCTCACCGATCCGCTGCATATCCGCTACCGCCCTGGTGACCAAAACCCCAATGGAGGAATTGTCAAAATAAGTCATCTTAAAGCCCACCATTCTTTTAAAAAGCTTCACGCGGATATCCTTGATCACGGATTCACCCAAAAGGTTAGCATAATAGTTGAACAATAGCTGACTGATTACCTGGGCAATCAAGGTTCCCAGCATGATCAAGACAACAAACAGCAACTGCTCGCTATCTTTATTCGTCAATGGCTCATCTATGATCAACTTCACCAAAATAGGGACGAGCACGGCAAAAGCGGCCGACAAAACAGCCATTATGGCCACCAACCAAAAGATACCCCTGTAGGGTTTGGTGTGTCCAAAAACGCGCTTGAACAAGCCAAAATCAAATGCTTTTCCTATTTCCTCAGTTTTGCTCATCAAAAATATTTTTTGGGTAGGAGATGGCTGTCAAATATAGTCCTTTTGCGGGTACGGAAACCCCAGCTTTGCTCCTGTTCCTACTCTCAATTATATCGTTTATTTTTTCAGGTTCCATTTTCCCCAGTCCCACATCCAGTAAAGTCCCCACCACGGCCCTGACCATATTCCGAAGAAAACGATCTGCAACAATGGTAAAAACCAGCTTGTCTTCTTTCTTTTCCCAAAATGCTTTGCGGACATCACAATTAAAAGTCTTGACATCTGAATTGGATTTGGAAAAGCTCTCAAAATCAGTGTGGGACAATAAGTAATTGGCGGCCTTGTTCATTGCCTTCACATCCAAAGGTTGAAGAATGCAATGTGCAAAATCAGAATAAAATGGATTTTTATCCTGCACCAACCAGTATTCATAGGTTCGTTCTGTAGCATCAAATCGGGCATGGGCATCCAACTTAACGGCAACCAAATCTTGGATGGCTATGGCTTCGGGAAGGTAAGCATTCAGTCTATAGACCAGTTCCTCACGATTAGCCACCTGATCCACATCAAAATGGGCATACATTTCCTTGGCGTGCACCCCAGCGTCTGTCCTGCCAGCTCCCACTACCTCAATGGGCTGGCGCAAAAGGGTAGACAGTGCCTTCTCCAAAACCTCCTGTACGGTAATGGCATTGGGTTGGTTTTGCCAGCCATGGTAAGCCTTTCCGAAATAAGCAAATCGGATGAAATATCTCAATGGGATTCCCTACTTTTAAAATGTTAAAGATACTTGAATCCCATCCAATAGAAATTCTGCGTTTATTTTTTTAGCATATTTTTAGCGTTATGACCAAAATCCTGTTGCTGTCTGACACCCATGGACATATGGATGACACCATTTTAAAGTATGTTGCGCAAGCAGATGAAGTTTGGCATGCTGGTGATATTGGAAGCTTATCCGTTACAGATAGCATTCAAAAGTTAAAACCTTTAAGGGCCGTACACGGCAATATTGACAACCATGTGATTCAAAAGGAATTTCCCGAACACCAGCGGTTTCTTTGCGAAGAAGTGGACGTGTGGATTACCCATATTGGGGGGTATCCCAACAGATACGATCGAAGGATAAAGGACAAAATCAAAAAACGCCCTCCCCAACTTTTCATCAGTGGACACTCCCATATTTTAAAGGTCATGCATGACAAAAAGTTGAACTTATTGCACATGAATCCAGGGGCTTGCGGCAAGTACGGATTCCATCAAATTAGAACACTATTGCGGTTTGTGATAGATGGGGATAAAATATCGGATTTGGAAGTAGTTGAACTAGGAAAAAGATAGGTATGAGGTATTTGTTGGCTTTAACGGCACTTTTAATGTTGTCTTGTGAAACCAAGGCACAGCAGCCAGAAACGCAAAGTCCAGTTTCCTTAATTGTATTGGGCACCGTACAAGATGGTGGCAGTCCACATATTGGCTGTAAACGAGAGTGTTGTGCCGAATTGTTTAAGAACCCTGATCCTGAACGGAAAGTAGTTTCCTTGGGCATTGTGGATCATGAAAACCAGAAAACCTATTTGTTTGAAGCCACTCCAGACATGTCCAACCAACTCAAAGCCTTAAAATCACATACAGGTCTGGACGCGGAAACACCTAGCGGGATTTTCTTGACCCATGCCCATATTGGGCATTATACAGGACTTATGTATTTGGGACGGGAAGCCTTGGGCGCCCATCATGTTCCAGTCTATGCCATGCCCAAAATGAAAGCTTTTTTAGAAAACAATGGCCCTTGGAGTCAACTGGTTGCTTTGGGAAACATAGATTTAATAGAGATGTCGGACAAGCGAAGTGTGGAACTTACTCCCCACTTGACCGTAACTCCATTTACAGTGCCACACCGGGATGAATTTTCCGAAACCGTGGGCTTTAAAATTATTGGCCCTACCAAAAGTGTCCTTTTTATTCCTGATATCGATAAATGGCGTAAATGGGAAGAAAGCATTACCAAAGAAATACGCAAAGTGGATTTGGCTTTTTTGGATGCCTCATTTTTTGACGGCGAGGAAATCAACAATCGGGATATTGCAGAAATCCCGCATCCTTTTGTAATTGAAAGCATGGAACTATTTGCCTCGTTGCCTACTTCAGAAAAAGAAAAAATACATTTTATCCACTTCAATCACACCAACCCTCTTTTGGATAAAAGCAGTACTGCTAGCCAATCTGTTCGCGACTCGGGTTATAAGGTGGCCCAATTTCATCAAAAAGTGAGTCTATAACCATAACAGCTAGGTAAGTATTCGCATAAAGCTTCGTCTAAGGCATCAAACTATTAGACCATTTAGAAAATGAAAATATCGATTTGGAAGCTTGTTGCCCTTGGCGGACTTGCTTTTTTACTTTCCTGTGGAGAAAAAACAAAACAGCAAAAAGTGGAAGTGGAAACCTCCGTTAAAGAGGTCTCCGAGCCAGTTTATGACACCAGCAATCCCAAAACCATTTTAGCCGCGGTAGCTAACGCACATGGTGGTTGGAACGATCTTTGGAAAAAAGGGGACGTTGAGTACACCTATACGTACCACTATCCTTCAACCGGAAAAACAGACCTCTCCTTGGAGCGTTATATTTTTGGTTCCGAAGAATCCTATGGAAAATACAGCAAACACGAAATCAACAACATGCCCAATGCGGAAGGGGAGTTGATCCAGTATTTTGACGGGGACAAAACCGTTCTGGAACTGAATGGCAACATAGTTGAAGATGCGGAGCATTTGGCCATGGCTGATTTTTTGAGAAGAACCAATTATTATTGGTTTGCCATGCCCTATAAGATCAACGACAAGGCCGTAACCGCCAAGTATTTGGGAACAGAGGAATACAATGGAACCTCCTATGATAAAATTGAAGTTTCCTATAATGCGGAAATGACGGGGAAAGAGCAAAACGATGTGTACATTGTACTGGTTAACCCAGAAACGAAATTGGTGGATCGTTTCTATTTCTCCCTGCCCTTTTTTGGTGTTGAGGAACCCGTTATTGTTGCCAATTATGAGTACGAGGATATTGATGGTCAACTGGTGTCTACAAAACGTACATACTTTATGCCAGGCCCCGATGGCAACTATGCTGAGGAACCCGGAGTTGTTCAGACATTGACCAATGTGAAGTTCAACAACGGATTCACTAAGGAAAATCTGAGGCAATAGGGCTTAATGGTTTTCCGACATAAAACAAAAACCCCGGCCTTGGCCGGGGTTTTCTCGCACTAATACTACTAAGATGTTAGGTTTAACGTAAGCGATCAACAGATTTTACAAGATCTTCATCCTTTTTGATGGCTCTGTTGGCCAGAACCAGAAAAACGATAGAAAATACAGGAATCAGCATCCCAATACCCTTCTCAGAAACCGGGGTTTCTCCGGATAAACTTAGCGACCGGTAAACGAAAAATCCTAGTAAAAAAAGGTTCAATATCATATTCAATCTGTTCAACACAAATTGATTTTGCCGGTTTTTAAACATAAAAATTGCAATCAAGGCCAATAGCGCAGAGGCGTAAAAGGCCAAGCTATATCCCAAGGAATCCTTAGCAAAAATCTCAGTGCCGGTTTCATCCGTCCATAGGTGTACTATAAACGGCAGAGCTCCCGCAATTAGTGCCACCAAGGCTAAGAAAATTGTTTGAATTCTTTGAATCATTGCCAAAATTGATTTTGGAAGGCAAAAATAGGTGTCTTTTCGTTAAATGACCCTGTAATGTTGAAAAATAATTTGTATTATTGTGACGTTATTAGCAAAGCACTCACCTCAGGATTCTTTCCTATCGTAGTACCCCAATAACTTTTACTTCGAGATTATTTACGTTAGACAAGTTTAATTTATTCATTATTTAATGTTCGAGATTTCAGATCTAAAGGCTAAAAAGCTTCCTGAATTGCAAGAAATTGCAAAGGGACTCAGTGTTCCTAAATTTAAGACCTTAAAAAAACTGGACCTGGTCTACCAGATACTGGATGTTCAGGCATCCAACCCCAAGGCGGTTAAGGAAAACGTTCCTGAAGGCCAAGAAAAAACAGCTCCCAAGCCCAGAAGGGCCAGGTTGCCACGACCTCAAAAAAATCAAAAGGAGGTAGCTGTTGCATCTAAAGAGACCACTGTTGAAAATGACGCCAAAGAAGCGGTAGAAAAAACAGAAAACCCAGCTCAGAAAAAGGATCAACAGAAACAACACCAACACCAAAAAAACCAGCACAACAAAAAGCATAACCAGCACCATAGAAATGGGCAGGAAAAAAAGAGCAGCAACTTTGACAAGGATTTAAAAAACAGGTACAAAGAGCCAGAATTTGAATTTGACAGCATCATTGAAAGCGAAGGTGTCCTGGACATTATGCAGGATGGATATGGGTTCTTGCGCTCATCGGATTACAACTACCTCTCCTCCCCTGACGACATTTATGTTTCCCAATCCCAGATTAGATTGTTTGGGCTAAAAACAGGGGATACCGTCCTTGGGAATGTAAGACCTCCAAAAGAAGGTGAAAAATATTTCCCATTGATCAAAGTAACCAAAATCAACGGGCTGGATCCCCAAGTAGTACGAGATCGGGTTTCTTTTGAGCACTTAACCCCCTTGTTCCCCAAGGAAAAATTCAAGTTGGCCGAAAGACAAAGCACCTTATCAACACGTATCATGGATTTGTTCTCTCCCATTGGAAAAGGACAAAGGGGAATGATCGTTTCCCAACCCAAAACGGGTAAGACCATGTTGCTCAAGGACATTGCCAATGCCATTGCCGCCAACCACCCAGAGGTATACCAAATCATTCTTTTGATTGACGAACGTCCAGAGGAGGTTACGGATATGCAGCGTAATGTTCGCGGAGAAGTAGTAGCTTCTACCTTTGACAAAGAAGCCACCGAGCACGTGCGTGTTGCCAATATAGTTCTTGAAAAAGCCAAGCGTTTGGTAGAATGCGGCCATGATGTGGTTATCTTATTGGATTCCATTACACGATTGGCCAGAGCCTACAACACCGTTCAACCTGCTTCTGGTAAGGTATTGAGTGGTGGTGTTGACGCCAACGCCCTGCACAAACCCAAGAGGTTCTTTGGAGCCGCGAGGAACATTGAAAATGGGGGTTCTCTTTCCATCATAGCTACCGCTTTGACAGAGACAGGTTCCAAAATGGACGAGGTTATTTTTGAGGAATTCAAGGGTACCGGTAACATGGAGCTGCAGTTGGATAGAAGAATATCCAACCGTAGAATATTCCCTGCCATTGATTTAGTTACTTCCTCAACACGTCGTGATGACCTCTTGTTGGATGAAACCACCATTCAGCGTATGTGGATCATGCGTAAGTACCTTGCGGATATGAATCCGGTGGAAGCTATGGAATTCATGGAACAGCGAATTAAGCAAACCAAAAACAACGAGGAATTTTTGTTGACCATGAACGAGTAAGATTCGTTCCATACAGCATTTTCCATAATCATATAGAAAACCTTTGGGGCTCTCCCAAAGGTTTTTTTTGTTAAGGCATATTAAAGAAAAGACATATCTTTAGTAAAGTTTCCCCATACTATGAATACTAAAAATCCTTACAAATGAAAAACACACGAAAAGTAGGCCATGTACTTTTGGCAGCGATTTTCCTATTTATGGCATCCTGCAAGCAACAAACCAAATCATCGGAGGCTCCCGAAGAAATGCATCAAGAGGAGGCAGAGCCCGTAAAACCACCAAAAGGGATTATTTCCCTGGAAGAGTCAAAATCCCTATATGACAATTATTCCAGGAACAGGGTAGCTTTAATCCAAGAATTTGAAGCACAAAGAAGTCCTGATGAAAAGTTCGACCCTGCCAGGTATACCTCCTTTGACTATGCTACGATCAAACAATATATGGCCTATATAGAACAGGAAGCCAAAGGTGCCAAGGTGGATATCTCATCCATCAGGTTCTATTTTGCCAACTATCCCAATGAGGAAAAATTTCCTGATGGCGATAAAATTGTACATCCTAGGCAGAATTCCATTTTTATGGTTCCCACTATGAAGGTTGATGGAGAGGACTATGGATTTTACATTGGTGAGGATGGGCAAGCGAAACTTATCAAGGACGCCGTTGGTGCCAACAAAGGAATGGGATCCAACGAAGTCAAGAAAGATAGAGCCTATGCTGGTTTTGTCCCTATCGCTCCAAATCCTGCTTTTCAAAAAGGGGGAAGTCTTAACATGAATCATGGAAGTTCTGGCCCACCGCCCAACAACGATTTCTAGTTACCATGCCCCAAGCTTTATTGAACTTTCTTTCGGAACATTTTTATATTCCTTTATATCTGCTAACGTGGTTAATATCAGTATACGCATATAGAAGGTACTTTGATACCGCATTGAAGTACCTTCCCATACTGATAGCCTATACCTTTTTTACCGAGCTTTTAGGTTTTCTAATTAAAGAGAATTATCAATTTCAGTTTTTTTCCGAATCCAGATATGCATGGCATAATGTGATCATTTATAATATTTATCAGCTCATTTTTTTTCTGTTTTTCTTTAAGGTTTATTCCAAAGTAATTATCAGCAACCAAATTAGAACATGGATCAAGTATGGCAGTTATGCATGTGTATTGGCTTATATTGGCAATTCCATTTTTAAAAACCCCTTGCACAATCAACTGGCTTTTGGCCATGTTGTTGGATCCTTTATTTTGATAGCCATCATTGCAGTCTATTTTAGGCAAAAAGTTGAAGTGGAAAATCCTTATCCCAAATGGAGAAATCTCATGTTTTGGGTCAGTTTGGGCCTGGTTGGTTTTTATGTGCTATTCCCAGTAATTCTTATTGTAAGTCATACCAAATTTGATATTTACACCCAATTCTACTACAGAAACATCTTGATGGCATGTATCATAATGATGTATGCATGCTTCAATATAGGGTTCCTTTTGGCCAAGCGAAAAGCTTTCAGATAAATCTTCCTAACTTAGAAGGTAGATGATTGAAGAAATTCAAAACTTTCTTGCCGAAAGCTATTTCATTCCAATATACCTGGCTACTTGGATTGTGGCCATGTATAGGTATCGTAGATATTTTGATACGGTGATGCGGTTTTTTCCCATCTTCATCATGTATACGTTTTTGACCGAACTTCTGGGATATTTTATCAAATACCATGAAGAATATCAATTTTTTTCTGAACCGGAATATTCATGGCACAACGTAATTATTTACAATATATATTCCATTATCTCTTTCTCTTTTTTCTACTACATCTATTGGACGGTTCTTAAGCAACCCAAACATAGGGACATGGTCAAAAAAGGGGCTTTTGTAAGTTTATCGGGGTATTTGATCAGTGTTTTCTTTCAGGATCCGCTGCACTCCAATCTCTATTATGCCGACCTGATAGCATCCATCATCCTAATTCTCTGTGTTTGGATGTACTTTAAGGAAAAAAGAAGCGAGGAAAGCTCCTATCCCCTGTATCGTAGTCTGTTGTATTGGGTAAGTTTGGGACTGGTTATTTTCCATATTTTCTTTCCCCTCATATTCATTGCTGCCTACGAGATGCCTCAATTTTACTTCGCCTTTCACCTACATCAACTCTTGCTTGTTTTAATTGCAATAATGTACTTCCTTTTTATGGTCGGGTTCTTGATCGGGCAACGAAAAGCCTTTAGGTAAGATTCAAAATTTCCCATTGTTTCAAGCGGTTTTCACAACTTCCATATTCCGTTCATCGATTTTTTTATATGATTTTGTAAGTTTTTTCGTTCAAATTTGAATTGATATAAGCCGTCAGCAATTCATCGATATCATTAAACTATTGGTCGATACAAAATCGCTGGAAGCCTAAGACCTTCCAAAAGATGGTTTGTCAAAAATTAGTTTTACCATAATTGGACTGAAGATCCACCAAATAAAAATAAGATGAGACTGCCCCAAATTAAGTTGTCCTCTGTATGTATTCTATTGGCTTTGTGCTTAAATTCCTGTGTTAAGGATAGCTTGGACAATCCTACCAATCCAACTCCTGAGGGAACATCCCCAACACCTGAAGTTGAAGTCCCCATAGATGAACTTGAAATTACAGAACTTAAGATTCCTGCCAATTTTGATTTCGATACGGAAAAAGAGGTAACCCTGACCATCAATGACAACACTCCGAATGCAAAATACTATGTATATGCATACAATGACCAAGTAGTCTTGGGAGAGGAATTTGTGTTTCTAAATGAAGAGGAAGAGGAAGAAACAGGTGTAGAGGTGTCTGTGGACAATCTCAATCATTTGATTTTTAGCGGTATTCCATCCGGCGGAAGCTTGGAGCAGACTTTTGTGATTCCCGCCTATTATGAAAAACTCTACCTTAAACGAAAGGAAGGCTTTAAATTTTCTTCGGCCATTATAAATATTACGGGCAACGCCTTAACGTATAACTATATCCCAGATACAGGGAAAGGTGCATCGGCCAACAAGGCCATGGTTGAGGATTTTCTATACTGTGTTAATGGAAGTGGAGAAATGTTTCAGGTGGATCCGTTAACAGGTGCCTATACATTTATCTCAGATATGCCCATGGGGAGTTGGACCGCTGCCATAGATCAAGAAAACCAGTTGGTGTATTCCATTGGTCGCAGCAATCCCTATCCATTAATGAAATATGACATTGCCGCCGATTCTTGGACCACGGTGGGCGACTTGGGATTGGGTGGGCCACGACTCGACTACAACAAAAACGATGGCCTATTGTATTTTTCCACTCGGGATAAACTCTACACAGTCGACCCGCAAAACGCCAATATCCTGTCCAATTGGAACATTGTGGGCCTTCATAAGAAAAACGGTGGTGATCTTGCTTTTGCCGCAGATGGAACCATTTTCTTATGCTCTTTTTCAGGCCTTTATAGACTGGACGAAAACGGAAATGGAAATTACGATGCTATTCGGATAAGCGGGGAAGATCTCCCATTTTCACCCACTTCCATGACCTTTGACTCCAATGACGAATTGTGGTTGGCGGACAATGGAGGTAGCAGTAACCTTATTGTAATGGATACCCAAACTGGAGGATGGGAATACCGATATGGCCCTGCTTCCACCTCGGGTGTCAGTTTTGGACGAACCATCAATGACCTAACAACTTTTAGAGTATTTGATGAAGTTGCTGTAGATCCTGATACGGATGGTGATGGAATTACCGATAGCAATGACGATTTTCCCGAGGATGCGGACAAAGCTTTTGAGCAATTTACACCCAGTAAGTATGGATGGGGCACAGTAGCGTTTGAAGACCTTTGGCCCTATCTAGGGGATTACGATTTTAACGACACCGCCGTAAACTATAGGTTTGTCGCCGTTTTGAATTCGGACAATATGGTGGTACAACTCGATATCCATTTTGAGGTGAGCTCAGATGGAGCTGGTTTGACCAACGCCTTTGGAATCGAGTTTGAAAGTATTCCACCAAGCTTGGTTGAATCCGTCACGGGAACGGTTCTGAACGAAGGTTTTATCAACGTAGCTGCAAATGGTTTGGAACAAGGACAGGATCGGGCGGTAGTCATCCTATTTGACAATCATGAAACCATGCTCAATATCCCTAGCAAGGTTACCATCAATTTTACTACCCCAATTACCACCAACCAACTGGGAATAGCTCCTTTTAATCCCTTTTTAATTGTGGACCAGAATCGAGGGCAGGAAATCCATTTGCCCAATAGATTTAGAACAAGCTTGGGGGTTAATGATACCACCGTGGAAGGTGTAAACCTTGACTTGGATGGTAATTACAAAACCGATACAGGTTTACCCTGGGCCATTAACATTGTGCACAACTTTAAGCCTCCCAAAGAAAATGTTCCGGTCAATCAAGCCTACAATTACTTTAATCAATGGGCAAATTCTGGTGGAACGCTCTTTCAAGACTGGTACAAAGATTCCACGGGATATCGAAACGAATCCCAACTTCAGGATTAATTCTTACAGTTAAAAACAACATATAAACGCCCTCTTTTGGGCGTTTTTTGATGCAATGTCCCTTATCCATACCTTGCTAATTTGGGGTGGAAAATTAACTACACCACAGCTTTAACGGGTTTTACAACTTCGCAATGTCATTCATCGATTAAATCAATTGTTTTGTAGGTTTTTTCGTTCATTTAAGGAATGTTATGATGGATGAAAAGACCTAGATTTCTTAACATAATTACCATCTCGTTGGTGGTTCTGCTGAACCAAAGCTGTCTAAAGCAGAAATACGACAAATACCTGGAAGCTCTAGCCAGGGATTCTACCTTGGTAGAGGATCCTGTATTGGCTGAGCTAAAGTTTCCGGACAACTTCGATTTTAAGACGGAAAAAGTGGTGGCCATAAGTATTTCGGA
Source organism: Flagellimonas sp. (assembly GCF_965233845.1). GTDB lineage: Bacteria > Bacteroidota > Bacteroidia > Flavobacteriales > Flavobacteriaceae > Flagellimonas. Next base: position 2,864,916 of record NZ_OZ247584.1, read on the forward strand.
CAATACCCCCAATGTTGTTTACGAAGTTTATCCGCTAAGTGAGGAACTAACGGAAAGCTTGGATAGCATTACAGGTCCCTTGCCCCAAAGGTTGTTGGAAAGGGAACCTTTCAATGGCACTATTTTAGAAAACCTTACCGTTCCCTCCTATGTGGATGAATTGTTTTTGGTACGAAAGTCCAATAGTTCTGTGGATGACATAACCATCCAGATTATAGAGAACTCGGCGTCCTTTACTTTCAATGGCATCATAGGAAAAAACGGGAAGTCCAAGTCGCAAGCCAACTCTTCTAAAATGAATACGGACTGTTCCAATGTCTATGGTCAAAAGTTTTACGTTGACCTTGGAAATACGGTAGACACGAATGGTTCTGGAATACATACATTATCCAACATCCAGTTTCCCAAAAACAATGCAACGGCCATTATCACGGCTACGGATGTTGATGGAGTGGAATTTAAAAACAGATTTTCCCTGGCAGGAGGTGGATTTTCAACACCGATTTTTACTTTTTATGGTTTCAACTTTTGGATTAGCTCCAAAATTGATACCAATAATGATTCTGACGGTTATGTGGAGTTTGAAATGGACTTTGATACGCCCATCCAGCATGTATTGATGCATGTGAGGAGTGTGGATGCCTCCAGATATGAATTTGTTGGCACCCAACACACGGAAACACTTTTATCTGGGGGTAGTGAACTTGTTTACGACGAGGCAGATAGAATTTTAAGAGATAGTAACCCTGGCTCTCGATCTCACTACTACCGTGATGGTTATGGTACCATCCTTATCTCTGCAACTTCAGGTTCCTTTGACAAGATTGTTTGGCGAAGAACCGATGATCCTGGCACCAATACCCAAAACGACTCCAACTGGTTCACTTTTACCGAGGTGGAGTTATGTAATGATCAGGATGGGGACGGTGTCGTGGATTCTGTGGACGAATTTCCCAACGATGCTACCAAGGCCTATACGGTAACCTATCCTTCGGCTAGTTCCAAAGCTTCCTTGGTTTTTGAAGATTTATGGCCTTTTAGGGGGGATTGGGATTTTAACGATACCTCGATTGATTATTCCATTACCAGAATTTTCAATGCCAGCAATCAAGTGGTTGCCATAGACATTGATTATAGTGTTACTTCTGATGGAGCTGGTTTTGTGAACAGTTTTGCTTTTGAGATCAAAGGACTCAGTCCCAATAATGTTGCTTCCATAACGGGTCAACTTTTAGACCGCGATGTGTTCAGCTTGGACAATAATGGAACAGAACTGGGACAGACCCATGCCGTAATTCCGCTTTTTGATGACCATTCCATTATTGTAAACCAGGAAAACACGGTTAGTATTACGCTTATCAATCCCATATCGGAATCTGCGCTGGATCCTGCGCCTTTCAATCCATTTTTGGTGGCTAACGGGGAGCGGGACAAAGAAATCCATCTTTCCAATCACCAACCAACAGCATTGGGAGATGCACAACCTGAGGTAGAGGGCAATAACGCCGATACCGATGGTAACTATGCAACGGACAATGGCCTGCCATGGGTTATCAATGTGGTGGAATCCTTCCCTTTGCTATTGGAAAAGGAGCCAATTAATGAAGGATATCTATTTTTTGAGGAATGGGGAATATCTGGTGGTCAAAGTAGAAAGGATTGGTACAAAAACCTTCCCGGTTATAGGAACACTTCCAAGCTAAAGCAAAATTAATCCATAAAAAAACGCCCCTAAAAAGGGGCGTTGTTATATTGTAATGAGAAGTAAGCTTACATTGCCGCAACCTTGCTCATCAATTTGCTCTTCAAGTTAGCTGCCTTGTTGTTATGGATAATGTTGCGCTTTGCCAACTTATCAATCATACCAACTACAGTAGGAAGAAGTGTTTCAGCTGCTTTTTTATCCTCTTCATTTCTTAGCTTTTTGATTGCGTTACGAACCGTTTTGTGCTGGTATCTGTTGCGCAAGCGAACTGCTTCGTTTCTTCTGATTCTCTTTAATGCTGACTTATGATTTGCCATTATTTTAATTTAAAATAAATAATGAAAAATTGAAAATTGGCATACCCGCTTTTCATTTTCCATTTATAATTTACAGTTTTCAATAGTAGCCCGTAGGGGAATCGAACCCCTGTTACCAGGATGAAAACCTGGCGTCCTAACCCCTAGACGAACGGGCCGTTTTAATTTCCAATTCAAAATGAAAAATTCTTAGTTGAACCCTAGAAGATTCATAATTTGCCATTTTTAATTTTCCATTGAACTTGTAGCCCGTAGGGGAATCGAACCCCTGTTACCAGGATGAAAACCTGGCGTCCTAACCCCTAGACGAACGGGCCAATTTATTGTTTATGAACGTTTGCCTTTCAGAAATATGTAACCAAATGTCATTCAGGCGGGTGCAAAAATACAACTATTTTTAAGTCTTGCAACAGTAAATTTCTATTTTTTAAACCTTTTAATAAGCCTTGGCAAACAAGACCCTTTGTGTTGATGGCTTGCCGGTTACCATGCACTTACCATCTTCCTGAACAGGGTTCAACGGAATGCATCTTATGGTAGCTTTGGTCTCCTCTTTAATTTTGTCCTCCGTTGCTGTTGTACCGTCCCAATGGGCGGATACAAAACCTCCTTTTTCCTCAATTACTTTCTTAAAATCTTCATAGGAATCCACAGCTGTGATCCGTTCTTCCCTAAAATCCAATGCCTTCTTAAAGATATTTTCTTGGATTTCCGTCATCAAGGACTCAATTTTATCGATGACAGCATCTGCTTGCACTGTTTCCTTTTGAAGCGTATCCCTTCGTGCAACCTCAAAGGTTCCATCTTCCAAATCGCGTTGCCCAACAGCCAACCGCACAGGAACTCCCTTCAACTCATATTCATTAAACTTAAAGCCTGGTTTATGTGTATCCCTTTTATCATACTTAACGGAAATACCCTTTGCCCTTAGTTCCTTTACCAAAGGCTCCACTTTTTCGGAAATGGCATCCAATTGTTCCAATCCTTTGTAAATAGGTACGATAACCACTTGAATGGGTGCTAAATTTGGAGGCAGCACCAATCCATTGTCATCACTATGGGTCATGACCAATGCTCCCATAAGTCGGGTAGAGACTCCCCATGAAGTGGCCCATACATATTCCTGTTTACCCTCCTTATTGGCAAATTTCACATCGAATGCTTTGGCAAAATTTTGTCCCAGAAAATGGGAAGTTCCAGCTTGCAGTGCTTTTCCATCCTGCATAAGCGCCTCAATACAATAGGTTTCTTCAGCCCCTGCAAAGCGTTCGCTCTCCGTTTTGGTTCCCTTAATCACAGGAACACCCATATAATTTTCCACAAAATCCGCATAAACATGCATCATTTGCTCTGCTTCATCAAGCGCTTCTTGGCGGGTGGCATGCGCCGTATGGCCTTCTTGCCACAAAAATTCCGCAGTACGGAGAAACAGGCGTGTACGCATTTCCCAACGTACCACATTGGCCCATTGGTTCACCAAAATGGGAAGGTCCCTATACGATTGTATCCATTTTCTATACGTATCCCAAATAATGGTTTCAGAAGTAGGCCTTACAATAAGTTCCTCTTCCAACTTGGCATCTTCATCTACTATGATCCCGCTTCCATCCTCAGCATTTTTCAATCGGTAATGGGTGACCACCGCACACTCCTTGGCAAAGCCCTCCACATGACTGGCCTCTTTGCTTAGATAAGATTTTGGAATAAACAACGGGAAATAGGCATTCTCATGACCCGTCTCTTTAAACATTTTATCCAGTTGGGCCTGCATTTTCTCCCAAATGGCAAACCCATAGGGTTTTATGACCATACATCCCCTAACACCAGAATTTTCGGCTAAATCCGCCTTTACAACAAGTTCATTATACCATTTGGAATAATCCTCGCTCCGACTCGTTAATTTTTTACCCATCTACAGTAGTTTGGCACAAAACTTGTGACTTAATCTTCAAAAATAGTTCGGTAAAACTAACTATTTTTAGTATGTTCAACAATAAAAATTGTACGATGAAAAAGTCTTTACCCCGCCCCAAAATTCAAATGCTCGCCACATCTCTACTGGCAGCACTTTTTTTAGTCTCTTGTGGTACTTATCAGCAATCTTCCTATTATGAGGATGATGGTATTTATTCCAGTAGCAACCGAGTGGTAGGGGTTGAGAAGAGGAATGCGGAAGCGGTCAGGTTGGAAAAGCAGGAAAGTGATATTTACGGAGATTATTTTGGGCAAAAGGCGCAAGAGTACGATGAAATCCTGGAGGACGAAATCTTCACGGATATAGACAGCTACAGTAGTCAAATTAGTAATGACAGCATTCCTTTAGGGGAACAAACCACATACTTTGCGAATAACAATACCTATAATGGTAATCCCGGTTGGGGAGACAACCCAACCAGCGTATCCATAAACGTCTATGACAACAGCTGGGCCTGGGGTGGTCTCGGTTGGGGTTGGGGTTGGAACGACCCATGGCTCTGGAACGGCTGGGGCTGGGGAGGTTACGGCTGGGGCTGGGGCTGGAACAACCCTTGGAGATGGAACCGTTGGGGCTGGGGCGGATACGCCTGGGGCTGGGGCTGGAACAACCCATGGGGATGGAATCGTTGGGGTTGGGGTGGCTATTATGGCTACGGAAGACCTTATTACCACAGAGGATATTACAACCGTGGATACGGTTACGCCTATAACAGAGGCAGGAGAGGTTATACCAGTTCCGCAATTCCAGGTACAACCTTACGTGGCAGATCTAATCTTGCGGCAAGGCGAAGTGGATATGCCTCCAGATACAGGTCTAGTGCAGGACGTTCCAATGTGAGCAGAAGTGCAGCAACCGGAAGAAGTTCCAGAACCTATAGAAGTGGGGCCACAGCCCGGAGATCGGTTGGGACGGATGCGGTTGCAAGGAACCGAAGCTATAGAACAAGCCGAAGTACACGCACCACACCCAATTATAGAAGTTCAAGAACCTATCGTTCTTATGGTACATCACCCTCTACCAGAAGTAGTGGAACCTATAGAAGTGGGGCTACCCGAAGTGGAGCCAATAGAAGTGGAACTTACAGGAGTGGAAGCGTAAACAGAGGCTCATCAGGATACAGAACCCAAGGAAGAAGCACCCGAAGCTATCAATCATCTGGCAGAACGGCACCGAGGTCTAGCAATTATAGTAGATCCAGCAGCACCAGAAGAAGTTCCGGTAGTTACAGAAGCAGTGCACCTAGCAGAAGTTCCAGAAGTAGCGGCTATAGAAGTTCAGGAAGTTCCCGAAGCTCTAGCTACCGAAGTAGTGGATCTAGGGGAGGCAGCTATAGAAGTTCTGGCGCAAGCCGATCTTCCGGGGCGTCCCGTTCATCAGGGGGAAGAGGTAGAAGTGGCGGAAGACACTAAAATCCCATTGCACTTATTGTATTAACTAAATCAAAGAAATGAAACGATTCTTAACTTTCATCATGGTATTGGCATGCTTTGTTGCCAGTGGTCAAATTATTGACGATGTAGTTCGTTATAGTACGGAAAATACCCTTGGAACCGCGAGATTTCAGGCCATGGGCGGTGCGTTTGGCGCCTTGGGTGGAGATCTATCCGCTATCAATGTGAACCCGGCGGGTTCCGCAGTGTTCAACTACAGCCAATTCTCGGTCAACGGATCCAATTACAATAGAAACAATGATGCCTTTTTTGGTAGTAGCGTTCAAAACAGGGATATTAATTCCGTGGAGTTGAACCAGGCTGGAGGCGTATTTGTCTTCAAATCCTCCGACAGTCCTTGGAAAAAAATCGCCTTTGCTGTCAACTATGACATGGTTCAAAATTTTGACAACGAATTTTTTGCGGCAGGAAATACAACCCAGGGTGTTGACAACTACTTTTTGGAGTTTGCCCAAGGACAGGCTTTGGGCCCTTTAAGGGTTCAGGATGGGGAGTTCATAGAAGATGCCTATTTAGACATCGGCTCCAGTTTGGGTTATGGTGCGCAGCAAGCCTTTTTGGGCTTTCAGGCGGGTCTTATTGAACCTACTGAGGACGATGACGCCAATACGTCTTACTTTTCCAATGCCCAATACAATAGTGTAAATCAAGAATACCTGCAGAGTACCACAGGATATAACAGCAAATTCACCTTGAACTTTGCGGGTCAATACCAAGAAAATCTGTACCTGGGCGCAGCACTGAATTTTCACAATGTCATTTATGACCGATTAACGCTCTTGGATGAAAATGGCTATGACCAAGATTCCCCCGTCCAATTCACCACTTTTGACAATTTCCTACATACGGAGGGATATGGGTTTTCATTTAGCGTTGGGGCCATTGCCAAATTGAACGAGAACATACGAGTTGGCGGAAGTTATCAGTCACCCACTTGGTATGAACTGACTGATGACATTTCCCAACGTATCAATTCCTCTTTGGCGGTTTCTGATATCGATTTTATAAATTTTAATATTGTCAATGCTTTCGAAGAGTATCGCATCAAAACACCTTCCAAGTTAACTGGGAGCCTCGCTGTAATTTTTGGCAAAGATGGTCTACTGAGCTTTGATTATGGATATCAGGATATGTCCCAAGCAGAGCTTAGACCTACAACGGATCCCAATTTTGCATCCCAAAATGATGTCATCGCCAATGAACTGGGCGTAGTCAACAGCTATAGGGTTGGAGGGGAATATCGCATAGACCAGGTGAGCCTAAGAGCTGGATACCGATTTGAGGAAAGCCCCTATGAAAATGGTAATACCGTTGGGGATTTAACAGGATATTCTGGAGGTATAGGGTATAATTTTGGCGGGAGCCGGTTGGATTTGGCCTTTAGCCGATCCGAACAAGATGTCAATGAATTCTTCTTCGATGCCGGTATCAACAATTCTGCCTTGGTCAACAGAATAAACACCAACGTTACCCTGGGTTATACGGTTAAATTCTAACCTTAAAAAGTAAAAAAGAAAACAGGGCTGGGGAAATCCAGCCTTTTTCATTAGCGCACTAGGGAGAAATGTCTTCTTACCGAACGTGCCACCACAACTCCATTGTCATCACGATCATAATCCAATCGGAACCAATAATCTGAAGAGGGCATATCCCTTCCGTTAAAGGTACCATCCCACCCTGCGGTATTCGTTGGGAACTCCTTGAGCAATTTTCCAAATCGGTCGAAAATGAAGATTCTAGGATTGTCCAATTGCTCAACTCCTTCCACATTCCAAAAATCGTGAAAAGTATCGCCATTGGGAGTGAAAAACTTGGGATAACCCACAACCAAAAAATCTATGGGTTCGGAGGTTCCACAACCGTTTACATCATTAATAACAACGGAATTCATTCCCGGAGGAACATCCAGAAAGATTGGATCGGTCTGAAAATCCCCTCCATTCAAAGAGTATTCATAATTTCCATTGCCCACAGGCACAAACTCTACATTATAAGGGTCTGTTTGGTCACTATTGACCAAATCGTCGAGCACCACAATATCTATATCACCCGGTACAGGGGTTGCATAAAAGGTAATTAGAATGTCATCCGTAATTACAGTGGCAAAAGTGGTTTCTATGGTTACCCTGTATCGCCCTGAATTTGGACTGGTTACCGTCCATTCCGTTTGTGCTGGCCCGGTGGCCAAGACGGTTTCATAGGTACCATCATCATCTGCATCCAATTCCCAAGTAATATTGGCAATATTAGGTCCTGCTGGCGAATTCAATGCGCTCAATACAATGTCCGGGTCTCCTTCGCAGGCAATAATGTCCAAGCCCAAAAACTCGTCCCGTAGTGTACAGTCCAAAGCAGTATTTTGATCAGCATCTACCGAACTTCCCGTAAAGGTGAGTTGAAAAGGCTCTGGATCTCCATTAAAGTTGGTGTTGTAATTGTTGATGAACAGATAATACACCTCTCCGGCAATTACATCGATGTATTCATCGTAGGTATTCTGGCTTCCCACCACAAAGGGCGCCCCTTCCCTACCGTCTATGGGATTTACCCCAATTCCTGTAAAGTTGGTGTCGTTCACTTCATAATTGCAACGAATGGGCTGTGCGGAACCATTGCCCACCAGTGTACAGAAATTTTGCCCTGAGGTCTGATCAAAAGGGCCATATAGTGCAAAATCCAACTCGGAAGTAACAATTGTTCCCGAGGAGGGCAAAGCCTCAATATCAAACCCAATTTGCCCATCTGTCCCAGCCCTAAAAACATACCAAGAAGTGTTATTTTCTATATTGGCCGATGCCACACTTCCTTTTTCCAAACAACCTGATTGTGTAATGACCATAGGGTCAAAATCATCGATATCCCCGCTACCATCCGTTAAGGAGTTAATGGGCATATCCGCACAAATGGGTATAGCTGTTCTACAATCCGGAGAATTTTGGGAGGTTGCTACATTGAAGCTTAAAAGAAAACAACAAATAGCGCAAAATAGGGCTCTCATAGAATTTTGGGGCTATAGGGTTATTCTATAATAACCTCTATAACTCCAAAAAAACATGTTTTAGTATGCTTCAACGGAAAAATTGTACAGTTAATCGATAAAATGCAATCCCGACTATCTTCTCAATGAAAAATGGCTTTGCAAATGTTTGGCATATATGCGATTGCCGTCGGTGTCCAAATAGGACAATTTGAACCAGTAATCTGTTGAAGGCAAAGGCATTCCTTGGAAACTTCCATCCCATCCAGGGCTAAATTCAGTCATTTCCCAGAGTAGTTTTCCATATCGGTCATAGATAGTGACCACTGGTGAATCCAGCACCGAAAGGCCTTCAATCTGCCAAGTTTCATTAAGCACATCCCCATTGGGCGAAAAACTAGGCGAAAAGCCAACCACCACAAAGTTTTCCATCACTTCGGAACAACCATGTATGTCACGGGCGGTTACCGTATGGGCTCCAGGTAATACTTCATCAAAAATGGGATTGGTTTGGTAAGGTCCATCATCCAATCTGTATTCAAAGCTACCCTCTGCCTCATTCTGTATAGTCACTGTGTTGTTAGGTTTTATGTCTTCAAAATCAATATCAACCGAAATGATGGGAGTATTGGAAATAGCTGTACTTACCGTTCTGTCTATAGCACAATCCACTCCACCCTGGGAATGGGTAATTGTGACCGTATATTCCCCAGCTTGGGAAACCGTAATGCTCGGAGTAGTTTCTCCCCTGCTCCATAAATAGCTATAACCGGGGTTGGGAAGGGTTTCCCCAATAACAATCCCTGGCGAACCATCACAAAGCGTAGCTTCTGTAGGAAATGTGGGTTCTGGGGTTTCCACCGCGTTGAGGATAAAATGTTGTGAATCATCGTAGCAATCGGGGTTGGTACTGGATGTCAACCGTACATAAACAGTTTCCGATCCAGGAGCCTTTGCATACTGTTTGCCCAACGGATTTGCGCCTGAAGCTGCATCCCCTGAGCTAGCATGATAACTTACGATATACTCATTCGGATTTTGGGTTCCCAGCACTTCCGAATCCTTTGTTTGCAAATCAAAAACCATATCCTGGGTATGGCAAAAACCTTCGTCCATAACAGGTTCAGCAACAGGAATAGGGCTAAAAAAGGCCTGGACATCACTAATAATGGAGCCTGAGGAAGTGGCAACAACTACACGATACATCGCTGATGTTGATACCATCAAAGTTGGGTTGGTCTCTCCTAATATTGGAGCATAGCCGCTTCCCGTATCATTATACCACGTATAGCTTAAAGCACCCGTAGTGGTGGCATCCAAAGTAACCGTATCTCCTTCACAAGCCGCGATAGGAGACCCTAGCAGATTGTTGATAATAGAGCAGTCCAGGGCATCCGTTGGGTTGGTAGTCCATATATCTCCCGTAAATTGAACGGAAAAACCGGAATTGGAGTTGCTAAAATTATTGATAAACAGCATATAGTCTTCTCCGGGCATAACCTGCAACCAGTCCTCATAATGCACGGAGTTGGGATCCCCGGTAGGATCCTCTCCCACCCCTATAAAGCTTTTGGCGTCACTGTTGTCAAAGAAATTACAGCGAATTGGATCTCCCAGGTTGTTGCAGTCACTAGTCCTATATAAAGCGAAATCCCAATCCTCACTGCTGTCGTGCCCAATATTAAATCCCAATTGGCCAGAGGCATTGGTTCTAAACCGGTACCATGCGGAATTGGACTCAATACTGCCCGAAGTGGTCTGTTCCAAACATCCGCTTACCGTAACTCCACCAAAATCGTCAATCCCGTAACCATTGGTACCTCCGTTCACAGGAGTGTTGCTACATATGGGCACAGCATTCCCACAGTCAGGAACAACTTGGGTGTAAGCCATTTGACTGAAAATCGCAACAGCTATAAGCGTCATCGCCGATTTCAATATCATTTGCCATAGATTTTGGGCACTATAAAAATAAATGGGCTTTTCCCTTAACAATAATTTATGTTGTCAAACCGAGGCTAGCAGATGTTAAATAGGGCATTAATGTATATCTTTGCTTTCTTGAAGAAAGAGCAAATGAAACTAGAGCAGGCTTTGGAAGAGCAATATGAAGAAAGAGGCAACGACCATGTTGGCTCATCAACGGAAACCCCAATTAGGGATGATGCTTTTGTGTTGAGCGACGATGAAAAGATTGAACGCATTCAAAAAAGCGTTCGTGAAATCATGTTAACCCTAGGTTTGGACCTGGATGATGACAGCTTGAACGGCACTCCAAAAAGGGTGGCCAAAATGTTCGTACAAGAAATTTTTAGCGGACTTCATCCCAAAAGAAAACCAAAATCCTCCACCTTTAAAAACAAGTATAAATATGGTGAGATGTTGGTAGAGAAGAATATTGTGGTGTATTCTACCTGCGAACACCATTTGCTTCCCATTATTGGTAGGGCCCATATTGCCTATGTTTCCAACGGAACAGTGGTGGGACTTTCCAAAATGAACCGTATTGTGGATTATTATGCCAAACGTCCACAGGTGCAGGAACGAATGAACATCCAAGTTGTGAAGGAACTTCAGCGGGTTTTGGGAACGGAAGATGTAGCCTGTGTTATTGATGCCAAGCACCTCTGCGTCAATTCCAGGGGAATTCGGGACATTGAAAGCAGTACCGTTACAGCAGAATACGGGGGCAAATTCAAGGATGAAGCGGTTAGAAGGGAATTTTTGGACTACATCAACCTAGATACCGACTTTTAACATTCAACACATTCATGCAACTTTACAAAAGCCAGCAACTCAAAGTACACAATTCACTTTCGGGAAAAAAAGAACTGTTTGAACCTATCAACGAGGGCCATATAGGCATGTATGTCTGTGGGCCAACGGTGTATAGCAATGTACATTTGGGGAACTGCCGAACCTTTATGTCTTTTGACATGATTTTCCGGTATTTCAAGCATTTGGGCTATAAAGTTCGCTATGTCCGAAATATTACGGATGCTGGTCATTTGGAGAACGATGCGGATGAAGGTGAGGACAAAATCGCCAAAAAAGCAAAGCTGGAGCAGATTGAGCCCATGGAGGTGGTACAGCGATATACCGTGGATTTTCATAATACGCTACAACAGTTCAATTTTTTGCCTCCAAGTATAGAGCCAACAGCCACTGGGCATATTATTGAGCAAATAGAAATCATCAAGGAAATCATTGATAATGGATTTGCCTATGAAATCAATGGGTCTGTTTATTTTGATGTCATAAAATTCAACGAATCCAACACTTACGGAAAGCTAAGCGGAAGGAAACTGGAAGACATGATTGCCAACACTCGTGAGTTAACCGCCCAGAGTGAAAAAAGAAATCCCCAGGATTTTGCCCTTTGGAAAAAGGCGGAGCCACAACATATTATGCGATGGCCTTCCCCCTGGGGCGATGGCTTCCCAGGCTGGCATTTGGAGTGTACCGCCATGAGCACCAAATACCTGGGCGAGACCTTCGATATCCATGGAGGTGGGATGGATTTGAAGTTTCCGCATCACGAATGTGAAATAGCACAGTCCGAAGCCAGTAGTGGAAAATCCCCTGTGAAGTATTGGTTACACGCCAACATGCTTACCCTTAACGGGAAGAAAATGTCCAAATCCACGGGCAACAACATCTATCCTTCTGAGATTATCAATGGGGAGAACGATATTTTAAGTAAGGCCTACTCCCCTTCCGTGGTTCGGTTTTTTATGATGCAAGCCCATTACACCAGTATTTTGGATTTAAGTGATGAGGCGTTATTAGCCTCTGAAAAAGGGTATTACCGTTTGATGGACGGCATAGACAATGTTTCAAAATTGAGCACTGGTGCCTCTACTGATTTTGATGTAAAATCTTGGCAGCAGAAATGTTACGACGCCATGAACGATGATTTCAATACTCCAATTTTGATCTCACAATTGTTCGAAGCCGTAAAACATATCAATTTGATCAGGGAAGGAAAGGAAAATATTACCGAAGCGGATAAAACTTTGCTCCAAAACACCATGACTACCTTTGTCCATGAAATTTTGGGTATTGAGAACCAAGCTGCAACGGAAGACAATTCCCAAACCCTGTCTGGCGTAGTGGAACTATTGATTGGTCTGCGGAACGAGGCACGAGCCAATAAGGATTTTGCCACTTCGGATAAGATCAGGGATGAACTTATTGCCTTGGGCATTCAATTAAAAGATGGCAAGGAAGGCACCACATTTAGTCTAAAGTAACTGCGCACCCATTTAGGGAATGTCATTAAAGAAAATACTTATTGCCCCCTTTGTGCTTTTGGTACGACTTTACCAATTGCTGATCTCTCCGTTGACCCCAGCTACCTGCAGATATACCCCTACCTGTTCGGCCTATACCTTGGAAGCTTTGAAAAAACACGGTCTCTTTAAGGGCGGATGGCTCTCAGTGAAGCGTATTTTTAGCTGCCACCCCTGGGGCGGTAAAGGGCATGACCCGGTTCCGTAGGTAAGTTCAAGGTCAAAAATCAAGCTTAAGCTCAAAGTTCAAGTTCAAGTTCAAGTTCAAGGAACAGTAACAAGCAACTTCACCTTTCACCCTTTACCCTTAAACCCAACAAGTAGTCACCCAATTCGAACGTTCTCAAATTCTAGCATCCAAATCTCAAATTAAACTGCATGCTATTCACCAAAAAACCTATCAATGATTTATCTCAATTCTAACATCTAAAAGCGTAGCGGTCTAACTTCTTTAAGTATATTAGTCCAAAATTTTACCTTATGTACTTTTTAGGCTTTAACTGGAATCCGGATGGCACTTTGTTTCAACTGGGTTTTGTTCAGATCAAGTACTATAACCTACTCTGGATAGCCGCCTTTATAGCTGGATGGTTTCTGATGAAACGCATCTTTCAAAATGAAAACAAGTCCATGGAGAAATTGGATTCCCTATTTATTTACGGAATCGTCTCCATTATGTTGGGCGCTCGTCTTGGACACGTGATCTTTTACCAGAGTGATTTGTTTATCAAAGATCCGCTCTCCATTTTATTGCCCATAAGTACAGTTCCCGAGTTTCGATTTACCGGTTTTGCCGGTTTGGCTAGCCACGGGGCCACTATTGCGGCCATCATAGGCATGTGGCTTTACACCCGGAAATGGAAAGACATTAAGATGTTGTGGTTACTGGATAGGATGGCAGTCGTATCCGCCATTGGGGCGTGTTTTGTTCGTTTGGGGAATTTCTTCAATTCCGAAATCAACGGGAAGGAAACCGATGCCTCCTCTTTTATGGCCACCCGATTTATTCGTGACAGTCAAGATATGCCAGAAAGTGAAGCTATGCGGGTCACTGGGGAAAAAACCGCCAATGCCGCCTATAAGGCCATTGAAAACGACCCCCAATTTGCCAGCATTCTGGAGTCCATCCCCTTTAGATATCCCGCCCAATTGTATGAAGCCATTGGTTATGCACTCATTTTTGTGCTCTTGTATCTTTTGTATTGGAAAACAGAAAAAAAAGACAAGCCCGGATATCTCTTTGGGCTGTTTATGGTTTGCCTTTGGACGGTTAGATTTATTGTGGAGAGATTCAAAAGGGAACAAGGCGGGATCGAGGAAACCCTTGGACTTCTATCTACTGGACAATGGTTGAGCATCCCTATGATTTTGATAGGATTGTATTTCATGTTCAGACCCAATTCAGCTAAACAATAATCCATTGGAATGAGCAATTGGCGTAATATACTTTTTGTGTTGGTAGGTTCCGTGCTGTTCCTTGGTGCATGTAAAACGGAGTCCAAAAAAGAGATCAAAACCAAGACCATTACGTTTACCAAGGAAGGGGAATTGACCATTTCCAAACCCGAAACGGATTCCATAATCGCCCGTTTGGACATTGAAATTGCGGAAACCGATTATGAGACCCAGACCGGATTGATGTATAGGGAATCCATGGAGCAAAAACAGGGAATGTTGTTTATTTTCCCAAATGTGACGTATCACTCCTTCTACATGAAGAATACCCAATTTCCTTTGGATATCATCTATATCGATGAAAACTTGAAAATTGCAAGTTTTCAAAAAAATGCAAAGCCGTTTGACGAAAGTGGGCTTCCTTCGGAAGGCCCTGTGAAATTTGTATTGGAAATCAATGCAGGCTTGTCGGATAAATGGGGTCTTGAAGTGGGCGATACGGTTGCTTATTCACGAAATTAGATGGACAAACGACTCCTGGAAAACCAAAGTAGTGAGCGACTACTTTTCAGAAAGATTCAACTCTCAGATTTTGATGCTTGGCTACCGTTTTACAACAATCCAAAATCCACGGAATTTTGGGACGGGCTACCCTCGGATCCAATCCAAGCTTGTCAACAGCAGTTTGACCGTATTTTTGAACGATACGAGCACGGGCTGGGTGGTATGAATGCCCTGGTACTGAAATCTACCGGGCAATTGGTTGGTATTTGTGGCCTGTTGGTTCAGACTGTGGATGGAATTGAGGAGTTGGAAATAGGATACTCGATTCTACCTGAATTTTGGCTCAAGGGTTTCGCTTTTGAAGCCGCCAAGAAGTGCAAGCACTATGCATTTCAAAACCGGTTGACCGATACCTTGATTTCCATTATCCATGTGGATAACGTTCCCTCCCAAATGGTAGCCTTAAAAAATGGGATGGTTCTGGACAAGACCACTACCTACAAAGATAATCCTGTACACATTTTTAGGGTAAATCAGGGATAATTTCTAACTTAAAATCCTTTATTTGAGGTATGGACCAACCTAAAAACTACGCCGTACTTACCAGCAACACCTCAAAGACCAAGAATTTGGTCCACAACCTGTTAAATGGTCCATTGCCCAGTGGGTTTGAAGCATTGGAAAACAAATCGGGCTTGCTTTTTTCACGTTCGGAAATCCACCGCTTTATGGATGAGGAAGAACGGCATGATGTAAAAATCCTCACTCAAGACACCCAACAATCCCTAAAGACCATGAGCAGCGGCGAGCAAAAGAAAGCTTTACTCCGCCATTTGCTCTCCCAAAGTCCCGATTTTTTGGTTCTGGTAAACCCTTTTGACAATTTGGATATTGCCACCCAGGCAAGTCTTAGGGAGCAGCTCCTCACCATATCAAAAACCACGGTTTTGGTGCTGGTGGTAAGCAGACTGGGGGATATCCTCCCCATTGCTTCCAACTATTTCAAATTAGAAAATGGAAGTTTAAAAAGTTATACCGGTTCAGACGCCTTTTTTAAGGCCAATCAAAATACCGTCTTGGGATTCCAACTACCGATCCCCCCTCCTATCCAGCAAATCAAAGTGGAGTCCGAAGCCTTGGTGGAATTCAAAAACGTATCGGTCAGTTTTGATGGAAGGCAAGTATTGAACAACATCTGTTGGACCATAAAGCAGGAGGAATTTTGGCAACTTATAGGCCCCAATGGCAGTGGCAAGACCACCCTATTGTCCATGGTCACCGGAGACAGTCATAAAGGGTATGGTAAAGATTTAACCTTGTTTGGGCAAAAAAAGGGAAGCGGGGAAAGCGTATGGGATCTTAAAAGTAAGATTGGCTATTTTACTCCCGCCATGACCGATAAGTTTAATGGATACCATAGTGTGGAAAATATGCTGGTTTCCGGGTTTCATGATTCGGTGGGGCTATACATAAGACCGTCTGACCATGAAAAGCGAGTGGCCAAGGAATGGTTGAAACTTTTGGGGCTGGAACACAAAAAAAGCATGCAGTTTTTGGAACTGACACAAGGCCAAAAACGATTGGTGATGACCGCCCGTGCCATGGTAAAACATCCTCCGTTGCTCATTCTGGACGAACCAACCGCTGGATTGGATGACGCCAATGCGGCTCTGTTCATAGCCCTGGTGAACAAGATTTCCAACGAGAGCGATACCACCATAGTTTTTGTATCCCATAGAAAAGAGGTTGGATTGGAACCCCAATTTGATTACATTTTGGAAATGGGCGAATCCGGTTCTACAGGAAGCGTCAAATAAACCAAGAATGAAAAAGGAAGAAATCATTCAACAATTAAAGCAGAACCATCAAGCTTTTGCAAAAAAATTGGAAAGTCTAGGGAGCGAGGATTTTACCCGAATTCCTGGCCCTAAATGGACTGCAGGGCAACAGTTGGACCACATTCTGAAATCGGTAGTTCCTACAGCAAAAATTTTCAATACAACTCCCAAGGTCCTGGAGGAAAAATTTGGATTGGCCCAAAACCCAAGTCGTAGTTACAAAACATTGGTAGATGACTATCTGAAAGTTCTGGAAAACTTGAGGGATTTTGTGTTACCCGAGCGATTTGTCCCCACTAAAATCACCATTGAAAATCGAGAGCGAACGCTTTCAGAACTGCTAGCAGCAACAGAATCCCTAAATCAAGGACTTCATTTCTTTGACGAAGCAATTCTGGACTCACATGCAGTTCTTCATCCAGCCATGGGTAAGTTAACCTTACGGGAAATGCTGTACTTTACCATATACCATGTAACCCATCATGACCGTCAAATATTGGGGAATTTAGAAAAATACCCAGCATGATTCAATTGAGGGAGGCGCATACAAATGATGCAGCTGTTATTGCTTTGTTGGCTCGGATTACCTTTACCGAAACTTTTGGGCATTATTTTAGGGACCCAACCGATTTGGATCAATATCTCAACCGAACCTTTGGGGTTTCCAAGTTGCGCACTAGCCTATCCAAGCCCAATAATGTGTTTTGGCTGGCCTATGTGGATGAGCTCCCTATTGGCTATGCCAAACTAAAACGAAACTCTCCTTCCCCTTTTTTGAACTTGGATAAGGTTTGTCAACTGCAGAAAATCTATGTATTGAAGGACTTTTTATCCCAAAAAGTGGGGTTGGCACTCCAAGAGATTCTCTTGAAAAAAGCACAAGAAGAAGGTTTTCAAAAAATCTGGCTCTCGGTGCTCAAAGCAAATGAAAGAGCTATTCGGTTTTATACCAAAAACGGCTTTGACACCTTTGGTGACCATGGTTTTAGCATTGGCAAGGAAGATTTTGAATTTCAAGTCATGGCCAAGGATTTATCTTAAATTTGATGGTATGCAGGAAGAGGTTCTAAAAATTTATGATGAAGTTGTAGCCGTCAATCCCAATTTTGAGCGAAAGGGCAAAACCATGCCCTATACCTCCGCCAACGGATATATGTTTTCCCTACTGAATAAGGATGGGGAATTAGGTGTTAGGCTTTCCAAAGCGGACATTCAAGTCTTTGACCAAGCTTATGGGGCGCATCCGTTCAAATCCCATGGGGCCACTATGCGTGAATATGTTCTGATTCCCGAATCGCTATTGAAAGACAAGAGCCAACTCGGAGCATACATCCAAAAAGGTTACGAATATGTTTGTTCCCTACCCCCCAAATGAAAAAGCCATCTGAAAACAGACGGCTTTTTCGACCAAATATAAATTCTCAACTACTCTCTAGCTGAGCCAATTTTCTTTTTCAAGGCATCAAACATAATCGGTGTTGCAATAAACACAGAGGAATAGGTACCTACCAATACCCCCACAATCATAGCAAACATGAATCCTCTTAAACTCTCTCCACCAAATACAAAAATGGCCAAAAGCACTATCAAGGTAGTAAGCGAGGTATTCAATGTACGGCTCAATGTACTATTCAATGCTTGATTGATATTTTGTCCATTGTTCCATCCTTTGAGATTAACGATTTCCCGAATACGGTCGAACACTACCACCGTATCGTTCAGGGAGTACCCAATTACGGTTAGGATGGCCGCAATAAAGGCTTGATCAATCTCCATGTTGAACGGCATGATCTTACCGGTCAATGAGAATATTCCCAGTACAATCATAACATCGTGGAATACCGCTATCACCGCACCCAAAGAGAATTGCCATTTTCTAAATCGTAAAAGTATGTAGAGGAACACCACTGCCAAAGAACCAATAATGGCCAAAAACGCATTATTCTTGATATCATCCGCAATAGTAGGTCCAACTTTTTTGGATTGGACAATTCCAAGAGCCTTGTCAGATGCAGCACTCAAGGTAAACTCATCATACGAAGTGCCATCTGGCAAGTATTTTTGCAGTGAGGTGTATAGTTTATCCTGAATCTCATTATCCACTTCAATTCCCTCAACATCTACTTTGTAAGGAGTGGTAATCATAATCTGATTAGCCTCCCCAAATGTCTTCACATTGGTACCGCTTCCAAACACATCGTTCAATTCCGATGCAATTTCAGATGGATTTACTGCTTTTTCAAAACGAACTTGATACGATCTTCCCCCTACAAAGTCCACACCTTGCTGCAAGCCCGTGGTAAACAAAGAGAACGCTCCAATACCAACCAATATCGCAGAAACTATATAGGCAATTTTACGTTTGCCCAAGAAGTTGATCTTCATATTGGTGAACAAGCTCTTGGTCATCGCCGTGGAGAAATCCAAGGTTCTTCCTTTTTTGGCGATATAGGTATCCACCATCAACCTAGTGATGAAGATAGCGGTGAACAGGGAAGTTACAATACCTATCAAAAGGGTTGTTGCAAATCCTTTAATGGGACCAGAACCGAAAATGAAAAGGATAATCGCGGTTAAACCAGTAGTAATGTTGGCATCCAAGATGGAAGACAATGCATTGCTGAAACCATCTGCCACAGCCTGACCTTTGCCCTTGCCGCGCGCCAATTCTTCCTTAATCCGTTCAAAGATCAGTACGTTCGCATCCACGGACATACCAATGGTCAATACGATACCTGCAATTCCAGGAAGTGTCAATACCGCACCAAGGCTGGTCAATACCCCAAAAATGAGGACTATGTTCAAAATCAATGCGATGTCTGCAAAGATTCCAGCTTTACCGTAATAGAAAATCATCCATAGTAAAACAAAGGCCATGGCGATCAGGAAGGACATGAAACCGCTATCGATAGCTTCTTGACCCAAAGATGGCCCAACTACTTCCGATTGGATAATTTCTGCTTGTGCGGGAAGCTTACCAGCTCTCAATACGTTGGCAATATCCTTGGTCTCGTTAACCGTAAAGGTTCCCGTGATTTCAGAACGTCCACCAGATATGGGTCCGTTGGTAACTCCTGGTGCCGTGTATACTTTACCATCCAATACAATAGCAATACCTGTTTGGTTGTTATAGGCATCCCCTGTCAACTTTTCCCAATCCTTGGCCCCTTTGGTATTCATGGTCATGCTTACCGCAGGCTTGTTGTATTGGTCAAAAGTATCCTGTGCATCAGATACTACATCCCCACTTATTCTGGGAACGTTATCCCTATTTGATTTAAGGGCGTATAACTCAGCAATCTCAGAATCCTTTGCAGGACGCTCCCATAAAAATTTGGTGAACTGGACATCAGCAGGCAACAATCTTCTAATTTCTCGCATCCTAAGATATCCGCCAATCTCAGCGGTATCAGAAACCAATGCTCTTGCAATGGCATGGCTCCCTGGGTTACCTGGAATCAGTTTGCCCAGTAATGGATTTACCTGAGGTGTCAAGTCCAAGGAATCTTGTGCAACATCGGATAACAAGGAATCAATCTCTGATTCTGGAGTAGCCTGCCCTTCCACTTCTTCCTCAACGGGCTCTAAAATCTCTTTTAAGCGTTCGTTGGCGTTCACAAAAAACGCACCTAAACTTTGATTGCTTTGCTGATAGGTTTCCCAGAATTCCAATTGTGCCGTACTGGAAAGTAGTTCCTGTGCCCTGGCAATGTCCCTGGCTCCAGGCAGTTCTACCAAAATACGACCGGAATTTCCTTCCCTTTGGATATTGGGTTGAGTTACCCCAAAACCATCGATACGCTCACGCAATACCTCAAATGCAGAAACAATGGCCTCATCAATTTTGGTTCGGATAATGGGCTTAACCTGGTCATCTGTCATCTGGAAGTTGATCACATCGCTTAGCCCCTTATTTGCAAAAATATCCGGAGACGCCAATTTGGTATCGCCTTTAATGGCATCAAAAGCATCAAAAAACAGTTCCAAATAGGTATCAGGGCTATTCTTGGATGCCGTATCCGCATCATCCAAAGCTTTATTGAAAACCGGGTTTTTGGAGTTATTTGCCAAACCTTGCAGGATATCCCTAACAGAAATTTGGAGGGTTACGTTGATACCCCCTTTAAGGTCCAATCCCTTATTAAGTTCTTTCTTTTTGGCATCTTCATAACTGGTAAAGCCCAAAATAGGATTGCTCCCAATGGAGTCCAGATACGATGCCTCTAAAGCCTCACGCTTTGCCACATACCCTTCTTCATCTTCCGAAATCTGGCTAATGGCGTAGGTTTCAGCATCCTTTTCCAACTTGCTTGTAATGAAAGTATAGGATAGCTGATAAACACTCACCAAACCAAAAAGGAGTGCAAAAAGCTTTATAAGTCCTTTATTTTGCATTGATTATTAAATTTTTATGATGTTTTGCTAAACAGCGTGCAAATATATCATTTCCCATAAGATTTGCCAATAGAAATTATGGGAATTGCAATAAGCAACTGGCGGGAATACTGTTAAAACAAAAATGTCATTTCAGCACTGACCAAAATCCATCCGTAGCAGACAGATTTCTCGCTCACGCTCGAAATGACATTTTATATGGTGGAAATTCAGCTTACAGCTGAAGCAGTCCGTTGGTTTTTTTCACGCCTTCGGCACTTTCCTGCATTTTGGCTTTTTCAGCATCGCTCAAATCAATTTCCACAATTTTCTCGATGCCATTTTTTCCCAGAATTACTGGTACTCCAATGCTCAAATCATCCAATCCATACTCTCCTTCCAACAAGGCAGAGCAAGGGAACATTTTCTTTTGATCACATGCTATGGCCTGCACCAATCCGGAAACGGCAGCTCCGGGAGCGTACCAGGCGCTAGTACCCAACAATTTGGTCAATGTGGCGCCGCCAACTTTGGTTTCTTCAACCACCCATTGCATTTTGTCCGCTTCAAGAAATTCGGAAACTTTAACGCTGTTTCGGGTAGCATGTCCAATAAGTGGCACCATACCCTTATCACTATGTCCGCCGATGACCATGCCGTCCACATCAGAAATGGGAGATTCCAAAGCCTCAGCCAATCTGTATTTGAAACGGGCACTGTCCAAGGCTCCACCCATTCCAATAATCTTGTTTTTGGGCAGATCTGTGGTTTTGTGCACCAAATAGGTCATGGTGTCCATAGGGTTGCTCACCACAATAATTATGGTATTGGGTGAATGCTCCAACAAACTGGAAGCAACAGACTTCACAATTCCAGCATTGATTCCAATCAATTCTTCGCGGGTCATTCCAGGTTTACGTGGAATTCCAGAGGTAATTACCGCAATATCGCTACCTGCAGTTTTGGAATAATCACCTGTGGTACCAGTGATTTTGGTATCAAAACCATTCAAAGAGGCGGTTTGCATCAAATCCATGGCCTTCCCTTCGGCATAGCCCTCTTTAATATCCAACAAAACCACTTCCGCGGCAAAATTTTTCATGGCAATATATTCGGCACAGCTAGCCCCAACTGCACCTGCTCCAACTACGGTAACTTTCATTTTTATAAGATTTTATTTTAAACGTTCAAAAATAAGGCATTTGTAGCAGATAAAACCTGACATTTTACCATTTTAAGTTGGATTGGAATCCTCCAACAAATTGTAGGTAAAGTATGTACAATGTTAACAAATTGTGCAGTTCACCGAAGAAATGGCAAAGACCTTTACCATACATCGATTTTCCAACAATACTTGGATCAAAAACACCGTTGTATTAGTCCCAAATTACATTTAACCTACTTAACCTATGAAAAAGTTCTTTTCATTGTTGGCCATTGCATCCATAGTTGCTGTTAGCAATTGCACCAGTATTCCTGAAAACAACGATCCCATTCTCGGGATTTGGGTAAGGGACGATGCCAATGGAGACGAAAACAAAAATGGAAGTACTTCGCGAGAGGAGTGGATTTTCAACGATGTATACCTAGGTCGATATCAAAGCTACTCCAACTCTAGCCTTACTTTTTATACCGATTTTAAATGGTCCGAGGAAAATGGTAAATACACCATTACCTATTCGGATGAACAGGTCACGGATGTTATTGTGAGCCTGGAAGAGACCAGCAACCCTGAAATATTAGCCTTGGAGAATGGTTCTGTCTTCGCCACCAGGGAATAATGGAAGGCACACCATATGAAAATAGGAAGCCCCAACAATTGTTGGGGCTTTCTTTATGTTTTGAGTTGGAATAGCTTAGCTTGCTTTCTACCTAAATCCGAAGTTGATACCAAAGGTCAAGGTACTGAATTCCGCAATGTTGTAATCCGCATTGACCCTAAAGAACCCTAATTTTAATTTGGTGCCGATATTGGCAGAGACCCCACTTGCTTTTTTGCTAATGGAGAATGGGTCTTCATAGGTTGTTTGAAATGGGCCTGAGGTCACCACATATGTTCCCAAAATATCGGTCTCAGATTTTCCGGTAATATAATTTAGCCCTCCATAAAAATTGATAACAGGTAAACGCGTGGAAACCGCTGCCCCAAAATTCCAGGAGTTAAATTTAGTGTCGATCCTCTGATTTTCACCATCTATTACCTGAGTATCGGTAAAATCATATTCTCCCGTAAGACTGGTATATCCAATGATTGCGGAAATGGCAACCGGAAGCAACTTGTCCGCAGGAAGGTGTTTGGTAAAATCATGCTGTAATCCAAAACCTATGAGTCCAATTTTAACATCATCGGTATCTATTTTGGGCAAAAATCTGGCTTTCACCTCTGTACCCTTAATAAGGCCCACACTGGCTTGAATATATCCGGAGGGAACAAAGTTTATGTCTTCTGAAGCCAGTCCTGATGGCAGTTCGAAATCAGCTCTTTCAGTTACACCTGGAGCAATTTCAGCTTCAATATAAACATCTATTCCTTCAATATCTCCCAAAGCGGTGGACACTTGTTTGGAAGCACTCCCGTCAGCAAATTGCAGATTTTCGTAATCAGCGGTATTTAGGGTAAAGGATTTTTTATCGTTTTTGTTTTTGAATCCCGTGATGTTCCCCACGATGGAAATTTCAAATCCGCCTAGGGGTTTGGCATCGGCAGAGTTATACCACCCATTGGAGATACTGTAAACACCTGCTTCGGTAACCGGAGCCAGCCACGCTGTGGTAAATCGCTCCGCATCGTTAAGTCCAGCAGCCAAAAGGTCATTCAAATTAGACTGTGCCATTCCCATGGTAGCACTGGACAACGTCAGTAAAAAAACTATCTTTTTCATCTTGTGAGGTTTTTCCCAAAACTATGAAACTGGGCTGGTTAGCCCGACTTTTTGTTGTGAAATGCCCTTATCTATATATTTAGGGGTATTACTGTGATGGCAATACAATAAAACCAGGGCAAAATCACACCTACTTCAACAGCTCTTCAAAATCGAAAAAATCAGTTGGTTGGTTTATTTATGTTGTCTGTCGCCCCTGCTCTATGAGTAATCTATTCTTTTTGCTGGCCTTGGGGCAAATCTTTACTTTTTCGCTAAAAATCATTTTATGGTAAAATTCTCGAATTCTAGATTGCTTGCCCTTGTTGTCTGCTTTGTTTGTGGTTCACTTTTACATGGACAAAAAAGACAAGGCAACATTGTTGAATATTTTGGCAAGGAAAAGGTAAACGAGGTCAATGAGGGCAAAGTAGCCCATGTGTTCAAGGAAGCACTCTATCTTCCTACAAAACGAAACGCTCTCAATTCCATTTCGTTTCCAACGGACAAAGTATTCAAGGATTTTTTAATGACCCATAAAACGGTTGCTGAGGGCGAGATTGGTCTGGTGGACCATTCCGGAACCGCGCAGCGATGGACCAAGATCAAAGTGGATAGCAGCAGCACCTTCAACAGTCCTGTACTTAGAGGGTCCTACGTTTACCTCAGCTACAAATCCAACAAGGAAGACGTTGTCCTTTTTGAAGCTTCGGGCCATACCCAGGCCATTATTAACGGGTTTCCGCATGAAGGGGATTATTATGATTTTGGTTATAGCCTGATCCCCATCAAATTGAAAAAGGGCACCAATGTGTTTGTATTGAAATCGGGGCGCTTCCCACGGGTGCGTGCTCGATTGATCCAACCAAAATCACCAATACTTTTGACGCAACGGGATATGACTTTGCCCGATTTGCTCATTGGCGAAAACCTTAATTATCAGGGGGCCATCAGAGTCATAAATGCTTCGGATACTTGGGTGAAAAAGCATGAGATTCAGGTAGCGCATCAAGGAAAGAAATTGACCTCAGAGATTCCGTCAATTCCTCCTATGAGCGTAAGAAAGGTGGCTTTTGAAATTCCGGCCGTGGCAGCCAATACCACTGCCCAGGAATCAAACCTCAATCTAAAGCTAATGAGTGGTTCGGAACAGACTTTGGATGATCAGGAAATAACTATACACATCAAATCCAAACACGATAAGCACAAACGCACTTTTATAAGTCAAATTGATGGTAGTGTGCAGTATTTTAGCGTAGCACCCTCGTCCGCACACGATCTGGAAGATGGGGCTTTGTTCCTTTCGGTTCACGGTGCATCCGTAGAGGCGGTAAACCAAGCCAATGCTTATAAGCAAAAGGATTGGGGGCATGTGGTAGCACCTACCAATAGAAGGCCTTTTGGATTTGCCTGGGAAGATTGGGGGCGTTTGGATGCCCTGGAGGTATTAAAAGAAGGCAAAAGGATTTACCAACCAAATCCACAAAAAATATATTTGACAGGTCACTCCATGGGAGGCCATGGTACCTGGTACCTGGGAGCCACTTATCCGGATAAATTTGCAGCCATTGCACCCTGTGCGGGCTACCCCGATCTATTGGGTTATCGGGACAGTTTTGTAAAAAGGGCCTTAAGTGCCAGTGACGAGGAGCTTAAACGCTGGGGCATTACGCCCAAAATGTTGGAAGAAATGCAAAAGAAGCCACAGCTCACAGATATGGACCATATGATTTTACGTGCAGGAAACCCAAGTAGGACCTTAAAATTGAAGCGAAATTATCTGCAGCAGGGAATCTATGTATTGCATGGGGAAAAAGACAATGTGGTGCCCACCTTTATTGCCCGGGAAATGCGGGAAGTGTTGGGTAAGTTCCATTCTGATTTTACGTATTACGAATATCCTGGGGGAACCCATTGGTATGGTGATCACAGTATGGATTGGCCACCAATCTTCGATTTGTTCAAACAACGGAGCATTCCTGCGGATTCCACCATCCAAAAAATGGAATTTTACACGGCCTCACCCGGAGTTTCAGCTACCTCCCATTTTGCAACCATTGTCCAACAGCAAAAACCATTGGAGATTAGTTCTATCAACTTCAACAAAGAAGACGGGGTCAAAATAGATACGGAGAATGTCTCCGTTCTTAAGCTGGATTTGGATGCCATGGGAATGGGTACCGGCAAGCTCCAAATTGACAACGACACCCTGGAAATTTCATCAACTGGCAAAATCTATTTACACCATACCAATGAATCATGGAGGATAGGAAATGCACCATCATCCAAGGAAAAGGGGCCGCATAGAAATGGAGGTTTCAAGGATGCCTTTAGAAATGAAATGGTCTTTGTTTATGCCACAAAAGGGACAGCCCAAGAAAATGAATGGTATTACAATAAAGCACGATTGGATGCAGAAACCTTTTATTATAGGGCCAATGGATCCGTGGAATTGGTAGCCGATGTGGATTTTAGCCCCAAGGCATATCCGAATAGAAACATTGTTCTCTATGGAAACAGTGACAACAACTCCGCCTGGAACAAACTCTTGAAACACTTTCCGGTTCAAATCAAAAACAATCAAGTTACGCTTGATGGGAAGGAAATAAAAGGAAACCAATGGGGGCTTTATTTTATTGCGCCTAGACAGGATAGTGATACGGCAAGTATTGGGGTGGTCAGTGCCACGGGAACAAACGGCATGAAGGCGATTTATAGCAATCACTATCTTTTGAACGGAACTTCTTACCCCGATTTGCTCCTATTCAGCAATGGAATCATGGATTACGGAACTGATGCTGTGAAATGTGCCGGTTTCTTTGGCAACGATTGGTCTTTTGAGCAGGGCGAGTTTACATGGAACTAACCAACACCAAATATCCAACCATAAAAAAATCCCAGGGTAACCTGGGATTTTTTGTTTTATCGATGGAACACTGTTATGCGTCTATGTTCGCATAAACCGCATTTTTCTCAATGAATTCACGTCTTGGCGGAACCTCATCTCCCATCAACATCGAAAAGATCCGGTCTGTTTCCGTGGCATTTTCAATGCTCACCTGGCGAAGGGTCCTAAACTCTGGATTCATCGTGGTATCCCAAAGTTGCTCGGCGTTCATCTCCCCAAGACCTTTATAACGTTGGATGCTTGCTCCTCCTTTCATGGATTCCACAATCTCATCGCGTTCCTTGTCGTCCCACGCATATCGCTTTTTGGAACCTTTTTTCACCAAGTATAATGGTGGGGTGGCGATGTAGACATGTCCATTCTCTATCAATTCCCGCATGTAACGGAAGAAGAAGGTTAGGATCAAAGTCTCAATATGGCTACCGTCCACATCGGCATCACACATGATAACCACTTTATGGTATCGAAGTTTTTCCAGATTAAGCGCTTTGCTATCCTCTTCGGTGCCTATGGTAACCCCAAGCGCGGTATAGATGTTCTTGATTTCCTCGTTTTCAAAAACCTTGTGTTGCATGGCTTTTTCCACGTTCAAAATCTTACCACGAAGTGGTAAAATGGCCTGGAAGTTTCTATCCCTTCCTTGCTTGGCCGTTCCTCCCGCAGAATCACCCTCAACCAAGAATACTTCACACTTGGTAGGATCTTGCTCTGAGCAATCCGAAAGTTTTCCAGGAAGCCCTCCAACACTCATAGGGTTTTTACGTTGGACCATTTCACGCGCCTTGGCAGCTGCGTGACGTGCCTGGGCGGCCAATTTCACCTTTTCTACGATCTGCTTGGCATCATCTGGATGTTCTTCTAGATAATCCGTAAGCATTTCTGATACCGCTTGGCTCACGGCACTGGTGACCTCTCGGTTACCCAACTTGGTCTTGGTCTGCCCTTCAAACTGTGGTTCGGCCACTTTTACCGAAACAATGGCGGTCAAACCCTCCCGGAAATCATCCCCGGAAATTTCAAACTTTAATTTATCCAGCAATCCAGAGTTATCCGCATATTTTTTAAGGGTAGTGGTCAATCCCCTTCTAAATCCGGATAAATGCGTACCTCCTTCATGGGTATTGATGTTATTTACATAGGAATGAAGGTTTTCGGAAAAACCGGTATTGTAAATCATGGCCACTTCCACTGGGATTCCATTCTTCTCACCTTCCATGGCAATCACACTTTGAATCAGCGGCTCACGGGTTTCATCCAAAAACTTGATGAATTCCTTGAGACCTTCCTCAGAAAAGAAGGTTTCAGAGATAAATTCTCCTTTTTCGTCCTTGTTTCTCTTATCTGTAAGGGTAATGGTGACTCCCTTGTTCAAATAAGCCAACTCGCGCATTCTGTTGGCCAAGGTATCATAGCTGTATTCCGTAGTCTGGGTAAAAATGGTATCATCAGGAACAAAGGTCACTATGGTTCCCGTTTCCTTGGTGGTTCCAGTACTCTTTACAGGATAGAGGGTTTTACCTCTTTCGTATTCTTGCTCCCAAATTTTACCTTCGCGATGTACCACCGCTTTGAGATGGCTGGATAGGGCATTCACACAGGAAACCCCAACACCATGCAGACCCCCGGAAACCTTGTAGGAATCCTTGTCGAATTTACCTCCGGCCCCAATCTTGGTCATTACCACCTCCAGGGCGGAAACTCCTTCCTTTTTATGCAGGCCAACAGGAATACCCCTACCGTTATCTTTTGTTGTGATCGAATTATCCTCATTGATAATGACCTCAATGGTATCACAATGACCACCCATGGCTTCATCAATGGAATTATCAACCACCTCATATACCAAATGATGTAACCCCCTTGTCCCTACATCTCCAATATACATAGAGGGTCGCATACGCACGTGCTCCATCCCCTCAAGGGCCTGGATACTATCTGCGGAGTATTGATTCTTTTTAGCTTCTTCGCTCATACATCTGCTTTATTTGCCTTGAAAATTTCAAATCTTACAAATATAACGAATACCCTATGTAAATAGGCGTTTCAGGTCAATTTGCCCCCTCAAGTTATCAACAAATAATTGTGGAAAAAGCGAAGTGGAATTTCCAGGAATTTTTCAACCAAAAAGCCCCTTGCAACAGGGGCTTTTCTGACTAATTGAAAATGAAACAAAACAGCATCTTCCTACTACATAAAATATAATGGGTCGGCTATTTTACGTATGCATCTTCATGAACATTGGCCACGGCCCTTCCTGAAGGGTCATTCATGTTCTTGAAGGCCTCGTCCCACTCCAGGGCAATCTTGGTGCTACAGGCCACTGAAGGCTCCTGTGGCACACTCATTGCTGCTGCATCCGAAGGGAAATGCCCTTCAAAAATGGAACGGTAATAATATTCCTCTTTGGTGGTTGGCGTTTGGATCGGGAACTTAAAGTGGGCATTGGCCAACTGCTGGTCCGTTACCTCTTCTTCCACCAACTCTTTCAAGGTGTCTATCCAACTGTATCCAACTCCATCAGAGAATTGTTCTTTTTGTCTCCAGGCCACGCTTTCCGGCAAATAGGATTCAAAGGCTTTTCTGATCACCCATTTTTCCATACGCTCCCCGTTGATCATCTTGTCCTTGGGATTGATTCGCATGGCCACATCCATAAATTCCTTATCCAAGAAAGGTACACGACCTTCAATTCCCCATGCGGCCAAGGATTTATTGGCTCTAAGGCAATCGTACATGTGAAGCTTATCCAGTTTTCTTACAGTTTCTTCATGAAAATCCTTTGCACTTGGTGCCTTGTGGAAGTATAAGTAGCCCCCAAAAAGCTCGTCAGCTCCTTCTCCGGATAACACCATTTTTATTCCCATGGACTTGATGACCCTTGCCATAAGATACATGGGCGTGGAGGCTCTAATCGTTGTGATATCATAGGTTTCAAGGTTATAAATAACGTCCTTGATGGCATCCAATCCTTCCTGGATGGTAAATTTGATTTCGTGATGGATGGTTCCAATATGATCAGCTACCTTTTGTGCAGCGGCCAAATCAGGGGATCCTTCCAAACCTACTGAAAACGAGTGCAGTTGTGGCCACCAAGCTTCTTTGGTGTCACCAGACTCTATTCGCATTTGGGAGTATTTTTTGGCAACGGCCGATGTTACCGAGGAGTCCAATCCACCGGAAAGTAGCACTCCGTAAGGCACATCTGACATCAACTGACGGTGAACTGCAGCTTCCAGGGCCTCTTTTAGCGCTGCGATGCTGGTCTCATTTTCTTTTACCGCTTCATACTCCATCCAGTCCCTTTTGTACCATCTCTTGAATTCCCCATCCGAACTATGTAAATAGTGTCCCGGAGGGAACAATTCGATTTTGGAGCAAGTTCCCTCCAAAGCTTTCAACTCAGAGGCCACATAAAAAGTCCCTTGTTTATCCCATCCTATGTATAGCGGAATGATTCCCATATGGTCCCGTGCAATGAAATACTCATTCTTTTCGCTGTCGTAAATCGCAAAACCAAATATCCCATTAAGGTCATCCACAAAATCCACCCCTTTTTCTTTATAAAGGGCCAGAATGATCTCGCAGTCCGATTGTGTCTTAAACTGATATTTTCCCTCAAATTGGGCTCTAAGCTCTTTATGGTTATATATTTCACCATTGGCTGCCAACACCAATTTTCCATCTTCGCTGAACAATGGTTGTTTCCCCGACACCGGATCCACAATTGCCAATCGTTCATGGGCCAAAATGGCTTTATCGTCTGAATAAATTCCACTCCAATCCGGCCCTCTATGCCTTACTTTCTTGGACATCTCCAATAATTGGGGCCTAAGGCTCTCTGTACTTTCTTTCACGTCAAACGCGCATACTATTCCGCACATATCTCTAATAAATTAGTAACAATTTCTGATACAAATATTATTGAATAACGTCAATTATAAAACATTATTGGAATTATTGCTTACATATTTTCATTTAGATTCATCTTTATTAAAAATTATGTTAGGTTATCAGAGATTATCTCATGATTCCCTATCACTTTGTAAGTCTTGTTAAATTTTAACGTCTTTTTATAAAATCATCATTCATTAACATCCTAGTTTTGGGAACATCTAAAATCATTATCATGAAAAAATTTCTCTCACTTACCATTTTAATGTTAACACTTACTTTTTCTACGGAGCTAGCCGCCCAAAAGTTTAGCGGTCTGGATATAAGCCCCGCAGATATTGCCACTTATCCTTCCAGTTATAGGGTATCGGACAAAGCCATAAAGGTGGTTTATAGCCGACCCAAACTGAAAAAAGATGGGGTTAAAAGAGATCTTGCCGACTTGGCCCCGGTAGGCAAAGTATGGAGAACAGGAGCCAACGAGGCCAGCGAAATTACCTTTTATAAGGATGCCACTGTTGGCGGAAAATCAGTGAAGGCCGGTAGCTACTCCTTATTTACCATTCCTGGAGAAGACGAGTGGACCATCATATTGAACAGCAACCTTAACCAATGGGGAGCTTATTCCTATGACAGTGCTGCTGATGTTGTACGAGTTTCGGCCAAAGCCAGTACGGCTAGCGAATCCTTAGACGTTTTTTCCATTGCTTTTGCAGACGACGGAGATATGGTCATGGGTTGGGGAAACACCAGAGTTTCACTGGATATCAGTCTATAAAAAACAACTCGTAAACGAATATGTAAAGCGGGCCTAAAGGCCCGTTTTTATTTTACCCGTTTTCCACCCAAAAACACCTGTTCCGCTTTTAAGTTTGGAATCTCTTTCGCAGAAATGGTCATGATATCATCACTGAGGACGACAAAATCAGCGAATTTCCCTGGTTCCAAACTTCCTTTTTCGTTTTCCTCAAAATTGGAATAGGCTGCCCAAATGGTCATTCCTCGAAGTGTTTCTTCACGGGATAGGGCATCCTTCATTTGAAATCCTCCTTCGGGATACTGATCCAAATCTTGACGGGCCACCGCTGCATAGAAGGTTAAGAAAGGACTTACCCTTTCCACAGGAAAGTCGGTACCCAGAGCTACAATTCCTGCCTTATCCAACAATTTTTTAAAGGCGTATGCCCCTTGAACCCGCTCTGACCCCAACCGGTCTTCTGCCCAATACATATCACTTGTGGCATGTGTAGGTTGTACGGACGGGATAATGCCTTCCGCGAAATATTCAAAGTCTTCTTCTGAAACAACTTGGGCGTGTTCCACTTTCCATCTTCTATCCTTGACACCCTCAAGCGACTTTCTATAGGCTCTTAGAACCACAATATTGGCAGAATCACCAATGGCATGTGTATTCATCTGATAATCTGAAGCCGCTATTCGTTCAGCCAAGGCCTCAATTTGATCTACAGGGGTGACCATGGCACCGAAATGTCCGTGTTGGTCCGAATAAGGTGCTTTAAGTACTGCTCCCCTGGAGCCCAAAGCACCGTCTCCATATACCTTAACCGATCGCACATTAAGTTTATCGGTCTTCAAAATCCCAGCCTGTAAATAGTGATCTAAATTTTCTTGGTTGTTGCTGATCATGGCATAGATCCGCATAGACAAGTCCCCCGTTTGGTGCAGGCTGTCTATAAGTTCAATGGTAGACTTATGAAGTCCTGCATCGTTCACCGTAGTTAGCCCGTAATTAAAACACAGGCTTTCGGCATCCTTCAGCGCCTGAATTTGTTCAGCTCTTTGAGGTCGTGGAATTATGTTATCGATTAAGGCCATTGGATTGTCCACCAATACTCCGCTTGGTTTACCTCCCGCTAAAATCACTTCTCCACCATCCACTTGGGTGTGCTCGTCAATTCCTGCCATATCCAATGCTCTCTGATTCACCAAATAGGCATGGCCGTCCACTCGTTGTAAAACCACAGGGATATCAGGGAATAGTTGGTCCAGTTGTTGTTTGGTTGGAAACTCTTTGATTTCCCAATCATTTTGATCCCATCCCCTGCCTTGGACAAAATTGGAAGGACGTTCCTTTTGGAAGGCGATTACCTTCTCGATGACCTCATCAAAACTCTTCGTCCCAACCAAATCTACTATCTGTTGATCCAATCCGAGATTATAAAAATGACAATGGGCGTCAATTAAACCTGGAACGATCGTCTTTGACTGGGCATCCAGATTCTCCTTGGCATTATATTTTTGTTGTAATTCTTCGGAACTTCCCACAGCCACAATCAGTCCGTCCTTTACCACCAAGGCAGTGGCTTTGGAAAATTCAGCATCAACGATGTAGATGTTGGCATTATGGATCAATAAATCTACCTCTTCCTTTGGAGTGCAAGCAACGAGCAAACAAATCAATAAGAATCCCAAATGATATTTTTTCATAAATCTGAAGGTTTCCTTCAAAAATAGAAAAATGTAGCAGTACTATCGGGGTCAACTAATTGATCCATGGGATATAAAAAAATCACCTCTAAAGAGGTGATTTCAATTAACAGTTGTAGTTGGTTATTTAAATATTTTTAATCCTTCACATCGGTCATTACAAATTCAACCCTTCTATTGGACAAATGATCATCCTTGAGTTTTCCATTGCCCAGCGGTCTTGTACTTCCTACCCCTTCCCATACAATCCTGCTGTCGTCAATTCCCATTTTTGTAAGATAGAGCGCCACCGCCCTGGCTCTTAGGGAGGAAATGAACTTGTCATAACCCGGTTTTCCAGCATTGTCCGAGTGTCCCGTAATCTTCATCTGGACCTCAGCATTCTCCTTAAGGTATTTGAATATTTTCTTGACATTGGCAATAGCCTCTGCGTCCAGCTCGTATCCCTTAGGTTCAAAAGGATTGCGCTCCAACACATAGATTTTATCTTTTTCATAATTGACCCTTGGCAACTCTTCCAGGGCAAAATTATCCACATAGTAATAGGAGAAGTCACTTGATAAAACTGGAGTGGTTTTTTCCAAAAGTGCTGTATCGGTATTGCTGGCAAAATTTCCAACAATGATATGATTTTCGAAACCCTTGGCTTCAAATTCTGCGGTAAGGGTTATCCATTCGTCCGTATTGGCCAAGGATTTATTTGGTTTTAGCTTTACTTCTTGGAATATTACATCTTCTTGAAAATCCAAACGGGAAGTGGTAAGTGCCGAGCTATTGGGTAGCTTGATCTTTTTGTTGACCAGCATTACCGAAATGTTTTTCAAGGCCAAAGTTGAAGCTTCGGCAAGACTTACTTGCAATGACAGTTTGTAAGGATGTTTTTCACGTAGGGTCTTACTGGTATTCAACTGAACATACTCCCGATAATCGTTAAGGGCATAGAAATACAACCCCACGTAGCCAGAGCCATCCGTTGCCTTTTGACTACCTTTAAAATTGGCAGGTACGCCAAAGTCATTGGAACCACACTCATGAAAATAATCTCCAGAACTTGATGAAGGAATTGAAATATCCTCAAGCAAAGAGTCAAACGCCGTAATATTAACGGGGCAGGAATTATGCTTCTCAAAGCTAGGATTCAATATCAGGTTTTGCGCAACCGTTGGTTGACCCAACAGGAAGCCAAATAATAGCAGTAAAAAAATACGAGTAACCTTATAAATCATAGAAATTATGTTTTTTAGGTTCTCGTACTGCCTATATAAACGTTGGATTTAGGCCTGTATTGTCTAATTTTTCAATTTTGTTGCCATCAGTTTAGCACGGTATATAATACTAACTTTCAATAAAATACGTTACTATAGTCCAAATCTTACTATGATGCGCATAGTGACCTTTATGCTAATAATGTGCCTTGTGCCCTGTTTTGGTTTTGGTCAAAATCAGATAACGGGCAAAATTGTAGACGAGCTTGGCTTTCCCATTTACCGAGCTTCCGTTGAAATAAGTGGTACCGATAGTGTGGCTTTTACGGACTACGATGGCTCCTTTGTTCTTACTAGCGAAAGGGCTTTTCATTGGAAAATCAATATCAAATCCAAGGGATACCGACCTGAATCATTCTTTGTCTTGGATGGTGGAAGTACGGAGAGTATTGTTTTGGAGTATGATGCTGAAATGAAGGAACTGCTCAGTGGCACTTCAAGCACCCAGCACTAAATCTAGAATAGAAAGAAAATCAGCGAATTACTCGTCGTCCACAAACTCCGTCATCACAAACTCCACACGACGGTTTTTGCGTCTGGCCTTATCGGTAAGGGCACTGTCCAAAGGCAGTTTATTGCCATACCCTTTGGAAGAAATTCGATGTGGTTTTAATCCCAATCCCATCAAATATCTGGCAACCGTGGTAGCTCTTTGTTTGGAGAGCACATTATTGTAGTCGTCGGAACCTTGATCGTCTGTATGCCCACTAATGGAAACCTTGAGTTGAGGGTTCTTTTTCAAATAGTCATAGACATCTTTTAAACTCTGTTTGGCCTTTGGCTCCAACTCAAAACGGTCAAAATCGAAGTTGACATGATTAAGTACATAACTTTGATTGGGTTGATAGTCCGGTCCCAAGTATATTAAGGCAACATCGTCCAAATAGTAGTAGGAGTATCCCTCTGCCCTAGCAGTTCGTTTACCAAAATCCAGGTAGTGCGTTCCACCATTGCTTTTAAAATTGCCCAATACCAAATGCTTTTCAAATCCTTTGGCCACAATATCCAAACTCACCTGCATCCATTCCTTTTTATCATCATAAAAGCCGGTAGCCGAAAATTGCTTGGCGTGCGTGGTTCGGGTTTGGCTCGATGCCAAAACTGCATTGGAAAGTTGTCTTTTGGTATGAATGGAGAGCGGTTTTTGGGCAAAAACAGCACCCAAATCCATCACGGCTCCATCGGATTTTTCAGAAAGACTCAAGGACAAGCTCAATCGGTATCTATGTCCTTTTTTTAGGGTTTCCTTAAGTTCCACTTGAATATACTCCCGGTAATCCTTGGGCGCAAAAAGATACAGGCCAGCATAGGCATTTCCTTCGTATGCTTCTTGATTTCCTTTAAAATTCATGGGAATTCCCAACTTGGTCTTGCTACACTCGTTAAAATAATCCGTGGTCCCCAAGGTTGGAGCACTCCAATACTCGGAATCACCGTTAAGATTGCTCATTTTAACAGGGCACTCCACAAAATCCTCGAATCCACCATTGTGGACGAGATTTTGGGCAACCCCCGATGCAATACACAGGGAAATTGTGAGGTTGGTCAATATGTTGCTGAATCGTAATCGCATGATTTCCAATCCATGTGGGGTAGCCTATCTGTCCCTTGCGAACCGATAGGCGTGCATGTAATAACGATTTTCTTAGCACTTTATTGTGTTTTTCCTACAAATCAGAAGTCGAACTTATACGAAACACCGGCCAAGGCCTGAAAGCCCTGTACCCTAAAATTGGCCCAGCGTTGGTAATTGTTGTTGGCAATGTTGGAGGCTTTTACAAATATGGAGAGCTGTTCGTTAAATCGATAGCCTGCATGGGCGTTGGCATCAAAAAAACTGTCCAAGGTCACAATGGTGGCAGGAAATTCTGATGGGGTCGCATTTTGAATGGCCTGCGCCATCAAATCCTCACGTTCCCCAACATAGAACAAATTGGCTCCCAAATACCATTGCTCATTGATTTGATAATCCATGAACACAGAGCCCTTAATGCTTGGAAGATTCCATGCTGGATTATCTGTTTCGGTATCGTAATCAAAGAACTCCGCATTGATACCTAAGGTGAAATTTCTATTTACATCAACGTTCAGTTCCCCAAAAATGCCCAAAGTTTTTACATCATCATAAAACACCTGAAATGAATTCCCATAGTAGTAGCCCTTGTCATCGGTACGGAATAGGTTCTGCGGATTCAGAAAGAACAATGGTTTTCTGTTTTCCGCCGTGTAGGATCCCCTGATGTTGTACCCCACATTGGACATCAATTGCCCTTTTATACCGACATGGCCCTCGTATTGTTTGTCAGTGGGCTGGATGTCCAAAGTTGGGGATACATAAGGATTGTCTTGAACAAAGTCGTAGTAGGAATTTTGTTCCAGTTGCCCTTCAATTCCACCATAGGCGATTACCGTTTCATCCACCAAACGATAGGAAGCGGTAATTGCAGGGTAAATATAGAAGTTGGAATCACTGTTTTCCGTGTCCAGGCCATAAACAAAATTGGCACCCAAATTCAAGGTCAAATCATCACGCAATACCAGTAAACTTGGATTGATTCCCACTTGAAACTGGCTATAATTGATTTCCCCGTCATTAAGGGTATTGTTCAAGGAAGCGTTTTTAAAATTCCCATTTACAAAGTCCAATTTGGCATTGATGGTCACCAATTCCTCTGTTATGGGCAATTCCACAGACGGTTCCAAAACCACACGATTCTCCCCGGATTTTGTAGTGTCCCAAAACCTTCGCAACAGCACCTTGCCACTTTTAAAATAGGAATCTTCCAAATTCAAATGTGCCTTGGCTTGGGCATTGAAATAGTTTTGCGTCTCATCAATTCCTGCCACAGTGGCTTCATCAAAAGTCCCATTTTCCAAACCATACCAATTGTATAATTGATGTTGAAGACCAACACTGGCACCCCAATCCATATCCCTGTCCTTTTTGGCATAGGAAGCATCAAACTTGGTGTTGTAAAAATCCGCATCCAAAGGAGTGGTTTCTATGGCTCCCCTTGAGGAGTGATGGTTTAATCCAAAATCCAAAAGATCCTCCCCACGATTGAATTCACGACTGGTATACAATTCCACCAAAGCATTGTTGTAGTTCCCAAGACCTACCGAAGCGTAGGAATTATACAGGGTTGGTGGTGGCGTTCGTTTCACCTTGGAGGCCTTTCCTTTTGCTGGAGTGAAAGTAGAAGCGACGGGCACCGAGAAGATACTATAGTTGATGTTCTTTTTTTGAAGTACAATGGAATCGTTTAGATTGGGTGCCGATTTGATCTTAAAGGCATCCGAAACGGTGGGGGAATACGGTTTTACCACCGTAACCGTTTCTGTACCTATGTCATCGGTTTCCTGAGCAAAAACTGCTCCCCAAAGGCTCAAAAATAGAATCGAAAATATATGGTTTTTCCTTTGCATCATGTCTCGTATTAATTGCCCGGATCAACGGATGAATTGCTTTGGGCCTCCCTAGATTTTATCAATGCCAGTTCACCTTTGGCCTCCGCCACAATTTCATCATACTCCGAAAAATTGGAAATCACGCTTTCCAAAATATAGGTGGCCTGGAAGGCATCCTGCAACGCATAAAAATTCTTAGCCATTAAGATCAAACCTTTGCCACCCCATTCTTTATAAGCGGAATAATCCTTGGCCAATTTTTGCACCGCGATATTGGAACTTTCAAAATCCTGGTTTTTATGCTTAAAGAGCGCATCATAATACCAAGCTTCGGCCGCCAACTCCCCAGTGGCAATTTTCTTGACTTCACTATATGCCGTCTCCGCCAAGGCTTCGTCGTTAGTAGCAATTGCAGATCGGGCAATCATGATCTGGGCATCACTTTTTATCCGGTTATCAATTTTAGGCGCTTTCAACACCTTTTCTGCATACGCAATGGTCTTGCTGTAATTGTCTTGCCCGTAATATCCCTTCATCAAATTGGATTGGGCAAAAGTTCTGTTTTGGGCTATTTCTGCCGTATTTTCCAATTGTTCCAAATAGGGAATAGCCTTTTGATAATCCTGTTTTCCCACGTAAATCTCGCACACCCTGGTCAGTGCCTGCTCGGTGTACTCACCGCTTCCGCTATTGGCCACTACCAAGTATTTTTCCAATGCTTGGTCTTTCATCTCTTTCCCAAAATACAGCTGCGCCAGGTTAAAATTCGCCTGTAGGGATTGGATTCCAGTTGGAAACTCCTTTAAATAATCTTCAAAAGCACGGATGGCGGCATCGGTTTTTCGCTCGGCATATTTTCTGTCTGCCGCCTCAAAACTAGCATTGTCCAACTCGGCATCGGTTACTTCCACAAAATCGAGATTTCTTACCCAAGCAGCATATTCGCTTACCCTACCCTCATCTACATACACCAATTTTGCCGTGGCCACGGCCTGTTTGGCCTCTTGGGTATTCGGGTATTTCTGAACCACAGCTTTTAATTTGGTCAGTGCTTGACCATTTCTGTTGGCATTGTAATGCACCAATCCCTGGCGCAACATGGCACGGGGCGCAAACTTGCTTCTGGAAAACTCTTCGATCAAACGATCGTAGCTCTGCAATCCCAAACTTTCATTATCCGATTTGATATAGGAATTCCCCAACTCGAACAAGGCATCATCCCGTAAAGAAGATTTGGGATAGCGGGTCAAAAATTGGTTGATCCCTTCAATTTTTGTGGAATTCTTACCCAAAAATCCATGACAAAGGGTCTTCTGAAAAGCGGCATAATCTCTTTCAGGGCCATTCATTTTTGAAGCCTCATTATAGGCCGACAGCGCTGAATTGTATTTACTGGTCACGAAGTAACTATCCCCCAGACGCACATAACTATCGTTGGTTTTTTCATCCGTTCCACCAGCTGTTGTCACTTTATTAAAATGTGAAATAGCCTTGTTGTAATCCTTCAATTTAAAATGGCAATACCCCAGATTGTAATCCAAATCCTGATACTCTTCCAAATTCCTTGCAGCAGAATTGCCTTCAAACTTTCCAAAATCAGATAAAGCTTCTTCAAAGCGATTTAACCTATAGTTGCTCTCCGCCATCCAGTATTGAGCCCTCGCCTCAAACGTTGGGTTCTCCGCACTCTTGATGGATTTGGAAAAACGCTCAACGGCAGCCTCATAATCGCCATCCAAAAACAATTCTACCCCTCGATAGAAAGCAACCTTCTGATAGGTCTCCTTGCTGGCATAACCTTTATTTTTTTCCAAAAGCTCCATAGCTCCCTCAAAATTCTTGGAGGTGATATAGGAATCCACCAAAAGTTCCTGTATTTCTTGTTGGTGTTCATCCCTTGGATATTTTTCCAAATAGGTTCCCATGACCTGGGGAACAGGCTCGTAGGCATTTCCAATTTCATAGCTCAACCGCGCATAGTTGAGCAATGCGTCTTTTGTAATCTCTGGACTAAAGTCCATTTGGGAAGCATTTCTGAATGCATTTAACGCTTCCGATTTTTTATTGAGCTTGAGATAACATTCCGCTAGATGGTAATAGGCGTTTTGCGAAACGCTATTGGTGCCACCGATGATCTTGTTGAACTGCTGTATGGCCCCTTCAAAATCACCTTGCATATAATGGCTATAGCCCATTAAGTAGTAGTCCGTATTGCTGAGCTTGCCTCTTCTCCCCTTGTATTTTTTAAGATATGGGAGGGCTTCGTCATATTTTTTCAGGTTGAAATAACTTTCCCCAATAATCTTGTTCAGTTCCGAAACTTCTTTACGATCTGATTTGGGTAGTTGCTTTTTGGCCATGGCGATAGCTTCCTCAAAATTGCCCAACTTGAAATTTAGGTCTGCTTGATAATAGGAAAGTTTTTCGTTAAGTAACTCCGGGTCTGTGATTTGATCAAATCGGGCACTGGCCTCATCGTAGTCATCCTGTTCATAGGCAATGTATCCAAGATAGTATTTGGCCTGGGAACCATATTTTTGGGAGGTGCTCACCCTACTCAAGTAACGTTCGGCTTCCTTTGGTCTTCTGGAAGCATACAATGCATAGCCGTTGTTGAAATTGAAGCGTTCCTTGTCCGCATTGGACATAGCGGACTGGTCCACCTTTTTGTACCACTTCAGGGAATATGGGTATTTACCCGTCTCAAAATAATAATCGGCCACATCCAAGAAAGCCGAATTACGCTTGGTGGATGTGGGATAACGTTCCACAAAATCCTCCATCATTTTATCCGCTCCGCGTTGGTTTAATCGAATAGCAGCATTGGCTGCATAGTAAGCACTATTGGCCTCTGTCTCACCATCAGAAGTGCTGGTCTTTACCTTTTCAAAAATAGCCTGGGCGGCTTGGTATTGTTGATTGTTGTACAAAGCCAAAGCATCTTGAAAAGCCTTGTCTTCATGGGAAAATACCTGTGTCTCTTGGGCAAAAAGAATTGAAACAGTTCCCAGAAAAATGGGAACTAAAAGGAAGCTTTTTCGACTCATAGTGTTCTACGCTGTTCTCGATTGACTGTTACCATAACGTCAAAATTCAAGCCAAAGTATATTTTTAATAAATCGAAAAGAGACAAAGTCCTGTCCAAGTTAATTTTAAACATGGTAACTTTGGAATAGGTTTTGACCTCTTTTTTGAGTTAAAATCTTGGTTCCCAAGGAGCAAAATAAATGCTTAACCTTATAAACCTTTGCCTTAAATGTCCGAAACGATTCTAAAATTACAGGATGTCGCCGTCTTTCAAAATGAAAATCTTATCCTAAACCATATTACCCTCCAAGTAAAAAAGGGGGAATTCGTTTACGTAATCGGTAAAACTGGCAGTGGAAAGAGCAGTTTCATGAAAACGCTTTACGCCGATTTACCCTTGAAGCAAGGAACAGGTACCATTGTGGATTTTGACCTGAAAAATCTGGAGGAGAAGGAAATTCCATATTTACGACGCAAACTTGGAATCGTATTCCAAGATTTTAAACTGCTCCCGGACCGCAATGTAAACAACAACCTCAGATTTGTGCTCAAGGCCACCGGATGGACGGACGACTCCAAAATGGATGCTAAAATTGAGGAAGTTTTGGACAAGGTGGGTATGAAAACCAAAGGTTTTAAGTTTCCCCATGAACTATCTGGGGGAGAGCAGCAACGTATTGCCATTGCCAGGGCACTCCTGAACGATCCCGAAATTATTTTGGCCGATGAGCCAACCGGGAACCTTGACCCACAGACCAGTGTAGAGGTCATGAAGGTTTTGCAGGATATCAATCAAACCGGAAGGACGGTCATCATGGCCACCCACGACTATGCCCTGATATTGAAATATCCGCACAAAACGCTCAAATGTGATGGTAGTAAGGTTTTTGAGGTCATCCAAAAAGCCGTCTAAATATTTGCACAAGGATTAGGATCAAGCGCAATTCCCTGGTTACGATTTCGAGCTTACCAAACCTAAGAACAAACCAAATTCATTGGAAAATTTGTGTTTACCCCATAGTATTTTGGTCGTTGATAACAATTGGAAAATCCAACAAATCAACACTTTGATGGCAAAAAGATTTTTGTTTCTTTGTCAAAATTAAATCTACACTCCATTCATGGAAATTCTTGGTATTGATATTGGCGGATCGGGCATTAAAGGCGCATTGGTGAACGCCGAAACTGGTGAAATGGTATCTGAACGATTTCGAATCCCTACACCCAAAGGACGCAAACCCAATGATATGGCAGAAGTTGTCATGCAAATTGTGGATCACTTCGACTATGAAGGTCCAGTGGGCTGCGGTTTCCCGACCATTGTCAAAAATGGGGTTTGTACCTCTGCCGGCAATCTGGATTCAAGCTGGGTAGGTGTCAATATTGACGAGCTTTTTACCCAGGCAACCGGCCATGAATTTACTGTGCTCAACGATGCTGATGCCGCTGGATATGCCTCCATGAATTATGGTGTTGGGAAAGGGCAAAAGGGACTGGTCATAATGATAACCATCGGTACAGGCTTGGGCAGTGGTGCGTTTTACAATGGCATTCTACTCCCCAATTTTGAATTGGGTCAAATTCCCTATAAAAAGTACAAGAAAATTGAGCAATGGGCAGCCGCCTCGGCCAAGGAACGGGAAAATCTAAGCTATGAAAAATGGGGCAAGCGTTTCAATAAGTTCCTTCATTATGTGGAATTGATTACCGCACCTGACTTGATCATTGTGGGCGGTGGCACCTCCAAAAAATGGAGGGAATTCAGCCATTTGATCACTATTGAAACCGAGGTGGTCAAAGCGGAATTAATGAATCATGCAGGAATCATCGGTCCTGCTGTTGCCTGTTTACGGGAACAACACCACGGACACTTGAATCTTAGTACGAACGGGTAATCAAGAATGCCATTCCCGCGACCGCGTGCCGCCAAAAGCTTTAGCGGCGACGCAAAGCAGGAATCCGTTAACCAACCTTAATCGATTTTGTTCCTTTTTCTATCTACCTCTTTGAGATAGATTTTTCTAAGGCGCAAATGATTTGGGGTTACCTCCACATACTCGTCCTTCTGGATGTACTCCAAAGCCTCTTCCAATGAAAATTTGATGGCCGGAACAATTTTAGCCTTGTCATCGGCACCTGCCGATCTTACGTTGGACAGTTTTTTGGTTTTGGTAACATTGATCGTCATATCATCCCCTCTTGAGTTCTCCCCGATGACCTGTCCTTCATAAATTTCTTCTCCCGGGTCAATAAAGAACTTACCACGCTCTTGAAGTTTGTCTATAGAGTACGGAATGGCGGTACCATTTTCCATGGAAACCAATGATCCATTAATACGTTGGGCAATCTCTCCCTTTAAGGGTTGGTATTCCAAAAATCGATGTGCCATAATGGCCTCACCAGCAGTGGCTGTCAACAATTGGTTACGTAGACCAATAATTCCCCTTGATGGAATCACAAATTCACAAAGCATACGGGAACCTTTGGCCTCCATACTGGTCATCTCCCCTTTTCGGATGGAAACCATCTCCACAGCCCTTCCCGAAACTTCCTCTGGAAGGTCTATGGTCAAATGCTCTACTGGTTCGCATTTTTGCCCATCAATTTCCTTGATGATTACTTGGGGCTGTCCAATTTGAAGTTCGTAGCCCTCCCTGCGCATGGTCTCAATTAAAACCGAAAGATGCAGAACACCTCTTCCAAAAACCATGAACCTATCCGCACTATCGGTCTCCTCAACCCTTAAGGCCAGGTTCTTCTCCAATTCTTTCTCCAAACGTTCCTTAATATGTCTGGAGGTCACAAACTTGCCGTCCTTACCAAAAAATGGACTATCATTAATGGTGAACAGCATACTCATGGTAGGTTCATCAATGGCGATGGTCTTCAACTTTTCTGGATTTTCAAAATCCGCTACCGTATCACCAATTTCAAATCCTTCAACCCCTACAATAGCACAAATGTCCCCAGCAACTACTTCTGCAACTTTTTGGCGTCCCAATCCTTCAAATGTGAATAGCTCCTTGACCTTGGTTTTGACAATGCTTCCATCTCTTTTAACCAAAGAAATTTGTTGTCCTTCCTTAAGTGTACCGCGTTGCAAACGACCAATGGCAATCCGCCCTGTAAAGGATGAAAAATCCAAGGAGGTAATGAGCATTTGGGTTGAACCTTCTTCCGGTTTAAACTCCGGTACATGGTCAATGACCATATCCAAAAGCGGTTCTATGTTGTCTGTGGGCTTTTGCCAATCCTCACTCATCCAATTTTGCTTGGCAGAACCATACACTGTTGGAAAATCCAACTGCCACTCTTCCGCTCCAAGCTCAAACA
Source organism: Flagellimonas sp. (assembly GCF_965233845.1). Taxonomy (GTDB): domain Bacteria; phylum Bacteroidota; class Bacteroidia; order Flavobacteriales; family Flavobacteriaceae; genus Flagellimonas. The sequence continues at coordinate 2,908,888 of NZ_OZ247584.1, forward strand.
TGAGATCAAAAACCTTTTCATGCACTTCTTCCGGAGTGCAGTTTTCCTTGTCTACCTTGTTGATCACCACACAAGGTTTCAACCCTAAATCAATGGCCTTTTGCAATACAAAACGCGTTTGCGGCATGGGTCCTTCAAAGGCATCCACCAACAACAAAACCCCATCAGCCATGTTCAATACCCTTTCCACTTCTCCTCCAAAATCCGCGTGACCAGGAGTATCAATAATGTTGATTTTGGTGTCTTTATAGACCACAGAAACGTTCTTGGAAACAATCGTGATCCCACGCTCGCGTTCCAAATCGTTGTTGTCCAGAATCAGGTCGCCTTTGTTTTCGTTATCCCGAAACAAACGGCAGTGGTACATGATCTTGTCCACCAAGGTAGTTTTACCATGGTCTACGTGCGCTATGATTGCAATGTTCTTGATCTTGGACATAAGCTGAATTTTAAGCCCGCAAAGATACTGCTATTTTTTACTTGTGCACCTTAAGAATTGTTATTTTTATCTTATTGATTATGAGGAAGTTTGCGCCTATCTATTTTTGCGAACAACCCAGCCCAATTTAATGGCTGCAAATAATCCAAAATCATCATCGAATTCATCAAAGAAATAGGCTGGCCCCACCTCAAATCGAAAACTGAGTCCTTTTTTTCCAACCCGCTGCAACCCATACACTGCGCCTGCAACCGCAAAGAAGTCTGACGAATAATCCAAATCTCCCAAGACAGCATTCCCGCCTTGCAATCCTATAGTTGGAGCGATGTAATTTCCCGTGTTTTCGGATATTTTCTTATCCAAATCCAGGCGTCGCTGAAAATTGTAGTAGTGCCGATACTGCAATTTTCCAATGGGATAAATCCCAAAACCAGAGCCGAAAAAATCGGAATCCCGGTACGCAAAGCCAATTGTAGCTTCGGCGGTTAAAGTTGAATTCTGGGAAATTCCATGTTCATACACCACCCCTGGCAGTAATACGTTGACCGTAAATTGGTGATCTTCGACATTTTTATTTGTTTGGGCACAAAGCAGTGCGGGAAGAAAAAATAGGAAAGTAAAAAAGTTGGAAATCTTCATTTGTTTAATTTTTGGTTATGCGGTTTTTTTATCAAAGACCGAACCAAAAATCTAATTCCCTAACTTCCAATACGTTTGTTTTCGTCCTCTAATCCTGTCTTGCGTTTTCTAGCCTTTTTTATCTCGTTTCTTCCAAAATCGTAGGTAAAACTAAAGGCCATCTGCCTTGAATCACTACCGCCATTGCCGTCTATAAATAAATTTCCAAACTGTGTGGTGCCACGCCAAGGGACCGTGTACAGTATGTCGTTGAATGACAATCTTCCAGTGACCTTGTTATCTAAAAATTTCTTCTGAAAAGCCAAATTCAAAGACCCCAAGGATTTGGTGGCATAGGTTCCGCCCCAAATGGACGGGGAACTAAACCAACCTGAAACTTCCATCTTAAAACCTTTGGACAGGGTAAATGTATTCTGGGCGTAGAAACTTAGAGTTTCCTGTTTTACGGCCAAAAATTCGGGACTTGTTGGTTTGTAGTCACTGATATAGGCATTCAAACTGAAGTAAAGGTTCCACCATTCGTAAATCTTCTTCGGATACGAAACCCCCAGATTGATTACCTCCTGATCGGCCACGTTCAAAGTGGTTAAAAAATTGGTGTTCTCCCCTTCTGCAACGGTCACCTTGGCAAAAAAGTCGGAAATGTAGGAATAGCTCAGCGAGGTGGTCAACCTATAATTGAAGGTGTGGGAAAGTTTGATGTTATCCGTATACTGGGGTTGCAAAAATGGATTGCCCTTTCCAAAGGAAAGCTCATTCAGTTTGTACTCAAAAGGATTTAAGGATTGATAATTGGGCCTTTGAATCCGTTTGCTGTAGGTCAATGCAAACTGGTTTTTGCGGTTCATTTGAAAAGTCAATCCGCCAGAAGGGAAATAATCTACATAATTTCGTTCTACCCGTTCATCTGCATTGTCCTGAGTGCTCTCAAGTATGCCATCGGATATAGTGTTTTCCATTCGCAAGCCCATTTGCATATTCCATTTTCTCCATTTTTTGTTGTAATTGACATAAGCCGCATTTATGTTTTCCTTATAGCTGAACTGATTGCTCTGGGAAGGGTCCAAAACATTCTGCTCACCTATTTGATTAAAAAAATCGAATGTATTATCGGTATTCACGTAAGAGAGTTTAAAACCCAATCCCAGTTTTCCTTTTATAAAATTCTGCTCATAGTCTGCTTTTACCGTTGCAATATCAATATCAATGGGCGTTTCTTGGAGTGTTATCCGCTCTACGAGTATTTGCGTTTCCGTTGCATCAAAATATCGGTTGGGTTGGTATGCATTTCTATCACTATTGTATTTCCCAAAATCCAAATCCACATTAAAACTGTATCCCAAGGTATCGGAATACCGATAGTTCAGATTAGCATTAATATTATAGGAAGTATTGTCTATTTGGTTCAAGGCTACCAAAATACTGTCCACTTGAATGGTCTCCACAGGTCTTATGGGTGTTCTGGAATTATCAGTGTTAAATCCGTTGTTGAAATTGCCATTGAATATGGCTCCAACGGTATTTTTATCATTGATGTAATAATCGTAGCCCAGTTTAATATTGTTGCTGTTACGATCATAAACACTATTGGTTTCGGCATCAAATTGGGTGTTCACCTGGGTTCGGTACAGATTAATGAACCCTGTACTTTTCCCGAACCTGTTGCTGTAAGTTCCATAAAAGTTGCCTTTTCTTCCCCTATTGTTAAAGTTCAGACTGGAATTGAACCTTGCGAAATCCCCATTGTTCAATCCTGAGGTATAGGTGCCGTTGGTTCCCAGACTTTTGTCTTTTTTTAGCTTGATGTTGATGATTCCAGCGTTTCCCGCAGCATCATACTTTGAGGAAGGTTGGGTAATTATTTCAACGGCCTCTACATCTGTTGCTTGAAGGCTCTCCAAATAGTTGGTCAAGTCCTCCCCTTGCAAAACCGAAGGTTTTCCATCAATAAAGATTTGAACCCCGGTTTTGCCTTCCACTATAATGCTCCCACTGTTGTCCACAATCACTCCAGGTGCTTTACGCAATAGTTCGAAGGCGCTGGTTCCTGTGGCATTGATGGTATTTTCCACATTAAACACTGTTTTATCCGCCAAGACCTGAACCATGGGTTTTTCGGCAACCACCGTTACCTCTTCCAGACTTTCTGCCGTTTCCAACAAAATTACCGGCCCCAGGTTCCGAGTGCCCCCTTGGAAATTCAACTTTCTGTCATTATCAGCGTAGCCAATACTGGATACCTTGAATTGATATTCGCCAGGCAGTATCCCTTTGAGTTCAAAAGTCCCGTCCTCTGCACTAATAGTAGCTTTCACCAGACTTCCATCCAAGACAGCGTTAAGGGTTACGGCAGCATAAGGAATGGGTATACCCGTTTCGGATTGCACATTGCCTTTTATGGATTGGGCCGAAGTTGTACCAACAGCAAGTAAAAAAAGGAGTGCGATGTAATGCTTCATGATTTCGGATTTAAAATTAGATACTCAAAATTTCCCCATTGGTTACAGCTATGAAAGTAGAATCTGATGAGTTGGCCCATTTCCGGTTAAATGGCCCGGACCATCTGTCGTCCTATAAGGCATCTCGTCAGAATAAGCTGTAACCAACTTCATTTTGTTAGTATCTTTCAAAAAAGATTTGATTATGCACAGAAAAATCTTGTGGGGCATTTCCGTAAAAGAAATTCTTATGGTATTGTCCTTTTATGTGGTGTCCTCCTTTTTTTATCACTTAACGGTATGGCTAAGCGCAGCCGATCATGCGGATGTGAATGTGACTTTGTTGGGAATCAAGGCCTTTGTGGACGGTGGCGGACTCCAGTATGGTATCTTTTTATTGTTCACCATTCCTATTTGGTGGTTGCTTTTTGTTAAGCTAAAACACAAGAAGTTATGGGTGCGACTTTCCCTGCACATAATTTTCCTTCCAGTATTCATCTATGTTTCCAGAATTATCTATTATGATGTATGCGAAGCCTTGGAATGGTTTCATCTAACAGGTTCCGCAGAAGTCTGGGACCTTTACATTCCTGCCATGTTCTACCTCATTCAATTTGGAATTTACCATGGGTACGAGCATTATCAGGAAAACCAGAAAAAACTGAAACTCGAAGGGGAATTGAAGCAGGCGGCCCTGAAGAGCGAACTAGCCGCAATCAAAGCTCAGCTCAATCCCCATTTTCTCTATAATGTGTTTAATACCATTAACGCTTCCGTACCCCCCAAACAGGAAAAGACAAGACAACTTATAGCCACTTTGTCCGACTTGTTCCGCTATCAGCTTAAGGCTTCCAAAAAAGAGCTGGTCACCTTGGAAGAGGAACTGGATTTTGTTAAAAAGTACCTGCAGCTGGAAAAAGCTCGTTTTGAAGAGCGCTTGACCATAAAAATCAATGTGCCCAAAAGTCTTTACCAAGAGCAAATTCCACCTATGTTGCTGCAACCATTGGTTGAAAATTCGGTAAAACATGGCATATCCAACACCTTGAAGGGCGGAACCGTTGCCATTTCCATTTATAAAGAGGAGGGCAAACTAAAGTTTGAAATAGCTGATACAGGTATTGGGATAAAGGACAAAGCGAATCTGTTTGACAAAGGAGTGGGACTCACCAACACCAGGATACGGCTCCAGAAAATGTATCAATCCCAGATGGAAATTTTGGACAATGAGCCCCAAGGCCTAAAAATTAGTTTTGCCCTATGAAAAAGGTCATTATTGCGGATGATGAAAATGCCGGAAGGGTCTTGATCAAGGAGTACCTACAGGATTACCCCGATCTTGTACTTATTTCAGAAGTGAACAACGGAGTGGATGCCATTGCCGAAATCAATAAATTCAAACCTGACCTTGTTTTTTTGGATATCCAAATGCCGGGTAAGACTGGCTTCGAGGTGCTCAATCATTTGGAGGAAATTCCCAAAATCATCTTCTCAACCGCCTATGATGAATATGCACTCAAGGCTTTTGAGGTCCATGCAATTGATTATTTGCTCAAACCTTATACCAAGGAGCGATTTAAAATTGCCGTGGAGCGCTTAAATGGGGAGAACGAAAAGTTAGGTGCGCTGGCCCAGAGTATTTTTATGGAAGATACCACCTATCCTACACGGGTATTGGTTCAATTCAACAAAAAGCTCATTACTGTAAAGTGCGATGAGATTCTTTGGATTGAAGCCTATGGGGACTATTCCAGGATTCATACGGTGGGACAAGTGTATTTGAGCAACTTTGGGATTTCGGATCTAGAAAAAAAACTGAATCCGCAATTGTTTTTAAGGGTACACAGATCCTCCATAATCAATTTGGACAAGGTTCAAGAATTGAACAAATATGGAAAAAGCTACGATGTTACCCTTGAAAATGGTGACGTTGTAAGAGTCAGTCGTGGATATATGGATACCATAAAGCGTCTATTGATTTAAATCACTATCGCCCCACGCACCAACGTTTTTCACTAATGATCCATCCAATGCTCAGATTTACCACGGGATGGATACCACCTTCAAAAGGGCCCAAATAATATCCTGCTCCAGCATCAATGGAGAAGCTTAGGCCGGCATCAAAACTGCGTTGAATCCCATAGACCAAACCACCATAGCCATGTACTCCGTCTATCGTCCTGCCCTCAACAACACGGGCGTCCGGAGAAAATAAGGCAACTGTTGGTGCCAAGTAATTACCGGAATTTCCATAGATGTCCCGTCCGCGTCTTTGCCTCCCATTAAAATTGTGGTAATATCTGTTTTGAACGGTAATAGCAGGAAAAAAGTCATAGTTTTCCAAGGGTTCTGAACTTGCGGGCTCCAAAGCTGCCTGCCAAGCAATGCGAACATCCAACGTACTGTTGACCCCCAATCCCATTTCGTACTCCAAACCAGGATTGGCGACATTGAGTTTGAACTGCCTTACCTCGCAATTTTTCCCATACTGGCCATACCCAAAAATGGAGCAGAACAACACTGTAATCACATGAATTCTAAACATTGTAGGTTAATTTGGCACTATTAAAACTATTCCTTGTTCAAAATAGTATTTTTGCACAAACTCTTTGTGCATGCAGTTAGACGTAATTCCCCAGATAAAACATACAAAAAGCGATAATTTTTTCCTTTTGGCGGGTCCTTGTGCCATTGAAGGTGAAGACATGGCCCTTCGAATTGCGGAGCGCGTGGTGGAAATCACCAATAAGCTGGAAATACCCTATGTGTTCAAAGGGAGTTTTAAAAAAGCCAACCGAAGTAGAATTGATTCCTTTACTGGAATTGGGGATGAAAAAGCACTTAAAATCCTGAGAAAAGTTTCGGAAACCTTTAAAGTGCCAACCGTAACAGACATTCATGAAGTTTCTGATGCCACCAAAGCTGCTGAATATGTGGATGTGCTTCAAATCCCTGCCTTTTTGGTACGTCAAACCGATTTGGTGGTAGCGGCAGCCAAAACAGGAAAAGTGGTCAACCTAAAAAAAGGGCAATTTATGAGCCCAGAAAGCATGCAACATGCGGTTAGAAAAGTTTCGGATTCTGGAAGCGACAAAGCTTGGATCACCGATCGTGGCACCATGTTCGGTTATCAAGACATGGTGGTTGATTTTAGGGGCATTCCCACCATGAAACAGTATGCTCCCGTGGTTTTGGACGTGACCCACAGTCTACAACAACCCAATCAATCTTCTGGGGTTACCGGCGGTAGACCGGCATTGATCGGAACCATGGCCCGTGCTGGTATAGCAGCTGGCGTGGACGGACTTTTTATGGAAACCCATTTTGACCCGGCCAATGCCAAAAGTGATGGAGCCAATATGTTAGATCTTAGTTTGCTGGAAAAATTGCTTGCCGATCTGGCAACACTTAGAAAAGCTGTCAATTCCCTATAATCTTCCACATTTATGAACCTCAAAAAAATGGCTCTGGCCTTTGCGTGCTGTTATTGCATTGTCTTATCTGGACAGGACAAACTTGAATTTGGACAACTTAGCAAATTCGAAAAAACTTTTACCGAATACCCTAAGGATACCACCGCCAATGCTATTGTCCTCCATGAAGTAGGTGAAGATCGATTTGCTGTCATCAATGATCGCATACAGTTGGTGAAAAAATACCATGTTAAAATTAAAATTCTAGACCGACACGGTTTTGACCAGGCAGATATTGCCATTCCGTATTACCATACTGATCAAGTTTCCGAAAAGGTTCAGAACATTAAAGCGGTCACCCATAATGGTATCGCAAAATATTGGGTTCAAAAGGCCAAAATATATGCTACAGACCTTACTGAAAATTGGTCCGAAAAGAGATTCACATTTCCTAATGTGAAAGAGGGAAGCATATTGGAATATGAATACGAATTGGTCTCCCCCTACCTTTTTAATCTTACAGGTTGGTCTTTTCAGAGCGACATTCCCAAAGTAAGAAGCGAATTTTACGCTGAAATCCCTGGAAATTATGTCTACAACAGATCCTTGGTAGGGTCTTTGGATCTGGACATAAATGAATCCAAACTAAAAAAAAGCTGCTTTAAAGTACCGGGGTTTGCCACAGCTGCAGATTGTGAAGTCATCCGGTATGTAATGAAAGATATTCCCGCCTTCAAGGAAGATGAGGATTACATGCTGGCAGCTTCCAATTATATTTCCAGAATCGATTTTGAAATGTCCGAGCACAAATCTGTCAATGGAAATGTGGAAAAATACACCAAAAGCTGGAAGGATGTGGATCGTGAGTTTAGAACAGATAAGGACATAGGGCGGCAGTTGACCAAGCAATCATTTTTTGGTAAAAATGTTCCTCAGATGCTTTTTGAAGAACCTGATTCCCTAAAAAGAGCCATGGGAATCTATGACTTTGTCCAGAATCACTTTACGTGGAACAACAAATATAGTATCCATAAGGGCAGTCGCGTAAAATCCGCATTTGAGAAGCAAACGGGAAGTGTGGGCGAAATCAATCTTACATTGATCAATCTGCTTCAATTGGGAGGCTTGAAGACAGATATTGTCCTTATGTCTACCAGAAAAAATGGGTTGCCCAAAAGAACACACCCCGTCATGTCTGATTTCAACTATCTCATAGCTAAAGTTGATATAGGAGGGACAAGTTATCTATTGGATGCAACAGATAAAAACATCCCATTTGGAATGCTACCCTTCAAATGTCTAAACCATTATGGGCGGGTAATGGATTTTAAAAATGGTAGTTATTGGCATGCCATTAATCCAACAAAAAACAATGCCAGAGTGGTAAGGGGACGCGTATTCTTGGATATGGAAAACAATCAACTAAAAGGAGAATTCAACACTTCGGAAACAGGTTATTTCGGGGTATCCAAACAAAGAACAACCCAATCACTGTCTGAAGATGATTATTTGATTGCGCTTGAAAAGAAATTTAGTCCCGGAATAGAAGGAACGATATCAGATTATGCCAAGGTGGAAAAGTTGACCAACATGAGCCAGGTGGTCGAAAAATTCAAGCTGGAATGGGAACAAGTATTGAATAAGGAAGTCCTTTACCTTAATCCCTTTTTTATAAGATTCTTCGAAGAAAATCCATTTGTTTTGGAAGAACGAAACTATCCTATAGATTTTGGCCATCCCAGAACGTTCACTTATCAAATTGCCATCCAAATTCCAGAGGGATATAGAATTGAGAGTCTTCCTGAAGGAAAAGCAATGGCATTGGGAGCTAAATCTGGACATTTGAGGTTCCAATGTTCCAGTGATCAGCGGTTACTTACTGTACTGTTCAACCTAAAAATAAATCATTCTTATTTTAATTCAGAGGATTACGACGCCCTTAAGGAGTTTTTTAAAAATGCGGTGGATATCCAAAAAAACACCATGATAAAGTTTTCGAAAAACTAATTTACCTTGTTCCTCTTGGAAACATCAATTGGGACAAAAGAAATCTTTCTTTAGGCAATCCAACCCACTAATGTTCAAAACCATAACCCGCCCAAGCTTAGGATAAAAGAATTTTGTTACTAAAATTATTTTTAATTAATCTAAATAAAGTTTGATTGAGACTTTTTTGAGGCATATATTTGTCAATAATTTTTATTTAGACTAATTATAAATAATCAATCATGAAGAATAATTTACTATTCTTATTTCTATTCACCTTTACCCTTTTCAATGCTTTTGGACAACAAGGAAGTATCCAGGGAAAGGTAACCTCCAAATCCAATCAACCCATAGCGGATGTTAACATTATGATTTCGGGCACCAATCTGGGTGCCACTACCACTAAAAGTGGTAGATTTTCAATCCATCAAGTTGAGCCAGGAAATTATATTCTGGTAGTTTCTTCCATAGGATACTCCACGGTCAGTGAAAAGGTGCAGGTAAACACCGGGCGAACCACCGAAATCAACATCAGCCTTACCGAAAAACAGGAACAATTGGATGAGGTTGTGGTGGAAGGACACGTAAATAAATATGTTGCAAGAAAACCTTCAACCTCCTTAAGATTAAAAACCGAACTGGTACAGCTGCCTCAAAACATCCAAGTGATCAGTGCTAATCTATTGCAGGATCAGCAAGCCACAAGTATGATGGAAGGTGTAATCCGAAATGTTAGCGGTGTAACCATGTTGGAACATTGGGGCCATTTTGCCCGAGTGCATATGAGAGGATTTAGATTGCCAGCTTTTCGAAATGGGGTGAACTTTTTGGATTCCTGGGGCCCACTTTCCGAAGACATGGCTTTTGTGGAACGCATCGAATTTGTGAAAGGTCCCGCAGGATTTATGATGTCTGCTGGCGAGCCAGGTGGATTCTACAATGTGGTCACCAAAAGACCCACCGAGAATTTTACCGCAAATGCTTCTTTCTCTGGGGGAAGTTTCGACTTTTACCGAGGTACTGTGGATGTTGGCGGCAAGCTTACCCAAAATGGGAAATTGCTCGGTCGCGTGAACGCAGTTTACCAAACTGGAGATACGCATCGAGGCAATGAAAAAGCTACTAGATATGGAGTAGCTCCTTCGTTTACCTACAACATTTCCAATCAAACCTCAATAACCGCGGAAGTTAATCTTCAAGAAGCCGAATCCTTTATTGGTGCTGCCTATGTCTTTGGTCCAGCATCTGAAGGTTATGGCAGTCTGGATCGTGACTTTAGGTTTACCGATACCAATTACGCCCCTACGGACATCCAAGAACTAACACTGTTTGCCAATTTCAGCCATCAATTTTCGGACAATTGGAGCCTTGAGGGACAATTTAGCCACATGCGTTATGATCAGGAAGGAAACTCAACTTGGTTATGGAGCTTTGATCCCGATAACGGTGATGCGGTCCGCTATGCAAGTGCTTGGGACGCTTTATCCCTGGGCACCTATGCTCAAGCTTACCTGAATGGTAATTTTAATACAGGGGATATTCAGCATAAAATCATGGGTGGCTTTGATTTTAGCGATAAAGAATATTGGGCAGATTTCAATCAATTGGGGCTAATTGATACAGCAACACCCTTTAACATTTACAATCCAGTATACGGCAATACCGAATTTCCAGAATTTGACCGTTCCGTTGATGTAAGAAATCGTGAAAACGCCTACACTTATGGATTCATCAATCGATCATATTATGTCCAGGACGAGATAGGTTTCCTGAATGGAAAAGCTCGGCTTACCCTTGCTGGAAGATACACCCATATCAGTACCATTGCCAAAGAAGAAAATGATACCAAAGTAACCCCAAGGGCTGGATTGAGTGTGGATATTTTACCTTCACTGACCGCCTATGCCTTATATGACCAATCATTCTTGCCATCAAGTGGACTTGACAGAAATGGAGATACCTTTGATCCTGTAGAAGGCAATGATATTGAAGGAGGAATTAAAAAATCCTTCTTTGAAGGAAGATTGAAAACCTCTTTGGGGGCTTACATGATCACCAAGAATAATGTTTTGGTGGCCGATCCGGAAGACCCTAATTTCTCTGTCCAACTGGGAGAAGTACAATCCAAAGGGATCGAGTTTGATGTGCAAGGTGAGGTAACCCCAGAATTGAACATAGTGTTAAACTATGCCAACACCAACGTGGAAATTACCGAAGATTCAAATCCAGACGTGATTGGCAACCGGGTTGCAGGCCATGCCAAACATATGACCAACGGCTGGTTTAATTACACCTTTGATCAAAAGTCGTCCCTAAAAGGGTTTGGTGCTTCTTTGGGCTACCAATATCAAGTGGATCGTTCTTCTTGGAATTGGGGGGCTGATAATGAATCTGAACTACCCAATTATTTTAGATTGGATGGGGCCCTGTCGTGGCGCAACCAACATTTCCGGGTACAAGTCAACGTCAATAATCTTTTGGATGAATATCTGTATTCCGGATCCAGCTTTGCCAACTACCTATACTGGCAATCCGAGCCAGGTATAAATGGAAGATTGACCGTAACCTACACTTTTTAAAATACTCGTTAGTTAGAGTTAGTTTGTTTGTGATTGCCCCTGGAATTAAGCCGCCAGGGGCTTTAACCCACCAAAATAACAAATCATGAAAAAAGCCATTACAACCCTGGTCCTGACCCTTTTGACCGCTAGCCCAATTTTTGCCCATTATCTATGGATTGAAACTGCGGGAACGGCACAGTTGGGAAAACCACATGAAATAAAAGTCTTTTTTGGAGAGTACACCTATGGTGTCCTGGAGCAAGTGGAAGGTGAAAACTTTCCAAAAGTTGCCAACTTTGAACTTTGGCTGATCGCGCCTGATGGCACTAAGTTACCCATGAAAACAGCTCCAAAAGATGACCATTATTCAAGCCTTTTTACCCCAACGCTGGAAGGTACTTATACTGTAGTCCTCACCAATAATGAAATTGATGTCATTGATTATACCCAATATGATTTTGGCATTTTTAAGACCCATTACCACGCTACCTCAAAGATTCAAGTAGGAACGTCAAGTGCTTCCACCGTATCACCAAATGTGGGAGGTCTGGCCATCAATCAATTGGAATCTTCCAATGGGGAGATTCGTATGCAGGTATTTTACAAAAAAAAGCCCCTTCCTAAAAATGAATTCAAAATTTATATGTCAGATGTTTGGTCCAAAACCTTGGAAACCGATGAAAACGGAATGGTAAGTTTCACCTTGCCCTGGAAAACCAAATACACCATGGAAACCACCTATAAAGAAGAAGTGCCCGGAAAGTACAAGGGTGAAGCTTATGAGTTTATTTGGCATTGTGCTACCTACTGCATCATTAATAATTGATTTTTTCATGGTCACCCTTGCGTTTGTATTCATTCTAATTGGTTTTCTATGTTTTTATGTCACTTCACATAAAACAGAACTGACTCAATGGAGCAACCTTCAAAAATGGTGTCAAAACAACAGCCTCCAGACTAAAATGTTAGGAGGAATTGCGCTAATTATTTCCTGTTCCTTGGCTATTGTTGCATTCGGTCTGGGGGCAGGGATTTTGGCGTTTGTTGTGTTTTTGATGACCATTGGCTGCCTTATTATCCTGTTGGGACCCATACAAATTATAAGCTCTAAAATCCTTGTAAGCATGGGTCTGTTGTGTCTAATTTTTGAACTATTCCTGTTGTAAAATGCCCGCAAACAGAAAGTATCTTACCACTTCCAAATGGCAGCGATTTGCCAAAATAAGTGCTGCTATTTTAGGTGGTTATTTGGTATCAGCCACTTTTCATATTGCGTTGGCCAGTTGGTTCAACCATGTAACCGTCATCATTACAAGCACTTATAGCACCTTCATTGTGTGGGCTACATTAATGATTTTTGCCTTTCTAGCTAAAAATGGGTGGCGAATATGGGGCATATATATTTTGGTTTCCCTGACATTGGTAGGTGTCAATATTCTTGGTAAAATGTTCAATCCAGTCATATAATCGCATGGGCAAACGAACCTATAATATCCTATTCCATACGCATACCATAAGTGGCATTGTCATAAGTGTAGCATTGTACGTCATCTTTTTTGCAGGATCTTTCGCATTTTTTAGAGATGAAATAAATAATTGGCAACGTAACCATAAAGTTGAGGTCATTGATGAACTTCCCAGTAACCTGGATGCCCAACTGGAACAATTATCCCAAACATATGAACTCCATGGAAGGGATGTAGAACTTAGGCACAATTACAATGAAAGAAATATTGCTATAAGCCTAAGTGCTTCCAAAGATTCCTTAGCCTCCGAAAAGAATAAGGAATCCGCTTTTTTATATCTGGATACAACCAGCGGACATAGCTCGACCTATATAGAATCCTATGCCCTAGGTGAATTTCTATACCGCCTCCATTTTTTTGCCCAAATCCCCTATCCCATCGGATATTATCTCTCCGGTTTTGTGGCCTTCTTTTTCCTTTTTGCCATTATTACGGGGATCATAGTCCACTGGAATAAAATTGTATCCAACTTTTTCGTGTTCAGACCTTGGGCAAAAATTAAAACCCTTTGGACCGATGCCCACACAGCCCTTGGTGTGATAGGCTTTCCATTCCAATTTGTCTATGCCGTTACTGGTGCCTTTTTTATGATCAAAAGTTTGCTTGTCATTCCAGTCCTCATAGGTCTCTACGATGGAGATCAAAAAAAGCTGTACGAAGACTTGGAGTACACCCATCCAGAATTTGCATTTCATCAAAAAAAACTTAATAAGCCTTATAGCTTGGACTTGTTGGTGGAGGAAACCAAAAAGCAATGGCCGGGATTTTTGGTGACCGAAGCGCACATTTTCAACTATGGCGATGAAAACATGCATGTAGCCTTAAGCGGAAACATGTCTTATAATACCAAACTCAATGGAACGGGGTACCGAATTTACAAGCTAAGGGATCGCAGCATTGTTAAAGAACGGAATCCCAATAACAATAATTCCTATCTAGATGGGGTAAAGAACATGATGTTCCGATTACATTTTGGGGACTACGCCGGATATGATCTTCGGATAATTTCCTTTATTTTGGGCTTGATCTCCTGCGTGGTCATCTTGTCGGGAATTATGATATGGTTGGTGGCAAGAAACAAGAAAAACGTTCCTGAAAAACGCAGGAAATTCAATCAGGCTGTGGCCAATATTTATATGGCTATTTGCTTAAGTATGTATCCAGTAACGGCCCTGGAATTTATTTTGGTCAAATGTTACCCAATCGCCAATATGACCTTTATTTACAGAACATATTTTATTGTATGGCTACTTGCAGCTTTGTTTTTTATACTGAAAAAGAACATCAATTTCACCAATAAATGGACACTGGTTTCCGGTGGAATCCTTAGTGTTCTGATTCCTTTTGTTAATGGGACGGTCTCTGGCCAATGGATTTGGAAAACTTGGGGCAACGGCTTTCTTGATGTTCTAATAGTGGATTCTATCTGGTTGGGCATAGGTTGCATTAGTCTTTGGGTAGCTTTTTTCAAGCTCAATGTAAAAATTGAAAAACCAACTATTACCACTAGGGCAACTTAATATATCTATTTCCAAAATCCTTTGTGATTGACTTCCAGCGCATTCTGGAGCACTTCAATCAATACTTCGGCATCCAAATGTTCCAAACTATGGTATCTTAGGGATTTCATCACCTTTCTTCCTTCGGTAACCATTTTATCCTGATGGACCGTCAAATGGGCGGAGCTCCAAAACCCCACATCGACATAAGGTTTCTTTTTAGGAACGTTGATATAACAAAAGGGTTTTCCATCCAAATAGTAAAATGGAATCCTGTATTTGAACTTCAGCTCCACTTCCGGAATGGTGGTCTCTATAAGGACCTGCAATTGCAGCAATATGGATTTAAAAGGTTCTTTTTGGTTTAGTATGTATTCTTCGGCGGGGTTCATGATATAAAATTCGAAAATACAAAACAGATAGAAGCTTATAACCTCAAAGATTATTTTGGGCTCACCTGTAAATCTAGAATATTTTATATCTTTCGCTCAGACATTTCTTAAATATTGGCATTTATTGGTCTTCGGCCTTTCTGGCCAAAGCTTGTAAAAAGCCAAATCTTCAACCTCCACATATTTTTATTTATCTGGTAAGGAAACAAACCTCGTTTTCGTTTCACGATTGGAGCTTTGCATTACCTCCTTAACCTCAAGATTTTTATACCAAATGGATATATCCTTAAAAGGAACATTATCCACCTTAATTCTAAGAAAAAAACAAGGGTTATGTTTAAACAAAAAGTAACTGGTTTGAAATTAAAAACGTATTTATCTGTATTCATGTATTTTTTTCATGGATTCGCATTAATTGGACAATGTGAAATCCCTATCCGTGAAGAAAACAGAATAATTTGGCACCTTCCCAAGGATTTAAGTATGGAATTTGAACACGCCATTAAATACAGGGATGTCGATTCATGGATAGACGAGGTTTTAATCGAGAAATCAGGGTTTCGGGTAGTTATTTTGGCAGGATACGTGGGAGAGTTTGAGGCAGGTAATGAATTTTCCGATGGTGGTTCCTATACCCAATATTATTTAGTCTTAATTGATGAATGCAATAACCCTCTTTCAGCCAGATATATTGGAACCAATGATGACTATATCATGCAATTCTCCTACCAATTTGTTCCATCCAAAAAGTTACTTGTTACCTCAATCCATAATCTTGAATCCTACATAAAGCAATATTATGAATTGTATCAAATTTCAGATGAGGGTAACATCAATAAACTGGATTCGAATCCAATCGCGACCCAACCTTTTAATAAGGAACAATTGAGGCTTTTTGACCAAGAATACCTTAGAATTTTACGGAACACAATTTTTGCGGTCAACGGCTATATTTTCAAATCAAAAGATATGAAGGACTATTTTTCTGAAAAACCTTGGTATGATCCCAGGTATAATAATGTGAATCATCTATTGTCAGAAGTTCAACTAAAGAACCTCTGCGTAATTCAAGAAGTAGAAAAAGAAAAAAGAAACCATTGAACACTTCAAAGCCATTCCAACCGCTGAGAGTTCACTACTCAATTTCAAAGGAAAAATTGGAAAATCGGCATTGAACCCCAATTCCTTGCGTTTTACATTGTGACCAAAATCATTTTCCCAAAAAATTGTAGGTGAATTCAAAAAATAATTTAACTTTGAATTTCAAAGTACTTTAAAATGGAATCAAAAAAATACTTGGAAGACATTTCCCAGATCAAAGATCTGATGAACCGTTCTTCCCGCTTTATTTCCCTTAGCGGCTTATCAGGAATACTTGCGGGTCTCTATGCCATAACTGGTGCATTTATAGCCTATATGTTCTTTTTGCCCAAGGGCGATTACGTTGCATTGCACAGCTGGAATTTTAAAATGATTACTGGAATATTGATTGCAGTGGCCGTACTGAGTTCGGTCACCGCTTACCTGTTAACATCCAAAAAGGCTAAAAAAAACAATGAAAAGGTATGGGATGAAACCACCAAGAGACTTCTTATCAATTTTTTGGTTCCCTTAGCCACTGGTGGCATCTATATCTTGATCAAATTAAACAGTCAACATTACGGATTAACGGCATCCCTAATGCTTATCTTTTATGGTCTTGCCCTTGTGAATGCAGCCAAATACACCATTGGCAACGTTAGATATTTAGGCTATCTTCAAATCATTCTTGGATTGATCTGCGCTGCCCTTCCCGGCTACGGATTTTGGTTTTGGGTCATAGGTTTTGGGTTGCTCCATATCATATATGGCAGCTTAATCTATTTCAAGGAAGAAAAGGCATAGCATGGGGCTAATTGATAACATAAACAAACTCTTTGACCATCGTATACGCTTGGGTATTATGTCCATCCTGATGGTCAACGAGGAAGTGGATTTCAATAGGTTAAAAGAACTATTGGAGGTCACAGATGGCAATCTGGCCAGCCATACCAAAACCTTGGAAAAGGCGGAGTACATAAAAATTGAAAAGTCCTTTATCGGGAAGAAACCAAACACCCGATATTCCGCTACATCCTTGGGTAAAATGGCATTCAAAAAACATATAGGGGCCCTGGAACAGCTTATTAGAAAACAAACATAATTTTTTTAACCATATACTTTGTAATTCAAAGTACTTTTAAAACATATAAAAATGACATCGCAAAAACAGAAAATTGGAAATTGGTTTAGAAACTCCATTTCGGCCAAAATGTTGATGGTGGGTTTCCTCATCCTAATTCTTTTGATTCCTCTGGGATTTGTTAAAGACCTGATCAGGGAAAGAGGCTTTAGACAAACGGAGGTTATTGAGGAAATAAACACCAAATGGGGAAACCAGGTGGTTCTCAATGGTCCCATCCTAAAAGTCCCCTACCACGTCTATGTTGAGGAAAAAGTGTTCGACGAAAAGACAAAAACTTTTTTGACCTCCCAAAAACCGGAAAGGCACGTTGCCTACTTTTTTCCCTGGGACCTAGAAATCAATTCCAACGTAAAAACACAGCCCCTGGAACGAGGTATTTACGAATCTGTGGTCTATAACGCCAAGACCCAAATCAAAGGTAAATTCGCAAAGCTTAACTTTTCCGTAAAGGAAATTGCCGATGAGAACATTCTTTGGGACAAAGTCACCGTATTGTTCAAAACCAGCAACTTAAAAGGTATCAGGAACACAGTGAAAGTGAAAATTGGGAAGGAAGAATACGCTCTGAAACCCAAGTTTGACAATACCTACATGAACACACTGGAATCCGGGTTTCTGAACAAAATTCAGTCCATTCAAAATGAACCCCTTTCATTTTCGTCAACTATTGATATTAACGGAAGTAGTTCCCTGCAATTTATCCCTATTGGGAAAGAAACCCAGGTCTTCATGAAATCCAACTGGCATTCACCCAGCTTTAACGGTAACTTTTTACCGGAAACTGAAGGCAAAAAAATTAACCCGTCCGGATTTGAGGCTCAGTGGAAGGTATTGGAGACCAACCGAAGGTTTGGACAGTATTTTTTTGATAGTCTACCTAACCTTACCGACTTTTCTTTTGGGACGGAATTCATGGTTCCTGTAGACGATTATCAAAAAACGGAACGTACCAGCAAATACGGACTTATGATCATAGGGTTGACGCTGCTCGTGTTTTTATTGATACAAATCAGCAGTAAAATTGCCATCCATCCGTTTCAATACCTTATGATCGGTTTGGCCTTGGTCATGTTCTACACCCTGCTGATTTCCATTTCAGAACACCAAAATTATCTGTTTGCCTATTTAATATCAGGAGCTGCTGTGGTTGCATTGATTACCACTTACTCTCGTTCCATTCTCAAAAATTCCAAATTTACCTTGTTGGTTTTAGGTTCTATGTTCAGCTTGTATACGTTCATTTTTGTGATCATCCAACTGGAGGACTACGCCTTGTTGGTTGGTAGTATTGGCCTCTTCGTTATTTTGGGAACCATCATGTTCACCTCTAGAAAAATTGATTGGTCCGGGGCTCAATAGTCCTCATGGCTTTTGCAAAACCGTCCTGAAATTTTCAGGACGGTATGTTTTTCACTCGGATAACCATTTTTTAACCAAGAAAACCCCTTTTTTCAAATCATGGGATTCCATGGTTTTATACCTTTGGTAAAAACCAACCTTATGAAAGTCCAAGCACTATTTTTCACCCTTCTGGCATCTGCTGCCCTATTTGCCCAAGAACATTCCCATAAAAGCTCAGGAGCATTGACATATCCTGATGTTCCAGGGTTCGTTACCTTAAAAACCGATTTTCACCAGCATACCGTTTTTTCCGATGGAAATGTTTGGCCCACCATTCGGATACTGGAGGCCCTCCGTGATAATTTGGATGCGGTTTCGTTGACCGAACATTTGGAATATCAGCCGCATTCCGCAGACATTCCACATCCAGATAGAAACAGGGCCTATGAGATAGCATTGCAAGAGGCCAAAAACCATGACCTAATGGTGATTGCGGGCTCTGAAATTACCAGGAATGCACCTATGGGCCACAGCAATGCCATATTCATTTTGGATGCGAACAAACTGCTTGTGGACAAGGCCGAAGATGCTTTTGCCGCGGCCAAAAAACAAGGGGCCTTTGTGTTTTGGAACCATCCCGCTTGGCATCCCCAAAATCCGACAGGAAATCCCAAACTGAGCGATTTCCAGAAAAACCGAATCAAAAATGGGGAACTTCACGGTATTGAAGTTATTAATGATAGGGATTATGCCGAGGAATCCTTGGCCATGGCCTTGGAGAACAATTTGACGATTATGGGAACAAGTGATATCCATGGATTGGTGGATTGGCGCTTTAAGGAAAAAGGACATGCCCGCCCCATTACCCTGGTTTTTGCCAAGGAGAAAACACCTGCATCCCTGAAGGAGGCTTTATTTGCAGGACGCACGGTAGCCGTATTCAATGAATTGCTGGTAGGCAAGGAAGAAAACTTGAAACCCCTTATAAAGTCATGTATTGAAATTGGCAAGGCCAGTTATATCAACAACACTTCCATTGTTAAAGTGGAATTGAAGAATAACTCGAGCAGTGATCTCTTGCTGCAAAACAAGATGCCATATAATTTCTATTCCTATCCTCCCTTGTTTACGCTTCCGGCCCAAGGTTCCGTGACTTTACAAATAAAAACATTGGAGCAAAAAGAGCAAATCACACTTTCTTTGGAAGCTGTTGGAGCCTATATTGCCCCCAAACAACATCCCACTATTGAATGGGAACTAAAGGTGGAAAACTAAGCAACTGAGAACAAAGCGGAGCCATTGATATCACGGTCAAAATCTGCTTTGATTTTTTGTATGATGTCATAAGGGGTGTCCTCTGAAATCCAAACCCACTCGTTTTTTAGGTCCACATCAAAATGGAATTTGGAAAAATCCAACAGGTAATCTCCATCAAACTGGGACAGAAGAAACTTGGTGATTCTCGGTCTAAGCCTGTATTCCAAGTCAATACAGACCTTCTTTGTTGCTGGATCAGGGGTTCCAGATATTAGCCAGTTGAATCTCACTACTTAATCTTAAAGGAACGAACAAGATAGTAAAAAGTTTCAACTAGGCACCAGAGTGCTAATACTGTTCGACCAAGCAGTGATTATTCCAGACCATCCACGTAATCTTGCAAATACGAGTACCGTTTGGTAAGCTTCCCATTTTGGGTCATTCGGGAGCGTTCCAAAATGCCGTCCTCATCGCCATTGAAAAAGGCCGGAATCACATATTTGGAAAAGGCTTCCCCAAACCCGGTACTGGCATCCCGTGGAAGTTCGCAGGGTAGATTATCCACGGCCATAACGGCAATGGCAGATGGGTTTTTAAAATCTACCTCGGATTCTGTTTGTGGATCATATCCGTAGATGGGGTCCGCTACTTCAGATGGGCGAATGGTGGTAGCCACAGGTCCATCAATATCACAGCTGATATCCGCCACTACCTTAATCTTAAAAATAGGGTGTTTGGCATCTTCCCTGGTATAGAGATAGGGCGCACCGTCGCCATAAAAGTGACCGGCTATATAAAAGTCCGTTACCTCCGCAAAACGGAAAAAGTTGGACTTGTATTCCTCCGGATTCTCAAAAAAGTCGGCCTTGTTGCCACGAACACCGTCTTTTCTTTTGTTGTATTCCGATGCGTCAATTTGGCAATACACGGGTTCATCAAATTCCTCTTTTAGGTATTCGGCCACATTGACCTTCTTCAGACCCATTGCCTCCAACATTTCACGGGATCCATTGCCTACCCTGCCCTTGCCGGTAAGCAAGATTTTGATATTGGGCAGTTTTATTTTGTTCAGCTTATCGATTAATGCCTGCTGATCTTTCAGGGTTTCCGCCTTGGGTAAATGGAAGCCATTGTATTTGAGTCCATAGGCCCTAACACCATTGTAGGCACCAACAATACCCGCATAGCGGCCAAAAGCCACCAAACGTTGCCCTTTAGGGTTGGTAATCACCTCATGATCATACAGCTCAATGTTTTTATCCAAGACAGCCTGCAACAGTTTTCGGTTGTAAGGCTGTTTTTTGATAGTATGCGAAAAGAAAAAATATTTTTTATTGGGTATTAAGGCCTCAATCGGAACTTCCTTTACACCTAGTAGTACATCACATTTACTTATATCCTGAACTACCGGGATATTGACATCGGCATATTCCTGATCTGAAAAAACCCTGATAGGAGAAGTTTCCACTTGGATTTCTGCCTGTGGGAAGTTGGACATTACTTTTTTACATTCGGTTGGGGACAACACCACCCTGCGATCCGGTGGGTTCTTTCGCTCTTGGATTAGGCCGAACTTCATTAATTATATAACTTTTTGTTTCATAATTGTTACAAACATAAAATATTGAAAGCAGGATTTCAAAACTTTTTTTGGAATGCTTTTTGGGGTACCTTTGCAGGCCTTGCCCTGTTTTAAAGGCATGGCAAACGTACGGAATTTGTTCTTTGATAAAAAAATGAGATTTGAATGAAATGGTCCCGAAGCAAGTTCGGGACGTAATTCGTTTACGGTAAGCAAAGCTTACCTAACTCATTACGGGGCCGACTGGTTTTGACAGCGAGACCACTGGCAATGTAAGCATGCCGAGCTATGAAATTAATGCTCGTAAATCTCTTATTTCAACTTTTTAAATGGCGATAACAACTACGCTTTAGCTGCTTAATCGACTGAATTATAGTAAGTCTTAGCCTAGTCGCGCCAGGCGCGAAAGCTAAATGTCCCTTGGTAGCCCTTGTTGATGGCGACCTTTTTAGGGGCACCATAAAAGTCAACATAGCACTGTTGCGGCTTCGGCACTAGTGTAAAACTTAAGAAGCTAAGGGTATGGTAGGCGGTCTTTGGTCAGCCATGCCACGAAAACTGAACATGGACTAAGCATGTAGAAAGCATTGACTTTGCTTGTTTGGACGGGAGTTCGATTCTCCCCGGCTCCACCTACGCTCCCCGAAGCTTTATGCGAAGGGGAGCTTTTTTCTTTAAATGCATATCTTTCTGGTCTTCAAATTCTGGCGTTCCCAAGCGGTGAGCTACGGTGGACACCGTCCAATTTATATCCAAATCTTATGACACTCCCTTATTCCGTTTACATTCTAAAATGCTCTAATGGTCAGTTTTATACTGGATTCTCAGCTAACTTAAAGCAGCGTTTGAAGGCCCATGCAAAGGGCGAGGTATCTTTTACAAAAGACAAGTTACCAATAGAATTAATCCATGTTTCCACTTTTTCCAACAAACTAAAGGCATATGATTTTGAGCGGTACCTCAAATCCGGTTCGGGGATTGCGTTCAGGAATAAACGTTTAATATAGTGTGCTCCGAAGCTTTTCGCTGCGCTCAAAGCGAAGGAGGGCCTCACAATTTCGTTGATTACCATTATCTTAGAGATTATCAATTACTCCCATGTCCAAAGGAAAATCTTGGTTACGAATTCTAATTGACCTTATTGAGGTTTTTATAAACAGTAAGAAGGAAAATAAGCGAGGTCGTACATGGCACCAACATGTGGTGCCTTATGAAGAGGGTTGGGCCGTGCGTCGTGAGGGCAACAAACGCATAACAAGCAAACACCGTAAACAGAGTACTGCCATCAGAAAAGCCAAAAGTCTGGCCAAAAAATATAAGGCAGACGTTATTATCCATAGAGCCAGTGGCGGGATACGAGAACGGATAAATTATAGCGAATAGCAGCGCAATTGAAGATGTAGGCAATTCAAAAATTCATCATCTCGGTTAGCCTTACTTCTAAAGCATTTGCAACTTCAAGTAAAGTATACAACGAAGGATTTACCTTCTCAATTTCTTAGTATTTATTGATTATCAAGCATTTGTCAACTTTTTGTGTGACAATAATCTCAGTTAATTGTATTTCCTTTGGAAAAATAATTCCCAAATCATTTTCCATGAAAGACAAGAAAAAAATCAATCTGGACAAACTCGACCTACCCATTGAAGCCTATTTTGGTTCGCTAACTCCACCTGCTACCGCTAGACTATGTCTAGTGGTCTATACAATTGCAAGAAAATAACAAAAGCTACTCTGGTAAAACACAAGAAGCTATTTGTTTTACCACAAGATGCAATCTTGCGGTAGCTTACAATCAGCATCAAAATTTTCAAATTAATCGTAAAAACTAGCTTTACGCGGACGATAGTCCGCGGTTTTCTCCAATTTTTTCTTTTCATTTGAATTCACTCCCAAATCACTACCATGAAAAACAAGAAAAAACTTAACCTAGACCATCTTGACCTCCCCATTGAAGCCTATTTTGGTTCGCTAACTCCCCAGAAAAATGGTTCTAGTGCCACCCATCTAAAGTTTAAAAACTATCGCGACCTGCTTTTTAAGTTGGAGTCGCTCCTTAATGTTTGCATTTTGGCCTTGGACAACGAAAATTCGGGAAATCACAGCGGCATAGTAGAACCGGATATAAACATCTTGTCCGTTCTGGAGTTGGCTGCCCAAATAATCCCGTTTCCGGAAGGGGAGTTTTTGGATATGGTTAAGGAGCATCTTCCAAAATAAAATCCGGTTGTTTTTAGGGCTAAAGAATATTCGTGTAGAATTATACACTAAAACCTACAATTTATACATATCTATCTGTATTTCAGGCATTTTATAGGTATCTTATAAAATGTAAGGCCGTTCAACCAATCCATCCGAAAATGAAAAAAGATACCCCTTTAGCATGCATGCTTTTCATCTCTTTTGCCCTACTGTTATCGTCCTGTGTCAGCACGCGCATTGAGGCAAGTCCTTATCAAGATAGTGTTGAGAATTTAGAGTGCCAACGAAAGTCCAGTTGGAGCTATTGGTGGGGCGTAGCCCCAGGGAGCACCAAAACGGTAAGCGCCAATCCAGATATTGCAGATACCGAATGTGCTTGCGCTGAAAGAGCCATGTCTTGGACCGTGGTAAAAACCTCATTTCCAGATTTTTTACTGAGTCTTGTTACCCTTGGAATCGTGAACCATAGAACCGCCATTTACGGATGTGCCAGACCACAAGGTGGAGAAGGTGATCTGGATCAATAAAAACACTTGCCATGCTACCAGAAGGAATTACAAGATTGCCCATCCAACAATGGACCAACAAACACGAAAACTTTACCCATAATTTGGTGCAGAATGCCTCCTTTAAAGTGAGGAATCCACCGGGGCAATCCCATAAAGAGCGCTACCGAAAAACCACCCAAAACTTCCAATGGCTCATACAACATGCCCTGGACAATAATATACGACTGCGGGCCATGGGAAGTGGGTGGTCCTTTACCAAAGTGGGGGTTACCGAAGGAGGGCTAATTGATACCGCTTCCCTTAATTTTTCCTTTCCCTTGACCAATACACATGTGGATGCCAATTACCCCAACCAACCGGATGACCTTTATTTTATCCAATGTGGAACCATTATCAATGAGATCAACACCCGTTTGGACCGGAAACTTCCTCCAAGATCCATTAAGGCCTCGGGGGCCAGCAATGGTCAAACGGTGGCCGGGGCCCTTTCCACGGGTACCCACGGAGCTGCCTTTACGGTTGGTGCCATCCCAGATTTTGTGGTAGGACTGCATTTGGTCACTGGACCCAACTCCCATGTTTGGCTGGAACGAGCCTCGTTTCCCGTAGCGTCCACGAAATTTGTGGATTGGCTGGATGCGACTTTGGTACGTGATGATGAACTTTTTGACGCTGCCTTGGTATCTTTTGGGAGTTTTGGATTTATCCATGGGGTCATGATCGAAACGGAACCCCAATTCTTGCTTACCGAACACCGGGTGGCACAGGTTCCGTACGATGCTAAACTGAAGAAGGCCATGACACAGTTGGATTTTTCCGACCTTAATTTGGCTGGAACTGGACAAAACGGCGATCTATATCATTTTGAGGTGCTCTTTAACCTCCACAAGTTTGAAGCCAACAATCCAGCAAAAGGGGCTTTTATCAAATACATGTTCAAAAAACCGGTGGTACCGCACCCTCCTCTATTACGTGACAACAATTTCACTTATGGGGATGATCTTTTGGGCATAATCTCCACTGTATTGGACAGATTGCCCGGTTCCGGTCTTTTGATTCCCGCTATGGTCAATGCCATGTTTGGATTGGCTTTTGAAGCCCAACCCCCAATCCAAGGTACGGTAAAGGAGATTTTTAACTATACCAAATTCCGGGGCAAAGTGGCAAGTGCCGCTGTTGGAATCGCCATAGAAGATTCCCCAAAGGCAGTGGAACTCATTGTGGATGTGAACAAACAAAAACCTTTTCCAGGGGGATTGTCCTTGCGTTATGTAAAAGGTACCCAAGCCACTTTGGGCTTTACCAAGTTTCCCAATACCTGCGTTTTGGAAATGGACGGTGTGGATGGCAACAAGGCCAGACAGTTTTATGAGGCAGTGTGGAACAAATTTGAGCAGGAAAACCTACCCTACACCCTGCATTGGGGAAAAATCAATTTTAATCTGAACGAGAATCGGGTCAAGAATATGTATGGCCCTGCACAAGTACAATCCTGGATAGATGCTAGAAATGAGCTTCTTGCACCTCAGGTGATGGAGGTTTTCAACAATAAGTTTATCGAAGATTGTGGGCTGGACAAGGTCAACGGTCCAATCATCTAGTTTGAAATGCCAACTCAAAACCAACAATATGAACCCTCAAGATTACCATTTTAAACTACCTAAAAGAGAATTTGACAAAACCATTAAAATACCCGAGGTCTGGTATCCCGGGGTCAAAAAATACTGGGAACGTTGTACAACCCGACGTGTTTTCAACCCTATTTTAGGCATTAAAGGGATAGTGATCCATGCCACCGCGGGACATAGCTCTGCAGGTGCGGTTTCGGTAATGCGGGATAGAAAGGGGAGTTTCCATTGGTTGATCCCGGATGAGGATGAACCTGAACATGGACAGATCATTTGGGCCACTGTTCCCGAAACCCTTGCGGCTTGGCATGTTCGAAATTCCGTTAAGCACCCTGATGTAAACCAAGGAAACAACAAAACCAATCATTGGTCCTTGGGCATTGAATTGGTGAACTCCCAGATCAATGACCCTTTTTCGGAATGGCAAGTGAAGATGGCAGCGGATATTGTAAAATATTGCTGGTCCAAATATCCAAACATTGAGGATGTGGTATCACACGCCAAATTGGATCCCTCCCGAAGATCTGATCCAGGAGTGGATTTTCCCTGGAACACTTTTAAAGAGATGGTCTTGGCCGGTGGCATGGATGATTTGGTGGCTTTTGAGGCAATCACTGAAAACCGTCTGTCCAATCCAGATGCGGAAAGTCATGATGCCATAGATGGGGATGTTTGTTGTTAAATGAGATCATTATGGAAATACCTCTTTTTTTAGACACCGATAATCTTCATGAGAAACCTCCATATGTTAGGTTCATCTATTGGACCTTGAAAATTAAGGAGCTTGATTTTGATTTGCTCTGTGACTGTGAGGATATGCCTTCCAGTTCTCCTTTAAAAAAACTCAAGTTGGTCTTCAGCTATGACCAATTGATCATATTGGGTCTAAAGGACACGGACAAGAATTACCACTTTACAAGTGCCGTAAAATTTGAAAATCTTTTCCAAATTATTGATCAATTTAATGAAGCAATGGACTACATCTATTTGATGATTGATACCCAATATGTTACATGTCCATACAACAAGCTCAATTTCGATGTGACTCCCAAAGAGGATACTATTAGGGGTAGCATATATAGATTGGAGCCAAAACGTTTTCAACTTTCCAATCTACTTTATTCGGAAGAGGTATACGGATGGGATAACTATGAACCTTTATGCCTGCATTATATGGAAGAAGAAACCAAGTCTTATAAAGACTATTTAATTCAAAACAAATGGGCAATTTAAAAATCATATTTCTATCAGTTGGAAATGGAGATTCCATTTTTTTGGAATACATCGATGATGCTGGAGAATTTCACTTTGGTCTAATTGATTGCAATGACATCGGGAGATTTAAACCAACGCAGACATTTTTAAAGCGATATTTTGAATTGAAAGACCATGAACTAAAGGCTCTAAAACGCAAAAAAATCCTAGAAAGCAAGCATCCCTTTATATTTGATTTTATTCTAGTTTCCCACTCCCATGCAGATCATACAAATGGAATCAAGGATATGATCCGAAATTTCGGGACTAAACAGCTTTTCCACTTTAAATATAATAAATGGGGTGGGCAGGCTCCCCTTATTCAATCCTTAAAAAAAGGCTTTAGAACCAACACCTGGTATCAGAAAATTGCAAATGAAGAACCATTGGTAGCCGGTGACGAACCAGTGCTATTTGAAAATTCCAGTGAAAAAGTAAAATGCGAGGTAATCTGGCCTTTTGATGGCGAAAAAAGTAGTGAGGAAAACAATAATTCCTTAATGATCTTAATACACTACGGTCGCTTCAAGTTTCTCTTTGGTGGGGATGCGGAACATAAGGTTTGGAATGATAAAAGAATTAAATCCAAAATCAAGCAACTTGAAAAGATCCATATACTTAAAGTGCCACATCATGGGGCAAAAAATGGCTTTTTAAATACTAAAGGAGATTTTATTGCACCGGAACTGGCAGCTAAAATGGAATATGCCATTGTAAGCAGTCATATTTGGAGATATAAGCATCCTTCAACCAAAGTCATCCAAGAGCTTGAAAGTCATAGCACCAACGTATTGCGAACTGAGGTAGACCAAAACCAAAATATTGAGTTCAATTCCGATGGCGAAAGTCTAAGTCTGAAATGCTTCACTGAATTTCAAGCACATTATATCAACTAAAAGATCGGTCCAAGTAGGTTCCGGGGTTTTCCCTAGCTATCAGATCAAAGTCTTCATCCCCTAAAAGGGTCTTTATATCTACCAGCAGGTTTTTATCGGATTTGTGGTTGCGCACTACATAAAAGTCGGTTCCAAAAAGTACTCTGCTACGCAATTTATTTTTGCCAGTTAACGGAGTAGCTCTTTCATGAATGTCCCTTTCCAGAAGATATCTTTCACAATCCTGCGAGGGCTCTTCACTCTTTTCCAAGGTATATTTGATCAATGGATGCACTGATTCCTTGCTCAAAATATAGCTTAAATCAGCATAGACGTTGGGGTAACTGATCATTAAACTACTGATGATGGAATACCAATCCGCGTCATCCCAAACCTCATTGATTTTGTACCACGAAAAGACCTTGTCATCGTTTTGCATAAAGTTAATGCCTTTGAAAGGGTCCCGCATCAGTCTTTGGCTATACTTTTCGCGATCCTGTTCCATATATCTGATCCATTCTTCCTCTCCCCCATAGTGGGCCAAACAAACTTTTAAGTCTTTGAGGGCTGCATAATCAAACGTTGGATTCCCTGATTCTGGGTTAATTACGAATGCATCGAGAGCCCGGCTGAATTCATTTTCTTTAACGGACGCCAATGTGCGTTGGAACAAGTCGGGTTCCAAAAGACATAAATAATTAAGCGGATGGGTAAAATTCCATTGAAAGTCCACATTTTTGGTTTCGGGCAATACTTTTGGGCTTTCCGCATCATAATCCAAAAAAACGGGATGATAGTGCCAATCCGCTTTGATCGTTCCTCTGTAGTATATGGTTCCCATAATGCAATGGGCCATAATGGGAATTTGATTTTCCGCTGCGTACCGCCAAATAGGCAGCAGGTATTCATCAAAACAATGATACCCCAAGGCCGGATAGATTTTGAATCCGCTAAAACGACAATCTTCCATATATGTATGCACAAAGCACCCTTTCTTCAACTTCATTCGCCATTTTTTTTGCCCATTGGTCCCTGTCTGGCTCACCCATTCCCAATCAAAGAACTTCTTTCCTTCTTTTTTGATTCTTCTGGGATCCACGAACAGAAAAGGGTAATATTGCTTAGTGTCTTCACCAGCATCCTTCTTGACTAAATTCCATAATTCCAACATTTGATATTTATAACTATCGTTCAGGTCTTTCCCAATGGGTTGGTCTTGGTATTTTTGAGCAATTTCCTTTTGCTTTTTTGAGGCCGAAGTTTTACCTGCATGCATAAATTCCATGTCCATGGGAAGAATAACCAACCCAGCATTCTGGGGTAGCTGGTGCACCGCCCTTTCCGCTATTCGTTTTTGGGTTTTATAGGTTGTGGCAAACCTTCCCAACAAGTAGTACCGCTGCATAAGATCGAGAAAGGAAGTGCTGAACACTTTTTTAATGGCAGGAAAAACTCCTTTCAACACAAAAAGTATGGGCCTTCTGCTCGATTTTATAATCAATAGCACTGCCACAATCCAAATAATTCTATAGAAATCCCCCAAGTCAAAGTATAAAAAGTGCTCTTGCAGCCAATCTTTGATCAGCAGAAAATATTTGTTCGCAAATTCATCTACTTTGAGAATCAAGGCCACAAATTCTACCAAATAGATGACGGCAATGGCACTGATCCAAAAAACCACCAACCGAAAAGGGATACGAACCCAATAATTGCCCAAAACCAAGAACTTTATCTTGAGAAATTCCTTTTTGAGAAATTTCCAAAAACGTACTATCCACAACCGGTGAATCTTATCTGAATACCTAATTCCATGTTTGATTTTAAAAAACAGCTTGACCAAGCCAACCACCATGGGGGTATAAATTAGATAGTAGAAAGGCCAAGGTACTATGGTCTTGGCCAAGAAGGGTGGGACAAAGTTTCCTGTGAACACATGGGTATGGCAGTTAACAAGCTGTTTTTTGGGCATAACGGGTTTATTTTTCGAGTTGCTTTTTCAGAAATTTATAGATTTCGACCATAGCAAGGGTATCCAACTCACAATAGGCCAAAAGGCTTTTTCGGATTTCCTGCACATCCGATGATGGGGTTGCTCCGGAAACCAGTTTGCCCCAGGTATCCATGGCCATGGTTCCATCCTGAACTTCCAAGTCGCCATAATCCAGGTCCGGGACCAAAACGGGAAGCACTTTCTTAATGGAGGATGAACCTTTAAACCGATAGTCTATATAATCTTTGGCAAAAACCGTTTCCAAATCAAACATATGGTTGTTGATATAGTCCAAATAATCATTGAACTGGGGCAGCCAAAGCTTCATAGTGTTGTTCCTCCCCTTTTCAAAAGAGGCGTGCCAAGAGACAAAAGTTCCTGCTGTTCCAGTGAATTCCTGCATACCTTTCAGCATCTTCTCCGGCATTTCCAAGTCATCTGCCAAATGCTCAAAATGCTTTAGATCCCCATTCTCATCCATACTATGAATGCTAACTTGAAAGGGTATATGTTCATGGGGGCGTAGTCCGTCCATTTGGGGAACGGCACTCGCAAAGGTTTCATAATCAATAAAATGCAGGGGGAACACAAGGGCATCCAACTGATCTTTAATGGAATTCCAATCCACCATGGGTTTCCCTTGCCGCAAAGAGATTACTTGAGCACTTTGAGATTCGTTAAGGCTGGCATCTTCTTGGATTTCTGAAATCCCATACTGGTTGGCGTCCAAAAATCCATTGAGTTTACTTTCGGTTATGCGTTTAATTTCATGTACGGGATGTTTTGGCAACCAAGCATTGAAATAATCAAAATTATCGCAGTGGTTGCTTCTCGTTTTTCGCAAACAGGAACATTTGTCTTCTTCAATTTCAGGCAGGTTTATAAAATCCAAAGCTTCTTGAATCTGCTCCATTATAGTTTCATAAACCGCATTGACCTGGCTGGTAACTTCCGATATTTCCAATAGCTGCGAAGCTTGGACTTCTCCCTCTCTCAGGTATTCCTTGTTCAAATGAATCACCGAAACCTTGCCCACTTGAAGGCCATTTTGCTCCAAAACATATTTCTGGAAAGCCGTATCAAAAATATGGTTGTGACTTTTTTTGGTGCTAACGCTAGTGGAGGACTTCACTTCATACAAATGCCAAGCGTTATTTGGTAAACGCTCAAGAATATCCACTCTGGCGAGTGCTCCTTTTGTTGTTCCAAAAGTGGCTTGGATGAATTGTGAATTTGATTCTCCCAGTGCTTCCCTTGTTTCTTCAAAACTGCCATTATCTGGCAACTTAATGGCCTCTGGGAAAAGTTGTTCTGCATAGGACTCAACCTCATATCCTTCCGCTATTATTTTCCGAAGAAATAGGGAATATTCGTCCTGTTTTGCTTTTTCAGGTTTGTTTTTGCTTAACCAAAGTGACTCTGGGCAACGGAGGTAATGTATAAAATCAGTTTTGGTCAGCGTATTCATAGGTTAAAACATACAATTCATATGGTTTTATGAATCGGAGGTACCAAAATCCAGCTCATCCGGATAGACGGTGGCCATCTCCCAATCCGCATTTCTTGTTGCAGCAAAGCCATGGCCCAGTTTCCAACTTCCCAAAAATCGTTTTCGATATCTGGCCAATCCTACAAAAAGTTCCACATCATCGTTCCAATCCTTGATGAATGCAGCGTCCTTAAAACTGGACACGGCGAATTTCAAATTTGCTTTTATGTCTCCCGCCGCACCTGCCTGCAAGGTTTGGGTTTCACCGGATATGGTCAAGGAGCCTTGACTTGAATTGGATTGCATCACCAAGGCTTTTTTTGCCGTCCGGACGGAGACCACAATAAAGGATTTATTCCAATCCCCGGTATATTTGTTTCTTATTTTGTTCAAATTGGTTCTGAGCTTGTCCATATCCTCAATTCTGGATTCACTTAGCCCCGTGGCCGCCAAATAGGTAGAGCCCTCTTTGGTAAAGGATACATTCAGTTCTCCTTTTCCCACATTACCTGCATTGGCTGCAGCTTTGAACTCCATGCTTACTCCATTTCTACTGGAAAACCGAACAGCTCCAAGCCCATCATCTGTTGCCACAGGTAAATCCAGTCCCAGCGTGTGGATCAAATTGGTTTCCTTCCTAAAACTTCCTATAGGTTGGGGCCTTCCAAGCGCATTGGTATGCGAAAAGGTAATAATATCTCCGGGTTCTATTTTAGTGCCCGGTAAATATACCGGTATCATGTCCAACTCCTTTATAATCTCTTTTGAATAGGTTTTTGCCAATCCTGCCATGATGATTCCATTTTAATCTTTTTGTTATTCGTCTATGATATCCAAATCAAAGTAAAGGTCATTAATATCAATCCGGTCCAAGAACTTTTGCCACTCCGGATCCGAAATATTGGCATTGTCCGTTTTTTTGACCACATCCTCATCCGTTTGAAAAACTCTCCCCTGTGCCTTCTCTAGCAACGCGCTCTTAATACTGGGCAAGGGATGTCTCCAAGGTGGACTGTTTTTAGTCATGGCCCATTCGTTCACTGCGGTGATCATTGCCGTAAACTCTTGGGCGTATTTGCCTTGGGCCATCCATCCCAAATTGGGGTAATTGTCATTTATAGTACCCTTAAGCGTGGCATTATGACTTGCATGGTGACCTACCTTGTAAAGTACGGTACGTCCCAGAATGTCTTTGGCGGTGATGGTTTTGTCCCCTCGCTTCCATTCATTGTCATCCCAAGAAATCCAATTTCCCCTTTGTGCATCCGCAGCAAACAACAGCACTTTTTTTGATTCCGGTAATTCAAATCCCAGTACCAAACTTGTATTGTTTACCCCTCTATTGATTTTTAGGGCCAAATTCTCTGTTGAATACAACCATTCATCATCTATTCTACGCCAAGAGGCGTTTGGGGGAACCTCCACGTTGTCGCTATCTTCATCTTCGTGCTTATCTGTATCTGAGCCATACCATTTTTTAAAAAACCCATGTCCAAAAGCACTGTTTTTTTCCACCCTATACTCCCTTCGGAAAGGACAGGCTGCACTATCTCCAGCTAAAACCGCTGCATTAAACGACAAGTGATGTCCATTTTGGGATGGGAACGCCTCATCGCCAATAGGGTCTTCATCCAACAGTAATTTTTCCCTGCGCGGCGGACCCAATACATAAGCACCTATACCCTCTGTTTCTTTCAATTCAACATAATCACCGGGATTGAGGTAGCGGATGCCCTTGTTTTTTTGGGCTTTGTCCTTGATCAGTTTCATGGATTGCTTATTCCTGGACTTGGAGGGGTCTTTGGCCGCAGCACTCAAGATTTTATGATTGAATGCTTCTTCCTTATCTCCGCCAAACTCCATACTCAACAGATTGTCAATAGTTTTAAGGGTCGGATTGTCAGCTTCCAATGAGAGCCCCAAAAGCCTTCTTCCCTCCACTAGACCCAACAATTGGTCTTTATGTTTTTTGCGGATTTTCTTGGCAAGCCGATCTGTGGGTGATTCTGTCCACGCAAACCAGGCTTCCTTAATATCAATATTCTTAAAAAAGGGGCTTCTCTTTTTCCAAAAAGCATTCACATGATCTTGGTGTTCGTGGGTGACCACGACCAAATCAAGGGTTCTATTGGTGGTTGCAGCGATATGGTCAATGACCTTTTTTACGTCCTTATTGGGAAGGAAGTTCTGAGATCCAGGTTTGTATCCACAATCGATCAAAATATAATAGGGCACATCGCTGTCCTTTCTTGGCATTCCAATTAAGAAACAATCACCATGACCAATACGGTACATCCTTACCCGAACTCCATTTTCCGGTATTTTCATTGTTGCCATAACTATTCTTCGGTTTGTTTGTGTAACATGTAAAAAGGTTCATCGCGATGGGATTCGTTCTGCGCAACAAATCCTGCGTTGAAGGAATTACCGACCACTCCATCATCTCCCATAATAAAGTCTCGTAACCTATTCAATTCTTGATCGGACCTGATCGTATCCGGGGTTCTGATAATTCTCCGTATTTCTTGACTGGTCGGGTTGATAATGATGGTACATCCTGCCCTATAAGTGAAGTCACCATCTTCGGCAGGTGTCACCCCGTTTTTATCCTTTTCCTCTTGAATAGCGGGATCAAAATAACCTCGTCGCCTCTGGGTCACCTCAACGACTATGTCCGTGGTAAAACTACCTGCTATGGTTTGCCGGACTGTTGGCCTAACCGAGTGCACTTCCAAGGTGGGATCGCCGTGTTGATCGCAATAAATGGTTTTGGGCATATTCGGCTCCTGATAAATGACCAACCCAAACAATTCTCCATAATCCCTCCCTATGGCATCACCCTGTTTCAACCAATTGTGGACTTGTATTCGAAGCCGCCTTAGAATGTTCCAGACCTTGAAACGGTCACTCTCCAAATTCCAATTATCTATCTTGCTAAGGAAATTCCCTCTCATGTACTCTTTCATGGAGACTTTCTTTTGGTCCTGTTCCTCCTGCCTATGCTGAAAGGCCTCGTCAGTATCTTGATACTGCGTGGAGGGCGTGTTCCTCATCATTTCATCCGAACTGGGCCATTTCAAACCGTCAATTCCCGTACTTGTGACTCTTTTTGGAAGGATTCCCCATTCCCTGAAACTTTGGATAAAGACGATTCTATATTTCTCATTTTGTGGTGAAAAATCCAAATCTGCGGTGATGACCCCTCGTAAAAAATCCCCAAACGTAATGCCCAATGGAGGGCAATAGTCAATGGCCCTAATACACATTTGAAGTACTCGGTCCGCTGCTTCGGCCGCTTCTTGAGACAAGCGATTGGTCAAATCCGGGTGGATGTCACCCTCAGGAAGATTTCCAGTTCCTTGGGTGGCAATTCGGAACAAGTCCGCACTGTTCTCAGAATAAATCAGTAAAAACGCCCTAAAAACAGCAGCTACCAAAATAGCACCCCGGGCGTGAGGCTCAATTACATTATTCAGGGCAAAGGGATCCGGAGATCGCAGCTCCCATTCTCCCGTTTCTTTGTTGATTCCTCCCAAGGCATCCCGTAAGGCGGCACCCCTGCCTGTGGCCCTTCCAAATTCTTGAGCCAGTTGACCAAGCAGGTTTTCACTCTGAAGATTACCACGTGTCTTTTTGATTTGGTTTTCCAGGACCTGGGGATATGAAAAGTGTTGGAAAAGTGCCACAATATCAGCGAAAGCTTCGTGAAATGCATGTACATCAATATTGGTGGCATCATTGAATCTGGGATGGACGCCATCCAAGAGAGCGTGAGTCACCTCGTGGGCAATGATATCGTGGGAAAGACAAGTAAATACCAAGGTTCCCGGTGAATTGGACGGGTCTCTAGAGGTTATGGGGAAATATCCAAACAACAACGCCTTTTTGGCCGGACTGTAGTAAGCATTTTTATCCCGAAGTGCATGAGGGTATACCCGAAGTCTTCGTACAAACTGATCAATGTACCTACCGTCCGGGAGTCTCTCCACCCGATCAGACCAAAATGCTACCCTGCCCAGGGCTCTTTCAAACTGTTTTATGGTGGTCATGACCACCGCATACACCATTTGCTGATGAAATTGGGGGTTGGATTCGGAAGGCGTTAAGCCGTCCCGGGCAATAAGGTGTGAATCTTCCAAATTGACCGGCTCATAAAAAACCCCGCTGGCCGGATCGTAGTCAACAACTTCTATATACTCCCCTATAGGTCCCAGGGCAAGATCTTCCCAAGGGATGTCAAGGGTAAGTTGGTTCATCTCGGCGGTTTCCAAATTAATGGCCAGACTAGGGTCAAAAGCCAATACTCTAAGTTTCCTAAAGTATGGGGCTTCCACTGGTATCTTGGATACTAAATTAAAACTGATCATACCAAGTCTTTTTCAATCGGTTAATGAATAGATGCGTTTACCGCCACGTCCCCGGTAGCGTTTTATAATGTTCTTTTGCTCCAATTTGTCCATTAGGGCTTTGGTCTCACCGCTATCCAGACCACTGTCCTTGGCAATGCCTTCCACTGTGCGGAATTTGTACTTTTCGTTTTGGAAAGACTCAAAAATTTTGTTGGCCACCTCTGCCGGTACCTCATTTTTAATTTCTTCCAACTTCCGGGGTTTGGCCGCTGTAGTTCCCCCATCGGTCTGTTCTTCCACCAGGGCTTCCACTTTTTCGGAATTGTCTTTGGTTTCTTCCTCGATCACATCGGTTTTTCGTTTGATTTTTTCGAGATCCTGGATGACTCTGTCTCCTATTGAATTCATAAACCTATTGGAGAAGAAAGCGGCAATGAGACAAAAACCCACAAACACAAAATAGTCTGTTGGAGCATTCTGAAATTCCAACAAATCACTGGATACCATGTTAAGAAATAAGGGGATGGTAAAGGCAGCAATGGTACCTAAAAAAATGCTTTTTACCAGATGGTACCCTTTGGCCTCCAAATTGCTCTCAAATCGGAAAAAATTTCCAACACCACCTACAATACCGCTGGCTAAAATGAGAACAACAATTAATGTCAATTTATCCATAAAGCTATCATTTTATCAACTTCCAGGAACCAAACAGAAGCAGGTTTTTATTCACGGAAAAACAATGGATATTATGTCTGCTCTATCGAGAGCAGCATATCGATTACCCAATTAGAAATCAACAAATTACAGGGGAACAACCAGTTATCAAGATAAAAAAATATGATGTAAAATCATTGCACAAAATCCCTAAAAAAACTGGGGATTTTCCATAAAAATCACCTTAGTTATTGCCTTTTTTTGATTTCTAAACCTAAAATGTTTGGAATCATGTCATTCGTTAGATTCCTATTACCTCAAATGTATTTTTGAAGCCTAAACAAAAAAATCCCCATAAATGGGGATTTTCAACCTAACTAACTAAAAAACAAGCCCTTTAGAACTCGTATTTTTTCTCTACGGCATATCGTAGCAGCTCCCCGGCCCCACTCAATCCAAGCTTGCGTATCATATTTTTGCGATGGGTATCCACGGTACTTTTACCAATAAAAAGTTCTTCTGAAATTTGATGCGAAGTGCGGCCTTTGGCAATCAGTTGTAAAATTTCGCGCTCCCGGGAAGACAATACACTTTTGGAACTATTTTTTTCCGTATGGGGTAGATGAAGTTTCCTATCATAAAACGTTTTCCCAGATGCAACGGCCCTAATGGCCTCCAAAACCACATCAAGACTACTGTTTTTAAGAATGTATCCATGGGCGCCCGCCTCGAGCATCTGCCTTACCGCTTCATCCTGATCAAACATGGTAAAGGCCACAATCTTGGTATAGGGTAATTCCTTAAGGATAATTTTTGTGGCTTCTATGCCATCCAATTTGGGCATTCGAATATCACAGAGAACCACCTTGGGCTGTTTTAACCGGACAATTTTTAGCAATTCTTCCCCATTATTGGCATGACCTATGACTTTGAGGTCGTCCTCATAGCGAACATACGATCGTATGCCATCAATAAGGGCTTGGTGATCTTCAGCTAGGGCAACAGTAATCATACGGGTATATCTATTAAAATGGAGGTACCTTTACCCAGGACACTGTCTATGGTAAAGTTCCCCTCCAAATGTTCCACTCTTTTTTCAATTGTGGTCAGTCCCATTCCATTATGGACCTTGCTGACTTTGGTGCTATCAAAACCCATCCCATTATCTTCCACTATGATGTTGAGCTGGTCCTCATGCTGGGTTAGATGGATGCCAACTTTTGTTGCATCCGCATGTTTAATGGCATTCGCCACAAGCTCCTGCACCATTCTGAATATGGTCAGTTCCAAGGAGTTTTCCAGACGTTCCCCCAGACCAAAATCCTCTACAGTTACGTTTAGTGCATTGGTTTCGGAGATGGTCCTGGCCATTTTTTTGATAGCTGGCAACAATCCCTGGTCGCTCATTACCCCGGAATTTTTGCTATGGGCCATTCCCCGAATCTTTTGATAGGCTTCTTCCAAC
Organism: Flagellimonas sp.; assembly: GCF_965233845.1. GTDB lineage: Bacteria > Bacteroidota > Bacteroidia > Flavobacteriales > Flavobacteriaceae > Flagellimonas. The sequence goes on from NZ_OZ247584.1 coordinate 2,946,601, forward strand.
AATTTTTGGGCATTTTGCATGGCAGGATCTTTTTTGCTCACCTTGGTATTATCAAAATGGAGCTTGATCGTCGCCATAAGACTGCCTAGATCGTCATGGAGTTCATTGGCCACTTTTTGTCTTTCTTTTTCTTGGCCCTCGATCATGGCATCTATACTTACCAATTCCTGTTCCTTCAAAAGGTTTTCCACACGTTGCTGCTTGAGCTGTGATTCCTGCTCCGCCAACAAGCGTTGTTTAGTGGTGTTTTTTTGGAGGAGGATGGCAATACCAAGGCCCAAAATAAGGGTTATTCCAGCTGCAATTAGCCAGTTCCGATTGGCTCGGACCTTTTGTTGTTCTTCCAAAATCTTTTTTTCCTTTTCGGCGGTTCGATATTTTGTTTCTAAATCGTTGAGTAAATCATCATACCTATATTTTCTTAAACTGTCTTGAATTAGTTCGTATTGTCTGTACTTGCGATAGGCCATCTTAAAATTACCATATAAGGTATCCTTTACAGAATCATAGAAATAAAAAAGAGAGCTTAGCTGCAGATCAGTCTTGTTAGAGCGTGTATTATCAAACTTGGACAAGTAAGAATCAAGGATTTCGCGTTTGTTTTCCTTGGCAGCAATTCTAGCTGCAAATACCAACAATTGATTATATCTACTTTTTGCGTAAGCAAATTCTATTTTGGAAAACTCATTTTCCGCCTCACGTATAAAATACCAAACTCTTTCAAACTCTCCGAGCTCCTCATAATAGCTAGCAAATACAGTATAGGTAATACCTTTAAGGTATGGCAAGTTATTATTCTCAAAGTATTTGGAAAGCCACTCGTAGGATTCAGAATTCCATTGATCAACCTTATAATTCTTAAAGTGCAGAATTAGATTGAAATAATGGTAAAATGCCCTCTCATAGTCATCATACGCATAGTTCTTATAATCTTCAAGATATTGTTCAAATGTGATGTTGTCATAGAGATAGTGTGTTCTATGGACTGTAAGAATTTTTTTTAAGGCTTCGCAAATGAGAATGGAATCATTTTGGGTTTTAGCCAACACCAGAGCATTCCGATATTCTTCCAATGCTTGAAGATTTTTATCATTGAACTTATAAAATAGGTAGTCCCCCATATTTATGGACCCATAAAAACTTTGGTATATCCCGTCCATTACATTTGAAGCCTCGGCATGCTGATTTGGACTCTGTATCCCATCTCCATAAAAATCAAATATTTTAAGCATTTTTATCTGCCAAAGAAGTGCATTGCCGTCTGATTTTTTGGTTGTAAGGAGTAAATTCTCAACCTCCTCCAATTGATATTTTCTCAAATAATTTATCGCCTCTTTTTCTTGGCCAGAAACCAAAAAAGAAACACAAAAGGCCCATAACAAATGGAAGGAAACTTGTATTTTATTTTGGTAAAATATAGACATCAGAAAGTTTCATCTTACATGGTCGGCCTGCTCCAATGGCCGCAAATATCAAATCTTCCTCATCTCCTTCCACATATGATTCGTTCAACATTTGGGTTATGTTTTTTTCTTTGGCCATCCTTTTGGCCTTGTTTAAGCCATCTTCTTCCTTAAGTGCATTTATCAATTCAATTCTTGTCTGTGAATCCTTTAATAATCCAACCTCTTCACCATCCCTATAAAGATATAAGGGATCAGCAAACAAACATTCGTTATTTCTAATCTCGCTATCTTTTTCAAGAATTTTGGAATATTTGTTGTCCACATGCTCGTAGAAGACCACAACCTCTATCACATCACCTTGGTAAAGTTTTAAGTTCAATGCTGGTGGTATAGGTTCTCCTTCAATCGGTTCTTCAGGGAGTGAACCTTTGAATTCCTTGTTAAATCCTTGAAGAATCATATAGATTTTTATTAACCGACCTGTTGAAAATCCTTCCAACATAAAATTGGAGGGTAATTTTTTATCCTTGTAATCAACAACCTTCTTAATGCCCATTGTAATATCACCCGTGTAGTTTTGCAATCGAAAGTTCATTTTTTCAACTAGAAATCCGGTTTTACCATTGTCATCAATTTCCCCTATAAAATCGCCATATATTCCAAAATGGGTACCGTATTGTATATCTGAGTAGATGGGTTCAAATACATATTCCACTTTACTTTCACTAATAAGTTGTCTATTTAAGACCAAAGGAAATCTAAGTCGTTCGTGTGCCATAATTGTTCTCTAATTAAATGTTTCTATTTGTGGTATTTTCATTTTGTCGTCTTTATAACCGTGAAATCCCCCGTCAATTTCTTTTGTAAAATCAAGAGGGTTCGCCAAACAATATTCATAATTGGTAATATCTCCAGCGAACAACAATCCAACTAGATTTCCATCAGTTGTTGAGACAATTGATCCTGAATCCCCATTTTCGGCGTTCATACGGCACCGAATTTGGTTCTTAAAAATGAGCTTTCCATCTGGATATTCGCTATGCAACACTTGAACCGATGAAGGAAAATCCATTATTCGACCATGAGTGCACTTTGTAGATCTGCCGTGCTTCTGAACTTCCATATCCTTTTCAGGCCTAATAATGCCCCCTAGGACTTGTTGGCACATGGTACCTGACCCTACTTTTACGGTATCATATACTTTGGCAATTGCGGCATCAAAATGACTATCCAAGCGATACCAAACTAGCTCCCCTATGGAATGTTCACTAGTTCGACCTCCATCAAGACGACATGGTTGCATAATAGGGTCTCCTAATCTTCCATTGGAATTCACAAATACATGCCAATTGGATAAAACATAGTTTGAAGAATCATTTTTCAGCCTAAAAGTGCATCCAAGGGTACCTGGACCTCGGTATTTATGATTCATGGAACTGCAACCTCCCAATAATGGTCGAATAGGATTTGTCAGTCCATAATATCTGTTTTCAGGAACTAACAAAACCTCAACTTCAAAGGTCTTATTTATGTCAAAAAGCAGTGGGAAATTTGTATGATTTTCGCTCGAAACGATCAGCTTTGAAGGCAGATTATAATTGTCTGCTGCAACAAACTTGTATTCTCTTTTTTCTGCCACCACCCCAGCTTGTATCATCCATGGAATTTGACTACCAGTAGCGTTGGGTGCTTTGACAATTGTCAAGGAAACGAGTTTACCTTCACCTTGGTACCATTCAATTTCTTGCCATTCCAATTCGGATTTTATGACCCTATATGCGCTTTCCTCATATTTAGAGTCAAAATGCTCTAGTAATTCCATATACAAAGATTAATCTGCCAAGCATAGTAAAACATCCCCATTCTTGGGGATTTATATCAAAAAAAAGTGAAAAGTTGTTGGAAACGATTGTGAGGCCCCGAAAATTAGACATTCGACCTCTAAAACCATTGCAGATTTCCCTGAAAAAAACTGGGGTTTTCCCACAAAATCCCCATAAATGGGTATTTTTTTTGACTTTGCGCCCTTCTAATTTCCCCACCTAATTTGTTGCCCTTCATGGGTAGGTCATTCAAATTTTGGGGGAAACGAGAACGACTGAAAATGAAGGGCTCCTTTTTTGGATATCCCTCCAAACAAAACTGCCCATAGGTCGTTCTTCGGTTGTGATCCATCGACCAAAAAAATAGGCCAAAGGTGTTTTTATTCGATTAACCATGGTTTTTATCCCATTCGTCCGGTCTTTATCTCATTTAACCAATAGTTTGGGAACACTTCTTAGGTATTCAAAACTTTACATCAAAGATTTAACCTATGAAAGCAATTCTACACAACATCAAAAAGGAGTTTTCCATCCCCGAAAACCTAACCGCGGGCATTAGCTGTTTGATCATTGCCATTACCGTTTTCTTTATCATGGCCGTACTTAATAGGGAGGTGTTGCTATAGTGGCCAGAGGCCTCTTTTTTGACTGAGTCCATAATGTTCTGACCACAAGCTCGCTTAAATGTTCTTTAAGTTTTAGCTTGCTTTTGTTATTTGGGTATTTTTGGTCTTTAAAATTCAAATTGACCAATGAACTGGCTGCGTTCGGTTATATACCAACCCCAAATTAATTTTCTAATAAGAAATACTTGCAAACTGTTTCCCACCGTTTTGCCAGAAGGGTTGAAATTGCCGGCTTCAGGTTTGGTCAAAATCAATATTGATGGTATTTCCCCATTTAAACTAAAGACCAACCAAACCAGCTACATTACCCGCCAACTCTTTTGGAACGGCCCCATGGCCTTTGAGTACACCCCGATTTTTAAAGAACTGGTGAAGAAGGTTGGGACTTTTTGGGATATTGGTGCCAATATTGGTTACTACAGCGTTTTGGGATGTAAATCCAATCCCAACTTAAAGGTTAAGGCTTTTGAACCTTCAGATGGTGCCAAGGCCTATTTGAAAGCTAATGTTGAACTGAATCAATTGGATAACCAGGTCAAGGTTGAGTCTTTGGCTTTGTCCAATTTTAAGGGCGAAATAGAATTCCACCAAATTGTGAATCCAAAATTCCCCAATATTGCCAACCTTTCCGGGGAACATAATATCGGAACCAAAAAAAATCTGCCTTCCAAGAAAGTTAGGGTTAAAACCCTGCGTATGGATGATTATGCTTCCGACATTGAAAGCATTGACCTGATGAAAATTGATACCGAAGGGGCAGAGGTGGAAATCCTAAAAGGAGGATTGGAGACCATAAAAGAACATCAGCCTATTATTATCTGTGAAACCCTGTTCAACAAAAATGAAGCTGAAATAGAAGCTATATTGGGTGCATTGGGCTACGAATTTTTTAACCATACCCCAAAAGGACTTCAAAAAGTGGACACTTTGAAAAGAAATAAAGATAACGGTGTCCGGGATTGTTTCTGCGTACCCCCTGCAAAAGTTTCCCTCATCCAGGAATTTTTGGCTTAAACCCTAAATATTTAAGCAGTTATCCTTTCTATAGAAGACCGAAGTGCACCACTTTCCAGAATTAATGGGACCCAAACCATGAAAATCCAATCGCTTGAAATTATTGGATTCCAAAAACTGATAACCCTTCAAATACTCCTCCCTATCAGAATTGTCCCAAATGATAACACCATCTTCTTTCAACGCATTCAAAGCATTCAAACAACAATTTACCCTATCCCTGCCATCCAACACAATGATGTCAAACACCTTGGAATAATTCAAAATTTCCTGAGCATAGGCCTTGGATTCCAAATCCCGCCAGAGGTATTTTGTTTTAGGGGTTGAGTCTAAAAGAGGCTGCATTTGCCTATACCAATTTTCATCGTGTTCCACCGATACCAAGGTGCAACCTTTTTTGTTGAACCACAGGGTGGAATTCCCACTCCCATATTCAAAAATGGACATTTCGCTGTGGATTCTTTTTTCCAAAAAAGCTATAAAGGCATAGGTGAACCAAGGAAGCTCGTTCCCATTTTTTCTGACAGGTTTTCCCGTTGCCACACTTTTACTCCAACCCATGGGAAACAGAAATTTCTTCTGAAGGAGATAATTGGCCAAAAGTAACCGCCCAAAACCTGTTAGACTAAAAATATAATGGATAAAGCGCTGTAACGGATTCAACAGTTTTCAATATCGATTGGTGGTACGCTACAAATCTATGTCTTCCCTTTTTAATTGGAGCCAATTATTGCAAAAAAGGAAAAGTCAAGGCTGTTGCTTGGCCAATTTTAAGGCTTCCGTGGTGGTATAATATTTTACGAGCATGTTGGGTATTTCCCATTCCGGAAGTTTACCATCCTTTAAAAACTCTAAGTATTTTTCCGTTACCTGTCCAAAATGCGCTTCATGCCCTACCTTATATCTTTCCGGGATGCCCACCTTCCATAATTCATCCCCAACCTTTTCCAGGTCAAGGCCAGGATACGCTTTGGAGAGTTCCGATACGGCATGCTGTAAAACCTCATCTGTCGGTTGTTGATTTTTGGTTTGAATATACAAAGTGGGTTTATAAGCTTCCTTTTCGCCCTGCTCTATAATCAAATTACTTTTTGAACCCCGCATAATGGAATAATGTGTGTCTTTGGCGCCTTCAGGGGCCTTAAAGTTCCAAATTACCGACGCTTTGGCATGTATTCCTTTGAGTTTGTAAACAAGTTCTCCATTACTGTATGTTTTAAGTGTATCCCCTTGAACATCTTTTTTGAGGTATTCCGGGTATTCCTCCAGTCCTGTCACGCTTTGGAACATCTCTGGGGTCAGGTCCGTGGTCCAGCGCTTGGCCGAGATTAATTCAACATCCGTTTTGGACAATATTTGCTCTGGAAAAGTCTCCCATTGGATCAAATCCACCAAATGGGTGTTGACATCCACTAACCCCTCCCCTTGCTGTTCGGTATCAAAGAACCATGCAGGCCTGGTTAATGGTTTACCTGCAACCAACTTGGAAAAATGATGTACACTTTCCTTGGTGATGGCGGGTTTATCGGGGGTTCCCGGTAAAAGTTCCCCGAACACTGCTGGCATTTGCGATAACTCCCTCTGAAGCATGGTCGTGATCTCATAGCGTTCGGTCATAATATCATAGATCAACAACCCCTTTTCTTCCGCTACTTTAAATGCTTTCTCCAATGACGGGTAATCCTCTGCGTTAATGACCATGGGTTTATCTGCAAACACGTTTATCCCAGCTTCCACAGATTTGAGAATGTATTCTGTTTTCTTGGCATTATTTCCAGATACATTCATCACGTTGCCTGCTTTTTCAGCAAGCATCCGATCAAAAAAGTCATCTCCCCGATACACTTTTAAATCCCACGAGGTTGGGTCTTGCTCACGGTTGTTAAACCCTTCTATTCTTCGGAGATGTTGATTCAAATCGGCTCCCTCAGGTGCATATACATACACTTCAGGATTTATTTGATCATACATGGTCTTTAAAATCAATCCCGCATGGAAATGTCCCGGATCCAGGGTTATTAGTTTTACTTCCCCTTTATTCCCCGAAAATTGGTTAGTCACAGTCTCTTTTTTATCCGATACTTTTTGATCCTGCTTGCAGGAAACCGCGATTAGCACAATTGCTAAACAAAGTAGATTCAGGTTACTTTTCATGATATTATTGTTTCGTTTTTTGTTCTATTCGTTTTGAGCCCATTTGTTATGATAAGCCAAGTCCATTCCTAACTCCCACCTCTAAACCTTTGAGTTCTGCCATTCCCATGACCCTTCCTATAAGGGAATAGCCCGGATAAAATTTCATTTCCCGGTCCAGATCGTCCAACATTACAAGACCATGGTCCGGTCTCATTGGAATAGTTACCTCTTGGTTTCCATTCTGCACTCGTCTTTGTTGTTCCTGAACAAGTTCCCGCATTACTTGTGCCATGGGAACCGACCCTCCCAAATGCGAACTTTCATAAAAACGACCTTCACCTTGCCGTTCCACATTTCGAAGATGGATGAAATGGATTTTATCCCCAAAATCCTGGATTATCTTTATCAGGTTATTGTTTTCAGATGCACCTAAAGAACCCGAACAAAAGGTGAGTCCATTGCTTGGGGAAGGACAAGAATGCAATATGTTTTGTACATCCTCATGGGTGGAAACGACACGTGGAATTCCAAATACGGGAAAAGGCGGGTCATCTGGATGTATAGCCATCTTAACTCCCAAATCCTCGGCTTCTGGAATGACAGCATTAAGGAAATAGGCTAAATTTTCCTGCAAAGCCGCTTTATCCAAATCTTCCAAAGCCTGAAGGTCTCTCTTAAAGTGCTCCAAGGTATGCGATTCCTTGGTACCAGGCATTCCAATCAGAATATCCTGTGCCAGTTTTTGCTGCCCATCAGCATCCAAATTTTGAAAATATATGTTTGCTTTATCCTTTTCTGCGTCCTTATAAAGCGTAAATGCCTTTTCCCTTTTCAAAATGTGCAGGTCAAAGGCTGTAAGGGCAACAGGATCAAACAGCATGCTAATTGCCCCTGTTGGAAGTTGGAAACGAAGATGGGTGCGTGTCCAATCAAACAAGGCCATAAAATTATAGCAGATGGTAAAAATTCCATTGGCTGCAAGATGCTTTAGGGTTTGAATGTAGTTTTCAATGTATTTATCCCTTTCCTGCGTACCATACTTAATAGAACGGTGCACATTTACACTCTCCACAACAGACCATTCCATCCCATGCCTTTCTATCTCTTTTTTGACCGCCGTAATGTTTTCAGTTGGCCATACTTCGCCTATCGGTATTTCGCTACAAGCAGTTACGATTCCCTCAACACCCAACTGTTTTATTTCTTGGAGCGATACCCCAAAGGAAGGGCCAAACCAGCGAAATGTTTTTTTAAGAAAGTCCATTGGCTATACCCCTGAAAATGAACTAAACCCCCCATCAACTTCAAAGATGGATCCCGTGACAAAACTTGAAGCATCGCTCAGCAAATAATGAACCATCCCATTAAGTTCTGAAGTATCCCCAAAACGGCCCATTGGGGTATTCGCCAAGATTTTCTCGCCCCTTTTGGTATATGTCCCATCTTCATTGATCAAAATGGCCCGGTTCTGATTTCCAACAAAAAAGCCAGGAGCAATGGCATTCACCCGTAAGCGATCATTGAATTTGGATGCCAGTTCTTGGGCCATCCATTTGGTAAAGGCGTCCACTCCCGCTTTGGCCATGGAATATCCCAAAACCCTAGATATACTTTGCCGGGCAGCCATGGAAGAAATGTTTATGATAGAACCAAATCCTTGCTTGGCCATCAACTCGCTTAAAACTATGGTAGGGGTTACCGTTCCAAACAGGTTCAAATCCACCACCTCTTTGGTATCCTCGATTTTCACGTCATAAATGGTCTGGCCTTCTTGAAGAGTGGCTCCAGGAATATTCCCCCCCGCCAGATTAACGATGCCATCCAATTTTTCGAATTCCTTGCTTATTTTTTGCTTCAAGGAACTCAATGCCACCTCATCCCTTAAATCGACCACATAGGTGAAGGTACGTCCAGCTTGGATCTCGTCCAGTTCTTTTTGTTTGTTTGCCAACTTATCTTCCGATCTTCCCAAAAGAATTACCTTGGCTCCTTGTCCTACCAAATAGGTCGCAATTGATCCTCCCAACGCGCCTGTAGCCCCAGACAGTAAATAGTGCTTGTCTTTTATCGAAAAAAGTGAATCCATTTAATCCTATTAGGCTTTCACATTATCTGTTCCATATGGATTCCGCTGAGACCTTCCCAACATCGCATTGGCTTCATCGTCATTGATGAATTCCTCCTTTTCATTATCCCACTCCAATTTACGCGGTAGCTGCATGGCAATATCACTGATTAAACAGACCACGCATGCCTTATGCCCAATTTCAATTGGAGAGATGGGCGCTTTTCTACTCTTGATGCACTCCAACCAGTTCCCATGCTGATCATCTATCTTGTAGAGATGGGTCTCATTTTCTCCAATTGTAGAAGTTAGGATTTTAGGGTCTGAAGCGGCCAACGCCTTATTGCTTTGCTTTTTGGACACCGGATCAGAGGCCGAGGCACTATAATTTCCTCTGGACACAAAAATCCAACCGTCCGTACCCTCGTAGCGGATACCATTGGTATAACCTCCGCTCGTGTAAACGGTAATACCGTTACTGTATTCTTGCTTCACCAGAAAATCCCCATGCACATTCCAAATCCCTGATTTCGGAAACTCGGCCAAGGCTTCCACAGAAGTTGGCCCGGATAGTTCAGTGTTCATTCCCCAAGCTGCGGAGTCGTAATGGTGTTGACCCCATCCTGTGATCATTCCGGCACCATAATTACGAATCCGCAACCAACCCGGTCTGCTGTAATCTTGTTGCGGATGAACTCCGATTTCGGTATAGGGCACCATGGGTGTGGATCCCAACCACATATCAAAGTTTAAGTTTTTTGGAATTGGCATTTCTGGGGCTTCAGGCCCAGCAGGATCTCCGGGAAGTCCTATTTTGACGGTGTGCAAATCTCCAATTCGGCCATTTCGAACCAATTCTGCCGCGATTCGGAACTGCTCCATGGCTCGCTGCTGTGTGCCAACTTGAAGAATCACCTTTTTCTTTTGGACCGCATCCCGAAGCTGTTGCCCTTCCTTAACGGTTAGTGAAGTGGGTTTTTGCAAATAGATATCCTTACCGGCCAAAGCAGCCTCCATGGCGGGTTGGGCATGCCAATGGTCTGGAGTGCTTATAACAACGGCATCTATGTCCTTGTTCAAAAGCATTTCCCGATAATCCTCATAGGTTTTGACATCTACATACTTTGCTTTCCCTGTCTTTTCTTTGTAGTAGGAATCCACAAGGATCTTGGCCTCATTCATTCGTTTTGCATCCACATCGCAAACCCCAATAAAGCGGGTCTGATCAAATCGGATAGTGTCATGGATATCATGGCTCCGCGCTATTCTTCCGCAGCCAATCTGCCCAATGTTTATTTTATTGCTTGGCGCATCCTTTCCCAGCACATGGGAGGGAACTATACTGGGGAAGCCAACCATTGCGGCTGTTCCCAAGGCCGATTTGTTAATAAATGTTCTTCTTTGCATGGTTCAGTTAATTTTAGTCGTTCACAACAATTGTCCAAGGTTGATGGGCAAATAATTGCCAATAGGACTCAGCTTCTTCCGGGCCGAGTTCACCATCAAAAACAATCATTCTATATTTCAGTTGATACTCTTTTCTTGATTCAATTTGCCAGGGTTCATAGCGGATTGGGCAAAACTCAAAAAACATGTCCCCCCTACCTCCATTGCTATATATGGGCCATACCCTCATAGGCTCTGGGTGCATTCGGTTTTCAGGATGGCTTAAAAACAAAATGCCGCTGGTTCCCTTGCCATCTGCAGACTCCCCACTGACGATACACCAGCGAGCATTTGAGCCGTCGGCGGTAAGTCGGTCATTCCCTTCCGAGGTAAGTACTTTACAATTATCCTTGTGCCATCGTTCTGTAAATCGCATACCTATTCCACCACCATATCTATAGGCCTCAAACAGCAATCCGGATTCCAATGGGGAGTTGAAAGTGGAAGTATAGTCTAGGACATATCGGTTTTTGGATTTTGAACTCCATAGTCGTAGTTCCAATTTTTCATTTAGGGCGATGCTGTTTTCCGCTTCTGCACCAAAATCCAAATGTTCCTGATACGCAACCAAGGATGCAAAAACATCTCCAGCCGCCATTGTGCCAAATTCTTTAAATAGAACGGTACCTTGTCCTTCTCCCAAATTCCAAAAATCCACCGATCTATCTTCAATTTTAGTCCTAGTCCAAGGACCCCAAATGCCATAATGGTGATAATGGTCTGGGGGCTGAATTCTTGTAAGCGTATCTCCTTTGGGAGTTATCAAGGGATGGACATAGCCCGACTTACCGTATATGGAGTCGATTCCCTTTGGCGGATATTGGGTCTTGAATTGATAACTGGTAACAGGATTTTTTCCTAGCAACAATTGTAGCTTTCCCTCTGTTTCTCGATATCCTACAGCTGTATTGACATTAGGCAATTCATCTTGAAACTCAATGTGATATGTACGAGTTTCTCTGGGATTATGGACGAACCAGAACTTTTCTTCCCCTTCCTTATCCCATTGAAAGGGAACCTTGACCAAGTTCCCATCGCCTTCCTTTAGCAGGACCATTTCCTGCTTTGACCCAATAGGGCCCAAATCCAATTGGTCCAAGTTCACCGAAATGGGCAATTCTTGTTGTAAAGAGCCATCCAACTTGACTTCAAAACTGTTTACATTCTTGGTAATACAAGAGCATAACATTGTAAAAACAAAAAAGAGAAATACAGGTTTCATGAGGTCTAGGTTGGATGGCTTAATTTAACTAAAAACTAACTCAATTTATTAGCAACATTATCTCCGTTGGAAGCTTACCATAAACAATCAAAATTGTTCCAATTCCAAACCAAACCTTTTTTGGAAAAACGAATCTTAACGGGTATAGCGTGGTAAAACTACTTATTTACTTAAAATTACGCAACCGATTGCATTAAATTTTTAATGAAAAAGCTGAACACGACCCTTACTTTTGTAATAAAATTGATTAAAATTGGTATTTTTGGAAGAAAAATTATACATGGAATGTTGAAATCAATCAATTTGTTGCGTAAATTGCATCAATAGATTTTACGAACCATAAAAACCTAGGATGAAGAAAACGTTTGTTCTATTTACTCTCCTTTTGGTCGCCCAGATCAAGGCGCAAGAAGCAGAACCCTTTGTACTGACAGAAGATTGGCTGTCCAAAATCGAATCTCTGGCTCCGGCCTCATCTGGCACCCAAGATTCAGAGGTTAAGAACTTGCTCATATTTTCCCTGCACACTGGCTTTGAACATTGGACCATTCCCCATACGGAAGCGGCGGTCAAAATAATAGCTGAAAAATCCGGAAAGTTTAAGGTATTCACCAGCAAGGACATTTCGGTATTTAAGAAAAGTAACCTAAAAAAATACGATGCCATTGTCTTGAACAATAATTGTTCTATTGGACCCAAACGGGACCTTTTCTGGGATGCACTTGAAAAAGATAGTTCCTTGAGCGAAAAAGCCAGGAACAAAAGAGCAAAACAACTGGAAACCAACCTGCTTAATTATGTAAAGAAAGGGCATGGTCTTATGGTTGTCCATGGTGGTATTGTGATGCAGAACAACTCAAAAGCTGTGAGTGAAATGGTGGGTGGCAGTTTTGATTATCATCCCAAACAACAGGCCATACACATCAAATTGGTGGATGACGCGCACCCCATGGTCCGATGTTTTGACCCATCTGGGTTTAAACATATAGACGAACCCTATTTTTTTAAAAACGCCTATTTCGATTATAATTTTAGACCGCTATTGTATCTGGAAGCCAACAAACTTGATGGGCTTAGGAAAGAAGTTCCAGACAACATCAAATATGTTTCTTGGATCAAAAAATATGGCAAGGGAAGGGTATTTTATTCCTCCCCATCGCATAATGCACAAAGTTTGGAAAATCCAGATTTGCTTCAATATTATTTAAATGGGTTGCACTACATCACCGGAAGTCTGGACTGTGATGATTCTCCCATTGGACGGAACCACATTGGGTCAAACACGGTCAAAAGCTCCCGCTAAACCAAAGGTTATAGCAACGACGCTTTAGTTTATTAAGTAATATTGTCAGCGGTTAGAGCTACACTATTTACCATGGGTAAAAAAATAACGATTTATGATCTAGCGGAACAGCTTCACGTTTCTCCGGCCACGGTTAGCCGATCCTTGAACAACCATCCGTCCATTAGCATGGAAACCAAGACCAAAGTGGTGAGAGCTGCGCAAGAAGCTGGATACAAGGTGAACAAATTTGCGGCCAATCTCAGTACGCAAAAATCCAATACCATTGGGGTAATCGTTCCAAAGCTCAATTCCGCTTTCATGTCCACCATCCTTGCCGGGGTGGAAAAAATTGCAAATGAAGCAGGGTACAATCTTGTGATCAGTCAATCCCTGGAATCCATGGAGAAGGAAAAAATGAATGCCCATGCGCTATTTCAGAGCGGGGTGGATGCGCTCATTGTTTCCTTGGCTTACGATACCTCAACCTATGATCACTTTAGCAATTTTACCAAAGTTGGGATTCCGGTACTCTTTGTAGATCGGGTATATCCCATGGAAAATTGCTCCACCATTGTAATTGACAACCAACAAGCGGGTTATGACGCTACGGAACACCTTATACAACAAGGGTGCAAAAATCTCTTGCATGTTTCTGGGCATCTCAATCGGAGCATTTATGCCGAACGACTTCAGGGGTTTAAAAATGCCATGGCGCAACATCAAATGGAATTTACGGATGCCAGTGTGCTGGAGAGCGACCTTGACCCCAGCAAGGTAGATGAACTCATCAACCACCTGCAACATGTGAATAGAGTCATTGACGGGATTTTTGTTTCCAACGATAGATTCGCTGCCACCTGTATTAAGGAACTTCAAAAACTACACTATAAAATCCCAGAAGATATCAAGGTAATCGGTTTCAATAACGATTCCATCTGCGAGTTAATGACCCCTACCCTAAGCACTATAGATTATCCCGGATACCAAATGGGTGTTTTGGCGGCCCAAGGGGTGATCAGCCATTTAAACGGAAATATTGATTTGCTTCCTGCCAATTCCATTAGCCTTAGACACAGGTTGGTGGTTAGGGAGTCCACCTCCAATAATTAATTATAACTTCTTACCTGTTCCGTTTATTTGCCATCTTTTTCCATAATTCCTAACTTCAATGCCCATTTGTTTATAGGTATTGTACACCATCATCGACATAGAGACCACGGGAAACGGCATTAAGGGTAACAAGATTACCGAGATTGCCATTTTTAAGTTTGATGGCGTTGAAATCCTTGAAGAATACTCCACCCTGGTAAATCCGCAAAGCCCCATCCCAAGTTTTATAACGGGGCTTACAGGGATTGATGACCAGATGGTACAAGATGCCCCAATTTTTTCCGAGATAGCGGAGCGCGTACAACAAATGACCAAGGATTGCATTTTTGTGGCCCATGCTGTTAATTTTGATTATGGGGTGATCAAGGAAGAATTTAGGCAGTTGGGGGTTGACTTTGTTCGAAAAAAACTCTGCACGGTACGGCTCTCCCGAAAATTGATTCCCGGGCTGCAGTCCTATAGCTTGGGGAAACTGTGCTCGGCGGTTCAGATTCCGTTGATCGATCGGCACCGCGCCCGAGGGGATGCGCACGCCACTACCCTGTTGTTCCATAAATTGGTTCATCTTCCAGGCGCTGAGGGAACCATCCAAAAGTTTTTAAATGCCCGAAGCCAAGAGGCCACCCTTCCACCACATTTGCCCAAATCCATTTTTGATGGTATCCCACAAAAACCAGGGATTTACTATTTCAAAAACCAAAAGGGGGAAATCATTTATGTGGGCAAGGCCATCAACCTAAAAAAAAGGGTCTTGGGCCACTTTTATGACAAAAGCACCAAGGAAACCCGAATGTGCAGCGAAACGGCTTCCATAGATTTCAAACTATCGGGCAGTGAACTTGTGGCCTTACTTATGGAATCTGCGGAAATCAAGCGCCTTTTCCCTCCTTACAACAGTGCCCAAAAACGGATTGGCAAACAATACGCTCTGTTTGCCTATGAAGACCGCAAAGGCATTGTTCATTTGGCCTATAATACCCTTAAGGGTGCACCCAACCCCATCAAGGTTTTTTACAACCAAACGGATTGCCGGGCTTTTCTGGAGCAATTGTGCAAAACCTTTGCGCTTTGCCCAAAATACTGCCATCTGCAACAAACCAATACCGCTTGCTCCCACCATGAAATTACCACTTGTGAAGGCATTTGCGCTGGTGAGGAAAGCATATCTGATTACAACCAAAAAGTGGAGCATGCCATTTCCAGTGTAAAATTGGCCCAAAACGAGGTACGCATTATCAAGGAAAAAGGAAGGGAGCCCAATGAAAATGCCGTGGTATTGATTTCGGAAGGAGTTTACAAGGGTTACGGGTTCATTGACCACCAAGTGGAAATTACCTCTATGGAGGACATTGAGGCCTTCATCATTCCGCAAAAAAACACTGTGGAGACCCAACGAATCGTAGAATCGTTACTACCGCGCTTGGAATCTTATGTGATCTAAATCCAGGGTTATTTGTTTATCCTCCGATACATTTTAATCATGAAAGCAATCCAAACCACCAAAATAACAGCAGCAAATACAATATAGGGCAAGAGGATATCCATAAACAAAGTAAAATTTGATGTTGCCCCAATACTGGAATTCCTAAAGCGGAATTCTTATTTTTTCAAAAGGAAAGCAATGTGCCAAGCAATTACGTTTCCGATATCAGTCTAAATTAGTAAGAAAAGGAATACGTTTGACACCGAAACTGTCAGGAAACCCTGCAATTCGTCGAAAATTAGACCGAAAGCACCACCTTGAACACGGCCTCTTCCCCTTTCAGGTGTTGAAATCCCAGGTGCAGCTGATCTTGTGACACGGTATATGGGTAAAATGAAATGGGCTCAATGCAGATCATGTTCCGAACCTCCGTCCAGTACATAAAATGTCCAAAACCTTCGGTTGAAATAGTAATATCCCTTTTATCACGAAGCAGGATTGAGGTGGTGTCTTTCACCTGAAAGGCACGGTTGCCCACTTCCAAGACATCATCCAATTGGATTTTGTCCTGTCCCGCAATGATCAACGGCCTTTCAGTGTGCAATTTGAATGCCGGATGATACCCAAGCATAAAGGGCATGTTTTCCTCCCCGGAAATCTTAAAGCTGATTTCCAATTGATTGTCCTTTAAGCGGAAGGTCTTTTCAAATCGGAAATCGTAGGGCCAAACCAACCATTCTTCGGAAGACTTTTGGGGAAATTTCGAGTTTTTTACCGGTGTACCCGCTTTATATTTCTTAACAAAAGATGCGGTCGCCTCGGTATTAGATTCCAAAACATAGTCCAATTCACGAAGCAATCCATGCTGATCTTGAACGGCATTTCCTTTGGGCACCTTTACCCTAAAATCTGCCTGATTTACCGGGCCGATAATCGGGAACATTTCCGTATCCGAACTTCGCCAACCGGGACTCCCTTTTTGGTGGATGAACTGATGCCCTTGGTTTTTAAAACCCACAAGTTCTCCCGCTTCAATGGTAACGGTGGTATTGCCCTGCTGTAATGTTATCATTTCTCGGAATTGATTAGTCGATAAATCAAAATGGCGGTTCGCTTGGTCAATGCTTCTATGGTGTTCAAATTTACAGTCTCTTGCGGCGTATGCGCTCCGGTTCCCATGGTACCCAATCCGTCCAGACAATCCACATATGCTGCTACAAATGATACGTCAGCAGCCCCTCTTTTTCCGGGATCATAAGCCAAAACTTCTCCTTGGCCCAAATCCAAACTCACCTGATTCAAAATTCCGAGCAGGGCAAGGTTTCCTTCTGTAGGCCCCATAGCCGGATAGCTATCCGTAAATGAAATAGAGGCAGAAGTCATTGGAAGGTTATTGCCCGCTATTTCCCGCATTTTGTTCCGAGCTCGTTCTTTCTGCTCTTCGGAAATAAAGCGAAGCCCACCTTTGGCAAGGGCCTTTTGGGCCACCACATTACTTTTTCCAAAGACATCTCCTTTGCTGGTCGAGGCATCAAAATTAACAAAGGTCCCGCCCAAGACCGTTCCGGGATTGAAGGTCAATAAGTCCTCTCCCTTCACATCCGTATAAAATTGATGTAGGATTCTGGACATTTCAAAAATGGCTCCTGCCCCAGTGCGCTCACTGAAAATTCCTGAAGAATGCGCTCGTTTTCCTTCTACCTCCACCGCCCAGCCCGATGCTCCCCTTCGGGCCACGGTGGCATAATTGAAGCCCGTTGAAGTTTCAAAACCCAGGGCAATGTCGCTGCGCTTTGCCGCTTCCACCAAATCCTTTCTGCTTATGGACAACGGTTTTCCCGTACTCTCCTCATCTCCTGTAAAGGCCACAATGATCTGTGCATCACCCAGAAGACCGTTCTCATGCAAAGCCTTAAGTGCGTACAAAACAATAACGTCTCCACCTTTCATGTCGTTTCCACCTGGTGCATGTGCAATACTGTCATTGACCATTTTAAATTTTTGAAATGGACTGTCTTCCTCAAAAACAGTGTCCAAATGGCCGATCAACAAAAGCTTTTTACCCTTATTTCCGCTAGTTTCTGCAAAAAGGTGCCCTGCCCTACCCATTTCCGGTGGCATTTCAATCCAACGGGAATCAAAATTGATGCTTTCAAAGGCATCTTTAAAGACCATTCCCACTTCCTTTACTCCTTTGGCATTTAGGGTGCCGCTATTGATGTTCACCACTTGCTCCAAAAAAGCAATGGCATCGGCATTATTTTGAGTAATGGTTTTTACAATTTTTTTCTCGGTACGAGATAGTTTTTGGGCAGTAAGTGTTCCTGCCATAAACAGGCTTAATACACTAATTAGGATTTTGAAATGCATGGATTTTGGCTTTGGGTTGAATTTATTAAATTTTAGTCAATAAATCCTTTTTCCCGCATCCAGTCGTCATTGAACATCTTGCCTACATATCGGCTTCCATGGTCATGAAACAAAACCACCACTACATCGTCCTTAGTAAAGTGCTCCTTTAATTGTAGCACTCCTTTTATGGCAGCGCCGGCTGAATTCCCGAGAAACATCCCTTCTTCCTTGGCCAAACGTTGTGTAAACACCGCCGCATCCTTATCGGTTACTTTGGTAAAACCATCTATGATATCAAAGTTGACATTTTTGGGTAGAATATCTTCTCCTATTCCTTCTGTGATATAGGGGTAGATCTCGTTCTCATCGAAAATTCCTGTCTCGTGATATTTTTTGAAAACAGAACCATAGGTATCGACTCCCCATACCTTTACCTTGGGATTTTGTTCTTTGAGATAACCTCCTACTCCGGAAACGGTTCCCCCAGTACCAACTCCCACTACAAAATGGGTGACTTTTCCTTTGGTTTGCTCCCAAATTTCAGGGCCGGTGCTCAAATAATGGGCTTTGGTATTGCTCGGATTGTCATATTGATTGACATACCAAGAGTTGGGAATTTCAGTGGATAATCGCCTTGCTGTTGAGTAGTAACTTTGGGGATCATCAGGTGCCACATCCGTAGGACAGACATAAACCTCACTCCCCATAGCCTTTAAAATATCTACCTTTTCCTTGGATTGTTTATCGCTTATCACACAGATCATTCGGTACCCCTTGACCACCGCCGCCAAGGCCAATCCCATTCCCGTATTGCCCGAAGTCCCTTCAATGATGGTCCCTCCAGGTTTTAGCAGGCCTTGTTTCTCCGCATCCTCGACCATTTGCAGAGCCATGCGATCCTTAACAGAATTACCTGGGTTAAAAGTTTCATATTTTGCCAGTACCAAACACGGTAGTTCTGCCGTGAGCTTGTTGAGTTTTACCAAAGGGGTATTCCCAATAGTCTCCAATATATTGTTTGCATATTCCATAGTCAGTGCAAAGATAGCCATAAGGTTGTCGGAGTTCTGTACTGAAACTAAATTTTGAGTCCTGTAAATTGGATTGTTTGGTGCTTGACGTTTGGTGTTTGGTGCTTGGTGCTTGGTGTTTGGTGTTTGGTGTTTGGTGTTTGGTGTTTGGTGTTTGGTGTTTGGTGTTTGGTAATAAATGAACTTGTTATTTGGACTACAACCTTATTCCTTCCACCTTTAACACTAAACTTTCCCTTTTATTCAAACTTAATGGCTTTGACCGGACTTATTTTGGTGATGATATAGGATGGAACCAGTAGCATAAGCAAACACAACAACATGACACCTAGATTCAGGAGAATTACCGAGGGGACATCGATATGAACCGGTATGTATTCAATATAGTATTCCTCCGGATTTGGGAATTTAAACCACCGGTATTTGTCTTGAAGATAAAGTAAACCCAGCCCAAGTCCGTTGCCCCACAGCAACCCTATGCCAATCAAGTAAGCGGCATTGTACAAAAACACCTTGCGAATGCTCCAATTTTCAGAGCCCAAAGCTTTTAGCACCCCAATCATTTGGGTACGTTCCAAAATCAATACCAGTAGTGCCGTGATCATGTTGATTCCCCCTACAATGATCATAATCCCAATAATGAGTGCTATGTTAAAATCGAAAAGGCCGATCCACTCAAAAATTCTGAAATATTTGGATTTGATGTTGATGGCATCCAAATTGGATGGGGTTTTGCCATAAATTTCATTGCTTTTTTCCTCCAAATGGTCAAAATCGTCCAAAAAGACCTCAAAGTTCCCAATTTCATTCTCGGTCCATTTGTTCATTCGCTGGATGTGACGGATATCCACAAAAACGTAGGTGGCGTCAAACTCTTCAAATCCACTGTCATAAATTCCAACAATCTCAAAACGTCTGTTGTTGGGAACCCTGGAAGCATCACCATCCTTAAGAAAAAAAGAGAAAAAAGTGTCCCCCAATTTCATTTGGAGACGGTTGGCCATAAGCCTTGAAATCAATACCTCATCATTCAACCTTCCTTTATAATCCGGAATCCGACCCTCTATAAGGTATTCCTCAAAAACTTTCCAATCATAATCCGTGCCCACCCCTTTGGCCAACATCCCCTCAAAGGTTTCCTCGGTGCGGATAATTCCACCTTTGGTGGCAACAGCCTGAATGTGCCGTACACCATCCACATCGTCAAACTTGGGGTAAAAATCCTGTTCCAGGGAAACTGGAATCACGGAAACTTCGGAGGTATTGTTATCGTAGTTGGAAATTTGGATGTGTCCATTAAAAACGGATACCTTTTCACGAATCTTGTGCTTAAGGCCAACACCAGTGGCAATTGCTATAAGCATCATCACAATACCAATGGCAATGGCTGCAATAGCAATTTTTATTATAGGAGCGGAAATGCTAATTTTATGCTCCTTCCCTGTTATCAGGCGTTTGGCAATAAACAATTCTAAATTCAACGAATGCCCATTTTATCTCCTTTCAAAAGTACAGTTTTATTGTTGGTTTTGCTGCTTTCTTCCTGCAAAGGACAGGAAGGCAAAAAAGCCGCTGCATCAGAAAATGAACAACAGGCCCTAGTTCCGAAAATTACGGTTGCCGCCAATAGAACCCAGAACTACCTTCCGCTGCTCCAAGATAAAAGAGTGGCCGTGGTGGCCAATCAGACCAGCGTTATTTTTCAAGCGGATGGCTATACCCATCTGGTGGATTCCTTGCTATCCAGACAAGTGGACATTAAGACTGTCTTTGCCCCAGAACACGGTTTTAGGGGTAAGGCAGATGCAGGAGAACTGGTGAAGGATGGGGTGGATACCAAAACCAACCTGCCCATTGTTTCGCTTTATGGAAAAAACAGAAAGCCATCCCAGGAACAGTTATCGGATGTGGACGTTGTCCTATTTGACATCCAGGATGTTGGGGTTAGGTTCTATACGTACATTGCCACGCTGCAGCTGGTTATGGAAGCTTGTGCAGAAGCAGGCGTGCCCGTCATTGTATTGGATCGCCCCAATCCCAATGGACATTATGTTGATGGCCCAACCATGCTAAAGGAGCATACCGGTTTTCTGGGAATGACCCAGATACCCCTGGTCTATGGTTTGACGATTGGGGAATATGCCAAAATGATCAATGAAGAAAAATGGCTGGAAGGTGACAGCAAAGCGGATTTGACCATAGTTCCTTTGGAAAATTACACCCATGACTCTGACTATCATTTGCCCATACGCCCCTCACCCAACCTTCCCAATGACACTTCTATAACGCTTTATCCCAGTTTGGGACTTTTTGAAGGTACCCATGTTAATGCAGGTAGGGGGACCGAATTTCAGTTTCAGCGCTACGGTGCTTCATTTTTGGATAGTACGCAATACAACTTCAACTATATTCCACAACCCAATTTTGGATCCAAACATCCCAAAGAAGAAGGCAAAAAGTGCTTCGGCAAGGATTTGGCAAAATCCAAAAGGATGAATGCTGTTTCCTTGGAATGGGTTCTGGACGCCTACAAAAATTGTCAGGACAAGTCCAAATTCTTCAGGACCAATTCCTTTACCAAGCATTCTGGCACCCCATTACTTCAACAGCAAATTGAAGCTGGATTGTCAGAGGCTGAAATCAAAGCCACCTGGTCAGCTGACCTGGAACGCTTCAAGAAAATACGGGAGAAATACTTGATGTACGACTAGTTTTCCGTAGTTGGTCTTCGGTACTTATGGAAAGGCTGCTTTAGCAGGCCCATAATGCTACTGTTTTCCTTTTCATCGGGAAAGGTGTCCACTCCGTACACAATCTTTTCGGTATCCAAATACATATACGTTCCAAAAAGCCTATCCCAAATGGCAAAGATGTTGCCATAATTGGAATCGGTATAGGGTAATTTGTAGTGATGGTGCACCTTGTGCATATCCGGGCTTACAATGACCCAACTAATGGCTTTGTCCAATTTCTTGGGCAATTGAATGTTGGCATGGTTGAATTGGGATAGCACAACCGACAAACTTTGATAAAGCATAATGATGCCAATAGGCGCGCCCACCAGAAAAATCCCCAACAAGGTAAAGGAGTAGCGAATCAAGCTTTCCAAAGGATGATGTCTGTTTGCCGTGGTGGTATCCACATTATGATCGGAATGGTGTACCAAATGCACCATCCATAAAGGTTTAACCTTGTGCTCCACCAAATGGGCGGTATAGGCCCCAATCAAGTCCAAAAACAGCACACCAAGGATTACATAAAGCCATAACGGCATCTCTGGCAACCAATTGATGATACCGAAGTCGTTGGCAACCGCCCAATCCGAAGTCATCAGAAAAAGGAAGGCCAAAGGAAAATTCACCAAAATCGTGGTTAACGTAAAAAAGAAATTGGGCACAGAATGCCTCCATTTTTTATACGGAATGTTAAATAGGGGAACTATTCCCTCCAGAATCCAAAAAAAGGTGATGCCCCCAACCAAAATAAGACTTCGGTGAAGTGCAGGAATGTTTTCAAAATAGGTAATGGTCTGCTCCATACTTTCAAATATAAAAAATAGCTAGAGCTTTATTTTTTTCTTCATTTCTTCCACAATATTGAAAGCCGCCGGGCAAATGGCCACATTCTTCAAGGTAAGATGGCCAATTTGGTGAAATTTTTTTCGATCCGTATGTGGAAACTCCCTGCACGCTTTGGGTCGTACATCATAAATGGAACAGTAATTATCCACATCCAAAAAAGTACAAGGCACCTGCTGCAGAACATAATCGTTCTCTTCATCCACCCGTAGATATTCTGATATAAACTGGGAAGGCTTAAGCCTGAAATGTTTGGCAATACGCCCAATATCCGCATTGGTAAACAAGGGCCCGGTTGTTTTACAGCAGTTGGCACAATCCAGACAATCCGTTCGTTGAAATTCCTCCTCATGCAGTTCCAACATGAGGTAGTCCAAGTTTTTGGGAGGTCTCTTTTTGAGTTTTGAAAAAAACTTTTTGTTGGCACTATGTTTTTCCTGGGCCTTTTTGGGCAGCCCATCCAGTTCTTCTTGCATACCACAAACTTAGAAAACCCAATCCATTAAACCTTTGTTTACAAATAAAGTCCCACTTTTGCCACAGTTACTGTTTTTATGGCGGACATTTTTGGAAAAGCCTTGTTGGATTATCACTTTGGAAACTATTCCGAGGACATAAAAACCTACTCGTCTTTGGATGAGGAAGATTATATTCCCCTGCCCTATTTGTTTCGGGATTTTGATAAAATGCCCATGCTGGAACTAAAGGCCTTGGACTTGGCTCAAGGAACCGTATTGGATATAGGCTGCGGTGCGGGAAATCACTCCTTGCACCTTCAAAACAAAGGTTATGAGGTAACTGGTTTGGATGCATCCGAAGGCGCGATCAAAGTATGTGAAGCCAGAGGACTTGAATCCACGGTGCATACCAAACTTTTGGATTTTTCGGGAAAGCAATTTGATACCCTTTTGTTGCTTATGAATGGTATTGGCCTAGCTGGAAAACTGAATAATTTGAGCACATTTCTATCACATCTCAAGTCCCTGTTACGCCCAAATGGCCAAATCTTGTTGGACTCGAGCGATATTATTTACATGTTTGATCAAGACGATGATGGCGGATACTGGATTCCCAACAACGGAAATTACTATGGGGAAGTGACCTTTACCATGGAATATAGAAAAGAAAAAAGCAGCCCCTTTCCATGGCTTTATTTGGATTTCAATACCTTGCAGAATGCATGTTTTGCCAGTAATCTAAAGTGTGAACTTGTAAGCGAAGGGAATCATTACGACTATTTGGCAAAACTTTTGCTACAATAATAATAGATGTTGCCATGCAGCGTTCTATTTTAATACACTTGTGCCATGATTAAGAAAATTGCTATTTACACCTTAATTTGCTTGGGAATCATCCTTAGCTGCTCCAAGGACTCGGATGATTCAACCCCACCCGGTAATACTGTAGACAAAACGGCCAATCTTCAGGCCACTGGTTCTTCTGCCAATGACATTTTGGCCAATACCAATTTTGATGCATTGATTATAGAAATTGCTTATGTAGAGGGTTTTAGGCCAACCACGACCGCTATAACCAATTTTGAAAACTTTATCCGGGAAAGAACCTTTAAAACAGACATTGAGTTCACTTACAAAAGCTTGTCCTCTCCTACCGAGGAAACCTTGACCACCGAGGAGGTTGCAGAATTGGAAGAGGAAAATCGTACCGTATATAACAATGGTACCACTTTGGCCATGTACATCTATTTTGCAGATACCCCATCTGAAGGGGATGAGGAGGATGAAGGATTGTTTACCCTTGGTGCTGTTTATAGAAATACATCCATGGTTATTTACGAATCCACCATAAGAGAGTTGGCTTCGCAAAGCAATTTTATTACGGTGAGTGATGTAGAGACTTCGACTTTAAACCATGAGTTTGCCCATTTAATGGGGCTTGTAAACTTAGGTACCGAGGCGGTTAATGACCACGAAGACCCAGAAGCCGCCAATCACTGCAACGTTTCGGGTTGTCTTATGCGAGCCGCTTTGGAATTTGGTGTTCCTACCATGAAGGTTTTGGAAAGTAATGCGGCTAAAGGTGCTGCTCCTGTTCCCGGCTTGGATGCCGAATGTATTTTGGACCTTCAGAATAATGGAGGTAGGTAATTTACTTTAGCGGCAACTACCTTCTACGGAATATTCAAATACTTGTGGGTCTGGAGTGAAACTTTCCATTTTGGGTTCTGCATGACAAAATCCACAATCAAAGGAACCATTTTGTCCCTGACACTCCATTCTGGCTGTAAATACAGAATGCATTTTGACCCCACCTGAGCTGCCTGCTCTTCCGCAAAGACAAAATCATGCTTATTGTAAACAATGACCTTAAGCTCATCGGCTAGGGGATAGATTTCAGGTACGGGCAACTTGTTCTTTTTTGGGGAAAGGCAAATCCAATCCCACGCACCTGATAAAGAATAGGCACCGGACGTTTCAATGTGGGTTTGCAAATTTTTGGCTTTTAAGCTCTGGGTCAATGGCCCCATGTCCCAAGTAAGGGGTTCTCCACCTGTTACCACAATAGTATCCGAATATTTGGCAGCGTTAATCGCAATACTTTCAATATCCGTTGGTGGATGGGTGCCTGCGTTCCAGCTTTCCTTCACATCACACCAGTGACAACCCACATCACATCCCCCAATCCGGATAAAATACGCTGCAGTTCCCTTGTGGTACCCTTCACCCTGAATGGTATAGAATTCCTCCATTAAGGGAAGCATTACGCCTTTATCCACCAATTGCATCACTTCTTCTGAAATCATGGCGCAAAGATAAGGTGCAGGATCAAGAAACCCGTATTCCTGAGCAGTTTTCAAAGGCAATTCCAACTTGGAGGTAAACTTTAGACCGGCCCAAAAAATCTACTCATATTGTTTGATTGCATAGGTTTGGTTTTGCTTAAAATTACCCTATTTTTATCCGAAATAGAAGTCCATGGGCACCAAGGAAAAATTCTTTGAACACATAGAGAAAGGGTATACCACCAAAGGAGATTACATTACTATGGGAGCTGGAATGTTGAACGGTCAAGCGATTAAGAACGCTTTTGTCAAGATTCCGCTTAAAACGCTCAACCGCCATGGCCTGATTGCGGGGGCCACAGGTACAGGTAAAACAAAAACGCTACAAGTTATTTCGGAAAACCTTTCCGATAAGGGCATCCCGGTATTGCTTATGGACCTTAAAGGGGACTTGAGCGGCATTGCCCAACCCAGTCCAGGGCATCCCAAGATTGATGAACGCCACGAACAGATCGGACTTCCCTTTGAGCCCAATGCATTTCCTGTAGAGATTTTATCCCTTTCTGAGCAGGATGGGGTTCGATTACGAGCCACTGTTTCTGAATTTGGCCCTGTGCTCCTAAGTCGAATTTTGGATTTGACGGTTACCCAAGAAGGTATTGTTGCTGTAGTTTTTAAGTATTGTGACGACAACAAACTCCCTCTACTGGATTTAAAGGATTTCAAGAAAGTCCTGCAATATGCTACAGGCGAGGGCAAAAAGGAATTTCAATCGGCTTATGGCCGCATCTCAACCAGTTCCACAGGCACTATTCTCAGGAAAATCATTGAATTAGAGCAGCAAGGTGCCGACCTCTTTTTTGGGGAAAAGTCGTTCGACGTAGAGGATTTGGTCCGTATCGATGAAAATGGCCGGGGCTATATCAATATTATTCGGCTAACAGATATCCAAGATCGCCCGAAGCTGTTTTCAACCTTTATGCTGAGTCTTTTGGCAGAAATCTATGCTACATTTCCTGAACAGGGAGATAGCGACAGACCTGAGCTGGTTCTTTTTATTGATGAGGCCCATCTAATTTTTAAGGAGGCTTCCAAAGCTCTGCTGGAACAGATTGAAAGTATTGTGAAACTTATCCGTTCCAAGGGGATTGGTCTGTATTTCGTGACGCAAAATCCCACGGATGTACCCGATGATGTGCTGGGGCAATTAGGGCTAAAGGTACAGCATGCATTGCGTGCCTTTACCGCAAAGGACAGGAAAGCCATCAAATTAACGGCAGAGAACTATCCCATTTCTGAGTTTTATGATACCAAGGAAGTACTAACCTCTATGGGAATTGGGGAAGCCCTGATTTCTGCCTTGGATGAAAAAGGTAGGCCCACCCCTTTGGCAGCCACATTGCTTAGAGCTCCCATGAGTCGAATGGATGTACTAACGGATGCCGAACTGAAGCAAGCTATAGGTAATTCAAAACTAATTAAGAAATACAATGAGGAAATAGATCGGGAAAGTGCCTATGAAATCCTCAATGAAAAGATAGAAAAAGCCCAAAAAGAAGCGGAGAAGGAAGAAGCAAGGGAACAAAAGACTTCAAGCTCCCGAAAAAGTTCTTCCAGGCGTAGCAGCACCCGAATGAATCCGGTTGTAAAAGTACTGACAAGCGCCACCTTTATACGAGGGGTTCTCGGGGTATTAAAAAAGGTGATTAGGTAGATGTTAGATGTTAGATGTTAGATGTTAGATGTTAGATGTTAGATGTTAGATGTTAGATGTTAGATGTTAGATGTTAGATGTTAGATGTTAGATGTTAGATGTTAGATGTTAGATGTTAGATGTTAGATGTTAGAAAGATGAAAAAAACAATTCTCATTCTTGGAATTTGGAGTTTGATAGTTTTTGGATGCACACCAAAGGACACCACTTTCCTGATTTCAGAAAACAGCGTAGGTCCTTTGAACAGGGATACGAGCGTTGAGGACATTAGAATGGTGTTTGCCCAAGATTCCGTGGTTCAGGATACCACGAACCTTCAAGTGGGGGCCAAAGCCAAAAAAATCCACATTTTTGAAAAGGGAGGAAAGCATTTGCTAACGCTCACACCCAATGCAGATAGCATCCCCACAATTGAAAATGTACGGGTTTTTGATGCCAGATATGTTTCGGACAAAGGGATAGGACTGAACAGCACCTTTCAAGACATCCAACATGGCTATGGAATTAAGAAGATTGTGACCACCCTGAACAGTATTGTGGTATTTCCAAAGGGCAGTAATTTATACTTTACCATTGATAAAGAGGAGCTACCGGACAATCTGAGATATGCTACAACCAGCATCGAGGCCGTTCAGATTCCTAATACAGCCAAAATCAAATATTTGATGATGGGATGGGAGTGAGCTGTTAATATATTCTTAATGGAACCCATCTCTTGTTTCAATTTGGGTATTTTGATTGGACAAAGTCCAACCCATGAAACTATCAGCACTCTCTTCCTTTCTGTTGTTGCCCATTCTTGTTTTTGCACAATACAATTTTGAACCTTCTGCCGAGCACCCTTTTGGTCTTCCCAATCCAGAAGCTCCAAAAGAACTAATGGATTTTGCTCCCATGATCGGTGAATGTAATTGCAAATCCGAAACCAGGAATGCGGATCAAACCTGGGCGGAACCCGTTGATATGGTTTGGCGTTTTAAATATATCATGAACGGAATGGGGGTTCAGGATGAAACCTTGAAAGAGGATGGGACCTACTCTGGAAGCATCCGCCAATTTATTCCAGATAGTACCCGTTGGTATGTGCACTATTATTCCACAAGGGCACCTTCCACCGTGCTTCCTGTTTGGGAGGGACGTAAGACCGAGGAGGGAAAAATAGTCCTGTACAGGGAACAAAAAGCCCCCAACGGCATGGATGGATTTTACCGACTATCCTTTTACGATATTGATGACAAGGGTTTTAAATGGATTGGGGAATGGGTAGATAAAACAGAGTCCGTGGTCTTTCCTACTTGGAAAATTGATTGTACCAATGGAAAAATCAATAGGGGTACTGCTGAAATACAGCAACAAATTAGGGAGGCCTCCAAGAGATTTTCCAAAGCGTACGTGGCACAAGATTTTGATACCATGGCCAATTCCTATACCCTTGACGCCAAATTGATGCCTTTGGGAACCCCCATTGTTGAGGGTAGGGAAGCCATTAAATCCAGATGGATGTTGGGTAGGGACACAAAGATTCTAACCCACAGTATGGATGCCTCCGAGATTAAGGTTTTGGGAAATTATGCCTACGACTATGGCCATTATCAAGGAACCAGCCAAAAAGGAGACGATCCAGTAATACACTGGAAAGGCAAATATGTGGTGGTCTGGAAAAAAGAGGCAGGCAGCTGGAAGATGTACCTGGATATTTGGAATCGACTGAAGGATTAGATCAATCCATACTTTTCCCTATTGGCCAATACTTTTGGGCTATTGGTCTGCATCCATTCGGTGAGTTCCAGCAGTTTTTCCACATAAGATTGACCAAAATCCGTTAAGCTGTATTCTACTCGGATGGGTACCTCGGCATACGCTTTTCGTTGAACGTAACCATCCGCTTCCAGCACTTTTAGCCGTTGACTAAGCACCTTATTGGAAATACCATACACAAATTTTTTAAGCTTGTTGAACCTTAAGACAGGAAAATATCCCAACCAAAGGATGATAAGGGAGCTCCACTGATCGGAAGCCACAGACATTACATCCCTAACGGGGCAAAGTTCCGGTGGGTTCTTATAGTCAATATGGCCAAACATTTTTTCTAATTTTTTTGCAGTTCTAACTTTCTGATTATCAGTAATAGTTTCTGTTTCCATACCAAGTTGAATTGAGGTGACTTCTTTTTTCTTCTAAAAGGAATATGTACTTTTAGTATCTATTATAGAGTAAGTTACAAAAAGTAACCGTCATGAAAAAACTGATTGCCAAAATAGTTCCCTTAGCCTACGGTCAATATTTTAATATTTCTTCATTGATCCTACCTAAAAAAATGGCCCATAAAGCCTTCAATCTTTTTTGTACCGTTAGAAAGGGCAGGGTTTTGCCCCAACAAAAAGACTATTTGGACGATGCCAAGTTGGAAATTGAGCAGGTAGCGGGACACCAGCTTCAGTCGTATCATTGGCCAGGCAATAAGGAAACCGTTCTTTTGGTCCATGGATGGGAAAGCAACACTTTTAGGTGGCGCAACCTTATACAAAAACTTAAAGAGGCTGATTTTAACATCGTGGCTTTTGATGCCCCATCCCACGGGTACTCTACCGGCAAACTTCTATATGTGCCTCTATATGAACAGGCTCTTCATCATATGGTTAAAAAGTATGATCCCAAATATCTTGTAGGACATTCCGTAGGTGGCATGACCTTGATGTACAACGAGTATAAAAACCCAAACCCCGGTGTTGAAAAAATGGTGGTGATCGGTGCTCCTTCGGAGTTTCATGAAATCATGCAGCAGTACCAGGATATTTTGAAATTCAACAACCGATTTATGGGAGTATTGGACAACTATATCCGTAATCGTTTTGGATTTCAAATCAGGGATTTTTCCACTTCAAAATTTGCAAAGACCAATACTAAAAAAGGGCTGCTCTTTCATGATAAATTGGATATGGTAGCACCATACCATGCCTCCAAACAAGTCCATGCATCCTGGAAGGGAAATAAATTAATAAGCACAGAAGGTTTAGGACATTCCATGCACCAAGAAGAGGTCAATGATGAAATCATCAACTTTCTTGTGGCCTAACGTGTACCGCAAAAAAATCCCAAACACTTTTGCATTTGGGATTTTGAAATTTTTTAATGGGTGAACTAGAACTTTCTGTACTCCCCAGCCAAATATTGATTGGCTTCTTCCTCAGCAAATTTAGCCTTTGCACTGTCCCAATGTAGGGTTTGATTCGGAAAACGACCGGCAATAACACCCAGAAGAATGGTTTCGGTCAAACGTGCGGCATACTCAAAAGGAGCCGTGCATTTGTCCTTGCCCAAGCAGGCATCAATAAACTGGTGATAGTGCTTGGGGCCTTCGCTGGTGTAGTTTCTAATAGGCTCTCCCAGATTTTGCTTCGCAATTTCCTTGGAAATGTCAACATATTTGCCCCGAACAATTTTTCTGGGCAACTGCATAAAATGGGGCAATAACAAACGCCCTTTTGTTCCCACAAACATGGCACCTTGCTCCGGCAATTGGCCTTCTGCAGCTACCCCAGCATCCAAGGAATTGTTGTTTTTTACAGTTTGCTTCTTTTTTCCCGCGGTCTTTGCCCCTGGAAGCACCAAATCTTCATGGGCAGGAGGCATTCCCGGACCATCATACCAAATCCATTTTAAGGTTTTTCCAGTGTATTCGGTTCCTGGAAACTCATAGGTGACCGTATTGTTTTCCGGATACCCAAAACCGTTCGGTTCACGGCATTCATTTTTAATGGTCATGGGTACATCCAAATTCAGCGCATTATAAGGGGTGTCAAAAATATGAACCCCCATGTCGCCCAAGGTACCGCATCCATAGTCCATTAGTTTTCGCCAGTTCCCTGGATGGTAGTATCCTTCCTTGTAGGGCCGTTCTGCGGAAGTACCCAACCAAAGGTTCCAGTCCAACTGTGCCGGTACGGGATCTTCCCCTTCTGGCTCGGCGCCATTATAGCCCCAAGATTTTGGGCTCCATGCATGAACCGTGTGTACTTTACCAATAATGCCATCCTGAATCAGCAAGGTGGCCAATTTATAATCGTAGAACGAATGTACTTGTATCCCCATTTGGGTGACCAGACCTTTGTCCTCAGCCATTTTCTTCATCGCCCTGGATTCGGAGACATAGTGGGTCAATGGTTTTTGACAATAGACGTGCTTGTCCTTCTCCATGGCCAACAATGAGGCAGGAGCATGGGTATGGTCCGGTGTGGAAACGATGACCGCATCAATATCATCCGCCATCTCATCCAACATCACACGGTAATCAAAAAATACGCGGGCTTTGGGATGTTGCTTTCGTGCCGTAGATAAATTAATGGCATCAACATCACAAAGTGCCACCACATCCACTTGTGGGTGCGATGAAATATCATTGAGGTCCGCAGCTCCCATATTGGCCACTCCAATATGCGCTGTCCTAATCCGGCCATCCGGCTTTATTGCTCTTAATTTCTCATGGGCACTTAGAACGGAAGGTGCTGCCAATAAACCCAGGGCTCCCACACCACTTTTCTTCAGAAAATCCCTCCTATCCTGATTTGATGTCTTCTTACTCATATTATACTTTTATAAATTATTTTTTTGATGGTAATTCTTTGATTTTAATATTTCTAAAGCGAACAACATCCCCATGTCCTAAAAACCCGATATGTCCTATGTCCCTTTTCAAACCGGGATGGTCTTTTTTATCCAAGGTTCCATTTTTGGCAGCCTCCTGCAAATCCGCATCAACAATAATACTTCCATTGAGTACCACCTTGATTTTTGGACCATTGACGGTTACTTCCTGAACATTCCATTCACCCACGGGTTTTAGAAAACCGCGTTTAGCCGGGATAACCCCGTAAACCGACCCGTGATATTGATAGGGCTGTAAACTGGCGTATTTTTCTGCTGTGTTGTCCAATATTTGGAGCTCTTTCCCAACGTAGGCCACATCGCCTTCCAAAGGTGCATGAATGCCCAATCCATTGTTTGCCCCCGGGGTCAACTGAAATTCAAATTTGAACACAAAATCCCTGTACTCATCTTCGGTCAGTAGATTTCCTCCACTTCCTCCCCCACTTGGGTCAACTACAATATAGCCATTTTCAACACGATAGGACTGTTTGTTTCCAATCCACCCGTCCAGATTTTTGCCATTGAAAAGTTCCACAAAACCCTCATCTTTTGTTGCTTGCTTTTGGGCATTGCAGGGAAATTGCGCAAAAAGACAGCACAATATTCCCAAAGAAACTATTCTTCCAATGGTCGTCATTACAGCTTTTTGATTTTAATATTCTTGAACCATATGGGACTGGAATGATCCTGCAAGGCTATATAGCCCTTTTTGTATTTTCCGTAGTCGGGGGCGTTATCCCACTTTCCTGAGTTTTTCTTTTTGTTCCAATCCTCGGACCAAGGTTGAAATTCCAACAACTTTTTACCATTGAGCCAATGTTCCACTTTTTCTGGGGTGAACACAATTTTGGAGGAATTCCATTCCCCAACCGGATTCAATACTTTTTGGGACTCATCCGCAACATGCATGGCATAATCGGCACCGGTTTTTTGCCAGTCCTGCAACAATTCTGGGTGTTCGGCTCCAAACTGGGAGTTGTAACCGGTCAAATCGTGTATTTTGGCATAATTTTCATCATCGATAAGTTGATATTCAGGTGAAACTACCGGTGGACCATCATAACCTTCCTTAACGTGATAAAAGATTCCGCTATTACCACCTTCTGGGATTTTCCATTCCAGATAAAGTTCAAAATTATCGAACTCCTCGGCACCGTAAATAATGTCCTTGCCCCCTTTATAGTCCTGTTCCAGGCCGAGTTCTGTGTCAAATGTCAGTGTACTGTCCTTAATGGTCCAACCCGGAGGGAGTGCATCCCCGTTATATGCACGCCAACCTTCGGTACTGGTTCCATCAAAAAGATAGATCCACTCATCGGATGTTGAATTGGTTTCCTTGACATCCGCTTTTTCAGCAACAGCTTTACTTCCCTCTTTACAGGCACCTACAATCAGTAGCGATACCAGAACGGCAATTTTCTTCATTTTAATTTGTAATTCAATTGGTTATAGTGACAGCTACTAAAGGTAAACACAATTGCGTGATGTGCGAATTTTTTTATACCACCAACACATCATAAACCATGAATGTTATAGAATCTTGGAATTAGCTGTTGATGGGCTTCTAAACTCCAATTCAATTTGCACGGTTGGCCAATGCACTTTACTTTTATTGCTTATGCATTACATCACACCATTTCACCTTGCCATTCCCGTTCATAATCTTGCGGAATGTCGAACCTTTTATCGAGAGGTTTTAGGTTGCGAAGAAGGACGAAGCAGTGACCATTGGGTAGATTTTAATCTTTTTGGTCACCAATTGGTCATTCATTACAAACCAAAATCCGAGTCATCTTTACACACCAACCCGGTGGATGGCAAAAACGTGCCTGTTCCGCACTACGGTGTGGTATTGCCTTGGGAAGTCTTTGAAAGCTTCTCCAACACATTGAAACAAAAAGGGGTGGATTTCATTATTGAACCCTATGTCCGATTTAAAGGGGAGGTGGGTGAACAAGCAACTATGTTTTTTTTAGACCCAGCCGGAAACGCCTTGGAGTTTAAGGCCTTTAAGGATATGTCTCAACTTTTCGCAAAATAACTAAAACCATTTCCATGACCAACCGATTAAAACATCTTGTCTTTCCAGCTTCCATGCTGGCTGTTTGTATATTGTTATTGAATTGCAAACCCAAAACAGCGGACAAAGCACAACACGAAGAGCAAATTCAAACACAAACGGAAGATCCCTGGGTTCATTTGTTCAACGGTGAGGATATTGAAGACTGGACGGTTAAAATCCATCACTACGAAGTGGGGGATAATTTTGGGGATACCTTCCGGGTAGAGGATGGGATGATCAAAGTGCGTTATGATAATTACGAGGGGGACTTTAATGAGCGTTACGGGCATTTATATTACAATACCCCCTATTCCCATTACCATCTTAGCATGGAGTATCGTTTTGCCAGCCCATGGTACGATACCGCCCCAAGTTATACCGTGCTTAATAGCGGACTTATGTTCCATTCCCAAGATCCCGGGACGATGCCCAAGGAACAGGATTGGCCCATTTCGGTAGAGATGCAGTTTCTTGCCGAAGTCAATGAAGGGGAAGCCAGACCCACAGGAAACATGTGCTCCCCAGGCACTGATGTTGTTTTTGAAGGAAAAATAGATCCAAGGCATTGTATTAGCTCCACCAGCAAGACCTACAAACCCAATGAGTGGGTCAAGGCAGAGCTCATTGTACGCGGGGATTCATTGGTCACGCACATCATAAATGGGGAAAAGGTATTGGAATATACCCATCCTCAAATAGGTGGTGGGGTTGCCAATAGGTATGACGAAAGCATAAAAATTGACGGAAAGCCTTTAAAAGAAGGGTTTATTGCACTTCAAAGTGAAGGACAACCTATAGATTTCCGTAATATCAAACTTAAAATTTTGGAGCCTTAATTGGTTAGACCAGGGAAATTCCCTTTTTCCGAACCCAGAAATAGGCGAAAAATATGTTGGGTACCCAGCATAGCCAAGCCACAATTTTATAGGCAATTAAGAACTCTCCGAAAGCCAGAGTCAAAAGTGGTAACCAGATACGCAAAGTAACTGCCGCAAAACAGGCTGCGTAGCTGTAAATCATCATGCCCTGATGCAACCCCAAATCTTTGGCCCTAACCGCAAGATAAGCTTTGAAGGTTGTATACAACCAGACCAATCCCAAGCCAATAAAACCCAAAGATGTAATCCACCCACCGGTAGCATAAAATCCAATATAAACTGCGCAAACCCCACTGATCAACGCAGAAATCACGTAGATTTTACCCAAGTTTCTATGAAGCTTTAATTTCCGAGATCTTAACTTTTTGCTGAACTGCGACCATCCAGTCAAAAGGGCTATCCCACCAAAGGTGATATGGCCGTAAAACCCAATGTTCCAAAGATGGCTTTCCAAAAGTGCCGGAGCTTTGCCCAATAAAAGGCCAAAAGGTTCTGAGGTTACCCAATACAAAATGGGATAAAATCCTACTCCTATGGCCAAAAAGGCAAATACAACCCATGCAATTTTGTTTCTAGTTGTGCCAGACATCTTAGTTGATTTGCATACAATTTATCGAATAAATGCTTGAAAAAATAAGATTGGCCAGGACAATCCGTTATATTTTAAGTTGAACAGGCATTTTTTGAGCCCAAATCGTGAATTATGAAAACTGTTCTGTTGTTTATCACGCTTCTTTTTTCTTCCCTGGCCCTTTCAAGTTGCACCAACGATGAAGGTGACAATGATTTGGATTTTTTGACTCCGGATGAGGAAGAAAACCAGATTCAAGATCAAACTCAAGTCCAAACGCAAGTTCAGGAGAGAAGTAGAAGTTTGGGTTGATTAGCCCTTGCTTTGATGTCTTTCCCTTGCCAATAAGGTGTTTTTGAGCAACATGGCAATGGTCATTGGTCCTACCCCACCAGGTACGGGGGTAATATAGGAAGCCTTTTGACTAACCCCATCAAAGTCCACATCACCGGTAATGTAATAACCACGCTCCCTAGATTCATCAGGAACCCGGGTTATTCCTACGTCAATAATGACCACCCCATCTTTGACCATATCGGCTTTCAGGAAATTGGGAACACCAAGTGCCGAAACCACAATGTCCGCTTGAAGGGTAAGACTCTTTAAATCCTTGGTTCTACTATGGGTAATGGTTACGGTGGAATCAGCTGCCTTTCCTTTTTGGCTCATCAAAATACTGATAGGCCTACCCACGATGTGGCTTCTTCCAATAACAACGGTATGCTTGCCCGAGGTATCCACGTCATACCTGCGCAACAGCTCCATGATACCAAAAGGGGTTGCGGGAATGAACGATTCCATATCCAGGGCCATTTTTCCAAAGTTGGTGGGATGAAAACCATCCACATCCTTATCTGGATCTACGGCCATAAGCACTTTTTGCTCATCTATATGTTTTGGGAGGGGCAATTGAACTATATATCCGTCAATGTCAGGGTTTGCGTTGAGTGCTTGAACCTGACCCAACAATTCTTCTTCTGAGGTTTCTTCCGGAAGATGGATCAAAGTGGACTCAAAGCCAATTTTTTTGCAGGAGCGCACTTTACTCCCTACGTAGGTAAGGCTAGCACCATCATTTCCTACCAAAACTGCAGCCAAATGCGGTACTTTTTCGTCCCGTTCCTTCATTTGGGCCAC
The DNA here is from genome assembly GCF_965233845.1 of Flagellimonas sp. Taxonomy (GTDB): domain Bacteria; phylum Bacteroidota; class Bacteroidia; order Flavobacteriales; family Flavobacteriaceae; genus Flagellimonas. Next base: position 2,982,870 of record NZ_OZ247584.1, read on the forward strand.
TTCAACGGCTATTTCGTCTTTTATTTGGTTGGATACTTTTTTTCCATCAAGGATTTCCATGGGTTGGTTATTGGTGTTTGGTGTTTGGTGTTTGGTGTTTGGTGTTTGGTGTTTGGTGTTTGGTGTTTAAAAGTTATCGCATGTTCTGCATCATCTGCATCATCTTTTTACCGCCCCCACCTTGCATCATCTTCATCATTTTGCTCATCTGCTCAAATTGTTTCAACAACTGGTTGACTTCTTGTATGGTACGTCCGCTACCAGCCGCAATTCGCTTTTTACGGCTTGCATTTAATTTTGAAGGGGTAGATCGCTCATCTGGGGTCATGGAATGGATGATAGCCTCTATATGCTTAAACGCATCATCATCGATATCCAACCCTTTTAAAGCCTTTCCTGCTCCAGGGATCATTCCCATGAGGTCCTTCATGTTACCCATTTTCTTGATTTGTTGGATCTGACTCAGAAAATCGTCAAAACCGAAGCGGTTCTTGGCTATTTTCTTTTGGATTTTCCGTGCTTGCTCCTCATCAAATTGCTCCTGGGCCCGTTCCACAAGGGAAACCACATCCCCCATCCCCAGAATCCTATCGGCCATACGTGAAGGGTGGAAAACATCAATGGCTTCCATCTTTTCCCCTGTACCGATAAATTTGATGGGCTTATCTACAACAGACTTAATGGATATGGCTGCACCACCGCGGGTATCACCATCCAACTTGGTCAAAATAACCCCATCAAAATTAAGGATGTCATTAAATGCTTTTGCAGTGTTCACAGCATCCTGTCCTGTCATGGAATCGACCACAAAAAGTGTTTCCTGGGGTTCAATGGCCTTATGAATATTGGCAATCTCGGTCATCATTTGCTCGTCCACGGCCAAACGACCTGCGGTATCAATGATCACCACATTGCAACCAACGGATTTGGCATGCTTTACCCCAGCCTTGGCGATGGCCACAGGGTCGTTATTCTCCCGGTCAGAATATACCTCCACACCGATTTGCTCCCCAACCACATGCAGCTGGTCTATAGCTGCAGGACGATATACATCACAGGCGACCAATAGCGGCTTTTTGCTCTTCTTATTTTTAAGATAATTGGCCAATTTTCCAGAAAAGGTGGTTTTACCCGAACCTTGTAAACCGGACATTAGTACCACAGAAGGGTTCCCGGACAAATCAATTTCCTCAGCATCACCTCCCATCAATTGGGTAAGCTCATCCTTAACGATCTTAACCATGAGCTGGCCTGGCTGCAAGGTGGTCAACACGTTTTGCCCCAAGGCCTTTTCCCGTACTTTATTGGTAAACTCCTTGGCAATCTTAAAATTGACATCGGCATCCAACAAGGCCCTACGGACCTCCTTAACCGTTTCCGCTATATTGATCTCGGTTATTTGGCCACGTCCCTTTAGGACGTGAAGTGCCTTATCCAGCTTTTCACTTAAATTATCGAACATGTGTTCCCGTCATTTTAAAGGAGGGACAAATTTAAGAATAAAAAGAAAAGGACGGCTTTGGGGAGAGCCGTCCTTTTCAAAAAAAGATAGGGGAAAATCTTATAATTTCTCGAAAACTAAAGTTTCAGTCGAATTTTCATCTTCGTGTACCAGCTCAATACGACCGGCAGTCACGGATTCAATATACCAATCATCGGTAATGTCATTGAATTTACCATCGTGATCAAAGCTGAGGAAGAATTTTAAATAGTTATCATCTCCTCTTAAAACTCTCCAAACACCTTGGATGATTGGATTGTCGTTTTCGTCCACGTTTACCTGATGCATTTCATTGAAGTAGAAGTCCAAACCAGCAAAATCCTCCGTCTTGTTCATGTCGTCTTCTTCGTACAGGGCCACTACCCAAGTACCATCCTTCATGGCACTTCTGATTTCGGTAACATCTCCGTCGTTGGCATTATCGTCACACACTCGGAGTAACGTCAACTCATAACCCACTTCTTCAACGTCAAATTTAAGTCGGTGATCATCCAGGTCCCTAAGCGGCCACTCAAAACTTACTCCTGGCTCATCGCCCATGGTAATCATCAAGGAGAGTACCAATTCGCTGTTAAGTCCAATGTCCCAAGTTCCCTCTGAGGTGTTTATTCCGTTGCTCAAGGTTACAACACCTTCGGCATGGAACTTAAATTCCCAACCTAGCAATCTGTCAATTTCCTCACCTTGGTTTTTCACTTTTTTAATGATCCACTCGCACTCCTTCAAGATTTCGCGCAAGGTATCAGGTCCTGGTAGGTCATCTTCACAAAGTTGCTTAAGAATGATCTTGTTACCGTTCTCATTGTACAATTTGATGGTATGATCACCAATTTCGTACACTAGCCACTCCAAGTTAAAGTCAACCAATGTTTCAAACTCCAAGGTCAATAGCGGTCCACGATCAGTAAAACTACTGCTCCAAGTTCCTTCTACCATATTCCCACTTCCATCGGAAACACTTACGGTACCATTTTCATTGAATATCATGATACGGGCATAGTACTGATCGGTCTGGTTCACTTCATCCCGAACAACCTCCATTACTTTCCATGGGCATTGGGTCAAACAGAAATCGAACCTTTCTTCATCAAAATCGTCATCATTATAATCATTGTCGTCATCCTCATCACACTCATCTTTGGCCAATTCCAATGCTCGGGCCAATTCTGCGTTGCTGTCCACAACGATTTCGGTACCGTCATATTTTTTCAAAGTAATAGGGAACTGAATGCTCACAAGGGCGTCACCTTCCAATCCAGCAAAGAACCTTCTCAACTGCTCATCACTCTCAACGGTGACTTCACCGGTCTGCTGCACATTGATATCAAAAGTGTACAAGGTAATAGGATATACAAAGTCTATACATTCAATGTCATCATCATCTCCACCTTCCTTACATTCGGCAGCCAACTCACGAAGTTGTTCAATGTTCTCGATAACTACTTCGGTAAAATCAGCTAGGGTAATTGTAATAGGGAAAATAATTTCCAGGATATCATCATCAATATCCACTTCATCAAAAATATCTTCAATAGTGTGAAGATCTTCACGGGAATCAATGCTAACTTCTATACCGTTTACTTCAACGGTGTAAGGAAACTTAAGTGCTATACAACTGGCACCATCCACAATATTGTCATAAGAACCATCATTGGAAGATGTTTTCTCTATTAACAAGGCCGTGGAAGAATTAGCTTGGATGGTCTCATTTTCCGTACCACCTGTCACCTCTTCAAACTCATCTTGACAGGAGGTAAATGTAAGGGCCATTAGCACAAAGCCGGCATACATTAAGTTTATCAACTTTTTCATAACGATTTGGATTTTTAGTTAGAATTCAATCATAAAACAACTCACCGATAAAAAACCCTACTTCATCTTTGTTTTTTTTCAAATATCTTTGGTCAAAACTAAACCTCCTAAATGGACAACGTTTGCGAAGAGCAGGTTTTTAGCTCCGTTTTCAAGGCTAATTCCAAAACGGTATTCAACTATATATATTATAAGTTTGGCAATGAGGAGAAGGCGCATGATGCTGTGCAGGAGGCTTTTGTGAAGCTTTGGGAGAATTGCGCCAAGGTGGTTCCGGAGAAGGCCAAGTCCTATTTATATACCGTGGCCAACAATCTATATTTAAATGTGCTCAAAGCCGAAAAGGTGCGGTTGAAGTACGCTGCCCCCACTTTGGAACACTCCAATGAATCCCCTGAGTTCTTGATGGAGGAACAACAGTACAAGGAAAAATTGGACAAAGCCCTGAACGATTTGCCTGAAAACCAGCGCACCACCTTTTTATTGAATCGAATAGATGGTAAAAAATACGCCGAAATTGCAGAAATGGAAGGGGTGAGCGTAAAGGCCATAGAAAAACGGATGCACTTGGCACTAAAAACCCTTAGGGAGCAGATTGATGGAATCTAATTACAAGGAGCAGTGACCAATGTATAATTAAGAATGAAAATGGAAAATGAAAAATGAAAAATTTGGGGTTCTCAAAGTCGGGAGACAGTTTCATTGTACATTGCCCATTGATCATTGTTAATTGAAAAAGTAGGGTAAATTGGAAGTGAGTTGTTATTAATGTGTAAAGCATAGAAATCATGCAAGAAAATTATTTGGCAAAATGGCTTAGCGGAGAGCTTTCTGAAGCGGAGCTATCGGAGTTTAAAAAGTCCGATGCCTATGCTTCCTACAATAAGCTCAAGGAGGTTTCCAGTACCATGGAAGCTCCTGAATTCAATGCGGACCAAGCTTTTCAAAAGCTTATGGACGAGCGCATTGGGGCCGCCCCAAAAGTGGTTGCCCTGCACCCGTTTAAGAAGTTCTTGCGTGTGGCAGCGGCCATTGCTATTTTGTTGACAGGTTCTTATTTCTATGTAAACACTTTGGATGAATCCGTTAGCACACAGTTGGCGGAGCGTACTGAAGTAATTCTTCCGGACAATTCGGAAATCCTTTTAAATGCGGACTCCAGAATTTCTTACAGCGAAAAAAATTGGGATGAGGAAAGAAATGTAGCCCTTAAGGGTGAGGCATTCTTTAAGGTGGCCAAAGGAAAAAAATTCACGGTTTCCACAGATCATGGAACAGTGGCCGTCCTGGGTACCCAATTCAATGTGGAAAACAGGGAAGACTTTTTTGAAGTAACCTGTTTTGAAGGCTTGGTCAGTGTGACCTACAACAACAAGGAAACCCAGTTGCCTGCAGGTAGTTCATTTGTGGTAATCGGGGGTCAAATAGTGGATGCTCCAAAACCCATTACCGCACAGCCTAGCTGGGTTAACAACGAAAGCTCCTTTGAGCGCATTCCATTGGAATTTGTACTTGGCGAACTGGAGCGCCAGTTCAATATCAAGGTAAAAACACAAAATGTTGATAAGAATCTGTTATTTACAGGAACTTTTAGCAACACAGACTTAAATATGGCGTTAAAAAGTATTAGCACCCCATCTCGAATGAATTACAAACTTGAGGGCGATAATGTACTTTTCTATGCTGAAAAGACTCCTTAGCAGCCAATTAGGCCTCTTCTTGGTGTTTATACTTCTCCTGACCCCAAATCTTAGTGCACAGGTAGAATCGGGAACACCTGCAACCCTTGTGGCCTATATCAAGACCCTTGAAGAGAAGTTTGACATTAAGTTTTCCTATATCCATGAGGACTTGGAAGGCATTACCATCACTGTTCCCTCCAATCTGGTGGCTTTACAGGATATCCTGGATTTCATTGGTTCCGAGCTCCAAATAAAATCCCAAAAGCTTAACGACCGTTATTACACGCTTACCAAAAGCACCTTGGTTCGTGTTTGCGGACAGGTTTTGGACAATTTTGCAGAAAACAACGTCCCGGGTGCCACAGTAGAGGTCTTTGGAACCGAAATTGCCCAGGCTACAAACCCTGATGGCTCATTTCTGTTAACCGATATTCCCAGAAATGCAACCCTTAAAATTCGATATTTGGGCTTTAACACCAGATACATAACCGTTGAGGAGTTGATGAAAAAAGGCGGTTGCCCCAAAATCTTGTTGGCTCAGCATTACGAGCAACTCCAAGAAGTGGTGGTTTACCAGTTCCTTACCACGGGTATTATCAAGGAAACGGATGCCAGCATCACCCTAAACACGGCAGATTTTGGCATTTTGCCAGGCTTGATAGAACCAGACATTCTACAAACCGTGCAAGCGCTTCCAGGAATTAAGAGTATTGATGAGACCGTATCGGACATCAACGTTCGTGGAGGTACCAATGACCAAAACCTAATTTTGTGGAATGGTATCAAAATGTACCAATCGGGGCATTTTTTTGGCTTGATTTCGGCCTTTAATCCATATCTCACGGATAAAATCACCGTTTTCAAAAATGGCACGCCCTCAGCATTTGGAGATGGGGTAAGCAGTGTAATACAAATGGAAACCAGCAATGAGCTTACGGACTATTTTGTAGGCGGGGCGGGCTTTAACTTTATTAGCGGGGACATCTATGGTCAAATCCCTATAACCGGTAAACTTGGATTCCAATTTTCCGCACGACGTTCCACTACCGACTTTTTGAACACCCCTACCTACAACAAATTTTTCGACAGGGCTTTCCAGGACAGTGAGGTCACCAATGCAAACAATGTGGTTATAGATGATGAAATTCTTCGCAACGAAAATTTCTTCTTTTATGATTTTACGGGCAAACTGCTTTATGACATCAATGATTATCACCAGCTACGCCTAAATTTTATCGGTATGGCCAACAATTTAGATTATACGGAAACCAACCTTACCGATGCTGAGAGTACCAACAGTATCCTGGATCAGACCAACATTTCTGTTGGGGGGCAATTGCATAGCGATTGGACCAATAATTTCACATCCAATCTAAACCTGTATTACACCAAGTATGTTTTGGATGCCGAGAGCATTTTTGCCAACCAAATACAGCTGTTGTTGCAACGGAACGAAGTGTTGGAGACCGCTCTTAAACTGGACACCAAGTACAAACTGACGGATAACTTTGAGTGGAACAACGGTTATCAATATATAGAAACGGGAATTGCCAATACCACCATAATCAACCAACCTGCTTTTAGCAGCGAAATCAAAGGAGTTGTTCGAATACATGCACCTTATTCAGGGGTTGGCTACAAAACTGATGATCTAAAATTTGCTGGGAGAGCAGGAGTGCGCTTAAACTATATGGAAAATCTGGGAACCTTTACCAAATTTTTGGTGGAACCCCGATTAAATCTGAGCTACGCCTTTGCTCCAAATTTTAGGATAGAGGCTCTCGGTGAATTTAAAAGTCAATCAACCAATCAGGTGATCGACCTGGAACAAAACTTTCTTGGAATAGAAAAACGACGCTGGATTTTATCTGATGATGACACCTTGCCCATTACGCAAAGTAAGCAAGGGTCCATAGGCATCAACTACGACACCAATAAGTTCTATATTGGTTTGGACGGTTTCTATAAAAAAGTGGATGGGATCAGTACCAGTACCCAAGGGTTTCAAAACCAAAACCAGTTTGATGGAGAAATTGGGAGCTATGATGTTAAGGGTGTGGAATTTTTGGTCAACAAAAAAGGAAACAACTACAGCACATGGTTAAGCTATACTTACAACAAAAACGATTATACATTTGAGGCCATTGTACCCAACAGTTTCCCCAACAACCTGGATATTAGGCACACCCTCACCTTTGCAGGGACCTACACCTACAACAACCTAAAATTGAGTCTTGGAATCAATTATAGGTCCGGAAAGCCCTTTACGGAGCCCCAAGATGGGGATTTGGCAGTGGACACTTCTGTTTTTCCTGCCCAAGTCAACTACAAGGAACCCAACAGCAGTAGATTGGACGATTATTTTAGGATGGATGCATCAGCAATCTACAAGTTCAATATCAGCCAAAGAATAAAAGCCAATGCAGGCGTGTCCTTGCTGAACATGACCAATCGAAAAAACAGTTTGAACAAATACTACCGCCTCACGGAAGAGAATCAGGTTGAAACGGTTGAAAATATCTCCTTGGGCCTTACCCCAAATGTTAGTTTTAGGGTCAATTTTTAATAGCGGGAACCTTAATTTATCTATGTTGGGACGGCACTTTCTTTTTAAGATAGGCCTGTACCTCCTCCGGTTTATCCGTGTTGATATAGTTTACTCCCCAAGATATTAATTGATCCCAAGCGTTTTCTGTATCAGGTGTTGCCCAAAAACGAATAGGTTTAGAAAACTTACGGGCAGCTTCCACAAATCCGTTCACCTTTTTTTCATCCTTTTCCGAAATGCCTTCTTTCCCGTTCCACTTGGAGAAATTCCTAAAACTGGTGCTGATCATAGCCACTTTAGGCCACATCTGTTCTGGCATTCCTGAAATGTCTTGACAATCAAACAGGATAAAATCCGGATAGTTGGCATAGTCCGTCTCATGAGGACGATTTCCAGAGATAATAATGGAAACTCCTGTTTTGTTGTAAGGCTTTAAATAAGACTTGTATTTTTCCAAAAGCTCAACGATAGCCTTAAGTGATGTATAGGCTTCCGACTTAACATCAATCATCAATTGAAAATCCAAAGATTCTTGCCCATACATTTGATTTGCTCTTTGTAGCGGTAGCAAATAGACAGTTTCCAAGGTTCTTTCAGGAAGGATATTTTCTTCTTCATGGGCCACAAAAAGCTTGCCTTCAACTAAGAACACATCTGCTTCAATGGATTTCGCGCCAGCGGAAAAAGCACCCCAAAAGGGAATTCGTTGTTCATAATCGTTATGGGAGTGAATACCGGTATTTTTCTGGGCAATTCCAACGCTAAGGATGCACTGAAAAAACAGGAGTGCAACCCAAGTCGCATGTTGATAATAATTCGTCAATTCGAGTGGTTTTTTAGGGTTATACCCTGAAAAATTATATCGAGAATTGGAATTTTAAAATAAAACCCTTGTTCTCGATACTTTTTCCTTCTGAAAAAACTCGAACTGACGGTTTTTTGTATCACGGAAGCTACAAATTTGCAACGGGCTAGTACAATCTGTGTCAGTCTCATATATGTCAAATCAATTCCATATTGAACATCCTTTTAACGGTATCGTATAACTCAGCAAACTCGGATTTAAATTGCTTTGGGCTTTCCACAAAATTCTCCGCCATTACGGCAAAGAATTCATAGAAGTTGGTCATACCATAGTCTCTAAAGTAGTCCGTGTTTGATAGCTTGTCTTGAAACTCCCTAGATTCAAATATGTTTTTGATTTGTATCAAACCCACCTTGAACCTCCGAGCTTCCCAGGAAGCTTTTTTTCTGGTTTCGAACATCAAGGCATGCGCCACTTCATGAATGCCAAGATTCCTGTTGTCATTGGGTATACGAAATCCCTTGGCCAAGTCCTCCGCAGAAAAAACCAAGATTCTCAAGTTTGGATTGTATTCTCCAATATGATGACTTTTCCCAATTCTGGAGTAATATTTATCTGGATAAATGATAATTCTTGAAATAGACCTCTCAAACCTAAAATCGTTCATTCCCATGGTCAACAAAATGGCCGAGGCAGATACATACGCCTTAATTTCCTCCTTGTTCTCTATATCGCCATAGAAGACAAAGGGTTTTTTGGATTTAAACCAGGCAAAGCGTTTTAAAAAGGTCTTGCGTTCCTTATCATTATATTGTCGATAGGGCAATAGAAAACTACTGATGAAATTTCGTTCCCGCGCCGTAATCCGTCGAACAGGATGAAGTACATTGTAAAAAGTGAATCGTTCACCAAAAAATTGCTGATAACCTACCCGGGCAAAAACATACAGCAAACCAACCGCCAAAACCAATGCAGCGATTTCTTTTTGTGTTGGTGTAAGCCCTAGTCCATCCATTACATCCGTTCGGGAACATCTATCCCCAAAAGCCTAAAGGCCGACTGGATGACCTCCCCTACTTTGCTGGACAACAGTACCCTAAAATGCTTTTTGTTTTCGTCAGGTTCTCCCAAAATGGAAACCTGCTGATAGAAGGAGTTGAACTCCTTTACGAGGTCGTATGTATAATTGGCAATTAATGCCGGACTATAATTTTCCGCTGCCAATTGTACCGTTTCCGGAAACAGCTGAATTTGTTTGAGTAATTCCTTCTCCTTTTCGTGCAAGCCCAAAGAGGTCTCGACTGCGCTCGACCCGACATCTTCCGCTTTCCGCAAAATCGATTGGATCCGAGCATAGGTGTATTGAATAAACGGCCCGGTATTCCCTTGAAAATCCACCGACTCTTCCGGGTTAAACAGGATTCGTTTTTTGGGATCCACCTTTAGAATATAATATTTAAGTGCCCCAAGTCCAATTGTGCGGTACAGCTTTTTTCTCTCTTCTTCGGAGTAACCGTCCAATTTGCCCAACTCTTTGGAGATCTCCTCTGCGGTTTCCTCCATACTGCTGATCAAGTCGTCCGCATCCACCACGGTGCCTTCCCTACTCTTCATCTTTCCACTGGGTAGATCCACCATTCCGTAGCTCAAGTGGTACAATTGCTGTGCCCACTGGTACCCCAATTTTTTAAGGATAAGGAAAAGTACCCTAAAGTGATAGTCCTGCTCGTTGCCAACCGTGTAAACCAACCCTTTGATGTCCGGAAAATCGGTTACCCGTTGAATGGCCGTACCAATATCCTGGGTCATATACACTGCTGTGCCGTCTGATCGTAGTACAATCTTCTCATCCAAACCTTCATCGGTAAGATCTATCCAAACACTTCCATCTTCTTTTTTAAAGAAAACGCCACGCTCCAAACCATCCTTTACCACATCCCTGCCCAAAAGATAGGTATCACTTTCATAGTACAAGGTGTCAAAATCAACTCCAAGATTTTTATAGGTTATATCAAACCCATCATAAACCCAGCCATTCATTTTTTTCCATAGCGCAACGGTATCAGCATCCCCTGATTCCCATTTCCGAAGCATTTCTTGGGCGTCCAACAAAATGGGTGCTTCCTTATCAGCTTGTTCTTTGGAAGTTCCTTTATTTACCAACTCGGCAATCTGGGCTTTATAGGCCTGATCAAAGGCTACATAATATTTCCCCACCAAATGATCCCCCTTTAATCCTGATGACTCTGGGGTTTCACCATCACCAAACTTCTGCCAGGCCAGCATGCTTTTGCAGATATGGATTCCACGATCATTGATGATCTGGGTCTTGTACACTTTCTTTCCGGCGGCCTTTAAAATTTCCGAAACCGAATATCCAAGTAGATTGTTTCGGATGTGGCCCAAATGCAAAGGCTTATTGGTGTTGGGGGAAGAATATTCCACCATCACGGCATCTTCTGATGCTGTTTTTACATATCCATAGTCCTTTTGGTCTACTATGGAATTGAAAAAGTCAAGATAATAACCGTCTTCGACCACAAGATTCAAAAAACCCTTGACCACGTTGAATTTGGCCACCTCATTGACATGTTCCTGCAGATATTCGCCAATCTTGTTCCCAATTTCAACAGGGTTGCCTTTTACAAAGCGTAACATGGGAAAAACAACCACGGTAATATCTCCTTCAAAATCTTTTCGGGTAGGTTGAAATTCAACGGTTGGTAGTTCCACTTGGTACAACTCCCCCACCGCTTTGATCACACTTTGTGAAATAACTTTTTGCAAACTCATGTATCTGGGCTTTTCAGCCAGCAAAACTACATATTTTTTGTACGTTTCCACCAAGAATAATGGGCTTTGCTCCTAACAAACCCAACGATTTTGGTTAATTTTAAAGATGCTTTTGAACGTCTCCTACAACGACAAATCCAGAACACAAAAGATTGATACCGCAGTTGGGAAGCCCTTTTCATTAAAAGAGCGATGGGCATTGGGTGGCATTGGTTCCCCTAAACTTTTTATTACTGAAACCAGTATGGAAATCCAAAACCTGCTGATTCTGGACAACAATTTGAATACCTGCAACATTGAGATTCGTCCCAAAGGCATCATTGTCCGCTTCCGATCCCTCTTGGAAACCTATGGGTTGATCATCCCGTATTACAAGCTCAAAATATACAAGGGGGATTTGGCAGTTTATTCGATCTACAAAGACCATTATTTCATCAAGGTCAAATCTGACACCAAGGCTGTCCAGAAATTTTTTAAAAAACTGTTGGACCATAAAGCGGACAACACCCCAACTTCCATTGAAGACCTATAAAAACTTCTTTATTCAATAAAAAGGGAGGGAATGCAAAAAACATTTGTGCAAATTGCAAAATACATGTCCATATAAATGATAATGGGATTAAACAGTCACATCGAGCGCAGTCGAGATGTCTTATCTGGAACAATCCTTGTTACATCTTCCCCTGTAATTCGTCTTAAAATAGATGCAACCTTTTTGCCTTAATGGTTGTCTATATTATGACATCAAACTCAAACCCATGACTCAATCCAAAGTTGCACTCGCACTTTCCTTCTTCATAACTCTAGTTTTTTCAGGCATGGCCCAGACTGTGAGTTCCCGACTTGTTGACACCAAAACCCAGAAGGGAATTCCCTACGCCACTGTCCAATACGGGGAACATCAGGGTGTGATTACCAATGAAGAGGGTCGTTTCAGCTTTATTTTGGACGAAACCATCGCCCCTGATTCCATTTATATCTCCTCCATGGGTTATCAGAAAAAGGGCTTTAGCTTGCAACAACTGCAAGACAGTATCATTGCCATCTCTCCCAAGGCCATAGAACTCACAGGGGTCTATCTCTTTGATAAGGAATTGACCGTTGATGAAATTATGGAACGTGTAGAAGAACGACTACCCACCAATTACAACAAGAAGCCCTTAAAACAGCGTTTCTTTTTGAGGCAGTCCAGTTTTAACACGCTTCAGAAAATGGACATCGAATTCAAAAAATCCACGATTGCGGAACTGGACAAGCATTTGATAGACAGCATCGTGTCCATTCTCCCAAGAAACTCGGCCTATTATACCGAAACTTTGGGCGATTACTATAAAAACGGGGAGGAAAACAAACTGGAAATCATAAAGGCCGCCGAATTGTATGACAAAAGCAATGAGGGATCCATGGAAGCTCTATCAGATAAAATGGAAGCCATTTTTAGAGCCAATGTAAAACCGAATTCTTATTTGAAGATCAAATCAGGGATTTTTGGGGAAAAAGTGCCGGTGGATTCCATTCTGGAAAATGAGGACGAGGCCGCTGAAATCCAAGAGGAACTCAAAAAACCAGAAAAAAACTACTTTTTGGGTAACCGCAAGCATATTTTGAGCGAAATCACCGAGCAGTTTTTTGGAAAGTCCAAATTGGATGTGGTTAAAAAATTGAACCGTTATGAGTATGAACTTTTGGGCTATTCCGAGTTGGATAACCAAGGAGTTTACGTAGTGGGCTTTGCCCCGAAGCGAAGTGCTGATTTTCAAGGGAAGCTTTTTGTGAACATTGAGGATTTTGCCATTATGCGTATGGACTATGAAAATGTAAAGACCATACGCAGCATTAAGTTATTGGGTTTTAGCTATCAAGAACTCAAATATTTTGGTAGCACGGTTTTTTCCAAGTTTGATGGAGACAAATACCAGCTCAAGTTCATGAATTTCACTTTTGGACGCAAAATGGGAGTGGACAGACCGCTAAAAGTGATTGAGAAGAACAAACACGTTAAAGGCCGAAGAAAACAGAACGAACTCTCCCTGGCTCTTGACCTGGTCAATTACAACACCGAAAAATACGAATTGGTGGTCTATGATTCCGATACCGTCTCCAAAACTGATTTTGAAGCCTTGGAAGAGGATGAAACCGTAAAGGCCACTTACTTATCGGCCTATAATCCAGAGTTTTGGAAGGGCTATACCATTATGGAACCAAATAGGGCCATCAGGGAGTTTACGGTTAAGGAGGAGTAAATTTCCACCCTGCTGGCTTGATGTATATGTCAAAAAGCATGGCATTTCGTAGATCCGTCAACCCAAAACGGTCATCCATCAATTAGTACCCTCCATTTACAAATCACCACACTTTCTTTATCCCAAATTTTAAATTCTTAAGTTATGGGAAAGAAAACCCCACTTTGCTTGTGCCTATTATTTATAGGCCTTTTGATTTTGTCCTGTCAAGATGAATCCCCCAAGGACACTGCTGCAGTCAATTTACCTTACATCTCCGGTTTCAGTCCGTCTGAAGGAAAAGCTGGCAAGACCACTGTTAACATTAGTGGTGGAAACTATGAAATATCAGCTGAGGAAATCACGGTGAAATTTGAAGGTATTGTTGCTAAAATAAATGCTGTGTCCGAAAACGGAATTGAAGTTGTTGTTCCTGAAAATGCACAGTCTGGTCGTATTAGCCTGATTTCCGACAACAACATCAGCTTCTCCACAAAAGACTTCACGGTTATTGAGACCCCAGAACCGAAAATCAAAAAATTTGATCCTGGATTTGGTAGTACCGGAACAACGGTCACTATATATGGAAAGAACTTTGGTGCCACTCCAGAAGAAAATTTGGTAAAATTCAATGGAATTGAAGCCACAGTTACGGAAATTACGGACGACGGCTTAAAAGTTGTTGTCCCTGAAGGAGATGTGCATGGCTTTATTACAGTAAGAGTTGATGATATAACAGGAACAAGTTCCTATTATTTTGGCAAGGAACTATCCTTTTCCGGTTTCGAACCTGCTGAAAGTTTTGCTGGACAGACCGTTACCTTAAGTGGCGGTAACTTTCTTTCCGCAGTACCCCTATCCATCTATTTCAGTGACCTTCAAGCAAGTATCCAAAGTATTACTGATGACCAAATCGAGGTGGTAGTTCCAGAGAATGTTATGGACGGGCCAATTACGCTTTCCACTCCTGGACAGTCCATCGTTAGTGACAAAGATTTTTTAGTGATCCCTCCTCCAACCATAACACAAATTGACCCTCTTGAAGGGCCAATAGGTGCCAAGATAACTATTACAGGTACCGAATTTGATCAAGGAACCATTGCAGTTTCATTCAATGGTGTAGAAGCCGAAGTCACATCTTCCACAGATGCGCAAATTGAGGTTACCGTACCCATGGAAGCAACCACTGGGCCAATAGAGGTGAACATAGGTGGTCAAATCGCCACTAGCGAACAAAACTTTATTGTTATTCCTCCTCCAGTAATAGAAACCATAGAACCCATGCAGGGAACCCCTGGTACGGAAGTTACCATTACCGGTTCTGGTTTCTCCCATGGCACGCTCACCGTGGATTTCAATGGTACAGCAGCTGTCATTTCAGATTTTTCAGATACCAGTATCACCGTGACTGTTCCTGATGGCTGTGAAACGGGACCCATCAATGTAGATGTGGATGGGCAAAGCACCCAAAGTGAAAGTGATTTTGAGGTAGAAGTTCCATAAACCCTGCCTAGATTTTAATGAAAGGGTCGCAATGCGGCCCTTTTTAGATCTTCTTCAATCCTTTAAGTTGTTGGACTGCTGTTCATACTTCCAGCGCAACTTCCTAAACTCAGTAACATAAATATGGGTACTTTTCCCTTTTAAGCTATCACTGCTTGTGTAATATAGATATTTGCCATCTTTGGTCAAATAAGGATAAAGGTCACTACCGGAAGTGTTCAGTTCTACCATATTTTGAGGTTGTGTCCAAGCGTTGTCCTGCTTAAAACTAATATAGAGGTCACCATAGGGCGAAACGTTGGTCTCCCGCTGGGAAGCCTCAAAAATAATCAGGTTGCCTTTGTCATTGACCTCTAAGTTCCATTCGCCAAAGGACGAGTTAAGGGTATTTCCCATGTTCATCGGTGGTTGTAACTCCCCATCTTTCAATTTGGACACATATAAATCTCCCTGGCCATAACCTCCAGGTCGGTCCGAGGCAAAAAAGAGGTTGCCTTCCCCATCTGTTCGCGGGCTGTATTCCGTTTTTTCAGAATTTATGGGATAGGGTAAAATCATGGGGGTTCCCCATGCACCTTTTTCATTTCTAGCCACACTCCAAATGTCCGCAGATCTAGTTGCGTTAGCTGATGGCCTATTGGAAATAAAATACAGCGTATTGCCATCTATGGTCAAGTGCGGGTCACTGTCGTCATGGGTTCCTGAAAATGAAGCTACTTTAGGAGTAGACCATTTGCCATTTTTCTTTTTAGCATGGTAAATGGTACTTTTTATATCCCCACTGCCCCATGCTTGTTCACTTCTGGCAAAATAGATTTCCGTGTCGTCTGAAGAAAATGTACAGGAATACTCAACGGCTTTTGTCGAAATGTTACCCGGTTCAAACTTGACAATACCTTTTGGGTTGGTGCATCCAATACATAGAGACGCCCCTAAAACCAGTAATGCTGTGCTAAGTTTACTTGGACTTTCCATATTGAACCCTGGCTTATATTAGAGCTCAATCAAGATACGAAATGAACTGTTATCTGACCGTCTTAACTTTTAGGCAAAAAAACCTCAGCCATCATACAACGGGCCGAGCCACCTCCACAGGTTTCAATCCAATGCAAATCACTATAGATAATGGGTCCACGCTTTTCTATGGTCTTAAGCTGAGATGGTGTTAAACTTTGGTAGGCATCCGCACTCATGACCATATAGGATTGGTTATCAGCTCCTTTAACCTGAAGCATATTCCCTGCAAAATGGGTTACCTGCTCCTCCGTGATGGCAACAATTTCCTTCCCATCTGCCTTTAAATGGTTCACCACATTTTTGCGCTCTTTTTTGTCATCTATGCTATCCAAACAGATTACGGCCAAATCTTCTCCCAAAGCCATCATCACATTGGTATGGTAAATGGCCATACGTTCCCCATTCACGGTCTGGTTGGCGGTAAAGATTACCGGGGTATACTCAAAGTCCTCACAGAATTCGATAAAAAGCTCCTCATTCGCGCGTGGGGACAAGGCGCAATACGCTTTTTTGTTCACTCGATCCATTAAAATACTGCCGGTGCCCTCCAAAAAAAGATTTTCAGCCTCTGCTGAGGAATAGTCCACTACATTTTCAATGGCAAATCCTTTTTCTTCCAAGGTTTCCAAAACGGCTTCCCTACGTTCCCTTCTCCTATTTTCAGCAAACATGGGATACAACGCGGTTGTACCATTAGCATGAAAGGATATCCAATTGTTGGGGAAATGGGCATCCGGAGTATCATCGGCTTCCACTGCATTGACCACTACAACATTGACGCCTTTGTCCCTTAGTTTTTCGACAAAAGCATCAAACTCAGACTGGGCTTTTTCCAAAAGCTCGGCTTCGCTTAAATCTACGTTGGACTTTTGATAATAATTGTTCACGGCCGTTTCCTCATTGGAGCGAAAGGTGGCCGGACGAACCATTAAAATGGTATTGGTAATCTGCATTGCTCGCTTATCTTTTCTTTTTATTTGCAAGGGTAAATATACGTGCAATTGCAACAATTTTAGGCAAGAAAAAGTCTCAATAAAGACTTTTTTTATCTGAAATTTCCGTGAAAATCCACCTCAATCCCAAAGGGATTTAACATCTTGTCCACCAGAACACTAACTGTACGTCGGTCAAGTTGTGTAGATATGGAAAATGGGATTTCAATGCCTTCTGAATCCCAAATTTCCTTAATGGCATCCAAGGTGATTCCTTTATTAACCTTGTTTAAGGTTGTTGCCAGGAACAGCGGGGTAACACCTGCTCCAGAAGCATGTTCATTCTTTAACTTCGGATATAGGGGCAACAGGCCATTTTTCAACTCAAATTCCGAGACAATCCTTTCAGGATAAAACCAGGTCTCGTTGGCCCATTTGTAAGGTATCCCAAATCCCTTGAGAATCCCTGTAGCTCCTATTCGCTGTATGGCTCCAAAGGCGTTATCATCTGGTGCAACATCAACATACGGCATGATATAGGCTTTGGTCTCCAATAGTGCTTGCTGTACTTGCCTAATGGAGACATCCGCTGTAGTTGTTTGCTTTTTTACCGCTATGGCCGCAATGGTTCCTGCAGCCTGTCCAATACCCAAGACCACAGGTTGCAACCGAGTGGTTCCATTGACTATGTTGGACACACTGATGTTCTTATCAGAAACCAAAAAGTTATCTACCTGTTCCGGAACCAAACTGCCCATGGGAATGGAGTACGACGGAACCTTGATGTTGATGAATTCGATTTTTGGAGCATCTGGATTCTTATCATGATGATGGTCAATAGGGTAATCCCCAACAGCCACGCCAGTTCTATACAGTTTAAAATCATAGGGGCGCTCCAAATGATCCACGACCAAAAAGGTTTTTCCCTTGGCCCTTCTCCCCTCTCTGTGGTACGGAATCATTGGGAAATTGTCTTTAGTGGGAAATTCATTGGCCAATCTTAAATTTTTGTAGCCCAATTCATTTTGGATATAGTACACAAACCCTTGGGTAAAATCCTTTGCCTGCTTCAATGCTTCTTCTTGCTGGTCTTGGGTCATTTCCTGCCAATCCACAAAAAAGTCGTTCCCACAATTGGGCCAGTTGATCATGTATTTGTCATTCGGCAATTTCCCATAGGTCAACATTTGATCACAATCCGCTACGGAGCCAAACATTTCACCTCCCTCTCGTTTGCAGGCACAGGTATAGGCATCAGCGTTGTAGTTTTTTGGTTTTTTTACAAGGCCTCTGCGATTTTTTTCATCCCCAACATCCTTTAGGATGGCTACATAGGTTAAATCCTGTACTATGGAATTGGCATTTTCAGGTGCTTCCTTTTCCCCAGTATCCGCTTTGGAATCCATTCCCAAACGAAAATTGGCCCCAACCAAGGGCAGCAGTTCCCCCGTTTCGGTAGCATCAATTAGAATGGAAGCCTTGGTCGAAAATGATTTGCCCTTCTTTTTATACCGCACCAGCCACTTGTCTTCCATTTTTTCGATACGATCAAAGCTGGCCTTGTACTCAATTTCTAGATTGTCAAGGTTGGCCATTTCTGTTAAAATCGACTTCCCTACGGAGGGTTCAAAAAGAGTGTGACTGACCCATCCCGTAGCAACAGCCTTGGGTCCTCCATAATAATCATATAGTTTTTGGCGGAATTCGCCCCAAATCCCCGATGGCATTTTGTGATTTCCGTCTATTGCCGAAACTCCCGCAGAGGTGAGCATCCCCCCTAACCACGAGGTTTTTTCAATAATCTGAACCTTGGCACCCATACGTGCTGCTTGGATTCCGGCGGACGTGCCTCCAGCTCCTCCACCGACAATAACTATATCTACTTCCTTTTGTGCATTGGCGAGAACAAAAGCCATGCTAAAAACGATAAGTCCAATGATTTTTTTCATTCGATCTACAATTTTGGATATACTGATTTGAAGAAAGCGTCATGGTCCTTTAAGCCTTCATAAAAAAAGAATACTTCACCCTGCAAACCCATATCTCTATTGGTTTTAATCATTCTTTTTAAAAATCGCTTGGAAGGTGAATAATCCCCAACTTTTAATAACACCCCAGGCACAAATAGGTTCTTTTTGTCCTTGGGCATAAACTCTAAGTTAGCTTCCAGTGTTGAACGATATGCTTTCCTATTGTATCGATAAACCTGCGGGATAATTTGATCTACCCATCCATTTTGCACCCAGGTTGGCCAATCTTGAAGGTATTCCTCCTTGCTCCATGGAAAAATACTTGGAGCCATGGTCACTTGGACATCCGAATTGATGTCTTTGACCGTTTTATAAATCTTCTCAGCAAATAGGTTTAGTCTCTTCGCTCGCCAATCAACCCAAGAGCTATCCCTGTAGTCTTTGGGAGGGAGCTGATTGTTGTGTTCCTTTTTATATTCCGAGACAGTATAGGTATCATAACCCGAGGTGGAAGGGTTGGCCGGAAGTCTATCATCCCCTTGCACTCCATCGATATCATATTTTTTAACCACCTCAACAATCAAGGACAATAAAAAATCCTGAACTTCTGGATCAAACGCGTTCATCCATTGAAATCCATTTTTGGATACCAGATTTCCATCCACATCGATGGCTTTCCATTCTGGTTTTTTCCGCAGGATGTGTCCCCCATCTTCCTCTTGATAACTGGAAGAGAATCCAAACTCAAACCAGGCGTGTACTTGCAAACCTTCCTTGTGTGCTTCATCTATTAGGGCCCGTAGCACATCAAATTTTGAAAACCTAGGAGCTACCTTGATTCCAAATTGTTCTTCCATTACCTCACTGGGGTATATCGTATATCCCCGATTCCATACCACTACATAGATGTGTTCCAATCCTATGGCCTTACATCTGGAGACGGCCTCTTGAATGCTTGCTTTGGAATCCAGTGCCGTGCTTGCCACATCGGTAAGCCATACCCCTTTTCGTGATTGCGAAAAACCAAGGCCAAAAGTCAGTACCGCGATGAATAGTATTAGATGTTTTCTACAGCTTAGTGTTTTCATTGATATTGAGCTTACCGATCCAATGCTTTTGAAATCTCATACAAAGCACGGGGCACATGAAAACAACCTTTCCATTTGCCTCCTTTTAAACGTAACAAAAGTTCTCCCGTGCGATTCAAATAACCATACCATTCCCCTCCGTTAACCGGATCCCTAAAATGATTCCAGGTATAATCATGCACTTTTTGAAACCAAGCTTCGGCCTTGGGACTTTGGTTAAAGGCGTACGTCTTGGCCAATGCCACCAAAGTTTCCAGATGTACCCACCATAATTTTTGATCCCATTCCAGTTTTTCAGGCGGATGACCTTTGGAATCCATAAAGTAAAAAATACCTCCATGAGTTTCATCCCAGCCGTTTTCCAGTTGTTGATACATGATTGCCTCCGCTTTGTTCACCAATTGCTGGTCCTTTCTTTTTAAACCAACATTCATTACAAACCACATGGCCTCGATGGCATGTCCGGGGTTTATCAACCTTCCTTCAAAACTGTCTACAAATTCACCTGTTGATGATACCTTTTCATAAACCAGACCTGTTTTGGCATCGTAGAACTGGTTCATGATTAGGTCAATAACAGCATCTGTTAATTCTTCCACCTGTTTTCCGTCCAATAGGTGTTCCAATTCCAAGGCCAAATTGCAAAGGATCATGGGCAGGGCAAAGTCCTGAAGATCTCGGGTTCCAGGGTATTTTTTGTTGTATTCCCCCTTGGGGTTGTGTTGTCTTGCCAAAATATGTTGAAAGGTGTCAAAAGCAATTTTAGCATAGGCCTCATCTCCCTCCACTTTGTAGTATTCACCAAATGCCATAGCGGCAAAACAATCCGCAAAAATGTTGTAAGGTTGCACCAAGGGCCTCCCTTTCTGATCTAGGGAGAAGTACCAATTTCCACCTTCATCTCTACCATATTTCTCCAAAAATTCGATGCCCTTTTTGGCCATTGTTTTCCAGCTTGCATTAGGGTGCAAGGAATTGTACAATTTAGAGAACATCCAAACCTGTCGTGCTTGCAGCCAAACAAATTTGTCCGTATCATATACCGTACCTTCCGGAGTCAAACAGGTAAAATAGCCTCCGTTTACCTTATCCACCGAAAATCGCTCCCAAAATGGAATGACCTGCTCCAAAAGCTCCGAACGGTATAGTTGGGCATATTTTTTCAAACTACCTACCTTTTGTTGGTTTTAAGGGAATCGTCAAAGTGCTCCATATATCGATTGTACAAATGACCTGCCTGCAAGTAGGAAGATTGCGGACTCATAAAATGGGAAAACTCAAATGTAATTGCCTTTTTACAGCCAGCCCGTTGGGCCGCTTGTATTTTCAACAACAACTTCTCAAACTTAATGGGCAGGAATTTAATGGGCATATCCCGATCAAAAGATTCAATATTGGACCAGGATTGCATTCCATAGGTATCAGCCAGTTTCTTGTTGACTACCAAATATTCTTCAAGTTCATCATAATCCACATGACCATCTTGGAAGGCTACGATATCCACCGCTCCTTTAATTCCTTGGAAAATCTCGTCCCATTCTTGGGCGTGTTCCTCCAAGGAGATTGCATTGTCTTTGGTTGTAAAACCTTCCGAAGACATTACGGCTTTTTTACCGTCAATCCAAGGGGAAATCAAAACCGGAAGATTATTGCTGACCGTTTTGCAGTGCTTGCCCAATTGCGCAATGGCCGCAATAGCACCTTTCGTCTTTCTACTTAATTCCAGACTTATGTACCATCCTTTGAAACTCTTATGGTGCCCATACATTTTAAAGGCTTCCTCAATAATTTGAAGATTCACCTCAATCTCATGGGTCATATCTCCCGTTTTCCAATACTCCCCACCATCATAGGTTCCGAAATAGAAGTCCATATCATACTTCTCCGAGAGCTCTAAAAATTGTTGGACCAAATCCACTGGAGGGGTAAAACAGGCTTTATTTTCTATAAGATATGGGGATGGATAGGCAAGGAATTTTTGATAGCCACAACGAATGAGCACCACTGTATTAATGCCCATTTGTTTCATATGCTTAAAATCAGCATCCCATTCCTTTCTGCCCCAATTCTGGTGTGGAATATCATGGCTTACTTCATCCAAAAAAGTGGCGCTAATCATTAAACCTCTATCCATCTAGTCCATATTCTTAAGGTTATCCCACCAGAATTTTTTGAGCAAATAGCTGGTCAAAATCAATATGGCGGACCAAATGACCATTTCGGTGTTTTCACGAAGCATAAAGTAGATAGGGATAACCACCTGGGCCATTTGCCAAATGATTCCCACAACCACATTAAATGTATCGCGTTTAAAATCCATGTTGGGAACAAAGGACGGGTCTTCTTGCATGACTTCCTTTTTTATGGGGCCCCAAAATCCCCAAGGTTTCGTCTGCTTGTAAAACTGTTTTACTTTTTCCCGATTTGGAAGCGGCTCCATATAGGTTCCAATGATGCAGCCCAAGAAGGAAAACAGGAATATGATAGGGAATACAAAAATGTCCACATATTCTGGGAAGAAAAACAATTTGACCGTGGACGCTATCAGTCCAAAGAGCATACCCCAGAAATATCCGTTTCCACTAAAACGCCACCAAATCCACTTCAATACGTTGGCAGCCACGTATCCGCCATACAGGGCAGAACTTAACCATAAGATCAGTTCATTTAAGGAGCTTGCATTCAATCCAAAAACAATGCCCACCATGACCATGCCCAAGGAAGACCATATGCTTAACCTAACCAAGCGCTTATCCGTTGCTCCAGGGTTGATATATTTCTTATAGATATCATTGACCAGATAGGCAGGTGCTGCATTCACAAAAGCAGCGAAAGTACCCATAAAAGCAGCCAAAAACCCAGCCAACATAAGACCCTTTAAGCCTACAGGAAGGAATTTGTTGATGGCCATGGGCAGCACTTGTTCAAAATCGATGTTCTCTCCCATTGCCAGAAGCTCAGGACCTAAATACACAAGAGACAATACCGTGAAACCAACAATCATAAAATAACGGGGAATGTAGAGCACGCAAATGGTCAAAAAGCTCATTTTGGCGGCTTCCCCAGGGGTCTTTGTGGCCAAAATCCGTTGCATATCATAGGAAGGCACAGGGCCTGCAATGGAGGCAAAAATTCCCTTGAGCACCATCAAAATAAAAAGCAGTCCAAAGAGATCAAAGCCATCTTTCGCGATTTTGGAATTCACCTGCGGAAAGGCAGCATTGCTCCAATCCAGATTCAAGTTCCAGCTGAACATTAAGTCCTTCCAGCCAGATGGGACAACCTTTTCTATTTGACCGGCATCCACCATGTTATATGCAATAATCCCAACCCCAATACAGGCTATGGTCATGATCACAAATTGCATAACCTCCGTGGCCACAACACTATGCATTCCTCCTTTCACCGTATAGAGGGAAGTGAGGCCGCAAATCAACAAAGCGTAGCTTTTTGCAGACGAAACGTGATAACCCAAAAAGTCAAAGCCCAAATCCCAAGGCAAAATGGAAGTGGAATATTTTCCTATTCCCTCAAAAAAGTAGGCGATGAATCCAAGAACACTGATAACGGCAAAAATGACGATGATGATGTGCGACAGTTTGGCTCCTTTTCCATCTCCAAAACGGAAGGTGATCCACTCAGCCCCTGTCATTACATTGGATCGTCGCATCCAAATGGCCAAGTAAACAAATACAAAAACCTGATTCCAAACAGGCCAGAGCCAAGGCAACCAAGTACTTTTAAGCCCATAGACAAACAGGATGCCAACTGTCCACATAGTTCCTGAAATATCGAACATGCCGGATGCGTTGCTCAAACCCAAATAGTACCAGGGAAGTTGGTTACCTCCCAAAAAATAGGACTCTAAATTCTTTGAAGCCCTTTTAGAAAGATAAAATCCGAGCACCAGCACTCCTATCACATAAGCAAGGACGATGGCGATATCAATGTTCGAGATTTCCATTAAGGTGCTTGATTGTTAAAGGTTGTTTGCACTACAGCTATGATTTTACTCTTAATCGAGAGAAGACCAGACTGAGCAAATCTACATTTTTTTGATATATCTCATATTGTTCACGAGCACAATTATGTATTTATTAATAGAAACGTAATTTTCATGAAATATCTTAATTTTTTATTATGGATTTTGCTTTTTTATTTATTGCTAAACGTTTATAACTTCACTACTTTGGTCCATGGATAGGAAAAGATGGATTGGATCTAACATGCCGTTCAATTCCGTTTGAAATCCTATCGGGTATTACCATTAGAACTAATTATCCTTACGTGCAGCCTAAAAAATACACACTTGAAGATATTGCCAAACTTGCCCAAGTTTCCAGAGGTACTGTGGATAGGGTAGTTAACAACAGGGGTAATGTTTCAGCAAAGGCAAGGGAGAAAGTAGAAAAGGTTCTGAAAGAAATAGACTATAAACCCAATCTGATCGCCCGATCTTTAAAACGACATAAAGACCTTACCATAGCGGTGGTTATCCCCAAGCACAATGAACAGGATATATATTGGGATCAATGCGCCCAGGGCATAGCGGAAGCAGGAAAAAAATTGACCCAATTTGGAATCATGCTCAATTATTTCCGCTATCAGAAAAGTAAAGAAAGTTTTGAAAAAATGTTGAAGGAGGCAATGCTGTTAGATCCGAGTGCGATTTTGATTGCCCCAATATTCTACGAAGAACTTAAAGCACTGTTTTCACAAGTTGAAAAGAAGGGTATTCCCATTGGGCTAATCAACACCCCAATTGAAGAAATCGACCATACGACCTTTGTGGGACAAGACTATAAAATGAGCGGAAGACTTGCCGCACAACTGATGGACCATATCATTGAGCATAGGCCCAGGCAGAAAATCCTGATTGCCCATCTTGGTGTTGATACCGACCATGCGATTCATTTGCGGGATAAAGAAAGTGGGTTTAAGGCCTATTTCAGTGAGCGCAATCCGGACTTGGAAATTGAGGCGGTTTCTTTTGGCTCCGACAACTTTCCAGAAAGTTTGGAATCCATTTTTTCAGAAATCGCTGGAATCTATGTCACCACCTCTAAGACCCATCTACTGTCAGCATATCTGAACGAGAATTCCAACATTAAAGTCATTGGCTATGATTTGGTCCCCAAAAATATAGCGCAATTGCAACAGGGTAATATCAACATCCTTTTGAACCAAAACCCAAAGATGCAAGGTGATGCTTGCATCAGTTTGCTTTCAGAACAACTACTTTACAACAATGTGGTGCCAAAGAAAAAACTATTCCCCATTGACATTGTAATGACGGAGAATTTGGAAAGCTACCTATAATTGCAACCTGTTCAGCTTCGTATCAGGGGCATGGTGCTGCAACGAAGCAGTCCTTCCTGTTTGGCAATCTCTGCGTAGGGAATTTCCTCCACGGTAAAACCTTGCTCGCGCAACCAGTTGTTCAAGCGGGTAAAGTTTTGTTCCGAAACCACAACTTCAGGTGAAATGGAAAATACATTGCTGAACATTTGATACATTTCGTCCTTGGTAATCTCAAAAATGTTCTCCTTTCCAAAATAATCCACCAACCATTGGTACTCTTCTTCCACTAAAAAGCCGTTTTTGTGTAGAATGGCCTTGTCCCTGCCCACGGGTTGAAAACAGCAATCCAGATGCAACGCATTCTCTTTGGCATTGGTATTGGATTTTCGCAGCTCAAAAGCCTTTACAGTTTTATGTGGAAATTGTGCTTTTAGGAATTCCACGGCCTCTTTGTTGGTCCGTGCCGTGATATAGTCTGGATAATCAGCTCCAGTATACGTCCCTACAAAGATGTAATCGTTCCAGGGCATCACATCCCCTCCTTCAATATGCACTTCTTCGGGAGGTCTGATAATTTTATTGGGGTCTATTTTTTCAAGTACCCCATGAATCGCCTCAAATTCGCGTTCGCGATCTGGCAGAATGTTGGAATGAAACAATTTATCTTCTATTACAAAGGCAATGTCCCTTGAGAAAATTTGGTTGCAATCTATCAACACATCAGGCCTGTAAACTGTAACTCCATGTTTGTGGAACACTTGGGCAAAAGCATCCATTTCCTTGACCATATCCGCTTCGGTTGGATACGTTCCTGCTAAAATGTGCTCCAAGGATTTTGGGTCATAAGCTTCTTCCGGTTTGGGTACTGGACCACAGCTTTCGGCCGTACCCAAGATAACCGCCTTTAATGGGCTGGTTTCATTTTCAACATGCAATTGCATCATAGTTTCAATTTTCAATTCCAAAAGGATGCGTCACTATCCGTAATGGGAGGAAATCCTCAAAAATACTATGGCAAAACTAGTGCTTTGCAAGCGATTTTCCACTTCACCAAATAGAAAATATCATAGTTGCACAGGGGCTTTTTGGAACAGTAAATGCTAAATCCCTTAGTTTTATTTAACTAGTTGATTATTAGTATATTGTATTTGATTTATTTTCAAAAATTCCTGTTCAAACCTACCTTAAATACTTGGGATAATACTAACTTTAAATGAAGAAACAGTCCTTGGATGAAAAAGATTGTTCTATTCATCGGTTTTATAGTAGCGGTGAGCCTTGGTTTGGCCTCCTTAAGCATTTTCCCTGAAAAAGTTTCCCTCCCAATTACTTTTGGGGGTCCGGCTCCCAATGCCCCTGACCAATCCACCAAATATTCCGATTGTATTGATTCACTGGATCTGTCCAAGCATTTAACAAAGCAGCCTCAATCCAATTTGGAAGGTTCTTTGACATTTGGAGAGATGGACAGTTCCTTGAAAAAGTACAGGCAATCCATGGATTCCGTTGTAAACAATCTTACCGCTTTGGAAGCCCACCAATTCTTGCATGCTGCATACAATAAATATAGGAACACCCTGCAATCCGATTCCCTATCTGAAGCGAAGACCTATTATCTTTTAGGAGCTATGCGAATTTGTTACCAACTGGACAAATCCTTAAATCTTACATCAGACACTCCAGAGAAAAATGCCAAATGAAAAGGCGACCCCAAAGCCGCCTCTCCATCTTTTGATATGTACACTATATTATCTTTTGTCCACAGAAACAAAGGATCTGTGGTTTTCGCCAATGTAAACCTGTCTAGGACGTCCTATGGGCTCTCCACGTAAACGCATTTCCCTCCATTGGGCAATCCATCCTGGCAACCTTCCCAAAGCAAACATTACCGTAAACATTTCTGTTGGAATTCCCAGGGCCCTATAGATTATCCCTGAGTAAAAGTCCACGTTGGGATACAACTTGCGTTTTACAAAGTATTCATCTTCCAAAGCTTCCTTTTCCAAGCCTTTGGCTATATCCAAAATAGGATCATCGATACCCAAATTTCCCAAAACCTCATCTGCAGCCTTTTTGATGATTCTGGCCCTTGGGTCAAAGTTCTTATACACTCTATGACCGAAGCCCATCAAACGGAAAGGGTCATTTTTATCCTTGGCTTTGGCCATATATTTTTTGGTGTCTCCACCATCTTCTTGAATGGCTTCCAACATTTCCAATACAGCTTGGTTGGCACCTCCGTGCAAGGGACCCCAAAGGGCAGAAATTCCCGCAGATAGGGATGCAAACAATCCAGCGTGCGAAGAACCGACTATCCGAACTGTGGAAGTGGAACAGTTTTGCTCATGATCTGCGTGCAATATGAGTAGCTTATCCAAAGCATCAATGGCAATACCATCCCTTTTATATTCCTGACTGGGTTTCTTGAACATCATTTTATGGATGTTCTCCACATATCCTAAGCTATCATCCCCATAATCCAGAGGCAGTCCTTTTTTCTTTCGCTGAGTCCAAGCTACCAAAACCGGGAATTTGGCCAATATACGTACAATGGAACGGTACATTGCTTTTTCTGAGGAAACATCAACCGATGTGGGATTGAATGCTACCAGGGCACTGGTCAATGAAGACAGTACGCCCATAGGGTGTGCAGATTTTGGAAAAGCATCCAAAATCTTTTTCATTTCCTCGTCCACATGGGACTCCTCCTTAATATCGTTATGGAATGTCTCCAGTTGTTCCTTATTGGGAAGTTCTCCAAAAATCAAAAGGTAGGCCACTTCCAAAAAATCAGCTTTTTCGGCCAAATCTTCGATAGAATATCCTCGATAACGCAGAATTCCCTTTTCCCCATCCAAAAAGGTAATGGCACTTTCACAGGAACCGGTATTCTTGTACCCCGGGTCCAAAGTTACTATCCCGCTAGTGCCACGGAGGGTTTTGATATCAATAGCGTGCTCATTTTCAGAGCCTTTGATAACTGGAAATTCGTATTTCTCACCTGCATATTCGAGTATTGCTTTGTCCGACATTTTAACTGATAAAGGATTAATAAAACAGAAGGTGAAAATTACGAAAAAGCGCAGCCATTAACAATTTCTGGGCACCCTTTCTAGGCCAGCAAAAACACAAATAAATGTTAAGTTTCAAACAGCCTATTCCGTATCCAACTGATAGAGGTCTTTGTAGTACTTGTCAACCGATTTTTCCCAAGTAAACCTCATTTTTTTGGCGGCAGTCTGCATTTTTTTCCAAGCCGGTTTATCATTTTGGAACATATCCAACGCCTGATCAAAACCATCCAACATGCTCTTTATCTTTTCGTCATACGTATCACCGTCAAAGGCAAAGCCCGTTTTCATGTGTTTAACCGTATCCTTAAGTCCACCAGTGTGGTGCACCAAACAGGGATTTCCATTTCGCATGGCCAACATCTGGCTAATACCACAAGGCTCAAATAGGCTCGGCATAAAATAGAGGTCGGATTCCAGGTAAATCGAGTCTATCAGACTTTCGGATTGCCCATTGGTAAAAACGAAGTTTTTATGTTCATAGCTCAATTGCCTGAACAATTCTTCATATTCTGGAGCCCCAGTACCCAACAGCATAAAAATCCCATCCACCTTTTCCAGTTTCTTTAAAATCTCCACAAATGCCTCCGGAGACCGTCTAAAAAAGTAGAATTTCTGTTCTGTAAGTCTAGCCACACTGGAAGCAATGAACTTGGGTCGATTATCCACATATTCCATGATCTTCTCCCCGGTATGGGCCAAAAAGTCCGCTTTGTACTTCTTGGATTCTTCTTGCAACCATCGGAACAGGGCCTTGACGGTATTACGGTAAATAAACCCTTTTTCCTCTATATTGATGTTCTTGTAATTACACCCGTTCAAAATCCCGAACAATCTTCCTTCCTCATCGGCAGTACGTAAATCCTGCTCCAGACTTTCTCCACCAATAAACTCTGGGGGCGAGCTTGGCTTCATTACGTCTTCCTTATAGGACGGGGATACGGTATGCACGGCATCTGCAAATCGGATTCCAACAGCCATAAGGTTGATGCAATCCTGGTAGCGATAGTCCATCAAGGTCCTATGGTCAAAAACCACATCGGGAAACCAATTTCTAACTGAAGAATAGTTGTCGTCAAAAGGACGGATTCCTTGTATGGCCAAATTATGGATGCTATATACAAAACGGATATCCTTTAGGTTGGTATACTCTTGATGATATGCCCTTAAAAATAGGAGCAGACTGGCATGCCAATCGTGTAAATGAACAATATCGATGTCCCCAAATGCTCCTTTTTTAACTGCCTCGGCCACAGCAGTGTTAAAGATGAAATATTTAATGGCATCTGTATAAAAGGGCTCTTCCGGGTCATTGTGATAAATGTGCGCTATATCCCCAGCTTCAATTTCTGGATGGTGCAGCACATAGTGAACAATATTGGGAAATTCTTTTTTGGGTTTCACCTCATACAGTTCAGCGGTATACGAGAGTCCCCGAAGACTAAAATTGAGATGGGTCTTAAAAAGTCCTTCCTTATGCAATCTGCTGTAGGAGGGAACAATCACATGAACTTTGTCCCCATGTTCCGAAATCTGTCTGGGAACATCCCTAACCACATCTCCCATTCCACCCGCTTTGCAATTGGCCAGTGCATCGTTTTCAGCTGCGACAAAAAGAAAGTTCTTCATTTAGGTAAGTTTGCTTGGTTTATTGAATTAAGTTAGCCAAAGTTCTTTTTTGAAACAAAAAAAAGCCTTTCACATTTCGGAAAGGCCTTTTCATTGCTATTAAATCATCAACAATTAATTTACTTTGAATGCTTTTTCCTGCGGATAGTAGGCCGTACTTCCCAATTCTTCCTCAATTCTCAATAATTGATTGTACTTGGCCATTCTATCACTACGTGAAGCGGAACCTGTTTTAATCTGACCTGTGTTCAATGCCACGGCCAAATCAGCGATGGTATTGTCCTCTGTCTCTCCAGAACGGTGGGACATTACGGAGGTGTAACCGGCATTTTTAGCCATATTTACTGCTGCAATAGTCTCCGTTAGGGTACCAATTTGGTTTACCTTGATCAATATGGAGTTGGCAATGCCATTTTCAATTCCACGGGAAAGTCGTTCTACATTGGTAACGAACAAATCGTCACCCACCAATTGTACTTTGTCCCCAACTTTTTCTGTCAACACTTTCCAACCGTCCCAATCGTTCTCATCCATTCCATCTTCAATGGATATGATGGGATATTTTTCGCAAAGATCAGCCAAATACTGAGCTTGCTCTTCAGAAGTCCTAACCACTCCTTTATCGCCTTCAAACTTGGTATAATCATATTTCCCGTCCACATAGAACTCGGCAGAAGCGCAATCCAACGCAATCATGATCTCATCCCCTAGTTTGTATCCCGCTTTGTCCACTGCTTTTGCGATGGTATCCAAGGCATCTTCCGTACCACCTTCCAAGGTTGGTGCAAATCCACCTTCATCTCCTACCGCTGTGCTCAAACCTCTATCGTGAAGTACTTTTTTAAGATTGTGAAAAATTTCAGTTCCCATTTGCATGGCATGGCTAAAATCTTTGGCCTTTACCGGCATTACCATAAACTCTTGGAATGCGATTGGCGCATCTGAGTGGGAACCCCCGTTGATGATATTCATCATGGGAACCGGAAGGGTGTTGGCACTTACGCCACCCACGTAGCGGTACAAAGGCAATCCCAATTCGTTGGCTGCTGCTTTGGCTACCGCCAAGGAAACACCCAAGATGGCATTCGCGCCCAACTTTGATTTGTTTGGCGTTCCATCCAAGGCAATCATGGCATCATCGATTTGATTTTGCTCAAATACCGAAGTACCTACCAATTCCTCTGCGATAATGGTATTTACATTGTTCACGGCCTGACCTACACCTTTGCCCATAAAAGAACTTCCACCATCCCTAAGTTCAACGGCTTCATGCTCTCCTGTAGAAGCGCCGGATGGTACGGCAGCTCTTCCCAAAATGCCATTTTCGGTAATCACATCTACCTCTACGGTAGGATTACCTCTTGAGTCTAAAATCTGTCTTGCATGAATGTTGATAATAATGCTCATGTGAACTTAAATTTATGGTTGAAATTAATTCGGCAAAGATACAAAAGGAGTGCAGTTCTGCTTCATGATAAGGCTCATAAAACACTGATAATAACCTAAAAATAAACTACAACGTTTTAGTTGCGTCCAGTTTCTATGGCCTCAAAAAATTGGTCAAACAGATAATCTGCATCATGGGGTCCAGGACTTGCTTCTGGGTGGTACTGTACAGAAAACACATCCTTATCCTTCATCTTGATTCCTGCTACAGTATTATCATTCAAATGCATATGGGTTATCTCCAAATCGGCATGGGCCTCTGTTTCTTCCCTATTGATGGCAAAACCATGGTTCTGGGAGGTGATTTCCCCTTTTCCTGTGACCAAATTGAGAATAGGGTGGTTGATACCCCTGTGCCCGTTGTGCATTTTATAGGTTGATACCCCATTGGCCAAGGCCAGTACTTGGTGCCCTAGGCAGATTCCAAACAAAGGCTTGTTGGACTTTATCATCTCCTTGGCTGTAGCAATTGCATCTGTTAATGGCTCAGGGTCTCCAGGTCCGTTTGAGATAAAGTACCCATCCGGGTTCCAAGCTTCCAAATCTTTAAAAGGCGTATTGTACGGAAATACCTTGATATAGGCTCCCCTTTTCGCCAAGTTTCTTAGAATGTTCTTCTTGATCCCAATATCCAGGGCAGAAATTTTGATTTTGGCGTCTTCCTCGCCAAAGTAATAAGGTTCCTTGGCGGAAACTTTGGAAGCCAATTCCAATCCTTCCATGCTCGGTACCTTTTTCAGCTCTTCCTTTAGTGTATCCAACTCATCCACCCGTGTTGAGATCAAAGCGTTCATGGCTCCATTATCCCGAATATAGCTCACCAAAGCTCTAGTATCCACATCGGAAATGGCAAATAGATTGTTTTTATCCAAAAACTCCAGAAGGCTCATATCCGCATCGGGTCTTGAATATTCATAACTGAAATTCTTGACAATCAATCCAGCAATTTTAATGGAATCGGATTCCACTTCATCCAAATTGGCTCCGTAGTTGCCAATATGCGCATTGGTGGCCACCATCAGTTGCCCGTAGTAAGAGGGGTCTGTAAAAATTTCCTGGTAACCGGTCATTCCCGTATTAAAGCATACTTCCCCAACAGCAGTCCCTTCTTTGTTTCCAATGGCCTTTCCATAAAAAACGGTGCCGTCTGCCAACAACACCAGTGCCTTTTTCTTAGCGTGATACTTCATTGTGGTTTTAAAATTTCAGTTTGACAAAAAAACATAAAAAAAGGATAAGTTTTCACTTATCCTTTTTCCACTAATACAATAGTTAATAACATTCTTCTTATTCTTCTGAATCGTCCGTTGTTTTCGTTTCTGCTACTGGAGCAGCAACTTCAGCTTTTTTACCTCCACCCCTTCTACTTCTTCTTGTAGATTTCTTGGCTGGTTTTCCGGCGTTGTACAATTCATTGAAATCCACCAACTCGATCATGGCCATATCGGCATTATCCCCAAGTCGGTTTCCTAATTTGATAATTCGGGTGTATCCACCTGGTCTGTCACCAACTTTTTCTGCAACCGCTCCAAATAGTTCGGTAACTGCATACTTGTTTCTAAGGCTAGCGAAAACAACCCTTCTGTTGTGCGTACCTTTTTCGGTAGTTTGGTTGTTCTCTGTTTTGGCCTTGGTGATCAATGGCTCAACAAACTGCTTAAGCGCTTTGGCTTTGGCAACAGTGGTGTTGATTCTCTTATGCTCTATTAGGGAACTTGCCATATTGGCCAACATTGCCTTTCTGTGGGCAGCTGTTCTCCCTAGGTGGTTAAATTTCTTTCCGTGTCTCATCTTTCTGTTTTATCATCTTGCTACCAAATCCCGATTGCAATCGGGAGAGCAAAATATGATTACTTAATCTTTGTCCAATTTATATTTTGACAAATCCATTCCAAACTGGAGTCCTTTGTTGATTACCAACTCTTCCAATTCAGTCAAGGATTTTTTACCAAAGTTCCTGAACTTCATCAAATCGTTTTTGTTGAAGGAAACCAAATCTCCCAAAGTATCCACTTCGGCAGCTTTCAGACAGTTCAATGCCCTTACGGACAAATCCATGTCTACCAATTTGGTCTTCAACAACTGACGCATGTGCAATGATTCCTCATCGTAAGTCTCTGTTTGGGCAATTTCATCAGCCTCTAGGGTGATACGCTCATCAGAGAACAACATGAAGTGGTGAATCAAAACTTTGGCAGCTTCAGTCAATGCATCTTTTGGGTGGATGGAACCATCAGTGATGATTTCAAAAACCAATTTTTCGTAATCGGTCTTTTGCTCTACCCTAAAGTTTTCGATGCTGTATTTTACGTTTTTAACAGGAGTGTAAACAGAATCAACCGCAATGCTTCCCAAGGGGGCATTGGATTTCTTGTTTTCCTCAGCAGGAACGTATCCACGACCTTTTTCGATAATAACCTCAAGGTTAATACTTACTTTGGGATCCATGTTACAGATGACCAAATCAGGATTCAATACTTGGTATCCTGAAATGAACTTCTGGAAATCTCCAGCGGTCAATTGCTCTTTTCCACTTACGGAAACAGAAACAGTTTCACTTTCAACATCATCAATCTGTCTTTTGAAACGAACCTGTTTTAGGTTCAAGATCATTTCCGTAACGTCTTCAACAACGCCTGGGATAACAGAAAACTCATGTTCAACTCCATCAATACGCACGGAAGTGATCGCAAAACCTTCCAAAGAGGAAAGTAGAACTCTTCTCAGCGCATTTCCAACTGTTAATCCATAACCAGGTTCCAAAGGGCGAAATTCAAATTTCCCTTCGAAATCTGTTGAATCGATCATTATAACTTTATCGGGCTTCTGAAAATTAAGTAATGCCATATTGGATTAATGTTGATTTTATTTAGAGTATAACTCGACTATTAGTTGTTCCTTGATATTCTCAGGAATCTGAAGTCTTTCAGGAATGGCCACGTAGGTTCCTTCCTTTGTTTCAGAATTCCAGGTAATCCACTCATAAACACTGCTATTGGCAGCCAAGGAATCTTGAATGGACTGTACGGATTTAGATTTTTCACGAACACCAACTACATCCCCTGCCTTAAGGCTATAGGAAGGAATATTCACTATCTCACCGTTCACGGTAATGTGTCTGTGGGAAACCAACTGTCTGGCACCTCGTCTTGATGGGGCAATTCCCATTCTGTAGACTACGTTGTCCAAACGGGACTCGCACAATTGAAGCAATACCTCACCGGTTACTCCCTTGCTTCTGTTGGCCTTGTCAAATAGGTTTCTAAATTGTCTTTCCAAAATACCGTAGGTATACTTGGCTTTTTGCTTCTCCATTAACTGGATAGCGTATTCTGATTTTTTACCACGGCGTCTGTTGTTACCGTGCTGTCCTGGAGGATAACTTTTTTTCTCGAAGGCTTTATCGTCTCCGAAAATCGCTTCTCCAAATTTTCTAGCGATCTTTGATTTTGGTCCTGTGTATCTTGCCATCTTCTAATTTTTTGAACGTGCGATTATGAATTAAGGCTTATCCTTCGATAATCTCCATGCACCTTCGTGAAGACCCTAACGGGCCGATTATGATTAATTAAACTCTTCTTCTTTTTGGAGGTCTACAACCGTTGTGCGGAAGTGGGGTAACATCAATGATTTCCGTAACCTCGATACCGGAATTATGGATGGAACGAATTGCAGATTCCCTACCATTTCCAGGTCCTTTTACGTAAACCTTCACTTTTCTCAATCCCGCCTCATGTGCAACTTTGGCACAATCTTCTGCGGCTACCTGGGCAGCGTAGGGAGTGTTCTTTTTAGAACCTCTAAATCCTAGCTTACCAGCCGAAGACCAAGAAATTACATCACCCTTTTTATTGGTCAAGGAAATGATGATATTATTAAAGGAAGCAGTAACGTGGGCCTCTCCAACGGACTCTACCACTACTTTGCGCTTCTTTGTTGTTTTTGTACTTGCTTTTGCCATATTTTTTAGTTTCTAGTGTTAGTTCTTAGTTATTGGAATCCTAGACTTTTACATTTCAAACAGATTCTTCTAACGTCTAAATACTAACTAATGACTTCTATCTAATTATTATTTGGTCGCCTTTTTCTTGTTGGCAACTGTCTTTCTCTTTCCTTTTCTAGTCCTAGAGTTGTTTTTGGTACGTTGACCTCTAAGCGGTAATCCGGATCTATGACGAATCCCACGGTAACAACCGATGTCCATCAATCGCTTGATGTTCAATTGGGTTTCGGAACGAAGTTCACCTTCAATAGTGTATGAGGAAACAGCTTCCCTGATTCTACCGATTTCATCATCGTTCCAATCGGAAACTTTAGTATCCTCGCTCACTTTGGCCTTCTCCAAAATTTCTTGGGCCCTACTTTTACCAATTCCGTAAATGTAGGTAAGTGAAATTACTCCGCGTTTTTGTTTGGGTATATCAACCCCTGCAATTCTTGCCATAATTACCCTTGTCTTTGTTTAAATCTAGGATTCTTTTTGTTGATTACGTATAATCTGCCTTTTCTGCGAACAATCTTGCATTCGGCACTTCTCTTCTTTATTGATGCTCTTACTTTCATCGTATTAGTATCTATAAGTAATTCTTGCTTTTGTTAAATCGTATGGGCTCATTTCAAGCTTTACCTTGTCCCCTGGAAGTAATTTGATGTAATGCATGCGCATTTTTCCAGAGATGTGTGCTGTTACAACATGACCGTTCTCCAATTCAACTCTAAACATTGCGTTTGACAATGCTTCGATTATGGTTCCGTCTTGTTCTATTGCAGGCTGCTTTGCCATTCTTTAGTCTTTAGTTTTTAGTCTTTAGTTGATAGTGTTCGACTAACGTCCATCAACCAAAGTCTATCGTCTAATTATGCTACTTTTCTATTCTTTCCGGTTTTCATTAAACCGTCATAATGTCTGTTCAACAAATAAGAATTTACTTGTTGTACTGTATCGATGGCCACACCTACCATAATCAATAGGGAGGTACCACCATAAAACAATGCCCATCCAGCCTGAACGTCCATCAACTTCACCACTACTGCGGGCAATACTGCCAACAGGGCCAAGAAAACAGAACCAGGCAAAGTGATCAAGGACATGATCTTGTCCAAGAAATCACCTGTTTCCTTTCCAGGTCTAATCCCTGGAATGAATCCACCACTTCTTTTTAGATCATCCGCCATTTTGTTCGTGGGAACTGTAATGGCTGTATAGAAGTAGGTGAATATGATAATCAATATGCCGAACAGAATGTTATAGGCCAATCCGAATATATCGGCAAACTGAACCTCCATCCACTGTCCTACTGCTGTATCGTTAAAGGTCTTTCCAATCAAACTTGGCGCAAACATAATCGCTTGGGCGAAGATAATGGGCATAACCCCGGAAGCATTCAACTTTAATGGGATATATTGTCTAGATCCCATGATGTTCTTCTCATATCCGCCAGAAGCTGTTCTTCTTGCATATTGAACCGGTATCTGACGTACGGCCATCACCAACAATACACTGGCCAAGATCACTAAGAACCAAATGATTACCTCAATCAAGATAAACATGATTCCACCGGTGTTGTTTGTAGTTCTTGAGATAAATTCCTGAACAAAGGATTGTGGCATCGTGGCAATAATCCCGATCATGATCAATAGGGAAATACCGTTACCGATACCTTTATCCGTTATCTTCTCTCCCAACCACATGGCAAACACACAGCCAGTAACCAGGATAATCACGGCTGGAATCATAAAATCCAATCCTTTCCCGATCACAAAAGCGGACGCAGGAACACCAAAACCAGCTTCAAGGCTGTATAAATAAGCAGGTGCCTGGACGATACAAATACCGATAGTCAACCAACGTGTTATCTGGTTGATGGTCTTTCTTCCACTTTCACCTTCTTTCTGCAGTTTTTGCAAATAAGGAATGGCAATCCCCATCAACTGCACCACAATGGATGCAGAAATGTAGGGCATGATTCCCAGAGCAAACACAGATGCGTTGGCAAAAGCACCTCCTGTAAAAGCATTCAATAATCCTAGTAATCCCCCATCAGTCCCATCGGCCAAAGCTCCCAATTGGGA
Organism: Flagellimonas sp.; assembly: GCF_965233845.1. GTDB lineage: Bacteria > Bacteroidota > Bacteroidia > Flavobacteriales > Flavobacteriaceae > Flagellimonas. Next base: position 3,020,262 of record NZ_OZ247584.1, read on the forward strand.
AGTATCAATACCTGGAAGAACAATTTGTGCACCAAAACGGTACACCAAAAGCAAGCCAAGGGTAACAATAATCCGTTGCCTTAGCTCTTCAATCTTCCAAATATTTGATATGGTCTCTATAAATTTCTTCATGCTTCTTATTCTTATAAACTTATTGCCTCACCTCCAGCAGCTTCGATAGCAGCTTTAGCGGAAGCACTAAATTTATGTACAGATATTTTAAGGGCAGCTTTCAATTCGCCGTCTCCCAAAATCTTTACCAAGTCGTTTTTATGTGCCAATCTGTTTTCCACAAGGGTTTCCAAGGTCACTTCTTTCTTTACAACACCATTGTCCACCAATTCTTGCAATTTGCTCAAATTAATGCCCTGGTATTCCTTTCTATTGATATTCTTAAAACCAAATTTGGGAACACGACGTTGCAAAGGCATTTGTCCACCTTCAAAACCAATCTTCTTGGAATATCCAGATCTTGACTTGGCTCCTTTGTGACCACGGGTAGAAGTACCTCCTTTACCGGAACCTTCTCCACGACCTACACGTTTTCCCGCTTTCTGTACAGCACCTTCTGCTGGCTTAAGATTATGTAACTCCATGTGCCTTTATATTTTAAGCTTCCTCAGTGGAAACCAAGTGTTTTACCTTATTAATCATTCCAAGGATATTAGGTGTTGCATCGTGTTCAACAACATGCCCTATCTTGCGCAAACCAAGAGCTTCCAGAGTCCTCTTCTGGTTCTGGGTTCTTTTGATGGCGCTTTTTACCTGCTTTACTTTAATCTTTGACATAATAATATCCTCTTATTTATCCCTTAAAGACTTTTTCTAAAGAAATTCCTCTTTGGTTGGCAACAGTTTGCGCTCCCCTTAGTTGCAACAGGGCATCAAAAGTTGCCTTTACAACGTTGTGTGGGTTGGAAGAACCTTGTGATTTTGACAATACATCGTGTACACCAACAGCTTCCAATACCGCTCTTACAGCTCCACCGGCAATTACCCCGGTACCATGTGATGCTGGCTGAATATAAACACGCGCACCTCCATACTTACCTTTTTGCTCATGAGGAAGGGTTCCCTTGTTCAAAGGAATGCGAACCAAATTCTTCTTGGCGTCCTCGATAGCTTTGGCAATGGCCGTTGCTACTTCCTTGGATTTACCCAAACCATGTCCTACTACACCATTCTCATCACCAACAACTACAATTGCTGAAAAACCGAATGCTCTACCACCTTTGGTAACTTTGGTAACCCTTTGGACTCCAACCAAACGATCTTTCAACTCCAGTCCACCTGGCTTAACTATTTCTACGTTTTTGTATTTCTGGTACATAGTTTTATTAGAATTTAAGTCCTGCTTCCCTAGCTCCTTCAGCCAATGATTTAACTCTTCCGTGATATAGGTTTCCACCTCTATCAAAAGCTACGGCCTCAACACCAAGCTTCTTTGCTTTCTCCGCAATGGTCTTTCCTACCAAAGCAGCAACTTCAGTTTTGGTCCCCTTGGCATCAAGGTCTTTATCTCTTGAAGACGCAGCAGCCAATGTAACACCTTTGTTATCGTCAATCAATTGAGCGTAGATCTCCTTGTTGCTTCTAAAAACAGAGAGTCTTGGTCTTGCTTCAGTACCGGAAGAAATCTTTCTGATTCTTCTTCTGATGCGTAATCTTCTTTCAGTCTTGGATAATCCCATAGTCTTACTTATTATGCTGATTTACCTGCTTTTCTTCTTAATTGTTCACCAACAAACTTGATTCCTTTTCCTTTGTAAGGCTCTGGCTTACGGAAAGCGCGAATCTTGGCAGCAACCTGTCCTACCAACTGCTTGTCGTGAGATGTTAACTTAACGATAGGATTTTTACCCTTTTCGGAAATAGTCTCGATTTTGACTTCGGGAGCAATATCCAATACAATGTTATGGGAAAAACCTAACGCCAAATCCAATTTTTGTCCTTGGTTACTGGCTCTGTATCCAACCCCTACCAATTCCAATTCCTTGGTCCATCCTTTGGAAACTCCATCGACCATGTTGGCAATCAAGGCACGATATAGTCCGTGTTTTGCTTTGTGCTCTTTGGAATCAGACGGTCTTTCTAGCTGAACATTTCCTTCCTCAACCTTTACTGCAATTCCCGAAATCTCTTGGGAAAGTTCTCCCAACTTACCTTTTACGGTAACCACATTGTCGTTTACCTCAACGGTGACTCCTTCTGGGATTGCAACTGGATTGTTACCTATTCTAGACATTTTTCTTTTCTTTTCTCAATTAATAAACGTAGCACAATACTTCGCCACCTACGTTTTCTTGCTTGGCCTGCTTGCTGGTCATTACCCCATGGGAGGTTGACACGATAGCAATTCCCAAACCGTTAAGAACCCTTGGAAGCTCTTCTGAACCTGCATACTTACGAAGTCCAGGCTTGCTCACCCTTTGTAATTTCTTAATCACAGGCTCTTTGGTAAACTTATCGTACTTCAAGGCAATTTTGATATTACCCTGCGTATCGTTTTCCTCAAATTTGTAGCTCAAGATGTAACCTTGGTCAAACAAAATTTTGGTCATTTGTTTTTTTAGATTGGATGCTGGAACATCTACCACCCTATGACCTGCCCTACTGGCATTTCTAATTCTGGTCAAATAATCTGAAATTGGATCTGTAAGCATTTCTCTTCTTTATCTGTTTACCAACTTGCCTTTTTAACTCCTGGAATCAAGCCCTGATTGGCCATTTCCCTGAATGTAACCCTGGAAATACCAAATGTTCTCATATATCCTCTTGGTCTACCGGTCAATTTGCAACGGTTGCGCATACGTACCGGAGATGCATTTTTGGGAAGCTTTTGCAAGGCTTCGTAATCACCAGCTTCTTTTAAAGCTTTTCTCTTTTCTGCATACTTTGCAACCATTTTTGCCCTTTTTCTTTCACGGGCTTTCATTGATTCCTTAGCCATACTAGTTCTTTTTAAAGGGTACTCCCAATTGGGTTAACAATGATTTTGCTTCTTTATCTGTTTCCGCAGAAGTAACGAAAGTGATATCCATTCCGTTTATTCTGTTGATTTTGTCGATATTGATCTCCGGAAAAATAATCTGCTCGGTCACACCCAAGTTATAATTTCCCCTACCATCAAATCCAGTAGCCTTCACTCCTTGGAAATCACGTACCCTAGGAAGAGCAGATGTAATCAATCGGTCCAAAAACTCATACATGCGCTCACCTCTTAGGGTAACTTTGGCACCTATGGGCATTCCTTTTCTCAACTTGAAGGATGCAACGTCCTTTTTGGAAATGGTTGCTACCGCCTTCTGACCTGTGATATTGGTCAACTCATCAACGGCATGGTCAATCAGCTTTTTGTCAGAAACAGCAGCTCCAACCCCACGGCTAACCACAATCTTCTCCAATTTTGGAACCTGCATTACGTTTTTGTAACCAAATTCTTCGGACAACGCCTTAATCACGCGCTCTCTATATTCTTGCTTTAATCTTGGAATGTAACTCATAACTAAATTACTTCATTGGATTTCTTGGCAAACCTAACTTTCTTCCCATCTCTTTCTTCGTACCCAACGCGAGTGGCTTCACCAGATTTTGGGTCGATCAATGAAAGGTTTGAGATATGGATAGGCGCTTCCTTTTTTACAATTCCTCCCTGAGGATTCTTTGCACTAGGTTTTTCGTGCTTGGAAACGGTATTGACTCCTTCCACGATAGCCTTGTTCTTTTCACGGTCTACCTGAAGCACTTTTCCTTCGGTGCCTTTGTGGTCTCCTGTAATGACCCTAACGGTATCCCCTGTTTTTATTTTCAACTTCATCTTAACTGATATTTCTGTTAAAGCACCTCTGGAGCTAGTGAAACAATCTTCATGAACTGCTTGTCCCTAAGCTCTCTGGCCACTGGACCAAAAACCCTGGTTCCACGCATTTCACCTGTTGGGTTCAACAAAACGCAAGCGTTATCATCAAATCGGATGTAGGAACCATCTGGTCTTCTTACTTCCTTTTTTGTTCGTACCACAACTGCAGTAGAAACAGAACCCTTTTTTACTGTTCCGTTGGGAGTAGCTTCCTTTACGGTAACCACAATCTTATCTCCCAAAGAAGCATATCTTCTCTTAGTACCTCCAAGTACGCGGATGGTCAAAACTTCCTTTGCACCAGTATTGTCCGCAACCTTTAATCTTGATTCTTGCTGTAACATAATTATTTAGCTCTTTCAAGGATTTCAACCAATCTCCAACATTTCGTCTTGCTCAATGGTCGGGTTTCCATTATTTTAACGGTATCGCCTTCGTTGCAGTCATTCTTTTCATCATGGGCCACATACTTCTTGGTCTTAAGAACGAACTTACCGTACATAGGGTGCTTTACTCGTTTTACCTCAGAAACTACAATGGACTTCTCCATTTTGCTGCTGGTAACAACGCCTATTCTTTCTTTTCTTAAATTTCTTTTATCTTCCATAAGGCAAAACCAATTATTGTACTTCCCTTTTAGTTAATTCTGTTGCAAGTCTCGCTACCGTCCTTCTAGTCTGTCTGATCTGTAAAGGATTTTCCAAAGGAGTAACCGAATGTGCGATTTTTAAATCAGCGTGTTGCTTTTTAAAATCAGCCAGCTTTTCCTTTAGCTCTTCAATTGAAAGTTCTTTTATTTCTGATTGTTTCATCTTTCTTCCCAATTAAAAATTAAGCGGAATAATCCCTAGCTACAATAAACTTTGTTTTTACCGGTAACTTTTGGGCTGCAAGACGCAATGCCTCCTTGGCAACGTCCATAGGAACACCAGCTACCTCAAACATGATTCTTCCAGGCTTAACAACGGCCACCCAATATTCTGGAGCACCCTTACCTTTACCCATACGTACCTCAAGAGGTTTTTTGGTGATGGGCTTGTCCGGGAAAATTTTGATCCAGAGCTGACCTTGTCTTTTCATATACCTTGTCGCAGCAATACGCGCAGCCTCGATCTGACGGGAAGTAATGAAATGGGAATCCAAGGATTTGATACCAAACATTCCATTGGAAAGTTGGTGCCCTCTTTGGGAATTTCCTTTCATACGCCCCTTCTGGGCTTTACGAAATTTTGTTCTTTTTGGCTGTAACATTTTACCTTTACTTTATCTTATTACTTTCTACGACGTTGTGGCTTCTTACCATCTCGTTTGTCGCCTTTTCCTTGACTTTTGGACAATCCTACGAGCGGGGAAAGTTCTCTTTTTCCATAAACCTCACCCTTCATGATCCAAACTTTGATACCCAATCTTCCGTAAGTGGTGTGTGCTTCATGTAAAGCATAGTCCACATCTGCACGGAAAGTGGATAATGGAATTCTTCCTTCCTTGTAAGATTCTGAACGTGCCATCTCAGCTCCGTTCAAACGTCCCGAAATCTGAATCTTGATACCCTCTGCATTCATACGGATTGCAGCTGCAATCGCCATTTTGATGGCTCTTCGGTATGAAATTCTGCTTTCAATTTGTCTTGCAACACTTGCTGCAACCAAATTGGCATCCAATTCAGGTCTCTTTATTTCATGGATATTGATCTGAACCTCTTTGTTGGTGATCTTCTTAAGCTCTTCCTTAAGCTTATCCACCTCTTGCCCACCTTTACCAATGATGATACCAGGTCTTGCCGTAGTAATGGTGATGGTGATCAATTTTAAGGTTCTTTCAATAATTACCCTAGACACACTGGCCTTGGCCAAACGCGCATGGATATATTTTCTAATCTTATCATCCTCAGCCAGCTTATCGCCGTAATCATTACCGCCGTACCAGTTAGATTCCCATCCTCTGATAATTCCTAAGCGATTTCCTATCGGATTGGTCTTTTGTCCCATTTTATACTCTAGCTTTGAACGTTGTTATTGGCTTCCAAGATCATGGTAACATGGTTGGAACGCTTTCTAATTCTATGTGCTCTACCTTGTGGGGCAGGACGTAGTCTTTTCAACATTGTACCACCGTCCACACGGATCTCTTTGATAATCAGGTCTGCATCCTCTATGTTGGCCTCCTCATTTTTAGCTTCCCAGTTGGCAATTGCAGAAAGCAATAGTTTCTCCAATTTTCTGGAAGCCTCTTTGGGGTTGAACCTCAAGATGGCCAATGCCATTTCTACCTGCTTTCCTCTAACCAAGTCCGCAACCAAGCGCATTTTTCTCGGCGAAGTTGGGCAGTTGTTCAACTTGGCAATAGCAAGTTGCTTCTTCTCTTCCTTTAACCTTTCGGCCATTTGTCTTTTACGAACTCCCATAGCTTACTTACTTTTTACCTTTGTTTTTAGCTCCTGCATGACCTCTAAAAGATCGTGTAGGTGAAAATTCTCCAAGTTTGTGACCTACCATGTTCTCGGTTACATACACAGGAACAAATTGTCTCCCGTTGTGCACTGCGATGGTCTGTCCTACGAAATCCGGAGTTATCATTGAGGCTCTTGACCATGTTTTGATAACCGTTTTCTTACCTGAATCTATATTGGCTTGAACTTTCTTTTCCAAGCTGTGATGAACGTAAGGTCCTTTTTTTAATGAACGTGCCATTTACTTTTCTTTTATTTCTTTCTACGTTCTATGATATATCTATTGGTGTCCTTGGTCTTGGAACGTGTCCTGAAGCCTTTGGCCGGGATACCGTTCTTAGATCTTGGGTGACCTCCGGAAGCCCTTCCTTCACCACCACCCATTGGGTGATCAACAGGGTTCATGGCTACTGGTCTAGTTCTTGGTCTTCTACCCAACCATCTGCTTCTACCTGCTTTACCAGATACCAACAATTGGTGGTCAGAGTTGGAAACCGCACCGATGGTAGCCAAACAATTGGCCAAGATCATACGAGTTTCCCCTGAAGGCAATTTAATGGTAACGAACTTACCGTCCTTTGCCATTAACTGGGCAAAAGTACCAGCACTACGCGCCATTACAGCACCTTGACCTGGTCTAAGCTCTATACAGGAAATGATGGTACCCAATGGAATTTCACTTAAAGGAAGTGCATTTCCAATTTCTGGGGCCGCCTTGGAACCGGAAGAAATCTTCTGTCCTACCTGCATTCCGTTTTGGGCAACTACATATCTCTTTTCGCCATCCTTATATTCAACCAAGGCGATAAATGCAGTTCTGTTGGGATCGTACTGGATAGACACAATGGTTGCATCAACTCCTTGCTTATCTCTTTTGAAATCGATAATACGATACCTTCTTTTATGACCCCCACCTCTGTGGCGCATGGTCATTTTTCCTTGACTGTTCCTACCACCCGACTTTTTTAACGGAGCAAGCAAGCTTTTCTCCGGCTTATCAGTAGTAATCGCGTCAAATCCGTTTACTACTCTAAAACGCTGTCCGGGGGTTATCGGTTTTAATTTTCTAACTGACATTTCTCGTCTTTATAGATTACTGTAAAAATCAATAATATCACCCTCCGCCACATCAACAATTGCCTTCTTCAAAGCATTTGTCTTTCCGTGCTGGATTCCTGTTTTTGTATAACGACTCTTACGGTTTGGACCATAGTTCATGGTTCTTACCTTTTCCACAGAAACACCATAAGCAGCCTCAACCGCCTCCTTGATCTGAAGCTTGTTGGCTGTTGGGTCAACGTAGAAACCATAACGATTGAAAAGCTCGCTATCCGCGGTCATTTTTTCCGTAATGATTGGTTTTATCAACACACTCATGATATTCTTATTTCTTAAGGTTCGATTCTATTCCTTCCAAAGCACTTTCAGTAAGCACTACACTACCAGCATTAACTATCTTGTAAGTACTTAATTCTGAGCTAGTTACAACTTCGGAACGCTCCAAATTACGCGACGACAAATATACATTTTTATTTGAGTCGCCCAATACGATAAGAGACTTTTTGTTTTCTATGCCCAAGGAGCTCAAAAACGCTTTGAAATCTTTGGTCTTTGGAGCTTCAAAATTGAAGTCCTCAACAACCGTGATTGCCTTCTCTTTTGACTTCAAAGTCAAGGCCGATTTACGCGCCAAACGCTTTACGTTTTTGTTCAACTTTTGGGTATAATCTTTAGGTCTTGGACCAAAAATTCTACCACCACCTCTAAAAATAGGAGACTTGATACTACCGGCCCTTGCGGTACCTGTACCTTTTTGCTTCTTGATCTTTCTGGTACTACCAGCAATCTCAGCTCTCTCCTTGGCCTTGTGGTTACCTTGTCTTTGATGCGCCAAATATTGCTTCACATCCAAATAGATGGCATGCTCATTGGGCTCTATTCCAAATACCTCCTTAGAAAGGTCAGCCTTTCTTCCGGTATCTTTTCCTTTGATATCTAAAACTGCAACCTTCATTACTTCTCAATTGTTACGTACGAATTCTTGTGACCTGGTACCGCACCTTTAACTACGATAAGGTTTTTCTCAGGAACCACTTTCAATACTCTCAAGTTTTGAACCGTTACTCGTTCACCACCCATTCTACCGGCCATTTTCATTCCTTTGAAAACTCTCGCAGGATAAGAAGCAGCACCGATGGAACCAGGAGCCCTCAATCTGTTGTGCTGACCGTGGGTCGCTTGTCCAACACCGCCAAAGCCGTGTCTTTTAACTACACCTTGGAAACCTTTACCTTTTGATGTACCAATAACATCAACGAACTCACCCTCTTGGAAAAGCTCTACATTTAAAGTATCTCCTAATTTAAACTCACCTTCAAAATCCCGGAACTCAACGACTTTCTTCTTAGGAGAAGTACCTGCCTTTTTAACATGACCTTGCTCGGCCTTGTTTGCACGTTTTTCTGCCTTGTCATCGAAACCAAGCTGAAGGGCACTGTACCCGTCCACCTCTTCGGTTCTGACTTGGGTAACCACGCATGGTCCAGCTTCAAGAACGGTACATGGAATGTTCTTTCCATTTTCGTCGAAGATGCTGGTCATACCGATTTTTCTACCTATTAACCCAGACATATATTAATTATTAATTGTTCTAGTTATTTAATGTGCCAATTGCTTGGCAAAAAAATTGGGTCAAAGAAAAGATTCTGTGACCCAGATATTTTTCTTTTTCCCGTTTTTCCCTCGCCCGCAGCTCAGGACATGTCCACCTTTATCTCAAAAGGCGTGCAAATTTACACTTTTATTTCGACTTCAACACCACTTGGAAGCTCTAATTTCATTAAAGCATCAATGGTTTTTGAAGAAGAGCTATAAATATCCAGCAAACGCTTGTACGAACTTAACTGGAATTGCTCTCTCGATTTCTTGTTCACGTGTGGTGAACGCAAAACTGTAAATATCTTTTTGTGCGTTGGCAATGGGATTGGCCCAGTAACCACAGCACCGGTTGTCTTAACTGTCTTTACAATCTTTTCAGCAGATTTGTCCACCAAATTGTGATCGTAAGATTTAAGTTTAATTCTAATTTTTTGACTCATCTTGCTGAAAAATTAAGCGGTTACCCCTTTTACTGATTTAATTACTTCCTCCGCAATATTGTTAGGAGTTTCTGCGTAGTGCGAAAATTCCATAGTTGAAGTTGCTCTACCAGAAGACAATGTTCTCAAAGCAGTTACATAGCCGAACATTTCGGAAAGTGGCACTTCGGCCTTAACAACTTTGGAACCAGCTCTATCATCCATGTTGTTTACCTGACCTCTTCTACGGTTCAAGTCACCAACAATATCACCCATATTCTCTTCCGGAGTCAAAACCTCCAACTTCATGATAGGCTCCATCAATACAGCTCTTGCAGCCTTGGCGGCTACTTTGTAACCCAATTTAGCGGCAAGCTCAAAAGAAAGTGAATCGGAATCCACAGGGTGGAACGAACCATCTTTAAGGGTAATCTTCATACTATCCATCTCAAATCCAGCCAAAGGACCATTCTTCATAGCCTCTTTGAATCCTTTTTCAACAGATGGGATATATTCTTTAGGAATATTACCTCCTTTAATCTCATTGATAAATTCCAGTCCAGCCTTACCTTCTTCAGCAGGCTCCATGGTAAATACAATGTCCGCAAATTTACCACGACCACCAGTCTGCTTCTTGTAAGTTTCTCTGTGGTTTGCTGTAGCAGTCAATGCTTCCTTGTACTCAACCTGAGGCTGACCCTGGTTTACCTCAACCTTGAACTCACGACGCAAACGGTCTACAATGATATCCAAGTGAAGCTCACCCATACCTGAAATAATGGTCTGACCTGAAGCTTCATCGGTCTTCACCTGGAACGTTGGATCCTCCTCGGCCAATTTAGCCAAAGACATACCCAATTTATCCACATCAGCCTTGGTTTTAGGCTCAACCGCGATACCGATTACAGGATCAGGGAAGTCCATACTTTCAAGAACGATAGGATGTTTTTCAGAAGACATGGTATCCCCAGTCTTGATATCCTTAAATCCAACAGCAGCACCAATATCTCCTGCCTCAATGTACTCTATGGCGTTCTGCTTGTTAGAGTGCATTTGGTAGATACGGGAGATACGCTCTTTTTTACCAGAACGGTTATTCAAGATGTATGAACCTGCATCCAAACGACCAGAGTATGCTCTAAAGAATGCCAATCGACCTACGAAAGGATCTGTGGCGATTTTAAATGCCAAAGCGGAAAATGGTTCTTTTGGATCCGGCTTTCTAGTGATTTCATTTCCTGTATCAGGATCTGTACCTACAATATCGTCCTTGTCCAATGGAGAAGGCAAATAGCGACATACGGCATCCAACAAGAATTGAACTCCTTTATTCTTAAAGGAAGAACCACAAACCATAGGAATAATGGCTCTATCCATAACAGCAGCTCTCAACGCAGCGTGTACTTCTTCTTCAGTGATGGAATCCTCGTCTTCGAAGAATTTCTCCATCAACTCTTCGTCATATTCAGCTACAGCCTCGATCAAGGCAGCTCTGTATTCTTTAACCTCATCTTGCATTTCAGCAGGGATATCGATTACATCAAATGTAGAACCGAAGTTCTCATCGTGCCATACGATCGCCCTGTTCTTGGCAAGATCAACAATACCTTTAAAGTCAGCCTCCTCACCAATTGGCAAAACAATTGGCACTGCATTGGATCCCAACATTTCTTTCACCTGCTTACACACGTTCAAGAAGTTGGAACCTTGACGGTCCATTTTGTTTACGAAACCAATTCGAGGTACTTTATAGTTATCGGCCAGTCTCCAGTTAGTTTCGGATTGTGGCTCAACACCATCAACTGCACTGAACAAGAAGACCAAACCATCCAAAACACGCAATGAACGGTTTACCTCTACGGTAAAGTCAACGTGCCCGGGAGTATCGATAATATTAAAGTGATATCCTTTTGCATCCGCTGTGGGCTGCCCATTTTCAGTGGGGAACTGCCATGTACAAGTTGTAGCAGCAGAGGTAATGGTAATACCACGCTCCTGCTCTTGCTCCATCCAGTCCATAGTGGCCGCACCATCGTGCACCTCACCAATCTTGTGACTTACACCTGTATAAAAAAGAATACGCTCTGTAGTAGTGGTTTTTCCAGCATCAATGTGTGCCGCAATACCTATATTCCTTGTATATTTTAAATCTCTTGACATTGTTTTGACTAGAATCTAAAGTGTGAGAATGCTTTATTGGCCTCGGCCATTTTGTGGGTGTCCACTCTTTTCTTAACAGCAGCACCTTCTTCTTTGGAAGCAGCCAAAATTTCAGCTGCCAATTTTTGCGCCATGGATTTCTCATTACGCTTTCTAGCATAGCTGATCAACCATTTCATGGCTGTAGAAATCTTCCGGTCTGGACGAATCTGCATTGGAATTTGGAATGTAGCACCCCCCACTCTTCTACTTCTTACTTCTACGTGAGGCATTACATTGGAAAGGGCATCTTTCCACAATTCCAAAGCGGTCTTTTCTTCGTCTTGGTTTTTTTCGTCCACAATGTCAATGGCATCGTAGAAAACCTTGAAGGCAACGGATTTTTTTCCGTCCCACATCATCATGTTCACAAAGCGAGTTACCAGCTGGTCATTAAACCTTGGATCCGGCAACAATGGTCTTTTTTTCGCCTGTCTTTTTCTCATGTCTTCTTATTTTTTAGGACGTTTTGCTCCGTATTTTGATCTACGTTGCGTTCTACCTGCTACCCCTGCGGTATCCAATGCACCACGAACAATGTGGTATCGCACACCAGGTAAATCCTTTACTCTTCCACCTCTAACCAATACTATCGAGTGCTCTTGGAGGTTGTGACCTTCGCCAGGGATATACGCGTTGACTTCCTTACCGTTGGTTAACCTAACCCTTGCAACTTTACGCATTGCAGAGTTTGGTTTCTTAGGCGTAGTTGTGTACACACGCGTACAAACCCCTCTTCGCTGAGGGCACGAATCCAAAGCAGCCGATTTACTCTTCTTGGTAATGGTGACTCTTCCTTTTCGTACTAATTGTGAAATTGTTGGCATTAAAATTTCTATTAAAAATCAAAACAACCCTCGTTTTGAGGGCTGCAAATGTAGTGATATTTCGGAATAATTCAAATCCCGAAAGATTAAATTTCCGATCAATCTTGAAAATCAAATAACTATACTGAATATGGAGGAAAATTGTAGCTGCCCAACAATTGGACTTATTAATTGAATTGAACTAAAGATTACCCGCAAAGGTCACTACATTGATCAGCCCTCGCTTCGTCTTTAAATCAATACCCTTTTCTTTAATGAATTTCTTGACTTCTTGTTGATGTTCAACAGAGAATAAGGCCACAAAGTCTTTTTTCTTTGCAGGGATGTAGACAGGGAATGCATCATCCAATGCCAAATAATAATTGGTTTCATCCACAAATCGATGAGGAAAGGAAACGGAATGGGATGTTTTTGCCGGCTTCCCCTCCTTGAAGAGTTTCTTGTTCCGCTCGAACAAACGATAGTTCCCCAAAGACACAATCTCCTTCAAATAAGCTTGACTCCTCTCCCCTTTTTTATCAAGAAGAATCAAATAGAAATACAGATGACCATTGAGCATACAGGAGATATTTTGATTTTTGAGAAGCGCAAGGGTCTTGTCCTCTTTCAAATTGGAGTTCTTAATTTCAAATTCATCATTGAAAGCATTGTATCTCATGAACATTTTTCGATCTTCCTGTCCTTTGAAAAGAATCGAACCACTCTCAAAAGCTTCATTCATATAAATGGACCCTTCTATATCCCTCAAATTCAACTGTTGTTCAATACCAAGAGCAGCAAATTTATCGCGCATTTGACTGTAAAAGTTTTCTGACGCCGGATTGTTGCCAAAATCCGGACCTATGCCTTGGAGTCCTTTTTGGTAAACACTGATCACCCCAGGTTGAACATTAGCTTTTTGTTGCGCCAACAACAAGGGCCCAAAACCGAAGACGAAAAAGAAAAAAAATATTGTTCTCATACCCCTTGTATATAATAAGGTATAAATTACAAATTAAAACCCACCTCAACTTTCACCAAAAGACTTTTAACAAAAAACTGTTTTATTTCCGCCCTAAAGCCCCTCTTTTTTACAAATACAACAGGTATTTCGGCATTTTCAAAGATCCATAACACATTTGTATTAGGCCCGAAATTTGTCTTTTTGACAATTTTCACCCCTTCCAATTGATGACAACACAATTATCAAATGTCATTTTGCGCGCTTTGTATTTGTAGCCGCAGTCTTAAAATTTTAGTAAAATTAGTTTGGATTATTAACATGAAATTATGATTTTAGCGGCTAGCTAATTCAAATAATTTTAAAATGAGAACAAAACTTAATGGATTGTTAACGCTGTTATTGGCGTTTGTTGTGCATGTTTCCTTTGCACAAGACAAGACGATTACAGGTACTGTTACGGATGCCGACGGCCTTCCGTTACCTGGGGTCAACATTGTCGTTGATGGTACCACTACGGGTACCCAAACAGATTTTGACGGACTCTATACGATTAGTGCAAGTCAAGGTCAGACACTTCTTTTCACCTATATAGGACAGAGAGACGCAAGAAGGGTCGTTGGTGCAAGTGACGTAATCGATGTTCAAATGGAAGAGGACACTCAGGCTCTTGAAGAGGTTGTGGTTACGGCCCTCGGTATTAAGAGGGAGAAGCAAGCACTGGGTTATGCAGTAACCGAAGTTGGCTCTGACGATTTGGAACAACGTCCTGAAGGTGATGTGGCCAGGGTGCTACAAGGTAAAGCTTCCGGGGTTCAGATCACACAACAAAGTGGTCTTTCCGGGTCTGGTACCAACATTGTAATTAGGGGTCAAACTACTTTTAGTGGTAGTAACCAAGCTTTGTTCATCATTGATGGCGTACCATTTAGTACGGACACCAACTCACAGGGTCGAAATGGGGACAGACAAGATTTTGTCAACGGTAACAACGGTTCCAGTAGATTTTTGGATCTTGACCCAAACAGTATAGAAAGTGTCAACGTACTTAAAGGTCTAGCGGCCGCAACACTTTACGGATCTCAAGGACGTAACGGTGTAATCTTAATCACCACAAAAGGTGGTTCTACGCAAGCAGGTCCTAAGAAAACTGAAATTACTGTTAACTCTTCTTTGTTCTTCAACGAAATTGCCTCGTTGCCAGATTACCAGGATGAGTACGGAAATGGTTTCGACCAGTCTTTCGGATGGTTCTTCAGTAACTGGGGACCAAGCTTTAGAAGAGAAGGAGCTTCCGGTTGGGGTGCACAAGCTGCAATCGATGACCAAGGAACTTTGGCTCACCCATACTCTACTTCTACTGCTGCTATTCAGGCTGCTTTTCCAGAATTCCAAGGAGCTCGTTACGAGTGGAGACCTTATGACAGTGTAAAAAACTTCTTTAGAACTGGTACAGTTTCCAATACTTCTGTTAACGTAAGAGGAACTTCTGACGACGGAAAGGTTGGATACAACATGAACTACGGTTACCTTAAGGATAACGGATTTACTCCCAACAACAGTGTTACACGTAATACTTTATCCCTTGGTGGTAGGGCACAATTGTCCAACAAGTTCACTATTAACGGTACAGTTAACTTTGCAAGAACCAAATTCATCTCTCCTCCCGTAGCATTGAGCCAGGGTAACGGAGCTACTGGTACGGGTTCTTCCGTATTTGGTGACCTTTGGTTTACGCCAAGAAGTATCGATGTACAAGGACTTCCTTTCCAGGATCCTATTACAGGTGGTAGTGTATATTACAGACAGAACAACTCTATCCAGCACCCCTTATGGACTGTTGCAAACGCAGAGTCAAGACAGGAAACCAATAGGGTATTTGGACAGGCTACCGTACAGTACGAGTTGAATGACAATTTGAATATCATTTACCGTGCAGGTATCGATGTATATAGTGAGAACAATACCAACCACCAAAACAAAGGAGGTATCAACAGTAACTCCGGTGATGTTAGGTTGGCCAGTGGTGTTTATGAAACTTGGAACAACACCAATACGATTTGGGATCACAACCTTGTAATCAACGGTGATTACGACCTTACCGAGAAAATTGGTTCAACCTTTAACGTTGGTGCCACTACTCGTAGAACTGTTTTCGATCAAAATGGTGTAGCGAGTGATGGTCAGCAGGTATTTGGAGTATTGAGACACTTCAACTTCTTGAACCAAAACGAGATTCAAACATTTACCGAGCAGAACATTGCAGGGGTATATGGACAAGCAGATTTTGACTACGATAATTTCCTTTATCTGACCGTTGCCGCAAGGAACGACTGGGTATCTAACTTCTCTAAAGATAACCGTTCCCAGTTCTATCCTTCCGCAAGTTTGTCCTTCATTCCAACTGCTGCTATAGACGGATTGAAATCTGAAAATGTACTGAACTACTTGAAGATTCGTGGTGGTATCGGGGTTTCTGCAAACTTTGACGTATTAACCTCCGCTTATCCTGTTGCAAGTACCTTGATTTTGGATACTCAGGATGTTCAGGATGGTACAGGTCAGAATGTGGTAACCAATACTACTGGTACTCGTTTGGGTAACCCTAACCTTAAGCCAGAGACATTGGAAGAGATTGAAATCGGTATCGAGTCTAGATGGTGGGATAGCAGAATTACATTGGATGCTTCCATTTACCAAAGAAAGACCAATGATTTGATTTTGGACAGACCTCTTGATCCCGCTACTGGATTTACAGTAACTGCGACCAACATTGGTGAGATTGAGTCAGAAGGTATCGAATTGGATTTGGGTCTTAACTGGATCAGAGGTAATGAGGAAGGTGACTTTGATTGGACCACCAACATTAACTTCACTGCCTACGAAACTACGGTTACTGACCTAGGTTTGGATACAGATCAAGTAGTTTACTCTGGATTCTCCAACTTGGGTAACGCCGCTATAGAAGGTGAGCCTCTAGGGGTATTCTTCGGTAGTAGAATAGCTACGGATGCAAGCGGTAACTACGTTGTTGGTGCGGACGGTAACTACGTTCAAGATCCAACGGATGGTATCATCGGTGATCCAAACCCAGATTGGATTGCTAACGTAAGAAACAGTGTTTCCTATAAAAACTTCACCTTAGGATTCCAGTGGAACTGGACACAAGGTGGTGATGTATACTCTTCTACAATCTCTACACTTTTGGGTAGAGGATTGATCACCGAGACCATTGACAGGGAAAACACTTTTATTTTGCCTGGAGTTGACGCCGCTGGTAATGTAAACAACAGACAAATCAACAACTCAACGTATTTCTTCAGTAACCTATTGTTTGGCCCAAGTGAACTTCAAGTTTACGACGCTACTACAGTTAGGTTGCAAGAAGCTTCTTTGAGCTACAGCTTGCCATCCAAGTTCTTGGATAAAACACCTTTCGGTTCCCTTTCCTTTACTATTTCTGGAAACAACCTTTGGTACAGAGCAATCAACACGCCTAAGGGCGCTCGCTTTGATCCAAACACAAGTGGTACTGGTGTAGGTAACGGTTTTGGTTTTGACTTTATCAACGGACCAAGCTCAAGAAGATACGGCCTTAGTGTAAAAGCATCATTCTAAGAACATAACAATAATAATAATGAAAAACATTAGCAGATATATGACTTTGACGGTCTTAGGAGGATTGCTTGCATTCACCTCTTGCGAGACCACGGAGCTCGACCTTACAGCCAACCCAAATGCGCTGACTCCAGATCAGGCGGGTGTTGATTTCTTCTTGAATTCTATTCAGGAAGATTTCGTAAGGCAGTTTGAGGGCGACGCAGATTTTGACCTTAACGATAACTGGCAATCAGGTGGTAATACCACTGGTGACGGTTTCAACGAATTGGGTATGGAAATGACCCGTATCGTAAACATGAACGGTAGGAACTATAACACCGTTTACCAAGATAGCGACATGAACGATGAGTGGCTTAACGCCTATAGAGGTGTTCTAGCCGACATCCGTGCCATGACTCCACTTGCCCAAGAAGCTGGCTTGACCAGGCATATTGGTATTGCCCAATTTATCGAGGCTTACTTGATGATCAGTATGGTGGACTTCTTTGGTGATGTTCCTTACTCTGAGATTGTACAAGGTGAAGAGCAAAACTTTAATCCAGTATTGGATTCTGGTGCCAGTATTTATGACGCTTGTTTGGCACTTATAGATCAGGCTATTGCCAATTTCAACAGCAGCCCAACAGCCAACCCAGCAGTTGATTTCTACTATGGAAACGACTACGCAAAATGGGAAAGAGCTGCCAATACACTTAAGTTGAAAATATATGTTCAGCGTAGATTGGTAGATTCAGGTGCAGCTGCTAGCTTTAATGCAATTATCGCAGGTGGTAACTACATTCAGGATACCGCAGATGATTTCTTATGGAGATGGCCAGCCACAAGTGCTACACAACCTGATACAAGACACCCAAGATACGGTATCAACTACCAAGCTGCAGGTGCCGGGGAATATATGTCCAACTGGTTGATGTCTTTGATGGATGAGTCTGCTGATCCAAGAACTCGTTACTACTTCTACAGACAAACCAATGCGGTTCCTGGTGCAGAAATTGCTCCTAACGAGGAATTGTTGAACTGTTCTTTGGAAACTCCTCCTCAGCACTACATCAACGCTGGATTCGGCGGGGATTTCTGCTGGTTGCCTAACGGTTTCTGGGGTAGAGCCCACGGAGAGGCTGATGGTATTCCACCAGATGGACTTCTTAGAGCAACTTACGGAACTTACCCTGTAGGTGGTAGATTTGATGATGATAGTTTCTTGGCCATTAGCCCATCTGCGGGTGGTGGTGGAACAGGTATCACCAACCTATTGACCGCCTTCGGTGTTGATTTCATGAGAGCTGAAATGGCTATGGCTGCTGGAAATACTGGCGATGCTAGAACCTTCATGTTGGCAGGTTACGCTAAATCTGTTGCTAAGGTTCAGGCCTTCCTGACAGGAAGAGAAGCTGGTGCTGACCTTTCTTTCGTACCTTCTGAAGGTGATGTGAATGCATACGCCACACAAGTAGGTATCGCTTTTGACGATGCTGATGCTGATGGAAAATGGGATGTATTGGGTGAGCAGTATTTCATTGCCCACTTCGGTAACGGTGTTGAGCCTTACAACTTCTATAGAAGAACAGGTTTCCCAACCACACTTCAGCCTAACTTGGAGCCAGATCCTGGAACTTTCATTAGATCTATGTACTATCCTGCAAATGCGGTTAACAATAACTCTAACATCAGCCAAAAAGCTGATCAGACGCAGCCCGTATTCTGGGATACTAACCCCACCGCTCCCGCGGCTAACTAAAAAAAAGAGCGATGAAAAACGTAAAAATGAATTACATGAAAAATTTCAAGACGTATGTCTTGCTTGCCCTGGGCATCTTTATCGCAGGGTGTAGTGAAGACGATAAGGCCACAGTCATTGTACAGGAGACCGTGACCAGTGGAGCTATTTTAAGAACGCTTTCCGCAACTGGAGCGTTGGATATGTTTGACACTGCTAGCGTTTTGGCCTTCTCCATCCAAGAACAGGATGCTGAAGGTGGAGATTTGTTGGATCGAGTAGAGATCACGGCAAGCTTTGTGGACAACAACGGTACAGATAGCTCTGTATCCAATGCTGCTTTGGCTACTATCGCAGCTAGCGAATTTGGTGAAACAGAAGGATTGCCAAGTTTCGACTACAGCGTAACAATGGCCGAGGTTCTTTCTGCAACAGGTGTAGCACTTACCGATGTACTTCCTGGCGATCAATTCGTAATTGACATGGAGCTTTTCCTAACGGATGGAAGATCGTTCAAAAACTCCGATACCACTGGTAACGTGAGTGGAGGTTCGTTCTTTAGCTCTCCTTACCAATACACAGAATTGGTTGACGATGGTATCGCTTTTGATATCGAGGATGTAAATGCCAACGAAGTTTCTTTGACCAATCCAAACATGGATTACTCAGTTACCATCACCATTGATGATGGAAACGACCAAGCTTTGGTAGAAACTTTGAATCTATACCGTGCTTTTGTAGACAGAAGTATTGTTGATGATGTTAACCTATCTGAGCCAGAAGAGCTTTTTGAAACTTGGAACATTGCCGATTTGGATATCGCCGATGGTGTTAGCTCTTTGGATTACGAAATCACTTTGGATGATTTGTACGGTCCTAACCTAACTTTTGATGATTTAGGTGTAAATGATGAATTCCAATTGCGTTACGAAATTGTAACTGCTGATGGAAGAGTGGTTACTACAGATGAAAACGATACCGAGTACTACAGAGCGGTATTTGTGACCGAATGTATTCAGTTGAACGCCGATGCGCCATTCCCAGGTGAGTACACCATCAACTTCTTCGATAGCTACGGAGATGGATGGAACGGTGCTGCTATTGGAGTAAACATTGATGACGCTGGTGTTGTTGAGTACACACTAGAGGCCGGAGATAACGGTTCAGCTACATTTGACGTACCTGAAGGTTCCGTTTCCTTGGTTATCACTTTCATCTCTGGTGACTGGGATAGTGAGGTTACCTATACTATCCAAGATCCAAACTTGAAAACCGCTGCAAGTGGAGGTCCTAGCCCAGAAGTGGGTGAGATTACTATTCTTGTATGTGAATAAGATAGCCGAGCTATCGCAATACATAAAAGGGGCATCAATGATGCCCCTTTTTTAATAATGAATTTCCTTTTATATTAGACAAGCACATAACGCCGTTTTGTTGCTCGATCAATTTTCTTGAATTTAACTACCTTTAGCTCAAAAATTACTATGAAGCGAACTTTTCGAATGATTTTGGCTTCATTGCTATCCATCTTGTTTTTGATGTATGCATGCAACAGCGATGATAACTCCGTGGATCCAGTGGATGATACAGGACAAAATCCAACAGATGACGAACCAACCACTGATGATGAACCTACCACTGACGATGAACCAACGGATCCTCCCGGCGTTGGAGAGGAAGCCGGTACTGTAGAAATTCTTAATGCCGATTTGGTAAGTGACGGCTACGTCCTGATAAACGATGCTGGAGCGGACAGGGTATACCTTATGGACAAAAATTCCATTATCCTTCATGAATGGGACTTGCCCTTTGGTATTGGCAACGATGTGGAATTGATGGAGGATGGCCGCCTTTTGGGAATTATGAAAGCAGAGGAACCGGACATCCAATACGGAGGTCAGGGCGGTAAGCTGCAATTTGTAAATCCAGATAGTTCTGTAGATTGGAATTTTGATTATTCTTCCCCAGAATATATCACTCACCATGATGTTGAGCTACTTCCCAATGGCAACGTAATCACCATCGTCTGGGAAAGAAGAACCGCAGAACAGGCAGAACAAGCAGGATCAAGTTTGGAAATCGACATTTTCCCCGAAGCTATAATAGAAATAGACCCTACCACAGATGAAATTGTATGGGAATGGCATGCCTGGGACCATCTGGTCCAAGATTATGATGACACCAAAGACAATTTTGGCGTGGTAACTGACCATCCTAACCTTATTAACCTAAATTATGTAACGGACAAGGAAGGGGACATCATGCACGCAAACGGTCTTGAATATGACGAAAATAACGATTTGATTTTCCTAAGTGTAAACTTCTATCATGAAGTCTGGGTCATAGATCATAGCACCACCACCGAGGAAGCCGCAACCAGCTCTGGGGGCAACTTTGGTATGGGCGGTGACCTGATCTACCGATTTGGAAATCCTAAAGCCTACGATAATGCGATGGGCGAAAGACTATTTAGGAACAACCATCACCCTAGATTGTTGGACGGTGCAGATTTGGGCAAGTTTTCCATTTACTCCAACGGAGCGGATCTTGAGCAATCCACAGCCTATGAACTTGAGCTTCCAGACCCCTTGGAACTCCAGGCCAATGACGACAACGAGCCTACTGTGGCTTGGAGCTTTACAGATGCAGATCTTTATGCACCTCGTGTGTCCGGTATGGTAAGGATTCCTACTGGCAACAGACTTATCACCGAAGGTGATTTTGGCGTTTGGGAAGTTACCGAGTCAGGTGAAGTAGTCTGGAAGTTTCATACTCCGGGATTCTATTGGAGATCGTATCACTACGCAACAGACCATCCTGGGATAGCAGCCCTTGGACTTTAGCATTTGTTCCTTGGTTCTTGTTCCAGTTTAACTATATCGCTTTCAATAATATAGTATATTTCGCTACAAATTGAATTTACCCATGCCCAAGCTTTATACATATATATGCGTAGCCCTGCTCCTCTTTATAGTGGGCTGTGGTACCGATAAAAAAGACAGTACGGCTTCTACTGATCCAATTGCTAAAACGGAAGGGAAAAAGCTGTTCCAGAAACTGGAAAGTGCCTATACGGGAGTAAACTTCAGCAATACTATTACCCATGATGTAAGTACCATGGAGAATCTTTTTGATTATGATTACTTCTACAATGGCGCCGGGGTAGGTATGGAAGATTTGAACAACGATGGTCTTTTAGATGTGGTTTTCTGCGGAAATCAGGTTCCAAACCGTATCTATTTGAATCAAGGGGAACTAAAGTTTAAGGACATCACTGAATCATCCGGAATCAATACCGGAAAACATTGGTCCAATGGGGTCACATTTGTGGATATTGATGCTGATGGCTGGATGGATATTTACTTCTCCCAAGGGGGTCCAAAAAATCGCCAGGAACGCAAGAATCTGCTGTTTATCAACCAAAAGGATGGAACCTTTGTTGAAAGTGCAACGGCATTTGGACTTGCGGATGAAGGCATAAGCACGCAATCCGCATTTTTCGATTATGACAAGGATGGTGACCTGGATTGCATGGTCATGAATGAAAATGAGCTATATGGCTTTGACCCCATAAGCTTGGAACGTTACATCAAGTCCAACCCAGAAAGCATCTACTATAATTCGTCCCATCTGTACCGAAACGATGGAGGTAAATTTGTGGATGTAACCCGGGCAGCTGGCCTGGAAAAACCGATTTTCGGGCTTGGACTTGCCATTTCGGACATTGATGAAGATGGGTGGTTGGACATCTATTTGGCAAGTGACTATTATCTCCCAGATGTACTCTACCTCAATAATAAAAACGGAACCTTTTCAGATCGTATAAAGGAAACAACCAACCAAATTTCTTTCTACGGTATGGGTATGGACATTGCAGACATTGATAACGATAATCTTCAGGACATTTTTGTTCTGGATATGGCAGCCAATGATCATGTACGTTCCAAAACCCTAATGGCCTCCATGAGTACCAGCAGGTTTGATTATTTGGTGAACAAAAGGGATTTTCAGTACCAGTACATGTACAACTCCCTTCAAAAAAATATTGGTGACCTAAAGTTCAATAATATTTCCCAGCTCTCTGGTGTGGCCAATACAGATTGGAGCTGGTCTGTTCTCATGAACGATTTTGATTTGGATGGACAAAAGGAAATCCATATTACCAATGGATACCGCCGCTATGCCCTGGACAATGACCTTCAAAGGCGTGTTTTTGAAGCAAGACAGATGTATAGCAACAATGTACCCCTCCAGGTAAAACAGGAACTTTATGAGTCTATGCCTTCCGAAAGGTTGCCCAATATTATGTACAAAAGCACCTCTGCCTTAAAATTCGCCAATGTTTCCCAAGAATGGGGGTTGGCTGATTTTTCCTTTAGCAATGGTGCGGCCAGTGGGGATTTGGACAATGATGGAGATTTGGATTTGGTGGTCAACAACATGGATGATGCCGCCTTTGTCTATAAAAATCTATCCGTTGAGGAGGGAAAAGGAAATTATCTTAAGGTCATTACAGAGGGAAATAGCTCTGAGGAATTTGCCAAAGTTGTTATCAATACCGGAGAAAACTCCCAGATGATAGAGGTAAAACGGGTACGAGGTTACCGATCTGCCCAGGAACCCAATGCACTTTTTGGTGTTGGCAGCATACAAACCATTGATACGGTATCTGTTTATTGGAAATCAGGGAAAATGGAACAAAAAGTCAAGGTTCCCGCCAACTCCACCCTTGTTTTTAAGGAAGAAGATGCCACTTTGCCGCATCAGACCAAAAGTAGGAACAGTCTATTTGAAGCGCTTAATGCAAGAAATATAGGTTTGGATTTCACCCATAAGGAAAACCCCTTTGACGATTTTGAAAAAGAGATTCTACTCCCTTACAAGCAATCCAATCTGGGTCCTTTTGTTACCACGGGAGATATCAACAATGACGGGAAGGTAGACCTTCATATTGGCGGAGCTTCTGGTCAAGCCGGGCAACTATATGTACAGAGTAATAATGGATTTAAAAAACTGCCCAGCCCTACCCTAGTCAATGATGCTTCTTTTGAGGATATGGAATCCATGTTTTTTGATTTTGACGGAGATCAAGACTTGGATCTCTATGTGGTCAGTGGTGGCAATGAGTTTGCAGAACATTCCTCCTACCACACAGACAGAATCTACATCAACAACGGTAATGGGGAATTTTCCAGACTGGACAGTGATGTTTTGGGCAAATTCCCCAAAAATGGTAAGGCTGTAACCTTTATCGATTTTGACAAGGATGGGGACAATGATATTATAATTGGGAATCGGGTAGTTCCCGGTGCCTATCCCAATCACCAGTCATCTGCACTTTTGGAAAACCAAAATGGGGAACTGGTGGACGCCACAGACAAAATAGCCCCGGAGTTGCTGGATTTTGGAATTATCAATGATCTTGAAACCACAGACATCAACAATGATGGGTGGGAAGATTTCATTGCCGTTGGGGAATGGACAGGCGTTGGAGTTTTTATGAATCAGCAAGGTGTATTTAAAAACATGTCCAAAGACAACCCTGTTTTGGCAGAACAAGGCTGGTATTTTTCCATTAAAGAAACTGATGTTAATAACGATGGCCTAAAGGATTACATTTTAGGGAACGCCGGACTCAATATCAAATTCAAAGCCTCTGCAGATAAACCCTTCAAAATATTCTCCGCAGATTTTGACGACAATGGAACCAATGACATTGTATTGAGCAAAAAATACAACGGTACTTATGTGCCTGTTAGAGGTCGCGAGTGTTCTTCGCAACAAATGCCTTTTATCAAGGAAAAATTTGAAACCTATAATGAGTTTGCCAATGCCACTTTGGTAGATATCTATGGTGAAAAATTGAACACTTCCTATGAAAGAAGCGTAACCACCTTCACCTCCGCTGTATTGATCAACCAAGGGGATGGGAATTTTAAAAAGCAAGAGCTTCCCATTGAAAGTCAGATGTTCCCTCTTTTGGATTGTGTTTTTATCGACATTAACCAAGATGGATTTGAAGACGTAGTTACTGCTGGGAATATTTACGAAACCGAGGTTGAAACCCCAAGATTGGATGCCATTTCTGGGCAGATACTGCTATCCAATGGGAAAGATGGCTATATCAGCTTGCCACAACAGCAATCAGGTTTATTTTTGCAAGGAAATGTCAAGGACATAGAGGTCATAGAGACTGGGAACAATATCAAATACTTGATCAGTACGGTGAACAACGGATCAGTGACGGTACACAAATTTAGCTCGTAAGCAGTCCCGACCTAAATACAACTCAAGGAATGAACAACCAGATTTACGGTATAAGGGCCATAATGGAAGCCATTGAGGCCGAACAGCCTATCAACAAGATTTTTCTACAAAAGGGATTGGGCGGTGAACTTTTTAGGGAGTTGGAAACGGTCATTCGGAAAAACGGTATCAGTAGTTCCTATGTTCCTGTTGAAAAATTAAACCGATTGACCAAGAACAACCACCAGGGTGCGGTGGCACAGATATCGCCTGTGGAGTTTCAGGCGTTTGAGTCCTTGGTGGAGCAAGTGATGGAAAAGGAACAAGTCCCCTTTTTCCTGTTATTGGATCAAATTTCAGATGTTCGAAACTTTGGTGCTATTATAAGAACTGCCGAATGCTGTGGGGTTCATGGCATCATTGTTCCCAAGAACGGGGCGGCACCCATTACCGAGGATACAGTTAAAACATCGGCTGGAGCCGTGTTCAATGTTCCCATTGCCAAAGTGGACCATCTAAAAGATGCCATTTACTACCTTCAAGCTTCAGGTATATCTGTAGTTGGGGCGACCGAAAAGACCGATAACCAGATATATTCAGCGGATTTCAAATCTCCCTGTGCCATTGTAATGGGCGCTGAGGATAAGGGCATTTCAAACTCTGTAATGAAAGTTCTGGATAGCAAGGTAAAACTACCGCTACTAGGTCAAATTGGCTCTTTAAATGTATCGGTAGCCTGTGGCGTGTTCTTGTATGAAGTGGTGAGGCAACGTAGTTCCGTAACCTAGTTCTCTTCTCTTTTTTTATAGTGATAGGTCACCTTAACGGTTTCTTCATTCTCCGTTTCGGGTTGGGTCTCAATAAAATTCCCATCCTTATCGAACTGTTTTAGGAAGGGATCGTTCTCCTCATCGTAATCTTCCCGTTCCCAATCGTATTTTTTAGTCGAAGGAACCCGTACCTTGGTGGTCAAAGCCAGAAGAAGGCCAGTGACAAATCCTGAAAGGTGTCCTTCCCAAGAAATCCCGTCCTTAACCGGAAATATATACCAAATCATACTCCCGTAAATGAACACCACCACCAAAGAAAGGGCAACCAGTCTAAAATGTTTGGCAAAGACCCCTTTAAAAAAAATAAAACTGGCCAAAACATAGATGACTCCACTGGCCCCAATATGGTATGATGGGCGGCCAATCAGCCATGTTAAAGCTCCTGAAATCAAAACTCCTAAAAGTAAAGTTTTAAAGGCTGCGTTTCTGTAGAAATAAACCAAAAATGAGGTCAAAACCGCCAGTGGAATGGTATTGTTGTATAAGTGTTCCACAGATCCGTGCACAAATGGCCCAAACAGAATACCCCTTAAACCGGATAGTTTTCTGGGATAAATCCCAAATTCGTTGAAATTGAACCCAAACCTCACCTCCATCCAGTAAACTGTCCAAATGGAAAGGATGGCAACCAAAGGTGCCAACAGAACCGCATTGGAAAATTGAAAATGTTTGCTTTCGGACATATGTTAATAACTTCAATTATCCCTCCATAGTGTTGTATAGGCACAAATTGTCAGGTTTTGCGCTACCCATTCCTTAAAATTAGAAGAAATGCACTTCAATTTCATCCTTTAATTTATCTTATTTTTATCGGTATGAATGAACCGCTTGCAGAGCGTATACGCCCAAAAACATTAGAAGATTACATAAGCCAAAACCATTTGGTGGGTGCGGAAGGTTCCCTTACCCATCAAATTAAAAACGGTATTATCCCCTCCTTAATTTTTTGGGGCCCTCCAGGAACTGGAAAGACCACGCTTGCCCATATCATTGCCAATGAAAGCGAACGCCCTTTTTATACCTTAAGCGCCATAAGCAGCGGAGTTAAAGACGTGCGGGAAGTCATTGACAAGGCCAAACAAAGCGGAGGGCTTTTTACAGCCAAAAATCCCATTCTATTTATCGATGAGATTCATAGATTCAGTAAATCCCAACAAGATTCCTTATTGGGGGCAGTGGAAAAAGGTTGGGTAACCTTGATTGGTGCTACTACTGAAAACCCCAGTTTCGAGGTAATTCCCGCGTTGCTGTCGCGCTGTCAGGTTTATGTCCTCAATCCGTTTGATAAAAGCGACTTGGAAGCTCTGCTCCATAGGGCGATGGACACCGATACCGTCCTAAAATCGAAAAAAATTCATCTAAAGGAAACTGAGGCATTATTACGATTATCGGGTGGAGACGGGAGAAAGTTGTTGAACATCTTTGAACTGATTGTCAATGCTGAAGGTGGGGATGAAATTACGGTGACCAACGAGTCTGTAATGAACAAAGTGCAGAAGAATACGGTGCTTTACGACAAGACGGGAGAGCAGCATTATGATATTATTTCGGCATTTATCAAATCCATTCGTGGCAGTGATCCCAATGCGGCCGTATATTGGTTGGCTCGAATGATCGAGGGAGGAGAGGATGTAAAATTCATCGCCCGTAGGTTGGTGATTTTGGCTTCCGAAGATATAGGAAATGCCAATCCGACGGCCCTAGTTCTTGCCAATTCCACATTTCAGGCTGTTAACACCATAGGATATCCCGAAGCTCGGATAATCCTAAGTCAATGTGCTACCTACTTGGCAAGTTCCCCTAAGAGCAACGCAAGTTACGCCGCCATTAAGCTGGCACAGCAAAAAGTAAGGGAAACGGGAGACCTTTCCGTGCCCTTGGCCATAAGAAACGCACCTACCAAGTTGATGAAGGATTTGGGGTATGGTAAAGGGTATGACTATGCCCATGACCATGAAAACAATTTTGTGGACTTTGAATTTCTACCAGAGGAAATAGAAGGAACCACCTTTTACAAACCTGGGGATAATCCCAGGGAAAAAGCCATCAAGGATTTTCTTAAAAAACGTTGGAAGGACAAATACGACTTCTAGAACTTAATATGAAGTTCTTCCTGCTTCTTTCCGCTACTATCTGAATATTCAAGTAACCACTTGTCCCCTTTTTTGAAAACCATACCACTCCTGGTGTCATCATCCACCAAGAATATATTGTCCACTGAGGTTTTGATCAGCTTAAGCACCACTTTGGGAGTACTGTCCACCAGTTGATATCCATTTTCCGTAGGTTGGGCGTACAAAAGGTCTTTTGCAGGAGCTTCGGCCTTTTCCACCTTCTTCATATTGGAAGCCACAGGTTCCATACTTTTAAAACTTTGTTCTTCCTGGGTGGCCACCTGCTCCACTACCCTAGGTGTTTGTTGTGCAGGCTTCTCCTCAACCGATTTAATATCGTTTTTAAAACTCACTGTAATAGGAGCATCTTTTTTCTCATCTTTCGGTTCTTCCTTTGGAGTATAACTGTACATCATGGCTTGGATAGGGGCAAAAGCCTCACCCAAGGCCTCCCTATAGGCAGCACGGTACTCTTTTATCTTGCTTCTCCCCTCAATTGTCCTATAAACTTCATCCCCTTGGCAATCTTTGAGAACAAGGGTGGTTTTGGTGCTGAACATGTTAGATGAATCATCCAATTCCACAAGGAGTCCCAAACAACGATTGTTGGCAAGGTCTTCAGGAAGACTGTCATCATAAACAGTGGCAAACCCTTTTTGGGAAAATAGGTATTTGACCGTGGTACTGGTCTGGTACCGGTTTTCTTTGTTAAAGGCACTAAATTGCTTGGGTACAATGATATATTTATAGTTGTCCAATTGGGCATTTAACACACTTCCCATGCCAACTGCAAATACCAATAAATGTAATAGTCGAGATTTCATATGGAACAGTAAATCAATTATCGTTCCAAGATATAATATTAAATCCGAACTGTAAAGAAGCGTAGTGGCTATCCGCCACATTTCTATAGGCCAAAAGATTGTCGCCCATAATATAGAAATTTACCGGGCCAGCCCGGAGATTTAGCCCCAATCCAATATTGGTCAATGAATATTTGTCCGCCGTGTAGGTCGTTTTAAGGGCCAACGTCCGACCCAGCCTTTTTTGATAAAATCCTGT
The DNA here is from genome assembly GCF_965233845.1 of Flagellimonas sp. Classification (GTDB taxonomy): domain Bacteria; phylum Bacteroidota; class Bacteroidia; order Flavobacteriales; family Flavobacteriaceae; genus Flagellimonas. Next base: position 3,049,203 of record NZ_OZ247584.1, read on the forward strand.
TAGGGCGGCTTGTATCCCCCGAGGTCTTTTCATCATAAAAAGTTGGCCTCCCACACTGTTCCTGTACATGTCATTGTTTTTTCCCTCCTCACCGGTTACAGCACAACCACAATCCCTGTTGTAAGTGGATTCGGCCTGACCATAATCATACCGGATTGACCCATACAATTTCACTGGTCTAAAAGAAATATAGCCCGTCTCATTTTCCTCATACGGAATAGCCTCTTCTATCTCGTCAACCAAATCTTGCCACAGATCATTGTTAAGGTCATTGATATCCTCTGGCAAAAACACGGTCAATCCCTCATTGGCAATGCTTCCACTGACTTTATAGTTTAGGATATCTTTGGAATTGTAGATAAATCCCATATCCAATATACTTCCGGTTATTGTGGTTTGGGGAGTAAGTTTATAGGTGAATCCAGCATCGAACCCCAACCCTAGATTACCTCCAAATAGTATTCTTCTCCTTAAAAGGTTTGTGATTGATGAAGAATCCTCCTCCAAAACATCAGTGATTTCATCCACCCCTGCCGTTTGAAGTTGCATATCTACATCCAAGGAAGTTCTATAAATGTTATCCTGACCAAGGGTAGTTGTGAAGGTTCCCCTATTCCCTGTGGATTGAAACTGGAAAATGCCAGAATAGATTTTGGCCCTTGCCCCTACCGTAAGCGTGTTGTTCAGTTTTCTATTTATCCCAAAATGGAGCACACTCACCATTTCTCCCCTAAGGCTCAAATCCCCTAGGTCAAAACTCCTGCCGATGTTAGCTCCGCCATTACCCTCAAAAGCAAGAATGGCCAAATCCCGTGGCCAGTACACAATCATATCCAATTCCTCGTATAGTCCAAAGGAATAATAATCGTCTGGGCGATTTGGGCTGCGAAACCCAACATTAAACACCTCTATTTGACTGTTGAAGCTAAAGTCATCCCTTTTGCTCATCCCATTAATAACCCGTTCCCGTACCTTGGTGGTAAAATCTACCCCATCATTGGCAAAAAGATCATTGACCGTAACCCCACTGGAACCTGCCTGCAGATAGAAACCGGAAAGGGCTGGAATGCCAGTATGCCATTTTTCCGTGGTCTTGACCCCTGGATTGATCATCAGCGACTGTGGGATTTCATAGAAATCGTAAAGTATTTGTTTGTTTTGGGCACCTAATACACCTATCCCAAAACACATGGAAAAAAAGAACAATGCCCCAAATCTCATAGCAACTCGAATCTAAATTCGGCGGCAGATCTAAGGACTACCTTGGGTTCCGAGACAGCTGAGGTACTGGAATTATCACCTAAATTTTGTGCGGTCACCCTTAAACTGGAGGTATTTCTTAAAATGTCCAAGTTCTTTCCCCCAGGGCCATAGGCCACCCTTAAGGTCAATAAGGGCGCAGGTTCAGGTTCTACGTCAAAAACCTCAACATCCAAGACGTTTCCACCCTCGTCCAAATATTCTATGGAAAAAGTCAAGGGTTTGCTTGTTGTGTTTTCAATTTCATAAAGAAGTGCTCCGTCCAATAAATTATCGGCCACAAATTGTTCATTAAACGGGTCAAAATTGAACGTATGGGAATAGAAAGTTGGATTTGCGGTTGCCAAATTGATGAACTCCTCTGTGGACTCCAGATAAAATAAACTGGAGGCAACCGTCGGTGTTACGTTAAGATCATCAGCTTGGTTGAAATCCTGTTCTTCAGCACAGGAGTAGGTGAACAACACGACCATGGTCGCCATTATGCAACGAGAAAGCAATCTTTTCATGGGATAAAAAGCAATTTTCTTATAGAACAACGGGGCCATGCTGTACCCTACTATAACTCTATAAAATCCCTTTTATTTCACTCAGATTGTTAATCATTGGGCAAATCTTGTGGTGTACCTCATTATGTGCATTAAAATGAAGGGTTTGAAACCCAACTGCAATTGCCCCTTGAATATCCGCTTCCAAACTGTCGCCCACCATCAAGGAATTTTCCGCAGAAACCTTAGCCCGATCCAAGGCCATGTGAAATATTTGCGGATGGGGCTTTTTTACACCGGCTTCCTCTGAATTGATGACATGCTCAAAATAGCGGTCAATGTTGGCTCCTTTTAGTTTTTTTTCCTGGATTTCCTGAAAACCATTGGTGATGATGTGCAGATTGTATTTTGGAGACAGATATTCCAATACCTCCACAGTACCTGGGAACAGATGGGTAAAAGTGGACAAATGCTGGATGTATTCATGGGCAAGTAAATGGATATGCTCATCGGAAACTTGGGCTCCCAATGCGTCAAATGTCTTTTTCAATCGCTGATACCGCAGCTCGGTTTTGGTAATCCTATCTTCCCCATATAATTTCCAATAATCCAAATTGATGGGCACATAGACCTTTAAAAAAGAATCCAGGTTCACATCAATCTTATTTCGCCCTAGGATTTTCTCAAAAGTGAGGGCAGAATTCCTTTCAAAATCCCATAGGGTATGATCCAAATCAAAAAAAATGTCTGTGATATGGTTCTTAAACATAATACCGCCTTAGCAAGGATTGGTAGAGCTCCATCCAGTTTATTTTGTGACTGCTTCCAAGTAATTCATTGGAAAAAACAGTTATCAATCCACCATTCACCTTACGGACCACGTTATAGATCCCATCCATTTTTGAAAAGACTTCTTCCTTGTTTTTGTATTGTTGAAGCGCGTAGTCATGCACCGCAAAGGGATGCACCTTGAGCGGTTGTCTTACTTCCATATTGATATCATAGAAATAAAAAGGCGTGCATGTTCCGGCCCTAAACCCAATCTCGTGGGTGTATCCCATTGAAAAATCATCTGTAAACTCGGTCTCTATCAAAGTTCTATAGGTCAATGGTACGTTTACCCTATTGTACCTTAAACGGGAATAGTTGATGGGCCTGTTGATAAGGTTGGACAACTGCTGTTTTTCTTCCTTGAGAACCGCCATATTGGTGGATGACAAAAAAGAGGTGCTCAGGGAAACTATGCTATAATCTGCTATGGACTTAATCAGGTAGCGGAACTTGTTGTTGTTTGGGGAAATATTCTTGTCATGGGTGGAATATTTGGCAAACTGAAAAAAGAACATGCTTTTTATCGGAAACTTTTTGTGAATGTCCACCAGAGCATAAAAATTATCAAAGGGGTCTTTCCTAAAGCCCAACAACACCAAAAACCGCTGAAACATTTTGCGAATTCTAAAGGATCCCAAATCCATTAACAAGCCACCCAAGCTTCTGGCCAATCCCCTATGGGCATAACTATGGGATGTGGTCACATTAATAATGGACGTAAATGAATAGCTTTTACCTCCATGTGCCATTTCAGGAAAACGCTCCTTAAGCAATTCCAGTAGTTGATAGGCCCATAAGTCCACTACGGGCAATTCCAAAAACTTATGCTGAAAAGCAATACTTTCCTTGGCCGGAAACCTGCCTACACTGTCCTTTACATGAGGTAAATATTCCTCATATCTGCTCAGCATGAAAAAGCTGGCCGAAAAAACATCATAGGGAATAGCACTTTTATCATCAGTGGCAAAAAAACAGGGAATTCCATTCCAGTCATTCACCTTTATATCCAAATCGTTTATCCCCTGTTCAAACAAAAGGTCATTGCTTCGGATAAAAAACTCATTTTGTAGCGGTTGCTTGGAGTAGGTAAGTTTAGGCCCCGTATGCTTTATAAAATCCTCCACTTTAGTGGTGAAAATGACCTCAATCCCCAAAATCTTTTCAAATAGCTGCTTTGCGGTATATGTTAGCCGATTGGTTATTTTATGGGTAAATATCAATAGCATTTAAACCGTTCAATTAGAGCATACCTTTATCCGCAAAGCTTAGATATCCGTACTGGGTTAATATTAAATGATCCAAAACTTTGATATCCAAGGCCTCTGATGCCAACTTTAGTTTTTTGGTAATATGTTTGTCTGCTGCACTTGGCTTTAGGCCACCCGAAGGGTGGTTATGGGCCAAAATGATGGCCACGGCACCTAGTTCCAGGGCTTGCTTCAGCACTAATCTTACATCCACAAGGGTTCCCGTTATTCCTCCTTTGCTCAGTAAAGCTTTATGGATCACTTTATTGGAATTGTTCAGGTAGAGTATCCAAAATTCTTCATGCTCCAATTCTCCCATCACTGGATGTAAAATCTCAAAAGCATCCTGACTATTTTCAATTTTAGTGGTACTACATCTTTCTTCACCTCGCCTCCTCCTCCCCACTTCCAAAGCTGCGGCAATGGTCACGGCCTTTGCATCTCCAATGCCCTCAAACTGTTTCAACTGGTTGACAGAAAGTTTACCAAGTTCATTTAAATTATGGTTCACGGTTGCCAAAATTCGTTGGGACAGTCCAACTGCGCTTTCCTTTCTACTTCCAGAACCAATTAAAATGGCAATGAGTTCTGCATCTGATAGCACCGTACGCCCTTTGTTCACCAATTTTTCCCTGGGTTTGTCATCCTCTGCCCAATGTTTTATGGGAAAAGAAGCTGTTTTTTCATGCATAGCCTAAAGGTAGGGTAATAGTTTGTAAATTTATTTAAAGCTTAAGTAATGAAATCACTATTTGATTCCGGTACTCTAGACGAGGTTATGGACAGGATAGAACTACTTAACGAGTCTTCCAAAGGTCTATGGGGTAAGATGGAAGTTGGGCAGATGTTATTCCACTGCCAATTTCCTTTGCGTTTGGCACTAGGTAAATATAGGATGAAAAAGCCGAATTTCTTAATGAAATTTCTATTTAGAAGTTTTAAAAAAAGCATGTACGATGTTAAGCTTTGGAAACCCAATCTTCCCACTGCAAAGGGTTTCAAAGTTTTGGAGGACAAGGAATTTGGAAATGAAAAAAACGCCTTAATAGGGTTTATTAAGGAGTTTCACGGAGCAAAAGATAAAAAGCAATGGGATCCACATCCTGCTTTTGGGCATTTTACACCCGAACAATGGGGGCAAATGCAGTACAAACATTTAGACCACCATCTGAGGCAATTTGGTGTCTAGGCTGGGTTATTTATAGACTATAGTCATCGTCTTGGATTTCTTGTTGCTCAATCTTTGCCCGGGTATCGTTGATCAACCGGTCTTCTTCCAAAACCACATTGGATACCCCAAGAATATAGGCAGAAAGTAATATGGAAGCTATACGGCGCAGCCGTTTCAGCACTCTTTTGGACAGCTTTGGTTTGGACAATTCCATGCCCATGGAAGACAACAACTATTCCATTGCCTCCAAAACTGACAAAATTACCCTATTTACTAACTAAAAAGCTCCTTGACCTTTTCAAAATTGAGCCCACCATAATTGCCAGAACTCATTAAAAGCAATGCAGAATTGTCAAAATCCGTTGCAAAAAGTTGATCTTGAAACGATTTTGGATCCGTAAAAACTTGGATGTCATCCCGCTGAAAAGCTGCGGCTATTTGTTGGGAAGTCACCTCATCCAGTTGTTTAATCTGTACCGCCTTCGGTGAATAAAAAACCATGGCCACATCTGCAGCATCCAGAGCTCCTTCATATTCTTGAAGAAACTCTGCATTCAGGCTGCTATAGGTGTGGAGTTCCAGACAGGCAATCAATTTGCGGTTTGGGTATTGCTCCTTTACCGCATTGGTGGTCGCCTTTACTTTACTGGGAGAGTGGGCAAAGTCTTTATAAGCTATTTTATTTTGCCCTTCCGCTATTTTTTCCATGCGTTTGGAGGCCCCTTTGAACGAAGCTATCGCTTCATAAAAATCAGCCTCATCCACTCCTATTTGTTGGCAAATCCACTTGGCGCCAGCCAAATTATTCAAGTTGTGTTTCCCAAAAATCTCAACGGGCATATCACCTTCTGGGGTTTCCAAAAACGTAACCCCATCAACTACTTTATGGTCAGGAGTACTGTACGGAAACTTCCTAATGGCATTCTCGGACGATTCCACCACCTTTGCAACCTCCTTATCCTCTGCATTGAAAGTAATGCTCCCACCTCGCACAATGCCATCAACAAAAATTTGGAACTGCTCCACATAATTGGCATAGGTTGGGAAAACATTGATGTGATCCCAAGCAATACCACTCAAGAGGGCTATGTTGGGTTGGTATAGATGAAATTTAGGTCGTCTATCAATTGGGGAGGAAAGGTATTCGTCACCTTCCAAAACAATAAAATCATTGTCCTCGGTCAAGTGTACCATTCTTTCAAAACCCTCCAGTTGGGCACCCACCATATAATCCACCTCAATGTCGTTGTAATTAAGCACATGAAGAATCATGGAGGTAATTGTGGTCTTTCCATGACTGCCCCCTATGACCACCCTGGTTTTATGCTTTGATTGTTCGTATAAAAACTCGGGGTAAGAATATATTTTCAGCCCTAATTCCTGTGCCTTGATCAGCTCAGGGTTATCGGCTTTGGCGTGCATTCCCAATACCACAGCGTCCAATTCATTGTTCAATTTTTCCGGAAACCAGCCAAACGTCGCGGGCAACAATCCCTGAGCGTCCAATCTACCCTTGGAAGGTTCAAAAATTATATCATCACTGCCCGTAATAGTATATCCTTTGTGGGCCAAAGCCAAAGCCAGGTTATGCATGGCACTACCGCCAATAGCTATAAAATGAATTTTCATTGCTGTGTTTTATCCCCCAAAAATAGACATTGACCCAGCCAATGCAAATAAACAATTCATCTTATTAATTTCTATCTTGTCGGAAAATTGAACACAATGAACCTAGCTGATATTAGCACAAAGGAAATTATGCCCGGTTACCACGGAAAAATGGTGCATGGCGAGACCTTGACCTGGGCCTTTTGGGAGGTGGAAAAAGATGCCGTTGTCCCAGAACACCATCATGTCCACGAACAGATCATGCATGTGCTGGAAGGGGAATTTGAATTTACCTTGGATGGCAGAACCCAAACCTATTTAGCCGGTGATGTTGTGGTTATACCCTCAAATACTCCTCATGGTGGCAAAGCCCTTACCCCTTGTAAATTAATGGATGTTTTTAGCCCTGCTCGGGAAGAATATAGATAATTATGAAGATTTCTTTAGAAGGAAAATCAGCCTTGGTAGGTGGTAGTAGTAAAGGAATTGGAGAGGCCATCGCCCGGCAATTGGCAGATAGTGGGGCCAGCGTCACCCTTATGGCAAGAAACAAGCCCAAAATGGAAGCCATTATTCAAGAATTGGATACTTCCCAAGGACAAACACACCAATATCTTGTGGTTGATTTCTCCAATTTTGAATCGTTCAAGGAAACCATTTCTTCTTTTATCCGGGCAAATCCTATAGATATTCTGGTCAACAATACGCAAGGCCCTGAGGCTGGAGGCGCATTGGAAAAAAATGTGGAAGATTACCAACTGGCCTTTGACCTCTTGTTTAAATCAGTGGTTTATACCACCACGCTTGCATTGGAACATATGCAACGGCAGCAATGGGGTAGAATCATTAATGTAGCTTCCATTTCGGTAAAGGAACCCTTAAATTATTTGGCCTTATCCAACTCGATTAGAGCGGCAGTGGTTACCTGGGCCAAGAGCCTGGCTTTTGACGTTGCCAAAGATGGGATTACCGTCAACAATGTGCTTACCGGTTATTTTGACACCGACAGAATAGCCCAGCTCAACGCCAAGAAAGCGGAAAAACTTGGGGTAATGCCTTCTGAGGTGCGATTTAATATGGAAGAGCAGGTACCTGCAAAAAGAATTGGCAATCCGCAAGAGTTTGGCTTTTTAGCCACTTTTTTGGCTTCAGAGAAGGCAGCGTACATCAACGGTACCAACATTCCCATTGATGGTGGGTTATTAAAGTCGCTCTAATCATATTTTAAATTTAACCCCTCCTATTTTAACATATTCGCAATTTTTAGCTATTTTTATTGCTTAACCAATAAAATTCAACTAAATGAACGCAAAAGTTTTTCTGGTCGTACGAATCTTGCTTGGACTCTTTGTCCTGACCTTTGGCTTGAATAAGTTTCTACACTTTATCCCAATGGGAGAAATACCAGAAGCCGTTATGGGATACTTTGGTGCCCTATCTTCTACACAAACCTTGAATTTGGTTGCTGTGGTGGAAATTTTAGCGGGCCTAGCCCTTATTTTAAACAAATATGGTGCATTGATGTCCGTTATTTTAATGAGCGTATCTGTCAATGCCGTATTGTTCCATGCCACTTTGGCACCGGATGGGATTGGCCCAGCTGTTGGACTTTTGATCTTGAATATAGCCGCACTCATTGGTTACAAAGACCGATATAAGGATATATTACGGGCTTGATAAACCGTATCATGTATAAAAAAGGGCCTTCATTTAGAAGGCCCTTTTTTCATGCGGTCGTTTTTTGATTATAAACTCATTCTATCCTTAAAAATATAGGATTGTCTTCTTGACACCTCCACCTCCTCGCCGTTCTTCATCTGAAGTTTAAGCTTGCCATTAAACCAAGGCACAACATTATCGATAAAGTTGGTGTTCACAATTTGTTGCCTGTTGGCTCGGAAAAAATCCTGTTCGGGGAGTTTCTCCTCAACTTGGTTTAGGGACTTGTACAGCATCGGGTTTTTATCCTCAAAGAAAACCCGTGTATAATTCCCAACGATTTCAAAGTGTGAGATATCACCAATTTTTACCAACCAGCAAGCCTCACCATCCTTTATAAATATCTGACTATTCACAGATAACCTTTTATCCGCTACTTTCTCATCCGATGCTTCTGCAAGCTTCTTTTTAACCTTGTCCAAAGCCATGGAAAAGCGCTTTTCGCTCACGGGCTTCAGTAAATAATCCAGGGCATTGTATTCAAAGGATTTGATAGCATATTCGTCAAAGGCAGTGGTAAAGACCGTAATGGGCACTTCATCCAACATTTCCAATAGTTCAAACCCGTCTTTCTCTGGCATATTAATATCCAAAAACAAGAGCCTAGGGCTTTTTTCCTGAATCAATTCAAATCCCTTGTCCACATTTTCGGCTTCGCCTACCAAATCTATTTCAGGATACTTTTTGATCAGCTCCTTCAACTCGTTGCGTGCCAATCTTGAATCTTCCACTATGACCGCCTCTATTTTCATGCCAGTGGAATTTTTATGTGGGCAACCACCTCTCCCGTAATCTCACTCAAATTAAATGATGCTTTATCTGCATACAATAATTTTAATCGTTGGCGGATATTCTTTAATCCCAATTGGGTGGTGTTTTTTCCAATCTGAAGTCTTCCAGTGTTTTTCACCTCAATAATTAAAAGACCATCCTCCTGCTTTAGGTTCAACACAATACGGCCTCCCTGCTTTAGGTTGGAAATACCATGCTTTACCGCATTTTCAATGAGTAGTTGAATGATCATGGGAGGAATTTGAAATTTCAAAGTTTCCTCGTCTATCTCCTTCACAAACTCCAAGCGATCTTCCAATTGAATTTTGGACAGATCTATATAATTATCCACCACCTCCAATTCCTCTTGAACCGCGATGGCATCAATATTATTTTTGGTAAGGGAGTACCGCAAAATCTCTGAAAGTTTGGTCAGCATCTCCCTCGACTTTTCCACATCCTCTAACATCAATCCCCTAATGTTGTTAAGGCTGTTGAACATAAAATGCGGGTTGATTTGCCCCTTCAAGGTATTCAGTTGCGCTTGTTTCAGGTGGGTGTTCAACTCCAAACGCTCAATTCTGTCCCTATTGAGCTTCAGCAGCAATTTAATTACCAAATACGTAACTGTCCAGGCCCCAATAATAAACAAGGAGTTTACAATCCATATCCAGGTAGCGTCATAATTTTCAAAATGCTGCATTTCTGCCTCGGTAAGTTCTGGCCCCCATTTTACATAGGCGTATCCCAAACCAAAATTTAAGAACCCGAAAAGCCCTGAAGTGACAAAAAAGGATACCAGGATCTTTATAAAATCCTTGACATCAAAGCCTTCAAAATTCACATTTCGCTTTAAATACCACCGAAGTAGTGAAGTGGAAAAAATCCCAATCAAAATCCCTGTGATAATGGAGTAAACTACCAGTTCCACACTGATTTTCTTCAGTATGAAAATGGATAGCATATTAATAAATCCCCATCCCAAAAACTGTAGGATCCAAAAAAATCGGTTTCTTTTACTTTCTGTCAAATGCATATCGCTTGCTCAACTTAGGTCAAATATAACCTATTGAAAACTCACTATGCTTCCACGCTTTTCGTACGCTTTTTAAACCAGTTGCAACAGGTTTTCCCTGAAGGCAGGAATGCAATCCACATAAAGGACATTCCACTGTAGAAAATTGGGAAATAGTCATTGTGCTCCCAACCATTGAATTTGCCATATAACCCCACTAGGGTACCTATGATGCCCAGTATAAAAATAAGCCATTGCGCTTTGTTTAATTTTTTCATTCCAGATGACTTTTGATGTTACACATTTTTTTAGACGAGAATATCCAACAGTAGGGATATTAACAATTTTGCTAAAGTGACCATTTCGTTGTTTTTGTATTGATAAACCAAATGTACTGTCACACAGCCCTTGCACAAAGGGTTTTATGAGCAGTGGTAAATTTGGGCATCCGAACGGTAACTTCAATTTATTGCATAAAAAAAGGGAGCCATTTAGACTCCCTTGTACTATCCTACCGCTTTATTAATCCCTAAGTGGTGTAGCAATTTCCTGCTTCCCCAAATGTTTGGCATAGAAGCCCATCATGGCCTTGTACAACTCCAAACGGTTTTCTTCCTTGCCAAATCCATGTCCTTCATCATATTTAACCATATAGGGCACATCATAGCCTTTTTCCCGAAGACCACTGACAATTTGGTCAGACTCGTCAATATTTACCCTGGGATCATTGGCCCCTTGCACTACAAAGAGGGGTTTATTGATCTTATCCATTTGATATACGGGTGAAACTTCTTCCATTATGACCTTTTCTTCAGGATTATCCTCATCGTACCAGATTTCCTTAATGATTTTGAGGTAAGGTTTCCAATAGGGTGGAATGGTCTTCATGAAAGTGAACAAGTTGGAAACCCCAACATAATCAACACCACAGGCGTACAAATCTGGGGTCTTGGTCAAACCACGTAATACGGCATAACCGCCATGACTTCCACCATATATGGCAGCCCTATCACCATCTACCCAACCTTGGTCTATGACATACTGAAGCCCGTCTTCCACATCGTCCATGGCCTTTCTTCCAATTTGTTTAAATCCAGACTCCAAAAACGCACGTCCATAACCTCCGGAAATCCTAAAGTTCACCTGTAAGGTGGCATACCCCCTACTTGCAAAAAGTTGTGCCTCAGGATTGAATCCCCAGGAATCCCTAATGCCTTGTGGGCCTCCATGCGGGTTTACAATTACTGGAACCTTTTCTCCAGCCAAGGTGGCTTTTGGTAGCGTAATATATCCATGAAGCGTGATTCCATCCCTACTGGTAAAGGTAATCGGTCTCATTTCGGACATATCTTCCTCTTTGAGTTGAGGCATGGTATTGTACAGTTCTTTTAGCTCATTTTTAGCTACATCATAGGCATAATATACGCCGTACAATCGGTCACTGTCCACATAGACCATATAGAGATTCTCATCTTCCGTTTCATCCAAAACGCGGAACTGCTTACCAGGAAGTTCCGACTTCATTTTTGCAGCCAGTTTTTTATATGGTTCGCTGATGGGGACAACAATGCTCTTTTCCCCTTCATAGGAGAAATAATCTATTTCATAATTTCTGGTTCTGGAAAGACCCATGGACTGTACGTCGTACATGTCGTTCACAAAAACCGTCTCCAAACTCTTGTCCTCTTTCAAATCGTACAGTACAATTTCTGCCTTGTCACTATCAAGATTGGACAGCACATAGGCGTCATCCGGATTTGGTGTGGCATAATTAAAATCCAGAATGACGAAGTTATCCTTCCAATTAAGTTGCTTTAGAATTTTGTACCCTCCGTTTCCATCTTCATAATAGAGATCTTGCTCTACCCCATCACGAATTCTAGTGAATCCTTTTAAGTTCCCATCCTTGTCAAAACTGTAGCCAAATATGGGATTTTGGGGGTCGTCGTTGGTGTATAGTTGTTTGCTTTCCCCCGTATTCAAATTGACCAAATACGGTTCAAAGACTTGAGGATTGTTCTTGTTCATGGAAACAATGATGTGTTCCTTGTCTTCCCGTAATAATTCGGTGAACTGGGCTCTAACTCCATCAAAGGGCGTTAGGTCTTTTAAATTGCTCCCGTCCAGGTCCACGGCATAGATATGATAATTTTCATCACCCCCCTGATCCATGGAATAATACAATCTGCTATTGTTGAGCCAACCATAGCCCCGTACCAGTTCTTCCTTTTCCTCTATGGCCATTTGGGTTTCTCCCGTAGCAATATTCTTGACAAAGATGTGCTGTTTCCCATTTTCATCGCTCTCCCTATACGAAAGATATTTTCCATCAGGGGAAAATCTGAAGGTAAAGGCTTTGGGGTTCGCAAAATAATCTTCAACCGTATACCTATAATCACCTTGATCCAACGCGGCTAAAGAAAGTAGTTCGGCATCAGATGTGGCCAGTTCAGGGTTTCCCGGTTTCTCTTGGGCTAAGCTTGTAAATCCCAAAAGCAGAGACAGGCCCGCAAGCTGCAAGGCCTTAAAATTGAGTCTAGTTTTCATACGTTTTTTGATTTAGAGTGTTCTTCAAAAATTAGTAATACTATCCTAATTAGACTGTGCCAGAAAACATTTGTTACATCCAGAAGAAAAAAGTTGGAAAAGATTTAAATTCTTAAATCCTTGATTTTCAAATGTGGGCGATTGCTATTGTGGGGGAAACTTGGAAAAAACCTTTTTGACCAAGGCTCTTAAAACATCCTCGCGGATACTGGGGGATGCATTTTCACGATACCCGCTTTCGCTGGTGGCCTGCCAGAACAGTGCATCTTTTTGGGCATCCACAAAATCAAATTGGATTCGGCGTTGTATGCCCGAATTTCCCAATGGAAGTCCTACCGAAACCCCGCCGCCAACGTTTCGGCCCGTACCTCCAATACCCACACCAACCGCATTGTTGGAAGCATTTCGGAATTCACTGCTTAAGATATTGATGTAAAAATCAGGCTCTTCCGTTAGTAGAAACCCCTTTGCCTGCAGAGTGGAGTCCAAAGCGCGAAGTAACCTTTTCTCATCCAGTTGGCTAAGACCGGAGTCCATATCCGAAAAATAATTGTAGCTGGTATAGTTGGAGAAATCCGTAGCCTTATCATAGTCATAATTGACGCGGGTCCCCGCACAGGAGGCCAACAAGCACAATACAACAATGGAAAAAAGGTATTTCATAGCATTCGGGAATACCTTTAAAATTAATCAATATTTGATTTGGGAATCGAAAAAAGCCAGATTATTCGTTCAACAGCTCCCAAAGCTTATCTTTGAGTTCCTGGATGCCTTGCTGAGCCACGGAGGATATGAAAAGGTAGGACACCCCTTTTAGGTCTTTATCCAGTTCGGCGCTCATTTCTGCCATTAGCTCCTCATCCAGCATATCACTCTTGGAGATGGCCACCAAACGCTCCTTGTCCAATAGTTCTGGATTGTATCGGCGCAACTCATCCAAAAGAATTTCATATTCCTTTGAAATATCCTTACTGTCTGCGGGAATTAAAAACAGGAGGGTAGCATTTCGTTCAATATGCCTTAAAAAGTAATGCCCCAGACCCTTTCCTTCCGCCGCTCCCTCAATAATACCAGGGATATCTGCCATTACAAAGCTTCGAAAATCACGGTATTTGACAATACCCAAATTAGGTTTTAAGGTGGTAAACTCGTAATCGGCTATCTTGGGTTTTGCAGAGGTCATAACGGACAGCAGCGTGGATTTACCAGCATTTGGGAATCCCACCAAGCCCACATCGGCCAACACCTTTAACTCTAGTGTTATCTGTGTTTCCTGTCCAGGGATTCCAGGCTGCGCATAACGGGGTGTCTGATTGGTAGCACTTTTAAAATGCCAGTTACCACGACCTCCTTTTCCGCCTTCCATTACGATGCGCTCTTCTTGATCTTCTGTAATCTCAAAGAGAATGTTGTTGGTGGCAGTATCCCGAACCACAGTACCCAATGGCACATCCATATAGACATCGGCACCGTCAGCGCCTGTACTCCGATTTTTGCTGCCGTGTTCGCCATGACCGGCCTTAAAATGCTTTTTAAACTTAAAATTGATAAGTGTCCAAAGGTTTTTGTCCCCCCTTATAATGACGTGCCCTCCACGACCGCCATCACCCCCATCAGGGCCACCTTTGGTAATGTACTTTTCCCGATGTAAATGCACAGACCCTTTGCCTCCGTTTCCAGAAGCTACATGAATCTTTACGTAATCGACAAAATTTCCCTCGGTCATCTTTTCTAACTGATTTAACAGATACCCTGCACCCTATAAATTACATCATTTGGTCTAAGGTCATGGTTTTGGTCAATAACTAATTTATCTGATGGGATAAAATTCAATTTTTCCACAGCCTTCTGTGACCTAATATTTTTTCTATCGACAAAAAGTAGTACCTCTTCCATATTTTGAAGGGCATGCTTTATCATCAACTCCTTTACCATGCCATTGAATTTTCCTCCCCAATACGCCCTGGATAGAAATGTCCATCCAATCTCCACAGCATTCCCGAAGGCAGGTCGCAATACAAACCTGGAACTGCCTATGACTTTTTGGGTGGCAACATCAGAAATCAACAAGGCGCCTTTGGATTTTAGAGACTCGGCAAAAAAAGGAGCAAAACCGTAGAGTTCAGCCCTTTCCTTTATGGGATGCTGTTCCCAAATCCTTGAATCGGATGCAACACGATAAAGGTTTATGAAATCTTTGGAAATCAACGGTCTCAAATGAACCTGCCCATTCGAAAGCGTGGGTTGCAAATCCAAAACCAAGCAATTACTGAATCACCACAAACTGGTCAATCACGTCACTCAATCGCTCAGTGATTTCTGCAATCTCCCCAATTCCGTTTACGGAATGAAATTTTCCTTGCTTATCGTAGTATGCCTTTAAAGGTGCGGTCTTTTGATTGTATTCGTCAAAACGATTTCTGATCTTATTCTCGTCTTGATCATCACTACGTCCACTCTCCTTACCTCGTTCCAACAAACGGGCAACCAAGACATCATCGTCTGCCTCCAAAGCAATGGTGGCATCAACCTGCATGTTTTTGGATTCCAAGAAATTATCCAATGCTTCAGCCTGAGCCTCGGTTCGTGGGAATCCATCGAAAATAAATCCAGCTGCATCGGGGTTCTTTTCCACCTCGTCCTTCAACATCCCAATGGTTACCTCATCGGGTACCAAATCCCCTCTATCAATGTAGGATTTGGCCAGTTTTCCGAGCTCTGTATCATTTTTCATATTGAACCTAAAGACATCTCCGGTTGAAATGTGCTTTAGATTATACTTTTCCTTTAACACTCCTGCTTGGGTTCCCTTTCCTGCTCCAGGTTTTCCAAAAAGCACTAGGTTAATCATATTTCCTTGGTTTAGTTGATATACTTCTCTTAAATTTCTACCCAACTCCTTGTAATCCAGTCCAAATCCCACAATAAAGTTGTTTGGAATTTCCAAGCCCACGTAGTCAATGGCATATTCGCCGTTATAGATTTCCGATTTGTAAAAAAGCGAGGCAATCTTGAACTGTTTAACATTGGTTCCTGAAAACAGATGTACCAACTGCTTGAGGGTCCTTCCCGTATCGATCACATCTTCCAAAATGATCACATCCCTACCCTCAATATTATCTGGGACATCCAGCAGGGTCTCCACAATACCGGTAGAGGTGAGTCCGTGATACGAGCTCAATCGAACAAAGGACACCTCACAGGGGTAAGGGTAGGCTTTTAAAAAATCGGATACAAACATGAAAGCCCCGTTGAGCACCCCCACAAAAATGGGTGTTTTGTCCTTATAGTCCGAGGCTATTTCTGCAGCCATTTTATCTATGGCGGCCAAAATTTGTCCTTCGGACAAAAAGGGTTTAAAAACCTTGTCGTGAAGCTTAATCAATTGGTCATCAATTTTATCAGGTTGGCAAAGATAACATTTTTAAGCCCTCTTCAACGGCTGTATCTTTATTGCTTCAAGGAATTCCCTTATTTTTGCTGTCATTCCAATTATTCAATTGATGAATTTCTTCTCTTCCGACTTTAAACTGGGCATTTTAGGTGGCGGACAACTGGGCAAAATGCTACTTTACGAGACCCGAAAATGGGATATCCAAACCAAGGTAATGGACCCTTCTCCAGAGGCACCATGCAAAATAGCCTGTAACGAGTTTGTCTTGGGCGATCTTTTGGATTTTGACAAGGTTTATAACTTTGGAAAGGATGTGGATCTACTAACCATAGAGATTGAAAACGTAAACGTGGAAGCTTTGGAAAAACTGGAAGAGGAAGGCGTAAAAGTCTTCCCGCAGACCAAGGCACTCCGAATCATTCAAAACAAGGCCACCCAAAAGCTCTTTTATACCGATCACGGAATCCCTACCGCTCCCTTTGTGCGGTTTGCCTATACCTCGGAAATCAAAGACAGTATTACCAATGGAGGTCTTGCACTGCCCTTTGTATGGAAAAGTGCCCAGTTTGGTTATGACGGACAAGGAGTGAAGGTGGTGAGGGCGATTGAAGACCTTGAAAACCTACCCAATGTGGAGTGCATTGCGGAAGAGATGGTAGCGTTCAAGAATGAACTTGCGGTGATAGTGGCCAGAAGCTCATCAGGAGAGTTGGTGAACTATCCCGTGGTGGAAATGGAGTTTCACCCAGAGGCTAATCAGGTAGAATATGTGATTTGCCCAGCCCGAATCGATAAAAATATTGCCCAGAAAGCTATGGATGTGGCTCTGAAAGTTTCAGAAAACATTGGTCATGTGGGACTTTTGGCTGTGGAGCTGTTCCAAACCCAAGATGACGAAATTTTGGTCAATGAGGTGGCCCCCAGACCCCATAACAGTGGACATTATAGCATAGAAGCAAGCTATACCAACCAGTTTGAGCAACATATCAGGGCTATTTTGGGTCTTCCGCTGGGTAAGACGGACAGTAAGGTGGCAGGAATCATGGTGAATCTGGTGGGTGCTGAAGGCCATACCGGGGATGTAAGGTATGAAAACATGGAGTCCATTTTGGACATGCAAGGTGTCACTCCCCATATTTATGGAAAAAAACAAACACGACCATTTCGAAAAATGGGACATGTGACCATTGTTGATGAAGATATGACCCGTGCCAGAGAGGTTGCACAACAGGTGAAGGAAACCATAGAAGTAGTGAGTAAATAAACCAAATAATCAAATCCCAAATGCCATTTTTGCTATTGGTTTTGGGCGATACCTAAGGATAATGATATGAAAAAAGTAGCCGTAATCATGGGAAGCACAAGCGATCTTCCCGTTATGCAAGATGCTGTTGAAATTTTAAAGGGATTTGACATTGAAGTGGACGTGGACATTGTCTCCGCCCACCGAACCCCTGAAAAACTTTTTGAGTTTGGAAAAAATGCCCACAAAAATGGCTATGGGGTAATTATTGCCGGTGCTGGTGGTGCAGCCCATTTACCGGGAATGGTGGCTTCGTTGTCCCCATTACCCGTTATCGGGGTACCCGTGAAAAGCAGTAATTCCATAGATGGCTGGGACTCGGTACTATCCATTCTTCAAATGCCCGGAGGTGTGCCGGTTGCCACCGTGGCCCTTAACGGAGCAAAAAATGCAGGTATCCTGGCAGCCCAAATCCTTGGAAGCTCTGACCAATGTATCCTTGACAAAATTGAGGTTTACAAGCAGGGGTTGAAAGAAAAGG
Source organism: Flagellimonas sp. (assembly GCF_965233845.1). Classification (GTDB taxonomy): domain Bacteria; phylum Bacteroidota; class Bacteroidia; order Flavobacteriales; family Flavobacteriaceae; genus Flagellimonas. The sequence continues at coordinate 3,067,038 of NZ_OZ247584.1, forward strand.
TGATTAAGGGAGCTGAAGAAGTACGCAAAAACAAAGGATAGAAGGAACAAATGCCGAGTTACAATGAATTGGGTATTTTGTTTGGACTGGCAAGCACGGCAGTGGTGTTATCCGTGCGGAAAAAAATAAAACAACCGCATCACAAAAGCCTGTGGAAAAGTGCCCTACTCCTATTCTCCCTTTATACATTGATGCTTCTTATTACAGAAGTCAGATGGTATTTTATCAAAGAACAGCTACAAGCTTTCGATTTGAACCAAAATGGTTTCATTGATTTGGAGGAATATACAGATGAGGCGCTTGAAGCGTTGAACAAAAGAACCAAGGACACGGCAAGAAACTACGCATTTTTGATAACAGCCGTCATCTCTGCGGTGGTTTCATTGACTTTTTATACTACGGATGTGCTAAGAACCCATCGAAAAATCAAAAACCCAAAGAATACAACGATCCATGAATAATCCCCTTTTAGAACCGTTTGACCAAGCTCCCTTTGAGCATATTGAAAATGAACATTTTAAACCTGCTTTTTTGAAGGCCATTGAACAGGCTCGAAAAGAAATTGACCAAATTGTAGATAATCCTGAGCCCCGAACGTTCAAGAATACCTTGGAAGCCTTGGATTTTTCAGGCAAACAATTGGATCGCGTTTCCAGTATATTTTTCAACTTAAATTCTGCCGAAACCAACGAGGAAATCCAGAAAATTGCCCAGGAAATTTCACCCTTGTTATCCGAGTTCAACAATGACATTACCCTAAATGAGAAATTGTTCCAAAAGGTTAAATCGGTATACGAGCAAACGGACAAGCTCAACTTAACACCCGAACAGCAAACCTTGTTGGACAAACGGTATAAAAGTTTTAGTAGAAACGGGGCCAACCTGGATGAAGTTGGAAAAAAAAGATTACGGAAAATTGATGCCGAACTGTCCAAACTCAAATTGAAGTTCGGTGAAAATGTACTGGCAGAAACCAACAAGTTTGAAATGCATCTTACCGAGGAGTCAGATTTGGCAGGTTTACCCGAGGGAGCCAAGGAAGCAGCTGCCCAATTGGCCAAATCCAAGGATAAGGAAGGCTGGCTGATCACTTTGGACTATCCGAGTTATATCCCATTTATGAAATATGCAGCTAATAGGGAATTGCGTAAAAAGCTGTCGCTGGCCTTTGGAAGCAAGGGTTTTCATGGAGATGACTTGGACAACCGGGAAAATGTGCTGCAAATTGTATCTCTTCGTCATGAACGGGCCAATCTTTTGGGTTATCCCACCCATGCCGATTTTGTTCTTGAAGAACGCATGGCAGAAACCCCACAAAAAGTCTTGGATTTTTTAAACGAACTGCTGTACAAAGCCAAACCGGCGGCCATCCGCGAATTCAATCAATTGGCATCCTTCGCCAAGGATACTGATGGTATTGAACAATTGGAAAAATGGGACAGTGCTTATTATTCTGAAAAACTGAAACAACAACTGTTCAATTTGGATGATGAAAAACTCAAGCCCTATTTTAAACTGGAAAATGTAATTGATGGGGTATTCAAAGTGGCTGAAAAATTGTTTGGGTTGACTTTTAAAGAGGTTTTTGACGTTGAAAAATACCATGAAGAGGTCAAAACCTATGAAGTCTATGATAGAGAGAACCAATTCATTGCCCTTTTTTATGCAGATTTTCATCCGAGACCTGGAAAACGTGGGGGTGCCTGGATGACCTCGTACAAATCACAGTACACCATTAACGGAGATAATAGTAGACCGCATATATCCAATGTCTGCAATTTTACCAAACCCACAGAGACCAAACCTTCACTCTTGACCTTTAATGAAGTAACCACCTTGTTCCACGAGTTTGGGCATGGTTTGCACGGCATGTTGGCCAATACCACTTATCCAAGCCTGTCCGGAACATCTGTATATTGGGACTTTGTGGAATTGCCAAGTCAGATTATGGAAAACTGGTGTTACGAAAAAGAGGCCTTGGAACTCTTTGCTTTCCATTATGAAACGGGCGAATTGATTCCCATGGAATTGGTTGCAAAAATCAAGGAATCTGCAACTTTTCAAGAAGGGATGGCCACTTTGCGCCAACTGAGCTTTGGATTTTTGGATATGGCATGGCATGCGGCTGACCCATCTGCAATCCAAAATGTAAAAGCTTTTGAAACCAAGGCTTTTGAAGGCACCCATCTGTTTCCCGACACTCCAGAAACCTGTATGAGTACGGCCTTTGGGCATATTTTCCAAGGCGGGTATTCCTCAGGATACTACAGTTACAAATGGGCCGAAGTGCTGGACGCGGATGCTTTTGCCTACTTTAAAGAGAAGGGCATTTTTAACACAGAAGTTGCTGACAAGTTCAAGGAACATGTGCTGTCTAAGGGAGGCACCGAAAATCCGATGAAACTTTATAAGCGATTTAGGGGTGCCGAACCCCAAATTGAACCGCTGTTGGAGCGTGCAGGATTGATAAAAAAGGTTGGATAAATCGTTTTTGGCTCATTTTCATTCTGTTAATCTTTCCATAAAGTAGTAAACCATGAACTTTCCGTGATACTTTTTGAAGTCGTTTGTAATGGACAAAACATGGATTCATTAACTAAAACCATTACATTTGGTACTTCTTAAAACTATGGTAGCGTACGAACTTCATCCGGAAACCTGGGTTGACCAATATGCCGATTATCTGTTCAATTATGCGGTAGCCCGTGTAAGCGATGCGGAAATCGCCAAGGATTTGGTACAGGAAACATTTTTTGCGGGACTTAATTCCGCCAAAAACTATAAGGGTGATGCCGCCGAGAGAACATGGCTGATAGCCATTCTCAAGCGAAAGGTCATTGATCATTACCGGAAAATAAATTCCAAAAAAGGTAGAGCGGAAGTGCGTGTCAACTACAACGCAAGTTCAGATTCCGAAGGCGATTGGCTGGAAGAACAGGTAGCCGACCCGTTTAGTAAAGATGGACAAGGCACCATTGAAAATGAGGAATTGGGAATGGCGATTCAAGAGTGCATTTCCAAACTTCCCAAGAAACAATCCTTGGTTTTCAACATGAAGACCATTCAAGGAATGAGTACTGAAGATATTTGTAATGAACTCGGAATAAATCCGTCCAACCTGTGGGTGATGATCCATAGGGCAAGAACTGCCCTTATGGGTTGTTTAAATGAAAATTGGTTTTAGTTATGAAGATTTCATGTGAGGAAGCGGCCACAATATGCAATAAATCACAATACAAAGAAGCAGGATTCTGGCAAATTATGAAGCTTCGCTTTCATCTTTTTACCTGCAAGACCTGCGCAAAATTTACCAAGCAAAACCAAATGCTTACCACACTTTGCGATAAGGCCAATCTTAACGCTCTTTCCGAAGTTGAAAAGGAAGCCATGAAAAAAGATTTGGAGAAGCATCTCTAAATTACCTCGCTTAGAAGCCAAAATATTGCAAGCCAAAATATCGGGATTCCTTCCACCCAAAAAGAGGCCAAATATCTTTTTCCAAAATCCAATTTGGAACGAAACAATCCTAATAAGACCATTCCAACAATTATCCTACTTACAACTTCCGCCATACCAATATCATCCCTCAAAAATGTGAGCAGCAGGAAGATGACGATGAGTCCAACGCCTAGCTTTCTCGTTTTTTGAACTCCCAAAATTTGCGGTAGTGTCCTTAAGTCCTCAGAGTCCCATTTCAAATCCCTAATTTCAAAGGGCAGTATCAAAATTAAGACCAACAAAAATCGTTGCATGAACAGTACACCTATATCCCATGAGTAAGGAATCTGGGTATCCAAAATTGGAAGTATTACGGTAAACCCAGCCCATACTAGGGCCACAATAAAAACCTTCATTCCTCCCAAACTCCTTAAATTACCAGATTTGGGTAACAGTGGAACGGCATAAAGTGTGGACACCAATCCCAAAACACCAATGGCCCACAAGATTCGTTGGTCCATCTGCGATAAAAAGTACATTGCCACGCCAAAGCACAAGAAGCTAAAAATTTGGATGTATCTATGATATTGATTGGAAACAATAAGGTACTTCTCTGCCTCCACCCCATACTTTATAAAATTGTAACATACAACAGTACTACATCCGGTAAAACCCAACAGCAAACAATTTAACTGAATGTCTAACAGGAATAGGGTGACACTGGTTAAGGCCATCACCTCCAAAGCCACATGAACACTGGCATTCAAATAAAAATCAAAAATGGATTTAACCAAACGCATTAAACAAAATTCATCGATTTAAGCCAAGGGTTAATTTGTGGTTAACAACTTTGAATTGACCCAATACAAAAATCCCGAATTTGAATGAATTTATAACTAATTTTGTGCACTTTATAAAACTGGACATGAATACAGAAGTGTTTGCCTCAAGGCACATCGGAATCACTGAAAAAGATCTTCAACCCATGTTTGAAACGGTAGGTGTGGATAGCATGGAACAATTGATTTATGAAACCATTCCGGACGACATCAGATTGAAAGAACCCCTAAATCTGCCCAAAGGTATCAGCGAACATGAGTTTTTGACCCATATCCAACAACTCGCGGATCAAAACAAGGTTTTCAAGAGTTATATTGGACTGGGATATCATGAAAGCTTGACCCCTTCCGTAATCAAGAGGAACATTTTGGAAAATCCGGGTTGGTACACGGCCTATACGCCTTATCAGGCCGAGATTGCCCAAGGCAGGTTGGAGGCCCTTCTTAACTTCCAAACCATGGTAAGTGATCTTACCGGGATGGAACTGGCAAACGCCTCCTTGCTGGATGAAAGCACCGCCGCTGCAGAGGCCATGACCATGTTACTGGACTTAAGGTCCCGTCAACAGAAAAAAGAAGGCGCACTTAAGTTCTTCGTGTCCGAGGAAGTTCTTCCGCAAACCTTGAGCCTGCTTCAAACACGCTCCAAACCATTGGGCATTGAATTGGTCATAGGGAATCATGAGGAATTCGACTTTTCAAATGAATTCTATGGTGCTTTGCTCCAGTATCCAGGGAAACATGGGCAAGTTCATGACTATGCCGGTTTTGTTGAAAAAGCCAAGGAAAATGAGATAAAAGTGGCTGTTGCAGCGGACATTTTAAGTTTGGTATTGCTAACGCCTCCAGGGGAATGGGGAGTAGATGTTGTTGTGGGTACCACGCAGCGTTTTGGTATTCCGTTGGGATATGGAGGCCCCCATGCTGCTTTTTTTGCCACAAAAGAAGCTTATAAGCGAAGTATTCCTGGTAGGATTATTGGTATCACCAAGGACACGGATGGAAATCCAGCCTTGCGGATGGCCCTTCAGACCCGTGAACAGCATATAAAAAGAGATAAAGCCACCTCCAACATTTGTACCGCTCAGGTGCTATTGGCCGTTATGGCGGGTATGTATGCCGTGTATCATGGCCCAAAGGGATTAAAATATATTGCAGAAAAGGTTCACACCAGTGCTAAATTGGTTTCAGATTTTCTTACCGAGGTTGGTTTTGAACAGCTTAATGATGTGTACTTTGACACCATAAAAGTCAAGGTTAACAGCCCAAAACAACTAAAAATGGTTGCTGAATCCGTTGGAATCAATTTGAACTACATTGATGATAACACGGTATCCGTTTCCTTAAACGAAGCTGTTGAACAAGAAGACATCAAGCGTTTGATAGGTTGTTTTATGGAAAGTCATAACCAAAAACCAGATGCCTCATTTGCAAAATCGGTTACGGACATTCTTCCCGAATCATTACAGCGTAAATCTCCATTTTTAGAACACGAAGTATTCAATTCGTACCACTCGGAAACAGAATTGATGCGCTACATCAAGAAATTGGAGCGAAAAGACTTGGCCTTGAACCATTCCATGATATCCTTAGGGAGTTGTACCATGAAATTGAATGCCGCCAGCGAAATGTTACCACTAAGCTGGGCCAATTGGGGGAACATCCACCCCTTTGTGCCACTTGATCAGGCGCAAGGGTATCAAAAAGTACTCAAAGAACTGGAATCCCAATTGAATGTGATTACGGGCTTTGCTGCAACCTCCCTTCAACCCAATTCAGGAGCACAGGGAGAGTATGCCGGACTTATGACCATCAGGGCCTACCACGAATCGAGGGGGGAGGGTCATAGAAACATCTGTATCATTCCAGCCTCTGCCCACGGCACCAATCCTGCCTCTGCAGTTATGGCAGGGATGAAGGTTGTTGTTACCAAAACCGATGAACATGGAAACATTGATGTTTCGGATTTGGAAGAAAAGGCACAATTGCATTCTGAGCATCTTGCTGCCCTAATGGTCACTTACCCATCAACCCATGGTGTATTTGAGTCTTCCATTAAGCATATTACCCAAGTAATCCATGAGCATGGCGGGCAAGTGTACATGGACGGAGCCAACATGAACGCGCAGGTAGGGTTGACCAATCCGGCCACCATTGGCGCCGATGTGTGCCACCTGAATTTGCACAAAACGTTTGCTATTCCCCATGGAGGGGGCGGACCCGGGGTGGGCCCAATTTGTGTAGCCGAACAATTAAAACCCTTCCTTCCTTCCAATCCTGTTGTGGAAACTGGAGGCGAACAGGCAATCACCGCCATTTCAGCAGCCCCTTGGGGCAGCGCACTCGCTTGTCTAATTTCCTACGGATATATCAAGATGTTGGGTGCCGAAGGACTTACGGAAGCCACAAAAATGGCCATCTTAAATGCCAATTACATCAAGGATCGGCTTAAAGGGAAATTTGATGTGCTCTACACCGGCGAAAGAGGTCGTGCTGCACACGAAATGATTATTGACTGCAGGCCTTTCAAAGCCCACGGAATTGAAGTAACAGATATAGCCAAACGCTTAATGGATTATGGATTTCATGCGCCAACAGTATCCTTCCCGGTAGCTGGAACCATCATGGTAGAACCTACAGAAAGCGAAAGTTTGGCTGAATTGGACCGATTCTGCGAAGCTATGCTAGGTATTAGGGAAGAAATTGATGAGGCGCATGCGGACGATCCCAACAATGTGCTTAAAAATGCCCCCCATACCTTGCATATGGTCACCAGTGATTCATGGAAGTTTCCTTATAGCAGACAAAAGGCCGCATTTCCGTTGCCCTATGTTTCAGATAACAAATTTTGGCCAAGTATCCGTAGAACGGATGAAGCCTTTGGAGATCGTAATTTGATCTGTACCTGCGCACCTATTGAGGCATACGCGGAAGTGTAGCGCAACACCTATATTCAGGAATAAAACGCCTTGGTTTCCTACGTAAGCTAAGGTGTTTTCTTAATTAATTTCCATCCAAATCCATTTTGGGCATCGTATCAAATTCTGTTGGACAGTCGAAAAATTACTGTTGAAAATTATCTTCAATAACAAAACCTCGATATGAACATTGGCATTACTGGAACAGGGAGCTACATCCCACCCGTTATCACAAAAAATGAAGACTTTCTTGAACATCACTTTTTGGATACCAATGGCACTCATTTTGAGCACGACAATCAGGTCATCATTGAAAAATTTCAGGCCATTACGGGTATTGCTGAACGCCGATACGCCCCATCAGAATTGAAGACCTCCGATATAGGGTATCTGGCTTCCGAAAAAGCCATTGAAGATGCTGGAATTGACAGAGAGGAAATCGACTATATTATTTTTGCGCACAACTTTGGAGACCTAACACCGGGCAAGATACAAGGAGATACCCTCCCCAGCCTTGCAACTAGGGTAAAGCATCTTTTGCAAATCAAAAATCCAAAATGTGTTGCCTACGACATGATTTTTGGCTGCCCCGGTTGGGTTGAAGGGGTAATCCAAGCCTCTGCATTTATCAAAAGTGGTCTGGCCAAAAAGTGTTTGGTCATTGGCGGGGAAACCCTTTCTAGAGTTATTGATGAGCACGATCGCGATAGTATGATTTATTCGGATGGCGCCGGTGCGGTAATCTTGGAAGCCAATGCAGCATCTGGTGAAATCCTGGCTAATGCCTCCGAAACCCATGCCAATAAGGAAGCATACTATCTATTTTTTGATAAGACCTATAAAAATGAGGGCTGCCCAGAGACACGATATATTAAAATGCATGGTCGGAAAATCTATGAATTTGCGTGCACCCATGTGCCCCGCGCCATGAAAGAATGTTTGGACTCCAGTGGAACCCGTATTGATGAGGTAAGGAAAATCTTTATTCATCAAGCCAATGAAAAAATGGATGAGGCCATCATCAAGCGGTTCTACAGACTTTATGGCAAGCAGGTCCCAGAAGATATTATGCCCATGAGCATCCATAAATTGGGCAACAGTTCAGTAGCCACCGTACCCACGCTCTTTGATTTGGTAAAAAATGGGCAACTGGACAATCACGAAGTAACCCCAGGTGATGTAGTCATTTTTGCCAGCGTAGGAGCTGGAATGAATATCAATGCCTTGGTATATAGGGTGTAAGGACTCTGAGTTCTGAGTTCTGAGTTCTGAGTTCTGAGTTCTGAGTTCTGAGTTCTGAGTTCTAAATAAAAAAATCAAGCACCAAGCACCAAGCACCAAGCACCAAGCACCAAGCACCAAGCACCAAGCACCAAGCACCAAGCTTAAAAAAAAACAAATTTCAATTCCAATCATCCGATCATTGATTACTGATTATTGATTACTGATTACTGATTATTGATTACTGATTACTGATTACTGATTACTGATTACTGCTTTTAAAAAAAATCATCTGGCTTCTGGCATCTGACATCTGACATCTGACATCTGGCTTAAAACAAACAAATCCCAAATCTGAAGTCACAAATTCCAAGCTGCAACACCTTTTTTGGCATTTAGAGATTGATTATTGCTATTTTGCGGAATGAAACTGAGTGTGATCATTCCAGCCCACAATGAGGCAGACCACCTAACATCCTGTCTGGATTCATTCGTGAACCAATCCACTCCTCCGGACGAGCTGATTGTTGTGGATGACAATTCTTCAGACAACACTTTTAAAATCGCCTCCCAGTTTGCCCAAAAAAATACTTGGATCCAGGTTCTGCAACGTAAATCCTCTGAAGGGCATATCCCAGGAAAAAAAGTAGTGGATACCTTCAATTTCGGGTTGGACCATGCCTCAGAATTTGATCTTATAGGAAAGTTTGATGCAGATATTATACTTCCCCCCAATTACTTTGAACTTATGCTGAACCATTTCCAAAACAACCACAAACTTGGGATGTGTTCAGGATTGTTGTATGTAGAAAAAAACGCATCATGGATATACGAGAACATTTCGAACAAAGACCACATACGAGGCCCCATTAAACTCTATCACAAAGCGTGTTTTGAGAAAATTGGAGGCTTGAGACCAGGAGTGGGATGGGACACTGTGGACGAGTTATTGGCCCAATACCACGGTTTTGATACATGGACCATACCTTCTTTAAAAGTAAAACACCTAAGACCCACGGGACATGGATACACCGTCAAGAAATGGCAAAATAAGGGCGAAGCCCTTTACAAAATGCGGTATGGTATTGTGCTTGCCAAACTAACCGCTCTCAAAATGGCATGGCAGGCACAAAATCCGGTGCTGTATTTGCAAATCGTTTTAGGATTTGTAGGAGCCATTTTCCGTAAGCCCCAACGCTTTGTATCCCCAGAGGAAGGAAGCTTTATACGTAAGTTGCGCTGGAAAGGAATACGAGCCAAACTATGATCAAAGTGTTCCATACTCCACATCCGATCGGATTTGGATGGGCCTATGCCCTTATTCCAGCTTCGGTCGTCTTTTTCATATTGGTATTCCTTGCACCTTACGGGTTTGATGAACTTAACTTGGTTGACCGCATTGTATTGGCGTGTCCATTTACCCTGATTACAGCCTTTGCGGCCCCATTGAATCTTTTTTTGGCCAAGCTAATCTTGCCCAAATACATCAACGAAGAAAAATGGACCCTGGGCCGTGAATTCATTTATGACATCTATGATTTTGCGTTGATTGGACTTTGGAACGCCATTTTTCTAAAATTCACTTTTAGGTCCGAAGAACCTTTTCTACCTCTATTACTTCGCCTGGAATGGCATACATTTTTAGTGGGACTGATACCACTGATTGCGTTGATAGCCTACAAACATCAACGCGCCATGCATCGGCAATTGGTGCTTTCCAAAAAAATAACCGAAGAGCTACAATCAAAACTTGTAAACGAACAAAAAGAAAACGATGTGGTGCTATACTCGGAGTCTGGCAGTTTTGAAATAAAGTTAGACCCTAAAAACATCATAGTCCTAGGTTCAGATGGAAACTACGCCGAGTTATATTATACGGCAGATGACGGGACAAAAAAACATCTTATCCGCAATCGTTTAAAGATATTATTGGAGCGTTTTCCTTCCCAGTATTTTGTACAATGCCACAAAAGTTTCATTGTCAATTTGCAGCATGTGACACGGGCAGAAGGTAATGCACGGGACTTGAAACTTATTCTTACCAATGGGATGGCCATCCCCGTATCACGTAGTAAATCCAAAGAACTGCTGCAACAACTCAATTCCTGATTGTCCTGTCCCGTTTATAACACCAATCCGCCCACTCATACCAAATTCCTATACCGCCATTGATGTTTCTGGAAAAATAATCTTCTTGCCAGCAAAATAGGTATGCCATGCAAGCAAAAACAAGGATTGTTGCCCTAGATGTATTAAGAGGTTTTGCCATTTTGGGAATCCCGTTAATGAACGTACAAAGCTTGGCCATGGTGGGTCAGGCTTATCTAAACCCTACCGCTTTTGGCGACCTGGGTGGATGGAACCTGTTCACATGGATTATGAGTCACATACTGGCCGATCAAAAGTTCATGACACTTTTTTCACTCCTGTTTGGAGCCTCAATCCTATTGATTACCGGTAAATACGAACAAAAAGGTATCTCCTCGTTCAAAATACATTACCGTAGAAATTTTTGGCTTTTGGTCCTAGGGTTGTTGCACGCCTATTTGGTCTGGTACGGCGATATCTTGGCACCCTATGCGTTTTGCGCATTTTTGGTATATCCGTTCCGTAAGTTGTCCATCAAGTTTCTCATTATTTTGGGGCTTGCAGTTTTCTCCATAAGTAGTCTGTTGGAGATACACACGGGATTGCAGCTTCTTGATGCCCCAAAGGAGATCATCGAAAGCATCTCTGGAGGCTGGGCACCCCATGCCGAGCTGGTCCAGCGTGAGATTGATGCATACCAGGGAAATTTTGCAGAGCAGTTGGGGCAACGCACACGTACCGCATTCATGATGCAAACCACGTATTTCTTTGGACACATATTCTGGCGGGTATTTGGACTTATGCTATTAGGAATGGCCTTATATAAATCAGGATTTTTAACGGGGGAAAACAGTAACAGAACGTACAAAAAAGTACTGGTCCTCATTGGATTGCCTTCCCTAATTTGTGTTGTGGCCGGGGTCGTTTTTAACTTCCATTACCAATGGCAATTACAGTATTCCATGTTCTTGGGAAGTCAATTCAATTATTGGGGCAGTCTTGGTATGGCCATGGCCTATGTGGGCCTTACCATGCTAGTGATCAAGAACCAATACTGGAAAAATCTATTGATGCGGATAGCCGCCATAGGCAGAATGGCTTTGACCAATTATTTGGTTCAATCCCTGGTCATGGCTATGTTCTTTTATGGATTTGGTTTTTTTGGAACGGTTGAAAGATCGCAACAGCTCATCCTTGTCTTTTTTATTTGGATATGCCAATTGGCCTACAGCAACTATTGGTTGGGCAACTACCATTACGGCCCATTTGAATGGTTGTGGCGAAGTTTAAGCAGGGGTAAAATTGAAGTGTTTCGAAAAAAATAGTTCGCTGGCAACAATGAATTATCGTCCCTGATTTACCCAACTCATTCAGATATCCCATCCATCAATTGAAAACGGGCATCCGTCAATTGAAAAGGGGTATCCATCAATTTACCTACCTAATGTGTAGGATAATATGGTAATCTGTAATGAGAAATCACGCATCCAAGCAGACATAAAACCATTTTTATCACTTATGTCCACCGATGTTGATTAAGGTTGTCCAATCCAAAAAATCAACATATGATACAATCGTTCAAAAAATCCATCTTCATTTCGTCCGTTTTACTTTTGGTAACCTCCTGTAGTCAGGAACTAGAAAATGGTCAAAAAAATGGAAAACAATTTGAAGAAAATGGATATTTTATTTCCGAAAACGAAGCTGTCTCCATGGCTTCATTGATTTCGTACTCCTCTAAAGGCTCCCTGGATGACAAAACCAACTCGTCCACTAGAACGATCTCAAGAACCATGACCATACCGGATTCAACGGGTGTCCCTGCTTTCTATATCATGAATTACAAAGAGGGTGGATTTATTATGATTTCAGGCGATAAGCGATCCATTCCAATATTGGCATTTTCCAAAGAAAATGGTTTCGACCTGGATTCTAAAATATTGCCATCAGGTCTCATAGGCTGGTTAAACGAAACCACCTCTAAAATTTCCAACTTAAGACATATGCCCATAAAACCAAGACTTGACATTGCCGCCCAAATGGAGGGTATGTACGGACCTTGCCCAATGCAACTAATTGTTGACCCCTACGCCTCCGGAACACTTAAATGCGAGGAACCCGATACGCCTAATGACTGTGAAGAGTCCTATCAGTATTCCAAAGGACCATTAATTGGCTCCAAATGGGGTCAATGGCAAGGGTTCAACAATCTCCTGCCTATGATGGGATGTAACAACACAACTGAGAGGCCGCCCTCTGGCTGTGTCGCCACCGCAATTGGACAGGTAATGAGATACCATGAATCCCCCGTGTCATATAATTGGAATGCTATGCCCTTAACATCAGGTTCAAATGAGGTTTCTCGTCTTTTGCGTGATATTGGAACTGCCGTGAACATGGATTACGCCTGTGATGGTTCAGGTGCACAAACGGAAAGTGGCGTGACTGCCTTAAAAAACACTTTTGGGTATTCATCAGCTTCTTTTGGAGGGGTAAACTATACGACAATTGAAAATGAAATAAAGTTTGGCAGACCTGTAGTGATGGCTGGACACAAAGTAAAAGATTGTTTCTTATGGTGGTGCAGTTATAAAGATGGACACGCTTGGGTATGTGAGGGGTATAGCGTATATGGCACCTGCTATAGCGTATCTACCCATTATTATATGAACTGGGGTTGGGGTGGTCTATATAATGGTAGCTATGCGAACAATGGGGACACAAATTATAAGTACAACAAACGTATGCTCTACAACATTAAACCATAGCTCCATGCACATAAAATTATTCATTCTAATGATCAGCTTGGGTCTTTTGGCCTGCAATCAAGAAGATCCACTTGGTGGTTGTTCCTCCACCCCGGATGATATTATGTTCCGCTTCTCCTTAAAGAATTCGGAGAACCAAGATTTATTGGACCCTAATATGGAGGATACTTTTAATACCTATAATATCCTACTCTACCATAAAAAAGGTGATGAATATGTTCTTTCTTCACAAAACAATGGCTTTGGGACAAGTGATGAACATGGGTATGATATTTACAACAACGATGGAAGCTATGAATTTGCCCCCTTGAACATGGAGTTTGGTCTAAACTTGCACGAACTTAAGATTGACTGGGGAAATGGAAGGATAGATTTTATCAGCGTTGAATGCCTAGGGAACAACTGCGTAAAATATGCTGATAAAATTCGCTATAACAACGAATTGGTCTGGAATCGAGCCTCAGGAGAACCAAAGCACTTCACCATAATCGTGGAGAAGTAACACTATTCCAACACCTCCGAAATTGGACTTCCAGTCGTTCCATTAGGGAATGCCGTACCCAATAAGGTAGCAACGGTTGGCGCAATATCCGGAATTTCCGTTCGATTTACAGTACTCCCTTTTTTAATTCCCTTTCCAAAAAGCAACAAGGGCACATGGGTGTCATAAATCATGGGAGACCCATGGGTAGAGCCCGTTTCCCGATACGAAGTATGTCCTGGCCTAGGAACCAAAAGCACATCTCCAGAGCGTTTTTGGTTATAGCCATTTTGAAGGATATACGGGATTCCTCGGGTATATTCGTTCTGCCACATTTGCGAAGCAGTATACACTTGGTTCACTTGCCCATAACCCAGAAGCTCCATAGCAATTTCCTCTTGGGCATCGTCCAAATCGATATCCAAATTATGGATGACCTTATGATCCAAGAACACCTGATAATTGGAAATGTTTGTAACCACATCCGTGGTACCGTACTTGTATTTTAGAAATTCAGTGAATCTGGATTTGAGTGCATCCATATCCAAATAATTGGCAGGTACTTTTTCATCACGCAAATACGCAGGTACGTTAATGGCCCCATGGTCTGCGGTTAAGAACACCGTGTATTGTCCAGCACCCACCTTGGTATCCAAAGTATTGAACAACCGGGCCAAATCTTGATCCAATCTCAAATAGGTATCCTGAATCTCCTTGGAATTCACCCCAAACTTGTGCCCCACATAATCCGTACTGGAGAAGCTTATCGCTAGAAAATCGGTAATAGCATCCGCACCAAGGGACTCATGTTCCAAAGCTTCCAGAGCAAAATCCATGGTAAGGCTATTGCCATAGGGGGTATACTTGATGATTTCAAAATCCTTTGTTTTACTTAAAAGATTGGGCGTGCTATGCGGAAATGTTGGTGTGGTCTCCTCCTCAAACAAACCTTCATAAGCATTGTTATCAGTTCCGCTCTCTACATAAAGGGCTATGTCTTTCAAGGTGGTCCAAGCCTTTTTATATTCTTGTACCTTTCCTGATGAATTAAAATTTTTCACCCACTGGGGTAGGTCGCTCATATAATAAGAGCTACTGATCCATTTACCGGTATCCCCTCCTTCAAACCAATAGGCTGCATTGGCCATATGTCCTCCGGGAAGCACCGCCCCTCTGTCCTTCAGTGCCACGGCAATCACTTTTCCGCGTTTTTGGGTATGCAGCCGCAATTGATCGGTAATGGTGGTGGTCAGCATTCGGTGGGGAGACATTTTCCCAGCATCCGAAAGGGTGCCCACCGTGGAACGGCTTTCGTCCGAAGCACAATAAACCTCCTTATCTTGATACTTATCATACCAATTGTTGCCTATAATGCCATGGGTTGCAGGGGTAGTTCCGGTATATACCGATGCGTGCCCAGGCCCTGTGCTGGTGGGTGCATAATTAAAATGGTGGTTTTTGCAATTGAACCCATCCCGCACCATTCGCTTAAAACCTCCCTCGCCATAGTGGTTCCAAAAACGGGTGAGGTAGTCATACCGCATTTGGTCCACTACGATTCCAACTACCAATTTTGGGTTTTGGGCAATCTCCACGGGTGGAATCACCGGTGCTTTTCTATTTTTTCTTTGAGCTAGCATTGAGGTGGTTGTCAGTAGTGACAATCCAAGGAACAAAAGCGTAAAATTTCTCATGAATTCAATTTGGTTCAACGGGGACAAAACTATCCAATAATTCCCTGTTTAAAATTTAAATCGAGGTTAAATACACGGCAATATTCTTATTTTTATGCCTGCAAGTCAACTTTTGGTACATGAAATACCTTGAAGCGATTGGAAAGTACTTCATCATGATATATGAAGTATTTAAAAAACCAACCAAGTGGCCAATCATGAGATCCCTAATTTTGAAGGAAATCGATGAGCTGATTTTTGGGTCGTTGGGTATTATCATATTTATCTCCTTTTTTATAGGAGGTGTTGTCACCATCCAAACCGCCCTGAACCTCAACAGCCCATTAATCCCAAAAAGTTTGATTGGGTTTGCTACGCGACAGTCTGTAATCTTGGAATTTGCTCCAACCTTCACTTCCATTATTATGGCCGGAAAAGTAGGTTCCTATATCACTTCCAGTATTGGCACCATGAAGGTCACGGAACAAATTGATGCCTTGGAAGTCATGGGAATTAATTCCGTGAACTACCTGGTGTTTCCAAAGATCATTGCCATGTTGGCCTATCCCTTTGCGGTTGCCATTGCCATGTATGTGGGTATTTTGGGTGGATGGATTGCCGGGGCTTTTGGGGGATATGCTCCAAGTGGAGAATTTGTAAAAGGATTACAATTGGATTTTGATTCATTCCACGTGACTTATTCCTTCATCAAAACCATTGTTTTTGCTTTTATAATTGCAACCATTCCCTCGTTTCATGGCCTGTATATGAAAGGTGGGGCCTTGGAGGTAGGAAAGGCAAGTACCACCTCCTTTGTTTGGACCAGTGTTGTGATCATCATTTTGAACTATATCCTAACCCAATTGCTGCTAGGCTGATGATAGAAGTGGAAAACATACACAAATCGTTTGGAGACACCCATGTTCTTAAAGGTGTAAGCACCGTTTTTGAGCAGGGAAAGACCAATTTGGTCATTGGGCAAAGTGGCTCCGGTAAAACAGTGTTTTTAAAATGTCTTTTGGGTCTTTTTGAACCCGAACAAGGACAGATTTGTTACAACGGAAGCTATTATTCCGAGCTTTCCATGGACCAAAGACGGGATTTGCGACAAGAAATGGGCATGGTATTCCAAGGAAGCGCTCTTTTTGATTCCATGACTGTGGAAGGTAACGTAATGTTCCCGTTGGATATGTTTACCAAACAGTCCAAAGCGGAAATGCAAGATCGCGTGGATTTTGTGCTCGAGCGCGTTAACCTAATAGATGCCCACAAAAAATTTCCTTCGGAAATCTCTGGGGGAATGCAAAAACGGGTGGCCATAGCACGTGCCATTGTGATGAACCCGAAATATCTATTCTGCGACGAACCCAATTCGGGATTGGATCCTAAAACAGCCATCCTAATTGATAACCTCATCCAGGAGATTACCCGTGAGTACCAAATCACTACGGTGATCAATACCCACGACATGAATTCCGTTATGGAAATTGGGGAAAAAATCATCTTTCTAAAAAATGGCTATAAGGAATGGGAAGGCACCAACAAGGAAATCTTCAAAACGGATAATGAGGCCGTAACGGACTTTGTGTATTCTTCCGAATTATTCAAAAAAGTGCGGCAGATGTATATTGAGGAGCGGAATTAACCTAGATGGTTGGATTTTTGGATAGTAAAGAACTGAAATCTGATGTCTGATGTCTGATGTCTGATGTCTGATGTCTGATGTCTGATGTCTGATGTCTAAAAAAACTAATCCACCTCCTTCACCACCAAAGTTGAATCCTGAATGCGAAGTTTTAGCCAGTCCGTCAATTTTTTGGAATCCGCTTCTTTTTGATTGCTTCCAGTTCCATTCTTCCATTTCACTTCAAAAACAGGAACGGTATCCAACTTTTTAAAGTCCGTTTGAAGTTGGTATGAAAATCCAAGTCCTTCAATATTGGCATAGTTGGCCTTGGCCTCAGCGCTAATTCCCGCAAATGGAATCTGTTTCCCCGCATTCTTGGTAAGCGTGGCCACTTCCTCTTCCAACAATCTAATTTGCTCATCCTTGTTCAACAGCTCAGCCTTATTCTTTTCGTAGAGTTCACTTACGTAATTGAATTTTTCCTCAGAATCATCCTTCCCTCCTTGCAAAATCCGAAACTCGGCATCTTTCAATCTGGAATATTCGTTCTTTTGGACACGCCAAGTATTGATCACATTTTCAGGGATCAGCTCATCTCCCATACAGACCAGTTCAATTAAAGATGGATTCTCTCCTTCCTTATATTCCAATTTGGTCAGATTGTCTACATATCTCCCCGCAGAGTTAAACTGATATACCTCTATAGTCTCCTTTAAAAATTCTTGTGCCTGTTTTTTAAACAGTGATGCCTGAAACACCTGATAAAATGTAAATCCGGCAGGAATCATAACCGCAATCCCGGTCAATGAAGCTGCTCTAGCAATTAACCTTCTTCTTTGCGAATTGGCGTAGCGCACCATCGGAAACCGTAAAAATTTGATGACCAAAAAAGTGGCCAACCCTATAAATATGGTGTTGATAATGAACAAATACATGGCCCCAGCTGCATACCATGGTTTACCTATGGCCAACCCAAAACCTACCGTACAGAGCGGTGGCATAAGTGCCGTGGCAATGGCTACACCAAAAATAACACTGGCAATGGTGCCTTTTTTTGCTCTAGCAATGACCAAGGCCAAACCTCCAAAAAAGGCAATCAGCACATCCCGAATATCCGGTTTGGTTCTCGCCAAAAGCTCCGAAGATTCATCGCGAAGCGGGAACAAATAGAAGAACAAAAAAGCGGTGACTACACTCAACACTACCATTACCGTAAAGTTCTTAAGAGATCTTCGTAAGGTGTCAATATCATTGATGGCCAGTGAAAGCCCCATACCCAAAATGGGACCCATTAGAGGGGATATTAACATCGCTCCTATTACAACTGCGGTAGAGTTGGCGTTAAGACCCACGGAAGCTATAAAAATGGAACATATCAGAATCCAGGAAGTATGTCCCTTAAAGGGAATATCGGCGATAATGGACTCTTTGGTAGCAACGGCGTCCGTGTTGGTTCGTATCTCTAAAAGTTCAGAGAGGAACTTGCCTACACTTCCCAACAAGCCTTTAAAATCCCTCTTTACGTTGTCCCCACTATCTGGGTTTGGGGAATCACCGTTTGCAAATAAATGTTCACTCATTACTATGCGTACTCGTCTCCGAATTTATCTTTAACCTTGTTCAAGACCAACTTAATGTCTTGCTGCTTGGATTTGGGGAAAATCAGTAAAACCTCTTCCTTGTCCACAATAATATAATCTTCCAATCCGTCCACAACAACAACTTTGCCCCTTTGGGAACGAATCATATTGCCTTTCGCATCCTGCAGAAGCGTTTTACTGTTGACCACGGCATTTTTGGCTTCGTCCTTATCCAATTTATCATACAGGGCTCCCCAGGTTCCTAGGTCGTTCCAATCAAAGGTAGCAGGCAGGGTAAAAATAGTTTGGGAGTTCTCCAAGATAGCATAATCTATGGATATGTCTTTGGCCTTCGGGTAGTTTTCAGCAATAAAAGCAGCTTCTTCCGGAGTATTATAGCAAGAAATCCCGCTTTGGAAGAGGTCATATTGCTCCGGTTGATAGGTCTTGAAAGCGTTGACAATGGTCTCCACACTCCACATAAAAATACCTGCGTTCCATAGGAAGTTGCCCTGGGCCAAAAACTCTTTTGCGGTTTCATAGTCGGGCTTCTCCCTAAACTGTGACACCTTTTTTAGCTTGGCGTCACTTCCTTTTTCAAATTCGATATAACCAAACCCAGTGTTGGGAAAACTCGGCTGAATTCCTAAAGTGCAAAGCACCTCCTCCTTTTCACATTTATCAAAACAGGCCTTGACATTATCCTCGAAAGCCTGTTCATCCTCAATCCAGTGGTCGCTGGGAGCCACGATCATCACCGCATTGGGATTCATTTTTTGGATTTTGAGAGCTGCGTACAAAATACAGGGTGCCGTATTTCGCATGGCGGGTTCCAAGACCACCTGCTCTTGGGTTACCTGAGGTAATTGCTGCAAAACCAAATCGTTATAGCGCTCATTGGTCAAAATGAGGATATTCTCCGTTGGAATGAATCGATTGAGCCGGTCAAAAGTTTTTTGGATGAGGGTTTTCCCCGCCCCGAGCATATCATGGAATTGTTTCGGATTTTCAGATGTACTCACTGGCCAAAACCGGGAACCTACTCCCCCGGCCATTAAAACCGCGTAATAGTTGTTGTTCATTCTAGGTTGAAATTTATCTTTTTAAAACGGTGGTTCCACATCCGATGTTATGTGCACCGGCTCTACCTCCGCATTTGGTTGGAACAAATATAACCTTCCTGTAGTCAATTCCGTACACTCATACCGCTTTACCCTTTTGTTACCTTTTTTATAGATTCTACCGTTATGCATTCTAAAAGTGCTCCCTTTGGGAAGTTCGAAGACATAACTTTGTTTTCGTTCCTCAGGGTCAAAGGCCTTCAGCGCAATGGATAAACGTGCATCTGAGCTACTGCTGGCCTTCGGATTTTTAAAGTGGTTGGCTATTACGGGCAGCAATTGTGATGGAAATATCTCTGGCCTTATAAAGGGAACCATTAAATGTTGAAAAGTCCTTTTCCACTCCCGCCCATGTGGTTTTATTCGTCGTCCAAAATTTTCAATGGCCACCAAATGGGCAATCTCATGAATCAAGGTGATTAAAAACCGGTATTTATTTAAAGAGGCATTGACCGTGATTTTATGGGTGCCATCGGGCATACGTCTGTAATCCCCATGTCGGGTATTTCTATGCCCCACGATCTTCAAATGGACTTCATGCTGGCGAATCAGTTCAAGACAAGGATCTACGGCCCTTTCCGGAAGGTATTTTTGCAAAGTGGTATCCACGGAAACAAAATTAGAGGTTTTATCAATTGAAATAGGGTGTGCGTCAATTTTGATTCAAAAAGTGTGTCCTAAATAAGTATCTTGTTCTTATAAACCATTTCCCGTTTTGGGATGCAACCTTTGGACTGTCAACAAATCAAACCCAACCAAGCATGAAACAAATTCTCCCATTTCTACTGCTAATTGCCTTTTGCAATTGCCAACCTGAAGAAACCCAAACCTGGATCATCACCCCATACCCCAATACCGTCGCCATTGAACCTGGTGGCTTTGATTTTGATCAAGGAATCAATTTTGAAACATCTGACCATACCCTAGAAGGTGTTGTTTCCTTCTTTCAGAAAAAAATGGAAGAAATTGGGATTAGCGCAGACCCTGAATCTAGAAAAAAAATACATCTGGAACTGGTCAAAGGGGGTGAAAAAGGCCCAGAGGCCTATAAGTTGCATATCAACAAAAACAACATCAAACTTACCGCTTCGCAGCCCAAAGGTATTTTTTACGGGATTATGACGCTGTGGCAACAATTAAAACGCTCCGGCAATAAATCTGTGCCCTGCGGGGTTGTGGAAGATGCTCCCAGATACGCCCATCGAGGGTTTATGCTGGACGAATCCAGGCATTTCTTTGGCAAGGAAAAGGTAAAACAGCTTATCGACCTGATGTCCGTGCTCAAGCTGAACACTTTTCATTGGCACCTCACTGATTCCCCTGGATGGCGGGTGGAAATCAAGGCGTACCCCAAGCTGACCACGATTGGTGGAATTGGCAACCACACCAATCCTGAGGCTCCGGCGCGTTTTTATACCCAAGAAGACATTAAGGAAATTGTTGCCTTTGCAGCGGAAAGGCAAATTGAGGTTATCCCAGAAATTGATATGCCCGGACATGCCACAGCGGCCAACCGGGCCTACCCAGAATTCTCCGGAGGAGGTAGCGAAAAGCATCCCGAGTTCACCTTTGATCCCGGAAAGGAAGCCACCTATCAATATTTGACCACCATTCTTAAAGAAGTAGCCGGCCTGTTCCCGTCCCAATACATTCATTTGGGAGGGGACGAAGTGCATTTTGGAAATGAAAAATGGAAGACCAATGACTCCATTCAAGCACTGATGCACCGAGAAAACCTGTCCAGCTTGGTGGATGTGGAGCATTATTTTATCCGAAGAATGGCAAACCAACTGACCCAAATGGACAAGAAATTAGCGGGATGGGACGAGATTGTTGAATCCGATGTCTCCAACCAAAGCTCAGTGGTGTATTGGTGGCGGCATGATAAGGAGGATCAATTACAGAAATCCTTGGACAAGGGTTACCCAACGGTACTCTGCCCCAGAATACCTTTGTATTTTGATTTTGTACAGCACGATTCCCATGAAAATGGCAGACGTTGGGATGGGTTTGGTACACTGGAAGATGTTTATGCCTATCCGGAGAGTACCCATGATTTTTCGGAAGTGGAAGCCGAACTCATCTTAGGAATCCAGGGAAATCTGTGGACGGAAAAGTTTGATTCAGAAATTTGGGTGGACTTTATGACCTTTCCCAGAATAGTGGCCTTGGCGGAATCGGCTTGGACTAACGCTGACCATAAGGACGTTAAACGCTTTACTGAAAATTTACCTTCAATTTTGCAGTATCTTGAGTCTAGAGGCATTTATTACTTCAATAACCTAAATCCCGAACAAACCAAAGAACCCAAATAATCGGGATACATTAGTTTTAGAACCTATTTTTCTTTGCCGTGACAACAAGCATATCTGTCTATTCTGCCCAAGGAACCCCTATTAAAACAAAGTGTCTTTTATGGTATTCTATTACCCTACTAATTGATTGCTTGAATTATCCCACGCATAAGCACAAGGAATGTGTAAAATTTTGCACGCTAGACCACTAGCGAACATTAAGCTCCCAGAATTTTTAGCATAAGGTGGCGGATTTTGAATAAGAATAATGTAGAAAATTTTTATATTAACACTTTACTTTTCTCACATGTCCTTTCTAAACAAAAACGATTTTAACAAATCAACTTCACTACTAGCCGCAATATTGACCATTGTTTCTGTTATTTACGGAATGCTTACGGATTTAAACTTGCTTATCATTGGTCTTACCATTGGTCTGGTCTATTTTATAATTTATTGTATTATATATTTTCTCAACAAATTAAACGACCCTTATAAATTTACAATTACGGCCAGTGAACTGTGTATAGACCTATTGGATGAAACAGGATCCAATGCCAAGATTACCAAGACCCATACCATAAAGGCCAAAAAGGACAACCTATCAAAGATCACTGATATTTTTCATGCCGATGGCACCATCGATACCGAAAATTTTTTGGTATCTCCCGGTACGGGTAAAATTTCCAAAAAAGCTGGGGCCTACATATTGGAAACTAGTTTAAACAGGCCATATCATAGGAATGAAGTGGTGGACCGCACCATTGAATTGAATTTCATAGACACATTTACAAAAAGGAACGAATGGTGGGATGTAAGTCCGTTGCATCCGATCGAGGCGCAGAAAATCAAAATAAAATTCCCTAGAAATAGGCCATGTCAATCCTATGAAATCCAAAAAATTGAAGGCACCTATGCCGCACCTTACAAACTCAATTCTGACTTATATCCCGGGGAAGACAAGAGGTCAATATTGGTGGTAGATTTTCCACCCATATTGGACATGAACAAAAAGAATGAATATCGTATAAGTTGGATTTGGTAGAATTATCCACCTGCTCCACCACCGTTCAAGTTATCTTTAGAAACCATATAATGAATCATGTTCTTACGAATAAATTTATTCAAATTTTTCATAGCTGATATTTTTAAGAGAACTCGTTATTCACAATTTTATTTTATAACTTCTTTGCTGTTTTTGCTTTTTTCTTAAAAAAACCTCAAATCAAAGAATATTATTCAATAATACGCTATTTTTTTTACATTTTCAATAATCGTGCCTAAACGACCTCCCAATCCAGTTGCAAAAGTAATACAAATCATAGTAATCTTGATAACTGCCCTTTATCAAACTGGCTTGCTGCCAAAATAGTTCAAAAACCTATCTTTAATCCATGGATATTAAACTTACCGATGCCGAACGGATCAAAATCCTAAATTCTGATGACCTCTACGGAATAATGCAACGGATTTTGCTGCGTGAAGACAAAATAGACCAAAACCGGGAACATTTTTGGGTGATCGGTCTGGCGAACAACTGCCGCATCCTGTTTATAGAACTCATCTGCTTGGGCTCGGTGAACCGATCCATTGCCGATCCCATGGAGGTATTTAGCCTTGCCCTGCAAAAAAGGGCTGTGCAGATTATCCTCTGCCACAATCACCCTTCGGGTGAGTTAAGGGCATCCGCGGCGGACAAGGACAGTACCGACCGCCTGATCCAAGTGGGCAAAATTGTAAGTACCCCAGTACTGGATCACCTGATCATTTCGGATAAAAGCTTTATCAGTTTTATGGATACCGGCCTAATGGACGAACTGGAAATGAGCGATAAATATGTTCCGCCATATAAGCTGAAGGAACGCTATGAAAAAGAGGCTGCGCGGATTGCAGAACAAAAAAGAACAATTGATATTGCAAGGCAATTAAAATCAAATGGTGTTGACCTTCAGACCATTTCTGATTCTACTGGACTTTCAATGAAGGAATTGGAGAGCTTAGAAAATGATAGCAAATTAAACCCTTGACATTGAGCCAAATCATTTCACAACAAAACCTAGTAAACGACCAACCTTAAATTGAATTTCGTAAAAAAGTTCTCAGAAATTAGATCCATTTTGTCACAGTACTATTGGGTTTTGGGGATTCCTATTTTGTTGTATGCAATCATGCAAAACATGGAGGAAAAAGCTGCGATTGATAACAACCTCACAACCACGATCGGAAAAGTTATTCGTTCAAACCCTGTTTCCAACCAACACAGTAAAAGGAGATACCAATATGAGTTCTACGTTAATGGCAAAAAACACGCCGGAAGTTCTATAGGTCATCTCTCGGATTGGATTGAAAATGGCAATTTTTACCAGGTTGAATATTCTTCAGAAAATCCGGAATCTAGTAGAATGATCTTTGAAATAGAGTTTGTACAAGAAATCAAGACACAAGAAAATGGAATCAAAGTAGATACCCTATATGTCCCAAAAGATTTGAAAATTAAAAAAGAATTGAATTCGGCAGTTGAAAAATTAAGATATAAAACCAACTAAAATATATGGAAAACGAATTTACCCAAGTCATGTCCGAAAGGACGGATGAAGAACTCATCAAAATTGTAACCGTAGAACGTGAAAATTACCAACTGTTGGCCGTAGAGGCAGCAGAACAAGAAGTTGAGAAAAGAAACATTGACCCGGACACTTTTGAAAAGGTTAAAGAGCAGGTGACAGCCGTGCATGTACAAAAAACAATAACTGATTCTGGTACTGTGGGTTCAGATATCCGTTTTGTACACTATATTGTTGATGTTATTGCTTCCTACATATTGGTAATAGTGGTGTTTATCTTGCTTGGAATTTTCTTCCCATTTGAAGATGAGGCTTTGTTGGGATTCTTTTCCATTATAATGTTCTTTGGTTCTTTCTTTGGCTATTACTTTGTAATGGAACTCCAGTTTCAAAAAACGCTGGGCAAATTCATAACAAAGACAAAAGTGGTAAACAAATATGGGGAGAAACCTACCGTGGGAGAACTGGTAGCAAGAACCTTCTGCAGGTTTATTCCCTTCGATAATTTTTCATTTTTGTTTACCAAGAATGGGTTTCATGATTCCCTTTCATCCACTAAAGTGGTCAGGGATTCGGTAAACCATACTAAAAAATAACCCCCTTTCACTTATAGAATACGGTGCAACAAACCATTACCAAAAATCCCGAAAACCTTGAAATTCTGTACAAGCTTGTTGCCAATGGGTTTTACCAGGGATCGGTGGAATCCACAAAATTTGAGTTGGTGGGAAAACACAGCACCAACTACCGAATTGTAGGTAAATTGAGTGGCAAGGAAAAGTTTGTGGTAAAGGCCGAACCCAAATTCTCCCATAATATTTCGCAAAAAATTATGTTGGCGCTTGGAATTTCAGCCTGCCTAATTTTGTTGGTCAAACGCAACTGGATCATTCCGTTATTGATAGCAATTACGGGCTTGGCTTCCTTGGCCACCACCCGTAGTAAAAAGAAGCGGGAATTGGACAGGTTTACGAACAGATTCTTGGACTTTGTAAAACAAGAAGGATCCAAAATCTGCTTGAATTAAATCCCTAGAACTGAAAATCACTCACTTTCAAAAATCACTTTGGAATGAATTGGTGTTCCGTCATCAGTAACTCCCTGCAAAGTGGCTTGATAGATTGCTGGGAGGTCAGAGGTGTAAAACGATACCTTGACCTTTCCGTCTGGTGACAATTCAATGTTGGGTTCCCAATGAAGGGTCCTTCTAAAATCTGCTCGCCCCTTTTTTGAGTCTTTTTTGTTGTACACCGGCTCATAGAATTTCTTGGTAGCTACAAAACCTGGATGTACATAAGAAAGGGTACCCACACCATTTTCAGTTGGGGTTCGTTCCTTGTAAAAGCGTTCCCTACCATCCAAAGTGTATACTGCTATGATCCCATTTGCACCGTTAACACCGTATATTGCGGTAGTTGCCGGCCTAATGTAGTCCACAAAGTCTATTTCAGTAACAGGAATGTCAAAAATGGTTTGTTCTGCAACCGGAAAACCATCCAGTAAATAAAAAGGCACCCTGTCATATCTGTTTCTAATATATACTTGCTCCCCAACAACAGTTACCCCAGGAATTCTGCCTTGCAAAGCGGTCAAAGCATTTCCAATTGGGTTGTTTCTAAACTGTTCATAATCCAACGAGTATGACGGTCTGATATACAGTGAGGCTTTCCGTTTCCGCTTCATGTTGGCCTCCTTGTCCAATTTATTCTCAGTCACAACGGTCTCTTTAAGTCGTATCAAGTCCGCTTCATCCACTATAAAGGGTTTGTTTTCCGGTAACACCACGGGATAAGCACTAACATAGTCCGCTGTATTAGACCTTAGAGGTAGAGACTCCAATATCTTGACCTCCGGCGTGCTAAACGAATCCAGTTCTATAAAGAAACTGGGGTCTGAGCCTTTATTCCTTTTATTCTTTTTGTTCTTATTGGACAGGGCATTCGCATACATAAAAATGGATGTGCTATCCTTAAAATGAAGGTCCACGAACTCAAATTCTCCCTTTTCATTGGTTTCAACAACATCATAGCCCGCTTCCGTCCTGTTTTTGTACGCCAATGAAATAAGTGCCGGCACAGCTTTGTCACGGGAATTGGACTGAACCACCCGTCCTTTCAAGGTAATCCCGGTTTCACGGGGAAAACGCAACTCCTCTACCTCATAATCTATAAAGCTTCGCCAACCCTGGGTCATCATCAAAAAATCCAAGTTTTTTCTTCGGGCAGGATCGTTGGAATTAAAATAATAAGCTGGATTTTCGATTTCCCCCTTAAGTTCTGAAGTCAATAGGAGGTATGTTTTTATATCGATATCACCCATTTTGGGTGCTGACAAAGCAGTCTCTGAAACCGAAAGGGACATATTCGCTGCAAAATCCGCTGCATCCTCATCCACCTTTATTTCCAAATCCACCAGCTCCCTTTTCCCGTATTGCTTTTTCGAGGTTTCCATCCCTACCTGTTCCCTTTCTGAATGGTGAAAAACCAGTCGTTCACAAATGGGCTGCCCCGCGCTATCGTAAAGAGTAAACTGAACAATCCCATCTTTTACCAGTTCTTTGGGCAAGGTAACCACCGCATATTGATCCTTCCCTTCTATTTTGGATTTGGAAATTTCCTCCCCTCCTTGAAAAGCCGTCAATTGAAGTCCATTTACGCCGTTGACCCTGGAAGATTTAATTTCTACTTGGTAATGATCCCCGCGATCAAAAACATGCATCATGGTACCTGACACTAGGCCATTGGGCAAGGGGTAGGTGAAAGTGTTGCCATTATATTGGATCTCTGCCAGGTAATTTTCGCCATTTTGAGGTATAAAGGAAAGCATTCCCATACCCAAATGGGAACTGGTAAACTCGGTGATCAATTTACCGGAACCATCTACGACTTTCCCATTAATATTGGTTCCCAATCCATTGGGAGCAACCAATTTGAATCCCATCCTATTGATAAAACCATTAACCAGGTTCCCGCCTTCAGGAAAAAACTGAAGATCCGGTTTCTCCAAATGTAAAACAGCATCCTTTAGGTCTGCTACGGGTTTCTCTCCTGTAAAAACTTTTTCGCCAGCAAGGTTTGCCCCTCCCCCTATTCGTATGTTTTTTCTGAAAAAAGTGGAGTTCCCGTGGTTTCGCATAAAGTTGGTGTAGGCTCTAATGGTATACATTCCATCTGCTGTTTCCAAGGGAATCTGGAAATCCCCAGATGCACTTCCTTGTTCCGTTTGGAGCATTTTAGTGATCAAGACCTCATTTTTGGAGTTGATAAGGTCCACATAGACAATTTCATTGGTCGCCACAGGCTTGTTGCTACCTGCCCGTACAACGTAAGCTTTAAACCAAATACGTTCCCCAGCATGGTAATCCGATCTATCCATGTGCAGATAAACCTTTTCTCGGTCCATATTTTGAACCAGGGCATCCGGATTGTGGACATTACTAATGAAGGAAGCATAACCCATATGGGAAAAACAGACCATTCCCAATGTAAGAAGGAGAAATCGAATTGGCGTTGCCATAATTTTGCGTTTTTAGATGTTAGCGGGAACCTTTAAAAATGCCACAATTTTCGTACCAAATCTTTCACAGTTGTACTACGGAGTACTGTTGCTCACTTGCAACAGTTTTCCATTGTATAGTTGATGTCCCTTTAGGGCAAAATCCTTGATATATTCAGCCATTTCCAAGGCAGTGACGGGAGCCTCATAACCTGGAAAGGCTTCGGCCAACATTTCGGTTTGAACAGCTCCCAAGGCCAAAACATTAAAACTGGGACCAATTTCCTTAAATTCTTCAGCCCAAAGCTCAGTCAAGGTAATTACAGCACCCTTACTTGAGCTATAGGCAGATAAGCCCGGAAACTTCATACTCCCTTGCACCCCACCCATGGAACTAATGGTGACCACGTGTCCATTTTTTCCCATCTTCGGCACCACCAAGCGGGTCATTTCAGCCACGCCAAACACATTTACTTTGTAAACCGCTTCAAATTCTTCCGAAGTAATTTCCAAAAAGGGTTTGTTCAATAAGCTTCCCGCATTATTGATCAGGACATCCACTGTCTCCCATTTTTCAATATGTTGAGCCACTTTTTTATAATCCTCAGCTTGGGAAAGGTCACAGGGTAAACTGTGTACATTAGGCAATTTTAGATTGGAACACGGCCCAGCATTGCGTGACAATGCCAGCACTTGATGTCCTTCCTCCCCTAAAAGCTTAACCAGTTCGTAGCCAATCCCACGGCTGGTTCCTGTGATGATAATATTTGCCATATTTGACCTCTTGACCGCTCTCGAGGAAGTATTTTAATTAGTTTATCTTGATTTCTTGGGTAGGTGCATTTGCGATGCCTTCAACAACCGGCAGCATTTGGTTCACCAAACTCGCCATATGTCCAAAATCCATCAATTCCACTTCATCCCCTACTTTGTGGTAATGGTTGAAGTTTGTAAAATCGAAGGTGCAGAACGTATGCGAAGGAACCCCAAACTCCTTGTGGAAGGGATAATTGTCCGAACGCTGGAACAGACCATATTTTTTGGCCGTAGGAAGATAACCTACCAACTTTTTCTGCGCATATGCATTGCATACCTCAGCTAGGTTGGACATTTCGTACCCTGTAATATACACATCGTAACTGGTTCCGTTTAGGGGAACCCCGGTCATTTCAAAATTAAGCATAGCGTACAGATTCAAGTCCTGTGCTTTCATTTTTTTGGCTAAATGTTCCGAACCCAACAGCCCTTTTTCCTCTGCACTGAAGAGCGCAAATATCAAGCTTCTTTTATTTGTTTTATTACTGCCAAAATACCTGGCCAATTCCATTACGGTGGATGTTCCAGAAGCATTATCATTGGCCCCGTTGGCAATATAGTCCCCATTTTCAGGGGCGATGGTTCCGATATGATCGTAGTGGGCCCCAATCAAAATGTATTCGTTCTTAAGCTCTTTATCGTTTCCTTCCACTACACCCACCACATTATAAGATGTCTTTTTAAAATTGGTTAGGGTATCCCTATAGGATTCGAAATAAGGCTTGACCTGATACGATTTAAAGTAGTTTTCAATGTAGGTTGCGGCCATTGCAATACCCTCGCTTCCAGAATCACGGCCCTTTAAATCATCCGAGGCCAAATAGTTCATCAGATCTCCAATGCGTTCGGAACTGGAGAATTCGGCGGCTGATTTTGTTTTGACTTCTGCTTCTTCAACAACAGTTCCCTTAAGCGCTTCTGGCCCATTGGGTTTCTCTGAATCTGCAGATGAATAGGTCGGGATTTTTTTGGTGGAACTACAACCCATGACCAGAACCATGAGCAAATAAATAAGTACGTTTTTCATTTTGATGAATTTGTTTAAAGATAAAAAAAGCATCCTAAAAGGATGCTCTTATATATGTTTGTGAAAAACAGTTCTCGACCGCCTGCCTGTCGGTAGACATGGCGCTCGAACTGACAACTATGCCAACATAGTCACTGGATTTTCCAGATATGCCCTTAGCGTCTGTAAAAATTGTGCACCTACAGCGCCATCAACAGTTCTATGATCGCACGCCAAGGTAACTTTCATGGTACTTCCCACTACAATCTCACCATTTTTCACCACAGGTTTTTCTACAATTGCACCAACCGATAAAATAGCTGAGTTCGGTTTGTTAATAATGGAAGTAAATTCCAAAATCCCGAACATGCCCAGGTTGGACACCGTAAAGGTGCTTCCTTCCATCTCGTCCGGCTTGATCTTTTTTGATCGGGCCCTTCCAGCCAAATCCTTAACAGATGCCCCCAATTGGGTCAAGCTAAGTTGATCGGCGAATTTGATCACCGGAACAACCAATCCCTCATCCACAGCTACCGCTACTCCCATATGAATATGGTGTTTGTAGATCGTGGCTTCGTCCGTCCACGTGGTATTCACTTGTGGGTGCTTTTTAAGCGCCATGGCACAAGCTTTTAGCACCATGTCATTAAATGACACTTTGGTATCCGGCAAATTATTGATTTGGGCCCTTGAGGCTTTGGCATTGTCCATATCCACCTCTATGGTCAAATAGAAATGCGGTGCAGAAAACTTGGATGCGCCCAAATGCTTGGTAATCGCTTTTCGCATGGAAGAGTTTTTCACTTCTTCCTGACTTTCTTCGCCTACTGCTACCGGAACAGGTACAATAGGAGCAGTGGCCGCAGGTGCTTCCACTTTTTCCGCAGCTGGAGCGGTTTTTTGTGAAGGTTGGTAGTTCTCTACGTCCCTTTTGATGATTCTTCCATGATCGCCGGAACCAGCCACATCAGCCAAATTGATTCCCTTGTCACTAGCTATTTTCTTAGCCAGCGGAGAGGCCAAAATACGTCCGTTTTGTGAAGGTGCAGCTTGTATGGTTGGTTCTTGGGCCGGAGCAGCAGCAGGAGCTTTTTCAGCCACGGGAGCACTTTCAGCAGCGGGAGCACCAGCGGGGGCACTCAAAACAGCATTTACATCAGTACCTTCAGGACCAATAACCGCCAACACCTCATCTACAGGCGCCGACTCACCTTCTTGGATTCCAATATGCAATAAGGTCCCGGAATAAAAGGATTCAAACTCCATAGTGGCTTTATCTGTCTCAATCTCGGCCAAAATATCCCCTTCTTCTACAGCATCTCCCACCTTTTTTAACCAAGATGCCACGGTTCCTTCTTCCATGGTATCACTCAAACGGGGCATTTTTACAATTTCCACGCCTTCAGGAATTGCCGCAGGTGCAGCAGCTGGAGTGGCTGCAGGAGCACTTTCAGCAACGGTCTCGACGGCAGGAGCTTCCTCGATGGTGGCAGGAGCAGTTCCTCCAGCCAACAATGAGGATATATCCTCCCCATCTTCACCAATAATGGCCAGAAGCGAATCTACAGGAGCACCGTCTCCTTCAGCAATACCGATATGTAGTAGCGTTCCTTCATGAAAGGATTCAAACTCCATGGTGGCCTTGTCCGTTTCGATCTCAGCCAAAATATCTCCTTCCTCTATCTTGTCCCCTACTTTTTTGAGCCATTTTGCCACGGTACCTTCCTCCATGGTATCGCTCAAACGGGGCATGTTGATCACTTCTGCCATTTACCTAAAGTTTATGTTGTAAAAATGGATAATCTTCTTGTTCGTATACGGTATCGTAAAGTTGTTGGATTGGAGGAAAATCGGATTCCTCAGCAAACTTCTCACATTCCGATACCAAATCCTTCACCCTTTTGTCCATCTCCTTGATTTCATCCTCAGAGGCATAACCCTTTTCCAAGATGATATCCTTAACCTGGGTAATAGGATCAATTTTTTTGTATTCCTCGACTTCTTCCTTGGTTCTGTAGTGCTGCGCATCTGACATGGAATGTCCTCGATAACGGTAGGTCTTCATCTCCAAGAAAGTTGGGCCTCCACCCGTTCTGGCACGCTCAATAGCTTTGTCTACTTCTTTTGCCACAATCGCCGGATCCATTCCATCCACAGGACCGCATGGCATCTCATATCCAAGACCCAATTTCCAAATATCCGTGGTATGGGCGGTTCGAGCTACGGAAGTTCCCATGGCATACCCGTTGTTTTCACAAATGAATACCACAGGAAGTTGCCACAACATGGCCAAATTGAATGCTTCGTGCAAGGAACCCTGTCTAACAGCTCCATCACCCATATAACAAAGCGTAACGGAATCCCTTTTGAAATACTTGTCCGCGAAAGCCAGTCCAGCACCTAATGGAATTTGCCCGCCAACAATACCATGACCGCCATAAAAACGATGCTCTTTGGAAAAGATGTGCATGGATCCCCCCATTCCTTTGGAGGTACCTGTTACCTTTCCATAGAGTTCGGCCATCACCTTTCTTGGATCAACGCCCATTCCTATAGGTTGCACGTGGTTACGGTAGGCTGTTATCATACGGTCTTTGGTTAGATCCATTGCATGCAACGATCCCGCCAAAACAGCTTCTTGACCATTATATAAGTGTAGAAAACCTCTAACTTTTTGTTGAATATAAACAGCGGCGAGTTTGTCCTCAAACTTCCTCCAGAACAACATGTCCTCGTACCACTTTAAATAGACTTCTTTGGTAATTTTTTTCATCAACGGTTGAATTAAATGAAATGTCCCTATTTGGGAGAACAGCAAAAATACATATATATCTGTTTTGTAAAAAGAATTGGATTAAGAATCACTCAAAAATGAACTGCTGAAAGCCAGAGGTAAAATATCGGCCATGGAAGCACATTTATAAATGGGTCCTTTTTCTCCGCGAAGCATAATGGAAATAGGTGTTTTCTGTCGCTGCTCATATTCAATAATGGACTGTCTACAATTGCCACATGGAGCAGCGGGGGAATCCACCACATAGTCTTTGGAAGTTGCAGTTATTGCAATGGCTTTTATAGCTATGCCCGGATATCTGGCGCCAGCCTGAAAGACGGCCACCCTTTCCGCGCAAAGCCCCGATGGATAAGAGGCATTTTCCTGGTTGTTGCCTATGACAACTTCGCCATTTTCCAGAAGTACGGCAGCACCTACCTTAAAATTGGAATAGGGGGCATAGGCATTTTCCCGAGCTTCTTCTGCAGCGCTTAACAAATTTTGCTCGATTTGTGAGAGTTCCTCTGGTTTTTCAAAGACGGAAAGTTCGAAACTTATTAGTTGCTTCTTCATAAGCTGATGTGGGTATATCCCAAAAATAAGAAAACCTGTCCAAGGACAGGCTTTCCCAATTTTTTCATGAGCAATTTTAATCGTTTAAGAACTCTTCGCCAAAATTAAAGGTAAGCGAGAAGCGCAATGTATTTTCCAAGGGATTCCTCACTTGTGCAGTGGAGAAGAGATACGAAAGATCTATTTGTGCGGATTTGAATTTGAATCCAGCACCCAAGGTAAAGAACTGTCTAGCTCCCTTGACCTCACTTTCGTTAAAATACCCTGCACGAAGCATAAAGGCTTCCATATATTTATACTCGGCCCCTAAAGCCCAAGTAACTTCTTTAAGTTCCTCACTGAACCTATCAGGAGCATCACCCAAGGATTCAAAAACTCCACTGAAGAACCCAATTTGCTGATACTCATCGTTATCCTCCGCTGTGATCAATCCATCTCCGGAAAAATCACGAGGTGTGGGAACCAACAGCTTATTGAATTCGGTATGAAGTCCTAAGACATTGTCCTGATCAAAAATGAAATCAAATCCAGCACCAAACTTCAAATTGGTAGGTAAGAAATTCTCTTGCCCTCCTTCATCATATTGGATTTTTCCGCCCAAGTTGGAAATGTTGAAACCAGCTCTCCAACGGCCATCAAAATTTTCATAGGCTATTTCACGGGAACGGAAAAAACCGGCAATATCCACGGCAAAGGAATTGGCTGCCTGGGAATCCTGTGCTCCATCCTGAAACCTGAGGTTGGAACTGATAAACCGTCCAGCGACCGCCATGGAAAAAGTCTGGCTTAATTTTAAGGAATAAGAACCATCTACCGCAAATTCGTTGGGTTTAACCAAGGTGGGATCCTCATCTATGGTCTGTCTCAATTCAATTTCTCCCAAACCAAAATACCGTATGCTAAAAGCAAAGGCACTCCTGTCATTGACTTTGTTATAAAAACTTGCATTTAGTAGGGAAACATCGTTTACAATGCTTTCCAAGTAAGGGGTATAACTTAGCCCCACTCCTGTTTTTTGGGTAGCGAAAGCAAATTTTGCGGGGTTCCATTGTTGGGAGAATGCATCAAAAGATGTTGCCACTCCCATATCTCCCATACCGGAAGACCGGGCATCCGAGGCTATGGTCAAGAATGGAACTGCGGTTGTAATTACTCTTTCTTGCTGCGCGTTCATCCTAGGGGCAAGGGTAAGAAGCACCACCAATATTAGTAACTTTTTCATTTTTTGTTTTTAGCGTTTAGTTAACTATGAGGTCCGTGATATGCCATACTATATCGCTGGACGTATTACATGTAAACGAGCATTTCCTGAAATTCTTATGCAAACACCCCGTTTTTTTAACGAATTTTTGGCCTTCATACAAGGAGGGTAAGCAACGCTTGACATTTTAAATGAGCAAAACCGTTAAAACCAAAAGAATCCATACTAATTTTGGACCTTTGGCGTTTAATCAATAGCGAATGCCCGCAGGATGGTTGCAACAATTATTTTGCGAGCACAAAATATTATGGTGAAAACATCGTTTTAAAGCCATTGAAAGGATTTAATATCAAAATCAAATTAAAGTAGCTAGGGGATAAAAGCCCTTATTTTTAAAGTACTCAAGCCCAAATTATGAAAAAACATCTTATCAAAGTTGTACTTTCTAGCGCTGTCATAGTAGGAAGTTTTACCAGTTGTAAAAATTCCTCATCCTCTTCTTCTTCCAAAAACATCTCAAGAGCCACGGGATGGAAGATCAATGCCAAAGAGGGTGGGTTTCAATACAAAACGGACTTCAAGGAACAAGAAACTCCTCCGGGAACTGTATTTATTGAAGGTGGAACCTTTACCAAGGGTAAGGTTCAGGACGATATTATGCACGACTGGAACAATACCCCTACCCAACAGCACGTACAGTCCTTTTACATGGACGAAACAGAGGTTACCAATGTCATGTACCTAGAATATTTGGACTATTTGAAGGCAGTATATCCTCCTGACAACCCTAACTACAGAAACATTTACAATGGTGCCTTGCCAGATACCTTGGTTTGGAGAAACCGATTGGGCTTCAATGAGACCATGACCAACAACTACCTAAGACACCCTGCCTATGCGGAATATCCCGTGGTTGGTGTTAATTGGGTTCAGGCGTCACAGTATGCAGAATGGAGAACCGATAGGGTTAATGAGCATATGCTGGAACGGGAAGGCTACTTGGCCCAGGATGCCAAATACCAGGTTTTGAGTGGTGACATAGGTGGCACATTCAGTACAGAAGCCTATTTGAACAATCCAGAATCTGTATACGGAGGACAAATTGATTCCCTTCAAGGAAAGCAAAAGCGAGATTCCATCAGTGTTTTTGCCAAAAGAAGCAGTGGTGTTATTATGCCAGAATACCGTCTTCCTACCGAAACAGAGTGGGAATACGCCGCACAGGCACTTATTGGTTCAAGGGAATACAACAACTATAGAGGTAGAAAAAAATATCCATGGGAAGGTGATTACACCAGAAATGGACAACGTGTGGGCCGAGGAGATCAGTTGGCCAACTTTAAACAAGCCAAAGGTGACTACGGTGGTATTGCCGGATGGTCCGATGACGGTGCTGATATCACAGCCGAGGTGAAGTCCTACAAACCCAACGATTTTGGTTTGTATGACATGGCGGGTAACGTATCCGAATGGGTTGCCGATGTATACCGTCCTATTGTGGATGATGAAATAAGTGATTTCAACTATTACCGCGGAAACATTTTCCTTAAAAAGGCCATTGGCGATGATGGGAAGGTTAAGGTCCTAAGAGATGAAATTAAATATGATACCCTGCCCAATGGTAAAATTGTAGCCATCAATTTACCAGGTGAGATTGAAATGGTTCCTGTGACCGAAGAAGAAACTTATTTGAGAACCAATTTTGATTCCAGCGATAACAGAGGTTACCGCGATGGTGATCCAGGTTCTTCCAGATTCTTCCAAAGATTTAGCGATGAATCTGACAATAGAAAAATGTATGACTCACCAAAACATAAAGTAGAGCGTGATTCCACTGGTAAATTAATTCGCCAGTACGACACCTCCAACTACAGAACTTCCTTGATCAATGATGAAGTAAGGGTGTACAAGGGTGGATCTTGGAGAGACCGCGCATTCTGGTTAGATCCCGCGCAACGTAGATATATGCCACAATATATGGCAACAGATGATATCGGATTCCGATGTGCAATGTCCAGAGTAGGATCCAAATCCAAGTCAAAAAACAAAACTGTACGACATAAGAAAGCTAAGTAATAGCTAAGCATAATATTAAAGAAGCCTCGATGAAAATCGGGGCTTTTTTTTATCTTCGATTTATGACTTTGGAACAACTTCATCTCCTTTTTTTGGAGCACCCCGTTATCTGTACAGATACTAGAAAAATCACGGAAAATTGCCTGTTCTTCGCCTTAAATGGGCCCAATTTCAATGGAAACGCCTTTGCCAGTGAAGCCTTGGACAAAGGGGCTTCCTACGCCATTATTGATGAAGCGGGGCACAACACCTCAGATAAAAGCATTCTAGTAGATGACGTATTGACCACCTTGCAAAATTTGGCCACGCTCCACCGCCAGTCCTGTCAGGCCAAGTTAATCGCACTAACAGGAAGTAATGGAAAGACCACTACCAAAGAGCTTATTAACGAAGTACTTTCCACGAAATACAAGACCATTGCCACCAAGGGCAACCTAAACAATCATATTGGAGTTCCATTGACATTGTTATCTATTGAAAAGGATACCGAAATAGCGATTGTGGAAATGGGAGCCAATCATAAAAAGGAAATAGCCCAACTTTGCGAGATCGCACAACCTGACTTTGGATACATTACCAACTTCGGGAAAGCCCATTTGGAAGGGTTTGGGGGTGTGGAAGGAGTCATTCAAGGTAAAAGTGAACTCTACGACCACTTAACAGCTCAGAACAAGTACATTTTTTTGAATGCGGATGATCCCATCCAATTGGAGAAATTGGGCAGCTACATCAAAAAATTTGGTTTTAGCGGGGATAATCCCCAATATTTCAACATCCAATTCAAAAATGCCAACCCATTTGTAGCATTGGAGTTTGAAGATGTGCAGGTAGACACCCAATTGGTGGGAAAATACAATTTCCCAAATGCGTGTGTGGCCATAACCATGGGCAAATACTTTAATGTTCCCTCCACAGACATCAAGGAAGCATTGGAAGCATATCAACCAAAGAACAACCGATCCCAGGTGCTTGAACAAAACGGATACCAGATTGTCCTGGATGCCTACAACGCCAATCCCACAAGCATGAAGGCGGCTCTTGAAAACTTTAGGAATATGGCGGCAGAGACCAAAACCTTGGTACTTGGAGACATGTTTGAGTTGGGTCCGGATGCCAAAAAAGAACATCAAGGAATAGCGGATTTAGCCAAGGAAATGGAATTTGAGCGTGTTTTCCTGGTTGGCGAAAACTTTTGGGAAGTGCAATCCTCCTTTCAGAAATTTAAGAGTTTTAATGATCTCAAAAGTTCTGTTGAAAACAATCCCCCAAAAAAGGGAAGTATCCTCATCAAAGGATCAAGGGGAATGGCTTTGGAAAGGGTTTTGGATTTATTGTAAATCCATCTTTATTTGGACTTTATTTACTTGGTTTGCTCTGTCGGTTATCCTTCATGGCGATGACCGTTACTACATCAGCATCAAAAACGTAAAAGATAGTCGTGTTTTTGTGAATGACAGCTCTTCTTAATAATTTTTGATTTTGGGATTCAGGATATAGTGTAGGAAAATTTGATATGGTTAACTCAAATTGTCTTAACAGTCCTTCAAATTTCAGCACCTCTTTTCTGCCGAACTTCCTCTTTAGATAAGTTTTAATCTCCAGGGCATTTGAAAGTGACCTTACGGTCCATTTAACCTCATGTTGCTCATCCATTGGCCAAGCCGTTCCAAAAGTCTTTTGAACTCATAGTAAGCCCCTGTTGGAAATCTCTAATGCCCGAAAGGATATTTACCCGGTCACTTTCTGTTAGCCCGTCCCACCAGTCGCCAGATTTTCCCTCACTCGATAATTTTACCGAATTGAGCAGGCTTACCATAGAATCATCTTTAAGGGATTCAATCCAATCTACGAGTTCCTTCTTGGTTGTATTCAATTCCGATGTGCCCATATTAATCCTTTAAAATAAAGTTACAAAAATCATGCAACTACTTAAATTGAAGTTTTCAGTGAATCGTTTATTTGAACTTTATTTAGTCGAGACAATTAATTCTCTTGCATCTACATCTAACACTTTTGCTATTTCTACTAACGTTTCAAGGGAAGGTTGCACGTCATTGGTACACCATCTAGACACAGTTGCAGTATTTTTGTCCAACTTCCCAGCCAACCATTTATTGGTTCTTCCTTGTTCCGCTAAAACAACTTTAAGTCGATTAATTACTTTTTTGGCCACTTTTTTTGCCTTTAGATTAAATCAATTTGTGAATTAAACAAATTTAATCGATTGAAAAAGAAACAATTATTGATTTAATGAACAACTTTAATTGTTTTTTAAATCATTTTATTTGTTTCAAAAAACTTTTTGTTATATTTTTAAGTCAATATTTATTGACTTTATATGCAAACAAACTAGAAGTCATGAGCAAAACCTATACCAAATCCAACCTGGAACAAATCATTGGCCTGCAACTGGAGAGCTTGCAGGTCCAACAAAAAGCAATGGACTCCCTAAAGCTAAGAAATGAGCGTTTAGAACGGGCCAACCAAAAACTAAGAGACAAGATTGCTGAATACGAGTAGAAAAAGTGGGATATACTGGATTCGAACCAGTGACCTCTGCCCTGTCAAGGCAGCGCTCTAAACCAACTGAGCTAATATCCCAAAAAAGCGCTGCAATATCGGAAAATTGTTACCAATCTCCATATTCTGCAGAATTCTTTTGTGTTTCGTGCAAGGTTATGTGCAATAATTGGCCTTTTTCCAGCTTGGGCTTTAAGATGTCGTAGATCACTTTGACAAAATACTCCGTAGTTGGAAGCCCATGACTAAACTCGGGGCAGTCCTCATTTAAATTCTTATGGTCAAAACGCTCTTCTATTTCATCCCGAATCAAAGTACCAAGCACGGCCAAATCCATTACAAAACCCGTATCTGGATCCACTTCTCCTCTAACCCGCACCTCCAAATCAAAGTTATGTCCGTGATAAGTAGGGCTATTGCACTTTCCGAAAACGGCAACATTCTTCTCATCACTCCAGTTGGGATTATGCAACCTATGGGCCGCATTAAAATGAGCTTTTCTGCAAATTGTGGTAATCATAGTGCAAAGCAACTAAAAAGATGGGATAAGACCCAGTTTTGGATCAAAAAAAAGAGCTGCATAAGGCAGCTCTTTTCTCTAGTTAACTTAATTGTTACGAACAAATATTTAAAACTATCTCGCCAGGTGTTGGGCCAGGTCCGCCAGCCGCAGCTGTCTCCCCAGATGGAGCCAAAAGTTCAAAAACATGTTCCGCCTCAAAGGCTCCAGGTGTATAGGTGAACACCAGTTCTGTGGTTCCGTCCGGAACAGAAATGGTAAACGAGGCTGCGCTACCTGAAGCTATGGTATATTGAGTATCAGTTCCATCAATGGTTACCGTAATAAAAGCACCATCCCATCCATCGCCATACAAATCGGTCAGGTTTAACTCGTAATCTCCTGTAACTGGTGTAACGGGAATACAGTTGATCCCTGCCGAATAGGCAAATGGAGAGGAGAAGAAAGATCCATTGGCCACTGTACCCGCAGCCCTGTTGGTAAAAACCCTTCCGTCCGTAAGTTGGGCCTCCAACCTAAAGCTAATGGCATCACCTCCGTCCACCAGCGCAAAATCGGTTCCAGTTCCTGACAATGCTTCGTTTAAGGTCACGATCAGATCGGCCCTAGGGAACCCAAAAGGTCCCTCGCTAAAAGCGGATGCAGGAATTGTAGCTACCTGGGCCTCTGATGATGATCGGTCATTGTCATTTTCAATGGTATTGTCCACAAATTGGGCAAACACCCTAACCTCTGAAAGCAATTGGCCATTCTCAGCATCCTGGGCCTCAATGGTAACCCCAAAGGTTGAGGAAGGATCCAACAGGTTATAGGTGGTGCTTAAATTGGCCACTGTTCGGAGTACAAGGCCGCGCTCTACCGTTTGAAGGACTTGATCAACTATTTTTTCCTCAGTACAGGACATAGCAGAGACCAATCCCATAGCGAGCAATATATATATTTTTAGTTTTCTCATGATTCTTGTTTTATAAGACATTGCTGTTATTAATTTGATCTTGGGAATGCTGGTCCCGCTGGATTATTATCCCAAAATACCTGAACCGAAAGGTTGGTTTTCTGGGTAATATTGGAGTTCGATGTCACCGCCTGATTAGGATAAAACATAGATCTGGGGAAACTTCCCGGATCAGGTTCCCTGTTTGGCTGTAAAGTACTTGGAAAGCCGGTTCTCCTATAAAAGTTATAGGTCTCTATCCCGTTTCCATAATGCGCCACAAAGTGGTTTTCGGCCAGAATATTCCATTGATCATCTCCCGAAGCCGCACCAAAATCAGTCACAACAGTGTTGATAAAGTCGGTTACATCTGTTGCAGAAGGTTCAAAAGAGAGATCGGCATTGGGATCCACAGAAACTGCTGCCCTTACCTTGGCAATCTGTTTGGTCAGCCCTGCTTCCAAGAAAGTTTGGGCTGTAGCCGCATCTCCTTGGGCCAAGGCTACCTCAGCGCGCCAGAAATCAACCATAAAAGCATTTAATATGAGCGTTGCCCCTAGACCATTCCCTCCATTGGATAATGGGTCTGTAGGTTGGGCCACTGGACTAAAACTGTCATCATCAAACCGTCCCCCGGCAGGGTAGACACCCCATGTGGTACGTACCGGTCCATCTGGAGGAGTTCCTTCATCATCCCCATGATCTCTTCCCCAATACCCATTGGGAAGGTTGCAGAATGTAAATCCGCCATTGGAATAATGCAATGGTGGGGTCTGCAAGGAACATCTTAAGGTTTGCTCATCTGGATCGGCCTCCTGCCCAGGAACCTCATTGGTTTGCCTGTAGAAATAATACCGCATCCTTGGATCATTGTTCACCATCATCTGGTTCATCAACCAATTGCCTTGATAGTCCCCGGGACCATTGGACACATAATTGAGCCCATATCTTGGATGTCTGTTATCTGGATTGGAAGCGCTTGTTCCTGCCCAAATAAATTCCAAGTCGTCTGCGGTATCTGTAATATAATCACCAGAGGCCACAATGGCATTAAAGGCCGCAATAGCACCTGGATCCACCAAACGGGTCTGAAGATATAACTTCATCTTCAAGGTATTGGCCGCTTTTACCCATTTTGTATAGTCGTTATTGTAAAACAACTCTACCGCTGGGTTAGCCGATGCCGTATTGGTAAAATTGACAATGGCTTGATCCAATAAGGCTTGTGCTGCTTCATAAACCGATTGGCCACTATCCAATTTGGCATTTACAATGGCGGGAGCCTGAACGGCTTCGGTATACGGAATATCTCCAAAGAAATCCACCAAAGAAGAGATAATGTAAGCCTCAATAAATTGGGCAATTCCCAGGTGGCGTGTCTGTCCGGCCTCCTGTGCCAATGGGGTCATCAACCGAATATCGAAAAGAATTCCACGATAGGCATTGTCCCATTCATCATCCACATCACTATCTTGATAGGTACTTTCATAGTCCCTACTCTGCATGGCCACTAAACGGGTAAGTTCCATTCCAAGCGGTGACAATCCATCACCAAATTGGAAACCACCTGTTACCCAATTATCGTTGGGGTCACCAGCAACATCCCCATCCAAATGTCTTGCAAAATCCTCTTGAATGGATGTGATGAAGAAATCAGGGGCCGCTTCACTTGGTGTTAAAAAGTTAGGGTCATTGGTGCCTTCCAACTCAGTGACCTCACAGGAAGTCAAAGCCAGAAGTCCTACAAAGAGACCCAATATGCTATGTTTACTTCTTATTTTCATCTTTAATTTTTTTTAGAAAGTTGCTTTTACACTGAATCCATATCTTCTGGAACTTGGTCCGTTCAGGAATTCGAAACCAAATCCATTACCTACACCTGTACCGGATGTATTGGGGTCAAAATTGGCCCCGTCCGGAGTATT
Organism: Flagellimonas sp.; assembly: GCF_965233845.1. Lineage (GTDB taxonomy): Bacteria > Bacteroidota > Bacteroidia > Flavobacteriales > Flavobacteriaceae > Flagellimonas. The sequence goes on from NZ_OZ247584.1 coordinate 3,109,489, forward strand.
GATTGCATCGTACCAAAGATTGAATCCAGATACCGTAAAGGACAATGATCCAAAAGGAGTGTCTTCCAGGAATTTTTTTGGAAGGGCGTAACCCAATGTAACTTCTTGCAAACGCAGTACCGTGGCATCAAACACCTGCAGTTCTGAAATATTTCCTAGAATATTGTTGAAATAATAATCGGAGTTGTTGATCTGTACATCATTTACCCTACCATCGCTCTGCTGAACACCAGGAAGTACAAAGGTGTTTTCACGATCTAAGGTCTCTACAATAAGCCCTCTTCCCAACAAGGTTGAAATGGTACTGGACCAGATATCCCCTCCTTGCGTCCAATTGAACTGGAATCCAAGACTGAAGTTCTTGTAGGAGAAGGTATTGTTGATGTTGGCCACAAAATCCGGGTTGGGGTCTCCAATGACTCCATCCTGAGAATCCTGAACGTAATCCCCAATGGCATTCACCACAAAGTTTCCGGCATCGTCCCTAAGAATACGCGTACCGTAGATAACCCCTAAAGGTTGTCCTTCGATGGCTGCGTTTCCAAGGTTTCCAAATCCAGAATATACGATCAAGTCTGTTTCCTGACCCAAATCCGTAACCTCGGTTTCATTGGCCGTAAAGTTGATATTGGTATTCCAATTGAATCCACCTTCTTCCTGGCTTCTGAAGAAATTAAGACCTAAATCCACTTCTACACCTTGACCTTTGATTTCACCCACATTGGTATTGGTTCTAAAATAACCCGATGAAGGATCTAGAGGTTGCTGTACAATCAAATCCGTGGTGGTTCTTTCATATATCGAGGCATCCAAGGTAATTCTACCGTCCCACCATCTCGATTCAACACCCAACTCAATTTCATCCACACGTTCTGGTTTCAAATCCGGATTACCCAAGGTAAGCGGACTTGTATTGGACACAATGGTATTACCCTGTGGATCCAGATGATCTTGGGTATCCAAAATCAACCTGTTTGCCACTGGGAAATTATCCGAATTAGCATCGGGGAAACCTGCCGAGGTTCCGTATCCTGCCCTAATTTTCAAATAGTTCAGTACATTCTCACTCTTAAGCCCGTCTATAGCCGTGGTAGGTACAAACGAAAGACTCGCACTGGGATAGAACAAGGCCCTATTGTCTGTAGAAAGGTTGGAAACCCAGTCATTTCTACCCGCTACGGTCAAGTATAAGAAACTATCGTAATCAACTTCAACCTGTCCATAAAACCCAACAAGATTTCTATCCGAGGTTAACTGAATCTCATTTTGGTTCAGGAAGTTGAAATGCCTTAACACTCCAAAAACCTGTTGTGCATCACTGGCAATACCATTTTGGTTAAACAATTCCCTTCTTCCGTTGACACCGATATTAAAGGTGGTGCCTATTTTATCGGTGATATCATAGTCTCCGTTCAATGCCAAGTTATGATCCCAGATGGTGTTGGTGTTATTCCAGGTTTCATAGATACCACTCGCCAATCTAGGCTGCGGAACGTTACCGTTGATACCTCCCTTATTTTGATAATTGAGGTTGTTCTCACTATAAACATCCAAACCAACCCTGTAGATCAGGTTTAGATTATCATTGAACTGGAATTGGGCCGCCATATTACCAAAAACCCTGTTGGTCTCCTGTTCAGTACCTGCATTGTTCACGGTCCACAACGGGTGCTGAATGTCATTTCCGTTCCTATAGTAAATACTTCTACCGTCTATTGGACTCTGGAATGGCAGTCCCACCACATCTATACTTCTAGGAGTAAAGAACAAATCCCCAAAGACAGAAGACCCGGAACCGGTAGCTCCGTTACCCTGACTTAGGGCAATTGGTGGCGAAATAAATTTGGTTCGGGAATAGTTCATAGTCCCGGAAATCGTGAACTTGTTGCTCAAAATAGCTCGCCCCCCAACACCAAAATTGTTTCTGTTGAGACTATTTCCTGGCGTAAAGCCTATATCTTTTAAATGTCCGTAGTTTGCGTTGTAGGATATTTTGCCATCATCTGATGCACCCCTTGCATTAACGGACAAGTTTGTTACGGTTCCCGTTTTGAAGAATGCCCCAAAACTATCATAGGGTCTCCATTCGTATCGAGCATTGGCAAATTCCGGAAAGGCTTGCTGACCTGCCGCCGATATGGAATACGGGTGTGGCAAGGTTCCTTCAGAATCAAAGGCTGAACTATTGCCCCAACCTGAGATACCATCCCGGTCAAAACTTGGCCCCCAGTTGCTAAAGAACCATCCGAAGGATTGGTCAAAACCATTTCCAAACTGATTCTGGTATTCGGGCGTTGAAGCTATTTCGTTAAAGAATATGGAGGAATTCACCGTGATTTCGGTTTTCTTGGCTCCTCCTTGCCCAGCTGAACCGGCCTTGGTAGTAATCAAAATTACCCCATTCCTACCCAAAGAACCGTAGAGGGTGGAGGCCGCAAGTCCTTTAAGTACGTTTACACTTTCTATACTGTTGGGGTCCAGATCCAAAAATCTACTGGATCCATTGTTACCATTAATAAAATCCTGTCGGTCTCCCTGTCTACCAGAAGCATTGGTGTCACCATTAAAGGGAACCCCATCCACAATGAACAAAGGCTGGTTGCTCTGGCTAAAGGAGTTATAACCCCGGATAATGATATTGGTACCTGAACCGGAAAGTCCACTTTGCTGGGTAATGTTTACCCCAGAAGCTTTCCCGATTAGTACCCTTCCCAAATCACCTTCGGCCTTTTCCTCTAGCTGTTCAGAGCTTACCTCTGCCACGGCATAACCCAGGGCTTGCTTTTCCCTTTTAATACCCAAAGCCGTAACAACGACTTCTTCAAGTGCCTGGGCATCTTCCTCCATTTGAAGGTTGATTACATCTTGGGCACCCACGGTGCGTCTTGCTGTTCTTTGGCCCAAATAGGTGTAGACCAAGATTTGGCCCACGCTGGCTTCAATGGAGTAGTTACCATCAAAATCTGATTGGGTCCCCGTTGTGGTACCCTCTACAACAATGTTGACGCCAGGCAGCGGAATTCCGGTCTGATCAATGATCGTACCTGTAATTGTCTTTTCTTGGGACTGAACCGAGGTAATGCACAAAAGCACGAACACAAGTGTCCCAAATAGCTGTTTTACTTTCATAGAGTTAGCAGTTTTATTAGAAAATTATGAGTCAGTGCAACTGAGAAAGGCAGGCGGGAGTAGGTGGTATTGATAGCTAATTCAAATAATACTCCCTAACACGAAAACAAAACTTAATGGAAAGTTTTTATTAGAAGGTAGTAAGGCCTCTCACCGCCTTACCTTTACAATTGCAATGACAAAACAATTGTATGGGGGATTATTAGAAGTACTTCTAAAACGGGACGTACAACAAAACCGCCGCAGCCCAACCAGAAGAACCTTTTTTAACAAACTCTTGTGAAGAAGGAAGTCTTTAAAAGGTTTCTTAAAATTTAACATCTACCCGAAACCTTCGGAAGTTGGATCATACCAATGACCATCAATGCTGGTGTTATATCTTAGAGGAAGAATGTCAAAAAAACTTGCTACAGTAAAGGAGGTAATCAGGATGCAAAACTGCCGGTCAAAGACCTAAAGTCATTGGGGCTTACCCCTGTTTCCTTTTTAAAGGCGGAGTAAAAACTGGTTTTGCTGTTAAAGCCAACCTCATACATCACTGCCTTTACACTAAGAAAGGGGTGGTTGAGTAAAAGATCTTTGGCTTCCGCAATTCGATACTGATTGATTAAGGAATAAAAATTCTTGGACAGATACTCATTTAGTACCTGGGAAACTTTATATCTATCCTTATTTATATAAGTCGAAAGGTCATTAAGGCTAAGGGTATTGCTTTTATAAATTTTATCATACTCAAAGGCATGCCTTATCTTTTCCCTGATGTCTATAGCCTCTTGCAAAGTCAATCCCGATTTCACATACTTGGATGCCACCACCGATCCAATATGCCTGGATTGTGCACGTCTTAGTGAAAATATGTCCAAAATCAACTTTCGCATTTGGATTGGATTGAGGTTATCCTTTACTTCAAGTTCCCTCAAAATCATGTTTTGGAAGTTTTTTCCGATAAGGTTTTACGTAAATTCTCTTCGGGAAGATTTACCGTTTTCGCAGAATGCCTATAATTCCTATAGGAATATGGACATCTCTTCTGGAAAGAAAATTCCAAAGGTTACTTGATCAGTTGCCCTGAAGGTTCTCTTTCGTGAATATTTCCAAGGCCATCAATTGATTGGTTCTGACCTCCGTGTTTGCAATCAACTTGTCATAAAAAGCTTGAAGCGCAAGTTCCCCTTGTTTACTTGGATTTTGATCAATAATAAAATCGATGGTGTTACGGGTTAGGCAGGCTTTGTTTTCGTTAATCAAATCAAAACCCACTGTTCTTCGATGACCTTTAAACCCTTTGAGTTCCTTGACCAACTGATGGGCACGTGAATTAGGTATGAAGATATGTACCGGGCCTAAATTCCCAGCTTCATGAATCTGATTCAAAAACTTCTGGGTTCCACTGGATAAGTCAACATCAAAAATAAGTTGGGTATCATATCCGTGGGTCTCATAGTAATCCCGAAATCCCTTGATACGTTCCTCTATAGTCTTATTGAGGCTATCAAAATCAAAAAAACGGGCAATATACGCTTTGTGCCCCCTGGGAAATCCCAAATTGAGCAATTTGGCCGCCAAATACCCCGCCTGGAAAGAATCTTGACCAATAAAGGCCAACGGATGGGACACTTCCAGATTGGAGTCTACATAAACATAGGGAATATCACGCTCATCCAAGATGCAAGTTAAACGACGAATCTCATCCTCAACCAAAGGTGCCAAAATAGCACCATCAGGTTCCGATTCCAACATCTGTTGGGCCTGTTGCAACAAGGAGGTTTCGCTATGTCTGTCAAAGGTGAAAAATTCAGGATGGATTCCCAGGGACGCATACCGTTCGGCTGTTTTGTTTATGGCATTGTTAAGGGTACTCCAATACTCATTGTCCTTGGGTAGAAGTACGGCTATGCGATATATTTTGTTAAGCTTGAGACTTCTTGCATAAACATTGGTAGTGTAATTGCCTTCATTCGCAATTTTTAGCACAAGTTCCTTGGTTTTGGCGGCTACTTCGCCCCGATTGTGCAGCACTCTGTCTACCGTTCCTATGGAAACCCCTGCTCTTTTCGCTATTTCCTTGATTGTAATCCGCTTCATTTCTCAAAAAAAGAAAAAAAATCCTTTTAAAATTGATTGCAATATACTACTTTTGAATTTCTCCGTGTAGGTACACGGAATAATCAATAAAGGCTCGGCCTTGTTTTTTTAAATCGTTTCCGTGTACGTTAACGAAACAACTAATACCAATATGAAAAAAGTAGTGACATTCGGGGAAATCATGCTCAGATTGGCCCCTCCAGGATTTTTAAGGTTTTCCCAAGCCAATTCCTTCGATGTAATTTATGGCGGAGGAGAATCCAACGTTGCAGTCTCCTTGGCCAATTATGGGATTCCAGTGGATTTTGTAACCCGTCTCCCTAAAAATGACATAGGTGATTGTGCTTTAATGGAAATGCGAAAAAGAGGGGTAAATACCCAAAACATCATTTTTGGCGGCGATCGCTTAGGTATTTACTTTTTGGAAACCGGCGCGGTAAGCCGAGGCAGTAAAGTGGTTTATGACAGAGCACACTCTGCCATGTCTGAAATTAAACCGGGAATGGTGGATTGGAAAGCCGTTTTTAAAGATGCGCAATGGTTCCACTGGACTGGGATTACGCCAGCTATTTCCCAAGGTGCTGCAGATGCTTGCTTGGAAGCGGTAAAGGTTGCCAGCGAAATGGGAGTTACCATATCTACAGACTTAAATTATAGAGCCAAACTTTGGAAGTACGGGGGTGACCGTGAAACCATCATGACCGAACTTACCTCCTATTGCGATATTATTTTAGGCAATGAAGAAGATGCCGAAATGCATTTTGGAATCAAACCTGAGGGGATAAGTGTACAGACAGAGGGGCATCACGTTAAAGCCGAGGCCTTTTTATCCGTATGCCAACAAATGATGGCCAAATTCCCAAAGGCGCAAAAGGTTATCACCACTTTAAGAGGGTCTATTTCCGCCTCACACAATACGTGGGCCGGGGTACTGTACGACGGTAAAAAAATGTACGAAACCACCCAATATCAAATTACGGATATTGTTGATCGCGTTGGTGGCGGTGATTCCTTTATGGGCGGGTTAATCTATGGATTGCTCACCTATCCGAAGGATGACCAAAATGCCCTGGATTTTGCAGTGGCAGCATCCTGCTTGAAGCACACTATTAAAGGGGATGCCAATTTGGTTACTGTTGCCGAAGTGGAAAAACTAATGGGCGGCGATGCCTCTGGAAGAGTAGCCCGATAAAACAAAATCAAATGGCTAGATTTACTAGAATAGACGTAGCAATTCAAATGAAGGAAACCGGGATGGTTCCGGTTTTTTATCACAGTGACATAGAGATTTGCAAGAAAGTGCTAAAAGCCTGTTACCAAGGTGGAGCAAGGGTTTTTGAATTTACCAACCGTGGGGACTTTGCCCATGAAGTATTCACGGCTCTGACAAAATTTGCAGCCAAGGAAACTCCCGAAATGATTTTGGGAATCGGTTCAGTGGTTGATGCGGGTACCACTTCCCTTTACATTCAATTAGGGGCCAATTTTGTGGTATCCCCCATCTTGAACCCCGATATGGCCAAAGTCTGCAATAGGCGTAAAATTGCTTGGTCTCCTGGTTGTGGTTCCCTAAGTGAAATCTCCGCTGCAGAGGAATTGGGCGCCGAGGTAGTCAAAATTTTTCCTGGTTCCCAGGTAGGAGGACCCGCTTTTGTAAAAGCAATAAAAGGTCCTTCCCCATGGTCCAGTATTATGCCCACCGGAGGGGTAGCACCTACCCAAGAGAACCTCCAAGCCTGGTTTGAAGCCGGAGTGCACTGCGTTGGCATGGGCTCAAAACTGTTCGTGAAAAACGATGCAGGAGAGTTTGATTATGACGGATTGACCCAAAAAGTTACCGAAACCCTCGCTATCATTAAGAAATTGCAATCTTAGAGGTGTTTAAACCCAATATTTCATGTATCAATAACAGTCAACAAAAAAACCTCAACACAAATGCTGAGGTTTTTTGTCGTTGTGGGCGCGAAGGGATTCGGTTTATCCCGAGCTTGCCTCGGGAAACCCCTGATGCTCTGAACAACCTTAGCTCTGGCCAATCAACCTTTCAATCATCGCCCTGCTCTTCCATTTCTTTATTTGGAACTCTCTTTTTACGGCTTCGGACTTTGTGCCAAAAGGTTCCTGATATTTCAATACCCAGTCCTTGGCATGCGACGTAAAACCTTTGTGGGTCGTCAAATGCCTTTGCAATCGACCTTCAATGTCCTGGGTCGAACCCACATAGTACTTGTCCAAATGCCCCGAATACAGAATGTAAACCCAATATTTCATGTACCAATAACAGTCAACAAAAAAACCTCAACACAAATGCTGAGGTTTTTTGTCGTCGTGGGCGCGAAGGGATTCGAACCCCTGACCCTCCCGATGTGAAATCGGGATGCTCTGAACAACCTTAGCTCTGGCTAATCAACCTTTCAATCATCGCCCTGCTCTTCCATTTCTTTATTTGGAACTCTCGCTTTACGGCTTCGGACTTTGTGCCAAAAGGTTCCTGATATTTCAATACCCAGTCCTTGGCATGCGACGTAAAACCTTTGTGAGCTGCCAAATGCCTTTGCAATCGACCTTCAATGTCCTGGGTCGAACCCACATAGTATTTGTCCAAATGCCCCGAATACAGAATGTAAACCCAATATTTCATGTATCAATAACTACCAACAAAAAAACCTCAACACAAATGCTGAGGTTTTTTGTCGTTGTGGGCGCGAAGGGATTCGAACCCCTGACCCCCTGGGTGTAAACCAGGTGCTCTGAACCAACTGAGCTACGCGCCCATTCCATTTTCCAAATGGGAGTGCAAATATAGCACCATTTTTCATTTAGCAAAAAGAAAAAACAGAAAATATCTAAACAACTTCGGCAACCACAAAAGTGCTCCCCCCCACGTAGACAAAATCTTTCTTTCCGGCATGTTCCAAGGCTTGGTTAAGCCCTTTTTTAACGGAATCAAAGGCTTCCCCTTCCAATCCATATTTATTAGCCGTATCTCTTAAATTGTTTGCGGCGAGTCCCCTTGGAATGTTAGGTGTTACGAAGTAATAAGTCGCTTTCTTCGGAAAAAGACCCAGTACATCTTCCAAATTTTTGTCGTTCACAAAACCAAGTACCATATGTAGTTTTTCAAACTTGTGCAGTGTAATCTGGTTCAATACCAATTGCAGGCCTTCTTTGTTATGTGCAGCATCGCATACCAGATAAGGATGTTCGCCCAACACCTGCCATCTTCCCAATAAACCCGTATTATCAGTCACTTTTTTCAATCCTTCCCTGATATGGCGTTTTTTAATCTTAAATCCCTTGAGCACTTTTAAGGCACTCACCACACCTTTGATATTTTTAATCTGATAGTCTCCTAATAGGTCCGTTTTATAATTTTCGATGGCAGTGTCCTCCGCAAAGCTTATACTCGCATTTTTCTTAGCGGCAATTATATTGAATATCCCTTCGGTTTCCGGTTGCCGTTCACTGATTACCACAGGAATTCCCTTCTTGATTATCCCCGCCTTTTCCAAGGCAATTTTCTCCAGCGTATCCCCCAAAATATGAGTATGGTCCAAACCAATATTGGTAATCAGGGAAACTTCAGGGACAATAATGTTTGTAGAGTCCCATTGCCCCCCAAGGCCAACCTCAATAACGGCAATCTCCACCTGTTTTTTAGCAAAATAATGAAAGGCCATCCCAACGGTCATCTCAAAAAACGAGAGCTCGTTGTGCTCAAAAAATGACTTGTGTTTTTTGATGAAGTTTTTTACGGATTTCTTTCCGATTTTTTTTCCATTGATTCGGATACGCTCCCGAAAGTCCTTTAAATGGGGAGAAGTATATAATCCCACCTTATAGCCCGCTTCCTGCAAAACAGAAGCCAACATATGGCTACTGGATCCCTTGCCATTGGTTCCGGCCACATGGATACTCTTAAATTTTTGATGGGGATTTCCCAAGACCTCCGAAAAGGCCAGAATATTATCCAATTTGTCCTTAAGCGCCACTTGCCCCTTCTGCTGGTACATGGGAAGCTGTTGGAACATCCAGTCCAGGGTTTCCTTGTAAGTCATGGTGTTATTGCCCCAGCTTAAAGTTGACCACAACAAAGCCAATTTGTTGCGTTGGCGCATTGGAATCCAGGTTCCATTTGTGCAAGAGAGCAGTTTTTCGTGCTGGGTCTAACAAACAAGGCGCGTTATTGGTAGTTCCTTTGACTCCAGGAGTTGCTTTTACTACCCTTCCATTTCTATCCACAACAATTCTAACCACTACACGGCCTTCTTCATTACATTCCTGCTGTACTTTACCCTTGCTTACCAAGGAACGCCCATTGAGTCCATAACCGCCTGTTCCGCTTCCACTACCTGGAGCACCATAGTAGCTGGTTGCATAGGGATCTCCATCTGGCTGGCCCTTGTCACCCTGTCTATTATCATCGCCCTCACTGCCAATGGTTTTACCATCAGACTTGCCAATTCCACCGATTAGGGCATCCAAGCTTTTCTTTTTAGCCTCCTGCTCTTTTCTTTTGCGTTCTTCGGCTTGCTGCTTTTCCCGGGCGATCCGCTCTGCTTCGGCCTTTGCTTTTCTTTCAGCTTCTTCAGCCTTTCTTTTGGCTTCTTTTTGTTGATTTATTCGGATAGTCTCCTCGCTGTCTTGGGTCACTACCTTTTCCACAGGCTCGGGTGGCGCGACAGGCTCCGGTTCCGCTTGCTCCGGAACGGGTTCAGGAATTTGTTCGGTTTTTACCTGTTTAGGCTCCGACCGCACTTTCTCCTTAGGTTGAACCGGTCCGCTACCAAAATCTGTCGTACCGAAATTTACTGCAATCCCATTTTCAATGGGTGGATCCAAATAGGTGAGCCCAATATAAAAAAGCAATAGAAGTAATGCACTTAACAGCAAAGTGGTAAGTGTGAAGGATTTTTTCTTGTGTCTCGTATCTAAAAATGACATTATTTTGGCCGCACCGCCAAGATAACCTTGTAACTGTTTCTGTTGGCTATATCCATCACGTTTACTGCCTCTTTAATGGCCACGCTCTGTTCTGCCCTTAGAATGATTGTAGGCTTCTCCTGCCCTTTTAGTGCCTTTTTTAATTCAATTTCAATGTATTCTGAGCTAATTTGCTCATTGTTCACAAAATATTCCAGATTCTTGTTGATGGTCACTGAAACATTTTGGGTGTTCGTAGATTTCCCTTTTGCTTTTGGCAACAGCAAATCCAGTGCATTGGGTGCATTTGAGGTCAACATAAAAAACACCAACAACAAGAACACAATATCTGTCATTGACGACATGCTAAACTCTGGACTTACTTTATTTCTTCCCTTTAATTTCATGTCTGAACGCTAGATGGGTTCATTCAATAAATCCAAAAACTCAACAGCATTGGCTTCCATTTTATGGACCACTTTATCGGTTCTGTTCACCAAATGGTTATATCCGATATAGGCAATGATACCAACCACCAAACCGGCAACAGTTGTGGTCATAGCTGTGTAAATTCCAGATGCCAAAGATCCCATTTCTGCTTGTCCGCCGCTACTCGCCATTTCGTGGAATGCCAAAATCATACCAATTACGGTTCCCAAGAAACCTATCATGGGTGCCGCTCCTGCCACTGTGGCCAAAACACTTACATTCTTTTCCAGTTTGTAAACCTCTAAAGTACCCGCATTTTCAATAGCTGTATTGATATCATCCAAAGGCTTTCCAATACGCGAAACACCTTTCTCTGTCAACCTGGCTACCGGTGAATCGGTCTGGGCACATAAAATTTTGGCAGCGTCCAACTTCCCATTCATGACGTGGTCACGAATTTGGTTCATAAAGTTTTTGTCAATCTTTGATGCTGCTTTAATTGCAAAAATGCGCTCAAAGTAAATATAGAGTGCTACAAAAAGAAGTACAAAAAGTACCATTATAATAACAACACTTCCTGTTCCCCCGTTAACGATAAGGTCAATAACAGAAAGGGTTTTTTCTTCCGAAATAGCAGCTGCAATCTCGGACCCCTCTTCCAAATCTTGAAAAATAATCATATAAAATCCCCAATTTTAGTTGCAATAATAACGGAGATTTTTGAGCTAAAGTATTTTTTAGAAAAAATATCGCATTCCAATGAAGCAAATGGCGCCCGCAATAAACCCTATGAAGGCCAACCATGCTATTTTTCTAAGATACCAGAAGAAGTCGATTTTTTCCATTCCCATGGCCACCACACCAGCAGCAGAACCAATGATCAACATACTACCTCCAGTACCTGCTGAATAGGCAATAAAGTGCCACAACGGATTATCTATGGGCTCAGAGAACATTCCCAAACTGGCCGCCACCAAGGGAACATTGTCAATAATTGCAGAACCGATTCCCAAAATAATCACTACTAAATCGGATACCTGGGTTCCTTCAAGTTCAGTGCCTAGTAAGCCAACACTCTGTTTTAGGTTTTCTGCAAAGTTGAATAACAATCCCAGAGATTCCAGAGCTGCAACAGCCATCAAAATTCCAAGGAAGAATAGAATACTAGGCAATTCTATCTTGGTCAAAGCGCTGTGTACCGGACTGTGGTGAGCTCCTGCATCACTTTCGGGATCTACAGACGAAATCGTAATTTTGGAGCTACTGTAGATTTCAGCAAAAGTGGCCACAACGGCAAGTGACAACATCATTCCCACATAGGGTGGCAAATGCGTCACGGTTTTGAAAATGGGCACAAAAACAATCGCACCCAAACCTAGGTATAACATAGTGGCCCCAAATTTGGATTTGGCCGGAGTTGCCTCTTCCAAATCTATCTCACCTTTAAATGCGGACATAAAGGAGGCGATAAATGTAGGTACCAACATACAAACCAATGAAGGCACCAACAAGTAGCCAATCAACTTAGCGGTGGTAACCTTGTTTCCAATCCATAGCATGGTAGTGGTAACATCCCCAATGGGAGACCACGCCCCGCCAGCGTTCGCCGCGATAATGATCAAACCGGCATACCAAATTCTAACATTTCTGTCCCTAATAACCTTTTGAAGTATGGAAACCAAAACAATAGTAGCGGTAAGGTTGTCTATGATTGCGGAAAGAATGAAGGCCAAAAAGGCAAATATCCAAAGGATTTTACGTTTGCTCCTTGTCTTCACATAAGATTTAATGGTAGCGAAACCGTCAAAATAATCAATGATTTCCACAATGGTCATGGCACCCAATAGAAATACCAAGATCTCCGAGGTTTTACCCAAGTGGTGCAAAAGGGTCTCCTCCAGCAAATGCATTTTGTCCTCATGCCCCAGATCGCCGAAGCCATCCAATAAGGCATGCTTCCCAGAATCAAACCAGGTGGTAAACCCATCAATTCCAAATGCCATCATGGCCCAGAGAATGGCCATCATGGCCAAAGCTGGTATTAGCTTGTCTATTTTAAGGTTGTGTTCCAGGGTAATAGCTAAATAGCCTAAGACAAATATGGCAATGAGGATGGTTTCCATAGTTAGTTTGGTTTAAGATGTTGAAACTGGCCCTGCTTTTCAGCCGAGCTTGTTGCTAAAGATATTCAAAATGGATTTTCCCACATAATCTTCCTTCCAGAAAATTTGGCAAGCCCAAAATAGATTCAAAACCCCATTCATTGAATTAGGTAATTCTCATTTCAATGGGTTTTTTGATGAAAAATAACCATCTAAAAGCTATATTTGTATCCCTTTTTTAACTATTTCTCAATTCTATGGAATTTTCACTTTCGGAAGAACAACTGATGATACAGCAAGCGGCCAAGGATTTTGCCCAAAATGAGCTATTGCCCGGAATCATTGAACGGGACGATGCGCAAAAATTCCCATGGGAGCTGGTTGAAAAAATGGCGGACCTAGGATTTATGGGAATGATGGTGAATGAAAAATATGGAGGCAGCGGTCTTGATACCCTATCCTATGTTTTGGCCATGGAAGAATTGTCCAAAGTAGATGCTTCAGCTTCCGTCATGGTTTCGGTAAATAATTCGTTGGTTTGCTGGGGACTTGAAACTTTTGGCACGGAAGCCCAAAAAGAAAAGTATCTAACCCGCTTGGCTTCTGGCGAGGTCATTGGCGCATTTTGTCTTTCGGAACCGGAAGCAGGTTCAGATGCCACCTCACAAAAAACAACAGCCATAGACAAAGGAGACCATTACATATTAAACGGCACCAAAAATTGGATTACCAATGGAAGTTCAGCCGAATTCTATCTGGTAATCGCCCAAACAGATGCCGATAAGGGTCACCGTGGCATCAATGCGCTAATTGTGGAAAAGGGAATGGACGGTTTTGAAATTGGTCCAAAAGAAAACAAATTAGGCATTCGGGGAAGTGACACCCATTCTTTGATCTTCAACGACGTGAAAGTTCCAAAAGAAAATCGAATTGGAGAAGATGGTTTTGGGTTCAAATTCGCCATGAAGACCCTTTCGGGCGGTCGGATTGGGATCGCGGCACAAGCCTTGGGTATAGCGGCCGGAGCCTACGAGCTTTCCAAAAAATACGCCAAGGAACGTAAGGCCTTCGGCACTGAGATAGCCAATCACCAAGCCATTGCCTTTAAACTTGCAGATATGCACACCAAAATACAGGCAGCCCGTTATTTGGTATACCAAGCAGCTTGCGACAAAGATTTGGGGAAAGACTACTCCTTATCCGGTGCAATGGCTAAGTTATATGCCTCGGAGGTTGCCATGGAAACTGCAGTAGAGGCCGTTCAAATACACGGCGGAAATGGATTTGTAAAGGAATACCACGTAGAGCGACTTATGCGCGATGCCAAAATCACCCAAATCTATGAAGGGACTTCCGAGATTCAGAAAATGGTAATTTCCAGAAGTATCTTAAAAGACTGAATTTTCCATTCTGTCATTTAAGATACCCCTATTCTTTAGGGGGTTATATGCCAAAATCAGGCAATTATCACGTTTCACCCCTTGCCATTGTCATCCAGTAGTTGAAAATTCTTAACCGTAGCACTTAACACCCCCATGATTTAAGCAAAACTAGACTTAGCCCTTCCTCAAAATTGAGATTATCATAATTATCGATTCCCCAAATTTTTAATTTGCATAATTTTTAAAGCATTTACACAAACGTTGATGAATTAGTTGCATTTGCTTGAAAACCATGCCTTTTCTTTATCAAAAATGATATTTTTGAACAAATACCATAATGATGAGGAAGTTGGAAAAACAAGGGTTATACCTGCCGGAATTTGAGCATGACAATTGTGGCGCAGGTTTTATTTGCAGTCTAAAAGGAAAGAAATCAAACGATATAATTCACAAGGCACTCGAGATTCTGGATAAATTGGAACACAGAGGTGCTGTAAGTGCGGATGGAAAAACTGGGGATGGTGCGGGTATTCTTATTGATATTCCCCACGACTTTTTTACCCAGGTATGCCCCTTTGAGCTACCCAAAGCAGGAGAGTATGCCATGAGCAATGTCTTTCTACCGCAAAAGGAAAATCAACGTGATTTTTGTATTGCAACACTAGAGGAAAACATCAAAAAACAAGGACTGCAGTTGTTGGGATGGCGGGATGTTCCCGTGAACCGATCCGTGCCCGGAAGAATTGCAGCAGAGACAGAACCCTTCGTAAAACAGGTGTTTATAGGTAAAGTTGATGATTTGGATGATTTCCAGTTCAATTTGAAACTTTTCATAGCGCGCAAGGTTACCGAGCATACCATAATCAAAAGTAAATTATCCCAAAGTCAGTTCTTCTATCTACCAAGCCTTTCTACAAAAATTATCATTTTCAAGGGATTGTTGGTTCCTCAAGATATCAGTAGATACTATCAAGATTTGTTGGACTCCCGGGTTGTTACCCGATTGGCTCTGGTACACCAAAGATTTTCAACCAATACGTTTCCAACTTGGGATTTGGCCCAGCCTTTCCGATATATGTGCCACAACGGAGAAATCAATACCCTAAGAGGTAATGTTTCTAGAATGCGATCGCGTCAAGAGTTATTGGAAAGCGATTGGTTTGGGGAAGACATTAAAAAAATCCTCCCTGTTGTACTTCCAGGAAAATCGGATTCCGCAAGTATGGATATGGTTGTTGAACTACTATTGATGACAGGTCGTTCCTTGCCGGAAGTCATGATGATGCTGGTACCCGAAGCCTGGGAGAAGAATACCGAAATGTCCGAGTCCAAAAGGGCCTTTTACGAATACAACTCTTGTTTAATGGAACCTTGGGATGGACCTGCTTCCATTCCCTTCACCGATGGAAATTACATCGGAGCGGTTTTGGACCGCAATGGATTGCGACCATCAAGGTATTCGGTGACCAAAAAAGGATATGTGATCATGTCTTCTGAGACCGGGGTAGTGGATTTGCAGCCTGAAGATATTGAATTTCATGGAAGACTGGAACCTGGTAAAATGTTCTTGGTGAACATGGAGGAAGGGCGTATCATCAACGATGAGGAAATAAAAGAAGCCATTGCCAAGAGACATCCATACCAAAAATGGCTTCAAAACAATCTGGTACACCTAAAGGATATTCCTTATAATGACTGTCCTGTTTTTTACGGTGAGTTTCCATTAGAAACCCGAAGGGCAGCTTTTGGCTATACCTTGGAGGACATCAACACCATTATTCTTCCCATGGCCAAAAATGGGAAGGAACCAATTGGTTCCATGGGCTCCGACACCCCTATCGCGGTACTATCTGAGCGGCCACAGTTGATTTACAACTACTTCAAGCAGTTGTTTGCGCAGGTGACCAATCCACCTTTGGATGGAATTCGAGAAGAATTGATCACCGATATCAGTCTTACCCTAGGTAGTGATCAAAATCTATTTGAGATCAATGAACTGCACTGCCGTAAACTAAAAATCCAAAATCCGGTAATCTCTAAAGAGGATTTGGATAAAATAAAAAATTATGACGCCAGTCCTGACTATAAAGTAGTTTCTATTTCCATCTTGTATGAAATTGCCAAGGGACACAATGGAATTGAAGAGGCTTTGGATTCCGTTCTGCAGCAGGCCTCAGATGCCATAGACGAAGGGGCCAACATCATTATTCTATCAGACAGGATGGTTAGTACTGAAATGGCGGCCATCCCAGCCTTACTTGCATGTTCTTATGTAAACAGTGGTTTAAGCCGAATGGGCAAACGTTCTAAACTGAGCATTATAGTGGAATCTGCTGAACCCAGGGAGGTTCATCATTTTGCCCTGCTTTTCGGTTTTGGGGCAAGTGCCATCAACCCCTATTTGGTCAATGAGATCATAGGGGAGCAAATTGAAGAAAACGACATTACGGAATACACTTTTGAGGAAGCCATCCATAACTATAACAAGGCCATTGGAAAAGGCATTCTAAAAGTGATGAACAAAATTGGAATCTCCACATTGAATTCCTATCGCGGCTCGCAGTTGTTCGAGTGCATTGGGATCAATACCAAAGTGGTAGGCAAATATTTTCCAAATACCCCTACACGAATCCAGGGTATTGGATTATATGAGATTGAAAAGGAGGTTGCCAAGCGCCATAAAAAGGCATTTAAAAATCAGGAATTAGCGGCCAATCTGGATATTGAGATTGGTGGAGAGTACCGTTGGAGACGGGATGGTGAAAAGCACATGTTCAATCCATTGACCATCGCCAAACTTCAAAAATCGGTACGCAATAACGAGCCGGAGACTTATAAAGAGTATTCCGAGTTGGTGAATGAGCAGTCCAAAAACTTAATGACCATCCGGGGATTGTTCGAGTTTTCGAACTACGACCCCATTCCAATTGAGGAGGTGGAACCTTGGACTGAAATCGTAAAACGTTTCAAAACAGGGGCCATGTCTTATGGAAGCATTAGCAAGGAAGCCCATGAAAATCTAGCGATTGCCATGAACCGTATCGGAGGAAAAAGCAATTCGGGAGAAGGCGGTGAGGATTCGGCTCGTTTCTATAAAAATCAAACAGGGGATTGGAAAAACAGTGCCATCAAACAGGTGGCTTCAGGTAGGTTTGGTGTCACCTCCAACTACTTGACCAATGCACAGGAAATCCAAATTAAGATGGCGCAAGGTGCCAAGCCAGGTGAAGGTGGACAATTGCCAGGACCCAAAGTGAATCCTGCAATTGCCAAAACCAGGAATTCCACACCTTATGTAGGGCTTATTTCTCCCCCTCCCCATCACGATATTTATTCCATTGAGGATTTGTCCCAATTGATTTACGACCTTAAATCTGCCAATAAAGATGCCCGAATCAACGTGAAATTGGTTTCCGAAGTTGGGGTAGGAACCGTTGCAGCTGGGGTTTCCAAAGCCAAAGCGGATGTGATTCTTATCTCAGGTTTTGATGGCGGAACAGGTGCTTCACCCTTGACTTCCCTAAAACATGCCGGACTTCCTTGGGAGTTGGGTATCGCGGAAGCACAACAAACTTTGGTGTTGAACGACCTTCGAAATCGGATTGTATTGGAATGTGATGGACAGTTAAAAACAGGAAGGGATGTTGCCGTAGCCTGTCTTTTGGGAGCTGAAGAGTTTGGTTTTGCCACTGCTCCATTGGTAGCATCAGGATGTATTATGATGCGTGTATGCCACCTGAATACATGTCCCGTGGGAATTGCCACACAAAACCCCGAGTTACGTAAAAAATTCAAAGGGAAGCCTGAACATGTAGTCAACTATATGTATTTCGTAGCCCAAGAACTGCGGGAAATTATGGCCAAACTTGGGTTTAGGACTGTTGATGAAATGGTGGGTCAAGTACAAAAACTGGACAGAAAGAAGGCCATTGAGCACTACAAGGCTGCGGGGATAGACCTTACGCCGATTCTTTATCAGGTTGATGTGCCGAAAGGAACAAAATTCCACAACACCCAAAAGCAGGTGCACGGTATTGAAGATTCCATTGAATTTGACATTATTGCCCAAGCGCACCCTGCCTTGTTCAGAAAGGAGAAAACCGTTTTGGATTTCCCAATTTATAACACCAACAGGGCGGTAGGAGCCATTATCAGTAACGAGATTTCCAAAATCTATGGAGCTGAGGGACTTCCGGAAAATACGCTCAAAATCAACTTTACCGGTTCTGCAGGACAAAGTTTTGGAGCTTTTGCCACAAAGGGACTCACTATGGTGGTCAATGGTAACACCAATGACTATCTAGGAAAGGGACTCTCCGGAGCTAAATTGATCATTAAAGTCCCGGACAAGTCAACCTTGAAGCCTGAGGAAAATATCATAACTGGAAATGTAACCTTATACGGAGCCACCTCAGGAGAAGCCTACATTAATGGAAAGGCGGGAGAGCGCTTCTGTGTTCGAAATTCTGGAGCCAAAGCGGTTGTGGAAGGTATTGGGGATCATGGATGTGAATATATGACTGGTGGAGTTGCCGTTATTTTAGGATCTGTAGGAAGAAACTTTGGTGCGGGAATGAGTGGAGGAATCGCCTATGTACTGGATACGGATGGTACATTCGAAAAGCAATGCAACGGCGAGACACTCAACCTTTTGGCCGTGGAAGAAGACAATGATATCAAGCAATTGAAAGAGCTCATTGAAAATCATTACAATGCCACCTTAAGCCCATTGGCACAAGAAATCTTGGAAGATTGGGAAAAGTATCTCCCAAAATTCATCAAAGTTTTCCCTGAAGAATATCGACAAGCTTTGATCAGATTGGAAAAAGAAAAATTACAAACCTTATAATTTGAGCCATGGGAAAGACGACTGGATTTATGGAATTTGATAGGAAAGATGAAGGCTATGTCCCTGTTAAAGAGCGAATCAAAAACTATAAGGAATTTACCATTCCATTAAAGGAAAAGGAACTTAAAGACCAAGGTGCGCGTTGCATGGACTGCGGTATCCCATTTTGCCATAGCGGATGTCCACTTGGAAATCTTATTCCGGATTTTAACGATGCCGTTTACCAAGGAAAATGGGAAAAGGCCACAAAAATTCTTCATTCAACGAACAATTTTCCGGAATTCACGGGTAGGCTTTGTCCTGCTCCCTGTGAGGAAGCCTGTGTTTTGGGCATCAACGAAGATCCTGTTTCTATCGAAAATATTGAAAAGAATATAGTCGAAACAGCCTTTAAAAATGGTTGGATCGTCCCAGAGCCTCCCACAACCAGAACGGATAAAAAGGTTGCGGTTGTAGGATCGGGACCTGCTGGTTTGGCCGCTGCCCAACAACTAAATAGAGCTGGGCATGCTGTTACGGTATTTGAAAGGGATGAAAAAGTAGGTGGCCTGCTTCGTTATGGAATTCCTGATTTCAAGATGGAGAAACATATTATTGACCGAAGATTGGAAGTGATGGAAGCCGAAGGAATCGTTTTCAAAACCGGAATCCATGTCGGTGTAGATGTTTCGGCTTCACAACTTCGTGATGATTACGATGCCATTGTACTCTGTGGAGGGGCAACCGTAAGAAGAGGACTTCCTATTCCGGGAGCGGACTTAAAAGGTGTTGTCCAGGCCATGGATTTTCTTCCACAAAACAACAGAAAAGTGGATGGTATACCATACAAAGGAGAGGAATTGACGGCAGAAGGAAAAAAGGTTATTGTCATTGGTGGTGGAGATACCGGTTCTGACTGCATTGGAACTTCCATAAGACATGGGGCGGTTTCCGTAACCAATTTTGAGATTATGCCCAAATCCACTCCAGAACGTCCTGAAGGTCAACCTTGGCCATTTTGGCCCATGCGTTTGCGAACCAGTACTTCACACAAAGAAGGAGCGGATCGTGTTTTCAGTATTTCAACCAAGAAATTTATTGGAGATAAAAATGGTAACCTTAAAGGCTTGGTCACTTCTGAAGTGGTTTGGGAAAAAGTACCCGGGCAACGACCCGTTTTAAAGGAAGTTGAGGGTACAGAAAAGGAGTGGGAATGCGATTTGGCCTTACTAGCCCTAGGATTCACCGGTTCTGAGACAACCATAGCCGATGAACTTGGACTGGAACTTGACCCAAGGACCAATATCAATGCTTCGGCTAAAGATTATAAAACCAATGTACCAGGTGTATTTGTTGCGGGGGACCAAAGAAGAGGACAATCCCTTATTGTTTGGGCCATTTCTGAAGGCAGACAGGCAGCACATCACGTGGACAGCTTTCTAATGGGAGACTCCAATCTCCCACTAAAGGGAGATGGAGATCTACCAAGGGTCTAAATTTCACAATAACCAACCAGACCCTAAAGCTCTCTGTTCTTTGAACAGGGGGCTTTTTTTATGGAATTCTGAAATGATAAGTCTCTTTTTTGGGAATATGAATTGGCTATAAAATAAGAAGCCCTCGGGAGCAAAGGC